>OY970253.1:0-3776135 GCA_963715555.1 uncultured Acidobacteriota bacterium
CCGCTCTCAAGAAGTTTACCCGTTTGCAAACGGCCAAATCCGACTCGGGCGAAGAGCGGCAGCAGTTCGTGGCCCTCAGCGAAACGCATTGTCCGGTCGCCCCGCTAATCGGGAATTCTGGTTGTCCGGAATAGCCTATGGATGGGTATTGACGATCGGCCGGACGATTGATCCTGATTCGCAAAGCTCTTGGATCGGGTGAAACGAAATGTCCGGTTGCCCGGCTTCATAACGCTCGGCATGGCTTGCAGGACTTGAACTGTGCTCTCCACATATTTGGGCACCACTTTCGAGAGGAACTCCGCCATCTGTTTTGGATCCGCGCCAGGCTTGCCGATGCCGCCGACACTCTGGCTAGGCGTTTCCAGGGGCGTTGCGCTCCGCTGTGCTTCATTTGTCTTGTCTGCCGGGATCTCCAGTTTATAACCTTTCACGAACGCTTCTTAACCGGACGTTGGCCCCAATTGTCCGCTAGATTCACACTCTCTCGTTCGCCTTGATCCGAAGTCGGGCAGGCCATTCCTTTTACGACATCGCGCTAGATAATACAAAACTATGACAATCTGAAATGAGGGGATACGCCATACTGGCCGCTATGGATCATCTTCCCACAATCATCCAGGGTGGCATGGGCGCGGGGGTATCCAGTTGGCAACTCGCCCAGGCAGTATCCCAGCTAGGCCAACTCGGAGTTGTTTCCGGAACCGCCTTGGATCAAATCTTCGCCCGGCGCCTGCAAGACGGTGATCCGGGGGGACACATGCGTCGCGGCCTCGATCAGTTCCCTTTTCCTTTAATGGCCGAACGCGCGTGGAGCAAGTTCTATGTTCCTGGTGGAAAGCCGGCGAGTGCGTCTTACAAAACCCTGCCGATGCACACGAAAGACACCCCGCGCGAGTTGAGCGAGCTTTGCATCCTCGCCAATTTTGTGGAAGTTTTTCTCGCTCGCGAAGGGCACGGCAATCCGGTCGGAATCAACTATCTCGAAAAGATTCAGATCCCTCATCTTCCCTCTTTGTACGGTGCGATGCTCGCGGGGGTTGGTTATGTCCTCATGGGCGCGGGTGTCCCACTGAAAATCCCCGGAGTGCTCGATCTCCTGGCTTGCCACAAACCCGCGACGTACCCGCTCCACGTTACTGGAACCGAGGAGAGCGATAACACGACGATGTCGTTTGTTCCGTTGGAATTCATGGAATGTGAACTTCCTTCGCTGGTCCGGCCCAAGTTTCTTGCCATCATTGCTTCGAATACCCTGGCAGCAACAATGCTGAAAAGGGCGAACGGCAGAGTGGATGGATTCGTAATCGAAGGGCCGACGGCGGGAGGCCACAATGCTCCTCCCCGCGGGAAGCTACAGCTCGACGAAGCTGGAGAGCCGATCTACGGAGAACGCGATCAGGTTGACCTCGCGAAGATACGCGAGCTCGGCCTGCCGTTTTGGCTTGCAGGAGGGTACGGTTCACCCGAGAAGCTCCGCGAGGCTCTAGCCGCCGGCGCGACGGGCGTTCAGGTAGGAACCGCGTTCGCATACTGCGCCGAATCGGGTTTAAGGGAAGACTACAAGCGGAGGCTTTTGACAAAGGTTATCTCGGGCGACGCACGAGTAGTCACCAGCGCGCTGGCTTCGCCTACGGGTTTCCCTTTCAAGGTAGCTCAGTTGGAAGGCACGTTGTCAGACGACGACGTCTATTCCGCCAGACCGCGCATTTGCGATCTTGGCTATCTACGCGAAGCCTACAAACGCCCTGACGGTAAAATTGGTTACCGCTGCCCCGGCGAGCCGGTGTCCGTGTACCTTTCCAAGGGCGGAAAACAAGAGAACACGGTCGGCCGGACCTGCCTCTGTAACGCGCTGGTGGCAACGATCGGGCATCCCCAAGTGAGGTGTGGTCGGCACGTTGAGAAGGGGGTAGTGACCTCCGGGGACGACTTGCACGGGATTACACAGTACCTACCGCGAGGCGAGTCGATCTACCATGCAGCGGACGTCGTGAACAAACTTCTCGTAGGTCTGGGCCGCAGTGTTGTTGCCCTGCAGAGTCTTCCCGTACTTCCTTCGCCAATGAATTCGGCCTGCGACATCGGCTAACGCCTGATAAGTCGGCAATCCGGAAGTTGCGGAAGTTGCCCAAATTGGCTGCCAAGAGCTCGCAAATGCCCGGTCAACGCGGTTATGGGAAAGTCGGATCGGGAGAAACGAGTCGTCTGGTGGGCCGACCACGATATTTCGCGAAGCCCTGTTGCCGTTGGAACCCGGCAGATGACGTTCCTTGATAGGAACGGGAAGCGAGACGGCAGACCTAGGCCGGCGCGAACTCGGCCTTCGCGATTGACCACGCGCCGCCAGCTTTCACGTATTCGACGTTGAGCACATGGCGCTCCGTCCGGCGCACGAAGCCGTTGCCTTGCGCGTGCGCCATCTGCGCCAAGGTGCAGTCTTTCGCGATCGGAGTTTCAATTTCCACCGTGCAGTGGAACCGCCCGTCAGCGCTCTTGCCGTCCGGGGCGATCTCGATCGCGTCCGGTTTCCCGGCGTGATCCGCCGCGATGCTGCGCACGGATTGGTCGAGCGCGGCGGCTTCGCGATCAGCGAACAGCGGCGTAGCGGCGTCGGCTGCTCCAGCGTTGACCTGCCGCAGCCAGCTCTGATGCAGGTTGCGGATTGCGGCCTCGTCTTCCAGCTTCGCCAAGCGCGCTTTCAGCCCGTCGTCGGCCAGTACTGCGGCGGGCGCCGCGGCGGCCAGCGGAACGGCCAGCAGCGCTCCACGTTTCAGGAAGGACCGGCGCGTGGAATTGGTCTTGTTTGTCATGCCACGCCTCCTGTCGACTTCACCTGATAGAAGCGCCTTAGGTCGAGCTGGCCGGCGAGCCGCTCGTGTGCGCCCAACGCGTTCATGTTCAGGCCGTTTTCGCCGCAGTTATAGCCGATGCCCACGTCGCGCATCGTGTGCAAGTTGACCAGGATGGTGCCCAGCGTGCCGTTGCAGGCCTCCTCCAGCCAGTACATGAAATACAGGCCGTCACGGATCTTCACGTAGGAGGCAGGCCCGCTCCACTCCAACCCTCCGGCATCTGTCCCGGTGAAGATGATCCAGGACAACGAATACGGCGTCGCTATAGAGGTGCATGGACGTCAGCCCCGGTGCGTAGTTCTGGCTCACCGCGCGGCCGACCATCTCATCCGTCAAGAACGTGGCGGCGATATTTCGGCGGAATCAGTCCTTCCATCTCGATCACGCCGAAGTGGATCTTCACCCCTGCCTCATTTGCGAAATAGGGCGTGTTCAGGAAGCCGTTGAAACAGGTCACCAAACCTTCGTCGAAATCCATCACGATCATGTGTCCGTCATGATTCGGCTCGCCTTCCAGCAGGTGGCCAAACAGAATCACTCCCGGCATCGACTCGAAAGCCTGATAGCGTGCCTTGGTCCAGCGCCCGCTACCTTCCTTGCGCCAGTGCAGCGTTTCGGCGTCGCCGAAGCGGTACTCCATCGCGGGGGCGGTATCGTAGCGAAGCGTTAGCGATTTGCCAGCCAGCCAACCGGTGTTCGGTCCGAGATTGCCAGCCATCGATGCGGCAGGCGCATTGGCGCCGGGCGAGATGCCACGCGGCGCAAAGGCTGACGTATGTTTGGCGCAGACCGCGTCGACTTGCGCCCTGGTCATTTTCGGCATCGTTTCAAACGGCCGGTAGACTCGCCGCGCGCCTTTCGCCGCAGTCTGGCCGGGCGCGGCCGCGGTCACCGGTCCGCCGCTCTCATCGCCAAACTTCTCGAACTGCGCCAGCTGCCCCAGCCACTCTCCCTTGCCGAGGAAGACGTAATATTCCAGCGCGTCCTTGGCGTTGAAGCCGAGCCGCGTGCCCACCTGTTCAATGCGGTTCAAATCCATCACATATGCCGTAAACGTGCCGGAGAACTCGCATTCCGTGCGCGTGTAGATGTAGCGGTTCTCATCGATCTTGATGTAGTCCGATGGCGCGCAAAACCCCAGTTCGCCGCCCAGCCGCGATAGCTCCACGAAATTCGAGTACGCCACTGAAGGAAATAGCTCCAGCGTCTCCGCGCCATTATCTTGTTTCCAATAGAACCCTTTGCCTTCCACGCGGTTTGTCGGCACATGCCGAGCCTTTGGCGGTTCCTGGCCTGGCTGCTCCACGTAGCCGTAATAAATCTCGCGCTGCACTTCGCGATTGTCCTTGTAGCCGCTGAACCACAGCTCGAACACCGTCGCCACGTTCGTGTTGCGATCGATCACCACGGCGTAGCCGCGCTGTGTCCCCGGAATCATGTGCGAAAAGAACGCGATGCTATCCAGAGTCAGCGCGCCGTACCCCGCGTCCACCGAACTGCCGCCGTTTTCAGCCAGCGAAAGGCGGTTGGTCCCGCTAAACGTATACGTCAGCGTAGGTCCTTTGTTGTCCGTGACGATCCGGATCGACTTGCCGGCGAATACGTCGGATAACGGCGAGGAGCTCGTCGGCCCGCTTACCTCCCTCAGCTTGTCTGCAATCTGCTCTTTCGTAAGCTTGGTGTAAGCGATGCGATGCATCTGCTCTTTCGGATACGGCGTTCCCGGCATGCAAGCCTCCCCGTCCCTTTCCTCTTCTTGCGGATCATGCGAATGCGAGGCGTCATCGCCTCACACGATCGTGCGGCTGCTGATGCTATATCTGAAAGTGATCCTTTTCAAGCGTTGAGCGCTGGAGCCATTCGCCAAACGGTCGGCTAGTGTCTGATAAACGGTTTGCCGGAAGCTTGCCGACCTGGGCTGACTCGCGTGGGACCAGCGGGCGATGCATTACGTAACGTGCCAAACCCCCGATGCGGCTGCCGGCGAACGCCAGTTCGTAGGCTCAGACCGAGAACCAGGAATACAGCGGCGAAAAGACGGCCCAGAGGTGTATATTCCGCCTAGCGTGACCGGCGAAGGCCGGGGGTGGATTATCGGCGAAGCGTTTGATGACCGGCCCTGCGGGACGAAACGTGCATTGCTTGCACTGGTGTGGACCGCGTCCAACGTTCGGGAGCTTCCGGCCTTTCGCACTTTTCGGCGCTGAGTAATTCAAGTTACGACGATCGTATGTGATCTGCGGTGCGGCCATTTCTTCCGAGAGAATATTTGAAGGAGGCAAGGGCAATGGATAGACGAAAGATGTTGGCGCTATTGGGAGCGACTCCGGCGCTGGTGGCCGGGACTCCCGCGTTGGCAACGTCCGCTGCGCGTCCGCTGGCGGGCGATTCGTACGAAGGCAGCGACGAACGGATCACGGTGATGAACCCGGGGATCGCCAACAAGGTGGCGGCGCGGGTTCCACTGGCGCCGCGACTGAAGGACATGAACAACAAGCTGATCTACATGATCAACCTGTCCTGGGAAGGTCCGGACGCGGCGAACTATTTCTATGACGCGATGACGGACTGGCTACACCAGCACTACACAGGCGTACGGACGGTGGTGAAGGTGACCGCGGAGGGGATGTTCGGCACCGATCCTTCGGTCCTCAAAGCCATCAGGGAGAATCACGCCGACGCGGTAGTCGTCGGCGTCGCGGGTTGAAACGGCTGCTGCCAGGCCGTGAGCCGCTGGGCAAAGCAGATCGAGACTCAGATCGGAATTCCCACTGTATGCGTCGCGATGAATAACATCGTGCATTACGCACTGACGTATGTGCGCAAATATGACACCGGCATGCCGCTGCGATTTGTCGCCGTGCCGTTTCCGTTCACCGGGCAGCCGAAAGCCGTGGACGTGGGCTACGTGACCGGCAAAGACATGCTCACCGATCAGCCGATGATGCACGCGGTGGTGAGTGCGCTGACGAGCCCTTTGACGGCGAACGAAAAGATCTCCGGCGCGCCACCGGAAGAATCCGTCGAGCCGAGGCTGCTGCCACCCGATACCGAAGACAATCTGCGGGCACTCTTCGATGAGCGCGGATGGGCCGATTACAACTGGATCAATTTGCCCACTGAGAAGAAAGTGATGGAGATGCTGCGGGGCACGAGCCGCAAGCCCGACGAAGTGATCAAGACGATCAACATCACCGGCGGCGCGCGGCCGTTGACCGTGGAGAAAGTAGCCATCAGCGCGGTGATGGCCGGGGCTTCACCGGAGCATTTCCCGGTGATTCTGGCGCTGGCGACGCAGGCGCCCTTCGGCAATTCGACCAGTTCGATGGCGAACATGGTCGTGATCAGCGGACCCATCGCGAAAAAGCTGAAATTCAACAGCGGGACCAACGCGCTTGGACCGTACAACCGTTCGAACGCTGTGGTCGGGCGCGCTTTCACGATTCTGTCCAAGACGGCGGGCGACCTGCGCAACGGCATCAACGCGTGGGAAAGCGTGGGCAGCAATTTTCAGTACAACAATATTTGTTACGCCGAAAACGAGGAGAACCTGCCGGAGGGCTGGACGCCGCTGCACGTGCAGATGGGATTCAAGCCCGACGACAACGTGGTGACGGTGGGAACGGGCTGGACCAGCATTTCCAGCGTGGGCGGCAGCCAGGAGCTCTACCCGACGCACTACCTGATGCGGGATTACATGAGGTCGCTCACGGCGTCTGGTTCGTCGGCGATGATCGTGATGGATCCAACCGTGGCGGCGTTGCTGCAGAAAGCGCACGGCTTCAAGACGAAGGAGCAGTTGAGCGAGTGGTTCTCGCAAAACGTGGAGAAGACGGCCGCTAACTTCTGGGGCAACGGCGTGATCCAAAGCACCGTGGTGCCGCTGGCGCTGCAGGGGCTGGAGCCGTATGCGACCTGGCGAAAGATTCCGCAGGAAACGCTGATCAAGCCGTTCACCAATTCACGGGCGATCCACGTGGTGGTGGCGGGCGGGAAAGTGCAGACCGTCTGGTTCGTCACGGACTTCGGGTTGCGCCGTGGCGTGAAGATCGACGATTGGACGTAAAATAAGGCATGGCGCGCCGGCTCGGGGCGGACGCTCCGGGCCGGCGGCGCGAAACGGAACGCAACGGAGTGGCTATGAAAGCTTACATTGTGGCAGGACTGTTGTTCGGATTGATGGCGCTGATGCCAGCGGCGGTTTCGTCGCGCCCGCTGCCGAAAAACGCGCATCAGGCGGCGAGCAGCGCAAAATCCGGGAACGCCGCGGATTCCGCCAAGGACGAGCTGCCCTATCCAAAGGTTCCGCGGATTACGGCCGAGGAAGTGCAGCGCCTGATCAAGGCCAACGGCAACGTGGTGCTCGTTGATACCGATGATTCGGTGAGCTATGGCGCCGAGCACATCAAAGGCGCGGTGAACATCGCCTACGATCCGGCGGTGGACATTACCAGCGCGGACCAGACCCTCCAGGTCCTTCCCGGCGACAAGCTGATCGTCTTTTACTGCAATTGCCCGCACGAAGAGGACAGCGCGCCGATGGTGCAGGAGATGTGGCAGCTGGGTTACGCGCGCGACAAGGTGAAAGCGCTGCAGGGCGGATTGACGCGGTGGGAACAGCTCGGCTATCCGCTGGAAGGCACCGATCTGCCGAAGGGGACGCAATAAAAAGGCAACTGACGGCATTTTGTGGTTCTGTACTGACGCGCATCGATTGAAACGACGCATACACGAGAGATTTCTTCACGCCGGCCGAATCCATGGCCGGCGTTTTCTTTTTGAACGACTTTCACGCACCAGATTTGGCGGTACTCGCGCGCGAGTGTGAAATGGCCCACAATGGAGCTGATATATAAGAGTGCGGGCGGCGCGCTCGGAAGCGCGCGGTCAGGCGCCGATGTGCTGACGAGTTGATGCGGGAGGCGCAGGATGATCCATCCATGGCACGATTTGAAGCCGGGAGACGACGTTCCGGAAGAATTTAGCGCGGTGATCGAGATTCCGCTGGGGTCGAACGTGAAATACGAGCTCGACAAGGCGAGCGGGCTGATCAAGGTGGATCGCGTGCTGTATTCGGCGGTCTATTACCCGGCGAACTACGGGTTCATTCCGCAAACGCTGGCGGAAGACGGCGATCCGCTGGACGTGCTGGTGCTATGCCAGGAGCCGGCGGTGCCGCTGGCAATCATGCATGCGCGAGCGATTGGATTGATGACGATGATCGATGCGGGAGTTTTGGACCACAAGATTGTTGCCGTCGCAACGGGCGATCCGGAATTCAACGGGTATCAGGAAGCAAGCCAAGTTCCGGCGCACTACCGGCAGATGCTGAGGCGTTTCTTTCAAGACTACAAGCAACTGGAGCACAAGGCCGTGGAGGTGGATGAAATTAGTCCGGCTCGGAACGCGTACCCAGTGGTGCGAGCTGCGCTAGAGCGGTACGCGAAGAAATACGCCGGGGAAAGACTCTAATGCCGGCAGCGCCGTCGTTGAAATGGACGAGCCGAGCGCCGGGACAGAACTTGCGCGGCGGCGCGCTGGGTCGTTAGCGAATCACATGGATGCGAAGATTGAGCTTCAGCTTCTTCCACGACGAATCAGCGGTGTACACGGGAGCTTTTAAGCCAAGACCGAGTGCCAAGCATGCGGTCTCCAAGCGAGAGGCCAAGCGCACGGGTTTGTGCCACGAGATCGCCCGCAGGTTCGGCGTGCTCGGCGGTGCAGGCACGGCTTCGCGGATGGGAGCGAGCACCGCTTCCCGACGCGCGTGGCAGGCGCGGGAAACCGCAAACTAGCTGCTAACGATCAGGTGTGACGATGAATAATCCGTTTATGACTCGCGCGATTCAGCTTTCGATCGAGAACGTTCGATCCGGCCGGGGCGGGCCATTCGGAGCTGTGGTGGTGCGCGAAGAGAAAATCCTGGCGGAAGCTGCAAATTCC
The DNA here is from genome assembly GCA_963715555.1 of uncultured Acidobacteriota bacterium. Classification (GTDB taxonomy): domain Bacteria; phylum Acidobacteriota; class Terriglobia; order Acidiferrales; family UBA7541; genus Palsa-295. Next base: position 8,799 of record OY970253.1, read on the forward strand.
GTAACCCTCTGCAACGATCCCACGGCGCACGCCGAGATACTCGCGATTCGGGAAGCATGCGAAAAACTGAAGAATTTCGAATTGCGCGGCTGCGAACTCTACGCTTCCTGTGAGCCCTGTCCCATGTGCCTGGGCGCGATTTACTGGGCGAGGCCGGATCGCGTCTATTACGCCAACACAACGGAGGACGCGGCGAAAATCGGATTCGATGATTCGCTGATCTACCGGGAAATTCCGCGGCCTCATTGCGAACGCAAAATCCCGATGTTGCAGATGATGCGCGAGGCCGCGCTGCAAGCGTTTTCCGCCTGGGCCGCGCTGCCAAACAAGACGCCGTACTGAACGCGTTCTATTCGACTCCCAGAAGCGCACAGCGAAAGAGAAGGCTCGGCACCCAGATCAGCATGCTGATTTCCTTGCGGCGTCCAGTGAACAGCTTCAGAACTGTGAACGAGATTGGGCCGAGGCTCAGGCCCCTTGCGATGCTGCACGTGACAGGCGCCAGGAGAGCGCCATCGTCAGCGCTTCCCACGCGATGGTGGTCAAATAAAGCCGTGTGCCGCGGCGGAACTGTTGATCGCGCGCCACATGCCGCGGGAAGTGGCCGCGTCGCTGATGGATGCCGATAGCCTAGCCCGGAATTTCGCGCAGCTTCGGGGCGGCGACATCGGCGATAGCAGCTCTTGTGCGGACCGTCCGGAAGCGTCCTGGGACTGCTGGCCGATCACAGACGTTTGGGCGCTCTGAGCGCCTTGTGAAGCTTCACACGGCCCTTCTACGAATCGGCCTGACCCGGATTTTTGCTTCGAAAGCGATTCGGGGAACCGCCGCTTCGCGTTCGGGCCAGTTTGCGATGATATTCCGCACCACGGTACCGCCGATTCTTTCGGCTGCTTCCAGAGCGGGCGGCTCGCTACTGCAAGCTGTCCAGATACGCGCGAAGCGCTTTCACGTCGTCGGGCGTGAATTGGAAATGTGGCATTCCGCCGGCGTTCATTTGCGGTATGGGGTGCTGAAACAGATTTTCGAGCTGCTCTTCCGAAAACTTGCTTCCGATGCCGACGAGCCTCGGGGCGATGGTCGTTCCGACGGCGCCCTCGCCATGGCAGGCGAAGCACGCGTGAGATTGGAAGATCTTTTGCCCGGCGGCGGCAAGCGGACTCGCGGCTGCCTTGTTTGCCGCCGGCTGAACTGCGCCGACTAGCTGCGGCTTGAACGGCTCCTTCATGTACTGCACTTCCCTGGCTTTCTGCTGTGCCAGCTGCAGGGCGATGTCTTTATTGTGGGCGTCCTCGTAGTAGCTGTACGCCCCGAGCGAAATCAGGCCGATGAAAATCACGGAATATATGCCGACGGCTATCGGACGCCGCCAAGGTCTCCGCTCCGGGCTGCGATCGAGGAACGGCAGACCGACAAACAAAAACACGATGATGGCGGGAATCACGAGGATGCGGACGAATTCCGCCTGTCCGTGCCAGATTTTCAGCCATTCGAAGAGAGGCCGGTAATACCATTCCGGGCGCGGCAGGAAATGCGTGTCCGCGGGATTGGCCAGGGGCCCGAGCGCTGCCGGAGCGAAAAATGCCGCGAGGCCAAGCGCCACGATTAGCAAGGATGCAAATCCCAGATCCATCAGCAGCTGGCGCGGGTAAAAGCTTTCCGTTTTCTGCGTGGGATGAATCACGCTTTCGCTGATGGGCCCGGCGGCTCCGGCTTTGCGAAAGAGATACACGTGAATGCCCATGAAGAGGAAAATCAGCGCCGGGATATAAAGGACGTGCAGGGCGTAAAAGCGCGAGACCGTCAGCGTGCCGATTTGATCGCCGCCGCGCAGCATGCGCTTGGCGAATCCGCCGACGATGGGCACCTCACTTGCGACGTTGGTGCCGACGGCCGTTGCGAAATAGGATTTCTGATCCCACGGCAGCAAATAGCCCGTGAACGCCATGCCCATCACCAGCGTGAACAGCACGGTCCCGGAAAGCCACAGCAGCTCGCGCTTTCCTTTGTACGAGCCGTATAGAAAGGTTTGGCTCAGATGCAGCAGCACGATGATCACCATGGCGCTGGCGCCGTACACGTGCAAGCTGCGCAGAAAAGAGCCGGCGGCGACCACTTTGGTGATGTACGCGACCGTGACGTGCGCGTGATCGACCGAAGGAACGTAATAGAGCGCGAGGAAAATTCCAGTAATCACCTGCGACAGGAAGATAAACAGCAGGCCGGAACCGAAGATAAAAGCGTAACGCGCTCCGCCCGGGATGGGTTCGTCGAGCGTGTGATGCAGCAGCTTGTTCAGGCCGGTGCGCTGCTCGAACCAGTGGAATAGTCCGCCGGGGGCCGCGCCGTGCGGGCTCTGAGGGTTGTGACTCAACTCCGGTTGCTTCGACATGATTCGCGATCCCCTTTATCCCACTACCTTTTTATCGGGCAGCAGCGCCTGAAAATATTCGTAGCGGACCATCAATGCATCTTCGTCCATCTTGATGGCCAGCGTGTCCATTCCACGCAGCGCGGGGCCCTGGATGAGCGAGCCATCCGGCGCAAAGACGCTGCCGTGACACGGGCACATGAACTTGCCGGCGTCCGCGTTCCAGGGAACTTCGCATCCCAAATGCGGACAAACGGCGGACAGCACTTCTACTCCGTCGAGCGATCCTTTTCGGTTGCCTTTGGTGACGTAGACGGGCTTTTTCGAAGCCGACTCCATCCATCCGTTGATCTGGTTGATATCGACGGTTTCGCGGAGCGGAGCGGACAGCGAATCGTATTTGCTTTTGCGGCCGAGCTTCGACCACGGGGCGGAAGTGGTCTTCGCAAAGACAGGGTAAAGCGCGTAGCGGACCAGGGGAATCGAGAGTAGCGCGCCCATCGTGGCGGTGCCTATTGCTACAAGCCATAGGAAAAAAGATCTGCGGCCCTCCAGCACTCGTTTATCGTCGGTCGTTTCGGAGGCGTGCCGTGACTGCTCTTCATCTTGCTGATCCCAGCCAGTTTTCATTCCATGACTCCAGAGTCAGAGCCCTCGTAAGTTTCTATCGTTCTTGGGGCCGAATTTCCACACTGCTGCTTTGTTGAACTTTGCGCGTCCAGGGTTGCGTGCGGCCAGATTGCAATTCCAAAGGGTGTAGACCGTGAACCTGAGGCTTCGACGCGCTGTGGCCTTCGCATGCTCCGCTACAGAATCGCCGGACGCAGCACGCGAAAAATTATTATAGCGCTATCGCCTGCCGGTGGCGTTGTGATGAGAATCACAAGAAGATACGCCGAGCGTATTGTTCTACGGCGCGCTACCGGGCGGGCGAAACTGCGGATGGTTTCGCAGGCATCTGCTTTAGCGTTTGGCCAAGTTTCTGCATTTCTTCTCCGTAGCCGCCCCAATCACCATTGCGCAAATCCTGTTGCGCTTGCTGGAAGTGCTGATTGGCTTGCCGAATCAGGCTTTCCAGCGCGGGCGGAACGGTCTTGCCCTTCGCCGCTGGCGATGCCGGGGCGGTCGCTGACGCTTCCTCGCTCTCACCGGCTTGTCCGCCGAAAATCACGTTCAAGGCGTCTTCCAGTGTCGGCTCCATCGCCACGTGGTCGGAATAGGCGACGATCACGCGCTTCAGCTCCGGTATGGACGAGCCTCCCTCGGACGCGAGGTACAAGGGTTCTACGTACATCACGGCATTCTGCACGGGAACGACGAGCAACGTGCCGCGCGTCACGCGCGATCCGCCTTGATTCCAAAGCGTAAGTTGCTGGGAAATCGCCGGGCTTTGATTGACGCGCGATTGAATCTGCTCCGGCCCGTAGATCAACTTGTCTTTGGGGAAGGTGAAGACGAGCACCTTGCCGTAATCGGTTCCGTCGCACCGGGCCGCCATCCAGGCGATCATGTTGTTTTTCCGCGCGGGCGTGAACGGAACCATCAGGATAAATTCCTCGGTTTTGCCGACATCGGGAAGTTTCATCACCGCGTAGTAAGGATTCATCGGCGTCGAGGAGCCGTTGACCATGCGCGTGGCAACCCGCCACAAGTCTTCCTTGCTGTAGAAGACGCTCGGGTCCGTCATGTGATAGACGGCGTACTTGGCGGCCTGAATGGTGAACAGATCCTGCGGGTAGCGGATGTGCGAGCGCAGGTCCGGAGGCATCTGCGAGAGCGGTTGAAAGACGCCGGGAAAGATGCGTTCGTACGTCTGGATTAACGGATCGGAAGGATCGCTGACGTAAAAATGCACCTCGCCGTTGTAGGCATCGATGGTGATCTTGACGGAATTGCGGATGTAATTGCCAATTCCGCCGGTCGGCTCGGAATACGGATACTGGCCCGAGATCGTGTACGCGTCCACGATCCACTGCAACGAGCCATCGTTCGCGATCACCATGTACGGGTGGCTATCGAACGACAAAAACGGCGCCAGCTTTTCGACCCGCTGCAAGATTTGCCGGTAGATCATGATGCGGCTGCCCGGCTGAAGGTATCCGGAAAGCAAAATGTTCGTGCTGCTGAAGCGCAGGGCAAAGATCAAGCGCCGCCACAAGCTTCCCATCGGCACCCCACCCGCGCCGCGATAGACGGTGTAGACATTGTCTTCGCCCGAGGGGTAGTCGAACTCCTTGGCTCCCGTTTTCACGAAGCAGTAATTGTTCGAGAGTTGACCGTAATAAATTTCCGGCCGGGTAACCTTGAGCGAAATGGACGAAGTCGGCGGAATATCTTTAATAAAGAGCACCGGCAGGCCGTCCGGCGTGGACTCGTTCACGCCGCCGAGGCAGAGCCCATATCCGTGCGTGTAAATCAGGTGCTGGTTGACCCAGTTCGGGTCCGGAAGGCTGGACGAGGCGAGTTCCCGCGCCGAAAGAGAGACTTGCCGCAGCTGGGAATTGATGGTGTACCGGTCGTCGTAGACGTTCGCGAAGTCGTAGTAGGTGCGAATTTCCTGCAGCTGTTGAAAGGTGGTGAGCTGCGGCTCGTGGTCCCACAAGCGAAGATTTCGCATGGTGGCGGCGTTCTGCTGGATCGAGGCGGGCGTCAAATCCTGGATATCCGGAAAATTGCGCTGGTCGAATTTGTCGAGTCCGTAGGCTTGCCGCGTGAAGGCAATATTCCGAGCGATGTAGGGGAGTTCCTTCTCCAGTTCGTTCGGCGCAACCACATAGCTCTGCACCAGGGCGGGAGCGATCCATCCGCCCAGGATGATCACGCCGATGACTCCACCGACGGCGTATTCGGCCGGCCGAATTTGCCCGTCGGCGGCGCCGGCGAAGAAGGCGATCGCCGCAACGACGCACGCCACGAGCTGAATCCACAGCACCGGCCAGCCGACGTGGATGTCCGTGTATCCGGCGCCGAATACCAGCCCCGTCGGCGCGTACACGAGATCGTACATGCCCAGCCGCGCGCGCCAGGCGAATAGCAGGAAGAGAAATCCTCCCAAAACCATCAAATGCCTGCGCGCATTCCTGCCGATCCCCCAGCCGCTCGGCGAGAGCCACACACCGCCCTCGAAAAAATAGGCGACCGCCGCCGTGGCAAGACTTGCCACCAGGACGATCAACGCCAGGTGGTACAGAAAGAAGAGAAAAGGCAGGCGGAACAGGTAGAAACTCAGGCCGATGCCCAGCACCGGGTCCGTCTGCGAAACGCGGACACCGTGCGCCGCGAAAAGATACGCGTTCCAATGCCCAGCCGACCATTGAGCGACTATCCACGCCAAAAACAGCAGGGCCAGCCAGATCAGGCCGCGAAAAATCGAGGGAAGTTTGTCGATCCCGGGGAGTTCGATCGTTTGCGTCACCGCGAGATAGCGCGAACGCCGCGAAACGCCCCGCGTGACGCGAAGGTTGAGGCCGGCGACCAGCAGAAACGCGGCTGCGCCGAAAACGCCTAAGCCGATTTCCGTGCCAAGAATCTTGGTGAAAATCTCGCGATAACCAACGTGGTTAAACCACCACCAATCGACAATCAGCCCGATGCCCGTCGAAAAGAGCGGTAGGACGATCAGAAAAACTAAAAACAGCGCCGCAATCAAAAATGCCAGACGATATCGCCGCACGAAAAATCTCCGGCGTCATCTGAACACACGCGGCCCCAGCTGTCAAAAACTCTCTGCGCGAAGAACGGAAAGTTTTGTCGAGCACGGCGTGTGGCGGCCGGCCGATTTGGGAACGGCCGGAAGACCGTCGCCGCGATGCAAGGCAGCGATTTCTCAGCTCGCGGTCGCCGTCAGCTTGCCGAAGAATTTTTTGATGAGGATTTTCGCGGTGCCGTCGAGCAGGCGCTGGCCAACGGCTGCGATGGTGCCGCCCACCTGCACTTCGCCTTCGTAGGAAACGTCTGTTCCGTTGGCCGCGGGCGTGAGCTTCAGCAGGCCGTCGCCCTTGATGAATCCCGGTCGCCCCGAACCCTCCACGATGAGCCGGAAACTTGAAGGAGGGTTCTGATCGGCGATGCGCACTTTGCCTTCGAACACGCCGGAAAGGCTGGCCAGCACCATCTTCATTTTCATGCGGTATTCATTTTCGCCGATTTTTTCGAGCGCCTCGCAGCCGGGCATGGCGCGGGCCAGAATCTCGGGATCCTGCATCATTTGATAGGCCTGCTCCTGCGGAGCCTCGAGCGTATAGGAGCCGGAAATTTTCACGCCGGTCTCGAAAGCGCCGCAGCGATTGCCCGCGCCGCGTGGACAACCGCCAAGTGCTTGCGGTAATCGGAGGAGGCGTGCAGATCGGAGTTGGCGTCCGCGCCTTGCGTTACCAGAGCCGCAGCATTCTGGATATCGGCCGCCGATCCTGATGTTCCGGCGAGGGCCGCTTCGGCGGCGGCAGCGCGGCAGGACTGATTGGAAAGACCGGTGACACCGATGCGCGCAAAGCTAATTTTTCCGGCGCTGCGGCGCACGCGCACGGCAATTCCAACGATGGCGAAACCGCTTGCCGGCTGCACGACCTTTTCGTAACAGACGCCGGTGCCGGGCTCTTCCACCGGAACGATGACTTCGCGGACGATTTCGCCAGGTTCGAGCGCGGTGGTGAAGGCGTCCACGAAGAAGTCGGCGGCGGATACGGTGCGCTCTTTCTGCGCCCCGATCAGCACGACTCTTGCCTCCAGCGCCTGCAGCGCAGCCGGATAATCGGCTGAAGGATCGGCATGGGCCGCACTGCCGCCGATCGTGCCGCGGTTGCGCACTTGCAGGTCGCCAATTTCCGCGGCGGTTTCCGCCAGCAGCGGGCATTTGCGGAGCAAGAGCGCCGAAGTCTCGATATCGAAGTGCGTGGACATGGCGCCGATGTGCACTGCATTGCCCGATTCGCGAATGTAGTTGAGTTCTTTCAGCCTGCCGAGGTCGACCAGGTGCTCGGGAGCGGCGAGGCGCAGCTTCATCATGGGAATCAGGCTCATGCCGCCCGCCAGCGGCTTTGCGCCGCTTTCGAGCAATTGCAGCACGGATTTCAGCGATTCTGGAGCGGTGTATTCAAAGTTTTGCGGAATCATGTCACGCCCCCTTGGACAAGAGCTTCCAGATTTTTTCCGGCGTCATCGGCATATCGATGTGCCGGACGCCGAGCGGCGAAAGCGCATCCACCACGGAATTGACCACCGCCGGCGAGCAACCGATCGTGCCGGCCTCGCCTACGCCCTTCACGCCGAGCGGATTGACCGGCGAAGGAGTGGTGGTGTGATCGGCTTCGATCCACGGCATCATATGGGCTCGCGGGACGGCATAATCGGTCAGTTCGCCCGTCAGAAGCTGGCCGCTTTCGTCGTACACGGCTTGCTCCCACAATGCTTGGCCCAAGCCTTGCGCTACGCCGCCGTGCACTTGTCCGGCGACAATCAGCGGGTTGATTTGGTTGCCGCAATCATCCACGGCGACATAGCGGCGGATTTTGATGTCGCCGGTTTCGCCGTCGATTTCGGTGACCACGATGTGCGTGCCGAATGGAAAGGTGAAGTTCGGCGGTTCCCAGAAGCGCGTGGACACCAAGCCGGGTTCTGTATTGGGCGGGAGCTTCATCGCGCGGTAGGCCGCTGCCGCGACTTCCTGGACGGATACACTTTTCCCGGTTTTCTTCGAGGTGACTTTTCCTCCGGACAACGTGACATCATCGGATTCGAGCATTACGGCGCCGAATTTTCTGATCTTTTCTTTCAGGTCCTGCAGCGCGTAATACACGGCCGTTCCGCCGATCGCGGTGCCGCGGCTGCCGAAGGTTCCGATGCCGTATTGCACGACTGCGGTATCGCCTCGGACGACCAGCACATCATCGACGCCGACGCCCAACTCGTCCGCCGCGATTTGTGCGAACGTGGTTTCCTCGCCCTGTCCGTGAGGGCAGGCGCCGGTCATGATGGTGACTTTGCCGGAAGGCTCCACTTTTACGGTGGCGCTTTCCCATCCGCCGGCTGGCGTGGCCGGCGACGGGCCGATCGCGCAAATCTCGCCGTAAGTCGAGATTCCGATTCCGATCCACTTGCCCTGCTTGCGCGCTTCCGCTTGTTCCTGGCGCAGCTTGGGGTAGTCGACCATAGCGAGCGCTTTTTTCAGCGGCGCGGAATAGTTGCCCGAGTCGTACATCAGCCCGGTGGCTGTGTGGAAAGGGAATTGATCGTTGGCGACGAAATTGTTCAGGCGAATTTCGACGGGGTCGATGTTCAGTTCGTCGGCGAGGATATCGACCATGCGCTCGATGCCGTGCGTGGCCTCGGGCCGTCCCGCGCCGCGATAGGCATCGGTCGGCATGCAGTTGGTGAACGCGCCCACGATATCGGCACGAATATTCTGTGTCTTATATATGCCCGGCATCATCAGGACGCTGAGCGTGGGGATCGCCGGCGTCAGCAGTTGGTGATAGGCGCCGACATCCTGAATGATCTTCAGCCTGATTCCGAGAATGGTGCCGTCGCGCTTCGCCGCCAGCTCGTAATAATCCACATGGCCGCGGCCGTGAATGGTGGAGAGGAAATTTTCGCGGCGCGACTCGATCCACTTCACCGGCTTCCCAGTCTTCTGCGCGACGAAGCCCATCAGCGCTTCCTCGGCGTAGACGTTCAGCTTGCTGCCGAATCCTCCGCCGACTTCCGGAGTAATCACGCGCACGCGATTTTCATCGAGGGCCAGCATCGAAGCGACGAGCGTTCGCACCAAGTGCGGGATCTGCGTCGACGTGTACAAATTCAGCTGGCGGTCGGCACCGTGCCATTCGGCCACCACGCCGCGCGTTTCCATGGCCATGGGGATGAGGCGCTGGCTGGTGATGCGCTGCTTCACCACCACGTCCGCTTCGGCGAAGGCCTTGTCCACGTCGCCGCCGTCCTGGTGGAAGGTAAACGCGACGTTGTCCGGCCAGTCGGGATGCACGGCGGGAGCGCCCGGCGCGAGCGCCTTTTCCGGATCGGCTACCGCGGGCAGCGGTTCGTAATCGACTTCGATCAGGTCCGCGGCGTCCTGCGCGAGGTAACGATTCTGAGCCACCACGACCGCTACCGGATGGCCGACGAAGTAGACGCGGTTCAACGCCAGAATATTGTGATGGGGCACGCGCAATCCGGGCAACGACGCGCCACAGGGCACGCCTCCGACTTTTTCCGTGTCTTTGCCGATATAAACGGCGACCACGCCCGGCGCCTTTTCCGCTTGTTTTGTATTGATCGACCGGATCTTGGCGGCGGCGTGCGGGCTGCGCAAGATGGCGGCGTGCTGCATGCCTTCCATCTGAATGTCGTCCACGTAGGTCGCTGTGCCGGTGATCAGGCGCGGATCTTCGCGGCGCCGCAGCCGCTTACCGACCAATTTCTCTTGTCCAACTTCCGCGATTGTCGTTGCCATGTTCGACTCCTATTTCCCCGCGCCGGCTGCCGCAGCTTTGAGGGCGTTTACAATGTGTTGATAGCCGGTGCAGCGGCAGATGTTGCCGGCCAGGCCGTGGCGGATTTCTTCGTCACTCGGATTCGGATGGCGTTCGAGAATCTGCTTCGACGCCATGATCATCCCCGGCGTGCAGAAGCCGCACTGGAGGCCATGTTCGTTCCAAAAGGCTTCCTGCACGGGATGAAGTTTGCCGTCGGTCGCCAGGCCTTCGATGGTGGTGATGTTTGCGCCGTCAGCCTGGACGGCGAACATGGTGCAACTCTTAAGGGCTTTGCCGTTCACGTCCACGGTGCATGCGCCGCAGAGCGAGGTCTCGCAGCCGACATGCGATCCCGTCAAATTGAGGACGTCGCGCAGGTAATGGATTAACAGCAGGCGGGGCTCGACTTCGTTCGAATAGCTCTTTCCGTTGATCTTGCAGGTGATCTTCACGGCATTCCCCCAAGCGAAAGCGATTCGCGAAAAACACGATACCAGAACCGGGGCGACCGCGAGAAGGCCTCCAGTGTGATTCTATCGATTGCGAACCGTAGTTTTGGTTTCTTTCCCACCGAGGCTCTCACCGGGCTTCAGCGCGTGGATTTCCAGATCCAGAATATCCTGCGTCAGACGGCGTAATGCTTCTGGAGTGCCTGTCAGCAACGGGAAGGTTCCGAAGTGCATGGGAACCACATGCCGCACCCCCAGCATCCGGATTGCCAGAGCCGCTTCCTGCGGGCCCATTGTGAAGTGGTCTCCAATCGGCAGGAGCGCGAGCTTCGGAGCGTACAAATCCGAGATCAGCTTCATGTCGCCGAACACCGCCGTATCTCCCGCGTGATAGACGTTCAGTCCGCCCGGCAGACGAATCACGTATCCGCACGCCTCGCCGCCGTAAATAATTCTGTCGCCGTCCTGAATCCCGCAAGAATGTACGGCATTCACCATGGTCACTTCAATTTCCCCAACTTTTTGCGTGCCGCCCTTGTTCATAGGCGCAGTGTGGCCCACGCCCTTCGATTCCAACCAGGCGCACGTCTCATAAATCCCCACGATTTGAGGGTCGAATCGCTTGCCGAGATCCACCGCGTCCGCGATGTGGTCAAAGTGACCATGGGTGATGAGCATCGTATCCACTCGCTCCAACTTCTTGTGTGCCTCGGGGCACGAAGGGTTTCCCGAAACCCAGGGGTCCACCAGAATTACCCTGCCGCTCGGCGTCGTGATTTTGAATGTCGCGTGGCCCAGCCACGTGAGCTTGTTTCCTCCCGTCATCAGCACGATGTTCTCCTTTCCAACCGTTGGGCACTCCTAGCTGGTGCCCGAACCGGCTGAATCCTGTTTAGACTCAACGCCGGGTAGGCGTCGCGACAATTCGCGGCAATTTTTGGGGACTCGACAGTATGACAGACGGCGGGTCTTGGCATTCCTGATTTACGGATAAGACTTTTCATCGTCCGGATGGGGTCGGAAGCGACATGTTCAGGCTTGACGTAGCGTGTGAAATGGCTTGGTCAAATCATCGGCGCTTAGTTCCAGCCCGAGTAGAAGGTCGCGCTCCTTGGGTTCGCGCGTCGTTTTGCGGTGAATGCGCGAAAAGCGCATTGCCGATTCGGCGGGCCGATCATGGCCTCATCAGCAGGATTGATCAAGCACTACAGGGGGAGCAGCGAGATAACGAGCGACGTTCCGCTTTGCGTCGATTGTCGCGTAAGCGCGTGCCACTTCTTCGGGTGTGAAGCCGACGATCGGACCGAGCTCTTCCGGGCTCAGATCGTGATCTTTCCCGTAGAGACACTGATCCATCGTGGCGAGCGGCATCGCGAAATAAAACTCCTCCTGCGATTGCTCCAGTGAATATGTGTCCGTAGTGGGAGGTCGGCGCTGAATTTCCTCCGGTACGCCAAGACAGCTCGCCGGTTGATACACCTGGGGTTTATATAGATGAGCAATCGGTTTGATGTCCGCCGCTCCGTCGATAGATGCTGAAGTCCTTTCGATCAACGGTGAGCACTTGGGAACGCGGGTGCCGCTCGCTCATAACGACAATCGATGCGTCGGCCAGGTCCATTTGGTCGTAGCGCGCCATACGGGTCCGGAGTCGCGGCCAGTGCGCCGCAACCAGGAGACCCAGCCGAACCGCGTCGCGCTCCAGCAGTTGGAACATGGGATCAACGTCGACGCGATCTGCGCGCAGGAAATAAGCGACCTCCGTGAGGACAGGCTCCGTAGTAAGCATTGCGGAACGCATTTGCTTCATCAGCGCGACGGCTCAAGAATGATAAGGGTCGCTGCGGTTCAGATACGCCACGAGCGGTCCGGTGCCGCAGATCGTTATCACGACCGAGCGAACCTATGCCGATCGTTGGTTGCAGGTTTTCGATCCCCTGCTACGCTGCCTGCAAGGTCAGAAGTGATCTCATAGACGGACCGACTGCCTCGGCGAGGCGCGCCCTTGAGCCTTTCGCGGATCAGGGCGGCTACGCTGCGCCCGGTTGCGCGGGCCTCCTGCCTCAATCGGCGCAGCGTCGTGTCTGGAAGCTTTACAGTAATTCTCTTCATGATTTAGTGGGGTAACGCGATTCTGACAGAATTACAATACCGCGCGTCTTGAGCTCTCCGGCCCTTGAAAACGCGATGCTCCGGCTATCAGGAGACCAAAACAGCCATGGAACGGTGGCGATCGACTCCGAGTCGGGCACGGGGCGCGCCTTGAGAGAGTCCAAGGAGCGAAGCCAGATGCGCCGAACGCCATCGGTTCCCGCTGCAAAGAAAGCTAGCTCGCGGCCGTCGGGTGAAAGCGCGAACACGTTATCCGCTGGCTAAACTTACGTTTAGCGGCGTCGGGACTTCGAAACGCGCCAGCTCAGTGGGTGCCGCCGGCTTTCGCGCAAATGAACGACGGCGAGGGCGCAAGCGCAATCGCGGCGCCGCGCGGTGCTCTGTTCCCTAAACCACCTTGAAGACCTCGTGATTAAGGACACGCAGCGAACTCGGGGGTCAGGCAAATTGGCGTATTGATACTGCGCTTTCAAAGCCGAAGCTACGGCTCCCAGCCTTCATGCTTATCAGTCTGTTTCCCCCATAAACAGCGAAAGCACTTGTAGTGCGGATCGGCATCAACGATTATTCTCTTGGGCAGGTGGAGAACTTTTTTGATCTTCGCGATCAAGCTTTTCCGCTTGAGGATGCAGGCGTCCGCCAGACTCGTAAAACTTTCGGTCAGCATGTAGAACATCACGCGCCCACGCGGTTCCTTTTCATACTCCATGTCGAGAGGAACCTTGCCGCCCTGCTGATACTGCCGCCAAACCTCAACATGGCCTCTGGGATGGTTCAGGCAATTGCCATATGATTCGGCCTCGCTCAGTGGCGTCTTGTCAATCAGCAGAGCGCCATTGACAAGCCAAAAGATGCCGACCCACGGTGAGTTCTGCGGCCGCTTCTTCGCGACCCGATCAGCAAGGTGTCGAGCCGTCCTTCGTTGCTTGCGGCCGGCCATGCTACTACCTCCTCCAGACGCCTTCTCGGACCAGCCCAAGCATGCACCAGACCAGCGCAGGGCTCATGACGCCGAGAGCCATCACGAGCAGCGACGCCTCCCCGTCGATGTCGTAGTAGCTGCAAAACGACAGGGATGCAAGCACACCAGCGAACGACATTGCTAGCCCAACCAGACCTCGGATGTTGGCCCAGACCAGGTCGTCACGACTCGCGGTTCGCCGCACCTCGCGCCAGCGGGTAACGATGGCAAACCAGAACGCAAATGCAAACGGCCCGAAAACGCCGAGGAGAATCTTCAACAACAAAATGTCATCGGCGGTCAGAGGATTGCGGAACTCGTATGCCGAGATCGGTGGGAACGAGCCAAGGCTCAGGAGCCAATGCCGGACCGTCAGACCGAAATGCTCGTTCAGGATCGGCCCGAAAATGACCGCCCCAAAGATCATCTTCAGGGAGATCTTTTTTGATCGCGGAGAAGCGGTTCGCTAGCCAAATTCCGAAGCCGGTCGGTATACTTCAGGAGAGGGCACGATCGAGCAACTTCCAGCAGAAGAGCTTATCGTCAAGGAACTGTTCGAGCACATGCGGAAGTTCACTGAGTCACCGATTCTGCTAGAAAGGTTTAAGACTCTCTGGGTCGGGGCACAACTAGGAGAGCGTTTGGAATCGTGTTCCGATCACGAGGTCGCCGAATTGCTTTCCATGGTTCAGGACAGCTTTGGATTTTTCAGCTCCGAGTTTTCGGTCTGCGAACACGCACGGCGCAGGCTCACGCGATCTTCGCTAAAGTCTAGCAACGAGAATTGGCGAGTGGTTCGAGATGCTGGCACGGAACTTCTGAATGCGGAAGCCGCCCTGTTTCGCTCAGGCATTCCGCACATGCTGCTGCCGTTCCAGAGGGACCGGTTTGCCAGGAATGTCTTTTACGTGCCGAGCGCGACGGGGGCGAGAGCTTGCCTCCTCCGGCACGGCTTTCTCACGGTGCGGCACTTTGGCGCAGCATTGCTGGACTCTCGGACAAACCGAGAGATTCGGTTCGCTGAGGTGGAGAGACACCCGTGAAGACAAGTACCGCCAAATCGCACCATTTCATCGTAGCTATCGATGAAAAGCGTCAGCTTTTCAGCTACGTGTGCGAACTTCAGCCGATGGCAACAATTCGCAGCCATGGGCATCCGACTCGCTGCCCCTGTTGTCGCCACGACAATCCTTTCACGAGAGATCTGCTGGCGAATAAAATTGGGAGGCGTCATGACGGCTGAATCTCGTCAAGCAAATAGTTCGAGCGATAAGGGTGAGACGGGGCCAATGAAAACCAGAATCAAGTTTCCGTCCCAACACAAGCCCCGCCGGGCGGTGCGCCGGGCGTCGCGCGCTGGTTTCGGCGCGGCGTGCATCTGGTGCGGGCACGCGTACCACCTTGGCGAGTACACATCCAAGGCGGAAGATGCTCACCTGCTTCAGTGCCCCGGCTTTCCGGAAGAACGGAAGCAACAAATCCGCGAGTGCCAGCAACGAGAGCGGGCGAGACGAACGCACACAAGATGAAAGCGCCCGCAAATTGGGCAAGCCTACGAGGTCGACAGCATTGCGGCCGAAAGCGGAAACCTGAACATCGGGAAGCCGCTTCGCGAGATCGCTCTCGATCCGCGGGCCAGGCGAGAGCGCACTGATTAACCGCACACTCTTCCCGCGACGTGTAATCTATGTCTTTTAAGAAGTACGTATCCGGAAACGCCGGTTGTCATTCGCTCATGCGCCATGATCCGACGCCCTAGGCTTGACTTCACCGGTCTCCTCCGAATTCGCGGGCGAGGTAGGTTCCCTGCTATCCACGCTTTGGTCTGTACCGCTTGGATCGGATACGTCCAGATAGCTTGGGCTTAGCTCAACAGATACGGCGATTACTTCTCGCGTTTCGGGATCTTGCGGCTTACCAGCGGCCTGCCCAACGTCGTCCGGATTTTTCGGGGATGGACTCCCCGCGTATGTGTTCATACCTTTTTCTCGTTCACTACGTTCATTATGTTCATCGGCGCTCTCATCGAAACCCTCTCGACTGCCGGTAATCTGCTGATCTGGTGAGGCTTTTGGTCGGATTGGGCCTGGCGTGTTGCTACTGCTGCCAGGCAGACCTATCCCTTCACCATTCTGGTGACTATGTTCATGGCCGTTCGGTCCGGGCCGAGAGGACGGATCTGGCGCTTCTGATTCCATGACTGCCAGACTCTCCGGAGAGTCGTTCGGCCGGCAGAACTCGCAGGAGTCGAGCGAGAAGCCCTTAGGAAGGAAAGAAGATGAAGGCTCCAACCCATATCCTTCGAGTAACGCGTGTACGCGCTTGCGTTCCGCGCGGTCAATCAGCACCACATACCCCGCGCTGTTACGCTTCCGACGATGAAGCCCAAGCCCATTGAGCGCGCTTCCGATGGCGCGTTCATTCATCCGAAAGCGTTCACCGGCGGTCGCAAGCGCCGCGTTGACCTCAGGCGTCAGCGAGCGGAGTTTATACGCCCGTTCGTCCGGCTGCAGGTGAATTTGACGGAAGATAGTCTCAAGCACCGCAAGTTGGTTGGGCGGCAGAGGCTCCCGGTCAAGGTTTTGCTCGCGCTCGAAGCACTCGAGCAGGAGAGCGCAGGTCTTTGGATCTTGGCTAATGGGCAGCGCCAAGGCCTGATATAGGTTGCGGTTGCGCGAACGCAGCCGTTCCGCTGGTGGAATGGCTGACAGCTTCATCTTTGGATAGGCATAAAGTCGGAAGGATACAAGCTTGGCTTGTAGTTGATCCGCAACGTCAATGATTTCGGGATCCGTGGTCCTCTGCAGATCGGTACGCTCGGTCTCACGCATGGGAATCATGATGCAGCGGCTGTTCAACGCAGCGTCGTTCGGCGTTTCCGTCCACACGACGACCTTCGCACCGTATCCGCTATAGGAGCGGCCCTCGCGGAAAGCCAAGTTGTGGCGAGAAGTGCCGGATCGCAAAAGGTGAAAGAGACTTCGTTGATGATCTACCGTCGAGGTTTCATCGAAGCAGAGTGTCGGCATCAGACGATCGCAGGCACGGTAGAAGGCTGCAGATGAAATATCGGAAGTCATTAGTCCCCGCCGACACAACAGAAAAAGTGCATGCAGCGCGGTCGATTTTCCCGAACGCGGCACAGGGGATCGCGGGACAGCTTAAACGTCTCGCTGCGATGGGGTTGCAGCGCAAAGGCCCGCCAGATGCGGCTGACCGCACTCTGACTCATCCCGCATCGCCGCGCCAGAGAGCGCGTGCTCCAATGCGTGGCATCGCGCGGCGTCGCTTCCAGGGTCAGCGTCAGGACTCGCTCCACATCGGTGTCGCCAATCCGGCGTGGAGCTCCCGGCCTCGGCTCATCCAACAAACCTTCCAGCCGGTGAACCACAAACCGGCTACGCCACTTCCCAATCGTCTGCAACGTCAAATCCATCTCCCGGCTCACTGCCGTATTCGACTTTCCCTGCGCGCAGGCCAGCACCAGGCGTGCCCGTTGCGCCAGAGCCTGTGCCGACTTGGGTCGTCGAGCCCATCGCAGAAGAGTTTCCTGTTCCTCCGGGGTTAAGACCAGCTCTGGTATCGGGCGTCCCATGCGCATCGTCGTCCTCCTTTCTACTTCAAATGCGCTGCGGACGATACTTGTTGTACTTACTTATGACTCAGGACCTTAGCAGACTGCTACATATCCCTCGTTTTTCTTATCATATACGCTTGCAATTTTGGCTGTAGGATTGCTTTCTAAAAGGAACCTTTTGTCTTCTAGGAGAACGAGTTGAAAATCTCGGTGATCGGAACGGGGTATGTGGGGCTGGTGACGGGTGCATGCCTGGCGGAAGTAGGCCACGAGGTGATGTGCACGGATAGCGACGCTTCGAAAATCAAGACGCTCGAAGCCGGCGGCGTGCCGATCTACGAGCCGGGCCTCGACAAAGTGATCGACAAGGCCCGCAAGCGCGGCCTGCTGCGATTCTGCGCCAATCCGGCCGATGCCGTGCCTGCCGGCGACGCGATTTTCATCTGCGTGGGCACTCCTCCACTGCCCAATGGCGACGCCGATCTGAGCGCCATCGACCACGTGGCCCGCATGGTGGCCACCGAAGCCACCTCTCCCAAGCTGGTGATCGAGAAGAGCACCGTCCCGGCGCGCACCGGCCATGAACTCAAGCGCGCTCTTTCCGCCTACGCTCGCAATTCCAGCGTGCCGTTCCGCGTCGCCTCCAACCCCGAATTCCTGCGCGAAGGCACGGCCGTCGAAGACTTCCTGCATCCCGATCGCGTGGTCGTCGGCGTCGAGGATGAAACCGCCGAGCGCCAGCTCCACGACATCTACCGCCCCGTGCTTGAGCGCCAGTTCACTTGCCCGGTGCACCCGCAGGGCTGCCCCGACGGGCCCGCGCCGCAGTGGCTGGTGACCACCATCAGCAGCGCCGAGCTGATCAAGCACGCCTCCAATTCCTTCCTGGCGCTGAAGGTTTCCTACGCCAACATGGTCGCCGATCTGGCCGAAAAACTGGGCGCCGACATTGGCGAAGTGACCCGCGCCATGGGCATGGACCCGCGCATCGGACCGAGCTTCCTCAACGCCGGCCTTGGCTTTGGCGGATTCTGCTTGCCCAAGGATTTGCAGGCGTTCGTGCGGCTGGCGGAACGCTGCGGCGTGGATTTCTCCATGCTGAAAGCGGCGGAAACGGTGAACAAGCAGCGCATCGACCGCCTCTACGACAAAATCCGCGAAGCGCTCTGGGTGGTTCGCGATAAATCCATCGCCGTGCTGGGCCTCGCCTTCAAGCCCAATACCGACGACGTGCGCTTCGCTCCGGCCATCGACTTGATTCACCGCCTGGTGGATGAAGGCGCACGCGTCCGCGCCTACGATCCGCAGGCGATGGAAAAAGCGCGCGCCATTCTGCCGGGAATCGACTACGCCGACTCAGCCTATGCCGCGATGAAGGGTTGTGAGGCGCTGGTGATCGCCACGGAGTGGCCAGAGTTCCGCACGCTCGATTGGGAGCGCGTTCGCGCACTGCTGGCCCGGCCGCTGGTGCTCGACGGACGCAATCTTCTCTCGCCCGCGGAAATGCGCACGCTGGGATTTGAGTACCGCTCGTTCGGGCGTCCCGATGCCGTCGCCGAGCCGCAGACGGCCTAATCAGCCGTTCAGTGGATCAAACGCGCGTGCTCGCGGCGATCTGCTGGCGGAAGTAGTCGTAGGTCCGCTGCAAGCCGTCTTCCAGGTTCACTTTCGGCTCCCAGTGCAGGATGCGCCGCGCCTTGCTGATGTCCGGGCAGCGCTGCTTGGGGTCGTCCTGCGGCAATGGACGGGACACGATCGGCGATTTCGCCCCCACCAGCTTCCGCACACGCTCCGCGAATTCCAGGATGGTGATCTCGTTGGGATTGCCGATGTTCACCGGCTTGTGCTCATTCGATTCGAGCAGCCGGTAAATCCCCTCGATCAAGTCCGACACGTAGCAGAAGCTGCGCGTCTGCTTGCCGTTGCCGTAGACCGTGATCGGCTCACCGGACAGCGCCTGATAGAGGAAATTCGGGAGCGCGCGGCCGTCGTTGAGCCGCATCCGGGGACCGTAGGTGTTGAAGATGCGCACGATGCGCGTATCCACATCGTGCTAGGTCCTACGCGAAAACACTGCCCAGAGCCTTTCGGCTCTGGATGACGCGCATCTACTGATGGAGCGAAGACCTATTGAACTACAAAGAGTTCATGTAGTTTACGAGATCCCAAATATCCTGCGCGCTCAGGTCCATGTTGAAGCGGTTGTTATAAAAGACAACGACGTCGCGCATGGTGGCCGCCTCTCCGCCGTGGAAAAAAGGAGGCCGGGCGCCAATACCGCGAGGAGAAGGGACCTTAAACTTGCCGAGATCGGCGCGTTTACCGGTAATCCAGCCGACTCCTGGGTCGGAGGTCAAATAATCATCGTACCTAACGCCGTTCACGGTGACCGGATTGCTGAAATACGGAATGGAACCGACCGGACAAAGGAAAGAGAACACGGGCTGATCGGAAGTCATCGGAAGCGTGGTCGAGCCGTTGGGAGACTGGATTGGGTCAAAGTCGAAGGTACTGGGGACCGAACTAACCGTGACAAAAAGAGGCGGTTAGCCCCCCAACAAAACTGGGGAATTCGAGAAAGGCTGCAAAGGAATGCCGAAACCAAGGCATAGATGGTTTTGAAACCTGCAAACGTTTGGATTGGATAGAAAGCAATGAGACGGTGCACCACAACAGCCAGAGCTTCAGCGAACGAACAGCATCCGGTCGCAAGCATCAGTTTCACTGCTCATACTGGCGACAGCGCGCTTACGTCGCGTGCCCGGTTCAATTTGGGTGGAATTTGTCAGCGGGTCATTTCCCTACCGAGATTTCGAGACGGCGCGGAGGCTTTCGCGGGCGGCGGAGACGGTGCGCGTGATATCTTCATCAGTGTGGGCTGCGGAAACGAACAAAGCTTCAAACTGCGATGGCGGCAGGAGCACGCCGCGCGCGAGCATTTCGCGGAAAAAGGCGCTGAACAGTCGAGTATCAGAGCGCTTCGCGTCCGTGTAATTCATCGCGCCGGCTGCCGCGAAGAAAAGCGTAAGCAGCGAGCCGGTTAAATTGATTGCACCGGAAATGCCTGATTCGCTCAGGGCTGAGCGTAGGCCGTCAGCTAAGCGAGTCGCTTTGTCGCTTAAGCCGTCATAGAAGCCCTTGGCTTCGAGTTTGAGGAGCGTGGCCAGGCCGGCACGCATTGCGAGAGGATTGCCGGAAAGAGTGCCAGCCTGATAGATAGGGCCAATCGGCGCGACCGTTTCCATGATTTCGCGGCGACCGCCATACGCGGCGACGGGCAATCCCCCGCCGATAATTTTCCCCAGAATCGTGAGATCCGACTGGATTCCGAAAGCCTTCTGCGCGCCGCCGTGCGTGAGGCGGAAACCGGTGATTACTTCGTCGAAGATGAGCAGCGCGCCGTCGCGGGACGTGATTTTGCGAAGCGATTCGAGAAATCCCGGCGCGGGAGGAACGACGCCCATGTTGGCGGCTACCGGTTCGACGATCACGGCGGCGATTTTCCCGGCATGCTCGGCGAAAAGGCGCTCGACGGTGGCTGCATCGTTATAGGGCGCGTTCAGCGTGAGCCTGGCGAAGGCGTCCGGAACGCCCGGGCTCGATGAAATGGACAAGGTGGCCAAGCCGGAGCCGGCTTCGGATAGAAATGCATCGGCGTGGCCATGATATCCACCCTCGAATTTCAGGATCAGGTCGCGGCGCGTGAAGCCGCGCGCGAGGCGGATTGCGGACATTGCCGCTTCCGTGCCGGAGCTAACGAAGCGAATTTTTTCAATCGACGGAATGGCGCCGGCGATCCGCTCGCCGAGCTCGATTTCGAGCGGTGAGGTCATGCCGTAGCTCGTTCCGCGCTGCGCCTGATCCGCGATGGCCGCGACAACGTCCGGATGGGCGTGGCCGAGGATCAGCGCGCCCCAGGAGCAGACGTAGTCGATGTACTCGTGTCCGTCCACGTCCCACACGCGCGAGCCCGCAGCGCGGTCGATCACTAGCGGCGTGCCACCGACGGCGCGGAAGGCGCGGACGGGGCTATTCACGCCTCCGACGAGGATCTTCTGCGCGCGATCGAAAAGCGCCGACGTGCGGGGGCGCTCACTATTGACTGCTGAAGGGTCGGCGGATTCGGAAATTCCGTTGGCCATTGCCTGTACTCCAATCCTGATTCTTTCGCTGCGAATAGGCAGCACGCGATAATATTTTCAACTCCCCATCGATCCGGGGAGTTGGCACGAATACTTGCTACCATGCATTTGGTTCGTCGATCAGCACGCCGCGACTGAATTCCTGCACCTACCGACTCTTTCCTCAACATATCCGCGTATAGCCACATACAGCAGTTTTGATATTCCTGCCTCAGCGCGACACGGCCACATGGCCAGAAGATAACTCCAAAAACTGTGTGTCATCAGCAGCCGCCGAATTGCACGGCTCCAAAATCTTTCGTCGTCCTCACCGGGAAGCGAATCGCATGTAGTGAACTAGCTGCAGTTTCTTCTCATTCTTCGCGTCGAGTTCTCGATCTGCTCTTTGGCATTGTTCTGACTTGCGCATTTGCCAGCGCTCTGGAGGACCGGACAGACCGAACGAAATCGGAGTAAGGAAATCAAGGAGGCCGTGGCTCGGCCATCGGCCAGCCTTCCGCTGAAGACCAAATCCTGTTTTCTTTTCTTGCAAAACTGAATCTGTTTGATTTCCACGGCAACGGGCAAAGAGATTTATTCAAGCGTTGTTACTCAAGAGAAATTTCTTCAGAACGTTCCAACTCGCCGGTAGGATCGGCCCGTCGTTGCTTCGCCTCCAATCGAAACCGTCTTACGATTCGTGGGCCATTTTCGTCGTCCGGAAAGAAAAGGATCGGACCTAGGAGCATAGAATCACGCAGAATGACCATCGAGCGCAGGAGCTTTTGCCGTTGGCATAGGCCCACCGATTCGTTCCGCCTAAGGAGGAATGTGACTGGTTCGCACGCAAAGAACTTGCGGGCATAAAGTTCGCGCAGCGGCCAGTTCCAAGGCCCCCGGATTTTTGCTGTTGCCGTTTACCAGTTATGCTTACAAGACCGGAATCCCGGGAAACTATTAGCCCAGTTAGCAGCAGTTGTTGACGATGCAGCGCGGATCGGCCGAATCGCATTACCCGAATTTTGTGAACACGGGCTCTGGGATTTCGTGCGGCCGCGAACGCCGAGCGGTCAAGACTTCAGTTGAGCTGCATGAAGGAGGTTGCGCAACGCTTCTAATGCCGGAAACTTCCGATTCATTGTTTTCAGGTCGGTGAGGCATGTCTCGGGATCCAATAAGCCATCCTTCAGAAAATCCTGCAAAAGCTTCTCTGCTTGGACGCGATCTTGTTCGGACAGATGGGCCATCGCGGCAAGACGCTGCCGAAGGGACGCACTCCTCTCGCTGGGCGGCATTGCCCGAAGCTCCGCGAGCACAGAACACGCGGCAACTCCCGCCTGCCATTGCATGAATTTATCAATCTGCCTTTCAAGGATCGCTTCGGCCCGTGGAATCTCTCTCTCTCGTGCTTTCTTGTTCTGTTCGACGATCTCAGTAAGATCATCGATATCGTAAAGATAATAATTCGGGAGGCCTGCGGTATTCGGTGAGACATTTCTGGGAACGCCGAGATCAATCACGAATAGCGCGCGATTTCTCCGGGAGACCATCGTACGATCCAACAATTCTTTTGTAAGGATCGGTTCCGGGCTAGAAACTGAGGTCACTATCAGGTCTGGCCATTCGAGAGCGTCAGGGAGCTTTTCCCATGGTACGACCTCCCCTCCGAATCGATTCGCGAGCTCTAGCGCATGTTCTGCCGTGCGATTCAAAACACGGAAACTCTGGATGCCGCGATCGCGGAGGTGCTTCACCACCTGTTCGCTGGTAGCTCCCGCTCCCAGGATGAGCGCCCGATGGTCATTGAGTCGGCCAAAAATCTGTTCCGCCAGCTTCACTCCGGCAAAGGCCACGGAGACGGGTCGGACGGAAATCCCGGTCTCGGCTCGGACTCGCTTTCCGACCTCCATAGCGCCCTGAAACAAGCGATTGAGCACGCGCCCAGTAACGCGTTGATGAAGAGCTGCTTGATAGGCATCGCGAACCTGACCAAGTATTTCCGTTTCGCCCAGAAGCATCGAATCCAATCCAGCAACGACACGATAAAGATGGCGAATGGCGTCACGATTCTTGTGTCGGTATAGCACGCTGTGCAACTGTGATCTCTCGATCCGGTGATACTTCGAGAGGAAATCTTCCATCGCACCGGCGCCGTCTGCTGTCTGCGGATGCAAGACACCATATAATTCGCTCCGATTGCAGGTGGAAAGGATCAGGACCTCGCCTAGAATGTTGCGTGAACGCAACTGTTCTGCTGCATCGCGGGCCTGTTCCTTAGTAAAGGAGGCAGATTCACGAATTTCAACTGGAGCAGTCCGATGGTTGAGTCCGATGAGAACGATTTCCATTACCGATACAAACCTCGATACGTGGTCTCTCGAAACAATCTGCGCGCAGTTAGCGGGCCAGTACGCCGCCAGAATCCGTAGTGTCTTTCATTTCAGACACATGGCGGCCTGTTTCGCCGCATACGTGATGATAAGATCGGCCCCCGCCCGCTTCATGCTCGCCAACGCTTCGAACATGATCGCGTTCTTGTCGAGACGCCCGAGCCGTGCGGCGGCATCGATCATTGCATATTCACCGCTAACATTGTAGACGGCGAGAGGCATGTTGAATTCCTGCTTGGCGCGATAAACAACATCAAGAAAAAATAGCGCAGGCTTCACCATAATAATGTCTGCGCCTTCCTCGATATCCAGAGCGATCTCGCGCATCGCTTCATTGGAATTGGAAACAGGCATTTGGTGGGTTTTCTTGTCACCTTGCAGCAGGATGGATTGCGTCCCTTCTTTGAAAAATGGGTCGTAGAGCTTCGACGCATACTTCGCCGCATAGGCCATGATCGGGAGGTTCGAAAATCCATTGGAGTCCAGCGCTCGCCTCATCGTCTGGATTTGCCCGTCCAGCATGGCCGCCGGCGCAACCATGTCACTGCCGGCTTCGGCGTGGGACACCGTGGTCTTGGCCAGCAGCTCCAGCGAGGCATCATTCACCAGGTAGCCGTTTTCGAGGATCCCGCAATGACCGTGCGGCGTGTACTCGCATAGGCATACGTCAGTGATCACCATCAATTCCGGAACATGCGTCTTGAGGGCTCTGATAGCCTGCTGTGCAATGCCCGTCGGGGAGTAAGCTCCGGAGGCACGCTCGTCCTTGTCTTTGCTTTCCGGGACACCGAAAAGCAGAATCGCGGTAATCCCGAGATCCCGCACTTCCTTTGCTTCTTCAATCAAACAGTCTATGGAAAGATGATAGTTCCCTGGCAAAGAACTGATCTCATGTTTTATGCCATTGCCAGGGACGGCAAATAGCGGCAAGATCAGGTCATCAACTGATAAGCTCGTTTCCCGAACGAGCCGCCGAAAATGTGCGTTCTGACGAAGTCTGCGCATTCTTTGTGTCGGAAATGACATGAAAGCTCCCCTTACTTCACGGAAAGGTTTTGTGCCTCCGTTTTTTGGGCCCTTGAGAGATAGAACGGTACGATCTTCCCGCTGGCCGTCGGAATCGGGAACTCCCGCTTGACTTGCACCATCCCTGACTGCTTCCACATTGCGGTCCCTGACTGCGACCATGACTCCGGGCTAGCCTCAGCGTGCTTTAAGAACACCATGAATTTTCTCAGCACAGTTGCCTCATCGATGTTCCCTATTCGAGAGCTGATGAATAGCTGCAAACGGTTAAACCCCTTGTTGTCTTCCTTCTCGACGAGCTGGTAGTCGGAGGGAATCGGTATCCCCAAACGTGACGCCTTCTCCGGCAAAACCGAACCGGATAGCCCATCATAAAAAAATATCTAATCCGACTATTCTCTTAATGCACGTGATCTTTCGGGCTGCAATTTCGAGTCCAAAACTCGCACTGTTGCGTCCTATAAGTGCCCTATAAGTGCCAGCAGTTCAACGGCTTACTTCGAACACAGCCCCGCACCCTGCCGGCCTCTCTTCACGGCAGGGGCATAAAGCGGAAAATCATTTCCCGGGGGAATGCTATCCTCGGAATGAGCCCTTGATGCCCTGGAAGCTTGAGTCACAGAGGCTGCTCGAGTTCCAACGTCTGGTCGGCTCGGTGAATCGCGATTGCTTCCCTGATCCATCGTTTTGGAGGAGCTTCGTTTTGGATGGACTAATTTTCGGGGAGCAGGTCAAGCTCATTCGAGGCTGATTGAATGACAAGATGCCGCTGGATTTTGCCAAGAGGTGTTTTGGGAAAGGAGCTGCAAAAGTGTGTCTTCACAGGAACCTTATAGAGTTCGAGGCACTTGCGACAGTGAGCTGTCAGCTCGGCAGAAGTGCAGCTGGCACCCTTTTTCAAAACGACGTAGGCATGGAGCGTCAATTCCAGAATCCCTTGTGGGTCAGGCAGGCCCACAATGACGGACTCGCCCACAGCCGGATGTTGGTTGATAACCGTCTCAATTTCCCGTGGATTGACCTTGTGCCCGCCGATCTTCAAAATGTCATCAAGGCGGCCGAGAAGTTCGACATTGCCCCTGCCATCGGCGCGGCCCATATCGCCGGTGCGAAAGCCGTGAGTGGCCAAGCGTTCCTGCTCGGAGACAGGCTGTCCCCAATAGCCTCTCATTAATCCAGACCCTGTGAGAAGGATTTCGCCGGTTTCGCCGTCCCGGACTGGATGCCCGTCTTTGTCGACGACCTGAACTTGCAGACCATCATTAGAACAAGCAAGGAGGTTGAACGAGCCGGACGGTCCGGTTTTCAAATAACCCACGCGCCCTTCCGTCAAACCATAGGTCACGTGGATTTGCGTACTCGGAAGGATAGCCTGAAGCGAACTTAGCCGTTCGCGCGACATGGGCGCTGATCCGATTTCGATGTAGCGAACGATGCCATCATTATCGCGTAAGAATGAAGCGAAATTATCAATCATGATGTTGCACGCGGCAGGAACGAGGACCAAGCCAGTGGGTCGTAACGTGGGAATTACTTTTAGGGCGGCGAATATATCTGGCGCAATCACAGCGGAACACTTTGCCAGGATGCACGTCAGTACGCGCCGAAATGCCAGAACGTGGTGCAGGGGGAGGGGAATGGCCGTAAGGTCATTGGGCGAAAGCCCAAGAAAATCGCGTGTGAACGTCGCGCAGGCAATGCAGCTTTGGTGAGTGTGCATTACACCTTTCGGAAGGCCGGTGGAGCCACTCGTAAACGTGATGGTGGCAACGTCCTCCGGCTTCACATCGACGGGGAGCCCCTTGCTGTCCATGTCGGATGCGAATACCTCGGCCAACGATTCCACAGGGATGCAGCTCGCAGCAGTTTTGCATGGGCCAGGACCTTTGACAAAGAAAACCCGGAAGGATTGCAATGCCTCGGACAGCTCCAGCACTCGCTTTGCGAAATTTGGATCAGCGACGAGTGCCGTCGGTTCGGTCCTCCCTATGATGTCTTGAAGCTGGGTGGGACGGATGGCTGTGTCCAGGGGAATGACAATTGCACCCACTTTCCAGATGGCAAAACAAACGATGAAGAACTCGCTGGAGTTGGGCAACCCGAGGATCACCCTGTCCCCGGGTTGAATCCCGCAAGCGAGCAAGCGGGCTGCCAAGCGGTCAGAAAGCACATCCATTTCCGCGTAAGAGGTGTTTGCGCCTTCAAACTGGATCCCGGCGAGTCCTCGGGATTCTTGGGCAGCGTCCCGCAGAGCACTGTGCAACAGGGTTGGCTGGCCAGCCCTAAAGGAAGGCACGTATTGCCGAGCATCTTTAGGCACGCGTAGGTTCTCCGGTTAGCAAAGCAGTCGAGCTTAAAATCGTTTGGTCGAACGAGACTGGGACTTCGGCCCCAAAACGAATTTGCAGGTAACTTTGAGGCCAAGCAATAGCAACTTCGATATCTTACCTTGGAGCCTTGCTGTCCGAATCTTCCTTAATCTACTGGTCCCCTTCGGTTATTAGAAGAGAGTCATTGGTTATCTGGCGGCTCAACCATCGTGTTGAAGGCGGCTTTTGATTCGGAATGAGTCTTGAGCAAGACCTCTAAGCGTCTCCGCGCAGTTAACGGCGGGAGCCCGGTCGCGGACCAGTCTTTCAGAGCCTTGAACATGAAGGACGGCGACGGAAGAGATATCTCGGGAGCTCGGCAGCGGACCGTAGCGTTGACAATGGCCAGGGACGAAGGGAAAGGGGGCGAACCCAACTCCCGTGAGTCTTTCGCCGCCCGAGCGAGTGTGGAAGGGTCGTACTGGTAAGTTGGGAAATCATGAATAAACTCAATGTCACGGTCAGGATCAACTCGAGTGCTCAAGGCCCAGTTGAGCGTGTCCTGGTCTCTGATGTCGACATCGTCATCGACAAGGTATATGAACTTTTGGCCCAGATTGAATTTCGCCATGGCGCGGCCGATGTGCCAACTGTCAGCACTAAGGGAGCGCTCGATCTGTACGATCAAAATAGACAGGCCGGCGCTGCCGCGAGCAATCGCCAAGTTCCGGACCCCTTTTAGGCCAAGTTTACGCGTCAAATAAAACCAGAGAGGTCCGAGGAACCCAAACTCCATCACTAGGTGGCCGTCAGAGGGCGGTAATTGCTGGACGAAGCCGTGGTGAACAGGGGAAGTTCGATGTGTAATGGCAGTAACATTTACCGTGGGCGCCGGTTGAGCACCGCTCATGTACCCGAGCACTTCTCCGAAGGGGCCTTCCATTCGGTCTGATTCCGGCCAAATAAGCCCTTCGATCACACATTCCGCGCGGGCAGGAACAAGCAGGTCTACAGTCTTGCCACGAACAACTTCCAAACTCGATCCCACGAGAGCTCCGGCAATTTCAAGCTCGTCTACACCGTACGCAGTCTTGGCGGCGGACGCAAATGTCACGGCAGGGGGAGCCCCGAGCACAGCGGCCACGGGCATGGGCTTTTGAAGCTTCGCATATTTCCGCAAGTGAATAGCGCCATGCTGCGAGTGACTTCCAAACGAGAGACCGGCATGTGTTGAATCATGAATCTGCATCCGATAGATGCCCATGTTCTGAATACCAGTTTCGGGATCTTTGGTAATGACACTTGCAGCGGAAAGATAGGGACCAGAGTCGCGCCCAGGAGTCCAGACGGGTGCTGGAAGAGAGAGCAAGTTAGCGTGAGTCCCAGCGTGGACGACCTCTTGCACGGGAGCGGAATCGACCAGCGCAGGCTTGCAGAATCGCTGCAAGGATTTGGCCCAATACTCCAGCAGATCATCAGAAGATTGTATTCCGAGCGCCGACGCATACACGTCTGGAGAAGGGTACAGATTGACCGCAACAGGAATGGAATAGTTCAGGACATGTTCGAAGAGGATAGCGTAGGCCTCGTTTTCGGAAGTGGATTCAAGGGCCCAGCGAGCAATGCAAGCAAGCTCCCAGTCCTTGTCAACGGGCTTGGTGACACGACGAAGATGCCCAGAGTGCTCGAGATATTGAAGAAAGGAACCCAATTCGAGAAAAGGCGCGCTGGGAATCGAGGTCATATAAAGATCTCGTCCCTATCCCTCTCGTTTCCTATAGCATGGCCGAACGTGGACGTCCTGAGAGGGAGGAAAAACCCAACCGCATCGGCCATCGACATTTTGGAGATCACCATGAAAAGGTCTTCTCGCAGCAGCTCTTGGGAGTAGCGCAACAAGAAGCTCTTCGAGAAAAGCGCCATCGCCATTCAACTCTGCAGTATAGGTCCGCGAGCACTCAGGACAGCTCGTTTCACATCATCAAAAGTCTCTATTTCGAGCGCCAAATCAGGAGGAATTTTAATTTGAAACTCATCCTCTAAAGCCCCTAATAGAGCCAGATGGTTGAGAGAATCCCAACGTTCCAGTTCCCGGCGACGAGTGTTTCCCGTGATTTCCTCGGGGCGGACCTCGAATAAGCGCGCCATAATTGCCTTTATTTTTGCATCTAGGCTCCCGTCACTTGTCATGCAGTCCCCGCTTACTGGAGAAACTGGTTAAAAGTCTTGCCCACAGCTTACAGCATGGCAATCTTGGCCCCATGCTTGTCTGTGCGGCGCTTTCCACACGCGAAACAGCGAGTTGCTACAACTCTCTGTTGTTGAAGGGCCGAGCCAAAAGCAATCCCTACCGGCAGGCGAAAACGAGGTTCGGCCCATCTGGGAAGAACTGTGAAGGCGCAGAGTGCCAGATGTAACTCAAATTTATCGGGAGTCTACTGAACATGAAAGGCACCATTCACCGTCCAAGCGCGTCAGAAAAGCATCGCCCATCTGGAGAAGCTGGACCAACTCGGGTTTGCGTGAGTGAGCCTGCACCCATCCCCCGCGGCGGTAAAAAAAACAACCCTTATCCGACAAATCTTCCAACCATTGTGCGTCCACGCGTCCGTGGAGACCAATTGCCCCTCGTTGCCAAGCATCGCGGAATAAGTGATCAAGAATGTCTCTATGGTATTGCTTCTCGCCCGCAATCTGTACGACTTCTCCGACTCTTCCTGGCTTTATGTAGTAGATATACCAACCAACGATCTCATTCTGATCGTTGCGCAGTACAAGACGTCGCACCCTCCCAAACATTTGCATTTCGTCCATGAAATCTAGCAGCCAACTCAAACTTCGAAGGTCATATAAGGGGCGGAGCGCAAACTTGCCCGTAAATACGCTCAGACACTCCAGATGTGTTTCCACACTCAGGACTTCCCCTTTGAGCCGAGAAGTCCCTGAGTGAAAATCATTGGAAAAGATTTTCACCCCGGCACCGTCAACAATCGCACAAAAGGGCTTGCCGAGATATTTCAAAGCTGCGGACAACTTGCCCTTCTTCAGGCGAGCGAAGGCATCCAAGACATAATGTGAGGGCCGCAGAGGCCGTGCCCAATGCATACTCTCAAGCAGGAGGGTAGTGGCACCTAATCCTTTCTGCACACGGGCGGTCAGCTCATTTGCCGAATCGGTGAGGGACAAGTCCTGTTTACCTTCCAGATAGGCTTTCACCAAATGCAAGCCTGCGAGCGTCGAACGGCTTTTCGGATGGACCACTAGGTTGCTGCCAAATGTGACGCGAATGGGCGCTCCACGTAGCGCCATGTTGCGAGGAACGACACCTAAGAATCCTATGATTTTCTTACCATCGTCTTCGAAAACCAGCGATGGCAATGACCTATCAAACCAGGGGTTTTGAAGAAACAGTTTATTGAAATAGGACCTGAGCGCTGGCGGAGCGGGCCCCTTGCCGTGACGCAAAACACTCCAATTCAGGTCCGCCGCTTGGGGGATATCGCCTTCAACAAATTCTCGTACAGGACTCATTTCGATTTGTCGGTCACGCCGTCGAATTCAAAGACAATGGTTTGGTGGATTGCCGCAGCCACCAGCTTCCGAACCCGGTCTCAAACTCGGTTAAACGTACCGGGCGATATGAATTGTTGATGCACGGTTCTCGCGCCGTAGCGATACAGCAGCGCTATATTTCCCAGGTGGCTGACGATCTTTCCATCGCTCTCAAGTACCCAGCCGATCGGCGGGCCCGGCATCGCTTCGAGGGTAGGGTTCCGCACCCACAGACCCTCCCAGTTTTCGCTCGGATCTACAACGATTCCCCTCTCCGTCTGAGCTCCGTTATGGCGCCGTAGTCTGAAAACGCGGCTTCGCGAAGTTTCGCGGGGGCCCCGACACGGGCCGGCTGCACTAGCCGAGTTCCATTTGAGGGAGTGGCATTGCGGCGGGCGAGAATCCGCTGCAGGATTGCATCAACTACTTTGCTTTCGAGTGAGACCATCGGGCAAAAGCTATCGGAATACTAATCTGCGTTGTCGCCGTCCCCCGGAACGAAGTCAACGAGCTTCTCGGGAATCGTGTCAGCGAATTTGGAAGCAAGAATGAAGCACTGCGGCCCTTCAAGCTTTCGGCGAAACGTCATCCGGCCCAGGTCGGCATACCGAACCCCGGGCCTTGTGTTCAGGAATAGTGCATCGGCATTCGATGCGGAAAGTTCGGCCGCCAGTGCGAGAATATGGCTCAGCTTGATCTTCTGCCGCGGCCAAATGCAATCCAGCAGCAGGGTGCCACGCACCTGCCCCCTGCGCCCTCGCGGAACTTGTGCCAACGCGAACCAGCCCTCGTTCCCCGATCTGTCCTTGAAGCGGTGCACTTGATGCGGTGACGCGGCTGTGGAGCGCTCGTACCGCCATTTCAGGAAGGATGCCGACCGTTCATTCGTGACGCGATTCGCATCCTGATGCCGTCTGGAGAGTTCCGCGATACGCTCCCAGTCTTGCGTCACCTCCACCATTAACCGAGAAGACTTCTTGACCGATACCGTCCGCAACGTGTCGATTCCGTGGCCAATAATTCGCGCGAGGGTCATCCAGTTTCGGTGTACATGTTTACTATTGGCGAGGGCCTCTAGAAGCGTGGCGGTCCGCAACGGCACAATGTATTCGAATTGCGAATCCGCAACCGCAGAGCCCCGCAGTTTCTGCCATAGCTTTCCCGAATACGGACTACAAGTAGTGCCGAAATAAAAGTCGTATCGCGGCATGGCCAAATACTTTTTGAACATCAAAAGCGCCTGCAGCCTCGCTTCCGGCTTTACGAAGAAACAGCTGGAACACAACCCAGTCAGTGGGCGTTTGCCGAGCAGGAATCGAGTCGGGAAAACGAGAAGGGTCCCTACGATTTCGCCGTCTTCCGTTCGAACGCAATACCCCAATTCCGCGTCGGGAAGCCGGGCGGGGTTTTGCACCAGCCGCCAGTCCAACTGCCGTTCGATTTTCCACGGGTCAACGCTTCTGTGGGTCCGCTCTTGCTCGTCCTCTGCATAGCTAGCGTGCCAGACAGCCAAAAAGCGAGCGACACTCGCCAGCCGGTCTTCTCTGACGGGTTCAATCTCTAGACGCTTCGGCTTTGATGATTGCGGCAACACACAACTTTTCAATGGCCGGTGGTGAGTCGAATCAGCAGGTGATCCCTCCGTCCACAATTAGCACGTGGCCGGTGATGAACTCTGCGGCGGGAGACAGCAGGAACAACGTCGCTCCTACAACATCTTCCGGCCTGCCGAGTCGCCCCAATGGCGTTCTTCGGACAATTTGATTTCGCTGTTCCGCGTCCAAACCGTGAGTCATTTCCGTCTCTAAATAACCGGGGGCAATCGAATTGACCCGAATGTTGCGTCTCCCCAGCTCGCGCGCCAGGGCCCGGGTCATCGCGTCCAACCCCCCTTTGGTCGCCGAATAAACAGCCAAGCCGTTGTAGCCCCTCAATCCGACGATCGACGAAATATTCAGAATCGCCCCTCCGCCTTTGCCGAGCAGCATCTTCCGGGCCACCAGCTTCGTCAGCACGATCGGCCCTTTCAGGTTTACGTCTAGCACTTTCTTGATTGCGTCGTCAGATAGTGTGGCCAACACTCCGTCCGCCGCCACGCCTGCGCAGTTAATCAGCCCATACGGCAAGCCGAATTTTTGCTCCGCGCACTTCAGAAACGCAGCGATCGAGGTTTCATCGGAGACGTCGGCCGTAGCGTAGAAAAAGTTCTTTTCGCCGCTGAGCTGATCTGTAAACGCCGTCGCGGTGCGACTAAACGTACTTACGCAGTACCCAGCCTGCAGTAGTCCCTTCACGAGCGTTTCGCCCAGCCCGCGGCTTCCGCCACTGATTACGATATGTTTGCGGTGAATCGTGGCGATGTCGTTCACTGAGCCCTCCGCACGACTTTTTGCGCAGCGGAGAGCTGGATTTCGTCGACGAACGAGATGGCGCGGGGAAGCTGATACCCGGCCAGTTTGGCGTTGCAGGCCCGCCGCACATCGTTCTTCAGTTGCGCTATGTCGTGTCCCGGAGCCGCCACGATCTCGCACGCTACCAATTGCCCGCTGATAGATGAGCGGCGGCCAAATACGCGAACGTCCGAAACGCCGGGCACTTGGCGGATTACGCGTTCGACTTCGACCGGGTATACTTTGTTTCCGCCGACGTTAATCATCTCTGTCTTTCGGCCCGCAAAGTAAGCGCGATCCCCGCGAACTTCCACCAAATCACCTGTAGCGAACCAGGGAGACTCATCCCGGCCGTGATTGCTGCTGCCGCCGTCGTAGCACTGCACGGCATTGCTGGATTTCACGAATAATTCCCCGTCAACAATTTTGAGCTCGATTCCATCTTCCACTCCATTGAGGAGCTTTAGCGGGAAACCCGCCAGTCCGTCCCTCACCGCAAAGCACCGTCCCAGCTCGGTCGTGGCATAGATGTGTGTCAGCCGGGCGCCGGGAAAAGTTTCCTTCAAGCTGTCTAGAATTCCTTGATCGACCACCTCGCCACCCAGGGTGATTTGCTTCAGACGCATCTTTCGCAAGAGCTTCGGATCGGATGAGATCAGCAGCTTCCGCCAATACGATGGCGTTGCCGAAATGTATTGGACGTTCTGTTCAGCCGCGAAATCGATAATCGAAGAAGGCCCCCAGGATTCCGCCGGGACGACCAACGCGCCGAAGCTCATCCAGCACTGCAATAGCACCTGCAGGCCCGCGTACAGATTGGGTCGATAAGTTTGCAGCCAACGCTGGCCAGGGTTGCCCGAGCGTGCCCGAACGGGACGGCACAGGCTGTCCCAAGTGTGGCGAGCGGCCTTTGGATTCCCCGTGCTTCCGGATGTCAATACGGTCACAGTGCTGTCGCCGCTCCAAAGATTGCGGCCTTCGGACGACTCGATCCGGATGCCACACAAAGAATTATCATCCGAAGGATACAAAATCGACGAAAGGCTCAACTCTCGACCGAGTTCAACTGCGTCCTGGACTGTGAGTTGGCGATCCATCAAGAACAGATCGCTTCCCAGCTGGCCCAGCGCGAGCAGCCCCACGTAACTAGGCACCTTGGGTTGGAAGATCAGGCCGAGCCGGGTTTTCGCGGCCGCACGCTGATTCTCGCATTCCGCGTCGACACGCTCGCGAAGCTCGCGCCAGCTCATGATCTGGGTCGGCGTTACGATCGCGTCTTGATCTTGCGGAAGCGCCGCGTCACGAAGCAGAGCGCTTAAGCCACCGTTCACTGGCCCGTCTCATACAGCGCTGCCAAATCCGAAATGGTCCGAATCTGAGGCGTAGTTCTCTCTGCAAAAGGATCCTTGCCCGTTGTCTCTTCCAGCCGAATTAACAGTTCGGCGAAGTCGAGAGATTCCAGTCCCAGCTGGTGGTCCAGCAATGTGTCGGGCGAGAGCTTTGGAGCGTTCAATCCCTTTGCTGTGATGACTTCTTCCAGCGCCTTAATGACCATGCTCTCAGAGGATGTCATATGTGATTTCTTGTCCTTTAGCCTTACCAAGGAGCAGCCGAATATTACGTTTTACTGCGAACGCCAGAGGAAGCCACTGATATGCGCCCAAAATCTTGAGTCGAAATTCCAGCTCCCAGTCCTGCGGGTCCACTGACACGCGGCCCACGACCGAACCATCCGCTCCCGATTGAAAAGTAAACGGAAGGCTCGTGAAAACTCGCTCATACCCTGCCTCGCGACACCACTTTGTCAACACGTCGTTAAAGTCTCCGTAAGGAAAACTGAATTGCGTAACCTTATCGTTCAACATGCCCTCAAGAAGTTTCCGGGATTCTCCCAATTCGTGGCGCGCTTCGGACTCGCTCACTCGCGTAAGCATCGGATGCGTTGATGTGTGGGAGCCGATCAGCACACGACCCGAAATCTCCCGCAACTGGTTCGAGTTCAGTGTGAGTTCAGTGGTCAGAGGCTCATCGGAATAATTGGCCCAGTCCGGCGGCTGGCCCACCTTTCTGGTTGCGACGAAGACGGTGCTCGGAATCTTTCTCTTCTCCAGTTCTGGCAGCGCGGTTTTGGCGAAACTGATCATTGCGTCGTCAAACGTAACACATGCGAAGTGTCGATCACTGGGCAATGACGCGGCAAAATCAGAACGAATCGGAGTCGCGTGCCGAATCAAAAGGTCCATTTGCCTCGCAAAACGATCGCGCTGCCCCGGGCCGATTCCATGGTAATAGAGCACGACGCACGTTCCGGGAAGCGAGCGCGCACCCATACGTCGTAAAGCTCGTCGCGCCCAGGAAACCGCGAAAAAGGCGCACGAGGTACCGAGGCAAAATAGTCTTTTGGGAGTGTTCAATTCGCCTGACGATTCTGGTGCATTTCAGGGGAGATGTGTCGCACGCGATTGCCGCCCGAACCACGCGAGGATCGACCTCATCTTTCCGCGTTGTTCCTTTCTCAAGAACGCCACGAACTCGCTGCTAACTGGCTTACGTTCGCGGCGAGCGCACGACCAGCCAAAGCCGGCTAAGCGGGCAAGCCCTCCGATTAAAAAGGGCTTTTCGAGTATTCGTTCGAGGCACTTGAGCGTCTCAAAGATCGGATCGCTCCCCAGCGCATAATCCATTCTGCCCTGACGAAACTTGTGCCGCACCAAATTATCGGCCTCTCCGGTCCGCCGATGATGAAACACGGGAAGTTCAGAAAACGCTTCGGCTTTCCAACCGTTCATTCTCGCCGAGGTTTGCGCGTGCCAATCCTCGCCGCCATACTCAAGCACCGCATATCCACCAAATTGTTCATAGCAGTCTCGGCGGACGAGTTGCGCGGCATGCGCTACTGAGTAGGTCCGGTTGGATCTTCGGCTCCGAAACGCGCCGCCGAATTTTTCATGCACGAACCCGCCTGCGATGCCAAGCTGAGGATTGAGTTCGAAGCGGCTCAGGAGATCCTCAAAGTATGTCGGTTCAAGTGTGATATCGGCGTCGAGGTTTCCGATGAATTCAAATGCGACATCCTTCAGAATCTCAGCCCCACTTCGAAGCGCAAACACTTTCGAGCCAAAACTGCGGCCTGGCTCTCTCGTCATCTTGAGAAAGCGGATGAAGTCGTGCTGTCTCGCATACTTCTGCACGATTTCGTCCGTTGCGTCTTGCGATCCGTCGCTTACGATTACCCATCGCTCCGGCAGCCTCGTCTGCGCCAGCACCGACTCGATCGTCTTCCCAATATTCTCTTCCTCGTTGTGTGCTGCCGTCATCAACACATACCGGCTGAGGGGTTTCCCGCCAGGACTTTTGCGCCCAGCCATATCGGAGACTTGCGCGGACGGTGCGCGGTCGGAGGAAGAGAGCGGTAGATTCACGGCTGCTAGTGCGTCGCGGGATTCAGGTAATCGCGAAGACCTTCCTGCCATGGACGAAATACATTCAGGCCACGGCATTTCAGCTCGCGGTTTTCAAGGACAGAATAGAGCGGTCGCGGTACTTTCGCAGGGAACTCATTGGGGCCGGCAATGTCAAGTTTCACCTGCACCTTGGCCAGGGCAAAAATCTCTCGAGCGAACTCGTACCACGAACAGCTGCCTTCCGCTGTCGCGTGGTAGAGCCCGTAATCATTGCTTCGGCTAAGCGCCACCATTTGACGCGCCAGATCGGGCGTGTAAGTGGGCGTCACAAACTCGTTGTTCACCACCCGCACGGCCCCGCGCTCGCGGGCCAGCTTCAGCATCAGCTCGACGAAGTTCAACCCGCCCTTGGCGCGGCATGGGTGCTTTCCGTATATCGCGGAAGTCCGTAGCACGAAATGCTTCTCGGTGGTGGACCGTACGAAGTATTCGCCGGAAAGCTTGGTGTTTCCGTATACGTTCAACGGTCTGGGGGTGTCTGTCTCCTCGTATGGTTTGCCCTTGGCCCCGTCGAAGACATAGTCGGTGCTCACGTGTATCACCGTCGCGCCGGTTTCCCGCGCGGCCAGTCCGAGGTTGCGGGCTCCGACTCCGTTGATAGCAAACGCCTTTTCCGGCTCCTTCTCGCAATTTTCCACATGATGCATCGCGGCCGTGTTGACCACGATCTCCGGCTGCGACTTTTTCATGAAGCTATCAACGGAGTTAAAATCCGAAAGCTCGACTTCCACGTGCGTGAGGGGACACACTTCGTCCCCATTGGCCGCGAACGCTGCCACGATGTCTTGACCGAGTTGCCCATCGGCACCGATAACGGCGATTTTCATCGGACCGGAGCTCCGGCCAGCGAAGGAACCTCCATGTCGTTCTCCAGCTTCTTGAACTGCAGTATGTTTGAGTACTCCGGATTGTCCCAGTCCTTGAACTTCTCCATGTTGTCCACGAGCGTTCCGACGATTGAGCGGACGTCTCCGTTTGCGTGAAAGCTCAATACGTTGCTGGCCTTGTCCGTGCTTACTTTGTAGTTCCGGAAATCCTGGATGTGCTTGATGTTGAGATTCACGCGGATCTGCAGCCGGTCTTCCACCGCTGCTTTCACCAGGTCCGCGACTTCTCCGACCGTGTAATTTCCTGAGGCTACGTTGAAAATTCCCGACAATTTGTAATTTGCCTCGATCGCCCGGATATACGCGGTGGCCGCGTCTTCGATGCTCAGAATGGGCCTCCAAATCGAGGGGTTGTTGACGGTAATCACCCGTTCTCTCACCGCGCTTCGGAACATGGTATTGACGATCAGGTCAAAGCGCATGCGCGGACTGTACCCAGAGATCGTGCCCTTGCGAAGGGCGATCACGGAAAAACTCTCGTCGGCCAGCTGCATGGCTGCCTGCTCGCCTTGAAGCTTGGAGATGCCATACGGGTAGTTCGAGCTCACCGGACGAGTTTCGTCGAACAATTCATTTTCCGTGTAGCCGTAGACCGAGCAGGAAGAGGCGTAGACGTACCGCTTCACCTTCGCCTTCTTGGCCGTGTACGCGAGATAGGCCGGTGCGGCGGCGTTAAAGATGAAATTCTTGCTCGGCGAAAACTCGGCCATCGGGTCGTTGGAAAGACCCGCGAGGAACACGACCTGGTCGTAGGTTTCCAGGTCCTCCACCGTGAGGTGAAAGATGTCCTTGTTGAGAATGCCCACCTGCCGCGGCAGGTGATTGCCAAACCAAAACAGATCGACCACGTCCACCTTGTACCCGCGGTCCAGCAATTTGGGAATCAACACGCTGCCGACGTAACCGGCGCCACCAGCAATCAGAACTTTCATTTCTCTCTCCTCTGCAATTGAATTTCGTTTCCGCTCAGTATCGAAAGTGCTCGGAGTTCGGCGATGCTAGCCACTGAGCCAGCGTCTGCGCTTTTTTGTCCTTTTCGGACAGCTGCGCGTCTTCTGCCCGAATCGGCCACTCGATTCCGATTTCTGGATCATTCCAAAGAATGCCCGATTCCGCTTTGTTGTTATAAAGACCGGTGCACTTGTACTGAATTTCGGCAAAGTCCGAAAGCACGCAGAACCCGCGCGCAAAACCCGCCGGAGCCCACACTTGGCGCCGGTTTTCGACCGAGGCTTCCACGCCGACCCACTTCCCGATCGTCGGCGAACCCTTGCGAATATCGACGGCTACCAGGAACGCGCTGCCGATGGTCACCCTCATCAGCTTCCCCATCGGCGGTTCCCATTGGAAATGCAACCCTCGAATCACGCCCTGCGCCGAGCGCGAATGGTTGTCCTGGACAAAATGACTCGGTAATCCCAGCTCTCGAAACTTGTCCTCACGATAGGTCTCGGTGAAAAATCCCCGGCTATCCTGGAATACATCCGGAACAATGACTGCAACATCCCTCATGTGGCGCGACTCGATCTTGAAATCCATAAATCTCTTCGGCTACCTCCCCTATTTGAATTAACCGTATGACCTAGTCGAGCGACGCTGCCAGCTACCTTTCAAGCACTCGATCTACCACCTTAATCCTTAGCTCGGGTTCTTCGCCTTTCTCAGCCAGCCGTACCGGATCGACGCGCCGGTTCCAGTCATACATATATCGGAGCAGCTCTGCCCGATTCTTCCTCCGCTCGTTCGGCGTTAGCATTTGCATTAAGACGTATCCACTGCGCCTTACGAGCAACCACGTCAACGCCGCTCGACGGCAACTACGCGCTCCTTTTGCGCCATAATATTTGTAAAAGTAAAGGTATCGCGTTACCTGCGCATCCAGCGCAAAGCCCAAGGGTTTAAACCGCTTGTTGGTGGATTGCCCGGCCAGATGTGTAATCGTTGCTTCCGGCGTGTACAAAACCTTGTATCCCGCGCGCCAAATTCGCTGACACAGGTCGGTGTCCTCAAAGTAGTAAAAAAACTGGGGATCGAATCCGCCAAGACGTCTCAGCAGATCGCCTCGAACTAAAATAAAGCACCCAGCCAGCCAGCCGACGGTCCTCTCGTTATCGCCTCTCCATCCCGTGTACTCGCCGGCATGAAGCCAGCTTGCGAGCCCCGCCAGCCTGCCAAGTCCAAGCGCCGCGCACCATTCCGATCGAGGAGTAGGCAGCGGCCGCATGCACCGTTGAAACGATCCGTCCGCGAACGTCACCTTGCATCCAAATGCACCGCCCTCCGGGTGCCTGTCTGCGAATGCGACAACCTTATCAAGGGCACCGTCGTGGATGATCGTGTCCGGATTCAAGATCAGAACATACTCACCGAGGCTTTCTGCTATTCCCGCATTGTTGCCTTTTGCGAACCGCAAATTCCTGCCGTTTTCGATCAGCCGCGCCTGCGGAAACTCGCGCCGGATCATCTCGATCGACCCATCCGTCGATCCGTTGTCTGCCACGATCACCTCAAACTCCGTCTCGCGCATCTCCTTGTATATCGACGCCAGGCAATCCCGGATCACCTTCTGGTCGTTCCAGCACAGTATGACGATTGATAGCTTCATGGTTTTGGTCTGTTCCGATAGTCTCGCGCGTTCTTCGACGTAATCCACCGCGACCACGCTCGTCCGTAACGAATCCGCCATCTAGCCGTTCCTCCGCGGACAGAAAACCGCCCTACGACTCAATAACGCCTGTCTGCGGATTCTGTCGATAAGTTCCCACCTGTGGATTCTTCACCGCATACCCGAGATCGCTTCTGTACCCGCCTCGTGCAGGCAGGAGCCCCAAACCATTCCCCGCTCCCGTTAGACCCGGCGGCTTGCATCCGGCATTTAAGGTCCACCAGTCTTCGGAAAAGAAAAACGACGCAATCTCCATATGCGGCGCCTCGTGCGTGAACACGTAACAGCCATCTTGCAATAAAGGCCAAAGCGTCTTTATGCACGGCTCAAGGGACCTCCGTAGGTCCACGTCCAGAAACGCGAACACGACCTTCTTCTGGAAGCTGGGCATCGTCTCCGCAAAGTACCCGACGTTGAAGTTGCACAACCTCACGTTTCCGAAATCGGCGATATTCTTCTTGACCTCATCGAGTGTCCCTTTCCACGCTCCAGCCGCGTAAGAATGAATCTGACCGGCGCTCACAAGAACGTGTTCGCGGTCAACATCAGACGGCTCCGGCAGCCCTTGGAATGAGTCGAAAATCTCCATCCTCCTACCGCACAATTCGCACACCAGCGAAAGATTCGTAGCACTTCCACCCTTGAAACTTCCGCACTCGACCACGCACCCTTCTACGGCTTTCGGCACCTTCATAATTCGCGTTGCCATCATGAGATGTTCGATCACATAAGAGCCTGTCGTGATCTTCCCGTGATTCCGTTTCATCCTGATCGCCAGTCGGAGCTTCTTGAAGAACCCAACCCCGTACTCTTTCCCGGTCTCCGGGTCGAAGTACTCGGCAAGGATCACCGGAGCACTGAAAGCAAATCCGAGTCGTCGGAAAATCGCCAGCAAGAAATGCCTCATCTATTTCTTCTCCTCTTCAACCGCGTGCCGCACCCGGGACCATACTAGGTCCGAATAGCCCATCCTGCGGCTCTCGGTCGGCTCCCTGCGTAGCGCCGGAGATGCACCCGACGGCGCCCGACGCACGCCGAATCTGGGCTTGGCAGCAGGAGCAACGCTCTGACATGCCACCTCCACTTCGGACTCGCTACGGACGCGCGCGCCCGCCGTCACCACTGTGATAATCGCAAGCAACGCGTACCACGGGACGATAATCTGGTCGAAGTAGCTGATTCCCCAGAACGCCACCAGGTTCGCGAAGAGCGACGCGCCCACCGCCCAGATAAACCTCTCCTCCTGCTTGTCGCCTTCCACCTTTTCGCGCATCCGCCCGATGTACTTGAACCCGAACACCAGAATCGCGATCAGCGCGATCAGAGGGATCAATCCGCCCGTATCCGCGTTTGCCACATACTGGTTCCCTAAATCCCACATGTCCCAGCCCCAAGATGCATAATTCTTGGTTCCGATCAGAACCCAATCCCAGAAATGCAGAATGCACTGGTTCACCAATTGATAGCGATGGTAAGAGGATGAATCCGCCGAGAGGCTGACGTCCGAGATGATGTGCCACACCGGCGACGTCATGTACATCTGTCCGCCTATCAGCGTAGCTACGATTCCCCACCGCACTAGGCGCATGAGTTTCCGGATCGGCCATAGGCACAGCGCTCCGAACCCTCCAA
Source organism: uncultured Acidobacteriota bacterium (assembly GCA_963715555.1). Classification (GTDB taxonomy): domain Bacteria; phylum Acidobacteriota; class Terriglobia; order Acidiferrales; family UBA7541; genus Palsa-295. The sequence goes on from OY970253.1 coordinate 50,174, forward strand.
GTAACGCAAATAGCGCCGTGCTCGATCCCGTCATGAATGGAATCACCGCTGCCCCGACCATCCCCAGCGCCGCCCACTTCCTTGCCGCCTTCTCTTTCCACCACCACCCCACGAACAGCGGCATCATGAACCCGCCGAACGATCCGGCCAAGTTCGGATTCGCAAACGGCCCCATCGCGCGGAATCCGCCGGCGCGCTCCCCTGCTTGTGCGAACACTTCCGACCGCGCCCCGCCGAGAAATGTGTAAACTAGGTTCCGGCCCACGAAATGCTCGTACGCCATCAGCGCGCCGACCATCGCACAAACGATCGACAGCGTCTTCAATGCCTGCCGTACGTCATCCCAATCCTGCAGCAGATGCCGCACCAGAAAATACACCCCGAACACATTAATTAGGGCCCCAACCTGGTAAACGAATTCCGCCTGCGATTGCCACAGCAGTGCGCCATCAACCAGCGTGAAAACCGTCAGCACGATCACCGCCCAGTCGATCCCGTTTATGCCCCCGCTGAAGACGTCGCCCTTTCCCGTCAACCTGTCCCGAAGCACCCGTACGAGGCCAAAAACCGCCACCACTCGGAGCATCGGAAAGTGCAAACCGGAGATTGCAAGCACTTGGTCGATCGGGATCATGATTCCGATCGCCAGAAGTGGTGCAATCGCCTTGCGCCGCGGCAGCACGCAGATCAGCACTCCGGCGATCAGCACGACCGCCAGCACCACGGGGTTAACGACCGTCTCTGCCGTTCCGCCGCCGAAATTGAGGTTTTGTGGCTGCAAGTTTACCCTTCAGCTCCGCCCCCGAACCATACCGCAAGTCGCAGAGCAGGGATCCGCAGTAGCGCCCCTCGCTCCTCGCGGCTGATCGCACCGAAAAGCGCCAGCAGCCCGAATACGCACAGCGAACCCACGCAAAGTAGCGCCAGTCCGAACAGGCTGTCTACGTATCTCCGGAATGCGCACAGCACCGCAAACTGCACGCTGGCGCAAAGCAACGGACGCAACAGCCCATGCGAGAAAAGCTCCCACAGCGAAAACCGGATCATCCGCGTCACCGCATACATGAACGGGGGAACGATCAGCGCCTGCGACAGCAAAGAAGCCAGCGCCGCGCCGTTGATCCCGTATCGAGGGATGAGAACGAAATTCGAAGCGAGATTGATCACCGACGACCCGAAGGCGAAAGCCGCCGGCATCCACGCGTTGCCCACTCCCAGCGAGGTCACCGTCGGCACCGCGCTCATCGCAATCAGCAGCGTCGCAATTCCTAACAAGCACAGCACCAAGGCGCCCTGCTGCGCGTACTCCTTGCCCAGCCAAAAGCGCAGGATCGGCCCCGGCACGGCGAGCAGAATCGCCGTGATCGGCAATGTGACCAGCATCAAAATCTTCGTCGCCCGTAGATAAAGCTCCTGCACCTTATCGTGATGCCCCATCGCATGGAGCTCGCTCGTAAACGGAAACACCACCGACGTGATATTCACCACTCCCACAGAGGCCTTTTCCGAAATCGAATACGGAAGCGTGTAAAAAGTCACCGCCGCCAGCGGCAGGTAGTACGCCAGGATGAACCGGTCCACGCGGGCAACGATCAGCGCGAAAAGCGCCGACAATAGCAGCGGGAGCGAAAACGAAAACAGCTTCTTGAATGCCGGACCGCTGAATCGCGGAACGACGCTTAGCCCTGGAATCAGTCGGCAGCTGACAATAGCGAACGCCGCCACTGCCACAATGTTCGAGGCCAGAATCACGATCAAAACCATTCGGATTCCGTACCCAAGAGCCAGAACCACAACCGGGCCGATATTCCGAACCACGCTCACGACAACGTTGACGCTATTCAGCACGTCAAAGCGCTGTAGCGCGGGCGGCAATCCCGAAAGCGCTTCGAGCAGCATCGACGTGAACAGGCCGAACGCCGCTACGTAGATCGCGAACCCAACGACGTGCGATATCTCCGGGCCGCCCCGGAAGAAAAGCCTTCCGATCCAGTCCTTCGGCCCAATCAGCGCGGCCAGCGCAATCACACCCGCCATTAGGCAGGTGGACCACGCCGTCTGGAAAAGACGATTGATCTCCTCGAACTCCTTCTTCCAGAAAAGCTCGGAGACGTACTTCGTCAGCGCCCGGCCGATTCCCAGATTCAGCATCCCCGCAAACCCGGCCGTTACTTGGACCAGGGCGACAACGCCATACAGCTCGGGCCCCAGGTGGTGCACGATGTACGGCGCCGTCACAAACGTCAGGATCAGGCTGAATCCCTGACCGGCGTAGTTCACCACCGTATTGCTAAAGAAGCGCCGGCTGACGCTGGAAGTGTGCTTACCTGTATCCATTGGGGGATTTAAACTGCGGCTGTGGAGCGAACTCGGTCGGCACGGTGCCCATCGCGATCGGCAACCGATTCGAGAAACGGAATGATTTCATTTGCAAAACGCTGCTTGTTGAAAATCGCAGCGGCCCACTCCTGGGCCCGTTGGCCCATGCGCTTCGCCAGCTCAGGGTGTTCGTAAAGATATCGGATCTTTTCGGCCAAATCCCTTGTATTCCGCACTCGGTACAGTAGACCGTTTTCTCCATCCCGGATCAGCTCCGGATTGGCCCCGGTATTTGCCGCTACCACCGGCTTGCCCGCCAGCATGCCTTCGACCGTCACCCGCCCGAATGCCTCGAACCGCGAGCACATCAGCACCATGTCAGCGCTCTCGACGAACGGCAACCGGTCCCGAACAGACCCCAGCATATAGACGCGGTCTTCCAGACCATACTCGCAGATAAGCGCCTGCACTTTCTCGGGATAGCCAGGATTCCCACGGCCCACGATCAAGAGCTCCGCGTCCACTCCCATCCGCACAAGTTCAGCGATCCCGCTGACAGCGTCTTCCTGCCGTTTCCCCTCGGAGACCCGGCCCACAATGATGCAGCGCAGCGTGTGTCTCCGCGGTGGCACCTCGTTCGTGGTCGATCCCGCCTGCCACTGCGCTCTTCGGTGAATCGACTGGAACATCACCGTAAGCTTGCTTCGATCGATGTGCTCCGCAAACTTGTCGGCCGTGATTTTGGAAACGGCGATGCAAGCCGTCGCCGAGTTGATCAGCCCGTAGGAGAACCTATCGCCGAAATCAAATCTTAGGCCGTGGTCCTCATAGCCGATCTCATGCAAATGCCATACGTGCGGTCGCCGCAGGAGCTTCGCCAGAAGCGCGCCGAATCCTACCGTCATCGTATTCGAATAAATGATGTCTGGGTTCCATCCCCGCAGCCTCATTGCCACCGGCACGCTCAGCAGAAGGTTCCGCGCCGCCGATTGCGTTCGCGCCCAGCGCGACTTATGCCCCATCCAGGTCCAGTACGGCACCTTCCAGTACTCAACTCCCAGCTTCCTCAGGTCCTCGCCCAGCCCCATGTCCCCTGGCATTAGCACAAGGCACTCGATGCCGCTGTCTTTTAGACACTCGGCCGTCTCGAGCAGTACCTCTTCGGCCCCGCCGCGGCCCGATCCGTGCGATACAAAACACACTCGCATTGCTCGCCTGCCCATTCATTCCTCCAAAATGGCTGCTATCTCGATGTGATGGTTGCCCGGTGCTTCAAACTACTCACCGCGTCAACAAGCACCTGGGCGTCCCGTGCCCGCGGGCTGATAGATCGGTCGCGGCGAATGTATCGCTGGTACGCCTCCCAAAGCTTCCTTTCGTACATCGCAAGGTCAAACTTCGTCACCTGAATGCAGGTCGTATAGATCGGCAGCGAATGTTTCCACTTTCGCTTCAAAATTCGGTAGCACTCATAAAACTCACTCGGCAGCCCCCGCCCCCATTGCGTGTTGTGAATGCAGAAAGCCGGAATTGCGTAGCTCTTCATCCCCCGGCTCGCGGCTGTAAGGCATATATCCGAGCCATACATGTGAAAGCTCGGGAACGCCGGGTCGAACCGCAGCTCGGAAGACTTTCGGAAGATCAGCACGATCTCGTCCAGCGTTTGCACCAATGCTGGCTGTTCGAAGGGCTTGCCGATGATTCCCAGGCCATGAGAATACATGTACGCCTTTGTTTCATTCTCTTTGGTCTGCCCGCCGCAACCTAGGACGCCCCAATGAGGATCATCGGCGTCCAGCTTTTGAAGCGCCGCTTCCAAATCCACCCGCCAGCTTTCCGGCAGGTACATATCCTGATGGAGGAACACCAGCAGGTCGTTGTCGCTCCGCTCGATCGCATCGTTATATGCCGCCGCCGCAGACGAAAACCCCTCCTGCGCCAGGATCTGGTGCGGATGCTCTCCGCGAAACATCGGCGACGCCAGCAAATTCCCCTCCAGCATCTCGCGGTTGTTTGTCGCTACCGCAAACGTCAGTGGCCTCACTGGCCCGGTCCCGAAGCTAACACTCGATCGTAAATTTTCGTGATTCGATCAATTTTCGCGTTCCACAGGAATTCGCGCTCGATCTTCTCTCGCGCCGCCTTCCCCATGGCCGCCACCAGTTCGGGCGAGGCTGCGAGCTTCCGGACCGCTGACGCAAGATCGCAAGCGAATTGCGCCGGATCGGTCACCGGCACCCGTAACCCGCAAGCATCGTCCACAACGTAACCTGGCCCGCCTCGATCCGCCACAATCACGGCCAGCCCATGGCTCATCGCCTCGATCACTGCGATGCCGCCGGGCTCCCGGAAGCTTGGAAAAAGGAATACGTCCGCTCTTTGGTAAAAGGCGTCAATGTCTTTGCGCGGGAGCCTGCCGTGGAACGTCACGATATCGGCTACTCCGAGCCTCTGGGCTTCTTCTTTGCAGGCGGGCAGATCGTATCCGTCGCCGATCACGTCAAACGAAAGTCCTTCGACGTCCTTCAGCCTTGCGATTGCTCGAATGGCATCCCTCGCGCCCTTCGTTCGGATCACCCGGCCCACGAACAGCAACCGGAAGTGCCTTTCATGACCCCTCGCTTCCCATCTTGCCGGCGGCAGCTCGGTAACTCCCGTGTCGCCCATCAACTCAACCGACCGCACCGGCACGGCGGCAAGCAGATCGCGAACGTATGGCGCGATGCAGACGATGCAGTCGGCGGAGGAATAGCCGTGCCGCAGCCACGGATCGTGCCGCAGTCGCCACTCATCGATCAGCCGCAATTTCGTATACCAGGGCGCCGCCCCAAGTTCTGCTTCAAACGCAACCGGGTTATCGATGCTTCCCCCAACCGGCCCAACGACGAAGGGCACGCCCAGCCCTGCCGCGGGAAATGGGTAGCGAAGCGCCAGAGGCGTCACCTGATGCACCACATCGAATTGCTCTCCGGATTTCAGCCGATCCTTCAGCCACCGCCGCGCACGAACGTAAAAGCTGATGTAGCCGGGCTTCAGCATGGCGTTGAAGCGTTCCCATCTCCCTACCAACGGCGGGTCGACCCATTCCACCACGCGCACGCCAGGCAACTGCGGGGCCGTGGGCGGCCGGTCTCGCCTCCTGTACGTCAGGAGGGTGACGTCGTGCCGGCATCCCAGCCGGCTTACCCACTGGAACGCACTCCACGCTTCCCCGACGCCGGTGCCGTCGCAGCCGCTCGTGATCAGCACGAGTTTTCTCCGCTGCATGTTCGGACCAGACATATTTGGTTGGTTTTCTTCGATGAAGGACTTCGGAACGGGCGAGAACCGTTCCGAGGGTCACACGTACGTAGTCCGAGCTAGTTACTGCACGATTGCTGTGAGCCCACTTGGCGCATTCGGCGCATCCGATGCCGAACTCGTCCCGTACTGATAAGCTCCCGCGTCGTTCGTCCCGCTTGAAAGCAATCGCACATTGGGCGTTTTCGCAGGCCACGAGACGGTATGGTTTATCGGGTTGTACGAAACGCCCAAAGTTGTATCTTTTTGACAGGCTGTTCCCGCCGCCGCATCAATCGCGGAAATCGTGCTGCACAGGCTGTTCAGCGAGGAGGCGGAAAAGCCCGCGCCTACGGTCGCGGCGCTTGCACTCTGCGGAGAGAAATTATTCGATAGGCTGTAACCTTGCCCGTTTGCGGTCGAAAGGCTTTGCGAAAGATTCGGATTCGGGGTCTGCGTGCAGGTTCCGATGCCGCCCTTTACGAGGCATTGCGAACCGGCTCCGGTATTCAGGATCAGATGGTTATATTCAAGCTCCATCGTGCCAACGTCGCTATGGTCGCCAATCTGCGAGCAGCTACCGTAGTTGGCGCTGCCGTCCCGCTGGCACTCCATCGTGTTGTTGAATGCAAGGCACGTGCCGATGGACGTCCCGCCAGCGCCACCGTTCGAGCAGTTAATGACCTCCCTGGGTGCCTGATCCTCATAGACGTTGTTGAAGATATAAGACGTACAGCCGGGGGCCGGGCCGACCTGAAAGAGAATGGGCGTTCCCCCCAGTTGTCCCATATCTGGGGAAATCAACACGTTGTTGTACCACAGGCCGCAACCGCTACCTGAGCCTCCGGTTGCGCCTGAATCTCCGTTCGACTCCATCTGATTTGGGTGCAGGCCGTTCTGGCTCGGAGCCACACCGCCGTCGTAGATCGTATTGTCGTGGAACAAGTGTGCCTCGCCGACGTAGGCGGTTGACGTAGTGCTGAAATAGTTTTTGGAAACTTCGAGGCCGCCAGCCGCGAAGATTCCGTCTACGTCGCCGACCGCGTTGGGACTTGTCGTCGAGTCGCTGAAATCCAGCGCATTCAGAGTGAACAGCTCGTCGGACCCCGGTCCGATGCCCTGTCCGTAAACGACTCCCCATCCCGCACTGCCCGTAAGCGGGCTGCTGTCCACGATTAGCTTGTGAAAATAGCAGTTGGAAACGGTGCTATGAGAAGATTCCCAGAGATTGATGTAATTTCCATTACCCGCGCCGCTCACGTACGCGCTGGTAAACTCGACGTTATCCAAGACCACGTAAGAATCGTTACCGAAGGAAACAAAGTCGCCGTTCGCGGTTCCAGGCCATGTGCCGCCCCCGGAAAATATCGGGCGGCAGAAGCTCGCTCCGCAAACTGATGAGTTGTACCAAGACGTATCCTCTCCGCCGTAGGTAATCGGCGATCCGCTCGATCCGCTCGAAGGAATTGTCCACTTGGCGCTAAACGTCCACGTGTCGCCGCCGCGAAAGATAATCGTGTCGCCTGGCTTAGGGGTAGTCGACGCGCAAACGCTGGAGCAGCCTTTCATTCCCGGTGCGTGCAGCCAGGGAGAGCTCTTGCTCGTCCCGCTATTCGAGTCCGAGCCGTTCGCCGCGATGTAATAGGTTGTTGCGGACGCGCTTCCCGCCAACCCGAAGAATATCGTCAACGCTATCAGGAGCATTCGTGTGCCGCGGCCCATTTCTCTTACCCCCAGTCGCCCTGCGCCATTGCTATCATCACTTGTGATGATAGCCACTGCACCGGAGGCTTTTCTACTGGTCGGAGGTACAGTTTAGGTACAGGTCCCCAAACCTGTCCCCTGGCCGTGCTGCGCTGGGTTTTACCCGGAACAGTCATTCGAGTAGATTGCATCCTAACTTGTTGAAAATAAAGGACGGCGCCCCGTCTTACCCGGAACGTCCCGGCGCACCTTCCGCGCCCTATTTCGACGCCGTTTCCAGCTCCTTTTTCCTAAGCGAGCTGACCAGTGCTGCCACGATTCTTTCTGCGGCGCGCCCGTCCCACTTTTCGGGCGCCTGCCCATTTTTCGGCGCATCCAGTTGCATTCGAACCGCATCGCGAATCTTCTCCGGACTCGTCCCGGCGACGATGTTCGTCCCGCACGTCACCGTCGCCGGCCTTTCGGTGTTCTCCCTCACCGTGACGCACGGCACTCCCAGGCACGTCGTCTCTTCCTGAATCCCGCCCGAGTCCGTCACCACCACCGCGGCCTGCTTCATCAGGCACATGAAGTCCAGGTACCCGAGCGGCTCCAGGATCCGGATGCCCTTGGCCGAAGCCCCCCTGCCCTCGAAATCAAAATGCGACTCCAGCCCGAACTCCGCAATCCGTTTTCGCGTGCGCGGATGCGCGGAAAAGAATATTGGACACGATTCGCTCAGTTCGTCGATTCCTTCCAAAATACTCGAAAAGGTCGCTTGATGATCGACGTTCGATGGCCGGTGCAGCGTCAGCAGTGCATATTTCTGCGCAACTTTTTTGCCCGTTCCATTTGATGCATTCCCGGTCAACCCGAGCGTCTGCAAGATTTCCGATTTGCCAGCTTTTTCCTGCGACGCGAACAGCGAGTCGATCATCGTATTTCCGACGAAGTGAATCTGCTCGTTGGCAATTCCTTCGTCGAGGAGGTTCCGCACTCCGCTCTCCTCGGTGACGAACAGCATGTCCGAGAGATGGTCCGTGACGATGCGGTTGATTTCTTCCGGCATCGCCCGGTCGAACGACCGCAAGCCCGCTTCCACGTGCGCGATGACCGGCCGCCCCCCGTCCTCATACGAAATCTTCGACGCAACCAGCGCGCACGCGACCGTTGAATTGACGTCACCGACTACGACGAGCGCCTCCGGCTGTTCGCTTAGGACCACCTGCTCGAATAGCCTCATGATCTCGCCCGTTTGCACGGCATGCGAGCCTGAGCCCACACCTAAATAGATGTCCGGCTTAGGCAGCGCCAGGTCCGTGAAAAAAGAACCGGACATGGCTTCATCGTAATGCTGCCCCGTGTGCACTAGAACCGCGCGCACGCCTTCTCGTCCGTCTTGGAACTGGTACTCCGCGCCGCCGCATCGCTCGATTGCGCGGATCAACGGCGCGGCCTTCATGAAATTCGGGCGCGCTCCCACAACAATCATGATTTTCAAGTTAGGCTCCGAATCTTTCAGCGAAGGTTGCGGAATGTCGGGCTGATCGACCCAAGGGAAAGGCTGGAACGATTATTGGTTGTCGAAGCCTGCGAACGCGTAGAGCAGCCAGCCCAGTTCATAGGGCCGGCACTCGTGAAGGACCCGCAAGCCCTCACGGGTCTCGCGATCTTCGCGCCGAGTCGCCAAATTAACGACTGTGTTCCAGGCGCGCCGCGGTCGAGTGCGCTCGATGCAGCGCCACACGACCTTCGCCGAATCGTCCTGCATATCGACGCCGAGTTCGTTATCATCGATCCACTGCAGTCCCTTGTAGATCCAGGGGCTGAAATCGGACTGAATCACCTCACCGAGCGCGTACAGAGTCATGGGTGCCATGCCGTGCTGGTGCACCGAAAAAACAGGAAACCTTTCCGCAACCTGGCCGTTGGAAGAATCGTAATGCCACCACCATTGGCCGAGCGAACCTTGCGCTTCGCACAAGTTCAGAGCGCAGTCGAGAGCCCGCTTGGAGGCGCGGTCGTCGCCGTACGCTTGAGAAAATTTTGCCATTCCGTAGATGGGATAGACCTGGTCCGCAAAGCTGCCGATATCGCTCCGCATAACGCCAGCAAATCCTTCATTGCTCGCGAGGTGCCCGAAAAATCCCTGCTCGCCCTGGTTTTTTCGAATCCGTCGATAAACGTCCTCAGCGAGTTGTTTGGTCCCCTCCGCTTTTTCCGGCCGCGCCAGCGCCTGATGTGAGAGGCCCGAGAGGAACCAGGAGAGTTCCATGGTCCGGCCCTGCCGCACGTCGCGGAATCGCGTGAGAGAATCTTTGATTGGGAACTTCTGGTCGATTTCGTCGAGCCGGTCCGGCGCGATCAGCGCGCAAAGCCACAGCAGGAGCCCGAAGTCTCCGATGTTATCAACCCACTCTGTGTTTGAAAGCAGCGTGTTCAAGACCCGCTGAATATCAATAGGAGAGGGGGTTCCGTTCTGCTCGAGCCGATGCAATCCCATCAAAGTGATCACGGTGTATCGGTGCGAGATTCCTTCCTGAACCAAGCCGGAGTCCGTGCGCTTTAGCTTGTAGCAAAACAGCTGCTTTTCCGCGTCGAACATCGGCACCAGGCCCTTCACCGCGAGCTTGTTTAGCGAACGGACGATTTGCCGGAAATCCTCGGTGTTCTTGACCTGAGTACCCGTCGCAGTCATCGTGCGGACGGTTGAGTTGCTGGACATTGTTCCTCCAAAATTGTGACGATATGGTCGACGATGAACCGCAAGGTCGGGCGGTCTCCCATGTCTGGATGGGAGGCTCGAGTCCGCCGAGTCACGGCGATTTTTCGCCGCACTTCTTCAACGCTTTCAATAAGCGTCAGCCGCCCGGTCTTTTCCAGGTACCGGTCAACCGCGCCGATCTTCCCTCGAAAGATGCTGTAGACCGGGACACCGAGGGCGGCAGCCTCTCGGTTCATGGTGCCGCCTCCACTGATCACCAGGTCTGAAAACCAGATGATGTTGAGTCCATCGACCGGGCGGTCCGGAATAATCATCGTTCCGGCGGCAATCACGCCGGCCCACTGGTGGCGCAATTGTTCGGCTTGCCGAGCGTTTCGCGGAAGCGTGACAGCGCGAACGTTTGGTCTCTCCGCGAGCATGCGGACCGTTTCGGCGAATAGAATCTCGCTCTCGGGATTGTGATAATGGGCCTCGGTGGCCGGTGGGCGAAGCGTGACGACAAAATCCTCCGGCGCGATTCCAAGCTGAGTCAGCACGGATGCATCCGGCCGAAAGCGGGGAACGTAGACGTCTTCTTTGATGCCTGGGTACTTTAATATTCGTTCTTCTTTGCTGCTCATGGCCCGGTTCGGTATCACGTCGGGCATGAAGACCCAATCGGGGGTGAGGAAACCGGTCTTCGTGCTGTATTCGTAATCGTGCATCATGATGGAGGGGATTCCCAACGCTTTGCAGACAAGTATCTGAGCGCGCGAGCCATGGGAAACTGCCAAGTGCGGACGGAGCTTCTGTGTGGCGGGCACGAGCTGTACGGCGCGCATACAATTTCCCAGAATCTTGAGCGCCTTATTCTTTCCGTAATGCCGGCCGATGACTTTGCACGGCAGTTTGTAGAATTCCAGAAGCTCGCAGACCTGATAGATATCCCGCGCAGTCAGAACTACCTCGATTTCACGTGCGCGCAATTCGTCGATAATCGGCAAGAAGAACGGGACGTGAGGAGAGTTGTCGATGTCAATCCAGACTCTCTTGTCCCTGAGATTCCCACCGAACGCGTTTTTGGATTGGGCAACAGACGATCCTAGGGCCTCGGCAATTACCGAAGAGTGTGACGGAGTTGCTACGGCGACGGTATTAAGGTTGTTTTCCATCTTTTTGGCTCGGCAACAGATCCTTGCGACGACACCACCTCTCCACTCAACCGATACAGGGGCTGCCAATTTTGACGGGGACTACCAGCTGCGAGGACGAGAGCTAAAACGGTGCTGCGGTGCGTGGAAGCATCGAATCAGTCGAAGTGCAGAAACCATTTGAAATCGCGGGGAAGATGCTGTTCGCCCGATTTCAGTAGGCGTCGTCGCCGAACGCGACTGCGCGGGGCGTCGCGAGCAGGATGCGGATATCAAGCCACAGGGACCAGCCGCGTGCATATTGAAGGTCCAGACGGACCATATCGTCGAAGCGAACGCGGCTGCGCCCGCGCACCTGCCACAAGCCGGTAATTCCGGGCTTCACTTCGAGTACGCGACCCCGATGCCAGATGTCGTACTCTTTGTATTCGTATGCAATCGGCGGCCGGGGACCAACCAGGGACATATCGCCTTTCAGCACATTGAAAAACTGCGGCAGTTCGTCAAGGCTGGTCTTGCGGATGATTTGGCCGATGCGTGTCACCCTCGGATCGCGCGTCATTTTATAGACAGGAGCCCCACCTTCAGCCGGATTCCCGCTGTAGGTCCCCTTAATGACTTGCGTGATGAATTCCTGGTGAATTTTGTGATTGTTGTCCGCCCTCATCGAGCGGAACTTCAGGCACGTGAACGTTTTCCCGAATTGCCCAAGCCGCTCCTGCTTGAACAAGATCGGCCCCTTGGACGTCAATTTGATCGCAATCGCGATGAAGACGAACAGGGGCGAAAGCAGAATAATCGCTGCCGAGCTTCCAACGATATCCATCACTCTCTTCAGCAGAAACGGCAACCTTTTTGATTCGTGCAGGTGGATGAGATCCGGATAGAAGATCGGATCAGCCGAAATGTCGTCATCGTCGGAATCCCCGCCGAAAATGTGAATCGTGACTCCGATAAGACCGAGATCTTGCGGGGTGAGCTGGGCAGCCAGAGCTGCGTGAACCTTTTCCTCCAGCCTGCGAGTCGCAGCGGCATCGTCAGCCGCACCGAGTTCCGTGAAGATAATTCCCAGTACCGCGCGCTCTTTGTACCAGCCGGCCGGGTCCGTCTCCCGGCGCGAGGCGTCAGCCGCCTTGATCACTCCGGCCAAAATTTCTGATTTTCGATGAGTGTTTAGGGCGTCCTCTGCATCAATCAGCACCAAAAGAAATTTCTTGCGGGAACGCTCGGCGCGTTTTCGTTCCAAGCAAAGGATTCCGAGGAAGAACTCTTCGGGTAGGGTTCTCTGCATCAGATTGGAAGGCTTGAACGCGGAATTTCGTGCCGTGCCGCGCAAGCGGGATCGACTTCGGGAGATATCCTTTACCGCAGCAGTTCCGGGTTTATTCGCCATAGCTGGATATTCAACGGGGATTCGAAATCGGCTACTCGAACCCTGGCAACGAAGCTCGCACAGGCTACCGCCACTAGACTCCCAAACAACTCACTGCACTTAGGAAGGTGCAATTCGCCTACCAGACCAGGTGAACCGGGAATAAAGGTTGGTGTTGTCGTTCGAACAGCAAGTGCTTCCTTTTCTTGCTGATACGGGTAGGCCACAGGCGTGAAACTTGCCCATGAGGCTTAACACGGCCTCGGCTAATGAAAACCACTGTCCAAATGGTGAAAACGCGTTCCTAAGGGCGGCAGACTGATAATGCGGCGCGGGCCGTGGCCGCCCGTCTCCTATCCACGGAGTAGTTCGCCGCCCGCCTGAATTTCATGAGCTTTTGACACACGGTGTGCTTCAGAACGATGGAGCTTTACAAGCACGGGCCATAAGATAAGCAGAGCCAGGAGAAAAAAGACGAATCCGCCGTCGCGGTGAAGGTCGCCGTGCAGAAACTCGGGATTCACATAGATGCTTAGAAGCGTCAGCGTAGCAATCCGAATCCCGTTTTTGATCAGGGATAGAGGCAGGGAGAGAACTACGAAAAAAAGTTGCTTCCAAAACGAGCGAAGATAAAAGCGGGCCGCGAGAAGACATGTAATGAACAAAGCCATGCTGGAGCGAATGCTGCTGCATTCTTTCGCGACTTCAATCGTAACGCCAGGCACAGAAAGAAGCACACCCTGGCGGAGCACAGGAACCCCAAACGCCTTGAACAGCAAGAGCGAAATCTCGACAGAACCACGCTGCAGCGCATCAATGATGCGCGAAAGAATTGCGTCGGGAAGCGGAACCATCAGCAATAGAAACAAAAGAGGGAAGAGTGCGGCGCGCGCAGCGTGGACGCCGTAGCAAGTCAGGAACCCGCCTGCCCAGATAATTACAAGGCCTAAAATCGCCGCGGAAAGGTGCTTGCTACCCGTTGAGTAGAAGTGGGGATTGGCGACAAGCGTAATGACCGTGCCAATTGCGATCATGGCCGCGCCCGATGCTCCCGATGATCCGACCTGCTGAAAAATTCTATGGCGCTCTGAGTAGGCTAGGTAGAGAGCGATGAACGGAATAATGAGGATGTGTGAATACGAATCCCCGCGAAGACAAAGAGCCACAAGCGCAGCAAGAACCCTGAGGTATAGAGCCACGGAAGCAGCCAAGATCAACGCAAACGCTAAGTGCCGTTTGTGTCCGTCCGCCATCGGTTGTGCGGGGCTTGTACTGATAGTTTCCATCAACTGTGTCTTATCCGATATGTTTGTAGAGAAGGCTTCCGCAGGACGGAAGTAAGCTGGCTGGCGACAGCGAGCAACACCATTTGATCGCTCGTCTTTGAAGCCTGCTGGCGGGATCGAAGGCATGAATCGGCGCTCGCCCTGGCGCAAACCGGTAATAGTGTAGCGGGGAGGATGTTGCTCCCCAACGGTTCTTGAAGGCAATCAGTCCGGGTTGATCCGTATCGACTCTTCCGAAATCCAGCTGTGTAAGGCCACGTTTTTTTGCGTCCTGAATTGAATTCCAGAAGAGCAAATGCATGCTTCCGAGATGGTGAAAGCGTGCGTCCGAGCCCCCATTTTTGTAGTAGAGCGTTTTCTTGTGGCGAATCGTCAACATTCCGGCTACGGCCCGCCCACCCTTGAACGCGAGCCGGATCTGCAACGCATCACCAAAGCTGTCCATCAGATTCCGAAACCACGATCGGGGCTGCGGCGGAAGGTGATGCCGTTTCCGCGTAATAACCAGTAGGCGATAGAACGCATCGAGGAACGATTCGTTGGATCCCTCTCGGTACACCAAGCCTTCGCGTTGGGCCCGGCGGATCTTTCTCTGAGTGCAACTCTGATGAAAGTTGCGAAATAGCGAGTCCAGTTCCGGCCGAAGGTCCAGTCGATGGAAAAAATAGTTTGCGCTCTCGTACCAACCGGGACTCGTCAAATCGCCCTCATTCAACGGGCGAACTTCGATGTATCGCCAACCCGATGATAGGAGCTGCTTCTCAAGAGCAGTAAGAATCTGAAGCAACTCCTGCTCGCCGCTCAGAAGCGGCTCGCAATGATCGGAGAAGGGAAGCGAGACGAGTCTTCGTCCTGTGAGCCAGCTGTCCACTTCGCAGAAAAGGATGGCTCCCTGCAAGTCTTCATCGGGAGATGACCATGTGTATGCGACGGGTTGATACCCGTACGTCTTTTGCAGCGCGCGAAGCCACGCCGAAGAGTGGAATACGGAAGCTCTTGGATGGCGTGCGACGAGCCCGGCCCAGCGGCTGTCCCGGAGTGGATCGATCCGGTAGAGTCTTTCGTTCTTGCGACTAGCGCGAGAAGACTCAGCAGACGCGGCCACGGATTGTATTGTTGTGGTCATTGGGAAAAGGCAACTGCTCTGTTGTTCGATGACGGATAGGCGAACAGAGCATTGTGCGCCGCAGACGAGTTGCCATAAGTCTGGCTTGAGGAACTAGCGCCCACGTCGCCACGTGTGGCGGTCTTGGCTGTGTGAAATTTGGCGGATGTTCTTACGTCGCCAGTTGCCACACGCCTTTTGCCGGCTTCGTCCGTTTGGCCACAGCTGAGCGCAGCACCTTGACAAGTGCGGAGTCAATTTCCACGGCCACTGATCGTTGCAACAGGGTAACTGAAACTACAAGGCGACGAGCTCCCCTGAGCTCCACGAGGACGCCCTCCAGTCCACGCAACGGACCGGCATCGATCTGCACGCGATCACCAGCGTGCAGGAATGGCCAGGGTTGGCTTGGCAGTCCCGAAGCGACCAGGCTCTGGATGGCACTGATTTCGGCCTCGTCCACGGGCACGGGAACGCGATTGAAACCGATGATCTGGATGACGCCCGGCGTGGTCAGAATCGGAAGACGATTGTTTACATCAAGGCGGCAAAAGAGATAGCCAGGAAACAGGGGGGCGTCGACGACCTTGATTCGGTCCGACCAACGCTTTCGGGCCTGGTACATTGGAACGAACGGCTCGTAGCCCTTGCCGGTGAGGAAATTAGCGACCCCGGCCTCGTGGCGGGTGCGTACTTGCAATGCGAACCAGGGGCCTACAGCCGCGCTGCGATAAAAGTCTCTCGCGCCAGAGTCAAGCGTCAGATTCGGTTGCATTTGTCCCTTTCGGTCAAGCTACCGCTATGTGACCCACATCTCGGGCCGCATATCATATGCGGGCACGAGAAATGCCAGCGGCAGCCTGCTGCGGCGCCTCTACCTATCTACTCAATACAAGGGAGTTACATCTAGCGTCGGAGCTTACCGATCTCCAGCTGCCTCCGAGCGTGAGAAGCGGCATATCCTTTAGTGGTAACCCTTTCCACTCAACGACACTTTGTTGAAAACAAGGCAGATAGATCACGCGGGGCCCGATCATCTACTTCTTCACGCCCTCGTACGGGTGGCCGCTTTCGTTTTTGAATTCTCGCGAGGCTCTCCGCAGTTGCCGTAACCTTGGTAGTAATAGGAGCCGTAACCATGGCTTTCCTCCACGGCATTGAGCACGACTCCGGCAATGTTGCGGTTCTGCAGTTCTTGAAGGGCGCGTTCGGCGACCTCTGAAGGCGTTACGCTGGCTCGCACCACCAATAGCACGGCATCGCAATACCCCGCCAGCATGATGGAGTCAGCCACCGGCAAGCACGGCGCCGAGTCAAGAATGACCCAGTCGAAAACCGGTGTGACGCGGCTGAGCAGCGTCGCAAAGCGTCCATTGGCGAGAAGTTCGCTCGGGTCGGTGACTTCGCTTCCGCCGGCAATCAGGCAAAGATTGCTGTCTTGGCCGCGCTGAATGACAGCGGCTTCGTCGGCTTCGCCGCGAAGGTAGTCGGTCAGTCCGGGAGCACAAGGAGCGCCGAACGGCAGATGCAATCGGGCGCAGCGCAAATCGGCATCGATCAAAAGGACGCGACGGTCGGGCTGACGGACGATCGCTTGGGCGAGATTGCTGGAGACAAACGTCTTGCCTTCGGCTGGTACGGCGCTGGTGATCAATAGCGTCCGCAGTTGTTGATTGCTGCGCAATTGATAAAGGCGCGACCGGAGCGTTCGAAATTGTTCGGCGCCGCGCGCGGCCGAGTTGCCGTTCGTGAAGACGTTGACGTTGGGATCGAGCTGCCACTGCGGATGGGTGCAGCGCGCCATCAGATCGTCGAATCGGAGATATCCTTCGGATGCGAGCATCGACAAAGACACGAAATCTGTAGCGCTGTTGCCTTCGCCGGAGACCGCGACCGAGGATTGCTGGACGGTATCAGTTTCGGATGAGGGCTGCTCAGTTTGGGGCGATGTGATTTCGCTTGCCTGAACTGAAACGCGTTCCTGCTCGGCCTTTTTTAGAGCGTCGTGGATTCGGCTCATGATTTCCTCTCACGGGCCGGTACGGCGCTGACCTGACGCAGACGGCCAAGAAGTTCGTCCAGATTTTCGAGCAACGCCTGCGTATTCGCTGTTTGCGCCGCAGCGGATAATCCGGCTCCGGCAACCGGGGCGATTTCATCGAGCTGAAACTCCCGTGCCACCTCTTCGACAATGTGCGCAGGCACGGGGCGCAGACTATCGACATAGGCGTTGATCATCGAGTGCTCGCAAAGGAGGTTCACAACACGCGGGATACCGCAGGAATACGTGTGCACTGTTTCGATCGCTTCCTTCGAGAAAATTGGCTCGCCATTCGCGCCACCAATGCGCAGACGTTCGGCAATGTAGCCGAAGGTTTCCTCCAGTGTAAGCGGGGCCGTCCGGCAGCGAAGAGTGATCCGTTGACGCAGCTGCCGCACTTGCGGCGCCTTGAGCTTCTCCTCGAGCTCGGGCTGGCCGGTGAGCACAATCTGCAACAGTTTTTCGGTAGAGGTTTCGAGATTCGTGAGTAAACGAATTTCTTCGAGCACCTCAGACGAAAGATTCTGGGCTTCGTCGACAATCAGAACAGCTGTCTCACCCGCGCGGTAACGCTCGAGCAACCACTGGTTCAGCCGCAGCACGACCTGGCTTTTTTCGCGCGAGTCACACGGGATTTCGAACTCGGCTATCATCAGGTCGAATAGATCGTTCACGCTCAGGCACGAGTTGAAAATGTAGGCGGTTGCCACGCGCTGCCCGCGCAGCCAGCCGAGCAGGCGGTTCAGAAGAGTCGTCTTGCCGGTACCAACTTCCCCGGTAAGCAGAATGAATCCCTTGCGGTTCTGAATGCCGTAAGTCAGCCCCGCCAGCGCCTCCTGTATCTGCCTCGTCATAAACAAATAGCGCGGGTCTGGATTGACGTTGAAGGGGCTTTCTCGAAGCCCAAAGAATCGTTGGTACATGTTCGCCTTATGCTCTCGCGTGCAGTCCCAAGCCAGAGTCAACGGGAGCTTTTTTGTCGCCACCCGAGTGCTCCACTTTGCCCGCATCAGGTTCCACCGCCGGAATCATCGCAAGCACTGGCAGATGCAACACGAACTCGACGTCTCGTTCGTTGCGCATCGATGTGTCCTGCATTTCAAGCATGAATGCCAGACCTAGGCCCAATCCCAATCCTGCCGCCAGTCCACCCGCGGCGAATAGCGGCGGTTTCGGAAAAGACGGTTTGTCCGGAAGATTCGCCGGGTCGAGCAAGGTGAATTGCTCGCCCTCCTGCTGTTGTGTCAGCGTTTGCGACATGACCGATGCATCTCGCTTTTTCAGTAAATCGTTGTAAGAATCAAGCGCCGTCTGATATCCGCGGGTTAATTCCTTGTACTGCTCCTCGACGACTGGACTTGCCTGCACCCGGCTCTGGTACAGGGCAATCTGTTTCTTGATCTGTTGCTGCTCCTTTAACTTTTCGGCGACGGTTTGATTGGCGGCATGGATCTGAGCCCGCAGCTGCGCAATCTGCTGGGGCTCGACAAGATTCTTCGCATCCTTGGGAGCCGCCGGAGCACTATTTCCGGCTGCCATTCTTTTCTTAAGGGCGGCAATATCCGCCTTGGTCTTAATCACGTCCGGGTATTCGTCCGTGTACTGCGCTCGAAGGCCCGCGAGCTTGGTTTGCAAGGCGGCTAGCTGCTGTTGAAGAGTATCCGGATTCTCTCCTACCTGCGATGCCTGCCAGGCGGCGAGCTGTTGGTTCAGCATCGACTCGGCGAACGACTTGTCCTGCTCGGCGCGGGAAAGAGCCTGGGTGGCGGCATCGAGCTGAGTGGTCAGGCTTGTAAGCAAATTGAGATTCGTTTGCTCTTGGTCCGGCAGCGTGCCGATGTAACGCATTTTAAACGCGGCAAACTTGGCGTCTTGAGCATCGAGAGCCGCCTTGGCATCAGCCAATTGCTGCGACAGAAAATCGGTCGTCTGCGCAGAGCGCTGATTTTGAACTTTGATGCTTTCGGCTATGAACATGTTCGTGACTGCAGAGCACACCGCCTGCGCGGTGCGCGGATTGCCCATCGTAACGTTCACAAAGAATCCAGGCAGATCGCGCGTCGTATCGGTCATCGGCTGTATGGGCGTGACTTCGATGTCCTTTTGCAGTCGCGCCACGAGTCCATCCATCGAAACCCGGTTGATATCCTTGGGAAACAAGCCCAGCTGCCGAATGATCGGTTCGAGCCTTGATCGGCTCAGGATCTGCTGTTGCAAACTGGCCAGGCGCTGGCTTAGATCTACTGTGTCTACCGGCTCGACGATCTTCGCCGAAATCGATGGAGGTTGCACCAGCACCAGTGTTTGCGATTTATATTTCGCCGGCAAAATTCGTGCTACGCCGTACGCCAGCGGCGGGCCGATCACAGTTAGCACAACGATCAGCACCCAGCGACGCCGCAGCATCGCAATATAATCCGCCGGAGTCATTTCTCGCCGCGTCATTCCATCCTCGTTTCCGTCTGGTCTCTGCTATCGAACTCCATTTGTGTCACCGAAATCGCACTAAAAGAGAAGCGGCCGCTGATGCCAACTGAGGCCCACCGAAATTAAGTGGCGGATCACGCTCGTTCCGCAGGAGGACCCGATGCAGAACGCGCTATTCGAAGTCTGATACTGCATTTGATATGAGATCGTGAGAGCCAGCGTTTCGCTCAGCGGGCGAGCGAGACTCGCCCCGGCAAACCAATAATTGTAATTTTGACCCGAAGACTGGCCACCGGCAACGGGCGCCGCCGAATTCCGCGAGTATCCCGCGGACAGACCACTCGAGAAAGTGCGCGACATCTGGCGCGTGAGTGATCCGGTTACGATGTCGGTAAGGGACCCGGCCAGCACGCCCGATCCGGCGCTCACTCCATGCGAATAGGTCAGCCCGAGAGCCGTCCTCTGGTACTGGTAGTTCAAAGCCGAGTTCAGCGACCAATAGACATGTGTCGACGCCCCGTTGGATGCGCCAGAGCCGCCTCCCGTGCCCCCGGATGTTCCGGCTCCTTGGTCAAAAACCGCGACCTCAGGACCGGCGGCGATTTGAAACGCCAAGCGTCCCGTGACGCGGCGGCCGTAAGAACCTTCAATCGTGTGTGTATAGATCGACTGGCCGAGGCTGCTGTAGCGAAAATCACTGAAATCGTACAACAACGCCACCGTATCGTGACGCGTGAGCTGGTAGTTGTATCCGCCTTGAAAGATGATGTCTCCGGAATCAACGAGGTTGTTCCCGAAGAAGTGCAATAGGGAATAGCCTCCGGCCATCGTGATCGAACTACGCGGCGTCAGAAACGTTTGCAGCTGCACTATCGACGAGTTCGCCAGATTCTGCCCTTGTCCGGTAAGGATGGACTGGCCCGCCGTAAACCCGGGCCCCAAGCCTGTCGAGCCGCCTCCCGACAGCGGCAACCCTCCGACTCCGCCAAAACCAAGACTCGCCTGCGGCAAATAGCTCAATTGATCGAAAAACGACAGCACGGAACGCCGCATGGAAATCTTGTCCGTGAACCCGAGTTCCTGCACGGTTCCGTTCGGTACGGAATTCTCGTTTGAATACATCCCGCCGCCGGTATAGCTGAGCATCATCTCCGTGGTTCCGGACGTGTGGTGGATGTCAACTCCGGCGAGGAACGATGTCCAAGCGCCCCAGTTCGAGTTCGAAGCGCTTTCTTGCGGATTGGAGTCAGCGGAACCCGCGAGATCGAAGCGCGGCTGCCAGTAACTGCGCTTGTTGGTCAGGTCGCCCATGGAAATGTATTGGGCGCCTGATAGCGGCCTCGTGTCCTGCTGCAACGTCTGAGAGCTGTCATTCTCAGCTTGATCTCCAGACGCCGATGCGAACGGAGAACGGTAGGCCGGAATTGGCTGGGCCGTCTGATTCTGCTGAGTCTGGCCTGCGGCGCTGTCTGGCTCCTGGGATCTGGCTGCAGGTGCGATCAGAAGCACCGCAGCGCAGAGAAGTCCTGGCAACCAGCCAATCGCCCGAAGTTCGCGGATGGAGTTGTTCGGCATGTTAGGGAACCACGATCTGATCGCCGGCTCGCAGGACGATGTTTTGATCGGTGTGCTTTCCCGAAAGCACATCTTTGTAGTTAAACGCGAACTTTTTCTGTTTCCCGTCCTGCTGGCGGAGAACGTAAATCTTCTTCGTGTTGGCGAACATCGTGAACCCGCCGGCGCTCGATAGCGCTTGCAAAACGTTCATGCCGGGCAACAACGGGAAAGCTCCCGGATGGGTCACTTCACCGAGAATGTAAACGCGTTGACTGTTGATCTGCGTGACCATCACGGTGACCTGGGGATCGGTGATGAACTTTTTCAGGCCCTCCGTAATGTTCGCGGCGAGCTGCATCGGCGTGAGGCCGCTCGCCTGAATGTCATTCAAAAGGGGAAGCGAAATCTTGCCATCAGGCCTGACTTCCACCGTCCGGGTGAGTTCTTTCTCTTTCCAGACGTCGATGGCGAGCACGTCCTGCGCGCCAATGACGTAACTCGGATCCTTTGTGGCCGCCACGTGGCTGGCTTGCGACGTATTCTTCGCGGCGTCCGCCGAAGACGCCGAAGTTTGCGCTCTCATAGGCGCCGCCAACGCGAACAGCGCCACGATCACGATCCAGTGACAATTCCGAATCATTCCCCTTCTCCTACGATTAATTTCGTTCCGCTCTCGGCAATTCCGATCTGCTTGAGCTTGTAGAGCAGCGATTTGTAGCTGATCTGCAGTTCCTGTGCGGCGCGCTTGCGGTTCCAGCGCGTGCGGGACAGCGCATCGAGGATTAATTCCCGTTCTGTCTCTCTTGATGCCGCGCGGGCCGCGGCCTTAAGCGAATAGCTGCGCGAACCGGTTGCCACGGACTTTGTCGTCGCAGCGGCTGGCGATCGCAGCTCCGAAACGGCCAACCGCTCATCTCCTAGCGCCACGATTTTTCTCATTACGTTCTCGAGTTCACGGACGTTCCCGGGCCAGTAATAGTCCATCAAAGCTTTCAGCGATTCGTGCCGGAGCGCGGGCTGCGGACGCCCCAGCTGCGACGCGTGCTTGGCCATCAGGAATTCCGCCAGAGCGGGGATATCTTCCCTGCGTTCGCGCAAAGGCGGAAGCCGCAGGCAAACTCCGTTGATTCGATAGTAGAGCTCGCTTCGAAATCGGCCCGCGCGCGTTTCGTCTTCCAGATCTCGGGTGGTCGACGAGATCACACGCGAAACAATCGTCGCAGCCGCCGAAATGGATTCTCCATCGGGAAGAACGTAAAGCAAACGGGCTTGGCATGCGGCATCCAGATCACTCAACTCGTCGAACAGTACGGTTCCGGAGTCCCGAGCCGATTCTGCATCACCCGTTTCGCGTAGATGCCCGTTCAACTCCTCGGTGAGCCGGTCCGCCGTTATCGATGCGCAGGTGATCTTCGCCAACCGCTTCTCGGATTGCTTCGACAGTCCGTGGATCCGCCGCGCCAGCACTTCTTTTCCGGTGCCGCTCTCGCCGATCAACAGGACCGGGATATTCGTCCGCGCAATTTCGGCGACGATATGATCGATGGCCTTCATGGAATGGCTCACGGACACAACCCATGTGGCAGTTCCGATTGGCACTAAACGCGCTGAACTGGCAATCATTTACGGTTCCGATGCGCCTCGAATCGCCTTCCGCGGCCGCCCCGACCCTTGGCCGGAACATGCCTGATCCCAGTGGCTGATGGTGCAAAGCGATTGCCACGCTTTCGGGGATCACCATCCAGGTCGAAGAACCGTAAGGGCACTGTTTTCAGCGAGCCCTTGCAGCTCTGGCAACCCGCCAGCCACGAGGTACGTGCCCAACCCCTGTTGACTTCCACGATTGGGCAAAAAGTTTTCCCTTTGTTCCCATCTCCTGCCGTCGTTCGCTGTCCCGCCGGCGCTGAGTTCAACGCGAAAAGCAAATCGTGCCACATTAATCCTCTGTAAACCGAAGAAAAGGAGTCGTTTGAATGACCGGTGAGTCACCGAAAGACGATTGCGCCACGAGGTAACGCGATTGCTGGAGGAGAGCTAGTCGGTGCTTCGAGTTCTGGCGCAGGGGCCCGATTTGGGAGACAGAGTGGACGGCATCGAAGTTTCGTTACGACAACCAAGACCTAAGCTAAGTAACCTCTCGGCCGTGGTGCTATGTGTGACGCTGGGTGTTTTCGTCTTCGCGGGTTGCTCGCGAAACCCCGAGGTGCGCAAGAAGCAGTACTTGGCGAAAGGTGAGAAGTATCTGAAAGCCGGCAAGTATTCTTCGGCTTCGATCGAGTTTCTAAACGCGATCCAAATCGACTCGCGCTTCGCCCCGGCCCATTACGAACTCGCTCAATGTTATCTGAAGCAGGGGAATTTATCGGGAGCATACCAGGAATTCTCGCGCACGGTCGAGATCGATCCCTCCAATTCGAAAGCGCAATTTGATCTGGCGAGCGTCCTTCTGGCTGCACGGCGGTTTCCCGAGGCGCGCAGCCACGCCCAGGCTGTATTGAAATCGGAGCCGAACAACGCCGCCGCGCAGATACTCGTCGCCACGGCGGATGCCGCGGCAGGCGATTTGCCGAAGGCGATTTCCGAGGCACAACAAGCCATTCAAATGGATCCGCGTCGCGCTTCCTCATATCTCAGCCTTGCAATTTTTGAAGAAAGGAACCACGACTCCGAGGCTGCGGAACAGGATTTTCAGAAGGCCCAGGCGCTCGACCCGAAGTCGGCGCCTATTGCCATGGCGTATGGCCGTTTCGACCAAGGCCAGAAGCGCTGGCCCGAGGCAGAAAAACAGTTTCAGACCGCGATATCGCTCGATTCGAACGATCCCTTGCCGCGCGCCACGCTTGCCGGGCTTTATCTCGCGGAGGGAAAGCAAGACGCTGCCGAACAGGTGCTGCGCCAGGCAAAACAAGCGCTCAACAACAATCCGGCTGGTTACCGTCTGCTCGGTGATTTCTATTTGGCGCGGGGCGAATCGGATAAGGCTGCGGCGGAGTTCGCCTCGCTTCACGCCGACCATCCGAAAGACACCGCGGTCACAAAAACCTACGTGCAGATCCTGATTCTGCAAAATCGCCTGGACCAGGCCACAAAATTGAATGACGCGCTTTTGCAGAACTCGCCTTCCGACACTGACGCGCAGGTGCTTCGCGGCGAAATCCTAACGCGAGAAGGCAGGGCCGCCGATGCGGTACCGATCCTCGAGTCGGCCACGAAAGCGGCTCCGGACAATGCGCTGGCACACTATGCGCTGGGGGTGGCGTATGCCGAAACATCCAACTCCGGACAGGCTCAAATCGAGTGGTCGCAAGCCGCCCGGCTCAATCCTGCCATGGCCGAGCCCGAGCGAGCGCTGGCCGCTCTCGCCATTCGCAACGGAAACAATGAGCTCTTGGCCGACAGCGGCGAGCGGCTGATCGAAATTGAGCCGCGCTCGTCCGAAGGATACATTTTCCACGCTCGGGCACTGCTGAAAAAGGGCGACGAAAAAGGCGCCGAAGCCGACCTGCAAAAGGCGATGGAAGTGGCTCCACTGGATGCAGCGCCTTATGCTCGGATGGGCGATTTGCGCGTCGAGCAGAAGCAATTCACGCAAGCCGAGGCGTTATACGAAAAAGCGCTGGCGCTCAATCCAGCGGCTGCCGATGCGCTGACGGCGCTCGTAAATATTGATCTCCAACGCAAGCAGCCAGCCGAAGCGCTGCGCCGCGTCCAGGAACAAATCTCGCGTGTGCCAAACAACAGCAACTTCTATCTGCTGCTCGGCCAACTGGAGCTTCGCAACCAGGATTCCGCCAAAGCTCAACAATCGCTGCAAAAAGCGGCGGACCTGAACCAGCGCAACGTGCCGGCTCAGTTGCTGCTCGCGAATGTCGATGTTGCCCAGGGCTTACCAGACCAGGCCGTGAGCGTGTATCAGCAGGCGATCAAAGCCAATCCGCGCGACGTCCGCCTGTTCGTTGGCTTCGGCGAACTTATGGATTCCCGCGGCGACTGGCAAAAGGCTGAAGAACTCGACAAGCAAGCGCTGCAGATCGAACCGAACTATCCGGTTGCGGCAAATAACCTCGCATATCTGATGCTGAATCACGGTGGCGACGTGAACGTGGCGCTTTCTTTGGCGCAAACGGCACGCCGCGGCCTGCCCAATCTGCCGAATTCTGCGGACACCCTCGGCTGGGCTTACTATCACGAAGGCATCTATAGCTCCGCGGTCGATTCTTTTCAGCAGGCGATCAAAGGCAATCCCAAGGATCCGGCGTTTCACTACCACTTGGGTCTCGCATACGAGAGAACGAATAGGCCCGCGCTGGCCCGCGCCCAATTTGAGGAAGCGCTCAAGATCGATCCGAATGACGCGCAAGCGAGCGACATAAGAAAGCAGCTCGCGACTTCGCTGGCGCACAACTGACGCACTCCGTCTTTGACCGCGCGAGATGTGTGCGAGATCGGACCGACCCACCGAGTCTGCTTTGAAACATCCTCTCGGTGAAGCTAAATCGAATCGCAACGGCCCGGCCAGCGCCCGGTCAAAGTTTCTGGCGAACTTGGATCCTTCCTTCTAGCTCGCGGAAACCGCTTGAGCCGTACCGCGGTAACGGACAATTACGAGAGTGATATCGTCGGCTTGATCTGCTCCGCTCGAAAATTCCTTGATCGAATCGAGTACTTTCGTCCGAAGCTGCTCGAGTGACGCGTCGCGCTGCGCGGAGAGAGCTTCTCGCAACCGCGTGGTGCCGAACATTTCTTCGGCGGTGTTCATGGCCTCCGTGATCCGGTCGCTGAATAGAACGAGGGTATCTCCAGGTTCAAGAAATACGGTGTTCGCGACGTAATCCGCTTCCGGTATGAGTCCCACCGGGAACGAACCCTCGCTGGTGAGTTCCGTGACTTCACCCTGGAGGAGCACCAGCGGAGAAGGGTGGCCCACATTAATGTATTCGAGCTTGCCGCAGGAATCGAGAATCCCGAAAAACATGGTCGCGTAGCGGCCCACTTCGGCGTGGTCGCAGAGAAACCGGTTCATATGATTGAAGACGCGCACGGGATCGGTGCCGATCGTCATGCCAGATAGCGCGCCTTGCAGCATCGTGGTGAGCAGCGCGGCCCCGAGCCCTTTGCCGGAAACATCCGCAACAAGGATAGCGGTGCGCCCTCCATCCATCGGAAAAACGTCGAAATAATCGCAGCCACTGGTATGCATCGGGCGGGTACGATGCGATCGCCGAAAAGCTATTCAACGAGTTGAAGGTCGACCAGTTTCTCCTGGAATACGATGACGAACGGTCGGGTACGTTTGAGCCGTTGCGATTCGTCCCGAAGGACAAGATCGTCGTTCTGGGTTTGATTAGCACAACAAAGCCACAGTTGGAGACCGTTGACGAAATCGCGCGGCGCATTGATGCGGCCGCAAAACACTTCCCGCTGGAGAACCTGGCGCTAAGTCCGCAGCGCGGATTTGCCTCCACGGCAGAAGGCAATCTGCTGACGGAAGACGAGCAGTGGGCCAAGCTTAAACTGGTGGTCGACACGGCCCAGCGCGTCTGGGGCTAAGCGATCGCCCTTGCACTGATGGGCGGAACCTTCATTACATCGTTTTTCTTAGGTGCCCGCAGGGCATCGCAAACACGAATGTGAGGCATATGAAATTTGAGTTGGTCGCCACATTCGGAACATGGCATAAAAAAGGCGACCGAGTTACGACTGCACGCCCTCTCCGATCCGAAGAGAGCTAATATGGGTCCCCAGAATGGCGGAAAGCGCAGCAATCCCGGAAAGACTCTCTTTTTTCGATCTGAGCCGACTGAAATCTGCCGTGTCCGCTCCTGAACCGGGTGACACCAGGCACAAAAGTGAGATCAGGAAGCTAACGACGCTCCTCGATATAGGCAGGGCGCTCTCCGGCGATTTGCGTCTAAAGACAAAACTTCACAACGTCCTCACCATCCTCGAAAGCCATCACGGCGTATTTAGCAGCCGTGTCACGCTATTCCGGGACAACACCAGCGAGCTGCACATCGAGGTTTCCATCGGTCTCAGCACATTCGGCGAGCGAGAGCGCGGCCGCATCGGTAACGAATTGATTGCCCGCGTTGTCGAGACGGGACGTCCGGTCGTGATGCCGCAAACGAGCCAGGAACCCGCATTTGCCGGACGCGTGGCACCGTGCGGGCGGGAAGCCAGCGCATTTTGCGTTCCCATCATGGCAGGCCAGAAGCCAAGCGGCGCCCTGACCGCAGAGTTGCTCTTCCAAAAAGACCGAGATTACGAGCGAAGCTTGCAGTTCTTCAGCGTCGTTGCCTCGATGATCGCGCAAGCGGTCACAATCGACCGGCTGGTGGACGCCGAGCGGCGCCGGCTGCTGGACGAGAATTTCCATCTAGAAGAAGCGCTTCAGGAGCGGTACGATTTCTCAAATCTCGTCGGCAATAGCGGGCCGATGCGAAGCGTGTACGAACAAGTGACGCAGGTTGCTTCGAGCAGTACCACGGTGATGGTACGAGGCGAATCGGGAACCGGAAAAGAACTGATTGCCCACGCGATTCACTACAATTCGCCGCGAAAGAACAATCCATTCGTCAAAGTAAATTGCGCCGCGCTTCCCGAGACGTTGATCGAGTCTGAACTCTTCGGATACGAGAAGGGAGCGTTCACCGGTGCGCATTCGCAGAAAAAGGGACGGTTCGAGCTAGCCGAGGGAGGAACTCTGTTCCTGGACGAAATCGGTGAGATCAACTCCTCCACCGCCGTCAAACTTCTTCGCGTCCTCCAGGAGAAACAGTTTGAGCGATTGGGCGGCACGCGCACTGTCCGAGCCGACGTTCGGCTGATCGTCGCAACGAATAAGGATCTCGAAAAGGCGATCGCCTCCGGAACTTTTCGTGAGGACCTGTACTACCGTTTAAACGTATTTGCGATTTTCGTACCTCCCTTGCGGGAACGGAAATCGGACGTACTCCTCCTCGCCGAACATTTCCTTGAAAAATATTCCAACCCGCACGGCAAAAATATTAAGCGAATCTCCACGCCGGCCATCGACATGCTTATGAGCTATCACTGGCCCGGAAACGTTCGCGAGCTCGAAAATACCATCGAGAGGGCGGTGCTGGTGTGCGATGGCAATGTGATTCATGGCCACCATCTTCCTCCCACGCTGCAAACTGCCGAGGCATCGGGCACCATGATGACCCTGTCGTTCACGGAAGCCGTCGACGCGTACGAAAAGGATCTGATCCAGGACACGCTCAAGACCACGCGAGGCAGCCGTTCCAAGGCCGCCAATCTGTTGCGAACTACCAACCGCGTGATCAATTACAAAATCAAGAAGCTCCACATCGACTGTACGCGGTTCAAGCGTTAGTAGCTCCCGATCGGCGGATCAGCAGTCCTTGCCGTCAGAGTACACTGACCGCGTCACCGATCCGCACCGTTCCCGTCTTCACGACGGAGGCGTACACTCCGACGTGCACTTCGTTGAATTTTGCCGCAGTCCTCAGAATTCCCGGATCGCTCGGAAGATCCCCTTGGGCCAATGTCGTCATCACGCATCGTGGACAAGGCCCGGTGACCTGAATTCGCACCTGCGTCCCGATTGCGATCTCCTTCCCGATCCAGTCGTTCTCAACGAAACCTTTGCGATCCCCGGTGTCGATGATCAGATTGGGCCGAAATCGCCTCGGCTCAAACCGGCTGCAGGGATTGAGTTCGCGGAACCGGTCGAGCGTGCCCGTTGTGAGCACGTGCAGAATCGCGAGATCGAAGAATGTACCCGGCGGCATGGCTTCCTCGGTCACGATGTCGCGATTCGAAAGCTCTTCCATATCCGGCCAATACTCTTCGAGCTGCGGATTCTGAGGAGGCGCAGCGAGCAGCGTTACCTGCCGTCCAAGAGCACTAGCAGGGTGCTGCAAAACGGATGATTTTCGAGATGAGGACGGAGTTCAGGGCAAAGTGGCAGGCGAGCAGGGGGCCGTGTAAAACTTCTCGCAGTCGCATTTTGTCTTTCGGCACTGCGCCCTGCTCTCGATCCTGTCTATGTAGCGGCCTCCAGATGGGCCAAGCGCAGCAGGTTGAACGCTGCAGCCCACAGGTAGGCTACCTGCTGAATCTTCCAGCGGCCCACGTGACGCACTTTGCGCAGCCCGCCAGCTTGCTTCATCCAGCCGAACATCTGCTCGATCTTCTTTCGTGCTCGCTGACTCAGCGCATATCCCTGGGTCTTCATCCGCCGCAGCATGCGGCGGCGCGCGTCTCCTGCGGGACCTTGGCTGATCACGCGCTCCGCGGTGAGCGGCACGTGCGGCGTGACGTGCAGGTCTTCTTCCAGCGTGCGCAAAAACTCGCCCGCCTCGAATCCGCGGTCGGCACCCACGGTCTTGGGCTTGATGCCGTGCCGCCGTGCCAAGCGCCGCAACAGCTTTTCCGCCGTGTCTCGCTCGGCGTGCCCGTCAGCCACGGCGATGGCGATGTCCAAGCACAGCCCATGCCGGTTCTCCATCAAGGCGTGCCCGCTGTGGCAGAGCAGCGCCGCCATGCCCTTGCTCTTCCGCGCCAACCGCGCCTCGGGATCGGTCGTAGACTGATGCGTTTCATTGCGGCGCTTCTCGCCGCGAAAATCCACCGAAGGATTGCTGCCGTCTTGGGCGGGCGGCTTGTTCACCGGCTCTTCCTTGGGACGAAAACTTTTCAGCGAGGCCCAGGACTGGATCAGCGTCCCGTCCACGGTGAAGTGATCGTTCGAGGCGTACTGCTCGACCAGCGCGCTGGCCACCACGCGTTCAAAAAACTTCTGCACCAGCCCGTGCCGCTCGAAGCGCTCGCGATTGTGGGTGAACGCCGTGGCATCCCACACCGCTTGGTCCGCGTCCAGATCGCAGAACCAGCGGTACAGCAAGTTCCAGTTGATCGCGTCCACCAGACGCCGCTCCGAGGGAATCGAGTACAGCGCTTGCAGCAACAGCGCTTTCAGCAGCGCCTCCGGCGGAATCCCCGGACGCCCCGTTTCGCTGTACGCCGCATCGAACACGCGCTGCATCTGCTTCAGCACCTCGTCGGCACGGCGCTTGATCGCGCGCAGAGGATGATCTTTTGGCAGCCGCTCTTCCGTGTTGGCCACGAAAAACATCGGATTCTGCAATTTGGGATTTCCGCGCACGAAGTGCTCCTGTTTTTCAGAGAATCGCCGCACAAATTGCGGCGTTCAAGCTTCGTGCAAACTAAACTGCAATCACAGTTCCAAACACGGAGTTTTGCAGCACCCTGCTAGAAAGCGTCGGCGCAAAATCAGCGCTGGAGCTGACGGCGGTTTCCCCATCCGGCAGAATTACGCTTACTGGCGGAAGCGCCGAATCGGCGGCTGTCGGGCCTGTGTAGCTCGCGCGAAAGCGAAACATGTTGGGCCACTTCCGCGGGTTTTTTGCGCTAACCACTTTCCCAGTTTCCGCGTCGCGCAGTGCGTACGAACGGTCGCCGAAGAGCCCTTTCCCGGTTATGAAACCTGCGTTAAGTTCCTCGCCCATCATGGATTTCACTGGATAGCGGTGCAAAGTCGCCAGGACGCCCGCCGTCATAGGGCGCCTCCTTCTGGAACCGTCGCTACTGGCACCGTTCCCGAAACCTCCTCCGGCAAACGCAGATCGATACTCATTGCCGTCTCTTCAAGCGCCTTGCGAATACCCGCGATTTCCGAATGGCTGCGGCTACGTCCCCACACGAGGGCCACGCCGATCGCGATGTAGGTGAGGAAGATGTAGGGAAAATAGTTCATCGGGAAAGCCGGCACTGGATAGACGGTGCCGACGATCGGCACAATCAAGAGAGTCAGGGCCATCACCGCGATCGCAATGTGGCGCGCCTTTAGCTCGCCGATCTTCTTCAAATAGAAGGGCGTGGCCAGCGAAATCAGCACGTATGCGCCGCAGAAGCCCATCGCTCCGAACAGCCCGGCATCGTTGAACGCGTCAAATGGCGCCATCTGCCAGCCGTGAATGTTGCCGTATGACAAGAGCAGGAAGCCGGTGGGAATCAGGAATTGGATCGCCGCAAACAACGAGATGGCCACATGCGGCGTCAGATTTCGCTTGTGGGAACTGCCGATCGCGATGGGGAAGATGCCGTAGCGCCCCATGGTGAACAGCACGCGGGCGCCGGCATTCAGGCACGAAAGCGCCAGCGCGAAGAAGCTGATCATCGCGCCCATGGAGATCAATACTCCCATCCACGGAACGCCAAGGTTCGCGCTCAGCGTCGAAAGCGGAGCGTCCAGCTGATCGAGCGTCGGCTTGTTGCCAGCCAGAGCGTGCGTTTCGACGTAGGTGATGAAGACGAAAAACGCACCGGTCAACAACAGGCTGGCGATGACGGCTCGCGGGATAGTCTTAAGTGGATTTTTTGCTTCCTCGCCGAATGCCGTGGCGCACTCAAATCCGACCAAGCTGAAGATCGCTACGACTACTCCCAAGCCGATATCCTTTAAGCCGTGGCCTACCGGATGCAATTGCGATACGTCGACGGCGCCGGTCCTCCCGATGGCGAGAAACGCCAGCGCCACGATCAGCGTTACCGATACCCCCTCGAAAATTAGCATCAGAATCGTGGAGAACGTGATGTCCATGTAGGCCAGCAGCCAAGCCATGCCAACGCAGAGCGCGAAGAGCGTGATCCAAGGATGCGATAAATACCCGGTCACTCCCGTAAGAACCAGCAGCTTCGTGGCGAAGTGCGTAAAGCCAGTGACGCCGGCGATGCCAATGAACATATACGCCCAGATGAGGGACCAGCCGGACACGCCTCCGGCCTTGGGCCCGAGGCCTTTCACGGTGTATTCGTACATGCTGCCGGCCGATGTGTATCGCTTTGAAAATTGATTCAGGCTGATGGCGACGAACAAAAGCATGATCGTGCCGAACAAGTAGCAGAGCCATCCCGCCGTCCCGGCAGTACCGAACATCAGCGGCACGATCAGTGCGGCGGTCATGCTCGGCGAAATCAGCGCGATCGCTTGGGCCAGCACCTCCCAGAAGTTCAAGGCGTTGGTCTTCAGCCGCGTGTGAGTTTTCTTAATCGTCTCCTCGTAATTCGCCAAAGTATTGCCCATGAGTCCCCCTGAGGTTTATGCGTCACTCCAAAGCCTTTCACTCGCAGCGACCGTTTGCACACAGGGGGCCATTCAGCCGGGCGTTCTGAAATGCCCATTTGTATTGAGGTTTGTGAATAAACGTCAGCACCGGGCACAGCGCTTCACCGGATTCTGCGACAGTCTTGTCGCATTCTCCGGTCGCGCGGAACAATTTTGTCGAGCGGGAGCAGAATTCCTTTCGGGCGCAACTTTTTTCACGACATTTTTGTATTGTTTTTCACGCGAACGAGACAGCTTTGTCACTTTCGTGCTGCGCTCGGAAGAAAACCGGCGATCTACTTTCTAGGCTCAGCTTTCGCGCGGACCTGGCGTGTGGTGGGAATCCAATCGGGAAGTTAGCTCGCGGACACTGCTTGCGCCGTCCCGCGATACCGTACGATGAGGAGAGTAATATCGTCAGCTTGATCCGCTCCTCTTGAAAATGTTTGGATCGAATCAAGCACCTTCTTCTGCAGCTGCTCGAGTGATGCGTCATGCTGGCCGGAGAGAGACTCCCGCAATCCCACGGTGCCGAACATCTCTTCGGCGGTGTTCATCGCTTCCGTCACTCCGTCGCTGAATAAGACCA
This sequence comes from uncultured Acidobacteriota bacterium, assembly GCA_963715555.1. Taxonomy (GTDB): domain Bacteria; phylum Acidobacteriota; class Terriglobia; order Acidiferrales; family UBA7541; genus Palsa-295. The sequence goes on from OY970253.1 coordinate 82,800, forward strand.
GCGTGTCGCCAGGTTCCAGAGCTACGGTGTTCGCGGCGTAATCCGCTTCCGGTATGAGTCCCACCGGGAACGAACCCTCGCTGGTGAGTTCCGTGACTTCACCCTGGCGGAGCACCAGCGGAGAAGGGTGGCCCGCATTAATGTATTCGAGCTTGCCGCGGGAATCGAGAATCCCGAAAAACATGGTCGCGTAGCGGCCCACTTCGGCGTGGTCGCAGAGAAACCGGTTCATATGATTGAAGACGCGCACGGGATCGGTGCCGATCGTCATGCCAGATAGCGCGCCTTGCAGCATCGTGGTGAGCAGCGCGGCCCCGAGCCCTTTGCCGGAAACATCCGCAACAAGGATAGCGGTGCGCCCTCCATCCATCGGAAAAACGTCGAAATAATCGCCACCGACGGCGTGACACGGCGTATGAACGCCGGCGACCGCCAGGTAATCGAATTCGCGGAAGCCGTGGGGAATGAGCGCTTGCTGGATATCGCGGGCGATCTTCAGCTCCTGTTCCATTCGCTGGCGCTGGCGCTCGCGCTCCACCAGCCGCGCATTGTCGAGAATGCTCGCTGCTTCCCCGGCGAGCGCATCCAGTATTTCGCGATCGAGTTTTGAGAAAGCGGTGGGCCGACGGGAATCGAGATAGACCGCGCCGAGCAGTTCTCCGCGTTCCTCCTGCCTCGAGCCGGCGTGCAGATTGGCGTACAGGGGAATCACGACAACCGCGCGGAGTGACTGCGCCACGATGCTTTGCGCCAACTGAAGAGCAGCTTCCGCTCGGTTCAAGTCCTCGGTGATCACGCTCGATTTCTGCTCGATCGCCTGCCGAAGCGCCGTCTGACTGGGAGTAAGGCTTTTGGGTGAAAGCGATACGCTTCCCTTGCCTCGAGCAAGCCGGGCGCGAAGCCCACCGGACGGGTCTGCCTCGAACAGCAAGCCGCGGTCCGCGCCGGTAATCGCGATGGCATGATCCAGCATGGTGCCCAGAACGGATTCGAGCGGTAACTCGGAATGCAAGAGCGAAGTGGCTTGGAGCAATAGACTCAGTTTCTGCAGTCCGCCGGAAGTCTCATCGGCCGACGGAATCTTGCCGATGCGCGTGAGCAATCCCTGGAGAGCTTCTTCTTCCCCAGCCGAGCGGAGGACGATTTCGTACGAGTCTTCCAAGCCGAAGGTGATCGCGTCACCCAGTCGCAACCGGGCGTGTTGCACTCTGTTGCCGTTGAGAAAGATTCCGCGATGGTGGCCGCGATCTTCGAGGTGCCACTCGTTTTGCTCTAGCGTAATGGCGCAGCAACGGCGGGAGATGCGAGGGTCCGAAAGTTGAAGGTGGTTCCCTGTGTCGCTGCCGCGGCCGATGAGGAACGGGACTTCCGTCACGCGAACAAGTGCCTGTGTACCGTCAGGCGACCGGACTTCTAGACGGAATTGATCTACGCCCGCGGCGTTCGAGCTCTGCATGGCCGATTACGCCTGTCTGTTTTTCATTTTTCGAGGGCGTGTACCGCGTCGGCTTCGGTCTTGTAGCTGTCGAATACCGTCAGCAGCCGCGTCATCTGCAAGAGCTCTTCGAATTTTTTCCCAAGCTGGCAAAGTGCCAGCGTGCCGCCTTGCGCCTTGGCGGTGTGATAAACAGCAACGAGCGTTCCAAGTCCGGAGCTGTCGATAAAACCGACCCGAGCGACGTCGAGGACGATTTTCTTTTTGCCTTCGGCCAGTAATCCTTTGATCGCGTTGCGGAGCTCGCTGCTTTCTTCGCCCAATACCACGCGCCCGTCCAGCACAACTACGGCAACTTCGTTCACGTTGTGTTTCGTTATTTTAAGCGCCACGGGTTTGCTCCTCTGCGGGAACCCCTTTGAGGGCCACATCGTAGCTGCGGTGTGACCTGCTGTCAACTGCAGGTAATGCACCCTTTTAAGTCGTTTCGATCAACGGCATGGCGGGATTGTTCCCGACGCATACGGCCGGCGACAGCGCAAGCTGGAAAGTTTCGACTCCGAACTGCACGGATTTTGCTGCAACCGGGCGGTGTATCGCTTAGCACAATTTGACTTAATTGCGCTCGGCGGAATCGTTCGCTGTTTCAGCGTGAACCACGTTTACAACAACAGAATATGATACTAGTAGTTCTAGTCATATCAATGCGACAAAAATATTCCCGTAGCACATTTGGTTATTGACATACCGCTGAAACTCAACTATTTATGCAGTACATCAGAGTACATCAGAGTGCATCAGTCCTTTTAGCGTCTGGGGCACTCTACTTGGGGTTTCAGGTCGAACCGGCTGTAGAGGGAGATCCAGATGAAGCGCTTGATGTGCTTGGCTCTTTTCTTAGTGGTAGCGAGTATTTCAGCCACCGCAGCCCGGGCCGACTCGACCAACGATTTTCGGGTGATCCTGAATGATCCCAGCTGCCCTTCAGGCGCAAACTGCGTGGACTTGGGCTACAATGGGTCCTTCAATTTGAATGGAATTATTTTTTGGAGCCCCACTCCTAGCCCGGTCCCTGAGGGCCAAACAGCTGCGTGCGGGTCGAACTTCTTCAGCCATTGCGCCGACATCGTCCTTCCCTATCCTCTTTTCCCGCCAGATGATAATCCTCTGAGTCTTTACGGTGTGGCGTTTTGGGGAGGCACAATTACTCCGGGCGAGGATCTTACGATTGGCGTTTCGGGAACTTCGCTTTCTCTCCTACTGCCGGCCAATTTCGAGTGTGACAACAACGCCTGTCCTAATGGCATAATCACGCTAACTCCAGAGCCTTCCACAGTCTTGTTGTTAATAAGCGGGCTTCTCGCGCTGGCTGTTTTCCGTCGGCGGTTCGGGACTGTATCGCCCGCATAGGCCGGATCGCATCCAACCCTCAGTCCCCGGCGGAAGTTCAGATATGGAACTTCGGTTTGCTTCAGCATCGATAGCCGCCTAGCCCGTTGGCAGGTCGAGTTACGGCTTCTTATTCGAATACTGCTTAATCAGCAGCGTGAACTGAGGGTTCCCCGCTAGATTCTTTAGATCTTCGTCGCCGGCTGCATACTCAGCCGGGTAGTGTTTCTCAAGCGCATCCCGCAAGCAGCTCAGGGCGTCCGTCGCCCGCCCCAGCGTGGCATCGATTTCAGCCTCCGCGTAAATATAGTTGACGTTGCCTTTGTCGATTCCGCGTGCTTGGCGGATAAAACTCAGCGCTTCGGCCGCATTGCCGGTTTTCGCGTACGAAAGCGCGATATCAACCATAACGTCCGCGTTTTGTGGATTGGTTTGCAGTTCCTTGAATCCCGTTGAAATGGTGCGCAGATAGGTAGCGTGCGCCTGGTCCTTTTGCCCGAGGTCGCGATACGCGTCCGCCAAATTCAAAACCACATCTGCGTCGTTCGGATTCATAACCACGGCTTTTTGGAACATGGCCACCGCTTGCGTGTACTGCTTCAGGAGGAAATAGGAAGTTCCCAGGTTGGTGTAGGTCGAAAAATACGGCTCAATCGCGAGCGCCTTCTGAAAGTACGGGATCGACTTCTCATACTCGCCTTGCTGCAGGTACATGTTCCCCACGTTTTCGAATCCCACGTCAATATCGGGTTCGAGAACCGAGACCTGTTGGAAGGCCTGCAGCGCTTTCGGATAGTCAGCGACTCTTGCATACGCTTTCCCGAGCGAATTCTGATTGACCCAATAGTAGGGATTCAGCCGAACCGCCTTCTGGTACGCTTGGAAAGCTTCCGCATCGTTCCCGCTATCGAGATATACGTCTCCCAGCCGGCGATAGAATTCATCCGAATTGGGCGCGAGAGATGTAGCTCGCTTCAGCTCGGCGATTGCTTCCATGTATTTGCCTGTGGCTCGATAGGCGCTGCCCAGAATTGCGTGAACCTCCGGCAGCTTGTCGTTCAGCTGCCGCGCTTGTTCGGCAGCCACTAGGGCCCTCTGCGTCCAGAACGGATCTTTCTGGATCTTGTACATGCGCAGGCTCGCGTCCGCCAATCCGGTAAACGCGAGAGCGAAGTTGGGATCCGTTTTCAGCGCCTGGTTGAAATAGTCGAGCGCCGATTGAATGTTTTTGCGGTCGTGGCCACGCAAGGCATCCCGTCCCCGCAAATACAGATCGTACGCGGCCATGTTATTCGTGGGGCGTGTCTCCGCGGAAGCCAGTTCGTCGTTCGTGGGGGTGACGTCGAGACCTTTGACGAGCTGCGCATAGATCTGATCCTCGATCGTGAAGAGGTCGCCGACTACCCCGTCGAATTCGCGGCTTGCGAGAGTTTCGCCGTTCGTAGCGTCTTCCAAATTAATGACGATGCGCAGCTTGTCGCCTGCGCCCTGCAGCACGCCCTGCACCAATAAATTGGCTCCCAAAGCGCGCGCGATTTTGGGCAGAGGCAGCTTCTGGTTTGCGTCGTCGGAAGCGTCCACCGGAGTGACTCGCAGGTTTTTCAGCTGAAATAGCTTTGCGGAAACAGCTTCTTGAATGCCCTTGGCAACGTAATCCAGTTGCGATGAATTGCCCACAATTTGGAGCGGCAAAAAGGCGATGAATCGCCCGCTGGAAAGAGGTGGAATTCCGGCGATGGTCGCGTGGGCCGCGGGATGGCCCCGCCCAAGAATTTCGTGGCGCACGCGGGGAATCGCAAACGCAAGACTTAGAACGGCCGCCGCACCGCCGGCAATCCAAATCCATCGGCGCCCGCTAAATTCGGGAACCGAAATCTGTATGCTGCGGGTGCCGCGCGGCTGGCTCCGCGGCGCGGTACCCGTCGTTTCTCCGGATTTCAAATCGGCCAGGAGTTCCTGGGCGCTCTGATAGCGCGCCTCCGTGTCTTTTTCCAGGCAGCGCATGATGATTTGCGCGAGCCAATTTGGCAGCTCCGGGTTGATCAGTCTCGGATTCTTCGGTAGTACCGAAATCCGCTGGTACATCAGCTCCAGGCTGGACTTGCCGCTGAAGGGTATATCGCCGGTTGCCATCTCATAAAGGATCAGGCCGTAAGCATACAAATCGGAGCGACCGTCGGTCGGCTTGCCCTGTGCTTGCTCGGGCGACATGTAGCGAGGCGTGCCCAGGAACGCGCCTGTTTGCGTCATGCCTACTGCGCCTTCGGCGAACGATTTGGCCAACCCGAAGTCGGACACATAAATCTGGTCGTTTTTATCGACGAGGATGTTTTGCGGCTTCAGATCGCGGTGCACGACGCCTTCCGCGTGCGCTGCGGCCAGCGCCTCGGCAAGCTGCGTGGCAAAGTTCACGACTCTTTCGAGCGGGAGTTTCGGGCTCTCTTTCAGAATTTGGTGCAGGTCTTGCCCTTCGACGTAGGCCATGGTGATGAACTTCAGTCCATTCACCTCGCCCAGGTCATGAATTCGAAGAATGTGCTTATGCGAGATCTTGCTGGCCAGCACTAATTCCTGCTTGAACCGCTCCAGGGCGTCTGTTTCGCCCATCATGCCTTCGCGCACCACCTTGATTGCAATCGTGCGGTTCAGTTCGCGGTCGTACGCCTTATAGACCCGCCCCATTCCGCCCTGCCCGATCAGCACTTCGATCCGGTAGCGCGGCCCGAAGTCGCTCCCGGTGCGAATCGCGGTGGGATCGGCCGTTTGCAGCGTCGCGCCGGGATCGATCGGAACGGGTGTATTGCAGTGCGAGCAATTTGCGGCGGACTCTGGATTGGGCGTACTACAGTGCGGGCAAATAATCATGCCAGTACAGTCACGGGGGGATGCTTCCAACTGACTCGGGATTATCCAGCATCCCAGCCGGAGCCGCAACCGAATACACGGTCAATCAACTTGTGATTCGCCGGTAGGGGAAGCCTTCGACCGTTATGGCCGGAATATACAAGGTTGGGCCGTGGCTAAGCGAAAACGACCTCGCTTGCGGGCGCGCAGGCTTTGGCATGAACGAACTGTAGTGCTCCCCACTAAAACTGGACAACCTGCTTAGGTAGAATCAGGGCCTCCAAACGAGGAGGCAAGATGGGCAGGAAACCACGCGTAGAGCGATCCCCAGAAGAGAAGTGGCAGATCGTGCAGGAAGGCATCAAGAGCGGGAACGTGTCGGAGACGTGCCGACGGTACGGCATCGCTCCGAATCTGTTCTATCGCTGGAAGGATGAAGCGGAACAGGGAGCCAAGGCAGCGCTTGGGGGGAGAAGCGCTGCCGCGGCCGAAAGCGAGAAGGACCGCCGCATCCGGCAACTGGAACGCACGCTGGGGCGGAAGTCGCTGGAGATCGAAATCCTAAAAAACGTCGTGGGGGAGTGAGCTGCGGTGCCGTTCACTCCCAGGCGCGCGAACTGGTGACGCAGGGCTACACGGCCACGGTAGTGGCGGGGACGCTGGCGATCAGTCGGTCGAGCTTGTACTACCGGAAGAAACCGCGAGGCAGCCGAGCCGACCGCACCTACGACGAACAGATCGTGATGGCCTGCGGAGAGAAGTTGGCCTACGGCTATCGCCGCGTGGCGTGGTGGTTGCAGCGGAAGAAAGGACTGCCGGTGAATCGCAAGCGCGTGCTGCGGGTGATGCGCGAACGCGGGCTGCTGGTGCGCTCGCGGCGCCTGCGTGCGCGGCGCCGGAAAGAGTGGGGGCGCGTGGAAGCCAGCCGGCCCAATGAAATCTGGCAATCGGACATGACCAAAATCTGGGCTGGTCCAGCGGTGGGTTGGGCCTACTTGGTCTGCGTGATCGACTGCTGCACGCGAGAGATCGTGGGCTGGAATCTCTCGCACCGCTGCCGGACCGAAGACGCGCTGGCCGCGGTGGAACAAGCGGTGCTGGCACGGCTGCCCGAGGGCAGCCGCGAAGCAAACGTGACACTGACCACCGACAATGGAACGCAGTTCACCTCGTCGCGCTTCCTGGAAACGCTGGGGCGGCTGGGCATCACGCACCGGCGGACGGCCTATCATCACCCGGAGGGCAACAGCTACATCGAACGGTTCCATCGCAGCTTGAAGGAAGAGGAAGTCTGGACGGCCGAGTATCGCAGCCTGCAGGAAGCGCGCACCAGCATCGCTCGTTGGATCGAGGAATACAATCACGACCGGCCTCACCGCGGAGTCCAAAATCGCACTCCGCACGAGGCCTTCTTGGCTTTTGCAACTGACCTAAACTCGGAGCCCCTGATCGTCTAAATTAGCGGGGAGCACTACAGAACTATCTCGGGGCTACCCCTGATCCTGCCGAAGAAAAGACAAAACGGCGTGTGTTTGGTCAGCCACACAGCCATTTGAATGCATGGGGACGTCAGCAAACTACATTGACGACGGTGTCTGGGAGCAGCTAATCAGGAAGCGGGTGGGTCTTGAGCCAGCGAAGCAGATCTTCCGCACTTTTGTCCGGGGGAAAAACGGGATACAACACGTGCTCGATCCGCCCCGCCCGCAGGACAAGTGTCAGCCGCTTGAGCAGGCGCATCCCTTCCACTTGGAACGTCGGCAGCCGCAGCGCGCCGCAAAGTTCGAATTCCGCATCGCTCAGAATTTCAAACGGAATCTTCAGCCGCTCGGCCAAGTCGTGCTGATACTCGGTCGTCTGCGTGCTCAGCCCGAAGACCTCGGCGCCGGTTGCCGCAATTTCGGCGTGGTGATCTCGAAAGCCGCAGGTTTGCGGAGTGCACCCGCGTGCGCACGGAATCTCGTCCCATCCAGAGGGCAGGGGTTTGCCGGGGACCCCCGTCATCGGATAGCAATAGATCGCCGTGCGCGGCGCGGTGAGAGCGCCAAGATTCACGGTTCGTCCGGCCGTTGAGCGTAGCGAGATTGCCGGCATAGCCATTTCCGTCAGATGGTCGGCGCCGCCGTCATCAACCGGACACGGCAAATTGGGCGGCAGCGGAAAATATTCTTGCATGTCCCGGTCACTCACTCGGGTATTGGAATGCGACAAATCACATCGCCAAGGCGGATTACGCCCGGCCGAATCACGGTCAGGTAGAGCCCCGCATCGCCGCCGTGCTGCCGGGCGATCCTTTTCAGCACCTGGGGGTTCTGTTTCCCCGTTTCCGGGTCGAGATTGACTATCATGCATCGCGGATCGCGCTGAGCCACGCTGGTCAGCACATGCTCTCCGATCTTCAGAAGGCAATTCGTCCATTGTTCTTCGTCAAACGCCCGGCCGGAGCGCGGCTCGACGTAGAGATTCGCGCGGAATTGCCGATGGTTGATCGGGCACTCCGCTTCCGCTGCAAGCCCTCGCACGCTCGCTAGGCTGAACAGGGAAAGGTGCTGGCAATCGAACATGCCTCGCGCGCTTTTCAACAGATAAATCGACCGCCCGCTCGTCCCCGCGATCTCGTTGCGCAGGGCCGCATCGGAAACTTCGGCCATCCGCCCGTCGGGAGTCCGCACCTGAATTGGTGGTTCCGATTCTTCGGCGGTGGGCAATCGTTCAAAGCGCGGCTCGTACGCGAGCATTCGTGCATTCTCTCTTGCCGTCATCCAAGGAAAGCTGTTCTTCTCTGCTTTTTCCGCTTGCACGAACGCATATTGCCGGTCGCCGAAAATTCCGTCCAAGCCAATGTGCGCCTCGTCCACAGTAATGCCGGCCATGGACTTCACGGGATATAGATACAGCTTTTCGATGGTGGCGATGGTATCGAGCATTTCCCGTTATCTCCGAAGATCGCGAATTACGTCACGGCTGAGTGATGCGCTCTGTTGTACCGGATCAACGCGCGGAATTGGATCGACACCTCGTAAGTACGCGCGAAGGATGCATCGAAAGGAAGCCCTTGGAGGCCGACATGAGCGAGTTGCGGTGAAAATTCGCTATCCATGTTTTCTCCCGCTTGTGCTCCCTCGTTGATCTTCTGGGCTCACGCGGAGGGGCGGACGCCTTTCGCCGCCGAGTGAACGGTATGCCAATTCAGAAGGCCGACCGCGGCCCAGATTGCCGCACCGACTAAATCGGTCATCGAGAAGACGCTTCCGTCACCATCGTGATCGCAGGATTATCGAATGCGTTGGCAGATGAATGGACATTGCGCATCATCCAAGCATCCTGTCGCTTGGTCGTCGGGAGACCTAAGCACTGTGACGCTGAAGCGGCCGTTCGGAGCGGAACTCCCGGCTCCATTAAGGACCTAGCGGTCGAAGCTCAGCGAGACGGACGCGAGAATTCGATAGAGGAAGCGCTTAGCAACTTTCGTGCAAATCGGCAGCCCAGCCATTCAGGAGGTTTTGTAAAATGGACTCTAGAGGGAACATACCCATGGGAGTCGAATATCGGGCTGACCAGATCGGGAGTTTCTTACGCCCATCGGAGTTACTGGCTGCCCGTGCGAATGGAACGGATCCTGCACAATTGCGTGCTCTTGAGGACCAACATATTCTGCGCGTACTCCAGAAGCAGAAGGAGCTAGGGTTTGAGATCTTCAGCGATGGCGAGCTGCGCCGCCGCAATTTCATGAGCACGTTCACGAACGCGGTCGAGGGCTTCAACTTCGGGGCATCCGTTGAGCGGGATTGGGGAGCCACCGGACAGGCGCAAGCGGCATCGGTTGCCCATGTCACTGGAATCGTCAATCGCAAGCTGCGAGCGGTGCGGTCAATGACGGCGGACGAGTTGCCATTCATGCAGCGTCACAGTCCGGGAGACATCAAAATGCTGCTCCCGAGCGCGACGCAATTTCCCGCGATTTCGTTCAAGAAGGGCATCACGGACAAGTTCTACAAGAACCATTCCGAGCTGTTGTGGGACATTGTCGAGATCATGAAAAAAGACTTCGCATTGCTCGCGTCGGCTGGCGTGAAGTACATCCAGATCGATGCGCCGCGCTACAGCTATTACATGGATCCGAAGTGGCGTGAATGGATTCGCACGGAAACGGGACAGGATCCCGAAGAGGCGCTCGACGAAGCCATCCGGGCGGACAATGCGTGTCTCGAAGCCGCGTGCAAGCCGGGCGTGGTCCTCGCGATTCATCTTTGCCGCGGAAATAATCGCAGCCACTGGTACGCCTCTGGCGGATATGATGCGATCGCTGAAAAGCTTTTTAATGAATTGAAGGTCGATCGCTTTCTTTTGGAATACGACGACGAGCGCTCCGGCACGTTCGAGCCGCTGCGACTCGTTCCCAGGGACAAGATTGTGGTTCTTGGTCTGATCAGTACGAAGAAGCCGCAACTTGAATCAGTTGACGAGATCGCCCGCCGCATCAATGAAGCAGCGAAGTACTTCCCGCTCGAAAATCTTACGCTGAGTCCCCAGTGCGGTTTCGCCTCTACCGCTGAGGGCAACCTGCTGACAGAAGACGAGCAGTGGGCCAAGCTCAAACTGGTGATCGACACCGCCCAGCACGTTTGGGGCTGATTCTGTCGTCCTGCCTTCCGCGACCGCTGACGCGGCGAAAGCCGCGTCAGCGAGCGCTCGTGGATGGCTTTCTTCAAACGCCAAGCCGCCGTCCGCGCCTCGGTAGGGCGTAGATTCGCCGGATTTAACGATCCGCTCTCATAGGGTCTCGGGAACGTCGAGCTGCTCGGGCTCGACCGGGCACGTAAGCGTCCGGCACTCGACGCACGCCCGGGATCATTCACCAAACGAGCTACCCCGATGCACTCCTCATCAATGCGGTAGGGCAGTTCTTTCCTCCTGCCGGAAACCCTCTCGCTGCTTCGATTGTCCGGCTGTGAATTACCGGTAGGTGTGTGTCCCATCGCGCTGAGATTGTCACGCGCTGAACATTGCCGCCCCCGCGACGCTCGGCAAATCGCATATTTTTCGCCCTGACCCTCCGTGTTCGTGCCGCTGTTTATTCCCTGAACGTACGCAACTCTGCATAGGTTTGCGCGGGTATGGTAGCGTGGGAGTCATGGGCTCTAGTTCCCAATTCATTTTCCACGCCAGTTTCGGCCGCTGTTCCCCGGCGGGCAGGCGGACGGCGGTACTGCGCCTGCTTCCCGTTTGGTCTTCTCGAAGCTGGACTGCGGCGGATGTTTCCGTTGCGGTATTCGCTCCTGCTGTGCACACCTTAGGAAAGGTCGCATGAGCGTCACACAAGCCGAAAGAGCGAGAAAATTTCGAGCCTTGCACCGGCTCCCGTCCGAACCCGGCGCGCCGATCATCCCTGCGCCTCCCGGGGCATTCATCATCGCCAATCCGTGGGACGCCGGCAGTGCGCGCATCCTGGCGGGCATTGGCTTCGAAGCGCTTACCACCACCAGCTCCGGCTACGCCATGTCGCTTGGCCGCCGCGACGGCTCCGTCACCCGCGACGAAGCTCTTGCCCACGCGCGCTCGATCATCTCCGTCACTGATCTTCCGGTTGCTGCTGACCTCGAGAATTGCTTCGGCGACGATCCGAAAATCGTCGCGGAAACGATTCGCCTCGCCGCAGCCGCCGAGCTCGTCGGCGGATCGGTCGAGGATTTCACCGGCGACGAGCAGCGTCCGATCTACGATTTCGCATTCGCCGTTGAACGCGTCGCTGCCGCGGCCGAAGCCGCTCGCAGCCTCCCGTTTCCTTTCACCCTCACGGCGCGCTCGGAAAATTTCCTCCATGGCCGCCTCGACCTGGACGACACTATTCGCCGTCTCCGCGCCTTTGCCGATGCCGGCGCCGATGTTCTCTTCGCGCCCGGCCTGCCGAGCATCGAAGCCATCCGTGCGGTCTGCGCCGTGGTCGCTCCGCATCCCGTGAACGTCCTCGCCGGCATGAAGGGCGTCGCGTTTTCCGCTGCCGAGCTTGCCGTCGCGGGCGTTCGGCGTATCAGCATTGGCGGCTCGCTCGCCCGCTATGCCTACGGCTCGTTTCTCGCGGCCGCCCGCGAGGTGCTGCAGACCGGCACGTTTGCTTACGTCGACCGAGCGCTGCCCCGAAAAGAGCTGGATGGCCTTATGATGGATAAGAAGAATATCGCAGGGGTGGAATAGCGAATATGTTTGAAACGCTTACAGAAAAACTTCAGCGCGCATTCAAAAATCTGCGCGGCCAGGGCAAGCTCAGCGAAGAACATCTCGATGCCGGCCTCGCCGAAATTCGCGAAGCGCTGCTCGATGGCGACGTCAATCTCCAGATCGTCAACGAATTTATCGCCCACGTCCGCGAAAGAGCGCTCGGCTCCGAAGTCCTGCTACAGCTTTCTCCCGAGCAGCAAATCGTCAAGATCGTTCGCGACGAGCTCGCCGAACTCCTCGGACGCGAAGCGCGCCCGCAATTCGCCTCGCGCCCGCCGTCGGTCTGGCTGATCGTCGGCCTGCAAGGTTCCGGCAAAACCACCAGCACCGGCAAGCTCGGCAAATGGCTGGCCGAGCACGGCCATCGCCCCATCGTCGTTTCCACCGACGTCTACCGCCCCGCCGCCCGCGAACAGCTCGCGCAAGTCGCCAAAGCCACTGGCACTCCGTGCTGGCCCGGCACGGGCAGCGACAAGCCGCTCGATATCGTCCGCGGCGCGGTGCGCGAAGCCAAGCTTTCCGCCTGCGACGTGATTCTCGTCGACACCGCTGGCCGCCTGCACATCGACGACGAATTGATGAACGAGCTCTCGATGCTCAAGCGCGAGCTCAACCCCGCGGAAATTTTGTTCGTCGCGGACGCCATGATCGGCCAGGACGCCGTCCGCTCCGCCGGCGAATTTCACAAACGCCTCGGCGTCACCGGCGTGGTCCTCACCAAAATGGACGGCGACGCGCGCGGCGGCGCGGCTCTTTCGATCCGCAAAGTCACTGGCGCGCCCGTCAAATTCGTCGGCGTCGGCGAAAAATACGACGCGCTCGAGCCCTTTCAGCCTGATCGCATCGTCGGCCGCATTCTCGGCATGGGCGATGTGCTCGGCCTGATCGAGCGCGCGCAAAAAACCGTCGACGAGAAAAAAGCGCGGGAACTCGAGCGCAAGCTTCGCCAGAACGACTTCACGCTCGCGGATTTTCGCGATCAGCTCCAGCAGATCCGCAAGATGGGCTCCATCGAACAGTTGATGGGCATGCTGCCCAAGGTCGGCCCGTTCGCCAAAATTCCCAAGGTCGCGCAGATCGACGAAAAGCAGCTCCGCCAGACCGAAGCGATCATCAATTCTATGACCGCCGCCGAGCGCGCCGACGACGGCCTCATCAACGGCAAGCGCCGCAAGCGCATCGCCATGGGCAGCGGTACCTCCGTGCAGGAAGTGAACCAGGTGCTCAAGCAGTACGCCGATATGCGCCGCATGATGAAGCAGTACGGCAGCATGGCCAAAATGAAAATGCGCGGCCTCGGCAAACTCGCCGGCATGAAGTGAGGAAGGCCACGTAAGGACCTTGTTATGCCGATCGTAATGAACAACGTGCTCGGCCAAATCCGCATGACGGCGGCGAGCGGCGGAGACCGCGCCATCCGCGCCACGCGCTTGGCCGAACTGGTCCGCAAGCTCGGCGAATACCGCTGGGTCGGCGTTTACGACGTGGACGACCAGAACGTCTCCATCATCGGCTGGAGCGGCCCCGACGCGCCCGCGCATCCCACGTTTCCCATCACCGACGGCCTCACGGGCGCGGCCATTCGAGAGAAGAAAGCCGTCATCGTTGGCGACGTGCGCAACGATCCGCGCTACCTCACCGCCTTTCGCGATACGCTCTCGGAAATCATCGTCCCGGTTCTCGCGCCGGGAGGCAGCCGCGTGATGGGCACGGTCGACGTGGAAAGCGAACGCGCCAACGCCTTTTCGGGCGCGGATCAAAAGATGATCGAGCAGTGCGCCCAGGCCGCTCTTCCTCTGTGGCTGATTCGCTAGTGAAGCAGCGCTCGCCAAGACGCGTTATTCCAGCCTGCCGGGCCGCTCGTTCCACGCCACGTCCCAATACTTCCCGAATTTCCGCCCGACCTCGCTAAAAACGCCCACGCGCTTGAATCCGAATCGCTCGTGGAGTGCCGCGCTGGCCGGATTCGGTAGCGTGTAGCCTGCCACGTAGCGGTGAATGTCCTCGTCGCGCAGCGTTTCGAAAAGCGCGCCGTAGAGCCGCGAGCCGACCCCTTTGCCGATGGCGTCCGTCGTGCAGTAAATCGACGTCTCCACGGTCGTCTCATACGCGGCCTTGGGGCGAAACCGCATCGTGCACACGTACCCGAGCACCGCGCCGCCCTCTTCCGCCACCAGAATCCGGTAGCGGCCTGACGCGCCGAACTGGTTGAACCAGATCGCCCGCTTTTCGACGGTGTACGGCTCTACGTCGAACGTAACCGGCGTGTTCACAACGTAGTAGTTGTAGATCTCGGTCAGGCGCGGCACATCCGCGCGCACCGCTGGTCGCATGGTAATGGTAGGCATGCTCGGTTTTCCCGCCAGCATAATAGCCTGATTCCTCAGGAAATTAGCGATTGGTGCAAGGCGCAGCCCTCCGCTATAATAAGGACTGGAATATGCATCAGTCGATGTAACCAGGAGGAATCTCGAAGTGTTAACGATTCGCCTTGCACGGATTGGCAAGAAGAAGCGCCCGTTTTACCGCGTGGTGGTCACGGAGAAGACGCGTCCGCGCAATGGCCGTTTTGTCGAGATCGTCGGAACCTATGATCCATTGAAGAAGCCCGCCGCGATCGAGCTCGACAACGCTCGCGTCGACTACTGGATCGGCAAAGGCGCCCAGCCCAGCGATACCGTCCGAAGCTTCCTGCGCAACCGCAAACCAGCTTGAGGCGTCCTACCTCGTAGCTAGCTCATGTGCACAGCTCCGGTTCACGCGCGAGCCAGTTTTACTCCTGAGCACTGCAAGCTGCGGAGGAAGCACGATGAGGGAACTAGTGGAGGCCATTGCTAAAGCACTTGTAGATCATCCTGATCAGGTGCAGGTCAAAGCGGTGGAAGGGGAGCAAGTAACGGTTTTAGAGTTGCGAGTTCATCCCGACGATCTGGGCAAGGTGATTGGGCGGCAGGGGCGCACGGCAAAGTCGATTCGCACGCTGCTGGGCGCCGCCGGAATGAAGTTGAAGAAGCGCTATACACTCGAGATCCTCGAGTAGCGTGCCCGCCAGCGAAGCATCCAGCGCGGAGAAAGTCACCGTGGCGCGCGTCCTGCGTCCCCACGGCAGGCGCGGAGAAGTAGCCGCAGAAATCCTCACCGACTTTCCCGATCGTCTCACAAAGCTCACATCTGCTTTCTTGTGGGACGGGCAAGCCGGCGCACGGGCGGTCAACGTGCGAGGCTGCTGGCTGAGCCAAAGCAGGGGCGGACAGGCCATCTTCCACTTCGAGGGCTCCGAATCCATCTCCGACGCCGAAAAGCTCGTCGGCTTGGAAGTGCAGATTCAGCTTTCCGAACGCATGCCGCTTCCCGGCGGCAGCTATTACGTCGCCGATCTGATCGGCTGCGACGTGCGCGACGCCGCGGGCCGCTCCATCGGCCGCGTTCGCGACGTGCAATTCACCGGCGAGGGCGCTTCCGGCACGCCGCTGCTCGTGATCGACGCGCCCGAAGGCGAATTGCTCGTTCCGCTGGCGCAGGAAATCTGCGTGCGCGTCGACCTGAACGCGCGCTTGATCGAAGTGAAGCTTCCCGAAGGGCTCCGCGAACTCAACCGCTAGAGCGTTTCTCCCGCCCGCGATAGAATGGCAATATGCGGTTCGACATCATCACCATTTTCCCTGATTTTTTCGCGGGCCCGCTCGATTACGGCATCGTGCGCCGAGCGCGCGAATCGCGCCTGATCGAAACGCGCGTGCAAGATCTGCGCGCCTTCACCCATGATCGCCACCGCACCGTGGACGACCGCCCGTTTGGCGGCGGCGCCGGAATGGTGCTCAAGCCCGAGCCGCTTTTCGAAGCCGTGGAATCGCTGGTGGGGGAAAATGGCGCGAGCGCGCCAGGAACCGCCGTAGTGCTGCTTTCGGCCGCGGGAAAACTGTTCCGGCAGGAATCCGCCCGCCGCTTCGCGAAGCTCGACCGCATTGTGTTGCTTTGCGGGCGCTATGAAGGCGTCGACGAGCGTGTCGCCGAGCATCTGGCGACCGACGAACTTTCCATCGGCGACTTTGTGCTTTCCGGCGGCGAGCTCCCGGCCGCCATCATCCTCGATGTGGTCACGCGGCTGATTCCGGGCGCGCTCGGCAATGAAGATTCCGCCGTCGAGGAGTCCTTCAGCGAGCCTCCGGAAGTCGTCGGCACCGATTCGCATCTGCCGGATGGGGAGCCCGGCGGCGCGCCGAGCCCGACTCTCAGCCTACTCGCCACGCGCCGCGGCATCCTCGACTATCCGCATTACACGCGCCCTCAGAGTTTTCGCGGATGGGAAGTCCCCGAAGTGCTGGTCGGCGGCAATCACGAGGAAATTCGCCGCTGGCGTCGCAAAAGAGCCTTGGCTAAAACCCTCCGCAACCGTCCGGACCTGCTAGCCGGCGCGCCCTTGCGCCTCGAAGACGAGGCCTTGCTCAAGGACATCCGCGACACCGCCTGACGCGTCCGGGCCGGGCGCCACATGCCCATTTTTTGTTAGGCAGTGCGCGCCAACTCCACTATAATTAGCGATTGTGCGTTGTACGCTGGCCCCACCTAAGCGGGTCTGCAGGGAAAACGAACCATGAAGCCAATCATCGCTAAAGTGCAAGAGTCCCAGCTGCGCAAGGATCATCCCGTATTCCGCCCGGGCGACACGGTGCGCGTCAATGTTCGCCTGAAGGAAGGCGAAGGCGAAAAGGAAAAAGAGCGCATCCAGGTGTTCGAGGGCGTGGTGATGAGCCGCCGCGGCGAATTGCTCGGCGAGACGTTCACGGTCCGTCGCGTCAGCTTCGGCATTGGCGTCGAGCGCATCTTCCCCGTACATTCGCCGATGATCAGCACCGTCGAAGTCGTGCGCCCCGGACGCGTTCGCCGCGCCAAGCTCAATTACCTCCGCGGACGCAAAGGCAAAGCCGCCCGCATCAAGCGCGCCGTACGTCCCGAACAGGCCGCCGCCGCTACCGAATCGGCTGAATAAGCTCGAAAAACCTCTCGAAATGTCAGCCCGCTCCGAGCAATCGGCGCGGGCTATTTTTTTGTGCCGAATGTAGCGGCGTTGGCCCGCGGCGCTTGTGCTAAAATCGCGCGCCATGGGACGCCTTTGTTCGGCGCGCTACGAGCGCGACGCGCGGCAGCGCGGCTGGTTGCACATCGCGGGAGTCGATGAAGCGGGCCGCGGTTCTCTTTTCGGTCCCGTAGTGGCCGGCGCGGTGATCTTGAATCCGCGACGCCGCATCGTCGGCCTCGACGATTCGAAGAAATTAAGTCCCGAGCGCCGCTCCGAACTTGCCGAGCGCATCGAGCAGCACGCGCTAGCTTGGGCCACTGCGGAAATCGACGCCAGCCGCATCGACGCCTGGAACATCTATCAAGCCAGCCGCCAGGCCATGATGGCGGCCATCTCGCAGCTTCGCCCCGCGCCGGATTATCTCCTCCTCGACGCCATCGAGCTCGATCTGCCCATCGAGCAGAAGTCCCTCATCCACGGCGACGCGCGCTCCGTCTCCATCGCTGCCGCCTCGATTCTCGCCAAAGTCGAACGTGATCGCCGCATGGAGGAATTCGATATGCTCTACCCGCAATACGGTCTGGCGCAAAACAAAGGCTACGGAACGCCCGATCACCTGGAAGCCCTGCGCCGATTCGGTCCCACGCCGCTGCACCGCTTTTCCTACGCGCCCGTCCGCGAAGCCCGCTGCTGGGCCGCTGGCGCCGAGCAAACGCCTCTGCCGCTCGGCACGTAGGCAGCGCATCTCTTCGCCTGATCGTCCTCCTCGGCCGCAGTTTCTGCTTTGCAATCCCGGTGTTTTTCCTTTGACGCCGCCAGCTCACTTTGCCATCATCGTTGCCGAGGTTAGCGGCATACCGATTCGCGTCTCCATTCTGGCTTCGGGCAGCACGGGCAACTCCACGTTGCTTGAGACCGGTCGCACCACTCTCCTCATCGACGCGGGCCTCGGCAAGAAAGAGATCACCCGGCGTTTCGAGACCCTTGGTCGCGCGTTTCCCGAGCGCGTGGACGCCATTCTGGTCACCCACGAGCATACCGATCATTCCAACGCGCTCGCGCAGCTCGCTCGACATTGGAATTGCCCCGCCTACCTCACCGAGCCCACGCACCGCGAAATCGTACGGATGTACGCCGGCGATCCCGCCAAGCCGGGCCGCAAAGCCACGTTCGATCGCATCGAATACGTCCGCGCCGGGGAGAGCTTCGAAATCGGCGACGTGGAAATCAATCCATTCCGCATTCCGCATGACGCCGCCGATCCCATTGGCTTCGCCTTCCGTGCGAGCGGCACCAAAGTCGCCATCACCACCGATCTCGGCTATCTGCCCCAACACGTCAAGCAGCATCTCCGCGAAGCCGATTTCCTCATGATCGAGTCCAACCACGACCTCGAAATGCTCAAGGTCGGCCCGTATCCCTGGCACATCAAGCAGCGCATCATGAGCCGCACCGGCCATCTTTCCAACAGCGTCGTCAGCGATTTTTTCTCCGACTCCGAGGTTTTCGACGCGCGCCCGCGGCACATCGTCCTCGCCCATCTCTCCGAGCACAATAATCATCCCGATATCGCGCGCATCAGCGCCGAACAAGCTCTCGCCGCCCGCGCCGCCGATTTCGCCTTCCGCGGATCGCTTCACATCGCCTCCCAGCGCATCCCCCTCGGCCCCTTCGAGCTGTAGCACGAATCACTAAAGATTCATCCGAGGTCACGTACCCATGATGTATAGTCCCTGCCACTTCATCTGCGCCGGCAGCACCAGCGGGAACAGTGCGCACGCATTCGAAGCCAAGAACGGCCGGATGGACTGATTTAGTGGGTGCTGAAGAGGTCCGCCTTCACCGCCTTGCGAAAGGCGATGCGGCTGTCTTTGCGCGTGTAGAACATGTGCCCGCCGGGAAACTCGTGGATGCGGATGCGGTCGCGCAACGCATCGGGCATCTGGTTCACGCTCAGGACGGAGCCCATGAATGGACACGAAAGATCGTTCCATCCGTGTCCGATGAACACCTTCAGCCCCGGGTCGGCGGCGACGGCCTGGCGCAACTCCGTCACCGATCCGCTGCGCAGGGCGGCGTCGAACTTCCACTCTTTGTTCACGTCATAGGAAAGCGTGTGGTAGGGCGCATCGGTCTTCCACCCGACCACGTTGGTCACGAAGTTGACCATCGCCTCCGTGGTGGGCGCGATGATCGCGGCAAGGATGGGATCGTTGGCGCGCTGGTCCGGCGACCAGGGAAACGGATCGAGCATGGTTACATTGGAGTCGTACACCGAGCCGATCTTGCCTTCCTCGCGCTTCACTTCGCGCAGATAGGAATCCGTCTGCAGCCGCCCGCCGGATTCCTTCACGTAGGTTGGATCGAGGCCGGTCAGCTCCGTGACTTTCTCGATCATGGCCCGCTCCACAGCAGGATCGGAGTTCCCGGCGATGAGCGCCGTGGCGTAGGGGCCTTCATCGTAGGCGATCACCGTTTTCATGGCTTCCGGTGTCAGCTTGCCCTCGCGCTCCAGATGCGCGGCCACGATGGGAGGCAGCGTGATCATCCACGGAATCGGAGAGTAAATGTAGCCGTTATTCTCGTCCGTGGGATTGAGGTAGGGCGACACCAGAACGAGGCCGTTGATGCCGACGCCCAGCTGCGACTGCAGGTAATAGGTCAGGCGCGGCCCGCGGAAGCCGCCGTAGCTTTCGCCGATGATGTATTTGGGCGAAGTCATGCGCCCATTCTGGACGAGCCACTCGTAGATAGCTGTCGACAGGTAGTGAATGTCGGGAACCGTGCTGTAGAAGAGTTTCTTTGTTTCTGCCGGGGAGGCGAGCGAGCGGCTGTAACCCGTGCCGATCGGATCGATGAACACCAGATCCGTGAAATCCAGCCAGGTGCCCTGGTTGTCGCTCATCACGATCTGGCCGGAGGCGCTGTCGCCTTTGTTGCCGATGCCGTCAAGGTGCTTGGGGCCGATGGCGCCGAAGTTCAGGAACACCGATGACGCGCCGGGCCCTCCGTTGAAAGCGAACGTGACGGGGCGATCCTTGCCGGGCACAGTGTAGCTGGTGTAGACGACGTTCCCCGCGATCTTGCCGCTCGCGTCTCGCACGTCGATCGTGCCGACGGTCACCGTGTACCGCAGCGTCCGGCCGTCCAGCACCGTCGACTGCTCGATGCTCTTGTTGGCCGGCAGTGGTGGCAGCTCGTTCGCCGCGGACTTTTCCTTGGAAGATTTGGCGGACTTTTCAGAGGCTTTAGCCGGCGTCTGTTTGGCGGTGGACTGCGTGCTCTGTTGATCTTGCGCGAAAGCCGGACGCGCAGCGGAGCAAATCATCAGGCAGAGAAGAGCGCAACCGAGAACGGCCCAGGGGCGAGTGGCGGAAACAGTGGCAATTTTCATGCCGATTACAATATAAGAGACCCGCCGTGAGGTAAAGCCGGGAGACCACGCGGCATTGGAAAGGGACCTCATTGCCCCTGACGGGCTGCTATGCATCAGCCCGAACCGGCGACCCAGCACTCCCGTATCGTTGCTCGACGATTGTGCAGCGCCGCCCGCTACGGACGGCAGGCGATCATTCCCCGTGGCATCGGTACCCACGCCCTCATCGCTCCGCACGTTTCCTGGGATCGCCCAACTCCAGTTCGGCGCCTCTGCACCACGTGCGCTTTAGCTCCTCCGATTTCCCGCAGCTAACGCTTTGTCATCCCGAGCGAGTCCCGGTGCGCGAAGCGCGTTACCGGGACGACGAGGGATCTGCTTTGCGTTTTGCAGTTCCGGCTGCCGTTTAGCCTCTCCACGAGAACGAGCCGCGTCGGAGATGGTTTTGTAGCGCTGCGCTTTAGCGCAGCAGCCTTCCTTGCTCGCGCATCGCGTTCCCGCCCGCTGTACCCCCGCTTGCCAGAGGATGTCTTCAGGGCGCGTTGTGAACCCAATTTCGTACCAGCATACGGGGCCGGTTGGACCCGCAGTATCCCGTCGAGATCTCGGTCACCCGTCGCGGGGCGACGTGTCCCTACCCCATCCCGGCGCGCCAGCGCCGTCCTTTCGGGCGCTCTTCGTTAACCGGCTCGCGGCAGAGTTGCCGGCGCGCATCATGCGGCGTTATGCGCTACGGGCCAGTTCCTGGCTGATTGCTTGGGCCAGTTCACGCCCTTGCTGACCCCATGCGACGTGAATGATAAAGCCGGGCAGGAGGCCACGTCGCTGCCTGAGTCTGATGACCCAGCCGACCCAAAGCCAAGACCACTTCACGCGCTTCACCTCTTGGGTTGGTACGTAAAACTGCTTGAAGGGAGCATAGAAGCGGAAGCCTCTGCCTTCCTCGACCTCGACGGCGTAGGGGTACAGAGCCCCCAGGTTTCCTGCCAGCAGAGCCCAGACGGCCGCAATCGCAAATAAAATCAGTCCTAAACCCCATAGCCGCCCTTCCCAGTGTCGGCTCCCCCAAGCAAGGATTCCCCCGATGATTATGAAGAGTCCGGTTGCTCCGATACCCGCAGCTACGGCTCCGCACACATTCGATTTCCAGTAGCGTCGTGCCTGAAAAGCTCTTACTCCGGGCGTCTCTGGAGCTGGACTCGGAGAGCCAGATAGTTCCCTGAACAAGAAACGCCGGACACGGCCCGCCATTGGCATGCTCGATGAGTTGGAGAATTCCATAATTACCCTCCACCTGCCTTCAGGCGGGTGGCCCAGGCTCTGCGCATCGATTCGCGGGTGAACATTTCGCCCGGCATGATACCATCGCGACACGTAACTCCCAAGGTTGTTTTGCGGGTGCCCCACCGCTCGGTTTCCGAGCGTGGGGCAGTTCGGTCATGCCCAAAGGCCTCAAACGCATTTACGGACAGGGCCACCTGCACTTCATCACCTTCAGTTGCTACCGAAGGTTCCCTCTTCTCGCTTCCGCGCGAGCCCGCAACCTGTTCGTGCGCGTTCTTGGTCAGGTTCGCGACGAATACCGATTCAAGCTGGTCGGCTATGTGGTGATGCCCGAGCATGTGCATCTGCTGATCTCCGAGCCGGTACGCGGAACTCCTTCCACCGTGCTGAAGATGTTGAAGCAGCGCGTCTCGCGGCAGCTCCGGCACAAGCCGCGCCGCCGCGTCTCGGCCTTGCAGCGGTCTTTTCAATTTGCTTCATCACCCGAGCATCTGCCGCAGTTCTGGCAGAAGCGTTTCTATGACTTCAACGTTTGGAGCCGCAAAAAGAAAATCGAGAAGCCCGGCTACATGCACGCCAACCCGGTCAAGCGCGGGTTGGTTGAGGATCCTCAGCACTGCCCGTGGAGCAGCTACGCCTTCTATCAGCGGCGCGGAGAGGTGCTGATCGAGGTCGATCCAGTGGAATGAGAAGAACAGTCGCTCGACAAGAACCGGACAACGACTGCCAAAGCCCCACGCTCCGCACCTCCGCCCCCTCACGCTTCATAACGCAGGGCATCATACCAGCGCCGAGCGACGAGGCGCTTTTGCGGGTGCCTCCCTCGGTTTGTGAGCGCGGGCAATTGCATTCCATGGATTGGCGGAAAAAATGAAGTGGCGCGCCCAAAGGGATCAGAACAATGAAAAATCCGGCACGGCTCCTGTCCGCCTGTACCAAAACTGTACCTCCGGCCAGTAGCTTTTGTCCCCGCCTGATTTGCTATCGTCGATCTGTGATGATGCGTGCAGACGAAAAATTAGAGCAAGCAAGGGCCGAAGCAAAGCGGCCAACGCACTTTCCTGCCCGCGCGCGGCAACTCGTGCAGTTTAGGGGGTCGGGCCCTCGGCCCCGACATCAAAAGACGCGCGTCAGCGCAATTCCTTTCGCGCTTGTTTACTCGCGCGAAGTTTTCGGTTTTGCCTTCTAGCCACTATCCACTAGTCAATCGCCACTCTGCCTTGTTACCCGGAACAGTCACTCGAGTAGAATCGCGCGTAAGTCGCAGAAAACAAACAACCGCACTCCCGCTTACCCGGGACGTCCCGGCGCATCGCAATCTTCGTCTCGCCTTCGCCTGCAACCGCGCTCACGCGAAATCTTCCGGCCAAGCCGAGTTCATCCGCTGCCCGCGAACTCAGGTATCATGGAGCGGGAATCCTCATCGATTAGAACCATCATTCAGGGAGCGGAAATTGATCGCACGATACACGCGTTCGGAGATGGGCCGCGTCTGGAGCGACCAGAACAAATTTCAGAGGTGGCTGGACGTAGAACTGGCCGCTACGGAAACGCTGGCCGAAGCCGGCATCGTGCCGCGCGCGGCGGCCGCGAAATTGCGCGAGCGGGCGCGCATCGACGTGGCGCGCATCAACGAGATCGAAGCAAAAGTCCGCCACGACGTGATCGCCTTCACCATCGCCGTGCAGGAAACCGTCGGCGATCCGGAAGCGGCGCGCTGGCTGCACTACGGACTTACTTCCAATGACGTTGTCGATACCGCGCAGGCGTTGCTCGTGCGCGATGCATCGCGGCTGATCGAAAAGGGCCTCGCGCACTTCGGGCAAATTCTCGAAAAACGCGCCTGGGAGTTCAAAGACACGCCGGAAATCGGCCGCACCCACGGAATCCACGCCGAGCCCATCACCTTCGGCCTGAAAGTCGCCAACTGGTATTCGGAAAATCACCGCGATTACGAGCGCTTCGCCACCGCTGCCTACGCCATGTCCGAAGGAAAAATCTCGGGCGCGGTGGGCACCTGCACGCATCTTGGTCCCGAGGTCGAACAGAAAATCTGCGCCAAGCTCGGGCTTCGAGCCGCGCCAATCACTTCGCAAGTGCTCGAACGCGACCGCCACGCGCAATACGTGAGCGCGCTTGCCATCGTGGCCGCCTCTCTCGAACGCGTCGCGCTCGAAATTCGCCATTTGCAGCGCACCGAAGTGCGTGAAGTCGAGGAGCCATTCGGAGGCGAGCAGCGCGGCAGCTCCGCGATGCCGCACAAGCGCAATCCCGTGTCGAGCGAGCAGATCTGCGGCCTCGCGCGCGTGGTCCGTGCGAATTCCGTCGCGGCGATGGAAGACGTCGCGCTCTGGCACGAGCGCGACATCTCGCACAGCTCCGTCGAGCGCGTGATTCTGCCCGACTCGACCATTCTGGTCGACTACCTGCTGGACCGCACCGCGTGGATCGTCGAAAATATGAAAGTGTTCCCCGCCCGCATGGTGCGCAATCTCAACGCCACGCAGGGATTGGTCTTTTCGGGGCAGCTGCTGCAGGACCTGGTCGAGCACGGCGCACCGCGCGAGGACGCCTACAAATGGGTGCAAGGGCACGCCATGGCCGCTTGGGAATCGGAATCGAGTTTTCAGGAGCGCATCGCCGCCGATCCAAACGTCCGCAAGTTTCTCGATGAGAAAACTCTTGCGCACACATTCGATTTGCGCCGGCAGCTTCGCGCCGTGGACGCTATTTTCGCGCGTGTTTTCGGCGCGAAAACCTCGGCAGCGAATCAGTGAAACTCGCGTGTGGATGGAAAGGGATGAAGAGAGCCGCGCCGTAAATGCGGCTCGCTGTCCTGAGCCGGCGGTTACTGCACGCGCTGGATGTAGCGGCCTTCGGAAGTATC
Organism: uncultured Acidobacteriota bacterium; assembly: GCA_963715555.1. GTDB lineage: Bacteria > Acidobacteriota > Terriglobia > Acidiferrales > UBA7541 > Palsa-295. The sequence goes on from OY970253.1 coordinate 107,254, forward strand.
GACCTTGATTTTGTCGCCTTCGCCCACAAACGGCGGGACGTTGACAACCAACCCCGTTTCGAGCTTGGCGGGCTTCATCACCGAGCTGGCCGTCGCCTTCTGAATGCTCGGCTCGGTTTCCACCACGGTCAGATCGACGGTGTCCGGCAGCAGCACGCCGATCGGCTTGCCGTCGTAATACTCGATCTTCACCGGCATGTTGGGGATCAGATAATCCTTGGCGTCGCCGACGATATCGTCTCCCAGCGCCATCTGCTCGTAATTCTCGCTGTTCATGAAGTGGCGGCCTTCGCCGTCGCTATAGAGAAATTCGAAATCGATCTCGTCCACCACCACTTTGTCGATGGTATCCTCGGCGCGGAAGCGGTAGTCGATCATGGAGCCGGTGCGCAGGTTGCGCATGCGCGTCTGCATGGCCGCGCGCTTGTTTCCCGGCGTGCGATGGTCCACGTTGTAGACCATGTGCAGATCGCCGTCGTGCTTGATGATCATCCCCGAGCGCAAAAGTGTCGCCTTAATCATGGCCTGCTCCTGAATTCTTTCATGGAATTTCCCCGCTGGGGAAAATCACCCGGGAGGGTACGCCACCCGCCGCATTCTCCGCCCGGCGCGCGCAAGCGCCCGAGCCCAAAAGAAAATTATAGCGGCCTTTGCCGCACCCGGTCAAACGGCGCCCAGCACCATATCTAACATCCGCATTGCAATTCGGCGCGGAGAACTGTATGTTCCCGGCGATTCGTAATTATCGTCACAGATACTGATGTGAAGGCATCTAGGCAGGAAACGGTGGAGGCAAGCATGCGAAATTGGAAGGGAAGCACGTGGTGCGCGGCGGGCGTGTTGGTCGCGTTGGTCTGTTCCGCTGTCTGCGCGCGTGCGGGAGGGCGCGTCGATACTTCCGCGCTGCGCAACGCGGCTTCGAACGGCGCCGAATGGCTGACCTACGGTCACGACTACGGCGACACGCACTACAGCCCGCTGAAGCAAATCGACACGAGCAACGCGAGCAAGCTGGGGCTCGCCTGGTATTTTCAGACCGACTCGGATACGGGCACGGAGGAAGCCAATCCGGTCGTGGCGAACGGGACGATGTACGTCACCACCGCCTGGGACGTGCTCTACGCGCTCGATGCGCGCACTGGAAAGTTCAAATGGAAGTGGGATCCGAAAATCGGCCACATGAATTTCCCGCTGCACTCCGCGGGCAATCCCAACCGCGTGCGCACCGGCCCCAGCCTGTGCTGCGGTCCCGGCAACCGCGGCGTGGCCATCTACGACGGCAAGGTTTACATCGGAACTCTCGACGCGCGGCTGGTGGCGCTCGATGCGCAAACCGGCAAGATCGTTTGGGATGTGCGAACCGCCGGCGCGAACACGGACTACAGCATCACCGGAGCCCCGCGAGTGATTCGCGGGAACGTGATCATCGGCAATGGCGGCGGCGAATACAACGAGCGCGGCTACGTCACGGCCTACAACGCCGAGACGGGCAAGCAGGTGTGGCGCTTCTACACCGTCCCCGGCGAGCCGGCCAACCCCAATGAGAAAAAAGCCATGGCGATCGCTGCGAAGACGTGGACCGGGGCCTTGCACGACCATATCGGCGGCGGCAATCCATGGAACGCGATTTCCTACGATCCCAACCTCAACCTGATCTACGTCGGAACCGGCCAGGGCGGCCCGTGGGTGCGGAAATTCCGCGATCCGAGTGGCGGTGACAACCTGTTCATCTGTTCGATCGTTGCGCTGCACGCGGACACCGGGAAAATGGCCTGGTATTTCCAGGAAACGCCCGGCGACGAATGGGACTACGACTCGACCGCGGACATCATGCTCGCGAATCTGAAAATCGACGGCAAAATGCGCCAGGTCGCGATGCAAGCTCCCAAGAACGGCTATTTCTACGTGATCGACCGCAAGACCGGCAAGTTCATCTCCGGCGCGCCGCTCGAACACGTCACCTGGGCCACGAGTCTCGATCCGAAGACAGGCCGGCCACACATCAATCCGGAAGCCTATTACGACGACAAGAGCGCCATGGTGTGGCCGGGACCGGGAGGCGGGCACGTGTGGCAGGGAATGTCTTACAACCCGGAAACGGGGCTGGTCTACGTTCCTGGAATGAGCGACAGCCCGTTCGAGTACAAAGCCGCACCCAACTACAAGTACGAGCTGGGCGAGTACGACTTCGGCATCATCTTTACGCGGCCCGCGCCGCCACCTCCCGGAACGAAAGCGCCCGCGCCGCCGCGGCGCATGACGCCATTCCTGATTGCCTGGGATCCGGTCACCGAGAGCCAGAAATGGCTGCTTTCCAATATGGGCGGAGGCGGCACGCTCAGCACGGCGGGCGGTCTGGTCTTTGGTGCGTCCGACGTCGGCGATTTCGAGGCTCTCAACGCGGAAAGCGGCAAGGAACTGTGGAAGGTGAAGCTGCTGCCCGGATTTGGCAATCCGATCACCTACTCGATCGACGGGAAACAGTACGTCTCGGTTCTTTGCGGGCGGACCGGCAAGAGCCGCGTGTACACGTTCGCGCTCGACGGCAAGGAACCGATTCCGCCGTCGCCGTTCGCCGTCCACTAGGACGCGACTGGAACCCGTGGCCGCCCGCCCCGCACTGGGCGGCCGCGCAACAAAAGAAATGGGGGAGCCATCATGGATCGACGAAGGATATTGAGGGCGAATCGTGCCTCAGGGAAGAGAGTGGTCGCACGGATGTTGGTGTGCGTGGTGGTTGTGGCCGCGAGCATCGCTCTCGCCGCGCAGCCGGGGCGCGCGCAGTGGTCAGCGGTCAACGGTAATCGTGACAACACGCGCTATTCCTCGCTCACGCAGATCAATTCGCAGAGCATTTCGAAGCTCGGAGCGGCGTGGGTGTCCGAGAAATTCGTGCCCGCGCCGACAGGCCGCGCAACGTCCGTAGTCGATCACGGCCTCCTGTTCCTGACTGCGCCGCCCTACGTTTACGCGGTGAACGTCAGCACCGGAAAGGTTGCGTGGAGCTATCACGTGCCGCCCGGCGGTGAACCGGCGCGAGGCGGCGTGGCCGTCGGCGACGGCATGGTATACGTCGGCCTGTCGGATACGGCCCTGATCGCGCTGCGCGAGGACACGGGCGCTCTCCTCTGGAGGACGTCTCTGAAAAATCCATCGGGAGAAGTGGCCGGCGGAGCTTCGGGCGCGCCGCTTTTCGCCGACGGCCTTGTGTCGGTCGGCCTGAACGCGGACTTCGGATATCGCGGCCAGATCGTCGCCGTGGATGCGAAGACCGGACACGTCGCGTGGCGCTTTTTCGTGATTCCCTCGCAGGGCGAGCCGGGCTCGAACACGTGGCCGAAAACTGACGACTCGTGGAAGCACGGCGGCGGCGCCGTCTGGTTGGTTGGCGCATACGATCCCGAGCTCGGGCTGAACTTCTATTCGACCGGAAATGCCGTCCCGCAATACGGCGGCGAAAATCGCCCCGGCGACAACCTCTTCACCGACTGCCTGATCGCGCTGGACAGCAAGACCGGCAAGCTCCGCTGGTATTACCAGCTGGTTCACCACGACATTTGGGAAGCCGACGTTGCCGAAGCTCCGGTGCTGTTCGATGCGGATATCAACGGCCACAAGCGCAAAGCGATTGCCGGGATGCGTACGGACGGCTATCTCTTCATGCTGGACCGCACCACCGGCAAGCCACTGGGGAAAATTGAAAACCGTCCCGTGCCGCAGGACGCGTTTCAGAAAACCGCGCCGACACAACCGTATCCCGCGGGCGCCGAGCCCGCACTGCCCGATTGCAACTATTGGAGGAAGCAGCCGATTCCCGCAGGTTTTAAAGTGGGTTGCTTTTTCACGCCCGCATCGGTCGAAGATCCGAGCCTTCTGGGACCGGTCTACGGCATGCGCGCCACGCCGATGGCTTACGATCCGCAGACGCACTTTTTCTATGCGACCGGAGGTGCCGGCCTGCAATGGTTCCGGCGCGCCAAGGATCCGGATTTCTTCGGCCGTACTTTCAGCGAACGTGTGCCGGGACTGAGTGAATTGGGCTTCGGAGTTTTGGCCGCGATTGATAGCCGCACGGACAAGATCGCCTGGAAAAAGGAGTTCCACAACGGGCGCTCGACCGGGGCGCTCGCCACCGCCGGAGGGCTCGTCTTCCAAATGGCGTCGGACGGCAACTTGCAAGCCTACGACGCCGCAAACGGATCGCTCGTATGGCAGTTTCAGACGGGAGCGCGCACGGGCGGTCCGCCGGTCGCTTTTGAAAACGCAGGCGAAGAATACATCGCCACGATCGCGGACGGCCAGGTGTGGGCATTCAAGCTGGGCGGGACCCTCCCACAGCGCCCTGCGCCGGCAATTCTACCGCGGCACGAGTTCGTCGGAGAAATCAGGAACACCTCCACGATTGAAACCGCATCGCTGGAGCGGGACAGGGGGCTTTCCGGCCAGCACTACTTCACTGACGAGTACGCGTTCGATCCATACCGCGTGCGCGTCACGGCTGGAACGACAGTCTCCTGGCGAAACAATGGCACGTTGGTCCATACCATCGAAGCCGTGGACGGCTCGTGGTCAACGCATCCTCTGCATCCGATGGACATAGGCACGGTGAAGTTCGATAAGCCGGGGAAGTACGTCTACCACTGCAAGGAGTATCCCTGGGACTACGGCGAAATCGTCGTTGTGCCCGCGACTCCGGAGAAAAACGGCCAGAGCCAATAGCAGCCGCATTGAGTGCAGTCCATCGCGCTTGTCGTTCGAGGCCGCTAGTCGCGGCCTCAAACCTCAAAGGGCCGAAAATCGGTACGTAGTGGAGGAACGGAAGCGGCGGCGACGCCACAGCACGACCGAGTGGGAATTCGCGTGGTTCGGCGAATCGGGTAAGTGCTGGCTTTCCAGGCGCAGCGCGCCGCGAGGCTGTCACGCTACGCGATTTCGGCTCGCGACGCTATGGCCCAGGGGGACCGTAGGCTGTATTCGCAGCTAGTCGACTCGGTAGTGGCAGCCGCGGCTGTCGGGAGCTTGCTCGGCCGCTTCGAGGATCAGCAAGGCGGTGAGAATCCCGTTGCGCAATCCGATGATGGAGTCGCTAATCTCGCTTTTGTCGTAAAAACGCGCGATTTCCAGATCCAGCTCGCGCAAAATCCGCATCGCGCGATTGAGCCTTCTCTCGCTGCGGATCAGCCCGACGTAGTTCCACATCGTATGCCGGATGGTAAGCCAATCCTGGGAGATGAGAGCAGGATCGACGGGCTCATGCTCGTAACACCAGTCGGCGACTCGAGGGAAATAGAAATCGCGGTCGCGGGTGATGCGTTCGGCGGCGTGGCCTCCGGCCCGCGTTCCCCAGACCAGACATTCGAGCAGCGATGTGCTGGCCAGGCGGTTGGCCCCTTGCAGGCCGGTGCAGGCGACTTCGCCGGCAGCGCGCAGGCGATCGACGGTGGTGCGCCCGTAATCGTCCGTGGCGATGCCTCCGCAACTATAGTGCGCCGCCGGAACGACTGGAATCGGTTCGCGCGTCAGATCAATCCCACGCTCCATGCAAACCGCATAGATGGCGGGGAAGCGCGCGCGAAGCTGCTCGGCGGGCTTGTGGGAGATATCGAGATAGACGCAGGGCTCGGCGGATTCGAGCATTGTCTGGTAGATGGCGCGCGCGGCGATGTCGCGCGGCGCGAGCGAGCCGGCGGGATGAAACCGCTGCATGAATTCCTTCCCGTGGCGATCGACGATGCGGCCGCCCTCGCCCCGAACCGTCTCTGAAATCAGAAAGCAGCCGTCCGGCGCCAACAGGGCCGTGGGATGAAATTGGACGTACTGCAGGTTGATGCAGCGCGCGCCGGCGCGGTAGGCCATGGCGATGCCGTCGCCGCGCGCCCCCGGCGGATTCGTTGTGTGCAGGAAGACGCTGCCGAGCCCGCCGCTTGCCAGAATTGTTTCTTTCGCCAGAACGGAGAAAATTTTGCCGGTCGTCTGGTCGAGCACGTAGGCACCAATGCAGGTGAGCGGACGATACACGTCCGTGGGCTCGAGAGAATGATGCGAGGGAGTCAGCAGGTCCACGGCGGTTGCATTCGCCAGGATCTTCACCCTTGGATGAGTCCGCACCCGCTCGAAGAATGCCCGTTCAATCGATAATCCGGTCTGATCCTTATAGTGGATGATGCGCGGAATCGAATGGCCGGCCTCGCAGGTTAGATCGAGTTCGCCGGGCGATTCGGGCGACGGATCGAATGGCACGTGGAGCTCGTCGATCAATATTTCCTTCACCAGACGCGGACCCTCGCGGCTCAACAGCGAGGCTGCTTCGGGCGAGCTAAGGCCCGCGCCAACGGAGAGAATGTCTTGCACGAGCTGTTCGGGGCGTTCGTCGTGGCCGCGATAGATGATGCCGCCTTGCGCGCGATAGGTGTTACTGTCCTGGGGATCCGAGGCGCGCGTGAGCAGTGTGACTTCGCAGTTCCGCTTCGCAGCTTCCCACGCCGCGGCCAAGCCGGCCAGGCCGCTGCCGATCACCAAGATATCGGTTTGGATGGTGTCATTCATGTTCAGGCGCCGCCACGCGGATCACTTGTCCCCGCCTCGATGCGTGCTCGGCCGGATAGCACCGAAGTATTTCCGCACGTGCGCGGAAAAATCGGCTGCATCCCCGCACTGGCGCGACGCGAGCCAATTTCCTAGAGCGCCGCTACACATTTTAAGGCTCCCAAGCACAACTCGCCTCCGGCCACGGCAATCGTTCCAGCCTGTGGCGCAGAAAATCAAACACTTAGACAGCGTTTGGATGAGTATATCTTATCGGCGGTTGCAAATGGTCCTGGCTGCCATCCGCGATGGGGATTCGCGGCGACAATTTCGCGGCTCTGGATAACAGCGACCGTACAGCTCTCATCGAGCGGGTGCTTGCGAACGCTGCTTCCACTGTCCGCCATGCCCCAGCCAGTAGCGCACCGCGGAAAGGCCCGTGGCATACGCGTAGAAAATCGCGGCGACAGGCAAAAGCGGTGCGAAGAGTGGCGAGACACGATAGAAGATCAGCGTTGGAACCAGCGAAACGGACATTAAGATCCATGCCGCAAGGGCGCAAGGCCAGATCCACGGGTCGGGGGAAAAGGTCATCAAGGCGGGGAGCACGAACGTGAACAGGATTCCGAATAGAGTCCCGAGCAACTCCGCAACTGAATAGTGGAGCTGCGTGAAGGCGGTGCGGGCGATCATATCGCGGATTCCAGCGAACGTCCCGTAGCGGCGAATGCTGCGGCTCGCTTTCGTAAGGCCCATCCAGATGCGTCCTCCGCTGCGCTTGACGGCGCTGCCGAGCGAGCAATCGTCAATCAAATCGCCGGCAATCGAGACGAAACCGCCGATGCGTTCCAAGGCATCGCGGCGCAGGAGCAGGCACCCTCCGGCGGCCCCGGCGGTGCGGCTTTTCGGGTCGGAGATCCAGCCCGGAGGGTAAAGCATCAGGAAGAAATACAGAAACGGTGGAATGAGCAGGCGCTCCGGAAAGCTCTTCGCTTCGAGCAGCACCATAAGGGACGCGAGGCTGAGATCGTCGCGAGTTGCGCGGCTCACGAGGGCGCGCAGAGCGTCCGGCGCGGCGACAATGTCGGCGTCCAGTCTCTGGCGTTTGACGCGGCTGACGGCTTAGTCTCCCACCTGCGGCGCGCCGATATTCAGTCGCTTGCGCTTTCGATATACGTTGGCGACGGCAAGCGTCCAGAACGGAACGAAGTCGACACCGGGCAAGAGTTCCGCGAAAAAGCTGGGGAGAAATTCCCAATGCCAGCCGGTCAAGTAAACCAACGCGGCGCCGACAGCAAGATCGAGGACATCGTCGGCGGGAGACAATGCGCCCTCGGAAAAGAACGGAAAAACCAGAACCTGAACTGCGTCGGCGGCGATCGCCAAGATCAGCGCGGTGCGGAACCGTGCCCGTTCGGATGGCGACAGCGAAGCGTCGATCACTTTGCAGCCTCGTTCTAGAATCTGCCGCGCCGCTGCGGGGTCGGCGGCGGCTTGCTGGGTCTGCGGCCCGTTCGCGGGAATTCGGCTCCGCTGAGGGCTTTGTGAAGCTTCACGCGGGCATTGCACGCGGCCTCCGAGCCCAGCGAAGGCATCTCTACCCGCAGGATTCCCATTTTACCGCCCGGAAGGGCCGCTCTGTGGATCCTTCTTCGGGGACATTTCGCCGGTCAAAATGATTTGACGCGCATCCGCCAGCGAAACGGGGTTCGAATTTCCTCGTACCCTCAGAACCTCCCGGAATCGCGCCTTGCGGATCAGTTTTCCCGAGATCGGAGTATGCCGTAACGCGGCGGCCTCCGGGCTTCCTCTGTCCATGGGCGAAACGCAGCATGAATGGAAGGACATTCGTTCCGAAGGCGGGACGATCTTCTCATTCTGATTGCATGCTGGTCACGCCGCCAGAGACAGATCCGCCGGCGCCCTAATGCGGATAGGGATACTGAGTCCGCAGAGCCCGGTCGAGCGCGGCATCCTGGTGGTAGAGATCGTCGTAAAACCGGACCACTCCATCGTCAAGCACGATCACCGTGCCATACACGATGAGTACGGGAATCGGGTGCGCCAGTTTCACTTCCTGCGCATCGGCTCCATCCATTGCGGCGCGAATCCGCTCTTCATCCCAGCCGGGATTGTCGCGCAACACCCAATCGGCCAGTGCCACCGCATTCTCCAGCCGGATGCATCCGTGGCTGAAATCGCGCTTGGAGCGTGAGAAGAGAACCCGAGCCGGCGTGTCGTGCATGTAAACGCTATATTCGTTGGGAAAGTCGAACTTGATCAGCCCCAGGGAGTTGTTCGGCCCCGGCCTCTGCCGCACGAAGAGCGTGCCATTGCGCAGTTCGTCGAGCACCGCGGCCGTGACCCTCTGATCGGGCAACACGCGCCGGCGAGCGCCGACAATTTCCATATCTTGCTTGTCGAGGTAATCGGGATCGCGCCGGAGCGCAGGAACGATTTCCGCTCGCACGATCGAGATCGGCACATCCCAGTAAGGCCGGAAAATCACCGACTGCAGATCGCTCATAAACATCGGCGTTTTGTGGTCGTAGGCTTTGCCCACCACGACTTTCATGGTCACGGCGACGTGAAAGTTCTTGTCGTAGGCGCGCAAGCGGAATTCCGGAATATTGACGATGATCGGCGCCTCGCCATACTGCGGCGGCAGCCAGCGCCAGCGTTCGAGCGTCAGCTGAATCTGGCGGACGCGCTGCGCAAGTGGCACGTTTATCTCCGCAATCGTGTGCGCGCCTAAGCGCCCATCCGGATCGAGCCCATGCCGCTCCTGAAATCTTTTCACCGCATCCACGAGAGCGCCCTCGTAAACGATGTCGCTCGCGGGAATCTGCACGCTCTCGGGCAAATCGCCAACCAGGTGAAGAAAACGCGCCAGCTGTTGTACTCCCGCGTAGTTTTGCCCGGGCTCAACAGTTTTCTTCACCTTGGGCAGCGGCTGTCCCGTGTCCGGCTCCGCCGCCAGCCGGCGGTACGTCTGCAGCGCCTGGATCGTGCGCTGGTATCCGGGGTACGGCGGCTCGACTTGCGAGAGCGATGCGGCCACATTGGGCGAGTGCACCACGTTGTCCTCAATAAACTGAGGCAAGTTGTATTCTCGCTGGGAGACATTCACATCAATTCCGAATTCGCGCGGATCGATCCGCCCGGTGTGCAGGTCCGAAATGTAGCGCATCAGCGAGATGGTCAGCGCCAGATCGAATTGTGCGGCGTCCATTTCCGCCGGTTGCTGATCGAGGGGCCGCAGCTCCTCCAGTCGCGCGGACCAGCGCGGCCCGTCGTAATCCTCTGCCGATAGTCCCTTGTCGTCCGCCTTCTCGATGATCGCAACCACGGCCCGCGCTTGCGGCGTTGGCTGCATGTCGCTGACCCATGGCAAGGCGTAGCCGTAGGATTGATAAAATGCCGCTACGTCCTTGCGATATTTTTGGAAATTCGGCCAGCGAAGTTCGGGGAGCTTTCCGTTCTGAATTGTGGAGCGCAGAAATTTCTGGCTCGCGGCGCTAAGCGTCTGCGCGCCGACCGTCCCTGCGTTCGAAGCGGCGCGGCAGGTTCCCGCGGCGCACCAGAAAACGGCGAGCAGGAACACGGATGCGCGGTATCGGTTGGAACGCGTGAGTCTCAACTCGCCGACCTTCCCCGGAAACCATTCTACAACTCGTGGCGGTGCGTCGGCGGGCTACGCGGCTATCAGCGGGTCGAGCCATCCAATTCGAGGGAGCATTTTTTCGGGCGACGTGCCGGACCATCGAAAGTCGAGCGCGCGAACGCTTGGCTGGCTGCTAATCGCCTGCCGTTTGCTTCGCAGTGCATTCAAAGCACCACTGCCGCACCCGGCCCACGTCCACGTGGACGAAATTCGAGTGCGGATAATATCCGACGCCGCCCCGGTGCAACTCGAGAGCCGTCTCGCGCAGAAAGTCCGTGTTCACGCCGGGCATGCGAATGTCGATCGCTTCGGCTTGCATGTGCAGGCTGTGCTGCGCCACGCCGGCGGTGTGCACGCGCAAGTAATGATTCGTCCCCGGGCTGCGATAGCCGCAGATCACGTCGATTTCGCCGTTCGGACGGCCCACGGCGGCGGAAAGCCGCACCAGCAGGTCGAAAACTTTCGGATCGTATTGGTGGACATCGCCATTCCGATGGTCGCGAAGAAAATAATTCAATTTCGTCAAGGCGCTCGGAATGTACTCGTTTCCGCGACGATACACGATATCGATATGCTGCTGCCGATGAGTGTCGTACAGCCGCAACTCGTAGACGGGGAGCGGTCGCACGGCGCTGGCCTTCCCCCCTCCAGCAACGCAGCTCGTCGCAAGCATAAAAACAACCGCACCGGACGCAAGGCACCTCTGGATAATTTTCACGATTCTCGTTTCCGTATTGAGAGTTGGGCGTCGCGAGACAATCGCACATCCGAATCGCCGGCTCGCGGCGTGTTGAAATTGCAATACCTGGTATTTTCTCAAAATAAAGCCGCCGCTGTCTAGGGACAGCGGCGGCGGGGACTTGCCTGTGAGGTCAACTGGGCTGGTGAGAGTTCGTTACGCCGCGTTGACGAAGCTCGCCAGCGCGTCGCGATTCTCTATGGTTAAGGTCGAGCCCTTCAGCGTCACCAAGTGGCGCTGCTTGAAATCGCCCAGAGCCCGCGTCACCGTCTCGCGCGAACTGCCGATGAACTCCGCGATTTCTTCGTGCGTCAGCGGCATCTTGATCCGCGCGGTTCCGTTGGCCGGATCCGCTTCCGCCGACCAATCCAGCAGCAGCTTGGCCAGTTTTTCCTGTACCGTCGCCGACAAAGCGACGGTCCGAAGCTGCGCGCAGGCGCCGCGGTAATTCGCGCTCAATTGGCGGACTAGACCTTGCATCGCTTCCGGAAACAGCGCCAGGAAGCGCACAAAATCGTCCCGCCGCACAAACGCGATCTGGCTCGGGTGCAGCGTCTCCGCGGTCACCTCGTATGGCTTGCCGGCGAGCGCCGCCGTCAGGCCGAGGATCTCGCCGGCTTTGGCAATCCGCAGGATCAGCGTCTTGCCTTCGCTTGAACTGATCGACAGCTTCACCTCGCCCTGGCATAGGACGAATACGCCGTGAGGAGCCTGTTGCTCGAGGAACAGCACGGCGCCATCGGGATAGACGGAACTCGACTTGATGGTGTCGAAATGCTTCGTGGCCGCCGGCGAGAGCTTGCAAAAGAAGCTGCTAGACTTCACTTTGCAGGTCACGCAGTTTTCGTTCATTTCAAATCCGTACGGTCCCTTCATTTTACTCCTCCTCGTTCGTGCGCCCGGCGCCATCGCGCTGAGCTTCCTCGGCAAAATACTTGGTCATCGGAGAGTCGGCTATAAACTCCGCTCCGGTTCGCGTGTAAATTTCGGCCAGCAATCGCCGCCCGTGGGCGTCCATGTGCGTGACGCCCCGCAGATCGACCACAAACTTCTTCGAGTCCACTGTGGGAGCCAGCTCCCGCCAAGCGCGTTCGAACTCCTTCGCCCACGGGCCGGTAACTCTGCCTTCCAGCCTGAGCCATTTTGTTTCGAGTTGTTCATTGACCGTGATCCTAAGCAAGTTCGTGATCTGTTCCCTAGTTGCTTGGGCTAATCGCACGCGGCAAGCCAAATCCCATGTTCTGCAGTGGAATGGCGCATGTGAAAGCAACGCCAAGGCTTGTAGCGCTAGTGTGGAAATAGTGCTATGAGTCACTCTGAAAAGTGACGATGCTCACTGGCGATATATCGTCATGTATGACGAAATATAGTCAGGGATTGCTTGAGGAAAGGGGCATCACAAAGAACGGTGATGGCGCTCACAGAGCCAGCTGGGCAGATCGGGAAAAATGTGTATATCAGCGATTGGCGCGCACCATCGAGCTCATCAGCGCGCGGAAGCGAAAGGAGCTTGGATGCGAGTCGCGGTGCTAACCACCGGTGGCGACGCTCCCGGCATTAACGCCGCCATTCGCGCCGCCGTCCGCACGGGCATCGACAAAGGCTGGGAGATGATCGGCGTCCGTCATGGCTATTCCGGACTGCTCCGCAGCGATTTTGTCCCCCTCGGCCTGCGCGATGTCAGCGGAGTCATCGGCTTGGGCGGCACCATGCTCGGCAGCATCCGCTTCCCGGAATTCGAGGGCGACGACGTCCAGCAGCAAGCCATCCGCATTCTTTGCGACAATAACATCGACTCCGCAATCATCATTGGCGGAGACGGCTCGCAATCCGGCGCCTTCGCCCTCTCGCGCAAGGGTTTCCCCGTCGTTGGCGTTGCTTCCACGATCGATAACGACCTCTTCGGCTCGGAAATCACCATCGGCGTGGATACCGCTCTCAACGTCGCGCTCGAAGCGATCGATCGCATCAAAGTGACGGCCTCTTCGCACGAGCGCGCTTTCCTGGTCGAAGTGATGGGCCGCAATTGCGGATACCTTGCTCTAACCGCGGGCATTGCTGGCGGCGCCGAAGCGATCGTCCTTCCCGAAATCGAAACCGATCCCGAGGACTTGGCGCGCGGGCTCCGCTCTGCCTACGAGCGTGGCAAGCACCACGCCATCGTCGTGGTGGCTGAGGGTGCGCGTTACAACGCGGAAAAACTGTCGCAGTATTTCCGCGAACACCGCGAGCGCCTCGGCTTCGAGCTTCGCGACGTCAAGCTCGGCCACGTCCAGCGCGGCGGAACGCCCGGCGCATTCGACCGCCTGCTCAGCACTCGCCTGGCCGCCGCCGCCACCGAGCACATCGCGCGCAAGCACTTCGGAGTGCTGATAGGCCTGCTTCGCGGCGAACTCGCCGCCACTCCGCTCGGCGAAATCGCCGGCAAGCACAAAACCCTCGATCCCTGCCTCCTGCAATTGGCAGGCGTACTCGCAAAATGAATTCGTTCAGCCTACGTTCGGCCGCTCGCGGCTCCGCGTTTGCCGGCAGCACCTGTACCGGCGGTTCATTCCCTGGGTGTTCCTGCCGATGTAGGTACCTGTGGCGAAGCCTGCCCAACCGGCGTGACGTGAATCACGCCACGGCGTGATCGCGCGCACATGCGGATTTGGGTTACGTGGTACAATGATTAACGAACTTCGAAACCATTTAACTAAGCGCTTTGGCGGATGGAGCCCCCAAACGTGGCAAAAAAAAACGCGGGAGCAAAGTCGAAATCCCCAGCCGCGCGAGTGGACCGGGAAGGCGCGCTCCGTTCCTACACGCCTGCGGCGAAAAAAGCTCCGCCCGCGCGCGCGCTGCGCGGCCGCGACCTTGATTCGATTTATCGCCTCCAGGCGGAAATCTGCCGTGCCATGGGGCACCCGCGCCGCATTCAAATTCTGGATCTGCTCTCCGGCGGCGAGCGAACTGGCGCGGATCTGCGGCAGGCGCTCGGCATCGGCAAAGTCAATCTTTCGCAGCACCTCTCCGTGATGAAGCAGGCCGGACTTATCCGCTCGCGGCATCGCGGGCGCGAGGTGCTCTACTCGCTGGCCATTCGCGAAATCACCGGGGCCTGCCAGCTGATTCGCACGGTGTTGGCGGAGCGTTTACGGCAAGGCTTAAAGCTGGCTAAGACTCTGCAGGAGTCGGGAAGCCCGTTCCTGGGTGCGGAGAACTCATGAGCAATCCAAGCCGAATTCGGGCGGCGCTGGTGTTGTTTGCGCTGTTTTCCGGCTCCGCCTGTTACGCGCAGGGCCCCCAACCTCTCACCTTGAGAGCCGCGGTCGGGATGGCTCTCCAGCGGAATCCAAAATTTGCCAGCGCTCAGGATCAGGCGGACGCGGCGCGCGACCGCGCAGCCGAGGCCCGCGCGGCGTGGTATCCGAAGATCGATTTCAGCCAGGGATTCACGCGCGGCGACGATCCCGTCTACGTCTTCGGAACGCTGCTGCGGCAGCGCCAGTTCACTGCCGCGAATTTCGCGCTTCCCAGCCTCAACGAACCCGCACCGCTCGATAATTTTGCGACGCGTCTCGACGGCCAGTTCTCTCTTTTTGATTCGGGCAAGACCTTTTATCGCAACCAGGGCGCGAACCGCCTCAAGACCGCCGCTGACTTCGAGGCCGAGCAGGCTCGCCAGGATTTGATTCTCGCCGTCGTGCGGGACTACTACGGGGTCATCGTTGCCCGCGAGGATACGATCGCGGCGCAGCAGGCCGTTCGCTCCGCGCAAGCAAACGAAGACCGCGTCGAGAAGATGCAGAAGGCCGGACTCGTCGTCGATGCCGATCTGCTAAGCGCGCAAGTCTTCCTCGCGCAGATGAAAGACCGGGAAATCGGCGCGCAGAACGGCTTCGAGATCGCGCAGATGGCTCTGGCCCGCGACATGGGGCTGGCGCCGGACTCCCAGCCCGAGCCGTCGGAGACTCTTGCGGAACCCACTTCCATGACCACGCCGCCGCAGGACTGGATGCAAGCCGCCGCCCAGCATCGCCCCGCTCTGCGCGCCGCGGAGCTGCAAGCCGGGGCCAGCGCCAGCGCAAGAAAAGCTGTGCGCGCCGACTTCGGTCCGCAAATCAACGTGTTCGCCGATTTCGAGCGCGATGCCATGACCTTAGGCGCCGGTCCCTCCGGCACGAATTGGACCGCTGGAGCGCGGCTCGATCTGAACCTCTTTGCGGGAGGGGCCCAGAAGGCGCGGCTGGCCGAAGCGGCGGCCAACCAGCGCAGCGCCAAGCACGATCTGGAATGGCTTCGCTCCGGCGTGATGGTGCAGGTGCGCCAGGCCTATCTGGATGCAACGGCTGCGGCTCAGCGCGCCGCGGCGGCAAAGACCGCCGTCGATCAGGCGCAGGCCAGCCTTCGCATCATCGAAAACCGTTATCAGGCGGGCCTGACCGACATCACGGAACTGCTTCGCGCTCAAACCGCGCAACTCGATGCGCGCACGCAATACTTTTCCGCTCTGCACGATTGGCAGGTGGCCCGCGCGCGCCTGGAATACGCCGCCGGCGAGCTCACTCCGGATTCCGCAATCCTCCAGTCGAAGGGGGCGCCATGAGGCTGCCGAAGATCGTTCGAATGCGCGCTCGGGAATTTTTTCTGGCGCTGATCGCCACATCAGTGCTGGTCGTGGTGGGATGTGGCGGCTCGCCTTCTCGGCCTCAAGCGGCGCCAATCGCCGAAGGTCTGCACACGGAAACGGTCCAGTTGCAATCCGTTCCGAACGAAATCCAGGCGCCCGGTTCCGTGATCTCGACGGCCACCGCGCAGCTCGCCGCCCGCACCACCGGAACCGTTCTTCGGGTGCCCGTCCGCGAAGGCGACGTCGTGAAGCGCGGCGAATTGCTCGCGCAGCTCGACGAAGCAGAGCTTCTGGCGCGCAAGGACGCCGCGCAAGCTGCGCTGCAACAGGCCATCGCGGGTGTCACCGAAGCTGGGCGCGGAGTCGCCGTGGCTCAGGCGCAGGCGACTGTGGCAAAGCAAACCTACGACCGCTACGTCTACCTGCGCGACCAGAAATCCGTCAGCCCGCAGGAATTTGACGAAGTCCAAGCGAAGCAGCTGGCCGCGCAGGCTGGGTTCCAGCAGGCGCAAGCAAGATTGCAGCAAGCAGACGCGGGAAAAGCGCAGGCGGAATCCGACGCGCGGGCCGCCGCGGAAGTGGCAAACTACGCGCGGATTACCGCTCCGTTTGACGGGCGCGTCGTTCGCCGGATGATCGATCCCGGCTCGCTGGTCATGCCGGGAACTCCGCTGTTTATTGTAGAGGACACATCCCACTACCAGCTGGAAGTCACCATCCCGGCCGATGCCATCGGTGCCAATTCCGGCCGGCCCATCCGCAGGGGTTCTCAGGCTCGCGTGGTATTGGACACGATTCCGGGCCGATCCTTCGCTGGACGCGTCGCTGAAATCGAAGCGGGCGCCGATCCCGACACGCACACGGTGCGGGCGCGCATCGCGCTGCCGCGCGATCCTGCCATTCGTTCCGGGCTCTTCGGCCGCGCGTGGTTCGAGCGCGGCACGCATAATGGAATCGTCGTGGCAAGCAGCGCGGTCGTGGAGCGCGGCCAGCTGCGCGGCGTATATGTGGTGGATTCGAACGGCATGGCGCAGTGGCGGGTGCTCACGCTGGGCCGGACGCTCGGCGACCGGGTTGAAATTCTCTCCGGCCTGAGCGCGGGCGATCGAATCGTGCTGGACCCGGGCGACCGGGATCTGGGCGGCACGCGAATCCAGCTCGTTTCCACCCGCGGGGGGGAGCGGCATCCGTGAACCGCGGCCTGGCCGGAAAAATAGCGCACGCCTTCATCGACTCGAAGCTGACGCCGCTAATCATCATCGCGTCGTTGCTGCTTGGATTTTTCAGCATTCTCGAAATGCCGCGCGAGGAAGATCCGCAGATCATCGTTCCGATGCTCGATATCTTCGTCCGAATGCCCGGCGCGTCGAGCCGCGAAGTGGAGCAGCGCGTGGCCATTCCCATGGAGCGCTTGCTGCACGAAATTCCCGGCGTCGAGTACATCTACTCGACCAGCCAGCCCGGCGAGGCCTTGGTCACCGTGCGCTACTACGTGGGCGTGAAGCAGGAAGACGCCGTCGTACGCACCTACAACAAGCTCTATTCGAATTTTGACCTGATTCCCCCGGGAGCTTCGCGGCCTCTCATCAAAGTCCGCTCGATCAACGACGTGCCGATGCTTGCCGTCACTTTTTGGGGCAAAGGTTACGACGGATTCACGCTGCGGCGCATCGCCGCGGAAGTCGAGCAAAGCGTAGAGAAGGTGGACAATGTCTCGCAAATCACTTTGATCGGCGGCCAGCGGCGCGAACTTCGCGTCACTCTCGATCCGCAGCGGCTCGCGTCCTTTCACCTTAGCCCCGCGGGCATCACGCGCGCCCTCCAAGTCTCCAATAGCCGATCGGATGTGGGATCGTTCTCCGCCGATAACCAGGAGTTCGCGGTTCAGGCCGGCCATTTCATTCAATCGGCCGATGACGCGCGCCGAATCGTCGTCGGTGTGCAGGGCGGCCGGCCCGTTTACCTCGGAGACGTCGCTCAGGTGACCGACGGCCCCGCGGAACCGGCCGACTACGTCTTCTTCGGCGAGGGCGGCGCTTCCACCTCCGCGCCCGGCGGCGAATTTCCCGGTGTGACGCTTGCCGTCGCCAAGCGCAAAGGTTCGAACGCAACGGTTGTCGCCCGCAACGTGTTGGCCAAAATCAACGCGCTGCGTGGGTACACAATTCCGCAGGGCGTGCAGGTAACCGTCACTCGCGACTACGGCGAAACGGCCAAGGAAAAATCCAACGAGTTGCTTGAGCACCTTCTGATCGCCACTTTTTCCGTTACGTTGCTCGTCGCTCTCGCGCTCGGTTGGCGCGAATCAGGCGTCGTCCTGATCGCAATTCCCGTGACCTTGGCTCTCACTCTCTTCATCTTCTACATGTACGGCTACACGCTCAATCGGGTTACGCTCTTTGCCCTTATTTTCTCGATCGCCATCCTGGTCGACGACGCGATTGTCGTGGTCGAGAATATCGTCCGCCATTTGCGCATGCCCCAGAACCAAGGCCGCCCGCATGCGCAGGTTGCCGTCGAAGCCGTCAATGAAGTCGGCAATCCTACAATGCTCGCCACATTCGCCGTGATTGCCGCGATTTTGCCGATGGCTTTTGTGGGCGGTCTCATGGGTCCGTACATGCGTCCCATTCCGGTGGGCGCTTCAGCGGCAATGATTCTCTCTCTGGCCATCGCGTTCATCGTTTCGCCCTGGGCGGCGGTTCGCCTGCTGCACAACCGGGCTGGCAAGTACTCGCAAACAGAAACGGAAGGTTGGAGCACTCGCCTGTACCGCCGCCTGATGACGCCGCTAATCCAGAATGCTTCACTCCGCTGGGCGTTTCTCGGCGGCGTTGTGGTGCTGCTGATTCTTGCGTGCTCGATGGTCGCTTTCAAACTCGTGCGCGTCAAAATGTTGCCCTTCGACAATAAGAGCGAGTTCCAGGTCGTCGTCGATATGCCGGAGGGGACGCCGCTCGAGCGCACGCTTGCGGTTGAACAGAATATCGGCGCGTATCTGCACACGCAGCGCGAAGTCACCAATTACCAGGTCTATGCAGGCACGTCCAGCCCCTACAATTTCAATGGCCTGGTGCGCCACTACTATTTGCGCCACGGCGCGTATCAGGGCGATATCCAGGTGAATCTGCTTCCCAACGCCGACCGCAGCATCCAAAGCCATGCGATCGCCAAGGCCATGCGCGGCCCGATCGACCAGATTGCCCAGCGCTGGGGCGCCCGCGTGAAGATCGCCGAAGTCCCGCCCGGCCCTCCCGTTCTTTCTACGCTCGTCGCCGAAGTGTATGGCCCCACCTACACTCGGCAAATCGAACTTGCCCGGCGCGTGCGGCATATCTTCGCAACCACTCCCGGCGTCGTGGACGTGGACTGGCTCGTGGTGGCGAATCAATCCAAGCTCGATTTCCAGGTCGAGCAGGATAAAGCCGCGCTCGCCGGGATTTCCGCCGCGGACGTTTCGCAGTCGCTGGCGATCGCGCTGGGCGGCGAAAACGTCGGCCTGATGCACGTTCCCGACGAACGCGAGGACGTTCCCATTCGCGTGCAGCTCGCGCGAGCCGACCGTTCGAGCGCCGACGCGCTGCGCGGCATTTTTCTCAACTCTCCAAATGGCTCGATGGTGCCTTTGGGCGAACTCGTTCGCGTCAAGCAGGAACACATCGACAACGACATCTATCGCAAAAACATGCGCGAGGTCGTTTATGTGATCGGTGATGTGGCCGGTGCGGAGGAAAGCCCGGTCTACGCCATCGGCAAAATGAGCGGTAAAATCTCCGCGCTGAAAATTCCCGAAGGCTACCGCGTGGAGCAGTACACCGCCGAGCAGCCTCCCGATCCCACCAAGCTGGCCATCAAGTGGGACGGCGAATGGCATATCACCTACGAAGTATTCCGCGATTTGGGCCTCGCTTTCGCCGCCGTCCTGGTGCTGATCTACGTGCTCGTGGTCGGCTGGTTCCAATCCTTTAAGACGCCGCTGGTGATCATGGCGCCGATTCCGCTTACCCTCGTCGGCATTCTGCCGGCGCACGCGATGCTCGGGGCGTTCTTCACCGCGACGTCTATGATCGGCTTCATCGCCGGCGCCGGAATCATCGTGCGCAACTCGATCATTCTGGTCGACTTCATCTGCCTGCGGCGGGAGCAGGGCATGTCGCTCGAAGAAGCCGTGGTCGATGCCGGCGCGGTGCGCTTCCGCCCGATGCTGCTAACTGCCGCGGCCGTCGTGGTCGGCGCGAGCGTGATTTTGTTCGACCCCATTTTTCAAGGATTGGCCATTTCGCTGATGGCCGGCGAGGTGGCATCGACGCTGCTGTCGCGCATGGCCGTACCGGTCCTCTATTACCTGAGCGAAAAGCGCGCAGCCGCGAAATTGGCCGGCAGTACTGCAATCCCGGGAGGTGCAGCATGAAACGAGAACACCTGATCCGCATCATTGCGGGGACGTTTATCCTGGCGTCCCTGGCTTTGGGAACGTGGGTGAGCCACTACTGGTACTGGTTCACCGCTTTTGTGGGCGCGAATCTCTTCCAGTCGGGATTCACGAAATGGTGCCTGATGGAGGACATTCTCGCGAAGATGCACCTGGGCACGGCATCCGAGCCGCAGCATTCGGTGCAGCACTGAGCGGGGCACGGGACCGCTGCGGAGCGAGACCAGCACCTCGGGATTGCTGCCACGCCCCCCATGGTGACTCGAATCACGGAAATAAGTGATCTTTATCACCGCACCAGCGGCTTCTCGTGCTGCAAGCTGAACAGCGAGGTTAGGGTTATGAACAGTATGACGACTATTCCCAACACCGTTCAGTTGAAGCAAATCCTCTACTTGACGGATTTTTCGCGGCCTTCGGAAGCCGCGCTGCCTTTCGCGCTCGGCATCGCGCGCTCCCACGGGTCCACTGTGCACGCCCTGCACGTGCTGACCACCCCGCTCGAGTCGTATCCCGAGTCGCTGAAGGCCGACCGGGAGATCGCCGAAGCGGAGATGAAGCGGGTGGAAGCCAATCTTACCGGCGTGCCTCACGACACGACCATCGCGCACGCGCTGGATTTGTGGCCGGCGTTCGAGCGGGCCGTGGCAGAGCAGGGGATCGACCTGGTGGTGGTGGGAACGCACGGGCGCACCGGCGCCGAAAGGCTGCTGCTGGGATCGTCTGCTGAGGAAATTTTCCGGCGCTCGCCGGTCCCGGTCATGACCGTCGGCCCGGGCGTCAAAGTCGGCGCCGCGAAGGACGGGGTGCTGGATCGCATTCTCTTCGCCACGGATTTCTCTCCGGTCTCGGCCGCCGCACTGCCTTTTGCCATCGCACTGGCGAAGGAAAACGCAGCCCGGCTGCTGCTGCTGCACGCGCTGCCAAAGCGCCGTGAACTGGGCGAGGGCAACGGCGGCAAGCGCGAACTTTCGGTGGCGGAGGCGTTCCACGAACTTCACGAAATGCTGCCGAAGGACCTGGATCTGCCAAATCCGCCGGATTACGCTGTGGAATTCGGCCGACCCGCGGATGCCATTCTTGGGGCGGCGGGGAAGCGCAGCGCTTGCGTGATCATTCTGGGCGTTCGCGGCGCCGCCGGACACCTGGTTGCGGCCACGCACATCGACCGAGCCACGGCACATAAGGTGGTCGCCCACGCGCCCTGCCCCGTTCTGACCGTTCGCGCGTGATGTTCCTCGCGTGAGACGCGGCAGGGCGAACACCGCCCGGTCGTTTTCGCCCTCCTCGACACCGTCGAACCACGCCCGCAATCCTGCGCCTTGCAGCAGGCAATTCGCCTTGAATTGGTGTGCCGGGATGTTCCGGGTAGAGAGGGGCAGCGGCTATTGAATCGTGGCGAGCGGCTAGAGGGCAGGGTGAGGGCGTCGCTCAATACGCCGGCCTTATCGTAGGCGGACCACGGCCTTGCTCCCGCACCGGGCCGCTCTGCGACGAATTTTCTGCAAGCGCACATCGTCCCGGACTGACGCTAACAGAGTTTGGGGATGGAGGCTACTGGCCGGAAGTACAGTTGAAGTGCAGGCGCTGGGAACTGGACTCTGGCTGGCATGGCTGTGGACAGAGGCCACCAGATAGCAAATTTGAGGCCTGCGGCGGAATTCGGGATTGTGGAGGCGAAAGGGTGGGGCTACGATATCCTGATGCTGCCGAACGGCATGTCCAAGCGGCGAAAAGCACTTGTAGCAATCGTGCTGATGCTCGCCGTGTTTGCGCTGGGCCTGCACGTGGCCGCGCACTGGAAGGGAGCCTACGGCGACCAGATTTGCCAGGCGTGCCACGCCGGGCATACGGCCATGCCGCAGCCGCTGGCCCTGCTGGTGGACCAGCGGGCCACGGCTGTACAGCGATTCGTCGCAGCAGAAGCTCCGGCCGTTGCCTTCGCACGAGTTTGCACGCACCGGATTCCCCGCGCACCTCCCGCCTAAGTTCGAATTTCAAAACAAAATGATCTCCCAGCGTTCGCTGTCGGAATGACGGCGCACGTTCGTATTCCCATTCCATTCGCTACGGCTGTCTAGGGAACCTCTGAATAAGTCCTCTGATTTTTCCTGCGTTATGGGTACAGTGTGCGGAGCAAGCGGAGGAATCAGGAAAACATGAAGCAGAGGACACTGGCGATGGCGAACGGATTCGAGCGGTACAGCAAGAAGACGCGGCGCGCGGCTTTTCTGGAGGAGATGGAGCAGGTGGTGCCGTGGGCGGAGTTGTGCGCGCTGATCGAGCCGGTGTATCCGAAGGCGGGCAACGGGCGGCCGCCGGTGGGAGTGGAGCGGATGCTGCGGATTTATTTTTTGCAGCAGTGGTTCAACCTGTCGGACCCGGCGGTGGAGGAGGCGCTGTACGACTCGGCGGTGATGCGCCAGTTTGCGGGCATCGACCTGGGCAACGAGCCGGTGCCGGACGAGACGACGGTGTGCAAGTTCCGCCATGTGCTGGAGCGGAACGATTGCGGCGCACGCATTTTCGAACGAGTGAACGGGCATTTGCACCAGAAGGGGATGCGCATCAGCCGCGGGACGATTGTGGACGCGACGATCATCAGCGCGCCGAGTTCGACGAAGAATGCACGGGGCGAGCGGGACGCGGAGATGCACCAGACGCGCAAGGGGAAGCAGTGGTATTTCGGGATGAAGGCGCACGTGGGAGTGGACAGCCACAGGAAGCTGATTCATTCGGTGGTGGCGACGGCGGCTAACGTGGCCGACAGCCGCATGCTGCCGCACCTGTTGCACGGCGAAGAAGAATGCGTGTGGGGCGATCAGGCGTATCGCGGGCAGAGCGAGGCGATTCATCAGCGAGCGCCGCAGGCGCGGGACTGCACGCAGAAGCGGTATCGTTACAAGAACCGCATCGATGAAGTGGAGCGGGCGAAGAACCGGACGAAGTCACGGGTGCGGTCGAAGGTCGAGCACGTGTTCGCGGTGATGAAGCTGAAGTTTGGTTTTACGAAGGTGCGCTACCGAGGACTGCGGAAAAACGCTAACCGGCTGTTCACGACCTGCGCTCTGGTGAACCTCTTCCTGGTGCGCAAGCAATTGCGGTGTGCGATGCTGCGGTAGTGTCTTCCAGCGCTTCCGAATCGCCTTGGCAGGCTGGTTCGAAAGCCAAACGGCCTCGCTCAGAGCTTCCCATGGCCTTTAAATTCCACTCGCCGCCATCCCCTCGCGCAGATCAACCCTTGTTCAGAGGTTCCCTAGGCGCAGCATGGCGCGCATTTCCTGGGGAGAAAAATATGAAATTCCGACGTGTATTGGCAGGTGTGTTGATACTCGTAGTGTTTTTTCTTGGGTTCGGGACGGCTGTGCTGGCGCAGATGGGCAATTCGGGAACAATTGCGGGCACGGTGACCGATCCGACCGGCGCGGCGATTCCCGGAGCGAAGGTAACGATTCACAATCCGGTCAGCGGGTACCGGGCCAGCGCGACGACGGACGGCACGGGGAAATTCGCGTTTTCGAACGTGCCTTTCAATCCTTACCACATGGTGATTGCGGCAAAAGGCTTTGCGTCGAAGGCGCAGGACGTGGAGGTGCGCTCGACGCTGCCGGTGAACGTAACGATTCCGCTGGAGCTGGCGGGTGCGAGCACGACGGTCACGGTCGAAAGCGGCGGGGATTTGATCGAAAACACGCCGGTAGCGCATACGGACATTTCGCGGCAACTGTTTCAGAAGCTGCCGCTGGAGAGTACGTCGTCGTCTTTAAGCTCGCTCGTGACGGAAGCGACGCCGGGAGTTTCGGCGGATTCGAACGGGCTCTTTCACGGTTTGGGCGATCACGCGGAGAACTCATTCTCGCTGGATGGGCAGCCCATCACCGACCAGCAGAGCAAGGTTTTCTCCAACCAGATTCCCACCGATGCGGTGCAATCGTTGCAGGTGATTGAAGGAGCGCCGCCAGCGGAATACGGCGACAAAACCTCGCTGGTGATCGACGTGACGACGCGATCGGGGCAAGGAATGGCCACCCCGCACGGAAGCGCGAGCGTGGATTACGGCACGTTCGGGACAAGCAAGGGCGACTTCAACATCAGTTACGGCGGACAGAACTGGGGGAATTTTCTGGCTGTGAATGGCTTGAACACCGGGCGGTTTCTCGATCCGCCGGAATTCGCGGTGATGCACGATAAGGGCAACGAAGAAAACTTCTTCGACCGGCTCGACTACCAATTTTCAAGCGCTGATTCCGCGCACCTGGACATGGGCTACACACGTTCGTGGTTTCAGGTTCCGAATTCCTACGACGCGCAGCTGGTGCTGCCGTGGAACGGCGAGGTGGTGAACAACGGGGGCCTGGCTCCCAGCGTGGCGAGCGGCTGCCTGCTTTCCTATTGCGGGCAGCCAGTGGGGCCCACGGACCAACGCTCGCAGATACGGACGTTCAACATCAGCCCGAACTGGACGCACTTGATCGGGACGGATGCGGTGCTGACCGGCGGCGTGTGGGTGCGGCACGACCAGTACAACTATTATCCGAGCGCCAATCCGTTTGCGGACCTGGGGCCGCAAACGCTGCAAAGGGAATCGCTGCAGCAACTGCGCTTCCTGACCAATGCGGGAGCGCGGGCGAGCATCACGTGGGTGAAGGGAATCAACAACGTGAAAGCGGGCGTGAATTACATGCAGACGTTCCTGACCGAAAACGACAACATGGGAATCGTCGATCCGACGCTGAACGCGCCGTGCATCACGCCCAATACGAATCCGACAACCAGCGCTTACATTCCGTTCGTCGCGGTGCAGGGCCTGACCGACCCTTCGCAGTGCGCGGGAAGCGGATACGAGCCGAACGTGGCGTCAAATCCCGACGCGCCGAATTCGGCACAGTTCCCGTTGTTCAATCCGGTCTTGCTGCCGTACGACCTGACGCGCGGGGGGGCCTACTATCCATTCCGCGGGCATACAGACGTCAAGGAACTGGCGCTGTACGTCCAGGACGAGATTAGCAAAGGGCCATGGCATTTCAATTTGGGGATTCGCGGCGACCTTTACAACGGACTGAGCAACGCGCAACAAGCGGAGCCACGGCTGGGCGTGGCGTACCGGATCAAGCGGACCAGCACCGTGCTGCGATTCTCGTACGCGCGGACGCTGGAGACGCCGTTCAACGAAAACCTGGTGCTTTCGAGCACGGGTTGCAACTACGCGGTGATTGCGGCGATCGTGCCGTGCGTGCCGGCAGTCGAAAACCCCGGGTATCGCAATTATTACGACGCGGGCATCGAGCAGGCGTTCGGGAGGCACCTGGTGTTGAGCGTCGAATATTATTGGATCTTCACCAAGAACGCGTACGACTTCAGCGATTTCGGCAACACGCCGATTTTCTTCCCGATCGAGTGGTACAAGTCGAAGACGCCGGGCGTCACCGGGCGGATTAACCTGACGAACCTTCACGGGCTGACGGCCTACACGGATTTCTCCAGCATCGCTGCGCGGTTTTTCACGCCACAGGTGGGCGGCTTGGGAACCGTGCCGACGCCGCCGGGAACAGGCATCGTGCCGTTCCGGATCGACCACGACGAAAAGTTCAATGAGACGACGCACGTGCAATACCAGTCGTGGCGCAACGGGCCGTGGCTGGGATTCAACTGGAGGTACGACAGCGGTCTGGTGGCGGGAGCAAGCCCGTGCTACGGAATCGGCGCGACGAACAACTGCCCGCAGTCGATCGCGCTGGGCGGGCAGCCGGCGGTGATGATGACCGATCCGAACGGAATTCCGTTCAGCGCGGATCAGGAATTTCAGGCGGGCTTCACGTGCAACGGCGTGCATGCGACGCCGACCACGCCGCTGCCGTTCACGTGCCCCGCATCGGAGTTCGGGGCCACGCTACTCAGCGTGCCGGCGCCGGGCGCGGAGAACGACGACAAGAATCCGCCGCGGGTGGCTTCGCGAAACCTGTTCGATCTGGCGATCGGAGACGACAATTTGTTCCATAGCGACCGCTACCGGTGGAGCGCGCGGCTGACCGTGATCAATCTGACGAACAAGTACGCGCTTTACAACTTCCTTTCAACGTTCAGCGGCACGCACTACGTGACGCCACGGACGGTTACGGCGCAGATCGGCTTCCACTTCTAGCAGGGAGGGCCCGAGTTTAGACTGTCTGGGCCGCGCGCGGGGCGTCTTTAACGGCGGCGCGGCGGACGGGCGGCTTGGCGAACGGCAGCAGAACGGCGCTGGCGAAGCAGACTGCGGCGACGAGGTAGAAAATGCGCGTGTAGCTGCCGTAGGTATCGTAGAACCAGCCGGCGATGACCGGGCCGACGGAGCCCAGGATCGTTCCGACCGGGGTGGTGATGCCGAGCAGAAGCGGATACACCTTGGAGCCGAAATAGTTGCTCTGCAACGTCATCAGGCAGGTGTACGCTGCACCGAATCCGCTGCCCATGCAGAGGGCGTAGGGGTAGAGGGCGAACGCTCCGGTGGCGTGCGTGGCCAGAGCGATGCCGACGCCAAACAGCGCGACGGCAACGGCGAAGATGTAGCGCATCTCGATGCGGTCGCCCAGCGCGGCGACGGCGAACTGTCCTATCACCGACGACAACATCATAATGGCGAGCGAACGCGCGGCGGCAGCCGGACTGTGGCCGAGATCTTCGAGGTGGACGATGCCATGGGCCACGAAAATAAAGAAGCCCATGAAAAAGCCGAGATAGGTGATGACCAGGAGCCACAGGACGGGAGAGCGAAGAGTCTCGGCGAGAGACCAATCTTCGCTGGTCTTGAAGACGGAGCGAGCTGGTTTTGGGGCGGGCGCGCCGGGGGCGGCGGCCGGTGTCGCGCCAGGGGCCGCGCCGCCATCGGGTTCCTGCCCAAGCTGGGCAGGAGATTCGCGGATGAAGAATCCGGCAAGAACCGCGGCGCACAGCGACATCGCTGCCATGCACCACCAGGCCGCGCGCCAGTTGCCCCCCGATGCGGAGATGACGCGATTGAGCAAAGGAACGGCGAGGAAGCCGCCGATGCCGGCGGAAGTGAACAATAGCGACATGGCGCGGCCGCGCTTGGCGTGGAACCAGCGGGCCACGCCGACCTGCGGGGCGATCGTTCCGGAGAGAGCGGCTCCGAAACCGACCGCGAGTCCGAGAACGAGAATGGCCTGAAAAGCCGTGTGGACCGCGCCGGCCATCAGCAAGTCTCCGAAGGCGACGAGCAGGATTCCCGTCAACATGGTGCGGCGGATGCCGAAGCGGTTGATGGAGAAACCGACGATCGGACCGGGCAGGCCGGCCATCAGAGTGAAGACCGAATAGACGAGGCCGAGTTCCTTGCGGTCGAGATGCATGGCGCCGGCCATATAGGTGTTCACCACGCTCGTGCCGAAGGTGGGAAAGGCGAAATTCAAGACGATCACGGCCCAGAAGACGAGCAGAAGCTTCCAGCCGTAGAAGGAACTTTTCATCCTTGTATTCTCTCCATCGCACATGCAGACGGCGCGGTTCTTTCAGGCTTGAGACCCGAAAATCGGCCAAGGGTACATCCAAACGCGGCGGGATTCTAGCTCTGCGCGAAGGCGTTGCGCGCCGCAACCGTGCAAACGGAAGTGCGGCTGGCTCCGCTGAAGCGCTACGAACCGAAGCGACGCGGAGTTAGTCGAGAGATTTGCGGAAGCGCAGGACGGCGACTGCGAACATCAGCAGAGAAAATCCGGCGAGGTAGAGAACGTTGGGCCACAGAACTTCCAGGCCGACACCCTTCAGATAGACGCTGCGCAGAATCAAAATCACGTGGGTGAGGGGATTGAAGTAGCTGATCTCCTGAAACAAGTGCGGCATGCTGCTGATCGGAGTGCCGAATCCCGAAAGCGTGACGGCAGGCAAAATAAAGAAAAATGCTACTGACCATGGCCTGTTGCTGCGTGGCGAAATGGTCGAAATCAGCAGCCCGAGACCGAGAGCGCCAGCAGGAAAGTCATGGCACCCAACATCAGCACGGTCACGTGTCCTCGAAATGGCACGCCGAACCAAAAAGAGCCGATTAGTGCCAGCAGGGCTGTGTCGAAGCAGCCGATCAGGAAAAACGGGACGGTTTTGCCCGACGATGAATTCCCAGCGGCGGATGGGCGTGACCATGATTTGTTCGAGCGTGCCGATCTCGCGCTCCCGCACGACGGCGAAGGCCGTCAGCGTCATCACCATGATGAGCATCAGGTTTCCGATTACGCCCGGCACAAAATACCACTGACTGTTGAGATTCTCGTTGAACCACGGCCGGGCTTGCGAACTGCACTCTGCGGAAGAAGGAAGCCAGTTGCGGCGCGCGTCCGTTCCATCCGGTCCGCCTCATATTCCTGGGCAAACCGCGCGCCGATCTGATTGAGATAACCGAGTCCGACGAGCGCGGTGTTGGAGTTCGAGGCATCCACGATCACCTGCACCACGGCTCCCTGGCCATTGCGAAGCCGCTGCGCGAAACCCGAATTGATGCGCAAGGCCATCAGAAAGTCTCCGCGTTCGATACCCCGGCTGATTTGATCCGGATGTGAGGCTTCTTCCTTCAGCTCGAAGTACTGGCTGGCGGAAAAGCGGGAAATCAGGTCGCGACTCTCCTGTGTGTGATCCAGATCGAGCACCGCCAGGGGAACATGCCTCACTTCCAGAGTGGCTGCGTACCCGAAGATCACCATCTGGATTATGGGAGGTACGATTAATACAAGACGGGTGTGGGGATCGCGCAGTGTTTGGATGAACTCCTTCCGCAGCATCTGGCCGATCCGCGCGAGTGCGCGCCGCAGTCTCATTGGAGCCTCTTGTGAAACGTGCGCGTGGAAAGCGCGGTCACCGCCACAGCGATAACGGCCAGCGCGGCAAGCTGGCCCGCCATCGTGTCCACGGGCGCGCCTTTCAGAAAGACGTTGCGCAGAATCGAAACGTAATAGCGGGCCGGCAGGAGGCGCGTGATCCACCGTACGATGAGCGGCATTTGATCGATCGGAAAGATGAAGCCGGACAATAGAAAGGCCGGCAGGAACGTAGCCAACAACGCAATCTGGCTGGCGGTCAACTGCGATTTCCCGACCACGGAAATGAAGTAGCCTAGCGAGAGGACCGTGATCAGGAACAATACCGAGCCGCCGAGCATCACAATCCAGCTTCCGCGGAAGGGCACGCCGAACCACCACACGGCCGCGCCGGCGCAGATCGCCGTGTCGGCGATGCCGATGACGAAGTACGGAACCAGCTTCCCGATCTGGATTTCCAGCTTGCCCACGGGCGTGGAGATGAGCTGCTCCATGGTGCCGCGCTCCCATTCCCGGGCGATGGTCAGCGACGTGAGGAACGCGCCGATCACGGCCATCACCAGCGCCACCACGCCCGGCACGAAATCGTCGCTGCTTTTCAAATTTTCGTTGAACCAGGTCCGGGGCTGGAAGGTTACGGTCGGAGGTCCCAACATCAGGCCGCGCCGCTGGAGCCAGCGAACTTGCACTGCCGAGGAATAGTTCTGCACGATGGCTTGCGCGTAACCCATGCCAATACTGGCGCTGTTGTTGTCGCTGGCGTCGAGAAGCGCCTGCACTTTAGCGTGGCCGCTCGAGCGGAGCGTCTTCGGAAAACCGAGGCGGTACGACCACCGCTACCGTGCAGACGCCTTGATTGATGTTGTAAACGACGTCGCGATAATTGTCCGCCACGCGAACGATGTTGAAATAATCCGTGGCCTGAAAACGCTTGAGCAGGTCCTGGCTCGTCTGCGTTCCGTCCTGGTCGTACACGCAGAGCGGCACGTGTTTGATATCGAGATTCACCGCGTAACCGAAGATGAAAAGCTGCACCAAGGGCATGACCAGGATGATCAGCAGGCTCGACCGGTCGCGCCGGATCTGAATCACTTCCTTGCGCATCATGGCCAGGATGCGGCGCCAGCTCATGCGGCCTCCGTTCGGCTGCGCTCGGAGGTTAGCGAGACGAAGACATCTTCGAGGCTGGCTGGGATCGGCTCGATGCGCGTTAGTTGAACCTGCTGAGATGCGAGCAAATCGCGGATCGCCGGCACTGCGGCGGCCGCGTCCGCGACCACGGCGTGGATACTTCTGCCGAACACGGCGGCGTCCAGCACGCCGGGCGCGGCAGTGAGAAGATCAAGCGCGCGGCCGAGCGGCTCGCATTCGATCAGCAAGAGCTGGCCCTTCATTCTGGTGGCTTTCAGTTCGGCGGGCGTGCCCATGGCCACGATGCTCCCACGATCGAGCAGGACGAGGCGGTCGCAGTATTCGGCTTCGTCCATGTAATGCGTGGTGACGAAGACGGTGACGCCCTCGCGCACCATGCCGCGGATCAAGTCCCAAAATTCGCGACGCGAGACGGGATCGACTCCGGAGGTAGGCTCGTCGAGGAAGACGATCGGCGGGCGGTGCAGCACGGCGCAGCCGAGGGCCAGGCGCTGTTTCCAGCCGACGGGAAGAGGGCCGGTCAACGCGTTTTCGCGGCCCTTCAGTCCGGCCATTTCGAGCGCCCAGGCAATGCGCTGCGGCATTTCCTTCGTCGGGACGCTATACATGCCGCCGAAAAAGCGCAGGTTTTCGGCGACGCGCAGATCGTCATAGAGCGAAAACTTCTGCGACATGTAGCCGATCTGCTGGCGGACGCCTTCGGGATTTCTGGCGACGTCAATTCCGGCCACCAGCGCGCGGCCTGAGGACGGCTCAAGCAATCCGCACAGGATGCGAATGGTGGTGGACTTGCCGGAGCCGTTGGGGCCGAGGAAACCGAAAATTTCGCCGCGGCGCGCCTGGAAGGTGACGTTGTTGACCGCGATGAACGCACCGAAACGCTTGACGAGATGATCCACTTCGACCGATGGCGCGTTGTGGTTCATGACGGCTGCACCGGAGGCCGAGCGGCCGTTTGGTTTTCGACGGCGGAGACGAAGAGATCCTCGATGCTTGGCGTGATCTGGTCGATGGAAGCGTAGGCGACGTGCTGGGCGTCGAGCGAGGCGCGAAGCTCCGGCAGACGCCGCTGGACATCGTCGACGAACACGTGGATGCGATCGCCGAAGAGGAGAACGTGGCGAACGGCAGGACTGGAAGAAAGTGCGTCGCGCAGAAGCACGGGCTCGTCGGTACGAATCACCAACACGCCGCCGGGAAACCGCTTCTTGAGTTCGTCGGGGCGATCGCAGAAGAGCATGCGGCCGCGATAGAGCAGTCCCACGCGATGGCAGCGCTCGGCTTCGTCCAAATAGGAAGTGGAATTCAGAATGGCCACGCCGCCGGCGAGCAGAGAGTAGAGGATGCGCCAGAAGTCGCGGCGCGAAACCGGATCGACCCCGTTGGTGGGCTCATCGAGCAGGATCACGCGGGGCGTGTGAATCAGCGCGCAGACGAGACCGAGCTTTTGCTTCATTCCGCCGGAAAGGTTTCCCGCCAGCCGCTTGCGAAATTCGGCGAGGCCCGCGGCGGCCAAAAGATCGGCGGCGTGTTCGTCGCGGCGCTTGCGCGCCACGCCAAACAGATCGGCATAGAAGCGGATGTTTTCGTCAACCGTGAGGTCTTCGTACAGGCCGAAGCGCTGGGGCATGTAGCTCAAATCGTGCTTGGCGCCTTCGGGATCGCGGACCACGTCGTGGCCGGCTACGGTGGCGCCGCCCGCATCCGGCGAAAGAACTCCGGCAAGCATGCGAAGCGTGGTGGTTTTCCCGGCGCCGTCAGGACCTACGAGTCCGAAGATTTCGCCCGGCTGCACGTCGAAAGAGAGACGATCGACGGCCTGCGTCGAGCCGAAGGTTTTTCCGAGATCGGAAACGACAATAGCTGCGGAACTCATCGCTGTACCGGCTGCTGCAATTCGATGTAGGCGTCCGCGGGCATCCCGGGCTTCAATTCCTGGTTGGGATTTTCGACGTCGATGCGCACTTCGTAGACCAGCGTGACGCGCTCCTGTTGGGTCTGCACGCTCTTGGGCGTGAATTCGGCTTGGGAGGAAATTACAGCGACGCGCCCGTGATAGATTTTGTTCGGGTAGCTGTCGGTTCGGATCTCGACGGGTTGGCCCCAACGGATTTTGCCGAGCTGCGTCTCGGGAATATAGACGCGCAGCCAGATGTGGTCCAGATCGGCGAGCGTGACGACGGGTGTTCCCGGTGAAACCACCTCGCCGAGTTCGGCCTCGCGCACCAAAATCACGCCGCTGAAGGGCGCGCGCAGCACGGTGTAGCCCAGCCGGATGCGGGCCAGGTCCAGCTCTTGCTGCGCTTGGCGGACCATCGAGCGATCGACGGCCAACTGCTCCTTGCGCGTGCCTTCGACGAGCTCGCTGTAAATTTCCTTGGCGCGCCGCAAGGCGGTTTCGGCGCGGGTGACCGCGGTAGCTGCGTTGTCGCGGATTTGCTGGGCGATTTCGTCTTTTTTGTAGAGCGCCTCGTAGCGGGCGTAATCTTTTTTCCTTTGCTCCAGATCGGCTTGCGCGTCGATCACCGATTGCCGGGCGGCTTCGATATCTTGCACGCGGCTTCCGGCCAGGCCCAGAGCGAGTTGCCGGCTGCGCACGAGCTTGGTGGCTTCGTCGATATCGACTTGCTGGCGGTAGTCGGCGCTATCGAGCCGCGCGAGCAGGTCTCCGGTTTTTACCGTGATGCCCTCGTCCACCGGCAGATCAATGATTCGTCCGGTGACTTTGAAGCCAACCAGGCTTTCGTGCGCTTCGATGTTTCCGGAAAGCTTCAACACATTCTGCGCGGGTTTTTTCCCGAGCCACTGCGGGTAGAAATGGCTGGCGGCAATTGCCGCTATGGCCATCACTGTGACAATCAGAACGAGGCGTTTTCGCTTCATTGCTCTTCACCTGGGGCTGTGGCACTGCTCGGTTGCGGACTCACCGATTCGCCGAGGTATTTCTGGTAGTTTTGCTCGGTGGCGCCGAGCGCGCGGACGAGAGCGGCGAGCGCGTCGGCATGTTGCGCGAGAGCGGCGATGCGGTCGTCTTGCGCCGCGTCCAAGGCGGTCTGCGCGGTGATGACTTCGATGTTGTCGGTCACGCCGTTGCGGAATCGGTCCTCGGCCAGTTGCAGCTCGCGTTCGGCCAGCGCCAGGCCGGCTTCGGCGACGGTGACTTGCTGGGCGGTGGTCTGGATGTCGAGTTCGGCTTTGCGGACATCTTCGTCGATTCCGCGCGCCAAATCCGCGAGCTGGTCGTCCAGCCGCTGCACGCGACTGGCGAGTTGCTTCTGCTCGCCGTTGCGGTCGCGGTCGAAAAGCGTGACCGAGACGGTGGCTTGAATTTCGCCGATTCCCGGCATGCTGCCGAAATTCCGGCCCAGGGCGCCGTAGTCGCCGGTGAGCGAAAGAGTGGGGTAGTAGCGCGCGTGCGAGGCTTTCTGCTGCTGGACGAGGGCGGCTCGCTGCGAAAGCAGCGAGCGGTAATCAGGACGGGCCAGCAGGGCCGCCTGGATGGCCTGGTTGAGGTTCGGCAATTCAACGCGGTGGAATTCGAGCCGCCCGGCGAGCTCCAGCGGCGTGCCGGGAGGCAAGCCGAGGAAACGCGCCAGGGCGAGAAGCGACGTCTGATACGAATTTTGCGCGGCGAGGAGCGTTTGCTGGTCGCGCGCGAGCTGCACCTGCGCACGAACCACATCGACGCCCGTGGCTAGCCCTTGGTTGTGCTGATCGCGCGCCAGCTTTTCGAGAGCCTCGGAAGTGGTCACGCGCGATTCGGTAGCCTGCACCTCGGCGAGCGTGGATTCGGAGGCGAGGTAAAGGCCGGCGGTCTGGCGAATCACCAGGTCGCGCGCATCCTGATAATCGAGCTTTGCGGCATCTTGCTGCTGCTGGCTGGCTTTCCAGCTGTGGTAGGCCTGCAAATTGATGATGGCTTGGCTGCCTGCTATGCCGAAGTCGTAGTAGGTGAACGGCCCAACGACCGTCGGAATTCCCGGCAGAGAAACGCCCATCACCGCCAGGTTTCGGTTTTCCAGATTCGCCAGGACATTGCCGTTCAGGCGCGGCAGCAGCGCCGCGCGGGCTCTTTCGCGCGTACCGCCAGCTTCCTGCACCTGGGTGCCGGCGACTCGCACGCTCAAGTTGTTTTTCAGCGCCAGCTGGACGGCCTGGTTGAGCGTAAGCTGCCGAGGAGCTTGTTGTGCGGACGCGCTTGCCGCGCAGGCCGCGGCGGCCAGAATGGCGATCATGATCGTGGTTCGCGTGCGGCTCATGCCTGTGGCCCTCCCGGTTGTTCGCTGGTGACTGATTTATCTGCCGGAACGGAACCGCCCTCGCCGCGCAGCGCGGCGGTGACGAATTCGACGTGGGCTTCGCGGTACGCATCGAGATTCAGAGCGACGCGATCGCCAAAAATCAGGATCCAGACCGCCGCGAGCAACGCCGGCGCCGCAATCATCTGAGGGAATCCCTCCGCTTTCGTCGCGCCAAATTCGCCGGAAGCGAGCCCTTTTTCGAGCACAAGACGGATCGCGCGCATGCCCGGATCGATCACTTCGCGCTGGTAGAGCTCGGAAAGCTGTGGGAATTTGCCGCTTTCGGCGATCAGCAGGCGCACGATCTCGCGCGCCTTGCGGTTGCCGACCACTTCCGAGTACTGCCGCGAAATCAGCTCGGCGAGCAGCTGCGACGCGGGCGCGGACGAAGCCGCGGCGAGAGATTCAAAATTTTCTGGCACGGGACGGATTAGGCTGCGCACCACCGCCTGAAATAAGCGGCTCTTGCTGGGGAAATAGAGGTAAATGGTGCCTTTGGCGATGTTCGCACGGCGAGCGACGCTGTCGAGCCGCGCGCCGGCGTAACCGTTGGCGGCGAATTCCTCGAATGCGGCCGCCAGGATTTGCCGTTGCCGCGGGGCTTTTTCTTCGGCCCGCGTGCGAACCGGGCGTGGAGCGTTTGGCGCGCGCGGGCTTTTGGCCATCGGCCGATCCTCGATTCGGACTGAAGTTCCAACTGACTGGTCATTCAGTTCGAGACGAGGATAGGCTCGGTGGTTCTTCGGCCTCGGTGTCGGCAGTCACAGGGGGAAGTGATGTTCGTCACAAGCATTGTTCCATGTGAAACGGACAGCTCCTGCCGCGGAGCGTGAGAATAGGGCTGCTGCGGGCGTGATTTAGTCCGGGAAGATCGACGCAGGTGTTGCGGAAAGGCCGTCAGTCTTCTAGGGCGGCGAGG
The DNA here is from genome assembly GCA_963715555.1 of uncultured Acidobacteriota bacterium. GTDB lineage: Bacteria > Acidobacteriota > Terriglobia > Acidiferrales > UBA7541 > Palsa-295. The sequence goes on from OY970253.1 coordinate 142,402, forward strand.
AACTTGCGAATGTCGGCGAGGACGTCTTCCAACATTTTCTCGGTAAGTTTTCCGGTGAAGGTGTTTTGCTGGCTGGGGTGGTAGGACGCGAACAACTTGGGCAAATCTTTGCCTAGGTCGTAACGGGCGCCGTGGCGGAAGGGAAACGCCGACAGGCTAGCGATTGCGCCACGGTCTTTCAGATAGCCGAGGTAGGTGCGCATGGCGATTGCGCCCAGAGCCAGCACGGCGCGCGGCCGCAGAAGTTCGAGCTCCCGCTCAAAATAGGGGCGGCAATTCGCGAGTTCTTGCGGCAGAGGCTTATTGGCCGGAGGCGCGCAGCGCAGCGCTGCCGTGATGTAGGCGTTTCGCAATTGCAGGCTGTCGTCGCGATTCCCGGAGGTGGGCTGGTTTGCGAATCCGGCGCGGTGCAGCGCTTGGTAGAGAAAATCTCCGGAGCGGTCGCCGGTGAACATGCGTCCGGTGCGATTCGCGCCGTGGGCCGCGGGCGCGAGCCCTAAGATCAGCAGCTGCGCATGAGGATCGCCGAAGCCCGGAACCGGTCTGCCCCAATATTCCCAATCTCGGAACGCCGCACGTTTTTCCCGCGCGACGGTTTCGCGATAGCGGACCAGCCGCGGGCATTTTCGGCAGGCGATAATTTCGCGCTGCAGCTCTTGCATTGAGTTTTCGGCTTTCTGCACACTCCTCCTCGCGCTCAAAACTATCATGCCTTGGCGTCCCAGGCGAAGCGACTGCCGTTCGCCTTGCATCTGCCGCAACTCGGTCCAGAAATGGCCGAGGGGACCAGCAAATCTGGGGTAAAATCCCATTTAAAATGGTGCTCGAAAAACCCAAATCCGTGATCGCCATCTATCCCGGTTCGTTCGATCCGGTTACCAATGGACATCTCGATCTGATCGCCCGCGGTGCAAAGCTTTTCGACAAGCTCATCGTTGCCGTCACGCGCAATCTCGACAAGGACCCGCTCTTCGCGATTCAAGAGCGCGTCGAGATGCTGGAGGCGGTCACGTTCGACTGGAAAAATGTCGAAGTCGACGTGTTCGACGGGCTGCTGATGGACTACGCTCGCGCCCGCAGCACCAGCGTGGTAGTTCGCGGCATCCGCGCCGTCTCCGATTACGAGTACGAGTTACAGATGGCCATGATGAACCGCAAGATCGAGCCGCAGATCGAGACCGTCTTCATGCTGCCTGGCGAAGCCTACAGCTATTTGAGCTCCCGTTTGGTAAAGGAACTCGCGCGGCTCAGCGGCCTTCCGAAGGGCCTCGTGCCTGCCGTCGTGGAAGATCGCCTGCGCGCGAAGTTCGGCTAAAAGTCGGAAGACCAAATTGGTTTGCCGCAGCGCAAATTGGATATTGACCCCTCTCACCGGGCCGTTACAATCGATGTACAGCCATCCAACAGGATCGGCGAGTTATCAAAGCGCAAAGGGAACAGGAAACACGGAATGGAACCAGCTGCGGGATTGAAGACTGCCGAATTTCAGCTTTCGGATCGCGTGAACCGTATCAGCCCCTCGCCCACCATGGTGGTGCTGGCGGCGGCGGACCAGCTCAAGGCCAAGGGTGTAGACGTCGCCGACTTCGGTCCCGGAGAGCCGGACTTTTTCACACCCGAACACATCAAGCGCGCGGGCGTGAAAGCCATCGAAGAAAACCGCACGAAGTACACGCCGGTACCGGGGCTTGCCGCGCTGCGCCAGGCGATTTGCGATTGGCACGCGCGCGAGCTTGGGTCGTCCTACCAACCGGCGGAGTGCTTGGTTTCCGTTGGCGGCAAGCACGCCATCTTCAATGCCGTGTGCTCGCTGATCAATGCGGCCGATGAAGTGGTGATTCCCGCGCCCTATTGGGTCACGTATCCGGACATTGTGAAGTACGCAGGCGGCACGCCGGTGGTCCTGCACACGCGCGGCGAGGAAAACTTCCTGGTGCGCGCGTCGGAATTGGAAAAGCTGCTCACGCCGCGGACGCGGATGGTGATCGTCAATTCGCCGAGCAATCCTTCGGGCGCGGTGATTCCGGAGGACGAGTTCCAGAAGATCCTGGAGCTGTGCCAGCGCAAGGGCGTCTGGCTCATGTCCGACGAGTGCTATTCGCACTTCACCTACGGCGACGCGAATCCCTATTCGATCGCCAGCGTGCCGAATTCAAAGCCCGGGCTGATCACGATCGGCTCGATGTCGAAGACGTTCGCGATGACCGGCTGGCGCATCGGCTACACGCTCGCCCCGCAGCCGCTGATCGCGGCGATGACCAAGCTGCAGAGCCAGTCCACGTCGAATCCCACGTCGATCGCGCAGTACGCCGCGATCGAAGCGATGCGCGGGCCGATGGATTCCGTTCCGGTGATGCTGGCCGAGTATGCGAAGCGCCGCGAGCGCATCGTGGCGGGGCTCCGTGCTATTCCCGGCATCACGTGCAACGCACCGTCCGGCGCGTTTTACGTGTTCCCCAATATTTCGGCGCACTTCAGCAAGGAAATGCCCGACGACACCGCCGCCGCGAAGCAGCTTCTGGACCGCGAGCAGGTGGCCGTGGTTCCCGGCGAGGCATTCGGCGCGCCGGGCTATCTGCGGCTGTCGTATGCCACTTCGATGGAGCGCATCGACGAGGGCCTGCGCCGGCTCAACCGCTTTTTCAGCCACACCAAGTGATCGCGCGTGAGTCGAGAACGCGTCGCCCTATGCCCCGCGCGGCTGGAGCCAACCTTCAGCCCGCGTCCCTGGGGCGCGCGTTCGCTCGCGCCGCTATTTCCTGAAATGTCCGCGCTCGCCGAGCCGATCGGCGAGGCCTGGATGACCGGCAACGAATCCCGCTTCGCCACCGGCCCGTTCGCGGGCAAGACTCTCGCAGAGGAATGGCCCGCGATGCCGCCCGAGTGGTCGGGAACGGCGGCCGCTCGGGACGCCACTTTCCCCTTGCTCGTGAAATTCATCTTTACGGAAGAAAAACTTTCCGTGCAGGTGCATCCCGACGATGCCTATGCTGCGCGGCACGAACTGGCCGCGGGCGGGCGCGGCAAGACCGAGATGTGGTACGCGCTTCGCGCCCGTCCTGGCGCCGAAGTGATGGTTGGCCTGAAACCGGACGTCACGCGAGATGGTTTTCAGCGCGCCATTGCGGATGGGACGGCGGAAGCGTGCCTCGATCATGTTCCTATGCGCGAAGGCGACGCGATTTTCGTACCGGCCGGCACCGCGCACACGATTGGTCCCGGTCTGGTGCTTTGCGAGATTCAGCAACACTCGGATTTGACCTATCGCGTGTACGATTACAATCGGCGCGACGCGCAGGGACGCACGCGCCCGCTGCACATCGACAAAGCTCTCGCCGTGATGCGAGTCGGCCGGCAGCAGGGCGGAAAAGTCGAGCCGGTTGCGGTGCGGCGTGGCGCCGTGACGAAGACGTTCCTCGCGGCTTGCCGGTACTTCGCGACGGAGAAGTGGGAATTTGCGGAACGCACCACGGCGGAATCAACGCGGGAACATTTCGAGCTGTTGATTATGCTTGACGGGCACGGAGAAATTTATTTTGGCGGCGAGCGCACAGAATACTGTCCCGCGCAGGTGTGGATGATTCCCGCCGCCTTGGGCAAATTCGAGATCGCGCCGAAAGCGCGGACGTCGCTGCTGCGCACCTACGTGCCCGCGAGCCTCGACGAATTCGCGCGCGAACTGGCGGCGGCCGGCGTTGGCGAGGCCGAAAAGGCGCGGCTGGTGCACTCATGAAAAGCGGCGCGCGGGGTAAACGTCTGCCGGTTTGCGGCGTCCTGCTGGCAGGCGGCCGCGGCACTCGCTTCTGGCCGCGCAGCCGGCTGCGCACTCCAAAACAGCTGCTGAACATTGCCGGCCGCGACACCATGCTGCGCGAGACGGCCGCGCGCCTGCATCCGCTGATTGCGCCGCGAAATCTCTGGGTCGTCACCAATGCACAACAAGCGGCTGCCGTACGCAGCCAGTTGCGCGGCGTTCCCGCGTCGCACGTGTTGGCCGAGCCGGTGGGCCGCAACACGGCTGCGGCGATCGGACTCACCGCAATTCATTTGGTCCACGAACATGGCGACGCGTTGATGGCCATACTGCCGTCGGATAGCCATGTGTCCGATGCCGCGCGCTATCGTGCGCTCATGCGGGCCGCTCTGGAACTCGTCCGCCAGCCTGGCAAAATGGCAGTTTTCGGCATTCCTCCCACGCAGCCCGAAACCGGATACGGATACATCGAGCTGGGCGGCGCGGTGGCAAAACCGCGCAGCGTGCCGGTATTCGCGGTGCGACGTTTCACCGAAAAGCCGGCGCTGCCGCTCGCTCGAAGATACGTGGCGTCGGGAAAATATCTATGGAACGCGGGGATGTTTTTCTGGCGCGCGTCCACGTTTCTGGAAAATGTGCGGCAATTTCTTCCCGCCACGTACGTGGCGCTTCAAGAGCTGGCGGCAACGATCGGCACGAGCCGTTACGCGACCGCGTTGCGGCGGATTTATCCGCGTCTCGAAAATATTTCCGTCGATTACGGCATTATGGAGCCAGCCACCAGGGTTGCGGGTTCGCCGCGCGTGTTCGTGGTACCCGCGAAAATTGGCTGGAGCGATATCGGGTCGTGGGCCGCGGTGTATGATTTCCTCGCCGTCAAGCCGGGCGAGAATGTTTCGGCCGGGCCGTTCTTCGCGGTCGATGCCGATGGAAATTATTTTTGGAGTCCGAAGAAATTTGTCGCCGCGATTGGAACGCGCGATCTGATCATCGTCGAAACGGACGACGCGCTGCTGATTTGCGATCGCTCGCGGGCGCAAGACGTGGGGAAAATCGTGAAATGGCTCGAGGAACACAAGAAATCCGATCTTTTATAGCGGGTGGGTGTAGCGGGCGGGTATAGCAGGCGAATGAACACGCGGATCAAATTCGGCACGGACGGCTGGCGCGGAGTGATCGCAGAAGATTTTACGTGCGACAACGTGGGCATCGTGGCCCATGCGATTGCGCGTTATGTGATTCGCGCCGAGCGGCCCGAACGCGGCGTGCTGGTCGGTTACGACACGCGATTTGCCTCAGAGCTCTTCGCCCGCGTGGCTGCGGAAACCGTGGCGGCCACGGGAACTCCGGTGTGGCTGGCGACCGATGCGGCGCCCACGCCGGCGCTTTCGTTGCTGGTGCGGTTGCGCGGCGCAGCGGCCGGAATCCAGATCAGCGCCAGCCACAATCCATATCGCTGGAACGGCGTGAAGCTGAAGGCCAGCTACGGAAGCTCGGCGTCGCAGGCGATTGTCGCGCAAGTGGAGGCCGAGCTGGCGAAGGTGCTCCGCGACGGCGTGCCGCCGCTTCCGCCGCGCAAGGATCTGATCCATTCGCTCGATGTTCGCACGCCGTACCTCGAAAAGCTCGACGAGCTTGTCGATTGGGACCGCCTGCGCGCCTCGAAATTCCGTTTCCTGGTCGATCCGATGCATGGCGCCGGTCGCGGGCTGTTGCGCGAGCTTTTTCGCCGCAGGGGAATCGAAGCCGGCGAGATCCGCGGCACGCGCGACCCGCTCTTCGGCGGCGTGAATCCCGAGCCGATCGAGCCGCACGTGGAAGCGCTGCGCCGCGCGGTGCGCGAGGGGAATTACGACGCCGGATTTGCATTCGATGGCGATGCCGACCGCATCGGCGCGATCGACGGCGACGGGACGTTCATCACGCCGCATCAGATCTTCTCGATTCTGCTGTGGCATCTGGCGGGCACACGAAAGCTGACCGGAGACGTGGCCAAGACGTTTTCGACCACGAAGATGATCGACAAGATCGCCGCGAAATTCGGCCGGAAAGTCTGGGAGACGCCGATCGGGTTCAAGTACATTTGCGATCGCATGCTCGAAGGCGACGTGCTGCTGGGCGGCGAAGAAAGCGGCGGCATCGGCACGAAGCTTTACCTGCCGGAACGCGACGCGACGGTGAGCGCGCTGCTGCTGGCCGAAGTGATGGCCTGGCACGGAAAGCGGCTCGGCGAGCTGGTGCGGATGCTGCAGCGCGATTTCGGGGAGCATCATTACGGGCGAGTCGATTTGACCGTCCGCGACGGGCAAAAAGAAAAGGCGATTCGGCGATTCGCCGACCCGAAATTGTCGAAGCTTCTCGATTGGCCGATCGTGCGCCGCGAAGATCTCGACGGCGTGAAAGTTTACCTGGGCGAAATCGGCTGGGTGATGGTGCGCGCCTCCGGCACCGAGCCGATGCTGCGCGTGTACTCGGAAACGACGGGAGCGGAAACTACGCGGCGCGTGCTCGACGAGGTTGCTTCGCTCGTGCAACGCCTGTGAACCGAACTCACCGGACCAGCGAGGGAAATTCTCCGAAGAACGCAGGCGCCTATTCTTCCTGTTTTCCTTCCAGGCTTTTGTAAGCGGCGTCGAGGATTCCGTTCAGGAACGCGGGCGATTCCGGCGAAGAGAATTTTTTCGCCAGTTCGAGGGCCTCGTCGATAACGACCTTCGGCGGGGCCGTACCGAGGCGAAGCTCGGAAATGGCCAGCCGCAAAATGCCGCGATCGACGGTCGCTAGCCGGTCGAGCTGCCAATTTTCCGAGAGCTTGCCGACGAGCTGATCGATTTCCGGAGCCAGCGCGACGGCGCCTTCGAAAAGCTGATTCGCGAATTTGCGCGTCCGATCTTCGGCGCGCGCCGACTTCCAGAAAGTTTTTTCCAGCAGCTTGGGTTCCTGGTGGTTCATGTCCCACTGAAAAAGCATCTGCAGAGCGAATTCCCGCGATTTGCGCCGGAGAGTCATGCTAGCGGCGCCGCGAGCGGCGCGAGGCGGCAGATTTGCCGGAGAGCTTGCGCGAGAGCGAAGCCATCTCGATGGCGCCGAGCCCCGCGTCGTAGCCCTTGTTGCCGCTCTTGAGTCCGGCGCGGTCGATGGCTTGTTCGAGCGTGTCGCAGGTGAGAACGCAGAACGCCATGGGGACGCCGGTATCGAGCTGCGCGAGCTGGATGCCGCGCGCCGTCTCCGAAGCGACGTAATCGAAGTGCGCCGTTTCGCCGCGCAGAATGCAGCCGACGCAGACGATGGCGTCGCAGCGTCCGGCCACCGCGAGTTTTTTCGCGGCCAGAGGAATCTCAAACGAGCCCGGCACGCGGACGATTTCGATCTGGTGTTCCTCCGCGCCCGCGCGGCGCAAAGCGTCCAGCGCTCCGGCCAGCAGGCGATCCGTGATGAAGCTATTAAACTGGCTCACCACGATGCCGAAATGCAGGCCCGCCGCGCTCAATCCGCCGCGAACGGCGTTCCATTGGATGTTTTCAGTCATTCATTCCTTCAGTTTATTTTCGAGCGACTGTCGGCGCGCACGATTGCCCGGCAGAATCGGCGCGAGTACCGGCGCATGCCGGCTAGCTATTTTCGCACGTTGTCAGGGGGTTGCAAGCGACACCAGCGCATTTCCGCCGCGCTGGCGGAGTTCGTCCAGCCCGCTTTCGGCGCGGTTGATCCACTCGGTGACGCGGTCCTCGGTTTCATCGGCGGGCCGCGAAGTGGCCTCGGCCACCACGGAGCTTACGGTCAGATCCTGCCCGTCCCACGACGGGCGCACGGTACCGGCAATTTGGCGCAGTTTTTCGGCCAAAGCGCGCGCGTTCTCGAGCGAAGTGTCCGGCAAAATGAAAACCAGGGACCATGCCGTGTATTTCACGGCGATGTCCGTCTGCCGGATCGCCGTCGATAGCGCCCGCGCCACCTGCTCGATATACGTGTCGACCACCGCATCGCCATTTTGGCGCAGCACCTCCGGTCCACGATCGATCTGCAGGACGATCAGGGACAGCGGCGTGCGCTGCGCGCGGGAGCGGTTGGCCTCCGCCAGCAGGCAATCGATGTACGCGCCGCGGCTGAGCAGGCCGGTTCGCTCGTCCGTGACCGCGAGCGAACGGACCAGCGAACGAAGCCGCGTGTGATTCACGCTGAGGACGAGTTGATCGCCGACGGCTTGCAGGAAAAAGCTCTCGTTAGGTTTCCATTTTCGCGTGCTCGCGTCTCCTACCAGCAGCGCGCCGGCGGCGGCCTGCGTTTCCTTGTCGGTGAGCAATATGCCGAGTGCGGATTCCAGCCCGAAATCAGCCAATGCGGGGGCGCTGGAGAGGCGGAGCTCGATTCCGCCCAAAGCGTCGGGCGGCATTTTGGAAAGCAGCTCAACGATGGACGCGATCCGCGCCGTGCCGGCCGGCGGCACGCCCGGAGCGGTATATTCCGCGGTTAGCTGCGCGGTTTCGCCGGCCGCTCCCACGGCAACCAGGCAGCGCGCCACGCGCAGGTGCTTTCCGATTTCGGCCGCCGTGGACGCCAGAACTTCGCGCGGCGTCGATTGACGGTACATCAGGCGATTGATCTCGGCGATCGCGGCCAGGTCGCGATGCGTGTCGACGGCGCCGGTAATAGGCGGCGCCGCCTCGGCTGCGATCGAGGGCGCGGGGGCCGGCGCTGCGGGTTTGGCTGCCGGCTTGGGAGGTGAACCTTTGGGCCACCAGTTCGCGCGCTCGTAAAGCGCCCGCAATCGCTCGTTCTTTTCTTCCTCGCCCGGAAAGAGTTCGGCGATGCGCGAGAGCCGCTCGACGGCCTTCGTCTGCAGCGAATACTGCAAAAAAATTTCCACTTGCACGACCAGATCTTCGAGTGCGTGCTGGGAGCGCGCTTCTTCGGAGGCCGGTTCGGAAGACGAAGAGAGTTGCGAGGCGGCTCCGAATTCTTGCGTGCGCGTGGAAACGGTGGCGGCCTTCGCGGCGCGGGATTGCACGTTGCGCAGAAACGAAGGGTCAACTTTCCCCTCCAGCTGCGCGATGCGGTCCTGATTGCGGTAGTCGTAAGGATCGATATCGACCAGCCGATCGAGGACTTCGCACGCCTCCTGAACCTTCCCGGCAACCAGATACAGATCGAAGAGGCGCACTAGAGCGTCGAAATACTGCGTCTCGCGATTCAGTTCTTCGTAATTCTTGGCGACGGCTTCGGCGAGCGCCAGCGAAGCCGGGAAGGCGGCGACGATCTTATCCATCTGCGCCGGAAGTTCGATTTCCTTGCGGCCCGCGCGCATTAGCTCCTTCGTGTCGCGCAGCAGCGAAGCCGCCTTCGCGTCTTGCCCGGCTTTCAAATAGGCGCCGATCAATTCGAAAAGCTTCGCAAAACTCTCCGGTTTGGCGTTGTAGTAGGCCCCGAATACGTCGCGGGCGCGGTCGAGCTGCGCGGAGCGAAGAAGGCTTTCGCCATACAGCGAGAGGAACGCGCTGTCCTTGTCACTGGGCGCGAAAGGTTCCAGCAGCGCCGCAGCGGCGGCGGGGTCGCCCTTGCGAAGCTTGGCCTCGGCGAAGAGCAGAGCGCCGGAGCGGTCCGCGGGCAAAAGTTTGTGCGCACGGCCGAAGTAATCGAGCGCCTCGTCGAGCGACGAAGCCGCAGAAGTGAGCTGCCCGGCGCGCAGATAGGCGCGCGAGGCGAGGTCCGAGTGCCCAAGCTGCTCCGCCATCTGCGCGAACACAACGTGCCGGGCGGCATTTTCGGGATCGAGCGTTGCGAGGCTTTCGTAACAGGCCATAGCCTCAATTGCGCGCTTTTGCTGAAGGAAAAGTTCGGCGGCGGCGGAGAACTGCTCGATCGCGTCGGGCACGCGGTTGTGCTTTTGCAGGAGCGCGGCGTAACGCATCAAGCGGTCAGGGGGCTGCGGCGAAGGGCGCAAGAAACGGCTGAAAATCGCCGAGGCTTTGGCCAAATCGCCGGTTTCGAGCAGCCGGTCGAATTGCGCGGCGTAATGCTGCGCGGCGCGCGCGGGCTCGTTCAGCCGCGTGTAGATATCGGCGAGCGCCTGCAGCGATTCCTGGTGCGACGGCACCTCTTCGAGCACCGCTTGATAGGCGGCCACGGCTTCGCGAAGCTTGTTTTTCTCAAGGCTCCGGCGGGCGCGTTCCAGATTCTTGCTGGCGTCTGATGCCATCAGTGTTGGCGGGTATCACGCGGGGAACCGGCAAAGCCGGCGCGGATTCACCGCGCGCACCGAAAGCTCAACTATATACCGGAGCGATGGCGCGGCTGACAGCGAATTCGGAGCCGTGTGCTGAAGACGTCTCTGGAACGCTGATGGATCAGGCTCTCTTGGCCGGGGTTCGCCCCGGCCCCGGCCTCTGTCGCGGGAACGTGCTGACTTTTTCACGCATCGACCGCAGCGACAGCCCGCTGCGAAACAAGGCCGCAAAGCCCAGAAAGACGAACGGCAACGTGAGCGCGATGAACGCGAAGATGGAGAAGCCGGTCGCCCGGCTTTTGTCGATTTGAAAGATGCTCAAGCCGAGCACGCAGAAGAATTGATACGAGCCGACGTTCGCCGGGGCATTCGGCAGCGATACTCCCAGGTTGATCACCAGCAGGACCACCACCGCGGCGAGAAGCGAAAGGTGCAGCCCGTAGGAGTGCATCAAGACCCATAGAGCCAAGGCCTGGAAAAACGGCACCAGCAGAGAAACCGCCACGGCGGGATAAAAGCTTGGCGCCGTGCCCATCGCGTGCAACACGATCAGCGCTTGCATCACCCGTCCCGGCACGCGCCGCTCGTCAGTCTTCGGGGCTGTTCCGCGTCCCAACCGGAACTCGATGTGCAAGACGAGCGTGACCACGACGATCAAAAGGGCGAGGATGGCGATGCCCAGGGTATCGGCGGCGCGGTCGAAGCGCCGCGGCAGCTCCACCAGGAGCGAGACGATGCCCAGCCCGGCTGTGGCAATCACTAAATCGACGAAGCGCTCCACCCCAACGGAGCCCAGCACGCGCCCCAGCGTGATCTCTTCGGAATTGGAAAGCAGGTAGCTGCGCAGAAATTCGCCCGGGCGCAGCGGGAATACGAGGTTGGCAAAGAGCCCCGCGAAAATCGACCGCACCGATCGCGATGAGCGCACTTTGCCGAAGGGGGTCAGCAGGAGCTTCCATCGGATGGCCTGAAACACATAACTCACAACGTCCAGAGCCACGCCTACGAGCACCAGCCGCCAGTCGGCATTGGCCATATCGTGCACGGCGCGAACCACGTGAAAATCGCGCAGCACCCAAATCAGCGAGGCAAGGGCGACGGTGTAACCGACAATGCGCAGCAGGAGCGAACGTTTTCGAACAATCAGCTTGAATAAGTTGATCAATGCGCTTGTACCGCGAGATGCGCGTCTGGCTGACGGAAGTCATCTCGCCCATCCGCCGGTCGAAGGCCGCGGAGTAAGGCAGAAAGCAAGAAGCAGTTGGCGAACGCGCCGCCAAGGATCCTTTTGCGCCCCCTTTCTTGCCGCCAGCTGCCCATCCAGGCTCCTATTGGACGGCGGGTACCGGACGAATTCCGGACTTAGGTCCGGTGTAATGCGCCGCCCGCCACTCGATTGGTGCCGTGCCAGCAATCCTCAGGCCGAACCGGTGCGCCGCGAATCAGCGATTCCGCCAGCTGGGAGATTCCCGGAACCCGCTACAGCCTACGACATTGAGCCTTCGGCAGGCAATCCGGGATTGCCGTTGCAGCGAACTATTCCGCGCAGTTCAATCTGGCGAAGCAAAAGCGTATAATCAATTTGTATGATACGGAGATTGCCTGCCAGTCCTTCCGCCCGTTTTACCGTAACCGAATGAAAACCGCACAATCTGTGAACCGAACCGAACGCGTGTTGCTGGTAGGCGTCGCCGTCAAGGGCCGCTCGCGCATTCCCGGTGGCGATACGGAGGCGGCCACCAGCCGAGACTCCATGGCCGAGTTGAAAGAATTGGCCGAAAGCGCTGGTGCGGACGTCACCGGGCAAATGCTGCAAGTGCGGGAATCGCTCGACCCCGCCACGCTGGTCGGCAAAGGTAAGCTGCAGGAGATCCGCTCCGAAGCCGAAACTCGCAACGTGCCGCTGGTGATCGTGGACCACGACCTTACGCCCGTGCAGCTTCGCAACATGGAAAAAGGCACCGGCCGGCGCGTGATCGATCGCACGCAGCTGATCCTGGATATTTTCGCCACGCACGCGCACACCCGGGAAGGCCAGCTTCAGGTGGAGCTGGCGCAACTGAACTATCTGCTTCCGCGGCTGGCGGGACACGGCGATCAGCTTTCCCGGCTCGGCGGCGGCATCGGAACCCGCGGACCCGGCGAGCAGAAGCTCGAATCCGACCGCCGGAAAATTCGCGAGCGCGTCCGCAAAATCCAGCACGCCATCGAAACGGTGCGCAGCCAGCGCGCCACGCGCCGCCGCGCGCGCCAGGCCGTGCCTCTCGGCATGGTCGCTTTCGTCGGGTACACCAACGCGGGCAAGTCCACGCTTTTTAACGCGCTCACCCATGCGGATGTGCTGACCTCCTCGAAAATGTTCGCCACTCTCGATCCCACGATCCGCGCCATTCGCCTGCCATCTCGCCGGCGGGTGCTCTGCTCGGATACGGTGGGATTCGTCCGCGATCTTCCGCCTGGACTCATCGCCGCGTTTCGCGCCACGCTCGAAGAAGTGCAGGAGGCCGCCCTGCTGGTTCACGTGACGGACGTATCGAATCCACGCCACGCCGAGCAGGACGCAGAAGTCCTGAAAGTGCTGCGCAGCTTGAACGTGGAAGACCGTCCGCGCGTGCACGTGCTCAACAAGATCGACCGCTTGTCGGAACTCGAATTCAGCGCTTTGCAAAAATTGAACGGCCGCGCGCGGGACGTAGTGGCCACGTCGGCGGTCACCGGCGAAGGCCTTCAAGACCTGCTGGAGCGAATTGATGAAGCCATGCCGCTCGATCCCCTCGTCCGGCTCCGGTTGCGCATGCCCCTATCCGACGGCCGCCACTATTCGCAGGTCCAGGCGCAGGGCCGGGTGCTTCATTCGCAAGTCGTTGACGGAGACCTCCTGGTCGATGCGGAACTGCCGCAGTCGGCTGCGCGGAGGCTCCGGGACTTCGCGCTGGATTAGCGCCACCGAACTCGCATCTTCAGAAACCTTGCTGCAAACGCGCCGATCGCCGCGAATCGTCGGATTCTATAGTGCGCATTCCGGTGTTTTTCTTGGGACTTCTGTGGAAATTCCTGTGGAAATTGACGCCAATCGTCCCATGGCGGCCGTCGCTGCGTGGTTCGGTCGGATTTGGCGGTGCCCGTCTTGTCTCCGCGTAAATAGCCTGTTTATAGTAACTTACAGAACGCCTGAACGTTCTGTCCGGAAAACTGATCCAAAAGTCAGGCGAAACCTGCTCCGTCCCGATTTTGCACAGGTTTGCAGCAATTTGATCGCTAACGATTACTAGGACTGGGGGTTATCGACCTAGCCACTTATTTCGTGGTTCTCCCGGCTGTTCTCCAATTGCCCATGGGAGGACACTGCGGCTCGTTGACTGCGCATTGTGCCGGGACTATAGTGAAATGAGACGTTGACCCATCGCTGGTCTTGAATAGCATGCAGCTAGCCTCCCGTAGCGAGAGCGAGATGAACCTGCCGAACAGCCTAACCGTGTTGCGGATATTCTTCGTGCCGCTGCTGGTGGTCGTGTTGCTCACGCGACAGCCGAACTGGAATTTTTGGGGCTTGCCGATTCATTTCGAAGTCTGGGGCGTGCTGATCCTGATGATGGCCGCAGCCACCGACGTAATGGATGGCTACATCGCTCGCAAGCGGCGCGAAATCACCACGCTCGGCATTCTTCTCGATCCGGTCGCGGACAAGCTCTTGATTTCGGCGGCGTTTATTTCGCTGGTCTGGATGCACCTGATGCCGGCCTGGATGGCGGTGGTAATCATCGGGCGCGAGTTCATCGTGATGGGCCTGCGGGAAATCGCATCCGTGGAAGGCCTGGTGATTCCGGCCACCGCTCTGGGCAAGACGAAAATGATCCTGCAGGTGATCGCCGGCGGCGCCGTGATCCTTACCGCCAATCATCCCGCGCTGATGCCGCTGGGAACCGCACTGTTGTGGCTCGTGGTATTGAGCGCGGTCGCTTCGGCGATCCACTATTTCGGAATGTTCTGGGGACAGATCAACCTGCGCGTGGAGCAGCGCCGTCGCGACAGCAAACGCGAGGGCAAAGGGATCATCGATCCGAAGGAAAAGCCGCAGGATGTGCCCACTCCCTAGCGCAGAAAGACAGTTCCTGCTCGAAGTGGCCCGTCGCTCCCTGGTGGCCGCCGTACACACGCGTTCGGTTCCGGATGATTTGCTCGCGGCGGCGGATTCGCCGCTCTCCGCGGGCGCCTTCGTGACGCTGCACCGAAGGGGCCGGTTGCGCGGCTGCATTGGCCAGATCGGTCTGCTTCAGCCAGTTGGTCCTCTGGTGGCTTATTGCGCCCGGGCCGCTGCCTTGGAGGATACGCGTTTCCGCCCCATTCAGCCGCCTGAGCTTCCGGAAATCGAGATCGAGATTTCGATCTTGTCCGCGCTCGAAGAGATTACCATCGAGCGCATCGAGGTCGGCAGGCACGGTTTGATCGTGACGCGGGGCGGCATTCGAGGCCTGCTGTTGCCGCAAGTGGCCACTCAGTACGGCTGGAATCCGCTGCGATTTCTGGAAGAGACTTGCGCCAAGGCCGGCCTGGATCGCAGCGCCTGGAGCGCCGCCGGCACTCGCGTGGAAGCGTTCACTGCCGAGGTGTTTTCCGAATCGGAATTGTGCGCGGGCGCCCCGGCATCCGTGCAGCGCCCTCGCGGCTGAAAATCCTACTCGAGTTCGACGTAATCGCCCGGATGAATTTCCGTCAGGCTAAACGTAATCAGCACGGTGGACGAGTTCGGCGCGGTGCGCAGGACCACTGCTTCGCCGATGTCCTCCCGCGGCACGTTGCTCCAGTTCCACTTTGTGGGCACGGCGCCGAATCCCACGATGTGCACGTCTTTGGTGCCCGTGTCGAATTCCTGGTCGAAAGCGTAACGCGGAGTCTGGTAGACCGTCTCGTGCTGCGTTCCCTGGTACCGGAAGATGCGGAAATAATCGCCGACTTTCACGCCTTGCCCGGCGCCCAAGTTCACGTAGGCGATTTCCTGACTGCCCATCGCGGCAATGAAATTCTTCCCGGTGATGATCATCGCCAGCGGCTTTCCGTTGGCAGGAGCAAACCGGTCGAAGTGGCGGTCTTCGACTTTTAGCGGCGGCGCCGCGCGTTTGGTGAACGGCAGGACGATATCGCCACGCTGCACGAGGTCGCACGCATCTTCCACCTGCGCAATGGACACTTTTGGCCGCGCTACGATCACCTTCAGGCGAGCTTCATCGTTCCAGAGATTGCCCATCTTGTGCAGAATGTCCTGCTCCCATTTCGTCCACTGGATGATGTAAGGGTCCTTTACCTCGCGCACCACCTGGAACTCGTCGCCGGCCTTGACTCCGTCGTTGGAGCCTTTGTTGATGAAGACATCGTCGCCGTCGCTGTAAACGATCCTGTAGTTCGATTCCTCGCCGGTGATCACGTAGGTGCTGCGCGGGACGGGCTCGGTCGTGACGATTCCCGAGCAATAAATCGTGCCTGGGGTTGGCCTCATCGGCTGGTTTTGCGCCGACGCCACCGCCCCCGAGAGTGCTAAAATCAGGCCAGAAAGTATGATTTTCCCACGCATGACGCTCGCTCCTTGGTGACCTTCCGCGCCTGGGTCAGGCGCTCCCCATGCAGCGACCGTAACAAACGCCTCCTGGGGCGTCAAGGCAATGGTCGGCGGCGCTTTACACATTGTGCACCGCCGTGGTAGAAGCAAAGTTTCCCTTTTCCCGCAGTTTGGCACAGGGTAGACGACTCCAGAACAGACTGGAAACACCATATGTTAGGACGCGACAAAATTTGCGCCGTGGTGGCCTCTGCGGATGCGGAGTCGATGCGCCGGCAGCTCCGCGCGGCCCTTCGTGAGACGGGCACGGTCGAGCTTCGCCTCGATTGGCTCGCCACCGACGCCGAGATCTCTCGATTCCTCAGCCGGTTGCGGTCTGTTCCGCGCCGCGCGACGTTCATCGCCACCTGCCGGCGGCGCGAGGCTGGCGGCAAGTACACAGGCACCATGGCCGCGCAACTGGCTCACCTGGCCCAAGCGATTGCCGCCGGGTGCGAGTGGTACGACCTCGAAATCGAAACGGTTCGAAAATGCCCGCCGGAGCTTTTGCAGGTGCTGCTGAGCCAGGGCCGCCAGCTCACCTCCGCCCATTTTTTCCACCGCATGCCAAAGAACCTAGAGCGAGTGGCCAGGGAACTCTCGCGGGGCCGCTCGGACGCCATCAAAATCGCCGCGCAATGCAATTCGCTGCGCGACGCGCGAAAGATTTTCGCGCTGGCCCAAAATCGCAAAAAGATTGTCGCGGTGCCCATGGGAGACGTTGCTCTGCCGGCGCGATTGCTGGCCGTCCGCGAAGGCAGCGCTTTCACCTACGCGCCCGTCCAGAACGCCACGGCTCCCGGCCAAGTTTCGCTCGATGAAATCAAGAGCGTTTACCGCCTCGACCGGCTCACGCGCCGCACGCAGGTTTATGGCGTGATCGGCGATCCCATCGCGCATTCGCTTTCGCCGCAGATCCAGAATGCCGCTTTCCAGGCCCGCCGTCTGGATGCCGTCTATCTGCCGTTTCTCGTGCGCGATCTGCGCGATTTCGCGGACTCGATCGGGCCGCTGGGAATTCGCGGCTTCAGCGTCACGCTGCCGCATAAAGAAAAAATTTTGCGGCATCTCGACGGTTGCGATCCGCTTGCCGCGAAAATCGGCGCGGTAAATACCGTCGTAGTCCGGAGCGGCGGAAAACTCTACGGCTACAACACCGACTATGTGGGCGTCTTGCGCTCGCTGGAGCGCCGCATCCCGTTGCGCGGCAGCCGTGTGCTGATTCTGGGCGCGGGAGGCGCGGCGCGCGCCGTCGCGTTCGCTCTCGCGCAGTCCGGAGCCATTCCGTGCATCAGCGCCCGGCGGCCGGCGCGAGCAAAAGCGCTCGCTCGCGCTGCCGGCGGCGAGGCCATTGCGTGGGCGCGAATCCGCCGCGAATTTTTCGACGCCATCGTCAACGCCACGCCCGTCGGCATGCATCCGCACACCGCGGACTCGCCGCTCGAACCGCGCGAGTTGAATTGCCGGCTGGTATTTGACACCATTTATCGTCCAAGAATGACCAAGCTGCTGCAGCTGGCAGCGAGGCGCGGGATCGAGACCGTCTCCGGCGTGGAAATGTTTGTCGCCCAGGGCGCCGCGCAATTTGAGATTTGGACCGGCCAGCGCGCTCCGTCTGAAGTCATGCGCCGCGCCGTGCTCCGCGCGCTGGACCGCGAGGAAGCGTCCGCCGCCAAGTCGAAATCGGAAAGGAAATCCCGGCCCGCGCGATGATTCAGCCTGATTTCAAAACCTTCTGCCGCCTGGCGCGGCACGGAAATCTGGTCCCGGTGTACGACCACTACACCGCAGACCTGCTGACGCCCGTTGGCGCGCATCTGCGCATGGCGCAAGGCGCAAAATATTCGTTTTTGCTCGAAAGCGTGGAAGGCGGCGAAAACATCGCCCGCTACACCTTCGTCGGCGCGAATCCCTCCGAAGTATTTCGCTCGCGCGGGCACGAATGCGCGCTCGAATCCGACGGCAAGCGCACGCAGCTGGAGAGCAATCCCGTCGAGCACCTGCGCCGCCTGACGCGCCGCTACCATCCGGTGCGCGTGCCCGGTCTTCCGCCGCTGATTGCCGGCGCCATCGGCTACTTTGCCTACGACATGGTACGGCTCGTCGAGCGCATTCCCGCCAGCGGCCGCGACGACATGGACCTCGACGACTGCGTGATGATGTTTTACCTGGGGCTGGTGGCTTTCGATCACGTGCAGCATCGCGTCTGGATCATTCGCAACGTGTTTACCGCGGGCCCCGGCAGCCTGCGCGAAAAATACGATGCGGCGGTCGAGGAGATCCAGCGCACGCGCCACATTCTGGACCAGCCGCTGCCTCCGCAGCCGAAAATTGCGCGGGCGAAGCCTCTGCGCGTGCAGTCCAATATGTCGAAATCGAAATTCACGGCTGCTGTCCGCAAGACCAAGGCGTACATCCGCTCCGGCGACGCGTTTCAAATCGTGCTGAGCCAGCGGCTGGAAGCGCGCACCAGCGCCGATCCTTTCGAAATTTATCGCGCGCTGCGCGTGGTGAATCCTTCGCCGTATCTCTATTTCTTGAAGCTCGACGATGTTTCCGTCGTCGGCAGCTCGCCGGAGATGCTCGTCAAAGTGCAGGGCCGCGACGCCTACTATCGTCCGCTGGCCGGCACCCGCCCGCGCGGACGCGACCCGGAAGAAGATCGCCGCCTCGAAGCGGAGCTTCTCGCCGATCCCAAGGAGCGCGCCGAGCACGTGATGCTGGTCGATCTCGGGCGCAACGATCTGGGCCGCGTGTGCGAATACGGCTCGGTCGCGCCGGAGCGCCTGATGTTCGTCGAGCGCTACTCGCACGTGATGCACATCGCCTCGAGCCTGCACGGAAAATTGCGCGAAGACGTGGATTGCTTCGACGCGCTGATGGCCTGCTTCCCGGCCGGCACTCTTTCCGGCGCGCCCAAAGTTCGCGCCATGGAAATCATCGACGAACTGGAGCCCACGCGCCGCGGCATCTACGGCGGGGCAATCCTTTATCTGGATTTTTCCGGTAATCTCGATTCCTGCATCGGATTGCGCACGCTGGTGGCCAAAGGCGGGAACGTGTACGTGCAGGCGGGCGCGGGCATCGTGGCGGATTCCGTCCCGGAAACCGAATACCAGGAGACGCTGAACAAAGCCCGCGCGCTGATCCGTGCGCTCGAAATCGCCACCGGAGGTCGCGCGGACTAGCCCGCCTGCGCTATTCTAAAGATTGCCGATGCTTCTGCTGCTCGATAACTACGACTCGTTTACCTACAACCTGGCGCAATACCTCGGCCAGATGGGCGAAAAGCTGGAAGTGCGCCGCAACGACGAAATCACGCTCGAGGAAATCGAGCGCATGCGTCCCGAGCGCATCGTGATCTCTCCCGGCCCCTGCACGCCGCAGGAAGCGGGCATCAGCATCCCGCTGATCAAGCGCTTCGCCGGGAAAATTCCGATTCTCGGCGTCTGCCTGGGGCATCAGGCCATCGGCGCGGCCTTCGGCGGGCGCGTGGTGCGCGCGAAAAAAGTGATGCACGGCAAAACCAGCGAGATCCATCATGACGGCCGGACGATTTTTCGCGGCCTGCCGCAGGATTTCGTCGCCACGCGATACCATTCGCTGATCGTCGAGCGCAAATCGCTGCCGCACGTCCTGGAAATTTCCGCCGAGACGCACGACGGCACCATCATGGGCCTGCGCCACCGCAACATGAAAGTCGAAGGCGTGCAGTTCCATCCCGAATCCGTCCTCACCACCTCCGGATTCCAGCTCCTCGAAAACTTTCTGAGTCTCTAAGCGCCTTCGGGGCGACCTTTGGGGCAAATCCTTGCGTTCGCGGTTGTCACCGCTGCATTTCTTGGGATCGCATGCACGGAAAATTAAGGATTTAGCCCATACGCGCCATCCGGGTGAGAAAAATGCGGGCTAGGCCGCCGCGTGGAATGGCCCTGTGAAGCTTCACAACCGGCCTAGGAGCGCTTTTTTTCTTGGGAAGGAGTTCCGGGGCCAGGGGCACCCGGCCGGATGGGCCAGAGCGCCTCCAAGTCGCGTCTTTTTCTGCGGAATCGCCAAGATTTCGCTCCGAAACGGGGCGTTGTGCGCACAACGTTGTTCTATTTCTTCGGGTTTAGAAATCTCTGTGACCATTTTGCGATCGCAGCATTATCGCCGCTCGCGAATGCAATCGAGCGACCCACCTTAACAACCTCGGTAAGGAATGAAGCCGGCACATGCGGCTGCGTTGACTGATCGTAGGCCAGATCCGCGGTCGCTAAGGCCTCCGTAGTATGCCCCTCGCGCATATACACAATCGCCAAATATGCAAGCGTCCTCGATTTCGATCCACGAAGGTGTCCAGCATACCCTGTGCGGGTAAGCGTGTCCGTTGATTTCATCGCTTTTGCGATTCGTTCATCGAAAAGGGATAGAGACGTTTTCAGCGAATCTTCAGCGTCACCCCATTGTTGCTGGCCTATCTGCGCTGCTGCAATCTCTTGGAGGGTAATTGGGTAGTCCGAATCATCCATACCCGGCCAAACAGGTAGATACTTCATGGCCTTCCGAAAATATTGCTCCGCATCCTGGTAATGCCGCTGGATTAGGTCGCAGTCGCCTATGCCACGGTTTGCTAAGAACAGAAACTTACTTTTGGGAACTTTGAATTGTGACTGCTCAGCCAGCGGAATCACTTCGGTCTCGTACCGTTGAATCGCGACGTCGCATTGGCCTCTCTGTTCGAGCGAGAAAATCGGCTGGTAGACCTCGTTGATTCTCCAATCTTCCTTCTCTTCCGGAGAATAATGTGCCGTCACGGTCACCGAGTCTTGGCCTTTCAGCCGCACCGCGTCCGGCGAAGTCGCGCTGGAGGCGTGCTGCGAAGAACTAGCCTGAGAAAAACAGGACACGGCGCAAAGAGCGAGAGTAGCGGTGCAGAGGAGCACGGCTGGAGCGATTCCTAGCAAATTGCGATCCTTCAGCACGTTCTGCTTCATGGGACGTGGTGGAGCATATCACGGGTTCCCAGCGTTAGCGGAATTGGGCGACTAGTTTGAATGTAAATGCATAGGTCGAAGGAGGAGCGGACATTTGGTGCTTTCGCTCTAGGAAGGCGTCCTGAGTTGAACCCAAGCTGAATCGCGCTCAGGATGCGGCGTGGCCGCGCTCGCGGTGTGTTTCGGCGGCCGAAAACGCCACCAGCGCTTCCAGCTTGTCGCGCGCCGCGCCGGAATCGATCGATTCGGCGGCCAGATTCACCCCCGCCAGAAAATCGCTGGCGCGCCCGGCCACCACGAGCGCGGCGGCCGCATTGGCCAGCACGATTTCGCGGTGCGGCCCGTGCACGCGATAGAGCAAAGACTGCCCGAAAATTTTGTGGATGATCTCCGCGTTGTGTTTCGCATCGCCGCCGCGAATGGCTTCGAGCGGCGCGCGGTGCAGACCGAAATCCTCGGGAGTGACCGTGTAGCTCTGCACCATCGCGTCGCGCAATTCCGACACGTAGGTTTCGCCGGCAATGGAAATTTCGTCCAGCCCGTCCGCGCCGTGCACCACGATCGCCCGCCGCACGCCCAGCTCGCCGAGCGCCCGCGCGATCAGCTCCGTCAGGCTCGCGTCGTAGACGCCCACCACCTGCGCCGACGCGCCCGCGGGATTGGTCAGCGGCCCCAGCAAATTGAACACGGTGCGCATGCGCAGCTCGCGCCGCGCCGGCATGGCATGACGCGTGGCCGAATGCATCACCGGCGCGAATAAAAATCCGATCCCGACTTCTTCGATCGCCTGGGCCACGCGCTCCGGCGGCAGGTCGATGCGCACGCCCAAATGCTCCAACACATCCGCCGACCCGCAGCGCGAGCTGATGGAGCGATTGCCGTGCTTGGCCACGCGCACGCCCGCCCCGGCGACCACAAACGCTGCCGCCGTCGAGACGTTAAATGTTCCGGCCGCGTCTCCGCCCGTGCCGCACGTGTCCACAAGCGCTTCTTCGGCGGGCCATGGACGGCTCGCGACGATCGGCGGGGCGTGCCGCCGTATGGCCGTGGCGAATCCAACTAGCTCGTCCACGGTTTCACCCTTCATGCGCAGCGCGGTCAGCAGGCCGGCGATCTGCGCGTCGCTCGCGGCGCCGCACAGAATCTGCTCCATAGCCGCTTCCGCTTCCACGCGCGAGAGGTCTTCTCCCGTCACGATTTTTTGCAGCAATTCTGGAATCATGAGTGGTTTTTTTGAGCCTTAATTTTGTCTAAACGCCGGGCTTTGCTTGCTCCGGCCCGCTGCTTCCAAGTACACTAGACGGCTTCATTCGTTTATAAATTCTAGCACTATTCGAGAGGATCGTCGGTCCGGCCGATAATATCCGCATGAAAATCCACGAGTACCAGGCCAAGGCTATTCTTTCCAGATTTGGCGTGCCGGTTCCCGCGCGGCGAGGCGATCTTCAAAGCCGACGAAGCCCGCGCCGCAGCTGAGCGGTTGGGCACGCCGGTCGTCGTTGTGAAGGCGCAGATTCACGCCGGAGGGCGCGGCAAGGCGGGAGGAGTGAAGCTCGCCAAATCGCCCGAAGAGGCCGCCACGCTCGCCCAAAGCATCATGGGCATGAAGCTCGTCACCCCTCAAACAGGCGCGGGAGGCCGCATCGTTCGCCGCCTGCTGATCGAGGAAGGGCTCGACATCAAGCGCGAGCTCTACCTCGGCATTCTGGTCGATCGCGCCGCGGGCGCTCCGGTGATTATGGCCAGCTCGGCGGGTGGAATGGAAATTGAAGAGGTCGCCAAAGAGCGCCCCGAAGCCATCCTGCGCCAAGCGATTCGCCCGGAAACCGGCTTCGAGCCCTATCACGCGCGCAAACTGGCCTTCGGTCTCGATCTGGCTCCAGAGCTCGTCGGCACGGCTTCCAAATTCCTGCAGTCGCTGTACCGCGCGTTCATCGAAACCGATGCTTCACTGCTCGAAATCAATCCGTGCGTCGTCACCGGCGACGGGCGGCTGGTGGCGCTCGACGCCAAAGTGAATTTCGACGATAACGCTTTCTACCGCCATCCCGAATTCGCCCAGCTCCGCGACCTCGACGAGGAAACGCCGCTCGAAGTGGAAGCCTCGAAGTACAAGCTCAACTACATCAAGCTCGACGGCAACGTCGCCTGCATGGTCAATGGCGCGGGCCTGGCCATGGCCACCATGGACATCATCAAGCTCGCCGGAGGCAGCCCCGCGAATTTTCTCGACGTGGGCGGCGGCGCGTCGGAAGAGCAGGTGAAAAACGCGTTCCGCATTCTGCTCAGCGACGCCAACGTGAAAGCGGTTTTCGTCAACATCTTCGGCGGCATTTTGCGCTGCGACGTGCTGGCCAGCGGTGTGGTGAATGCGGCCAAGGAGCTGCAGCTCAAGATCCCCATCGTGGTGCGCATGGAGGGCACCAACGTCGGGCAAGGCAAGCAGATCTTGCGCGATTCCGGCCTGAATTTCGCCGTGGCCGACGGCATGAAGGACGGCGCCGAAAAAGTCGTCGCGCTGGCGGGAGGCGCGCAATGAGCCTACTCATCGACAAATCCACGCGCGTGCTCGTCCAGGGGCTCACCGGCCGCGAAGGCAGTTTCCACGCGCAGCAGATGATCGACTACGGGACGAAAGTCGTCGCCGGCGTCACGCCGGGAAAAGGCGGGACCGAGCATCTGAGCGTCCCTGTGTTCAACACGGTGGCCGAAGCGGTCCGCAAAACGCGCGCCAACGTCTCCGTGATTTTCGTGCCGCCGCCGTTTGCGGCGGACGCGATCCTGGAAGCCTTCGACGCGGAGCTACCGCTGGTCATCTGCATCACCGAGGGCATCCCGACGCTGGACATGGTTCGCGTGGCCGCGGCGCTGAAAAATTCGCGCTCGCGCCTGATTGGGCCCAACTGCCCCGGTATCATTTCGCCGGGGCTTTGCAAGATCGGCATCATGCCCGCGTCGATTCACAAGCAGGGACACGTGGGCGTGGTCAGCCGCAGCGGCACGCTCACCTATGAAGCCGTCGACCAGCTCACGCGCCTCGGCATCGGGCAATCCACCTGCATCGGAATCGGTGGCGACCCAATCATCGGCACGTCGTTTCTCGATGCCATCAAGCTTTTCAATGAAGATCGCGACACGCACGCCATCGTGATGATCGGCGAAATCGGCGGCAACGCCGAAGAAATCGCCTCCGCGTATGTAAAAAAGAACGTGAAAAAGCCGGTGGTGGGATTTATCGCCGGACAAACCGCGCCGCCCGGCCGCCGCATGGGCCACGCCGGAGCAATCATCAGCGGCGGGCAAGGCACCGCCGCCGATAAATACCGCGCCATGCGCGCCGCCGGCATTCACACCGTGCAAAGCCCCGCCGAGATCGGACACACGCTCGCGCGCGTGATCGGCAAATCGAAACTTACCGTGAAACCGAAATCGAGTTCGAAAAAATCGGCCAAGGCGCCGAAAAAACGCAGGCGATAGCCGCGTTCCAGGAGGAACCACCCGTTGGCAATGGAGCGAACGTTCGCAATCATCAAGCCGGATGCCGTGAAGCGCGGCCTGACCGGTGAAATTCTGAGCCGCATTCACGCCGCGAAATTTCAGATCGTGGCCATCAAGTCGCTGCGGCTGACGAAAACGGAGTCCGAGGGATTTTACGCCGTGCACCGCGAGCGGCCCTTTTTCGGCGAGCTCACCGATTTCATGAGCTCCGGCAAGGCGGTGATGATGGTGCTGGAAGCGGAAGGCGCGATTGCGAAATGGCGCGAGACGATGGGCGCCACCGATCCTGCCAAGGCCGCCCCCGGCACGATTCGCCGCGACCTGGGCACCAGCATCCAGTACAACTGCACGCACGGCTCGGACGCTCCGGAAACCGCCGCATTTGAAATCGGCTACTTTTTCTCTGGTATGGAGCTGATCTAAACCGGCCGATTTCGTTCTGACTTTCGCGAAGGCCCCATGCTTGCACGTTTCGCAGGCGTGGGGCTTTTTTCTGGTGCCCGTGGTCTCGGAAGCCCGACCGATGCAGTGCGACGCAGATCTTAGAAATTCACTAGCGAGGTTCGGATGCCCACACTGATCCCCAAGCCGACGCGCATCGAAGCCGCCGGGAACAAGCCGAAGATCATCGACGAGCACATTGGCCGCGTGAATTCCGGCACGAGCGCCGTCAGCGTAGCGCACATGACCAGTCCCGCCGGCTGGATCGAGCCGGGACAGACGCCGGAATTCGACGAGTACACGCTGGTGCTCGGCGGCGTGCTGCGCGTTAGCAGCCGCAGCGGCGATCTCGACGTGCGCGCCGGCCAGGCGGTGATCGCGCACGCGGGCGAATGGGTCCGCTACTCGACGCCCGAGGGTGCCGACTACATTTCCGTCTGCATTCCCGGGTTTTCGCCCGCCACCGTTCACCGGGATTCCGACTAGCCGGCGCTCGCGCGCTGCCGGACCACGCTTCAAGTTTCCGCGGGTGGACTTCCTCGCGCTAAAATGTATCATTCCGCCATGCCTACCGAGCCTTTTCGCCAACTCGGCAAACTGCTGCTGGTGATCGGCGCGATTGTGACCGCCATCGGCGTGCTGATCGTTTCCGGTGTGAAGATGCCGTTTCGCCTGGGCCACCTGCCGGGAGACATCGCCTATCACGGCCGCCACGGCAGCTTTTATTTCCCGATCGTCACGTGCATTGTGGTGAGCGTGGCGCTGACGCTGATATTCTGGATCATCAACGCATTCCGCCATTAGCCCGATGAATCAAAGCCGATGACCCAAAGCCGATGACCCAAAGCCGATGAACCAGCCGTCTCTTTTCGACATCGCGCCCGAGCGGCGCATCTGGAAAGTCAGCGAGCTGACCGAAAGCATCGGCGAGCTGCTCGAACGTGCGTTTCCGGACGTGTGGATCGAAGGCGAAGTCTCGAATTTTCACCCGGCGCAATCCGGACATCTCTACTTCACGCTGAAAGATTCCTCCGCGCAGATTCGCTGCGTCTGCTTTCGCGATCAGGCGCGCAGCCTGAAATTCCGCCCCGAAGACGGCTTGCATGTGACCATTCGCGGCTCGCTCGGCGTTTACGAAGTCCGCGGCGAGTATCAGATCTACGTCAGCTATATCGAGCCGGTAGGCGCGGGCGCGCTGCAGCTGGCTTTCGAGCAGTTGAAGAAAAAGCTCGAAGCCGAGGGCCTGTTCGACCCGGCGCGCAAGAAGCCGCTGCCGGTGTTGCCGCGCTGCATCGGCGTGATCACCTCGCCCACCGGCGCCGCCGTTCGCGACATTTTGCGCGTCCTCAAGCGGCGCTTCGCCAACGTTCACGTGCGGCTCTTCCCCGTGAAGGTGCAGGGCGAGGGAGCGGGCAAGGAAATCGCCGCGGCGCTCGGCTATTTCAACCGCGCGAAATTCGCGGACGTGATCATTCTGGCGCGCGGCGGGGGATCGCTCGAGGATCTCTGGGCGTTCAACGAGGAGCGCGTGGCGCGGGCCATCGCCGAATCGGACATTCCCGTGATCACCGGCGTGGGCCACGAGACGGATTTCACCATCGCGGATTTCGTGTCGGACGTGCGCGCGGCCACTCCGTCGGCCGCGGCGGAAATCGTGGTGCGCTCGCGGCAAGAATTCGAGCAGCACATTTCCGAATCCCAGCGCCGGCTGGTGCAGCAGATCCGCTACCTGCTTTCCGAGCGCCGCCATCGCGTACGCGACCTCGAAACGCATCGCGGCTTCCGCCAGCTGGAATTGCTGATGCGTCGCCGGCGGCAGCAGGTGGACGACCTCGCCTCGCAAGTCGCTTTCGTGATGCGGCTGCGGCTTTCGACGGCGCACCAGCGCTTCGTGGCGGCGCAGGCGAAAGTAGTCACCTTCGATCTGCGCGGGCGCGCCGCCGCGTTGCGCAGCCGCATCGCCCAGCAGCGCGACGCGCTCCGCTCGGTGCTCGATCGCATCGTGTCGCGCAAGGAGCGCCGCCTGGCCGCCGCGCAGGTGCGCTTCGCCGGGCTGGACTGGCGCGCGCGCGTGGGGAAGCTGCGCCAGCGGCTTGATGACCGCTCGGTGGCTTTGCGCGTGGCCATGGACCGCGCGCTCGTCGCCAGGCGGCGGCGCTGGGAATCGGCGGACGTCCAGCTGCAGGAGCGCGGGCCGCTGAAGCTGCTCGAACGCGGCTACGCCATCGTCACCGATGCATTGGGAAAAGTTCTGCGCTCGCCCGATCAAGTCGCCGTCGGTGACGAAATTTCGGTGCGCCTCGGCCGCGGCGGCGTGGACGCCACCGTCCGCCGCAAGCGTGAGTCCTAGAGGCGCCGGGAGATCGCCGGATTCGCTGATTCTTCCCCTCAAAAACCTTTCAAAAATGTGCACCGGGACGTTCCGGGTAAGCGTATGCGCGGTCCTTTGTTGTCTATGACTTAAGCGCGTTTCTACTCGAGTGACTGTTCCGGGTAACCACTCCAAAGCGCGGAGCGTTTTGGGAACGCCGGGTAGTTCTGGACACGGCAGGCCAGAAGCTCGAAATTGGACGACCGGGTGCGAAGCGGTACCGGTGGCGAGTTGCGGCGAGAGAGGGTTGTAGTGCTCCCCACTAAAACTGGACAACCTGCTTAGGTAGAATCAGGGCCTCCAAACGAGGAGGCAAGATGGGCAGGAAACCACGCGTAGAGCGATCCCCAGAAGAGAAGTGGCAGATCGTGCAGGAAGGCATCAAGAGCGGGAACGTGTCGGAGACGTGCCGACGGTACGGCATCGCTCCGAATCTGTTCTATCGCTGGAAGGATGAAGCGGAACAGGGAGCCAAGGCAGCGCTTGGGGGGAGAAGCGCTGCCGCGGCCGAAAGCGAGAGGGACCGCCGCATCCGGCAACTGGAACGCACGCTGGGGCGGAAGTCGCTGGAGATCGAAATCCTAAAAAACGTCGTGGGGGAGTGAGCTGCGGTGCCGTTCACTCCCAGGCGCGCGAACTGGTGACGCAGGGCTACACGGCCACGGTAGTGGCGGGGACGCTGGCGATCAGTCGGTCGAGCTTGTACTACCGGAAGAAACCGCGAGGCAGCCGAGCCGACCGCACCTACGACGAACAGATCGTGATGGCCTGCGGAGAGAAGTTGGCCTACGGCTATCGCCGCGTGGCGTGGTGGTTGCAGCGGAAGAAAGGACTGCCGGTGAATCGCAAGCGCGTGCTGCGGGTGATGCGCGAACGCGGGCTGCTGGTGCGCTCGCGGCGCCTGCGTGCGCGGCGCCGGAAAGAGTGGGGGCGCGTGGAAGCCAGCCGGCCCAATGAAATCTGGCAATCGGACATGACCAAAATCTGGGCTGGTCCAGCGGTGGGTTGGGCCTACTTGGTCTGCGTGATCGACTGCTGCACGCGAGAGATCGTGGGCTGGAATCTCTCGCACCGCTGCCGGACCGAAGACGCGCTGGCAGCGGTGGAACAAGCAGTGCTGGCACGGCTGCCCGAGGGCAGCCGCGAAGCGAGCGTGACGCTCACCACGGACAACGGCACGCAGTTTACCTCGTCGCGCTTCCTGGAAACGCTGGGGCGGCTGGGCATCACGCACCGGCGGACGGCCTATCATCACCCGGAGGGCAACAGCTACATCGAACGGTTCCATCGCAGCTTGAAGGAAGAGGAAGTCTGGACGGCCGAGTATCGCAGCCTGCAGGAAGCGCGCACCAGCATCGCTCGTTGGATCGAGGAGTACAATCACGACCGGCCTCACCGCGGAGTCCAAAATCGCACTCCGCACGAGGCCTTCTTGGCTTTTGCAACTGACCTAAACTCGGAGCCCCTGATCGTCTAAATTAGCGGGGAGCACTACAGGGTTGTCCCTGCGGCTGCAAGGAGCCGTTTGGGCGGCGAGTTTTTCGTCGGCGCGCATAGACACAGATCGACGGTAGCAAATTTGGTGGGACAGGTTTCTACTGGCCGGAGGTACAGGCCGAACGAGGGCTAGTACTGAACCTTTTCAGGGGAATTATATAGATGACTC
This sequence comes from uncultured Acidobacteriota bacterium, assembly GCA_963715555.1. GTDB lineage: Bacteria > Acidobacteriota > Terriglobia > Acidiferrales > UBA7541 > Palsa-295. The sequence goes on from OY970253.1 coordinate 170,924, forward strand.
CCTCCTTCAAACTCGGAGGTTTTTTCTCCCCAGTATCTGAATTAAAGAGCCTACCCCCCAAAGACTATCCCGTTTTCCTAGATTGGGGAGATAATCTCCCGAACATGACCGCTATAACAGTCGTTCATACACCCGAAGGTTTTGTGGTTGGAACTGACGGTCTTCGGCAGGACACGCTAGGGCCAAACCGAGATAGTCAAAAGCTATTCTGCTTTAAAAGCGATGGGGTTTGTTTAGGTTATGCTTGGTGTGGTCATACGATGGTGCGGGATGACAACAACCCGGATACGACATTTTTTGATTTCATATCCGCGACTGAGCCGATTCTGAGGCAGGTGTGCTCGGCAAATTACGTGGATTGGGCAGGTTTTATTCATATTTTTCGTGCTTTGCTTCAGATTAAGGTCAATAACTCAACAGCTCAAGGGATAGATTGGGTCGCGGATTTTAACTGCAAAAATATAGCGCGGATGTTGCTGGCCGGATATGTGAAAGGCCAGTCTGTTCTAGTTGAAATTAAGGTTGAACAAATAAATTTCAAGCCTTGCGTATCCGCTGGCTGGTTGCAGTTGCCAGAAAGCCTAATTCCTTTTAGTGGGTGTAACGATGTAGAAATGGACAACGGCTTAGATCGTCGCCCGAAAAACCCAGAAGACGCTCAATCTCTCATTCACGAATATATGAAACGTTGCGTGGACAACCCTAATTGTAAAGGTCTGTATGGAGGGACTATTTTAGTCGCAAGAATAACTGCGGATGCTTTTACTTGGATGGGCGGCCCCGAGCAATGAAAAGCTAGGTAGTCAAATATATAATTCCCCTTTTCAGCGGGGGTGGATGAGACGGCCAGCGCGTGGCAGGGAACGACTCTTACTCTTCGTCCGTATCGCCGGCGACTTTGAGCACGGCGAGGAAAGCTTCCTGCGGAATATCGACGCGGCCGACGCGCTTCATGCGCTTTTTGCCCTCTTTTTGGCGTTCCAGGAGCTTGCGCTTGCGGGTGATGTCTCCGCCGTAGCATTTGGCGAGGACGTTTTTGCGGATGGCGCTGATGGTTTCGCGGGCGATCACGCGGCTGCCGATGGCCGCCTGCACAGCGATTTCGAACATCTGCCGGGGAATGAGTTTTCGCAAGCGGCTCACCAACTCGCGGCCGCGTTCGTAGGACTGGTCGCGATGGCAGATGATGGTGAGGGCGTCCACGGGTTCGCCGCCCACCAGCACGTCGAGCTTCACCAGATCGGATTCGCGGTAGCCCGAAAGATGGTAATCGAGCGAAGCGTAGCCGCGCGAGACGCTCTTCAGCCGGTCGTAAAAATCGAGCACGATTTCGTTGAGCGGCATCTCGTAGGTGAGCATGATGCGCGTGGGCGAGAGGTACTCGAATTTTTTCTGCACCCCGCGCTTTTCCTCGCACAGCTGCAGCACGCCGCCCACGGAATCCTCGGACGTGATGATCATCGCCGTCAGGATCGGCTCGGCGATGGTTTTGATGGAAGTGGGCGGCGGAAATTTCGTCGGGTTATCGACTTCCAGCACGTCGCCCATGATCGTGGTGATGCGGTAGCGCACGCTGGGCGCAGTGGTGATCAGGTCGATGTTGAATTCGCGCTCCAGGCGCTCCTGCACGATTTCCATGTGCAGCAGGCCCAGAAACCCGCAGCGGAATCCGAAGCCCAGCGCGGCGGAATTTTCGGGCTCGTAGAAAAAGGCGGCGTCGTTGAGCTGCAGCTTGCCGAGCGCGTCGCGCAGCATTTCGTAGTCGCTGGCATTCACCGGGAAAAGGCCAGCGAAGACCATCGGCTTGATGGCTTCGAAACCCGGCAGGGCGGGTGCGGCGCGCTCGGCTTCGATGATTGTGTCTCCCACCCGCGCATCGGCCACGCGCTTGATATTGGCGATCACGAAGCCCACGTCTCCGGCGGCCAATTCTTCCAGCGCGATGGGCTTGGGCGTGAGCACGCCCAGGCCTTCCACTTCGTAGATTTCGCCGCCGGCGCACAGGCGGATTTTCATGCGCGGAGCCATGCGGCCCTGCATCACGCGCACCAGGACGACCGCGCCGCGATAGGTGTCGAACCAGGAATCGAAGATCAGCGCCTGCAGCGGCGCGTCGGCGGTGCCTGTGGGCGGCGGGATGCGGTCGACGATGGCTTCGAGCACGGCTTCCACGCCGAGGCCGCTTTTGGCGCTGATCGGCAGAGCGTCGTCGGCGGGAATGGCCAGGACGTTTTCGATCTGCTCCTTCACGTATTCGGGCTGCGCCGCGGGCAGATCGATCTTGTTGATCACCGGGACGATTGCCAGATTGTGGCGCGAGGCGAGAAAGGCGTTGGCGACGGTCTGCGCTTCCACGCCCTGGCTGGCGTCGACGACCAGCAGCGCGCCTTCGCAGGCGGAAAGCGCGCGCGAGACTTCGTAGGAAAAATCGACGTGGCCGGGCGTGTCGATCAGATTCAGCCGGTATTCGTGCCCGTCCTTGGCCTGGTAATGCAGGCGGATGCTTTTCGCTTTGATGGTGATGCCGCGCTCTCGCTCCAGGTCCATCGAGTCGAGCACCTGCGCGGTCATTTCGCGCTGGCTCAGCGCGCCGGTCAGCTCCAGCAGGCGGTCGGCCAGCGTGGATTTGCCGTGGTCGATGTGCGCGATGATGCAAAAATTCCGGATGTACTGTGGATCCATTTTCCCTTTCGCGCGGGTTCCGCCGGGGTCCCCAGCGCGTCGGTTTTGCGCGCTGAGGCAGGGCGCCGGTCAGGCGAGCGCACGCACTGTGCGCGACGGCCGAGTCCTGCAAGAATTCGAGTGTGCCACAGTTCGGGTTTCGCGGCCAGCGCGCGCTAGAACCCATCTCATGGATGCTCCTTAGGGCGCCGGAAATTTCGCTCCGACACGAAGAGCCAAGCAAAGATTGGGTCTTAGCCCCTGGAGGAATTCTTTCTCGGGGTGTCGGCATTCATGAGACAGCTTCTAGCCTTTCAGCGGCGAGGCGCCGGCCGAAGCAGCCAAAATCACGTCGGAAAGGAACTCGCCCAAGCCGCGGCTTGCGGCGTGAAACGCGCGGTCGCGCGTGGCGCGGTCCAGCCAGCCGAGGCAGACCAGCAGCACGATTTCGGACCACCCGTCGGCTGCCGAAGGCGTGAAGCCTACTTCGCGCAGGACGTTGGCGATGAGCGCCGCTTTTTTCCTTTCGATGGTGGCCACGCGGCTGGCCACGCGCGAATCCCGGCGCGCCCACCCGCGCAGGGCCACTTCGCTGCGAATTCTCTCCGGATCGGCGGCCTTGGCTACGATCCGCGCCCAGCGAGTCGCGGGGCCGGCGTTATCTTCCGCGTCGATCCATTCGATCTCTTCGCGCTCCCAGCGCGCCAGCAGCTCGTCCAGCAGCTCGCCGCGGTCGCGGAAATGCCAGTAAAAGCTGCCCTTGCTCACGCCCAGATCGCGCGCAAGAACCTCGATGCGAATGGACTCGATGCCCTGATCGGCGAAGCGGGACAAAGCGGCGCCCACCCAATCGGAAGAATGGAGGCTGGCGGACCGAGATGAAACAGGGCTTCCCATACGTTACCGTATGCATCAAGCGTATGGGATCAAAACGCAGCCGTCAAGAGCCAGGAGAGTCCTTAGCGGGCCGCCCATTCCTCCGCCGTGATCGCCCAGCGTTCATGGTCGCGCCATTCTCCGGCCACTTTCAGATATCGAAGCGAGAACCCTTCCAGCCGAAAACCGAGTCGCTCGACCAAACGTCGCGAGGGCTCGTTTTGCGGTTGTATGTTCGCCTCAAGACGATAGATCCCGAGATCCTCGAACGCGATGGCGAGCACAGCCCGGAGCCCGCAGCTTATATAGCCCTGCCCGTTGTGAGGCATGAACGCGTAGTAGCCGAGATAGCCCGACCAGAAACTTCCGCGGACGATGTCGTTGATGTTGATTGCGCCGGCCAGATCGCCGTCTTCGGTGACCACCCAAAAACCGACGTGGCTGGGCGAGACCAGCTTCTTCAGAGCCGCGTCAAACGCGCGTACCGTGCTTGGCGCCGACACCCAAGGGCGGTGCAGAGTGCGGCTGCGGGACACTGCGCGGAGAAACTCAGCGCGGCGATTTCGCGAAGGCGCCTCAAGGATGATTTTCATCTCTTTGTCCTCGTTCGTCAGATTGAATGTCTAAGGTCGGGACGCGCGCACGATTCGGATCGCCTCGGATGCAATCGTTGGGTCGTCTCCGAAGCCGGGAAGCCAGTGCACGCCGGGCTCTTTGCGAAACCAGGTGAGCTGGCGCTTGGCGTAGTGGCGCGTGGACTGCTGAACGGAGTCGAGGGCGGCTTTCAGGGGCAGCCGGCCCTCGAGATGTTCGCGCAATTCGGCGTAACCGATAAATTGGAACGGCTTGGCTTCGCGCGGAACGCCTTCGTCGATCAGGCGGCGCACTTCGTCGATCCAGCCGGAGGCGATCATGCCCTCCACGCGCGCGTGGATGCGATCGTAGAGAGCGGCGCGCGGAGGGAGCAGGCCGATTTTGGTGATGGCGTAGCCTTCGAGCGGCTTGCGTCCGCTGCGATGGATTTCGCCCACGGGCTTGCCGCCGAGCATGCGCATTTCGATGGCGCGGATGATTTTTTGCGTGTCGCGCGGAGCGATGCGCCGGGCCGCTTCCGGGTCCATGCGCGCCAGGAGCGCATGGAGGTGCAGCGGACCTTTCGCGCCGGCTTTGCGGCGCAGGCGTTCGCGCAGCTCTTCGGATCGCGCGGGCGCGTCGGACAGTCCTTCGAGCAGGGCGCGGAGGTAGAGGCCCGTTCCGGCGGTCAGAATGGGCAGTTTGCCGCTCCGCGTGATTTCGGCGAGCACAGCCGACGCGCGTGCGGCGTATTCGCCTGCGGTAAACACTTCGTGCGGCTCAACGACGTCGATCAGATGGTGCGGGATGCCGCGGCGTTCGGGCAGGGGAACTTTTCCGGTGCCGATGTCGAAATGGCGGTAGACCTGCGTGGAATCGCACGCGACCACTTCGCCATCGAGCGCTTCCGCGAGGCGAATCGCCAATTCGGATTTGCCGGAGGCCGTCGGCCCCAGAATTACCAGGAGCCTGGCGAGAGACTCATCCATAAATCCAGAATCGCAGCAGCAGGATCAGCAGCGCCAGCGCCGCGAGGATGATGGCGCCCACGACTTGCGCGCGCGGCAGCTTCACTGCACTCCGGCCTGCGAGGGACTGACGTTGTAGAGAAACACGATTCGCAGCCGGAGAAACGGGCCGTGAAAAGCGGAAGGCAGCGGCTCGAAGGGGTTCGAGGCGTGAATGGCGGACATGGCGGCATTATCAAGAGGCTGCTTGCCGGACGAGCGCTCGAGGATCGGACTGGGCGGCGGCACGCTTCCGTCCGGATTGATCTGGAACGTGGTATACACCACGCCCTTATCGCCCATCATGGCCGATTGCGGCATCACCGCGTACCAGTTGCGCCTCAGAGTGGCCAGCAGGCGCTGAATGTAGCTGGTGAAATCCACTCCCTGCGTGTCCGACAGGATTTGGATTCCCTGTCCCATGCCGGGACCGCCGACACCGGGTGCGGCTGGTTCACTGCCATAGATGCCGCCCTGGGTGTGCCCTTGGCGAATGGCGTCGCGCATCTGGTTCTGAATTTCCTGGCCCGGCGAAGCGTTGGAAAGGCCCAGATTCAGTTGCGAGCGAGGCCGCGGCGTGGGCGGTTGAATGGCCTCAAGCTGCGAAGGCGCTTGCTTGGGCGGCGCCGGCAGCCTCTGCTGATTCTGGGGTTTCGGCTCTTCCGGCAACACGGCGGATTTCGGCAGTTCGGGCGCCTTGGGCGCTTGGACCGGCGGCGCGGGAGGCTGCTCCACGGGTGGCGCCACGCGGCTCAGCACGCGCGGGCTGATGTGAATTTTCGGGCTGGGCTGCACGCGCGGCGCGGGCGGCGGCGTGTAAATCCATTGCAATTGCCGCTTGGCCAGCGCGATGTCCTCATCGGTCGGCGTATGTTCCGGAAAGAGCCTGGGGGCGAGAAGCAGGAAAAGAATCAGGCCCACGTGCACCAGAACCGAGAGTACGCGCGTGGTCAAATCGCGCCGCGCGTCGCCTTTGTCTTCCGGGCCGATCAGCAGGTTCGCGTCGCCGGTAATGAAGATGTCGGGCGCGACGACTTCGCGCAGTTCCCGCGTGTCTTGTGGGGCGCGTTCCGGCTGCCGCGAATCTTCTTCGCTGAGCGGATTCACCTCGGCGGGAACGACCATGCGCGAATTGAGAATGTCCAAAGGCAGCGTGGGCGCGTGCTCCAGCTTTTCGAGCGGTTTCACCTCCATGCCGCGCGGCACCAGCGTGCGCGTGGCCAGCACGCCGAGCGGCAGATGCGCGGGAATGGACGATTTGCCGTTGAGCGGAGGGGCTTTGGAAAGCTGCGAAGGCACCACAGTGCGGTCGTCCAGCAGCGTGGTAACACGCTGGGGCGTCTGTTGCGCCTCGTCCTTATTGACGGGGCGCACGTTCACCGGAACGAGAGTGCGAGGGATCATCGTGAGCGCTGTGGGGTAAACGCCTCTAATTGGACGCGCCGGGCGTGTTCCAGGATGCTTGCCATCACCCGATCGGCAAGAGCGAGCGCGCTGCGCCCGGCGGCGCCATCCACCACGGGAGCTTTGCGCGTGCGCACGGATTCGGCAAAGGAGCGGAGCTCCGGCTTGAGCGGTTCTTCTTCCTGCGCGGGCAGCTTTTCAAAACCCACTCCTTGCGGAGAGCCGGGCTGCACGCGGACGCGCAGCGCGTCGCGCCGGGCGAAATCGAGCGAAATGTATTCGTGTTGCTGGAAGAAACGCATTTTGCGCACGCGCTCGGTGGAGACGCGGCTGGCGGTGACGTTGGCGACCGCGCCGGTTTCAAACTCGATGCGCGCGTGCGCGATGTCTACTTTGTCGGTGATTACCGGGATGCCCACGGCGCGCAGATCGGCGACCGGCGAGCGAACCAGCGACAGAAGAATGTCGAGATCGTGAATCATCACATCGTAAACGACGTCGATATCCAGGCTGCGCGGAGTGAACACTCCCAGGCGATGCACTTCGAAGAACATGGGCCGCGAGATGATCTGCTGCACGGCGGCTACCGCGGGGTTGAAGCGCTCTACGTGGCCGACTTGCAGAATTCTGCCGGAGCGCTCGGCCGCGGCAACAAGGCGGTCGGCCTCTTCGAGCGACGCGGCCATGGGCTTTTCCACCAGCACGTCGATTCCAGAATCGAGCAGGCGACAGCCGATGTTGGCGTGTTCTTTTGTCGGGACGGCGACGCTCACGGCATCGACGTGCGCGGCGATCAGCGCGTCGAGATCGGGCAGCGCCCGGGTTCCGAATTCCGCCGCGATTTGCCTAGCGCGCTCGGGATTGGAATCGACCGCGCCGACGAGTTCAACGCCTTCGAGGCCGCTCCACACGCGCACGTGGTTGCGCCCGAATTCGCCGACTCCGGCAACGGCAACGCGAATTTTCTTATCGCTCACGATTTCCTTTTCGCTTCCTGCGGCTCCGGCGGGAACGCTTGAATGGCGATGCCCGCATCGGCCGCCGCCGCGATCAGCGCGTCGCGCTCGAAAAGCAGCGTGCGCCCGGCATCGATGGCCAGCGCCGTGGCGTTCGAGCGGCGCATTACTTCGATGGTTTTCAGACCGATCACCGGCACGTCGAAGCGCATGTCCTGCCGCGGCTTGCTCACTTTAACGACGACCAATCGCTGGCCGCCGGCAATGCGCGCGGCGCGTTCGATCGTTTCATCCGTGCCTTCCATCGCTTCAATGGCCACGCAGGCGCGATCGCGGATCACTACCGTTTGTCCCAAATCGAGGCCGGCGATCTGACGCGCGATGTGCCGGCCGTATTCCATGTCTGCGCATTCGGATGCGTCCGGAGCGCGCGGCGTCAGCAAGCCCGCTTGCGCCAGCAGCTCGCCGAGAAACTTCGTCGAGTCGACGAGCTCGATGCCTTCGTCTTCGAGTACGCGGGCCACGCCGCCGATCAGCGCATTCGTATTCTTGGCCGGGAGCGCAAGCAGCAGCTTGGCCAGCCGCCAGTCCGGGCGGATGGCGCTGAAAATTTTGTTGTGCTTCACCTGCCCGGCCATCACCGCGTGTTTCACGCCTTCCTGGTGCAGTAATTCGATTCCGCGGCTGAGTTCGCCGAGGCTGATCCAGTGCAGGCGTTTCGTCACCTGCGCGAGCGCCGGAGACGCCTCTTCCCGAATGGCGATCACTGCCATGTCGATGCCGCGGCTGCGCGCTCCTTCGAGCACCAAGAAAGGGAAGCTGCCGTTTCCGGCGATGAGCCCCCACCCGCCCGTTGTTTCATCGGCCGCCACGCGCGACTCCTATTTGGTCAGCCCGCGCTCGGTGGTGGACTCGATGAACCGGATCAATGTTAAGACGTCTTCGGAATCGGCGAGGGTTCCACGCATCTTTTCGAGCGCTTGCGAGGTGTTGAGTTTGGAGCGGAGAAGGTAGCGGTACGCTTTCTCGATGGGCTGAATGCGCTCGGGAGAGAAGCCGCGGCGCTCCAGGCCCACGCGGTTGATGCCGTAGCAGCGCGTTTCGCGCGAGCTGACGATGAGCGAAAAGGGCGGCACGTCCTGGGTGATGATGGTGCCCGCGCCGATGTACGAATAGCAGCCGATGCGCGTGAATTGGTGCACCAGCACGAAGGAGCTGAGCGTGGCGTAGTCCTCCACGCGGCCATGGCCGGCGAGCTGCGCGCCATTGATCAGCGTGACGTGGTCGCCGATGGTGCAGTCGTGGCCGATGTGCGCGTAGGCCATGACCAGGCTGTGGCTGCCCATGCGGGTGGTGCCGTCGCCTTTCAGCGTGCCGCGATGGACGGTGCAGAATTCGCGGAACACATTGGCGTCGCCGACTTCCAGGCGCACCGGCTGGCCCGTGTAGCTGTAATCCTGCGGATCGCCGCCGACGATGCAAAAGGAGTGGAAGTGATTGTTGCGGCCGAATTTGGACGGGCCCCTCACCACGGCGTGGGGCTCAAGCACGCAGCCGTCGCCGAGCTCGACGTCGTCTCCCACCACCGCGCACGCCGCCACTTTGACGCATTTGCCGAGCCGCGCGGAAGGCGAAACGATTGCCCGGGGATCGATCTCGCTCATTGCGCCTTCCCGGCGGGTTCCGTGGCCGGCGCTTGCTCGGACTCGAGATCCACCATTTTGCACATCAGCGTGGCTTCGGCGGCCACCTCACCCTGCACGGTGGCGCGGCCCTCGAGCTTGCAGAATCCGTTGCGCCAGGCGAGAACGTTCATTTCCAGGCGCAGCTGGTCGCCGGGAACAACCGGGCGGCGGAAGCGGGCATTATCGATGGCGACGAAATAGAGGATCTTCTTCTCGCGGTCCGGCACTTCCTGCAGCAGGAGAAGTCCGCCCGTCTGGGCCATGGACTCGATGATCAGCACGCCCGGCATGATCGGCTTTCCCGGAAAATGGCCCTGAAAATAGCTTTCATTAATGGTGACGTTTTTAATTCCGACGATGCGCTTCCATCGTTCCATTTCTTCGATCGCGTCGATCAGCAGGAATGGATAGCGGTGCGGAAGGATCTTTTGGATGTCGTTGACGTCGAGGAGCATGTTTGACCTCGGTGCAGTATGTTGTTTCGCCTCTGAGGATTCGAACAATTCTATACGAAATTGCGCGCGCGTGGGAAAGCCGCCGCGGATCAGGCACTGCCTGCCGTTTCTTTGAAAGCGGATTGGAGGCCTTCCGGAGCACGGGTTTGCCTGGTCGATGCGACTTTTCGGTGGCAAGCGATTCGGCCGAGATTACGCCTCAGGGCGCTTCTGAGCGTTCGGCGGAGGCGGATTGATCGAATAGACCCGTACCCGCGAATTCGATCGCGCTGAGGGCTTTGTGAAGCTTCACACGCCCATCGTACGCGGCGTTCTGACCCAAATATCTTCCAGCCTCCGCGCATCCGAACCCTTCCCGCGGATTTACGCAGCGGCTTGCAATGCGCGTGCGATGTGCTTAGGCTCGACCGCATGAAAAACTCGAAAAAGGGGAATTCCGGCGCCGCGCCGGCGGCCACAGCCAAGGATCTGCTGCACATTTTGCGAAAGCGCGAGCGGGAGATGACGAAGCTACTCGGCAAATTCGTGCGTTGCGAATCGCCGAGCCATCACAAAGCGGAGGTCGATCGCTTCGGGCGAATGGTGGCGCAGGAATGGAAGCGGCGCGGAGCCAACGTGCGCGTGATCCGGCAGCGCGAATTCGGAAACCACGTGCGCGCCGAGATTTGGTTTGGCGAGCGGCGCCCGGCCAAGCAAATTTTGGTTCTGGGGCACCTCGATACGGTTTATCCGATGGGGACGCACGCAAGGACGCCGTTTCGCGTGTCCGATGGGCGCGCGTGGGGGCCGGGAACGTTCGATATGAAGGGCGGGCTGACGATCGCTCTTTTCGCCATCGACGCGATCAAAGCGGCGGGGATCGAGCCGCAAAGGCGGTTCGTCTTTTTCTGGAATGCGGATGAGGAGATCGGCAGCAAGACTTCGCGCCACCACATCGAGCGCGAGGCGTTGCGCAGCGAGGCGGTGCTGGTTCTGGAGCCGGCAGCGGGGCGCGAAGGACGCTTGAAAACGGCGCGGAAAGGCGCGGGCTCGGCGGAAATCGTGATCACCGGACGTTCGGCGCACGCCGGCAACTCCCCGCATCTTCCGGGCGCCGGCGTGAATGCGGTCCACGAACTGGCCCTGCAGATTGCGCGCTTAATAAAGATGAACGACCGGCGGCGCGGCATCACCGTGCAGGCCACCGTGGCGGCGGGAGGCACGGTCTCGAACGTGGTTCCCGAGCACGCGCACGCGAAAATCGACATTCGCCACGCGCACCTTGCCGACGCGCCGAAGATCAATCGCGCGCTCTACGCGTTGCGGCCGATTTTGCCGGGAGCGCAGATCGAAGTGCGCGGCGGAGTGAACCGTCCGCCGATGGAGCGGACGCACGGCGTGGAGAGGCTCTTCCTGCAAGCGAAGCAGATCATGCACCAAATGGGGCTGCCGCTGGACGAGGCTTCCGTGGGCGGTGTTTCGGACGGCAATTTCACGGCGGCGCTGGGCGTGCCGACGCTCGACGGGCTCGGCGCGGTCGGTGACGGCGCACACAGCCCGCGCGAGTTCGTGGTGCTGCGGGCGCTGCCGGAGCGCGCCGCGCTGCTCGCGGGCTTGCTCACAACGCTTTGAGTGGATCGAGTGAATTCGCCTGCGGCCGGCGAGTGAAGCGGCGGCGGGAAATGCTTCCAATTTGAAGGAGTTTTACCGTGCGTGCGGACCGCGCAGGCATTCATCAAGCCCGCGGCAGGCCGGGCTTCATCCAATATTCCAGGCCAAAACGTGCTTCGTCCACCGCTGCGCCAATTGCGCTCTCACCGGAGCTGGGGCTCGGGCAAGAAGGCCGGCGCCTTGGCTGGACAGGCGTTTGACAGGCACGCGGGCGGCCCGGATCGTGCGCGCCAAGGCGAATGGTCCGCAGGCGAACACCACGCTCCGCATGACCGCCAGATACAGAAGCGCAAAACAACCGGAAAGAGCGATGGCTGCTTCCTCGCGGAACGTGACCGATAAGCCGTTGCGCACCAGGAAGCGCCGGAACTCCCAAACCACGCGCACGTCTCGGTTCAGTTCGCCAAGCCATAGCAGGGCGATGCGTCGGCGGTCGCGGCGAAATTTCGCGCATACGGCTTTCAAGTCCGGCTTGGCGCGCAGCGCCCGGTAGTCGCTCTCGCCGATCAGCATGTCGAAATCGCGGACGTTCGCCAGGGAAAGCCCGGCGATCGTGTCGCGGATTTCGGATTCGGTCCTCTCCGGCTCGCGTTCCGGCGCGAGGAAGAGAATTAAAAAGGAAAAAAGACAGACGAGGATAATCAGAAAAAACAGGCCGAGGACGAAGTGAGGGCTCAATTCTGGTCCCTCCGCACTGCGGTCAGTGTGGTCTGCCAGACATGATTCCACTGCGATTTTGATCGCTGGGTGTCCAAATGAACTACGTTCAAGCTGGGCGAAGGGGCATATTTCCAAAAGGCCCAAATCCATAAAACGAGCAGCCCGATGTACAGGGCCGGCGAGAGAAACTGCCAGTAGGGCAGAAATCCACTAACGATCTGGAGGCTGGCGAAATTCACGGCGTAGAGCGAAAGGAACAAACCAAATCCAAACATGAGGCACCGCAGATTTCTGCCTAGCTGAACTGCGTAGTACCTCGCGACGACTGCGACCGTCACCAGCAACACAGTCTCAACCAGGGTCAAATATTGCTCGAAAACCGGCGGCACGTACTGATATGAGAAATGGATCAGATTGACTTGGCTCCAGCCGAGCGCTAGAGCTGACGGAACCAAAAAGAGGCACGTTGTCAGAAGCACGACTCGAGCGAGCTTACGCAACGGCGTGCCGCTCGGGAAGACGGCACGCATGACCTCCCATAGGATTAGGAAACCGGCAAGGAGCGACAGGATGTCGGCCGTCCAGTATGTCGGGCCGAACCAGGCAGGCCGCAAGAGGGCGGCTGCAAGAACGACGACCGCACCCATCAGATTGCAGACTAAGAAAGCTCCGAAGAATGGATAGCGGCGGAGCAAAAGACCGTCTTGTGCGCACCAGATGAGCAGTGCCTCTAGGCAAACGCCAGCGGCTGATATGATGTAAAACGAGAGCGCCATGTCCGGCGCTATTTTACCCGAGATCAGCGGAAAAGGAAGGGGGACGGACGGTCCGACCCCCTCCTAGGTGTACTAGTCAATGCTTCCATCGGGTGACATCGGCGGAGGTGGCGGCACCGGGAGAATCGGGTTTACGAAGGTAAGCGTTAAATTCTGTGCTAGGTGGCTCATAAGTGAGCCTCCTTTCTCTCAGAGGATGGGCGAACGGTAACAGCGGGAGCGGGAGCGGCTTACGAAGATACAAAACGTTCAGTTTTGTGAACTGAGAGCGAGGCTATAGCGAAGAGAGTAACGACAGGGACTTGTAATTTAGGAGCCGGGCTGATATAAGAGGCGCGTGAACGGAACGCGAAGCCTGAAGCGCCACATCGCGCGCGCACTCAACTCGGCGGGCGGCCACTTTGCACGGCTGGTGTTCGTCGGTTCTCTACGAGACGCGTACACCGGCCATTACCTGCACGAGGGGTGGGGCCAAGTCGCGTTGGCGGACGAAATTCATCAGGTGCTGCGCGGCGTACATCAGGAACTATTCGTTTCGGTGTTGAGCCTTCCGCTGCTCGATTTGGCCAAGGAGCTAAGGCTGCACTTTGGTTCGCTGAACCAGCCCGAGCGAGAGACGGCAGCGTTGTGGCTGGAGACGCAGCCCTTTCGCGATCTCATCCCGCAAGGTTGTTCCATTTCGTCGCGAGAGTTGTTTGTCTCGCAGATTACGACCGCGCTGGAGGTGTTACGGCGTTCACCGGATTGGCCGGAGCTATCGGGACCAGTCGCATCGCCACCGCCACTACCTGACCAATCACCTCTGCTTCAGTGGCTAAATTGAACGTCCGGACCGGCGCAGTGGAAGTGGGATGCGGAACGATGGTAATGTGGGAGCCGTATTTCGAACACCAGCTGCAGAGATAACCATCCTTTAATTCAACGAGATAGATAGGGCGTTCGTATTCACTGTTCCATCGGCCCTCCGTCACCTGGCGTCGTTGCTCGTCGACCATCACCAGCGCGCCCGGCCGCAGCAGCGGACCCATCGTGTCATCTTCCAGGCCGATATACGCGTACATGTGCTGCCTGGGATTGCACTGCAGAAGGAATGCCGCCGGAATTTCACCCCAGAGAGCAACGGCGCGGTTTACGAGCTGGGTTCGCTCCCACTTAAACGACGGGTCAAGCCGCACGGGAAGAGTGATCCTTGCGTCCGCGCTTAAGACTTCGGACGTGACCGGCCTTGTGACGGCCAGTTTCACCTGTGCGCGATAGTTGTGAGCGCGGTCCGGATCCACTCCATAGCGGCTGAGGATTTCGTAAAACGAGATGCCGTAGATGGCTGCCAGCGTGAAGGCCTTGAATTGACTCGGCACCGCGTTGTCGTTTTCGATTTGCGTCAGGCGGGACGCGGAAATGTAAAAGCGCGGATTGTGCTCCCGTGCGGCGATTTTGGAGCTCATGTGCTGGATCTCGCGGACTCCCAGTTGCAGCCGGAGCCGCACTTCCTTCAGATAATTGCCAGGTGACGTGTCCATAGGTTTCGGGACGAGCCGGCTCGTGGGTTCGGCGGGGATTATACGAGGGCCCAAGGCCGGAGCGTAGGGCAATTTGTTCAGTTCGCTGAACGGGGTTATGCGGCGCAGGTTGGGGTACATGCGTTTGCACGGCAGCGACTCGATTAGTTGCTGAGGTAGGCGCGCTTGAGGTAGTCGACGGCTTGTTGCTGCAACTCGGCGTAATTCGAGTCGAGAGTGTCTTGCACGGCGTCTTGCGCGGAGGGCGCGGTGGCCATGCGATCGATCAATCGGCTGATGTCCCCCATGCCGTCACGGTCGATGATCGACTCCACGACGGCGAGCGACCACGCGTAGGCCATCGACGCGGAATTGCCGGTCAAACCCATCCACGAACCTTCGAGCGAGCCGAGCGACGGCGTGAGGCCCTGGCTGGCCGCATCGACCAGTGCGGCGGCGTTTACACCGGTGCGCTTTCCTTCCATCCACTGGGCGAGGCCTTCCTGCAGCCAGGTGGGTGCGCGGTAATGCGACTTCTGTCCGACGAAGCTGTGCGTTAACTCGTGCTTGAGCACGTGCGCAAGTTCCGGCGTGACGGAGGTCAATCCCTGCACGGGAATGCGAATGCGCCCGTCGTTGAGCGCGCCAACCCAGGAAGGCGCGCGGGTAATGTCTTCAAAAGCCTGGCCGGTATAGAGGATGACGCCGATCTGCTCGGGCGGCGTGTAATCGAGCTGCGATTGCAGATCGTCGTAGTCGCTCTCGAGAGCGTTCAGAATGCCGCGCGCGAGTTCGGGAGCGGCGCCGCCGTAATATCTCAGTTCGAAATGCGCGGTCTCGCCTTCGCGGTAATTTGCTTCGAGAGCCTGATCGCGTTCGGCTTTGTGAAGCGCTTCGAGCACGTCCGGATCGGGCCGCAACGTGGCCGCGGCTTTCCACGCCGCAATCGCCCGATCGGTTTTGTTGGCGCCATAGTAGGCCCAGCCCATCAATTTATCGACGTCGGGCGAGTTGGGATCCACATCGTGCGCGTGCTGGAGCGGATCGAGCGCCGCGGTGAACTGGCTCTCGCGGAGATAGAGCATGGAGAGGTTGAGCAAAAGCCCGAGGTTATTCGGCGCGAATTCGAGGCCCTGTTGATACTGCTGGGTCGCGGAATCGGAATCGCCCTTGGACAGGAAAAACTGAGCGGCGGCGTAATGGGCGGCCGCCACTTTGTTGACCGCGCTCTTTGCGCCGGTGCGCGCGTCAGACTCGAGGCGCGCGATGTAGCCATAGTCCACGCCGCCGTCGTGGACGGTCAGGCGCGTCACTTCCTCGAAGCCGGGGGCGGGCTGGATCTCCGGCGCGGCAATGGGCGGCGGCGATACGGCGGCGGCCGCGGAGGAATAGCCGAGGTCGTTGTGCTCGATGCGCGCCACGATCGACTTGGGGATGGAAAGCTGCCCGGCGGAAGTTTGATAGATGACGTGATCGGCGTCGGTGGTGACGTCGGCGGCCAGGATGCGGTTGCCGTTTTTCAGCACGATCACGTCGGCGGATGCGCCGGAACACGCGGCGAGCGCAAGAACGATCGCGATGGGCACTGCGGATCGCATCGCTAAATGGTAACAACGCGGCGCGCGGGATTCGCGGAGATGTGTTTCGCGGATGTTCAAAGCAACACAGTGCGATGGGCGGAGAGGCAGTGAAAAAATCTGCGAACGCGCGGGATCGGGCATGGAATTTTGTTTCGACGGCATTGATGTGCGATGGGGCAAATTGGGAGCGCGGGCGAGAAGCAGTGCACGGCCGCCAGCAAGCGGCATGGCTCGATTGCATTCGATCTCGGTGAGCGCGGCTGCGAAAATTCGCGGAGAATTCCGCCGGGGAAAATAGTTTGATTTGAAGCTTGCGTACGCGGGGTTCCTGTCTTATCCTACCGCGTCGATTTTGTGCTAGGGATCACATCGGCGTGTGAGCGGCGTCACAGACGCGCGGATCGCGGCCGGAGTCGAGGCGGTTTTTCCGTGGATTCGCCGGGAGAAGATGATCGGCCAGCGCGGCAGGCGGCAAAGGTTTTTGGGGAATTTTGATTTCGTGAATTTCGTTTCCCTTCGAAAAAGGGCAGGCATCCGCCAGATAGGACCGGGGAAAGTACGTGGATTCTGAAGGTTCTCAAAAGTCAGTCGTAGCAGTCAGGCCCGACACGCTGCACGGTCCCGACTCGTTGCTTGGGCCGGGCCAGACGCTAGGCAGCGTTACCGAGAAGATCAGCTCGATCGTACTGGGGAAGGGCAACACCACTCCGGGCTGGATCTTCGGCGCCTTCATTGGCTTCTGTTTGCTGATGCTTTTGAACACGGTCATCACCCTGCTGGCCGTGAAGGGCGTGGGCATCTGGGGCATTAACATCCCGGTGGCCTGGGGCTTCGCGATCACCAACTTCGTCTGGTGGATCGGAATCGGCCACGCCGGAACGCTTATTTCCGCCTTCCTTCTCCTGCTGCACCAGAAATGGCGTACCTCGATCAACCGCTTTGCGGAAGCCATGACGATTTTTGCCGTGATGTGCGCGGGCATGTTCCCGCTGCTGCACATGGGCCGTCCGTGGCTGTTCTTCTACCTGATGCCGTACCCGAACCCGATGTGGCTGTGGCCGCAGTTCCGCAGTCCGCTGGTGTGGGACGTGTTCGCGGTCTCGACGTACTTCACGGTTTCGCTGCTGTTCTGGTTCGTCGGCTTGATTCCCGATCTGGCCACGCTGCGCGATCGCGCTACCAGCCGGGTGAAGAAGGTTGTTTACGGCATCTTCTCGATGGGCTGGCGCGGCTCGGCGGTGCACTGGTCCCGATACGAGTTTGCCTCGATTTTGCTGGCTGGCTTGGCAACGCCGCTAGTGGTTTCGGTACACACGGTGGTCAGCTTCGACTTCACTATTGCCATCGTTCCGGGGTGGCATAGCACAATCTTCCCGCCCTATTTCGTGGCTGGCGCTATTTATTCCGGCTTCGCCATGGTGCTGACGCTGGCGATTCCGCTGCGCAAGTACTATCACCTGGAAAACATGGTGACCGAGCGGCACTTGGACATCATGGCGAAGGTGATGCTGGCGACCGGCGTAATCGTGGCGTACAGCTACGCGATGGAAATGTTCATGGCGTTCTACAGCGCGAACGTGTACGAGCGCGCGCAGATGCTCGAGCGCATGACCGGCCAGTACGCGGTCGTATTCTGGACGTTGATCGCCTGCAACCTGGTGATTCCGCAGATCCTGTGGTCGCGCAAGATGCGGCGCAACAACGCGGTCTTGTTCGCGATTTCGCTGGTGGTGAATATCGGCATGTGGCTGGAACGCTTCGTGATCATCGTGGTCAGCCTGCACCACGAATACGAGCCTTCGAAGTGGTTCACGTTCTTCCCCACGCGTTGGGATTGGGCCACGTTCGCGGGAACGATCGGCATGTTCTTCCTGCTCTTCTACCTATTTGTTCGCTTCCTCCCCATGATTTCCATCGTGGAGATGCGCTCGCTGGTGCATGAGGCAGATGAGAAGGGGCCGCACACGGCGCTACATCCGGCACCGCCGAAAGCATGAAGCGGGAATTACATGCGCGGCGGCGGATGGGCGGGCGAGAAGTTTGGACGTTGAAGGCAACTAGGCTTCGGAAGGCTTATTAGGGCACTCGATGGCACAAATCTTTCATCGCAGCTCGAACATGATTGCGCGGCTCAGTATCGGGGGCGGCGTAATCTTCGTGGGCCTGCTGGTTTTCATCCTTTATCAGATCGCGCTTTCGCCGTGGTACACCAACGAACACGTTCCGCTGCAGCAGCCGGTTCCTTTCAGCCACCGGCACCATGCCGGCGAGCTGGGGATCGACTGCCGCTACTGCCACACATCGGTGGAAAAGTCGTGGTATGCGGGCGTTCCGGCTACGCAGACCTGCATGACGTGCCACTCGCAGATTTGGACCAACGCCGCGATGCTCGAGCCGGTGCGCGCGAGCTACCGCACCAACGTTTCGCTTCAGTGGAATAAGGTCAACGAGCTGCCGGAGTTTGTTTATTTCAATCACAGTATTCACGTGGCCAAGGGGATCGGCTGCACCACATGCCACGGGCCGATCGCCACGGAGACGCTGACCTATAAGACCGGCACGCTGTACATGTCCTGGTGCCTGACGTGCCATCGCGATCCCGGAAAGTTCGTGCGTCCGGAATCGCAAGTGTTTAATCCGTTTTATAACCCGCCCTCGCATGAGACTCCGGTGAAGTTTGAGGGTGTCACGTATACGGACCAGACGGCGCTCGGGCGCGTCCTGGTGAAGAAATATCAGCTGCAAACTTATCAATATTGTTCCACCTGTCATCGATGAAAGCGAACCAATGAGTGAAGATCCCAAACCGAAGAAGCTGCCGAACGATTCAGTCGACCTGGACGTCGCGCGCGCCAATCTGGCTCGCATGGGCAAGAAGCGCCTGTGGCAGAGCCTGGAGGAGCTTTCCGATACCAAGCTTTACCGCGATTTCACGGAGAATGAATTTCCGGCACGTTATAAGGATTCAGAGGGGATCAATCGCCGCGATGTTCTGAAGCTGATGGCCGCGTCCGCAGCCATGGCCGGGCTGAGCGCCTGCACCAAACTTCCGCAGGAAAAGATCGTTCCGTACGTGCGGCCGCCCGAGGAGATCGTTCCCGGCGTGCCCATGTTCTACGCTACTTCGATTCCGGAGCCGGGCGGCGCGGTGGGGCTCTTGGTCGAAAGCCACATGGGGCGCCCGACGAAAATCGAGGGCAACCCGCAACATCCGGGCAGTCTGGGCGGCACGGATGCGCTGCAGCAAGCGTCGATCCTCAATATGTACGACCCGGACCGTGCGCAGTCGATTCGCTTCGACGGGCAGTTGAGCAGCTGGCATGACTTTGTAGAGGCGATGAGCAACGTCCGCGCGCGCCTGTTGGGCACGGGCGCGGGTGTCCGTATTCTGACGACCACGGTTACATCGCCGACGCTCGGTTCGCAGATCAAGGATCTGCTGGCGCAGTTTCCGGGCGCCAAGTGGCATCAGTACGAGCCCTTGGGAAACAACTCGGCGCGCATGGGCGCGAAGGTGGCCTTTGGCCGCCCCGTGAACGCCATGTATCACGTGGATCAGGCGGATGTGGTGGTTTCGCTCGACGCCGATTTTCTGACGATCGGCCCTGGCCACGTTCGCTACATCCGGGAATTTGCCGGGCGCCGCTCTCTGCCCAATGGGCCCTCATCGAATCTGAACCGCTTGTACGTGGTCGAGAGCATGCCGACCAGCGCCGGCGCGATGTCCGATCATCGCCTGCCGCTGCGCTCCAGCGAGGTGGAAACGTTTACGCGCCAATTGGCAGCGGCAGTGGGCGTTTCGGTTGCGCCTCCCGCCGGTGCGCCCGGCGCGAACATTTCCGCCGACTGGCTTAAGGCGGTCGCCGACGACCTGGCCGCGCATCGCGGCTCTTCGCTGGTGATTGCCGGCGAAAATCAGCCGCCCATCGTCCACGCCATCGCGCACGCCATGAACGCGGCGCTCGGCAATGTGGGCAAGACGGTGGTTTACACCGAGTCCATCGAAGCCGAGCCCGTGGATCAGATGGAGTCGCTCAAGGATCTGGTTGACGATCTGAATGCGAACAAAGTCGACTTCCTGCTGATCCTGGGCGGAAACCCCGTTTACGACGCGCCGGCGGATCTGGATTTCGTGAACGCGCTGATCAAGGCCAAGCTGCGCGTTTACTCGGGGCTGTACTTCAACGAAACGTCCGAATGGTGCCACTGGGAAGTTCCGGCCACGCATTATCTGGAGAACTGGAGCGATACGCGCGCCTACGACGGCACGGCCGGCGTGGTGCAGCCGTTGATTTCGCCGCTGTACGACAATCACTCGGCTCACGAAATCATCGCCAATCTTGCCGGACGGCCGGGCGTTTCCAGCCACGATCTGGTCCGCGCATACTGGCAGGGCCAGCGCCCGGAAAGGGGCAAGGCCTTCGAAGATTTCTGGGAGATCACGCTCTACCAGGGATACGTTGCCGGTACGGCGTTCGCGCCAGTTACCATGCAGATGCAGAGCGATTTTCTGCGGCAGCCAGCCACTCCGGCGGGCGATGCCAGCGCGCTGGAGGTGGTGTTCCGCCCGGATCCATCGATTGGCGACGGCCTGAACAACAACAATTCCTGGCTGCAGGAGCTTCCGAAGCCGGTCACGCGGCTCACGTGGGACAATGCCGCCATGGTCAGCCCCGCGACCGCGCAGAAATTGGGCATTAAGTCCGAAGATTACGTCGAGCTGGATTTGGGCGGGCGCAAGGTGAGCGCGCCGGTTTTCGTTACCTTCGGCCACGCGGACAATTGCATTACGGCGCACCTCGGCTACGGCCGCTTGCGCACCGGCTCGGTGGGCACGGGCACGGGATTCAACGCCTACATGCTGCGCACGTCTTCGGCTCCTTCTTTCGCAAGCGGGTTGCAGATTTCCAAGACCGGCAAGAACTATCCGCTGGCTTGCGTGCAGCACCAGTACGCGATCGATTTTGAGGGCCATCCGGCGGAGCAGGAAAGCGTGGCGGCCATCGAGCAGCGCGACCTGGTGCAGATCGCGAGCCTCGATGAGTTCCGCAAAGATCCCACGTTCGCCAAGAACGAAGCCACGACCGAGACGAAGGACATCTCGCTCTATCCGAATTACAAGTACGACGGCTACGCCTGGGCGATGTCCATCGACTTGAACCGCTGCGTGGGCTGCAACGCCTGCGTGGTCGCCTGCCAGTCGGAAAACAACATCGCCGTGGTTGGGAAGGATCAGGTGATGCGCGGCCGCGTGATGCACTGGATCCGCATCGACACCTATTTCCGCGGCGATCTGGAGAATCCGGAAACGTTCTTCGAGCCGCTGCCTTGCATGCAGTGCGAAAACGCGCCCTGCGAATACGTTTGCCCGGTGGGTGCCACGACGCACACGCCGGAAGGTCTGAACGATATGACCTACAACCGCTGCGTGGGCACGCGCTATTGCTCGAACAACTGCCCGTGGAAGGTTCGCCGGTTCAACTTCTTTCTGTACTCGGATTGGACGACGAAGAGCCTCTACGGCGTGCGCAATCCGGACGTCACCGTCCGCAGCCGCGGCGTGATGGAAAAGTGCACCTACTGCGTGCAGCGAATTCAGGAAGCGAAGATTCGCACGACGCGGGAAAACCGCACGATTCGCGACGGCGAGATCGTCACGGCGTGCCAGCAGGTCTGCCCGGCGGAAGCGATCATCTTCGGCAATATCAACGACAAGAACAGCCGGGTTTCGAAGCTGAAGGCGCAGCAGCGCGATTACGTCTTGCTAGCGGATTTGAATACGCGTCCGCGAACGAGCTACCTGGCGCGCGTGCGGAATCCCAATCCGGCGATCAAGGTGTAAGGGGCGTACGGCGAGTTTCAGTTCTGAAAACGGTTGTTCTGGAGCGATTTTGGAATCATGAGTCGCGCGACCATGTACGGGCTGATGGCTGAGTTTGATTCGGCGGAAGAAGTGTTGGCCGCGGCGCACCGCACGCGGGCGGCCGGGTACCGGCGCATCGACGCTTTCACTCCCATTCCTGTGGAAGGCTTGGCCGAAGCGATCGGCTTCGAGTGGACGGCTCTGCCATTCCTCACGTTTATCGGCGGCCTGCTCGGTGGCTGCACGGGATTTTTCATGTGCTGGTATGCCAACGTGATCAGCTTTCCGCTGAATATCGGCGGGAAGCCGTTCAATAGCTGGCCGGCCTGGATTCCGATCA
The DNA here is from genome assembly GCA_963715555.1 of uncultured Acidobacteriota bacterium. Taxonomy (GTDB): domain Bacteria; phylum Acidobacteriota; class Terriglobia; order Acidiferrales; family UBA7541; genus Palsa-295. The sequence goes on from OY970253.1 coordinate 192,909, forward strand.
CCTTCGAATTGACTATTCTGGGCGGCGCGCTGGCCACCGTGATCGGCATGCTGGCGCTGAACGGCCTGCCGACGCCGTACCATCCGGTGTTTAACGTGGAGCGCTTCGCGCTTTCCACGACAGACAAATTCTTTTTGTGCATCAAGTCCCGCGACAAGAATTTCGATCTGGCGGGAACGAAGGCATTTCTGGAAGGCTTGAAACCGCATGGGGTGTTTGAAATTGAGGACTGACTTGTATCCCGCCGGCGAAGGGCGCGCTCGAAGCGCCGCGCGGATCGCATGGCGCCGCTGGCAGACGGCCGCGTGCCTTGCCGGGGTGGCGCTGCTGCTTTCCGGCTGCCGCATGGACATGCATATCCAGCCGAAGTACCTGCCGGATTGGCCGACCAAGTTTTTCAGTGACGGCCGCTCGGATCGCCAGCCAGTGCCCGGCACGGTAGCTCGCGGCGAGTTACGCGTGGATGAGCTGATGTATTCCGGCACGGAAAACGGCGTGCTGTCGAACCGCTTCCCATTTCCCATCACGCGCGCCGATCTGGAGCGCGGGCGCGAGCGCTACAACATTTATTGCGCCCCCTGCCACGACTACTCGGGCACGGGCCGCGGCATGATCGTGCGGCGCGGATTTCCGCAGCCGCCGTCCTACATGCTTCCGCGGTTGCGCTCGGCTCCCGTGGGGCATTTCTATCAGGTAATGACCAATGGCATCGGCAAGATGTATAGCTACTCGGCGCGCGTGAGTCCGGCAGACCGCTGGCGGATCGCCGCGTACATTCGCGTGCTGCAGTTGAGCCGCAACGCCACGCTGCAGGACGTGCCGGAACCGGAGCGCCAGAAACTCATGCAGGAACCAGCAGGGCAGACGCCAGGGCAAGCGCAATGACTTCGTCAGACACAACTCGGAAGTTCGACCGCATCCGCAATCAGGGCTACATCTGGGGCCTGATCGGGAGCGTTTTATTCGTCATCTTTGGGGTTCTCGGCGGCGAACACTCCGGTTTCGCCGGCTGGCAAAGTCTGTTCCATTCCTACCTGTTCGCGTACCTCTATTGGTTCTGCATTCCGTCCGGTTGCATGGGCATTCTGATGCTGCACCATCTGACCGGCGGGCGCTGGGGATATCCGTTGCGCCGCATTCTCGAAGCAGGTACGCGGTCGTTTTGGGTGATGGCGGTTTTGTTCATCCCGATCTTCTTCGGGATTTCCGAGCTCTATGAGTGGTCGCGCCCGGAGGCAGTGGCGGCCGATCCGATCCTGCAGCAGAAGCAATGGTGGCTGACCACGCACGGCTTCATCATCCGCGCCGTGATCTATTTCGCGATTTTGCTCTTCATCGTTACGCTGCTGAACAAGTGGTCGCGCGCTCAGGATCAGACTGGCGACGTGAAGTACAAGAGCAAGATGACGGCATTGAGCGCTCCCGGCGTGATTCTGTGGGGTTTCATCGTCACAGGGGCGGCGGTCGATTGGGTGATGTCGCTCGAGCCGCACTGGTTCTCCACGATCTACGGAATGCTTTGGATCATAATTGAAGTTCTGGCGGCCATGTCGTTCTCGGTGTTCGTCCTGCGCATGGTGTCGGATAGCGAGCCGATCAAGGACGTCGTAGACCCGCTGCGGTTCAACGATCTCGGCAACCTGATGCTCACGTTCCTCATGCTGTGGGCCTATCTCTCCTTCGACCAGTTGCTGATCGTCTGGGCCGGCAACTTGAAGGACGAAATTCCGTGGTACACGCAGCGCGCCTTCGGGTCATGGGCGCCGATCGCAGTCGTTCTTGTAATCCTGCACTTTTTCGTGCCGTTCTTCTTCTTGCTGCAAAGAAAAGTGAAGCGCCAGCCGCACCGGCTATCGGCCGTGGCGTTGCTGATCGTTTGCCTCACTCTGGTGGATATCTACTGGGTGGTCGTTCCGGCGTTTGAAAAGTCCGGCCCCCAGGTTCACTGGCTGGACCTTTTCGCGATCGTCGGCATTGGCGGCCTGTGGCTCGGCACATTTATGGGCCAGCTGAAGAAGCTGCCGCTGCTGCCGCTGCACGATCCGAGGTTTGAAGGAGTGTTGGAGCCCGAGCATGGAGACTAAGCACAAGCACAACGAAGAAGCTCCCGACGCGAGCGCCGGTTACGAAAAGCGGGACGCAAGCATTTCCGTGCTGCTCCAGTTCGGCTTCTGGCTGGCCGTGCTCATCGTGATCACGCTCTTCGGCATGGCTTGGGCGTTCAACTACTTTTCGCGGACCGCTCCACTGGGCCCGCCGGCGGCGCCTTCGGCGGTGGTCAATCCGAATGAACGCGAGTTGCCGCCGAGCCCGATGCTGCAGGCCACGCCGCACCAGGATTTGGTCGACTTCTGCCAGCAGCAGGAGCGCAACGTGAACACCTACGGCTGGGTGGATCGCCAGGCGGGAATCGTACGCATACCGATCAGCCGGGCCATGAATCTGATTCTGGCGCAGGGTTTGCCAACGCGGCCTGCCAGCGAAGCTCCTACCGGAGCGGCCGCGCCCGATCCGCCTCCTCCGACGTTCGCCGGCGGAGATGAGATTCAAGGTCCGTGCGCGTATCTGGCGAACCCGTCGAGTTACGAAGCGAAAATGGCAGCTGCGGAGAAATAGTTGGACAACGAGATGCGAGGAATTGAGTAGAACGTGAGCATTTGGTCGCAATCGCGAGCGGTAAAGTTCGGCGTGCTGGGAGCGATCCTGGCAGCCGCGCTGGCGATCCCGTCCGCCTCCCGGGCGCAGTTCATCACCTCCGAAAACATCGGGGTGCACCCGGATTTGCTCAAGCAGGTGCGCTTCGACGAGCAGCTGAACCATACGATTCCGCTCAACCTCACGTTTCGCGATGAGCACGGGCAGACGGTGCAGTTGGGGCAGTATTTCGGCACGAAGCCGGTGATCCTCACGCTCGTGTATTACACGTGCCCGATGCTCTGCACGCAGGTGCTCAATGGCTTGGACCGCGCGCTGAAGAACATTCAGCCCACGATCGGCAAGGATTTCAACGTGGTGACGGTGAGCATCGATCCCAGCGACACGCCCGTTCTCGCGGCCACCAAACAGGCGATGTACACGGGAATGTACGGTCGCCCGGGCGCCGCGCAGGGCTGGAATTTTCTGGTGGGCCAGCAGCCGCAGATCAAGCAGCTCGCGGATGCGGTCGGCTTTCACTACGCGTACGATCCGGATTCGAAGCAGTTCGCCCACGCCGCCGGAATCATGGTGCTGACGCCGCAGGGAAAGCTTTCGAACTACTTTTACGGCGTGCAATATCGCGAGCGCGATTTGCGGCTGGCGCTGGACCAGGCTTCGCAGGGAAAGATCGGCTCGCCGGTGGATCACGTGCTGCTGTACTGCTATCACTACGATCCGCATACCGGAAAGTACGGTCTGCTGATCTCGCGCGTGATTAAAATTGCGGGCGGGCTCACGGTCGTGGTCGGTGGGATCATCTTGATTTTCCTCTTTCGCGGCGAGCACTACGCGCTGCCGGAGACGAAAGTTTGAAACTGGCGACGCCAAACGGGCGCGCCTGCAAAGGATTGTGACGGAACGGTGATGATGGGTCTCACTCAATGCGCCTTGAACAGCATGGCCACTGCCTGGGTCATGATTCCGCTTACGCCGCCCACGGCCTCCTCGATCGCGGAGAGCGTCGATCATCTGTACTATTTCCTGACGGGCATCACGGTCTTTTTCTCGGTCCTGATCTTCTCGATCATTTTCTACTTCATGGTCAAGTACCGGCGCCGCCCGGGGCAGAAGGCCAGCCCGGAAACTCACACCTCCATGTTCCTGGAGCTGAGCTGGACGATTATTCCTTCGCTCATCTGCGTTGTGATTTTCGTCTGGTCGTCGTCGCTCTACGTACGCACCGTGCGTCCGCCGGCCAAGTCCCGGGAGATTTTCGTAATCGGCAAGCAGTGGATGTGGCAAATCCAGCATCCCGAGGGGCCGCGCGAAATCGACGCGCTGCACGTACCCGTGGGCGAGCCGATCAAGCTGACGATGACCTCGCAGGACGTGATCCACGGCTTCTACGTGCCGGCGTTTCGCGTGAAGAAAGACGTGCTTCCCGGCCGCTACACCTCGGTGTGGTTCAAGGCCGATAAAACGGGCGTCTATCACCTGTTTTGCTCGCAATTTTGCGGCACGAACCACTCGGAAATGATCGGTTGGGTTTACGTGATGAGCCGCAATGATTACGCGGCGTGGCTCGCGGCGGGTGAACAGTCGGAGTCCTTGGCGCAGCAGGGAGCGCGCCTCTTCACGCAGCTCGGCTGCGGCTCCTGCCACACCGGCACGGCCTCCAGCACCGGGCCTTCGCTCGCCGGAATTTACGGTAAGCCGGAAAAAATGGCCGGAGGCGGCACGCGCGTTGTGGATGATTCGTTCCTGCGCGAAGCGATTTTGACGCCGAGCACCATCCACGTCACCGGCTATCCCCAGATCATGCCAACCTTCACCGGACAGGTGAACGAGGAACAGCTGCTGCAGTTGATCGCCTATGTGAAGTCGCTGGGCGCGGAAGAAAGGACGAACGGGCAATGAGTACGAGGGCCACAATAGACCAGGCTCCGGGCGCTTCGGCCGAACCCCAGGTGAATTATTTGAACGCTCGCTACGGCGTGAAGTCGTGGCTGCTGACGCTCGATCACAAGCGCATCGGGCTGCTCTACCTCGGCACCATTACGATCATGTTCGTCGTTGGCGGCATTGCGGCCACGATGATGCGCTTGAACCTGATCGAGCCGCAGGGCGCGCTCGTCGAGCCCGAAACCTACAACAAGCTCTTTTCCACGCACGGGATCGTGATGGTGTTCTTCTTCCTGGTGCCGTCAATCCCCGCGACGCTTGGAAATTTCCTGATTCCGCTGATGATCGGCGCGCGCGACGTGGCGTTCCCGAAGCTGAACCTGCTCAGCTGGTACGTGTTTGCGATCGGCTGCTGCTTGATGCTCTACGTCGTGGCCACCGGCGGCGTCGATACGGGCTGGACCTTCTACACGCCCTATAGCAGCTTGTCTTCCCACACGGACGTCTTTCTGGCCGCGATGGCGGTCTTCATCGGCGGCTTTTCTTCGATTCTTACGGGCATGAATTTCGTGGTGACCATCCACAAGATGCGCGCCCCCGGACTCACCTGGTTCCGGCTGCCCCTGTTCATCTGGGCTATGTACGCCACCAGCTTGATCTTCGTGCTGGCCACCCCGGTGATCGCGGTCACGATGTTCCTGCTGATGCTGGAGCGGCTCCTTCACGTGGGCATCTTCGATCCCGCCTTGGGTGGAGATCCGCTCTTGTTCCAGCACATGTTCTGGTTCTATTCGCACCCGGCTGTGTACATCATGATTCTGCCCAGCATGGGCGTGGTCAGCGAACTGATTACCGCCTTCTCGCGGAAGCGCATCTTCGGATACAGCTTCATCGCGTTCTCGAGCTTGGCCATCGCGGTGATCAGCTTCTTGGTGTGGGGCCACCACATGTTTGTTGCCGGCGAGTCGGTGTACGCTGGCTTGGTCTTTTCGGTCCTCAGCTTCCTGGTCGCGATTCCGTCGGCTGTGAAAGTCTTCAACTGGACGGCGACTCTCTACAAGGGCTCCATCTCCTATGAAGCGCCGATGCTTTACGCCCTCGGTTTCATCGGGCTGTTCACCATCGGCGGCCTCACGGGCTTGTTCCTGGCTTCGCTGGCGACGGACGTCCACCTGAACGGCACCTACTTCGTGGTCGCTCACTTCCACTACATCATGGTGGGCGGCGCGGTGATGGCGCTGATGGGCGGCCTTCACTTCTGGTGGCCGAAGATTACCGGGCGCCTCTACCCCGATCTGTGGGCGCGCTTTGCGGCGCTGGTGATTTTCATCGGATTCAATCTCACGTTCTTCCCGCAGTTCGTGCTCGGCTATCTGGGTATGCCGCGGCGCTACGCGATGTATCCCGCTGAGTTCCAGGCGCTCAACGTGCTTTCTTCGGCCGGAGCTTCCGTGCTCGCGGTGGGCTACATCATCCCGCTGATCTATCTGGGCTGGTCGCTGCGCCATGGTCAGATCGCGGGGCCAAATCCCTGGGGCGCGACAGGTCTCGAATGGACCACGCAGTCTCCGCCCCTCACCGAGAACTTTTTGAAGACGCCTATCGTGACAGAAGACGCTTACAACTACGAAAACGCACCCGAACCCGAGGTGGCCCGTGTCTGACGCAGCCACCGTGCACGACGCGAATCCCACCGGGTTTTCGCATCAATTCGAAGACCTCGAACAGCAGCGAGATGCCGGCCGGCTGGGAATGTGGGTCTTCCTGGCGACGGAAATTCTGTTCTTCGGCGGGCTGTTCGCGGCCTATACCGTCTACCGCTCGCTGCACCCGGTGGCCTTCGATATTGGTAGTCATCTGCTGAACTGGAAATTCGGGGCCACCAACACCGCCGTGCTGATTTGCAGCAGCTTGTCCATGGCGCTGGCGATTCGCTCGGCGCAAGCCGGCAAGAAGAAGGGGACCATCATCTTCTGGCTGGTGCTGACGATGATCCTGGGCGCGCTGTTCCTGTTTCTCAAATTTCGTTTTGAGTGGCACCAAGACTATCTGGACCATACGATTCCGGGATTCGGCTTCGCAAACCAGGCGGGATGGGGAGCGAACGCGCCGCAGGTGCAGATGTTCATGTGCTTTTACTTTTTCATGACCGGCTTGCACGCGCTGCACATGATCGTGGGAATCGGCGTGCTGGCGGTGCTGACGGGCATGGCCGCACGAGGAAAATTTACGTCCCAATATTTCGCGCCGCTGGAGATCAGCGGGTTGTACTGGCACTTCGTAGATATCATCTGGATTTTCCTCTTCCCGCTGCTGTACCTAGCCGGCGGAAGGTATCCGCACTAAACGGGAGAAGCTGATGTCCGATCCAACTGGCCATTCTGGGCACGCGGTGCACGAGATTCACGAACACATCGTGCCGGTGAGCACGTATGTGGCGGTGTTCGTCGCTCTATTGATCCTAACCGCGCTCACCACGGGCATGGCCTGGGTCGATATGGGCCGATGGAATCTGGTGGTTGCGCTGGTCATTGCCGTCTGCAAAGCGTCGCTGGTCGTACTCTTCTTCATGCATGTGAAGTACAACAAGGGCCTCTCGCGCATCACCGTGATCGCGGCGGTATTTTGGCTCGGCCTGCTCATGACGTTCACCCTGGCCGACGAGCTCACGCGCCACTGGGAAATCAACCCGCTCCCCTGGGCCGGCGCCATCCTGCCGATGTTTCGCCACCTGATTTTCTAACGCCGCTGGGTAAAGGCAATCGACCCGCAGGCGATCACTGATCCGGCTTTCCGTATTGCTGACTTTTGGCAGCTGCTTACGACGAGACGGCGCGAAAGGCAAGCACGGCATTCAGTCCGCCGAAGGCGAACGAATTGGAGAGCGCCGCGCCCACCCGCGCGGGCCGCGGCTCGTTGGGAATGTAGTCGAGGTCGCATTCGGGATCGCGGCCCAGGTAGTTGGCGGTGGGCGGCAGGATGCCGTGGCGCATCGCCAGGACCGTGGCAACTGCTTCGATTGCGCCGGCCGCGCCCAGCGCGTGGCCATGCAGCGATTTCGTCGAGCTGACGCCCAGTTTATCGGCGTGCGCGCCGAAAACTGCCCGGATCGCCCGGGATTCCACGGGATCGTTGCCCGGCGTGCCGGTGCCGTGCGCGTTGATGTAGCCGATTTCTTCGGGCGCGAGTCCCGCGTCGCGCAAGGCGGTGCGCATGGCGCGGGCCGGGCCTTCCACGGTGGGTTGCGTCAGGTGATGCGCGTCCGAAGTCATCCCGAAGCCGCAAATTTCGCCGTAGATTCTCGCCCCGCGCGCCCGAGCCGCTTCGAACGGCTCCAGAACAATCATCGCGCCGCCCTCGCCCAGAATCATCCCGCGGCGGTCTTTGCTGAACGGGCGGCACGTGTCCGGCGCCACCACACGCATCGCTTCCCACGCGCGCAGCATGCCGATGGTGAAAAACGCCTCGCTGCCTCCGGTCACCGCCAGTTCGGCTTCGCCGCTGCGCACCATCCGAAACGCCTGTCCAATGGCGTGATTTGCCGACGAGCACGCGGTTGACACGGTGTAGGTGGGTCCGCTCAGGCCCAGATCCATCGAAATTTGGCTCGCGCCGGCATTGGCCATGGTCTTCGGAATGGTCAGCGGGTGAACGCGCCCGCGGCCGGCGACCCACAGATCCTCGAATCCCTTTTCGATCGCTGCTTGTCCGCCGACGGCCGAGCCGCAGATGATGGCGCAGCTCTCGCGCAGTTCAGGCGTCAGCTCGATGGCGGAATCGCGCAGCGCGTCGCGCGCCGCGACCACTGAAAATTGCGCGAAGCGGTCGAGCTGATCCTCTTTTCCGCCGGGAAAATACTTGGCGGAATCGAAGCCGCGCACTTCGGCGCCGTTTTGAAATCGCAGCTTGGAGCAATCGACGGACTGGATCGGAGCGATGGCCGGGCGCCCGTGGCTCAGCGCCTCCCAGTTCTCTTCGATGCTAAGTCCCAGCGGCGAGAGGATCCCGATGCCGGTGATGGCGACGCGGCGCGGCGGCATTCGCTAACTTGCCGGAGTGGGTGCGGAGCTGGGGGATGCGCCGGAAGGCGCTGCGGCAAGAAGTTTCTTGATTCCGTCCACCACGTCGTTGACGGTCTTGATCGAGCGCACGTCGTCGTCGGGAATCGAAATTTGGAATGCGTTTTCCAGCTCGAACACCAGCGAAAACACGTCCAGCGAATCGATGCCCATCTCCTGCAGATTGGTGTTCAGCTTGATGCTATCGGCCGGGATGCGTTTCACGGACGCGAGCGTGGCAATCACTTTTTCCGCTACCGGATCGGACATCTCCACTACCCCCCTTGATGACGTGCGTCGCATGCACGCCTAACCGGCTGCAGCAGACATCTCGGACTGAAGGAGAAGGACGCGTGCTCCATGAAAACGTAGCCCAACCCGCTCCAGAAATCAAATTTTAGCAGGCGCGGACGCTACTCCGACACAGGATTTTGCGCCTAGTTTCTGAGGCGCCCCGGGTATCCCGGGCGCCAGAAAAACCTCGAAACTTCGGGCGATCCGAGAACAGCCACGCCAGAGCTGTATGGCATAATGGCACTGGGGGATAGCCGTGCGACGGCTTTGCAATAGCTCGGAAGAGCGATTCCGAATCCGAAAATTGTCCTGAGATCTGAATCCGTGACTTTGCAAAAAAAAATCCGGAAGCGCTTGCGCGCCGCTCACCGCAAGCTGCGCGAAGGCCGCATGCTGGCCAAGGGGATACTCTCCACGCGCCATCCCTTGCTGGTGCACATCATCCCCATGCGGCGCTGCAATCTTTCCTGCACTTATTGCAACGAGTTCGACGATTTCTCGAAGCCCGTGCCGCTCGACGAAATGTTCCGCCGCATCGACCGCCTCGGCGCCATGGGCACCGCCGTGGTCACCATCAGCGGCGGCGAGCCGCTTTTGCATCCCGAGCTCGATGCCATCATCGCCCGCATCCGCAAGAATGGCACCATCGCCGGCCTGATCACCAACGGCTATTTGCTGGTGGCCGATCGCATCGAGCGGCTGAACCGCGCCGGGCTCGAATATCTGCAAATCAGCATCGACAACGTGCAGCCGGACGACGTCTCGAAAAAGAGCCTCAGGGTGCTCGACCAGAAGCTCGTCCTGCTCGCCGAGTACGCCGAATTTCAGGTGAACATCAATTCCGTGCTGGGCAGCGGCGTGCGCAATCCCGAAGACGCCCTGAAGATCGCGCAGCGCGCCATCGAGCTCGGTTTCACCTCCACCGTGGGCATCATTCACGACGGCAACGGCCAGCTGCAGGCGCTCGCCCCGCGCGAGCGCGAAATTTTCGAGGAGATTATGTCCCTCGGCAAGCGCTCGTTCACGCGCGTCAACGGCTTCCAGCACAATATCGCCGCCGGGCTTGAGAACAACTGGCGCTGCCGCGCCGGTTCGCGCTATCTCTACGTTTGCGAAGACGGCCTGGTGCATTACTGCTCGCAGCAGCGCGGGTATCCCGGCATTCCGCTCGCCGAATATACGGACGAGCAGCGCCGCCGCGAGTTCCGCACCAAGAAAGGCTGCGCGCCGCGTTGCACCGTTTCCTGCGTGCATCAGATCGCGGCGATGGACGCTTGGCGCGCGCCGCAAACGCTCGGCGGCGGCTCGGCGGACGCCGGTCCGCTGGTGCAGCTCAACGGCCCTGCGGCCCACGATTGAGGCTCCCGGCGCGCGACCCTTCCTAATGCACTGTGGAATGCTGTTTTTGCGGCTCCCGGCCGTGCGCTTGAGGGGGCAGCACGATTCGCAAGAATGGCGGCGCCACCAGCGTCGTCACTAAGCTCATCAGCACCACGGCCGTGTAGACCTCGTCCGTCACGGCATGCAGCCTCAGCCCGGCGGCCGCGACGATCAATCCCACTTCGCCCCTTGGTATCATGCCAATCCCCACCCGCAGGGCATCCTTGAAACCCAGGCCAGCTGCGCCGAGTCCGCAACCAACCAGCTTGCTGGCGATCGCCAGCACGCAGACCACGGTCAGCATCATCGGCATCCCCGGCATGGTAAACGTCTTCAGATCCACCTGGGTGCCCAGCACGACGAAGAAAAACGGCCCGAGAAACTCGTAAATCGGATGGATGGTCTGCTCCAGGCCCCAAGCCTCGCGGTGATCGGCCAGCGCCAGCCCCGCCAGGAACGCGCCGATGATCGCGGCCATGCCGACGTAAACCGACGCGAGCGAAAGGCCCAGGCAAAGAATCACCGAGAGAATGAACGCCGGATTGGACGACCGGAGCCGGTGCACCGTCGACGTCAAGCGGCCCATGATTCGCGAGCCAAGAAAAACGACGAACAGCGAGAAGCCGATGGCTTCGCCCGCCACCACCGACAGCTCCACCAGATTCACCTGTCCCTTCGACAAGCTGGTGACCACCGCCAGCACGATCATTCCCAGAATGTCGTCGACCACCGCCGCAGCCAGGATCACCCGCGCGGCGCGCGTGGAAAGCACGTTGGCATCCTTCAACACGCGCGCGGTGATTCCGACGCTTGTCGCCACCATTGCTGCCGCCAGAAAAATTGCGTTCACCGCGTTATGGTTGCGCGCGTCCATGTAAATGAATCCGAACGCGAAGGGAATCACCACGCCCAGTATGGCTACCGAGGCGGCCGTCTTGCCCACGCGCAGCAGGTCGGCGGGTTTCGTTTCCACCCCGATCGTGAACAGCAGGAAAATGGCGCCCACTTCCGCCAGGCCCTGCGTGGCTTCATTCGCGTGAACCAGGCCCAGAACGGACGGTCCGAGCAGCACCCCGGCGATAATTTCTCCGACCACCGCCGGTTGGCGCAGGCGGTCGAAAAGTTCCGCCAGGAGCTTTGCCCCGGTGAACATCAGGAACATTTCGAACAGGAGCTCTTGTGCGTTGTGCATGGTGGCGGATAGCCGCGTCGCGTCCGTTGCCGGAGCGCTGTCTCGAATGCGTTTCCCGGCCGGATTACGCTCGCCGAATCGGGGCGTCCCGTCGAAATTGTCGCCCTCGTTCTTGCGCCCGTATTCTAACCGGGCCCGCACTTTTACGTTTGGATTTCGGTCGCTCTGGAAAACGAGATCGCCAAGGGCATCGTTACTCCATGTACGTTCAGCGAGGCTTCGCAATGCGACTCCAGACTTATATTCCCTCCTCTCGCGAATCGCGCTAGCATTTCAGCTCATCGAAGATACTTGCTCCGGCACAAGATGAACGGGACCGCCTAAGAACGAATGGACGCCGCCGCTGAATACGCGCAGCCCGTGCCGCAGGTCAATCCATGGCTAATCGCCGGTACCGTCATGTTGGCGACGTTCATGGAGGTGCTGGACACCAGCGTCGCCAACGTTTCGCTTCCGCACATCGCAGGCAGCCTTTCCGCCGGCGTCGACGAAAGCACCTGGGTACTTACTTCCTATCTGGTATCCAACGCGATCGTCCTGCCGCTTACCGGCTGGTTTTCCACTCTCTTCGGCCGCAAAAAATTCTTCATGGGCTGCGTCGTCGTCTTCACGCTCAGCTCTCTCCTGTGCGGGCTCGCGCCTTCGCTTCCGCTGTTGGTGCTTTTCCGCACCATCCAGGGCGCCGGAGGCGGCGGTTTGCAGCCCATTTCCCAAGCGATTCTGGTGGATAGCTTCCCGCGCGAAAAACAAGGCATGGCCATGGCCATCTACGGCATGGGCGTGGTTCTTGCGCCCACCATCGGCCCCACGCTCGGCGGCTGGATTACGGACAGTTACACCTGGCGCTGGATTTTCTTTCTCAACGTGCCCGTCGGCATTGTTTCGCTGCTGCTGACGTCGCTGCTGATCGTCGATCCCCAAGGCGCTATCCGCAAATCGATCAAGGAAGGTTTGCGCATCGACTTCATCGGCCTCGGCCTGCTCGCCGTCAGTCTCGGATTCCTGCAGATCGTTCTCGACAAGGGCGAGCGCGACGATTGGTTCGGCTCGAATTTCATCATATGGGGTGCGGTGATCTCGGCCACCGCGCTGATCGCGCTGATTATTTGGGAGCTGCGCGCGAAAGATCCGGTCATCGAGCTGCGCCTGCTGAAGGACCGCAACTTCGCCATTTCCACGCTCATGATGTACGTGCTCGGCGTGGTGATGTACGGCACCACGGTTCTTCTGCCTCTCATGCTGCAGACGTTGATGGGCTACACCGCCATGCAAAGCGGCCTGGTGCTGTTTCCGGGAGGGTTGTTGCTGCTGGCCTTCTTGCCTTTCGTCGGCTGGCTGTTGGGCCGTATTGAGGCGCGCTGGATGGTCGTGTTTGGCTTATGCATCATCGCCACTGGATTATGGGAGTTGTCACGATTCAGCCTCGAAGTTGGCACGAGCACCACCGTCTTCGACTGGGCGATCTCCCGTGTCGGGACGGCCTTTCTCTTTGTGCCCATCAATGTGATGGCTTTCTCCTTCGTCCCGCCGGCGAAAACCAACAACGCCACGGGCTTCATCAATCTCGCCCGCAATATCGGGGCCAGCACGGGCATCTCTTTTGTCACCACCATGCTCGACCGCCGCGCGCAATTCCACCAAGACCGTCTGGTGCCCAATCTCAACCCCACCAACAGCGTCTACCAGGCCGCGCTGCACCGTTTGACTCATGTCCTGATCTCGCGCGGCCTCGACGCGGTCCACGCCGCGAATCTCGCGCAGCATTTGATATACGCGGAGCTGCAGAAGCAGGCCATGATGCTTTCGTTCGTCGATAATTTCTGGGTGATGAGCGTCATTTCCTTGTCGGTGATTCCTCTGCTCTTCCTGATGCGATCTGCCAAGGGCCGTGGCCGCCGCGCCCCGATGCACTAATCGCCGCACGCAGTCGCAGGATGACGGCGCCCTCGGCTGCGTAGGGGCACAGCATGCTGAGCCCGCGCTTTTCGGTGGCTCGGACACCCCCGCAACCCCTTATCCCGAACCCGGCCGGCCCGCCGGTTCGCTCTAGATCGGACAAGACACTGGCGCGGATGGCGGTGCGCGCGTTTTGCGTCCCGGTGGTTCGTGCCGGGGAGTGGTCTTGCCTTTTGGGGGGATTACGCAGAGGGAATTTCGCGATGCGGGGTGTTCTGAGCCCCCGAACGCGAGCGGCTAGGGTCTAACCCCAGCCTTCGCCGCCGAGCGGCTAAAAACCCGGTTGTGAAGCTTCACAGGGCCATTCCTCACACCGGCCCTGCCTCCCATTTCTCGTGTCTCCGTCCTTGCCGCGGGATCCAAAGGACTTGGCGGCGCCGCTATCGCCGGTTTTCGAGGATTTTCACGAACGATCCGCCGCGCAGCTCCGCCGCGGACAGGCCCGTCAATTCCTGCACTTCGCTTTCCGCCAGCGCTCCGCAATTGACCGCCTGCCGGAAATAATTGAGCAGGCCTTGCGCCATCGCCGCGTCGTCGAACACTTGACCCACGCGCGTCGCCTGCGCCGCTTTTTCGACGAAATTCCGCAGCCGCTCCGCAGCCGGCTCCAGATTCTCGAGGAAAAAGGAATACACCGCCGCATACCGGGGCGGCAGCTGCGCCGGATGTAAATCCCAGCCCTGGTAGAAACCGTGTGCCAGCGAGCGGCGAATGTTTTCGAAATGAACCCGCCACGCGTGCTGCACGGCCGCGCGATTTTCCCCGGTCTGCCGCAGGCTGAGTGCCGCTCCATCCTTCGCGCGGTGCGGGGGAATGGGCATGATATTCGTGGGACCGTCCGCGAGCCGTACGCCCGTGCCCGCCAGCGCCACCTGCATCATCTCCCGCGCGAAATCGGACGCGAAGTGCCGGGTCGGCTGCTGCACCGAAGCGAGATTGCGCGAGGCGGTGTAGTCGAACGGTCCGAAATGCGCCGCCACGCAGCGCTCGCGCGCTGCGCTCACCAGCGGCAGCAAGTTCGCTTCGCCGCGCTCGTTGAAAATTGCCTGTGGCGTCTCGATCATGATCTCGATGCGCAGCGCGCCCGGTTCCAGATCGAGCATGGGCTCCAGCCGCGAGCAGATATCCGCCAGCGCCGCCACTTCGTCCGGAAGCGTGACCTTGGGCAGCGTGACGTAAAAGGGATTCGGTAATTCGCCGCGTGTTTTCTCGGCCAGCTCCGTCAGGAAAATATCGAGCGTGCGCATGCTGCGTTCGCGCAGCTCCTCCGTGAACGGCTTGATGCGAATGCCGATAAAGGGCGGCAGCCGGCCTTCATTTTTCGCCGCGCTGATCTGCGCGGCCGCCGCGGCGGCGTGCCCGTCCTCTTCATCGTCGGGACGGATTCCGTATCCATCCTCGAAATCGACGCGAAAATCCTCGATGGGCTCGCGCCGCAGCTTCCCGCGCATGCGTTCGTAAACCGTGTGCGCGAACCACGCCGGCCGGTTTTCCCGCCGCGCCGCGGCCGGATCGGCCTCGATCGATTTCGCAATCGCCGCGATCGCGTCAGGCGAATCGGGCAGCGTCTCCGCGCCCGGCAGCGCCAGCGCCTTTGCAAAGACAGCGAAATCCGGCGCAGAGTCATCCACCGACCGCAGCGCCAGCTCGCCCAATCGCCCAATCGTGTTCGAGCGAAAGAGATGCGCCCCGCCATAGACCACATGGACTGGCTGCCGCTCCGCTGGCGCGCCCGAATAGCGCCGCCGAAACGCCTTGTGCGCCTGTTCGAGCCGCGTAGCGATCTCTTGCAGAGATTCCGCGGGCAATGTTCTCTTCATTTCTCCTCGCGCTCTTCTTGGAATACCGCGCAAAACCAGCGCGCGTTGGGCCGTTGCGATTCCCGGTTGTCCCAAAGTACCGGACAGGATACATTTAATTAGACGGACAGCGAAACAATCCCTGAGCCCGCGCTCGCCCAGCGAGCGGTTATCTCTGGCCGTTTTTCTCCGCGCCGGGCGCAGCTTCTTGCCGCCTCGGGCGCGGGCCGCGCAACGCATGGCTGAACGAATCCTGATCGTAGACGACGAGTCTGCCGCTCGCACCGCGCTGGCCGTTCTTTTGCGCCGCGAAGGCTACGAGGTTTGCGAAGCGAGCGACGGTCCCTCCGCGCTTGCTTCCTGCGCGTCCTTCCACCCCGATCTCGTTCTTCTCGACATCATGATGCCCGGCATGAGCGGATTCGAAGTCTGCCGCAACATCAAAGCCACGCCGGAAACACGCCTCACGCCGGTCGTGCTGATCACCGGGCTTTCCGCCACCGAGGACCGCATCCAGGGTATCAACTGCGGCGCCGAGGATTTCCTCAGCAAGCCGATCGACATCAACGAGCTTCTCGCCCGCGTTCGTTCGCTGGTCCGCCTCAAGCTGTTTACCGACGAACTCGAACACGCCGAATCCGTCCTCTTCAGCCTGGCGCAAAGCATCGAAGCGCGCGACCCGTACACGCGCGGGCACTGCGAGCGCCTTTCGGACATGTCCGCGCGCCTCGGCGAGAAATTGGGATTGCCGGAAGATCAAATTCGCGCGCTCCGCCGCGCCGGAATCGTCCATGACATCGGCAAAGTGGCCGTGCCGGATGCCATCTTGCTCAAGCCCGGCCCGCTTTCCGACGAAGAAACGGCGATCATGCGCAAGCATCCGGTGGTCGGCGAACGCATCTGCGCCCCGCTGCGCACGTTTCGCCTGGTCCTGCCGATCATTCGCCACCACCACGAGCGCCACGACGGCTCCGGCTACCCGGACGGCTTGCACAATTCGCAAATTCCCATCACCGCGGCGATCCTGCAGCTTGCCGACGTCTACGACGCGCTCACCACCGATCGCCCCTACCGAAAGGCATCCGCCTCGGGGGTGGCCCTCTCCATCATGGAGGCGGAAGCCAAGCGCGGATGGTGGGATCGCGAGTTACTCGCCGCGTTCCGCGCCATGATTCTCGAGTCGAATGTCTCCGGGACGCCCGGGAATGCTCGCGAAGCGGCTGTGAGCTAGCCGCCGGCTTCGTCAGGCTTTCGCGATCCGCTCTTCGCCTGCGTAGATCACGAATCGCCTGCCGCGCAAGAATCCGATCAGCGTTTGCCGCAGTTCCCGCGCCAGTTGCACCGCCAGGCTCGACGGCGCCGAGACGCACGCGACCACCGGCAGCCCGGCCACAATGGACTTCTGCACGATTTCGAATCCGCCGCGTCCGCTCACCAGCAGCACCGCGCTCGAAAGCGGCACGCGCTCTTCCAGCAGCGCCCAGCCGATCACTTTATCGACGGCATTGTGCCGTCCAATATCCTCGCGCAGCACCAGAAATTGGCCCGTGGCGTCGAAAAGCGCCGCGGCGTGCAATCCGCCGGTGCGTCCAAAAACCGCCTGCGATTCCCGCAAGGCATCCGGCATGCCAATCAGCGTTTCGGGATCGATTCGAAAGTCTTCGCTCGGCGGCGCCAGCGTCCGCGACCGCACGGCATCGATCGACGCCTTCCCGCAAATCCCGCAGCTCGACGCCGCAAAAAAATGACGGCGCATTTTCCCAAAATCCGGCATGGCTTCGGGCGCCAGCGTCGCGCGCACCGCATTGCCGCGATTGGCCGCAGTCTCGCCGGCATTTTCCTCGAGCGCCAGAATCTGCGCCCTTCGCTCGACGATCCCCTCGGTGAACAAGAAACCCGCTGCCAGCTCCAGGTCGTTTCCCGGTGTCCGCATCGTTACGCTGAGGGGATGCTCGCCGATGCGTATTTCCAGCGGCTCTTCCGCCGCCAGATAATCTTCTTTGCGGCGCGTCGTGCCGTCGTTCCATTCGGTTACTTGCGTCAACGCTACGCTGCGCGCCGTACGTGCCAAGGGAAGGCCTCCGATCGCTGGCGGACGCATCGCGCGCGAAAAATCCGCTCCGCCGCCGATCCAGCATACATCCGGCTCCTTGCGAAAAGGCTCCCAAAAAAGGACTGGCTCGTCCCAGGGGTGAGTGGGACGAGCCAGGGGGGCGTTTCATGGTGAGTGTACTGCGGAGAATCTTGTTGGCTAGTGGTGTCCGTATGGGCCGGCGATCTCGCCCGTGGCCGAATCGAGTAGCAGCGGCCGCGCGCCGTGATCGTCGAAATCGAACATCCCATTCAGCTTGCCGGCTGTCGCGTCGCCCGACCCGTTGCCGATCCGTCCGAGGCTCCAGTTATCCTCGATGAACCGGACCACGGAAGAGAAGTCGGTCACGCGATGGTCGATATAGTTCTGCCGCGCGTAGGGCGAAATCACTACGAACGGAATCCGCGGCCCCATTCCGCACCGCCCGTTCTGGATGTCGCCTTGCGCGTCGACCGGCTTAGGCGTCCCGCAATTGCCGGTTCCGAGCAACTGGTCTTCGGCGACATTGGATTGCCGCACGATCGGCCCCATCTGGTGGTCGTACCATCCGTCCGAGTCGTCCCACGTGATGATCACCGCTGTATCGTTCCAATATCCGGCCTGCACGATCGCGTTGATCGTGTTCACCAGGAAGATCTGCTCGTCCAGAGGGTCGGAATATCCTGCGTGACCGTCCTCCGTCGCGACGGCCTTCAGGTAGCTCACCGCCGGCAGGTTATGATTCTGCAGCGCGACGAAAAACTGGCTCAGGTCGTACTCGTGATTCGCCTGATCCGCCTTGCCGATCATCGTCGGCGACGACGGCGGCAGGTGATCGGCGTTCAGCGTCGATTGCCAGTATTGAAACCAGGCGTGGTGCGGGATGTAGTCCGTGGTGGAAAGCCCGGTGACACCCGTGTGTTTGGCCGTGCAATCCGCGAAGCCGCCCATGAACGCGCCCCACGTAACTCCGGCCGCGTTCAGCAGGTCTCCGATGTTCTTGCCGCTCATCGTGATCTGCGCCCGGTTTGGATTCGAGCACTTGTCGAACGAGGGATCGGTGTCGCCGATGTCCGCTCCGTAGCTCGCGCCGTTGGCGATCACGTGCGCGCCCGAAAATCCGTTTGTCACTGTGGCGGCATACGTGGTTCCGGAAACCACGTTCAGCGCGCCGGGCGTCGAGGGCCCGAACGTCGAGCCGAAGAAGTCGTCGCTGATGGCGAAGTGCTGCGCGTAATTCCACAGCGCGGTCACCGTGTTGCCGTCGTAATAGCCCATCACGCTGTTCGGACCAACCACCGGATCGTTGCATCCCGTTTGCTGGACGAACTTGTCCATCAATCCGCCGTCGAACGCCGCCTGTTCTGCGCTGTAGTTGTGATCCTGGTCGCAGGTATTGGCGTTGCTGCGATCGAGCCGAAACGGATTCGCCAGGTTCGGGTTGTCGGTCAGCAGGCCCGCGCTCACCAGCGTGTTCGCGCGCGGCGTATCGCTCGCCGGTCCATGAAAGTAGACGCTCCCATCCTTGTTCGGCTGCGCGTACGGATAGGTCCCAAAATAGTGGTCGAACGAAACGTTCTCTTGGAAGATAACCACCACATGCTTGATGGGCGTTTTCGTCGCTGAATAATAGCCGCCATTATCGTCGTGGTTTTTCGCCAGCGCGCCGCCGGGGATCATCGCAGCCAGCCCGCAGGCCGCTGCCAGTGTCCCGATCCGGCGAAGGTGCTTTGCAATCATCGCCTCTCCTTCATCCTGATTCTGGAAAGCGTTCCCGTGGACGCAAGCTGCGTTTTTCAGACCGTGCTGTTCTCGGGACGCTGCAAATATCCAGTGGACGTGCTACGTGGATACGCGCCTGTTGTTAGCGCAGAATGACTCCAGCGTGAAATCTGCTCGATTCGCCGGGGCGTGCGACTTATACTCCTGCAGACAAGCGGTCGTTCGGCCTGCCGTCCAGCCCATATCTCAATGAAATACCTAAGCTTGCCTCTTTGCGTGATGGCAAATGTTTTCGCTTTGTGACAAGTGCAATTCCCAACGCTTTCTCGCGCTTTGCCTGCCTCAATTGTTAAGTGGATGTAGTGACGCTGTCATTTTCTGGGTGCACAACCGCCTCGTGCACGACGCCGGACATTACCGGCACCTACACCTTCGATCCGGATGCCGGCTCCATTGGCGATTGGTCATTTACAACGCCTTTTGGCGCATTCCCCGGTAGCTGCAGCGGCATGCCGTCCAGTTTTTGTACGAATACATCTAACCCCAATTATGCCGGCACCTTCCAGCTCCTGGACTTCGTCAATGGGAATCTCGGCCTGCAGCTGGCTTTCAACGGTGCGAACGGGTTCGACGGAAGCCTTATCACCACCGCGCTCACTTCGAACGGTTCTGCGGATCCGTCGATGCTGGCGAATCTGAGTAGCGGAGATATTCTCTACCTCCTATCTGGTTCTAGCTCTGTAGTAGCAGTCGCTACTCCCGAGCCATCCTCCATCGCCATGCTTGGCCTTGGCCTCTTGGGTCTATTCATCCTGCGCCGGAGACGATCTCTGCACCGCCTCCGGTTGGCTCAGTCCTGACGAGCGGCTCCCCGGGGCCGGCGTTGCGGGATCGTTGTGAGGTTGCCGCCAAGCTGGCGCTTGCCCTGCGATCGCGCTGCCGGTCGCCAAGATAGCGCGGCCCCGGCATCTGCTGGCTCTGGACCGACCCTTGCGCGCCTCTGTTCCCGGCTGCTAAACTGTCGCGGCAAGAGCTTTATTGCTGCTCCTGCCACACTTCCCGTTAAAGGTTGATTCATGTCTGGACATTCAAAATGGGCCACGATTAAACACAAAAAGGCGGCCACCGACGCCCGCCGCGGCAAGATTTTCACCAAGCTAATCCGCGAATTGAGCATTGCCGCCCGCGTCGGCGGCGCGGATCCCGACACCAATCCCCGCCTGCGCACCGCCATCGCCGCGGCCAAAAATGAAAACATGCCGAACGACAATATCGAGCGCGCCGTCCAGCGCGGCGCTGGCCAGCTCGAAGGCGAAAGCCTCGAGGAAGTGATGTTCGAGGGCTACGGCCCCGGAGGCGTCGGCGTTTTGGTCCAGGTGGTTACCAGCAACCGCAACCGCATCGTCAGCGAAATTCGCCACATGTTCTCGAAAAACGGCGGCAACATGGCCGAAACCGGTGCGGTGGGCTGGATGTTCAACCGCAAGGGCGATATCGTGGTCCCCAAAGAGCTTGCCGACGAGGACAAAATGTTGAGCATCGTGCTCGACGCCGGCGCGGAAGATTTGCGCGACGATGGCTCCGCCTGGGAGGTCATCTCCCCGCCCGAAGCCACGGAAAAAGTCCGCGACGCGCTCGTCGCTGCCGGGATCACCCCGTCTTCCTGCGAAGTCTCCTGGCTGCCGCAGAATTACGTCAAACTCACCGGCGCGCAGGCCCAGCAGATGCTGCGCATGGTTGAGGCGCTTGAGGATCACGACGACGTCCAGCACGTCTACGCCAACTTCGATATCGACGAGTCGGAAATCCAGGCCGCCGTGGCCTCCTAGCTTCTGAACTGTTGCGATCAGGTAATTCGTCGCGAGTTGCAACACCGGCGCCTTTTAGGGGGTCGGAGATTCAGCTCCGGCGTGAGACAGGCAAGCTGAGAATGGGCTTTAGCCCCCGAAGCCACTTTCCTGAACCGTCCGCATGCGTGCTCGGGAACTGGGACGAAGCCATTCAATCATCGAAGACTTGTCGCAGGATGCTAGTTCCTTTCGCGTGGCGCGTCGCTCAGAATTTGCTACCTTCCGCTTCGGCCCGGCGCGTACACTTGCGCCGTCGATGATTTCTCGTCCGCCGCAATCCGCTGCCAATCAAAAGCTGCGCGTCCTTGGCGTCGATCCTGCCGTCGCGGGCGCCATCGGCTATGGCGTGATCCAGACCGAAGGCTCGCGCGCCACGTGCATGCGTTTCGGCGCGCTGAAGCTTCCGCGCCAGCTCAGCTTCGCCTTCCGCCTGCGCGAAATCCATCTCCTGATCTCCGGCCTCGTCGAGCAATTCCAGCCGGACGCCGTCGCCGTCGAATCCGTCTTTACTTCGCTCAACATGCGCACCGCGCTCAAGCTTGCCGAAATGCGCGGAGTCGTACTGCTCGCCGCCGCCCAGGCGCAGATTCCCGCGCACAGCTATTCGCCCCGCGAAATCAAAGCCAGCGTCGCCGGTTTTGGGGCCGCGTCCAAGCAGCAAATTCAGCAGATGGTCCGTTCTATTCTCGCTATGGACGTCATCCCCGAGCCCGCCGACGCTTCCGACGCTCTCGCCGTCGCTCTCTGCCACGCACAGCTCTCCCGCTCCCGCGAACGCCTCGCCGCCAGCACCCGGGCCGCATCCGCGATTTCCCCGCGCTTGCCCCGGTCCTCCGCGACGCGAGCAATCGTCGGCGATTGAGCACTGCCTCTGATTTTAGCCTTTGGATTTGAGGGCCAACGCCCCTCCCATGAGGCTGGGGCCGCTCTCTCTATCCGATTCCCAGCAATGGCCCGGGAAAAACTTCACTTCGCTCGTACCCAGCTCCCGCATTTGCGGTAATCTAATCGTTTACAAAATGATTTCCCGGGTCCACTCCACACGGACTTGCGCGCTGTTCCTGGTGTCTCTCTTCGGCGCGCCGGTTCTCTTCGCGCAGCCCTCCGTCGGCAGCGGCGCCACCATCACGTTCCGAAAGGTTTTCAAGTCGAGCTTTCCCGAGTTCGTGGAAATCAAAGTGGCTGGAAACGGAGCCTGCACCGCCGATATTCGCCAGCTTTCCGACGATCCCAGCCCGCAGCCCTTCCAGCTCAGCCAGCCCGTCGTCCAGCGCATTTTCCAACTGGCCGGAGATCTGCACGATTTCAACGGCGTGAACCTCGAAATCCATCGCCGCGTCGCCAATCTCGGCGAAAAAACCTTTATTTATCAGAACGGCTCGCAGGTCTATCAGACCACTTTCAATTACTCCACCAACCAGTCCGCCATCCAGATCCTCAACCTTTTCGAAAATCTCACGCGCCAAGAGATGGATATCTCCGATTTGAAGCGCACCATGCGTTACGACAAGCTCGGCGTCTACGACGTTGTCCAGCGCGTGCAGCAAGACTACGAACAGAAAGTGCTGCCCGATCCCGCGCAGCTTCTCCCCACACTCGACCAGCTCGCCCGCGACAATACGCTCCTCGATATCGCCCGCGAGCGCGCCCGCACGTTGGCGGGCCGCATCCGCAACGGCCACTAGTCCCGCGCCTTGCCGCTTTCCGCACTCGCGGCGCTCTCGCCCAAGTCATCGCCCTGAAAATGCCGGATAATGGAACATCGGAGAAAGCCGTTCCGGAGCCGCCACATGCGATCGAAAATGTTGTGTCGATTTGGCGCACCTTTGTTGGCACTGCTGGTCTTCGTGGCCCTCGGTGCCGCGGCCTACGAGCAGCCATTAAGCCCTGAATCGGTCCGCGACGCCTATTTCCTTGGCCGGCAAACGGAGCAAGCGGACGCCTTCCTCGGCCGCTACTCGCGGACGCTGTCTTCGTGGACCAAGGACCTGTACATTTCAACGGTTCAGTTGCTCACACCGTACGCACAGATCGTCAGCAAATCCCGCTACGACATGGCCAATCAGAACAGCGTTGATGTCGACCAGAAATATTTGGGCCGCGCATTGCCGGTAATCGTTCGCGTGTGGTTCAACTTTCCTTCTGCATATAACTCGTCATTCGACCGCTTCGACAGTTTGGTCCGGCACACCTCGATCTCCGTGTCTCAGGCCCGGCGCCTCAAGCCGAACTCGACCTCCTACACAACCCTCCGCTCCGCCAAAGGCTGGCGTGACGGTTTAGAAGTCGAGCTCACGTTTGACGCCAAGCAATTGCGCCCAGCGCCCCTGCGCATTGCCATTTCTTCTCCCAATGGCCAGCGCGCACAAGCGATCTTCGATTTGAGCAGGCTGAAATAGACGCCGCCATGCTTGCCACTCGCAAATCGCTCGCGCGTTGCCTTGCTGTTGCAGGCACGCTCGCCGTGTGCGCGCTCGTCGCTCCAACGGCCCTTGCCTTCCATAAACATCTCACTCCGGAGCAGGTCCGCGAGGCCTATTTCATCGGCCGCGACCAAAATCATCGCGACGCCTTCTTCGCCGCCTACACGCATGCGCCGCAGCAGCCGAATTCGGGCCCGAACGTCCAGTCCATCGAGTTCTGGACGCCCTACCAGCAGGTCGCCCTCCGCGCCCGCAATGCCGGTTTCGACTACTTTCCTCCAGACGCGGAAGAGGACTACCTCGTCAATCCCATCCACGAAGTCATCGTCCGCGTCCTGATCTTCGAAACTTACACATTCTCCTTTCCCAGCGTCGAAGACCCGGCACGCGTGTTCAAGTACCGTGTCTCGCAGAATGGCCACGAGGTGAAATACGACGACCTAACCGCCCAGGGGACCTTCTCCATCCCTGCAGGTTCCGGCTTGCCCAGTTTTGCCGGCCTCGACTTCACCTGCACTTCGACGTCTCCCGGTTCAAGCCTTCTGGCCCAGTCACCATCGAGGTCACCGCGTCCGGCGGCCAGACGTACTCCACGACGTTCGACCTCGCCGGTCTGCAATAACCTCGCATAGTCGCAGCCGCGCTTGGCCGGCGCATCTCTGGAACTTTCGCCGCGCCCAGCCGGAATTACGCTCGAAGTACAGGTTATGCGTACCTGTACCAGAACTGTCCTTGAGGCCAGTTAACTCCGAACCAACATTTTTGCTAGCCTCGTTGGCAACTATGGCACGCCTGCGAACCGATCGCCGCTCAAGTCGCTACACTTTCATGACAGCGCCGAGCGCCCAAAGCTTTATCGAAAAACGCTCCGGGTTTGGGTTGCACATCTGGCAACATTGCGGGCTCTTTCCCCTAATCCATCCTTTCCGAAGACTGGTAGCATCCGACCTAACCAACATGTACACACCACTGGCTCGTTCAGCTAAAAGGATCTTCGCCGCGGCGTGCCTTTTCGCCGCGGGCGCGCTGCCTCTCGCCGCCCAGGTGAATACCGCCGCGCCGCGCATCACCCAGGCTATCTCGGACTCGAACCGCGTCGCTCTCCGCGGCAACGTCCATCCGCTCGCCCGGCCGCAGTTCGACCGCGGCGTTGCTCCCGCGAGCCTGCCGATGGAGCGCATGATGCTGCTGCTCAAGCGCAGCCTGCAGCAGGAAGCCGCGCTCGATGCCCTGCTGGCGCAGCAGCAGGACCGCAACTCGCCGAATTACCATCGCTGGCTCACGCCCGCGCAGTTCGGTGCCGAGTTCGGACCGTCGGATCAGGACATTCAGACCATCGAGAACTGGCTCGAATCACAAGGCTTCAGCGTCGACCGCGTCTCCCAAGGCCGCACGATCATCGAGTTTTCCGGCAGCGCCGGCGAAGTGCAAAGCGCGTTTCACACCCAGATTCATCGCTACGTCCTGCCGACCGGTGCCCAGCACTGGGCCAATTCCACGGCCCCCGAAATCCCAGCTGCGCTCGCGCCAGTGGTTTCCAGCATCCACGGTCTCAACAGTTTCTTTCCCAAGCCGCTCAGCCGCATCGTCAGCGAAGTGCGCGCTTCGCGCACCGCGTCGCAGGCGAAGGCGCAGCCCATGTTCACCTTTGCCGCCAGCGGCCCCTGCAGCGCGGTGCAGGGCTTCGGACTCGCTCCGAACGGCAATATTTGTTTCATGATTGCGCCGTCCGATTTCGCGACCATCTACAACATCAATCCCCTTTATTCCGCCGGCATCGACGGAACGGGCGAAACCATCGCCATCGCCAACGACAGCAACATCAATTTGACCGACGTCAGCACTTTCCGCAGCCTCATGAGCCTGCCGGCGAAAAACCCGAACGTGATCTTCGCCACGGGAACCGATCCCGGTTTGAATAGCGATGAAGGGGAGGCGGTTCTCGATGTGGAATGGTCCGGCGCCGTCGCCAAGAACGCCACCATCGACCTCGTGATCGCCCCCACGTCTTCCAATGGAATCGGTCCGTTTGGCGGCGACGTGGCCGCCCAGTACGTCATCGACAACAATCTTGCGCCCATCCTCAGCTACAGCTTCGGAGCGTGCGAGGCCGGCGTCGGCAACTTTTACAACTCGATGTGGCAGCAGGCAGCCGCGGAAGGCATTACCGTGCTCGTCGCTTCCGGAGACAACGGCTCCGCCGCCTGCGACGTCAATGTGGTCAACGGCCCGGCCAGCCAGCCGGCGCAGAATGGCTTGCAGGTCAACGGACTCGCTTCGACTCCGTACAATGTGGCCGTCGGCGGCACCGACTTCAACGACGTTTCGAATCCCGGCAACTACTGGAACCTGAACGACAGCTCTTCCACGTCACAGTCTTCTGCCCTGGGCTACGTTCCGGAAACCACCTGGAACGAATCCTGCACCAACGCCGTGTTCTCGACCACGCTGAGCGCGACGTTCGGCAACACTCCCGAAGCCGCTTGCAACAACGCCACCCTGGCCACCGACGGATTTGTGGTCCCCACGGGAGGCTCCGGCGGAATGAGCAGCGTTTACGCGAAACCGAGTTGGCAATCGGGCATCACCCCGAACGACAACCAGCGCGATCTTCCCGATATTTCTCTCTTTGCCGGGACCGGAGCAATCTCCGCCAGCTTCTACTATCTTTGCGAGTCCGATCTGGCCAGTCCCCCGGCGACCTGCAGCTTTAGCGGGCAGATCTTCGGCGTCGGCGGCACGTCCGTTTCCGCACAGGTTTTTGCCGGGATCGTGGCGCTGATCGATCAGAAAGCCGGTGGGCCGCAGGGCAACATCAATCCCGTGCTGTACAACCTGGCCAGCCAGGGATCGAACACGTGTCCCACGTCCAGCCCAACCGGCAGCTGCATCTTTTATGACGTAACCACCGGCACGAATGCCATGCCGTGCGAGTACAGTCCAACAGTCACGCCTGATTGCGTCGCGAGCACTTCCGGCGACAAGGTTGGCATACTGGAGGATAGCAACCATAATCTCGCCTACGACGCGGCCGCTGGCTACGACTTGACCACCGGCCTCGGCAGTATCAACGCCGACAATCTTGCCAACGCGCCCAGCGCTTGGACCATTCCTTCTGCTGTGCCGGATTTTTCCATTACCTCGTCGAATCCAACGGTGACCATCGGCTCCAACAACCAGGGAACCACGTCGATCGCGATCGCGCCGCAGAACGGTTTCACCGGAACCTTGTATCTCAGTTGCCCTGGATTGCCCGTCGGCGATTCGTGTAGTTTTAGCCCGAGTAGTCCGGTGGCTATCAGCAGCTCGACGAACGTCACCATCACCGTTTCCGGGTCCATCGCTTCGGTTCCGGGCCGGTTCGAGCAACCCGCCGGTCCAGCGACCTGGTCCGGCAGCACGGAACTCACGTTCGCTTTTGCCTGCTTTGCCGCGCTTTTGCTTTTCGGCCTGCGCCTGCACCGCTGGAATTTCGGCCTCGCTCTCGTGGCCTTCGCTCTTTTTGCCATGGCCGGATGCAGCGGCGGAGGCTCGTCAGGCAACAACGGCGGAGGCGGCCCGACCGGCTCGCCATTCCAGATCGCGGTAACCGCGACCACCTGCACCACCGGCGCGGGTTGCAGCGGCGGCACCACGCATTCGCTCGTCTACACGATCCAGTAGGCCGGCGACGCTGCCGTTCGCATGGCTTTTTCGGCGGGAGGATTCGACCGAGGGAAAGTTCAGCGGATCACAACTCCCGCGTAGCCGACCACCTGCTCGCGATCGCCGCTCACGTCGCCGGACGTTGCGTAGCGAACGAGCCGCGCTTCGGTGGCGCGCAGTTCCCGCATGGCCACGAGCAGTGCCGTAGTGGCCGCGTAACCGCACATCGTGATGCCTTCGCTGCGCACCGTCTCGTACAGTCCGCGCGGATCGAGCGCCAGAATTCGTTCGATGGCGCGCCCGTCTTTCACGCGCGTGACCGCATCGCTTTCGTAGTGGTTCATGTCCGTGCTGGCGATCGCCAGCACCGGCTCGCTTGCGGCCGCAATCACCTGCGCCACTGCCCGCCCCAGCTCTTCGATTGCGCCGTAACGATCCGTCGCCAGCACCACAGGCACGAAGCTGAAATCCTTGGCGAGATATTGCAGAAACGGGATCTGCACTTCGACAGAATGTTCCCGCTCGTGCGCTACTGCGTCTTCGCGCAGCCGCGGACACGCGTGCGCCAGCGCCGCAGCCAGCGCCGCGTCGATCTTTGCTTCGCCGAGTGGCGTCGAGAAACTCCCTTCGGTCAAAATGGCCATCGCCTCACCGCGCGGAAAATGCCGCGGTCCCAGCAGAATGTATTTTTTCGGAATTTCGATCGCCGCGTAGACCGCTCCCGCCACGTATCCTGAATACATGTAGCCCGCGTGCGGCACGATGCACCCGAGGGCGCGGACTTTTTGGCTCGCGCCGGAGCTCGAAACGAATCGCTCGATCTGCTGGGTTAGTGTTTCAGGCTCGGAAGAATAAAACCGGCCGGCAACGGCGGGAGGGCGAATCATGAAGTGTCAAACGCGCGCGAGGCGGCGCGAACTACTGCGGCTTCGACGGCTTGCCGTGAATTTCCAAAGCGACGGTCTGGCCGGGCTCGTACAGGATTTTCACCTGATCGCCCCACTGGTAGCCGCCCTTGTCCATCACCGTTTCCATTTTCGGTTGCAGGGTCGATGTGTAGGTGAACGTGTGAATCATGCGAGCGTTATCGTCCTCGCTCACAATGATCGAATGCGAGTCGAAATGGATCACTTCGGCCTTCAGCCAATCGCCGCTGACTTTTGGTTTCGGTACCAATAAGTTGTGGAACGCGCGGATGATCGGCGCAGCAGCTGAGGCCGCTGCCGCCGCTGCAGCGGCTTGGGCGCGCGCAGTTCCGGCGGGAATGGCCAGGCCGCCGGCCAGCACGAGCGCGAACGCGAGAATCCTAGATATCTTCATCGAAGGAAATCTTCAAAGATTTGAGAAACTTGATGTCCTGCGGCGTGATTTCGACCTTCGCCGCCGGCTCTTCTTCCAGCACTTCCTCATCGACGCGAATGTGCAGCGATTCCAGGAAACGCCGGTCCTGCGTGGTCATCTTCGCCGCTTCCGCGGAACTGCGCCGCGCCAGCCCGATCGTGGCGTCGAGCTTCAGCACGATCTCGAATCCGGCCGCACGGATTCCGGCGATGGCCTCGGCGATGCGCTCGGAGTCGGACACGCTGTCGTTAATGGCATGTCCCAGTTCGCGCAGCAATTGCTTCATGCGGTCGTCGAGTTGCAAGGGCGATACCTCCTGTCGAAAGCCCTTCGTACAGCAATTTTAGAGTGATGGCAAGCACGAAACAAGGGCTGCTCGCGCAACCCGCTTCGCGGAGGTTACCTGTCCCTCCGTTCAGGCGCCCGGCTCGGCGAACCCGGGTCCTGGCGTTTCGATTCGCGAAAGCGCGCCAGCACTTCGAGGATTTCCTCCCCGTACATGGCCGTTTTCCGCTCGCCAAATCCGTGCACGCGGCGGAGCCCGGCGGGAGATTCCGGACGCGCCCGGCAAAGCTCCTCGAGCGACTTATCGTGCAGGATCGTGAATGCAGGCACCTTGCGCTGCTTCGCGGCCGCCAGGCGCCACTCCCGCAGCGCGGCGTAGAGTTCGGGGTCTCCTTCGAAACTGCGGGCCGCGCTTTTCGGCTTGCGCCGCGGCGGAGCGAGCGGCTGCAAGAGCCATTCCGGCTCGCCGCCGCAGACGTCGCAGGTCGCGCACGTCTTCCACTTTGGGTTCTCGCCGAAATGAGCGCAAATCTGCCGATGCCGGCAGGACCGCGATTCCACGAACCCGCGAATTTGATCGTAACGCTCCCACGCGCGCTGCTTTTCCGCCGCATCGGCGATTTGACTGTTAAAGTGACCGAGCAATCCAGCGTCGCGCTTCTGCCAAAGCATCAGGCAATCGGCCGGAAGCCCGTCGCGGCCGGCGCGCCCCGCTTCCTGGTAGTACTGTTCGATCGATTTCGGCAGCGACAGATGAATCACCGCGCGGACCGCCGCCTTGTTGATGCCCAGCCCAAACGCAATCGTGCCGACCAGCACGCGCACTTCATCGGACATCCACCGCTCTTGATTCTCTTTCCGCGCCGCGGCGGTCATTTTTCCGTGATAGCCGATCGCGGGAATGCCGTTCTCGGTGAGGAACGCCACCGTCTCGTCCACGCGCTTGATGGTGGGCGAGTAGACGATCGCGTTGCTGCCCTCATGACGGCGCAGCGCCCGCAGCAGCAACTCCCGCTGCGTCTTTCCATCGCAGGCCTTGACGATGTAGCTCAGATTCGGGCGGTGAAAACTGGCGATGTACTTGTCCGGTTCTCGCAAGCGGAGTTGAGCGACGATGTCGTGCCGGACCTGCCGCGTGGCGCTCGCGGTGAACGCGGCGATGGGGCGGTCCGGAAAGCGCTCGCGCAGGCGGCTGAGCTGGCGGTATTCGGGACGGAATTCGTGGCCCCACTCGGAGATGCAGTGCGCTTCGTCGATCGCGAACAGCGAAACCGGCGTGCGGGCCAGCCATTCCAGCGTGTCCGGCCGGGCCAGCCTTTCCGGCGACACGTACAAAAGCCGGTAGCGCGCCTGGATAGCCTCCGCGATCAATTGTGACTGCTGGGCGTTCCCGAGCCCGCTATTGAGCGCCGCCGCCGGAATGCCCATTTCGTCGAGCTGCGCGACCTGGTCCTGCATCAAGGCGATCAGCGGAGAAATCACGATCACCGTTTGCCGGTCGAGCAGAGCGGCCGGAAGCTGGTAGCACAGCGATTTTCCTCCGCCGGTCGGCATCACCACGCAAGCGTCGCGCCCATGCAAGAGGCTCTGCACGATGCGCTGCTGCAAGGGACGGAACGAATCGTAGCCCCAGTAGCGGCGCAATGCGGAGAGCAGTTCGGCGTCGGGAATCACCTGAAAAGTATAGTCGTGAACCAGGGGATCGTCGAATGCCGGGCGGGTGCGGCGAGTGGGCCGGCGATTGGAAATAGAATTCCGCGGCGGAGCGGATCGGCATTAAAATTGGGACATGTCCGCGCGGATGATCTCGGCGTTCGTGCGCTCGTGCATCGTGACGCTGCGCGTCTTTTGGCGCATCACCAAGCAGCTCTTTCACGAGACCACCGGCGCGCTCTTCGCCGTTTTCGCCGGGTACGGCGGCTACATCGTCTGGAAAGAGTGGAAGCAAGGCCCGTCGATTTGGCTGATGGCCGTGGGAGCCGCGTACGCGCTGATGATGGGCGCGTTCGCGTTTGGCTCTTTCCGCCGCGCCAAGCGCGTGCGTTAAGCGGCTGTTCATCCGCGATTCTTCACCATGACTGAAAATTCCAGGAAGCGCGCCGAAACTTCGGAACGAAAAGCTGCCACGCCCGGCGGCTTGCCCGTGCCCGCGGTGATCGCGGCCGAAGACCTGCAAGGCTGGGACGCGGAACGCGACCTCGGCGAGCCCGGAAAATTTCCGTTCACGCGCGGCGTCTATCCCACCATGTACCGCGGCCGCCTGTGGACCACGCGGCAGTACGCCGGCTTCGGCAGCGCCGCGGAATCGAACCGCCGCTATCGCTACCTGCTTTCGCAGGGCCAGACGGGCCTTTCCGTCGCCTTCGACCTGCCCACGCAGATCGGCATGGACTCCGATTACGCGCTGGCGCTCGGCGAAGTGGGCAAGGTGGGCGTAGCCATCGATTCGATCGAGGACATGCAGTTGCTCTTCGACGGCATCCCGCTCGATCGCGTGTCCACGTCGATGACCATCAATGCGACCGCTTCGATTTTGCTGGCGCTGTACGTGGCCGTGGCGAAGCAGCAGGGCGCGAATCTGAAGCGACTTTCCGGCACGGTGCAGAACGACATTTTGAAGGAATACATCGCGCGCGGCACGTACATCTATCCGCCGCGCCCGGCGATGCGCATCGTCACCGACATTTTCGCCTGGTGCCGCGGCGAACTGCCCAACTGGAACGCCATCTCGATTTCCGGCTACCACATCCGCGAAGCGGGCTCCACGGACGTGCAGGAAGTGGCGTTCACGCTGGCGAATGCCATCGCCTACGTCGAAGCCGCGATTGCCGCCGGGCTGCAGGTGGACGAGTTCGCGCCGCAGCTTTCGTTTTTCTTCAATTCGCACAACGAATTTCTGGTGCAGATCGCGAAATTCCGCGCGGCGCGGCGGCTTTGGGCGTGCACCATGCGCGAGCGCTTCGGCGCGCGCGATCCGCGTTCGATGATGCTGCGCTTTCACGCGCAGTCGGCGGGCTCGTCGCTTACGGCGCAGCAGCCGGAAAACAATCTGGTGCGCACGGCGGTGCAATGTCTGGCGGCGGTTCTGGGCGGCTGCCAATCTTTGCATGCGAACGCGCTGGATGAAGCCCTGGCGCTGCCTACCGAGCGCGCCGCGCTGCTGGCGCTGCGCACGCAGCAGATCATCGCGCAGGAAACGGGCGTGGCCAACACCGTCGATCCCGTGGGCGGCTCGTACGCCATTGAGAAGATGACCGACGAAATCGAATCGCGCGCCAAAGAATACATCGCCAAAATCGACGCGATGGGTGGCGTGCTGCGCGCCATCGAAACCGGTTACGTCCAGCAGGAGATTCAAAAATCGGCGTATCAATACCAGCGTGCCATCGAAACGGGCGAGCAGGTAGTCGTGGGGGTGAACCGCTTTCAGGCGGAAGCGGAGCAGCCGATTCCCACGCTGCGCATCGATCCGGGAATTGAGCGGACGCAGGTAGCACGGCTGCACGCGTTGCGAGCGCGCCGCGACGGCGCGAAAGCGCGCGCGGCCGTCGAGGAAGTGGAGCGCCGCGCGCGAGGCAGCGAAAATCTGATGCCCGCGATCCTGGCGGCCGTTGAAGCGCACGCTACCGTCGGCGAAATTTCAGACGCGATGCGCCGCGCCTTCGGCGAATATCAGGAGTCAGTTGTCGTTTAGCTTTGCGGGCGCGCCTTCCTGCCGAATGCCGAAAAGTTCTAAAGCCGAAAATGGGATGCGCGGGCGGCGAGTCGCCACGCTTGCGGACGCGGTGAAATTCATCGACGCAAAGGGATTCTGCACACTGTTTCCGGTCAGCAATGTGCCGCTGCCATCGCTGTATTGCGCGGTGACGGGCCGCGATGCCGATGACGGCGTCGTCTTCGACGAGCATTTCGAAAAGATCTGGCGCTGGAAGGACGAATTGCCGCGGCGGCATCGCGCGCACTACGCGAAATATTTTCGCGGCAAGGGAACGTTCATATCGCGGCGGCAATTGCCGAATTTCCTGGCCATGCGCGACGCGGCTGCGGCGCCCGGCGACCACGAGCTGTTCTACCGCGAAGGGCGCATTCATGACGACGCGCGCCTGATCTGGCAAGCGCTCGCGGAGCACGGTCCGCTGGCCACGCTCGAACTGCGCCACGCCTGCAAACTGGAGACGACCCCTGGGAACGTGCGATTCAAGCGCGCGATTCTGGACTTGCAGTGCCTGCTGGTGGTTTCGCACTTCGGCTCCGAACAGGAAACCGGCGCGTGGGCCTCCGGAAAGTACGAGCTCACCTCGCGCGCGTTTCCGGAAGAAACCGCCGAGGCATTTGACATTGAGCCGGAATTGGCACGGGCGAAATTGGCGGGTCAATTCGCGGCGCTGGAGCCAGGCGCGCACCCGATGCAAGTAGCGCGCCTATTTGGCTGGACGAGAGCGCAGGCCGAAGCCGCGCTCGGGGCCGCAAAAGCCAGCGCGCAACCGCCGAGGAAAGTGGCGCGGCGATGAGACTGGTTCTGGCATCGGCGTCACCGCGGCGGGCGGAGATTCTGCGCAATGCGGAAATCGGATTCGAAGTTCGTGCCGCCGTGATCGACGAATCGCCGCGCGAGGGCGAGTTGCCGAGCGATTACGTCCAGCGCCTGGCGCTCGAAAAAGCCCGCGCCGTGGCGAATGCCGCAGCCGATGAACGGGGAATCAGTGACGAGACGATTTTCATCGGCGCGGACACAGCGGTGGTAATCGACGGAGAAGTGTTCGGCAAGCCTGAATCGGAAGAGGCCGCGCGGCGGATGTTCCGCCGCCTGAGCGGCCGCGTGCACGAGGTACACACCGGGCTGGCCCTGATTCGCCGCCCGCGCACTTGGGAAAAAATCGTCGACGAAGTCACGCTCGTGACGTTCGCGAAGCTTTCCGACGATGAGATCGAACGCTACGTGGCCAGTGGGGAGCCGTTTGGCAAAGCCGGCGGGTACGCGGTGCAGGGAATCGCAGGATGTTACGTGACGCGCATCGAAGGCTGCTATTTCAATGTGGTCGGATTGCCGCTGGCGAGACTGTATTCGCTGCTGAAGGAAGCGGGCTGGAAACCGTGAGATCCCGCGCAAGACGGCGCC
This sequence comes from uncultured Acidobacteriota bacterium, assembly GCA_963715555.1. Taxonomy (GTDB): domain Bacteria; phylum Acidobacteriota; class Terriglobia; order Acidiferrales; family UBA7541; genus Palsa-295. Next base: position 226,583 of record OY970253.1, read on the forward strand.
GAAAACGAAAACAGCGGCCCCGTGGCCGCCGCTCGAAACCGGCTGCTGTAATTTGAGCGCACGTTCAGATTCTGCTGAAGGCCTGGGATATCCCGGAAAGCCTAGAACGACAGCGGCTGCGCCCGCCACATTGCAGAAGTGAACGGCGCGTTGGGCGCGCGCGTTCACTTGGCTGGTTCTTGCGCTACTTTTTCGGCTCGGCGGCTATAGGTGCTGGCGGCGCGCTGACCGGCGGAGCCTGCTGCACTGCTTGTTGAACGGGGTTAGCGGGAGGCTGCACCGGTGGTTGATCGCCGCGCATGCCTTCCTTGAATTCGCGTACGCCCTGGCCGAGACCTTTCATCACTTCGGGAATCTTTCGACCGCCGAACAACACCAGTACGACGATGGCGACGATTAACAAGTGAATGGGACTATCCCACATAACAACACCTACCTTTCATGCGCGAGGGAAACTTGGCTGAGCGCTCGCGCATTTCTACGTGAAGTCTAAAGTATAACACGCTCGTCGCCCGCGCGGCGCGTCACGTGCTCGCGGTCCAGGTACTCCAAAAGCGGGATCGCGTACTTGCGGCTGATGCCGGCCAGATCCTTAAACGCGGTAATGGGCAGCCGCTCGCCGCGTTCCTTGCGGTAGCTGGCGATCAGCTCGCGCAGGCGGACGATCGCGTCGCGATGGAAGAAGAGGTCCTCCGCCACTTTCACGAGCACTCCTTCGCGCAGCAGGATTTGCAATATTTTGCGCGCGCGCGCCGGTTCGACGGGTAGCTTTTCGAGCACGGCGGAGACGTTCGGTACCGCGAGCCCCGCTTGCGCGAAGGCCTGCTCGATCAGCTCTTTGGCGCGGGCTTCCTCCGGCGAAAGCGAGATGGAACGCCCGGCGCGCTGCACCAGATCGCCGGCGATGCTCACGATGCCGCCGTGAACGAGATCTTCCATAGCGCTCTGAAAGAGCTCGGGGCGAGGATTGCCGGCGCGGCCGCGCAGCTCTTGCTTCGGAATGCCCGGCAGCAGAGGATTGGCGCGGTGAAATTCGTCGACGGCCCGGCGAATCGCCGTCCCGCAATTTTGTACGGATTGTTCGGGCGCCACGATGAACGGCTGCTCGTTCAAAATGCGCAGGCGCTTTACCGCGGCAAGTTCTCCGGCCACTTCGCGAATTTCCGGTTCCAACCAGCCGGTGCGTGCCAAAAGGTCCTGCAGCGTGAGCCCGCGAGGCGACGCGTCGGCCAGCGCCGCAAGCGAGTCCTGCCGGTCGCCGCGCTCCAGCGTATGCAAAAACTCGGCGGCGGCCGGGTCGCTGCGGCGATGGCGCCGCGCGCTCGAATCGATCACCACGCCTCCGCCGATGGTGATCACCGGCGAATACTGCCTCAGGATGAAGCGGTCACCCGGCAGCGCCAGCAGCTCTTCGTTGAGCCGCAATTGCGCGAGCGCTTCTTCTCCCGGCGAAATTTCCGAGCGGCCCAGCAAAATGATCTCGGCGATGGCTTCGGCGGAGCCTTGATGAAAATGGACGCGCGTCCGGTTGCGCAGCGGCCGCGAGGAAGGTAGCAGCGTAATGCGCGTATCGATGCGCCGCGTGGGATGAAACACGCCGGGAGCGGACAGCACCATGCCGCGCCGGATTTCGCCATGTTCCACGCCGGCCAGATTTACCGCCGTCCGCTGGCCCGCGAAGGCCTGGTCGATCGGCTGCCCGCCGGAATGCAGCCCGCGCACGCGCGCCAGCCGCCCCAGCGGATGCAGCTCGATTTCGTCCTTCACGCGCACGGTGCCGGACATTAACGTGCCGGTGACGACCGTGCCGAAGCCTTTGGTGGCAAACGAGCGGTCGATCGGCAACCGGAAATGGCGCGTCGCGTCTTTCGCGGGAGCGGCGAGCGCCGCGTTCAGCAGCTCTTGTTTCAGCACGTCGAGGCCGGCGCCCGTTTTCGCGCTTACCGGCACGATCGGCGAGCCTTCCAGGAACGACCCGCGCACGAACTCCTCGACCTCGAGCCGCACCAGTTCGAGCATTTCCGGCTCGACGAGATCCGACTTCGTCAGCGCCACCACCCCGCGCGGAATTCCCAGCAGCCGACAAATATCAAAGTGCTCGCGCGTCTGCGGCATGATCGATTCGTCCGCGGAGATGACGAGCAGCAGCACGTCGATTCCGCCCGCGCCCGCCAGCATGTTGCGGACGAAGCGCTCGTGCCCCGGCACATCCACGAAGCCGAAGCGCACGTCGCCCACGGGAAGAAACGCGAAGCCCAGATCGATGGTGATGCCGCGCCGCTTTTCTTCTTCGAGGCGGTCGGGATTGGTGCCCGTCAGCGCCTCGACCAGCGAGGACTTGCCATGGTCGATATGGCCGGCGGTGCCGACGATTATGTGCTTTTCGCTGTCCATTTTTAGAAAGAGAGGCCTGGCAGGGGAGCCGCACTCCTTCCACAATCTGAGCGTATCCGCGCCGCGAATTTCTTGCAAGCGGGAAGAGTCCCAGAGGCGGACGCGTGTATCGCTAGACGAGGGAGCCAGACGAGGAGGAGATGAGTGCTGCTATTTTCGCCGCGCGGCAGCGATTTCGGAGGTAATCGCGGCGGCAGCAGCGCCGGGATCACGAGCGCCCGTGATGGGCCGGCCAACCACGAGGTAATTCGCCCCCGCGCGAATCGCCTCGGCGGGTGTCGCTATGCGAGCCTGATCGCCAGCTGCGGCAGCGGCAGGCCTGATACCCGGCACCACGATCAGGAACCGAGGCCCACACGCCCGGCGGATCGCACGCGCTTCATGCGCCGAAGCGACCACCCCGTCCAAGCCTGCTTCCTTGGCAAGCCGCGCCAAGGCCACCACCCGCGTTGGCGCCGGACCGGCCAACCCAATCTGCCGGAGGGCTGCGGAATCGAGGCTCGTCAGGATGGTCACGCCGAGCAACGCCGGCCGCCGCTTCCGGTTCGCGACGGCATCTCTTGCCGCCCTCATCATGGCCAGGCCACCCGACGCGTGCAGCGTCATCATCTGCACGTGGGGCAGAGCTGCGGCAGCGGCCACCGATCCAGCTACCGTATTTGGTATGTCGTGGAACTTCAGATCGAGAAAAACGCCCAGACCGAGACCCGCGAGCCTTTGCACCGCGCGCGGGCCCTCGGCTGTAAAGAGCTGGCTCCCGACCTTGACTAGTCCCGCCGAGCCGCGAAGCCGCCTCGCCATTGCGAGGGCCGGTCCCAGGCGGTCAAAGTCCAGAGCGACGATTAGTTGCGATGATCCGATGCTGGGCGTGGCGGCACCTTTAGAAGTTCGACGCGCACTCTGGCCGTCCCGCGCTGCTCGAAGCCCAACTCCCGAGCCACCGCGTAGGAGACGTCCAGCTCGCGCCCTTCCACATAGGGACCGCGATCGTTGATGCGAACCACTTCGCTGCGATGGTTCTTCGGATTCACCACCCGGACGATCGATCCGAGCGGGAGCGTGGGATTCGCGGCCGTAGCCGCATACATATCATAAGTCTCGCCGGTTGCAGTCGGCAGACCGTCGAAATCTTCGCCGTACCAGCTGGAAATGCAGTCCCAGACGGCCAGCGGCTTTGGCTGACCATTCGGGCCGAGCTCTTGTTGTTGGGGAGCAGACGACTGGATGGCTATTGTTCTTGACGGGCTGCTTACCTCGCTAATGGCCGTGGGATTGGCCGAAGGGCTAAGGACAAGCATACCCAGTCCTAAGAACACCGATTCCAGCACTACGAACACTTTAGCTTTCATTGGCAGCTATCCTCATTTGACTCAGCAATATTTTACCTGCCGACGCAGCCCCAAGGCAATCCATTTAAGTCTCGATAGAGCCGCGTAACTTGCTGATTTCAAATAGATTTACTTTCCTGCACCATTCTTCGAGGCCACCCACCAGGCGTTCCGAGGCCCGTGGGTCCACGAAGTGAGCTGTTCCGACTTCTACCGCCGAGGCGCCCGCGACCATATATTCGGCCACGTCCTCCGGGCTCTCGATCCCGCCGAGTCCAACAATCGGGATTCGAATCGCCCGGCTCGCCTCGTAAACCAACCTCATGGTTATAGGTTTGATCGCTGCACCGGACAACCCTCCCGTCGTACTCCCAAGACGGGACTTTCGGGTGTGTGGATCTAGACACAATGCTGGGTAGGTGTTCGCTATGACCACGGCATCACCGCCAGCCTCTTCAACGGCTTTGGAGATAACTCCAATTCTTCCAACAACAGGGGAAAGCTTGACCCAGAGCGGCCGGATTGCGGCCCGCTTCGCAGCCGCAACCACTTCCGAGGCGAGTACTGGATCGGTACCATACTCCGCTCCGCCCTTCTTCACATTGGGGCAGGAGATGTTCAATTCGTACGCTGCCAGTCCCTCGGCGTCGTTGAGGATTCGGATTACCTCTACGTATTCCTCCACCGTCCGGCCGAAGACGTTTGCCAGCACCGCCACATCGTACTTCCGCAGCTCCGGCAGCTTCTCATCCACGAACGCCCGCACGCCGATGTTCTGCAGGCCGATCGCATTGACCATGCCGCTCGGCGTCTCGCACATTCTTGGGCTGGGCGCGCCTGCCATGGGCTCAATCGAGAGACCCTTGACCACAATTCCGCCAAGCTTATTCAGATCGACCAGATGGGCAAACTCCAGCCCATATCCAAACGTGCCGCTTGCGGCAATGATGGGATTTTTGAGACGAAGGGTACCGACAGAAACTCGGAGGTCAACCCCCGAGGGCTTGGGGGCGATGCGTGCCGGCTCGGGCGAACTCACCGCAAGAAGTTTAGCATGAGGGTCAAGATTCGCGGCTCGGCTGCCTGTCGCGACGCCGATTCCCGCGCCGTGCTCGCCGCCGTCTATGCTAGGATAGGTCGCCCCATGCGCGTCGTTGAAAAGAGACAGCTCCTTTCCGCCGACGAAATGAGCCGGACGCTCAAGCGGTTGGCTCACGAAATTATCGAGAAGAGCGGCGGCACTGCGGATTTGGCGCTTCTCGGTGTCCGGCGCCGTGGCGTTCCTCTGGCGCAGCGACTGGCGAAGCTGATGCAGGAGTCAACGCATGTGGAGGTTCCGGTCGGCACCCTGGATATAACGCTCTACCGCGACGATCTGTCTACCGTTGGCCCGCAGCCCGTGCTCCACTCCAGTGAGATCGATTTCCCCGTGGACGGGCGCGACCTGGTGGTGGTCGACGACGTGCTATACACCGGCCGGACCATACGCGCTGCCATGAATGCGCTGTTTGACCTGGGTCGGCCCAAGCGTATTCGCTTGTGCGTTTTGATCGACCGCGGCCATCGCGAGCTGCCCGTCGAAGCGACTTTTGTGGGCCGGCACGTTCAGACCAGTGCCACGGAAATCGTCGAAGTTCGCCTCCGGGAAGTGGACGGTGAGGAGCGCGTCATGCTGGTCGATCGCGTTCCCTGACTTCGTCGGCGATCTTTGAGGAGGCAGCAAATAAAGGAAGCCAGTGCTCCAGCGCTCGTCACACTTGCTCGGAATTGAAGGACTCACCCAAGCCGAGATTCTTTTTATTCTCGATCAGGCCAAGCCATTTCAGGAATTCCAGCGGAATCCACTCAAGAAACTGGCCACTCTGCGCGGCAAATCCGTGGCTCTGGCGTTTTTCGAGTCGTCCACGCGCACGCGCATCAGCTTCGCCACCGCTGCGGCGCGCCTAGGCGCCGATAGCATGTCGCTGCAAGCCGAATCTTCGAGCCTGAAAAAGGGCGAATCGCTCATCGATACCATCCGGACGCTCGAAGCCATGCGCCCGGACGGCTTCGTAATTCGCCACGCCTCCTCGGGCGCGGCCGCTTTCATCGCCGAGCGCGTGGACGTCCCGGTGCTCAATGCCGGCGACGGCATGCACGAGCATCCCACGCAGGCGCTGCTCGACGCGCTCACCATCCGCGACCGCAAAGGCAAGCTCGAAGACTGGAACGTCACCATTCTCGGAGACATCCTGCACAGCCGCGTGGCGCGTTCCAATATCCATCTGCTTTCCAAATTTGGCGTGCGCATCACGCTGTGCGGACCGCCCATGTGGGTGCCCCGCGAATTTGAAGCGATGGCCCCGAACGTCCGTTGCACCGCGCGCATTGAGGAAGCGCTCGAAGGCGCGGATGTCGTCATGGTCCTGCGCGTCCAAACCGAACGGCTTCACGAACCCGCGCTTTCACCCGAGGAATACATTCTCCGCTACCAGCTCACCAGCGAGCGCCTCCTTCTGGCGCGCCCGGATGCGTTGGTGTTGCATCCCGGGCCCATGATTCGCGGCCTCGAAATCGATTCAGCCGTCGCCGACGGCCCGCAATCCGCCGTCCTCGAGCAGGTCACCAATGGACTCGCCGTGCGCATGGCTCTGCTGTACCATCTCATTGGCCGCGCCCCCGCGGACGCGCCCCATCCCGCAAAGGATCGCTCGAATGCTTCTGATTAAGAATGGCCTCGTCGTCGATCCTGCCAGCGATACGGAAGCCGCGCTGGACGTGCTGCTCGACGGCGACCGCATCTCGAAAGTCGGCGCGAATCTTGCGGCGCCGGGTGCGGAAGTTTTCGACGCCTCGGACCTGATCGTCGCGCCCGGTTTCATCGACCTGCACTGCCATCTGCGCGAACCCGGCGGGGAGCTCTCCGAAACCATCGAAACCGGCACGCGCTCCGCCGCGCGCGGTGGATTCACCGCCGTCTGCTGCATGCCGAATACGCATCCGGTGAACGACCGCGCCTCGGTCACGCGCGGCATCGTGGAGCGCGCCGCCGCAACCGCCAGCGTTCGCGTCTGGCCCATCGGCGCGGCTTCCATGAGCAGCAAGGGCGAGGCGCTTGCCGAAATCGCCGCGATGAAGGACGCCGGCATCGTGGCCGTCAGCGACGACGGCAAGCCCGTTGCAACCGCGCGCTTGATGCGTCAGGTCATGGACTATTGCAACGGCCTCGGCCTCCCGGTGATCGACCATTGCGAGGATGCGTCGCTATTCGCCGGCGGCTCCATGCGCGAAGGAGCGCAATCCATCCGGCTCGGCGTTTCCGGCATTCCTGCGCAGACGGAATCGATTTGCGTGGGCCGCGACGTGGAAGTAGCGCAGATCACCGGCGCGCGGCTGCACATCGCGCATATGTCCACGCGCGCATCGCTGGGTTATGTTCGGGCGGCCAAGAAACTGGGGCTGCGGGTCACCTGCGAAGTCACGCCGCATCATTTCACGCTCACCGACGAGGACGTCATTTACGATACGCGTTTTAAGATGAATCCGCCGCTCGCTTCGCGCTCCGATCGCGATGCGCTCATCGAGGCCCTCGCCGACGGCAGCGTCGATGCCATCGCCACCGACCACGCGCCGCATCATCCCGCCAGCAAAGACGTCGAGTTCGACCGCGCGCCCTTCGGCATCGTCGGCTTCGAAACCGCTCTAGCGCTCGGCCTCGACCAGCTTGTCCATACGGGCGCGCTTCCACTCATGCGCCTCGTCGAGCTTTTCACCACCGGCCCGGCCCGCGTCCTCGGCATCGAGCGCAAAATCGCTTCCGGCCAGCCCGCAGACATCACCATCTTTTCGAAGGATCACGCGTGGATGTTCCGCGCCTCCGAATCGCCCAGCAAATCGCGCAACTCGCCATTCGATGGGCGCTCTTTCCGTGGCGCGCCCATGGCCACCATCGTCGCCGGCCGCATCGTCTTTCGCCGTTAGCCTGAAAGGAAGCTGCCGCATGACGGATTCCGCTTCGGTCGAATCCTTCCATCTGAGCGATCATCTCGCGGCGGAGCGGACTTTTCTCGCTTGGATCCGCACCGGCTTGGCGCTGATGGGTTTCGGCTTCGTGGTGGCGCGCTTCGGCCTGTTTCTGCAGGAACTCCAGTCGATCCGTCCAGCCGGAGCCGTCCATTCGTACGGGCCATCTTTATGGTTTGGCACCGCGCTAATCGGCGCGGGAGTGGTGGTGGACGTCTATTCTTCGTTCCGCTATTCGCGCCTGATCGGACACATGAATGCGTCTGGCTCCATTACGCGAAAGCGCTCCATCACAGCCGTCGCGATCGCCCTGTTTCTGGCCCTTGTGGGAATAGCGATGGCGATCTACCTGATTTGGGTATGATTGACGCGGTACAACACGCCGGAATCTTTGCGCCAGCACTACGGTTTCCCGGTAGAGTTCCTCCCGGCCCTTGCGGCGGATGGTGTAATCCGCGTTTACGTCTGCCGCGCGATTCATCCTTCCCTGGCGGACAAAAATCGATCGAGCGACAGTGCGTTGTACCTGTGAAACGCGATTAAGAGGGCGTATGCGATCGCGTAGATGAGCTGGAGGCCGGCAACCTGCCAGTCCTGGTGCAAATTGCTGCCGAATGTCAGCACGAGAATGAGCAGTGCACCCGCCACCAATGCCGTGCGCGTGGCCGCTCCGAACAAAATCAACAGCCCGATCAACGCTTCGGCCCAGGGCAACGCATTTGCAAACGCTGCCACCGCAAAATGCGGCAACACGGTCGCTGCGAACTGCTTTTCGATCCCTGCCGCAAACACTCCCACGCCCATCAGAATTCGGCTGATCCCGTGCATCGCGATGTTCACTCCGAGCGTGGCCCGAAGCAGCGCGTACGCCAGCGAGTAATCGTCAGCGACCGGACTTCTCGACCGTTGCCCGCCGCCGTTCGTTGCAGGAGTCGGCACCGGAGCTTCCTCTCGGTTGTTCATCCCTATTCCCTGAAGGGGTCCGCTGTCACTGTGCGGCGGGTTCGGCGGCGGGGTGCATGCCGTGTTGCGGCACTTCGTGAACGCCGCGCGGCGGCGGCTCTTGATGAAAGCGGAATAGCTGATTGAGCGGTCCGGCGCCCTTGCCGGTCGCGTAGGACTTTTCGATCGCCTTCGTGACGTACGCCTTCGCCAGAATCAGCGCATCGCGCAACTGCTGCCCGGCGGCAAGCTGTGCCGCAATCGCGGAAGAAAACGTGCAGCCCGATCCGTGCGTGTTCGGGCTCCGCACGTGATCGCCGCCGAAGGCTTCGATCTGATCGCCTTGGCATAGCACGTCGGTGGGCCTCTCGAGATGCCCGCCCGTGACGATCACCGCTTTCGCGCCCATTTCCAGCAGCTTCTGCCCGGCGGCTTTCATTCCGTTCACGTCCTTCACTTCCATGCCGGTCAGCAGTTCCGCTTCGGCGATGTTCGGCGTAATCACGCTCGCGCGCTTCAGCAGTTCGTCGCGCAGGAATTTTACGCCGCCGGAATCGAGCAGCTCCGTCTCGCCCGTCGTTGGCCGCGTGATAGGATCGAGCACCACGTGCGCGAAATGATGCTTGTCCAAAAATTCCGCCACGGTCGCGGCGTTCGCGCGGCTCGCCAGCATGCCGATTTTCACGGCCACGATATTCGAATCTTCGGCTAGCGCGTCCAGTTGCGCGCGCAGCGTGGCCGCGGGAGTGGCGTGCACGGCGCGCACCCCGAGCGTCGATTGCACGGTCAGCGCCGTCACAGCCGCCACGCCGTAGCAATTGTGCGCCGCGAACGTCTTCAGATCGGCCGCGACGCCCGCGCCGCATGAAGGATCGAATCCCGCTATGGTGAGAAGGATAGGAGGCGACGGATTGCCGTGGCCCGTATGGTTGGCGTGACTGCTCAATTCCGCGTGCCCTCCGCGCGAGGCACGAAACTCCGCGGCGCGTTTCTGGCGAAGCGCGCCATCAAAGCAAAATGTACGCGTGTTGGCGCGCGGGGCGCAACACTAATTTTGCAAGTGTGTCGAGTTTAATGCGCCGCCGCGGGGAAATTCGCGAGACGCGGCTGAAACGCCGGCGCGCGCGGCGAAAAATCACGGAAAGAGGCCGCGCACCAGCGTTGCATCCGCCACGCGCCCGACCGCCAGCACGTACGCGCCCGTGCGCATCTGCGTGCGATGCTTGCGCATCGATTCGAACACTTCCAGAAACGCGCGCCGCATCACCGACTCCAGCTTGGCGTTCACCTCCGCCACCGGCCAGAAGAAGCTCTGCAAATCCTGCACCCATTCGAAGTAGCTGACCGTCACGCCGCCCGCATTCGCCAGAATATCGGGAATCAGCAGGATGCCGCGCCGCGCCAATGCTTCGTCCGCGTGCGGCGTGGTCGGTCCGTTCGCTGCTTCCGCCACGATCTTCGCCTTGATTTGCTCCACGTTGTTCAGCGTAATCACGTTTTCGAGCGCCGCCGGCACCAGGATGTCGCACTTCATGGTCAGCAGATCGTCGTTCGAAATTCGCGACGTTCCTGGCATGCCCACCACCGTCCCGGCGCGCTCCTTGTAACGCATCGCCTTCAGCGGATCGATGCCGCGCGAATTGAACACGCCGCCGCGCGAATCGCTGATCGCCACCACGCGCGCTTTCTTCTCCGCGAAAAGCTTCGCCACTAGCGACCCGACGTTGCCGAATCCCTGAATCGCCACGCTTGCGCCGCGGAACGGCATCTTCTTCACCTTGCACGCTTCCTCGACGGCCACCAGCACGCCGCGCGCGGTCGCTTCTTTGCGCCCTTCCGATCCGCCGATCGAAAGCGGCTTGCCGGTCACCACTCCCAGCGACGAATATCCCTTGGTCATGGAGTACGTGTCCATGATCCACGCCATCGTCTGCGCGTCCGTGTAGACGTCCGGCGCGGGGATGTCCTTCTCCGGCCCGATCAGCGGCAAAATTTCGGACGTGTAGCGTCGCGTCATGCGCTCCAGCTCCGCCTTGCTCATGCGCTTCGGATCGCAGATCACGCCGCCCTTCGCGCCGCCGTACGGAATGTTCACCGTGGCGGTTTTCCAGGTCATCCACATCGCCAACGCTTTCACTTCATCCAGCGTGACGTTCGGGTGATAGCGGATGCCGCCCTTCGAAGGCCCGCGCACCACGTTGTGCTGCACGCGGTAACCCGTAAAAACCTTGATCTGCCCGTTGTCCATCTTCGTGGGGATGGACACCTCCAGCACGCGCTTCGGCGCGCGCAAAATCTGCCGCAAACCCTGGTCGAGCTTCAGGTACTCGGCCGCCATGTCGAACTGGATTTGCGCGATGCGCAGCGGGTTCAGGTCCTCGCGCGGAGCGATGCGGGGTATGGGTTGCGGGGCCGGTTTGGCGCTGGCCATCGTGCTCCCTCCTCAGGGCGGGAGAACTTCGCGGTCTATAGCCTGGGCGTATGACTTTCGGCCGCCCTGGCTCTCACAGAAAACTCTGGACGCGTAAGTCTTGCGAGAATCGAAGTTTAGCCAAGCTGCCCGGGATGTCAATCAAAACCAGTGACGTTGCCCTAAATTGTCACGCTTGAAAATGCCCCGATCTGGCACTGTTTGCGGCAATCGGAGCCCGCGCATCCCATTGCAAATAAGCAGCTTGCATGTGGCCAGGCTGCCAGCCCGCCCCGGCTTCCCAATGGCGCCCCATTGCCCGTCTAGTTAACTCTGCGCGGCACCGGTCCGGCCGCGATAAACAGCTCCTGCTTGCCGCCTCCCAGCCGTCGCTGGGTAAAGATGGGCCATTTTTGTGATGCTTGTCACAAGCGTGCCATTGCGCTATAAGGGAGGGCGCAAAGTTGCCGAGGAGCTGGCAGGCACCGCAACCATCAACGCTCTTAACCTACCCATCGCATCAGGGGTGAATCCGACGAGCTCTCGGTGCCAGCGGCGCCGGGCGGCCCGCTAATCAAGTCAGGAGGAAGTTATGAAGAGAGCCATCAGCATGTTGGGCTTGCTCGCCATGCTGGTCCTCGCGTTTGGCGTGTCCGCGAATGCCGCGGGCAAGACCATGACGTGGACCGGCTGGATCAGCGACAGCCACTGCGGCGCGAAGGGCATGAGCGCCGACCACAAGTCCTGCGCGGAAACCTGCGTGAAGACCAAGGGCGCGAAGTGGGTCTTCGTCAACGAGAGGACCAAGCACGTCATCATGATCGCCAATCAGGCTGCCGTGCATCCGGACGAAGCGCTCGGCCACGAAGTGAAAGTCACCGGCGCGCTCGCCAAGGGCGTGCTCACAGTGGAAAAGATCGAACCGGTTAGCTGAAGTTTAATTTCTGCAGACGGGCGCCAGTTTCGTGCTGGCGCCCTTTTTCTTTCTAGAGCGCCTTAATCCGGCGCGATCGCGCGCAGCATACGTCAGGGCCTCGCTTCAGCCTTTCGCGGGAATCCTATCGATCCCCATGTACGGCCGCAGCACCTCGGGAATCATGATCGACCCATCCGCCTGCTGGTAATTTTCTACGATGGCGATCCACGTCCGTCCCACGGCCAGCCCCGACCCGTTCAGCGTATGGACGAACTCCGATTTCCCGCCTTTCGGCCGGAAGCGGATCCCCGACCGCCGCGCTTGAAACGCCTCGGTATTCGAGCACGACGAGATCTCCATAAACTCGCGGCTCGAAGGCAGCCACACCTCCACGTCATAGGTTTTCGACGACGCGAAGCCCATATCTCCCGTGCACAGCAGCACGGTGCGGTGGTGCAGCCCCAGCTTCTGCAGCACGGCCTCGGCGTTGCCCACCAGCGATTCCAGTTCGTCGTAGCTCTGCTCCGGGCGCGTGAATTTGAACATCTCCACTTTCTGAAATTGATGCTGGCGCTTGATGCCGCGCGTGTCCTTGCCCGCCGCGCCGGCCTCCGAACGGAAGCACGCCGTCCACGCGCACACTTTCACCGGCAGTTCGGCGGCATCCAGCGTGTCGTCGCGGTAGAGGCTGGTCAGCTCCACTTCCGCCGTGGGCGTCAGCCACAGGTCGGTGCCCTCCAGGTGGAACATGTCCGCCGCGAATTTCGGCAGCTGGCCTACACCCGTCAGCGAAGCGGTGTTCACGATAAAAGGCGGCAGGATTTCCGTGTAGCCGTGCCCTAAAGGTTCGGGGGCCGTGTGCGTATCCAGGAAAAAATTGGCGATGGCGCGTTCCAGGCGCGCGCCCCAGCTTTTGTACACCGCGAAGCGCGCCGCGGCGATCTTCACCGCCGCCGGCAAATCGAGGATGCCGCAGGCTTCTCCGATTTCCCAGTGCGGCTTGGGAGTGAAATCGAATTTCGGCGGCGCGCCCCACCGCCGCACTTCGCGGTTGTCCTCCGCGCCGTGCCCCACCGGAACGCTCGCGTGCGGCATGTTCGGGATCACCAGCAGGAATTGCTTCAGGCGCTCGTCCAGCTCGGTGATGCGCTCGTCGTTCTTCTTGATCTCGTCGGAGACTTTTTTCATCGACTCGATCAGCGCCACAGCCTTCGACTTCGCTCCCATTCCGTTTTCGAGATCGGGAAATTCGGCGGCCATCTTGTTCAGCCGGGCGATCTCCAGGCTGGCCTTGTTGCGCTCCGCCTTCATCTGCTCGGTCGAGTGGATGATCTTGCGCCGCTCGCCGTCGATTTCGCGGAAGAGGCCCAGGTCCAGAGCCACGCCGCGGTTCTGCAACATCTTCTCGATGTCTTCCAGGTGCTGCCGTACATATCCGAGGTCTAGCATAGGCGAATAAGAATAGCGGAAAGCGCAAGCAGTTGCACGATGGAGAGCGTACGACGGCAAGTGGCGATGGAGCGCGCAGATGTGGCGATCACGCCGAGCCCGGAATTATCCCGGCGCCCTCGAAGCCGTCAGCTGACGCTCGATTCGGGCCGGGCCGGAACGGCAGGCGGGTGGATGCACTCGAATATCTCATCTCGGATCGTGCGGTATTTCTCATAGGCAACGACCTCGGCGGTTCGTTGTCTAAGCAGATCGTGATACGAGGTCCAGCTGAACGGGTCCCTAGGCGCCGCCAACAACACGCTGAGCTTTTCAGCCTCACGGCAATAATCACTAAAAGCCTCATCCATCTTCGCGACTAGCATGCTGCGATTGCCTGGCATTTGACCTTTCCCCAAGCAACTACTTACTCATGCTCGGTACGGCACTCGGTTGTGTCGCTGGCTTTCGCGAACGCGGTGCCTTATCGCTTGCAATTCTTGTACTCTGGCTGATGGACGCGCTTTTCCTATTCAGCCGTGAAAGATCTTTGCCGCGTTCGAGAATTAGGCCTTCCTGGATGTGCCGCCACCGAGCGGACACCGTCACGTAGCGCACCAGCGGGAAGCGTTCCGAGCCCACCGAGGCTACCTGCGTGATCTCCAGAGAATTAAAACCATTGGATTTCCCTCTGGCTAGGATTCGCTCGATTGCTCTGTGTATCATGCTGTCGCTATCGATGCCGAAAACCGTGGTTTTCACTCTTCCGGCCAGGCAGAACAAGGTCCATCCTGTCTTCTGCAGGGCGCGATCCAACCCGTGTCCATCTAGATCGGCGATCATTTTCCAACCTGCCGCGTAAGACTCGCTTTCAAACCGCAATTCCTTGGGGAGCGCTGCGTCGTTCTTGACTAGAACTGTTCCTGTTCCGATCTCACGTGCCATTTGCGACTCCTTAAGCTCCATTCTTGGATCCTGAAGCTGTACCTACTGGTGCTTTGAAAGGAGAGTGCCTGACACACACGAAATCCAGCCATCGAACCATCCTGTGAGTTTGCACCGTGGACACGATAGGGTCGTAGGCCCATGAGCAACGACGCAACGGGAATCCACTCCTGATTTTCGTCGCCACTGGATATCTCGCTTTCCGCCGGGGAACTGAACCTCGCAATGCCTTCTCATGCGCCGCCGTTTCCCTGGCAACCTCGCTTAGTCCGTTGCACCGAATTCTCGTCTTCCGCCCATGTATCGCGCGAGCATGGTCAGGACTACGGCGCCCATAATCGCTGCCAGGCCCGTGTAAACCATCTTGTCTTGGACGAGAAGGTGCATGGTGCTGAAGAGGAATCCTCCCCCAATCGCGCCTGCGACGCCCATCACGATGTCCATTACGTAATCGCGCCCCTCGCTCGACATGATCTTTCCCATCAGCCAACCTGCGGCCGCACCACCAACGACCCAATAAAGTAACAACATGCTTTTCTCCTTTTCGCTGAATACACCGACAGAAAGGCCGGTCTTTGAACCCAGAGATTCCTGCCTACGTTCTTTATCTCGCCGCCAGTTGGGAGGCGGTGCCTTCCCGCCCCCCCTCAGGGAATGCTTCGTCAGTTTTAAGCGGTAGCAGAGGCGGCAATTTTGTGGAAGGTGGAGTTCGCCACGTTGAAGGTTTCCACTTGGGGTGCTCCGTCGATCACTGTCGCCAGCGCCTTCGCCACTTCCGCGTAACTCGCGCGGTTGTAGGCTTCCGCGCTTTCCGCACGGTCCCACAAGCTGATCGCGAAGGCTTCCGTTCCGGAGGCAGACACGAACGAGATTTCGTCTTGGAATCCCTTTTGCCTTCGAAGGGTCGGGAGCACATCCTTTTCGATTCTCTGCGTGAATTCGCCTACGCTGTTCGGTTTCAGATGCATATACACTCTGCGTGCAAACATGTTGGTCTCCTTGGTTTCGACGGCCAAGGGGTGGTCCAGACAACTTCCAACTGTTAGGTCAGCTGAAGAATCCCTCAGTCCAATAACCAGTATGAGTGAATTCACTTCACAGGTCAATCGAATTATGAGAATATATTTAATGGTTCACTGTTGATAGTTAATTTCCGGGGGCTCTCTGTGGACGTTTACCTGGTGATCAAGCAGCGCCTGCAAGAATTGGGGTTGGAGCAGAAAGACCTGGCTACGGCCACTGGAGTCACGGATTCCTATATCTCTCAACTGCTGACTCGCAAGAAGTTGCCCCCCGCTCCCGATCGCACGGACATCTACGTCAAGATGGGGAAATTCTTGAAGCTCCCGGCGGGCAAGCTTTCCGAGATGGCGGAGCATCAACGCACGGAAGAATTGAAGAAAAAGCTGTCCGAACCGCCCATGCCGCTGTTCAAGGAAGTGCGCGAGCTGGTCTTGCGGAAGTGCGCTCCCGAGAAGCGCAGCGAGATTCGTTCGATTTTTGAAAGGCAGCCCTTCGGCGAATTGGAGCGCCTTGTCACCCACAAGCTCCTGGATGTGGTCCAGAAAGTGGCCAAGCAGGAATTGGAAAGCGAAAGTTGGCTCAAGCTGGTCGCTCAACTGAGTGGCCGCAGTTACGAGGAAATGCGCGTCAGCGTCCTGGAATTCCTGGATACGGATGTGTTCAACATTTCCGCGGAAAACTGCATCTCCTTCCTCGATCCGCTGATTGATTCCTGGGATATCGACCTGGCCAACTTTGGAATGGAGATCGTGCTGAATCGCAGGTTGGCTCCCGCGCCCGTGAGGAGACTGGAATTTGTGGAAAGGGAAGCCAGCGGTCCGCCGGAAGGAGAGCCCGGACTGCAGGAATTCCTTCAGAACCCGGCGATGAGCGGTGACGCCTCCGAAGAAGAAATCGCCTTCCTGAAAAGGCTGCGTTTCACGGCGTCGCGGCCGACGGCACTCTATTTTTACCGCGAATTGCAGAGTCTCCGGGACCCGCTGCATTTTCCGGGTGTTGCGTCGCGCGCGCCGCGAGCGACAGCGGCCGGCCGGTCCCAGCCGAAAGGCTCGGTAGCCCCCATGCATAAGCATCTCGATGCGAATCGCATTGAGAAACAGATGCAGCTTCACGGCCGCAAGAAAGCAACGCAGCGCTGGGCCAACAACAGAGGTGCCCGCGACGCCGCCAAGACCGCCGAAGCCCAGCCGCCCCCCAAATCCTGACGCTCTTCAGCGGCGCAATTCCGTCGCTGCCTTGCTGCGCTCCGCCTTCATCTGCTCCGTCGCGTGGATGATCTTGCGCCGCTCGCCGTCGATTTCGCGGAAGGGGCCCACGTCCAGCGCTACGCCGCGGTTCTGCAACATCTTCCGGATGTCGTCCAGGTGCCGCCGTACATATCCGAGGTCTAACATAGGCAAGCTAGAACAACGGACACCGCCAGCACCTGAACACTGCAGAGTGGCTATCGAGATGCAACCTGGCGTGTGAGAAGCGGGTCTTGCATTGCAGATTGGGACTCACCTAGGACCTCGGTTGCTTACATTGAGACAAAATCCCGGATGACTTACGCCGTATCCGATATGGTAAAGTCACTCCACTAATGGCGACAGCCACTCAACAGAAGGTTCTTGGCGCTTTCTACACGGCGGATCCAGTCGCTAAGTTTTTGGTTCAATGGGCAATACGCAGCGCGGACGACACTGTCCTAGACCCCAGCTGCGGTGAAGGAGTATTTCTCGCCGCCGCGTCCGAGCGCCTGTTCCAACTTGGAAACCGTGTTCCCGAGGCTTGGGGAGTGGATGTTGACCCGGACGCGCTGCGAGCGTCACGGCTTTGCTCACCTGAGTCCCGCCTTATCGAAGAGAACTTTTTCTCCCTGCGCACCGGAGATATCCCGCCGGTCACCGCTGTCGTCGGGAATCCACCTTTTATTCGATACCAAACTTTCAACGGACACCAGCGTTCGCAGGCTTTGAGATGCGCGCTCGACGCGGGCGTTAAGCTGCCGCAGATGTGCTCCTCGTGGGCGCCATTCTTAGTGCACGCGGTTGGCTTCCTGCGACAGGGTGGCCGTCTAGGAATGGTGGTGCCTGCTGAATTCATTCATGCGCAGTACGCGAGGGAAGTATTGCGGTATCTGCTACGAAGCTTTGAGCGAATTACGGTGCGGATGTTCCACACGAAAATGTTTCAGGCCCTCAGCGAAGATACCGTGCTGCTACTGTGCGAGAATTTCGGGAAAGCCTGTGAATGGTGCTCCATTACGCCAGACGCTAGCATTGAAACTGCGACGCACACGAATGAACGTACGATCCCGGTTGATAGGGAGGCCGTCGAGAGCGGACGTCATCGGCTCACCAGATATCTTCTCCCGGCGAAAGCGCGGCAGCTCTACGAAAATCTGTCAGAAGAAGACGGCGTAATGAGACTGGGAGATGCCGCAGACGTTGGGATCGGCTACGTAACCGGCTCTAACGAGTATTTTCATTTGAGCGTCGCAGAAACAAAGCGGTGGCGAATTCCGCCCCGCTGCTTAGCGCCCGCCGTGCTCTCTCTGGGCGATTTCCACGGAACTACTTTTCGGAAATCCGACTGGGAACGGCGCCTCGACCTGGGCGAAAAGGCCTACCTGCTCAGAATTGAGGAGCCAAGCGAGAAGGCTCTGCGCAACGGTCTTTCGGACTACCTCGCGCACGGGAAAAAGCAAGGCGTCCAACACCGTTTCAAATGCCGGGTGCGAGAAAGCTGGTTTTCCGTTCCGCACGTCAAAGTTGGGGATGCACTCCTATCGTACATGTCGGGGGCGTCACCGAAGCTCGTACGCAACGGTGCCGGCTTTGTCGCGCCTAACACGTTGCATATCGTCCGTTTCTCGCGCGACTTCCATTGGAGATACTTCATTGCGGGTTGGCGGTCATCGCTGACCAAACTCAGCTGTGAGATTGAGGGGCACGCGCTCGGCGGGGGGCTTCTAAAGCTCGAGCCCTCCGAAGCCGAGAATGTTCGCGTAGCCTTACCGAAATCGGATGATGCTAGAACCCTAGTAGGCGAATTGGACGACCTCCTCCGGCAGGACAGACTTTCCGAAGCGACGGATTTGGCGGATGCGGTTATTCTTCGGCGCAGGTTTGGCCTAAGCAAGTCCGAGTGCGCCGCGCTTGGCGACGCGGCGCGACAACTAGAGAATTGGCGGATGCACAAGTGAACAAATCCGCCGGCATTGCCACTCTGACCGCGGGGCTTGACCAATTGTGCCGCGTCAAGGGGACCCAATCCAGCGAGCACATCAAGCCCATCAACGCCTACTGTGCTGCTCGGCTTGTCCTGGAGGGAGGGATTCCTCCTGAATGGATCAGCCCGAGGCCGCCTCTCTCTGGCAAGAAAATCAATAACGCCGTCCATAACATCGAGTATTCCTCAGCGGTGGAAAACGAGTCAGAGCGCGAAGTCTTGGGCGGAATCCGCTACAAGAAACTCGATGTCACCGCCGTCGTCAATGGTCTTGGCCCTGCGATGGGTGTATCTACGAAAAGCACCGGGAACGCCTTCCGGAACCTTACCAACAGAATGGAGGAGGCAATCGGTGAGTGCACCAACATCCATCTCATGTACCCTGGTTTCGTCTTCGGCTTCCTTCACCTTATAAAATTCAGCAAGGTATCCGAGTCGGGCAGCATCCAGGACGCCTCGTTCGGCGAAGATGATCAGCCGCTCGCATCGTTAACGCGCTACCACGACGTTTTGGCGGCGTTGTCCGGGCGCGCGTTAATCACCGACCCTGGCAGCCGGTACGAGTCAGTCGCGCTCATTGTTTATCGTTGCCGGAATGGAAAGTCTGAAATTTGGCCCAATTACCCTCTTCCTGACAGTCCCGTCCATTTTTCCAAGTTCTTTCAGCGACTGTACGATCTCTACGATTTGCGCTTCGCCTATCCGAGTCCCACTGGCCCGAATATCCGCAAGGCGTGGAAGGTCCAAGGAGCTTCGATACCGGGGAAATTCGACAGTGGTCTGGCATTTCCTTGGGAGCTCAGAACTGCCGACTGACGCCCGAGAACGTGGGCTCAGATATTCCGGCCAAGACCCCTGAAAGTACAGTCTGCCGGACCTGTACTTCCGACCAGTAGAAAACTGCACCCACAGATTTGCTACCGTCGATCTGTGGTCATGTGTGCCGACGAAAAACTCATCGCCGAAACGGCTCTTGGCAGTCGGAGGGAAAACTCTGCCTCGCCTCGCCCCGCCGCAAGCATGATGCGCATTTTAGGGGGCCGGAGGTTCACCTCCGGCATTCAGACACACGCCACGGCGCGCTACCGCTCGTGCTTGTTTACCCGCGCGAAGCATTCGCAGTCGCCTTTCACCAGTCACGATTCACTAATCACGAATCACCGTTTTCTACCCGGAACAGTCATCCGAGTAGAAACGCGCGTAAGTTATAGAAAACAAACGACCGGGTACACGTCTATCCGGAACGTCCCGGCGCATGAATTTCAGCGCATTTTCGCGCAAGAAGGTTGCGGCGAGGTAATCGCCGGACGTGAAAAAGTCCAGCTATATGAACGAGCGGACGGGGTTGGAGCCGTCCCAGGCGAGGCAGGCGGCGTGCATGCGGCTGAAAACGGAGTCGAAGGACGCGCCCAGCTCGATGAGTTCGGTCATGCCGGGGAGCTGCGCGGTGGTGTCCATGTAGGCGACGCGGCCGCCGCTGGGGACGCGCGCGAAGAAAGCCAGTTCGCAGCCGGCGGACTGGTAGCGCTCGACGTCGCGATCGAAATTCGGAGTGGCCACGCCCCAGTGATGGAAACCGTAGCCGCGGCGGTCGATGATTTCGCGATAGACCGAAGGCTCGCTATCGAGCGGCTGGATCAGCTCGATCATCATGTGCCCGGCGAAGCTCATGGCGAGGCTGACGTCCGCGCGGGATGGTTTTCCGCGATAGAGAGCGTCCACGCCGGTGAAATGCGGCAGCAGGAACCACGGGCCGACCTTCAGCTTCGAGATCCATTCCTGCATCGATTGCTGGATGTTTTGGACGACGTAGGACATTTGAATGATGCCGTCTTCGGGCTGGCCGAAGCATGTGAGGCTCATGGCGTCTCCTCTTCAAATGCATTTGCCACGGAGGTACAGAGGCATGGAGGCAAGGAAGCAGGGAAGCAAGGCGGCTCCGAATTTCTCAAAAGGACCACCGCTCCCACCTCAGCGGCTAAAGCCGCTACTGCTGGTGCGTTGGTTACGGTGAAGTCGTGCCCTGACGCGGCCAACATGGTCCCCGTGCGCTTGTGCGCGAAGCAAGCCGGCCCCCAGACAGCGCGGGGAATGTAGCACAGATGGCGGCGGGGCGGTGTACACTCGCCGGGCCAAAATGCCGCGAAAGCGCGGTGGGGATGCGTGCGCGGCCAAGGGAGATTGCGATGCACATGTTTCGAAGAGCTGCGCGGAAGCGAGCGTTGGGCGAAATTTGTTTGATGGCAGCGGTCGCGGCGCTGGCGCTGAGCGCGTTCGCGGTGCGAGCGTCGGCGCAGGAGCGGCCCGCGCCCGCGGTGGGGCCTGCGAAGGGCGACGAAATTCTTATGCTGGGGACGCACGGCGGGCCGGGGCTTACGAAGGAGCGCTCGGAGCCGGCGAGCGTGCTGATCGTCGACGGGCGGCCGTACCTGATCGACTGCGGCATTGGGACGATGCGGCGGTTGCTAGACGCGGGCGTGCGGTCGGATGCGATCGGCACGATCTTCATCACCCACAATCACCCGGACCACGCACTGGGGCTGGTGGACGTGATGGCCAACGATTTCCTGAGCGTGGATTTCGGGCCGCGCGGACGCGGGCGCACGTTCAATATCTACGGCCCGCCGCAGACGCCGGCGCTGGTGCAAGCGGCGTACAACTTCATCCGCATTCCGTACAGCATTTTCGCGGCCGAGCATCTGGGAGCGAGCACGCTGGTGGACCCGTTTCGCGCGCACGTGATCGATCACGACGGGCTGGTCTATCAGGACGACAAAATCCGCGTGACGGCGGTGGAAAACACGCATTACCAGCTGATGCCGGCGAAATATCACAAGATCATGCAATCGTATTCGTACCGGTTCCAGACGCCGTCCGGCGTGATCGTGTTTACCGGCGACACCGGGCCGAGCCCGGCCGTCGAGAAACTGGCCATGGGCGCGGACGTGCTGGTGTCCGAAGTGGCGATGGTTGCGGGCGTGCCGGAGGGCCGCGGCGCGACGCCCAACCAGAGCGCGCTCGCCGCGCACATGCGCATGGAACATCTGCCGGTGGAGGATTTGGGAAAGATGGCCGCGAAGGCGCAGGTGAAGGCGGTGGTGATGCATCATTTCGTTCCGGCGAACCACACGGAACGATTTGTCGAGGGCGTGAAGAAATATTATTCGGGGCCGGTGTACGCGGGCGCGGATTTGCAGCGGTATTGCCTGGGCACGCCGGACGGGCACGGCGGCACGGTGCGCGTCTTGGCACCCTGCAACTGACGGCGCCGTGCAAGCGATGTTCAGCGGCGGGCGCGCGGTACTTGTGCGTTCGTTGTGCGGAGTGCCGAGGCGGACTGCTCGCTGAGCGCCGCACGAGCCACCAGCAATGACCAGCCGCAGGGGCGGGCAGTTAGGCGCTGGGGCGCTCTTCGTCGTGGAGAGGGCTGGATTGGTGCGCCTCGCGGCAGTCGTGGCAGACGGGCGCTTCGCAGAAGTCGCAGATTTCGTAGTGCTGGGAGCAGAACGAGCGGTGACATTCGGCGCACTCTTTTTCGGCTTCGCGCGAACAGCCTGGGCTAGAGCATTTCATGAGTCGATGCTACATGGGCGGAGAGCGGGGCGTCCATGGAAATTTGTCGCAGGGGCTGGCCGGGACCGGCGAGGCAGGGAAGCAGGAGGCACGGACGCAGGGAGGCAGGAAAACAGTGCGGGCGACGGTCGTTGGCGCGGCGTTTGGGCCAGGGCAAGCGCGTGGAATGGCCGTGTGAAGCTTCACAACCCGGTTTTTAGCCGCGAACCGGCGATGGCCGGGGGTTGACCCTTGCCTGGCGCGTCCGGCCCCGCAGAACGCCCCGCACCGCGAGCTGCTGGCCGAGTGGGAGCAAGACTTAGCTAGCCGGCGAGGCGCCCTTCGAATACCTCAGGGAAAGCCGACGCTACAACCACCCGTCCACGCGACTCCCGGAGAACTAAAAGCAGATCCCTCACCGCCATCCCCGACTGAAACCGCCGGGACTGGGTTCAGGATGACAGTCCTCGGGCGTGAGGCGCGCGAGGTGGTTGCATTAGCGGAAGTCGCCTGCTGCGCTGAAGCGCAAGGGGTTGCCGCGGATGACGGCGCTAGATGGCGATGACGATTTTGCCGACGTAGGCTTGCGTGGCCTGGTAGCGGAAGGCGTCGGGCGCGTCGACGAAGGGGAAAACTTTGTCGATGACCGGCTTGATGCGATTGACCTCGATGGCGCGAATCAACTGCTCGAGGCTGGAGCGGCTGCCGACGCCGATGCCGTGGAGGCTGGCGGACTTGAACATCAAATCGTGCGGATTAGCCTGGCCGTCGGGGCCGGCGAGCACGCCGATCAGCGAGATTTTCCCTCCCCAGCCGACGCACAGAAACGATTTCCCGAGAGTGCCGATACCGCCGTTTTCGACCACGCAATCGACGCCGCGCCCGCCGGTGAGGCGCTGGACTTCTTTTTCCCAATCGGGATGCGTTTTGTAATTGACGCCTTCGAAGGCGCCGAGCGAGCGGGCGCGTTCGATCTTTTCGTCGCTGGAAGACGTGACGATGACGCGCGCCCCGGCGCTGGTGGCGAATTGCAGCGCGAACATGGAAACGCCGCCGGTGCCGAGCGAGAGCACGGTGTCGCCGGGCTTGATGGCGCGGCCGGCGACCATGAGGGCGTTCCAGGCAGTGGCTCCGGCGCAGGAAAGCGTGGCGGCTTCTTCGAACGACAGGCAATCGGGCATGGTGACCCAGCCGTCTTCATGCAGCGAGACGTATTCAGCGAGCGTGCCATCGAGCGGAGCGCCGAGAGCGCTGCGATTCTTGGGCGGAATGCCGTCGATCCAGGTTTGAAAGAAGGTGGAGATGACGCGGTCGCCGGGCTGGAAGCGCGTGACGTGCGGGCCGACGGAGACGACTTCGCCGGCGCCGTCCGAGCAGGGAATCGTGTCGTGATCGAGATCGTAGCGATATTTTCCGGTGACGATGGCGTGGTCGCGATAGTTGAGCGACGCGGCGCGGATGCGGACGAGCACGTCGTAGGGGCCGGGAATCGGCTCGGGGCGCTCGGCGCGGTGGAGATCGTCGAGGCTGCTGGCGGTTTTGGAGATTTCGTAAACGATCATGAGAGACCTCGGAGCGAGATAGATTGCGATGCTGCCGCGACAGTGCGGCAGCGAAATTACGACGGCCCGAATTCAATTGCAAGCGCTGCGGCGAGAAACCGCGCGCGTGACGCGAGCGATCACTTCGTCTCGGCGGGCGTCATGGTGACGGGGCCTTGCCCGCAAATTTCGATCACCACGGGACCGTCTTTGGCGCCGTCGTAGTGGACCTGGCCGGCGAGATCGGTGACGAAGCTGCCGGCGGGCATGGGGACCATCTTATCGGGCTGAAACTTCGTGCCGGTGCCGACCCACCAGGTGCCGGAAAGCACGGTTACGTAGCGGTCGTACTTGTGGAAGTGCGGATGGCTCATCTGGTGCGGCTGGAGCTTGAGGAGCACCACGTAAAAGCCGGGCTTGGATTGGTCGCCGGCGAGAGTGGCCATTTGCGGGCCGCCGGGACGTCCGCGCCAATGGATCTGCGAGGGCCATTGATAGGTGACGGCGGTGGGATCGATGTGCGCGCCCGGCGGGACGACGGGATTGGCGGCGGCTTGCGGCGCGTCCGACTGGGCGCGCGGGCGAGCGGAAGCCATGGACGGGGCGCTGACGAAGACCAAAAACAAAGCGCCGGCGAGCGAGAAAAGTGCTTTGGTGCGAGGCGTCAGAAGATTGCGCATGTCCTTCCTCCCGGTAGTTAGCGTGAACGCGACCGCCGCAGTCGCGTGCCGAGGATCGCGGCGCGGCCATGATAATACGTTCGGCGGGAATCGCGGGGAAAAGCTGTACGTTGGGACAGCCGCAGCGGGTCTTGTCGCTTTGTGTGTGGGCTGGGGAATGGGGCGTGGCGCCGAGCCGCGAAACCGTCTAACCTTTTGGCGGGTTTGATGCGCTGATTGCTGGGGACTCGATCCAGCGCGCTGCGATTTGCCGCGGGTCGCTTCGATCGTCAACGCGCGGACAACAGACCAAGAGCAGACGGAGTGAGTTCATGATCAACAACGGGCGCGAAGCGGAAGTGCTGGGGACGCTGGCACTGGCGGCGCCGAAGCTGGACGAATTTCAGTACGTGAAAGTGCGCGTCGAAGGGGAAGTGGCGCGGCTGACGCTCGACCGTCCCGAACACAACCTGCTGAACGAGCGGATGCTTTCGGAACTGGCGGCGGGGATCAATACGTTCGGCGAGCGCCGCGCGGTGAAGTTGATCGTGCTGGAATCGGCGTGCAAGGCGTTTTGCGGCGGGATCGAACTGGGCGAGTACACGCAGAGGCGCGTGTTTCAGATGCTGGAGGCGTTTCACAGCGCATTTTCGGCAATGCTGGACACGGCGACACCCGTTCTGGTGGTGGTGAACGGGCCGGCGTACGGAGGCGGAGCGGAGCTGGCGGCCCTGGCCGATCTGGTGATCGCCACGCCGAAAGCACGATTCGCGCAGCCGGAAATCAAGCTGGGAGTGTTTCCTCCGCTGGCGGCGGCGGTGCTGCCGTACATTCTGGGGCCGAAGCACGCGCTGGAGTTGGTGTTGACCGGCGAAGCGATTTCGGGAGAACGGGCGCTGGAGCTGGGGCTGGTGAATTGGCTGGTGGCGGAGGCCGATCTGCCGAAAAAAGTGGAGGAAGTGATTGCGAAGGTGACGGCGCAGTCCGGGCCGGTGCTGACGATGGCGAAGAAGGCGATTCTCAACAGTCTTGGGCTGCCGTTGCGAGAAGGTGTGCGGAATTCGATGAAAGTATTTTTGAACGAGCTTGGCGAACTGGAAGATTCACAGGAGGGTGTGCGCGCGCTGGTGGAGAAACGCGCGCCGAAGTGGAAGAATCGCTGAGGGCGCCGGAGCCGGGCTGGTTGAAGCAGACGGCATCGTGCTACACTCGCGAGCGACAATTGAGCTGGCTTCGGGGATTGCTCTGGCAAGCTTCGCTCTTGCGAGTTCCAGGGTAAACGGAAGGCCGTGAAAATCGGCCACGGTCCCGCCACTGTGATCGGCCCGCGCTGGGAATGGCGCTGAACGGCCGAGAGTCAGGAACGTACCCGAGCCAGTAACGCCGGAGCGCTTCGCGAGAAAGCGTGCGGCCAAGTGCCTCGCATCTCGCGAGGCTTTTTTTGTTTTTGGAGGCATGATGCTGGCGCGCTGGCGCGGTGCGATGGTCGTGCTCGCGGTCGTGGGCGCGATGATCGGCGCGATCGCGTTAGCCGGAAGCGCGCGAGGCGCGAGCGGGCTTTCTCAGCAGCCGACGGCGCAGGCGAGCGCCGGCCGCGTGGTGATTGATGGCGCCGGGAGGCGGGTGACGATTCCCGCACAGGTGAATCGAATCGTCACGCTGGCGCCGAATTTGACGGAGACGGTGTACGCGCTGGGGTTGGGCGACAAGCTCGCGGGCGACACGAGCGATTGCGACACGCCGGCAGCGGCGAAACGGAAGCCGCACGTAGGCGATCCCGTCGATCCGAGCCTGGAAGCGATTGTGGCGCTGCGGCCGGACCTGGTGCTGGCGACGACGTCGATCAATCGCGACGAGACGGTGGAAGCACTGGCGCGGCTGGGTATTCCGGTGTACACGAGCGATCCGCACACCGTGCTCGAAATGCTGGATTCAGTGCAACGGATCGCGGATGTGGCGGGCGCGGCGGATCAGGGCGCGGCGCTGGTGGCGCAACTGCGGCAACGGCTCGACGCGATTCGGGAGCGGCTGGCGGACCGGCCAGTGGAACACGTGCTGTTCGTGGTCTGGGACGATCCGCTGATTACGATCGGGCAGGACACGTTCATCGCGGATGCGCTGCGATGGGCGGGAGCGGAGTCGGTGGTGCTGTCTCACCAGAACTGGCCGCAGCTGAGTATGGAGGAAGTGGTGCGGCTGCAGCCGGAGTACATCGTGTTCGCGGCGCATGACGAAGGATCACAGCAGACGCTGGCGGATTTGCGGTCGCGTCCGGTGTGGCGCGATCTGGACGCGGTGGAAATGGGACACGTGGTGAACGTGAGCGAAGAGGCGCTGCGGCCTTCGCCGGGGCTGGTGGACGTGATCGAAGATCTGGCGCACGAGTTGCATCCGAATGCCTTTAGAGACAAAACCGGCAACTGAAGCGGACAAGCCGAAAAGCAGCGCCGTCCCAGAGAGAGCAGGGACCGGCGCGATGCGCATTTTGCGCCCGCTGACGCCGCGGCGCTTGGTCTGGATCTGCGGCGCGCTGCTGGCGGTGCTGTTTGTGGCCGTGGTGATTGCGCTGCGGATGGGCGCGTATCCGATTTCGATCCGCGAGATCGTGGTGACGCTTTTCAACGGCGCCATCGGGCGCAGGGAGCGAATCCCTTCGGATTACTGGCTGGTGGTTTTCGGGCTGCGGCTGCCGCGCATTGCGCTGGGAATTTTGGTGGGCGCGGCGCTTTCTACGGCGGGCGCGGGATATCAGGCGCTGTTGCGGAATCCGCTGGCCGATCCCTACGTGCTGGGCGTATCGAGCGGGGCGGCGCTGGGCGCGATCATCAGCTTGATCGTGGCGCCGCGCGTTCCCGGCGCGATTCAGCTGGCGGCGTTCGCGGGAGCGGTGGCGACGATTTCGGTGGTGTACTTTTTGGGGCGGCGCGGCGGGCAACTGGACAGCGCCACGCTGCTGCTGGCGGGGATCGTGACAGCATCGTTTTTGTCGGCGGTGATCATCTTTTTGATGACCATGCTGAGCGGGCGCGACCTGCGCGGGATGGCGTTCTGGCTGATGGGCGACTTGGCGTCGCCACCGACGGTGAATATGGGCTGGCTATATTTTCTGCTGGCCATCGGCATTGGGACGATTTACGGAACGGCGGCGGATCTGAATTTGATTTTGACGGGGGAGCAGGAAGCACGGCATTTGGGCGTGAATGTCCATCGGGTAAAGCTGGTGGTGTATCTGGCGGCGTCGGTGCTGACGGGCTTGGCTGTTTCGGTGAGCGGGGCGATCGGGTTTGTGGGGCTGCTGGTGCCGCACGTGATGCGCATGATTTTTGGGAATGATTATCGGGTGCTGATTCCGACGTCGGCGATCGGCGGCGCGATTTTAATCGTGCTGGCGGACACGCTGGCGCGGACGGTGGTGGCGCCCACGGAATTGCCGGTGGGAGCGATGACGGCGATTGCCGGAGCGCCGCTGTTCATTTTTCTGATGCGGAGGCGCGTGCGATGAGCGCGCCGACGGACAGCGGGGCGATGGCGAGCGCGGCGGCTCCGGCGATGGAGCCGCGGCTGAAAGTGGAGCAGGCGAGTTTCGCGTATGCGGCGACGGATAAATCGGCGCCGAAGTTTACGCTTGGGCCGGTGAGCTTCGAAGCGCGGAAGCATGAGCTGATCGCGATCCTTGGTCCGAACGCCAGCGGGAAATCGACGCTGCTCGGGCTGCTGGCGGGAATGCACGCGCCGCTGGCGGGGCACATCGCGCTGGACGGCACGGAGATCGCCAAGCTCGATGCGAAAGTTCGAGCGCAGCGGATTGCGCTGGTGCAGCAGGAAAGCGAGCTGCTGTTTCCGTTGCGCGTATGGGAATACGTGCTGCAGGGGCGTTATCCCTACGGGCGCGGGCTGCGATTTGAATCGCAGGAGGATTGCTTGATGGCCGGAAACGCGCTCGGGCAAGTGGGCGCGGACGCGCTGCGCGACCGGTGGATGGATCAGCTTTCGGGCGGCGAGAAGCAGCGCGTGATTTTAGCGCGGGCGCTGGCGCAGCAGCCGGTTCTGCTGCTGCTGGACGAGCCGACGCAGCATCTCGATATCGGCGGCAAGGTGGAATTGCTGCGGCGGTTGCGCCGCCTGGCGGCGGAGCGGCGTTACACGGTGCTGGTAGTGACGCACGAGCTGGATCTGGCGGCGGAATTTGCCGACCGCATCGTGCTGCTACA
The DNA here is from genome assembly GCA_963715555.1 of uncultured Acidobacteriota bacterium. Lineage (GTDB taxonomy): Bacteria > Acidobacteriota > Terriglobia > Acidiferrales > UBA7541 > Palsa-295. Next base: position 255,147 of record OY970253.1, read on the forward strand.
CAAGGGGAAATGCCTGCGCGCCGGAACTCCCGCGGAAGTGTACGAGCGCTCGCTGCTGGAGGAGGTGTTCGAAGCGCCGCTCGAAGTGGAACTGCGGGAGAGCGGGCGGCCGCGCGTGATTCTGCGCGGCAATGGGTAGCGGTTAGCGGCTGAAGGATTTCTTGGAAGGGACAAACGCGCCGGGAGAAGTGCAAGGCCCGGCCAGCGGCGTCCGCGATGATCGGCGGGCGCCGTCCACAATCACCAGAGACTCCGCGCACGGGAAGACGGTGAAAATCCGTCGCCGCCGCGCGACTGTAAGGCGGGAAGTTTCCGGCGCGCGCCACTGTTCCAGGAAGCGAATCGCCCTGATTCGCGGACGGGATGGGAAGGCCGCGCCGCAGCCCTGAAGTTTTCGGGAATCCGCCAAGCCAGGAGACCGGCGGAGTCTCAATCCGGATGCGCACCATTTTTTCGGCGCGCGACCGGACAACCTTCAACTCCCGCGCGAGAGGGAGAGGAGGACACGATGAGACTCCGTTTTTTCTTCCTGTTGGTTTCAGCTTCGTTTCTGTTCATTTCCCATTCGGCTTACGCACAGATTTCTTCCACCGAGCAGAGCCGGGGAAGCATTCGCGGCACGATTTACGATCCCGCAGGCAGAGCCGTGCCGCACGCGAGAGTCAGTCTGCTGCAATCGATGGTCGCGATCGCGCAGGCGCAATCCAACGAACGTGGCGAGTATCGGTTTGACGGTTTGAGCGCCGGGACGTACACGGTGGCGGCGAATTCGCCGGGACTGACGAAGGCAGCGAATCCGGAGACGCTGAAACCGGGCGAAACGATCCAGCTCGATTTGCATCTCGCGCTCAGCGCGGTGCAGGAACAGGTGGTGGTTTCGGCTTCGCTGGGAGGGGCGCTTTCGCCGCAGATCGGTTCGTCGGTGACGGTGGTGAACAAGCAGCAGATGCAAGACGAAGGAGTGGAAACGCTGGCGGATGCGCTGCGCAACGTCCCGGGAGTGGACATCAACCGCACCGGGCAACTGGGCTCGGTGACGAGCGCGTTCGTGCGCGGCGGAAACTCGAATTACAACCTGGTGATGATCGACGGCATCCCGATGAACGATTTCGGCGGCGGATTCGATCTATCGCCGCTGCCGGTGGATGGAGTGCAGCGCGTGGAGGTGACGCGCGGGCCGGAAAGTGCGCTGTACGGCTCGAACGCCATCGCAAGCGTCATAAACGTAGTGACCGAAACCGGCGAGGGCTCGCCGCATTTCAGCTTTGTCGGAGAAGGCGGCAGCTACGACACCTGGCGGATAGCCACCGGCGGCGCGGGACTCACTCACGGGATCGACTGGTCCTACAATCTTTCGCGGCTCAGCACGCAGGGACCGGTGCCGTACGACACGTACCGCAATCAGACGTCATTTGTGACGCTGGGCTATTCGCGCAGCCCGCGGCGAAAATTCGTGCTGCATTTCTTCGGCGACGCCGGGCACGACGAGAATCCGGGGCCGTGGGGATCCGACCCGTACGGCTTCTATCCTCGCAACTCCGGCGGCACGCCGGAGTTCGCCTCCGCCTATACCGCCCAAAAACAGGACCTATTCGGCTATCAGGCCGGCTACACCGAACAGTTTTCGGATCGTTTCCGGCAAGTGAGCACGGTGAGCTTCGCGACCGATCAATATGCGTTCTTGCCCACGCCGTCCAGCTTCTTCTCGAGCGCGTTCACGAAAACCCAGCAGCTGACCGCGAACACGCGCAGCGAAATCACGCTGTCCGCGAAAGACGTGCTGGTGGCGGGATTCGAATACGACCGTGCGACGTTCCGGAATTCCTACGTTACCGACGCGAATTTCGTGCCGTTCACGCTGCCGCGCAACAGCTTCGCGTTTTTCGCCGAAAACCGCTGGACAGGCGGTGGCCGGTGGTTTTTGAGCACCGGCGTGAGGGTAGACAGCATCTTCACGGGGGCGCTTGCGGCCGATGAGGTGGACGCAGGACGTCCGTATATACCGGCCAGTTCGGTGACGCAAGTGAACCCGCGAATTTCCGTCGCCTACTTTGCCAGGGAATCCGAGGGCCGGATATTCGGGCGCACCCGCATCCACAGCAGCTTCGGCACCGGCATTCGGCCGCCGGACGGATTCGAACTGGGCTTCACCGACAATCCGAACCTGAAGCCGGAGCGCAGCATCAGCGGAGACGTGGGCGTGCAGCAGGAATTGTTCGGGCGGAAAGCGGTCGTCGACGTAACTTATTTCTATAGCCGCTTTACCGACCAGATCGTCACGCTGGGGGGATCGTTTGCGAATTTGAGCACGTTTACTTCGGCGAATCTGGCGAATTCGCGCGCGTACGGAATTGAGAACAGCATTCGAGTTCATCCCATTCGTTCCGTGGAGCTTTCGGCCGAATACACGTGGCTCAATACGGCGATCCTCGCGCTCAACCAAACGAACCAGGCGCCGTTTCCGTTTACAGTGGGCCAGCCGCTAATCCGCAGGCCGCGCAGTTCCGCGGGATACGACGCGACCTGGACGCACGGCCGGCTGATGCTCAATTCCAATGCCAGCATTCGCGGCGCCGTGCTCGATTTGGAACCGAATTACGGGAGCTATGCGTGCACCATCAAGCCGCAATGCATATTTCCCAGCAGCGGCTACGTCGACGCCAACGCCGGGTTCGCCTACCGGCTTCCGCGCGGCGTTGAAATTTACGGGCACATCAACAATTTCTTAAACGAGCATTACGAAGAGGCGTTTGGCTATCCCGCGCTGCGGATCAATTTCGTTTCGGGGATTCGGTTGAGCTTTCCCGCAGAGCATAGCCACTGATAGCGGCAAATAAGTTACATCGTGGCGGCGAGGTCGCGCTCGGCGGTGCGGGCGCGCGGGCCGGCGGTCTCTTTCAGGAAGAGCACGGCGAGGAAGAGGAGAACCATTCCTCCCGTGGCCATCAGCATGGTAGTCCCGAGGCCGTAGGATTCAGCGAGCGTGCCGCCGAGCGTGGGCGCGATGGTGGCGCCGATCAGTTCGCCAACCATGTTGGCCATCCCGATCGCTGTGCCGGTCAATTCCGGTGGCACGCTCTCAGCGGGAATGAGCACGACCACCAGCGCGGCGATGGCCTGGCTGCCTTGCGTGAGGAACAGGATCGCCGATAGTAGCCAAAGATGCGAGTAGAGCGGGCGCGCAAGGAGTGCGAGCGGCAACAAGGACGATAACGCGGCAAGCGCCAGCAGCGTCGGTTTGCGTCCCACGCGATCCGACAATGACGGGAATATGAGTCCCATGAAGAAGCTGCCGAGGCCCGCGGCGCCGAGCAGAAACCCGGCCGTGCGCGGGTCCTGGTGCATATTGCGGGTAATGAATAAAGGCGCGAACGTGTTTTGCAGGAACAGCCAGGAAATGAAGCCGCCTGCGCCGATACTGCAAAGCCAGGTGTTGCGGTAGCGCAGAACCGAAAAGTAGTGAGAGAGCGGAGTGCCGCGCTTATGCAGCGCCGCGCCTGCGGCGGATGGCTCCGGCTCTTTCACATATTTCCAGATGAGCAGCGCCATCAGCAGGCCGGGAATGCCCGTCACGAAAAAGCCCCAGCGCCAGCCAAACCCCGAAGCAATTTGCGTCGTCAGAATGGGCGCGCCGAATAGGCCCACCAGGGCGGCGCCGCTCGTCACGATGCCTACGTTGCGGCCGCGCCGCGAGCGCGCGGACGATTCTTCCAGCAGAGCGCTGATCGCAACCCAGCAGGGGCCCTCGGCCAGGCCCATCGCCGCGCGAATCACCAAAAGCTCGTCAAACGTGCGGACCAAGCCCGAAAGCCAGGAAAGTGCGGAGAAAAAGCAGACGGCCGGAATCAGAATTTTGCGGCGGCCGATGCGGTCGGAAACGGCGCCAAAAAAAAGTCCGCCGAGGGCCCATGCGATCGAAACGACCGATGCCAGGAAACCGATCTGCTGGTCGCTGAGACGGAAAACGGGCGCGAAATAGGGCGCCAGATAGAGCTGGGACATGCGATCGAGGAACACCGTGCCCCAGGTGAAGAAAAGAATGCCGATCAGCGTGTTTTCGTACCGCCTGGAATATTCCACGGTCGCGTTCAGCCCCCTATTCGCGGGAACGGACCGCGCCTGATGCGCGGCTACCCGTTTAAAGCTGCGCCAATCTATTCCAAGCAGAGGGGATGGTCAACTGGACAAAGGAGAGTGATAGTGAGCCCCAAACGTAATCGACCTCCATTACGTCGAGGGCAATTGTCCGCTAACGCCGGCCGCCTCAGGGCTGATCCCGCATTGCCGAGGCAAAAGAAGTGGGAACGCCCGACGGGGGAATTACGACTCGCACGATAAGTTAGAAGGGCGGCTAGAGCGAGTTTCACGAGCCGAGCTCGAGGAAGCCCCGAAGCCGGTTCGAGCGCGAATGATGCCTCAGCTTGCGCAGTGCCTTGGCTTCGATCTGACGGATACGCTCGCGGGTGACCGCGAATGTTTGGCCCACTTGTTCCAGGGTGTGCTCGCTGCCATCCTCAAAACCGAACCGCATCTTGATGATTTTCTCTTCGCGCGGCGTGAGCGTCTTCAGCACCGACGATGTCTGCTCCATGAGGCTCAGGTGGATGGCCCCATCCGAGGGCGACACTGCAGTCTTGTCCTCAAGAAAGTCGCCGAGGTGCGAATCCTCCTCCTCGCCAATCGGAGTCTCAAGCGAGATCGGCTGCTGCGCGATCCTTTTGGTCTTGCGCACACTATCGACGCTGACACCCATGCGCTTGGCAATTTCCTCGCAAGTAGGCTCGTGGCCTAATTCCTGCACGAGTTGCCGCTGGACCCGCACTTGCTTGTTGATTGTCTCCATCATGTGCACCGGAACGCGGATGGTGCGAGCCTGATCGGAGAGGGCGCGGGTGACGGCCTGGCGGATCCACCAAGTCGCATAGGTCGAGAACTTGTAGCCGCGGCGCCACTCGAACTTGTCCACCCCCTTCATCAGGCCGATGTTGCCCTCCTGAATCAGATCGAGAAACTGCAAGCCACGGTTATTGTACTTTTTCGCGATGGAGACGACGAGGCGGAGGTTCGCTTCGACCAATTCCTTTTTGGCCTGCTCGGCTTCCGCTTTGCCTCGGAGGATCACCCTGAGTGCCCGCTTCAGCTCCATCGGGCTGGCTTCGCTGGCGGCTTCGATGTCGCTCAGCTCTTGGCGGCAGGCCTTCAAGTCCTCGCGTGCTTCGGCCTGGACATCGGCTTTCGATGCACCAACGCGGTGCTCGAGCTTTGCAATTTCACGCTCGAGGAAGTGAACGCGCTCGACCGTCTGGTGAACCTTGTCGATCAGCCGCTTCTTCTCAGACGGCTTGAAATCGAGTTCTCGGGCACGTCTCGACATCTCGATGCGGGTTCGGGCGAGAGCGTAGCGAGCGTGGAGGTAGGGGCGCTTCTTGGAACGCGAAATACGCTGGAGTTTCGCGGCTTGCCTCGTCGCTAACGAATAGAGCGAGGCGATCTTATCGATCTGCTTGAGGGTCTCTTTCGTCTTCGCCTCGATCGCCTCCTCTGACAGCTCCTCGTCGTCGAACTGTACGATTTCTTTGATCGACCGAGCGTTGTTACGCAAGGCCTCCCCAACCTTCAACAGTTCCTTCAGAATGAGCGGCGCGCGTGTAATGGTTTTCAGAACGAGCAGATGCCCGCGCTCGAAGCGCTTCGCAAGCACCACTTCACCTTCGCGAGTTAGCAGGGGAACGGTACCCATTTCGCGAAGGTACAACCGAACCGGGTCATTGATTTTTTCCAACGGTCCCGGAGTCAGGTCGAGATCGCTGTCCTCCGATGTCAGTTCCTCTTTCGATTCTGCGGCGCCGGTATCACTAGCTTCCGCGGCAGCACCAGCGGCTTCGGCACTGGTGGCGTCTTCGTAGACACCGATGCCGTAGCGCTCAAAGGCGGAAAGTACTTCGTCAATCTCCTCAGAGGAATGCACTTCGGGCGGGAGAATGTCGTTCATCTCATCGCACAAGAGATAACCGCGCTCTTTGCCAATCCCGATGAGCTGGCGTACTTGATCGTACTTTTCCTCAATCGCCGGTACCAAAGGTTCCTCCGTTGTCAGGCTGCCGTCTGAGTGGGCGGGGCCACCCTAACGCTATGCTGCGGCATAGAGATTCCCGAGGCATGCTTGCTGATGAATCTAAAGAAAATGCGGGGCTTTAGGTATAGGGAAACAGTCCACCACTTTGTTCTTCACACAGTATTATACTCCAACACCTTACAGTCATCAGCTTCTAACTCCCGGCAAGTCGGCTTACCGGACATTACGAGCCGGTGATTTATGCGGCAAGCCTGGCTCATGATGGCTATGCGGCCAGTATGGAATTGCGCTCTGGCGCGCGCGTGGCCGGGGCGGCCAGCGGACCAAATTGGCCCGAATTTCAGGCGAATACCCGTCGCGAACTGGCGCTGGTCGAATGTTATAATCGGCAATTCAATATGAGCCGAACGACACAAGAAACGTCGCGGGTGACACCGGAAGTGATGGCGCGCTACGAAGCCGTGATCGGGCTGGAAGTCCACGCGCAGCTGGACACGGTGACGAAAGCCTTCTGCGGATGCTCGACGAAGTTCGGCAATGCGCCGAATTCGAACACGTGCCCCGTATGCTTGGGATTGCCGGGAGCGCTGCCGGTGCTGAACAAGCACGCGCTGGAGCTGGCCATGAGCGCGTCGCTGGCCATCAACTGCACGATTCAGCCGCTCTCGCGGTTCGCGCGCAAGAACTACTTCTATCCGGACTTGCCCAAGGGCTACCAGATCTCCATGTACGAACTGCCGCTGGCCACAGGCGGCTGGCTCGAGATCGAGGTCGAAGGCGAAAAGAAGCGCATCGGCATCACGCGCCTTCACATGGAAGACGACGCGGGCAAAAGCCTCCACGAAGGCTTTGCCGAATCCGACCGCTGGAGCTACATCGACTTCAACCGCTGCGGCGTGCCGCTGGTCGAGATCGTCTCCGAGCCGGATTTGCGCACGCCCGCCGAAGCCTACGCGTACCTCAACACGCTGAAGCAGATCCTCGAATACACCGAAGTGAGCGACTGCAACATGGAGGAAGGCTCTTTGCGGTGCGATGCCAACGTGAGCGTGCGGCTGCGCGGCGCGCCGAAATTCGGCACCAAGGCGGAAGTGAAGAACCTGAATTCGTTCCGCTATCTTTCGCATGCGCTGGAATACGAAATCGAGCGGCAGATCGGCGTGATCGAAGCGGGCGGGACGATCGTGCAGGAGACGCGCCTGTGGAACGTAGCCGCGGGCCGCACGGAGCCGATGCGCTCCAAGGAATTCGCCCACGATTACCGCTATTTCCCCGATCCCGATCTGCTGCCAGTAAAGATTTCGGCGGCGGAAATTGAGGAAGTGAAGCGCTCCATGCCGGAGCTGCCGGACGCGAAGACGGCGCGGTTCCTGCAAGATTATGGCATCACTCCGTACGACGCGAGCGTCCTGACCGCCACGCGTGCCATGGCCGATTACTTCGAATCCGTGGTGCGCGCGGGCGCTCCCGCGAAACCGGCGGCCAACTGGGTCTCGGGAGAATTGCTGCGGCACCTGAAGGACGCGGGAAAAAGCATTTCGGAAAACCCGCTCAAACCCGAGGCGCTCGCGGAGTTGATCGCCAAGGTGGAGAAAGGCGAAATCACCGCCGCGAGCGGCAAGAAAGTGTTCGCGAAGATGTTTGAGACCGGGCGTGCCGCTGCGGACGTGATCGCGGCCGAAGGATTCGCGCAGATTTCCGATGCCGGAGCGATCGAGCGGATCGCGCGCGACGTGCTGAAGAAGAATCCGGACAACGTGGCGAAATATCGATCGGGCAACGAGGGTGTGTTCAAGTTTTTCGTCGGCCAGGTGATGCGCGAGACGCGCGGCCAGGCCAATCCGCAACTCGTCAACGAAGTCGTGAAACGCATTCTCAGCGAATAGTCCCAGCCGGGAATTGGCCCCAGCCAGGAAGGAGAGACCAACGTGTTGAAAGAAGGCGACGCAGCCCCCGATTTCCGCGCGATGGCCGACGACGGCCGCACCATTTCTTTGGCGGACTATCGCGGCAAAAATCTGATCCTCTATTTCTATCCCAAAGCGAATACCTCCGGGTGCACCAACGAGTCCATTCAATTTCGCGACGCGCTGCAGAAATTCCAGGCCGCGAACACCAAAATCCTGGGCTGCAGCGGAGACAGCGCCGAATCGCAAACGAAGTTCAAGCAAAAGTACAGCCTGAATTTTCCGCTGCTGGCGGACACGGAATTCAACGTGGTCGAGGCATACGGCGCGCGCCGCATGAAGAGCTTTTACGGCAAATCGTTTCTGGGAATCGTGCGCTGCACCTTCTGGATCGGGCCGGAAGGAAAAATTCGCAAAATCTGGCCCAAGGTGAAAGTGGAGGGCCACGCCGCGGATGTGCTGGCGGCAGTGAAAAACGTCGCGGAACCCGCGCGCAAGTAACTCCGGCGGCCGATTGTGCTGTGTCGCGATCCGCGCCCGCCGGCCTCGGCTCGCCGCGTGGAAGCAGCTACAGCGTCACGCGCAGAGACTCGCCCTCCGGTTCGATGAGCGCGTTATCGATCAGCCGCGTCCCGCCCACCCGCGCGGCGATCAGCGCGTAGCACGCCTTCCGCACAGCCATGGCGGGCTCGAACGTATCCGCATCCACGATTTCCGCGTAGTCCATCTCCACGCCGGGTTGAGATCGCAGCACTCCCCGAATTACTTCCAGAAGCCGCGCTGCGTCGCGCTCGCCCCCTCCAATTTCGAGCTGCATCGCGTCGAGCGACCGGTAGAGAGCGGTGGCCGCGCGGCGATCGTCGCCCTTCAGGTAGGCGTTGCGCGACGACCGCGCCAGACCATCCGGCTCGCGCACGATGGGGCACACGACGAGCTGCGTATCGAGATTCAGATCGGCAGCCATTTGACGCAGGATGCGGGCTTGCTGCGCGTCCTTGCGCCCGAAGAACGTGAGATTCGGCTGCACGATTTCGAAAAGCTTCAGCACCACGGTCGTCACGCCGCGAAAATGGCCGGGGCGCGTCTTGCCTTCCAGACGTTCGCTCAGGCCTTCGACGTGGACCGCCGTGCGAAAGCCCGCCGGATACATTTCTTCGGCCGTCGGCGCGAAAAGATAATCGACGGCCATATCTTCGAGCGCTTTGCGGTCGGCATCGAGCGTGCGCGGATACTTTGAAAAATCCTCGCCGGGGCCGAATTGCGTTGGGTTCACGAAAATCGAGACGACCACCGGCGCGCACTGTTTCTTCGCTTCGCGGATCAGCGACAAATGGCCTTCGTGCAGCGCGCCCATGGTGGGCACGAGCCCTAGCACGCGCTCCTGCCTGCGGGCATTGTGCGCCGCCTGCTTCATCCAGGAAATTGTGTGGACGATTTCCATTCAGCGGGGGTCAGAAACAGGTCTGGCCGAGGCGATCGGATTGCGCGCTCACCATGCCGCTCATGCGCTGGCCTGCGCGGCGCGCTCGCGGTAGAAGCCGATCAGATCCGTGCCGGTGGCTTTGGCGCCCAGTTGTCGCAGCATGGTAGCCACCTGGCCGCGATGGTAGCTCCCGTGATTCGCGAGGTGCTGCAGCATCTGCCAGAGCGGCTGTGCGAAGGTCGCTCCCGATGAAGTCTTGATGGAAAGAACACGATTTAGATCGTCCGCGGTCAGCGAAGCCACGTAGTCCACCAGATTGCGGTCGATTTCCGAGAAGCGCCGCCGCAGCGTCTCTAAATCGGGGAAATCCGCGGCGGAGGGCAGGCCCGAAGGCACGCGTCCGTGCCAGCGTTCGAGCCAGACCCACTCGGCGCCGTAGATGTGCGCCAGCGTGTCTCGCACCGATTTGAAGCTGGAGCCCAGATCGCGCGTGAGCTGCTCGGAAGATAGCGCCGCGCAGGAATCGAGCGTGCGATTGTTCGCCCAGGCATTGAAGTCGTACAGCAGACGAAAATCTTCCAGATTCATGGCTGGGCTCCTTGTGCCTTTTCGAAGGTGCGAGTGTACGCGCAACACACCCGTGCTGCAACGCGTCACATCGCCCCGCGCGCGATGCGAAAACCGCGCGATCAGGATCGGGTTGCAGTCACGGTCTTCTCGCGCAGCTCGGCGGTCGAATGGTACGACTCGGCGTCCGACGGGAACCGCCCGTTGCGCACGTCGTCGCAGAATTCCGCGGCCGCCTTGGAAATTTCCGCGGAAAGCTGCGCGTAGCGCCGGACGAACTTCGGCGTGTGGCCATCGGTGAGGCCCACGAGGTCGTGGAACACCAGCACCTGCCCATCGCACTCGGGACCCGCGCCGATGCCGATCGTGGGAATGTGCAATTGCTGCGTCACGTGCGCCGCCACTTCGCGCGGCACCGACTCCAGCACCACGGAGAACGCCCCGGCCGCTTCCACGGCGCGGGCGTCGCGCTCCACTTGCCGCGCGGCGTCGCGCGTTTTTCCGCTGACGTGAAAGCCGCCGATGGCGTTGATCGATTGCGGCGTCAGGCCCACGTGGCCCATCACCGGAATTTCGGCTTCCACCAGGCGGGCGATCAGCTCGATGCGCCGCTCGCCGCCTTCCACTTTCACGGCTTCCGCGCCGCCCTCCTTCACCAGGCGCACGGCATTGCGCACCGATTCGTCGAGCGAGATGTGGAAGCTGCCGTAGGGCATGTCCGCCACCAGCAAGGCGCGGCGCGTGCCTCGGCGCACCGCGCGAACGTGGTGCACCATTTCGTCCAGCGTGACGGGCAGCGTGCTGTCGTAGCCGAGCACGACCATGCCGAGCGAATCGCCCACCAGCAGGATGTCCACGCCGGCATCGTCGAGCAAGCGTGCCGTGGGATAGTCGTATGCCGTAAGGCAGGTAATTTTTTGCTTCGATTCGGGAGAAACGCTTGCGGAACTCGACTTGCGGGAAAGAATGTCGGGCACGGTAATCTTGCCGCTGCCCGCATGGGGTACAACGCTCATTTTGGCCTCCGGTGCCGCTCCTCCCGGGTCCAAAATAACCGTAGCCGGGGTCCCCAAAACGCTCCTGCGTTTTGGGGCGTAGGATGCAGCCCACTAGCATCGCTATCCTAACAAAATTCTCCGCCTCCCGGCAAAGGGAATAGAATCCGACCCCCGTTGATATTACGGGCCAATATTGCTAGGGTGTCGCGGTTGGCGGCACCTACCCTCGTGCGCAAATTTTGCGGCCCGCAGAAGCGGTTGTGAAGCTTCGCAGGGCCATTTAAAGGTAAAGACAACGATGAAGATCCAGGCAGCCGTGTCGCGCGAAAGCGCGCGCTACCCGCAAATCGAGACCCTGGACGTCGAAGAGCCTCGCGCGGGCGAAATTCTGGTCCGCATCGTGGCCAGCGGCATTTGCCACACCGATATCGGCGTCCATGGACGCCCTGGGCCGCGCCCCTTCGTGCTGGGCCACGAAGGCGCGGGCGTGGTCGAGCGCGTCGGCCCGGAAGTCAAACATTTGCGCCCCGGCGACCATGTGGTGCTCAGCGTCAATTTCTGCGGCGAATGCCCCAGCTGCCGGCGCAACGCGCATAGCTACTGCTACGAAGTGCTGCCGCGCAATTTCGGCGGGCTGCGGCCGGACGGCACCAGCCCGCTCTCGCAAAACGGCCAGCGCGTCCACGCCCGCTTCTTCGGGCAATCTTCTTTCGCTACCTATTCATTGGCGGACGAGCGCGCCGCCATCAAAGTGCCGGACGACATCCCGCTCGAAATTCTCGCTCCGCTCGGCTGCGGCGTGCAAACCGGCGCCGGCGCCATGATTCATTCGCTCCACGTCGGCGCGGGAGATACGGTGGCGATCTTCGGCGCGGGATCGGTGGGGCTGAGCGCGGTGATGGCCGCGCGCATCGCCGGCGCGGAGCGAATCATCGCCGTCGATCTGGTGCCGTCGCGCCTGGCGCTGGCGAGAGAGATTGGCGCGACCGACATCATCGACGCCTCGGACGGAAACGCCGCGAAAACCATCCGAGAGCTGACACGCTATGGCGCGAGCCATTCCTTCAACACCGCCAACGCGCCGGTTTCTTACACCCAAGCGCTCGAATGCCTCGCGCCGCGCGGCGTGGCCGGTTTCGTCGCTCCGCCGAGGGGCGAATGGGCGCCGGACATGTTTCACCTGCTCAGCGGCGGCCGCGCGCTGCGCGGAATCCTCGGCGGCGATACCACCCCGAGCCTGTTCATCCCCCTGCTGATCGATTATTACCGCCAGGGACGATTCCCGTTCGACCGGCTGATCAAACCCTATCCGTTCGAAAAGATCGCCGAAGCCTTCGACGATTCCACCACGGGCAAAACCATCAAGCCCGTCCTGCGCATGCCGAATTGATCGCTGAGGCCTAGCCGCAAAAGGCAACAGCAGATCCCTCGTCGGCCAGAATGCGGCCTCGCTCGGGATGACAATCTGAAATGGAATGTCCGGTGAAATCGAAGCGCGGTGTGGCAGCGCAGCACCATGCAAGAACGCCGACTCCGTAGACCGAGAGCCCAAATAGGGCGCGGGTGTCATCCCGAACCCGGTCGCCGGGTTGTGGCGAACGGCGGTGAGGGACCTGCTTCTGCTTTTTTGCCATCCCCTGCTCGTCGCGCGGCAACGCATTCGATCCTACCGCGCGGGCATGCCCGGCACAGCGCGCGCCACGCGTGGGCCTTTGGTCATGGCGCGGTCTTCGCCCTCCCACAGCACGGTGCTGCGATCCGTCCACGCGTTGATTGTCTCCTCCTGGAAAACCCACTTGCCGTTGCGCTTCACGCAGTAGTTGTCCCACGTGCCGATGCCGAAGACGAAATTCGTGCGGTACTCCACGTTGAATTGCAGGATGGAGAAAAACGCCTTCACGCGCGCGCCTTCGCCCTCGCGCGTAATCAGGAAATGATTGGCCAGGTGCTGGCGGCCCACCCACCAGCTCGGCCGGTCGTACCATAGCTCCTCGAACGCGCGCCGGATGGCCGCGTGGCCGGTGAGCTTGCCCTGCCACAGATGATCCATGGAGCCGTCTTCGGCGAAGCAGTCGAGCACGCCTTCGATATCGCCGCCGTCGATGGCCCACGCGTAGCGCGCGAAAAGCTCCATAATGTCGAGCCGGTCCTCCACGGACATTTTCGTATTCGAATTCGTAGCGTCATCGGACATCGCGAAATCTCCCTCTTCCGACGGACTTGTGCATAGGCTGCCTGCGCGATTTGCCGCATGGCTTGTAGGGGGTCGGAGCTTCAGCTCCGACAGTCAGCCCACGCAGTTTCACCGGGCTTTAGCCCCTGAGGCATAACAGGGTGCTGCAAAACTCCGTGTTTGGAACTGTGATTGCAGTTTAGTTTGCACGAAGCTTGAACGCCGCAATTTGTGCGGCGATTCTCTGAAAAACAGGAGCACTTCGTGCGCGGAAATCCCAAATTGCAGAATCCGATGTTTTTCGTGGCCAACACGGAAGAGCGGCTGCCAAAAGATCATCCTCTGCGCGCGATCAAGCGCCGTGCCGACGAGGTGCTGAAGCAGATGCAGCGCGTGTTCGATGCGGCGTACAGCGAAACGGGGCGTCCGGGGATTCCGCCGGAGGCGCTGCTGAAAGCGCTGTTGCTGCAAGCGCTGTACTCGATTCCCTCGGAGCGGCGTCTGGTGGACGCGATCAACTGGAACTTGCTGTACCGCTGGTTCTGCGATCTGGACGCGGACCAAGCGGTGTGGGATGCCACGGCGTTCACCCACAATCGCGAGCGCTTCGAGCGGCACGGGCTGGTGCAGAAGTTTTTTGAACGCGTGGTGGCCAGCGCGCTGGTCGAGCAGTACGCCTCGAACGATCACTTCACCGTGGACGGGACGCTGATCCAGTCCTGGGCCTCGCTGAAAAGTTTTCGTCCCAAGGAAGAGCCGGTGAACAAGCCGCCCGCCCAAGACGGCAGCAATCCTTCGGTGGATTTTCGCGGCGAGAAGCGCCGCAATGAAACGCATCAGTCTACGACCGATCCCGAGGCGCGGTTGGCGCGGAAGAGCAAGGGCATGGCGGCGCTGCTCTGCCACAGCGGGCACGCCTTGATGGAGAACCGGCATGGGCTGTGCTTGGACATCGCCATCGCCGTGGCTGACGGGCACGCCGAGCGAGACACGGCGGAAAAGCTGTTGCGGCGCTTGGCACGGCGGCACGGCATCAAGCCCAAGACCGTGGGTGCCGACCGCGGATTCGAGGCGGGCGAGTTTTTGCGCACGCTGGAAGAAGACCTGCACGTCACGCCGCACGTGCCGCTCACCGCGGAGCGCGTGATCAGCCAAGGTCCCGCAGGAGACGCGCGCCGCCGCATGCTGCGGCGGATGAAGACCCAGGGATATGCGCTGAGTCAGCGAGCACGAAAGAAGATCGAGCAGATGTTCGGCTGGATGAAGCAAGCTGGCGGGCTGCGCAAAGTGCGTCACGTGGGCCGCTGGAAGATTCAGCAGGTAGCCTACCTGTGGGCTGCAGCGTTCAACCTGCTGCGCTTGGCCCATCTGGAGGCCGCTACATAGACAGGATCGAGAGCAGGGCGCAGTGCCGAAAGACAAAATGCGACTGCGAGAAGTTTTACACGGCCCCCTGCTCGCCTGCCACTTTGCCCTGAACTCCGTCCTCATCTCGAAAATCATCCGTTTTGCAGCACCCTGCTAAGGCCGCCTCCGCCCGGCTGAGATACTATGCGCCCGCTTGTGCGATTGCAATGTGTGCCGGGACGTTCCGGGTAAGCATGTTCCCGGACTAATGTTTTCAAGGAGTTGCATCGGAATTTACTCGATTGACTGTTCCGGGTAAGGCGGGCTCCGAGGGAACGTCAATCACGTGCGCGGGCGGGTTGGGGGGCGTCCACTGGATCGCTGGATCTCGATGGCTCCGGGGGAATGGGCGCGGGGCGAGTGAATTGGGATTCGAGGCTTTGCGTCCGTTACGATCTAAGGGGCGCAAGAGAGTACAATAGAGTAGGCGAATCCCCGTTGTGACAACTGTGGAATCCACAGCGAAATTCTCAAATCAAAAGAGGAGCAATCTGAACATGGGATACAGTAACCGCGAAAAACCCGCACCGAAATCAGGACGAGCCGGATTTGTGGATGCCCGACTCGAAGAACTTCGGCGTCGGTGGGAACGTGCTACAGACGAGCGCGAGAAGACTGATGTGTCCGAACAAATCCGCGAGTGGCAGTCATTTAGGCCAGAACGATCCGCATCCTCCGGCGGCAGACGATAAGAGCTCCGATCGCAACTTCAGTTGGGCGAGCATGATGTTGCCAAATGAAGCCAACAGAACTGGACTAGGCGGTCGTAGGTCGCGATAAGTCGTGCGGGCTCAACTGGTCGGCGCAACACTTGCGCGAAAAGCCGTCGCGCTCATTGTCGCGCCCTCCATCGTTTCTGGGCCGCATCCGCCGCCAGGACTGCCGGAATCGCCAGCAGAGCCATCAAGTACCCAGCCATACTAGGCGCTGCTTGCCCTAGTATTTTCGCAAGTGGAGTAATATATAGAAAACCAACCAGCATCGCGGCTTCGCAGAATATGGCAACCACAAGGAATCGATTCGAAAACCAACCTAGTTTTCCTGGCCATAGGCTGGCACTGCGACATGCAAAGGCATTCGCCATCTGGCCGGCAACGACCGCCGTGAAAGCCGCTCCTGAGGCGGAAAGAAGTGCGTTCCCCGATGGGAACGGCGATCCCGGCCTCCATCCGGCAAATGAAAGCGTCGCAAGAAATGCGACCATCTCGACGATGGATTCCGTCAGCCCGAGAACTCCGAAAGCTCTAAACAGCAAGGACCCGTCCACGAGGTGGCGTCCGAGCGGGGGCTGCGCGAGAGCTCCCGGGCTGGATGGTTCCGCTCCCAGCGCCACGGCAGGAAGAATGTCAGTCCCGATATCCAGGCAAAGCACTTGCAGAACGCCGAGAGCTAGGGGAAAGCGTCCACCGGAAAGCGCCCATAAGACGAAAGGAGTCAACTCGGCGACATTGTCTGTCAGATGATAGGTGAGAAAACGCCTCGCATTGGCAAATGTAGTTCGGCCCTGCTCGACAGCCGCTACGATGGTTGCGAAATTGTCGTCCAGCAGCACAAGATCCGCAGCCTCGCGTGCCACATCCGTCCCGGAGAGACCCATTGCTATGCCGATGTCCGCTTGGTGGAGCGCCGGAGCGTCATTGACGCCGTCACCGGTCATCGCCACCACGTGTCCGCGTTTGCGCAGCGCCCGGGCAATCCGCACCTTTTCTTCCGGTGAGACGCGGCTGACGACGATGCCGTCACGATCCATCAGCGCGCCCAGGATTTCTTCATCCTCAGGCAGGTCTTTTCCCTCGACCGCAAGCTGATCGGAAGTCCACAATCCTACTTCGTGGGCGATGGCACGCGCGGTTCCCGGATGGTCCCCTGTAACCATCGCTACGCGGATTCCCGCGCTCCGGCATGCGGCAATGGAAACCGCAACGCCCAATCTCGGTGGGTCTTCGATACCGACCAGTCCAAGCAGGGTTAGATCGACCTCGATTGCATCGGGTGTTTTGGGCGCTTCCATGCCATCCAGATCACGAACCGCTATCACGATGACTCGCAATCCACGCTCGGCCATGTGCGACACGGCCTGTTCCGCATCGCCAATTTCTCGGCAGCGGTCGAGGACGGCTTCTGGTGCGCCCCTCACAATTGCCCGGCCGCCCGCGATCACCGACATTCTCCGCCGCCGAGGGTCGAACGGGAACCGGCGCGCGGCTGGCGAAGCGGCTTCTTCGGCTTGGACATCCACATTGAGGCGGCGAGCAAGCACATCGAGGGCAACATCGAGAGGATTACCCTGAGCCGCCCAGCGCCCTTCGCGTAAGACAGCTCTGCCGTTCGAGTGGAGGGCCGCCGCCGAACCGAGTTCCCGGAGCAGCGGCAGCAGTTCCGGTTCGGCGTGAACTGAGCCTGTCGGGTCGTAGCCGCGTCCTTCCATCGATGCCCGTCCCTTTGGCGTCCATACTTCAACGACGGACATTTCGTTCCGTGTAAGCGTTCCGGTCTTATCGGTGCAGATGAAAGTCGTCGAGCCTAGCGTCTCGATCGACTCCAGCCGCCGCACGAGGGCTCCGCGCGCCGCCATTCTCTGGGCGCCTATAGCCAGCGATAGCGTCACCGTCGGGAGCAAACCTTCAGGCACCAAGGCGACCGTCACGCCCAGGGCAAATAGAAAACCATCGCTGAGCCGAATCCCCACGAGTAAAGCGATGATCAAGAACACCGAACCGACGGCCACAGACACGAATGCGATCACCCGCACCAGGCGGTTCAACTCTAGGGCCAAGGGACTTGGCGGACGCTGTGTCTCGGTCGTCGTCTGCGCGATCCGGGCCAGCCGAGTTGAATTCCCGGTGGCCGTGACAATCCCGACCGCCTCGCCTTCGACCGCAAATGTGCCCGCAAAAACGGTTTCTCCCGGTTGCGGAGTTGTGGGGACGCTCTCTCCGGTCATCGTGGATGTATCGACGGAGAGACCGTGGACTTGGGCAAGGCGCATATCCGCCGAGACTCGGTCTCCTGGATTCAGAAGAACCACGTCGTCGGGTACCACTCCGATCGCGTCGATACTCTGTCTCGTTCCTCCCCGCCTTACCGTCACGCGCCGCGGTAGCAAGTCGAGTAGCTTCTCGCCGGCTTTTTCCGCGCGGTATTCTTGTAAGAAAGAGAACAGGCCGTTGAGAACGATCACGACGAAGATTGCGAATCCGAGCTGGGGCATGCCCGCCAGAATCGCCAAGCCGCCGGCGATCCAGAGTATGACCGCGAAGAAATGGACAAGTTGAGAGAGAAGGCGGCGCCAGAGCGGCAGGTGTGGCGCGCGCGCCAGTACATTCGGGCCGTAACGCTTCCTGCGCAGTTCGACTTCTTCAGAGCTCAATCCTGCGGATTCAAACCGTCTGTTGGGATCGCCGCCCGTTTCGTGGGGCCGCTCGGGTGAAACGGGTCCAGCACCGCGTGTTGGAGGGCCAGATGCCATTTCGACGGTCGCTAAGTGTAACGCCTGAATTCGCGCAAATGCTACCTGGTGGCGGCGCCCGTCTCTGCGACATCAATCACCCTTCGACCTCCCCGACCGAAGAAACACTCATGCGATCTCCGCAACCCGAGTCCTTAGATCGCACAAAGACTTATCATGGAAGTCGGATAACTGGACATGTGCCCCTCGCTGGCCAGAAACGGGGTTGTAGGAACCTTCGGTCCAAAGCCAATCAATTCCGGACGAGTGGTCGGCAACACGGACGCACGAGCGCCAGAAAGCGCGCCAGGTGACGTGACGAGCCGCGTTGCAATCGTGCAGGCGGGCGCATTTAGCATGTGAGCCGCGCGGCCCGTCGGAGCGCGCCAATGCCGCCGCTTGACCGCGCACGCACGCTGCGATATGTGTAGACGGCAATTTGCAGGGCGCGAGGTGCGGCATGGCCACCACTGAACCGCGAATCCTTCCCGTTCGAAATCCGCGAACCGGCGAAATCGATACGCACATTATCGCGGCCTCTGCCGAGGAGATCGCGGCCACGTGCGCGCGGCTGCGGCAGGCGCAGCCAGCCTGGGGACGCGCGCCGCTGGCGCACCGCATCACCGTGATGAAGCAATGGGCCGAGCGGCTGAAAGCGCACCGGTCAGCACTTGTGGAAGCGGACTCGATCGACACCGGCGGCGGGCAGATTTCCCAGGTTGCGCCGGACATGGTGATCGGCACGATCCTGCGCCTGTGCGCCATCGCTCCGGCGATTTTCGAGCAGGCGCGGCGCAAGGGCACGTCTCCGGTAAAAACCATTCAATACGACACGAACCTGCGGCCGTATCCCGTGGCCGGAATCATCGGGCCGTGGAACGCGCCGCTGATGCTTTCCACGCTGCACGCCATTCCGCCGCTTTTCGCCGGATGCGCGGTAATCGTGAAGCCGAGCGAAGTGGCGCCGCGCTTCGTGAAGCCGATGATGGAAACGATCCGCGAAGTGCCGGAGCTGGCCGAGGTGCTCGCGTACGTGGTGGGCGACGGCGAAACCGGGGAGGCCATCGTCGAAAACTCGGACATTGTTAATTTCACCGGGAGCGTCCCGAACGGGCGCAAGGTAGCCGAGGCGTGCGCGCGGCGATTCATCCCATCGATCCTGGAACTGGGCGGCAAGGACCCGGTGATCGTCACCGAGACGGCCGACTTGAAGAGAGCGGCCAAAGCCGTGGTGCGCGGCGCGGTAACCAGCACCGGGCAAGTGTGCTTCTCGATCGAGCGCATCTACGTGCAGGAAAAAGTGCACGATGCATTTGTGGAGCTGCTGGCCAAGGAAGCCGAGCGCGTGGAATTGAATTATCCCGACCCGCACGCGGGGCAGATCGGGCCGTTCATCGCCGAGCGGCAGGCGCGTATCGTGGACGGGCATATAGAGGACGCGCTTGCGAAAGGCGCGGCCATCCGCCTGGGCGGCAAGCCGCTGAATCTCCCACCCCAGCGCGCAGAGAGCGCCGGGGACCCCGGATGCGGCGGCGGGCTCTACATGCATCCGACGATCCTGACCGGCGTGAATCACGACATGAAGATCATGCGCGACGAAACCTTCGGCCCGGTGATGCCGGTGATGAAGTACCGCACCGAAGAGGAAGCGATTCGGCTGGCGAACGACACCTACTACGGCCTGTCCGCCGCGGTGATCGCCGGCACGGAAGAAGAAGCGCGGCGCATCGCCGACCAGCTGGACGCGGGCGTGGTCAGCGTGCAGGATACGTTTCTGACGTTCGCGGGCTTTGGCGCGGGGCTGCAGAGCGACTCGTTCAATTATTCCGGCATGGGCTCGCGCGCGGGAATTTTGGCGTTCCTGCGCAGGCAGGGCGTCCTGATCAACACCGGCGAGCCGGAAAGCATGGTCGAGGAGAGCCTGAAGGCGGTCGGATAGCCGATCCGCGCGCGGCGGCGTCCGAAAGCGGCGCCGCTCCCGATTCGGCGCGTCGGGGCATCGA
This sequence comes from uncultured Acidobacteriota bacterium, assembly GCA_963715555.1. Classification (GTDB taxonomy): domain Bacteria; phylum Acidobacteriota; class Terriglobia; order Acidiferrales; family UBA7541; genus Palsa-295. The sequence continues at coordinate 275,149 of OY970253.1, forward strand.
AAAACTTCGAGATCGCAGGAGGCATTCATATGGCATATCAGTCGCGCTATCCATCGGCAGCAATCGAAAATGTCCATCGCCGCCTGGACGAGCTTGGCGACACGTTCAGTCCAGACATGATCGCCGAAAATTTCAAGCTCTTCACGCCATTGCAGGAGCGCCCGCCCTATAACGATGTAGAGATAACGAGCGATTTGCGCTACGGAAACGACGAGCGCCACCGGCTCGACGTATTTCGTCCGAAAGCCGCCGACAGCAGCGCGCGCCCGGTGCTCGTTTTCGTCCACGGCGGCGGATTCATCGGCGGCGACAAAGTAGCGCCCTCCGCGCCGTTCTACCTCAACGTCGGCGCGTGGGCGGTGCGCCACGGGCTCATCGGCGTGAACGTCACCTACCGGCTCGCGCCGAAGCACTCCTGGCCGGCCGGATCGGAGGATCTTGCGGTTGCGCTCAGCTGGGTCCGAAGCAAAATCGCTTCGCAGGGCGGCGATCCCGCGCGCATCTACTTGATGGGCCAGTCGGCGGGCGGCGCGCACGTGGCGCAATTTTTGGCGCACCAGCGGTTCGCCAGTCCGGATCGGGAGGCGCTGGCCGGCGCGATTCTGGTTTCCGGCCTCTACGACACGCTGACCATGGACAAGAATCCGATGTTCAAAGCGTACTTCGGCGAGGATGCCAGCCGCTACGCCGAACAATCGGCGCTGCCCGGACTGGCAACCACTTCCACGCCGCTGCTGGTGCTGATTGCCGAGCACGATCCTGCGGATTTCAAGCGCCAGTACGTGGAGCTTCTGCGCGCGTATCTGAACGCGCGCGGCACGCTTCCCCATCTCGCGTACTTGCCCTCGCACGGGCATCTTTCGACGATTTTGAGCGTGAATACGGAAGACGAGTTCGTGGGCGAGAGGATTCTGGATTTCGTCGAGGCAACCGCGGCCAAGCCGTCAGCGGCATCGGCGTAGAGGGAGTCGCGATATTCGGTTGCCGCGCGGCGCTGCCAGAGCATTGGCTCAGTGCGGTGCCGGCACGCCTGCGTCACCTTCCAAGGACAAAGCGCCCGGCGCCGAGCCGCGTTTCCACGCGGGCAGGAACGCGAGGCTCAGAATCCATCCGGCCAGCACCAGCGCGACGAAATCGAGCCAGTTTCCCTTGGGCAGCAGCCCCAGATAGATCGGCGGCGTGACGAAATTGCCGATGGCCATCACCTGTCCAATCAGTCCCATGGTCGCGCCGCCTCGGGTGGGATCGCGCACCACGCGCGGCACCAACGCCATCAGCACGGCCACGGCCGCGCCGGTGCAAGGGAGCCAGATCAGCAGCGTCACAATGGCGGCGGAAAACGAAATCCACGGCGCGTAGAGCAACAGTCCGGCGGCCATGCCGACCACCGCTATGCCGATGTATACCGAAAGCGGCCGTATGCCGCGCGTCAGCAGATAGCCCGCGCCAATTCCGGCGAAAATCATCGGCACGTATCCGGCGGCAAGGATGGCGGAGGACGTGGCGACGGAAACGTGATGAACGCGCGCGAAGTATGCGGGAACGACCGTGCTAGTTCCCAGGCCGATGCTCACCAGCAATGCATTCGAAATCGACAGCTTCCACGGGCCCCACTCGCGGTAAATTTCCAGAAAATCGGTCCAGCGCGGCCGCCTGCGTTGCGCTGCTTGCTGCGCCGCCTCGCGAGGGATTTCCGGCAGCAGCCATCCGAACGCGGCGGCGCCTGCAAACAGCGCTCCATGCACGATGAACGTCCAGCGCCACGCCGCCGTGCCCGCGAACGGCACCGCCAGCAGCAGCCCGAGTCCCACGCCCGCCGGTATGTACGTCGACCAGAGCGTCATGGCCCGCACCTGGCGGCGGCCGGAAGTCGTCGCCATAATGAGCGCCGGCGCGGCCACGGTAATTCCGATGAATTCGACGCCTTCGAGCAGGCGCGCCGCGTCCAGCATGAACATCGACGTTGAGAAGAAGGCGAGAACGTTGCAAAACACCATGAAAATGCTGGTGCCGATAATGGCCGGCCGCGCGCCGATGCGGTCGATGATGCCGCCGCCGAGAGTGGCGGCAAAAATCGAGCTGACCGAGACAATCGAGATCGCGATGCCAACCCCGGCGGGAGTGGTCTGGAAGGCGCGTTCGATCTCTCCCTCGATGGGGACGAGCTTGCTGATCGAAGCGGCGCAGAGGATGGAATAGACGTAGACAAGCCAGATCGAGCCCCAGCTTCCTGGTTTCATCCATTCCCCCGCTTGCCCGGATGCGAAACCAGCGCGACTCCGCTCGATGAAGCCTGCGGCGCCGTCCAAGCAGCGCCGGAAACATATCACGAAAGCGAGAAGGCGGCGCTTTCGCGACTACCGAACGCACGCTACCGCTTCGATCGTGAAAATTCGGGCATCGCTCCAGGCTAAATGCTTGACACGCCAGAGGCTTGCTGTATCATTATGCAGATGGATGCATATTCACGCATCCGCTGAATATGGCCGTTCAAAAGCGATTTCGCCAGGGACAAATTCTGAAGCTGCTCTCGAGCCAGCCGGTGGCCAGCCAGGACGCGCTGCGGCGCCAGCTCGGGCAACTGGGCATGCGCGTGACGCAAGCGACCCTTTCGCGCGACCTGCGCGAGCTTCGCCTGGTGAAAACCACCGAAGGGTACCGTCCGCTTTCGGACGCCGCGGCGCAGGAAGCCTCTCCGCTGCCGGCCCTGGCGCGCGCGCTCAAGGAATTCTTGCTCGATATTCGCCCCGCGCAGAACATGCTGGTGCTGAAGACTCCGCCCAGCGGCGCGCAGCCGCTGGCCGCGGCCGTCGATGGCGAACGCTGGAAGGAAGTCGCCGGCACGCTGGCCGGCGACGATACCGTGCTGGTGATTTGCTCCTCGCGCGGCGCGTGTAACTCCATCCGCAAGCGAATCGAGGAAATGCTCCGATGAACGACCCGACGCGGGTCGCCGTCGTCGGGGCAACGGGCTACGCGGGATTCGAACTGGCCCGGCTCCTGCTGCGGCACCCACACATCGACAAGCCGACCTTCTTTCTGCGCGGCAGTAATGCCGAGGTTCGCTGCCTGACCGAGCTGTTTCCGCAGTTGCGCGGTTGGGGCGACGCGCCCTGCCGCCCGCTTTCCGCCGAAGCCGTGGCCCACAGCGGCGCCGAGGTCGTATTTCTCTCGACGCCTCACGAAGCTTCCGTCGAGCTCGTGCCCGAACTGCTCAAGCTGAATCCGGAGATTCGCATCGTCGATCTGAGCGGCGCGTTTCGTTTCCACAAGCCGGAAACTTTCACCCAATGGTACAAGCTGGCGGCGCCGGAGGGAAAACTCCTGTCCGAGGCCGTGTACGGATTGCCGGAACTCTACGCCGATCAACTGCCGAAAGCGCGCGTGGTCGGCAACCCCGGCTGCTATCCCACATCCGTGATTTTGGGTCTGCGCCCGCTGATCGATGCGGAGTGGATCCATCGCGAGCGCGGCATCGTTTGCGATTGCAAATCGGGCGTCACCGGCGCGGGCAAGGAGCCCAAGCGCGAGACGCATTTCGTGGAAGTGAACGAAAACTTCCGCGCTTACGGCCTCTTTTCGCATCGCCACACGCCGGAAGTGGCCGAACATCTGGGCCTCGCGCCGCGCGATTTCGTTTTCACCACGCATCTGCTGCCGCTCGATCGCGGCATTCTTTCGACGCTCTACGTCTGGCTGCGCGGCTCGCGCAAACTGGACGACGTGGAAGCGCTCTACCGCAAGTTCTACGCCGGCCGCCCCATGATGCGGATATACCGCGCGGGCACGCTGCCGGAGCTGCAGCACGTGGCGCGCACAAACTTTTGCGACATCGGTTTCGCGCTCGATTCTTCGGGCGAACGGCTCGTGATTGTGTCCTGCCTCGACAATCTGGGAAAAGGCGCGGCGGGACAAGCGGTGCAAAATCTCAACGGGATGCGCGGGTATCCGGAAACGGCGGGTTTGCTATGAGGCTGGTGGTCAAGATTGCGGGCGCGTTGCTGGAACGCGATGAAGATGTGCAGATGCTGGCGCGGCAGATCGCCGAACTCGCGCGCGCCGGAAACGAACTCCTCATCGTCCACGGCGGCGGTAAGATTTTCACCTCCGTGCTGGCGCGCATGGGCATCGCCAGCCATTTCGTCGGCGGCCTGCGCGTCACGGACCGCGAAACGCGCGACGTGGCCGTGATGGTTTTCGGCGGACTGCTCAACAAGAAGCTTGCCGGCGCGATATCGCTCGCGGGTCAGCCCGCCGTGGGCATCAGCGCCTCCGATGCGGCGTGCTTTTTGGCCGAGCCGATGCAGATCGAGGAACGTGAAGGCGGCCTGGGCTTCGTCGGCTACCTGACGGAAGTGAACGTCGATTTTCTGCGGTCGCTGTGGCGCGAAGGAATCGTTCCGGTCGCTTGTTGCATGGGGCTCGGCGCCGATGGCGAGCTTTACAACATCAATGCCGACCACATGGCCGCGGCCGCCGCGGAATTCATCCACGCCGACCGGTTGATCTTCATGACGGACGTCGCCGGCGTGCTCGACGGGGAAAAGGTTCTGAGCGCCCTGCGCGGCACCGATATCGAAGACTTGATCCGCCACAATAAAGTTTCCGGCGGTATGATCCTCAAGCTCGAAGCGGCGAAGCGCGCGTTGGCCGGAGGAGTTTCCGAAGTCCGCATTGTCGGTGGCACGAAGCCGCGCGCGTTGGTTGCTGCCGCGGGTTCCGGACGTTGCCCCGGCACGCGCGTGCTGCCCGTGGTGCGCGCGGCGGCCAAAGCCGCCAACGGAGCTGCGCATGGAGCGGCGCAATAGCCATGGCCCACACCAATAGGAAAAAGACAAAAAAGAAAGCCGCCGTGGCCGCTCGCCTTTCTCCGGCGAAAATCTGCGCCGAAGAAGCGCGCTACATGATTCGCACCTACCGCCGTCCGCCGATGGTTTTCGTTCGCGGGCGCGGGTGCCGTCTTTACGATTCGCAGGGGCGCGAATATCTCGATTTCCTTGCCGGCATTGCCGTGAACGCGCTCGGCTACGCGCATCCGCGGATCGTCCGCGTGATCCGGCGCGAAGCGGGCCGCACCATGCACGTCTCGAATTTGTTTCACAATCCTTATCAGGCGCCGCTGGCGCACAAGCTAGCTCAGTGGTCCGGCCTCAACCGCGCTTTTTTCGCCAATAGCGGTTCGGAGGCCGTGGAAGGCGCGCTAAAACTCGCGCGCGCCTACTCGCATGCGCACGCCGAAAACGGCCGCGCTCCGAAGACGCGCTTCCTCGCACTCGAAAACTCGTTTCATGGACGCACGTTCGGCGCTCTTTCGGTTACGTATCCGGTGAAATATCGCGAGCCGTTCGAGCCGCTCGTCCCCGGCGTGGAATTCGTGCGCTTCAACGACGTCGCCGATCTGGAATCGAAATTCGACGATACCGTCTGCGCGGATCATCATCGAGCCGATCCAAGGCGAAGGCGGCATCCACCTGGTGAGCGAGGAATTCTGGAATCGCGCCCGTGCGCTCGCGACGCAGCACGGCGCCGCGCTGATCGCCGACGAAATTCAGGCCGGCCTCGGCCGCACCGGCCGCCTCTTCGCGTATCAGCGTTTTCGCTCGCTTCCCGATATCGTCACGGTCGCGAAGCCCCTTGGCAGCGGCCTTCCGCTCGGCGCGTTTCTGGCCAGCGACGAGTTTGCCTCCGTCCTCAGCCCCGGAATGCACGGCTCGACTTTCGGCGGCGGTCCGCTGGTCTGCGCCGCGGCGCTCGAATTTCTGTCTGTCGTCGAGGAAAAGGATTTGCTCGCCAACGTTCGCGAACGCAGCGCTGAGCTGCGCGGCAGCCTCGAAAAACTCGCCGCGCGTTTCGATTTCATTCGCGAAATTCGTGGCGAAGGACTGATCCTGGGCATCGATCTTTCGATCGAAGGCGCGCCGCTGGTGAAAGACGCGCTGCGCCGCGGCTTGGTGATCAACTGCACCCACGAACACATCCTGCGCCTGCTGCCGCCCTTCATTATCAGCCGGCGCGACGTGGCCGAATTCCTCGGCAAATTCGAGCGCGTGCTCGCCGCTGCGGCGAAATCCGCGCGCCCATCGCCTTCCGCTGCTCCGCGCGCGGAAGCTCCTGAGCAGCCTTTGGCTCTGGCCGCCGCGAGGTAAACATGGACTCCGTCGATACTTCCGTCGAACTGAAACGCGATCTACTGACCGGCATGGAGTGGAAGCCGGCGCAGGTCCGCGCCATTTTCAGCATGGCGTCCGAGATGAAAGCGCACCCAGACCGGTTTCGCACCTCGCTTGCCGGCCGCGTGCTGATTCTGTTATTTGAAAAGCCGTCGCTGCGCACGCGTGTCACATTCGAAGTCGGCATTGCCAATCTCGGCGGCTCGTCGATTTTTCTCGACCACACTTCTTCGCGCCTGAGCGAGCGCGAGCCGACGCGCGACATCGCCAAAAATCTGGAGCGCTGGGTGCAGGGGATCATCGCGCGCGTCTTCGCGCAGGAAACGCTCGACGAACTGGCGCAAAACGCCAGCGTGCCGGTGATCAACGCGCTTTCCGACCGTTTTCACCCCTGCCAAGCGCTGGCGGATTTCTTTACACTCGAGGAACGCTTCGGAGGCTTGCGCGGAACTGAAGCTCGCCTACGTCGGCGACGGCAACAACATGTGCCACTCGCTGATTACCTTCGGCGCGCGCACCGGAGCGCACGTTCGCGTCGCTACCCCGGAGGGCTACGAGCCGGCCGATGACGTGATTGCCGAAGCCAAGCGCGTCGCTCACGAAACGCACGCGAAGATCGATCTCTTCCGCTCGCCCGAAGATGCCGTTGCCGGGGCGCAAGCCGTTTACACCGACGTGTGGGCCAGCATGGGACAGGAAAGCGAAGCCGCCGAACGCGAACGCATTTTCGCCGGCTATCAGGTGAACGAAGGGCTTTTGGCCCTGGCCGCGCGCGACGCCGTGTTCCTGCATTGCCTGCCCGCGCACCGCGGGCTCGAAGTCACTCCCGAAGTGATCGACTCGCCGCGCTCGATCATTTACGATCAGGCGGAAAATCGCCTTCACGTACAGAAGGCGATCCTGCACACTCTGCTCAACAATTAAAAAGGAGAATCCGTTGGCGAAGAAAGTCGTTCTCGCGTATTCCGGAGGGCTGGACACCTCCATCATCATCCCGTGGTTGAAGGAGAATTACGGCGGCTGCGAAGTGATCGCCATGATCGGCGATCTGGGGCAGCGCGAAGACCTGGAAGCCGCGCGCAAGAAAGCGCTGGCCACCGGCGCGAGCGCCGCGTATGTGGAAGATTTGCGCGAGGAATTCGTCACCGGCTACATCTGGCCTACGCTCCGCGCCGGAGCCGTGTACGAGCACAAATATCTGCTGGGCACTTCGTTTGCCCGGCCGCTGCTGGCGAAGCGCCAGGTCGAGCTGGCGAAAAAAGTCGGCGCCGACGCGCTGGCCCACGGCTGCACCGGTAAAGGCAACGACCAGGTGCGCTTCGAGCTGGCCGCGAAAGCTCTCGGGCCCGAACTGAAAATCATCGCGCCGTGGCGCGAATGGACCATCAACTCGCGCGAGGAGGCCATCGCGTACGCGCAGTCGCACAACATCCCCGTCGAGCAGACGAAGAAGAATATCTACAGCCGCGACCGCAACGTGTGGCACCTAAGCCACGAAGGCGGCGTGCTCGAAGATCCCGCCAACGCTCCCGAGGAATCGATGTGGCAGTGGATTGTTTCGCCCGCCAACGCGCCGGACAAGCCCACGCTCGTGGAAATCGGATTCGAATCCGGCACGCCCGTTTCCGTGGACGGCAAGAAACTCACGCCGCTCGCGCTGCTCGATCGCCTGAACGAAATCGCCGCGGCGAATGGCGTGGGTCGCATGGACATCGTCGAAAATCGCCTCGTCGGCATCAAGTCGCGCGGCGCGTACGAAACTCCCGGCGGCACGTTGCTGATCAACGCGCACCGCGAGCTCGAGTCGCTGTGCCTGGATCGCGAAACGGCGCACTACCAGCAGATTCTTTCGCTGCGCTACGCGGAAATGGTTTACTACGGCATGTGGTTCACGCCGCTGCGCGAGGCGCTGGACGCGTTCTTCACCAGCTCGCAGAGCCGCGTTACCGGCACCGTTTCGCTTTCGCTTTTCAAAGGTAACGTCAACGCCGCGTCGCGCTGCTCGCCGTATTCGCTCTATCGCACCAATCTCGCGAGCTTCAGCATGACCGGCTACAACCCGAAGGACGCCGAGGGCTTCATCAATTTGTTCGCGCTGCCCATCACGGTTCCGCTCGAAAAGGCCGCTGCTCGATGACCGCACCGGAAGGCCAGAAAATGTGGGGCGGGCGTTTCGAGCGCGCCCCCGACGCTTCTTTCTACGAATTCGAGCGCTCGTGGCAATTCGATCGGCGCCTTTTGCCGCACGAGTTGGCGCTCGACCGCGCCTGGGCGCGCGCCATCGCCGCCGCCGGCATCCTCACGCGCGAGGAGGGACAGCGCATCGTTGCCGCGCTCGATGAAATCGAATCGCGCGCCGAATCTGATGCCGCGTGGCTCGATGGCTCGCAGGCCGAAGACGTTCACCATTTCGCCGAAACAGCGTTGATCGAAAAGCTCGGCTCGCTGGGCGCCAAGCTGCACACCGGCCGCAGCCGCAACGAAATGGTCGCCACGGAATTTCGCATGTACGTGCGCGCGGCCGTTCGCGAAATGCGCGCCTCGCTCGCGTCGCTCATTCGCGCCGTCGCCGGGCAGGCGAAGAACAATCTGGGCGTTCCCATGCCCGGAACCACGCATATGCAGCACGCGCAGCCGCTGCTGCTTTCGCACTGGCTGCTCGCGCACGGCGAAGCTTTTCAGCGCGATGCCGAGCGTTTCTTGTCCGTTTACGAACGCGCCGATTACTGCCCGCTGGGCTCGGGCGCGCTGGCCGGCTGCGCCTTTCCGCTCGATCGCCGGGCTCTTGCGCGCGATCTCGGGTTTACGCGCATCACCGCGAACAGTCTCGATGCCGTCAGCGACCGCGATTTCGCGCTGGAAATGCTCTTCGCCATGGCCACTCTGGCGATGCACCTTTCACGCTTGTCTGAGGATCTGATTCTTTTCGCTTCCACCGAGTTTGCGTTCATCGAATTGCCGGACGAGTACTCGACGGGCAGCAGCCTGATGCCGCAGAAGAAAAACCCGGACGCCTGGGAGCTGATTCGCGGCAAGACCGGGCGCATCTACGGTTCGTTGATCGCCCTTTTCACCATGAGCAAAGGCCTGCCTTCCAGCTATCAGCGCGATCTGCAGGAGGACAAAGAGCCGCTCTTCTCCGCCTTCGACCAGATCCAGCCGATGACGCAAATCGCCGCCGCGGCGCTCGCCGCCACGAAATTTCGCGCGGACCGGCTGCGCGAGGCCGCGCAGGACCCGGCGCTGGTGGCCACGGAAGTGGCGGATTATCTGGTGGTGCAGGGGATTCCGTTTCGCGAAGCGCATGAAATCGTCGGCAAAGTGCTACGCGCCGCCGAACAGGCCGGAAAATCGATTCGCGAAATGCCGATTGCCGAGCTGAAGAAATTTTCGCCGGCGTTCGGGCCGGAACTCAGCACGGTCCTGACGCTCGAATCCGCGCTCGCTCGGCGCTCGGCTGCCGGAGGCACTGCGCCGGCAGCGGTCCGCGCGGCGCTCGAGGATTTCAACGCGCGGCTCGCGAAACTCGAGGAGAATCCGTAATGCTGCGAGCTGCCAACACCGCGAATTCCACGGAACAATTTCTGGTGACCATCAACGCATGAGCGCTCATCTTTCTGCTTCGAATATCCCGCGCGGTTTCGCCTTTGCCGCTACGCATTGTGGCCTGAAAACGTCGTGGCTCGATCTCGGCATTCTAATCAGCGAAACTCCGGCCGCCGCCGCCGCCGTGTTCACCACGAACCGCGTTGTTGCCGCGCCGGTGATCGCATCGCGCGAACACCTGGGAAAAGCGAGCCAGCGCATGCGCGGCGTCATCGTTAATTCCGGCAACGCCAACTGCTGCACGCACGAGGATGGCTACCCAGCTTCCATCGAGACCGCCCGCCGGCTGGCGGAGGAACTCGGCGACTCGGTCGGCTCGCAGTTTGTGGTCTGTTCCACGGGCGTGATTGGCGCGCCGCTGCGCGTGGAGAAAATTCTCAGCGCCGTGCCGCAGCTCGTGCAGTCGCTCAGCTCCGAGCCTAACGCGTTTGAGGAGTTCGCGCGGGCGATCATGACCACGGACACGCGGCCCAAGTGGTCCGCCGCGAAATGCCGCATCGGCGGGAAGGAAGTGCGCATTTTGGGCTGTGCCAAGGGATCGGGAATGATCCAGCCCAATATGGCGACGATGCTTGGATTCATCGCCACGGATGCGGCGATTCCCGCGCCGGTGTTGCAGCGCGCGCTGCGCTCCTCGGTCGGTACCACGTTCAATTCCATCACGGTGGACGGCGATACCTCCACCAACGACACCGTCGCGCTTTTCGCCAATGGCCGGTCCGGCGCCGCGAACATCTCCAGCGCTTCGGGCGCGGCATTCAAAAATTTCCGCACGGCCCTCGAACAGGTCTGCCGCGAACTCGCGCTGGCAATCGTTGCTGATGGCGAAGGCGCGCAGCGCGTGATCGAAATCGAAGTGCGCGGCGCTCCTTCGGCCGCCGCGGCGGATCGCGTTGCGCGCACCATCGCCAATTCCCCGCTGGTGAAAACCGCGTTCGCCGGCGCCGATCCCAATTGGGGCCGCATTCTCGCGGCGGCGGGACGTTCGGGCGTGAACTTCGATCCCAGCCGCACGAACATCTGGATCGGCGGCGTGGCCGTTTGCCGCGACGGGCGCGAGATGACATTCGATGAAGCCGCGGCGCACGAAAAAATGCTCGCCAAGTCGGTGCAGGTACGCATCGATCTTGGTTCGGGGCGCGGTGGCGCGCGCATTTGGACGTGCGACCTCACGCAAGAGTACGTTCACATCAACGCCAGCTACCGCACGTAGCGAGCGCCACATCGCCATGCAAAGCGCTCGGGGCATTGAGCCCTTTTCAGGCCTCAGCCTGGTTGACTGCGCAATAAACTTAGCTCAAGATTGGAATTGAGTTGCTGAAGCGCTCGCTTCAGCCGTGAGTAGCCGGCCTGTTTGCTGACTGCCTCGGCCCCGATCCTGGCTTTCAGCCCTCGCTGACGTGCCCGCTTTTGCCACAGGGGCACAAGGAGATTCACCGTGAAGAAATTGTATGTGGGAAATCTGCCGTTCAAGGCTACGGAAGAGGATCTTGCAGGACTGTTTGCGGAGGCCGGGGTGCAGCCGGATTCTTTGACGCTGCTCCGCGACCGTTTTACGGGCCAGCCGCGCGGCTTCGGATTCGCCGAAATCCGCGACGATGCCGAAGCTGAAAAAGCAATCGCGGCGCTGAACGGGAGGGATTTCCTCGGCCGCGCGCTGGTGGTCAACGAAGCGCGCCCGCAACGCGAAGGAGGAGGCGGCGGTGGCGGCGGCCGCGGCGGCTATGGTGGCGGTGGAGGCGGCCGGGGAGGCCGTGGTGGCGGTGGAGGCGGCCGCGGCGGGTACGGCCGAGACCGTTAGAGTTTTTCTCAGCCCTTTTTCATCGGAGTTTACGGCTGCAGGTGAAGTGTGCGCGACGGCGCCCCGTGCGCCGATCGCGAAGCGGCGCAAGCCTGCCCGGAAGCTCATTCGGCTGCTCGAAAGTAAGCTTTCGGCGTCCGTTTAGCTTTCGACGTTGCCGGCGGTCGTCGCGTGAGGAGCGCTCGCGTGCACCACGGGGCGGGGCTCGCTCGCGCCCACGCGCCCGTCTGCGTACTCGAATTTTTCGAGCGTGGCGCCGCGAATGCCCTGTTCGATGAGTGCCTTAAGGTCGAGCTTCGCTTCCGCTTCATCCAATTCCTCGGTTCTGGCGGAAAGCTCCGGCGCGCGTGGCAGGAACACGGGGCAGCAGTCGTGAAAGGGCTCCGAGGAAATGTCGTAGGTGCCGATTCGCCGCGCGGTGTCCAAAATTTCCATTTTGTCCGTGCCGATCAGCGGGCGAAAAACCGGCATGCTGGCGGCGGCATCGACGGCCACGAGGTTGCGAAGCGTCTGTGAAGCCACTTGCCCGAGGCTATCGCCGGTGACGAGAGCCAGAGCGCGATCGCGATGGGCGAAGAATTCCGTGATGCGCAGCATCATCCGGCGATACAGCAGCACGCGAAAACTCTCCGGCGCGTAGCGGACGATTTCGCGCTGAATTTCCTCGAACGGCACGCGGTAGAGCTTGGCGGTGAATTGGTAGCGCGCAAGTACGCGGGCCAGGCCGCTGGCTACGTGCAGGGAAGACTCGCCGGGCCGCGCGCCCGTGCCGTAAAAATGCACGAAACTGAGATGCGCTCCGCGCTTCATCAAATGATACGCGGCTACCGCGGAATCGTACCCGCCGGAGAGCAGGCAAGTGATCCGTCCCGCCGTGTTTGCCGGAAGCCCGCCGAGGCCCGGGATTTTCCGCGCATAGACGAGCAGAGGTCCGGGCGTCACTTCGATGTGGCAGGTCAGCTCGGGATCGCGCAACCGCACGCGAACATCGCGGCCTTGCGCGCGAAGATTGTCGAGCAGGAAGCGGCCCACGGCGGATTCGATCTGCATGGTCGAATGCGGGAACGACTTGTCGCTGCGCTTGGCGCGCACGGCAAACGTGGCGAACCGCAGCGGCTCGATTTCTTCCCAGGCCGCGCGGCAGAGCGCATCGAGGTCGCGATCGACCGGACGCGCCACGGCGTAGTAGGCGATACCGAAAACGTGCCGGACGCGCCCGACGGCTTCGTCGAGCGAAGCGCCCGGGCCGAGGCGAACGAGAAAGCGGTCGCCGGGCTGTTCGATGCGCTCGACGGGGATTCCCGCAAGAGCGCGACGCAATCCCGTGAATAGCTTGCCAAGGAAAAAGCGCCGGTTGCCGCCTTTAAGCCACAGCTCATGGTAGTGGACGACGATGACCGGTGCGCTCATGGCCTATTCTCGCGAACGAGTACTCGCATGGACTTCCATCCGATTTCTTGTGGCTGACGTGCCGCCAGCGCCTGAAAACCTTCCGCTTCGCGAATTATAGCAGCAGAGCGCTCGCAGGCGAGTGAAGCGGCTGGCGCGCGCCGATTGCGATGCCGGAGGTGTGCGTACTGGAACCTGGGGCAGCGTTCGCAAAATGGAATAACTCACTGGATACAGGCGGCTTTTGGCCGCGACTTTCCACAGGCACCGGGGTTATATTCTGCGCGTTGCTCCCCTCCCAGGGAGCAGAATTTGAGAAATCGGGCCCAGAAGAAAAATTTGTGCTACCGAAATTGAACGAGCGGCATCCAATTCCATGAACCGGGGAACACGGGAGGCGAGCATGTGGAACCGGCGAGACTGGGATGAGTTCTTTGACATCGTGGCGAAACGGTGGCATATGCGCCGGCCGCTGCGTCCGGTGGACAGGTCCGGGCGAAATCGGGTGATGCCGACGGAAGGATACAGTCTGGCGGAACTCGACGACGCGGGGCTGAGCATCGAGCAAGCCGAGCGCCTTGGCCTTCCGGTCGATGCCGGCCGTGTGGGCTCTTACGGCCCGAACGTCAGCTCTCTGCGCGAGTACATTCGCGCCACGCGCGCCCGGGTGTAAAGCCTCCGCGCCAATTACATTTCCAAGTGAACCGGTAGATTTGCGCAGCGGCGCTAGCGTGCACGTTTGCGCTGTGGAATCCGGCAGCAGCGGTCCGGCCTGCTTTCGACTTCGCAATTTTCTCTTCCAAAACCCCCAAAATTCGTTGCAGTCCGCGCGCCAAGGTCTTATTTTGGTGCATCCTACACAGGGCATTTCCATCGGAGGCAGCGTGAAGAAGAAGATTCGCGTGGTGCAGTACGGCATTGGTCCGATCGGCGCGGCCATCGTGAGACTGCTGCGTGAAAAGAGTTCGATCGAGATCGTTGGGGCGATCGACCGCGATCCCGCGAAGGCCGGGCGCGACCTGGGCGAGCTGGTGGGCGCGCCGGACGCGCCTTGGGGCATTGCGGTGTCCGCGCGGCATCCGGGGGTGTTGGATGGGCAAGTGGATGCCGTGGTGCATACGACTTCGTCCGACCTGACTAAAGTGGAGGGCGAGCTGCTGGCGTGCGTTTCGTCCGGAGCATGCGTGGTCTCGACGTGCGAAGAGCTTTCGTATCCATTCCGCAAGCATCCGGAGCTTTCGGCGCGGCTCGATGCGGCTGCCAAGGACGAAGGAGTGGCGCTGGTGGGAACGGGCGTGAATCCCGGCTTCGTGATGGACAAGCTGGTGCTGGTGCTTTCCGCAGCGGCGCAGCGCGTGGACTATGCCAAGGCGGTGCGGATCGTGGATGCGTCCAAGCGGCGGCTGCCGCTGCAGAAAAAAATTGGCGCGGGGATGACGCCCGAAGAATTCCGCGAGCAGGTGGCTGCGGGAGCGATCAAGCATCATGGCCTGCCGGAGTCGGCGGCGATGGTGGCGGACGGGCTCGGGTTCACGCTCGACGAAATCACGGAAACGATCGAGCCGGTGATCGCGAACGAGCCGGTCAAAACGCCTTTCCTCGAAGTTACGCCGGGCCAGGTGGCCGGAGTGCACCAGATCGCCCGCGGCACGTTCCACGGCGAAGAAAAAGTCTACCTGGAGCTGCAGATGTACGTAGGAGCGAAACACCCGGCGGACACCGTGGAGTTGCGCGGCGAGCCGGCGCTCTCGATGACCATCCCCGGAGGCACGCATGGAGATCTGGCCACCGCGGCGATTGCCGTGAACGCGATTCCGGCGATTCTGGCCGCGCCCGCCGGACTGCGCACCGTGCGCGATTTGCCGCTGACGTATTTCCCGCCGGGAATCCGGTCCTGATCGAGTCGCAGACTCAATTAAATATTCCGAACGAAACGCCGCCGAGCGCGCGATCGCAGAGGTCCGTATAGAGGCGTGCTCGATCGTTTGTTTTCTGCGATGTACGCATGAGGAAAGTGACGCGTGGCCGCTCAGTCGCGGAACGTGGGGGGCTTCAAAAGGAAAAGCTGCCGCGCTGAAGGCCGCGGCTCTACGTTCAAACCTAAACCTACGTCCAAGGCATGCGGGAGCTCCGGCCGCGCTCTCCGGCATCGGAATCTGGTGAATCCCACCGGACTCCGGTCATCGGACCGCCGAGAAGATGCTGAATCAGGCCGGGGGTGGCCAGTCGGTTCGCTTAGGCGGAGGCGGCTTTGCGCCAGAAGCGGGCTACGGCGGCGAAGTCGGGGTCGTCGGGCGAAGAGTTTTTGACCGCGGTGTAGGTGGCGTAGGCGGCGGCGCCAGCGGGAAGAACTATGCCGCAGGAGCGGGCCATTTCGAGGGCCAGGCGCACGTCTTTATGCATGAGGCGGAGCGGGAAGCTGGCCGGGTATTCGTTTTTCAGGATGAGCGGAGCTTTCACATCGAGCAGCGGAGAGCGGCCCATGCTCGATTGCAGCACTTCGATGAGGCGTTCCGGCTGAACGCCCGCGGCGGCGACGAGCGCGAGGGATTCGGCGAGCGCGTCTACTTCGAGCGCGAGGAGCAGATTCATGCCGAGCTTGACGGTCTGGCCCGCGCCATTGGGACCCAACAGGAAAAATCGCTTGCCGACCGCTTCGAGGACGGGCTTCACGCGATCGAGCACTTCGGCTTTGCCGCCGATCATGAAGACGAGTTCACCCTTTTCGGCGCCCCAAGTGCCGCCGGTGACGGGCGCGTCGAGGAAATCGATGCCGCGTTCGGAGCAGGCGGCGGCGAGGCGGCGAGCGAGATCGGGCGTGACGGTGCTGGAATCGATGAGAGTGCAGCCGGGACGGAGACCGGCGAGAGCACCCGTCTCGCTTTTACCGCCGGAGCCGAGGATGACTTCTTCGACGGCAGGCGGATCGCTGACGATGGTGATGAGGACGTCCGATTGCGCGGCAACTTCGCGAGGATTGGCGGCGAATTTCGCTCCGGCGCGAACCAGATCGTCGGCGCGCGACTTGGTGCGGTTCCAGACGGTGAGCGGAAATCCGGCGCGCAGGAGATTATGACCCATGGGCTTGCCCATCAGCCCGAGCCCGATCAGTCCAATATTCGGCTTCATCGATCCCTCCGCAAACGACCATTCCAATATAACCGGCGCGGCGCGCCGGGCCAGAACACTTTCTTAGATACCGCAGCGAATCACTGCGAAGCTTGCCGGAATGCAGCGGCAGTGTTTCGAGAGGCGTTATTTGGATGCGGACGAAGCGGAAGGCGAGTCGCCGTTGGATTCGACAACGCGGACGATGTAATCGTAGGGAATTTCAACGCGCAGCGTTTTTTCCTTGCCCGATTGCGAGAAGCGCTCTTCGATGAATATGGATTTCCCGTCGTCCGCCACGAGAGTGCCAACAGCGGACATCTGCAGATCGCTGGCGCGGTAGTAGGCTTCCACACGCCTGCCTACCAGAGCAGCGTAACGCGTTCCTTGGGCCACAGGATGCCTTGGAAAGTCAGGGTCATCCTAACACTTGATGTACGAAGCGTAAATAAAATTCCGTTTTACCAATCCTGCATAGAAGTTCCATTTTGGGTCAGTGAAAGGGTTAGAGAAGCGCGAATTCGACGCGGCGGCGGAGGGGCTCGATGCGTTCGGCGCGTGCGTGGACGCGGTCGCCAAGACGAAAGACGCGGCGAGCGGCGCCGCGCGAGGCGCGATGGGGTTCGGCGACGATGGCATGGTCGCGTTCGCGGTAGAGGCAGCGCAGGCCAGTGGATTCCTCGATGCGGTCGATGGGGACGAGGCCTTCGACGAAGATTTCGGTGAGCTCGACGAAAAAGCCGAATTTGTGGACGGAGATGATGAGCGCGTCGTATTCCTCGCCGAGATGGCCCTCCATGAATTGCGCGGTTTTCCACTCGATCAATTCGCGTTCGGCGGCGTCGGCGCGGCGCTCGGCTTCGGAAGTTTCCGCGGCGGTTTCTTCGAGTTCAACGCGGCGGTAGGGGCCGAGGGTCGGGAGCGGGGCATCACCATCGTGGCGAGCGGATCCATGCGCGTGCTGGCGATGCGATTGTGGGGCGCGCACGGGGGCTTCGCGCGCGGCGAGGGAATCCGCGTTTTCGAGCGCCCATTTCAGCACGCGATGGACGATCAGGTCCGGATAGCGGCGAATGGGCGAGGTGAAGTGCGTATATTCGCGGACACCGAGCGCGAAATGGCCGAGAAGCTCGGCGGCGTAGCGCGCCTGCTTGAGCGAGCGAAGCATCAGGTAGGAGAGGATGCGCTCTTCAGGCTTTCCGGCGATTTTTTCGGTGAGGCGCTGGTAGTGCTGCGGGCGGATGTCAACTTCCTCGGCGGCGGGAAGAGTGACGGTCATGGGGCGCATACGGCCGCGAGCGTGCTCGCGTCCGTGGCCATGCGAACGAGCCGGCGGCCGCACTTGTCCGTGGTGGACGGCGATGCGGCGTTCGGTGAGATCTTCGACACCGAGCGAGTAGCCGAAGGCCTGGGCGAGTTCCTCGAATTCGAGAACTCTTTTGGGATCGGGCTTTTCGTGGACGCGGTAGAGCGAAGCGACGCCGACGCGATCGAGATATTCGGCGACGGCTTCGTTGGCGGCGAGCATGAATTCCTCGATGAGGCGGTGGGCGATATTGCGTTCGCTGCGGAGGATGGAGGTCATCGTGCCGTATTCGTCGAATTCGATGACCGGCTCGGGCAAGTCGAAATCGATGGAGCCGCGCGATTGGCGGCGGCGATTGAGAAGGAGGGCGAGCTCCTTCATGCGGCGAAAATCCTCGGCGAGCGGCGCGTAGCGCGCGGACATTTCGGGGTCGCCTTCGAGAACTTTGTTGACGCTGGTGTAAGTCATGCGTTCGACAGAGCGAATGACGCCGGGAGCGAAATCGGCGCGGACGGTCTTGCCGTGCTGGTCGATTTCCATGAGGACGCTCATGACCAGGCGGTCGACGTGGGGATTGAGCGAGCAGATGCCGTTAGAGAGCTCTTCCGGGAGCATGGGCACGGATCGATTGGGGAAATAGACGGAGGTGCCGCGGAGGCGCGCTTCGTGATCGAGAGGAGTACCGCGGCGGACGTAGTGGGAGACGTCCGCGATATGCACCTGCAACTCGAAATGTCCGCCAGGCAGCGGGCGGACGTAGACGGCGTCGTCGAAATCGCGCGCGGTTTCACCGTCAATGGTAACGATGGGTAGATCGCGGAAATCGCGGCGGCCTTCGCGCGAAGGTTCTTCGACCTGCTGCGGAGTGGACTGGGCTGCGGCGAGGACTTCGGGCGGAAAGACGTGGGGCAGGTGATGCTTGCGAATGATGATTTCGACGTCGACGCCGATATCGCCGGGGCGGCCGAGAATTTCGATGACGCGTCCGGCGGGCGCAAGGCCGCCTTTGGGGAAGCGCGTGATTTCAACGTTGACGACGGCGCCGTCGAGTTCGGGCAGGCGCATGCGACGCATGGAGGCGGGCTCGCGATCGGGCGCGACACCGAGCTTCTGCTGCAGCTCGGGAGTAAGCTCGTGGCCGGGCGGGATCAGAATTTCGTGAAGGATACGTGTGTCGTAGGGAAGCACGACGTTGCCGTGTGGGCCGTAGCGGAAAAGGCCGACGATGGAAGGATTTTCGCGCTCGATGATGCGCACGATGCGGCCTTCGGCGCGTCCATCGGGACGGCGGCGGGTGATGCGGGCGAGGACGCGGTCGCCGTGCATGGCGTCGTCGAGGCTATCGCGGCCGATGAAGAGATCGCCGTCGACGCCGGGCATGGGCTGGTCGGCGACGAGGAAGCCGTAGCCATCGCGATGCGCGACGATGCGGCCGGAGACGAGATTGGGATCGCCGCTGCGGCGCGGGGCGCGCGCAGCAGGGGCAGCCGGCTCGGGCGCTTCGGCGGGAGCCGCGGAAGACTTGGCGGCGCGCGCATCGGCATGCGGAGGTTGCGACGCTTGCGCGGGGCGCGAAGGCTGCTGCTTGCCGCCGGCAAGGCGATAGCGGCCGCCGTGAATTTCGTCAATTACGCCGGAGCGCAAGAGCTTTTCGATGACGCGCGGGAGAAAGCGGCGGCCGCCATGGCGCAGACCCATGCCGTGCGCAATTTGGCGGATGCTGGCGGGCTGCGAAAGCGTCTTGAGATGCGCGACGACTTGATCGCGCGTGACTTCGTCCGGATTTTGCGGCTGCTGGTTGCGAGCGTGCTTGCGTTTCATGAGTGAGTGATCGGCGCGGCGTTGAGATCGGTTGTGTGTTGCGAGTGCTTAGCTGCCAACCTATACAGGCTAGCGAAAATTGCGGCCCGTGGCAAAAGCTGCTTTTGTCCGGTGCGCCTCCGCGACGGTTGAGCCGAATCAGGGCGACGACGGAGTGACCGTGGGCACGTTGAGGACGACGATTTTGCCGTCGGGCTCGCGTGCGAGCGGAGGCGCGTAATCGCCCAGCAGAGCGCGCCGCCACCACATGCCGGTCTCGCGCTTGGTTTTCATGCTGGTGAACCAATATTGATAGATGACGGCGCGCACTTCCTTGGGCGGGCCGGCGCCGAACGGATTTTTGCCGAAGAGTTGGAGAACGTCGGGATCGCTCGAAAGCAGGCGCTCTTCGGTCCAGACGACGAAGCGGTATTGCGGCCACGCGCCGAGCGAGGCGAACCACAAATTCCATTCGAAACGCGGCTGGTAGGGCGCGTAGATGCCGGGAGCTTCGGCGGGATTCTGCGGCTTGTAGCGGAAGGGATAGGCGGTCCAGGTTTTGCCGTCCTGAGAGCCCTGAAATTCGATTTCGAAGCGCGCGTGGGTCATCACGGCGAAGAGACCGTACTGATTGGCGATGCGGAAGGGCTCAAGAAGCTGCACCGGCTCCCGTGGGAGCGGAGCGCTCGGCGCGAACATCCAGATCAGTTTTGCGGTGGTGGCGTAGAAGATCCAAAGGAAGCAGACGGCGACAACGGCAAAGCCGAGCGGCGCAAAGGCGCGGAGCGAAAGCGCGGTGCGAGGCTGATTTTCTTGCGGCGCGGCAGCAGGAGCAGGCGCAGCGTCCGCGGCAGCTTCTGGTGCGCGCGGGCGATCGAGCCGCGCGCGGATTCGCTGCGGAACGACCCATTCGACGAATTTGTCGTCGAGCAGCAGGAAACCGAGCGAGAGAACGATGTAGTTCAAGAAGGCGTAGTTGCCTGTGAGGATGATGCCGATTTGAAAAGGCGTGACGATGCAGAAGCAGGCCATGCGGAAGCGGCGCGGCAGAAACAGCGCCCAGCAGAGAACCAGCTCGACGGCGAACGTGAGGACGACGGTCGACGCGTGGAACCAGTGGGGGAGATGCTGGACGTACCAGCCGATCCAGGTGGGCAGCGGAGAGTTTTGATAGTAGTCGTCCATGGCGGTGAGGTTGCGCCACGAGTGGTCGCCGCTGAGAATTTTCACCACGCCGGATTCGAAATAGATGCGGAACCAGACCCACAGCAAAAGAAACTGGCTGGCGCGCGACGGGGGATTGCGGCGGCCGAGGCGCGGCCAAATACCCGGAGGCGCGAGGAAGAGCGACAGGAAGCCGGCGGCGAGCAACATGCCGTCGGACTGATAGCTGGCGAAATCCTGGGCGGCGGCGACGAAAGAAAGAAAGCAGACGAAGCAAACGGCCAGAGCCAAGCGCGGCCAGACGTTGAAGAACACCAACAGCGAGGCGACGATTCCAATCCAGCAGATGACCATGAGCGCGCGGTCGCTGGAGCCGAGCCACAACAGCGTGGGCGCGAACCAATAGCGAACGGAATGAAGCTGCGCGGAGACGGCTTGCAGATAGTCAACTGCGGGAAGAATGCCGCCGGGACCGATCAGGCCTTTGATTTGGAAGAAGAAGGAGTAAAACGCGGAAAGGTAGATCAGTCCGAGCGCGCGAAGAAAAATCCAGCGGGCCCAAAGATGTCCGCGGCCGGAGCGGTCGCCGGGCGGCGTTTCAGGGCCGAGCAGCCACAGCACGATCGTCTTCAGACGCTCTTCCACTGGACGGGATTATACGGGAGCGGCTTGGCCAGAGCGCGAAGGATCTTCGATGGGCGAGGAATTCGAACCGTGCGCGAATCGGATTTCGGCTTTCGTACGCGCTGATGTGGCGCACCAGCGGCGCGCACCGCCCGGCAAAATTGTCGCAACAACTAATTGCGAGGGTAATTGTCTCGCAAGGAGCGGAGATAGGCGACGATGGCCTGGGCGTCCGCGGCGTTCATGTGGTAGACGTGCATGGGCGGCTGGATGGGCAGGCCGTTGGGGCCGATGCCTTGTTCCAGCACGGTTTCCGCTTCAGCATCCGTGAAGCCGGGCAAGCCTGCGAGCGCGGGCGCGCGCATAGCCCAGTTAGTCATGGGATGAACGGGCACGATCCAGATGGCCGCGCCTTGCAGGCGGCGAGACTCATCTAGATTTCCGTTGGAATCGCGCGGAGTGTGGCATTCCTCGCACATGCCGACGTTGTCGACCAAATATTTCCCTCGATCGATCTGGCTCTGATTGGCGGCCGGCGCGGGAGCGGCTTTCTGCGCCTTTTGAGGCGCGGGAGCGGGCCGTTCCTTGGACGAGAGGCGCGAAGCGCCAAAACCCACGGCGAGCACAGCGAGCAGAGAAAGAGCAATCCGGTGCGTGACCTTCATCGAGTTCCAATCCTGAATTGAGTTGGGGTGCAGCGCTTTTGCGAAGAACTAACGTCGCCGCTCACCCGCGAAAGTATCGCAAAAACGGCGATTAGCTGTCCATGATGTTTTTAAAATTTCGGCTTCGCGCGTGACGAAAAATGGGGCAACGGTTTGCTCTGGTGCTCGCGTCAATCCGCGCGGGCGCGAGAGGAAGTTCAGCAACACCGACTTTCGACCTTGGCGTTGGCCGCGGACGACAGGCGATCGAGCGCCCAGCGGGCGTGCTCGGATAGAAGCGGATCGTCCGATGCGGCGAGGCGTTCCAGCAGGGCGATGATGCGCGGGAACGCTGGCGAGCTCGACGAACTGGCGGAGTTTCCGAGGGCGACGCAGGCGTTGCGCACAAGGCCGCGCCATTTGGCGCGCTTGACGGCGCTGCCGCGAAAAATACGGCTGAAATCCTGTTGCGAGAGGGAAGCCAACCATTCGAGTTCGGGCACGAGAAGCGAGCGATGTTCCGTGGGTCGGGCAGCGCCGGTTGCGCCGCTAGGATCGCCGGCCGCCGATTGGCCGGGTTCGAGCGCCGATTCGTCGGCGATGGCGCGGGGCTGAAATGCGGCGAGTGCGGTGACGGGCGCTTTGCGGTTCCAGGGGCAGACGTCCTGGCAAATGTCGCAGCCGATGGCGGCGTGGCCCATTTTTTCGCGAAACTCCTGCGGGATCGCGCCGCGCAGTTCGATGGTGAGGTAGGAAATGCAGCGGCTCGCGTCGAGCACGTACGGCTTCGGGAAGGCTTGCGTGGGGCACGCGTCGATGCAGCGGGTGCAGCTGCCACAAAGATCGGCGGGAGGAGCTTCGCCGGGCGCGAGGGTTGGTGCGAGATTGAGGGTGGTGACAATTACGCCCAGGAACAGCCACGAGCCGAGCTTTCGATTGATGAGGCAGGTGTTTTTCGCCAGCCAGCCAAGCCCGGCGTACTTTGCCGCCACGCGCTCAAGGATCGGGCCGGTGTCGACGTAGGCACGCGCTTCAAACGGCTCGGCGAATTCGCCGCGCATTTCGGAGATCAAGGCGTTCAATTTGGGCAGAATGGTGTCGTGGTAGTCGTCGCCCCAGGCGTAACGCGAAATCCAGCCGCGCGGCGGATTGTTCGCGGCATCGGCCGGCGCGCCGGTGGAAAGTGGGTTTGAGGAGTGGTAGTTCAGGGCCGTGACGATGATGCTGCGCGCGCCGGGCAGAACGCGGCGGGGATCGGAGCGGCGCGGGTCATACAGATACTTCATTTCGCCGGCGTATCCGCGGGCGAGCCATTCGGGCAGATAGCGGAGCTCGTCGAAGCGCGCGGAGCCGGAAATCGGGCGCACGTTGAGGGCTGAGAAAACGTCCGCGTCCAGCGAGACGACGCCGCACAGGTCGAATCCAGCGGCGCGAGCGCGCTCGACGATCCAGGAAGTCTGCCCGGCGGGAACCATGATGCCATGATGCCTCAGAGGGCCATGAGGGACAAAACTCTTGAATCGCCGTGCTGCGGGATAGGGCAACAGAGATTCCGGTTGCGCCTGTTGTGCTTGTAACGCTCGCGGCGGATTGCGATACAATCGCTCGAATACTCACTGCGACAACGGAGAACTGAATGAGCCAGCGGATCGCCGCAAAGATTACCGGAGTGGCCGGATACCTGCCGCCGCGCGTGGTCACCAACGCGGATATGGAAAAAATGGTGGACACCACCGACGAGTGGATACGCACGCGCACGGGCATCCGCGAGCGGCACTTCGCCGCGCCGGGAGTAGCGTCGTCGCACATGGGCACAGAGGCGGCGAAGAAACTGCTGGCGGACAAAGGCATGAGCCCCGAAGAGATCGAAATGATCGTGGTGGCGACGGTCACGCCGGACATGTTTTTCCCCGCTACGGCCTGCCTGATCCAGAATCGGCTGGGCGCGAAGAACGCGTGGGGCTTCGATCTTTCGGCGGCGTGCTCGGGATTCGTCTATGCGCTGACGACGGGAGCGCAATTTGTCGGTTCCGGCACGCATAAGAAGGTGCTTGTGGTCGGGAGCGACGCGATGACGTCGATCCTCGATTTCAAGGACCGCGCGACGTGCGTCCTTTTCGGCGATGCCGCGGGCGCGGTGCTGGTGGAGCCGGCGACTTCCGATTCCGAAGGCATCATCGACTTCGTCCATGAGGTGGACGGATCGGGCGGCTGCAACCTGTACATGCCGGGCGGAGGGTCGCTGCATCCGGCTTCGCCGGAGACGGTAGAAAAGCGGATGCATTACGTTCACCAGGAAGGGCAGCAGGTGTTCAAGTACGCGGTGCGGCGGATGAGCGAACTGGCGTGCGAGATCCTGAAGCGCAACGGCCTATCGGGACGCGATCTGGCGCTGGTGGTGCCGCACCAGGCCAATTTGCGAATCATTCGCGCGATGCAGGAGCGGCTGGGCGTGGACGATTCGAAGGTGATGGTGAACATCGACCGCTACGGCAACACCACGGCAGCTACCATTCCGCTGGGGCTGATGGATGCTGTGGCGCAAGGGCGACTGCGAAAGGGAGACCTGGTGTTGCTGATCGCCGTGGGCGCGGGCTACACGACCGGAGCGATGCTGATGCGCTGGGCGTACTGAACGTTCGAAAGCGTCGAGCCTCGCGCTACGAAACAGCGCGCTCACACGCGCTTTAGTTCACTCCGAAATCGTCGATCTGATCTCCGATAATTGTCAGGACCGGATTGGTGTCGCCGCTCGTGGTTGTGATCATCACGGCCTTGGTCGGCGAGACGATGAAGAATGAGCCGTTGGACACCGGCGGCGGAGGCGTTTGCGTGAGGCTCAGCGTGCCGCTGCCGTCCGTCTGCCCGCTGGCGGTGAGCGCGTAAGTTCCCGTGGTAGTGAGCCCGGAGGAATTGCCGCCGGTGGTACTCAAATCCTCGATGCCTGCGACGACTCCGGTGGTGGTATTGGAATTGGCCAGCCCGATTACGCCGGAGAGATTTGGAGTGGTGGAGGCGGAAGGCGGCGCGGTCCCCTGCATGAATATTCCGGCGATCGTCGCGGCGGAAAATGACGCGCCTGTGCCCGTGGATTGCGGCTCGAAGATTCCGAGCACGGGGGCGTTCTGATTTTCGAGGAGGCAGAGAGCCTCGTTCGGGCCGATGACGTAGAAGACGGGATCGAGGGGAACGAGCGGATTGGTGTCGACGAGTGTGGTGTTGACGCGCCCGAAGGAATCACCGGCGCCGAAATTTGTGGAAATGGAATTGGCGCCGAGGGAGGTGCGCACGGTTCCGGCGACGTTATCAACCAGAGAGAACGTGACGCCAGTGCCTCCGGACGGCTGCATTTGCACGATTCCGGCGAACGGAACGTAGGAGCTTTGTCCCGTGGGAATCACGGCGCCGGTGAGCCCGCCGACGCTATTGGCGCTGAAGGACTGGTAGGTCAAAGTGAAGGGGTAGCCGGTTTGCTGGATGAGCCTGCCGACGCTTACAAATGGCGTGGTCGCGCTCAGCCTGTCGGTTTCCACCACGTACGCCTGGTTCAGCAGGCCATTCGACGAGGAAATCGGATAGACGGCGAAATTCATGTTGTCGAGTGTCATGCTCAGGCTCATGGTGCAACGCGCGGCCTGCGCAGAGGTTTGGAAAGTGCCCGAAAAGGTCGCGTCCTGCGTGATGATGAGATCGCCCGGAGCGTTCACGTCCACTTCGCCATTGTCGATATTGCCGGGCGTGGAGGAATTCGTTGGGACCTCCGCGGTGAAGCGGCCGGCGAGCGCGAAGGGGCCGGGCGTGGAGCCGCCGATGTTGCCTGCCGCACCGGTCAAGCCGATCACGAAGCCGTCTCCGGCGGTGCCGGAGCCGGAAAGAGTGTTGTAGGCGCAGGTGGATGTGGTTTGCTGCGCGAGTTCACCCGATCCGCGTACGCCGCTGGAATCGAATTCGATCATGCGTCCGTGAATGCCGGTTACGTCGACGGCGAAATCGTAGGTGGGCGATCCCGGTAGGCTGCTGAAGACGAGCTGGCCCCGGAAATCGTTGCCAAGGGTGTAAGTGCCGGTGAAGGTTTGCGTTTTCGGCGTGCCGGAGATGGAGTTGACGTCCTCGACGCCAGCCGTGATTTTGCTGACGCCGTCGGTGGTGAAGCTGCCAGCCATGACGACCTGGCCGCCGGAATTGAATCCGCTGAATTCGAAGGCGTAGCTGCCGTTGAGGAGGTTCGTGACGGTGATGCTGAGATTGGCGGTGGCCGTCATTGGCGTGGGCTCGTTGTCACTCACCTGAACTTGGAAGCTGTAGGTACCGGCTTGCTGAGGAGTACCGGTGATCGCTCCGGTGGAAGAGAGCGCCAGGTTGGCCGGCAGGGAAGAACCGCCGGCAAGCGACCACGTGTACGGCGCAACGCCCCCGGTAGCCTGCAGTTGCGCGCCGGCGTACGGCGTTCCTTGCACGCCATTGGGCAGAGATGTGGTTTTGACGGCGAGCGGCGGCGGCGGCGTGATGGTGATGGTGATCGATCTGGTCTCGGTGGGAAGCGCAATGGAGGTAGCCTGAATCACCACGGTGAATTGCGCGGCAACGGGATTCGGAGACGTGTACGTGGCGGTGGTGAGAGTCGAGGAGAATGTGCCCGGCGGCGTTGGCGCGCCGGCTCCGGGAGTGAAGACCCACGTGACGCCGGCGTTGGTTTTGTCCGCTGGCACGGCGGCGGTGATCGTGACCACCTGATTGGGGCCTACTGTGGTGGCGCTGGCGCTGAGGATCACCTGATTGTAGTTCGAAGGTGTGCCGTTACACCCCGCAACTTCCACGCATCCGATAATGACGAAAATACATGCCAGCCAAAATCCGGTGCGCCTAACCATGGATACTCCTTGAGGACGCAACTTCGCTCGGGATGATTGCAAACTGATCGATACTATTTAGACCACAAAACCGGGCTGGCGCGTGGAAGATTGAACCCGCGACATAGCGTATCAGATAACCGGAAGTCACCTGAATACGCGGAGCCGGCTGGAATGACCCGAAATAAGAAGGAGGTGCGAATTTGCGGGCACCGCTAGCAGGGTGCTGAAGAACAGGCCGGAGCGCTCGATGGCGAGAAGCTCCGCTTTCGTTGCGCGGCGGCCGGGAGCCAAAAAGCCTCCCGATTTGCCTCCGGCGGCGACGAGGCGGTGGCAAGGAATGATCACCGGGACGGGATTGCTGCCCATGATCCGGCCCACGGCGCGTGCGGCGTCCGGGCGGCCAAGGGAACGCGCGAGTTCGCCGTACGTTACCGTGCGGCCTGCGAGAATCTGTCGCGCGGCTTCGAGCACTTGGCGCGCGAAGGGCGCCGCGGCGCTCAAATCAATGGCGATGTCGCGAAAATCCTGAGGTTCGCCGGCCAGATGCTTGCGGATGTTTTCGATCAGCGCGGCGATCTGCGGCGGAGGGTTCATCGATTTGGCCGCGCCGGATTTCTCAGCGATGCGCGACTCAGTGAGGGAGGCGGTGGCCTCCGGCAACTGGAACCAGAACACGGCGGGATTGGATGCGTCAGAGGAGCCGCGCCAGGCGATGGCGCAGGCGCCGATCGGGGTTTCAAATACGGCGTAGGCGACCGCATCCATAGGCTAAGTGTGCATCGGGCGGCAGGTGTTTCGGGCAGGGCGCATTGAGGGAGGAAAGTTTCGCCGCGCGGGCAATTTCGGCCATAATGAATCGCGACGGAAGCCGGGCGATTTTCGCGGGATGGGAGAAGGTAACGTGCGCGCAGTGATTACGGGCGGTGCGGGATTTTTGGGCTCGCATCTGTGCGAGTACATGCTGGAAAAGGGCTGGGAGGTGCTGTGCCTCGATAATCTGTGCACGGGATCGGAGGCCAACATCGCGCATCTGCGGCCGAATCCGAAGTTCGCTTTTGAGCGCAAGGACGTCTCGCAATTCATCCAAGTCGATGGCGCGGTGGATGCGGTGCTGCACTTTGCTTCACCGGCCAGCCCTCCGGATTATTTGAGGCTGCCGATCCAGACGCTGAAAGTCGGCTCGCTTGGGACGCACAACGCGCTGGGGCTGGCGAAGGCGAAGAAAGCGAAATTCCTGCTGGCGTCGACCTCGGAGTGTTACGGCGACCCGGACGTGAGCCCGCAGCCGGAAACATACTGGGGCCACGTGAATCCGATCGGGCCGCGCAGCGTGTACGATGAAGCCAAACGCTTCGCTGAAGCGATGACCATGGCGTACCACCGCTATCACGGGCTGGAGACGCGCATCGTGCGCATCTTCAACACCTACGGCCCGAGGATGCGGCTCAACGACGGCCGCGCGCTGCCGAACTTTTTGTACCAGGCGCTGGCGGGAGAGCCAATCACGGTGTACGGCGACGGCAAGCAGACGCGCAGCTTCTGCTACGTATCGGATCTGATCGAGGGGATTTACCGCCTGCTGGAATCGAACGAGCACGAGCCGGTGAACATCGGCAATCCGAACGAGATCACGATTCTGGAGTTCGCGGAGCGAGTGCGCAAGCTGGTGGGAACAAACACGCCGATCGTGTTCCGCCCGCTGCCGCAGGACGATCCCAAGCAGCGCTGCCCGGATATCACCAAGGCGCGGCGCATCCTGCACTGGGAGCCGAAAGTGAACCTGGAAGACGGCTTGCAGCGGACCTACGACTACTTCCGCCGGCAGATCGCTGCGACGAGCACGCGCGCTTGATTCACAGAGCGGCCCCTCAGGCCGGCTGCGTTTCGGCCACGGCGTCCGAACGCCCGAAGGAATGGTACTCGAATCCGAGCGCACGCATTTCCGCAGGCGAGAGAAGATTGCGTCCGTCGAGCACCAGCGGCCGGGCCAGCAGTGCGCGAACGCGCTCCCAATCGAGCGTGCGGAACTCTGGCCACTCCGTGGCGATCACCAGCGCCTCACAACCCTTCATCGCGGCATAGGCTGAGTCGGCGTAGTCGATTCCCGGCAGAATGGCGCGCGCTTTTTCCATCGCCTGCGGATCGTAGGCGCGGACGCGTGCGCCTTCATCCACCAGGCGGTGAATCAAGTCGATGGCCGGAGCGAAGCGCACGTCGTCGGTATTGGGCTTGAAGGCGAGGCCCAGCACGGCGATGGATTTATCGCGAACCACCCAGAGCGCTTCGCGGATTTTGTCGTAGAGGCGGTCGATGCGCTGCTTGTTCACCGTTTCCGCCGCTTTCAGCATGGAGAAATCCACGCCGCAGCGTTCCGCCAGCCGCACGAACGCCTGCAAATCCTTGGGCAAGCAGAATCCGCCAAAGCCAAGGCCGGCGTTGAGGAAGCTCGGTCCGATGCGCGGGTCCATGCCCATGGCGCGGGTCACTTCGCCGATGTCGGCGCCCAGTTTTTCGGCCAGATCGGCGACCATGTTGGCGTAGGAAACCTTCAGCGCCAGGAAGGAATTGGAGGCGTGCTTGATCAGCTCGGCGCTGCTGATGGTGGTCACCAGCCACTGCGGCGCGGGCCCGTCGGGGCAGCCCTGCGGGTGCACCGGGCAAGTGAACTGGCGCTCAAGCACGGGGCGGTAGATGTCGTGGAGCTGGCGCTCGGCGGTTTCATCCTCGACGCCGACGACCACGCGATCGGGATGCAGGAAGTCTTCGACGGCCGTGCCTTCGCGCAGGAATTCGGGGTTGGAGGCGACGCGGAACGGCACGCTGGAATTGCGAGCGTAGGCGGAAAGAGCGCGCTTGAGTTCATGGCCGGTGCGCGCCGGGACGGTGCTCTTCTCGATCACCAGCTTGGGAGAGGTGGCTTCGGTGGCCACCATGCGGGCCACGTGGTCGATGGCGCTCAGATCGGCGTCGCCATTGGGCAGTGGAGGAGTGCCCACGCAGATGAAAATCGCGTCGCCGGCAGGCACGGCATCGGCCGGATTGGCGCAGAATCGCAGCAGGCCGCACTTGCGGGCCTTGTCGATCACTTTGTCGAGGCCCGGCTCGTAGATCGGCACGCCGCCGGCTTCGAGCGTCTTGATTTTCGAAGCGTCGCTATCCGTGCACATGACCTCGTGGCCAATTTCCGCCAAACAGGCGCCGGTTACGAGCCCGACGTACCCCGTTCCTATCACCGAGATTCTCAACTGGTTCTCCTCATGACTAAGATCCTACAGCGCACCGGCAACTACAACAACATATAGACACACAAGCAGGGGAAAAAGATACTTGGCGGCCTCCGGCGATCCGGCCGTAGTCCTTTGGTACCGGATACTCTTAGCTCACAGAGCGGTGGCGTTTCATGGAAGGTTGCGGGTTCATGGCCTACTCTACATCAGTTGAACTATGCCCCAGCCAAGCCATCCTGATGCGCCCCTGGCAACCGCGGGAGACGCGGGCGGTACCGGTGAACGACGCGACCCGCCGGAGCGAGTCGACCGGCAAGACACGCTGCTGCTAAGCGACGTCCCGGAAGCCTACGCGCTGATGCCGGAGGCTGCCGCGCCAGCGCAAGCGCCGCCATCGAGCCCGGCGCACCCCGCCGGCGCGCAAGCGGGACCGGCCCATTTTCCCACGCTTGACCTGAGCCCGCTAACGCAGCGTTACGAGCTGCTCGCCGAAGCCGGGCACGGCAGCATGGGGAACGTCTACAAGGCGCGGGACCGGGAGACCGGCGAAACCGTTGCGCTAAAGCTTCTGAAGCCGGAAATTGCCTCCGACCAGAGCATGATGGAGCGGTTCAAGAAAGAGCTGCTCTTCGCACGCAAGATCACACACAAGAATGTTTGCCGCGTTCACGAGTTCAACCGCATCGGCGGAATTGCGTACACGTCGATGGAGTTCGTCGAAGGCGAAAGCCTCCGCTCGGTGCTGAACCGCTTCGGCGGGTTGCCGCCGCGCAAGGCGCTGGACCTGGCTCAGCAGATGTGCTCGGCGCTGCAGGAAGCGCACGCGCAGGGCATCGTGCATCGCGATCTGAAGCCCGAAAACGTGATGATCGACGCGCAGGGAAACGTGAAAATCATGGATTTCGGCATCGCGCGCTCGATGTACGCGCTGACGCGGCTGACCGGATCGATGGTCGGTACTCCGGCCTACATGGCGCCCGAGCAGGTGGCCGGAAAACCCGTGGACTACCGCACGGACATTTACGCGCTTGGATTGATCCTCTACGAGATTTTCACCGGGCAGCCGGCTTTCCAGGCCGAGAACGCCGTGGCCGTGGCGCTGAAGCAGATGCGTGAAGCGCCGAAGCCGCCGCGTAGCATTGATGCGTCCATTCCATCAAGCATCGAGCGCGCGATCATGAAATGCCTGGATAAGGAGCCGGCGAGACGTTTCCAATCCATCGCGCAACTGGCCGACGCATTGCGATCGCCGGCGGCAAGCGCTCCAGCGGCCTTGCCGATGAACACGCAGCCCCTCTCTGGCGCCAGCGGAAGCGGCGCGGCAAACCGTTCGACGAACGGGACGCCGCTTGCGCCGCACCCCCTGTACGGGTCGTCCGCGATGTCTGCGCCGGAGCCGCGGCGAAGATCCGTATCCGGATGGATCTTGCTGATCCTGCTGCTGGCGGCAGGCGCTTACGCGGCGGTGCGCTGGGATCAGGTGGTGCAGTTCGAGCGCGAATACGCGCCGATAACCGCTAGCGCGGCGAGATATTATTATGCCCAAGCTAAGTCGTTCATTCATCCGCAGCCCGTTCGGAATGCGCCTCAACCGGACACGCAGACGGGGCCGGAAAACGACACGCGAGCCGATGCGACAACGGCCGCAACTCCGGCAAGCGGCGGTCAGCAGAGCGGCGCCGAGGTGGAAGCCGCAAGATCCGAGCCGTTGAAAACAGCTGCGGCAACCGCGACGAAGATCGAGACCGAAGCGCCCGACGCACGTGCACGCACGGCGACGACTTCGCGCGCCACTTCTAAAGAGCCGGCACCGAGCCCCCGCGAACACAAGGTAGCCCGGGCGGTTTCGATCGCACCGGCCGCTTCAAAACCGGCGGCGGCCAGCACCGTGGCACCCGCTTCTCCCGCGGATCATGCGCCCGCCAATCCGGCAGCCAACGCACCGAAGCGAGCGTCGCCGGCACAAGCTCCCAGCGCGCCGCCTGCCGCGCAGAATCCCTCGGACGCAGGGGCTGGCGAGCCGGAAACTCTATCCGTGCCTCCGGTGAACAATCACTCGCCGAGTTATTTGTGGATCGGGCGATTCGGGTCCGAGGATCGCGCCGAGGTGACCGCGAAAAAAGTGGAAGACCTGGGGCTGCCCGTGATCGTGATTCCGCGGCACCGCGAGACAGGCTCGATTTTCCTGGTTCTCAGCGGTCCTTTTGGACCCGAGCGCGTCGGCAGCGTGATGGAGTGGCTCAAGGAACAGGGATTTATCGGCATCCGCGTGTTGAAAAACCCATTGCGGAATGGGCATCTGGTCGAAGGTGTCGAGCAGGATCCCGAATAAAGAGGTCCATCGACCGAAATAGCGGCTCGAAGCGGGGAATCAAGCAGCCTTCTATGGCGACGGAAATCGAATTCGGAGCGCAGACGGACACCGGCTGCGTGCGCGAGAGCAACGAGGACAGCTTCGGCGCGGCGCCGGAGCTGCATCTCTTCGTCCTGTCGGACGGCATGGGCGGATTGGCCTGCGGCGAACTTGCAAGCCGGCTCGCCGTCGAAACGATTGTCACCAAGTCTCGATCCGGAGATCTGGAGCCGCCCGCTTTCGGCCAAGGGGCGGGGACCGGTGTTTCGGCCGAATCGAACCGGCTCGGCTCCGCGATTCGCGCGGCAAACGAAGCGGTGCATCGCGCGGCACAGAGCAGTGGGACCGGCCAGCCCATGGGCGCGACGGTCGTAGCGGTGCGATTCACGGGCGAGCGGATGAGCGTGGCCAACGTGGGAGACAGCCGGGCGTACCGCTTGCGCGCGGGACAACTGGAGCAATTGACGCGCGACCATTCCTTTGTCGCTGAGCAGGTCCGGCAAGGGCGGATGACAGAGCAGGAAGCGGGAAATAGCGGTTTGCAAAATGTGCTGGTGCGTGCGCTGGGGGTCGGCCCGGACGTTGAAGTGGACGTGAGCGAAGAGCTGGTGCTCGAGGACGACACCGTGCTGCTCTGTTCGGACGGCTTGACGCGTGAATTAACGGACGCGCAGATTGCCGCTGTCCTCGGCGAATGCGCCGAGGCGCAGGAAGCGGCGGACCGGCTGGTGGATCTTGCGAAACAAGCGGGCGGCGGCGACAACATCACCGCGATCGTGCTGCGGCGCGCCGCGAAGCCGGTGGGTGCGCTCGCGCGGATGGGCCGGCTAAGGAAATGGCTGAAAAATTCAGGCAATTGATTCGTTCGGGAGGGCACTGACATGCCCAAGCTCGTGCTCAAGTTCGAAAATTCGATCCTGCAGGAAGTGCCGGTAAACTCCCAAGAGGTGAGCATCGGCCGCTCGCCGGATAACGCGCTGGTGATCGATAATCCGGCGGTGTCGCACTATCACGCGCGAGTCTTCAACGAAGAAGGCCGAATCATGCTGGAAGATTTCGGCAGCCTGAACGGCACGTTCGTGAACGGCCAACGCGTGAAGATGGTCACGCTGAAGCCGGGTGATTCCGTGGCCATCGGCAAGCACACGATTGTGGTCTCCGATGGGCGCGACCTGGACGGATTCGCGGTCGGGAACGGCGGCGCGAAAGCGGCGGCGCCGAAATTGAACGAGACCGTGATTCTCGATACGAAAGAGCGGCGTGCCTTCATGCAGCAGGTGGCGGCGGGAGGCGAAAGTTCGCAGCTGGCTCCGGCGCGGCTGAAGGTGCCCACGCTCGTAGTGCGCAAGGGCAAAACCAACCGGAAAGAATACGCGCTCACGGACAAGCTGACCGTCGTGGGCAAATCGGCGATGGCCACGGTGAAGCTGACAAGCTGGTTTGCGCCGCGCGCTGCGGCGCAGATCAATCGGCGCGAGGATCGGTCCTACTACGTGGGCGCGGCGGACAAAACGCCGAGCGTCAACGGCCAGCCGATCGAGCACCCGACGAAGCTTTCGCCGGGCGATGTGATCGCCGTGGCGGGCGTGGAACTCGAATTCGTCTACCGCGATTGAAGCGGCGGCGCGCTAGCCCGCGCTGGCCTTCGCCGCCGATCCCTTCACATACGTATCCAGAAAATGGCGCGTGAGCGCCCACGCCAGACCCGCGGCTACCGCATTGTAGCTCGCGCGCGCGTCGCAGAAAAATCCATGGTCGGCGTAGGAAACCAGCACATTGACGAACTGCTTGTTGGCTTTGGTCAGCGCTTCCACCACGGCATGGCGATGCTCGGCCAGAATGTGCGTATCGAGCCCGCCCCAGAAGAGCAGGATCGGTGCGTGCATGTCCGGCGCGCGGTGGAGGAATCCTTGCGCGATGCCACCGCCATAGAATGAAACGGACGCTTGCAGCGGGAGGGTCGCGTCGGCGAGAAAAGATGCGCGCCCGCCCATGCAAAAGCCGATGCTGGCGATGCGATCGGCGGCCTGATCGTGCGAGCGCAGCCAATCGTAGGCGGCGCGCATGTCGGCGGTTTGGCCCTGCTCTGTCAGAGCCTGCATGTGCGGCATTGCGGCGGGGAAATCGTCGTAGCGGCCTTCGAATCCCGGGCCGGTGCGGTGAAAGAGTTCCGGCGCGATGGCTACGTACCCTTCGCGCGCGATCCGTTCGGTGACGTCGCGAATGTGCGCGTTCACGCCAAAGGCTTCCTGCAGCACAAGCATCCCGGGAAATTTGCCGGCTTCGGCCGGGCGGGCCACGTAGGCGTTCATCGAAGTGCCGTCGGAGACATCAAGAGAGATTTTCTGGGTGGCGATCTTGTCGGTCATGTTTGCTCCTCCATTGCGCATGCTATGAAGCTCCCGTAGGATAATCGCTTCGGCTCAAAAACCGAAGTGGCTTGTATTTCATATCCCTGGCCTGCCGAGTGCCTTCGAGCAGGCCATTGATACCGGCAGCGGCAGCGAGGTGTCCTTGTCTGATATTTCTCAGGCTTCATCTGAAGAGTCCGACGCACAGCAAAATTCGGAGCCGCCCACTCCGGCGCCCACAGCGAAACCTGCGGCGGTCTCGACGCAATCGATCACGCGGCGATTCGGCGGGCTCGTCGCCGTGAACCACCTGACATTTTCCTGCCCACCCGGATCGATTTTCGGCTTGCTCGGGCCAAACGGCGCCGGCAAGAGCACGCTGATCAAGATGCTGATCACGCTGCTGCCGCCGAGCGATGGCACGGCGAAAGTGGCGGGATTCGACATCGTCCGTGAGCCGCGCGAGGTGCGGCGGCGAATCGGATACGTCCCGCAGCTGCTTTCCGCCGATGGCGAGTTGACCGGATATGAGAATCTGCTCATTTCGGCGAAACTCTACGGTATTCCGCGCTCGGAGCGATCCGCGCGCATCGCGGCAGCTCTGGATTTCATGGCTCTGACGCACGCGGCGAGAAAACAGGTGAAAACGTACTCGGGAGGCATGATCCGGAGACTGGAAATCGCGCAGGCCATGCTGCATCGCCCGAGCGTGC
This sequence comes from uncultured Acidobacteriota bacterium, assembly GCA_963715555.1. GTDB lineage: Bacteria > Acidobacteriota > Terriglobia > Acidiferrales > UBA7541 > Palsa-295. The sequence continues at coordinate 310,258 of OY970253.1, forward strand.
TGTTTCTGGATGAGCCCACGGTGGGACTCGATCCCGTGGCCAAGCAGGCCGTCTGGAACCACATCCGTGAGCTTCGCCAGGAGACCGGCTCGGCGATCCTGATGACCACGCACGATATGCAGGAAGCGGACGAGCTTTGCGAGACGGTGGCGTTCATGCACTTGGGTGAGCTGGCCGCGATTGGATCGCCGGCGGAGCTCAAGGCGGCGCTCGGGCCCGCCGCCACGCTTGGCGACGTGTTCATTCATTACACCGGGGCCTCGATTTCCGAAGGAGGAGATTTACGCGATGTCGCACGCACACGACGCACTTCCCAGCGGCTGGGGTAACGAATTTCCAGGCGCCGCGTACGCCCGCCAGACACTGGCGGTGGCCGAAGCGGATATTCGAAAGCTGATCCACGATCCTGTGGAGCTTTTCACCCGGATGATCCAGCCGGTTCTGTGGCTGGTGATTTTCGGCGAGGTGTTCACGCGCGTTCGCGCCATTCCGACGGGCGGCATCAGCTATCTGGATTTCATGACGCCGGGAGTCCTTGCGCAGAGTGTCCTATTCGGCGCGATTTTTTACGGAATTTCGCTGATCTGGGAGCGCGACTTGGGGATCGTGCACAAATTTCTGGTGAGCCCGGCGGCGCGGAGTTCGCTGGTGCTGGGCCGCGCGATTTCATCCACCGCGCGCAGCTTGTGCCAAATGGTGATGGTTTACGTGCTGGCGCTGCTGCTCGGGATTCATCTGCATTTCGGCGTGTGGGCGATTGCCGGAGTGGTGGCTGCGGTGATTTTGGGCTCGGCGGTATTTTCCACGTTCTCGCTGATCGCCGCCTGCATCGTGAAATCGCGCGAGCGTTTCATGGGCATCGGACAGGTGCTGACCATGCCGCTTTTTTTCGCCAGCAACGCGATTTACCCGTTAACGATGATGCCGCCGTGGCTGCGCGGACTTTCCAAAGTGAATCCGCTCACCTATGAAGTCGACGCCCTGCGGCACTTGATGATCGTGGGAGGGGCGACGTCGTTCGCTCTCGGCCTGGATTTTGCGGTGATGGTGCTGGCGCTGGCCGTGCTGGTGGCGATCGCCACACGCCTCTATCCGAACATCATCACCTAGAGCTCGTTGTTACCTGAGCCGATGGTATGATTCGAGGCGGAAATTCACAGGGGGGAATCGATGGCCGAACCAACCAAGGAAGAGCTGCTCGCTCGCATTGCCGAACTCGAAAAACACGGCGGAGGCCGGGCGCGCGGCAGTCTGGAGTTCCGCGTCGGTGAGAAAGGCGGCGTGAGCGTTTACGGGCTGGGACGTTTCCCGGTCACACTCTATTACGAGCAGTGGATCAGGCTGCTCGACGCCTCCGAAAATCTGCGCAATTTCCTCGAAGAAAACAAGAGCCGCCTGAAGCTGAAGAACCCGGCGTAATTCTTCGCCGATCGCTACCGCCGGCGGCAAATCCGCTTCCTGCTCGCCGGTCCGCGTGATGCTGGCGGGCCGGAAGCCATTGTGCGCAGGGCTGCGGAGGCGTAGGATGCCCGCAACGTAGGTCCACGCCCGAAGATTCAACCGCGGAACGCTTGTCGTTCGGTATATGGCGGCCGGACCCAAGAGGAGAGTCTCATGCCAAAATTTGTGATTGAGCGCGATTTGCCGGGAGCGGGGAAGCTGAGCGCGGCGGAGTTGCAGGGCGTGTCCGAGAAGTCGTGCTCGGTGCTGCGCAATTTGGGGCCGCAGATCCAATGGGTCCAGAGCTACGTCACGGACGACAAGATCTACTGCGTCTATATCGCCCCGAATGCGGAGATGATTCGCGAGCACGCGCGCCAGGGCGGTTTTCCCGCGAACAAGATTTCCGAGGTGCGATCGGTGATCGACCCAACTTCGGCCGAAGGCGGTGGGCGGGCAGCCGGGGCCCAGTAACCACAGCGGCGGCGCGGAATCGCCGAATTGTCACTGGGGCCGTTGGACACTCGTTCGCTCTGGCCTTGCTACGCATACGAGAACAGGGAGGAGCAGGGGCGATGGCAGCCAAGATTGACGTGGAACGGACGGGCGATGGCGAGTTCCGCGTGCGCGTCAGCGAGGGTGGGAGCGAAACTTCGCACAAAGTGACAGTGAAGCCGGAGGATTATCAGCGGTTGACGGGCGGGAAAGTGGATGCTGCTGAATTAGTGAAGAAATCGTTCGAGTTTCTTCTGGAGCACGAACCGAAAGAGTCGATCCTCGGAAAATTCGATCTCACCGTCATTAGCAGGTATTTCCCGAAATATGAGCAGGAGATCAAGTCTCGTTTCTAGCGCTCGCCAACGTTATGCCCGTCAGGGCACGGCTTCAGAGTCTGTGTCGCGACTCGGCCTTGCGCCGAAATTGACCGGCCTTCGGTACGGTGAAGCGTGCGGCGCAACACGGTGGCCTGATTTCTGGGGCTTACCGTTGCTGCATTCCGTGCAGCCGGGTCAAGTTGAAGGCCAAAGCCATCAGCAAGAACTCGGCGTTCACGCCCGCCAATCCGCGCCGATAAAACCGGCGCATTCCGCGATGCTCTTTCAGCGTGCCGAAAACCGGTTCGATCAACCCCTTCCGCCGCGCGTACAACTTTCGTCCGGCCGGTGAGCGCAACCGCTGCCGCATCCGTTTCAGTCCCGCATGCGAGATGCGCATCGCTCCGCGCACCCGCTGGCCTTGCTTCATCTCGTGCGCCAGCACCGAGTCGGGAACGTATAAGTCCACGCCTCGCTCTTCCATCGCTTCCACATTCTGGTTCGAATAAAATCCCGCGTCCGCCAGCACCTTCTGCGGGCGCTGCCCGCAGCGCCGCTCGGCCTCGTCCACCAGCGGCATCAGGCTGGCGTGATCGTTGGCCGCCTGCGTCACGCGTGCGGCCACGATCATTCCGTCTTCACTCACCGCCGCTTCCGCCGTGTAGCCCAGCACAAATCCCTCGCGGCTGTGCAAGAAGCGACTGTCTCGATCGGTGCGTGAGAGCCGCTTCTGTCCGCTCTTGCGCAGCTCCTGCAACTGGCCGGGAATCTCGGCCAGCCGCTGCTGCACTCGTTCCAGCTCGGCCACCAGCCCGCCCGGATTTTCATCCCCATCGATAGCTGCCAGTTCGCGCTGCCACTGCCGTACCTGCCGCCGCTTGCGCGCTCGCTCGACCCGCAATCCCGCTGCGCTCATCACCCGGTCGCGCGAGGCGTTCGCTTTCACCCGCGTCGAGTCCAGCGCCACCACTCCCAGCTTTCCCAGCCCCGCTCTCTGCACCTGCTCCAGCACCGCCGTGAACAGGTCGTTCACCCGCCGCCCGTGTCGCCGCAGAAACTCGCAGATGGTCTTGTGATCCGGCTCCGCCCTCCGGCCAAATAGCGAAACCCCAAATCTTCCTTGATGCGCTGCTCGATCTTCCGCGATCCCCGCACCCCCAAGGCGAAGGCATACAGCAACACCTTCAGCAGCAGCGCCGGATGATACGGGCGCTGCCCCTCGTCGCTGTAGGCCGCCTCCCACCCGCGCAGATCCTGCTTCTCCACCACCGCGCTGATCAGAAACACCAGATGCTTCTCGCTCAGCACATCGCGCACATGCACCGGCAACAGAGCTGCTTGCTCCGGGCTGTACTCTTGAAAGGGCATCGCTGTTCTCCTCTGCCCTCTTCTCCAACATCTCCTCTCCGCTTTCAAGTGCAAACCTCGACAAGTTGCGACACAGACTCTTCAGCCGTGCCGTACCGGCCGAGAGTAGAACGCGGCTTCAGCCGCTGAGGTGCGCGCTTTCTCGCAGATTTTGCACCGCCATGCTCTCAGCGGGAGCCCAGAAGTCCTGCTCGGTACCCTAAGAAAATTCAGCCCGGCTCTCGTCCCGTTCGAAATTCATGCTAACTTGAATCGTTTTTGTTGCCTGCTCTGAAGCTGCTGAGGGCGGGCAACCGAGTTTTGAACGGCCATCGGCAGCAAACGCGGCCCGTGTGCCTGCCCGCCGCAAGCACGCCTGTCGAAGACGGGCTCGCCCGGAAGCAGCCGAGGGGCCGGGGAAAGGACGAGTGGAGTGACGGCGATCGAAAATTTCGCCGGAAAATTCGCTTTTGATTCGCCAGCAGCTGCTCTCCACGCGCACGTTTTACCCGGAACAGTCAATCGAGTAAAAACACCCGTAAGTTACAGAAAACAAACGACCGCCTATGCTGTTACCCGGAACGTCCCGGCGCACCAATTTCAGCGCAGTTTTGTCACGCGAATCGCGCAGCTTCAGAAACGAGCGCATGGCATCCGTCGCGGCGAAATGCGGCTCGGAAGACGGCGGAAAGCCGCGCCTGCATCCTATGCGGCCTTTCCGCCCGCTGATGTGAAGTTTGGTCTCGGCCTATTTGCCGCGCAAGGAGTGGATCCATTCGACGGTCTTCTTCAGGCCGCCAAACGTATAGAAGTGCAGGCCGCCGAGGCCGAAGGGCTGCGCGAAAGGATCGCCGCCGGGAGCTTCGGCGATGAGTTCGCGAATCACCGGCTCGGGATCGCGCTCGGAGAGCAGCTTGCCGAACGACGTGGATTTCGTGAGCGCCTTGATCGAATTGCCCACGCCGCAATGTATGGCGTAGCGCGTGAGCGTGGCGATTCCCGCGGGCCCGGCCAATCCAATGCGCACGGGCAAATCGACTCCCAGGCCGCGAATATTCCGCAGCCACTGGGCGATCGGTTGGCCCTCAAAGGCGAACTGGGTGACGACTTGCATCTCCAGGCCGATGCTGCGGCCGTAATTCATCTTCGCGACCATCGATTCGCCGAGCACGGGTGCGGGGATGGCCGGGTGCCCCTCCGGGAATCCGCTGATGCCGGCGCGCTTGATATTGTGCTTTTGCAGCAGGCCGGATTGCATCACCTGGAGCGTGGAATCGTACGGCCCGAGCGGCTTTTCGCGCTCGCCGCCGATCAGAAGGAAGCGATCCACGCCCTCGGCGACGAAGCGGCCCAGAAGGTCATCGAGCTGCGCGGTGCTTTCCAGGTGGCGCGCGCCGATATGCGGCGCGGGATACAGACCCGCGCGGCGAAGCTTGCCGGCCGGAGCGACCGCCTTGAACGGATCTTCGCCGGGAATCCAGGTCAGATAGACTTCGGTTTCGGGGTCCAGGCGCTCGACGGCGCTATCGACAATCTTTTCGTTGGTGGGGCTGATTTCCACCGAATAACCGCGCAGCAGCGCGGCGATGTTAGGAGTGCTTGTTGCTTGCTCGGACATCATGCACCTCGGTCGATTGAATCGTATAGGTTAAGCGTGGACTTGCCGCGCTCCCAGCGTGTTTTCTATTGCCAGCTCTCAAGCTGCTGTTGCGAAAGTGGCCGCCACCCTGAAATCAAAAGAAACAGTTTGCGGAAAGAGCGGGCCTCGCGTCAAGCGTTTGGATCGGCATTCCAGCGGCGGGCGAACGCCGCGGTGGACCGCAATTCTCCCTTACCGTTCCAGTATAGCGCCGCGGCGGGCTGGATCTGCCCGGGAAGAAGTTCCTAGACACGGTCCCGCGCGTACAGGACCCCGGATTTCGTGCGGCTGCTATAGCCGTGAGATGCGCGATTGGCGGGCGCGATTAGCGGCGATCGAGCGCCGGGTGCCTGATGTCGCGCCCAGCGACGAAATAGATGACGTCCTCGGCGATGTTCGTGGCGTGATCGCCGATGCGCTCCAGATTCTTGGCGACCAGCACGAGCTCGAACGCGGAGAACACGACGGAAGAATTTTCCATCATGTAGGTGAGCAGTTCGCGGAAGATCTGATCGCGGATGCGGTCCACCTGATCGTCGCGCTGCATGACGCTCCGAGCAAGCTCCTGATCCTTGCTGACAACGGCATTGAGGCTGTCGCGAACCATGCCTTCCACTAGTTCGCTCATCCGTGGAAGGTCCACGTAGGGCTTCACTTGCGGATGGCGGAGGATGCGCATGGCGGATTGCGCGATGTTCACGGCCTGGTCGCCGATGCGCTCGAGATCGCTATTGATGCGCGTGACCGCTAGCAGGAAGCGGAGATCGACAGCCATGGGCGCCTGCAGGGCCAGAAGCCGCTGCACGCGGTCATCGATCTCGATCTGCATCTCATTGATCGCGTTCTCTTCCGAGAGCACCGTTTCGGCTAGGTCCTCTTCGGCGTCCAGCACGGCGTGGACCGACTGATGGACGGCGCGTTCGGCCAAACTGCCCATCCAGAGCAGCCGCTGCTTGAGTTCTTCGAGATCGCGTTCGAAATGGCGTTCCATGAACCCTCGATTCCCGGCCTTGATTCGCGCGGACTTGCGCCAGCGAATGCGGCGCGGCGAATCTTCATCCGAAACGACTGGCGAAATACGCCTCCGTTTGGAGACCCGCAGGCGTGGTGAAGAGCTGTGAAGTGTCGTTGCGCTCGATCAGCTTGCCGTCCAGCATGAACGCAGTCAGGTCGCTCGCGCGAGCGGCCTGCTGAATATTATGCGTTACGATGATCAATGTGCAACAGCCTTTCCATTGAAAAAGCAATTCGTCGATCTTGACAGTGACAACCGGATCGAAGGCCGAGGGCGGCTCATCGAGACGCAGGGCCTCTCCGCCGGACTGTTGCGATTTTGATCGGCTGGGCGCGTTGGCGAGCCGAACCCGGCGAGGCCTGGGTCGTGTCCACGCGTGGCAGAAGCCATCTCAAATAGCCCGTGACTGGGGCGACCGCCCGCGTTGCGCACGACTGGGCCGCGAGCCGCACAATTTGCTGTAGAGATCCGCGCGCACCTGCCCGAAAGATCCTGAGCCTAGATTGTTACAGCCAAGTTACGCGTCGAAGCAATTCCGATTACGGCAGTTGAAGGGGTTGGGAAGCGCGGTTTCGGGGGTTGGTCAAACCGCGCCTCCCTGTGGGCAATTCGAGGGCGTGTTCCGGAGCAGGCAGCCAATGCGCAAATCCGGCGGATGCCCGGCTTGCTACATCCGCCTCGCGGCCCCGGCTGGATCTCGAACGGTTCTGAGCTTACTCGCAGAGATTGAATGCCAGATCAGACGAATGTGAATGTTCGAAGACTACTCGCCGGCGACGGCAGCATTCTCCGGGCGAGTCCCGACTTCGCGCCCGCGTCCGTGCCGCACTTCCAAGCCGCGCACCCAGAAGAGGATGTCCTCGGCGATGTTGGTGGCGTGATCGGCGATGCGTTCCAGGTTTCGCGACGCCAGCATGAATTGCATGTTTGGGGCAGCGTGGGCCGAATTGCCGGAAATGCCGGCGAGCAGGCTTTCGAAAATGCGGTCGCGAAGGGCATCGACAGCGTCATCGCTTTCGAGGACCTGCACGGCCAGGTCGGCATTTTGGTAGATGAGCGCCCCGAGACACTTGGCAACCATGGCGCGAACGGCGCCGGTCATCGGCTCGAGTTCGCTTGGGTTTTCGACCGCTCCCATTCCGGCCAAGGCGATGGCGCGTTCGCTCAGGTTCACGGCAAGGTCGCCCATGCGCTCTAGATCATTGTTGACCTTCAGTGTGGCGACGATTAGCCGGAGGTCCGGATCGACCAGATTGCCCTGGCGAAGCATCCGGATGGCGTGTTCGTCGATCACCATTTCCATTTCGTTGACGCGGGGTTCGGTGAGGAAGACTTCGCTGGCCAGCCGCTCGTTGCGCTCGATCAGGGCAATGATGGCACGGTTCACTGACGATTCCACGGTGCGCGCCTGCGACACGAGGTAGTTCATCAAAACCGTTTGAAAAATTCCGTTGCTGCTTGGCTTAGCCGTGGTCGCCATGATGTCCTCCGCCGGGCCGAACCCTGTAAGTCCGCGTGCAGGATCGCATGGGCGTATTGCAAGCGCATAAACGCGCTGTGAAGGTTTCAAGACAGGAACCAAGGCGGTAATGGGAGCCCCGGGGACACTGGCGCGAGCCGGGTAACGGCTCAAGCGGCCAGAGGGATCGAGAAGGAGAATTTCGAGCCGGCGCCCACTTCGCTATCCACCCAGATACGGCCGCCGTGGGCTTCCACGATATGGCGGGCAATGGAAAGCCCGAGTCCAGTGCCGCCGGCTTCGCGCGAACGGGCCGCGTCCACGCGATAAAAGCGCTCAAAAATGCGCTCTTGATCGGCGAGCGGAATTCCCATGCCCGTGTCGGAAACGCCGATTACGGCTTCGCGACCGCGGACTTCTGCGGTGACGGAAATGCGGCCTCCCGCCCCGGAATATTGAACGGCGTTATCGAGTAAGTTCTGCAAAACTTCGCGCAGCAGGCCCGGATCGCCGCGCATGGCCGGCAGGCCGGGAAGAACCTCGATTTCGAGCGCGATTTGTTTGCGGGTGGCCTTCAGTAGAGTGGTTTCGGCGCAGCGTTCGATCAATTCGGTAATGCCGACGGGATGGAACTCGAGTTCGAGCTTTCCCGCTTCGATGCGGGCCAGCTTCAGCAGATCGTCGGTCAGGCGGGCGAGGCGCGTGGCGTGTTCGCGGATAATTCCGAGAAAGCGGCGGTTGTTTTCGGGGTCATCGACGGCCCCGGCGAGGAGTGTTTCGGCGAAGCCCTGGATGGCCGTGAGCGGCGTCTTGAACTCGTGCGAAACGTTGGCGACAAAATCCTGGCGCACGCGTTCGAGCCGGCGGAGTTCGGTGACGTCGTGCAGCACGAGCACCGCGCCGGTCGGTTTTTCGGGCGCGGAAGCGGAAGCTGGAGCCGCGGCGGAGCGCACGGAAAGGTTTCCGTCGAGAGCTCGCACCGGAGTAGCCGTAACGGAAAAGCTCCTCTGCTGGACAATTCCCATGACGATATCGGTGGCCAGACCTTCTTCGCCCCGAATCGCGCGGCGAATCAAGCCGAGCAGATCGGAATTGCGCAGGACTTCGATGACGGGCCGGCCCTCGATGGCGGAGCTATCCAGATTGAGAATGTTGGTGAACGCGCGATTGGCAAACACGATTTTCTCTCTCGCGTCGATGACCGCCACGCCCTCGACCATGCTGCGGAGAATGGCGCTGGAGCGATGGCGCTCGCCGCTGAGCGATTCGATGGTGTGGTCCAATTGTTTGGCGGTTTCGTTGAGCGAATCGGCCAGTGAGGCGAGTTCGTCGTTGATTTGCCCGGCAGGAACGGGCCGGAAATCTCCGGCAGCCAGGCGGCGCGAAAAAGTCTGCAACCGCGCAATGCGGGCCGAAAAACCTCTCGAAAAAGCGATCGTCGCGATGAACGCCAGCAGAAAAGCAGCCAAAACGGCAATCACCACGCGTCGCTGGAAGTGAGCGGCGGCCGGCCCAGGCGGGGAAGACACAAGCGTGACGAGCAAAACCCCGAGCAGAAGGCCGAGGTAGATCCCCCCCACTTTCCAGAAAAACCTAGCTCGCACGGGTTTCGAACAGGTATCCAGCGCCGCGAATCGTTTTCATATAGGCCGGATGTTGCGGATCCAATTCTATCTTTTCGCGCAGGCGGCGAACATAGACGTCTACGCTGCGCGGCGTGACGAACCGGTCGGTGCCCCAGACTCCGTCGAGCAATTGATCGCGAGTGAAGACGCGATTCGGCCGAGTAGCCAAAAAATAGAGCAGCCGGAATTCGAGAGTGCTCATGGTGACGGGCCGCCCATCGCGGGTAACGCGATAAGCAGCGGGATCGATCCGCAGCCCACCGATTTCGATGGGCTTTTCCGCGGAGGACACAGGCTCTGCGCGCCGCAAGAGCGCCTTCACCCGGGCGACCAGTTCGCGCGGGCTGAAGGGCTTGGAGACGTAGTCGTCCGCCCCGAGCTCGAGGCCAACCACGCGATCAGCCTCTTCGCCCTTGGCCGTCAAGATCAGGACGGGCAGACGATTGAGGCTGACGTCCTTGCGAATTTCCTTGCAGATTTCCAGTCCCGACAGTTTTGGGAGCATTAGATCGAGGATCAGCAGATCGGGTGGAGATTTCCGGATCTGAGCCAGACCGGTGGTTCCGTCGGTGCATGCCGTGACCTGAAAACCTTCTTTTTCGAGGTTATATCTGACCAGCTCGACAATATCTTTGTCGTCTTCGATGACCAGGATGCGTCTCATGAGTTTGTTTGAAGGAGTCACTCACAACATACGAGAAATGCCCGCATGGGCGCAAGCGGTGGGTGAATTGGAGCTGTAGTTTTAACGCGGCCGTAACATCGTTTCACACCGTTTCACAGCGAATCGGGCGAGCGCTTCTGGAACATGCTTTCGGGCCGCAATGCGTCCGATTCTCACTTCGGGAACTGTAAGTGGCTCATTATAATATGGTTACGCGCCAGACCTACTGGGGGGCTTTGGCCATGTCCCTGCTATTTAGCATCCGGCTGCGACAGTAAAGATCAACGAAGCCGCAGCGGATGCCGATACGTTCGACTGGGGGAGTGCAATGGCCGTTCGAAGAGCATTGCAACTGGATCCGACGCTGCGAAGCGTGGAGTCGCGGGATTTTGAAGGGGGGCTGCGGCGGAAGATCGTGGGGCAGGACGAGGCGGTGCAAGCCGTCGTGGACCTGTATCAGGTCTTTCGTGCGGGGCTGAACTCGCCGGGGCGACCGGTGGGGAACCTGCTGTTTTTGGGGCCGACCGGAGCGGGGAAGACGCGGGTGGTGGAAGCCACGGCGGAAGTGCTGTTCGGCGACCCGCGGGCGGTGATCAAGGTGGACTGCGCGGAATTCCAGCACTCGCACGAGATCGCCAAGCTGATCGGGTCACCTCCAGGATACCTGGGGCACCGCGAGACGCATCCGCTGATCACGCAGGAGGCGCTGGCGCAGTTTCACACCGACAAGCTGAAGATCAGCTTTCTGCTGTTCGACGAGATCGAAAAAGCGAGCGACGCGCTGTGGCAGTTGCTGCTGGGCATTTTGGACAAGGCCACGCTGACGCTGGGAGACAACCGGCGGGTGGATTTGTCGCAGACGATGATTTTCATGACGTCGAACCTGGGCGGCGGGGAAATCACCGAGCTGATGACCGGGGGGATGGGCTTCGCGCCGGAAGTGCCTGCGGAGGCGCGGCCGCGGCTGGACGAGAAGGTGGGGCGAACGGCGACGGAAGCGGCGAAGCGGAAGTTCGCGCCGGAGTTCATGAACCGGATCGACAAGGTGGTGGTGTTCCATCCGCTGCGGAGCGAGCAGCTGGAGCAGATTTTGGAGATCGAGCTGGGGATGGTGCAGCAGCGGGTGCTGGAGACGGCCAAAGGACGATTCCTGTTCCGGGTGACATCGGCGGCGCGGGAATTTCTGCTGAAGGAAGGGACGGACCTGAAGTACGGGGCGCGTCATTTGAAGCGGGCCATCGAGCGGCACGTGGTGTACCCGCTGGCGAATTTGCTGGCCACCGACCAGGTGTCGCTGGGCGATGTGATCTCGATCGATTGGAACGGAGCCGGAAGCGGATTGCTGTTCTCGAAGGAAGCGGAAGGCGCGCTGGTGCCCATGCCTTCGCCCGAAGCCGCCTCCTCCGCCGCTGCCGCCGGCGCGATACCGAGCAGCCGGGTCGTGCCCGCCCCGAGGACGATGGCGGCAGCGGAACGGGAACCACTGCGGCCGGCGCGCTGATCAGGCCGCGAATGGAGCGAGGAAATTCTTATGCGCTGGCGAAACTCGAAAGCACAAAGCTCGAAGGTACAAGCAAACACCCGAGGCGAATTCGCACCCCGCAGCGCCCGGCCGGCGATGTGTGTGGTTTTGTGTGCCGCATTGCTTTCCTGGACGGCTACGGCTGCCTTCGGCCAACCGAGCCAGACGAACCTCGCCAACGAAAGCTTGCAGAATTTGATGAATATTCGGGTGACCACCGTTTCGAACACCGAACAAAAGCTTTCGCAAACGGCGTCGGCGGTGTTCGTCATCACGCAACAGGACATCGCGGAATCCGGCGCAACCAATATTCCAGACTTGCTGCGGATGGTTCCCGGAATGGACGTGGCGCAGATCAACGCAAACACATGGGCGATTTCAGGGCGCGGTTTTAACGCCCGGTTCGCAAACATGCTGCAAGTGCTGGTGGACGGACGAAGCGTTTACACGGACAGCTTCGGCGGCGTTTTTTGGGACCAGCTGGACATGCCGCTGGAAGACATCGAGCGGATCGAGGTGATCCGGGGGCCGGGCGGTTCCGTTTGGGGAGGCAACTCCGTCAACGGAGTGATCAATATCATCACCAAAAAAGCTTCAGAGACGCAGGGCGCAATGGTGGTGGGCGGCGGAGGCACGGTCCAGCAGGGATTTGCCACGGTGCAATACGGTGGGCGCCTGGGAAGCAAAACCGACTTTCGGGCCTTCACCAAGTACTTCAACATGGGTCACTTTCCGGACTTCGCCGGTCAGGACGGCGGCGATGGCTGGCACTCGTTGCGAGGTGGATTCCGGTCAGATAGCAGGCTATCTTCACGCGACACATTGATGCTGCAAGGCGACCTCTATTCGCTTAGGGAGGGGGAGCCGACGATCACCCTTCCGTCGATTACGTCACCGGCACCGATCCCCGTCGAAGACACGGTCGACGTGACCGGAGGTTTTCTTCAAGGCGTGTGGAAGCATGTGTCCTCCGCTCGGTCGGATACGACGCTCGAGGTTTCCTACGACCAATATAAGCGCCACGACGTGCTGCGCGATGACCGAGGAACGCTCGACATCAAATTTCAGCACGACTTCGCGTGGAGAAACCGGCAATACGTTCTCTGGGGCGGGGAGTATCGGCGGTCCATGTCCCAGACGAATGGCGGCTTGCTGGTCTCGTTTGTTCCGGCTGATGTGAACACGAACCTCTACAGCGGGTTCATCCAGGACGAAGTGACGCTGGTGCCCAGCCGCGTCAAACTGACGTTGGGCGCGCGCCTCGATCATAACTACTATTCGGGGTTCACCCTGATGCCGAGCGCGCGCGTCGCCTGGATTTTCAATGAGCACACCACGCTCTGGGCTGCAGTTTCGCGCGCGGAGAGGACGCCCGCCGAGCAGGATGTTTACCGGCGCGTGAACCTCGGCTGGTATCCGGTGCCGGGCGGGCTCCCGTACCTGTTTTCCGTCATTGGCAATCCAAACATAAAGAACGAAGGATTAACCGCAATCGAAGCCGGTTATCGCGCGTCTCTCACATCGTCGCTGACATTCGATCTGGCCGCCTACTACAACCGTTACGACCACCAGTACACCTTCGAGACGGCGCCGCCCTTCGAAGAGGACACTCCGGCGCCGCCGCACATTGTGATTCCGTACATCGACAAAAATCTCATGCATGGCGAGACTCACGGGTTTGAACTGGCCGTCAATTGGCAGCCGGTCTCGCGCTGGACTCTGAGTCCCGGATATGCCTTCGAGCGGATTCACATGCATGTAGATCCCGGCAGCACGGATGTTTTTTCCGCTCCCGAGGCCGAAGGGTCCAGTCCGAAACAATCCGCGCAGCTGCGTTCGCACCTGCGGCTGTGGCATGGCCTCGCGTGGGACGCTTCGGCCTACTTCAACGACCGGCTGCCCGCGCTGCTGGTGCCGTCCTACACCCGCGTCGATACACAGCTCTCCTGGAGCTTTGGCGAGAGCGCAACGGTCAGCTTCGTCGGACAAAACTTGGCGCAAGATCATCACGAAGAGTTCGTGGATACGACCGGAACGGCGCGTTCAACGCTCGTGAAGCGCAGCGCATATGTGAAATTCACAGCCCGGTTTTGAGCGGCGAAATGGAACGCGATTCAATTCGGGGACGGAACGGAAATGTGAGAAACGCCGGCTTGCTTCGGAATGGATGGCGCGGTCTCTCCCTCTTCGCCGTTGTGGTGCTTCTTCTGTGTGGTTCCCGGGTTTCGGCGCAGGGCAGCAGGCCGACGGAGTACCAGGTCAAGGCGGCATTTCTCTTCAACTTCGCGAAGTTCGTGGATTGGCCGCCGAACAGCTTCGCGAGCCCGCAGTCGCCTTTCTTAATCTGCATCCTCGGAAACGACCCGTTTGGCCAGGCGATCGACGAAACGCTGCGAGGCCAGTCGATCGGGGGCCGTCGGGTTGCCGTGCAGCGCGTGCGGGATGCTTCCGAGCTGCGGCATTGCCAGATGGCTTTTATCAGTTCCACGGAGCAGCGCCACTTGGATTCGATCCTGCAAGCTGTTCAGGGAGCGAACGTGCTGTTGGTGGGCGAATCTCCGGGATTTGCCGCCGCGGGCGGAGCCATTCAGTTCGAGATGCAGGACGACCGGGTTCGCTTTTCGATCAATCCGGATGCTGCCGCGCGAGCGGGGCTGCGCGTGAGTTCGAAGCTGCTGTCGCTCGCGACGATCGTCCATGACGCTGACGAGAAACGAAAAGGATGAGCCCGTGAACGGCATTACATCCATTCGGCAGAAGCTCACCCGCATCGCATTGATCACCTGCGGCGTATCGATTTTGATGGCCTGCTTGGTGCTGGCCGGATACGACGTGCTCGCGTCCCGGCAGCAACTTTCAGAAGATCTGATTCAAACGGCTCAAACAATGGCGCCGAATACCACCGCCGGACTGTCCTTTGGAGACTCCCGGGCGGTGCGAGAGATACTGGGCTCGCTGAAAGCACAACCGCAGGTGGTGAGTGCCGGCATTTATAGCGCCAATGATTCGATTTTTGCCGCCTATGCCCGCGCCGGTGCGTCGCGGCGCGACACAGCTCTGCCTCCGCGAGGAGCCGACGGCGTCCATTTGACGCTTCGGAGCATGGCGGCTTTTGAGCCGATCGAGCTGAACGGCGATCGCATCGGAACCATCTACCTCAAATCGGACTTGGAACCTCTTTACGCGCGGACGCGAAACTTCGCGGAGATCGTGCTGGTCGTCATTTGTTTGTCATTTGTGACCGCATACTTTCTGGCGTCCAACCTGCAACGGGCGATATCGACACCGATTCTGGACCTTGCCCGGGCAGCGTTTGCGGTGTCCGTGAACAAAGACTTTTCCATCCGCGCCCAGAAGACCAGCGAAGATGAAATCGGCTCGCTCGTGGACCGCTTCAACGAGATGCTCAATCAAATCCAAGTCCGCGAGAAAGCTCTGCAGGACGCCCACGACGAATTAGAAGCGCGGGTGGACGAACGCACGCGCGAGCTGCAAAAAGAAATCCGCGACCGGCGGCAGGCGGAAAAATCGCTGCAGGAGCGGACCACGTTCCTCGATTCGCTGATCAAGAATGCGCCGATCGGGATCGTGGCGATCGGCAACAACGATGCCGTCCAGATGTGCAATCCGGCCTTCGAAAGGCTGTTCCGTTACCGGCAAAAGGATATCGGCGGCCGCCAATTGTACCCGCTGCTGTCCGCTCCGGAGATCAACGCCGAAATTGACACGAATCGCGCAAGGCTCGCCCAGGGCCGGCTGACGCGCGTCGTCAGCAGGCGCAAACGCAGCGACGGAACTCTGGTGGATGTGGAAGCCTACGCGGTGCCCCTCATCATCGACGGCAAGATGACGGGCGCCGTGCTTTTGTATCAGGACATTACCGAGCGCAAGCGCGCGGAAGAGGCGCTGCTCCGTGCCAAAGAAGCGGCCGAAGCGGCCAACCGGGCTAAGAGCGAGTTTTTGGCGAATATGAGCCATGAAATCCGGACGCCGATGAACGGCATCATCGGCATGACGGAGCTGGCTCTGGACACGGACCTTACGGGCGAGCAGCGGGAGTATCTGGGAATGGTGAAATCGTCGGCGGACTCGCTGCTGACGCTCATCAACGAGATCCTCGACTTCTCCAAGATCGAGGCCGGTAAACTCGAATTCGAGCAGATTAATTTTCCTTTTCAGCAGAGCCTTGCGGAGACCGTCAAAGTGCTGGGAATGCGCGCCCATCAGAAGGGGCTGGAACTTGCGTGGCGCGTGGGGCCCGGCGTTCCCGAGTATTTGAAGGGAGATGCAAACCGGCTGCGGCAAATCCTGGTGAATCTGGTGGGCAATGCCGTGAAGTTCACGGAGCACGGCGAAATTGTCGTGGAAGTGGAAAAAGAGTCCGAAGACAGCGCGGGAATCGATTTGCACTTCCGCGTGCGCGACACCGGGATCGGAATTCCAAAAGACAAGCAGTCGATGATTTTTGAAGCGTTCACGCAGGCTGACAGCTCTGCGACCCGCAAGTACGGAGGCACCGGACTGGGCCTGGCGATTACAAGCCGTCTGGTGAACTTAATGGGCGGCAGAGTCTGGCTCGACAGCGAGCCGGGAATAGGCAGCACGTTTCATTTCACGATCCGTTTCGGATTTGCCGACCACCTGATCGAAGAAGAATCCGGCGCCGGTCCGGAGGCTCTCCGGAATGTCTTGGTGCTCATTGTCGACGACAACCGCACGAATCGCGTCGGTTTGGTCGAGATGCTTTCCCGATGGGGCATGCGGCCCGAGGCGGTCGAATCAGGTCGAGCGGCGCTGGACGCTCTGGAGACTGCGCAAAAGCAAAAGCGTCCTTTCGATCTGGTGATCACCGACATGCAGATGCCGGAAATGCATGGCCTGGAACTGGCCGCCAAAATCCGCCAAAGCGCCGATTTCGGAGCCCTTCCCATCATTTTGCTCAGCTCCAGCGTTCATTCGGACGAAGCGCCTCGATCGCGCGAGTTGGCTGTTGCCGCGTACCTGATAAAGCCGATTCAGCCCGCTGAACTGCTGGAGGCGATGACTGCCGCAGTCGTCCCGGCCGAGATCTTGAGCTGCTCGCGCCGCGACCATCCACCCCGCGCGGAGTCCACCAAGAGGATGAACATCGTGCTCGCGGAAGACAACGCCGTGAATCGGAAGCTTGCGACCGCGCTGCTCGAAAAACACGGTCACACGGTTTACTCGGCGGAAAATGGCCATGATGCGCTGGCGCTTCTGGAGCGGCAGCGGGCCGATGTAGTTCTTATGGACCTGCAGATGCCGGTGATGGACGGTTTTGAAGCCATCCATGCGATTCGCGCGAAGGAACAGAGCAGCGGCGGGCACCTGCCGATCATCGCACTCACAGCGCACGCGATGCAGGGAGATCGGGAGCGGTGTCTGCAAGCCGGAGCGGACGACTACGTTTCCAAACCGATTCGCGTCGCCGATCTCTTTGCGGCCATCGGCCGCGCGGTGAACTTGGAGAAGCGTTCACCCCAGGCCGCGCCACAGCAGCCGGAATCCTCCCCCGCGGATCTCGCGGAAGCTCTGGATCTGGAGAGCGCGCTCGACCGCGTGGAAGGAGACCGGGATTTGTTGGAGGAACTCGTCCGGCTTTTCATCGAGCACTATCTCGTAGCGATGAAAGAAATTCGCCAGGCATTTGGCGCTCGGGATGTACACCGGATTCAGCTTCTGGCGCACACGATGAAAGGGTCGTCGGGAAGCCTGGGCGCAAACAGAGTGTCTCAAGCTGCGCTCGCGTTGGAAACTCATGTCCGGTCCGGATCGTTGGGACGCGCCGGCGAACTGATCGATGATTTGCAGCAGGAATTGGAGCGCGTCTTGCCCGCACTGGAGTCCCTCACCCGAAAGGTGGTCCAGTGATCGAAATAGCGACCGGGCTAACGGAACGTGCGGAACGATATGTTTGAGCAGAACAGGGCGCTACGCCGAATCCTCATCGCGGAGGACGATCCGATTTCCCGCCGGATGTTGCAGGCGTTCCTTCTGAAATGGGGATACCAAGTCGAGATCGCGGCCGACGGCGTGGAGGCCCTGACGAAGCTCGACCGGGCCGACGCGCCGCAGCTCGCCGTGCTCGATTGGATGATGCCGGGATTCGAGGGCCCCGAGGTTTGCCGGCGTGTGCGCCAACTTCCCGAACGGCTGTACACCTACATTTTGCTGCTCACCGCCCGCGGGCAAAGAGACGACATTCTTCTCGGCCTGGAAGCCGGCGCGGACGACTACCTGACAAAGCCTTTCGATTCTCAGGAGTTGCGCGCCAGGTTGCGCGTCGGCGAACGCATTCTCGAACTGGAAAGAAATTTGATCGAGGCGCGCGAGGAGCTTCGGTTTCGCGCCACTCACGACGTGCTTACCGGCCTTGCCAACCGCGCCACCGTTTTGGAGGCGGCCAATCGCGAACACTCCCGGCAATTGCGCGAGGGAGGCGCGTACGGCGTCATCATCGTTGATCTCGATCACTTCAAGAGCATCAACGATACGCACGGGCATCTTTGCGGCGACGCGGTGCTGCGCGAGGCGGCGCGGAGACTTGCGGTCTCCGTGCGCAACTACGACACCGTGGGCCGCTACGGAGGCGAGGAATTCTTGGTCGTTGCGCCTTCTACCGACGGAGTGGGCGTTCTCGGGCTGGCCGAGCGAATCCGCCAGGCCATTGAGCAGTCACCCGTTCAAACGGAATCCGGTCCGCTGCGAATCACCGCAAGTTGCGGCGCGGCGACTTGCGATTGCGAACACCCGCTCAAACCGGATGCCTTGCTGCGGCGAGCGGACGAAGTTCTGTATCGGGCCAAAGGCCTGGGACGCAATCGCTCGGAATTGGCCGCGCCGGGAAATGCTGCTTCGGGCGATACGGCTGCGTCTGTTTCCGAGCGCATATCCGTGAAATCTTGACGTATTTCAGCCGGCAAACGGCCCTTGGCAACCAGGCGACCGTGCCAAACACTAATGCTTTGCTGCGGTTCATAGGGCCGCTGCCGCCATACGCCTGCGTACGGTTACTGCTGGAGTTTGCGGCTCAAATTTTTGATGTAAACTCATTCGTTTCAAACTCATTTTGGTGTACAGTGGTAGCCGTATGTCAAATGCGATTGCCTCATCGCTTCTTCCGGAAAGGGCCAGCTCATGAGTTCCACGAAATCGGGATCGGTTGCCAATAGCGGTGTGCCCACAGGGGGCCACCGGGACACTTTGACAATTATTGATAATCGCAACGGACGGCAATTCGAGATACCCATCAAGAACGATACGATCCGCGCCCTCGATTTGCGCCAGATCAAAATCAACGATTCCGATTTCGGCATGATGAGCTACGATCCCGCGTTCACCAACACCGCGTCCTGCAACAGCAAGATTACATTTATCGACGGCGACCAGGGCATCCTTCGCTACCGCGGCTATTCCATCGAGGAACTGGCGGAAAAGAGCACGTACCTGGAAACGGCGTACCTGATCCTTCACGGCGAGCTTCCCAATGAAGCGCAGTTGAAGGATTGGGGCTACCACATCACGCACCACACCTTCATCCACGAGAGCATCAAGAAGTTCCTCGACGGTTTTCATTACGACGCCCACCCGATGGGCATGCTGATTTCGACGGTCGCAGCGCTTTCCACGTTCTACCCGGACGCCAAGGACATTTTTAATCCGGACTCGCGCCGCAAGCAGACCTATCGTTTGCTCGGCAAGATGCCGACGCTCGCGGCCTTCGCCTACCGCCATAGCCTGGGCATGCCGTTCATCTATCCGGATAATGATCTGAGCTACTGCGGCAATTTCCTGAACATGCTCTTCCGCACTACCGAATTGCAGTATCATCCGAACCCGACTCTTGAGCGCGCGCTGGACATCCTCTTTATCTTGCACGCCGATCACGAGCAGAACTGTTCATCCACGGCTATGCGCGGCGTCGGAAGCTCGCAAGTCGATCCTTATTCCGCCACGGCCGCAGCCACCGCGGCGTTGTATGGGCCGCTGCATGGAGGCGCCAACGAACAGGTGCTGCGCATGCTGGCCGAGATCGGCTCGGTGAACAACGTCGCGGCCTACATCAAGCGCGTGAAAGCCGGCGAAAAGCTGCTGATGGGTTTCGGCCATCGCGTATACAAGAATTACGATCCCCGCGCGCGGATCGTAAAGCGCATCGCCTATGAAGTTTTCGACGTGCTGGGCCGCAATCCGCTGATCGATATCGCTCTCGAATGCGAGCGCATTGCGCTCGAAGACGATTATTTCGTCACCCGGCGCCTGTATCCCAACGTCGATTTCTACACCGGCCTGATCTACCAGGCCATGGGTTTCCCGGTGACCATGTTCCCCGTGCTCTTCGCCATTCCGCGGACGTCCGGTTGGGTGGCCCAGTGGGAAGAGATGCTGCTCGATCCAGAGCAGAAGATTTCACGTCCCCGCCAGCTGTATCTGGGACACGATTTGCGCAGCTATATTCCACTCGATCGTCGCGGATAGCAGACGTCGCGAGCACTCGCAAGGCGTTGCGGCTGATCCTTTACCGACCAGCCGCTCCCGCTTGACAATCCTTTCAATCCGCTCAAAATAGAAGTCCCTTCCTGAAGTCCGCTTGGCCGTTCGCTTCTTTTGCGAACCGCCGGACCTGCACGATGTCCTCTCCTTCTGCTGGTCGACTTGCGCAACGGGCACACGCGACGGCGCGAGCCCGTCTTTCGGGAGGACGCCATGGCTCACGGCTTTGCGTACTTTTCGACATCCGCCTTGCTTTCGCTGCACGTCGTTGCCGGCTCCCTGATCGCTTTCTCCTGTTACCTCATCGCGGCGCTTTTCTTCTGGTCGGCGCGCAAGCGGCGGGGCGCGTCGCTCGGCTGGGCGGTCGTTTTCTTCGGTGCATTTCTCGCGGCGTGTGGATCCGTATTCCTTGTTCAACTCTGGAGTGGTTCGCGGCGCACCGCTTGGATGGAAAGCACGATCGAGCTTGTCGCCGCGGTTTCATCCGTTCCGGCCGCCATCTTGCTGACGCGCATTTTTCAGGCTGCGTTCCAATTGCCCGAAATGGCTCCCTCGCCGAGCGCGGACGCACTCGCCGAAGCGAACGTCGCCGGCGATGTCCGCGGAACCGAGCTCGACCCGAACGTCGGCGAACTCAGCTACCCCAAACTTGCGGAATTCCTGGACCTGACCCACGACGCGATGATAGTCCACAACCTGGAACGCAAGATCACCTACTGGAACCGCGCGGCCGTGCGCCTCTACGGCTGGGAGGCGGACGAAGTTCGCGGGCGCAGCAGCAACGAGGTCCTTCAGACGCAATTCCCAAAACCGCTGTCCGAAATCGAAGCCGACGTCCTCGAAAAAGGCTCGTGGGAAGGCGAGCTTACGCACCGCCGTCGCGACGGCTTGGAAATTATTGCGTCCAGCCGCTGGACGCTGCGGCGCGACGAAAACGGCAAGCCGGAAGCGATCCTGGAGAGCAACCGCGACATCACCCAACGGATTCGCGAAGGGCAGAAGTTTCGAGATCTGCTGGAATCCGCCCCGGATGCCATCGTGATCGTTGATAAAGACGGCTGCATTCAGCTGGTGAATGCTCAATCGGAAAAACTCTTCGGATATTCACGAGCGGAACTGATGGGCCAGGCCGTTGAAGTGTTGATGCCGAATCGATTCCGTGCATCCCACGTCCGCCACCGCGAGCTGTATGCGCGATCGCCTCACGGACGCGCTATGGGCGTGGGTCTGGAACTCTTCGGCCGGCGAAAAGATGGTTCGGAATTTCCAATCGAAGTTAGCCTCAGTCCTCTCGCCACTGCCGGGGGAACGCTGGTTTCCAGCGCCATCCGCGACGTCACCGACCGCCGCCGCGCGGAAGAAAGCATTCGCCGCCTGAACGCCGAGCTGAGTCAGAAGGTGGCGGAAATCAGCGCGGCCAATGCGGAGCTGGAGACGTTCAGCTACTCGGTCTCGCACGACCTGCGCGCGCCTCTGCGGCACATCGACGGCTTCGCCCGGATTTTGCAGGAAGATTACGCCCCTGAGCTGTCCGAAGACGGGCGCCATTATCTCGATCGCATTCTCGGCGCCGTAAACCATATGGGACATCTCGTGGACGACCTGCTCAACCTCGCGAGGATCGGTCGAACGGGAATGGCGCGGCAGCGGGTGAATCTGCAGGAAGTCGTCCGCCAGGTTCTCGCGGAGTTGCCTGAAGAAGAACAAAAGCGGGAAATCGAATGGCGGATCGAACCTTTGCCGGAGGTGGACGGCGATCCCGGGCTTCTGAAATTAGTTTTTTCTAATCTTCTTGCCAATGCCGCCAAATTCACGCGCACTCGCCAACCTGCTGTAATTGAAGTAGGTATGGATGGTCCCTCGGAAGCGCCGGTTTTCTTCGTCCGCGATAATGGAGTGGGCTTTGACCCCCAATATGCCGATAAGCTCTTTGGAGTATTTCAGCGTCTCCACCGCCAGGAGGACTTCGAGGGGACCGGCATCGGACTGGCCACCGTGCAACGCATCATTCGCCGGCATGGAGGCGATATTCGGGCCGAAGCCGCGCTCGATCGGGGAGCGACATTTCTTTTTACGCTGCAACCGCCGCACCAGGACGCCGCGGGCGGCGCCAGGGAGATAAAAATTGGCCGATCTTACGAGCACTGAAATTCTTTTGGTGGAGGACAATTCTTCCGACGCGGAATTGACTTTGCGCGCCCTGCGGAAAAACAACTTGGCGAACCAGATTCACCTGGCGCGCGACGGCGAAGAGGCCCTCGATTTTCTGTTTTGCCGCGGTCCGCATTCCACCCGCCGGCTGAATGACGTTCCGCGCCTGATCCTGCTCGACCTCAAGCTGCCCAAAGTCGATGGACTCGAAGTGCTGCACGCGGTGAAGGCGGATCCCCGCACGCGGGCCATTCCGGTTGTTGTCCTCACGTCCTCCAGGGAAGAACGCGACTTGGTGAGCAGCTACAAACTTGGAGTGAACAGCTACATTCAAAAGCCGGTGAGCTTCGCTGATTTTCAGGATGTCGTCCGCCAGCTTGGAATGTACTGGCTGCTCGTCAATGCGAACTTGCCGGTCGCTGCGTTTAGTTCTTCCCTATAGGAGTTCGGCACGTGCCGCTGGCGACCCGCAACAACGTCGAAACTCAAACGGCGATGCCTCTGCGTTTGTTGATCGCCGAAGACAATCCCGACGATCTTGCCCTGTGCCTGAGAGAACTAAAAAAATCCCGCATCTGCATGGATCCTGAGACGGCGTTCACCCGCCAAGAGTTCGCGCGGAAGCTGCGAGAGTCGCGGTTCGACGTTGTGATTTCCGATTACCGCATGAAGGGCTGGACGGGAATGGACGCGCTGGCCGCCGTTCGCGAAGCCGCGCCGGACGTCCCCGTAATCTTGTTGAGCGGCACTCTGGGTGACGAACTGGCCGTGGAATGCCTCAAGCTGGGCATGACCGACTACGTTCTCAAAGACAATCTCGCCCGTCTGCCGTCGGCCATCATCCGCGCCCACGAGGAAGCTGCGCTCCGCGTCGCCGAAGCTCAGGCAGTTGTGGCGCTGCGCGAAAGCGAGGCGCGCTACCGCGGCTTGGTTACGAACGCGACCTATGGGATGTATTGGGTCACCGGCGAAGGCCACCTGCTCTTTGTGAATCCAGCCTTGGTCCACATGCTCGGCTATGACTCCGAGCAGGACCTCCTGGCCGTCAAGGATTCGCACGTGCTTTACGTGGACCCGGTCGTCCGTGACCACGTGCACGCCGAGTACTCCCGCCAAGGTCGCGTCGACGCAATCGTGGAATGGCGGCGCAAGGACGCAAAGACGATTTCGGTTCGCTTGAACGGGCGCCAGGTAAAGGATCCAAGCCACAGCGATCCATGCGTCGAAGTGATTGCGGAAGATGTTACCGAACGGCTGCAACTCGAAAAACAGCTGATTCAGGCGCAGAAATTCGAGGCCATCGGCCAGCTCGCGGGAGGCATCGCCCACGATTTCAATAACATGATCGGCGCAATCATCGGCTGGGCCGATTTGGGTATCGAGGAAGCGGATTCCGAACTCGCGCGTCTACCGCCATTTCGAAAAAGTGCGCCAGCAGGCGGACCGCGCCGCCGCGCTCACGAAGCAGCTACTGGCCTTTGCGCGCCGTCAGATTCTCGAGCCCCGCACCATCGACCTGAACCAGGTCGCCGTCGAAACCCTGGGCCTGCTCGAAAATGTGATCGGCAGCAATATCGAGATCAAGGCGTCGCTTACATCGGATTTGGCCGTGGTCCGCGCCGATCCGGTCCAGATCGAGCAAGTGCTGATGAATTTGTGCATCAACGCGCGCGACGCGATGCCCAATGGCGGCTCGCTCGTGGTCGAGACCGCCAGCGTCTCGCTCGATCGCGAATTCTGTGCTCGCGAGCCGCAGGCGCACGCCGGCAGCTACGCCATGCTCTCGGTTGCCGATACCGGCACGGGCATTGACCGCGCAACTCTCGATCGCATTTTCGACCCGTTTTTCACCACCAAAGAACTCGGCAAGGGAACCGGGCTCGGCCTGGCCATGGTCGATGGCATCGTCAGCCAGCACGGCGGGTTCATGCAAGTGCGCAGCGAACTCGGCCGTGGCAGCACCTTCCGCGCCTATTTCCCCGTGAGCACGGAAGCGGCAGCCTCCAGGTGCGCCCCGGCGGATTCACGCCCGTTGCAGCGCGGCTCCGAAACCATTCTGGTTGCCGAAGACCATGATGGCCTGCGCCAACTGGCGCACGAAACGCTCGCGGGCCTCGGCTACCAAGTAATTTTAGCGGCCGATGGGGAGCATGCCGTCCGTGAATTCGCCGCCCACCGCGAACGCATCGGTCTGGCCCTGATCGACGTCATGCTACCCAGGCTCGGCGGCACCGAGGTCTTGGCCCGCATCCGCAACGAATGCCCGGACTTGCCGGTGATTCTCGCCACAGGCTTTAGCCTCGACACGGTGCAGCTGCGACCATGTTCGCGAGGCCGGGCTGCCCATCCTGCAGAAGCCCTATTCGCCCCGCGATTTAGCCCAGCGCATTCGCGAAACGCTGGACCGCCGGTCCGAACTGGTAGTCCCGCGGGTGCCTGACCGCCGGTCCGCCGGCCAGTGACGCGGAAACCGGCACTCCGCGACGATAAGCATTGACACCCTATTCGCCGCGTGGTAAGTGTGGGTCATACGTGGCACTGGCTGACCGCCGGTTTGCTAAGATACCCAGGCGCGGAACACCAAAATTCCAAACTGGGTGTCTGGCAACAAACCCCACCCACCCCGGGAGGTGGAAGCCTTAGGGCTTTTGCCTCCCGTATTTTTTTCCGGTGTGCCTCACGCCGCGATCCTGAAAACCCAAAAGCTGTGGCCGGTCCTCAGGCGTTTTTTTTCAATTCGGCGAGCACCAGCTTGGCAAGCTCTTTCAGCGTGTCGAACACGCCCTGTCCGGTGACGGCCACCGCTTCGAGCACCGGCTCGCCCTTCACGGAGAGCTGCTTTTGCAGCTCCGCAACCGGCAATATATTGGGCAGGTCTCGCTTGTTCATCTGCAGGACGTACGGAATCGTGTTGAAGTCCAGGTTGTGATCTTTCAGATGCTCGCGCAGGTTTTCGAGCGTTTCCATATTGGCGTCCAGCCGCTCTTCCTGCGAGTCTGCCACGAACACCACACCATCAGCGCCTTTTAAAATCAGGCGCCGGCTGGCCTCGTAGAAAACCTGTCCGGGAACGGTGTAGAGGTGGAAGCGCGTCTTGAACCCGCGCACGGTGCCGAGGTCGAGCGGTAGAAAATCGAAGAAAAGCGTGCGGTCGGTCTCCGTCGCCAGGGACACCATCTTGCCCTTTTGCGCCGTACCAGTATGCTCGTAAATCCACTGCAAATTGGCCGTCTTCCCGCCGAGGCCGGGACCGTAATACACGAGCTTGCAGTTGATTTCCCGTGCGGGAAAGTTGATAAAGGGCACAATTTCCTCAACGTTGGAGTCAGCTCATTACTTATAGCACAGCCCCCCACAAGGAAAAAACGCGCCCTCGGTACCCTGTTCCCAACTGACAATCACCGGCGCTACAAACGACACTTTGCGTCCATCGCGCTCCGGCGTACGGCGAGCGGCTTGGAGACGAGCTCCGGAAATCCTTACCCTGCATCAATTCTCCGGTAGACCGGGTGCCGTCGAGCTTTGGACTATAGAAAGTCAGCGTCAGTACATGGCGGCCCACATACCAAGGAGGATGAATGCATTCACCAGGACACTAACCGCTATCGTGGTCCAGGCCAGAACCCTAGTGAACGTGGCAATATGCGCTGACCGCCTCCCCTTATCAACGCAACGACGGCTATGATTGTTGCAATTGGCGCAACGAGGAGAAACCACAATGTGAAAATCTCAGCGAAACTCGAACGAGGCCAGAAGGGAACCTGACGGTCGATGGGAAACGAAAGTAGAAACATGACGAAGCCGCCGAGGGCAGGCAGGCACCATACGAATACCGGCCAGGCGGCCTTTTGATCGGGCATCTTTCCGTCAGGCGCAGCGACCTCACTGTCCTTGGTGCGGACTGCTGATGACAACGCGATCCAGAGAATGGCGTTGAATCCCACAGCGACCGGAAAGAAAACGAGTGCCGTGCGCACATTAATGAGTTTCTCAGCGAGTGCTGTCGCTGGAAGATTGCCAGGGAGCAGCAGAAGGAACCCCACTAGCCGCGACGAGCGCACGAAAGCGGATTCGGAGTACACTGTGCCGTAGCTGGCAATAATACAGCCGATCAGTTGGACGGCACAAAACACCACCCATGTTCGCCGCTTCACGTGTGTGCCTCAGACGGGATTATCCTTCCAACCAGCGGGATCCGCCAGCCTGACGGTTGATAATTAGCAACGATGTCGAAAACAACAGTTCTTGCCCAAAAGCGAACCCTTGAACCCGTGAAACCGCTCGATAGGGTGAACACAGGAACACAGGCGATGTTCATCCTTAAAGATAGGCGTTCCGTTCACGTAGGTCCGGCCTCAAAGCTCCGTCAAAGAACGAAATGCGGAAATTAGGTCTGCAAAAAGACCGCGGACGGAAACCTCGATTTGGGCGGGAGCGACCAGCCGCGCGTGATCGTATTTACAGCCTTGCTTTAGCGAAGGCGCGACCCGATCCGGATTTCAGATACTTCTCAAACGCAAGCGCGCGGGCTTCATCGGCGAACGCCACGTAGCTCTTGATACGCCAAGGCCTATGCTTGGCGGTGTGCGTAACCGAACCTGAATTGTGCTTTGAAAGCCTGGCCTTTAGATCGTCAGTGATGCCCGTGTAGAAACGCTCAGTGTCTGCCAGACTCTGCAAAATATAGACATACTTCACGAGGAGTCCGCCTCCGCTAAAGCTACGGCGCGACAGCCTTCGCCTTCCAAATCGCTGAGCCTACCGAAGCCCGCGCACGAAGCTGGCCTGCCGAGCCGAAGCCTGCGGAGCAGGCGAAGGCTGGTGGGCCTGGGTAGACTTGAACTACCGACCTCACCCTTATCAGGGGTGCGCTCTAGCCACCTGAGCTACAGGCCCAACGTCCGCACATTTTAGCATCGGCCGATGGCCTGTGCCTAGCCTATACGAACTGGCGTGCGCGGTTCGGTTTCTTGCCGCGAAAAGTGAATCGGGCGCCACGAACCTTTATTTAATTAATCGCAGCTGCGGCACGATTCGTCGGCAATGAATTTGCATCGCCGAGAGCAAAGATCGGAACTGGGATTCCGGTTTAAAGGGCGGCTAGGGGCTCGAGCCTAGCCAGGATGGCCCTTGGGGGCGTTCCCAGGAAAAAGGCCGCTCTGAGGCCATTGTGAAGCTTCACAGGGCCATTTACGGAGCGCCTTGGGGTCGGCTCTCGATCGAATTTTTCGCGGATTCGGCCGCCCATGCGTGTTCGCACCACCACATCCCGGCCGTTTTGCGGCTCGCTTCGGCGTGTTCTCTCAGCGCATTCGTCCGCTTGTCGCGGGGATCGGCGGAATAAAAATCCGCACGCGGAGTGCCGCATTTCCGGCGAAGCATGTCAAAATAGATCGTCCGGCGCGCGGTAGTGACGCAGATCACAGACGGACGTTCCTTCCCATACTAGCGTATGGAACTTTGTTGAGCATATCTTCGCGTCAGGTCTGCGGAAGCGAATCGCTGCGTGCCGCTATCCTTGGAGGTGACCAGGTGCGGAAAATCGGGCTGAGGGATTGGATGCGAGGCGCGTGGCGTGCGGGCCTGCTGGTGCTTTGCGCGGCGACTGCTTCTTTTGCCGCCGCCAACGCCGCCCCGCTAAGCCCCACCAACATTTTCGCTCCCGATTCCACGCCGGCGCGTTCGATCTTCCGGATTTCAGCGTTCGTCCTTGAAATTAGCGGCGCGATTTTCGTCGTGGTCTTCAGTCTTCTCGCTTACGCGGTGATCAAATTCCGCGAACGCAAGAACGATGACGGGTTCGAGCCGCCGCAAGTTTACGGCAGTAACCAGATGGAGCTGGCCTGGACAGTGTTGCCGGTGCTGATCGTCGTGGTTCTGTTTTTGAGTACCGCGCAGGTGATCCATCGCGTGCAGGACGCTCCCGAGCCGGCCGATGCCGTGCAGGTCACCGCGGTAGGCCACCAATTCTGGTGGGCGTACGAATATCCGCAGTACAATTTCTCCACGGCGAACGAGCTGCACGTGCCGATAAGCAGTCTGCAGAATCCCACGCCGACGTTTATTCATCTGCTCTCGGCCGACGTAGTCCACAGCTTCTGGGTGCCGCGACTGGCTGGCAAGACCGATTTGATTCCGAATCATCCCAACAACACGTGGATCGCCCCGCACCAGACCGGCATTTTCCTCGGCCAATGCGCGTCATTCTGCGGCACCGGACATGCCAACATGCTTTTGCGCGTCTACGTGCAAAGCCCGCAGGATTTTCAGCGCTGGGTGCACGAGCAGGAGCAGCCTGCTGTCAACGATCCCTCGGTAGCGATTGGCCGCACGCTCTTTGTCGCCAAGGCTTGCTTCGCCTGCCACACCATTCGCGGGACCATTGCCGCCGGGAAAGTCGGGCCCGATCTGACGCACCTGATGAGCCGCGACACGATCGCTTCCGGCCTTTTGCCGAACACGCCCGAAAATTTGAGGAAATGGATTCATGACCCGGCGGCCGTCAAGCCGGGCACACTGATGCCCAAGGTCGAGATGACGGACGAACAGCTCAATCAAATCGCCGCTTATCTGGAGACGCTGAAATAAGAGCGCATGGAGCTCCGTGCACATAGCGGAGCAAGATTGAAAAAAAGAGGAAGGATTGCTAGCAGCTAGGGGTCGAAAAAGATGGCAACTGACTCGATAACTTTGCCTCTGCCAAAAGCGGAATCGCGGTCCGTGGTGCTCGATTGGCTCTGCACCGTAGATCACAAGAAAATTGGCATGATGTACATTGTTTACGCGCTGATTTTCCTGGTGATCATGGGCTGCGAGGCGATCCTGATGCGCATCCAGCTGGCGCGTCCGGAATCCACCTTCCTTTCGGCCGAAGCGTTCAACCGCCTGTTCACCATGCACGGCACTACGGGGATTTTCTTCGTGGCCATGCCCATCCTGTTTGGCTTCGGAAATTACATGGTGCCGCTGATGATTGGCGCGCGCGACATGGCCTTTCCGCGGCTCAACGCCTTCAGCTTCTGGATGACGGCTTTCGGCGGAATTTTGCTTTACGCCAGCTTTTTCGCGGGCGGATCGTTCTTGCAGGGCGGCAGCGCGCCGAACGTCGGATGGTTTGCTTACGCGCCGCTCACCTCGCCCCCCTTTTCGCCGGGCCATGGCGTTGACTTTTGGGCCTTATCGCTGCTGGTCGCGGGCGTCGGCAGCATTGGCGCGGCGGTGAATTTCGTGGCCACGATTTTGTGCATGCGTTGTCCCGGCATGACGCTCGGCAAAATGCCGCTGTTCGCATGGATGAACCTGGTAGCGGCTGCCATGGTGCTGGTGGCGATAAGCCCGCTCACCGCGGCTCAACTGATGCTCATGGCCGACCGCTTCCTCGGCGGACACTTCTTCGATCCCGCTGCGGGAGGCCAGCCGATCATGTGGATGCACTTCTTCTGGATCTTCGGGCATCCGGAAGTCTACATCCTGGTCATTCCCGCCTTTGCCTTCATCTCTGAAATTCTGCCGGTCTTTTCGCGGAAGGCCATCTTCGGCTACCCGGCGATGGTCGCGGCGACCGCCGGGATCGGCTTCGTGAGCCTCGGCGTGTGGGCCCATCACATGTTTACCGTGGGCATGCCCTCCTATGGCAACGCCTTCTTCGTGCTCACCACGATGGTGGTGGCCGTGCCGACCGGCATCAAAATTTTCAACTGGCTCGCAACCTTGTGGGGCGGAAAACTTCGCTTCGCCACACCGATGCTTTTCTGTCTCGCGTTTCTGTTCCAGTTCTTGATCGGCGGTCTGACCGGCATCATGCTGGCCACCGCGCCGTTTGACTGGCAATTGCACAATTCCTATTTCGTCGTCGCTCACTTTCATTACATTATCGTCGGCGGAATTTTGTTCGGGATCTTTGGCGCGTTTTACTACTGGTTCCCCAAAATGACCGGCCGCATGCTCAGCGAAAAACTGGGCAAATGGCATTTCTGGATTATGGTGATCGGATTTCATCTGACGTTCGATTTCATGCACGTTCCGGGCTTGCTCGGGATGCCGCGGCGCATTTACACCTATCAGGCCGGGCGCGGCTGGGCGATCTGGAACCAAATCAGCTCGATCGGCGTGATTTTCCAGGCGACCGCGATTTTGATCTTTGTCTACAACATGGTTCATTCCTATTTCAAAGGCGCCGTGGCGGGCAACGATCCGTGGGATGCCTGGACCCTCGAATGGGCCACCACTTCGCCGCCGCCGGATTACAATTTCAGTTCCATCCCCACGGTGCGCAGCCGGCGGCCCCTTTGGGACATCAAGCATCCGGAAGATCCGGACTGGAAGTACGAATGATTTCGGGAGGTAAGAACGTGCAAGCAATGCCAAACGCGATCGCGCGGATCAGCCACAACGGAGCCGGCCGATGAGTGCAACAACCGTCAGCGTAGCGGCCGAAGTTGCCGAATCGCGGCCCCTTTCGCGCGGCCGTGTGGGAATGTGGTGCCTGATCACCGCGGAATCGGCGATGTTTCTCATCTTCGTCACCGCGTACCTCTTTTACATGGGGAAAAGCGTCGACGGGCCTACGCCCAGGCAAATTCTAACGGTCCCGGTTGTCACCACAATCTGCCTGCTCTCCAGCAGCTTCACCATGCACTGGGCCGTCGGCGCCTTACGGCAGGGCAAGCAGTTGCTTTTCCGCTTGTTTTGGTTCGTCACGCTGGCTCTGGGAGCAATTTTCCTGATCGGCACCCTGCGCGAATGGCACCGCTTTATCTACCAGGAAAATTTCACCATTAGCACGAATCTTTTCGGCACCACTTTTTATTCGCTCGTTGGCCTGCACGCCTCGCACGTGGCCGTCGGCTTGATCGCGCTAACCACCGTGATGATCCTGGCGCTTTTCGGCAAAGTGAAGCAGGAGCACCATGAGCGCTGCGAAGTCCTCGCCATGTACTGGCACTTTGTGGACGCTATCTGGGTTGTGGTTTTTACTGTGGTTTACGGCTTGGGGCGATGATGGTGACTTCGAACAATCGCCAAGCGTCTGCGCGGGCGGATTCGCGCTGCGCCATGAGGGCAATATGAACTCGCATTCGAATACAGCGCCGTCCGGCAACCCGCCGGGACAGGTGCACCTGCCGTCGCCGACTCCCTGGCCGGTTCTGCTAGCCGTCGGTGTCACGCTGATCGTCGGAGGCCTGATTTCGAGCGAATACGTCAGCGTCGCGGGCGCAGTACTTGCGATCGCAGCGTGCGTTGGCTGGTTCCGGCAGGTTCTGCCGCACGAACGCCATAGCCCCGTCGCCGCAGTGCCAAGCGAAATTGTGATCGTCAGCTCGCGCCGGAAAGTCGCCCGTATGGCTGCACCCCAGGGGTTGACCCGTGCACGGCTGCCGCTGGAAATTTATCCGATCTCCGCCGGAATTAAAGGTGGACTCGCCGGGGGCGTGGCCATGGCCTTGATGGCCATGTTTTACGGGATCGTGAGTTATCGCAGCATCTGGTATCCGATTAACCTGCTCGGCGCCGTCGTCTATGAGCACATCGAGGTCGGCGCGAAAGAAATGGAAGCGTTCCACCTCGACTTGCTGCTCGTCGCGATCGTCCTGCACGTCACCACCTGCGTTCTGGTAGGGCTTCTTTACGGCACGCTTCTGCCCATGCTGCCAAAGCGTCCCATCTTGCTCGGCGGCCTTTTTGCGCCCCTGGTTTGGACCGGTCTGCTTCACAGCATCTTGAACATCGTCGATCCGGTACTCAACCAGCATATCGACTGGCTGTGGTTCCTCGCGTCGCAGATCGCGTTCGGACTGGTCGCCGGATTGGTCGTCGTGCGCCAGGTGCGCGTGCCCACGTGGCAATATCCGTTTTCTGTGCGCGCCGGCGTTGAATCGCCCGGCATGATGGGCGACGAAAATCCGCACAACTGACCAACGCCCGTTCTGCCGATATTAGGCGCAAACGCCCGCCGGAATTCCGGTCCGCGCGCTTGTAAAACTACTTGTAGAAACAGATGATGCTGTCTCCGCAACAGGCCATTCTCGCATCGTGGTCGTTTCCGCCCTGGGTCACGGCGCTCGATCTGCTCTCCGCTCTTTTGTACGTGCGCGGGTGGCTCGGGCTTCGTCGCGTGATTCCTAGCCGGTTCCCCGCGTGGCGGCTGCTGTCGTTTCTCGGAGGAATCGCCGCGCTGCAAGTAGCGCTCGCCTCTCCAATCGACGCGCTGGACGCCTTCTCGCTCACCGACCACATGGTGCAGCACATGATCCTCATGATGGCCGTCCCGCCGTTGGTGCTTCTCGGCAATCCGATGATTCCGCTATTGCGCGGTTTGCCGCGCCCGGTCGCGCGCAAAGTCGTGGGGCCGTTTCTCCGCTGGCCGCCGGTGGTGCGCTTCGGCCGAACCATCTTTCACCCGGCCTTTTGCTGGGTGGTGTTCTCGGTTTCGCTGGCCGCCTGGCATTTGCCGGGGCCATATGATTTGGCGCTGCGTTCCGACGGTTGGCACGAGGTCGAGCACGCCTCGTTTCTCTTCACTTCGATCCTGTTTTGGTGGCCCGTGGTGCAGCCGTGGCCCAGCCGAACGCATTGGCCCCGCTGGACTGTACCGGTGTATCTGATTCTCGCCGATTTTGTGAACAGCGTGATCTCCGCGTTTCTGGTTTTCTCCGGGCGCGTCCTGTACTCAGCCTATCTGACGATTCCGCGCATCGGCTCGATGACCGCCGTAAACGATCAGGTTCTCGCGGGCGTGGTGATGTGGTTCGTCGGCGGATTTGGTTTCGTGATTCCTGCGTTGGTGCTGTTGGCCAAGCTACTTTCGCCGCAGCGCCACCTGCGCGCGCCCGCCCGTCGCGGCTCGCGCCTGCCCGAATCGCGCTTCCGCCGCGTGATGCTTCCCGCGCTTACGCTGATTCTTCCTCTCGCCGCGCTGGCCTACGGCTATCTCGCTCCCAGCTCCATCGACATGGATGGCGACGTGGTCCGCATGCAGCAAAATTCCGGGCCGTTTCGCATCAGCGTGTTCACCGCGCCCGACCCGCTCCCCGCCGGGCCGTGCGACGTCTCCGTGCTCGTGCAGGATCGCAATACCGGAGAACCGATTCTGGACGCACCCGTAAGCCTCACCGTGCAGAGCGCCAACTCCGTCGGCGACACGCTTGCCGCCATCCCAGCCACGGCCGAAGCTTCGAGCCTGAAACTGCTCGAAGCCGGCACAGTGAATTTGCCGCGCGAAGGTGCTTGGACTCTGCTCGTGTCCGTTCGCCGCGAAAGCAGTGAAAGCGTCGTGCACGGCACGTTGAACGCGACCTCCCAGAATTAAACCGGAAACGCACCCAACCGCTCGGCAATTTTTGCCGGTCTTCACTCGCGTGAGATGGATCGTCTTGCCGCCATTGCCGGCGCCACGCTCTGAGCCATTCCGAATGGCCTCGCCAACTCCTGTCGTTCCAATCAGCCGGCAATTCAGAGACGTCTAGTGGCTGTGGCAGCGCGCGTGCATCGTCAGCCGCGCAGTGCAAATTGGCTCGGCCTGGAAATTCGCGCTGGGAGGTGAGACATGTCATTGACTGGAATTCTGGCGGGCGGCCTTTTGGATCTCTTGGGCGCGCACTCGACGCAAAGCAGCAGCGCGGCCAATCCGAACGCCAGCTCGGCGGCCCAAACGGAGTTTCAGCAACTCGGCCAGGACCTGCAATCCGGCAATTTGTCCTCCGCACGCCAGGATTTCGCCACAATCGAGCAAACTGTCCGCCAGCGCACCGCTCAAATTCTCCAGCACCATCATCACTTCTCGATCGCCGGCGCGCAATCCGGCGCAGCAAATACGCTGGCGCAGGAATTCAGCACGCTCGCGCAAGCTCTGCAAGCGGGAAACCTTTCCGCCGCTCAGTCCGCCTTTTCCACCTTGGAGCAAAGCCTCGGCCAGCCGTTGCCGTCGCTTGATTCCAATGCCGCGGGAGCGTCTCAATCCGCAACCAATTCGGTGAATTTCATGGTCTGACCTCCTCGCCCAAGCCTTCGCTCAAGCGAGCCGACCAGCGCAATCAAATTTGCGAGCGATCTCTTCGCGGTGATTCTGCCGCAGTTTCCGCAGTCCAAAATTCTGGACACCAATTCTGAAGCGTGCTACATCCGTACCACCGTTCGGGTGTGAGTGGTCTGAAGCGCAGCCTAGCGTGCGCTGTCGGCGGGGATTCCGCCAATCGTGCGCGGAGTGCATTCTGGCTTGCCGATTGGTCCGGACGCCGCGTAACAAAGGGAGGTCTTGCCGTGAACCATTCCAAGAGACTTCGTTCATCTTTTTCGCGCCGCGCTGCCGTGTGCTCAGCCGCCTGCGCGCTGCTATTCGCATCTGCGCTGGTGGCGCGCGCGCAAAGGCCAGCCCCAGCGCTGCCGTCGTTCATCAACATGAGCAAGGGCCACGTGCTCGGCGTCGGCTTTGAAGCTCGCATGGTCTCGAATCTCGAAAATTCCGTGAAATTCTACAAGCTGCTCGGCTTCACGGAAATTCCCGGCGTGAATCCCGCATGGCACGTCGACAAAGTGTTCAACCGGATCTACGGGATTAAAGGCGTCGAGTCGCGCATGGCCAAGATGCAAATCGATAGCAACCTCGGCGAGCACAAGCCGTTCACGCTCTATCTTCGCCAGTTCCGCGGCATTCCCCGGCGAGACGCGGCGCGCGGCAAGCCCTGGTATCCCGCGCAAACGCACATCGACCTTACCGTTCCCGATGCCGACGCGCTTTGGGCCAGCCTGAAAGCCAACCACATGCTCCGGTCCGAAACCTGGGGCGGCAAATTGATTGCTGCACCCGGGCAAACGAAGGGCACGATCGCCTACATCACCGATCCCGACGGCATGGACGTGGAAATCGCCGGCGCGAGTCCCGCGGTTCCTGGAGCCGATGGACGTCCCGCGCGCCCGGCCAATGTGCCGGGCTTCAATCACATCGGCCTCGTCGTCGTGAATTTGGACAAAGCCGAAGGATTCTACGGAGCATTGCTCGGCGCGCAGATCCCCCCGACCGGCAACTGGATCGCCGGCGATTTTCTGGATTCTGCCGTCGGCGGTCACGGCAACGTGATGCGCATCATCAACACCATGCTTCCCTTGGCCGATGATCGCGACGCGCTCATGCGCTTCGAGCTGATCCAGTATGAGAATCGCAGCCGGCCCGTGCAGCCTTACAAGATCACCGACATCGGCGTAGGCTGCGTGGGAATGGAGGTGTCGGACATCGACGACTTCGTCGTGCGCCTGAAGGGCGCGGGAATTCAAATGGTGTCCGATGGCATCGTCACCATGTCCACCGGCTATCGCGTCGCGCTCTTCCGCGATCCGGATGTTGGCGCGTTCGTCGAATTCTACGAGCCGCCCGCGCCAAAGGCGTAATCAAAGCTTGGGAGGCGTCACCGGATCTCACTCGCGGGAGCGCTCTGCGGATCGGACTCCCAAATTTGCTGTGCCTTTCACGTTGGCAAGGTCCTGGTGAAGGCCTAAATCACTACCGTCCGCATGCCGCACGCGGATGCATCTCCCCATACCCACTTTGCATCCTGTATGAAGGAGGGCACTTACATGTTCAGACGCCACCGCACCGTTCCGCATGTGCTCGTTCTTGCAGCTGCCATTCTGCTGGCACTTCCAGCTTTTGGCCGCCCGCAGAGTAGTTCTTCGAACTCTGCAGTCACCACCGTTGTCACCGCGCTCGGTCCCGATTACAGCGCGCCTCCCGCCATCACCAAGCAGGACGTCAGCGCCTACTCCGCGAAGACCAAACTCAACATCACTGGATGGGAGCCGGCAACCGGCGATCACGGCCAGTTGCAGCTCGCGATTCTGATCGACGACGCTGTCAGCCCCAGAGCCATCGGCCTGCAGTTCAAGGACTTGAAAAATTTCATTGAGCAGCAGCCCGGCGACACCGAAGTCGGTATCTTTTACGCCCAGCACGGCGACTACACGACCGCCGCGAAATTCAGCACCGACCATGCAGAAGTCGCCAAAAAATTGCGCCTGACCTTCGGGCGACGGGCCGGCACATCGCCGAGCATTTATCTCTCGCTGAGCGAAATCGCCAAGAGGTGGCCGGGCAGCCCGGCCGCGCCTCGCCGCGAAGTCCTGGTTATTACCAGCGGAATGGACCTGCTCGAACCGGGCATTCAGGACCCCTATTTCGATGCCGCCGTTCAGAACGTCCAGAAATTCGGCGTCCACGTGGACAGCATTTACGCGGGCCCGCTCCGGCTTGGCCTCAGCTTTTTCGGCATGATCGCGCAGGGAAACCTGGGCCAGATCACCAGTGAAAGCGGCGGCGACGCGTTTTTTCAGGGAGTCTCAACGCCCGTTTCCTTCAAGCCGTTTCTCGATCAGTTGGACACCATGCTCCGCCATCAGTACCTGCTCACGTTGGAACCGCCGTCCAATTCGAGGCCCGGCCGCCTGTTCCCACTCAGCGTGCGCGTCGAACAGAGCCACGTGAGGCTGCTTTTTCCGCACAAGGTTCTCGCTCCCGGCAAGAAATAGCCTTCCCGGCGGGGCGCGGCCGAATATGTTGATTCCGCGCCCCGCATCCGTGCCGCCGCGTCGTACCTTGATTTCGTCGCGTGCCCGGCCGATTGTGCGGCTTTTGCTGTTCTCCATTGTTGTTGACACTTCCAAGCGATGTAGTGTAGCTTTTTGCCGGTCGTTGATAACCATGCGGAATACCTCTCTCACCACCGGCTTCACTTGAGCCTAGCTCCCACGCCGCCGGTTCGTCGTCGTTAAATCCAAAATCTGAGACGCATTTGCTCCCGGCCGGATGGTCGTGTACGCAGGAGGACTCCGTGAGGTTTATCCGGGCAGTGTTCGTGTTGGTGTCGTTGGCGGGAGGCTTGGTCCTGCTGACTCCGCAGCGCTCGTTGGCGCAGGGTTGAATCCTGACGCGCAATGTCGCGCCCGTGATTGGCGCGCAAGTAGGGCCGTATTTGCCGAAGGGTGGATGGCAGGTGAATGCGTC
This sequence comes from uncultured Acidobacteriota bacterium, assembly GCA_963715555.1. Taxonomy (GTDB): domain Bacteria; phylum Acidobacteriota; class Terriglobia; order Acidiferrales; family UBA7541; genus Palsa-295. The sequence goes on from OY970253.1 coordinate 347,441, forward strand.
GCTTTCGCAATTCTCCACCAACGAAGAGTTCACCGGGACCAAGCTGCGGTCCGACCTCTCGGCTGCCAATACCGAGGTGATCGAAGGATCGACGGCGCTGGACCTAAACGCGAGTTATGGCGTCACACACCAGTTTTCTATCAGTGTGGACGCGCCGGTAACGCTCAACTACCACTGGAGCACCGTTCTAGCGGGCACTCGGTACGAAGACACCGCGCGCGGGCTCAACGATATAACCGTGTCGGGCCGCTATTGGCTCTTCAACTGCACCAGGCACACGGATCAAAACATCGCGTTCGACCTGGGAGTGAGAATGCCCACCGGGAATGCCAACTACCAGTGGCCGTTCCCCAACTCCTTGGGTCAAGATCTGAGGGACCGCCCCGTGGACACCGCCGCGCAAATGGGTAGCGGAGCTTGGGGCATTCAGCTGGGCCTGGATGGATTCAAGCAATTCTCGAAGTTCGCTATCTTTGGGACCGGAAGCTATCTCTTCAGCCTCCGTGGCGAAAATCACACTCTGGCCCTTGCGGCAGCCATCAATCCGAATGGACCAACGGCCTTGCCGGCGAACGTGCGCTACAACTCGACGCCCGACTCGTATCTGGTTCATGCCGGGGTTGCGGTGCCGCTTCATATTCCCATATTGCCGCGGCTGTCGGCGCTGTTTGCCGGGCGGCTTCAGGGCGTGCCGGTGCACAACGTGTTTGGGCCCACGGTCGGCTTCCGGCAGCCCGGCTATCTGTTCACGATCGAGCCGGGCTTGAACTACGACACCAAGCTGGCGACGTACAGCGTCAGCATCCCAATCCGAACTGCACAAAACGTGGAGTCTTCTCTGGGCTACACGCGCAATTCGGACTTCACGCATACGATGTTGCTTGTGAGCGTCAGTTTTAACTTCCGTGGCAATGGAGGCGGATCTTCGGACGACAGCAAATAGCCGGTATCCCGGCTGCTTGCCAGATTCAAACAACGGATATCTCGCGTGGCCCGGGTGCAAATCGCTGGCTCGGGCCGCGCGAGAATCGAATGCGGTAAGCAATTGTCTTAGGAGGCGTTATGTTGATTTATGAATCGCGATCAAATCGGGTGAAAAATCTCGCGCGCAGGGCGTCGGGTGCGAAGATTTTCGCCGCTGCGGTACTACTTGCGTGCGTTTACGCCATGCTGCCTTTCCCGGCTGCTGGAAAAGCGAACGCTCCCGAAACATTCAAGCCGTTCAAGCTCAAGACGGTGGACGGCACGCGCAAAACTCTCGAGGACTTCGAAAACAAAGCCACCCTTGTGAGCTTCTTCTATCCGCGCTGCCCATTCTGCGCTGCGGCTTTGCCCCAAATGCAGAGCATGTACGACAAGTACAAGGACCAGGGCCTTTCCGCCGTGTGGATCAACGTGCTGCCCGGAGAGAACAAGCTCATTCCGAAATGGCAGGCGGAGCTCCATTTCACCGTGCCGATCCTCATCGGAGCGTCTCAGGACTGGCTCCAGGATCATTACCGCTTGACCACCACGCCGACCGAATATCTGCTCGGCCCGCACGGTGAGGTGCTCTTCTACCAGAGCGGATACAAGCCGAGCGATGTTCCAGTCCTGGAGTCCAAGGTCAAAGAGGCACTCAACATCTCACAATAGCCCCAGCGGTAGCTGATTCCGCGCACGGCGTGAGTTGTGCGCGGCAGCCGCCAGTCGTGTCGGGATCTGAAGGAAAGCCCTGCATGAGCGTTCTGGCCCCGCAACTGGCAAACGTTTGGTGGCGCAAAAGCGGCATATCGTAAAAATCTGCTGTCCTAGATCAATTTCGGCGCAGAATCTGCGCGGCGGCCGTCAACGTAACGAGCTTGGCGAATGCCGTGGGCGCGTCTGCCACCGGCCTTTCCGCAAACGTGCCGAAGCCGCAGTCAGGATTCAGAAAGATGTGCTCGGGCGCAACGAACTTCGCGAGTTCTCTCACGCGCCGCACAATCGACGCCGGGTCTTCCACCTCGGCGGTCCGCGGGTTCACAGCGCCGTACCCCACCTGCGCCTGTGGATTCAGCGCGGCGAGCGCGGCAGGCGCTCCTGCACGCGAAGTCGCGTATTCCAGCACGAATTGGTCGAGCTTCATGCGATTGAGGTAGGGAATCAGCCCGTCGTAAGGTCCCGCGAGCAGCACGTCTTCTTTGCGGCTCCAGTTCCCGCGGCAGACGTGCACGCCCAGAATTGGCCCGTGGGTCCCTTCGACCACTCGATTCATCAGGCTGACGGCCCGCTCAAGTTCGCCTTCGGGACTGGAACTCGCGGCCAGCGCCGCGCACATGAACGTCCGCGTGGCGGAGCGCCCGGCGAGCAATAGCTCCGAAAGCACCGGCTCGTCGAATTGCACCATGTCCGCGCCGGCATCCGTGATCTCGCGAAGTTCTTCGCGCAGCACCGCCACGATATCGTCTCCGAGAGTGTCCGCATCCGGGTAGACCGATTCGGAAAGCCCCTTCACCCACGTGGAGCGAGCCAAGAGATACGGCCCCGGAAGCGTTACCTTCGTCGCCCTCGCCGTGTGCTGCCGCAGAAAACGAAAATCATCAAGCACGAGCGGCTTCCGGCGCCGCACTTTTCCGACCACCACCGGATTCTTAATGGCGAAGGCCGGCACGTCGAGCGCGTTGAGCAGGTCTTCGAAGGCGGCCTTGTCCTCCACATAGTCGAGCAGCTCGGCGAGCGTCATCAGCCGGATGCCTTCCAGTCGATCCGCGATGAACGAGTAGAAATTGTCACGCCGCTGCTCGCCATCGGAGACGATATCGACTCCGGCGTCTTCCTGGTATTTGATCGCCAGAAGCGTGGCCTGGTCCTGCAGCTCGGCAAGAGAAGGGGACCGCCGCTTCATGGCGTCCAGCAGCCACGCGGGCCTCGGCCAGCTGCCTACAACGGTCACGGGATACAAAACGTTTGGTCTCATGGTTTAGGCCTTGCGCAGTTCTGCGGTCACCGCCACCGCGCGCTGGAATGTTTGCGTCACCGGCGAACGCCGCAGCGTTTCCGCCAGCAATTCTTCGAGAATTTCCGGCTCGGCGTCGGCATCCACGTACACCGTCGCACGCACGCCGCCGAGTCCCGGATTTCCTTCCTCTTGCAATCCGAGATACACAAGCACATCTGCCGAGCGCGCCTGCAACGATACTTCGAGGTTGTGAATCTGAATGCCGCGCTGCGAGGCGCGCCACTGAAAGCCCACCGCAATGCACGCGCCCAGCGAGCCGATCAGATACTCCACGGCGCTGATGGCGCGATCGGCCGTGTCGAAGCTCGCCGGCTGTCCCACGGCAAACGAATGATTGCGCACGAAAACTTGCGCTTCCATTCCTCCGCCGCCGCGGATGCGCGCCCGCCACACCACGTTCCGCGCCTGCTCCAGGTCCTGCCGCAGCACCACGTCTTCCGATTTCTTGCGAACGAAATAGCTGGTCGACCCGGCCTCGCCCGCGCGCGTGGCCAGCAGATCGTGCCCCACCATGCGGCACCACGCAGGCAAGTCCTCGCGCACGCTGATTTCGTGGCTGCGCACTTCTAGCACTCCGCCCGGCGGCAGCGGCGACATCGAATTGCGGATGATCAGCAGAAGCCCGCTGCCGCAATCCAGGTCGCCGCCATCGCAGGTGGCGTCCGGAACGATTTCCGGTTCGGCCATCAACTTCGTTCCCTTCGGATGAGTGTTACGCGCCCATCAATACGATACGCACGGGCTCCCGGCACCGAGAAATTCCACCAGCTTCGCGCCGCCCACGATCGTCACTCCGGCGATCAGCTTGTCCTCGGCCAGCCCGCGCTTCTTAAAGCACGGCGAGCACACGTAGATTTTGCCGCCGGCCTTCACGAAATTGTCCATCAATTCCTTCAGCGGCGCGAATCCCGATTCGTGGATGTCGTCGGCAAATCCCTTCTGCGCGAGCCGGACTCCTTCGGTGCTTAGGAACACCATCGTGTCCTTGTCCGAAGCGACGGCCGCATTGGCCACCACGAACCCAACCGTGGCTTTGTCCGTGTCGTTCTTGGAATGCGTGATGCTGACGCAAAAACTCCCAGCCATGTTTGCCTCCTCGTGAATTGAATCGCTCAGTTGTTTCTACGGCGGATGCGATAAACGGGATGCTGCGCGAATTCCAGCATATGGCCGGTCAGCCGGCACCATGCGGGAATGTCCTCCACGGCGCCGGGATCCCGGGCCCGAAGTTCGAAAATCTGGCCGGGCTCCAGCGCGCGCACGCGTCCAGCCAGATGGACCAGGAGTTCACCGCAGCCCATATCTCCCGCGTCCCAAGACTCGGTTACCATTTGCGCCCTTTCATGCATTGATCCGCGGCAGCTTTATTGCGAAATCTGCTTGTACGTGAGTTTGCGTGTCCAGCGGGTGTACGTCTTGCCGTCCATTTCCGCGCATTTCGATCATCGCGTTCAGCGGCCCGTCGTCCTGCGGCGGCTGCATTATCAAGCCTCGGCCCATCGACCAGACCACTCGCCAGTCGGTCCGTTAGTGGCGGGAACGGCCGCGCAGCAACCCCAAAACGCTATGAGTACGAACGGAAACTTCAAACTCATACGCAACAATGGACAATCCCTCCTTTAAAAGGATGAACGTGATTACGTGCGATCAGCGGAACGGCCGACGGTCGCTAGAAGGAGGGCATTCAAGTGAAGCCGGAAGTGCGGTAACGCCGATGAAAGGGTGCAGCCATACGCGCTGTATTCACTCACAGGACGGCGGTTCTTCGCAAGCGTTTTCGTCGGGCTGGTCGATGGCACCGCGTCTGCCGAAGCGCCCGCCGGCAAAGCCCGTAGTTCGGCAGGTCCGCAACCAGGTCAAAAATGATCTCGGGTGGCCCTTGGATCCGTGCCCTGAAGCGCGGGTGCGACGAAAACACCTTGGCTCCTATTCTAAGCGAACTTCAGACCGCCCGATTCAGGCGTGATTCTATGGAGAGTCTGCCTCTCGCTCGCGGATTTTCAACGCGAACTTCAGTTACCAGTCTGGTACTTTGGAGCGTGCTTTGAGCTTCACTCGATTCGTTCCTGATTTATCATCCCCAGCTTGGGAGAGGTCGCACATGTCCTATCACGTCGAGTTCGATTCCGTTCACCGAATTCTTCGGTACCGGCTGGAGGGACGCATCACGGACGAAGAACTCCTACAGTCTTACAATGACTCCAAGGATCGCGTCGCGCAGACCAATCCGGTCGCCGGGATCCTTGACTTGACGGCTGTGACATCGTTTGACGTGTCTCCCGCCACGATCCGTCAGCTAGCAAAATCGCCATCGGCGTTTCCGAACCCGGACCATCCCCGCATCTTTATCGCGACATCACCGGACATTTTCGGCATGGCACGGATGTTTGAAATAGAAGGGCAGGAAAGGCGCCAAAACCTGCATGTGGTTAGGAGCGAGAAGGAAGCTCTGGCGATCCTGGGCATCAAGAAGGCGACATTCAAACCGGTGCAACTGAAATAGTCCCAAAGAAGAGCACGGAGCCCTGGGGAATCGCGCTGATGAATTCCCAGAGGCATGAGTGGTGTTGGCCTTTGGTAAGCGCTCTACGCTGATCAATCGAATGAATCCGTTTGATAGATGGCCACATCGAATTTGATGTCAGGTGTCGCGACGGCTGCATCATTTCTAGCTGCCTACGTATGGGTTTACGACGTACCGCGGTTCTCGACTCCACTCACCGGAATTAGCGGCGGGATTTATTCCCAAGTGCGGCCTTCGGCTGCCATGCTGCCAAGGATTGCAATTTCTTCTCCAGCCCCTCCCGAGATCAGCCGTACGGGTCGTCTAGCGGCTAGTGTACAGTGGGGTTGATTTTGCGAGGTCCAGGATGGCAACTATCCCCGAGAGGTTCCTCGATCTGTTTCAGAAAAAAGCTTTCGCGCAGTTGGCTACTCTCATGCCGGGCGGGAGTCCGCACGTTTCGCCCGTGTGGGTCGACTACGATGGCCGGTATATCGTGATCAACAGCGCGGAAGGTAGAGTCAAAGACCGCAATATGCGTCGCGACTCTAGGGTCGGCATCGACATCCTTGATCCTGACAATCCCTATCGCCACCTTTCGATTCGTGGGCGCGTGACGGAGATCACCGAAAATGGCGCGGACGAGCACATCGACAAGCTGGCGAAGAAATATATCGGCCAGGATCGCTACCCTTACCGGGGGCCGGGCGAAGTGCGGGTCATCTATAAGATTGAACCGCAATCCGTACATACGGTCGGATGAGCCGTACCTTCGAAGGCTGGAACTCGCTCCGTGTCGACGATCCCGTCGTTTCTTACCGGCTGCTCGCTAGGCTGCATCGTCGTTACGATCGGGTTGCCTGAGCTGTTCAGCCCGGTCCCGAGCGTTGGGATCGCGCCGTTGCGCCTGCAAAGTTGGTTGAGAGTCGCTACGCGGAGAGCGAAACAAGGGGACGCCGGAGGACACAGTTATGTCGTCAACTCCTGCAGCGCAACGAGTCGAACTGGCGCCGCCTGCTCTGGCTTGTCGTGAACGTCGAAGTTCGAAACTGCCGGAAGGATAGTTTTACAAGTCGTTGAAAAGGAGTCGCAAAAGTGAGATGGCGCGCCCTAGCAGGGTGCTGCAAAACGGATGATTTTCGAGATGAGGACGGAGTTCAGGGCAAAGTGGCAGGCGAGCAGGGGGCCGTGTAAAACTTCTCGCAGTCGCATTTTGTCTTTCGGCACTGCGCCCTGCTCTCGATCCTGTCTATGTAGCGGCCTCCAGATGGGCCAAGCGCAGCAGGTTGAACGCTGCAGCCCACAGGTAGGCTACCTGCTGAATCTTCCAGCGGCCCACGTGACGCACTTTGCGCAGCCCGCCAGCTTGCTTCATCCAGCCGAACATCTGCTCGATCTTCTTTCGTGCTCGCTGACTCAGCGCATATCCCTGGGTCTTCATCCGCCGCAGCATGCGGCGGCGCGCGTCTCCTGCGGGACCTTGGCTGATCACGCGCTCCGCGGTGAGCGGCACGTGCGGCGTGACGTGCAGGTCTTCTTCCAGCGTGCGCAAAAACTCGCCCGCCTCGAATCCGCGGTCGGCACCCACGGTCTTGGGCTTGATGCCGTGCCGCCGCGCCAAGCGCCGCAACAGCTTTTCCGCCGTGTCTCGCTCGGCGTGCCCGTCAGCCACGGCGATGGCGATGTCCAAGCACAGCCCATGCCGGTTCTCCATCAAGGCGTGCCCGCTGTGGCAGAGCAGCGCCGCCATGCCCTTGCTCTTCCGCGCCAACCGCGCCTCGGGATCGGTCGTAGACTGATGCGTTTCATTGCGGCGCTTCTCGCCGCGAAAATCCACCGAAGGATTGCTGCCGTCTTGGGCGGGCGGCTTGTTCACCGGCTCTTCCTTGGGACGAAAACTTTTCAGCGAGGCCCAGGACTGGATCAGCGTCCCGTCCACGGTGAAGTGATCGTTCGAGGCGTACTGCTCGACCAGCGCGCTGGCCACCACGCGTTCAAAAAACTTCTGCACCAGCCCGTGCCGCTCGAAGCGCTCGCGATTGTGGGTGAACGCCGTGGCATCCCACACCGCTTGGTCCGCGTCCAGATCGCAGAACCAGCGGTACAGCAAGTTCCAGTTGATGGCGTCCACCAGACGCCGCTCCGAGGGAATCGAGTACAGCGCTTGCAGCAACAGCGCCTTCAGCAGCGCCTCCGGCGGAATCCCCGGACGCCCCGTTTCGCTGTACGCCGCATCGAACACGCGCTGCATCTGCTTCAGCACCTCGTCGGCACGGCGCTTGATCGCGCGCAGAGGATGATCTTTTGGCAGCCGCTCTTCCGTGTTGGCCACGAAAAACATCGGATTCTGCAATTTGGGATTTCCGCGCACGAAGTGCTCCTGTTTTTCAGAGAATCGCCGCACAAATTGCGGCGTTCAAGCTTCGTGCAAACTAAACTGCAATCACAGCTCCAAACACGGAGTTTTGCAGCACCCTGCTAGGGGACGATTTCAGAACGCTCGCGGGTAGCGTCTCTGCGATCTCATCGTTCACACGGTAACTTAATCCGCCGTTCAGTGCTGATGCCGACTGCGACTTCGGGTCCTGAATACTGTTCTTACCCACCGATCTGTGCAGATGGATGTGTAACTTTGGTCCCGCTCTATTTTCAGCTACCCACCGGGATCGGAGTGTCCGGGGCCGATCCTGAGCGTATCGGGGCATGGTGAACCACGAATCTTACATAGAATCCCCATGCCAAGCTCGCAAGGAACCCGAAGACCGGACAGCCCCAATAGAACAACGTCGATGTCCAGAAGGCAATTCCTATAGAACTGTACTGACGTGCTGTAAAGATAAGACTTACATGGGTTCCGGTTAGCCATGTCCACAGACCAAAATGCATGACGAGCAGCAAAACGCCGGCCGCGCTCGGAAGCGGCCATTTTCTTAAGTAGTAGAGGCAGGCGCAAGCCACTGCCGCCGCAATCTCGAAAAGCAGTGGCCAAGTCAGTCCTGCATTTGTCAACCTTGGGTTTCGAAAAAACAAAATTGGTTTGTATAAGGCAAGGAGTGGAAAACCCGCCACGGCAATTGCTCCAGCGGGGATTTGCAGCACGGGACTTATCCGCCAAGGCCGCCTTAAGAATTGCATAAGACCAAAAAGCAAAACGGCAAGGCAAACAGACCATATGATCTGGTCGATCACCCATTCTGGTTCGAAGACACCACTATGCAGATACAGATAATGGACGAACGGCAAGTCATGCCGCCAAAAGAATATCGACTTAGATGTTGCTTGGGTCCACGTGGCTAACCAGGCGAGATTCAGGGAAAAAACACACTCGTGAATGCGTCGAGGCCAGACGGTTGATTTCTGCATCGTCTTTCGTCTCCTTCGGGCGGGTGGCCCAGGCTCTTCGCGTCCAGCTTCTCGTGAACATTTCGCGAGGCATAATACCATCGCGACACGTCACGCCACAGTATGTTGTTGTGGGTGCCCCACCGCTCGGTTTCCGAGCGTGGGGCCTTTGCCGTCGCGCTCTATCGAGCGCAGGAGCTTCGTGTCTGCGGATCCGTGAGCGACCTGAGACATAGGTGACAGTTTGTACCGGACACATAGGTTACAGTTCCTCCCATTTGGGAGGGAGTGATGCCTTGGAAGGAGTGTTCGGTGATGGACGAACGACTGCAATTTGTGGCTCGCCGATTAGCCGGAGAGCCAATGAGCGAACTTTGCCGGGAGTTCGGCATCTCTCGCAAGACCGGCTATAAGATCTTCGATCGCTATCAGGAGTGCGGTGTGCAAGGTCTGACCGACAGGAGTCGGCGGCCCTACCGCTACGCTCACCAACTTCCATTTCAGGTGGAAAACTATATCCTGAATGTGAAACACGAGCACCCCACCTGGGGTGCTCGCAAAATTCGCGAGCGACTGATCCGCAGGTTTTCCGGGATTCCCATCCCGGCCAAAAGCACCATCCATGCGGTGCTCGATCGCCATGGGCTGGTCGAGCGCCGCGGACGCTTGCGGCATCGCGTCCAAGGAACGGCTCTGTCGCTGGGCCAGACTCCCAACCAGTTGTGGTGCACCGATTACAAAGGCGAGTTCCTGCTAGGCAACCGTCAGTATTGCTACCCGCTGACCGTCACCGATCATGCTAGCCGCTACTTGCTCTGCTGCGAAGCTCTTTCCTCTACCCGGGAAGATTTTGCTTTTGCCGTGTTTGAAAGGCTTTTCAAGGAGCGCGGCCTGCCCGCCAGCATTCGCAGCGACAACGGTGTGCCGTTCGCTTCGGCGCATGCGCTGTTCAACTTGAGTAAGCTAGCCGTCTGGTGGCTCAGGCTCGGTATCGGCATTGAGCGGATCAAGCCGGGTCATCCGCAGCAGAACGGACGTCACGAGCGCATGCATCTGACTTTGAAGAAAGAAGCCACCAAACCGGCGGCTTCCAACTTCCTACAGCAGCAGGCAAAGTTCGATCACTTTGTCGAGGTCTTCAACAATCAACGCCCGCATGAAGCACTGGAGATGAAATGTCCGGCCGAGGTCTACCAGCCCTCCACCCGTATCTATAAGGGGCTGCCGGATCTGGACTACCCCCTGCATGACAAGACTCTTGTCGTGACCAACTGCGGCCGCCTCTGCCTGGGTTGCAAAAAGATCAACTTCAGCACGGTCTTCGCCGGTCAGGCCGTCGGCATCAAAGAAGTTCACGACGACATCTGGCTGGTTAGCTTTATGGATTATGATTTGGGATACTTCGACCTGGAGACGCGAATGCTCGAACCGCTCGAAAATCCATTCGGTCCAAAACTGTTACCCATGTGACCGGTACGTTCTGTAACCCATCTCTCCGGTCCGGACCCCCCGCAAAAATGGCGCGCCCGGAGGGATTCGAACCCCCGACCTTGTGCTCCGGAGGCACACGCTCTATCCATCTGAGCTACGGGCGCACTTCGGACTGCTTGCAGCTCAGCCATTGTATTACTTTTCGCCAGCTCTGGCCATGCGGCCCGCGCGCGCCGGTTTCGAGGCGCCCATCGCAGATTTCCCCGCGCGCATCGCTCGACGCCCCGCGGACTCCCGTTAACGTATCCGCCACCGCGACCGCACATCGGCCTCGGCTTTCGCCCGGTGTTATACTCTAATTTCCCGTCAGTGAATTTCATGACCCAATCAGTCAGGCTCTGGATTATGGACGCCGGGACGCGCGGGCTCCGCATCCTGGTGATCTTCATCATCGCGCTGATTCTCGTCCGCATCCTGAAAGCCGTCACGAAGCGCATGGTGCAAGTGGCGAAATCGCCCACGCGCGTGGCCCAGATGCGCGAGCAGCAGACGCGCACCATGGCTGGCGTGGTCTACAGCGTTTTTGTGGCCCTCATTCTCGCCGTCGCCATTTTGATGGCGCTGCCCGAGTTCGGCTTCAACATCACGCCCGTGGCGGCCGCTGCGGCCGTCGCCAGCTTGGCCTTCGGTTTCGGCGCGCAGAACCTGGTGAAGGATTTCATCAACGGCTTCTTCATCGTGCTGGAGGATCAGTACGTGGTCGGAGACACGATCCAGGTCAATGGCGAAACCGGCCGCGTCGAATATCTCACGCTGCGCCGCACCGTCCTGCGCAACGCCGCCGGCGCCATCGTCACTATTCCCAATTCGCTGATCGGCCAGGTGGCCAATCTGAGCCGCGATTGGTCGCAGGCCTTCATCGACGTCACCGTGCCGTCGAGCGAACTCGTCGGCCGCGCGCTCGCCACTCTCGAAAAAATTTGCGGCGACTTCCGCAACGATCCCGATTGGTCGCCTGCTCTCGTCGATGGCCCGCGCGTTCTGGGCGTCGAATCGCTCGCGCTCGATGGCACCGTGCTGCGCCTGCAGGTGCGTACCGTCCTGAATCGCAAGGACGAGGTCTCGCGCGAGCTCCGCCGCCGCATCAAGCTTGCCTTCGAGGAAGCGCGCATCCCCATGCACCACACGCACCAAGTCGAACTACAGGGCGCCAACGCCACTCCCGCCATCGACGCCACCGCAGCCCGCACCCTCGACTAAGAAATCGCAGCCTGCGCGCAACTCATAGCTGCCGAAACAGCCGGAAAGTCCTGAATTTCATGCAGAGTAAGAACTGGAGGCGCGGGTGAGAATCGAACTCACGCGTAAAGGTTTTGCAGACCTCTCCCTTACCACTTGGGTACCGCGCCTCTTTGATTGAAGTATAGCGAAACTCGGCCGCCGTTGCAGCGCGCAGCGCTCCGCCATTCATGGGACCGCCGCGCCGCCGCCCGTCGCGCCTAGCGCCCCATACCTACCGAATGTGCAGCACGTACGGCACGCGCGCCTGGACCAGCGCCATGTTGCCGACGATGCGCTGCAGCACGGACGCGAGCGATGGCGTCCTCCCGCTCATCTGGTTCTCTTCCAAGTTGAGCAGCTGGTCGAGCAGGCTCTTCGGACGCGGCAGCCGCAAGATGCTGACGGATTGGCTCGCCGGAATGTTGGCGAGTTGCTTGGCCACACCAATCGCGCGATCGAGCCCGCCCAGGTAATCGACTAGGCCGAGTTGCTTGGCCTGCGCGCCGGTCCACACGCGCCCTTTGGCGATTTTGTCGATCGCGTCCACGGTCATGTGCCGGTCGGCGGCGACCGTCTGGGTGAATGTCGCGTACGTTTCCTCTAGCGATTTCTGGATGTAGGCTTGCTGCGCCGGCGTGAAATTCTGCTGGTCGGAAAATAGCGTTGCGTTGTCGCTGGTGGCTACAGAGTCGGTGCTTAGGCCGAGCATGCTGTACAGCCCGGAAAGATTCATCTTTCCGGCCAGCACCCCGATCGACCCGGTCTCCGTATTCGGCTCGGCCACGATTTTCGCCGCTGGGACGGAAATCCAATAGCCGCCCGACGCGGCCAGATCGCTCATCGACACGACCACCGGCTTTCGCTCCTCGGCCAGCTCCACTTCGCGGCGAATCACTTCGCTCGCCACCACCGACCCACCGCCCGAATCGACGCGCAGCACGATGGCGCGAACGTTATCGTCGTTGCGCGCGCGGCGCAGCGCTGCGGCGATCGTGTCTCCACCCATCACCGTGCCGCTCGTCGGGCTCGTGCCGGAATCGCCGGAAACGATCTCGCCCGTGGCGTACACCACGGCGATGCGCGGGCCGCTCGATCCGCGCAGATAGTTGCTGTAGCGGTCGAGCGAAATGGGATTCCAGCCCCCGGGACGGCCTTTGAAGTAACTCTGCACCTGATCCCAATAGCCGAGCCGGTCCACCAGCCCGTCCCGGACGGCTTGGCTTCCATTGAACGGGCCGCCGGCCACCAGCGACTCGAATCTCGCGCGGCCCATGTGCCGCGATTCGGCGGCGTCCGTCACGTACTGGTCGTAGACGCCGGTCAGCACCGATTCCACTTCCTCCCGGTGCGCGGGTGTGAACTTCTTCTCCGTGTAAGTGTTGTACGCGGTCTTGAACTCCGCGATGTGATAGACCTCCGGCACGATTTTCAGCTTGTCCAGCGTGCCGCGCAAAAAAAGCGCCTGCGCCATCATCCCGGTGATGCTCACCGGGTCGGTGGGGACCAGCCACACCTGCGAACACGCGCTGGCCAGATAGTATTCGGGGTTGCCGATGCCGTCGTATCCCAGGTAGCAGATGTTCGGCTTGCCGCTGGTGCGGAATTCCAGCAGGTGCTGGCGTAATTCCTCCACCTTCGCCCAGCCGGTGTTCAGCGGCCCGATGCGCACCACCAGCCCGGAAATGTGCGGATCGGTGCGCGCCGCGTCCAGCGCGTCGATGTACGTGTGCAGCACCGTGGGGCCGTTGCCGGTGAGCGTAGCCAGCACGCTCAGCGGGCTTTGATCTTCGATGTCGCCGTTCACGTCCATCACCAGGACGGATTTGCCGATCAGATGCCGCGGCCTGAGCGCCGCCCAAATGATCGCCGCGATGAAAAGAACCACGAAGGTGACGATGATTGCCCGGCGCTTGCCCCAGGTCATTGTTCTGCGCTCCTTGCTTTTTCGTGTCAGGGCACGGCTTCAGAGTCTGTGTCGCGACTCGGCCTTGCGCCGAAATTGACCGGCCTTCGGTACGGTGAAGCGTGCGGCGCAACACGGTGGCCTGATTTCTGGGGCTTACCGTTGCTGCATTCCGTGCAGCCGGGTCAAGTTGAAGGCCAAAGCCATCAGCAAGAACTCGGCGTTCACGCCCGCCAATCCGCGCCGATAAAACCGGCGCATTCCGCGATGCTCTTTCAGCGTGCCGAAAACCGGTTCGATCAACCCCTTCCGCCGCGCGTACAACTTTCGTCCGGCCGGTGAGCGCAACCGCTGCCGCATCCGTTTCAGTCCCGCATGCGAGATGCGCATCGCTCCGCGCACCCGCTGGCCTTGCTTCATCTCGTGCGCCAGCACCGAGTCGGGAACGTATAAGTCCACGCCTCGCTCTTCCATCGCTTCCACATTCTGGTTCGAATAAAATCCCGCGTTCGCCAGCACCTTCTGCGGGCGCTGCCCGCAGCGCCGCTCGGCCTCGTCCACCAGCGGCATCAGGCTGGCGTGATCGTTGGCCGCCTGCGTCACGCGTGCGGCCACGATCATTCCGTCTTCACTCACCGCCGCTTCCGCCGTGTAGCCCAGCACAAATCCCTCGCGGCTGTGCAAGAAGCGACTGTCTCGATCGGTGCGTGAGAGCCGCTTCTGTCCGCTCTTGCGCAGCTCCTGCAACTGGCCGGGAATCTCGGCCAGCCGCTGCTGCACTCGTTCCAGCTCGGCCACCAGCCCGCCCGGATTTTCATCCCCATCGATAGCTGCCAGTTCGCGCTGCCACTGCCGTACCTGCCGCCGCTTGCGCGCTCGCTCGACCCGCAATCCCGCTGCGCTCATCACCCGGTTGCGCGAGGCGTTCGCTTTCACCCGCGTCGAGTCCAGCGCCACCACTCCCAGCTTTCCCAGCCCCGCTCTCTGCACCTGCTCCAGCACCGCCGTGAACAGGTCGTTCACCCGCCGCCCGTGTCGCCGCAGAAACTCGCAGATGGTCTTGTGATCCGGCTCCGCCCCTCCGGCCAAATAGCGAAACCCCAAATCTTCCTTGATGCGCTGCTCGATCTTCCGCGATCCCCGCACCCCCAAGGCGAAGGCATACAGCAACACCTTCAGCAGCAGCGCCGGATGATACGGGCGCTGCCCCTCGTCGCTGTAGGCCGCCTCCCACCCGCGCAGATCCTGCTTCTCCACCACCGCGCTGATCAGAAACACCAGATGCTTCTCGCTCAGCACATCGCGCACATGCACCGGCAACAGAGCTGCTTGCTCCGGGCTGTACTCTTGAAAGGGCATCGCTGTTCTCCTCTGCCCTCTTCTCCAACATCTCCTCTCCGCTTTCAAGTGCAAACCTCGACAAGTTGCGACACAGACTCTGAAGTCGTGCCGTAACCGCCGTAAATAGAATGCGGCTTTAGCCGCTGAGGTGTCGGCTTCGGGGGCCTCACGCGCCCTCCTCAGCACCTGAGGACTCCAGAATTTGCAACTCAGGACACTAGCACGCCCCACGCCTCGTTTCCACCCGCCTCGCCTCCCACCAAATGTTTTCTCTCGCCGATGGCATCTTCCCATTCGCGGAGTAAAATGTCCGCGCGTGGCGCGATTTGTGCCCCGCCGGCACTGGTTCCCATCGGCTTCTCCGATGACTCGGACCCCGCCCTCGCTCTGTCCTGTTATCTCATAGCCGAAGACGAGCAGCATGGCGGACACCAGGGATGGCCCGTCTATCTACTCGCCGGAATCGTCATCCTTTGCGCTGGCTTCTGGTCTGCTCTCGTCGCCAAGTTGTGGCAGTAAGCCCAGGAATTAGATCTGGGGAAGTATGCACCTGAGCCCGAGCATACGCCTACCTTCCGATCGCTCTTCCAGCGAGGTACAGGTCAACTGGACCTGTACCAAATTTGTACCTAAGGACAGTAGCGAAATCTCGCCTGGCATTGCTACGTTTGCTTGATGGCTTGTCAAAGGCAAGCCGTCGGCGCCGCTGCGCCTTTCGGCGGCCCGCGCAAGCAGCAGCGAATCCGGAAGGAATTTGGGGAACACAGGAGGAATCGACAACATGCCGCAGCAAGCCCCGTCCTCGCAACACCGCCAGCCCGTCTCTCCGCGCCGCGAGCCCGAGCTTTCCTACCACTCCCGAAAATGCAGCGTTTGCCGCCATCCCCAGCGCGCCGAAATCGAGCAAGCACTCCTCGATTGGGACTGCATCTCGTCCATCACCGCCGAGTATCAACTTCCAGGACGCGCCGCCCTGTATCGACACGCCCACGCCGTCGGCTTGTTCGCCCGCCGCAATCGCGGCCTTCGTGGCGCTCTCGCGCGCATCATCGAAAAAGCCTCCGAGGTCGAGCCCGATGCATTGTCCATCGTCCGCGCCATCGAACTCTTCGCCCGCATCAACGATGACGGCGAATGGATTGCTCCACGTCGGCAGCTTGCGCGAGTGAAAAGGGACCAGATCGTCTCCGAAAATCCCGAGCGCGATAGTGACGAAACGCCACCTGCCCAGAGCGTCCAAAACGCCGAAATCAAATCGCTACACGTTCGAGTAGAAAACGATGCAACTCGTTGAAAACAAAGCGCCGGCATTCGCTCACATCGCTACACATTTGAATCGCGCCGCGGCGGAAGAAGCAAATGGCCAATCGGGAGATTGGCGCTGCCGGGAAAAACGAAGCGCCGGCCCTGGCAAACGGGGTACGTTTGAATGCCAGGACCGGCGCCGGTTTCGAGCTGAGACGCGGCGCCTACGGCGCCGCCTCAGTACGAAGGTCTATTTGAAGGTGAAGTTGGCTTCGGCCGATTCGCCGGCGCGGACGGTGACCTTCTGTTCCTGCGTGCCAAAGGTGGCCGTCCAGGCATGGATCGTGTACTCGCCCGGAGGCAGTCCCTTAATGGAAAAGGTTCCATCGCTGCCCGTGACCGTAAAAAAAGGATTGCTGGTGACGCCGAGGAATGCGCTCATCCACGGGTGATGATTGCAGTGGATCGGAATCATGACCTCGGGATGGGTGAATTTGTGGATCAGCGGCGGAGAGCCGGGAAGCTGCGTCTCGTTCCATGCTCTGTTGATTTTGGACATGAAATGAACGTTGTGCGTGGTGGGGTCCTTGGAGACGATGAACAATTGTTGGCCCACCATTACGCCGAGCACGTGAGGTTTATACATGCAGCCGGCTTGTTCGAGAGTGGCCGGAGGCGGCGTGGAAAAACTCCCCGGAACGCTTTCGATGTAGAGAAACACGTTCGGAAGGGTGCTGTTCCCATTGACTTTGCCGTCCGGAGCGAGAACGGGCTCGCTATGCTCTCCGGCGCAAACCGGATCGCCGGACATATCGAGCACTCCGCGCTTGGGAGGGGTGCCCTTGAAATACACGATGCCGCTGATGACGCCGGGATTCTGAGCGGCAGCGCGAGCCGCTGCGGGCGAATTCGCCTTGGCAGCGCGAGCCCCAGCGACGCCCAGCAGGAGGGCAACGAGCGCCGCTCCGAGGGCCGAACACTTGCCAAATCTTGAGTGCTTGCGATTCATAGAAAAGCCTCCGGATCTTGAAAATGTAGATTTTGCGTTCTGTCGTTCTCGCAACACCAGCGCCTTTCGTGAGCTATCCATCAGAAGAGGAAGCGCGCCAGCAAGTACGTGGTGTTGTTGTCCGAGGCTTTGCGGCCAAAGCCATCGTAATTCGTGCTGGCTCCGTTGAACTTCAGGTATCCGGTATACTGCGCGGCCAGGTCGATATTCTGCGCCGGCCACCAGGATAGGTTCACGATGTAGCCGTCGCTATTGGGGCTGCCCGTGGCGCTGCCGGTGATGGCCGTCCCGGCGCCGAAGAGAGTAGCATCGGGAGTGCCGGTGGTGGTGAACCAGCCGAACGCTCCCGAGTAGCGGTTGCCGCGATGATACTCGACGTTGGCCTGCCAGGTGTTGAGGTGATGAGCGATGAAATCGGCGCCCTCCTGGTTCCAGGTTCCGTTCAGGGCCGAGTTTTCATGGATGAACGTGCCGCGGACCGAGACGACATCGTTCTGAAGCTGCGGGATGGTGCGGTCGTACTGAAAGTCTGCGGCCACATCCGTGTAGCTGTCGTAACCATCGCTGAGGGCTGCAGTGACGAAATTGGGAGTGGACTTCACGTGCATGCCGTAGCTGCCGACTTCGAGATAATTGTTGCCCCGAGTGTCTTGCAGCGCGACACGCCAATACGGCGCCACGCCCTGAATGTTGATCGGATAACCGGCCCCATCAAAGGGCTGCCCCGCGCCGATGTGATCGGACCGGTACATGGTGGCGGCGAGGTAGAGGTGATTATCCCACATGCCATAGGCGCCGACGCCGGCGACGTCCTGCCCCAGGGTATTGTCGATCACGGCTGCGGCGCCGGGCGTGGGAGCAAAATCGTCAGCGACGAACGGGAAGCCGAACGCCGGGGTGGAATTCCAGAGATCTTCCAGCGTCGGATTATTGTTGAGCGAGACGCCGTAGATCAGATCCTTGCCGAGCACTTTTGTGGAATTGGCGTACCGGACGTCGGTGTTATCCCACGAGAAGTGATCGTCCTGCGCATCGTAGGTGAACTGCACGAAGCTGCCCACGTGGGTGGACCATTCACCGGCAAGGAACAAGGAGACGTCCTGCGGGAATTCGAAGCTGCCATTCTGCATTCCGGGCTGCGCCCCGTTGGTGGAGGTGAAGGATGTCTCAAAGAACACGGAGAGAGGCAGAGAAGCGAGCAATTCCAGACCGGTTTCCTTGCCCTGGCGCTTTCGCTCGATCTTGCGCATGCCGGTGCCGGAAAGAGTATAGCCGCTGAGCTTGAACATTCTTCCAAGCGGAGTGAGTTCCGGCGGCGTGGTGTGGCAGGAACTGCAGGGAAAGCCCGTCTGGCGCGAGAAGCTGGGTACGGCGCTCGCGGAAGGAACGCACAAAAACGCGCCAAGTGCGATGGCGAAGAAAATTCCGATTGCAGAACGCAGGCCGAATCCTGGCCCGCTCCGTGGTGTCTTCATTGCGATCAGTCTCCTTTTTCGATGCGCAGCCGCGAACCAAGTGCATCCGCGGCATCGCTGCGATGCGCAGGCACAAGCGCCCGTGCGTCATCGGCGAGGTGCGCCGGCTAAGTCGATGAGGATTTAAAATGCAGTACCCACCCGACATCCGCAGCCAGCGTAAAGGGTATCCAAAAGTGGCTCTGTGACTTACGTCACGCGCATGTGTGATGTGTCTCATATATAAACGTTCCGATGGACGCCGCGCCGAGGGGGCGGCGCGCGGGAACCCTTGGGGAGCGAGCGAGCGGCGCCGCGATTCCGGGCCGGACAGCGTCAACCCTCGGGATTGCATCGTAGTAGACTGGAAACCGCAAACTCGCCGAATATGGGCCATCGCCTCGGGCGGGTGGCGCGAAAATCAACAAGGAGAAATTCGATGCGCCAGAGATCGATCATTGCGCTCGCCGCGCTCGCCATCGCGCTGGTCGCCGGATGCTCGCACAAGGCGAACGACGCGGCGCTGGTCACGAATATCAAGGCGCAGATGTTTTCCGATCCGCAGCTGAAAGACGCGAACGTCCAGGTGACCGCGAGCAACGGCGAAGTGACGCTGAGCGGCAGCGTGCCCAACGACGCCGCGCACCTCGATGCGTACAAAATCGCCTCGCAGACCGCCGGAGTGGTTCGCGTGAACGACACAATTTCGGTGGATCAGGCGCTTGCTGCGCCTGCGCCGGTTCCCTCGCCAGCGCCGCCACCGCCGCCGAAGCCTGTTTCGGTAGCCAAGGCCGAGCGTTCGCGCAAGCACGAGCGCGAGAAAGAGCACCGCGAGCGCAGCAAGAAAGTTCGTTCGCAGGATGAAAACACCGAAACGGCGATGGATTCGAATCCGCCGCCGACCGAGCCGACTGATGAAGCAGCGGCACAAGCAGCGGGGGTGCCGGTGGCATCGCCTCCGGTGCCGGACGCTCCCGCTCCGCCGCCTCCCCCGCAGCCGCAGCAGATGCAGATTGCGGCGGGCACCACGATCACGATCCGCATGATCGACGGCGTGGATTCGTCGGTGAACCAGCCCGGCGAAATCTTTCATGCATCGCTCGATGCTCCGCTGGTGGTGGGTGACCGCGTGGCCGTCCCCAAAGGCGCCGATGTGTACGTGCGGCTGGTGAGCGCGAGTTCCGCGGGCCGCATGACCGGAAAGAGCGAGCTTCGCCTGGAACTGGTGAAACTGGAATTTCAGGGGCAGTCGTATCCGCTGGTGAGCAGCACTTACAGCTTGAGCGGCGCGTCTCGCGGCAAGGACACTGCCAAGAAAGTGGGCGTCGGCGCCGTTCTCGGCACGCTGATCGGAGCCATCGCTGGAGGAGGCAAGGGAGCGGCCATCGGCGCGGGCGTGGGCGCGGCGGGCGGCGGAGTGTATCAGGGCGCCACGCACGGGCAGCAGGTGAAAATCGCGTCGGAGACGCGGCTCGACTTTCAGCTGGAGCAGCCGGTCAGCGTGACGGTGATGCCGCCGCTGGGCTCGCAGTAGGGCTTGGCTGGGGGCAGCGGCACGCTGCCGTAGCCGGCGAAGCGGCGGATTGTATGCGAGCGGTCCGCCGCGACGAGCTCTCCATGTATGCAGGTAAAAAATGGACTGGAGGGCGTCGCGAGCGGATGCTAGGCTTACGCCAGCCATTTGCCGTATTTGAGGCCCCCGGATGAAGCCCTTGGGATTTTTGTTGCTGCTGGCCGGCTGGCTGATCGTGCTGGCGGCCATGGTGCTGCTGCCATCAGCCGCGGTTCGCGCCGCGTTCGTCACCGCCGGAATTGCGGTCGAAATCCTTGGGTTCGCACTGGTGGCTCGCGCACATTTGCTTTCGCCGGGTGAAATCCGCTGATGCCCGGCGCCGAGGGTGGTCCCGTCTTCTCCATTGCCGCGTCGATGCTGTGTCTCGTGTTCATTTGCCTGGTTCCGCTTGCAGCCGCGGGACTGGCGCTGATGAATACCGGCCTGGGCCGGCTGCGCAGCGCGGCGCATTCGATGATGACTTCGCTGTGCGTTTTCTCCGTGGCGGTGCTGGTTTATTTCATTTGGGGCCAGTCGTGGCAGGGTTTCGCCGGCTTGCCAGCGCACTCCGTGACGATGGGCGGAAAGAGCTGGAGTTGGCTGGCGAGCGGCCCGCTTTTGCTGCGGCATCTTCCGCTCGATGGCTCTCCCGCTTCGCTGGCGGCGCTGCTGGGAATGATGAGTGTGGGAATCGCGGCGCTGATTCCTCTTGGCAGCGGAGCGGATCGCTGGCGGCTCAACGCCGCGTGCCTTTCGACCGTGCTCGTGGCGGGTTTGGCGTTTCCGATTTTCGCGCACTGGGCCTGGGGTGGCGGATGGCTGGCGCAACTGGGCGGAAATTATGGACTGGGCTGCGGCTTCATCGACGCGGGCGGGTCCGGGGCGATCGCCACGGTCGGCGGATTTTCGGCGCTGGCCATCGCATGGATTCTGGGGCCGCGGCAGGGGAAGTACACGATGGACGGAATGCCCAGCGCCATTCCCGGGCACAACGCGATTTTCGTTTTATTCGGCTGCGTGCTGGCGCTGCTGGGCTGGTGGGGGCTGAACTCCGCGGGAGCGATGCTTTACTTCGGCGTGCCGCCGGGACGCGTGGTGCTGATCGTGGTCAACACTACGCTTTGCGCCGCGGCGGCGGCGCTGACGGCAGCGGTGACGACGGGCGTGCGTTTTGGAAGGCCGGACGCGTCGCTGACGGCCAACGGCTGGACCGGCGGGCTGGTTGCGAGCAGCGCGGGGTGCGCGTTCGTTGCGCCGCTCGCCTCCGTGGCCATCGGCGTCGTGGCCGGGGCCTTGGTGGCGCTATCGGTGGAGTGGCTGGAGTTGCATCTTTCGGTGGACGATCCGGGCGGGTCCATTGCGGCGTTCGCGCTGAACGGCCTGTGGGGGCTTCTTTCCGTTGCGATTTTCGCGCGAGTTCCAGCGGGCGCATTCGAATCCGCCCGCGATATGGTAGCTGGACACAGCGGCCAATGGCTGGCGCAGTTGATCGGAATCGCCACGCTGATCGGTTTTGTTTTCCCGTTGGCGTATGGCTCGAACTGGCTTCTGAATCGTTTCGTGCCCCAGCGCGTGGCCGCGGAAGGCGAGCGCCAGGGGCTGGACCTCTATGAACTGGGTGCGGGCGCATATCCCGAAACAGTCACGCATGGCGACGAGTTTGCGCGGGGCGGGTAGCAGAATCGGCCGCGCAGCTCGTATCGGGTTAAAAGTTACATTGGCGGTAGCGCTTCTTGGTAGCGGCGCAGCCTTTGCGCAAGAGCCGAGCGCTGCTCCTAGAACTCCCCTTCCTCCGCTTCCGCAAACGCTTCCCACCATACCGACGTCTCCGGTTCCTCCCGCGCCCTGCATTCAACCCGCGCCACTGGTGCGCTGGGCGGATTATCAGGGCCCACTCGCGAAGGTCGTGGGTTTTTTCGGACAAAAGCTGGAGGTGCGGTCGGTTCACGGGGCGGTGTACAAGCCCGGCGCCGTGTTGTGCACGCTGACGACGAAGGAAAAAGCCGACCTGTTCGTGAGGGACTTCACGAACCCGGTAACGTTTATTTCCGCGGGATTCAACGCCGGAATCGGCCAGGCGCAGAACAGCGATCCGCGGTACGGCCAGGAATTCGGCGGGTATGCCAAGCGGTTCGGCGCCAATCTGGCGGACCAGGCGTCGAACGCGTTTTTCAAGGACCTTGTGTACCCGACGGTGTTTTCGCAGGACCCGCGCTATTACCGGCTGGGGCGAGGAGGGGCGTTCCGGCGCGTCGTGCACGCCATCGGCCACGTGGTGATCGCGCACGGCGAGAACGGCGCGCCGATGTTTAACTACACCGAATGGCTGGGAACGGCGACGACCGTCGCACTCGGCAGCACCTATCACGGGTATCGCCAGCACGGAGTGGGCCCGTACGCAAGAGGCGGCGCGATTGATATCGCTAACGACGCGGGGTTCGACGTGCTGCGCGAGTTTTGGCCCGACATCGTGCGTGCGCTGAAGCTGCCGTTCAGGGCGCCGAACCAGCCGACGAAGTGACGAAGCCGATTGCGCAACCCAAGGAGGGCGCGCCGCGCTCTCGCCGCGACGCTGGTTTCGTTCGTGGCTGGGCGAATGCGCGGACTGCAGGGGCCAAATTGACTCCCAGCGAACGGGCGGTTAGCATGGAGATTCCGCTGATCCTTGCCGTTGATGTTGGCCGCTTCGGGGTAAAATCAGTGTGCCGGGGCGAACAGACCGGCGCTTTCGCACATGGAAACCATTTCACGCGAGCAGAACATCCTCGACCGTATTGTCGAAAAGCGGCGGGAATCCGTCGCGCACCGCAAGCGCGTGCTGCCGGACGTGGCGCTGAAGCTGGCGGCGGAAAAAGCCGGGCCGCCGCGCGATTTTTCCGCGGCTTTGACGCGAGACGCATTCAACGTGATCGCCGAGCTGAAAAAAGCTTCGCCTTCGCGCGGGCTGATTCGTCCGGACTACGCGCCGGCCGATCTCGCTCCGCTGATGGAGCGCGCCGGAGCCGCAGCGCTCTCGGTTCTGACCGAAGAGGAGTTTTTCCTCGGCTCGCTGGCCGATCTGAAATCGGCGCGCAAGGTGACGCAGATTCCGGTGCTGCGCAAGGATTTTATCGTCGATCCATGGCAGGTGTGGGAGGCGCGCGCGGCAGGAGCGGATGCGTTTTTGCTGATCGTGGCTATTTTAGGCGATGAGCTGTTGCGCGAACTGCTGGAGCTCGGCCGCGGGCTGAAAATGGAGCCGCTTGTGGAAGTGCACTCGCGCGCCGAGCTGGATCGCGCGATTCCGGCGGGAGCGCGCATCATCGGCGTGAACAATCGCGACCTGAGAGACTTCACGGTGCGCATCGAAACTTCGCTGGAATTGATCGAATCGATTCCGGATGATTGCATCGCCGTGAGCGAATCGGGGCTGCGGTCGCACGGCGATCTGGCACGGCTGCGCGGCGCGGGATTCGACGCTTTTCTGATCGGCGAGCTTCTGATGAGCGCTTCCGATCCCGGCGCGCCGCTGCGAGCGTTGCTTGGGGCCATCGCCGCAAATGGCGGGGCGAACGGGCAGGCGGTTTGAAGCGACCGGAGATGCGCCGAGTGAGAGTGAAAATTTGCGGGATCACGAACTGGGCTGACGCGCGGCGCGCCATCGAAAGCGGAGCGGATTTTTTGGGCTTCAATTTTTATCCGGGGAGCCCGCGGTACATCGCGCCGGCAAAAGCGCGCCGCATCGTGCAACGATTGCCGAAGAGAGTGTCGGCGGTCGGAGTTTTCGTGAACCAGCCGGAAGAAAAGACGCTCGAAATTGCACGCAGCGTGGGCCTCGATTACCTGCAACTGCACGGCGATGAGACGCCGGAGACGGTGGCGCATTTGCAGCGCGTGCTGCCGGTGATCAAAGCGGTGCGCGTGAAACAGCCTTTTCGGGCGGCGCAAATTTCGCGCTTCCGCCGCGCCAGCGCCCTGCTGCTCGACGGCTTCGACCGGCGGCTGCGCGGAGGGACGGGGAAAACGTTCGACTGGAAACTGGCGCGCCGCGCGAAGCTGTATGGAAAGATTTTCGTGGCGGGCGGCCTCGCGCCCGAAAACGTAGGCGACGCGATTCGCATCGCCGAGCCGTATGCGGTGGACGTTTCTAGTGGAGTGGAAGCGAAGCCCGGGAAGAAAGATCCCGCGCGGCTGAAGGCTTTTGCACGTGCCGTGCAAGACGCACAAAGGAAAGCATCATGAGTACGATCGCACCGTCGATTTTGGAATCTGTGCCCGATATTCGCGGACGCTACGGCCCGTACGGCGGCCGCTACGTGCCGGAAACGCTAGTGGCGCCGCTGGAAGAGCTCGAGCGCGTCTACGCGGAAGCGTGCGCCGATCCGAAATTTCACGCGGAGCTCGACACGCTGCTGCACGATTTCGCCGGGCGTCCCACGCCGCTGCAATTCGCGGAGCGCCTGACCGCGCATCTGGGTGGCGCGCGCATTTACATCAAGCGCGAAGACCTGCTGCACACCGGCGCGCACAAGATCAACAACTGCCTGGGGCAGGGGCTGCTCGCCGTGCGCATGGGCAAAAAGCGCGTGATCGCGGAGACTGGCGCGGGGCAGCACGGAGTGGCCACGGCGACGGTGGCGGCGCGGCTGGGGCTCGCGTGCACCGTGTACATGGGCACGGAGGACATGGACCGGCAGCGGCTCAACGTGAATCGCATGCGCTTGCTGGGCGCCGAAGTGATCGGCGTGGACGCGGGCAGCCGCACGCTGAAAGACGCCATCAACGAGGCGATGCGCGATTGGGTGACCAACGTGCGCACGTCGCATTACCTGCTCGGCTCGGTGCTGGGCGCGCATCCGTATCCGCAGATCGTGCGCGATTTTCACAAGGTGATCGGCGAAGAGGCGCGCGAGCAAATTTTGAAGAAGGAAAACCGGCTGCCCGATTGGCTGTTCGCCTGCGTGGGCGGCGGGTCGAACGCGATCGGGCTTTTCAACGCGTTTCTGGCGGATGGGGCGGTGAAAATGGTGGGCGTCGAAGCGGGCGGGCGCGGGCACACGCTCGGAGACCATGCGGCGCGGCTCGCGACCGCGCGCGGATTTACGGGCGCGCGGCCGGGCGTGCTGCAGGGCACGTACAGCTACGTGCTGCAGACCAGCGACGGCCAAATCGCCGCCACGCATTCGATTTCCGCGGGGCTTGATTATCCGGCGGTGGGTCCCGAGCACGCGTGGCTGGCGGATATCGGCCGCGCCGAATACACGGCGGTCACCGATGAAGACGCGATCAACGCGGCGAAATCGCTCGCGCGGATCGAGGGAATCATTCCCGCGCTGGAATCGTCGCACGCCGTGGCCGAATTGATTAAGCGCGCGCCCAAAATGAAGAAAAGCGAACTCGTCATCGTCAATCTCTCGGGACGCGGCGACAAAGATATGGAAACCCTTTCGCGCTATGTCTGATACTGCCATTCCGAAACCCGCAGCCGCCCGGAAGACTCAGGAATCGGCCACAAAATCCACCGGCGACAGCCGAATCAGCCGGCGCTTTCGCGAATTAGCGCAGCGCGGCGAGCTCGGGCTGGTCGCGTACGTAACGGCGGGCGATCCATCCCTCGACGCCACGGAGCAGATCGTCCTGGCCGCGGCGGAGGCGGGCGCGGACGTGATCGAGCTGGGCGTGCCGTTCAGCGATCCGGTCGCGGACGGGCCCACGATTCAGCGCGCCAGTGATCGTGCTTTACGAGCTGGAACGACCCTGGCGGGAGTGATCGACCTGGTCCGGCGGCTGCGCACGCGCACGCAGGTGCCGCTGCTTTTGTTCAGCTACTTCAATCCGATCCTGCAGATGGGCGTGGAGAAATTTGCGGAGGCCGCGGCGGAGGCGGGCGCGGACGGCGCGCTGGCCACGGATTTGACTCTGGAAGAAGCGGACGAATATCGCGCGGCGATGCACGCGCAAGGCCTGGACACGATTTTTCTGGCCGCGCCGACCTCGACCGACGAGCGCATCGCGAAAATCGCGGCATGCTCGAGCGGATTTTTGTATCTGATTTCGCGGACAGGCGTGACCGGAACGCGCGACGCGCTGCCCGAAGATTTGCCGGCGCTGGCGCGCCGCGTGCGGCGCTTCACGAAGCTGCCGCTGGCGGTTGGATTCGGAATTTCGCAGCCGGAGCATGTTTCGGTTCTCGGCGGAATCGCCGATGCGGCGGTGGTCGGCTCGGCGATTGTGGCCGAAATCGAAAAAGCGACCAGCGCGAAAGAAGCCGCGGCGAACGTAGCGCGGCTGATCGGCGCGCTCAAAGACGCAGCACGCACCGGCATCAGCCGCCGGACTCCCTAGCTTCCATGAACTGGCTCGCGCGAGGCTTATCACGGGCGGGAAGCAGGCCGGAATCTCAAAAAACAGCCCTGCTCCCGACTCGGTGCTTCCTAAGACTCTCGTGTGAAGCTTCACAAGGCGCGCAGACGAGCCGAATTTGCGCGTAGGTAGGGGTCCCCCCGGCCATGCGGTCCAATCCGAAGCCGCTGCGGCGCCGGAATCGCGTTGCCGTTTGAGTGGAAATGCCGGAATGTTCAGCTGGTTAGGCCACTGCGGGACGGCCCGGGAATCGTAGTAAAATACCTCGTTTTGATTAGCATCCTCTTAGCAGCAAGGACCGTACATGGACAAGCGCGTCGCAAACGCCGAGGCAGTGATTGGCCGCGTGAAAGACGGCGCTACGATTCTGATGGGCGCGTTCGGCTCCTGCGGCGTGCCTGAAAATCTGATCGGCGCGCTGGTGCGTCAGGGCACCAAGAATCTGACGCTGGTGTCGAATAATCCCGGCACCGACAATTACGGAAATGGATTGCTGATCCGCAATCGGCAGGTGAAGAAAATTGATCGCCAGCTACGTGGGTAGCAACAAGACGTTCGAGAAGCTGGCGCTCAGCGGCGAAATCGAAATGGAGCTGAATCCGCAGGGCACTCTGGCCGAGCGCATGCGCGCTGCCGGCGCGGGAATTCCGGCGTTTTTCACGCCGACCGGCTACGGGACGATGGTGGCCGAGGGCCTGGAAGTGCGCGAGTTCAACGGGCGGCCGCACATCCTGGTTCCCGCGCTGCGCGGCGATTTCGCCTTCGTGAAAGCGTGGAAAGGCGACCGCTGGGGCAATCTCGTGTATCGCAAGACGGCGCGGAATTTCAACGCGGTCGTGGCGACGGCCGCCGATTACGTGATTGCCGAAGTGGAGGAGTTGGTCGAGTTCGGGCAGATCGATCCCGATGCCATTCACACGCCGGGAATTTACGTTGACGCGATTTTTCAGGGCACGAATTACGTGAAACCCACCGAGCCCGGCCCGAAACGCAAGCGGAAGGAGTAGGCGAGCCACACCGATGCCGCCGCAAATGGACAATCGCGAATGTATCGCCCGTCGCGTGGCGCAGGAGATGCGCGATGGTTTTTACGTCAATCTCGGCATTGGCATTCCCACGCTGATCCCGAATTATCTGCCGCCCGGCATCGACGTGATCCTTCAATCGGAAAACGGGATGCTGGGCATCGGCCCGTATCCTTACGAGGGCGAGGACGATCCCGATCTGATCAACGCAGGGAAGGAGCCGGTGACGGAAATTCCCGGCAGCTGCTATTTTTCGAGCGCCGATTCGTTTGCCATGATTCGCGGCGGGCATATCGACGTGAGCGTTCTCGGCGCGTTGCAAGTGGACGAAAAGGGCAACCTGGCGAACTGGGCGGTTCCCGGCAAAATGCTGAAGGGCATGGGCGGGGCGATGGACCTGGTAGCGGGAACGAAGCGCGTGATCATCGCCATGGAGCACGCCACGAAAGAGGGCGAGCCGAAAATCGTGAAGCAGTGCACCCTGCCGCTGACGGGCGTCGGAGTGGTGGACTTGATCGTGACGGAACTCGCCGTGATCCGAGTGACGCCGCAGGGACTGGAGCTGCTGGAGGTCGCGCCCGGCGCAACTCCCGAAAGCGTGCAGAAGGCGACGGAGCCCGTGCTGCGCGTCTCGCCGCAGCTGAAAGCGATGTCGGTTTAGGCGCGGGGGGGTCTGATAGCGAGTTGTCACATCGACGCGCGGAATTCGTGCGTCGGGCGGTTCTGTGCGTTAGCATGATCGCAGCGAGACTTCGGGGAGTGTTAATGGATACGCACTCAATCGTGGTGGTGAGTTTGCACAGCCCCAAGGAGCGCGTGTGGGGCGAACTTCTCGATGTTTCGAGTGCAGGCGTCACGCTGCGCGGGATCGACCTCGGCTCGTTCGACGATTTCGTGAGGCAGATTTTGCATCCCGAAGGCGACCGCATCGGCTTGCCGACGCTGTTTTTCCCGATGCTGCGCATCGAACGGCTCGCGCTGGACGAGCCGCATGGCTCGATCCCATCGATGGCTGGCATGTTTGAAAAGAAGGTGGGCCGTTCCCTGGTGGAGTATCTCGCGCAATTCGCCTGAAAGCGATGAGCCGCTTCGAGCGGCTCGCCGGACCGGGGCCGGATCGACAAAATGAAACGCCGAATCCTGACAGTTCCGAACCAGCTGACCTTCGTGCGGCTGGCATTTCTCCCGTTTTTTATCATTGCGATTAAATACGAGCGGTACGCGGTGGCCCTCGGCATTCTGGTCTTGGCCGGCCTGAGCGACGGTCTCGATGGCTTGCTGGCGCGCAACCTGAATCAACGCACGCCGCTCGGCGCCTATCTAGATCCCATCGCCGATAAGCTGCTGCTTTCGTCTTCCTATTTCGTGCTGGCGCTGAAGGGGAAAATCGGCTGGTGGCTGGCGATTCTGGTGCTCGGGCGCGACGTGCTGCTGCTGGTGGCGTGCGCGGTGATTCTGCTGACGGTCGGCTACCGGCCGTTTCCCCCGAGCATCTGGGGTAAGGCGACGACGTTTTTCGAAATCCTGCTGATCGTGATGGTGCTGGTGCTGACGATTTGGCGGCCGGAAACGCTGTGGGTTGCGCGGCGGATTTCCAGCTACATCGTGGCGGCGTTCGTGATCATTTCGGGGCTGCATTACAGCATCGTGGTGTCGCGGCGGCTGCACGCGGAAGCTCCGGCCAAGCAGTAGAGAGCGCGGCGCGATCCGCGGGTTACCGGGCCGCGAAGATTCCCAGGACGACCATCGCGAAACTCGCGACCACGGCAAGGCCGGCGCCCCATCCCATGGCGTAGGCTTTCTTGCGCTCTTCGGCGGAAGAGGGCGGACGGCTGACCATCAGCTTGCCGAGGATGAATCCGGTGACGAATCCGCCCACGTGCGCGAAGTTATCGATGCCGCGCATCACGAGGCCGAAAACCAGAATATAGATGAGCCAGCGGATCATTTCGCTGCGCAGCATCTGCATTCCCGCGGTTTTCCGGCCCATGGACATCGCCAGCAGCACGCCGATGAGACCCCAGCAGAGCGCCCGATGCGCCAATGCTGAAATTGCCGAAGAAGCTGCTGAGGACGTAGCCGCCGATTCCCGTGACCACGAAAATGAAGAAATAGCGGGCCGAGCCGTACATCTCCTCGACCACCGGCCCGATGTCCATCAGCACCCACATGTTGAAGCCGATATGCAGGATGCTGGCGTGCAAGAACACGGCGGTGAGGAATCGCCACGGCTGGGCCAAGTTGTATCCCAGCGGCAGCGACGCGCCCGCGAGCATGAGCACGCGGCTATTGATGGCGCCCAGGTTGAAGATGCCCATCAGCCCGCCCCTGGGCATGGCGAAACCGGTGAGCCGGACGGTAACGATCAGCGTGGCCACATAAATTGCGCAGCAGGCCGTCAGGATGGCGTAGCTGATCGGCGAAGTTTCAGGAAGCAGCCGGCCGAGCGATTTGCTGGCCGCGGCGAGCGAAAAGGTCAGACTCGCGCCGCACTGATGGCATCGCGTGGCCGTGGTGCCCACGAGCGATCCGCATGCGGGACAGATTTTCGGCCGCGGCGCTTCCCGCTGGCCGCTGAAGATCGCGCCGAGTTTTTTCTGAAAGCTGCTCGAGTTTCCATCGGGCGCGCGGTGAGAGAGCCAATTCGCTTCCTTGCGAGAAAGTGGATGCGTTCCTATAATACCGGACTGTGTCCAACCGCGTGAACCGGGATATTTCGTGACCTCACCCGCGCGATGCGCAGGCCTCGCGAACGAATGCATCGCCCGTACTTCCGGGAAGTGTCCCTCCCGCCGCTTATTTCCGCTCCGCGTTGTGTTTCTTCTGACGATTTCTTCGCTCGCGGCGGGATGCGCGCATCGGACGTACACGACGCGCGCTCCCGCACCCGCGCCGCAGCAGATGCCGTATCCGCCGAGTTCGCAAGCTCCTCCCGCTCCCGGCGCGCAGATTCCCGCGCCCTCGGGGCCGCCGCCGGCCGCTGAAAACCAGCCCGCGATACCGGGGCAATATGTGGAACAAGGAATTGCGTCGTGGTACGGAGCGCCGTTCAACGGCCGTCGCACTTCCGACGGCGAAATCTACAACATGTACCAATTCACGGCGGCGCACCGCACGCTGCCGTTCGGCTCGATCGTGCAGGTGACCGATCTTGCGAACGGGCGCCAGATCGACGTGCGCATCAACGACCGCGGACCGTTCGTGAACAATCGCGTCATCGACCTTTCGTATTCCGCGGCCAAGGCGCTGGGCATGCTCGGTCCCGGCACCGCGCCGGTGCGCCTGGAAGTGGTTTCCGGGCCCAATCCGGTGGTGGGCTTTTTCGGCGTGCAAGTGGGCGCGTTTCAAGTGCAAGCGAACGCCGAACGCCTGCGCGCCGGGCTTACCGCGCGCTATTCGCCGATCACCATCGTTCCGTACGATTCGCCGAACGGGCTGTTCTACCGCGTGTACGTAGGGAGTCTGCCGACCGAGCAGGCCGCGCAGCAGCTCGCCGCGCAGCTCCGGGCGAGCGAGCAGCTGACCACGTTCGTCGTGCGCCTCGATTGATTTTCGCGCGCCGCGAACGCGCGGGGGGTATGTGCGCGCGCTTCCGCTATACTTGTTGGCATCGTGGCGGCGCGTCGCGCAAGGCGAACCAGGTTGACGTGGATTGCGGTTTTGCTCGCGGCATCAATCGTGAGCGGAACTGCCAGCGCCGCGGCGCGTCCTCGTCCCGCGCAATCGCAGGCCGTGCCGTTCACGACGCCTGCGGTGACGATCGTCCTTCCTCCGAAGCTGATGGCCGCGCATCCCGCTACGCTCGCGGTGTTCGGGCCGGAGGGCAAGCTCGCACCCGGCGTTTCCGTGGATCTCAGCGACGGCGAAAGCATCACAACGGATCGGACCGGGCGCGCGCATTTCACCGCGCCGGCCAAGGGGACGTTTCTGCTGGCCCGCGCGGAAGGCACAACCGCAGCCGCACTGATCGATCCGGCCACTGGCGAGAGCGAATCAAGCAGCGCGACCCTTCCGCCCGTCGTGTCGCTTAACAAAAATCTTTGGATCTGCGGACCGGGCCTGCAAGGCGACGCCAACGCCGACAACGTCGCTATCAACGGCCACGCGGCGCTCGTGCTCGCGGCATCGCCCGAATGCGTCGTGGTGCTGCCGCCGCCCGCCGCCGCGCCGGGCCGCGCGTCGATTTCGGTCAACGCCCCGGGCGTGCATTGGGAGGCTTCTACTACGCTCGTGTCGCTCGAGTTCGAAGCTCCACATCCCGCGCTGCAGCCCGATCAAAAGGGACGACTCACGGTGCGCGTGCACGGCTCCGCCGCGAAACTCGATCTCGTGGTGGAAAACGCGAGCCCGGATGTGCTTCGGTTTATGCGCGGAGACGTGCAGCAGGTCCGCACCAGCGGCGGCGCGAATAATTCCGCTTCGATCGAAGTGGAAGCCGAGCGCTCCGGCGATTTTTCATTCCGTGCGCGGATCGTTCCGCTGCCCGACCCTGCCATCGCCGCCCGCTACCTGCTGGCCGCCGCGCCGTACGCCTCTCGCGAGGCGCGCCGCAAAATAGAAAAGCTGGTGCGCCGGCTGGCGCACCGTCCTCATAACGTGGCGTCGGAGCGCCAGGACATCGCGCGCATCCTCGACCATGCCGCGCCCGGCGATTTCAGCACGCTGCTCTCCGCCGCGTATTCCGCGCTCTAGCTGCAGCACAGAGTGCTGCCTGCAATCCGCGCGCACACCCGCGCTCGGCGTGCAATTCTCGACTGGAAAGTCCCCAAGAACAATTGCCAAGGGCAGTGCGATGGCTACGCGCCGAGGAGGGCCTCGACCGCGCAAGTTCAGATTTCGTTTACTCCCGCGCAGCTGGTTCGAGCATTTTCGTCGCGCCTTCAGGCAGCGCGCCTTGCGACATCTGCTCGACCGAGTTGCGCGCGCGGCTCAGGCGGCTGTCAGCGTCTTCGTAGCTCTGCTGCGCGTGGCGCAGATGCGTTCCGAGCTTTTCGTACACTTCGCCGAACGATTCCAGCTGCTTTTTGAGCCCCCCAAGATTCGCCAGCAGATGCCGGGCGTTTTCTTCGATCTTCTGTCCCTGCAAGCTCACGGCGATCGCACTGAGGCACGCGTAGAAAGTATTCGGCGAGACCGGAAAGACGCGCTTGCTGCGGCAATACTCGTCGAGCAGGCCGTATTTCGGGTCCTCGGTCAGCAGCAGTTCGTAATACACGCCCTCCGAAGGGACGAACATCAGGGCGTAATCGAGCGTGTGCTCTTCCGGCAAGATATATTTCTCGGCGATCAAGTCTGCGTGCTTGCGCACTGCGACCGAAAATTCGCGGCGGGCAGAATCTCCTTCGGCCGCCAGCCGGCGATAAGCTTCCAGCGGAAATTTCGAATCCACGGGGAGCATGCGCTCGCCGCCGCGCACGATCGCATCGACTACCGCGCCCGTGGATGCAAAGCGGTACTGCATCTCGTAGGCGTTGCGCGGTAGCGCGTCTTGCAGCAAGCGCTCTAGCGTGACTTCGCCCAGGGTGCCGCGCGTTTTAGCGCCGCCCAGCACGGATTGCAGCGTCTGCGCCGCTTGCGAAAGGTCCTGGCTGGTCTTCTGCACTTCGCCGATCTTTTGGCTCATCTGCACCAGAGCATCGGTGGAAGATTGCAGCCGGCGCGCGACCTCGCGTTGCGCCTCGCTCGCTAGTTGTCCGCTCGACGCGACTCCCGACTGCAATTCCTGGCGCACTTGCCCGAGCTGCTGCGTGACCGATTGCATCAGCTGATTGAGCTGCGCGCTCATCCCCTGCGTCTGCGAGGCGAGCGAGGCCTGCAGCTCTTGGCGCGTGGCGGCGATTTGCTCTTCGGCGCGGCGCCCCGCGCCCGCGGCCCACACCACCGCTGCCACGATCGCAACCACAGCCGCGCCCGCCGCAATCCATACCAGCACGCTCATTCACGTTCTCCGTATTCGTTTTGCGATGGACGCACCAAGGCACGTCCGATAAACCGATCCACGCGCGTTGAACTTCTGCATGCCCGTTTGAAACACTCTAGCGCGAACCGCCCCAACCGGCAATTCATCGTGCCGCCATTTGCGCGCGCTATCGCGCGCCAGCTATCGCAGACGCGCGCGGGATACGAGCCGCAACTTTTTCGAGGAGGCTGTGTTCTACACCCAGCAGCCGGAGCAGGGGTTCGCAGCGCCGGCAGATTCACGGCAATCCACAAGGAGAATGGGCATGAGGAATCTTAGAGCCACGGGTGTGCTTCTTGCCTTACTCGGCGCGCTGGGGCTTTGCAGTTGCGGCGGGACGTCTTCCGCACGCAATACCGGAGGTTCGGGGCAGGCTTCCGTGTTCACGGTCGGCACGGACGCGCCGCTGCCGAGCGTGGTGTCCTGCCAAGTCGCGATTACCGGCGTGACGATTTCGAACGGCACCACGAACGTGCCGGTGCTGAGTACGCCCCAGGTGGTCGATTTCGCGCAACTGGGCGGGCTGCATCAGTTGCTGGATTTAAACGCGGTGCCGACCGGAACGTACACGTCCGCGACGGTGACGCTGGCCAATCCCGTGATCGGATACATCGACACGACGCAGAGCCCGCCGGCGATCAGCACGATCAATGGAAAGCTGAGCGTATCGAGCGTGACGGTGAATTTCGTGAATCCATCTGTGTTGAACGACGCCGATTTGGTGGGCCTGCGCATGGAGTTCGACCTGCGGCAATCGCTGGCGACGGACGCGAATGGGCAGGTGACCGGCGCGGTGAACCCCGTGTTCCACATGCAGCTGCTGGCGGCGGACGACGCGCAGGTTTCCATCGATGATTTTCACGGTGGCGTGGTGGACGTGACGGGCAACGACACGTTTACGATGCAGGGGCCGAAGGGGCGGCAGTGGACCGTGCAGGCCAACGCCAGCACGGCGATGGACGATCCCAACGAGCCGATCAGCTCGTTTACGACCAATACGATCGTGGAAGTTTCGGGACAGCTCGATCCGGTGACGCACGATATCGACGCGAACGAGATCGAAGTAGTCTCCAACGACAAATTTCTCCTGGCAGGTCTGTTTACCAGCATCAGGCCGCCGTCGGGAGCCGCAACGCAGGCGGATCTGTACGTGCGCGCGGAATTGCCGGACGTGGCCGGAATTCAGGACGGCCAGATCACGACGTTGAATCTGGACGGCACGGAGAAGTACCAGATCGCAAACATCCGCAATCCGCTGACGAGCCTCCTGTTCAATAACTCCGAGCTGGCGGCCGGGCAATCCGTGGGAATCGGCGGGCAACTGACGACGAGCAACGGCGTCTCGACGCTGACGGTGCATCGCGTGGTGCTGCGCCGGCAGGGGCAGGGCGGATCGTGGGTTCCCGGCAGCACCAACATTCAATCGGGCAACGCGGGAAGCTTCCAGCTGGACGACAACGCCACGGCCAGCGTGCTGCTGCCGAATCCGCTCACGGTGATCACCGGAAACGGCACGATCTTCATTAACCTGAGCGGGCTTTCAGACCTGACCGGAACGCAAGCGATTCCGCTGCGCGTGGTCGGATTCATTCTGATGAATCCGGCGACGAGCCAGCCGGTGATGGTGGCGCGCGCGGTTGAGGAAGTAACGAATTAGCGGTAGCGCAACTTAATTCCGTGAATCGGAGCCACTGGCTCGCTCGAAACGAGCAGGCCAGTGGCCGTATTTTTTCGACGAGCGGAAAATCCGTTGGAGCTCGGGATGCGGCGAGTGAACGAGCGGCGCGAGTTCCGCGGTACGGCGCTATTCCATGCGCACGGCGCTGATTTCCTTGCCGTGGACTTCGATCTCGATCGCCATCGGCGGACGAACGCCCGTTCCATGCACGATCGCGCCACGAACCAAGCCGCCATCGGGGGCGCCGCCGTCATAATGAAGCAGATCGTAGACGGTGTGGGTGCATGGGTCGCCGACCATCGGGTGATTGGCGCTGAAACCGTATTTGGATTGGAGCACGCGCGGATTGGTGACGTACTCGAGCTCGCACGTGCCGAAGGGCTCGATCATCGAGATGCCCCAATACTGTCCATTCGGCAGGTGCACGACCAGCGCGGGAACCGGCTCGGCGGAAATATCGGTGCGGAATAAGAAAGCCTTCGAGGACCACGGCTTCGTCAATTCCTTCGTGGTGGCCACGATTCCAGGTGCGAGCGGCAGTTGCTGGTGAGGTTTCTGATTTTTGGAGGGGGCGGCGCCAAGAGCTGCATCCGGGCTGGACGGCGTCGCTTGTGAGCTAGAGGCCGGAGTCCGGAACCACAGCCATCCGCCGACAATCAGCACGGCAAGTGCGCCTGCGGCGATCCAAAGTCCGCGAGGAATCGCAGCCGCTCGGCTCGGAACTTCCGGCGCAGCAACCCGCGGCGGTGGGACCTCCTTCTTCTCAGGCGCTGGCGCGGGCACTCCCGGGATGACCGGCTGAGACGGTTTGTAAGGATTCTGCAAGGACATCGGGGATGGTGCGCGCAGAGTAGGAGCCGCGAAAGGCGTTCCTGGCCTCGAATAACTCTTGGCGCCGGGCTCCGGACTGGCGGTTTGGACCACCGGCGTCGCACCTGAGGCCGGAGCTCGCAGCGCATCGGCCAGTTGCGCGACCGATTGAAAACGCATTGCCGGATCCTTTTCCAGACATTTCAATATCGCGGACTCAATCGTGAACGGAATCGCCGGTCTGAGCTCGTGCGGCGGTCTGGGTGATTCGCGCATTTGCTTCAGAGCGACGGCCACGGTGTTCTCCGCCTGAAAAGCCGGCTGGCCCGTGAACATTTCGTAGAGAATCAGTCCCAGGGAATAAATATCCGTACGGAAATCCACCAGTTTTCCGCCGACTTGTTCGGGCGCCATGTACGCCGGCGTGCCGACCATCGATCCCGTGAGGCGCGTCATCGCGTCCATCGAACGCGCGATGCCGAAGTCCATGATCTTGGCGTTCCCCTGCGCGTCGATCATCACATTTTCGGGCTTCAGGTCGCGGTGGACGATGCCTTGCGCGTGCGCTTCCTTCAGCCCGGAGCACATCTGCAACGCCAGATCGAGCGCCTTGCGCTGCGGCAGTCCGCCGGGGCGACTCAGCATGGAGCGCAGGCTTTCGCCCTCAACGAATTCCATGGAGGTGAACGCGACTCCGCCGATGCGATTGAAGTCGTGCACGCGGCAAACATTCTTGTGCGTGATCTTGCGTGCGAAGAGCAGCTCCTTCTTGAACCGTTCCATCATGTTCTGGTCGGAGGCAATTTCGGGCTTCAGCAGCTTCAGCGCTACCGTTTCTCCGGTCTCGCGGTCTCGCGCTTTGTAGACGTTGCCCATGCTTCCGTGCCCCGCTTCCGCCAGCAATTCGTAGCGCTGCGAGAGCGGAGTCAGATCAAGCGTAGGGAACTGCGGAGGGTTGTCCGTCGGCGCGCTTTCCCCCGACACGGCGGAGGACTCTTGCGCCTTCGGCGCCCGCTCGGACGGGCCGGGAACGTCGCTCAGCAGCAGCGTGTCGTGGTGCTCCTGGTGTTCTTTGGGAGAAGCCGTATCCTCGGGGGACGGCAACTCAAACTCTGGATGGTTTTGCGAGGACATCGTTCAATGTATCTGAATTCTCTCAGGCGACCTGCACCGATCATGACGCTGGGCGCCGCAATTGCCATCTCAGATTGAATCGGAGAAGGTGGAAAAGCAATATGACTGGGCGCGGAAAGTATTAACGCTTTGGCAAAAGAGCCAGTGCCCGGGAAGTACCGATAGCGAGGGCGCGAACGGCGCGTTGGAAAAGACGCGGATCAGGCCAGGCGTTCGATACGAATGGAGTGGTGCGCGACGTACTCCTGGAGATTCGCGAGGATCAGGAGCAACTCGAGCATGCGGTCGCGGAGCTCGATATTGGATTCGGCGGCTCGATCGTCGAGATTATTGACGATGGCCAGCGCGTCGGCGAGCAGCCATTCGAGTTCGGATGCATTGATGGCGCAGCCGTCGCGGCAGAGCTCCAGGGTGTGATCGGCGCGGAGAAACGCTTCGTCCAGAAAATGGTGCAGGCAGAGGTGTTCGGCGGCCAGAGCGGCCGGGATTGGATTGGCGCATTGGACCCGCCGGCAACTGCCGGCGATAGTGGCAGCCATCAAACCTCTCCCAGGAGTCGGAACAAGAGGGCCCAAATACTTGCGGGAGAGCCTATCACAAATAGCGCCGGCGGCGCAGCAATTACTAAACATCTAACTGTTCGGCGGTAAAAAATAAAAGGCCGGCGGTTTCCCGCCGGCCCGATTGTTCACCGTTGTGATGTCTAGAAACGAAATACGACGCCAGCCGATACTCGCAGATTGTTCTGAGTATCGGTACTGTGCACGACGCCGAAGCGCGTCATTAGGTATTCGACTTGGGCCACTCGGATGCCGAAATGTTCCGTCACGTTGGCGTCCAAGCCGCCGCCCACGGCCATGGCAAACGCATTTGTTGAGCCCGATGCATAGAATAGCGGCACGAGCCCCTGGGGACGAACTCTGGCCGAGGGGCCCAGTACGGTGGCGCTGGCCGACGCGTGTGCACCGCCAAAGAGGGTCTGGCCAAATAGTATCCATCGGCCCTCGCGATATGCGATTTTCGGACCGAACAAATAGGTGTAGATGGTCGCATCCACCGGCAAGCCGCCAATATTGCCCGTGTGGTAGCCGCCGAAGTCCCCAACCAACCCCAGCCACTCATTCGGATTGTAGGAGACGGATGCGCTGCCGCCGTTCATGTTGAAACCCGGAATTCCGAACCCGGCATTTCCTCGGACGTACGAGTAGCCGCCGAAGACTTCCACCTTCGGGGTTTCCTCCTGTGCCGAAGCGATCGATGCACTCACGCCGAAGAGTATTAACGCCGCGAAAAATATCCCCCACCTTCTCATGGAATCTCCTCCGCCCTTTGGGCTATACACTGCATTGGAGCTACATTTGGCTCTAAAACGGAGGATTTCGATGTGACGCACGCTACATGTGAAAGTGACGGAAACCCACAGTTTTAGTACGAGGTCTGGGCGGGAAGGAGCGCCTTAGGCAGCGGCGCCGTGGCACTTCTTGTATTTCTTGCCGGAGCCGCAGGGACAGGGATCGTTGCGCCCGACCTTGGCGCCGGCGCGGACCGGCTTGGGGGCTTCCTGCTGCGCGGGGCCGGCCTGGAACTGCAGGTTTTGCTGCTGGCGGCGCTGGCGCTGCTCGATCTGCTTGGCTTCTTCCTGCGGACGCGCGGGCTGCATGAGGAAGAGGAAGCGGGCCGCTTCGGTGTCGATGCGGTCCATCATGTCTTCGAAGAGGGTGAAGGCTTCCTTCTTGAATTCGACCAGCGGATCTTTCTGGGCGTAGCCGCGCAGGCCGATGCCTTCCTTCAAATGGTCGAGTGTGAGGAGGTGGTCCTTCCACTGGGCATCGACGATATCGAGCAGGATATGGCGTTCGAGCCAGCGAAGGGTCTCCACGCCGAAGAGCTGTTCCTTTTCCTCGTAGCGCTGGAGGATTTTCTCGATCATGGTGTCCAACAGCTGATCGTGGCTGAGATCGAGCACGTCGACGCCGATGGATTTCAAATCCATGCCGAATTGATTCAGGAGTTCGTTGCTGAATTGTGTGACGTTCCACTGATCGGGATGCTGCTCGCGTGGGCAGTAGGTCTCGACCAGGGAATTGGAGATGGCTTCGGCGCGTTCGAGGACGAATTCCTTCTGATCGCGGCCTTCGAGGAAGGAGCGGCGCAGCGAGTAGACCGTTTCGCGCTGCTTGTTCATCACGTCGTCGTATTCGAGCAGGTGCTTGCGGGCCTCGAAGTTTTGCCCTTCCACGGCTTCCTGCGCGGATTCGATGCGCTTGCTGATCAGTCGCGACTCGATGGGGATGCCTTCCTTCATGCCCAGGTGGTACATCAGGGATTTCACGCGATCGCCGCCGAAAATGCGGAGCAGATCGTCTTCGAGCGAAAGGAAAAAGCGCGAGGAGCCGGGATCGCCCTGGCGTCCGGCGCGTCCGCGGAGCTGATTGTCGATGCGCCGGGCTTCGTGGCGCTCGGTGCCGAGAATGTGCAGGCCGCCCATGGCCACCACTTCGTCGTGCTCGGCGCGGCACTGCTCGGCGAACTGATCGAAGATCGGCTTCCACTGATCGAGCGGCACCTGGAAGATTTTGCCTTCCTGCTGGAAGAGCACCATGGCCGGAGCAGAGGCGCCGTTCGAACCCTTCGCTGCATTTTGCCCGTCCGGCTGCGGCGCAGCTTCGCTGTTTGACGCTACGGCGGTTGCTTGCAGCGGATCGGCGGCGGGAGCGTCGGCTTGCTGGGGCGTCTCGGCGGATTCCGGGCCGCCGATGACGGCCGCCGCGGGCGCGTACGGCATGGCCAGCTTGTTTTTCAGGCAATACTCGCGCGTCATGGCCTCGGGATTGCCGCCCAGCAAAATATCGGTGCCGCGGCCGGCCATGTTGGTGGAAACGGTGACGGCGCCTTTGCGTCCGGCCTGCGCGATGATTTTCGCCTCGCGCTCATGCTGCTTCGCGTTCAGAACTTGGAACGGGATGCCGGCTTTTTTCAGGTGCTCGGCGATTTTTTCGGATTTCTCGATGGAGATGCTGCCGACGAGCACCGGTTGGCCGCTTTCGCGGTATTGGCGGATGCCGGCGGCGCGCGTGCCGTCTTCCTGAATGATTCCGTTGACGGCCGCTTCGAATTTTTCGGCTTCGGTGCGGTACACCACGTCCGGATACTCGATGCGGATCAGCGGCTTATTCGTGGGGATGATGACCACGTCGAGACCGTAAATTTTGTGAAATTCGGGCGCTTCGGTTTCGGCCGTGCCGGTCATACCGGAAAGCTTTTTGTACATGCGGAAATAATTCTGGAAGGTGATGGTGGCGAGGGTCTGATTTTCGCGCTCGATCTTCACGCCTTCCTTGGCTTCCACAGCCTGGTGCAAACCATCGGACCAGCGCCGGCCGGGCATCTGGCGCCCGGTGAATTCATCGACGATCACCACTTCGCCGTCTTTCACCACGTAATCGACGTCGTGCTGGAAGAGCGTATGCGCACGCAGGCCCTGATAGATGTGGTGAATCGTCTCGATGTTCCCAGGGTCGTAGAGATTGCCCAGGCTCAGCAGGCGCTCGCACTTCGCGACGCCTTCTTCGGTGAGCGTGGCGGTGCGCAGCTTTTCGTCGATGGTGTAATCGATTTCGCGGATGAGCTTGGGAATGATCTTGTCGATTCGGTAGTACTTGTCCGTGGATTCTTCCGCGGGGCCGGAAATGATCAGCGGCGTGCGGGCCTCGTCGATCAGGATCGAGTCGACTTCGTCCACGATCGAGAACTGGTGGCCGCGCTGGACGCAGTCTTTCAGGTCATACTTCATGTTGTCGCGGAGATAATCGAATCCAAATTCGTTGTTGGTGCCGTAGGTGATGTCCGCGGCATAGGCGTCGCGGCGCTGGACGTCGTCGAGATCGTGGACGATTACGCCAACGGAAAGGCCAAGCATCTTGTAGATGGGCGACATCCACTCGGCGTCGCGGCGGGCCAGGTAATCGTTGACGGTGACGATGTGCACGCCCAGCCCGGCCAGCGCGTTCAGATAGGCGGGCAGCGTGGCGACGAGCGTTTTCCCTTCGCCGGTTTTCATTTCGGCGATCTTGCCTTCGTGCAGGACGATGCCGCCGATCAGCTGCACGTCAAAGTGGCGCATTCCGAGCGTGCGGCGCCCCGCTTCGCGGACCAGCGCGAACGCGGGAACGATGGCCGGCTCCATGGCGGCGCGGAATTTATCGCGATAAGCGGGATCGTCGCGTTCGAGGCCCTCCAGTCGCGACTGGACCTCGGCCTTCAGCTCGGCGGTGCGGGAGCGGATGTCCTCGTCCGAGAGCTGCTTCATCTCCGGTTCCAGCGCGTTGATGGCGGCGATGATCGGCTGAATGCGCTTGATGTCGCGCTCGTGCTTGGTGCCGATGAAAAACGCTATAAAACCGTCTACAAACTTTTCAGCGTCCATGCCAGGTAGTTTGGAAAGCCCTTTCCTTCAAATTCCCGGACGCAGCTTGGCGAATCGGCCGGAACGATGGTTCCCGTCCATTGTAACCACTCGCTGCTTACTCTGCCATCCTTCGCGGGCATACCTCAAGGTGCACCAGAATCAGGCTAGCACGAAGCGGGTGGGTTTGTCTCAGGTGCAACTCGTCGCCATTTTCACGCGCCGAACTGGTCGACAGTTGCCGCAGGATCGGGAACTTCAGATACGAGCGTCGGCGCGGGCGGGGATTTGCTATAGTGCCGGGCAAAACCAGCGGACTGATGTGGTACGCGCCGGCGGAGGAACGCGATATGGCCGAGAAGAAGGTTGGCGGAGGGCTATCGGCAGAGCGGATGCGGCATCTGAAATCAGTGATCGAAGACGACGTGCAACGCGGGCGGTATTTTGGAGCGGTTGTGGCCGTGGCGAGGCACGGCGCGGTGGGGCTGCATGAAGCGATCGGGTATGCGGATGCCGGTCACAAGCAGCCGCTGAAGAAACATTCCGTCTTCAATATCTTTTCGACCACCAAGGCGCTGACCAACGTGCTGGTGTTTCGCGCCATGGAGCGCGGTGATTTCGCGCTGACCACGCGCGTTTCGGAGATCATTCCGGAGTTTTCGGGCGGATGGCGCGAGAAAATCACGGTCTACCATCTGCTGACGCACACGTCCGGGCTGCCAAGCGTGTTTACGCCGAAGCCGGGAATGTACATCGATCATCTGGACGAAATCATCGACGCGATTTGCAAATACTTGCACTCCATCGAAGAGCCTGGGCGGCTGGCCACGTACGCGCCCATGGCGGCACACGCTCTGCTGGGCGAAATGCTGCAGCGAACGGACGCGAAAAAGCGGCGATTCCGGAAAATCGCGGAAGACGAGTTGCTCCGGCCGCTGAAGATGAAGGACACGTCGTTTGGCGTGCGCCCCGATCTGCGCTCGCGGAAAGTGGTGCCGTTGTTTCTCGACCGCTCGCCCATCGATCATTTGGGGCACAGCAATCTGGGGCCGAACGGCGCGTTTGAGGAAGAAGACGCGGAGATGCCGTGGGTGGGAGCGGTCACCACGGCGGGCGATCTGTTCCGGTTTGCGGAGATGCTGCGGCGGGGCGGGGAACTGGACGGAGTGCGGATGATCTCGCCGAGGATTCTGGACATGGCCACGCGCAACCAGACGGGCGATCGTCCCAACGAGCTTTTTAAACCGCTTGCGATTATGCGGGGCTGGGAGCCTTCACCGGCGTATTTGGGCATGGGATTCTTTTTGCGCGGCGAAGCGATCTGCCATCACCACTTCGGAACGATGACGTCGCCGCGGACGTTTGGCAACTTTGGAGCGGGCAGCTCGATGTACTGGGTCGATCCGGAGCTCGACCTGACGTTCGTGCTGGTCGCCGCGGGCGTGATGGAGGAATCGCAGAATATCGAGCGGTGCCAGCGGCTTTCGGATATCGCCGTATCGGCTGCAAACTGATTTGCTCGCCATGGAGCCAAACGACGGCCCGGAAGAATTCAGCCTGTATTCAGCCTGTAGTTGACCTGACGAGGATCGTGCGATGAGAGTTCCGCCCGGTGTAAAGCCCGAGGATTTTTCCGCCGCGCTCGAGCAATTTTCGAAAGCGGTCGGGCCGGAGTGGGTGTTCTCGGCGGAAGCGGACGTCGATTTGTATCGCGACGCGTACTCGCCCTTCTGGCACGAGCCGGAGGATCCCGTTCCGTCCGCGGCCGTGGCGCCCGACAGCGTGGAGCAGATTCAGGCGGTGCTGCGCACCGCCAACCAATTCAAAATTCCCCTGTGGACGATTTCGACCGGGAAAAATCTGGCGTACGGCGGCTCGGCGCCGCGGCTATCGGGCAGCGTGGTGCTCGACCTGAAGCGCATGAACCGGATTCTGGAAGTGAACGAGGCGAACGCCTACGCGCTGGTCGAGCCGGGCGTAAACTATTTCGATCTGTACCGTTACATTCACGAACGCGGACTGAAAGTGTGGATCGATCCGCCCGATCCGGGGTGGGGCAGCCCGATGGGAAATTCGCTCGATCGCGGCGGCGGGCGGACGCCGATGCGCGACCATTTCGCGTCCGTGTGCGGCATGGAAGTGGTGCTGGCCAATGGCGACGTGGTTCGCACGGGCATGGGCGCGCTGCCGGGCGCGAAGAC
The DNA here is from genome assembly GCA_963715555.1 of uncultured Acidobacteriota bacterium. Taxonomy (GTDB): domain Bacteria; phylum Acidobacteriota; class Terriglobia; order Acidiferrales; family UBA7541; genus Palsa-295. The sequence continues at coordinate 391,036 of OY970253.1, forward strand.
GTGGCAACAATATAAGTACGGCTTCGGGCCGTACGTCGACGGGATTTTCTCGCAGTCGAATTTCGGCGTGGTGACGAAGATGGGCGTCTGGCTGATGCCCGCGCCGGAAGCCTACCGCGACGGAACCGTGATGGTGCAGAAGCACGACGATTTGATTCCGTTCGTCGAAATTCTTTCCAATTTAATGAATTCGGGCATCGTCCGCGGGACGATGCTGCTAGAAAGCCCGCTGCTGAACTACCGCGCGTCGCAGGGCGGAGGCGTGCTGGACGTTCCCGGCGGGCCGTCGGTGGCGGAGATGGACCGGCTCGGCGAGGAGAAAGGCTTGCCGTATTGGAGCGCGGAGCTGCACTACTGGGGTCCGCAGAAGATCATCGACGCGCAGTGGGAATACACGCAGGAAAGGTTTTCCTCGATACCGGGAGCGAAATTCAAGGACGGACGCCACTACAAATTTCCGCTCACCGCGCAAGAGCTCGAAGACGCGCCGCAAATCGCGCTGGGCATTCCGAATCTTTCGATTTTCAGCATGCTGCAATCGACGGCCGGGCACCTGGACTTTTCGCCGATCGTGCCGATGGACGGACAGACCGTCTTCGACGTGCTGAAAGTTTTTGGCGAGGCCTATGCCGAGTTGGGCGTGGCGCCCCAAAATCAATTCTTCGCGCTGCCGTGGAGTTTCTTCCCGCGGTCATTCGTGCTGCTGTTCGGGTTTCCGATCGAGCACAATGTGGAGCAGAACCGCCGCACGCGGCAAGTCTTCGAAAAGCTGGCGCAGGTGGCCGCGGAGCACGGCTGGGGCGAGTACCGCACGCACACCGCGTTTATGGATTTGGTGTCGAGCAAATATTCGTTCCACCACCACGCGCTGCGGCGGCTGCACGAAGCGATCAAAGACGCGCTCGACCCGAACGGGATCCTATCGCCGGGGAAAAGCGGCATTTGGCCGAAGCGAATGCGCGGCGCGAAGGCATAGCCGCGGCGCGGCGAGCTCCACCAATCAGCCCTTCCACCCAATCTCTTCGCTGGCCCGGACGGCAGGCTGGTTCGCGCCTGCGGAACGGCTGGCAAAACCCGGCATTCCAACTTTGCAGGAACTCCTACGGGCGCCCAGGAGCGATGCGGATCGGGGGGTACGTCCTTGGACCCGGGGCGTCGATTTGCGTTCAACCTGGGCCATTGTGAAGCTTCACGGCCTATCAGGCAGGCAGCCCGAGCCAGCCACAGCGTCCCATTTTGGAAATAGAGGCTATTCGGACGGGCGCAAGCGGGCAGGAGCGTTCGGGCCGGTGAGACCGAGATGGAGGAGCGCGAGGCGCTCGGCGACCACTTCATATTGCGCGGAAAGGTGGCCGCGGTAGATGGAGATATCGCGATAGTAGCGCTGCATGCGCTGGCCGTTTTTCGCACCGGCGCTGCTGGAGGTGCGAAACAGCAATTCGACCGCTTCCCACACCATCCGCCCGCCGTGCTCCAGAATCGCGAACAGCTCCAGGTCTTCGTGCAGCGAGAACGGCTCGCCGCCTTCGTATCCGCGGCGGCAATATTCCATGTAGCGTTCGCCGGCGCCGATCCCCAGTTGGCGCGCCGCTCCCACCAGGCCCATGGCGAGCCCAAAGGCGCGCTGGTAATCATGATGCTGGCAGCGCAGCATGATCGGCGGAAAGAGCGTGTTTTTGGTGCGAATGATTGATTCGTATTCGTCGAGCGCCGCGAGGCCCAGGCCGCTCATCAGCGAAATCAGCTCGGCGTGGAAAAAGGAAGAGCAGCGGCCGGCGTACATCGAGTTGCCGTGAAGGCGCGAGCCGGGCGTGCCCTTGGAAACGTCGACATCGAGCATGTCGAGCGCGATGACGTGGTTCTCGGGCACATGCGCCTGATCGACGACGATGGAATTCGAGCCGCTCCCCCGCATGCCGAGGATGGCGCCCCAATCGTCGAGCATTTTCCACTGCGCGCGCGGAATCAGCGCGACGCCAAGCCGCGAGCGTCCAGATTTTTCGTCCGGAATGGTCACGCACGGCATGAAATGCGTGGAATACGGCGCGCCGGAGGCGTAAGCCCACTTGCCTTGGACGAGCCAGCCGTCGCCGGTGCGCGTGGCCGTGCCGGTGGGTGCGGCGACGGACGCTGCGCAAAATTCGCCGTTAGGGCCGAAGCCGGCGGCCTGCGCCTCCGCGTCGAAATAGGAGCCGAGCATCAGCGCGTGCCCGGAGCCGAGCATCACGCACCAGGCGGCCGAGGGATCGCCACGCGCGAGTTCCACGGCGACGCGGTAGAAAGTTGGGAGGCCGAACTCGTAGCCGCCGAAACGGCGCGGCTGCAGGCAGCGGTAGAAACCGGCTTTCTGGAACTCGCGGTGCAGCTCTTCGGAGTAGTGGCCGCGAGCCTCGGTGGCGTCCTGCGCTTCGCGCAGGCGCGGCTGCAAGGCGCGAGCGCGCTCGACCATTTCCTCCGGAGTGAGCTGCGGCTCCGGAACGGGAACCGGCCGATGCTGGACGGTAGTGCTCATTTTTCGCTCCGGATTACGAAGCCGCGCGCGCTTGCGCCGCGGTCGGCAGCTGCACCAGGCGAACGTCGGTGACCGAAGGCAGCGCGCGAATGCGCTGTACAACATTCGCATCCACCTTGCCGTCGAGCCCGACGAGCGCCAGCGCTTCGGCGCCTCCGCCGGGCGCGCGGCGCCCGAGCGCGAACGTGGCGACGTTGATTTTCATGTTGCCGAGTTCGGTGCCGATGCGGCCGATCACGCCGGGAACATCCAGGCTGCGCGAAATCAGCAGAGTGCCTTCGAGAGGCGCTTCCACGCTGATGCCATCGAGTGCCAGAATGCGCGCGGCGCCGTCCTGGCCGACCATGCCTTCCACAGAGAGTTCGCGGCCGCCATCGGCGATGGCGACTTCGACGGAATTGGGGAAGCCGCGCTCGCGGCGGCGCGTGGATTCCTCGATCACCAGTCCGCGCGCTGCGGCGAGTTGCGCGGAATTGACGAGGTTCACTTTTTCATCCAGCACGGAATTCAAAATGCCCGCAAGCACCGCGCTGCGGATCACGTGCGAGCCGAGTTCCGCCGGTTCTCCCGCGTAGCGGATGTGCACCTGGGTGAACGTCGGCGATGGCGCGGCTTGGGCGATAAACGAGCCGAGGCGCTCGCCAAGTTCGAGGTAGGGACGCAGGCGACGATACTGATCGGGCGACATCGGCGGCAAATTGACCGCGTTGCGCACGATGCCTTCGGACAGATAATCGCGCACCTGCTGCGCGATGGCGATGCCAACCTCTTCTTGCGCCTCGGCGGTCGATCCGGCGATATGCGGCGTGGCGATCACGTTGGGCATGCCGATGAGCGGCGAATTTTTCGGCGGCTCTTGCGCGAAGGTGTCGAGGGCGGCTCCGGCCAACTGGCCGGAACGCAATGCTTCGGCCAGTGCGGCTTCGTCGATCATTTCGCCGCGAGCGCAATTGATGATGCGCGCGCCTTTCTTCATTTTGGCGATGGCCGCGGCGTCGATCATCTTGTCGGTGGTGTTGCTCAGCGAGCTGTGCAGCGAGATCACGTCCGACCGGCGAAGAAGATCGTCGAGCGAGACGAGTTCCGCTTCCGCTTCGCGGGCAGCCGCGGGCGTCACGTACGGATCGTACGCGAGCACTTTCATTTCGAGGGCGCTGGCGCGGCGCGCTACTTCCGTGCCCACGCGTCCCAGGCCGATCAGCCCGATGGTCTTGCCGCGCATTTCAGTACCCGAAAGCGAGGATTTTTCCCAGCGGCCGGCGTGAATCGATGCGCTGGCTTGCGGCACGGAGCGGGCCATGCCCAGCAGCAGCGCGAGCGTATGCTCGGCCACGCTGACGGCATTGCCTCCGGGCGTGTTCATCACCACGATTCCGCGGCGCGTGGCGGCCTCGACGTCCACGTTGTCTACGCCCACGCCAGCGCGCCCGATCACCCGCAAGCGCTTGGCCTGTTCGATCAGCTGCGCCGTCACCTTCGTGGCGCTGCGGACCACCAGCGCGTCGGCATCCGCGATTTCGTTGGGAAGCGAAGCGACCGGCGGAGTGACGACGTTCCATCCCTGCTTTTCGCGGAGCAGATCGATGCCCCGCGGACTGATTTTGTCTGCGACGATGATTTTCATGGTTCCCAAGGTTATCGGGTGCGGGGAGTCGTGTCAATTGCGCCGAGAGGCGCGCGGTGTGTGATATTCTTGCAGCAAGCTAATCAGGGAGACTCGTATACATGAGCTATCTGGAGCGCATTCAGGCGGACTTGACTGCCGCGATGAAGGAAAAGGACGAGCTGCGGTTGAGCGTCCTGCGCATGATGAAAAGCGCGCTGAAAAACAAGGAAGTGGAAAAGGTGCGCGCGCTGGACGATCTGGAATCGCTGCAGGTGCTGCAGACGCTGGTGAAGCAGCGCCGCGAATCGGTGGATCAGTTCACCAAGGGCGGCCGCAAGGACCTGGCCGACAAAGAATCCAAGGAAATCACCATCATCGCGGAGTATCTTCCCGCCGCGCCGAGCGACGCGGAAATCCAGCACGCCGTGGAAGCTGCCGTCAACGAAGTTGGCGCCGATTCGCTGAAGCAGATGGGAGCGGTGATCAAAGCTGCGCGTGCGCGTCTGGAAGGCAAGGCCATCGACGGCAAGGTGCTAAGCGACCGCGTGCGCGAGCGCCTGGGCGATAAATCCTGACGCACGGATTCAGCTCATTGGCTGCGTGGCACAACGCCGGACAGCGTCCCTTCATCGGCGCCGATTAGGGCGAGACCTTCTTCAGAACGGCCGTAGCGGCCCGATCCGCGGCGATTTGCTGCAGGAACCCGCGGATTTCCGCCAGCTTGTCCTTCGGCACGATCAACTTGTTGATGTCGAGCGTGCGCTGGTGGCGCAACACGCCGTTGGCGATGGTCGTGGTGCTGCGGTAGGTGGCTTAATCGCACGAGGCCGCCACAGGACGAGGCAGCCCCTCGGGGACGTAACCGGGCGCGTGCTGCCGATCTAGGGCGCGACGTCGCGCTAGCAGGTCTGCACGGAGAACGAGACAGCTGGGGCAGCCGACCGGACATCCATCTGCAGGGTGCGCGCAGCGGATTTTCTGGGCGGATGTGTATCGATCCAAGCGGCGTAGTTTTGGCGGATCTGGTCGATGTACGCCGGAATGTACTGCTCCTGCTGCTGTAGCCAGTCGTCGAGCGTAATTTCACCCTGCTGCGCGTGCATCACCGTGCGCAGCCACACGGTCGGCGGCAGAGCCACGGCCAGCTGGTACGTCATTTTGCGGAGTCGGCGGATGATCTCGATCGCTTCGCGCGTGCTCTGATGAAAATATCCGAGCGAGCCGGCCCACTGCGCGGCGTCGAAGTCCGCGAAGGCATGATGCGGTTCGGCGATCAGCCGCCGGAACGAGGAATACGAATTCACTTCGCGGTCCGCCAGGTGGAGGATGATCTCGTGAATGCTCCAGCGCCCGGACGACGGCTGATACACCCACATCTTCTTGGGCAACGGGCGCAACGCGGCACAAAGCAAAGCAGGGCCGCGGCCAAAGGATTCGAGCATCTGGCGTCGTTCATCGCGTGTCATTGGGGTGGTTCGGCTCCCGTTTCTAAGCTTAGACGCAGGATTTCGAAATTGGCTGCCTGCTCTCTTAATATACGAAGGAAACTCCGGATCGGTTACGTCATCGGCATTCCACCGGGAAGAATACAGAGATTTAACCGGTCCGGTTAGAGCCCAATTGGAACAAATTGCGGGCGCTATCACTTGAATTTTCAACTCGGCAGGCTGGCCAAATTGGCTTTTCGCTTCGCCTTCATGCGCCGGAGCGCGGTGCGTTGCCTTCATCCCGGCCGCCGCTCGCCGGCGCGAGCGCCGGACGCTTCGCCCAGTACGCGCGCAGATCGCCAACCAGGTAGAGCGATCCGGTGGCAAACACGGCGTCGTCCGGACCGGCAAGTTCAATGGCGTGCTCCAGCGCGGTCACCGGGTCGCGAACCACCTCGGACTTGCGCGCCAGATGCGCGGTCATTTCCGCGAGCAGCGGAGCGGAAATCGCGCGCGGCTGGTGCGGCTCGGTAAGCACCACCAGATCGGCTGGCGGGAAGAGCAGCCCAGCAATTTCGTCCACGGCTTTATCGCGCATCGCGGCGTAAACCAAAATAATTCGCCGGCCCGCGAAATTGTCCTCCCAGAATTTCAGCAGCTCCCGCGCGCCCGCCGGATTGTGCGTGCCGTCGACGTACACGGCAGGCCGCTCGAGCAAGCGCTCCAGCCGCCCCGGCCAGCGGACGGCGCGAATCCCGCGCTCGATCGTTTCATCGGCGATCGAAAAGCCGCGCTGTGCGAGGAGTTGCGCAGCCGTCACGGCAGCCAGCGCATTGCGAATCTGAAAGCGGCCGGGAAGCGGCGGAGCGATCGCGATCTTCTTGCCGGTCTCGGGGGAAACAGCCGTCGCGCGATAGCAGCCGCCATCCGAAGTAACGTCGTCGACGCGCCACGCTTCGTCAATTTCCACGAGCCGCGCGTTCAGCTCCCGGCAACGCTTCGCGATCACCGCGCGCGCTTCCGGCCGCGTCGCAGTGGTGACCACCGGCACGCCCGGCTTAATGATGCCGGCTTTCTCGCTCGCAATTTCCTCGAGCGAATGCCCCAGGTAATCTTCGTGATCGAAATCGATCGAGGTAATCACGGACACTTCCGGCTGGACGATATTCGTCGCGTCGAGCCGCCCGCCCAACCCGGCTTCGTAGATCGCGAACTTCACTCCGCGCGCCGCGAAGGCCGCGAACGCGAGCGCCGTGATGCATTCGAAATACGTCGGATGCGCCGCGAGCTTTCCGTCCGCCAGCAGCGATTCGATCGTGGCTTGCACGCGCGTCCACGCCGCTGCGAATTCGCCATCGGAAATGTCTTGGCCGTCGATGCGGATGCGCTCGTTGATGCGCACCAGATGTGGAGAGGTGTACAGCCCCGTGCGCAGTCCCGACGCGCGAAGGATGGAGTCGAGCATCGCGGCGGTCGAGCCTTTGCCGTTGGTTCCCGCAATGTGGACGCACGGCGCGGCCCGATGCGGGTTGCCCAGAGCCTCGGCCAGCGTGCTGATATTTTCGAGCCCGAATTTCTGCACCCGCGCGTGCTGCGGCGACGCCAATTCGCGGCCCAAGGCCAGCAGCGTGCGGACGGACTCTTCGTAATTCATGCCGGGTTGTCGAGGAAAAATGCGAGAGCGCGCGCGATGTAGCTTTTCAATTCCTTGCGCGGGACGACGGCATCCAGAAATCCATGTTCGAGCAGGAATTCCGCGCGCTGAAAACCGTGCGGCAATTTCTGGCGGATGGTCTGCTCGATCACCCGCGGCCCGGCCAGGCCGATCAGCGCGCCGGGTTCGGCGATGTTCAGGTCGCCGAGCATGGCGTAGCTGGCGGTGACGCCGCCGGTGGTCGGATCGGTCAGCACGGAGATGAACGGCACGCGCGCCTCGTCCAGCCGCGCCAGCGCCGCGCCCACTTTGGCGAGCTGCATCAATCCCACGGGGCCTTCCATCATGCGCGCGCCGCCCGAGCACGAAACGATGAGCAGTGGATACTTCCGCTCCAGCGAACGCTCCACCGCGCGCGTCACTTTCTCTCCCACCACCGCTCCCATCGTGCCGCCAATAAACCTGAATTCCATCGAGCAGCACACCACGGGGCGCCCGGCCAGTTTGGCTTCCATGGTGATGACGGCGTCCTTCATGCCGAGCTTTTGCTGCGCTTCATGCAAGCGCTGCGCGTAAGGCTTGATGTCCGTAAAGTGAAGCGGATCGCTCGATTCCAGATCGGCGTCGTGCTCCGTCCAGGGAGAATCGTCGTCGAGCAGCAACTCCAGCCGGCGCCGCGCGTTCATGCGGAAATGATGATCGCACTTCGGGCAGACTTCCCAGTTTGTCTCCACGTCTTTCTTCCAGACGATCGCGCGGCAGGACGTGCACTTTGTCCAAAGCCCTTCCGTGCGCACGCGGCGCTCGTCCACCGGCGTGGGATTTTCGATCGCCGCTTTGTCTCGCTTGAACCAAGTCATCAGTGAATCTCAACCGCGCGGACGCGAGCCCGCGCCGCCCGGCCCCTTCTCGGATCTCTCAGTAATCGATTCCCCGCTGCGCGAGGATGCCCTTCGTATAGGGATGCTTCACTTCCTTCATTTCCGTGACCAGATCGGCGGCTTCCACAAGCTTCGGATGCGCGTTGCGTCCCGTGCAGATCACGTGGACGCGCTCCGGGCGCTGCGCCAGCGCGTCCACCACCGGCTCCGCGCCGAGCATTTTGTAGCTGATCACGTAGTTGATCTCGTCCAGGATCACCAGATCGTATTTTTCACTGTAAATCTGCTCGCGCCCGAAGCGCCAGGCCTCTTCGCACAGGCGAAGGTCCTCCGGGTCGGTCTCCGCGCCGCCCACTTTCACGAATCCGCGCCCCATCGGCCGGATCTCAAACTTGTCGTCGCCCAGCATTTTCGCGGCGTCGAGTTCGCCGTAGTGCCACGAGCCTTTGATGAACTGCACCATCAGCACGCGCAATCCCTGTCCCACGGCGCGAAACGCGGTGCCCAGCGCGCACGTGGTTTTTCCTTTGCCGGGCCCCGTGTATACGATCAGAAGCCCCTTACCTTCCGGCATTCGTCCAGACTCCGCGGAGACAGGCATTCATACTCGCCGCGCGCAGAAAAAACGTCAAGCAAGAGCGGCGTTTGTGTTGTGAAAACATGATTATCGCACTCTTTCCCGGCAACTTAAAAACTCCGCTGCCTTCCAGGGCCGCAAGCCGGCGCCGCGCGGCCGCCGTCACACCGGCTGCTGCTGCGGCGCAGCCGATGGTCCGAGCGTGCGGCGATTCGGAGGTGCTTGATCGGGCAGGCCGCCGACCATCTCGCCGCGGTAGCGAGGCAGCGATTGCGGGTATTTTTGCTGTAAGAACTTGATGAGTTCCTCGCGTACCGCGCATTTCAGGTCCCAGGCCTGGCCGGAATCCGGCGCGTCCATCAGCGCGCGGATTTGAATGGCATGGTCGTTCGCGTCGACTACCTGCATCACGTTGACCTCGCCCTTCCATTTCGGCGTGGTATTGAGGATGCGCGTCAATTCGTCGCGCAGCGCGTCCACCGGAACGGAATAATCGACCCGTAGCACCACGTATGCAAGAAGATCCGCGCTGGTGCGGGTCCAGTTTTCGAACGGCTGCTCGATGAAATAGGAAAGCGGCAGAACCAGGCGGCGCAAATCCCAGATGCGCACCACCACGAAGAACGTGTGAATTTCCTCGATGCGCCCCCACTCGCCATCCACCACTACCACGTCGTCAATGCGGATCGGCTGCGTCAGCGCGATCTGAATTCCCGCCACCAGGCTCGATAGCGTGGGCTTCATCGCCAGGCCGACGACAATGCCTGCAACACCGGCTGAAGCTAACACGCTCGCGCCGATTTGATGAATGGAGGGGAACGTCATCAGCGCAATGCCGACGGTAATGAAGATGATGAGCACGTCGAGGATGCGGCGCAGTACGTTGAGTTGCGTTTGCACCTTGCGCGCCAGCAGGTTATCGGCGGTATCGGTGCGGTAGCGAGCCTCGAAGACGTCGATAATCACGTCGGTGACAAGAATGATCAGCCATCCCATCACGCCGATTAACGCGACGCCGACCGCGTGCTGGATGGCGTTTTTGGCGATGGGCGAAAGCGGCAGCGTCGGCACCGCGATCACCACGGCAAGCAGCGGCAGGATCCAGCGCGCCAGGTTCTTGCTGTGGCGGATGATCGAGTCTTTCAATAGGGTGGGGTTTCTCTTGGCCAGGCCGTTGATCGCGGCGAAGAGGATCGTACGGAACAGGAGCGCCAGCAGAATACTGCCTGCCAGGATGCCGGCGGACCATGCCCACAAGTTCCAATGATCCAGAAAATAGTGCATTTTGGCGCTACCTCCTTCGGGTGGGTGAGATACCCCATTGTGCGCAGTTCTCAGCGCGGATCAAAGAGCTTCGTGAACTTAGCTCTGCGGGTTTAGCCGGATAGTTTTTTGCGACAGAGACCCTATTTCGGATAAGGGTGGCCGGCGAGGATGGCGAACGCGCGGTAGATCTGTTCCGCCAGGACGACGCGAGCGAATTCGTGCGGCATCGTTAGAGTCGAGAGCGAAATCCGTTGCGTCGCGCCGCTGGAGAATTTCGACGGAAAACCTTTGGCGGCGCCGCAGTAGAAGCACAGCTCGCGCACGCCGCGATCGCGCAGATCGCCGAGCCAGCGCGCGAACGATTGCGACGTATGTTGTTTGCCGGCGGCATCGAGCAAAACCACCACGGCGCCGGACTCGATCTTCAGCTTGCGCAACGCTGCGGGAGAATCGTCGCGCAATTCATTCACTTCGATTTCGGTGTAATGGCCGATGCGGCCTAGGTAATCGTCGAGCAGAGCGCGGATCTCCGGCCCGCGCGTTTTGCCGAGCATTACGAGGCGGATTTTCATGGCTCCATGGGAAAGCGGCGATCAAAATAAGCCATATTTTTTGCGCTTTTCGAGCAGCGTCTTGCGGCTGATACCAAGCACTTCCGCCGCCTGCCCTATTTTGTAGCGCGTGGCATCGAGAGTCGCCTTGATCGCCTCTCGCTCGATCTCCTCAAGCGAACGCAGCGCGCTTGAAAGGGCGTTCGGGCGAGCCGCCGCGCGCAAAATCTCCGGAAAATCGGCCGGTTCGAGCTGCGGCGCCTTCGCAAATACCAGCGCGTGCTCGATGGCGTTTTTCAGTTCGCGCACGTTTCCAGGCCACGCGTACGATTCCAGCAATTGCAGTGCGGCGGGCGCGATCGACGCATCGGCGCGGCCGTGAACGGGACCGAGCCGCGCCAGAAAATGCGATGCGAGAGGCGTGATGTCGCCACGCCGTTCGCGCAGCGGAGGCACCACGAGCGCAAGCACGTTCAGCCGGAAAAACAGGTCTTCGCGGAAGCGGCCCGCGGCAACGGCAGCCGTCAAATCGGTGTTGGTGAGCGCCATTACGCGCGAATCCATGCGCAGAGTTTCCGTGCCGCCAAGGCGCTCGAAGGTGCGCTCTTCCAGGACGCGCAAAAGTTTCGCTTGCAGTCCCGGCCCCAGCGCCGCCACTTCGTCGAGCACGATCGTGCCGCCCTGCGCCATTTCCAGGCGCCCGGGCTTGCGCGCTACGGCTCCGGTAAACGCGCCGCGCTCGTGGCCAAAAAGCTCGGATTCGACCAGTTCGGCGGGAAGGCTGGCGCAATCGATCTTCAGAAACGGCGCTTCGCGACGCGCGCCGTGTTCGTGAATCCATCGTGCGAGCTGATCTTTTCCGGAGCCGCTTTCGCCGGTGATCAGAAGAGTGGTGGCGGCATCGGTGAGCTTTTCAGCGATTTCGAGGACGCGGAGCGAAGCCGGATCGGCCGCTATCCAGGTGACGCGAGCGTCGCTCATGGATTCGATTCGCTGCGGTCGGCTTCGGTGGGATGCGCGCCGTGCTGGCCCGGCGAAGGAAGATCCAGCCGCTCGGCGTTGCGCCAGAGCCGCTCGAGATCGTAGTAGCGCCGCGCGGCTTCGCCGAAGATGTGAATCACGATAAAGCCGTAATCGAGCAACACCCACTCCGCGCCCAATTTCCCCTCGCGATGCAACAGGCGCAAGCCCTGGCGGTCGAGCCGCTCTTCGATGGCTTCGGCGATGGCGTGGAGCTGCGGCCCGCTTTGGCCCGAGCACAGCACGAAATAATCGGCGAACGCGCCCACGCCGGAAAGCCTCAGCACGGTGATATTGGAGGCCTGCTTGTCCTGGGCCGCTTCGACCGCTTCGCGAACTTCGGGCTGAAGGTCTTCCAGTCTCACCGGTATAGAGCCTGCCCCAAAATGTATTCCTCCACGCGCGAAGGCACAAGCCCGTGGATGCCCTTCTTTTGCTGCAGCCGCTCGCGAACTTCCGTGGACGAAACATGGCTCGCGACCGTGGTGAGCAGATGGACGACGGATTTGCGCAGCACGATCTTGTGCGGATCGTGGGCCGGCGAGCGGCCGAGCTTTTCCGGCGGAACGATCAGGCGCAGAGCGTCCAGGCGAAATCCCGGGCGGCTCGCCACGATGAAATCGCAGGAATCGAGCAATTGCTCATAGCTTTTCCACGTGGGGAATTCCAGAAACTGATCCGCGCCGATGATGAAGTAGATGTGGTCGTCGGGATGCTCGCGCCGGTATTTCCGCACCGTGTCGATCGAATAGAAGACGTGCGGCTGCGGCGTGGGCGCTTCGGCCAGCGACGGAAAGAAACCGGGATGCTCCGCGCAGGCCAGCGCCACCATCGTGTAGCGGTGAACGAACGGCGTGAGCTCCCGCTGTGATTTGTGCGGCGGGCGCGACGACGGGATGAAATAAATCGCGTCGAGATGGAAACGGCGCTGCGCCGCTTGCGCCACGGCGATGTGCCCGGCGTGGATCGGGTCGAAAGTGCCTCCAAAGAGCGCGATGGAACGGCGCTGCACTGGAGCCGCTGGCTTGAGGGCGGCGGGCGGGATCAACGCTTCTCCGGATGCGGCGCGGCGTGCTCCTCGGCACGCGGCGGAAGGGGCGGTGCGGGCTCGGGCTGAACGGCCGGAGCCAGTTTCGGAATGCGGTCGAGCGCGTTGGCGAGCGCGCGGACCAGCTCGACGATGCCTTCGCCGCTGGCGGACGAAATGGCGTAGAACGGCAGGCCGCGCTTCTGGGCGAATGCGCGGAGCTCATCGAGATGCTCGCGATTCGTCGTCGCGTCCAGCTTCGTGGCGACCACGATCATCGGCTTTTCAGCCAGCGCCGGGCTGAACGACGCGAGTTCGTGCTCGATAATTTCGAAATCGTGCACGGGATCGCGGTCGTTCGCGTCGCTGGTGTCCACCAGATGCGCGATCAGCCGCGTGCGCTCCACGTGCTTCAGGAAACGCGTGCCCAGTCCAGCGCCTTCGTGCGCACCTTCGATCAGGCCGGGAAGATCGGCTACCACGAACGTGCGGCCCGCGCCCGGCGGCGCATCGGGATCGGCGGAAACCACGCCCAGATGCGGCTCAAGCGTTGTAAACGGATACGCGGCGATTTTCGGACGCGCCGCGGAAATGCGCGAGATCAGCGTGGATTTCCCGGCGTTGGGAAATCCGACCAGGCCCACGTCCGCGAGCAGTTTCAATGCGAGGCGAAGATTGCGTTCTTGGCCCGGCTGGCCGTCTTCGTGTTCGCGCGGCGCTTGGTGCCACGGGCGAACGAAATGCGGATTGCCGTTGCCGCGTCCGCCGCGCCCGCCTTTGGCCGCGCGAAAGCGCTGGGCGGGTTCGGCGAAATCGAAAAGCTGCTCGCCGGAATCGGCGTCGTAGACGACCGTTCCCACGGGCACGGTGAGGACCATGTCTTCGCCCGAGCGGCCGTGGCAATCGGAGCCTTCACCGTGGCGGCCGCGATCGGCGCGAAAGAGGCGGTTGTAGCGGTAGCGCAGCAGCGTGTTGTCGTTTGGGTTCGATTCGAGGTAGACGTCGCCGCCATGGCCGCCGTCGCCACCCGACGGGCCGCCGCGCGGGACGTACTTCTCCCGGCGAAACGCGACGCAGCCGTTGCCGCCGTCGCCGCCCTTTACCGAAATTTTCGCTTCGTCGACAAACATGGGATTCTCGAACAGACGGAATTCCCGACCGTGAAAACGGAGAAGGCAGGATCGCCGCCCATGGCGTTTGATGCGCTCATCGGATCAGCGGATTGCGAATGTCGCGCGGCAGGAAGGGCTCAATCGGCCGCGGGTGCGGACGGCTGCTCCGCGGGCGCCGCGGCGCCTTCGGCGGGAGTCAGAACGCTGATGAAGCGCCCGAGTCCGCCTTTGTCTTCAAAGCGGACCACGCCGTCGATGCGGGCGAAAAGAGAATCGTCCTTGGCCCGGCCGACGTTCTTGCCGGCCTTGAAGCGCGTGCCGCGCTGGCGAATCAGAATGCTGCCGCCGGTGACGAACTGTCCGCCGAAACGCTTGATGCCGAGCCGCTGTCCCTGAGAATCGCGTCCATTAGTGGACGAACCGCCGCCTTTTTTATGCGCCATGAGAAGCCTCTAGGAAATTCTTATGCGAGCTCGATCTCGCCGATTTGCACGGCGGTGTAGTTCTGCCGGTGGCCGCGCTGAATCTTGTACTGGCCGCCGGTCTTGTACTTGAGCACCTGCATCTTGGGACCGCGCACGTGCTTGACGATCTTGCCGGTTACTTTAGCTTTGGACTGCGCGCCGCCGAGAACTTTCGTTTCATCGGTGCGGACGGCCACGACATCTTCAAACGTCACCTTGCCGCCCACTTTGCCCTCGAGACGCTCGATACGGATGGTCTCGCCCGGCGCGACGCGGTACTGCTTCCCCCCACTACGGATCACGGCGTACATGCTGCCTCCAGCTGAATTGACGAACCCCCATTATATGGGTTGCGCGGCAGTTTCGTCAACGACTGCCCGTAACCAAAAGGCTGCTGCAAATGCGGCTGTATAGTGGTCCAATGCCAGACGGCCGAACCATGACCGAGACGAAAACGAAATGCGCGCACAAGCGGACACAGCTGATCGCCAAGGATAAGGACGAGCAGTACGTCGAATGTCTGGATTGCGGTGAGATCGTGGAGACCGGCGAGATGGAAAAGCCGCCGGCGCAGGGATTCGACGAGTCGCTTTCAGACGCCTAGGAGCGCCGGACCGCCTCAGATGGCGATTGGCTCGGCGCCCCCATGATCGTCCCTGCCAGCTCGCCTAACGGAAGTTGCGCCAACGCCCTTACTTCTTTTCTCTGGGAATTACGTCCACGGGCATGTGGCTGAGCTCTCGAAAGACGCGGATGCGGCGCCGCAGCGGCCACCAGTCGTAGAGATAGATTTGCATGGGGCGCCACATAGCCACCCAGCCGGCGATCGTAAGGCTCTCCCGAGCCACAGCCGCCCAGGTTCCCACTTCGCCTCCCAGAAGTAATTTGGTAATCACCAGGCAGCCGGAGAGGAACGCCACGCCGATCAAGAGGCTAGTGCGGCCCTGCTCCAGCAGGCGCTTGAATTCCAGGTCGGTGATCTCGGCGCGGTGGGTGAAGTAGTTGTGAACGGCGGTCTTGATCAATTCCTTGGGATCTTCCGGCGGCCAAACATCCAGATAGATGCTCAGGCGCAGGGGCGCTTCGTGCGAAAACTCCTGCGCCCAGCCGACGATGAATTCCTCCGCGTCGTCGTCGAGATCCTTTTCGATGAAGGGAGAAGGATCCATGGAATTGAAAAGCTGGCTCATCTCGTGAAGCCGCAGTCGAATCACATGCGGGTGCCCGTGGTCCGGCGGTCTCTTAGTGGGAAGTCTCAGGCGCATGAAGGTCTCGCTTGTCCCGATCATAGCCGAGGTGGATGCGGAAGTCGCTAGCCGGGAAGCCGTGATTTCGTGACTGCGTGCCCGTGCGAAGGATGGCAGCCGGAAGAGCAAAAGCAGATCCCTCGCCCCCATCCGCGCCAAATTATCTTTTGCCGATCATGGCTCGATCGGCGGGCGCGGCCGGGCTCGAGATGACAGCGCGCGTGAGTGGGATCGCCAGTTAATTGCTTTTCGGCGACGAAAGCCCTGGAGGCGGCAAAAGGCTGGGGTCGAGCTTGTGCGCTGCGGCGTATTCCTTTGCGGCGGCGGCGCTGTCGTTGAGGCGAATCAGAGCGGCAGCGAGATTGTAGTGCGCCTGGGCGAGATTGGGATTGAGCTGGATGGCCTGGCGGTAGCGGTCGGCGGCGGGACCGTACTGGCCTTGATTGAAGAGAACATTGCCGAGATCGAAGAGCGCGGCGTAGTTCTTGGGATCGGCGGCAATTGCTTTGAGGAACGCGGCGTGGGCGCCGGTCAGGTCGCGAGAGTTCATTAGGGCGAGGGCCAGGCCGAACTGCGATCCGGGGGAGTTGCGATCCAGCGCGAGAGCCTTGCTGAAAGCGACCGCGGCTTCTTGCGGCTCGTTCGCTTTCAAGTAGGAGTTGCCGAGGCCGGAGAGCGCGTCGGCGGATTTGGGCTGGAGAACAAGGCCTTTCTTGTAGGCGGCAATGGCCCCGGTAAAGCTGTTCTGATCCTGATAGGCGCGGGCGAGGCTGAATTCGACGTCCGGCTGGTTTGGTTTGAGGGCGAGGCTTTTCTGAAAGCTGGCAACGGCGTCGGCGAGCTGCGACTGGTCGTACTGCAATTGGCCAAGCTGATACCAGGCATCGGGGGCGGTGGGATTGCTGGCGACCAGTTGGCGATAGCCGGTGATTGCGTCCGCGGAGCGGCCGGCATGCTGGAGCGCGTTGAGGTAGTTGGCGCGGATATCGGCGGCCGTGGGATTCAGAGCAAGAGCCTTCTGGTACATGTCCGCCGCTTGCGACCATTGCTGCTGCGAGGCGAGCGCCGCGCCCATATTGTTCAGCGCGTCCGAGTAATTGGGGTCGATCGAAAGAGCCTTTTGGTAATTCGCTTGGGCGCCAGCTGTATTGCCGGAGGCGTAGAGGGCGGCGCCTAGCCCGTTGTACGCCTCGGCCATATCGGGCTTCAGGGCGATGGCTTTCTGATACGCGGTGATGGAGTCGGCGTATTTCTTCTCATGATAGAGAACGAGGCCCAGATTGCCCTGGGCGATGGGATCGTTGGGCTTGTATTGCAGGGCGAGATTAATTTCGGATACGGCGTCGGAGTAGTCTCCCTTGGCATCAAGCGCTAGGCCGAGATTGCTGAGCGCTTCCGGAAGTGCCGGGGCGATTGCCAGCGCCTGTTTGTAGAGCGCGATTGCCTGGTCGACTTGACCCTTGGAAAATTCGTCGCGGCCTTGGTTGTAAATCGCGACGGCTTTGGTGTAGTCGGCTTTCGAAAGACGATGATTCTTGGCTTGCACGGCGCAGGAGACGAGGACCAGCGCCAAAGTCAAAAAATAATTGCGGAAATGCGTGGCGTTAATTTCATTGCAATTCCCCGGAAGTCTGCGGTCGGGCCGGAATATATCACGGGCTCACGCAGAGAATCGAGCTGAGCTTCATTCTCAGTTGCTCGCGACAAGCCGGGCAGGGCCGCCCTGAAAGACTAAAACCCAAAGCCAAAGGCTGCCGCCCTGAACGTCGGCTCTACACAACCAAGGCTACTAATGGTTGGCGAAAATTCCCAATTTGGGAATTTCTGAAGACACGAGGAAAGACGCGCAGTATCGCTAGCGTGACGTAGCGTTTTGAGATACGCTCTGCGGCCTTAGGCGATTCAGCGACTTGGGGCCATCCGCAATGCTCTTCAAATCATTCAGCGCGGCCGTGTTTGGAATCGACGCCTATCTGGTGGAAGTAGAGGTGGACGTCAGTCCGGCGTATCAGGGCTGCTTCAACGTGGTGGGTCTGCCCGATTTGGCGGTGAAGGAGAGCCGGGAGAGAATTCGTTCGGCGCTGCGGAATTGCGGGTTCGATTTTCCGTCGAACCAGGCGGTGACGGTGAATCTGGCGCCGGCGGACGTGCGCAAGGAAGGGTCGGCGTTCGACCTGCCGATGGCGCTGGGGCTGCTGGGGTGCCAGGGGCAGTTTTTCGGGAAAATTCTGAACGATTTTGTTTTTCTGGGCGAATTGTCGCTGGACGGAGGAGTGCGTCCGGTGCGCGGTGCGCTGTCGGCGGCGCTGGCAGCGCGGGAACGGGGAATCGAGAACGTGGTAGTGCCGGCGCCGAACGCGCGGGAAGCGGCGGTGGTGGAGGGCGTGCGGGTGTTTGGGGTGAAGACGCTGCCGGAGGCGGCGGACTTGATCAACGCGCCGGAGTCGTTCCAGCCGGTCGCAGTGGAAACGTCGCGAATGCTGGAGGAATCGGGCGAGTACGCGGTGGATATGCGCGACGTGCGCGGGCAGATGTCCGCGAAGCGGGCTCTGGAAGTGGCGTGCGCGGGAAGCCACAACATTTTGTTGATTGGGCCGCCGGGCGCGGGCAAGACGATGCTGGCAAAGCGGATCCCGACGATTCTGCCGCAGATGTCGCTCGAGGAAGCGATCGAGACGACGCGGATTCACAGCATCGCCGGGCTGCTGGACAACGGGCGCGGGCTGGTGGGGACGCGGCCGTTCCGCTCGCCGCACCACACCATCAGCGACGCGGGACTGATCGGCGGCGGAGCGATTCCGCGGCCGGGAGAAGTGTCGCTGGGCCACAACGGCGTGGTGTTTCTCGACGAACTGCCGGAATTCCAGCGTAACGTGCTGGAGGTGATGCGCCAGCCGCTGGAGGACGGATGCGTCACGATCGCTAGGGCGGCGGTGTCCGTGAGCTTCCCTTCGCGATTCATGCTGACGGCGGCGATGAATCCGTGCCCGTGCGGATTTTTCGGCGACGCCACGCGGGAATGCCATTGCTCGCCGCCGCAGATTCAGAGATACGTGTCGAAAATTTCCGGGCCGCTGCTGGACCGCATCGACATTCACGTGGAAGTTCCGGCGGTGAAATACAAGGAGCTGCGCGGCAATGGGGCGAGCGAGGAATCGGCGAGCGTGCGCGGTCGCGTGGTGCGGGCCAGGGAAGTGCAGATGGAGCGCTACCACCGAGAAAAGCGGCTGTACGCCAATGCGCAGATGCCGCCTCGATTGATTCGCCAGCACTGCGCGATCTCGGCGGACGGCGAAAAGCTGCTGGAGACGGCGATCCAGCGGCTGGGGCTTTCGGCGCGGGCGCACGACCGGATCCTGAAAGTGGCGCGGACGATTGCCGATCTGGAAGGGGTGGCGTCGATCGAGCCGAAACATTTGAGCGAGGCGATTCAGTACCGGACGCTGGACCGGACGTATTGGGCGTGATTGGGGCTTTGCAGAAATGTGCAGTGCTGGCCGGAATTTCCTCAGGGGCTGAAGCCCATTTCAGAATGAACGTTCGATGTCGGAGCTAACGCCCCTACCCCCTAAAAAGCAAGCGGCACAGACGAGGCCGTGAGGCGATCCGGGGCTCGGCGGCGGCGGACGTTGCGCTGCGGCTGCTCGATATGGACCCGGAGAACGTGCAGAAACTCCGAGGAGTGTGTCGGCGGGTTACGACGGCGATATCGTAGCGGTCATCGCCTGCGAAGCGGCGGGCGGGAGCTATCTTCCGGCGCATTGCAGGAGCGCATTGACTGGACGGAGGCGCTATGATACGGATATGTGGCAATTTGAGCCGATTTGGCGCTGCCCGCTCTGGTCCTGATGATGAAAACCGCTCAACGTCTGGAGGTCACGCTGGACACGCTGATTGAAAGCGTGGATCTGGCGGAGGGAATTGCCAAGCGCGTCGCGGAAGCGGCGGGCTTCGGCGAAGACGACATCCATAAGCTGGCGATGGCGGTGCGCGAAGGCGCAATCAACGCGTTCACATACGGGAATTGCCAAGACCCACAGAAGAAGATCACGCTGGTGGTGGAATTCGAGCCCGACAAGCTGGTGATCCACGTGATGGACCAGGGATGCGGGTTCGAGATCACCGAAATTCCCGATCCGCTGGCGGAAGAAAACCTGCTGCGAACTTCCGGGCGCGGACTTTTCCTGATGCGCGCGTTCACGGATGAGTTTACGGTGCAGCGCGCTCCCGGCGGCGGAACGGATTTGGTGATGGCAAAAATGCTGCCGAAGCGCGCGTCGGACAACGGTCAATCACGGGTGCAGACTCACTGAAGTTTTCCTCGGCAGTCCCCCAAACAGTCGCACGCAAGAGCGGAGCATCGGCAGGCGCATTTTTTCTGCATTCCCGTGCTGGACACTGAAAACGGTTTGTGCCAGAATCCCGCCGCCGATAAGGTCCTGTATCCCGGAGCAATCCCGCGAATTCCTGCGTGTGGGAATTTGCGGCGTCATTGCCGGTGATGCAAACGGCCGAATTGGGAGACCTCTGAAAGAGGAGTTGCTACGTTGGCTCGAGAACAGGGTGTGGTGAAGTGGTTCAATGCATCGAAGGGGTACGGTTTCATTCAGCGGCAGTCCGGGGAGGACGTGTTCGTTCATTTTTCCGCGATTGAGATGGACGGATACAAGTCGCTGAACGAAGGGCAGCTTGTTGAGTTTGAGGTGAAGCAAGGCCCGAAGGGCTTCCAAGCCGAAAACGTCACCAAGGTCTAGGGTGCGGCAGAGGCAGTTTCAGCTCTCGTCGTTCAATGCTCGATGTGGCGGTTCCAGCTTCGCCTGTCCCACGCGGGCGCGCAAACAGGGGACATGCGTGCGGTGGCGATACGTCTCCGCGCGGGAATGTGATACCATTTTCTTCTGAAGACTCCCCTTGAGGTGTGGTTTTGGCACAGCATATTTCCCGCAAGGAATTGAAGAAGGATGAAGTGCGCGACACGCTCGCGCACGGCGCGGAAGCCCTGCTTTCGCATCAGAAGTTCACGATCTTTCTGGTGGCGCTGGCGCTGGTGGTGGCGGCCGGAGTGTACGGATGGAGAAGGTACACGCAGAGGGAGTCCGCGAGCGCGGAGGCTGGTTTTAACAGCGCGATGACGATCTTTCAGGCGCCCGTGGGGCCGGCGCAGACGCCGGGGCAATTGACGTACATGGACGAGAACAAGAAGTTCACGGATGCCGAGCAGGCGTTTTCGAAAGTGGCGACGAAGTATTCGCGGACGCGCGCCGGGCGGCTATCCGCGTATTACGCAGCGCTGAGCGATGAGAAGCTGAAGAATGACGCCGCGGCGGAAAAGCGGCTGCGGGGGCTGACGCGCAGCAAGGATGCGGAAGTCGCGTCGATGGCGAAGTACGAGCTTGCCGGACTGGATGCGCGCAGCGGAAAAACGGACGACGCGATCAAGATCTATCAGGAGTTGATCGCCAAGCCGTCGATTTTGGTGCCGAAGCCGGAAGTGATGATGGCGCTGGCGAACTGCTACCGGGCGAAAGATCCGTCGCAGGCGGCCAAAATGTATGGGCAGATCAAGTCCGAATATCCGGACACGCCGATCGCCGACCAGGCGGACGAGGCGCTGGCACTGCTCCCCGCGTCGAAATCCTGACAACTGATATACGAGCCTCTGCAGTAGCTCGCGGCGTTGCCATGCACTAGAATGGCGCGATGCCGCTCGCGTCCTACGCCATGGACGTGCGCCGGTCGCGCGGCCGGCGCTATCCCGAAAAGCCGCACCCGTACCGGACGGATTACGCGCGCGATCGCGACCGCGTGATCCATTCGCGGGCATTCCGCAGGCTGGAAGCGAAGACGCAGGTTTTCACCACGCGGTTTTCCGATCATTTCCGCAACCGGCTGACGCATACGCTGGAAGTGACGCAGATTGCTCGGACCGTGGCGGGTGCGCTGGCGCTGAACACGGAACTGGCCGAGGCGCTGGCCCTGGTGCACGACATCGGGCATCCGCCGTTCGGGCACGCGGGCGAGCATCAGCTCGACCGGCGCATGCGCGAGTTCGGTGAGCGGTTCGATCACAATCTGCATGCGCTGCGCATCATCGAACAGTTCGAGCAGCGTTATCTGGATTTTCCGGGGCTGAATTTGACGTTTGAGGTGCGCGAGGGGATCGTGAAGCATTCGCGGGACTATTCGGCGGCGGAATTTCCGGCGCTCGCGGAGTATCTGCTGGACCAGCGGCCGCCGCTGGAGGCACAGCTGATTGATTTGGTGGACGAAATAGCGTACAACACGGCCGATCTGGACGACGGATTCGAGGCGCATTTGGTGGATCTCGACGAAGTGCGCGCCCAAGCGCCGGTGTTCGGTGCGGCGTTCGCGGACGTGGACCGGCGCTACCCTGAGGGACGGCGGAAGCTGAAATTCAGCGAGGCGTTGAAGCGCGTGCTCGACTACCTGGCAACGGATCTGATTGAACATACTCAGAAGCAGGTTGAAGAGAGCGGCGTGCGGACGGTGGAGGACGTACGGCGGCAGGAAAAGCGCCTGGCGAGTTTTTCGGCGGATGCGGAGCGGGCTGCGGCGAGTTTGAAGCACTTTCTGAATGCAAGGCTGTATTCCAACGCGGCGATTTCGGAGGAGCGGGAACATTCGGTGGCGGCGCTGGACGCGTTGTTCACGCTGTTTCTGGAAAATCCGGGGCGAATGCCGCCGAACTACGCGGCACAGGCTGAGCGGGAGCCGTTGCACAGGGTCGTCTGCGACTACATTGCCGGGATGACCGACCAGTTCTTGCTGCGGCAGCATCAGGAATTGATCGGCGCGGCTGTACCGGGCAGGAACTGAGCGGGAGAGGTCATTTCCGCTTAGGTATCAGCGCAACGAGTTTGCGGGAGCGTTCCTTGACATCGTTTACGCTGGACTTATAATGGGATTTCAGGCGAAAAAAAGCACACTTTTATGTTCCTGGACGTAAACGAACTCGCTCTCCGCAAGACGCGCATTCGGAAGAGCTATGCCCCGGGCACGCTGGATTTCCACTCGGGCGAGTTCCGGCAGATCGAGTCCCTGGAAGTGCGTGCCACAGCGGAACTTGTGGACGGGCAGATCCGCGTCTACGGGAACTTGCACACGCGGGTGGATCTGGTGTGCGCGCGGTGCCTGGATACGGTGGTCGAGGAGATCAGCCGGGACTTCGACCTTTTTTACCGGCCGATGACGTCGATGGCGCGCGACGAAGAATTTCACCTGCACCTGGACGACACCGAGATCGGGTTTTTCGAAGGCGATGGTCTTTTCCTGGCGGATGTGCTGGCGGAGCAGGTAAACCTCTCGCTGCCCATGAAAGTGATCTGCTCAAGCGATTGCCGCGGGCTTTGCCCGCATTGCGGCGCGAACCTGAACAACGAGGAGTGCCGCTGCGAACAGAACGGTTCCGATCCCCGGCTTGCGCCGCTTGCCCGTCTGAAGCAGGACTGGTTCAAAAAGCAATAAAACGCTACACTAGGAGTTTCGGGAAGGGCCGCTTTCAGAGTAGTGCCCTGTCCATGAGGAGATCGAATGCCGAATCCTAAACGACGCCACTCCAAGCGGAGAACTTCCACTCGCCGCGCCCACGACCATCTGAAGCCGTACTCGCTGGCCGAATGCTCGCATTGCCACGAAAAGAAGCTGCCTCACCGCGCCTGCCCAAAGTGCGGCTACTACAACGGGCGCGAAGTGATTGACACCGAGGCCAAGTCGGCCTAAGTTCTCCTCGCCTGCCGAGTTCGCTCCGAGAACCCGGGTGAGTTCCATGACCACTATTGCCTTGGATGCCATGGGGGGCGACCATGCCCCTCACGCGGAAGTCGAAGGCGCCATTCTGGCGGCTCGCGAGTATGGAGTGGCGGTGCAGCTGGTGGGAATAGAGTCTGCCGTCCGCGAGGAATTGGCGCGGCACCGGCACGCGGGGCTGCCGATCGAGGTCGTTCCGGCGGCGGAAGTCGTGACGATGACGGATTCTCCTTCGCACGCATTTCGCCGGAAAAAGGAGAGTTCGCTGCACGTGGCCGCGCGATTGGTGCGGGACGGCAAAGCCGACGCGCTGGTGAGCGCCGGAAATACCGGCGCGGTGATGACGGTGTCGCGCTTTGTGATCGGGACGCTGCCTTCGGTCGATCGGCCGGCGCTGGCGTGGGCGTTCCCGAACGTGAAGGACAAAGTGTCCATCATGCTCGACGTGGGTGCGAACGTCGATTCCAAGCCGGAGCATCTAGAGCAGTTCGCGGTGATGGGCGACATCTATTACCGCGCGATCTGGGGCGTGCGAAAGCCGCGCGTGGCGTTGCTTTCGATCGGCGAGGAAGAAAGCAAGGGAAACGAATTGACGCGGGAGGCGGCTCTGCGGATCAAGCAGACGCAGCTGAATTTCGTCGGGAACGTGGAAGGGCGCGATCTTTTCCGCGGCAACGTGGATGTGATCGTCTGCGACGGCTTCATCGGCAACATCGCCCTGAAACTGAGCGAAGGACTGGCGGAGCACATCGGCGGAATGCTGAAGAAGGCGATCAAAAGCAGCCTGCGTTCGCAGATCGGCTACGCGCTTTCGAAGCGCGCTTTCGACGCACTTCGCCGGAAGACGGATTACTCGGAGTACGGCGGTGCGCCGCTGCTGGGGATTCGCGGCATCACGATCATCGGGCACGGCCGTTCCAACGCGAACGCGGTAAAGAACGCCATGCGCGTGGCTGCGGAACTCTGCCGCTCGCGCGTGAACGAAAAAATCGAACAGGAGCTTTCCGCTGCCGCCGCACTCCCCGCCCGCGGCTGAGCAGCGGTTTTCATCAAATCCATGAGCAAGCTGGCATTTCTATTTCCGGGCCAAGCCTCGCAATATCCCGGCATGGGTCGTGATCTGGCGGAGAAGTTTCCGGAATCGCGCGCCGTCTTCGAAGAAGCCGATGCCGCGCTGGGATTTTCCATTTCAAAGATGTGTTTCGAGGGGTCCGAAGAAGAGCTGAAGCTGACGGAAAACACGCAGCCGGCCATTCTAACGGTTTCGATTGCGGCGTTTCGAGCGCTTGAAAAGCGCGGAATTCTGCCCGACTTTGCGGCCGGGCACAGCCTGGGCGAATATTCGGCCATGGTGGCGGCGGGCAGCCTCGATTTTGCGACGGCGGTGAAGCTGGTGCGCGTGCGCGGACGATATATGCAGGAGGCGGTGCCCGCGGGAGAAGGGGCGATGGCCGCGATCATGGGGCTTTCGCCGGCGGACGTGACGGAAATCTGCAAAAAGGCCGCCGAGAAAGACGTGGTGTCGCCGGCAAACGTGAATTCGCCGGAACAGATCGCCGTTTCCGGATCGGCCGCCGCGGTGAAGCGGGCCGTCGAGATCGCTTCGCAATCGGGCGCGAAACGCGCGGTGATGTTGCCTGTTTCCGCGCCATTCCACTGCGCCCTGATGGCGCCGGCGCAGCAGCGGCTGGAGCCGGACCTGCGCGCAGCGGCGTTCGGCGCACTGCGCTTTCCGGTGATCACTAATGTGGATGCGGAAGCCATCACTTCGGGCGAAGACGCGCGCGACGCGCTGGTCCGGCAGGTGACCGCGCCGGTGCGCTGGATGGAATCGGTGCGGGAGATGATCGACGCCGGCGTGACGGTGTTCGTGGAAGTCGGGCCCGGCAAAGTGCTGACGGGATTGCTGCGGCAAATCGACCGCTCAGTGCGCTGCTTCCAGGCGGAGGATTCGGCCAGCCTGCAAGCGACGCTCGACAAGATCGGCGCGGCCCGCGCGGAAGCGTCGGAAGCGTGACATCGGTTCGCGGCGCGGGAACCGCATTTGCTCAGTATTGCACCTTGCGCATCTCCCATTCCTGCGATAGGTTCGGTGGCCATGTTTTCTCTCACAGATAAAGTTGCTCTGGTTACGGGCGCGTCTCGGGGGATTGGGCGCGCCACTTCGCTGGCACTCGCCGAAGCGGGTGCGAAGGTCGCGGTCACGTCGCGCACGCTCGACAAACTCGCGGTGCTGGCCACGGAAATCAAGCAAGCGGGTGGGCAAGCGCTGGCCGTGCCGATGGATGTTTCCGACGCGGCCAGTGTGAAGAACGGCTTTCAGCACGTGATCGAAAATTTCGGGCGCATCGATATCTTGGTGAACAACGCCGCGATCACGAAGGACATGCTGGAATTGCGGATGAAGCTGGAGGATTGGGAAGCCGTTCTGCGAACCAACTCTGACCGGCGCGCATTTGTGCATTCAGCAGGCGCTTTCCGGGATGATCCGGCAGAGGTCGGGACGAATCATCAATGTCGCATCCGTTGTAGCTGAAACCGGCAATGCGGGGCAGGCGAACTACGTGGCGTCGAAGGCCGGACTGATCGGTTTGACGCGCGCGATTGCGGTGGAAGTGGCGTCGCGCGGGATTACCGTAAATGCCGTTGCGCCGGGATTCATCGAGACGCCGATGACCGATCCGCTGCCGCAGGAGCTGAAGGACAAGATGAAGTCGCTGATTCCGCTCGGCCGGTTCGGCTCGGGGCGGGACGTGGCGACGGCCATCGTTTTCCTGGCGAGTGACGAAGCTGGATATATCACCGGGCACGTACTGGACGTGAACGGCGGGATGCGGATGGGCTAGCGTTTTCAGACGGAAATGGCAGCGAGTACTCGACGATCGATGAGCTTTGCCGGTTTGGGATCGTGAGCGGGATTGTGGGAGCGTTCGAAATAATCGGAGGGGTTGTCGGTCTCAGGGGGGCTGGATTCCACGTACCTGGTTATGTGTTGGCGTTGATAATCATCGGTCACCTGTACTGAGGCTCATTTCTACTGTGGCGATTGACGCGGATGAAAAAATCTCGGCAAGATTCAGTATCAAAACGCAGCAATGGTTGACCGCGATGCGGGCGGCGAATAGAATGGGCAGGGTCAATCAGGGTACAGCCCCCGCCCGCCGTTCAGCCTTGGGGCATCAGGCAGAGATACCGGAGGAAGAACAAGCATGGCCAGCGTCGAAGAACGCGTAAAGCAGATTATTGTCGAGCAGCTCGGTGTGGATGCAGGCGAAGTGACTCCCAGCGCTTCGTTCGTAGACGACCTCGGCGCCGACTCGCTCGACACGGTCGAGCTGGTCATGGCCTTCGAGGAAGCGTTCGGCATCGAGATTCCGGATGAGGACGCCGAGAAGATTGCCACGGTGAAGGACGCGATCGAGTACATCGATAAGCACGCCAAGGCAAGCAAGTAGTCCGTTGCGCCTGCCGATCGGCAGGCGGGCCTGCCCGCCGTGGCGGGTGGTCCATCCCGAAATCAGGAGAAAGATTCGTTGAGCCGCCGAGTCGTCGTAACGGGCGTTGGACTGGTCTGCGGATGCGGCATCGGAACCGAAGATGTGTGGGCCAGCCTGCTCGCCGGGAAGAGCGGCATCGGCCCGATCACGCACTTTGACACGACGGGATTCGATTGCCGCATCGCCGGAGAAGTGAAGGGCTTCGACCCGCTGAACTGGGTCGACAAGAAAGAGCTGAAGAAAATGGGCCGCTTCATCCAGCTGGCGCTGGCGGCCACGGATTTCGCGGTGCGCATGGCTGGGCTGGAGATTGGGCCGGACGTAGCGGAGAAGGCCGGCGTCTACATCGGCTCGGGCATCGGCGGATTCGACGTGATCGAGCGCGAGCACTCGAAATACCTGCAGGGCGGCCCCGGCAAGATTTCTCCCTTTTTCATCCCCGCGGCGATCGTGAATCTGGCGTCGGGGAACGTGTCCATCCGCTATGGGGCGAAGGGGCCGAACTCCGCCACCGCCACGGCGTGCTCGGCATCGGCGCATGCCGTGGGCGACGCGTTCAAAATCATCCAGCGCTGCGACGCGGAAGTGATGATCGCGGGCGGATCGGAAGCGGCCATTACACCCATGGGCGTCGGCGGATTCGCGGCCATGCGAGCGCTTTCGACGCACAACGACGAGCCGGAACGCGCCAGCCGGCCGTTTGATGCGCAGCGCGACGGGTTTATCGTCGGCGAAGGCTCGGGTATGTTGATCCTCGAATCGCTCGAATTCGCGCAGCGGCGCGGGGCGAAGATTCTGGCGGAGATCGTCGGCTACGGGATGTCCGGCGACGCGCACCACATCACGCAGCCGGCGGAGCATGGCAACGGCGGGTATCGCGTGTCTCTGGCGGCGCTGAAGGACGCGAGGATTACTCCGGCGGATATCGGCTACGTGAACGCCCATGGCACGTCCACGCCGATTGGCGACGCGATCGAGACGGAGGCGCTCAAGCGAGTCTTTGGCGAGCGCGCCAAGAAAGTGCCGATCAGCTCCACCAAGTCGATGACCGGGCACCTGCTCGGCGGCGCGGGTGGGCTCGAAGCGGGCGTCAGTGTGCTGGCGCTGCGCGATCAGATTTTGCCGCCTACGATCAATCAGGAAAATCCCGATCCGGCGTGCGACCTCGACTACATTCCCAACAAGGCGCGCAAAGCGGAGGTGCGCTACGCGCTTTCGAATTCGTTCGGGTTCGGTGGGACGAACGCGTCGTTGATCTTCAAGCACTGGGAAGAGTGATCTGCGTCACTGAGGATCGAGCGGAAATGGCCGATATTTGCTGCGTGCCAGTGGCTGGGAGGGTGAATTGAAGATCGGTGTGTGCGTGAAGCAAGTTCCCGCCAAGGATGCGCCGCTCGCCATCGCCGAGTCGGGCGCGTGGATCCGCGAAACCGACATCAGCTTCGAGACCAATGAGCCGGACGCCTACGCCCTGGAAGAAGCGCTGCGGCTGAAGGAGAAGCACGGCGGCGAAGTGGTGGCCATCTCGATGGGGCCGGAGCGCGCCAAGCAATCCATCAAGGAAGCGCTGGCGAAGGGCGCGGACCGCGGCATTCACGTGGCTGACGCCGAGTTTTTCAGGCTCGATCCGCTGGCGTCGGCGCGGTCGTTGGCCGCCGCGATAAAAAACGAGAATTTTGACCTGGTGCTTACCGGGTTGCAGAGCGACGACCAGGGCTTTGGCCAGACCGGCGTGCTGCTGGCGGAACTGCTCGGCCACCCGCACGCCACGATCATCATGGCGATTGAAGTTCTCGACGGGCGGATGAAGCTGAAGCGCGAACTGGAGGCCGGTTGGTTCGAGTGGCTGGAAGTGCCGCTGCCGGCGGTGCTGACGATTCAGTCGGGCATCAATAAACCGCGCTACGCCACGCTGAAGGGCATCATGGCGGCAAAGAAGAAAGAAATCGCGACGGTGGAGCGCGCGTCGCTGGGCGTGCCCGATGCGTCGACGGAAAAAATCGAGCGCATCTATGTGCCGCAGAAAACGAAGAAGACTGAGTTCATCAGCGGCTCGCCAAAAGAGTCCGCCGCGAAACTACTGGAAAAGCTGCGGCACGAAGCGCGGGTGCTCTGAGCTATGAAAATCCTACTGATCACTGAACAGCACGATGGGCAATGGAATCGCGTTAGCTTCGAAACGCTCGCGGCCGCGCAGCAGATCGCCCAGCAGGCGAAGGGCTCGGTTTCCGCCGTGGTGATTGGCAAAGGCGTGGCCGCGCTCGCGGACGAGATTGCAGGCTATCGGCTCGATGAGGTTCTGCTCGTCGAACACGACCTGCTTGAGAAGTACACGCCGGATGGATTTTCGCTGGCGCTCCGACAGTTGATCGACGGAGCGAAGCCGGACCTGGTGCTGCTGCCGCACACGTATCAAGTACGCGATTTTGCGCCCAAGCTGGCAGCGTCCATGCAGAAGGGTCTCATCGGTGATTGCATCGGCTACCGGCACGAGAACGGCAAATTGATTTTCGTGCGGCAGATGTTTCAGGGGCGCACCGCCGCAGACGTGGTTTTCACGGGCGACGCGCCGTGGGTTGTGACGTTTCAGGCGAGCGCATTTCGCGCCGATCTGGCGGCAAAGAACGCGAGCGGCAAAGCGCCTGTGAAGCCGCTAGCTGTGGAGCTAAAACCCGAGCAGATCCGCACCAAGCCACTGGAACGCTTCCGTGAGGCGAAGCAGGCCGTCGATTTGACGCAGGCACCGATTTTGGTGTCCGTGGGCCGCGGCATCAAAGCGCCTGAAAACATCGCCATGGCGGAAAAGCTGGCGAAGCTACTCGGAGGAGAAGTGTGCGCGTCGCGGCCGATTTGCGACGAAGGCTGGTTGCCCATGGACCGGCAGATCGGCAGCTCCGGGCAGACCGTCGCGCCCAAGCTCTATCTGGCGCTGGGCATCAGCGGCGCGATTCAGCACGTAGTGGGAATGAAGGCGTCGCGCACCATCGCCGCCATCAATAAGGACCAGAATGCGCCGATCTTCGAAGTGGCCGACTACGGCATCGTCGGCGACCTCTTTGAGATTGTGCCCGCACTAATCGAAGTTCTCGAACAATCGAAATAGCAGGCGAAGCTCAATCCGGTTATTTCCAAATAAGGCAGCGACTGCGAGGGTCGGGGATCCCAGGCACCACGCCCAGACTCCGTAGGTGGGTCCGTACAGCAAGGCTACGATCCATGCCGCTCCTCCGGCAAACACGCCGAGCGCAATTACTCCAACCGCGTCCGCCACTTTAGCGGAGATTCGCATCGATGGGCCGAATGCTACGCCTGCCGTGTTTTGGGAGCAATTTTTGCGATGCGTGCCCGGCTTGGCGGAGAGCCCTGAAGTAAGGGGTCTTATTTTGCCTGGACGGATTCGAGGTAGGCGGCAAGAGCGTCGATGTGCTTGGTGACCTGGGCTTCGTCGGATTTGGCGGTTGCTTTGAAAATCGTGCCCCAGACGGGCATTTCGGAGGGGCCGTGGTCGGGCATTTTCACGCCGCTGCGCAGAACCTGCGCCACGTAGGCCGCCGGAAATTTACCGCCATGGCGCTTGGCGAGCGTGGTGAGATCGGGAACCGGCTCGGTAAAGAGCGACGAGCGCGAGGGAGTATTGCCGCCCTTTCCGTCGTTGGCATGGCAGACGGCGCAATTGCGCTTGTAGAGCCGCGCCCCCTCCGCTGCAGGGGATTCTTTCGTTTCGGACTTTTTGTGCTGGTTTTTGCGCGCCAGGCCGAGGGCCGCTGCCGAAACCGCGAGAGCGCAGACCAGCACCGCGCCGCCTAGCGTACGGAACACGTTGGACACCCCATGCACCAAGCTTATGTGCGCGCTGCGGCGGCTGCAAGCGAGAAGTCGCCGAGCGGGTCGCCGACGAGTTAACTGGAAACCGGCGAAGTTGTCCGCGCGCGGCATTTCGGACTTACAATAGGGCCGAGCTTACAACAGAGATATCCATGAGCGCCATCAACAATCCCGCCGTCAGCATCGCGGCGCGCCGCAACGTCGATTTGCGGTTCGTCGAATTGATGGACAAGGTGCACCGCAACCGGCCGGGCGACGATCTCGACCTGCTGCGCCGCGCGTACGATTTCGCCGCAGAGCAGCACAAGTCGCAGCTGCGGCTTTCGGGCGAGCCGTATTTGTCGCATCCGGTGGAAGTAGCGCACCTGCTGGCGGACATGAAGCTGGACGCAACGTCGATTTGCGCGGCGCTGCTACATGATGTGGTGGAAGACACAAAGATTCCGCTCGCTAAGATTACCGAGCAATTTGGTCCGGACATCGCGCGGCTGGTGGAAGGCGTGACGAAGATCAGCCGGCTCGATCTGCTGGCGCCGGAAGACCGCCAGGCGGAAAACGTCCGCAAGATGCTGCTGGCGATGGTCAATGATGTCCGCGTGGTGATGGTGAAGCTGGCCGACCGCCTGCACAACATGCGCACACTTGAATATCTCGACCGCGAGCGCCAGCAGCGAATCGCGCGCGAGACTTTGGACATCTACGCACCGGTCGCCAACCGGCTGGGCATGGGCTTGATTCGCGGCGAGCTTGAGGATTTGTCATTTCGCTATCTGGAATCGGACGCGTTTCTCGAATTGCAAAAGAAAGTCGCTTCGAAGCAGAAGGTTTTCGACAAGTTCCTCGAAGAAGTGCAGAACACGATTCGCGAAAAGATGGTCGAAAGCGGCATTCCCGCCGAGGTGCAGGGACGCGTAAAGCGTCTTTATTCGCTGCACCTGAAAATTCAGAAGCAGCAGCGCATGCTGGACCAGGTTTACGACCTGCTCGCCGTGCGCGTGATTACCGACACGGTAAAGAATTGCTATGCGGCCCTGGGCGTGATCCATCAGATTTGGCGGCCGGTTCCGGGGCGATTCAAGGACTACATCGCCATGCCGCGACCGAACCTGTATCAGTCGCTGCATACTGCGGTGATTTATTCCGGGCAGCCGTTCGAAGTGCAGATTCGCACGCAGGAGATGCACCGGATCGCCGAACAAGGCGTGGCGGCACACTGGAAATACAAGGACGGGCTTGGCGCTTCGACGGCCGACGATCAGCGCATCGTCTGGATGCGGCAATTGATCGAGTGGGTGCAGGAGATGCAGGAGCCCAGCGAGTTCCTCTCCACGCTGCGCGTCGACCTGTACCCCGAAGAGGTTTACACCTTCACGCCGAAAGGGCGCGTGGTGGTGCTGCCGCGCGGCGCCACGCCGATCGATTTCGCATATGCCGTGCACACCGAAGTAGGGCACCAGTGCGCAGGCGCAAAGGTGAACGGCGAAATGGTGCCGCTGCGCCACGTGCTGGCCAACGGCGACGTGGTGGAAGTGATCACCCAGAAAGGGCACGCTCCTTCGCGCGACTGGCTTTCGCTGGTGCACACTTCGCGGGCGCGCACGAAAATCCGCCAGTGGATTCATCTGCACGAGCGCGAAGAAGCCACCGACGTGGGCCGCCGGCTGCTCGAAAAAGAAGCGCGCCACGCGGGCTTGAATTTGAAGCGCATCTCGAATGAAGACTGGCATCGCGTGGCCGCCGAGTACGGATGCTCGAAGGTGGACGATCTTTACGCCGAGCTGGGCTACGGAAAATGGTCGGCGCGGCAGGTGCTGGCGAAGGCTACGGGCGAGCCCATCGGCGAAACGGCGGAAGAGAAGCCGCCGAAGCTGACGTCGACCGTCAAGCACATGCTGGGGATGGACGAGGCCACGATCATGGTGCGAGGCCACGACGATCTGATGGTCTACCGCTCGAAGTGCTGCAACCCCATTCCCGGCGACGACATCATCGGCTACGTGACGCGCGGCCGCGGCATCGCCGTGCACAGCAAGATCTGCCCCAACGTGCAAAACCTGCTGTACGAACCAGAGCGGCGCATTCCCGTGGAGTGGGCCGGCAGTACGCATTCGACATTTCCGGTGCGCCTGCGCATTTTCACCGAGGATCGTCCGGGAATGCTGGCGGCCATCACCAGCGTGATCAGCGATACGGGCGCCAACATTCGCACCTTCGAGAGCGGCGGAGTGGACATTCGCGCGCGCATCGACGTGGCGCTGGATGTTCGCGACCGCAAGCAGCTGGAACACATCCTTGCGGGCATCAAGCGAATTCCCGGCGTATTCGACATCGAGCGCGTTTACAACGTTTAGCGTTTCCGCGCGGGCCCTTGCCAATTTCGCCACTTTGACCCGTTTCACCTCCGTACTCGTGTGTTCGCGCGGCGTAAAATCGAATCATGGGAAGCGTTCTGCCGTGCGGGTTGGTGCGCAGCGCACGCGATTTTGCGTGGAGGCGAGTTCGCGCGTCGGCGATTGCTGCCGCCGCCGCGTTGGTGCTCGTTTGTGGCGGTTGCAGCCGGTTCAAGCCCGTCGATACCACGCCACTCGATTCCAGCGGCATGGGCTACAACACCATCCAACAGCTGACGTCTCTCAAGATCAGCACCGCCGAAGTTGCCCAGATCGCAAAGGCGCGTCAAGGGGGCTTTTCCGACGACGACTGCGTGGCGATCCTGAAAATCTACCGGAGCGAGAATCATCCCTTCGATGCCGGCGATGCGGTTGCCGGGCTCGCACAGGTGGGGATCACCGACGCCGACATCCTCCAACTTGCCCGAATCAATGCACTGGGACTCGGTTGGGGCGAACTGCAAGCGATGAAGCTTGCCGGGATGTCCGATGCCATTGTGATGCAAGTGGCGCGCCGGAGGGCGGACGGCAAGCCGGTACTATCCGGCGCCTCTCTGGCGCGCCTGAAAAATGCGGGAGTGCGCGAACCGACGCTCTTGAAGCTCGTGGAGCGGGGCGTTCCGGATTCTCAGGCAGGCGCGATTTTGTCGTACCGCCGCCGTGGCGCCAGCGAAAGAGAAATTCTCAGGCATTTTGCGGGCTTCTGACGCCGCCGAGATTCATTCCGTCGGCAAATACGACCACCAATTGTCCGGGTTCGCGAACCACGCGCGGTAAATCGTTCGAATCGGGATTTTGAGCTTTTCCAGCATCGCCACTGCCCGGTAAAATCTTGCCACCTTGAAACCAAGCATCTCGCGCTCGCTCGCTGTGATTTCCGCCGTGGCGTGGCTGGTTTGCGCGGCAGCGTGCGGCGTGCCTCTCGCTCCTGGATACCGCATCGCCAAAGAGACGCGCCAGATTCGTTTTGTGCCGGGACAGCCGTCTTCGCTGGCGATTCGTGCGGAATACACGCTGGTAAATTCGGGCACCGGCGAACTCAATTTCGTGGATGTGCGTCTCCCTTCGGAGCAAGGATTCGGAAGAGGCGATTTGCGCGTCGATGTCGATGGCCGATCGGTAGTTCCCATGCCGCTTCCTCCGATCGAACAGCGGAAGCAGCCCGACGTGGTGCGCATCGCGTTCGAGAAGCCGTGGATGCGCAAGAAAAGGCGCGAACTTAGGTTCGAGTACACGCTGCGCACGCCCCACGATTCGGATTACGGCCTCACGATCGAGCCGGGAGGTTTTCACCTGGGCTTGCGGGGATGGGCGCCCCAGCTGCAGCCGACAAAGTATGTGCTCGCGACATATCCGTCACGGCCGAACCGGGTGAGCTACATGGTGCGCGTCCCGGCGGACTTCGCGATTCTGGCGGGCGGCGCCAGGAGAAAACGAAAGAAGACCGGAGCGGAGATCGAGTATCGCTATGAAGTGGGCCCGAGCGATCTGGATCCGTTTGTAGTGGCGGGGCGATATGCCAAGTGGCCGGCCCAGGGCGCGCGGGCTCCGGCGGAATTTTGGACCACTCAGCCGCTGAATGGGAATACCGAGCAGGCTGCGCAGAAGATCGCGGACGCGTGGAAGACACTGAATGCTGATTTCGGCGAACTGGACAAACGCATTCGCGTGCCGGTGGTTGCGGAATCGTCGGCGGTGCAGGCGAATATTGCGGGCGACCGCGGACCAGCGGCTGTGAGCTTTCCGGGAGGTGCGCTGGTGAATCCGGCGGCCATCGCTCTGGGAATCGATAGTGAGCCGTTTCTGCAAATTGTGAGTCGGGCGCTCGCGCGCGGCTGGTTCGATGGCGCGGTGCTGCCGAGCGACGAGGCGGAGATCGGCATGGGCGCGGGATTGCCGGAGTACGCGTCGATCGTGACGGATGAAGCGCGCAATGGGCCGCTGGCGCGCCGCCAGCGTATCTATGCGTACCTGCGCCGTTATGACGACGCTGTGAAATATGCCGAAGAGACCCCGATTGCGGCGACCACGTTTGCTAGCCCGCTGGCGCAGCGGCGCATCGCGCTGGCCAAGGCGCCGCTTTTCTACATCGAGCTGGAAGATGCGTGCGGCGAAGCGCCGGTGCGCGCGGGACTGGCGCACATGGTCGCGAGCATGCGCGGGCAGGAGGTGGATTACCACGTGCTGCGGTCGGTGCTCGAGGAATCGACCGGGCGGGAGCTGGGGAAAATCTTTCGAGAATGGCTGCACCAGACGGGCATTCCGGAAAATTTCCGGGCTCGCTATCGCTACGGCGAGGGTGCCGAGGAAATGGGAGACTGAACTTCGCAATTGCGGAACGGCGCCGCGCGTTTCGGGGTGGGACTTATGTGGCGGTGCGCTGAGACTTTATCGGAGGTGGCATGAAGGAAATCATTGCAACGGAAAAAGGGCCGAAAGCGATCGGCCCGTATTCGCAGGCGGTGAAAGCCGGCGGATTCATTTTCACGGCGGGGCAGGTGGCGTTCGATCCGGCCACCAATCAGCTGGTCGAAGGCGGCGTGGCGCAGCAGACCGCGCGCGTGCTAGAAAATTTGAAGGCCATCGTGGAAGCCGCCGGCTCGTCGCTCGATCGCGCGGTGAAAGCCACCGTGTATTTGAAGGACATGAACGACTTCGCGGCGATGAACGAAGTCTACGGAAAATATTTTTCGTCGAACCCGCCGGCGCGTTCGACGGTGGAAGCGGCCCGCCTGCCGCGCGACGTTCGCGTGGAAATCGACCTGATCGTGCTGGCCTGATCGCGTCGCCCGCGTCGCTCGCGGCTCCCCGCGCACGCGCGCCACGTTCGCCAATCGATGCGCGCTATTTCGCCAGAAAAACTTCCTTGCCCCGCAGCCCGTCGTGCGAGTGATGTAGCGGCAGCGTGCCCGTAGGAGGACGCCGCAGCTCGTCGGGCACGAACTCGCCCATCGGCCCTTTCGCGGGCGTTACGCCGCCATCGGCCAGCAGTAGCGCTCCGGTGATGTAGCTCGCTTCATCCGAAGCGAGAAACGCGAAGATATTGGCCATTTCTTCCGGCGTGCCGCGGCGGCCCAGCGGCACCGTGGCGTCAATCGTGTTTTGAATTTCGGCGCTGAGCGGGCCGCCGGGGCCGCGCGTCCAGGCCGTGTCGATGGCGCCGGGGCAGACGCAGTTGGCGCGCACGCCGTATTTCGCCTGCTCCAGCGCCACGCCCTTGGCAAACGCGTGCAGGAATCCTTTGCTTGCGCCGTACGGCGTCATGCTGGCGGAGCCGTTGAAGCCCGCCTCCGAGCCGGTAAAGAGAATATTGCCGCGCGTTTTGTGCAGGTGCGGCAGCGCGAACTTGGTCATCAGAAACGCGGTGCGAAGGTTGGCTCGAATCGTGCGGTCGAAATCTTCGATGCGGTAGGCGTCGGTTTCGGCATTGGCGATGAAGATGCCCGCGTTGTTCACCAGCACGTCGATGCGCCCGAACCGCCGCGCCGCCGCTTCCACGCATTGCCGCGCTGTAGCCTCTTCGGATAAGTCGCCGAGAAATGCTTCCGCCTCGCCTCCCTGCGCGGCGATGGCCGCCGCTACGTCCTGCACGGGATCGGTCGCCAGTCCCGCGACCAGCACGCGCGCCCCTTCGCGAGAAAATTTGTGAGCGATGGCCTCGCCAATGCCCGTCCCCGCTCCGGTAATGATCGCTACCTTGTCCTTCAGCCGCATGAGCGCCTCCTCGTATTCCGTCGCTGATTGTCCCGCATCGCCGTCACCTCGCACAAGCTGTCCGCCTCTCCTCGCCATCCGTCCGCGTGCAACTCCCTGTGGACAGCGGTTTGCGACCGTCATCCGCCCCGCGAAGTACAGGTTCGTCGACCTGTACCTCTTTTGTACTTCCGGCCAGTAGGATGCGCCCCTTCGAGATTTGCTATGGTCGATATGTGGTCATGCGCGCGGACGAAAAACTTGTCGCCAAAGCGGCTGCTTCCGGCCGGACGGAGAATTCCGCCTCGCCAAATCGCCGTTCTGCTGTCTCTGTGACCTCGTGTCTCCGTGGCTCACAGTTTTTGGCCAGCCACACACACTTTTTACCCGGAACAGTCATCCGAGTAAAAACACGTCTAAGTTACAGAAAACAAACGACCGAGGGTGGCTCTACCCGGAACGTCCCGGCGCATGTTTTGGGCGCGTCACTTTACCCTCCAACGCGTGAGAAACACGGCTTTGGCCCCCCGCGCGGCGGCGACGGAGGCAAGGGTATAATCGCGGGAATGGGTTCCGTGGCGATACAGCCGCCGTCGCGGGCGACGCACGAAAAGCGCATGGCCGCGCTTGGATCGGTGGCCTCCGCCGTGGTGTTGGTGATTCTGAAGGCGTTTCTGGCGTGGCTGACCGGCAGCCTGGGCATTCTTTCCGAAGCGCTGCACTCCATGCTCGACCTGATCGCCGCGGTGATCACCTATCTTTCCGTGCGCGTGGCGGACAAGCCGGCCGATGCCGAGCATCTCTACGGACATGGCAAAGTGGAAAGCTTTTCGGCGTTCGTGGAAACGGGGCTGCTGCTGCTGACCGCCGTCTATATCATCTGGGAGGCGTTTCAGCGATTGCTGTTTCGCTCGACCGAGATTCATCCGAGTATTTCGGCAATTGTGATTCTGCTGCTGGCGATGTGCATCGACCTGGTGCGCTCGCGGTCGCTCGCGCGCGTGGCGAAAAAGCATCCCAGCGAGGCGCTGGAAGCGGACGCGCTGCATTTTTCGACGGACGTGTGGAGCACGTTCGTGGTGATTCTGGGCATCACCGGTGTGTGGCTGGGAATGAAGCTGGGCCTGCCTTGGCTGCGCGCGCTCGACCCAATTGCGGCGCTGGGAGTTGCCGGAGTAATCATCTGGGTTGGCTCGCGTCTGGGGAAGCGCACCATCGACGCGCTGCTCGATGTGGCGCCCATCGGCTTGCGCGAGCGCATCGTCAGCGCGGTGGACGAAACCGAAGGGGTGCTGCAAACGGAGCGCGTGCGCGTGCGCCGCGCCGGGCAGCGGTACTTCGTGGATGTGACCATCAGCGTGCCGCGCACGGCCAGCTTGGAGCAGGCGCACGCGGCCACCGAAGCGGTGGAGCGCAGCATCGGGAGAATCGTCCCGGCGGACGTGGTGGTGCACGTGGAGCCGCGCGCGCGGTCGAACGAGCATTTGTTTGACACCATTCGCGCCATCGCGCAGCGCCGGGGAATGCCCGTCCACGAACTTTCCGCGCATCAATATGAAGGACGGCTCTTCGTGGAGCTGCATCTGGAAGTGGATGAGAGCGCCAGCCTGAGCGAAGCGCACCGGCGCGCCACGGAGCTTGAAGAGGAAATCCAGCGCGTCACGCAGCCGGGAACGCTGGTGAACATTCACATCGAGCCGCTCGGGAAGCAGATCGCCGGCGCCGAGGAAATGAAAGACCTCTCGCGCGCGGTGCAGGACTTCCTGAATTCGCTTCCAGCCCGATACAAGGAACTGGTCGATTGCCACGACGTCCACGTGCGCAGCGTGGAGCACCGCATTCTTGTGTCGTGCCATTGCGCCATGGATGGCAAGCTGCCAGTCACGGTGGTGCACGACCTTACCGCCGCGCTGGAGGCCCGGGTGAAAGAACGCTTTCCGCAAATCTACCGGGTGACGATTCATCCCGAGCCGGTCGAGGAGAGTTGACTCCGCGGGCAAAGGCGAGCGCGGCAAGCGCGATCACCGCCGGAAAGCATTCGAGCATGTAGCGCGGCTCGGGCGTTTCTACGAACCAGGCGAAAAAAGCCGTCCGCACCGCGATGAAAGTTAGCAGGAACGCAATCGCCGGGCGAAATAACGAAACCCGCCACGCAAACCATGCGCCGGCTGCCGCGAGCGCGAGGTACGCGGAGTTGACGACGATGAGCGCCAGCGTGACGCAGAAATCCTCGCGGTCGTCTTCCCATTCGCTCGCGATCGGAAATAGCTGGCCGGTGTAAGGAAGGAGCTCGACTCGCGGAGCGAACCACAAAGCGAGAGAGCGAAGCAGCGGAATCTTGATCCATGTGCGCAGCGGATGGCGCGCCGTGCGCTCGCGGGCGATTTCGCCGAAGGCGCGGTCTTCGGCGGGGGTGAGCGTCAGCTTTTTGTTGTACTCCGCGAGCAATTCGCCCACGCGCGCGCGTTGCTGCGGCGAATCGAAGGCCGAAGATGGAATATCGGCGACCTGGATTTTCTCGGAATCGAGTTTCCAGTCGACCAGGAACACGTCGCGGAATCGCCAGAGCCAGGTGTGCTCCCAGGCGTCGAAGCCGCGCGGCGCGAGTTCTCCCGGTAGCTCACCGTAGCGCGGGGCCAGAAATTGCACTTTGTGCAGAGTGCGCCAATTGCGCGCCGCCCACGGCGCCAGCGGCAGCAGCAGGCCCAGTGACATCAGTGCGCCGGCGCGAAGCAGGCGAGCCCAGTTAGCTGGCCGCCAGCATCGGGCGACGAGCACGAGGCCGGCGGCGAATAGCAGCAGCGGCGTTTCCGGACGAACCAGAGCCCCGAGGCCCGCAGTGATTCCGGCGAGGAACCAGGGGCTGATGGGCAGGCTGCGCTGGGCGGCGGTACGGGCCGGAGAGGCAACGCCGAGTTCCGTCTCAAGCAGCACCAGAATCGCGACTGTCGTCAGGAACGTCGCCAGGGTTTCGGCCAGAACGGCAGCCGTATAGTTTGCGGTGAAGGGGCACAGCGCGGCCAGCCAGAGCGCGGCGATCGCCACTCGTCTGCGCGCGGCCTGCGGCGCCAGGCGCGAGGCCACCAGCGCGATGACAAAGCAGGTGAGCATGTCCAGCGCAACCTGCGCGAACATCACGCTGCGCTCGGACCTGCCAGCGATGGCAAATACGCCCGCGAGAAACGCCGGATAACCCGGGACGCGCATGTCCACCGACAGGAGATGGCCGTTAACTACAAGACCATATACATGGCGCTTGAGCCAGTTCCAGCCCAGCTCGATGTAAAATGGGGAATCGCCCGCATCGCGGACCGGAAACTTCAGCACAACGAGGGTGCGCAGGACCAACCCGGCGAGTACAGCCGAGAGTACGTTCAGACGCATCTTAAATGAGGACGTCATTGAGCCTGATCCGACGAACGATTAGCTTGGGATCGAGTTATGCCTGAACGCAAGCCCATTTTCTACGACCAGGAGAGCAGGCGCTGGCGGCGGACGCGGCGCGTGATGGAAATCGCGGGCGCCGTGTTTACGGTGGCGCTGATCGTGTTCCTCGTGAATGTGGTCCGCAATCCGGCGCTGCCGGAACTGTTGCGGCCGGAAATTCACGCGAGCTTGCGGGCAATTCATCCCAAACGCAAGTTGAAGCCGAAGTTCATCCGAAGCCGCAAACGCCGGGTCGCGGCGATCGGCAAAATTCCCG
The DNA here is from genome assembly GCA_963715555.1 of uncultured Acidobacteriota bacterium. Classification (GTDB taxonomy): domain Bacteria; phylum Acidobacteriota; class Terriglobia; order Acidiferrales; family UBA7541; genus Palsa-295. The sequence goes on from OY970253.1 coordinate 431,255, forward strand.
AGAACTATGAGCCGCTGCGAATGGCGTTTTACGTCAGCGACGATTACATGAGCTTCGTTTCCTTGCAGCAGCACTTTCACCAGCTGGATTTGGTGGTGCCGGACGCGCTGCACGCCGTCTACGCCAATGGGAGCGTGCAATCGGATCCAGATCCGAAGCTCACCGCCTTCGTGAAATCGCTGAAAACGAGAGGGATAGACCTTCCCGTGATGCCGATGGTCAATAATTACGACGGGAAGAAGGGCTGGTGCCCGCCGGATTTCCTAGAAATGCTCGCGAATTCGGCCGCGCGTAAGAAGCTGGCGAGGCAGCTGGAAGCGTATGCGGACGAGCGACACGAGCCGGGCATCGTGGTCGATTTCGAATCCTTGCCACAATCCAGCCAGAAGGAATTCGAATCGTTCGTCCACGATCTGAGCGTCTCGCTGCACGCGAAGAACATGAAATTGATGGTTGCGCTGCCGGCGGCGGACTGGACCTTCGACTACAAGTATTTCGCATCGCAGGTGGACGCCATTATCCTGATGAACTACGACTTCCGGTGGCCCACGTCGGCGCCGGGACCGATCGCGCCTCAGGACTGGTTCATCCGCAACATCAACAACATGGTCAAGATCGTGCCGCCCGGTAAGCTGATCATGGGCATTGCGAATTATGGGTACGATTGGCCGAGTCCGACCAAGCAGGATCCGCGGCCCGTAGCCAAATCGCTGAGTTTTCAGCAGGGCATGGTGACCGCCGTGGAATCGGGCGCGGACGCGCTTTACGATCCCGACTCATTCAATCTGCATTACTCGTACGAGGACGGCGACAAGCGCATCCACACGGTTTGGATGCTCGACGGTGTGACGGCTTATAACCAACTGCGCGCCGCCGAACGAGCCGGCGTGGCTGGCACGGCGCTTTGGCGCTTGGGCATGGAAGATCCATCCATCTGGACCATTTGGGATGCCGTCCACTCGGACAAGGCCACGCGCGATAAACTCGAGACCGTCCCTCCCGGGTACGACTTGATCTTCGAAGGCAACGGCGACATCTTGAGGATCACCGGTACGCCGCAAAACGGCTCTCGCACACTCGATTATGACGCGGACTCGGATGAATTTGACGATGAGAGCTATCAGAGCTATCCGATGTCCTGGCGAATCCAGCAGATCGGCGGCAGGTCGCCGCGCAAGCTTGCTTTGACTTTCGACGATGGGCCTGATCCCACTTGGACGCCCAAAATACTCGACATACTGAAAGACAAAGGGATTGTTGGGACCTTCTTCGTGATCGGCGAGGAGGCCAATCAGTACGACAAGGTCGTGAGGCGTGAATACGCGCTCGGAGACGAAATTGGCAATCATACGTTCACGCACCCTGATTTCGAAGCCATAACGCAATCAGACTTGCAAATTCAGCTAAACCTCACCGAAATGCTGATTGAAAGCAGCCTCGGGGTGAAAACTACGCTCTTCCGTCCGCCTTACGGTGTCGATGTTGAACCGGAAACGGCTAGCGAAATTCATATGCTCCCAGTTCCTCAGGACATGGGCTACCTAATCATAGGGGGACGAGTAGATCCGCACGACTGGGGCGAGCCGGACGGAGGTCCTCCACCGCCGGCGGAAACCATCGTGAAGCGCGTGGTCGACCAAGTGGAAGCGCACGACGGCAACATCATCCTGCTGCACGATGGTGGAGGAAACCGCAGCCACACGGTGGCGGCGCTGCCGCAGATCATCGATCAGTTGCGTGCCAAAGGCTATCAGTTCGTTTCCGTGTCGCAATTGCTGGGCGAGACGCGCGCACAGGTAATGCCTCCGCTGAGGCACAAGGAATGGCTGATGGTGCGATTGGACGCGGCGATTTTCGGCGTGTTCCGGTGGTTGCGGCGCAGCATCGCGTTCATTTTTATCGCCGGCATCTTGCTTGCCAGCGGCCGCGCGCTGATCATCGGTTTGCTGGCGCTGATCGAAAAGTTGCGCCCGGCGCCGGAGGATCATCCGGAATATAAGCCGCCCGTAACCGTCCTGATTCCCGCCTACAACGAAGAAGCGGTGATCGTCGATACCGTTTCGGCGGCACTGGCTTCGAATTATCCGAAGATCGAGATCCTTGTGATCGATGACGGCTCGAAAGACCGAACAGCGCAACTGGTGCGCCAAGAATTTGGCCGCGACCAGCGCGTCCGGCTGATCGAGCAAGCGAACCACGGCAAGCCTTCGGCGCTCAACCACGGCCTTTCAGAAGCGACCGGAGAAGTTGTAGTGTCGATCGACGCGGATACAATCGTCGATTCGCAAGCGATCCCGCGCTTGGTGCGCCATTTCGCGAATCCGGAGGTCGGCGCGGTGGCCGGCAACGTGAAGGTGATGAACCGCAACCGCTGGATCACGCGCTGGCAGGCGCTCGAGTACATCACCAGCCAGAATTTGGAAAAGCGCGCGTTCGACTTGCTCAACTGCATTCCCGTGGTTCCTGGAGCGGTGGGCGCATGGCGGACCGACGTGCTGCGAGACCACGGCGGTTTTTCGGGGGAGACGGTCGCGGAAGATACCGACCTGACGCTGACCATCCGCCGCGAGGGCTGGAAAATCCTCTACGACGAAGATGCCATTGGCCATACCGAAGTGCCGGAGACGATCGACGCGCTGATCCGGCAGCGCTTCCGCTGGACGTTTGGCACTTTGCAGGCCGTGTGGAAGCATCGCGACACCGCGGGAAATCCGCGTTACGGCACTTTGGGCTGGGTGGCGATTCCCAATATTGTGCTGTTCCAGATTCTGCTGCCGCTGATATCTCCGGTGATCGACTTGCTTTTCCTGCTCTCGATTGCGTTGTGGGGTTTGGCGCAGCTTCGCATTACCGAGCTGCCGCAGATGTGGACCTCGGCGGACGTGGAACGCTCGCTGATCTTTTTTGCGTTGTTCATGGTCATCGATCTTTTCACCTGCGTGATCGCCTTTGCCCTCGAACGGCACGAGGACTGGACCTTGCTGGCGCCGCTGCTCATCCAGCGCTTCTACTACCGGCAAATGATGTACGTGGTGCTGTTCCGCGCGGTGAAGGAAGCGGTGCGTGGGAGGCCGGTCGGGTGGCGCGGAGTGGAACCGCATGCGCCGCAGCCACCATCGCCGACGCCTCCAGCGACGGTTCTGAAGGCGTAATCGCGATACATGATACATGGCGCCTTCGGGTCAGGCGTTCCGCGCGGTACAGCGGTCGAAGCGCCAGCGTTGGCACAAATCCGCGAATTATGCTAAGACACTCGTGCCGCCTGGCTTGAGGTTTCGCTCCTCTCTGTCCTGAACTCGCGCGGTGCCCGGCGGGCCATCCTCCCGCGCGAATTCGGTACAAGGGCAAAACTTCCCGAAAGCTCAAGGCGGGAACGATGGTAGCAGCAGCACCGTTATCTGAAGGTTCCGTGGTCATCAGTCCTCGCGGCGTGGAACGCATCCGCGCGGGCCATCTCTGGATTTATCGCAGCGACGTCCGCGAAGTTCACGCCCAGCCCGGCGCCATCGTCCGCCTGACGGACGAGCGCGCGCGCTTTCACGGCTGGGCCTTCTACAGCGACAAATCGCAGATTTCCATTCGTCTGCTCACCCGCGAGGACGCGCCGCCCGGGCGCGAATTCTTCGTCAAGCGCCTTTGCCAGGCTTCCGGATATCGCAAGCGCGTGGTCGAAAACTCGGACGCATACCGGCTGGTGTACAGCGAGGCCGATCTCCTGCCGTCGATCATCATCGACCGCTACGGCGATTACTTGGTACTGCAAACCCTGAGCCAAGGCGCCGAACGCATCAAGGATCTGCTGGTCGAACTGCTTGTGGAGCTGTTTGCGCCCAAGGGGATTCTGGAACGCAACGATCCCCGCGTCCGGCTGCTGGAGGGACTCGATCAGCGTGTGGGCACGCTGCACGAGCAAGTGCCGCCGGAAATTGTGGTGAAGGAAAACGGTGTCTCGTTTGTCTGTGACTTGGCGAAGGGCCAAAAGACCGGTTCATTCCTGGACCAACGCGAAAATCACCTGGCGGCGCGACGGTACGCCTCCGGCAGCGTGCTCGATTGCTTCAGCTACCACGGCGGGTTCGCCCTCACCATTGCGGACAAGTGCGAGCACGTCGAATCCGTGGAAATGGCGACGGCGGCCATCGAAATCGCCCGCCGCAACCAGCAGCTCAATTCCGTCGCGAACGTGACCTTTCGCGAGGGCAACACCTTTGACGTGCTGAAGGAGCATTACGAAGTGGGGCGGAGATTCCACATGGTCATCCTCGACCCGCCGGCCTTCGCCAAAAACCGCGAGAGCGTGGCGGCCGCTCACCGCGGGTACAAAGAGATCAACTTCCGGGCCATGAAGCTCCTGGAGCCCGGAGGATTCCTGCTCACCTGCTCCTGCTCCTATCACATAACCGAGCCGCTGTTCCTGCAGATATTAGCCGAGGCCGCTACGGATGCCCGCCGAAGTATCGTGGTCTGCGAGCGCCGCACGCAAGCCCAAGACCACCCGATCCTGCTGACCATGCCAGAGACGCATTACCTTAAGTGCATGATTGTAAAGATCTTGGAATAGAAGTAAACGAATATCGAGGCCCGCGTGGGTGTGTTCAGAAAATACTTGACAGCAACACACTTAGATTTTATTATTTACATGCGCTTAGATAGCGCAGAGAGATTCGAGAGGAGATTCAAAATGGCAACTTCCGTTATTCGCTGGGACCCATTCCGCAACCTTTCCGGTCTGCAGGAGCAGGTCAATCGTCTTTTTGACTCCGGCCTCCGCGGCCGCTCCGACGAATCGGCCCTTACCACTTGGGCGCCCTCCGTAGATATCTACGAGACGGAGAACGAACTGGTGCTGAAGGCCGATCTGCCCGAGGTCGCCGAGAAGGACATCGATATTCACATCGAGAACAATATGCTCACCGTGCGCGGCGAGCGCAAATTCGAGCAGAAGGTGAAAGAAGAAAATTACCTGCGCGTCGAGCGCTCCTATGGCTCGTTCAGCCGCAGCTTCAGCTTGCCGAACACCGTCGACACCGACGCTATCAAGGCGGAGTACAAGAATGGCGTGTTGACCGTGACCATGCCGAAGCGGGCCGAATCCAAACCGAAGCAGGTGAAGATCAGCACTTCGAACGGCAACTGATGTTTGCCCTTTGGACGGGGGCCGAGCATCGATCCGGGGCCCCCGATTCCTTGCGGGCTTTTTGTAATGCACTGAAAGTGAGAAAATCTGATCATGCTGCGATTCGATAAATTCACGGTCAAGGCGCAGGAAGCCCTCCAGGGCGCGCAGGAAATGGCGGGGCGCTCGGGACAGCAGCTGATCGAACCTCTGCATTTGCTCGGGGCGCTGGTGGCGCAGAGCGACGGCGTGGTGCGTCCGCTGCTCGAAAAACTGGGCGCGCCGGTCGCGGCGTTGAGCGGAGAAATCGAAAAACAGATTGACCGTCTTCCCAAAGTCTCCGGAGTTTCCGAGCAGTCGCTCGGCCGCTCGGCGAACGAAGTCCTGGAGCACGCCTTTGATGAAGCGCAACGCTTGAAGGACGAGTACGTTTCGACCGAGCACATCCTGCTTGGCATCGCCTCAGCGGATAAGTATCCGGCAGGGCAGCTCCTGGCGCGCCACGGCGTCAGCCACGACGCCATCCTGCAAGCGATGGCGACCGTTCGAGGCAGCCATCGTGTCACCTCGCAGAATCCCGAAGCCACCTATCGGGCCGTCGAGCAGTATGCGCGCGACCTGACGGAGCTGGCTCGCCGCGGCAAGCTCGATCCGGTGATCGGCCGCGATGAAGAAATCCGGCGCGTCATGCAGATCCTGGCGCGGCGCACTAAGAACAACCCCGTGCTGATTGGCGAGCCCGGCGTCGGGAAAGACGGCCATCGTCGAAGGGCTGGCGCAGCGCATCATTTCCGGGGACGTTCCCGAAGTTTTGAAGCCGAAGCGCATCGTGGCGCTCGATCTGGCGGCGCTGGTTGCAGGCGCGAAGTATCGCGGCGAATTCGAAGATCGCCTGAAGGCTTTGCTGAAGGAAGTGAGCGAGTCTGAGGGCCAAATCATTCTGTTCATTGATGAGCTGCACACGCTGGTTGGCGCAGGCGCGGCGGAAGGCTCGATGGACGCCTCCAACATGCTGAAGCCCGCGCTGGCCCGCGGCGAACTGCGCGCGATCGGCGCCACCACGCTCAACGAATACCGCAAATACATCGAGAAGGATCCCGCTCTCGAGCGGCGCTTCCAGCCGGTGATGGTCGGTGAGCCGTCCGTGGAAGATACGATTGCGATTCTTCGCGGGCTGAAGGAGCGCTACGAGGTTCACCACGGCGTGCGCATCAAGGACGCCGCGATTGTGGCTGCGGCCATGCTTTCGCAGCGCTACATCACCGACCGGTTTCTGCCGGATAAGGCCATCGACCTGGTCGATGAAGCCGCCGCCGGATTGCGCATGGAAATCGATTCGCTGCCGACGGAAATCGACGAAATCGAGCGCCGCGTGATGCAGCTCGAAATCGAACGCCAGGCGCTGCGCAAGGAATCGGACGCGCATTCGCGCGAGCGGCTTTCGCAAATCGAGAAAGAGCTAAGCACCCTGCGCGAACAGTCGAACAGCCTGAAAGCCCACTGGCAGACGGAAAAAGACGCCATCGGTCGCATCCGCAAGCAGAAAGAAGAAATGGAGCGGCTCAAGTCCGAAGAGCAGCGCTACGAGCGCGCCGGCGATCTTTCGCAGGTTGCGGAAATCCGCTACGGCAAACTGGCAGCCGCCGAAAAGGCGCTCAAGGCCGCGCAGGACAAACTCGCCGAGCTGCAAAAAGACCATCCGATGCTGAAGGAAGAAGTGGGTGAGGAAGAAATCGCAAAAATCGTCAGCAAGTGGACTGGCATTCCGGTCGGGCGGCTGCTCGAAGGCGAAATTGAAAAGCTGGTGCACATGGAAGATCGCCTGCGCCAGCGAGTCGTTGGCCAGGATCCGGCGCTTGCGACGGTGGCGAATGCCGTTCGCCGCAGCCGTTCCGGTTTGGCCGATCCGCACCGTCCCATCGGTTCGTTCCTGTTCATGGGGCCGACGGGCGTCGGCAAGACGGAGCTCGCGCGGGCTCTTGCGGAGTTTTTATTCGACGACGAGCGTGCCATCGTCCGGCTCGACATGTCCGAATACATGGAAAAGCATTCGGTGGCTCGCATGATCGGCGCGCCTCCAGGGTACGTCGGCTACGAAGAGGGCGGGCAATTGACCGAACAAGTGCGCCGGCGGCCCTATTCCGTGGTGCTCCTGGACGAAATCGAGAAAGCGCATCCGGACGTGTTCAATGTGCTGCTTCAGATTCTCGACGACGGACGTCTAACGGATGGAAAGGGCCGCACGGTCGATTTCCGCAACACCGTGATTATCATGACTTCCAACGTCGGCTCGGCGGCGATTTTCGAGCTGGCTACAACGGACCCGAAGAAGGCCCGCGAGGAAGCCATGGCGACGCTGCGAGGAACGTTCCGGCCCGAGTTTCTCAACCGCATCGACGATATCGTCATGTTCAGCCCGCTGGGGAAGGAGCAGATCGAGAGCATCGTCGATTTGCAGCTAGCGTCGTTTATGAAGCGCCTCGCCGAAAAGCAAATGACCCTGAAGCTCACGGCCGCCGCGAAAGCGCTGCTCTTCCGTGAAGGCTACGACCCCGCGTATGGCGCGCGGCCAATGAAACGCGCCATCCAACGCCTCATCCAGGACCCGCTGGCCATGCGGATTCTGGACGGCGAGGTGAAGCTGGGTGATGAAATTCTGGTGGATGCCGACACGAAATCCGGCGAAATGAAATTCGTGCGGGAGACGGTGAAAGCGGGCGCCGCATAAAGGCGCGGGAGATTATCGCTACATGAGAACCCTGAAAACTGCATTTTTGCTGACCGCTCTGACGCTGCTGTTGCTTTTCATCGGCCAAGCTTTGGGAGGGCGTGGCGGTATGACCATCGCTCTCGGAGTGGCAATCCTGATGAACGGCATCGCGTACTTTTACTCGGACAAAATCGCTCTCAAATCGAGCGGAGCAGTGCCAATCAGCCGCGAGCAGTCGCCTCGTTTGTACGAAGTGATGGAGCGGCTGGCCGCCAAAGGCAATCTGCCGGTGCCGAAGCTATACTTGATTCCGCAGGCGGCGCCGAACGCGTTTGCTACGGGCCGCAACCCTCATCACGCCTCAGTGGCCGTTACGCAGGGCCTGATGGAGCTGATGAATGACGACGAACTCGAGGGCGTGATCGCCCACGAGCTCTCGCACGTCCGAAACTACGACATCCTTACGTCCTCAATTGCGGCTACTGTCGCCGGCGCCGTGACCTGGCTCGCTTACATGGGGCGTTGGGCGGCCATTTTCGGCGGCATCGGCGGCGGACGCGATAATGACAGCGAAGGTGGTTGGGCGGCTCTCCTGATGCTGATCCTGGCGCCGTTCGCGGCCATGCTCTTGCAGCTGGGAATTTCGCGCCAGCGCGAATATCAGGCGGACGCCTCCGGCGCGAAGATGGTCGGCCATCCCTACGGGTTGATCAGCGCACTGGAAAAGCTGGGCGCGTATAACAAACGGATTCCGATGAATATTTCGCCTTCTACGTCCTCGCTCTGCATCGTGCAGCCGCTCGCCGGAGGAGAGATGTTCTCGAAGCTATTCAGCACCCACCCGCCGCTCAGCGAGCGCATAGCGCGGCTGCGCAGCATGACGTTCGCTCGCTAGTCCAGTCGGCGGCGACCAAGTGCCCCGCTAGACTGTTTCTCCGGGATCCTGCAGTTCTAGTACGGCTCCGCGCACAGAAGGAGTGGCCGCGGGTAAAAATTGCATTGTGGCCGAGCAGAGGCTGCGGGCTCATGGCCTGCCCGTCCTGTCCATAAGCACCCTATATCGAATGTATTACCAACATGCCAATCCAATGCCTCATTTGGCTCAGAGCGTGCATTTACCGGGACCAGCAAGGGGTTTCCCACGGAGGCGATGAGCATGTTTGAAGAAGATCAAAACGAGATTACGCACGATACGTCCACGCCGCGATGGATCGGCATTTCCGTTGTGGTGCTGGCAGTGGTCTCGCTGGCGGCCTTGGGTGCTGGGTGGACCGCCGCGAACCGCTCAAGTTCTCTCGCGCAGTCACTGGCGGCGCAATCGCAGCAGCTGAAGAAAAACGAGGATGTGTTGAGCCAGCGGTTGGCGAAAGCCGAGGACACCAATGCGCAGCTCCAGGGCGAACTCAGCGTTGTGACCGACAAGATGAAGCTTACCGAGAGCGAGCTGACGCGAGCCCGCTACCAGGCCAAAAAGATCCGGGACGATGACGCCAAGCAGTTGGCGACCCTGCAGAACGACGTGAACGGCGCGCTTGCCACCAAGGCGAACGTGGATGACGTCAACAAGCTGGGCACCGACGTGACTGGCGTCAGGACGGATCTGGAAACCACCAAGAGCAGCCTCAACATGACGCGTGGAGAATTCGGGACGCTGATCGCGAAGAACCACAATCAGATCGAAGAACTCCGCCGTCTGGGACAGCGCGATTACTACGAGTTCACCATCAACCGGAAGGGCCGTCGCGAGAAAGTGGGCGACATCATGGTTGAGCTCCGCGGCGTGAACCCGAAGAAGAATCTCTACACCGTGTCTCTCTACGTGAACGATCAGCGCTTTGACAAGAAGAACCGGTCGGTCGATGAGCCGATCTACTTCTTTGCCGACAACAGCCACGCGCCGCTGGAGTTCACGGTGAACCAAGTGGGGAAGAACAAAATCTCGGGCTATCTGAGCGTGCCGAAGACCTACTCGACGCGTGCGCAGGCATCCGGGAATTAAGGCGAGTTGCCGCAGCCTCTGGCGGGGCCCGCGACAATCACAGCAAGACGGGCGCTCGGTCACCTACCGGGCGCCCGTTTGTTTTACTCCGCGCGTTTCAGCGCGCGCATCTTGCGGCTGAGAAATCTCTTGGAGAGCGCCGGCAGCTTATCGTGGGACAGTTTGCCCTGCTCGTAGAGCTTCATCTTCGCCTTGGCCGTCTTGCGCCGGCGGCGCTGGCGCTTCTGGGCCACATACCGCTTGTCATAAGCCATTCCCATTTCCTCCGTGGAAGGTGCCTGATCCGATTGTAACGGACTGGAAAACGGATGCAAGCTCCGCTGTGGCTTTCCGTGGATGTTCAGGTAGCATCGGGAAATCATGTCCGTGACCGTCGTTCATGCCAGCCGCATACTCACGCCCGAAGAAGAGCTCACCGATAGCGTAATCATCGTCGAGGACGGCCGCATCGCCGGCCTGGGGCATCGCGACGAGATGCGCGTGCCCGCCGGCGCGGCGGATTACGTGGCCAGCGGCATGACCGTGGTGCCGGGATTTGTGGACGTGCACATTCACGGCGCCGGCGGTCACGACGTGATGGAAGGCACCGACCGCGCTCTGGATCGCGTCACGTCCACGGTGGCGCGCCACGGGACGACCTCCATCGTGGCTACGACGGTGACGGCGCCGATCGAGGACACCTGCCGCAGTCTCGAAAGCATTGCCGCCTATATTCGCAAGCATGAGGCGCCCGAGGACACAGGGAGCGCCGCGGCGGAGATCCTCGGCATTCATCTCGAAGGCCCGTTCATCAGCAAAGCGAAGCGAGGCGTTCATCCTCCGGAATCGATCGCCGAGCCTTCTGTAGAGACTTTGAAAAAGCTGCTTGCCGCAGCCGATGGACTGGTGAAGATCGTCACCGTCGCGCCCGAGCTGCCAGGCGCCATCGAGCTGATCGAGGCCGTGGTGGCCGCGAAAATCGTCGCCGCACTCGGACATACCGACGCGAATTACGATCAGGCGCGAGCGGGCATCCAGGCGGGCGCGCGGCACGCAGTGCACGCCTACAACGCGATGCGCCCATTCGAGCATCGTGATCCGGGCATTATGGGCGCGATCCTGACCGATCCGGAAGTGACTGCCGAAATCATCGCGGATGGCGTTCACGTGGCCGGTCCGGCCATTCAGGTGCTGATCGGCTGCAAGGGGCTCGACTCCGTGCTGCTGGTGAGCGACGGCATCGCGGCCACCGGCATGCCCGACGGCAATTACCGGCTGGGAAATTTTGAAGTGACTGTGAAAGACGGCGTGTGCCGCAACTCGGAGGGAAGACTTGCCGGCAGCACGCTCACTCTCGATCGCGCCGTGCGCAATCTGGTCGCGCTGGGCGTATCGTTGCAGGACGCCGTCCGCATGGCAACGATTTTGCCGGCGCGTCGCCTCGGCATCGCGGGCAAGAAGGGAATTATCGCGGTCGGCGCAGACGCCGATCTCGTCGCGCTGACGCCCGATCTGCGCGTTGCCGGCGTGATGACCCGCGGCGCGGGCCTAGGGAACCTCTGAACAAGGGTTGATCTGCGCGAGGGGATGGCGGCGAGTGGAATTTAAAGGCCATGGGAAGCTCTGAGCGAGGCCGTTTGGCTTTCGAACCAGCCTGCCAAGGCGATTCGGAAGCGCTGGAAGACACTACCGCAGCATCGCACACCGCAATTGCTTGCGCACCAGGAAGAGGTTCACCAGAGCGCAGGTCGTGAACAGCCGGTTAGCGTTTTTCCGCAGTCCTCGGTAGCGCACCTTCGTAAAACCAAACTTCAGCTTCATCACCGCGAACACGTGCTCGACCTTCGACCGCACCCGTGACTTCGTCCGGTTCTTCGCCCGCTCCACTTCATCGATGCGGTTCTTGTAACGATACCGCTTCTGCGTGCAGTCCCGCGCCTGCGGCGCTCGCTGATGAATCGCCTCGCTCTGCCCGCGATACGCCTGATCGCCCCACACGCATTCTTCTTCGCCGTGCAACAGGTGCGGCAGCATGCGGCTGTCGGCCACGTTAGCCGCCGTCGCCACCACCGAATGAATCAGCTTCCTGTGGCTGTCCACTCCCACGTGCGCCTTCATCCCGAAATACCACTGCTTCCCCTTGCGCGTCTGGTGCATCTCCGCGTCCCGCTCGCCCCGTGCATTCTTCGTCGAACTCGGCGCGCTGATGATCGTCGCGTCCACAATCGTCCCGCGGCTGATGCGCATCCCCTTCTGGTGCAAATGCCCGTTCACTCGTTCGAAAATGCGTGCGCCGCAATCGTTCCGCTCCAGCACATGGCGGAACTTGCACACCGTCGTCTCGTCCGGCACCGGCTCGTTGCCCAGGTCGATGCCCGCAAACTGGCGCATCACCGCCGAGTCGTACAGCGCCTCCTCCACCGCCGGGTCCGACAGGTTGAACCACTGCTGCAAAAAATAAATCCGCAGCATCCGCTCCACTCCCACCGGCGGCCGCCCGTTGCCCGCCTTCGGATACACCGGCTCGATCAGCGCGCACAACTCCGCCCACGGCACCACCTGCTCCATCTCCTCCAGAAAAGCCGCGCGCCGCGTCTTCTTGCTGTACCGCTCGAATCCGTTCGCCATCGCCAGTGTCCTCTGCTTCATGTTTTCCTGATTCCTCCGCTTGCTCCGCACACTGTACCCATAACGCAGGAAAAATCAGAGGACTTATTCAGAGGTTCCCTAGCCTAGCGCCAAACTGGGAAATCCCAGGCTTTTCAGGTTTGGATGTTGATGGGAATTTTGAGCTCTTCAGCGAGCAGGTAGGGATCGAAAGGGCTGCAAGCGAAGTAGCGGCCGTCTACCAGAATGGTGGGAACCTTGCGGCGGCCGTTGTTGACGCGCAGAACCACTTCTTCAGCTTCGGGGAATTCGTCGATGTTCACTTCGGAGTAGCGAACGCCGCGCTCATCGAGAAATTGTTTGGCGCGGCGGCAATCGGGGCACCAGTGCGTGCCATATACGGTTATCTGAGCCATCTTTCCTGCTTCTCTGAGTTATCGTCCATCTACCATTTTCGATGCCCGCACGCCCCTGCGGGACTCAATTGCAAAGCGCCTGTGTCCTTGGCGCTACGAGGAAGAATGCCCGGACTCGCCTGTTCCGGGAGCGCCCAATCGGGACGCCGCCTGCAACCGCACCAGCGCGCGCTGCAACGAAAGTTCCGCACGCTGCCAGTCTTCGTTGCCTGCGCTGGCCCTCGCGAGCTCCGATTGCGCACGCTCGCGTGCGCGCCGCGTGCGCTCCACATCGATTTCCTCGGCGCGCTCAGCCACTTCCGCCAGCACGATCACGCGATGCGGCAGCACTTCCGCGTAGCCATTGATCACCGTGAGAAACTTCGTGACGGAATCCTTGCGATAGGACAGGATTCCAATCCCGAGTTCCGTGATCAGCGGCGCGTGGCCCGGCAAAATCCCCATGTAGCCCTCTTTGCCGGGCACTTCCACGGATTCGACGGTCTCCTGCAGCACGTGCCGCTGCGGAGTCACGATTTGAAGTTCGATTGCGTCAGTTGCCATTCGTCAATTCCAGTGAACGCGCCGGCGGTTTACGCCACGGCGGCCATTTTCTCCGCCTTTTCGCGTACCTCTTCGATGGTGCCCACCATGTAGAACGCCTGCTCCGGCAGCTCGTCGTGCTTGCCTTCCACGATCTCCTTGAAGCCGCGAATAGTGTCCTCGATTTTGACGTACCTTCCCTCGATGCCGGTGAACTGCGCCGCCACGAAGAACGGCTGCGACAGGAACTTCTGAATCCTGCGCGCGCGCGCCACGGTCTGCTTGTCTTCGTCGGAAAGCTCTTCGATTCCGAGGATGGCGATGATGTCCTGCAATTCCTTATAGCGCTGCAGGACTGACTTCACGGCGCGAGCCACGGCGTAGTGCTCCTGGCCCAGGATGCGCGGGTCGAGGATGCGCGAGTAGCTGGCCAGCGGATCGACCGCCGGATAAATGCCCAGCTCCGAGATCTGCCGGCTCAGGTTTGTCGTGGCGTCGAGGTGGGTGAACGTGGCCGCCGGCGCCGGATCGGTGTAGTCGTCCGCGGGCACGTAGATCGCCTGCACGGACGTGATCGACCCATGTTTCGTTGAAGTGATGCGCTCCTGCAGTTCGCCGACTTCGGTGTTGAGGTTCGGCTGGTATCCCACCGCCGAAGGCATGCGGCCGAGTAGCGCCGATACTTCCGAGCCGGCCTGCACGAAGCGGAAAATGTTGTCGATAAAGAGCAGAACGTCGAGATGCTCTTCGTCGCGGAAATATTCGGCGACAGTCAGCCCCGTCAAGCCGACGCGAAGACGCGCACCGGGCGGCTCCGTCATCTGCCCGTAAATCAGCGCGCAGCGCGACTTTTCGAAATTGCCGGGCACGATCACGCCGGATTCCTGGAATTCCAGCCACAGGTCGTTGCCTTCGCGGGTGCGCTCGCCCACGCCGGCGAATACGGACACGCCGCCGTGTTTCATCGCCACGTTGTTGATCAGCTCTTGAATTAGCACGGTCTTGCCCACGCCCGCGCCGCCGAAAAGTCCGATCTTGCCGCCCTTGAGGTAGGGCTCCAGCAGATCCACCACTTTGATGCCGGTTTCGAACATCTCCAGCGTGGTCGATTGGTCTTCGAGCGAAGGCGCCGGACGGTGAATCGGATAGCGCTTGTCGGTCTGTATGGGGCCGAGTTTGTCCACCGGCTCGCCGAGCACGTTCATCACGCGGCCCAGAGTTCCGCGGCCCACCGGCACGGAAATCGGCTCACCCAAATCTTCCGCCGTCATCCCGCGGACCATCCCTTCCGTCGGCTTCATGGCCACGCACCGCACGCGCGCTTCGCCCAGATGCTGCGCCACTTCCGCGACCAGGTCGATCGGCTCGGGCACGTCGTACCCTTTGCTGGTGATGCGCACGGCGTTGTGGATCAGCGGCAGGTGGCCTTCCTCGAACTGCACGTCCACCACCGGGCCGATCACTTCGATTACGCGCCCTTGTTTTGTGCCCTCTGCTGCCATTTGAAGTCCCCCTAAACTCGTGAGTCGTGACTCGTGATTCGTGCGGGCGTGAGCCGCTACGACATCGCCGACGCCGCGCCGCTCACAATTTCGATCAGTTCCTTGGTAATAGCGGCCTGGCGAATCTTGTTCATCTCCAGCGTCAGCCGGTCGATCAGTTCGGACGCGTTGCGCGTGGCCGAATCCATGGCCGTCATGCGCGCGGCGTGCTCCGCCGCAGCCGATTCCAGCAGGATGCGAAATACCTCGGTTTCCAGATACCGCGGAACCAAATGGTCGAAAATTTCGTTCACCGGCTCTTCGTAGATGTAGTCGACCAGCATACCCTGGCCCGACGGCGCCAAATCCCGCGGCAGCGATTCGCCCCGAGCGGAATCCGAGACGATTTCCTCGGCCTGCGATCCCAGCACTCCCGGATCGATAGGAAGCAGTTTTTCCACGCGCAGCTGCTGCACCAGCACGTTCTTGAATTCGTTGTAGACGGCGTACACGGCATCAATCTCGCGGTTGGCGTAAAGTTCCGCGATTTTTCCGGAGATTTCCTTGGCCTTCGAATATTCCACTTTGTTCGAAACGCCCAGGTACTCGCCAGTTAGTTTCCATCCGCGCTTGCGCAGCGTGTCGCGGCCCTTTTTCCCGACGGCGATGCCTTCAATCCGTTTGGACGAGTTCTCCCGCGCGAAGGCGGTGGCCCGCCGCAGGACGTTCGTGTTGAACGCGCCGCAAAGGCTGCGGTCGCCCGTGAGCACAACGGTCAGAATGCGCTCCTCGGGCCGCCGCTCCAGCAGCGGATGAACGGTCGATTCCATGCGTGCGGCGGCCGAGCGCAGCACCCGCACGATTTCATGCGCGTAGGGCCGCGCGGCGAACACGCCCTCTTGCGCGCGGCGCAGCTTCGCCGCGGCCACGAACTTCATCGCGCGCGTAATCTGCTGCGTGCTCTTGACGGAACGGATGCGGCGGCGATAATCGAGCAGAGTGGGCATCGGAGCTCTGAACTAGTCCGCGGCGGCGGCTAGGCCGGCCTTGAAGCGCTCTTTGAACGCCTCGATCGCCTGGATCATGTCCGCCTGCAGCGCGTCGTCGATGGACTTCTTTTCCCGTAGGGTGTTGAGGACCTTCGGATAATTCGTCTCCACGAACGGATACAGTTCGCGCTCGAAGCGGCCCACGTGCGAAGCTTCCAGGTCGTCGAGATAGCCTTTGCCGCCGGCAAAAATAATCAGCACCTGCTTTTCCACCGCCACCGGCTGAAATTGATCCTGTTTCAGAATCTCCACCAGCCGTTGTCCGCGGGCCAGCTGCGCCTGCGTGGCTTTGTCTAGCTGTTCGGAGCCGAACTGCGCGAAAGCGGCCAGCTCGCGGTACTGCGCCATGTCCAGCCGCAAGGTGCCGGACACTTTCTTCATCGCTTTGGTCTGCGCGTTGCCGCCCACGCGGCTCACGGAAATGCCCGCGTTAATGGCTGGCCGGATGCCGGCGTTGAAGAGGTCGGCTTCCAGATAAATCTGCCCGTCGGTGATGGAAATCACGTTGGTCGGAATGTACGCGGAAACGTCGCCCGCCTGCGTTTCAATTACCGGCAGCGCGGTCAGGGAGCCCGCTCCCAGCTCGTCGTTTAATTTCGCGGCGCGTTCCAGCAGGCGCGAATGCAGGAAGAACACGTCGCCCGGAAACGCTTCGCGGCCGGGAGGGCGGCGCAACAACAGCGAGATTTCGCGGTAGGACTGCGCGTGCTTCGAAAGATCGTCGTAGAAACAGATGGCGTGCCGCTTCGTGTCGCGGAAATATTCGCCGATCGCCGCCGCGGCGAAGGGCGCGATGTATTGCATGGTGGCCGGCTCGGAAGCGGAGGCCGCAACCACGATGCTGTAATCCATCGCGCCGTAATCGGTGAGCGTCTTAATCACTTGCGCGACAGTCGAGCGCTTCTGGCCGATGGCGCAGTAGATGCAGATCAGGTCGCCGCCGCGCTGGTTCAGAATTGTGTCCAGGATGATGGCGGTCTTGCCGGTCTGGCGGTCGCCGATGATCAACTCGCGCTGGCCGCGGCCGATGGGGATCATCGAGTCGATTGCCTTGATGCCGGTCTGCACCGGTTCGCGCACCGGCTGGCGGTCCACCACGCCCGGCGCGAGCCGTTCGAGCGGATTGCGTTGCTCAGTGACAATCGGACCCTTGTCGTCGATCGGCTGGCCCAGCGGATTAACGATGCGCCCGACCAGTGCGTCGCCCACCGGCACGGACATGATTTTTTTCGTGCGCTTCACCGTGTCGCCTTCGCGAATCTCCGTGTAGTCGCCGAGAAGCACGGTGCCGACCTGATCCTCTTCCAGGTTCAGCGCGATTCCGAACACGCCATGCGGGAATTCCAGCATCTCGCCGGCCATGCAGCGATCCAGGCCATGAATGCGGGCGATGCCGTCGCCCACGGAAATCACCGAGCCGACCTCGTCGACCGCTACGGTCTGCTGGTAGTTTTCGATCTGCTCGCGCAGAATGCTGGTGATTTCATCCGCTCTGATAGTGGCCATTCCTGCTCCTATTCCGTTTCGATCTGCTCGCGCAGCCGCGTCAGTTGCTCGCGCACCGATCCGTCGTAGACGATCGAGCCGACGCGCACCACGGCCCCGCCGAGGAGCGCCGCGTCCTCGCGGAAACGCGCCTCGATTTTCTTGCCGGTGCGCCGCTCCAGCGCGGCGGTCAGCTCCCGCCGCTCTTCAGCGCTCAGTTCCCGCGCCGACGTGACCTCCGCATCCGCAATTCCCAGCCGCTCATTCAGCTTCTCGTGAAACGCTTGCTGGATCTCCCGCAGCATTTCCGTGCGCCGGTGATCCACCAGCAGAAACATGAAATTCCGGACCGCCGTCGCCAGCTCCATGCGCTTCGCCAGCGTATCCACGATCTTTCGCTTCAGCTCCGGCGCCACCGACGGCGTTTCCAGCACGTTGCGCAATTCCGCGGATTCCTCGAACGCGCCGACAAACGCGGCCAGGTCGCCCCGAACGCGATCGGCATTGCCCTCCGCCAACGCGGCGTCCGCAAGAGCCGCCGCGTAGCGCGACGCAACCGCTTCGCTCAATTCGGGCTCCTTTCGAGTTCCGCCACGAACGTGTGGAAGAGCGTCGAATCATCGCTGGCGGTAAGCTGTGCGCGAAGCAACTGTTCCGCGCGCTCCACCGCCAGCCGCGCGGCAGTCGAGCGCAGCTCCAGTCGCGACGCGCGCTCGGCTGCGGCGATTTCCGCCCGCGTGGCGCGTTCGATCATTTCGGCTTCGGACTTGGCCAGCGCGCGGATGCGTTCCGCTTCCGCTTCGGCGCCGCGCTTGGCGTCCTCGCGCATGGCGGCCACTTCGGTTTCAATGCCCGCCAGTTTCGTGCGGACTTCGCGCCGCTGCTGCTCCGCGGCTTCGCGGGCGCGCGCCCCTTCGGCGATTTTTCGCGAAATTTCTTCGGAATTCTTGCGGAATTTGGGAGCCGCTTTGGAAAATCCGTATACCAGCAGCGCGACCAGAAGGACGAAATTGATCCAGCGGAAAATCCAGCCGCTGGTCGTATCCGCTTCCGAACCGCTGCTCTGCGCAAATACAGGTCCAGCCGCCAGCAGTACCGATACCACCGCTACCCCTATGGTGGCGATGGACGCACCTGCACCCATCCACTTTACTCGCGCCGCCCGAATCATTGCACCACACCTGCTCGCGTCGGCTCCGGGCTCTTCAAAATCATGCGGACGATTTCCTGCGCCAGCGCCGGCGTTTCCGCTTCGATTTGCGCCAGGGTGGCGTCGAAATCCTCGGCGATGCGCTTCTTCGCGGCGGACACTTCATCTTCGGCGCGGGCGTGCATCGCTTTCAGCAGCTTGGCGCGGCTGTCCAGCGCCGCTTGGCGGGCCGCTTCCTGCTGCGAGTAGATTTCGGCGCGCGCTTTCCGAAGGGCTTGGTGATACGCGTCCAATTCGTGTTTGGCCTCGGCCTCCACGGCCGCGGCTTCCGCGCGCGCTCCTTCGATGCGGGCGGCGCGCTCCGCCATCGTATTCTGCATGGGAATGAAGAAGGCCCAGCGAAGGAATCCGTAGAAAAACAGGAAAAGAATCACGGTGGGCACAGCATCAAGGAACAAAATTCCGAGCTGGTGGAGGATTGCCATCGTCGAGTGAACGCGCTGCTACCGTGCTCCTGATTATTTTCGGTGATTACCGGCGTGACGTCCGGTTTGCCCCACCCCACTTCGAAGGGTCGAGCAAAGCGAGGAATTATCGCATTGAGTCCATCCGCGCGTCAATCGGTTTGCTGAGAATCGGGGCCTCCGTCATGATGTCACCGCGGAGCCGGATGCCGTGCCAGAGAGCAGCGAGACGAGCTGAACGCGGCTGGTGACCGGCGGATGGCACGTGGTGCCGACACAGAGGATCGCCCGCGGCTTTGAAGCGTCGAGATGAGGCAGCGTCTCGCGAAGCGCCGAGGGGAGCGTGACCGTGGCAATGCTTTCGGGAGTGACGCGCAGCACGATTTTGCCGAAGCGATAGGTGCCGACAGCGCCCGTTTCCAGATCCGCGGCTACGTCATCGCCCGCCTTCCCGGTGACGACCACTTGCAGCGCATGGCGCGAATGTAACAGAGCGGCCAGCGCATAATTCGAGGCGTACAGCCCGTATTGCCGCATCGAGCCGATGAACGCCTCCAGGGTTTTCTCCGCGAACTCGCTGTAACGCTTCTCGCCGGTCAGCGCGGCAAGGCGGTCGAGCACCATGGCAGCCACCGAATTGGCGCCCGGCGTGGGCGAATCCTGCAGCGGCTTGCGGCGAACATCCAGGCCGCCCAGCGGGGCGGCGTCTTTCGCGCGATCGAAAAATCCGCCGCCATCCGGATCGGCGTAGCGCTCGACGCACAGGCGCATGGCGCGCTCGGCGGTCTCGAAATAGCGGCGATCGAGCGTGGTTTCCCAGGCATCCAGAAGCGCGGCGATCGCGAAAACCTGGTCGTCAAGAATGCCTTCGAGCCGCGGGCTGCCGATGCGATGCAGGAAGCCTTTCGGCTCGTCCCAGGCCTCGTCGACGATGCGATCGAGCGTCTTCAGCGCGAACGCGCGGCAATCGGCGCGGTTCAGCACGCGAGCGGCTTCCAGGTAAGCCGACACGAACATCGCGTTCCATCCCACATAGTGCGTGCGATCGACGGCCGGCACCGGACGCCGCGCTTGCCGCGCCGCGAGCAGCTTGCCTTTGGCGCGTGCCAGCAGCACGCGCGCGCTTTCCTGGTCGACTCCGAGCTTCAGCGCCAGCGCCTCGACGTGCGTGGCCACCCACAGCACGTTGCGCGAAGGATCGTGATGCATTTCGCCCTGTTCGGCGACGTCGTAAAAAAGTTCGATAGCGCGCGATTCTTCCGGTGAAAGAACCTCGCGAACTTCCGCAATCGTCCAGGTGAAGTAGTCGCCGTCGTCTTCGAGCGTCTGGTCGGCGTCCTGGCTGCCGTAGAAGCCGCCGCGTTCCTGGTCGGACAGCACCTCGGTGACCCAGGAGATGATCCCTTCGGCCACGTCGCGATACAGCGGCTTGGACGTGACCTGATACGCGTGGAGGTAGTTTTTCAGCAGCTCGGAATTGTCGTAACTCATCTTCTCGAAATGCGGGACGCACCAGCGCTCGTCCACGGAATAACGATGGAAACCGCCGCCGAGCTGGTCGTACACGCCGCCGCGCGCCATGCCTTCCAGCGTGCGTTCGGCGATGTGCAGAAGCTGCTCGTCGCGCGTGGCCTGGTAGCGCTCGAGCAGAAAATCGATCGCGCCGGCGTGCGGAAATTTCGGCGCATGGCCGAAACCGCCGTGGTGCTCGTCAAACTGTGAAATCGCGGAATCCACCACGCTGCGGATAATCCCTGGATCGAATGCGCCGCGCGAATCCTGGAAAATTTCGGCTTTGGCGACGGCTTGTTCCAGCGCGCGCCAGGATTGATCCACGTCCGCGCGGCGGTTTTTGTAGGCATCTGAAATCGCCAGCAGGATGCGCTTGAATCCGGGCCGGCCCATGCGGTCGTCCGGAGGGAAATAGGTGCCGCCGTAGAAGGGCTTCCCATCGGCCGTCAGAAAGGCCGTCAGTGGCCAGCCGCCCTGGCCGGAAATCGCGCTGATGGCGGATTGATAGCGGGCATCCACGTCGGGGCGCTCGTCGCGATCGACCTTCACCGGGACGTAGAGCTGATTGATGATCTCGGCGATTTCCGGATTTTCGTAGCTTTCGCGATCGATGACGTGGCACCAGTGGCACCAGACCGCGCCGATATCGAGGAGTATTGGCTTTTCCTCCGCGCGCGCCTTGGCGAAGGCTTCTTCGCCCCATTCATTCCAGTCGATGGGCTGATGAGCGGCGGAGCGCAAGTAAGCGCTGACGGAATTTTTCAGGCGATTTTCGTGATCTTGAGTCATGGGGCGCCCCCGTGAAACGGCGTCGATCCGGCGGGCCTTCTCCTCGCCGCCTCGGGCGAAATGGCTCTCACCTCCACCCTATCACAGCGTGCAAGCCCCGCAGATTTGCCTGCCAGCTAACTACTTGATTTTAGAATTGTTGTGGCACTCCGGAAGGCGAACGAAGATGCAAACTTGGCCGGGCTGGCGATTCGTAACAAGCGGCGCCTACTGCGCTGGCAGAGTATCGTTCATAAATGGCCCGAAAGCGTTTCTTTGCAGCGGGATAAGCTCTTTATACTCGGGGCAGCAGCCGCACATTTCACGCTAGGAGTTCCGTTCATGATCACAATCCTTGGGGCAGGCGGCGCCATTTCCAACAAGCTTGTGAACCGCCTCGCTGCGCGAAATGAGGCTTTCCGGCTCGTAAGCCGAAGACCGCTGCAAATCGCCGGCGCAACGGAAGTGATGGCCGCCGATGTGTCCGACCGGGAGCGGACGATTCGCGCGGTGGCGGGTGCGAGCGTCGTCTACCTGCTCGTTGGGCTCAAATACGATCACAGGCTATGGGCCGAGATGTGGCCGCGCATCATGGCCAACACAATCGAGGCGTGCAAGCGCGCGGGAGCGAAGCTGGTCTTTTTCGACAACGTGTACATGTACGGCCGGGTGGACGGGCCGATGACGGAGGAGACGCCGTTTAATCCCTGCAGCAAAAAGGGCGAAGTGCGCGCGAAGATTGCGTCGATGCTGATCGACGAGTGGAAACGCGGCTCGATCACGGCATTGATTGCGCGCTCGGCGGATTTTTACGGGCCAAACACCCGCAACGGTATACCGAACGCCATCGTTTTCGACCTGCTTGCGCGAAACAAGAAAGCGATGTGGTTCGCCAATTCCGATGTGCCGCACTCCTATACCTACACTCCGGATGCGGCGGAGAGCTTGATGCAGCTTGCGGAGACCGCTTCGGCTTGGAATCAAACGTGGCACGTGCCCACTGCTCCGAATCCCCCGACGGGGAAAGAATTCATCGCCATGGCCGCGAAGGAATTTGGCGTTCCGCCGAAATGCCGCGTGGTGGGGAAACTCACGATGCGGCTGGTGGAGACGTTCAATCCTGTGGTGCGCGAAATGCGCGAGATGATGTATCAGAATGATTCGCCGTACATTTTCGATTCGTCGAAGTACGCGAAAGCCTTTGGTTTTCCCGGCACGCCTTACGCGGACGCCATCCGCGCCACCGCCGATTCAGCCAAAAAGGAAATCCCGCCGCCGAAGTAGAAATCGCAAGACCAGCGCGTCGGCCCCGCGCCTTCACACTTGCGCTTTCTTCGGGTAATCGCGGTAGGCGCGGGATTTACGCGTCCGCCCGCGCGGCAAAACAGCTCCGGCCGGTAGCGGTCAATGTGACGCAGGTCACATCCGCATATGGCTGGCGTCACTGAGCGCGGAGCGGAGCCGCGCGAGTATGATAGATAGGACCGAAGGCTTACAAAAGCAGCAGGCGCCCGAGGGAGGCTACCATGGGAGGAGTTCCGGCACCTCTGGATTATCTTTTGATCGCGTTTGGATTGGTCACGGCCGTCCTGGCGATTCTGGTGATCTACGGAAATGCGCTATCCACGCGGGAAGAGGACCAGCTGTACTTGAACAAGGCCGAGCAGACGATCATGGCGAGCGAGCAGAAGCTGCTCATCGCGAAGATGGATCATCTACGGAACGTGATCGTGGTCCTGGCAGTAATCGCCGGCACGCTGGCGCTGGCCAGCGGAGGCACGTGGCTTTACATCGGCCTGAACAAATAGGCGTGATCCGCAAGGCAGTTTTTCCGATCTGTAGCATGGCGAGTTATGTGTTTCGGGGAGCCACTCCGCGCTAATCGGCGGATTGGCGCTGCCTGCGCGTTCTGGTCGAATTTTGGGGGCTAGCTAGCTTACGGCGCGGGCCGAGGGTTTGCGGTTGGCGTCAATCCAGGCTGCAAACGCCTTCACGAAGTTCGCAAGGAAGTCGCGCGTGCCGGCGTTGGTGAAACTGCCCTGCGCGTCGATGAGAGTGGCGGCGCCGCCGATGTAGGCCTCCGGCTGGGCCATCGTGGGAACATTCAAATAGGCAAGGCACTGGCGCAGGTGATGATTGGCGCCGAAAGCACCGAGTGCTCCAGGCGAGACGCTGATGACTGCGCCGGGCTTGGCGTCGAAGGCATTTTGCCCGTAAGGCCGCGAAGCGACGTCCAGCGCGTTTTTCAACACCCCGGGGAACGAACGATTGTATTCGGGCGTGAAGAAGAGAACCGCGTCCGCGGCTTTTACCTGGCGGCGCAGCGCGGCCCACTCGGCGGGCGGATTATCGCCATCGAGGTCCTGGTTGTAGAGCGGCTGGTTGCCGATTTCCGCGAACTCGTATTGCAGCGGCGCGGCGTTGAGCGCGATGACGGCATTCGCGGTTTTGCGATTGAACGACTCCTTGCGAAGGCTTCCGACAAATACGACAACTTTCGGGGCAGGTGGCATGGCGTGGCCTTTCCGGGCGGTGAGATGGCTCCCGATGGGAACACCAGCCATGATGCGGGGCGGCGTTGCGGAGTGTCAACCGCGTGCATTCGCGCCAGCCAGCAAGAGCGGTATAGACTGAATCGCCGGTCCGGGCCGAGCATTTGATCGAGAATCCCTTCCGACGCGAGGTCGCAAACTCACGGACCGGTGCCGGAGAGGCCAGGCACAAGCGCGAAAAATTGAGAGGGAAGGAGAGCGGCGATGCCATACGTGACGGTAGGCAAGGAAAACTCAGGAGACATTCAGCTTTACTACGAGGACCACGGCGCTGGCGCGCCGGTGGTGCTGATCCATGGCTATCCGCTGAGCGCAGCTTCGTGGGAAAGACAGATCCCCGTGCTGCTAAACGCCGGCTATCGCGTAATCGCCTACGACCGGCGGGGCTTCGGCAAGTCCAGCCAGCCGGCTAGCGGCTATAACTACGACACGTTCGCGGAAGATCTGCACAAGGTGATCAAGCATCTCGGCCTACGCGATTTCACGCTGGTGGGCTTTTCGATGGGCGGCGGTGAAGTGGCGCGCTACGCCGGAAAATATGGGACGAAAGGCCTAAGCAAGGCGGTGATCATCGGAGGCGTTCCTCCGTACCTGCTGAAGACCCCGGACAATCCGGACGGCGTGGACGAAGGTGTATTCAAAGGGATCGAGCAGGCCGTGGCGGCGGACCGCTACGCATTTTTCACTGAATTTTTCAAAAGTTTCTACAACACAGACGTGCTCATGGGCAAGCGCATCAGCGAGCAGGCGGTGCAGGCGAGCTGGAATGTGGCGGCCAGCGCGTCGGCGACGGCGAGTTTCGCCTGCGTGGCCACCTGGCACGAAGACTTCCGCGCGGACGTGGCGAAAATCGACGTGCCCACGCTGGTGATTCACGGCGTGGCGGACCGCATCGTGCCGATCGACTCGGCCGGGCGGCGAACGGCGAAGATGATTCCCGGAGCGCGCCTGCATGAAGTGAAAGACGGGCCGCACGCGGTGGTGTGGACGCACGCCGAGGAAGTGAACGCCGAACTGGTGAATTTCCTCGGACAAGGCGCGGCGAAAAAGGCGTCAACGTCGCAGAAATAAGCGGCCGCGCCAAAGGCGGCGCGTTGCGTTCAGGCGCGCCGCACGAGCAGGCTGGCCGCGAACACCAGCGCCGCGAACATCACCGTGACGGGCGCGATCGTCGAAAGACGGAACACGTAGGTGTTGAGGAAAAAGCCGGCGAGGATCGAGGCCATGCTGATCACGGCGGAAATCGAAAAGAAAAGCGACAGCCGGTCCGCAAACTGCCGCGCCGCCGCGGCCGGCAAAATGATCAGTGAGCTGGCCAGTAGCGCGCCCATGAAGCGAAGGCCTACCAGCACCGTGAGGCTGAAGACCAGCAGATAAGCGAGGTCGAGGCGGTCCACACGAATGCCAGAGGCGGCCGCTAATTCGGGCGAGAACGTGGAAAGCGTCAGGCGATCTTTCATCAGCACGACGGCGATCACGACGGTGGCCGTGGCGGCAACTCCCAGCGCGAAGCCGAGCACGCCGACGCTTTCGAGCCCTCCGAAAAGCGCTTCGATCAAGTCGCCCTGAGGCGTCACCGCCGCGCCGATCGCCAGCGACGCGGCGAAGACCACGCCGATCGAAGCGTCCGTAGCCAGGCCGGTTTTTTTCTGCAGCTGCCAGACCAGCAGCGTCCCCAGAAACAGCGTTGCCGCGCCGCCGTAGAGCGGATTGGCCTTGTACAGATAGGCGATTCCCAGGCCTGGCAGCGCCAGGTGCGAGATCACGTCGCTGGCCAGCAGCATGCGCTTCATCAGCGCAAAGCAGCCGACCAGCCCGGCGGCCAGAGCGAAACAAAGAGCCAGAAACAGGAGCAGGATGTGGCCTTGGTGCATGCGTGTGGCTGGCGCGAGTTTCGCGAATCCTTTCGCTTCGTTCTATTCGTGATTGATGTGACGGTAAAACTTTGCCGGCCCACCGTACAGCTCTTCGAGCATCGCCGGCGTCAGCAGTTCCTTCGGCTGTCCCAGGCACACCTTGCCCCGGCTGAGGCACAGCACCTGGTTCGCGTAACGATACACGACGCTCAGGTCGTGCGAGACGAGAATGACGGCCATGCCCTTTTTCTGCTGCAGATCGTGCAACAAATCGTAGGTGTGCTCCTCGGCCAGCTCGTCCAGGCTGGCGGTCGGCTCGTCGAAAAGCAGCACGTTGGGACGGCCCAGAAGCGCGAACGCGATCAGCGCCTTCTGGAATTGCCCGCCCGAGAGATGGCCCACGCTGGTGTTGAAGACATGCGGCGAAAGTCCGACTTCGGACGCGACCGAGCCAATCTCGCTGGCTGGCAAATGCTGCACCGCTGCTTTGGACGCCAGCAAATCGCCCAGCCGGATGGGAAGCTGGCGGTCGGCGGCAATCTTTTGCGGCACGTAACCAAGGCGCGCGTCCGGGCTCCAGCGAATTTCGCCTTGGTGCGGCACCAGATTCAGCAGCGCCTTCAGCAGCACCGTCTTGCCCGCGCCATTCGGGCCAATCACCGCCAGGCACTCGCCCGGGCGCACTTCGAAGCTCAGATCGTCGATCACGGTCTGGTAGCCGAAGGCGACCCGCAAGTTTGCAACCGAGAGTATGGGCGATGGCGATGCCATTTTCGTTCCGGTGGCCGCGCGCGGCAGATTCAGCTTAACAGCGCGAATGTGCCCGCGAAAACGCGACGCACGACGTTAGCAGATTGCGAGGGGGATGGCCAGGAACAGCGCGGGTTGCCGTCTGCCGAAGCGCACGATGCGCCGCGGCTCCCGGCGGCGAAGAGCGCCGGCCAATCAGGAGTGGAAGGTGAACGAAATCGACTTCGATTCTTTCGGCGCCAGCGTGACGGTCCAGTCGAGCGTCTGGTGCTGCTCGTGCCACGCCTCGATCGTG
This sequence comes from uncultured Acidobacteriota bacterium, assembly GCA_963715555.1. GTDB lineage: Bacteria > Acidobacteriota > Terriglobia > Acidiferrales > UBA7541 > Palsa-295. The sequence goes on from OY970253.1 coordinate 457,966, forward strand.
TAGGTGCCCGGCGGGAGATTTTTGATTGCGAAGGCTCCGTCGGTGGATGTGATCGCGAAATATGGCTGGTCGAACGCGAAGACGTAGGCGCGCATCCAGGGATGGATGTTGCAGAGCACGGGAATGGCGAATTCCGGCCGCTCGAATGTGGATTTCAGCGGCGCCGAGGCCACCGGCTGCGACGAACTCCATTGCCGGTTGTGCCGCGTCATCACGTGGACGTTGTGCATCGTCGGATCGCTGTTGGCCACCTCGAAGGGTTGATCGACCATCAGCGCCAGCACGTGCGGCGTGTACATGCAATTCTTCTGGTCGAGGATCACGGGCGTTTGCGGCGCGGGATAGCGATAGTGGCCGAGGCCGGATTTCACGTACACGACTACGTTGGCGAGCCCGCCGTTTGCCCCCGTCACCAATTCCGGAGGCACCACGGGCGTGGGATTCGCTTTCACGCATGCGGGCGCGGCGCTCATATCGATCGGCCGCAGCGCCGGAGGCGTTCCGGCAAAAGTAACCGTGCCGGTGATCGTGGCGGCCGTGGCGGGATCGACGGGAGGCGCGAGCGGCTCGTTGCCGACACCGTTGCCGCACCCGGCTGCGGCAAAAAGAAACGCGAGTGCGGCCGCCAGCACCACGCGCGATGTGCCGATCTTCATGCCCTTACATCACAGGCACTTCGAAATTCGGGATCGACACCGCGGCGGTGATCACACCCAGCCACAGCAGCAATTCGAGACAGCCGAGAATTTTCGCGATGCGCGGAGTTTCCGCTGACGCGCCCCAGATGCGCGCCTTTTTCTGGTTGATGATGTGCACCACCAGCGCGCAGGGAATCAGGATTCCAAGCTTTACCAGAAACGCTGGGTTCACCACGTATTTCGTTGCCGACGAGGAAAACAGCATGAACCCGCCGCAAACGGCGATGCAGAAGCCGGTCCAGTTCCAGGCGAAAAGCGAGCGGGAAAGGTCCGCGGCGGTCTGGCGCCTCTTGCCCAATCCCAGCAGACGGAAATCCAGCGCGAGATTCGTCCCGATCCAAAGCGAAAGCCCGGAAAAATGCGTCAGCTGCACGAACGGATAGGCCCAATTGGAGCCGCTGATCCACTGGGCCCAGTGCGTGTCCTGCAGCCATTTGGCAAATGCCATCAAGCCAGCGCTCATTCGTCCGCGCCTTTCATTTCAGTTCAGCACCGCATACAGAGCAATCAACATTCCGCCGCCGATCATCCCACGCCGTTGATCGCCGACACTTCCAGCGCCGCCAGGATCGTTGCAACCCAGAGCAGCAGCGAGAGAAGGGCTACGGATTTGGCGCCCAGCGACATCGTCGGCCGCCGGTCCCACCGCGGCACTTGCCACTGCACGAAGATGCCGGCCGCCAGCGCCGCCAGCAGGACCAGCATCTTCACGCGGAAAAGCGAGGCTCCGTAGAAATCGGTGGCGTCACCGGCAAACATCAAGAATCCGGAAACGCACACAAAGACCAGGCCCGTCCACATCCACGGAAAAAGCTGCTCGGCCATGGCCGTCGCCGTCTGGCTGCGTCCCGCGACGCCCAAAACGCGCAGATCCACCAGCGCGATCGACCCGACCAGCAGGAAAAAACCAGCGTAGTGGCACACTTCGAAAAAAGATGAGATGACGATCGAGCTATTCAGAGCGATGATCCACGAATTGTGCTGAAGCGCTTCGCAGAAGTGCAGCATGGCCCCTATCCCCGACGCGGATACTACATCGCCGGGCAGGGATGTCAATCATGTTGTGAAAAATAAACGGCGCCCTATTTCAAGCCGGATTCCGGCTCGCGGACGCCGTAATGGATGGAGTTGCGCACGGCGCGAACCCACGTGCCGGGGCCGGGGACCAATGGGTGGCGATGCGGCGATGAAATTCCGTTGTGCGGCGCGATCAAGCTCACGATATCGGAGGCGCGAACGCGCGACGTGATTTCGTCAACCGAGCTGAAGCCCACCGCGCGGTCCGGATCGATGATAAACACCGATGGCTTGGCGATGCCTCCCTTTTCGCGCGCATTGTAGACGCCCCATTCGCGCACGACCGTCCGCTGCGTGTCGCACAAGATCGGGAAGGCAAGGTGGAGTTCTTCGCGCACGGCCTGCGATTTTTCGGGGCTATCGACGGAGAGGGCTGCCAGTTTCGCTCCGGTGGCGTAAATCGCCGCTTCGTGATTGCGATAGTCCGCCAACTGACGGAGGCAGAAGGGTCACCAGTGCCCGCGGTAGAAAACGAGCACCAACGGGTTGGCTGCGCAGAGTTCGGAAAGCCTCTGCGGCGTGCCCGTGGAATCGGGCAATTCGAAATCGGGCGCGATTTCGCCGGGCTGCAGAGCTTTCTCGCGGACGGGATTCGGCCAAGAGCCCATCGGTACCTTCCTTACCTAATCGATTCGGCGCGCCCGGAAACGATTCACACGCGAGAGACGCCTGGCTGCTACTGGATCGGGCTTTGATAGCCCGCGTCGCGCGGATCGATCGGCTTGCGGCCCGCAAATCCCTCGTCCAGGCCGTGGTAAAAGCGGATACGGTCCTCGCCCAGCCGCCAGCAGAGAAACACGTCCTGGCCGTTGATGCGCGACGGAAAATCCAGCAGGCCCACTTCGATATCTTTCACCACGCAGCCGGTGGCATGAATGCGCTCGACCGCGGAACGAATCGCGCTGGCCAGGTGATTGTGCTCCCGGCGCCATTTGGAAGCGCGGTCGTAAGGCACCAGCAATCCGCCGGAGCGCTGAATGCGCTCGGCGAGCTCGTCCAGCTTTTCGTCCACGTCCTCGATCTTGCGGCGCGCCTCGATGGCTTCAATCAGCAGGGGCTCTAGCTGCGTGCGAAGGCTTTCCGCCTCCGTGAGAGAGAAAAACTTGGGCTCTTCCTCTGCCATAATCCCTCTTCGGCCAGGTATTAGATCGGGCGAATCGCCGCCGAGCTTCAGCCGCCGATGGACACCATGGTGCGCGAAGGGGGCACGAATCCTGGCTCGTTGATACGATGGCCCTTTTCCTTTTGCGCCACAATAGCAATTATTTCATCGCCGATTTCGCGATCCGTGGCGCCGCCGCGCAGGAGGAACTTCAGATCGTGGTCTTCCTTGCTAAAAAGGCAGGTGCGCAGTTTTCCATCCGCGGTCAGCCGGATCCGCGAGCAGAATCCGCAAAACGGCTGCGAGACCGGCGAAATCAGTCCGATCTCACCCGGACTATCCGCGAACCGGTACTTGCGCGCCGTTTCGCTGCGCTCGTGAACCACGGGCACCAGCGGCCACAGCGCGGAAATCCTGCGGTGCACTTCCGCTCCGGTGACGACCATGTCGCGCGTCCAGGAGCGGTCGCCATCGAGCGGCATGAATTCGATGAAGCGCATGATCACGCCGCGTTCGCGCGCAAAACCGGCAAACGCTTCGACTTCATCGTCGTTCACGCCGCGCACCAGCACCGCGTTAACTTTCACCGGCCGCAGCGCCGATGCCTGCGCGGCATCGATGGCCGCCATCACCTTGTCGAACGATTTCGTGCGCGTGATGCGCTCGAATTTCGCGCGGTCCAGCGAATCCAGGCTGATGTTGATGCGGTCCATTCCCGCGGCCACCAGGCGATCGCAGCGATCCGCCAGCAAATGGGCGTTCGTGGTCATCGACAAATCCTGCACGCCCAGCGCTTTCAGCCGCGCGATGAAATTCTCCACGCCTTCGCGCACCAGCGGCTCGCCACCCGTGACGCGCACTTTGCGGATGCCCATCGCCACCAGAATGCGCACCAGTCGCTCGTATTCGTCCCAGCTGAGTAGCTCGTCCGAGGGCATGTGATTTTCGGGATTGGCCGAACGGCAATAGACGCAGCGGAAATTGCAGCGGTCGGTGACCGAAACCCGCAGGTCCATGATCGGCCGTCCGAATTTATCTGCTAGCGGCATAGGAAGTTTTGCTCTCCAGCAATGCTCTCCAAAAACAAAAAGCCCAAATCCGACGTTGGAATTGGGCGCACCCGGCGCGAACATCGCGCTAGCTGTTCATTCCCCTTTCCAAACGGGAGGAACGGGCGTTTCCACCCGAACCCTCAGCTCCGATTCATCCCGGAGCATCGCCGCCGCGCCATGGGATGTCTCTCCCGGCAGGTCGCAGCGGTCGGAGAATTCTAAAAAAACTGTACACTGGGAACGCGAGAGAAGCAAATCGCACAGTCTATGCGAGTATCACTGAATCAGAATGACTATCCTGGGCTGTTTGAGGCGATTGCTGCCCCGCTCGCTAGGCGCGGCGGCTGATGTTGCGGATCTCTTTGCGGTAATCCGGCGCGCTGATTTCCACCGTCCGGCACATTTCGTAAAGCCGCGAACCGAATCCGCTGGCCCACGCGTTCCGTCAGCGAATCGTCAACCATGGGAGCGCGCATGCCCGCCACGCGCGGCATCGGCGTAGACGACGCGTCCGTGTCTAGAAAATTCGTGGTCATCACGGTCACGCGCTTGTCGTTGTAGCGAGTATTCAGGATGTGGCCGACGGTTTCAAGCGCCCAAAGCGAAGGTTTGCTCGATCCCAGATCGTCGAGCACCAGAATCTCGGCTTTCAGCACCGGCTCGAGCACGCCCATTTCAGTGGACTGGCTCTCGGCGTTGTAGCTGTCTTGAATCTGCTTGAGCAGTTCGCGGTAATCGTAGAAAAGGCCGCTGTGCCCGCGCAGTACGATCTCTTTTAGCGCCGCCACCGCCAGATGCGTCTTGCCTACGCCGCACGGCCCCATCAGCAGCAGCCCGTGCTCGCTGCCCACGGGAAATTCCGCGGCGAAGCGCTGCACGATCAGCTTGGCTTGCGTGAGGCTGCGATTCCAGGAAGCCTGCTGTTCGCGTGGCGCGGTTTCGATTTCGTTGTCCGTCTCGAAATTCTCGAAATCGCAATGGCGGTAGCGTTCCGGGACGCGCGCTTTGGCCAGCGCGCGGTCGGTGCGGTCGCCGGATGTGCAGTCGCACGGCACGGCCCACACCAGTTTCGGCTCGCCAGCCGAAGATGATCCGGGCTTATCCGCGGAGAGCGCCTGCGCGCCGTTCGCATTCCGTTCGACGGTTTTCCAGCCGCTGCCATGGCAGGTGGGACAATTCGCTCGCGCCATGAAGCAAGAATATGCGCAGACGCTGGCGTGCGCAAGCGTACGCGCCTGTGAAAAATTTGCGGCGTTGTGGAAAGCGAGCAAATAGAGGAGATTTATGTGGGCCAGCTAAGAGATCCTCGCGCCTGCGGCGATTCAGACGGCGTAAAAGGCAGGGACGCTTCGCCGCTGTCAGCGGCTCAGGATGACGATGCTCGTCGCATCGTCACTTCTCGATCCGAATCGCGTGGCGCGGAGCCGCGCGCACAATGGCGTTGCGCACGCGATTCTCGCTCGCGGCAGCGTAATTGTTCGCCACTTCCGTGCGCACGAAACTAATGAACTGCTCCATCTGCTCCTGCATTTCCGCCATTTTGTCGCGCATGTTCAGAATAATCTCGATGCCCGCCAGATTGACGCCGAGCTCGCGCGTCAGATTCAGGATCACTTCCAGGCGCTCCAAATCGGAGTCGGTGTAAAGGCGCGTGTTGCCTTCCGAGCGCGACGGCGTCAGCAGCCCCACGCGCTCGTAAAGCCGCAGCGTCTGCGGGTGGATCTTGTAGAGTTCGGCCACGGCGCTGATCATGTAGCCGGCTTTTGCCTTTCTTCTTTGCCGTGCTGCCATGTGCGCCTCCTTCTATCCTTCTGTCGAAATTTAAACGGCCGCGCGCGCGAAAAGTTCCTTGCGCGGGTCTTCCTGGTCCACTTTGCTCAGTTCGCGCAGCAGATTGCGCACGCGCTCGTCCTCCGGCTTCGGGACCACCACCTGCACTTCGATGATCTGGTCGCCGCGCTTGCCGGCATGGCGCGCGGAGGGAGCGCCTTTCTCGCGCAGCCGCAGCTTCTTTCCGCTGTCGGTCCCCGGCGGAATGCGCACCTGCGCGCGCCCGTCGATCGTGGGCACTTCCACCTTCGCGCCGAGCGACGCTTCCGACACCGTAATCGGGACGGTGGTGTACAAATCGTCGCCGCGCCGCTCGAAAAACGGATGGGGCTGCACGTTGGTGATGATGTACAGATCGCCCGGAGGCCCGCCGTGCATTCCGGCGTTGCCTCGCCCGGCCACGCGCACGCGCGATCCCGTCTGCGCGCCCGGAGGAATGCGCACGTCGAGCGTGTCCATGCGCGCCACGCGCCCTTCGCCGCCGCAATTGCGGCAGACGCTGTGCAGCGTTCCGCTGCCGCCGCACCGCGAGCACGTCACCTGAAAGCGCATCTTCCCGCTGACCTGCGTCACGCGCCCTGAGCCGCCGCACGTCGGGCAAGTTTTCGCATCGCCCGGCGCCGCGCCGGCGCCGTGGCACACCTGGCAGGTGTCCAGACGCGTGAAGCTCAGCTTCTTCACCGTTCCGCGCATCGCCTCCGCAAAGCTGATGTCGATCGCGTATTCGAGATCGTCGCCTCGCTCGCGTTCCGGCCGCGCCTGTGCCGCGCCGGCGCCGCGGAAAAATTGGCTGAAGAGGTCGCGGAAACTCGTCCCACCGGCCGCGCCTCCTCCGAAATCGAATCCCCCGAAATCGAAGTGAACATCCTCCGGCGAAGCGCCGTAGCCAGCCCCGGGATGCGGAGCTCCTCCCGGACCCGGCACGTTGAATCCGAACTGGTCGTACATCTGCCGCTTCTTCGTGTCGGAAAGAACTTCGTACGCTTCCTGGATCTGCTTGAACTTTTCTTCCGCCGACTTGTCGCCCGGATTCAGGTCGGGGTGGTATTTGCGCGCGAGCTTGCGGTACGCGGCCCGGATATCCTTCGCGGATGCTTTCCGCGGGACTCCGAGCAGCTCGTAATAATCGGTTTTGGTTGCTGTTGCCATAGGCTCAAGGCGCCTTTACGAATCTTGCGGCCGAAACTGCGACGGGGCGGGCGTGAATCCAAGGCCCCCCGGCGCGCCCGTTTCTGCGCGCTGGGGCTGTTCACCCGCCCCGTTCACACCAGCCGATTAGTTCGGCTTCTTGCTTTCGTCCACGTCCACGAACTCGGCGTCCACCACATCGCCTTGTCCGCCTTGTCCCTGCGGACCACCGCCGCCCGCAGCGCCCGCGCCACTATCGCCGCTCGGGCCTCCGGGGCCGCCGGCCGCCTCTCCTGCCGCGCCCTGCGCCTTGTAAAGCGCTTCGCCCAGTTGGTGCAGAGCTTTGGTCAAGCTATCCGCGGCGGAATTCAGCTTGTCGAGACCGCCTTCGGAGAGCGCCCGGCGAGCCTCTTCGAGCGCTTCCTCGCCGGTCTTCACATCGGCCTCGGGCAGCTTTTCGCGGTTCTCCTTGATCAGCTTTTCACCCTGGTAGACCAGGTTGTCGAGCTTATTGCGCGACTCGACTTCCGAAAGCCGCGCCTTGTCCTCTTCGGTGTGCGACTCGGCTTCCTTGCGCATCCGCTCGGCCTCTTCCTTGCTCAAGCCGGTGGACGCGGTGATGGTGATCTTCTGCTCCTTGTTGGTCGCCTTGTCCTTTGCCGACACGTTCAGGATGCCGTTCGCGTCGATATCGAACGTCACCTCGACCTGCGGCAAGCCGCGCGGCGCGGGCGGAATCCCGATCAGGTGGAACTTTCCGAGCGAGCGGTTGCCGCCGGCCACCGGCCGTTCCCCTTGCAAAACGTGAATTTCCACGGACGTCTGATTGTCCGTGGCCGTCGAGAACGTCTCCGACTTGCGCGTCGGAATCGTGGTGTTGCGCGGGATCAGGACGGTCATCACGCCGCCCAGCGTCTCGACGCCCAGCGAGAGCGGCGTCACGTCCAGCAGCAGAATGTCCTTCACTTCGCCGCCCAGCACGCCGCCTTGAATGGCCGCGCCCACCGCCACCACTTCATCCGGGTTGACGCCCTTGTGAGGTTCCTTCCCGTTGAAGAGGTTTTTCACGATGTCGACCACGCGCGGGATTCGCGTCGATCCGCCGACCAGGACCACTTCGTCGATCTTGTCCGCGGTTAATTGCGCGTCGGTCAGCGCCCGCTTCACGGGTTCCACGGTCCGCTGCAGCAAGTCTTCCATCAACTGCTCGAGTTTCGAGCGCGTCAGCTTCAGCTGCAGGTGCTTCGGGCCGGACTCATTCGCGGTGATGAACGGCAGATTGATCTCCGTCTCCATCAGCTGCGAAAGCTCGATCTTGGCCTTCTCGGCGGCTTCCTTCAGCCGCTGGATGGCCATCTTGTCCTTGCTCAGGTCGATGCCTTGCTCTTTCTTGAACTCCGCAACCAGCCAATCCACGATGCGCTGGTCCATGTCGTCGCCGCCCAGGTGCGTGTCGCCGTTGGTGGACTTCACTTCGACCACGCCTTCGCCCACTTCGAGGATGGAAATATCGAACGTGCCGCCGCCCAGGTCGTAGACGGCGATCGTCTCTTCCTTCTTCTTGTCGAGCCCGTACGCCAGCGCCGCGGCCGTCGGCTCGTTGATGATGCGCAGCACTTCCAGTCCCGCGATTTCGCCGGCCTGCTTGGTGGCTTGCCGCTGGCTGTCGTTGAAATACGCAGGCACGGTGATGACCGCCTTGGTCACCTTCTCGCCCAGGAAGTCTTCCGCCGCTGTCTTCAGCTTCTGAAGAATCATCGCCGAAATTTCCGGCGGGCTGTACGTCTTGCCGGCGATTTCGACGCGCGCGTCGTCGTGCGGCCCTTTCACCATCTTGTAGGGAATACGCTTGGTTTCGTCGAGTACTTCGTCGTAGCGTCGGCCCATAAACCGCTTGATGGAATAGACCGTGTTTTCCGGGTTCGTGATCGCCTGGCGCTTGGCCACCTGGCCAACCAGCCGCTCCCCGGTCTTGGTGATGCCCACCACCGAGGGGGTGGTGCGCGCGCCCTCCTGGTTCGGGATGACGACGGGTTCGCCACCCTGCATCACGGCCACCACCGAGTTGGTCGTTCCCAGGTCAATGCCAATAATCTTGCTCATGGAATCCGCTCCTAGCTAAGGTATTACTCGTCCCGCGCAGATCGCTTCCGCCGCGTACAGACGCATATTACGATGTGAGTGTCCTATTGTCAAGTTGTTTGATATCTACTGTATTGCCATTGTTTTGAATCACTTATGATCCAGTTTTATTCTCCGCAGACCCCCTCGATGTGCTTGGGCAAGAAGGACGCTGCACCACTAAGCTGCGGTTAGGGTACCGTTGGGAAACCTATACACGCGGGGACCCTCAGCGAACCCGTCTTTCGCTTGTCGCATCTTAGAATACAGGGCATTTTGCATTGCCTGTTTCGTGATCGGCGATCCAACATCTCACACACACGGCCGGGCGTTTCGCGTTAGAATCCACGTTTGCCGATTGACGGTAGCTAGCGTTCTAGGAGGTGCCATTGCGACATCGAGATAATACGCAGCGGAAGACCCGCGGCCGTTGGCCGGTTTGGATTTGGAGATCGGCGGTCGCTGTCGTCGTGCTCTCGATCGGTCTTCTGGGCGCGACTCTTCGCGCCCAACCCCGCGCAGCCGCCGACCGGGTGAGCGCGCTGATTCCTTCAGGCCAGCCCATCGAGACCTACGGCTCCAGCAGCGCCCCGATTACGATGGTGGTCTTCACCGATTACGAATGCCCGTCCTGCCGTGCGCTTTATGAAAACACGCTTCGTCCGATGATCAACGACTACGTCGCCTCGGGCAAGGTCTACCTCGTCCACCACTTTTTCCCGCTGCCCATGCACAAATACGGCTACGAAGCTGCCCGCTGGGTCGATGCCTCCGCACGCGTCGGTGAGTTCGCCAATGCCGAGGCCGCTCTCTACGACAATCAGGACGCCTGGGCTGCTAGCGGCGACATCGCGAAATACATCTCGGGGGCCATGCCGGCCTCCGATTTCCGTCGCGTGGAAACACTCATGAAGGGCTGCTCCTTCAGCGATGCCCCAGGCACCTGCCCGCTCGATGCCGCGATTAATGCCGACCGCGCCTTGGGCGAAGAGATCCCGGTGCGCGCCACGCCCACCTACGTGATCGTTTATAAGGGCCGCCGCTTGCCCGCCGCGTCCGGCGCGGTTTCCTGGCCCATCCTGAAGCAATTTTTCGATTCTTTGCTAAGCCAGTAACGCGCGGAGACCTGATGAGCGTGCTTGGTGCAGCGCTGAACTGGCTCGCGGAGTGGGGCTTCCTCTTCGTCGTGGCCGGTGCCATCGCGGCTTTTTGCGTGCGCGATTCGGCCAGGCGGCGTTCGCTGGTCCGCGCGCTGCTCATCGTGGGCAGCATCGTAATTGGCTCGATTTTCCTGGCCGCCGCCTATGGAAAGCTCAAGCCGCTCCCCGGTTTCCCGTGGAGCTGGGCGTCGATGAAGACGTCCATCGCGCTGTTCGCCATGCAAGTGGAATCCTACGAGGTGCTTTCGGCCACGACGGCGAACTTGGTCGCGCACGTTTTGCCCTTCGTTGAATTGTTCCTCGGGGTTTGGCTGGTCAGCGGAATCTGGCGCCGTTATTCATCGCTGGTCGCGTGCCTGGCGTTTATCGGCTTCATGATCGCGATTTTTTCCGCTTACCGGCGCGGCCTCAAGATCGATTGCGGCTGCGGCGTCGGCCCCGCCGAAGAGGCCGGCCCTGGTGCTCTGCTGCGCGACGGCCTCCGCTTCTTGCTCCCATCTCTCATCGTGTGCACCGGCGCCTTCTGGATACCGCAAGCAATCTGCACTCTCGCCCGCCGCCGAAGCTCCCGAATCCGCCCCCGCCGCCGAATAGCTCGTAGTTTGGACTGCGCCGGAAGCAAACGATGGTGCGCACTGATGAACAGGCTTCGCTAGGGGTGAAGGAGCAGGGAGGAATACCGGCCGAGACGAGTTGCCTCTCGGTTCGCGCCAATCAATCGCCGCTGGCTGTTTCAGTCGGGCTGATGCGCCGCAGATACGGCCAGGGATTTACAGGCGTGTTATAAATGCGGATTTCGTAGTGCAGGTGCGGCCCGGTGGAACGGCCGCTGTCGCCTTCATAGCCGATCACGTCGCCGGCTTTCACGTGCATTCCCGGCTGAACGTTGAATCCGGAAAGATGCCCGTACCACGTCGTAACGCCAAACCCGTGGTCGATCACCACCAGCCGCCCGTACCCGCCGTCGCGGCCCACCTCCGTCACGATCCCGTCCGCCGTCGCGTGCACCGGATCGCCGTAATGCGACGCAATATCCAGTCCTGAATGGAACGCGCCTTCGCCGCTGAACGGATCCATGCGCTCGCCGAAATGCCCTGTGATGCGCCCCACCACCGGCCAAAGCGTCGGCACGATTCCCAGCGCGCTCAGTTGCGACGCGGGCAGCATGCGCGCACCGCCGTTCGTCATGGCCACGGCCGTAGCGTTCTTTTCCAGGTAGCTGAACGCGTCAACGGATTCCTGGAAATCAGCTGCCGGCTCGGCTTGGTCGCCATTCAGATTGAAAGGCGTGGCATGAAACCGCGTGATCCCATACGCCATCGCCACTTCGCTCGCCAGCGATTGCAACGAGTCGAGGCGCTGGTTCGTGTCTTTCACCTGTGTTTGCAGCGCCACGTACTGCTGCTTCAGATCTTCTTGCTCGCGCCGCAGGGAGTTGTAGTTGGCCGCTTTCCACAGCAGCCGCGAATACGACCCCATGCCCGCCACGATCGTCACGCCGCCCACAACCGCAAGCAGCACAAGCAGATGCAGGAAATAGACAGGCACACGCACACGTTTCATGTCGCCCGAGGCGCTCGAAGCAATAAAAAACGTGTAGGATTTTCCCTTCATCTTTGAGTTCTCAACCGATTGATGCGCACGACGGATGGGATGAGGACGCCTGCCCCAGACTGCGCCTCACCGCAACTTCCTACTGCGAAACCGAAACTGCCGGTCTGAACCGAGAGCTTTGGTTCGAGACTCAGGGCATTTTAGCGGCGGCACTCTAGAGCGTCAACTCCAATCTGCCGTGCCGGCCAGCTCTCCCGTGGCTCGCTTCTGCGTCCGCAGGACCCTATAATTCACACCAGTCGTTCCGCATGGAACTCTAGCTTAATCGGGGAACCGGCGACAACTGTACCAAGGGACAGGATGCAATCAGAAGATCAACTCATTGACCGCATCGCCCGATCCGTGCCGTCCATAGGCGGCACGAGATCGGCAGCCGTCCGCCCGGCGCGGCTGTTTGTGCCGCTCGGAATCGGCGACGATGCCGCGATTGTCTCGCCCGGCGGCACGAACGACTGGATCCTGACCTGCGACGCCTTCATCGAAGGCGTCCACTTCCTGCGGGGAGTCCATCCCGCCGATTCCGTCGGCTATAAGTCGCTCGCGCGCGCCACCAGCGACATCGCCGCCATGGGCGGCGAGCCCCGCGCCTTCCTGCTGACGATCGCGCTGCCCCAGGATTGCACCGGCAAGTGGCTCGATCGGTTTCTGGCCGGCATGCGCCGCGCGGCGCGAGCACTCGATCTGCGTCTGATCGGCGGCGATACCACCCGCACATCGACCATCTTCATCAGCATCACCGTCCTCGGCGAGGCGCCGCGCGGGCGCGCGCTCAAGCGCTCCGGCGCTCGCCCCGGCGATCTGGTTTACGTCAGCGGGCGCCTCGGCCGCGCCCAACTCGGCCTGGAACTGCTGCGCCGCGGCATCGCCAACGCCAAGCGCCGCCACAAAGCGCTCAGCCCGCTCCTGCAGCAGCATCTTTACCCGGAGATTCGCCTTGAACTGGGCGCTTGGCTGGCCAACAACAGAATCGCCTCGGCGATGATGGACATTTCCGACGGACTTTCGACCGATCTGGCGCGCCTGTGCAAAGCGAGCAACGTCGGCGCGAAGCTCGACTCGCAGCGCATTCCCTGCGTGCAGGTTCCCGAGCGCGTGGCGCGCCGCTTGCGACCGACCGGCCCGGACGCGTTGCAAATGGCGCTCGACGGCGGCGAAGATTACGAGTTGCTCTTCACCGTGCCGCGGAGCAATGCATCGCGCCTGCCCGGCGCGCCCGGATTTTCGCAGCTTACCGCTATCGGCGAAATCACGCGCCAGAGAAAAATTGTGCTGTTGGATGTAAACGGCCGCGCGCGCTCGCTCCAGCCGGGCGGCTGGGATCCTTTCCGCAAGCGCAACTTGTAGCTGCCAATTCAGTGCGAGGTCTAGTGCGCGGTGGCCGACGCAGGCAGCGTAGCAGCCGGCCGCGGCTCGGTTTTTGCTTTCGGCTGCGGTTGCTTCGGCGAACCTTTCGGCGCAGGCGCGGGTGTAGTCGTCGCGCCAGGCGCCGCGCTCTGCGGTACGCTCACCGGCGTGAACCCCTGCTCGGCGGCGTCGGCGGGCGGCGCGGTATCCGGCGTGTCCACCTCGACGGCGTGCTCCGGCGCTTGCTGCTCCAGCGGCACCACATTTGGGAATTGCTCCACCGACTTGCCCTTCAGCGCCTTCTGCATGAACTCCAGCCAGATCGGCAGCGCCGCGCGCGCGCCGGTTTCCTTGTTGCCGAGCGAGATCGCCGGATTGTCGTTGCCCACCCAGACGCCGCACGTCAGCCGCGGCGTGAATCCGATGTACCACGCGTCGGTGAAATTATTCGTCGTGCCGGTTTTTCCCGCCGAGGGGCGCCCCAGCTCCTTCGCGCGCACGCCCGTCCCGAAGTTCACCACGTCCTCGAGCATCGCCACCATGGTGCGCGCCACCGACGTGGGAATCACGTCCGTTACCGCCGGCCGGTGCTCTTCCAGCAGCGCGCCGTCGTACGTGGCGACACGCTGAATATCGTACGGCTCGATGTGAATGCCGTCGTCCGGAAACACGGTAAACGCCGAGGTGTGCTCGATCAGCGTCAAATCCGCCGCGCCCAGAGCCAGCGGCAGGTACGGCGGCAGCGGGCTGACGATCCCGAATTTGCGCGCCAGCTCGATCACGTTCTCGATGCCCACATGATCGAGCAGCTTCACCGCCGGCACGTTGCGCGAATCGGCCAGCGCGCGCCGCAGCGTGATGCGTCCTTCGAATTTGTCGTCGTAGTTGTGCGGCGAATACTGCACGTCGCCCACCTCATACGTCACCGGCTCGTCCAGAATCGTATCGAAGGGATTTGCGCCCTGCAGCAGCGCCTCGCTGTAGACGTACACCTTGAACGAGCTGCCCGTCTGCCGCATGGCCTGCGTGGCGCGGTTGAATTTCGAGATCGCGAAGCTGTATCCGCCGACCATCGCCTTGATCTCGCCCGTCGCGTTGTCGATGGCGATCAGCGACGCCTGCGCCTGGGGAATCTGTTCGAGCTGCACGTCCGCCACGTCGCCGGAAATCGAGTTGATGTGGACGTTCACCAAGTCGCCCACCTTCAAAATCTGCTGCGGCGATTTGAACCCCGTCCACGCCATGTCCGCCGGCGTCAGCTTCGCGTGATACTTCCCGATTTTGATCTCCGCGTGCGCATGCGAAACCGACGTCACCAGCCCGGTGAGGTATTCGCCCACGTCGATCGGCCCGTCCCAATCGTCGCTGTGGTATTTCGCCAGCGTGCCCAGGTGGTCGGTCAGAATATTCTGCAGGTTGCCGCGCCATCCGCGGCGCCGGTCGTAGGCATGCAGCCCGTCGCGCACCGCCTCGTCCGCCGCCTTCTGCATGTTCACGTTCAGCGTGGTATAGACGCGCAGCCCCTGCTCGTGCACCGCCGCCGTGCCGTAGGTGTGCTCCAGGTACTGGCGAATGTCCTCGATGTAATAGGGCGCCAGATTGTCGCGCTGCGGCTCGATGTGCAGCCCCAGCGGCAGCTTGCGCGTGGCCTCTTCCTGCGCGCGGGTGATCTTGTGGTCGCGGCGCATCAGGTAGAGCACCAGATTGCGCCGCGCCAGCGCGCGGTCCGGATGGTTCACCGGCGAATAGTAGGGCCCGCGAATGATGGCCGCCAGCAGCGCCGCTTCGGGCAGGTTGATCTGGTCCAGGTGCTTGCTGAAATAGAATTCAGACGCCGCCTCGAACCCGTAAGTTCCGCTGCCCAGGTAAATCTGGTTGCAGTACATGGTGAAGATCTGCGCCTTGGTGTAGTGGCGCTCGATTTCGAGGGCCAGGATGGTCTCCTCGATTTTGCGACGCATGCTGCGGTCCGCGCGGTTCAGGAAAAGTCCGCCGGCCAGCTGCATCGTCAGCGTGCTCGCGCCTTCCACCGGGCGGCGCGCCAGCAGGTCCGTCCACGCCGATTCCAGCACGCGCGGAAAGTCCACGCCCCAGTGCTGCTCGAAGTGCTGGTCCTCGGTGCTGATGATCGCTTCGCGCAGGATCGGAGGGATCTGCTCGTAGGTGACGAGGATGCGTCGCTGCAGGGCGAACGTCCCGATCGTCTGCCCGTCGTCGGAGAAAAGCTGCGTCTCCGTGATCGGCCGGTAGTTTTCCAGCGCGTGAATTTCCGGCAGGTCGCTCGAATAGACGAACAGCAGCCCGGCCGCCGTCCCCACTCCGATCGCGCACAGCACCAGAAATCCGAAGACGAGCCGCCCGAAGAGAGTCGAGTCCCCGATCCTCATCGTCGCCCGGTAAAAGCGCTCGGCCATCGCCGTATTTTACCGCATCGCCGCTTCGCCAGCGCTGCGAACCGCGGTGCCTGTTGCCCCCACAAAAACGATTGACAGCTCCTCGCTCCAATCCGGATACTCGGCGCCGAGTTCCAGAGGCAAATGCAGCTCGTGAGACTGACCGACCGATACGCGCGTCGCTGGGTGTCTCGCCAGGCCGATTTGCACCGCCAGGAGAATCGATAGGATGAGCAAAGCGAAGCGCACCTTTTTGATCGCCGCCTTGACGGCAATGTTGTGCACAAGTGCGGCGTACGCCCAACACGCGAAATCCAATGCAACCGGTTCGCGTACCGATGCTCCCCATCTTGCGTTTGTCTTCGAAGAGTACGTCACGCTCGGCAAGAGCGTTCATCCGGGTGAGACTCCGTACGGAGATCGAAATATCGTTCCGATCACCGGAGGAGTTTTTTCCGGCCCCCATATCCGCGGCAAGGTGATGCCCGGCGGCTGGGACTGGCAATTGGTAACCAAGACCGGATGCCGTTCGATTCACGCCGACTACTTTCTTCAAACGCACGACGGCGCGGTCATCAACGTGGTCAATGGAGGAACATTGTGCGCCAAGCCTGGCGCGAACGCCCGATTCTTCACCACGCCCAGGTTTGAAGCGCCGCTCGGCCCATACGCTTGGCTGAATGGCGGCGCGTTCATCGGAACGCTGGAACTTGCCAAGCTGGACGGGAAAACGGCCGTGCACATCCGCTTCTACCAGGTGAAGTAAGCGGCACCCTGTCCTGCGGCCCGGACGGTCGCCGCTCCCCCTCCGACGGCATACAGCACCAGATATCCGAAGACGAGCCGCCCGAAGAGAGCCGTGTCCCCGATCCTCATCGTCGCCCGGCAAAAGCGCTCGGCCATCGCCGTATTTTCCCGCATCGCTGCCCCGCAAGCGGGGATTACGCTGTCCCGCTTGTCACGCCGCCGCGTAATCGCCAGCACCGCATCGAAACGTGATTAGTGATTCGTGCTCGTAGCGTCGTCTATAAAGGCGTCGGCGTTGTCAAGGCACACTTCCGCGCGGGTCGAAGGCCGGAGGCTTTTCCGGCCTGGTTTGCTTTCTCCTTACCCGGGGCCTTTCGCATTTGCCGACCAAGGCTCGCGCGTTCAATCCTGCGGTGGAAACCCTGGTTCCACCAGCCATCTATGCGGTCTTTCCACCATGATTGTTGTTTCGCACTCCCCGGCCATGCGGGGAGGCGGGGCGCTCACTCAGCCTCTTCGAGGATTTACCGCTCTCTCACGGCGCTACTCGAGCTGCCCCGCAACCGAACCAGCTGCGTCGTCAGTCCGGCATAGTCCACCTGACTGCGCAGCATCCAGTACAACCTCACTGCCAAGCGGCGCGCCACGGCCACCTTGGCGATCTGGCTCCCGCGACGGAATTTCAACCGCTGATACAGTCGCCGCAGTTCCGCATCTCGACGCGCTGCCGTTTGTCCCGCCTCCACCAGCAGCCAGCGCACCGTCGAGTTGCCCTGTTTGCTGATCGATCCGATGCGCGTGTGCTGCCCCGACGCGTGCATCTTGGGATCCAGGCCCAGATACCCGCTCAGTTGCCGGCTGCGCGGAAACCGCTCCACCGGTCCCACGGTCAGCACGAACGACAGTGCGGTGAGCGGCCCCACGCCCGGATGCGTCATCAGCAGTCTCGCTTGCGGATGCGCCGCCGCTTGCTGCTCGGCGGCCCGATCCAGTTCGGCAATCGGCGCCTTCCACTGATCGAGCCACACCAGCAACTCGCGCCGCCGCCGCTCCGCCCACGGCCCCAGCGGCAACGCTTCGAGTTCCCGCCGCCCCGCTTGGTTCCACAGCTTGTTCTTGCGGCACACGCCCTCACTCATGGCCAAGGCGTGCAACTGGTTCATCACTTTCGTCCTCATCTGCACCAGCTTCACGCGATGCAGCAACAACTGCCGCAGGTCGCGCTCGGCCGGCGTCGGCACCCAGATGCGCGGAAAACGGTTCTCCACCAACAGCTGCAGGATGTGCGCCGCATCCCGCTGGTCGTTCTTCTGCCGCCGCACCACCGAAGCACGAATGGCCGCGGCATCTCCAAACCACAGCTCGTGCCCCAGCGACTCCAGCAACCGCTCGAACCACTGCGTGTAACCGGTTGCTTCGATACCCACGCGAACCGGCCGCGGCAACTGCTTGTAAAACCGCGCCGCCTCGCCATTCTCGTGCTGCAACTGCCGCTCGACCAACTCTCCGCTGTCCGTGTCCAGCAGGGCGACCTGCTGCTGGCGCGGGTGAAAATCACAGCCTATAATCCTCATCGCTCGGCTCCTTCCCCCCCGAGCCTTGGTCGTTCAACACCGCCAAGTCTACTCGCTCGAAGGAGCCGACGCCTTTATCCAATCAGCGTCCCGCCGGCTTGCGACAACGATCGCCAGCTTTTTGCACGCATCAATCGACCGCTAAGGGCCATACGTGGCGAAACTCCCTTTCCGATTGGCAATGCGCCTGCAGAAACGCTCGCCGCAGGTTTACCCAGCGACGATCCGTTGAATTTCTATCGACCAGCTCGGAGTGGAGTTCGCGAGCCAACTTTGCCAAGGTGACAGCGAACAACACTAGGATCCGGCATGAGAGCCCTAAATCTTGACCGCCGCCGGAGCTGGGCTTCACCTTCACGACCTCGTCTTCCATCGACGAAACAAGCGCCTCGAAAGTAAGAGGCGATTTTCGGCGAATAAACGACGCAGCATCGATTGGAGTGTCCCGTATCACCTCCCGGTAGGCATAGCCGGGCCTATAATTAACCAGGTTGCGTACCTCGCTAGGCCAATCGAACCCGAGCCGGACGAATACTTCGTGAAGCGATCGGAGCATACGATACTCTAAAGGGCTTGCCGATTGATCGGAGTGCAAAAATACCTCCGACAACAACCCTTCAAACCTTTTCCAAACGGCACTATGCAGGTGCAATCCGCTTGGCTGAAGCACGACAGTTCGATTCATCGCGCTCAGCGGTGGCCCCAGGTCAAAAAACAGAGCGCCCGCAGACGGCTGCGCGACTGCGCTGGCTAGCTTCCTCAAATCTGTGAGCGCTAGCTTCCGCAGATGCCAAGTAGTACGGCCCGTGATTCGGGTTATCGCTAGCGCCGAAAAAAAAGCCCAATAGTACGCCGTCACGGACGCCCACGCCGGACTGTGCCACGCGGGTTCTGTTATAAATGACCGTAGGGTCGCATGCTGTTCGGCCGCATGGTCCAACAGGTGCTCCGCGTCTGCGAGCAGCGCTGAACCAATCTCGATTCCGGCCGCCTCTATAGTGATCGACTTTTTCGAGCACGCCAAAACTTGGTACGAGCCGCGTAGTCGCCAGTCATGGAGCGGCACGGCGCGGACGTGGTATGCGGCGGCATCCACAGGTATCGCGCTGAAGCACAGGCTGCGAAGATGTTGCCAACCGGTTCCTTTAGGGCTGGTCACAGCATATCAGCCGACAGCGCCACGCCCTTTCGAAACGCAGCTTGCATCAGGTCGGTATATCCCTTCTTAGTAAGTTTTCCCCTTCCACTAAAGTCGAGCTTCGCGATCGCCCGAATCGTGTCCTGCAGGGATGCCTGCTTCACGTTATTGCTGGACGTCATGGTGGCACGCACAACCTCGTCAAACATCTCGAAAATGGCCTCGAAATAGCTCGCCTTTGTCAGGGTATTTTTTTCAGATAGCTCTGCGTCGAACGCGTTGACATAATTGCGGAGGAGGCGGTAGATGTCCTCAGTCGCTAGCGAACGAACTACCTCGCTGTTCAGCGCCGTGTTGATCGACCTATTGAAAGCCACGCGCGAGATGCGGTTCGGTGCCGAGCTAGCAGGGCTAAGTTTTCCATTCAGCGACGACTGGGAATCGGTCTGAAGCCGATCAAACAAAGACCTTAATAGGGACTCTCTCTCGTTCTCGATCTCCGCGAGCTGCTTGATATCGAGCAACAGGGCCGCCGGCACGCCGCGTTGATTGGTGTTGATATCGATAAACAGCCTCGCCTCTTCCGCCCGCGATAGCCCCTCATAGATTGCGGCCGGAACACGGTGCTTTACTCGGCATTTTGCATATCCCCAGAGGCGATGCTGACCATCGAGTACAAGAAACGCACGCGGCACCCGGGAAAACGAGATCGTCTTAGACCGAGTGTTGTATTGAAGCGCGGCCTCGGGCTGGGATGAGAGCACAACATTTGTTGGGATAGAGCCGTTACCCGCAGCCAGATATTTACTGATATCCTCGGCGCGAGCCTCCGACAACGCCCGCTGAAAGCCCTGCTGAGGGTCCTCTTCGCGGCGCGCCACGAAGCAGCTTGGGAACAAATCGTCCACGGGTATTGTGCTGAAGTAAAAGCGGTGCCTATTCTGGGATAACAGTAGGGCAGGGTAAGAAGGCGGACGCCTCTCTCGCATGTTGTCTCCTGGGTAGCGAAAACATTGTATACACGTGTAATAAAGGCTTTACAAGACCTCAGCTCTTGCAAATACCACACTCGCAGGCGCGTGTCCCCGCGGCACACGACGCCGGCTGGACAGCATCGTACCCGCGCCCAAGTTAGCCACGGCTACAATCCCCGCACGGCATGACTGAACAGACCTGTACCTCCGGCCAGTAGAAACCTGTACCCACAAACTTGCTATGGTCGATCTGTGGTTATGTGCGCCGACGAAAAATTCGTCGCCAAAGCGGCTGCTCCCAGCCGCAGGGACAACTCCGCCTCGCCGATCTGCCGCTCGCTTGTCTCTGCGTCCCGGTGCCTCCGCGGCCCTCGATTTTTGCCCTTTCACCGGCCCGTTCTACCCGAGACAGTCATTCGAGTAGAAACGCACGTAAGTTATAGAAAACAAACGACCGGGCATGCGTCTACCCGAGACGTCCCGGCGCATCATTTTTGCGTGTTTTCGCGCCGGATTCCACCCGCTGACGAGACGCCAGCGCTACAAAAAAATGCGCCCTCGCGCCGAGCGGAATCGGCGCGATCTTTGTGCAGTTTAGGAGGACGGAGCTTCAGCTCCGTCATAAATAGACGCGCGAAAGCGCGCTACCGCTCGCGCCTGTTCACCCGCGCGAGGTGCTTGGTTCAGGCCGCCGCGCCCCATCGCCACGTTTCACTTAAGTGCTGCCGCGCTGAAGACCGCGGCGCTACGTTCAAACCTTCGGCGCTACAACGCCGCTTACTCAATCCCAAGCAGGGCGCAGGCGTTTTTATAGTAGATGGCTTCGCGGGTGGCGCGCGGAATGTCGAGCGCGTCGATGGCGCGAATGGTTTCGCGGATGTACATGGGGCCGCCTTCGGGGTCGAAGGGCGCGTCCGAAGAGAACAGGACGTGGCCGGGGCCGTAGAAGTTGAGCGTGCATTCAAGCGCGGCCTTCGAGCCGAACGTGGCGGTATCGGCGTAGAAAAACTTTTTGAAGTACTGCAGATGCGGCAGCTTCAGCTCCTTCAGCAGGCCGGTGTAATCCGTGTCCGACGTGCGCTTGCCGAGCTGGCTCCAGCCGGCGCCGACGCGTCCTTCGAAGAAGGGAACCATGCCGCCGGCGTGATGGATGATGAATTTCAGCTTGGGCATCTCGTCGAGCATTTTGGAGAAAACGATGCGCGCCTGCGCGGCGCTCGATTCGTAGGGCCAGCCGAAGGTCCACCAGATTTCGTAGATCGATTTTTCCTCCGCGGCGAAGTCCGGAATGCTGGCCGTGCGCGCGGGATGAATCCAGATCGGTTTCCCGAGCTTTTCCACTTCCTGAAAGATTTCGCGAAACTCTGGCGCGTCCAGCGATTTGCCGGAGACGTTGGCGGGAATCTGAATGCCGCACGCGCCCAGTTGACCGATAGCCCGGCGCGCTTCGGCGATGGCGCCTTCGGGATCGCGCAGAGGCACCGCCGCCAGGAAGCTCGGAAAGCGCTCGGGATATTTCTGGCACAGCTCGGCCATGCCGTCGTTGCCAAGGCGCGCCAGTTCGCGCCAGTCTTCGGGCACGCCGACGGCGTCCACCGGCGGCGAGGCCAGCGAAAGGATTTGCTGATAGCCCGGAAATTTGTCCATCACCTTAAAGCGCACGTCGAGGTTGGTCATCATCGGGACGGCTTCGCTGCGCCGGTGCATGTCGCGCATATTGCCGGTGGTGCGCAGCAGCTTTTCGTGAAAGGCTTTGGGCCAGATGTGCGTGAAGATGTCGATTTTGCGGATGGTGTTCTTGGCGGCGCCGGACGTTTTGAGACGAGACTTGCCGGCGCGGGATTTCGGCTGAGTTTTCTTGGCTTGTGCTGCCATGTGCGTTCCACCCCCTCTGATGCGTTTAGATCGTTGGCCTCAATTGCCGACGCTGAATGTTGTGCCGGCCTAAAGGCCGGCGCGACACCAAGCCGCTCTGGTTCTCATGTAGCGCCGCGCTTCAGCGCGGCACTTATGGCTCGCGGCGGACACCTCGGACAACTCGCCACGCAGCGGTCACTTCCATTCGTCGGCGGTTTCGTTGCGGCCGATATACATACCATTCCATTCGGGATGCTCGCCAGCGGCGATTTCCACGCAGCGCTCGGCGCATTTTTCGAGCATGGCGTCCGAGCCGGGCTGGGCATTCGTTTGGGCCACCATTTTTCGCAGGTTGGCCACCATCTCCGGCATCCAACGCTGCGCGCCGGGCGAGTTGATCGTGGCTTCGGCCATCTGCGTGATGGAGCTGCCGGGATCGACGGCCACCACGATGATGCCGTAATCCCTCGTTTCAGCGGCCAGCAATTGCATCAGGCGCATCTGCGAAGTTTTGCCCAGGCAGTAGGCGGAAAGATTCGGCGTGACCATTTTCCCGCGTGGCGAGCAGATGGTGAGGATGCAGCCTTCGCGGCGCTCCTTCATCTGCGGTAGCACGGCGCTGGCGAAAAGAAACGGCGCGCGCAAATGGACCGCTTGGGCCGCCCACCATTCGTCGGGATCGATTTCGCCGATGGGGCCGAACGGACCGGGGACGCCGGCGTTGCTGACCAAAATCGAGACGGGGCCAAAGCGGCGCTGCGTTTCTTCGACAACGCGAGCGACGTCGGCGCGATTGGTCGCGTCGCCGGCGACGGCGAGTGCGCGGCCCCCGCGCGAAGCGATCTGCGCGACGGTCTCGTTGAGCTGCGATTCGGTACGCGCAGTAACGGTGACCGCCGCGCCCTCCGCAGCAAAGCGCGCGGCGATGGCGCGGCCGAATCCTCCGCCCGCGCCGGTGACGATGGCGACTTTGCCTTCCAGCTGCTTAGCCATTCGAAGGCGAGGGCGTGTAGTCCAGCTCTTCCGTCGTGACCCAGTTGCCGTGCACCTGATTGCGCAGGCGCAGCGGGAGATGCGCGGTAGCGATCGGGCCTTTGTCGACATGCTCGGCTTCAAAGACGAGCAAATCCGAGAGCTGCGTATCGTGCAGATCGGCGACCAGCGCGAGGTAGCCTTCGTGGCCGGGAACGCGCGACGGAATGTGCACTTCCTCCTGGATCGTGACCGGGCGGTTCGAGTGCCACGATTTCAGCTTGCCGCTTTTCACTTCCAGGCGGCTGAGCGTGTTGAACCCCACGCCGACGGGACCGGCGATCAGCGGCGCGCCGGCTTCGGGATCGAAGCGCTCGTAGTAGCCGATGGAGTAGTCCTTCATGTGGTCGCGCATGGCGATGCGCGGAAAGTCGCCGGCGGGCGCGAGTTTGTACTCCTCGAATTTTTCGCCGGGCTTGGACATGTCGAAGGTCCAGCGCACCACGCGGCCCCAGCGCATGTCCTCCGGCGTGGGATGGATGTGCGACGCTTCCAGCATGAACGGGAACGGCGCGTATTTGCTGATGCCGAAATCGAGGTGCACGAATTTGCCCTCGGTGTAAGCGTTCATGAAATGAAAGGCCGAGCATGAGGGATAGCGGAACCAGTGCATGTCTTTCACGGTGCCATCGCGTGGCATGATCCCGACGAAGGTGTCCTCCTTCGGATCGGGAGCCCAGTGCTCGCCGCCGGCTTTCAGGCGGTCGAGATCGCAGGTGGTGGGGAACACGGGGAAGATGGCGTGCTCCTTGGTGACGGCGAAATCGTGCATCAGCGAAACGTACGGCACCTGGAACCATTCTTCCTTGACGAGCTGGCCTTCCTTATTGGCGACGCAGTAGGAGACGTCGCGCGTGGCCAGGCCGCCGGCTTCGTAGCCGAAAAAGTAGAGTTCGCCGGTGTCTTCGTCGAGGCGTGTGTGCGCGGTCATGGTCTGGCTGCGGAGCTTGCCGCGGTAGTTGAAGACGCCGATGGTTTCGAGCGTTTCGGGATGCAGCTCGACGGCCAGGCCGTCTTCCTTCAGCGCGAGCAAACGGCCGCCGTGGAAAATCGGCGTGGTGTTGTTGGCGCAGCGGTTGACGCCCTTGGCGAGAGGATCGTCCGTGTAGGGATTGCGGTAGAGGCCAAAAAGGCTGCGGCGCGCTTTGCGGTCGGCTTTCAAGCGGTCGGTCATCACGTAGCGCATACGGAAGTCGATGTGGCCGTCCTCGAATTGGAAGGCGCTGACCATGCCGTCGCCGCTCAGGTAGGTATCGCGGCCCATCCGCGGCGGATATTGCGGATCGGGAATGGTGCGATACCACGTGCCGCGGATTTCCTGCGGCAGATTGCCCTCGATCACGAGGTCGTAGACGTCGCATTCGACGCGCATCGGCGCATTGAAGCCGGCGTAGTCGAAACTTTCGGGAAATTTTGTGGTCATGCCAGGATCACCTCTCGGAATTTTCCGGATTATCTTACGCGCCGGCGCGCATCAGGATCGCTGCAATTCTACTTGAAACAGCGGCCGGTGACCGGGTGCGGATAGTGGAACGGCAGCACGTCCGTATCCGGCCACAGAACGGGCTTGGGATCTTCGAGCGCGTCTGGGCCGACCGGATCGTTCGGGTACGTATCGGAAAAGAACTTTACGTATTGCGGGCGCGTGTGCGCCCAGCCGGTTTCGTAGTCGGCGTGCCAGACGGGACGGTAATTCAGGATCAAAAGTTTCCAGATGCCGTCTTCGCGGACGTAGCTATTTTCATACAGGCCGCCTTCCCACCACTGGCGCGTGCGGCCTACGGCAAGTTCGTGCAGCCCGGCCTGCATGTTGCAGCGGAAGCGCGCTTTGGCGGTTGTGCGGTCGGGCGCGACGTCGACGATGTCCTGGAACTGCGGGTGATCGAGAAGGAAGCCGAAGATCGGGCCGTTCTTGCCGTTGGTGAAATTCTTGCGGAAGCGCTCGATATAGAGGCGGCGCACGCCGGCTTTGCCGCGAAAAATTCCGCCCATGAAATGCACTTCGCCATTTTCGGCGAACAGATCGACGGTTTCGTCGTACAGGCATTTGTCGATGTAGTAGCCGTAGGCGTGCTGCAGGCGGCGAATGGCGTGAACGTCTTCCATGATTCCGATGCGGGTCTGCAATTCCTCGACTTTGTCGATGAGTTGATCTATCGAATATGTGGACATGCCCAAACTCCCCCCTAAGGTTCGCCAATTCGCTTCGCCGACTGCACCCACGCTAGTAAGGTCCTATCATTTCGCCGCGGGGCGCGTCAACGAATTCGCTCCGCCTCCACGCGGGCTTTTGCGATTCGTTTGATGAGGGCGGTCGGGAGCGGCTTGTCCAAGGGGAACTTGATCGTGCCTTTCGATATGGAGTACGCCTTGAGTTCTTCGTTAAATTGCGCGATCACGGCGGCGGTCGGAAAGAGGCTGACATGATTTGCAAACCCCGCGTACCAGACCAGGATCCGATCGCTCTTGAACGCGGGAATGCCGTAACTGATTACTTCGGTGGCGCCAGACGGCATGACGGGCCGGATCATGGCGCGAAGCTTCTTCACGACATCGCGAGACGGCGCCGACAGACGTGAGATGTATTCGTCCACGGTGGCCGGAGGGCTGGTTCGGCGCGACGCGGAGCGGCGAGCTGATCGCTTGTTTTTTTTCTTTGTGGGCATGTGCTCCGTTTGCCGGCGCGCTGCGGCTGACCACTTCGCGCGGGTGAAGCAGCGCGAAAGGAAGCGCGCTTTCGCGCGCGTCTTATTTACTTCGGACTTGCGTTGCACAGGCGATAACTTCAGTCCGGGCAATACTTCTGGAGCGGCTTCTTTGACTTTGGATTCAGCTCGATGATCTTGGTGTGCAACTGGGGCCAATCGGCTGATATGTCGCGGGCGCTTCGAAACCTTCCTCGGACGATACCCAGCTCACGTGTCTTACGATCTCGCTTCAGTTCCTCGAAGGTAATAGGGTTTTTGAATCTGGTAACGCATTTCAGATACGGCTGAAGACCGGGCCAATACCCCTCCTTGTTCCTCTTCTCGTAATAAAAAAACGGTCCAACGACTTCCCACGCCTCATGAATTGCATGAGACTCGCCGTAGGAGCGGTAGATCAAAACCAAATCCCCAACCTGCACGGCCTTTGGCACATTCCATTGGGTCCGTCTATGCCTGAGATACCTGCCATGTTTTTCATCAGCGCATCCGGCCGAAAACACACGAGGTTCGACCCCGCAGTGCCTCTTCAGGTCGAGAATCTCCAGATGCCTAAATTTCTTGCTACGAGATTCCCAATCGTTCTCCCAGCACACGATCATATCGACATCGTCGGAGCAGTGCCTGTGCATCGCAAAATGGCTCGCGCGATACTCAAATTCGATTCTATAAAGCCTACCTTTTCGCCGTGCCCTGCAATCTGGACAGTGTACCTGCACATGTTCAACACAGAACCCCAGCTTGGTAGCGAGGCGCCCAAAAAGGAGTACAACGCCTTGTTCATTTGAAGGTGCGTACGACATGCCCAGGATGCGGAGCTGTCGCCCCGTCAAATATTCCGACGACTTCCCATCCGGTTCTGAATGCGAATGCGGCATACAAGATAGATCCGTCAAAGGCGACTGCGGCTGAACGCGGCCCCGCGCATCCGGTCAAAATCCTCTGCCGCAATCGGAATGATTGCCGCCTGTTGAAAGACGCCCTTGCCCAGAATTGCCGCGATCGGTGGGACGTCCGCAGGTGCCGTCGGCTGCTCGCCGAACGCTTCGCCTTGAATCAACCAACCACGGGTTTCACCACCGGAAATGGCGAGTCCGCCCTTGGGGATGGGACCATGCCACTTCGCCCGGACGCATTCCGAGAACCATACAATCTGACTAATGCGGCCTCTGTCCCGTTCATTGTCGATGAAGGCGAAGCTAACCCAACGATCACCCGCCCGGACCAGATCGAACCGGAAAGGGCTTTCGCTGGCGGGTTTACCGGTTCTCCAAATGTAATGCGGCAGTGCCAAGAACGACTCAAGATCGTGCTTTACGACGAAGTATTTGCGTTCACCTAGTGCCATAATTGCCTCATCAGCCGCACCTCGTTCGACCGGGACCGCCAAATCTGTAATTCAAACCACAAATCTAAACCAAGCGATTACGCCTCGCTGATGAATTTGGTGACCAGGCAGGCTTCGAGGCCCTCGATGCCTTCCTCCGAGCCGTGGCCGCTTTCCTTTACGCCGCCGAAGGGCGATTCCGGCACGGAAATCTGGAAGGTGTTGACGCCGACCATTCCGGCTTCGAGTTTTTCTCCCACGAGCTTGGCGCGGTGCGCCGAGCCGGTGAAGGCGAAGGCGGCGAGGCCGTAGGGCAGCCGATTGGCTTCGCGGATCACCGCGTCGAAATCGGAGAACGAGTTGAGGACGGCGACGGGGCCGAACGGCTCTTCGTTCATGATGCGCGCGGAGTTGGGAACGTCCGAGAGGACCGTGGGCGCGTAGAAGTATCCGGGGCTGCGCAGCCGCGCGCCGCCGGCCTGCACTTTCGCGCCGTGCTGCCTGGCGTCGGCAATGAAGCCTTCGATGGCGACGAGCCGCCGCGCGTGGATGAGCGGACCCATCTGCGTTTTGTCGTCGAGGCCATCGCCCACGACCACGGCTTTCGCACGCGCCGCAAACCCCTCGACGAAGCGGTTGTAGATTTTTTCGTGCGCGTAGAAGCGCGTGGGAGAAACGCAGACCTGCCCGGCGTTGCGATATTTCGCCGCGACGCACATGTCCAGCACTTGATCGACGTCCACATCATCGAAAACGAGCACCGGCGCGTGGCCGCCCAGCTCCATCGTCGTGCGCTTCATGCCTTCGGCCGCGAGCTTCATCAGATGCTTGCCCACGGGAATCGAACCGGTAAAGGAAATCTTGCGAATGATGGGCGAAGCGAGCAGGTAGGTGGAAATATCGGACGGAACGCCGAAGACGATCGAAAGCACGTTTTGGGACAGGCCCGCTTCCATCAGGCATCGCGCCACGGCCAGAGCCGATGCGGGCGTTTCTTCGGCGGGCTTCAAAATCACCGAGCAGCCCGCGCCGAGCGCCGCGCCGATTTTGCGCGCGGGATTGCCGAGCGGGAAATTCCACGGCGCGAACGCGGCCACCGGGCCGACCGGCTCTTTGATGATGGCGAGGCGAGTGCCGGGAGAGCGCTGCGGCAGCACGCGGCCGTAAGCGCGGCGTCCCTCCTCCGCGTACCACTCGAAGATGTTTGCCGACATTTGGACTTCGATGCGCGTCTCAGCAATGCGCTTGCCGGATTCGGTGGTGGCGATGCGGGCGATTTCCTCGGCGCGCGAACGCATCAAGTCCGCGGCCTTTTTCATGATTTTGCCGCGCTGGTCGGGGAAGACGGCGCGCCACGTCTCGAAACCTTTTTGCGCGGCCACGAGCGCGCGGTCCAGATCGGCGGTGGTGGCGTGCGGGACGCGTCCGATGGCTTCTTCGGTGGCAGGATTGATGACCGGAGAAGTTTTGCGGTCGCCCGCCGCGACCCATTCGCCGCCGATGAAAAGGCCGAGTTCCGCGTACTCCGCCGCCAGTTGCGTAGCCATGTGCGCGCTCCTTTGGTGTATGGCGAAATGATTTCACTTCGCGGTGTGGGCGTCAAGGGATTGACCATTTCGTTCATTTTCTACTTGACTTTTCTCTAAATCCCGCCTAGGCTATTGTTCGCGTCAGATGACTCTTTGGAGCTTCTGATGACTACAACGAGGCCAGCATACGCTGCCAGAAAGAAGTGGAAAATGTTGTTTCCTACCAAGATAGTCGAACTCCATCCCCGCGACAACGAGCATATCAAAAGACTTAACGATCCAGCCGACGTTGGTTTATTCCATCTTGAGACGTGGCTCCCGTTCACGGCAGCAGCGAAATTGGAACGGGGGAATGCGAACGTGCGGCCCGCGTCAGAGAAGAAGAAGCCTTTCCGCGACATGGTGAATACGGTCGAAAACAGTCCCTCAACGTTTCACCGAAAGAATCGAGGAATTATTTACGTCTGCGGCAAATTCGAATTCGATAACAAATCTCGAGCGCTTCGGGTCACTATCCCCGATATCGACCCGAAAGAGTTCGAGGATCTGGAAAACGGTGAGCCTAAATTCGGAATAGCTGACGGTGGACACACATTCGAGGTAATTCAACAGACCATTGCGCGCATGAACGAACTGCGTGAGCGGGAAGGATGGACAGAGCCGTTCGTGCGGGTTCACTTCCTGGCAGGGCAGGCGTTCGAGAGTGGCGAGCTTGAGCAGCTTGTTGAGGCGCTGAACACTTCCTCACAGGTCCAGCAATTCACGCTCGACGAATACCAGAACAAATTTGACGAGCTGAAGGAGGCCCTCCAAAATGGCGGTTTTGACCCCAGCGTCGTTGCGTTTCGGGAAAACGAAGACAAGGAGTGGGATGTTCGTGAAATCGTGCAGCGGCTTGCGTGCTTCTTGAAAGACCGTTGGAAAACTACTCAGCCCGCCTCGATGTATCGGTCGAAAGGGAAGGCGCTAGATCTATACACGAACGAGGTAACACACGAGGAGTTTAAGAAACTCTACGACGTCGCTGCGGACGTGGTTACACTTCCGGAGTTCATTCAGTCGGAGTTCAGCAAGGACACAGGTAAGGGACGCAAGTTCGGCAAGATGCGCGGTGTCAAGACTCTAAAAAGATCGAAAACACCCGCGGGTACAAGCTACACCACGGACCACGAGATGGATCTGGCAGAATCACTGCCGATTGCGGCTGCGTTTAGGGAGCTGTTGGAACTGAAAGGTGACCGCTACTACTGGAAGGCGAATTTTAGGGAGGTCTTCCGAGTCGCGTCCGAGGAACTTTACAAAACGCTGTTAAACAGAGTGAGAACAACGAAGGCGGTCAACGCCCTCGGAGCGGATACGGAATACTGGACCCAATGTGCGAACATCGTCCTCCGCGCCAAATACGAAGTGCTCAACAAGTAGCCTGTTATTGCAGGGGTGAAGCGCAGTTGCTTCACCCCTGTTTTGTTCTGGCGACCTGACGACAGTTCGGCGTTTGTGCTTCAGCGATGTTAGGAGATCAACTCCGTCGGGTTGGTTACTGCCATGCGGTGCACTTCGGCGGCGGAGAAGCCGGCGTCGAGCATTTTCTGCGCGAACATGGCAAAGCCCTCGGCGACGGGCGGATTGATGGTCTGGCCGAGGTCGGTCGAGAGAATAATGCGC
This sequence comes from uncultured Acidobacteriota bacterium, assembly GCA_963715555.1. Classification (GTDB taxonomy): domain Bacteria; phylum Acidobacteriota; class Terriglobia; order Acidiferrales; family UBA7541; genus Palsa-295. The sequence continues at coordinate 488,033 of OY970253.1, forward strand.
TCCGGGCCGACTTTGCGGACGCTAGCGAAGTAGGCGTCCCACGGCGCTTTGTTCGTGTACATGGTGGTGAAGCAGTGCTCGATCATGGCGCCCATGTTGGCGGCTTCGAGCTGCTCGTCGGCGGTCATGCTTTGCGACGGAAATTCCGCGTGGGTGACCATCACGCGCTTGACCTTCATTTCCTTGGCGGTTTTCACCAGCTCGCGGATTTCTTTTTTCGAAAGATGGCCGGTGGCCAGGATCATGTCGTGCTTGGCGATGATTTCCAGGCACCCGCGCGCAGCTGCGGTGACTTTGCCATCGGGGCCCAGCACGGATAGCGGCGGCGGGGCAATACCTGTGGCGGAAAGTTCGCGCTGAATCTTGGCCCAGAAGGGCAGCTTGTCGGTGGGGCCGTCGGAGCGGCCGGCGGTTTCGTTGGCGGCGTCAACGGTGGGCATCCAGACGATTTTGTTGCCGGAGCGGCCGGCGATTTCGAGCGCCACGGGGTTGAGCCCGCCGACGCTGTGGTTCAGCGTGATCGCGCCCATGGCCTTGATGCCGGGCACGGCCTTGGTGACCACTTTGGCGCGCTCGTAGGTGGGCACGTAGTGCGACTTCAGGACGAAGCCCTTCAACTTGTGCGCCAGAAATTCCTTGGCGAGATCGAGATCGTCGATGCGCCGCGCGATCACGTCGGGCGCGACGTGGACTTGCAGGTCGTATCCGCCTTTGATTGCTTGCCAGGCCGCGTCGGTGACGGCGATAGGAGCGGCGGCAGTTTCGGTAGCCATTGTTGATTCCCCTTTGGTGAGACTCTCTAATTATCGTCTATAAACGCCGGATAAACCGGAATACTCGCGCGGATGAAGCAGCGCGAAAGGTAGCGCTCTACCACCCCATCGTGCAGAGACCGCACGATGGGGACCCCGGATATGACGCGCGCGGTGCTACGGCACGACTGAAGAGTCTGTGTCGCGACTCGGCCTTGCGCCGAAATTGACCGGCCTTCGGTACGGTGAAGCGTGCGGCGCAACACGGTGGCCTGATTTCTGGGGCTTACCGTTGCTGCATTCCGTGCAGCCGGGTCAAGTTGAAGGCCAAAGCCATCAGCAAGAACTCGGCGTTCACGCCCGCCAATCCGCGCCGATAAAACCGGCGCATTCCGCGATGCTCTTTCAGCGTGCCGAAAACCGGTTCGATCAACCCCTTCCGCCGCGCGTACAACTTTCGTCCGGCCGGTGAGCGCAACCGCTGCCGCATCCGTTTCAGTCCCGCATGCGAGATGCGCATCGCTCCGCGCACCCGCTGGCCTTGCTTCATCTCGTGCGCCAGCACCGAGTCGGGAACGTATAAGTCCACGCCTCGCTCTTCCATCGCTTCCACATTCTGGTTCGAATAAAATCCCGCGTCCGCCAGCACCTTCTGCGGGCGCTGCCCGCAGCGCCGCTCGGCCTCGTCCACCAGCGGCATCAGGCTGGCGTGATCGTTGGCCGCCTGCGTCACGCGTGCGGCCACGATCATTCCGTCTTCACTCACCGCCGCTTCCGCCGTGTAGCCCAGCACAAATCCCTCGCGGCTGTGCAAGAAGCGACTGTCTCGATCGGTGCGTGAGAGCCGCTTCTGTCCGCTCTTGCGCAGCTCCTGCAACTGGCCGGGAATCTCGGCCAGCCGCTGCTGCACTCGTTCCAGCTCGGCCACCAGCCCGCCCGGATTTTCATCCCCATCGATAGCTGCCAGTTCGCGCTGCCACTGCCGTACCTGCCGCCGCTTGCGCGCTCGCTCGACCCGCAATCCCGCTGCGCTCATCACCCGGTCGCGCGAGGCGTTCGCTTTCACCCGCGTCGAGTCCAGCGCCACCACTCCCAGCTTTCCCAGCCCCGCTCTCTGCACCTGCTCCAGCACCGCCGTGAACAGGTCGTTCACCCGCCGCCCGTGTCGCCGCAGAAACTCGCAGATGGTCTTGTGATCCGGCTCCGCCCCTCCGGCCAAATAGCGAAACCCCAAATCTTCCTTGATGCGCTGCTCGATCTTCCGCGATCCCCGCACCCCCAAGGCGAAGGCATACAGCAACACCTTCAGCAGCAGCGCCGGATGATACGGGCGCTGCCCCTCGTCGCTGTAGGCCGCCTCCCACCCGCGCAGATCCTGCTTCTCCACCACCGCGCTGATCAGAAACACCAGATGCTTCTCGCTCAGCACATCGCGCACATGCACCGGCAACAGAGCTGCTTGCTCCGGGCTGTACTCTTGAAAGGGCATCGCTGTTCTCCTCTGCCCTCTTCTCCAACATCTCCTCTCCGCTTTCAAGTGCAAACCTCGACAAGTTGCGACACAGACTCTGAAGTCGTGCCCTTCCACCCGGCGGCGACAGCCCAGCTGAATGCTGGTCCTTGCGACAGGATCCAGGTGAGACAGACGGGAGTCGCGGCCAAGCTCGAACGCAGCAGTCTGACAAGGCGGGCTGGGCGATGTCAACTCCCATCGCGCGCTCGTGCCGAAAGCCGCGGATATGGCGGCGCGAGGCGAAGGCCTGCTATCCTCGACGAAAATTGCGGCCATGAGAGCCATCGACATCATTCGCAAAAAGCGCGACGGGCGCGAGCTTTCTCGCGACGAGATCGATTTTCTGATACAGGGCGCGAGCCGCGAGACGATCCCGGATTACCAACTGGCGGCGTGGCTGATGGCCGTGGTGTGGCGCGGGATGACGGGCGCGGAACTTGCGGCGCTGACCGAAGCGATGCTGCATTCGGGCGAGATGCTGGATCTTTCTACACTCGGGGCGTCGATGCCCGGCGCAAAGGTGGACAAGCACTCGACCGGCGGCGTGGGCGACAAAACGTCGCTGATTGTGGCGCCGGTGGCGGCCGTGGGCGGGCTGCGCGTGCCGATGATTTCCGGGCGCGGGCTGGGGCACACGGGAGGAACGCTCGACAAGCTCGAGTCGATTCCGGGATTCGACGTGAATCTCTCGCTCGCGGAATTTCGCGAGGTGGTGGAAAAGTGCGGCTGCGCGATGATCGGCGCGACGCCGGAAATCGCTCCGGCGGACAAGCGGCTGTACGCGCTGCGGGACGTGACCGCGACAGTCGAGAGCCCGTATTTGATCTGCGCGTCGATCATGTCGAAAAAGTTGGCGGAGGGCATCGACGCGCTGGTGCTGGACGTGAAGACGGGCGACGGCGCGTTCATGAAGCGGCAGGGGGATGCGGAATATCTGGCGGAATTGATGGTGGCGACGGGCGAGCGCATGGGCAAGAAAGTTGCGGCGCTGATCACGGACATGGAGCAGCCGCTCGGACGCGCGATCGGGAACGCGCTGGAAGTGCAGGAATGCGTCGAGATTTTGCACGGGCGCGGGCCGGAGGATCTGCGCGCGCTGTGCGTGGAGCTGGCGGCGTGGATGTTTGTGCTTGGCGGGCGAGCGGGTGCAGTGGAGGAGGGACGAAAAATCGCAGGGCAGACGATCGCTTCCGGAGCGGCGCGCGAAAAATTCAGCGAGATGATCGCGCTGCAGCGCGGCGATGCGCGAATCGTCGACGAGCCGGAGCGGCTGCCGCGCGCGAGCCGGCTGGAAACAGTGACCGCGGCACAATCCGGCTACGTGACGGCGATTCGCTGCGAGCAGATCGGCGTGGCCAGCATGATGCTGGGCGGCGGGCGTGAGAAAAAAGACGATGCGATCGATCCGGCGGCGGGAATCGTGCTGGCGAAAAAAGTAGGCGACGCGGTGAAGGCGGGTGAGCCGCTGTGCACGGCGTACTACAACCGCGAGGCGCGGCATGCCGAGGCCATGGAATTGCTGCGCCGCTGTTTTGAAATTGGGCCGGAGCCGCCGGCGCGGAAGCCGCTGGTGCGCAAGGTGATTGGATCGGTGCGGGGCGTTGCGACCGGCGCTGAAGCGGCAAGCGCGGAGGCGAGGCGATGAGCGGAAAGCAACGGGCGGCGGCGAGAGGCTCCGATTTCGCGGCGGCGGGGCGCGCGGCGAAATTTGTCCTCGCGAAGACGAAATTGCGGCCGAAGATCGCCGTGGTGCTGGGCTCGGGGCTCGGAGCGTTTGCAGAGCAGCTCGAGGATGCCACGAAAATCGCGTACGAAAAAATTCCCGGATTTCCGCCCGCGACGGCGATTGGGCACGCGGGGAAGCTGGTCGTCGGCAAGTTGAACGCGGGCAAGTTAAACGGGGGCAGGTTGAACGGGGGAAAGCTGGGCGACGTGCCCGTGGCGGTGATGCAGGGGCGCGTGCATCTGTATGAAGGGCACAGCGCGCGCGAGGTAGTCTTTCCGGTGCGCGTGCTGCGGCGGATGGGAATTCGATCGGTAATTTTGACGAATGCGGCGGGCGGGATTGGGGAAAACTTGCGGCCGGGAGAGCTGATGCTGATTCGCGATCACATCAATTTGCAGGGAGCGAATCCGCTTGCGGGCGCGAACGACGAAAATTGGGGACCGAGATTTCCGGACATGACCTATGCGTACAGCGAGAAGTATCGCGAGATCGCAAGGGCGGAGGCGCACAAGCTCGGGATTGAGTTGCGCGAGGGCGTCTACGCCGCGCTGGCGGGGCCGAGCTACGAAACCCCGGCGGAGATACGTTACCTGAAGACGATTGGCGCGGACTTGGTGGGCATGTCCACGGCGGCGGAGACGATCGCCGCGCGGCACGCAGGCATGAACGTGCTGGGGATTTCGTGCGTGACGAACCTGGCCGCGGGGCTGGGCGGAAGGCCGCTCGATCACGCCGAAGTGCTGGCGGTCGGGCAGCGCGTGCAGGATGAGCTGGGCAAGCTGCTGAGCGGGGTGATTCCGCCGATTGTGGCGGAAGACGAAGGCGCGGAGGAACACCGAAGCGCGGTGAAGAATGGAGGCGCAGCATGAAGGAATTCGAGACGCTGATCGCGGCGGCGCGGCAGGCGCGCGAAAACGCGCACGCGCCCTATTCCAATTTTCGCGTGGGCGCGGCGGTGCGGGCGAAGTCCGGGCGGATTTACGCCGGATGCAACGTGGAGACCGCGAGCTACGGGCTGACGTGCTGCGCGGAACGGGTGGCGATTTTCAAGGCCGTGTCCGAAGGCGAGCGCGGATTCGACGCCATCGCGGTGGTGACGGACGCGGATACCCTGACGCCGCCGTGCGGCGCGTGCCGGCAGATCATTTGGGAATTTTGCGGCGATGTGCCGGTAATTCTGGCCGACCTGGCGGGAAATGCGGAGCAGGTGAGAGCAGGAGAATTGCTGCCGCGGGCGTTCGACGCGACGTCGATCAGCGAGGCGTGATCAGCTGCCCGAGCCGCCCATCTTCCGCTTGCGGTGTAGCTTGATGGCGGAGGAGCGCAGCGTTTCCGGTACGTTTTTGTTGGAGCAGAGCTTGGCAAGATCGGTGGAGGTGAGTCGCGGAAAAAGATGCAGGGAGGTGTCGAGGGGCGTCTTGGGATTGTTCACCAGATTGCGGACCACCGAATAGCTTTTCATGAACGAGCGCGTGAGAGAGATGGCGCGCAGCGTTTCGCCGGAAAGATTGGTCATCGAGGCGAAGCTTTCCACTTCCGTGTCGCTAAGACGCGGCGATTGAAGGACGCAGCGCTGCACCAGCTTGTTGGGATCGCGAATCAGCAACATGCGTTCGGAGCGTCCGCCCTTGAGCGCGAGAGTGAGGCGCTGGACGACGTTCATGTGTGCGAGTTTCTGTTGGAAGGTTTCGCGCTTGACCTTGTCGGGCTCGATTTCCGCGGCCGCTTCCTCGATTTCGTTCATGGACATCGCGCCCTTGTGCATTTCGTTGAGCAGATCGCGCTGCTCGGCGGTCGGGGCGGTGGATTTGTTCACGGCGATCACCAATTGCGGATCGTTGATGAAGCGGTCGAGATTATCGAGCAGAGCCTGAATGCCGGCGGCGGTAAGAAAGGGCGCGACGCGGGTGACGTCCGCGGTGGGGCATACGGGATTTTTCGCCAGCGCGTCGGCGATGCCGGGCTTGTCTCCCAAATTATCGGAGCAATAGGCGCTGAGATGCGGGTCGAGCTGCGCCCGCGCAAGAGCGGAGAGGAAGTGCTGCAGCGGCTGGGTGAGCAGCGCGCCTTGGGCGCGTTCGGAAATATTGGAATCGCCGTCGAACGCCAGCACGGCCAGCATTTCCACGCGCTCTTCCGGCGCGAGCGGAAAGCTGCCCGCGCAGACAGCCAGCTTCTGCTCTGGGCGGGCGTGGCCGGAGCAAATCTGCGAGCGCAAATCGTCGCTAATGAGACTCTCCCGATGAAGGGTTTAGATCGCTACGGGTGAGTGTAACCGATCCGGGCTCGCCGGGAGTGCCGATTGGAGGGACCGTTTGTCCATTTAGTTCCAGGAGCAGGGCGCTCGATTCGCTGGAGGTGACCTGGAAATCGTCGTGCGCTTGGAACTGCTTGACGTCGTTCACGTGCACGGGACCATCGAAGACGACTTTCCCATCCGCGACGATTTTTACGTGGGCGGGTTTGCCGGCTTCGAGTTTGAGCGTGAGCGGAGCGGCGCTGGCTGCAGAGGGACTAGCGGTAGCGGGCGAATTCGGGCTGGCGGACGCGGATTTTGCGGGCGGGCTGGCCGTTTGCAGCGCTCCGTGCCGCTTGGCGCGGATGCGATGGATTTGGCCGGCGACTGCCGCAGCACCGCGGTGCAAACCGGCGGAGATTTGCGATCGATAGTGGGCGTACGTGAAAACGCCGCCCCCGATCAGGAGTGCGAGCAGGACGACGGCTACTGCAGCGGGCCGCCAGTTTCGCGGCATATCCTGCGCGGGGACCGCAGCTACGGAGTGCGTGTGCGCGTTTCCGTTGTTTTTGGTGCCGAGGTCGTATTCGGCGACGAGGCTGTCCTCGTCCATGCCGAGGTACCGGGCAATCGAGCGAATGAATCCACGGTTGAATACGCCTCCGGGCAATAGGTCCCAGCGTTCGTTTTCGATGGCTTCCAGGAAGCGTGCGTTGATGCGCGTGGCGGCGGCAATCTCTTCCAGGGAGACACCGCGCATCTCACGTTCGCGCTTGAGATGTTCGCCGAAGGGTGTTGAAGACATCCGTTAGGGACCAGGAAAAAATATAGGCGTGAGGACGGAGAGTGTCAATGCTACACGAAGGTTACACGAAAGTCGCGGGGCGCCGAGGATTGGACTTTCGGCAATAGCCGCGGAATGGACGTTGCAGTTGGAGAAACCGGTTAACTATAATTCGAGCGTTGCCCTCCGAATCCCAAGACGCGAAACCAGCAGCGGCTGCCGATCCCGCACGCCGGTCGACGGACCACAGGGCGTTTCCGGGCGTGGAGCGCCGCCGGCATGCGCCGGTGACGGTAGACGCGTCCGAGAAGAGCGAAGTCAGCGTCTTTCATGAGCTTGGTAAGGCGCTGACGTCGTCCCTGCAGCTGGACCAGGTGCTGCGCACCATCATGGAGAAGATCAACGAGGTGCTGCGGCCGGACACATGGTCCCTGCTGCTGATGGACCCTGAAAAACAGGAGCTGTATTTCCAGATTGCCACCGGGCAAGGCGCGGAGGCGCTCAAGGACGTGCGTATCAAGGTCGGCCAGGGACTGGCGGGCTGGGTGGCGCAATCGGGCGAAGCCGTTGTGGTGCCGGACACCAGCCAGGACTCGCGGTTCTTCGGCAAGGTGGATGAACGCACGCACCTGGCGACGCGCTCGATTGTTGCCGTGCCGGTGCGATTCCGCGATCAGTGCCTCGGCGTGATCGAGCTGATCAACTGCATCGGTCCGGAGGGATTCAGCCAGCGGGACTTGGCGCTGCTGGAGGCGCTGGCCGATTACGCGGCGATCGCCATCGAAAACGCGCGGCACGTGCAGCGCATCCACGAGCTCACCATCACCGACGACTGCACCAGTCTTTACAACGCGCGGCACCTGAACTTCATGCTGGACACGGAAATTTACCGCTCGCACCGCTACGCGTTCGAGTTTTCGCTCATTTTCATTGATCTCGATCATTTCAAGAGCGTCAACGACACGCACGGGCACCTGATGGGCTCGAAGCTGCTGAACGAGATCGGTTCGGCGATCAAGGAGCATTGCCGGCTGATCGATTTGGCGTTCCGCTACGGCGGAGACGAATTCGTGGTGCTCTTGCCGCAAACTTCCAAAGATAGCGCGCTGGGCGTGGCCCGCCGCCTGCACGAACTGATCGGCGAAACGGTTTGGCTCAAGGATGCCGGGCTGAACGTGCGGCTGACGGCGAGCGTTGGCGTGGCGTCGTATCCCACCGACTCGCGCACAAAAGCCGAGCTGCTGCACCTGGCCGACGAAGCGATGTACCTGGTGAAGAACACTACGCGAGACAACGTGGCCGTGGCCGGCTCGGGCATCGTGCCATCACACGAGTCAAATAGCTGACCTTTTCTTCCTGAAGCGGGTTTCCCCCAAACAGCGAGAGAAAGTGCTCACGGAAATAGAGGACTTAGCGCCCGTGCGGGTCGAGGTGCGGGCAAGATTCCGCAAATTTGACTCTCAGCCGGATCGTGGAAGGCTCGTGTGAAGCTTCACAACCGCCCTCAGAGGCGCTCAGCTCCAGAAGTTGACCCGTAGGCCCATCGCCCGCCAGCCGAGGCCGCTAGGCGCTCGAAAACCGAATTGGGGGGCGCGTTGGGCGTCTGGGGCTATCTCATTTCGAATTTATTACGGCGAGACAGATAGCTGAGCCAGGTCGATCACCGGCGCCGCCTCAATTGCGGCTACGCGCCAACCAATCGTGACGATGACGCGTGCATGCCCACGATCTGCTGGACGCACCTGGACGGTTGCACGGCTAGCCGGACATCTGGTTCTGACGGGGACCAAATGTCCGGCAACCCCATTCATCAGGCATTGGCACGAGTCATGCTCTGAAAGTTGAAAGGGACCAGTCCAGTGAATCTATCCTGAAGGTTACGAGGTCACTGACATCTCACGCTTTGCTGAGATCACAAAGCCCTTCATTAATCAGCTCCAGACACGACAACGCTTCGGCCCACGTTTGGCGAGATTCATCCGGAACAACATGCTTTAGTTCGGGGCGCATCTGGCGCGCCTGGTCGCAGGCAGACGTGAGCCGGGTCCAATAGTCATTGGTTACGAGAGTCGTGGGATCCTTTTTTGCCAAATACTTGGCTCTGCTCAACAGTTCGTCCACCTCTTCGAGAAGATTCCTCATTCCACCGTCCTTTGAAAATATGTTTAGAGAATCGCCTTCTGGCAAAGTCCCATCATCGGGCGGATCATCGATCTGCCAGAAGGTTGGTGCTCGCTTGATACGATGGTGGCGAGCACCGAAGTCAAAAATAGGACGAAGGTCCTACTGGCACAAACCTTTGGCATGCGAGCGGCCAAGTACTCGTCCCCTTCTCCTCAGGTCCTTGATCGGACGAGTACGTATGGAATATAGTCTGCGCCATGGCAGCCACTCCCATTCCGGGCTCGCAAAGCCGCCTGGGCCTGATTCGAGTCGAGGCGGAAGACAAAACTGCGCTGAACGGCCTCCTGTGGGAGCCGCAGAGAGACAGCGATTCGCTCGTCATCCTGGTGCCCGGGGGCACCACGGGCGCGGCACTGTATCCGGCGCATGACTATTCTCCGCTTGCCAACGCACTGACACAGAGCGGCTACGCGTTTCTGCTTTCCAACATGCGCGCGTCGTACAACAACCCCTACGCGGAATATGGCGACGCCGTGAAGGATATCGCCGCCTTCGTGGCGTACGCGAAATCAAAGGGCTACGCGCGGATCGCGATTTTGGGCATCAGCCTCGGCGGCCCTCGCGTGGCTCAGTACATGGCGGAGCGAAACGACCCTGCGGTCAAGGCCGTCGGCTTCATCGCTTCGATCCCGTCGCCGTATCTGGAGTTTCAAATCCGGTCAAGCGAAGCGGAGAAGCGCCGCCTGGAGGAGACGCTCAAGCACGCGCGCGAACTGGTCGCGCAAGGCAAGGGACAGCAACCCGTCGCGTATGACAACTGGTTTCCCGGCGGCGTGTCGGTCATGGGAACCGCAAAGTCCCTGATCAGCTTCTTCGGAGCGCCGAGCGATCCGGGGACGCCGAGCTCAGTCAAGTACGGGCCGAAGATCAAAGTTCCAGCCTTAGTGATCCATGGCGAGAAGGACGAATTGGCTCTACCTCCGAACGCTCACAAGATTTACGATAGCCTGACTGCGTCGCCGCAGCGCGATTTGGTCTGGGTGAAGGGCGCAAGCCATTTCTTGACGCCCGGCCCGCTCGCCGAGTCCTACGCCAGACTGACGACCGACTGGCTGGTGAAGAACATGCCTGCCTCTCCTCGCCGATAGACGGTTTCCCTTTTCGGGGTGTCCCTTTTCCCCGTCCCTGTGCGTTATCCGCCGCCGCAGTTGTGGGGCGCAAACCAGTTCCCTATACTCGGCTTCTAACTAAGAGGAGGCGCGAACTTTGCGCAATCGCGAGGCGGCGCGCTATGCGCGCTGGTCGGCCATAATCTCGGGACTGATCGTCCTGGCCGTGGCCGGGGTGTACGTCCATCGCGCGGTGCAGCGCGCCCGGGCGCGGCGGCAGATGCCGGCGGCGGTGCCGGCGAGCGTGGAGCGGCAATCGGCGCAGTTCACCTATTCGAAAGTGGAGCAGGACCGCACGGTTTTCACCATTCGCGCTTCGCAAGCCACGCAATATAAGGATCACGATCGGGCGCTGCTGCAAGACGTGTGGATCACCATTTACGGGCGCGATGGAAAGCACAACGACAACATCCACACGCGCGAGTGCAGCTACGATCCGCAAAGCGGCGGGGCGCGATGCCAGGGAACGGTGCAGATCGAAATCGATGCCGCCAAGGCTTCGGACAATGCGCCGAGCCATCCGGCGCTTCAGCTGGTCACCAGCGATCTCTCGTTCGACAGCGCAACGGGAGATGCGTCCACGGCCGCGCCGGTGCGCTTTACGTTTCCGGGCGGCAGCGGGAGCGGGGTGGGAGTGGATTACAGCACGCACGACGCGACCATTCGCATAGAGCGGGCGATTCAGTTTCAGCTGGCGGCGTCGGAAAAGACCGGCGGATTGCCGGTGAGCGCCGCGGGAAGCAGCCTGGAAATCCGGCGGGACGACCGCATGGTTGTGCTGAATGGGCCGGTGGACGTGCGGCAGGGCCGGCGCGATCTGGCAGCGGGGAAGATCTCCGTGGAATTCGATGCCGCGAATCACGCGAGGCAAGTGCTGGTGGAGCAAAATCCGCGGATTCACCTAGATGAGAACGGAAGCGCCATCGCGATTTCGGCATCGCAATTCAAAGGGCTGCTAAATCCGGCAGGATGGGTCGAGAGCGTGGTTGCCGATGGAAACGTGCGCGCCACGCGGCGGACGAAGGCCGGCAGTGGCCGTTTCACGGCCAAGCACGTGGAGTTCGCGATGATTCCGGGACGCAATCTGGTGCGGGAGATGACGGCGACAGGCAGCGTCGTGGCGCAATCGCAACAAAACGGCGCGTCGGACACGCTGCGGACCCAGGCGCTGCGAATGGCATTTTCAGCTCCGGATGCGAAGGGCCAGTCGCGCGCGAAGTCATCGCCGGCTGACCTGGGACGCGAGCGAATCGAGAGCGCCGAGACTCTGGCGCCCGCGACGATTGAAATGGCGAAAGGCAATGAGACGACGGCCGTGAGCGCCAGGAAGTTCGTGGCGCAGGCGGGCGAAAGCGGCCGGATCGAGAAGCTCTACGGCCATTCGGGTGTAACGATCCGGAGAGTGGTGGCCAGCGGCGCGCCGCAAACGATCGCGGCCGGGGAATTGGCGGCGACGCTCGGCGCGCACGGGGACTGGACGACGGTCGAGGAAAGCGGCGGCGTGCGAATACAGCAGGGCGACCGGGAGGCCACCGCAGCGAGCGCGCGAATCGACCGTGCGACGGATGCGATCGAGCTGGAGGGTTCTCCGGTGGTCGCGGACGGAGCCAGCCGGACGTCGGCCGCGAGCATGGCGTTCGATCAGAATTCGGGCGCGCTGCGGGCGACGGGAGACGTGGTGTCCACGTACCTTCCCAGCAGCGCGCAGGACGCGGTGAGCCTGGGTGCGGGTGCGGCGCATATTTCGGCGGACGCGCTCGCGGGCTCGGCAAAGGCTGGACACGTCACGTATGCCGGGCATGTCCGGCTATGGCAAGGGGAATCGGTGTTGCAAGCGGATCGCATCGATTTGTGGCGGGACGACAAGAGGATGCAGGCGTCCGGCAACGTGGTCGCGGTGTTTCCGCAGAGCGCGGGCCCGTCGATGCCGAACTTCGGGAAGCCGGGTGGCAAGTTCCCGAAAAATGCGGGGCTGACGCTGTGGAACATCCGCGCGCCGATGCTCACGTATTGGGGCGACCGGGGCATGGCGCATTTGGAGGGTGGAGTGGTGGCAAGCTCGGACCAGGGGACGCTGCACTCGCGCACGTTGGATGTGTACCTGGGGCCAGCGGCTGCGAAACCTACGGTCGACCACGAGCCCAGAGCTTCAGCAATACCCGAGCAGCCTCCCTCCGCGGCGGCGGGTCCCAGCGGCGACCGGCAACTGGATCGCGTGATCGCGCGCGGCGATGTGGTGGTGCAGCAGGGCGTGCGTCGAGGGGTGGCGGAACAGGCGGAATACACGGCCTCGGATGGAAAATTCGTTCTTTCGGGCGGCGAACCAACGGTTACTGACGGTTCTAGCAACTCGGCTACCGGCAGTTCGTTGACCTTCTATGTTGCGAGTGATACGATTTTAATTGATTCTGAGGATGGTTCGCGCACACTGACCAAGCACAAGGTTGAGAAATGAACCGGCATGTTGAAACTCCGGGCCGTCGATCTTAGGAAGTCGTATCGAGGACGGAAAGTCGTCGATGACGTAAACCTGGAGATTCAGCAGGGCGAAGTGGTTGGGCTGCTCGGGCCGAACGGCGCCGGTAAGACCACGACATTTTACATCCTGGTCGGCCTCGCTCGTCCCGATTACGGGCGCGTGTTGTTGGACGCCGAGGATATCACCGACCTCCCCATGTACCTCCGGGCCCGCAACGGCATCAGCTACCTGCCCCAGGAACCTTCGGTATTTCGGAAGCTGACGGTGGAGGAGAACCTGCTCGCAGTGCTGGAGACGCTTTCGATGACGCCCGAGCAGCGACGCGACCGCATCGAGGAGCTTTTAGCGCAGATGGGACTCGAAGGAGTGCGACACAGCCAGGCGTACGTGCTATCGGGCGGCGAGCGGCGCCGTCTGGAAATCGCGCGGTCGATGGTGCTGTCGCCATCGTTCGTGCTCCTGGATGAACCATTCGCGGGGATCGATCCTTTGACCGTGGTGGACCTGCAGAAGATCATCTCGGATTTGAGCGGTGCCGGGATCGGCGTCTTGATCACGGATCACAACGTGCGCGACACGCTGGCGGTGACCAACCGCGCGTACATCATCAACGGCGGCAAGATTTTGGCTGCCGGGACGCCCGCAACGCTCGCTGAGAATGCGGACGTCCGCCGAATCTACCTGGGAGAGAAGTTTCGCCTGAACTGACATGAATTACCTCGCGCCCAAACTCCATCTCCGCCTGGCTCAGAAGCAGATTCTGACGCCGGGGCTCGTGCAGATGGTGAGCGTGCTGGCGCTCAACCGCCTGGAATTGCGCGAGATGATCAATCAGGAGATCATGGCGAATCCGGTGCTCGAGGAACTCTCCGAAGAATCAACGACGGCCGAAAATTACACGGACGAAGCGTTTCTGAAGAAGGAAACGGAGAACGTCCCGGAGGGGCCGGCCGCCAATCCCTTTGACGAATTCGATTTCGGATCGTTTTTCACGCAGTATCTCGATACCGGCGCGGAGCGCGTCGCCAGCAGCGAACACGAAGAGATCGAGAAGCCTTCCTTCGAAAAATTCCTCTCCTCGGCTTCGAGCCTCGCAGATCATCTGGAATGGCAGCTGAGCGTCAGCATCTGCACGGAGACGGTGCGCGAGATCGCCGGCGAGATCGTCGGCAACCTCGATGAAAACGGCTACCTGATGGCGACGCTTGAAGAGATCGCGCAGGCCAACAACTACTCGATGGAAGACGTGGAAGAAGCGCTGGCGATGGTGCAGGAATTCGATCCGCCCGGAGTGGCTGCGCGCGATCTGGAGGAATGCCTGCTGCTGCAGATCAAAGTGTTCGATCCGCAGAACACGCTGGCGCAGCAGATCATCAAAGACCATCTGAAACTTCTGCAGAACAATCAGCTAAAAGAGGTGGCGCGCGAGCTGAACCGTCCGATCGAGCAGGTGAAGCGCGCGGTGGACGTAATCAAGCGTCTCGATCCCAAGCCCGGACTGCGCTACAACAAGACCGAGCCACGGCTGGTCGAGCCGGACGTGCAGTTTCGCAAGGTGGATGGCGAATGGCAGGTCTTCATGAACGATGACGACGTGCCGCAGCTTCGCCTGAATCCCACCTACCGGCGGCTGCTGGCGCGCGATGCGGCGGATCGCGACGTTCGCAATTACGTGAAGGAACGCTTCACCGCGGCGATCCAGCTGATGAAAAACATCGAGCAGCGCAAGCACACGATTTCGCGCGTTTGCCAGTCGATCCTGCGGCGGCAGGCCGATTTCCTCGACTATGGCCCGGACAGCCTGCGGCCGATGATGATCAAGGAAGTGGCGGAGGAAGTGGGAGTTCATCCTTCCACGGTGAGCCGCGCGGTGGCCAATAAGTACGTGCACACGCCGCAGGGCGTGCTGGAATTGCGCAGCTTTTTCTCGGAATCCGTCAACGGCCCGCAGGGCAGCGAAATGTCGCTGCTGGCGCTGAAGCGCCGCGTCAAGCAGATGATCGACGAGGAAGATACCGCCCACCCGCTCACCGACGAACAGATCACCAAGAAGCTGAGCGACGAGGGCATCCAGGTAACGCGCCGCACCGTCGCGAAATATCGCGAGGACATGCGCATCCCGAGCACGCACCGCCGCCGGGTAAAGGCCTAGCCGCTCATAGCCGTGAAGCTTTCGGAAAAGAAGCGCACTGCCCGGCAGCTCGTCATCCTCACGGGCCTGTCGGGATCGGGCAAGGGCTCCATCCTCAACACCTTCGAGGACCTGGGCTTTTACTGCGTCGATAACCTTCCGGTTGCGCTGATTCCCACATTCACCGAACTATACGAAGAGGGCCGCGGCGAAGTGGACCGCGCTGCTTTGCTGGTGGACGCGCGCGAAGGCGCGCAAATCGAGAAGCTGCCGCAGATTTACCGCAAGCTGCGCAGCGCCCATTCGGTCACGCTGGTGTTCGTGGAGGCGAGCGACGAAGTCCTGCTGCGCCGCTTCAGCGAGACGCGCCGCCCGCACCCGATGGGGCACGACCACTCGGTTATCGAGGGCATTCGCGCCGAGCGCCGGCGCATGGCGCCGATTCGGCGTCTTGCGGACGTGGTGATCGATACGACGAAGTTCACGGTTCACGAGCTGCGCCAGTTCATCATCGACCGCTTCCAGAATCCTGGGCGAAGGCCGATGCTGGTTTCCGTGGTGAGTTTCGGGTTTCGCTACGGCATTCCCGCGGACGCGGATCTGGTGTTCGACGTGCGATTTCTCCCCAATCCGCATTTCGTTCCCAAGCTGCGTCCCTTCAGCGGAAAGAATCCCAAGGTTGCGCGGTACATTCGCTCGTTTCCGCAGACTGGTGAATTCCTGCGTCGCATCGAAAGCCTCTTGGCTTATCTGATCCCGCATTACATTCGCGAAGGGAAAAGCTATCTGACCGTGGCGCTGGGATGCACGGGAGGGCGGCATCGCTCGGTGGCGCTGGCGGAAGTGATCAGCGGCGCGCTGAAGCGCAAAGGGTATTCGACGAAAGTGGTACATCGCGATCTGGACAAAACGCCATCGTGACATCCGGAGCTTCAGCCGGCAGCGCAGGCCTTATCGGGACGCTGGATTCCCCTGCGAGGGGATGTTCGGAGCGTTTATGCCTTGCAACAGGCACGTGTCCTGCATACGCTAGGTGGCCTGGATCCGGGGCGATTCGGCGCCCGCCAAGAGCATTGAAATTCAAAGCGGCTTCACAGACGGATCGCTTGGATCCGCGCTCCTGAGCTATGGACATTTTTCCGCACGTCAGCGAACGAGAGGAAATTCGCAGGCTCTTAAGCTATCTGCGGCCGTACGTGCCGCTGTTCGCGCTGGGCGTGATTCTGCTCGCGTTCATGGGGATGATGGACGGCCTGATCGCATTCTCGATCAAGCCGGCGCTGGACGTAGTGCTTTCGCGGCACTCGACGATCCAGTCTCTGACGCTGTTCGCGATCCCCTACACGCACCATGTGATCAAGCTCAACTCGTTCGTTCCCCGTCAAATTCATTACGTTTGGTCGGTGTTCGCGGTCGCGCTGCTTTTTATTTTCATTTCCAAGGGCGTCGCCGAATATTTCGGCAGCATTCTGATTCAATACGTCGGGCTTTCGGGGATCACCGATTTGCGCGACCACACGTACCGCAATGTCGTGCAGCAGCCGGTGGGATTCTTTCAGCACAACCCGGTGGGCCGGGTGATGTCCGCCACGATCAGCGATATCGAGCAGATTCGCAGCGCGTTCTCCGACTGGCTGGCCGATCTGGTGCGGCAAATTTTCAGCTTGATCGCGTTCGTGGCCGTGCTGCTGATCATCGATTGGCGCATGGCTCTGGGATCGGCCGTTCTGATTCCACTGGTCGTGCTGCCGGTGGGAAAGCTCGGCCGGAAGATCCGGCGCTCATCGGAAAAAAGCCGTTCGCGGCTCGCCGATTTGAGCCAGATCTTGCAGGAGACCGTCAGCGGCAACCGCATCGTGAAAGCGTTCGGCATGGAGCGGTTCGAGATCGGCCGGTTTCACGAAGCGGGACGCAATCTTCTGCGCGAGAACATGCGCTGGATCCGCGCGTTCGCGGTGACCTCGCCGATGATGGACGTTTTGGGCGCGGTGGTGATTTCCGCCGTGCTGCTCTTTGCCCGCGGCGAGATCAACGCCGACCGCATGACCATCGGCGCATTCGGCGCGTTCACGTTTGCGCTCTTCAAGGCCTATGAGCCGGTGAAAGCCATCGGACGCGCGTACCAGCTCTTCCTGCAAGCCGCGGGAGTCTCCGCGCAGGTGTTTGCGTTCATCGACCGGCCCGAAGAAGTGATGGAAGCTCCCGCCGCGAAGGTTCTGCCGCGCTTTTCGAACTCGATCGAGTTCGACCGCGTCAATTTCGCGTACGAAAGCGGGCCGCTGATTTTGAAGAACATCAATCTGGAAGTGCCTGCGGGCGCGGTGGTCGCCTTCGTGGGATCGAGCGGAGCCGGAAAGACCACGCTCGTAAATCTTTTGCCGCGGTTTTACACTGCCACGGCGGGATCGCTGCGCATCGATGGGTACGATGTGCGCGACGTGACGCTGCGTTCGCTGCGCGAGCAGATCGCCATCGTCACGCAGGAAACGATTCTCTTCAACGACACGATCTGGAACAATCTCTGCTACGGTCAGCCGAATATCCCGAAGGAGACGGTCGAAGCCTCGGCGCGTGCGGCTTTGGCGCATGATTTCATTCTGCAGATGCCGAAGGGATACGACACGGTGATCGGCGACCGCGGCCAGCGGCTTTCCGGCGGTCAACGCCAGCGGCTGGCCATCGCGCGCGCGTTGCTGAAGAACGCGCCGATCCTGATTCTCGACGAGGCTACGTCGGAACTAGACTCCGAATCCGAAATGCTGGTGCAGAGCGCGCTGAACAACCTGATGGCCGGACGCACCGTGTTCGTGATCGCGCACCGGCTTTCGACCATTCGCCGCGCCGATTTGATCGCCGTGCTCGACGGCGGCACGATTCGCGAGCGCGGCACGCACCAAGAGCTTCTGGCGCGCGCCGGGATTTACGCGCGGCTGTACGAAATGCAGTTTCGGGATGTGGAGCCTCTGACGCCCGCCGCGCCCGCCGTGGAGCCTGCCTAGAAATGGCGCCAGCGAAATCACAACTTGTCGCCGGCGCCGCGCAGGCCGCTTCGAAGGCGCTCAAATCCATGACCGGCTATGCACAGGCCCACGCCGCCGGCCACGGCTGGACGATCCGCATCTCCGTGCGCAGCGTGAATCATCGCTTCCTCGACCTGCATTTGCGCTTGCCGGAAGGATCTGAGGCTCTCGAGCCGCGAATACGCCAGACGTTGCGCGAACGCATCCGGCGCGGGCACGTGGATGTGACGTTGCGATACGAGCTTTCAGGACCGGCTGCGGTCGGAGTGAACCAGCCAGTGGCCGCCAGCTACATCGAAGCGGCGAACGCGCTGCGCGAACAATTTGGCATTCGCGCCGAGCCCGACCTCGCGGCCATTCTGCGATTGCCGGGAGTGATCGGGCCGCCGAGCGCGTCCCTCGACGAAGATCTCGCGCAACTCGAAGCGCTGGCCGGGCAGTGCCTTGGCGAAGCGCTCGATCGGCTGGATCGCATGCGCGAACAGGAAGCGGCGGCGCTGCGCGACGAGATGGCGGGCCATCTTCGGAACGTGGCGAGCCTGGCGGCGCAGGTGGAAACGCTCGCGGAGCGGGCGCGCCCGGCGTTTGCGCGGCGGCTCGAAGCGCGCCTGAAGGATCTGCTCGGCGAGACCACTCTCGATCCCGCGCGGATCGTTCAGGAAGCTTCCATCGCCGCCGAACGCAGCGACGTGTCCGAGGAATTGGCGCGTCTCGCGAGCCACGTCCGGCAATTCGAATCGCTGCTTTCCGGGGGTGCGGACGTGGGCAAAAAACTCGACTTTCTGCTGCAGGAAATGCAGCGCGAGGCCAACACCCTGCTTTCGAAAACGCCCGGAAGCGAAGCCGAAGGGCTGCGAATCACCGAACTCGGTCTGGAAATCAAATCTGAAATCGAAAAAATTCGAGAACAGGTCCAAAATATCGAATGACTCAATCGGAGCCATTGGTGTTCATCGTTTCCGGGCCTTCCGGCTCGGGAAAAACAACGCTGGTACAGAAGATTTTGGAGCTGCCCGGCACCATGCTGGCGGTTTCGTGTACCACGCGGTCGCCGCGCAGGACGGAAAACGCCGGTAAGTGGTACAATTTCATTACCGAAGCCGAATTTCAGCAGATGGTGACCCGGGGCGAGTTCCTTGAATACGCCCAGGTTTTCGGCAAGAATTGGTACGGGACCCCGAAGAAGTGGCTGGACCGGGCGCGCGACGAAGGCAAGGACTTGGTGCTCGAAATCGATGTTTCCGGCGCACAGCAGGTAAAGGAAAAAATTCCGGGTGCGGTGGCCATCTTCGTGGTGCCGCCCTCCCGCGCCGACGTGGAGCAGCGGATCCGCGCTCGCGGTCAGGATTCGGAAGATGAAATTCGCCGCCGGCTGGAACGCTCGCGGCAGGAAATGCTGAAGTACCCGAGCTACGATTACGCGATAATCAATGACGATCTCGAGCGCGCTGGGCGCGAGGTGCAGGCCATCACCCTGGCTTCGCGCTGCCGCATGGCGCGGCGAGAAGGGCAAATTCGTGAGATCGTGAAGACTTTTGGAGGCTGATTCATAAATGGCTCTTACGCAGGTACCGGATAGCAAATTTGCGTACGTGGTTGTCGTGTCCCGTCGCGCCCGTCAACTGATGATCGGCGCGCGGCCGCTGGTGGATAATCCGAGGTCCCGCAAGAACACGCGGATTGCCGAGGAAGAATTGCTGCAGGGAAGGCTCGAATACCAGTTGCCGGAAGTGCCCGAAGGTGCCGAAGACCGGGACGGCAAGCGGCGCAAGTAGGGCTGCTGCGTTTGCGGCCGCTCTCGCGCGGCTGCCTTGGCGCGTAGGATTTGCCCGCTATGAAAATCGCTCTTGGCGTGACCGGTGGCGTTGCGGCGTATAAATCGGCGGAGCTCGTCCGTCGTCTCCAGCAGGAAAAGCTCGACATTCAGGTGGTGATGACGCGCGCGGCGCAGGAGTTCATTACGCCGCTCACGTTTGCCGCGCTCACCGGCAATAGAGTGATCACGGAAATGTTCGCGCGCGATAACGCCGCACCCGCGAACGTCGAAAGCGCCATCGAACATATCGCCGTGGCGCAGCGCATCGATCTGCTGCTGGTCGCGCCGGCCACGGCGGATGTTCTGGCGCAATTCGCGCACGGGATTGCCGGCGATTTCCTCGGCACGCTGTATCTGGCCACGAAGGCGCCAGTGATCGTGGCTCCGGCGATGAACGTGAACATGTGGGAGCATTCCGCCACGCGCGAAAATCTGGCCACGCTGCGGGCGCGCGGTGTGCATGTGGTCGATCCGGGCGAAGGTTATCTCGCGTGCGGCATGGTCGGCGCGGGACGGCTGGCGGCCACGGAAGCGATCGTCGAAAAAGTTTGCAGCGTGCTGGGGCTGCAGCATGATTTCGAGGGACAGACGGTGCTCGTCACTGCCGGGCCTACGCGCGAGGATGTGGATCCGGTGCGATACCTCACGAATCGGTCGTCGGGCAAGATGGGTTACTCTCTCGCGGAAGCGGCTTTGCGCCGAGGCGCTCGCGTGGTGCTGGTCAGCGGGCCCACCAATTTGCCAGCGCCGCAGGGCGCCGATTGGGTGCCGGTGCGCACCACGGAAGAAATGCGCGGCGCCGTGCGCGAGCACGCCGCCGAAGCCAATGTCGTAATCATGGCCGCGGCCGTGGCCGATTACCGCCCCGCCGCAGCTCAAGCGCAGAAAATCAAGCGCGGCGGTGAGCGCATCACGCTGGAACTGGAACCCACGCCCGACATTCTGGCCGAGCTTGGCCGCGAACAGCGCGAGCGCAGCGGTGCTTCGCGCCGCGTGCTCGTCGGCTTTGCCGCCGAAACCGAGCGCGTCGCCGAAAGCGCCCGCGGAAAGCTGGCGCGCAAGGGCGCGGACATCATCGCCGCCAACGACGTAACGCAGGAAGGCGCCGGTTTCGATGGCGACACCAACATCGTCACGCTCTATTTGCGCGACGGCCGCGAAATCCCGCTTCCCAAGCTCTCGAAATTCGAAGTAGCCAACCGCATCCTCGACCACGTCCTCGAACTCCAGAAACGCTAGCTCTCCCTTGCCAGGCCCTCCTGGTATGCACGGGTTTTTCCTCGCGCCCCTGCCAGCCTGTTGCCACATCCGCAAATGCCGCTGGCCCACGTTCCTTCCAGTTTGCCGACCATCCGGGAGTTGCTCGGTTCGGTCAAGACAAGCGCGTTTCTCGTTACCGACGTAGCCTCATTAAGCGATAAGCTTATTCCATGGGACCCGAACAGGCGAAAATCTATCACCACCACACTCCCCGCCGATACCTTCTGCTTTGGGCAGATGCGGATGAGCGTATCGCTTGGTATGGGTATGGCAAGGTAGACCGCTCCGGCCTTAGGGTCGTCGGAGGCGAGAACGATTTCTATAAGTTAAAAGAGCTGACCGTCCCGGACGTTGATTGCCTGAAACTATTCATCGACGGCCTCCGAGAAATCGGCAGGGACGGGCATAGACGTTTTCTGGAAATGTATACTCTGCCTACGCGACTCAAGAGGCACCTGGAAGAAAGCTGCAGCCAAAATCCCGAGGCAATGAAGCAGCTAGAGGTAGCCATTTCGAATCTGAACGAAAACTACCACGCAGCCATCGAGAACGGTTTTTGGCCCTATCTTGAGGCAATCAAAAATCGCGATTTCAGTTTCTATGAAGACCCACAAAAAGCGTCCGGATTCTTTCATGGTCTTTATGTTCAGTACCTGAGAACGAAAGCCGTAAGGGACCGGGCTTGCAAAAAAGAGAACATCCTATTCGATGATATGGAGCGGGTGTGGGACGTATTGAGCCATATCCTCGCCGTCGAAGCTGGCGGATCGTTTTTCGTGAGTCGTAACGAATTCCGGATTCTGGTTCTCGACAACCACACCGAGGTGCCTTTCATCACGTCCGATCAGCCAATAATCAATATGCTCACGCCGGGAGGGGGCTGGGACATCCCAGAAAAAATGGAGCTTTATTATCCACTTAGCCCTACACAAGCGATGCTTTATCTGGAGAAAGCAACCACTGTCGATGGTATCAGCACATGCGTTTCGATCGATGAGGCGCACCGATACAACATGATGATGCTAGATCATTGCGCTTTTCGAGTATTCTCCAATTCTGAGGAATATCTGAAGTTCCTCAAGGAGTGCGCTGACGTCAAGAAACAATCCCACTAATACACAACTCAAAACTCTAGGTGGCAACTGGAGATCAGCCTGACTGATTTCGTTCTGCCAACCAGGACGAGACAATTTGTACCGAGAAGTCGGCAAGGCAACCCGAACCCCGTTGCGAGTGATTTGCCCAAGAATGAGCGTC
Source organism: uncultured Acidobacteriota bacterium (assembly GCA_963715555.1). Lineage (GTDB taxonomy): Bacteria > Acidobacteriota > Terriglobia > Acidiferrales > UBA7541 > Palsa-295. Next base: position 510,300 of record OY970253.1, read on the forward strand.
GTAAAGGGCGTTTCAGAGGAGCGATCCTGAAAGAGGCATTTTTCTTCAGTCTCCGATCCCCAAATGTGAGGGACCGGGGCAACACGCCAGAGTGCATACTGGATTCAACGATTGACTTCGGACGATGGACGAGATGACGCGAAAATGGAAGATTGACGCGAAGGATCAAGATGGAAAGGACATCTCGGCAGAGGTTTCCGCTGAATTCGAGGCGGTGATTGAGGCGACGCGGTTGGAACAAATTGCGCCCGGCCGCATCAGCCTGCTGTTCCTGTTGAGCCTCTTTGCTGCTTTCAAAGCTGGCAGGACTAATCCCTTCCAGGTCGCGGCTGAGATCGCGGCTCTGGAAAAGGGTAAATCTACCGGTCTGAAGCCGCCGATTCAGAACAAGTATCCTCCCCTGAAAGGTCTTTGGCACAAGCATTATATGCAGACCGGAATCGGCTCACTGGCCAAAAACATTCGGCATGGTTTGAAACAGTTCGGGATTCCATACTTCCAACAGAAGGTACGGGAAGCTCAGGATGCGGGGGAGATACGGTATTTCACCGTTGAAGATGTGGCACCGCTCGCCAGTGACGTTGTGAGTGGGAACTGGGAGCGCCTTCGAGAGGCCGAAAGGCTTACGGGGGAATGGATTGTCTTTGCGAAGTATGAAGGACTGAACTATTACCTCAGCCTTGCCACGCACGACAAGTCAATGCATGAGAACCTGCGACAGCAAATTGAAGCTCTCTGCTGTCGAGAGTTCCCATTTCTCGGCAAGATGCTGGCCGATGGAGGCTGATTGAGAGTGAGTGCCTTCCGAGAGTTTAGAAATCGAGGTTAGAGACCGATCCCATATCTCCCGCAGAGGCAGTCAATGAGCGCATCATCGACAATGGCTCACCGACCGGATTAGTACCGAGATGTCGGCTTGTAGGCAGCGATCTCCCCGCTTGGTATCGGTCCTGGACGGATTACGGGCTAACCGGAAGCTATGCGAGAGATCAGCAGTTGCAAGCGTCGCGCCAGGTACAGGCGCACGCACCTGTACTTCCGGCCAGTAGAAAACTGTACCCCCACGTCTGCTACCGTCGACGTGTGATGCTCGGTACAAACGAAATCGCCGCCGCCAAACCGGCCGGCCATAAGCTGGAGGAAAAGTTGCGCCTCGTCTCGCGGACGCTGCGGCTCCCAGGCGGAAGTGCGTGCCTCGCAGGTTCTCGCGCGCTGGTTTACCCGCGCGAAGTTTTCGTCCTTCACGAGTCACGAATCACTAGTCACGAATTATGCGGTTTTACCCGGAACAGTCAATCGAGTAGAAACGCATCTAAGTCATAGAAAACAAACGATCGCGCACCCGTCTACCCGGAACGTCCCGGCGCATCGTTCTTTTCGATTCTTGTTCGCTTTCTCGCTCCAGCTCTCTGGCCGCCGCGGGCTGTTCCGATCTCATCGCCTCCCTCTTCCCGCGCTACTTCATTTCCGCCCGGCTGGCCGTGCCTGGTTTGCTATAGTGAGCGTGCAATTTTCGATTTTTCGAGGAGAACGCGTGGATTCGAAAAACGCTGGGAAGCACTCGCGCGCCGAGGCGTGGCTACGTTACGCGGATGATCTTGGGCTCGGGCCGTTTCATCTGGCTCGGGCCGCGTCGAATGCGCCGCAGAATGCGGAGCCGCTTGCTGCGTCCATGGCTGCCGCAGCGGCGGCGAGCGCGTCCGCGGCTCCCGCTTCGTCTGGGCCGGCGGGTGCCCCACCCTCGGATTCTCAGAGGGTGGGAGCTCCGCGCCCGATCCCGACACCGGAGTCGAAATCCGCCAAGCCGCCCGGTTTGATGCCGCAGCCGGCCGGCGCATCTCTTTTCGAAGAGCGCATCGAAAACGACTCGCTCGAACGCATCCGCGAAGACATCGCGCCGGACTGCACCCGCTGCAAACTGCACAAAGCGCGCACGCAGATCGTCTTCGGCGTGGGCAATCCGAAAGCGCAGTTGGTATTCGTCGGCGAAGGGCCTGGCCGCGATGAAGACGAGCAAGGCGAGCCGTTCGTGGGGCGCGCCGGTAAGCTGCTGACGCAAATGATCGAAGCGATGAGCCTGCGGCGGCAGGACGTTTACATCTGCAACGTGGTGAAATGCCGCCCGCCCGAAAATCGCCTGCCGGAAAAGGACGAAATCGCCATTTGCTCGCCCTTTCTCATCCGCCAGCTCGACGTGATCGGGCCGAAAGTGATCTGCTGCCTGGGCGCGTGCTCGGCGCAGACGCTTCTCAACACCAATCAGGGCATCTCGAAGTTTCGAGGCGAATGGTTCGATTTTCGCGGCGCGAAACTGATCGCCACCTATCATCCCGCCTATCTGCTGCGCAATCCCGCCGCCAAGGCCGAAGTCTGGAAGGATTTGCAGAAGGTGATGGCCGTGCTCGGTCTTGAACCGAAGAAGCGCAAGCCTTCGAGCTGATCGTACATGTTCTGTGGGCGTTGGCCGCTCACTCCGCGCGTAGCGCTCCCAGACATAGCTGTGCTGCTACACTGTTCCGCACCGATGGCATCCCGCTATTGCGAAGTCGCGCTTCCCGTGCCGCTGCGCTCGGCGTTCACGTATGGCGTTCCAGCGGCGTTCTCAGGCGAATGTCTCGTGGGGCGTCGCGTGGTGGTGCCGTTCGGGAAGCGCGCGATGGTCGGCGTTTGCCTCTCCGAGTCCGAACTGCCGCCGGCGGCCGCGCCGGGCCGCTCGCAGATCAAAGAAATCGCCAGCCTGATGGACCCGATTCCGGCGCTGCCACCGAACTTGCTCGCGTTGGGGCAGTGGATCAGCCGCTACTACGCCGCTCCGATCGGCGAAACGATGCGCGCCATGCTGCCGCCGGAAATTGAGCTGCGCCGCGAGCGCGAATATGCGATCACAGCCGCGGGCCGCGCGTATCTGGATGAATTGGCCGCCGCTGAAGAGCGCACCGACGTCGAATCCGCTGAATTGGAAGTGCTGCGCCGCTTTGAAAATGACGATGCGGTTTCGTCCGCGCGCCTGAGGCGTTCGCCCGGCGCGGAAAATATTGCAGAACAGCTCGTGCGTCTCGGGCATCTTTCGGTGCGCGACGTGCTCCGCGACCGCAAGTCGCGCATGCAGAAAATCGTCGCGTGGAATGCATCTGCACCGGCTGAAAGCGAATCGTGCGCGACACCCGCCGAGCAGCGCATCCGCGAAACGCTCACGGCCACGCGCGGCCCGCTGCCGCTTCCGCTGCTGCTCGAAAAGGCGGAAGTTTCGCGCGCCGCCGTCCTGCGGCTGGAAAAGAGAGGATTGCTGTGCATCTGGGACGAGCCTCTCACCGCCGCAGAAGATCCGTGGGACACGGATTTCACGCCGCCTTCCAACGTGCTCAACGATGAACAGAATGAAGCGCTCGGTGAAATCTGGCGCTGGCTGGTCGAAGGGAAATTCACCGCCGGGTTGCTGCACGGCGTTACCGGCAGCGGCAAGACGGAAGTGTATCTTGGCGCCATTGCAGCGGCGCTTTCGCGCGGCAAATCGGCCATCGTGCTGGTGCCGGAGATTGCGCTCACGCTCTGGGTTGGACGGCTGGTGCGAGCGCGATTCGGCGAAGGAGTCGCCGTGCTGCACAGCGGGCTCGCCGATATCGAACGCGCGCGCGAATGGTGGCGTGTGCGGCGGGGGGAAGCGCGCGTGGTCGTCGGCACTCGCTCAGCGGTGTTCGCGCCGCTCGAAAATCTCGGGCTGATCATCGTAGACGAAGAGCAGGAATCGGCCTACAAGCAGGAGGAAACGCCGCGGTATCACGGGCGCGATACGGCCGTTTACCGGGCGCGGCTGGAGAATGCCGTCGCGCTGCTTGGCTCGGCGACTCCTTCGCTTGAGACCTATCACAACGCGCGCGCCGAAAAGTACCGCCTGCTGCGGCTCGCTTCACGCGTGGAAAACCGGCCGCTGGCGGACGTGCGCATCGTGGATCTGCGCGAGGATTTTCGTCGCCACCACCGCGCCGCGCCGATTTCGGAAACCTTGCGCCAAGCGATCGCCATGCGCCTGGCGGAAAAAACGCAGGTGATGGTGCTGATCAATCGCCGCGGCTATTCGTGGTCGCTTTTGTGCCGCGGCTGCGGAGCGTTCGTGCAGTGCCAAAACTGCAGCATCGCGCTCACCTATCACAAAAGCCGCCAGCGGCTGGAATGCCACTACTGCGGCTACAGCGCGCGCCCGCCGAAGCAGTGCCCGAAATGCGGAGCCGAATTCATGTATTTCGTGGGAGACGGCGCCGAACGCGTGGACGAATTTCTGCGCGAGGCGTTTCCCAGCGCGCGCATCGCGCGGCTCGACCGCGACACAGTGCGCACCAAGCGCGAATACCAGAAAGTGCTCGGCGCGTTCGCGAAATGCGAGATCGACATTCTCGTCGGCACCCAGATGGTGGCCAAGGGCCACGATTTTCAGCGCGTCACGCTGGTGGGGGTGGTCGCCGCCGATCTGGCGCTCGGGCGGCCTGATTTTCGCGCTGCCGAGCGCACCTTTCAGCTGCTCACGCAGGTGGCGGGCCGCGCCGGGCGCGGAGAGCTTTCCGGCGAAGTCCTGGTGGAGACCCATTATCCCGAGCACTACGCCATTCAGCTCGCGGCGCAGCAGGATTACCTAACATTTTTTGAGAAGGAGGCGCACTTCCGCCGGGTGCTGCACTATCCGCCATTCATCGCGCTTGCGAGCGTTCTGGTGCGCGACCGAAAAATCGAAAACGCCATTCGCTGGTCGCGGGCGCTGGCCGGATATTTCGCACCGTTTGAAAAGCGCGGCGTGAAAATTCTCGGCCCGGCCGCCGCGCCGCTCGCGCGGCTGCGGAGCGAATACCGGTTTCAGTTCGTCCTGAAATCGCCGCATCGCGGAGCGCTGGGGCAGGTCCTCGGCGGGTGTCTCGATTTCTGCGCCGCGCACGAAATTCCGCCCACGGCCGTTATCGTTGACGTTGATCCCGCCAATTTGTCGTAATTGTTTAACGCAAAGACTTACTGAGCAGCGGCGTCGCGGTTTACCACGCCGGCCAAGGCGTGAAGCTGAGTGCGAAAATCACGAGCGCCAGCACCGCCCACAGCCGCCGCGACGAGCCGAGCGGCTCCCATGAGTTGAGCAGCGGAGGATGCCGGAAGCGCAGCGAAAGCGCCAGCAGGATGATTCCCCATAGCGCCCATCCGGGCCAGCAGATCACTCCGAGCGCCACGAGCGCCAGTCCCAGCGCCAGCGAAATCCGCTGATGATGTCGGCTGGTCAGGCTATATACAATGTGCCCGCCGTCGAGCTGCCACATCGGCAGCAGGTTCATCGCTGTCGCCAGCAGCCCCACCCAGGCCGCCCAGCCGACGGGACCGAGCAGCACCCAGCTTGGGTCCACCAGCGGATGAAACAGCCGGATCAGCAGCAAAATCAGCGGAGGATTGCCGAAGTGAATATAGGCATTCGCTTGCGCATCGGGGACGATCTTTGCCGTGGCGACGGCCCACGTCATGGCCGGCACCGCGAATAGAAATCCAATCACCGGCCCGGAGATGCCAACATCAAACAACGCCTTTCGCGTGGGAATCGGCGAGCGAATCGAGATCACCGCTCCAAACGTGCCGAAAAGCGTCGGCGCTGGAATGAAGTACGGGTAGCTGACGTCAATGCCGTAATATCGCCCGGCGAAAAAATGTCCCAGTTCGTGCGCCAGCAGAATCGCCAGCAGCGTGAAGGAAAACGGAACGCCAAGGAGAATCAGCGACGGGTGGTGCCACGCAGCCTGCCAGAGCGCGAAGAGGCTTTGCGTGCTGGAAAACGGAGCCGAGTCCTTTGCGTAGGATTGCGCGAATTCCATTCCCACCATTAGGGTGGACACGAGCGTGAGCAGAAAAAGCGTCAGAGACGGCCACAACCTCTGCCGTCGCGGCCGACCGATCACGCTGCGCGGCTGTCCGTCGAGCACGCGGTACTGCGGGTCGAGAATCTCGACTGGTACGTGGCCGTTGCCGTTGCCCGTGCTCATCGGCCGCCCGCAATGGCGCAAAAAATTCTCACGGCGAATTGGATGCGCAACGCGGCGAAACGGCTTTGGTGTCGCCGCAGGTGTCTATTCTGGGGACGCTGACGCTTTCGCGGCAGCGCCACGCGGCATTTCCCTGGAATGTCGCGAGCGTCAGGATTTGCCAGGAGAAGCCGGAAGCGCTTGAAGTTCCTTGCCCGGCTTGAAGCGCACCGCTTTGCCGGGCGGGATGTTCACCTGCTGTCCGGTGCGTGGATTTCGGCCAATGCCGGTTTTGCGGGGTTTCACGTTGAAAACGCCAAAACGCCTCAGCTCAATGCGCCGACCGCTGCCGAGCGCCACTTTCATGGCTTCGAATACGCTTTCGACCGCCTGTTCCGCCTTGCCCCGGGGAATGTTGGTCTTGGCTACGATGGCGTTTACAATATCCAGCTTGATCACAGATGCCTCCCGCTGAGCGGAACCCCATGCTAGACAAGGGTTTGCGCCTTGTCAAGCGCTGCTCCTCCGGCCCTGCCCAATCCGAAACGGAACTTCTCGCTCCTGCCAAGGCCAATGTTTCGTCCCAGGCGCGCTTTCAAGCGCGCCGCGCCCAGGAGCCATTATAGCCCCTCGTCCGATCTTTCTTCAGTTTGCGGGCGGGCGCCGATGGCGGGCCCGGCGACTTCACCGCTACTCATAAGCCGCCGGGAGTGCGCCGCTCAATCACTCGCCCGAAGCGCGGCGGTTCCGCCTCCTACTTTCCCGTTACTGGATTCTTGTAATGATATGGCGGAATGAAGACGTCCGGATACGTCTTGTAGTCGGTTGTGGGCGGCCGATCGGGCGGGAAGCCTTTAATCGGAGGCGGTGGCGGCGTTCCACCTTGGTCCCAGCCCTTGTAGTAGTTCACGTAGTAAGTCACGTAAAAGTGTAGCTTCTTGATTTTCCAGATGCCGTTCTGCTTCACGTACTCGTTCTCGTACGTGCCTTCGCCCCACTCCGCGGATTTATGCAGAACTCCGAACTGAATCACCGCGCGCCAGCGTGCCAGCGCTGTTTTTCCGTCCGGCTCGATGGTGATGACCGGCTGGATCTGCATGTGATTGAAAAGCTGCCCGTAACCGAATTTCGGCAGGTGGTGGAGATATTCGCGCACGCGTTCTTGTCCCACATAAACGCCGCGCCCGGCAATTTCCAGCGTGCCGTCCTTGGCGAAAAGGTCGGCCACCTGGTCCCACTGGCATTTGTCGACGTAGTAGCCGTAGGCGTCCTGCAGGTTCACGATGGCAAGATAATCCTGATTCATCTGCACCTGGTGTTCGAGCGTAGCGACCTGCGCCTGCAGGCTCTTCACCTGCGCGGCCAGATCGGCGGAGCCGCTTTCGGCGCCTGCGGCCAGCGCCAGCGGGCAGAAAACTAAAAGAGTCAACATTACGTAGATCGCGCGAAACTGCATGGTTGCCTCCTTCTCTTGTTGCGCGCGGGCGCGGGTCCAACCGCGCCGCACGGATTCGGACGAGACGCGCGAGAGTACCAACGGTAGAGCGACCGCGCAATATCCCAGGCGAGAAATCGAGAAACGCATACCGTTGCGAAACCCGGAAGCGCTGGGCAATGGAACGCCCGCGATTAACGGGCGATCAGGGGCGCCTAAAATGGAGCGTTCGTCGTGGAAACTGTGCGTTCCACTGGGGCAGCCAAAATAAGTCTCAATTTGTTAGCTCCAGCAGGGTATCCGGCGCCGTAGCGAGCGCCGACCCAACTTGCCTTCAATCGTGCGCCATAGGAAATGGAAAGTGGCTTGTTGACACGGCGAACAGGTTTTTGATATAGCCGCATCGACAATTCGGGTTCCTTGAGCCACGTACGTCTGCCGCTCTCAACGGGGAATGAGATTCCGGTCAGCGTTGGCTACAGGTATGGTTTTCCTCTTGGCTTCCGCTACAGCCTGGTCGCAAGTAATTTCCACCGCCCAAGTCCGGGGTATTGTGCGGGATTCTTTGGGAGCCACAAGCAGGTTTTCCAGTTTTAGAGGGGAGCACTACAGACTGAGGCCCGACTTCTGCCAATAATCTCAGGCCGTTCACGAGGTTTGAAGAAATGCAGATCTTATATTCATTCTGTTATTGGCTTGGGAACACTGCGATGGGGAGGTCGATACACGACTCCGCGTGGATGTTTCCGGTAATCGAAACGGTCCATCTTTTCGGCGTTGTCGTACTGGTAGGCTCTACTTCCGTCTTGGACCTGCGCTTGATGGGCGTGGCTTTCAAGGATTACACGGTGTCAATGCTAGCGCAGCGCTTTCTACCATGGATATGGGGTGGTTTCGTGGTTCAAGTGGTGACGGGCGTACTCCTGTTTTCATCTGAAGCGACGAAGATGTATGGCAGCGACGTGTTTCGGGCAAAGATGCTGATGATCGCTGCGGCAGGAATCAATGCACTCGTGTTTCATACGCTTGCATACCGGAGCGTCGGAAAGTGGGAGCGAGACCCGGTCGCTCCGTTGTCGGCTCGCTTTGCCGGGGCGTTCTCGATCTTGCTGTGGTTCGGTATCGTTGGTGCAGGACGCTGGATTGCTTACAGTTAGCGACGGCGAAATGAAGGCTGTTGGGGATTCAGCGTGAGGGCGCCGGCCATTCCCGCAATTTTGAGACACGCGAATCGAAGAGAGGTCCAATGACGAAAATTACGGGCGGGCGAAAACTTAACATGCGAGGCCGCCGAGCATGACTCCAGCTTATGCCTTCTTTCACTGGCTCACGCAAACGTACATTGGCAGGACGATGCAAGGTAATGCTTATCTGTTCCCTACGGTGGAAGCTCTTCACATCATGGGCAGCGTGATTCTGGTTGCATCTACCTCGATCTTGAGCTTGCGCCTGGCGGGGCTTTTCTTAAAGGAAGTGCCCGTTTCGAAACTTGCGGGACAATTTCTGCCATGGGCTTGGCTGGGCTTTGGGGCTCAAGTCGCTACAGGCACTCTCTTATTTATGTCAGAGGCCACGCTCGCGTATGACAATGTGATCTTCCAAGTTAAAATGGCGCTGATCGTTTTGGCGGGCATTAATGCGCTTGTTTTCCAGCAGACCGTCTATCGCCGGGTGAAGACTTGGGATGTCTCCAATCCACCTTTGTCGGCCAAGTTCGCGGGTTACGCTTCGATCGTGATATGGTTTGCGGTCATTGCTGCCGGACGGTGGCTGAATAGTTCTGTTGCGAATTCGCCGATGCCGCCACCGCCGATGTAGCGCTTGCTGGGGCTTTCCAGCGAGTGTTGCGTCACTCCACGATCTCTTTCCGACGCGGCGGCGATAATGCGCTGGGGGAGCTATCGCCGGCAACGCTCGGGAGCGGCGCCGCCGATCCTGGGGCCATACTCCGAGAGGCCAGCCTCAAGCTATGACGGCGAACAGCACCATCAGCACTGGCCAGGGTTATCTCGCGCCGGCTGGCACAAAGTTGTTTAGTATTTCACCGTTCTCCTTCTTTGCGCTGGCGAGGGTTCCGCCCTTCTTCGAGCGATCTTTGAACGGGAAGAAGGTGACGGTGATCTGGTCGCCTGGTTTCAGTGAGTGTCTCGTCCATCCGCGGCGACCCAAGTAGTTTGGGCTCATTCCTTCGAAGGCATAAAGGGTGATGCCTCCTTTGCCATTGGGCACGTCGAGCCAAAGCCACGTATGAGGATTCATCCACTGGAAAGCTCTCACCTTCCCCACCACAGTTTCGTGACGCGTCATGTCGTAATCGGCAAATCCGTGATGCGCGGTTGCCGTACCCGCTGTTACCATCAGTGCTCCCAGCAGGACTGCAAACAACGCCGCTTGCTTCCAGTTCGTCTTCATTTGCTTCATCAAGGGTCTCCGCGTATTAAGAAGTCTGGCGATCCTACTTCCAATTGGGGTCCGGGCCGCTGGGAGGGGGAGGGGTGATATCCACCTCAGCTTTACCGCTGCTGGTCACCGAGTTACGGTTGTTCTCCTCACAGATATATTCATCGATCGTCCAATCCCGATGACGCTTCAAGATTCGGGTCGTCGTGTACGGATGCGTCAAAGCCACGGGATCAATAACCGTCGTCTCGATACTCATGGTGTTGGGATCGATGAGCCGAAAACGCTCGATGATTCGCATCTGGTCACTGTGCGGAGTGATCGTATCGATTGTCGTGAGCGGAGAGAAACCCACGGACTCTGCCACCAGCGTCTTCCCTTCCCAATGACCGATCGATGTGCCGAAAAAAGTAGGATCGGGGTCTTTAGGCAGCGGGCGCCCATCCGTGTAGATATGACGAACGATCATGTAGGCCTCGCCAACGATCGTCACTTGGCCGGGAGTAAGCAAGAACTCATACGGATAGGGTTGCCCCATGATGCCCGGCATGCCGGGCGGCAAGCAGTTCGCGGCGGAAGTGTCCTGCGCGGCGTGCGCCTTCAGAGCTTTCACTTTGGCGGCCCATTTAGGGGTGAGGGGCAGACTTGGCGGGGCCGGGAAAGTAGGAAATTTAGACGAGCGCGTGATTGTCCGTGGTCCGCTTGCGTTCGCTTGACTCGCCCCGGGTTGCTTAACCAGTGAAGCCGACCCTCCTCCGAGCGGCGCTTCCCAGACGCCGGTGAAGTCGGGCAATTTGGCAATCGCAGCCCAGTCCGCAGCGGTGGGCGCTGGGCGCTTGAAAGTTTGAGCTGCCGTGATAGAAACGAACAGCGCCGAAGCGAGCGCGACGACAGCGAATCGTCCGAAATGCTGCATTGGTTGCTGAGCCAATCGCGGTCCCCCCTTTTGAATGAAATTATCGCAAGCTCACAGCGTGGGAAAATAACAAGGTGTGGGACAGAAAGCAATCGCCAAAAAAAGAAGCCGTGAACGATCTATGCGGCTTCACGCTATTTCCGAAACAGATAAGTGGCAACCCAGCTGGGTGGCTCGTTCGGCAATCGGTGCACAGCGCCGCTGTTCTTCTACTTCGCGGCCCGGCCCAAAATGCGCGTTTGGGAAAAGGACGCCGTCGCTCCAAAGTCCGCGCAAGCAGTAGCGTGGGTGTCGATGGTGCTTTGGGTGCTGATCGTCTTTGGCGGGCGAGGCATCGCGTATTGGTAGTCTCGGTTGGCCGCGACTGGTCCGGCGCGCTTGCCCTACGACTGTGGTAGCGCTCCCCGCCGCGGATTCTACTTGGCGACAATCGGCGAAGGCTTGCCCCACTCGCCGGTAAATACGAACGACGAAACCGGTTTGCGCTCGCGCGGCCCGACTTCGCGCTGCCGCAGTTGCTCCGAGAGCGACGCCGGATCGCCGGGATAGCCGAGCGCGATTCCCGCAACGGCCTCGAATCCCTCGGGAATATGAAACGTTTCCCGCGCCTTGTCCGGCAAAATTCCCGCCATTTGATGTACCTGCAAGCCCATCGCGGCAGCCTGCAGCGCCATCGTCGCTGCGGCCTGGCCGACGTCATGGAACGAATGGCGGTTATCCTGTCCATTGTGCGGGAATTTCATCCCGGCCACGCTGATGGTCAGCACTGGCGCATCCTTCGCCCAGCCCTGGTTAAATTCCACGAAGCATTCCAGCACGCGCTTGAAATTCGCGGGATCGTCCTTCGATGCGACGATGAAATGCCATGGCTGCGCGTTATAAGCAGAAGCCGCCCAGCGCGCCGCCTCAAAAAGCGCGCGCAACTTTTCGGGCTCGACCGGCCGCGCATCGAAAGCACGCGGGCTCCAGCGGTGCGAGAGAATTTCGTGAATGGGCGTAGCGGTCGGAGCGGGATTCTTGCGGTCAGCCATGAATCGTCATCCCCCTGGGAATTTCAAAACAGCAATTATGGACTAAACTTGCGCCGCGCGTCGAGAACCATGCTGGCCCTGCGAGTGCGCAAAAATTCGCCGCGCACCCGTAGCCGCTCTTCGCAATTTTCGGAACGCCCAAAATCCGGCGAGCTGGCAAGGCGACAAACCTCACGCCAGATCGAAGGCCAGAATTTCGGCCGGCTCCGTTGCCTGAGCGTGAATCGCCGATTCATCCGACAGCGCGGCCCCATCGCCAGCCGTCAATGTTTTCCCATTCAGCTGCACCGCGCCGCGCGCGATTTGCACCCACGCATGCCGGCCGCGGACAATCGGCAGCGTCGCCTCTTTCCCTGCATCGAGCCGTGCGATGTACAAATTCGCGTCCTGGCGGATGGTAATGGGCGCTGCCGGCCCGGCCACGAGCGCGAACTTGTTGTGCAGATCCGCATCCGCAAACGTCAGCTGTTCGTACGCCGGATCGAGCCCATTGCGCTCCGGCAGAATCCATATCTGCAGCAGGTGCACCGGATCTTTCGGCGACGGATTGAATTCGCTGTGCGTGACTCCGCGTCCCGCGGTCATGTGCTGCAACTCGCCGGGGCGAATCACCCCGTTCCCTCCGCTGCTGTCGCGATGCTCCAGCGCGCCTTCCAAAATCCAGGTGAGAATTTCCATGTCGCGGTGCGGATGCAAGGGAAAGCCTTGCGACGGAGCGACTACGTCCTCGTTGATCACGCGCAGCGAACGGAATTGCATGTGTTCCGGATCGTAGTACTGATCGAAGGAAAACGTGAATCGCGAGTCGAGCCACGCCACTTTGCTGCGGCCACGCTCGGCCGCCGGACGGATGGTAACCATGATACCGCTCCCTTGTTGTTTGCTTTTTACCGTATCTTTATGTAAGCGGTTGGATGCCGAAGGAGGGGAAAGGATTCGGCGGCCGCTCTAACAGGGTGCTGCAAAACGGATGATTTTCGAGATGAGGACGGAGTTCAGGGCAAAGTGGCAGGCGAGCAGGGGGCCGTGTAAAACTTCTCGCAGTCGCATTTTGTCTTTCGGCACTGCGCCCTGCTCTCGATCCTGTCTATGTAGCGGCCTCCAGATGGGCCAAGCGCAGCAGGTTGAACGCTGCAGCCCACAGGTAGGCTACCTGCTGAATCTTCCAGCGGCCCACGTGACGCACTTTGCGCAGCCCGCCAGCTTGCTTCATCCAGCCGAACATCTGCTCGATCTTCTTTCGTGCTCGCTGACTCAGCGCATATCCCTGGGTCTTCATCCGCCGCAGCATGCGGCGGCGCGCGTCTCCTGCGGGACCTTGGCTGATCACGCGCTCCGCGGTGAGCGGCACGTGCGGCGTGACGTGCAGGTCTTCTTCCAGCGTGCGCAAAAACTCGCCCGCCTCGAATCCGCGGTCGGCACCCACGGTCTTGGGCTTGATGCCGTGCCGCCGCGCCAAGCGCCGCAACAGCTTTTCCGCCGTGTCTCGCTCGGCGTGCCCGTCAGCCACGGCGATGGCGATGTCCAAGCACAGCCCATGCCGGTTCTCCATCAAGGCGTGCCCGCTGTGGCAGAGCAGCGCCGCCATGCCCTTGCTCTTCCGCGCCAACCGCGCCTCGGGATCGGTCGTAGACTGATGCGTTTCATTGCGGCGCTTCTCGCCGCGAAAATCCACCGAAGGATTGCTGCCGTCTTGGGCGGGCGGCTTGTTCACCGGCTCTTCCTTGGGACGAAAACTTTTCAGCGAGGCCCAGGACTGGATCAGCGTCCCGTCCACGGTGAAGTGATCGTTCGAGGCGTACTGCTCGACCAGCGCGCTGGCCACCACGCGTTCAAAAAACTTCTGCACCAGCCCGTGCCGCTCGAAGCGCTCGCGATTGTGGGTGAACGCCGTGGCATCCCACACCGCTTGGTCCGCGTCCAGATCGCAGAACCAGCGGTACAGCAAGTTCCAGTTGATGGCGTCCACCAGACGCCGCTCCGAGGGAATCGAGTACAGCGCTTGCAGCAACAGCGCCTTCAGCAGCGCCTCCGGCGGAATCCCCGGACGCCCCGTTTCGCTGTACGCCGCATCGAACACGCGCTGCATCTGCTTCAGCACCTCGTCGGCACGGCGCTTGATCGCGCGCAGAGGATGATCTTTTGGCAGCCGCTCTTCCGTGTTGGCCACGAAAAACATCGGATTCTGCAATTTGGGATTTCCGCGCACGAAGTGCTCCTGTTTTTCAGAGAATCGCCGCACAAATTGCGGCGTTCAAGCTTCGTGCAAACTAAACTGCAATCACAGCTCCAAACACGGAGTTTTGCAGCACCCTGCTAAGGCTTCTGGGCGGGCCTCATCAGCACTTCGCTGATGAAGCTTTGCGGCGCCTGGGTGAGGATTGCGGCGACGGTGTGGGCCACGTCGTCCGGTTGCAGCATCTTGCTCTTGTCGCGTCCGGATGGGAACGAGAAGTCCGTGGCCACCGATCCGGGGCAAATGGCGCTGACGCGAATGCCATGTGCGCGCAAATCCTCGGCCATGCAACCGGTCAGGCCCAGCAGTCCCCACTTGGACGCGCAATAGACCGCGCCGCCCGCAAACACGTTCTTTCCTGCCAGGGACGCAATATTCACAATGTGCCCGCGCCCCATGCGGATCATCCCCGGCGCAACGGCGCGGCTCAGCAGGAACACGGCCTTCAAATTGGTGTCTAATACGCCGTCCCATTTCGTTGTATCTGCGTCTTGTACCGGGGCGAAATAGCCGATTCCGGCATTATTGACCAATATTTCGACGGGACCGAGGGCGCGCTGGGTGGCTTCCACAAGCCCGGCAATTTCTTCCATGCGAGTAATATCGGCGGGAACTGCGATGACTTCAGAGCCTGTCTTCTGGCACTCATTCGCGGCGGATGCGAGCCGCTTGGCGTCGCGCCCGCAGAGGCTTACGCGTGCGCCCATCCACGCCAGCCGCCGGGCAATCGCCAGCCCGATGCCGCGGCTGGCCCCGGTGACGAGTGCGACCTTTCCTTCGAGTGGCGCTTCGGAATCCATGGGTGAAATTGGCCGGTTGACGCATCGGCCTTACGCAACATCTCACCATTCATGTGGCAAGGTCAAGAATCTGCCGCGTCGTTGGCAGCGTAACGCATTCATGCATTCAGACTTGCGCGGGTTGGGAGGTTTCCCTATAATCCCGACGATTTATCTGAATTATTAAAATGTGGCATCCTACCCGGTAGTGGTACGGACTGCGATCGGCCACCCGAAGAACAAGTAGCCCAGGAGGCACGGAACTGACCATGCGAAAGTATCTCAATCGAATCGCCATAGCGGTGGCTGCTCTTAGCGTGGTGCCTCTCTCCATTTGGGCGGCCGCCGCGCAGGGCTGCCCAGCAGGCCAAGCCGTCGTACACCATGCCGGAGTACAATCAGTTCACCTCCTGCCAGGCAGAGAAGGACGCTACCAGCAAAATCAAGTGCCTGGATAGCTTCGTCTCGCGTTTCCCAATTCCACGCTGATGCAGTACGTGGACGAGATCTATTACCAGACGTACTACCAGCTGAAGGACTACAAGAAGTCCATCGAATATGCCGATAAGCTCGTCGCGCTCGGCGACAAAGCCGATCTGGCGCGCCGCGTCCAGGGCATTCAGGCTCGCGTGCAGCTCTTCCCTTATGCTTACAATGCCCAGAGCCCCGATTTGCAGGATCAGTTGACCAAGCAGCGCGACGCCGCCCTGCAAGGCGCCAAGCTTCTGGAACAGTACAAGGCCGCTCCCGGCTCCAAGCTTACCGACGCTCAGTATAAGAAGTATCTTGGCGTCTTCTACGCGGCTGCCGGATATGCCGATCTGCAGTTGAAAGACAACACCGATGCCGTGCAGGCTTTCAAATCCGCGCTGCAAAGCGATCCGAACGACGCCGTTTCGGAATACCGCCTCGGATTAGCGTACCTTGCGCTCACTCCGCCGCAATCGCTTGATGGCTTCTGGGCGCTCGCCCGCGCCGTCGATCTGAAGGTTCCCGACTCCTCAAAGGTACAGGACTATTTGCGTCGCGCCATGCTCGCTTACGAACAACCGGGCTGCGTGCCGCAGGTGGACCCGCAGCTCAACGACCTTCTGCAGCTCGCGGCAAATTCTTCCGAGCGGCCTGCCACGTGGACGCTTCCCAGCGCGGACGATCTGAACAAAATTCGCCAGTCGAGCAACATCATTACCGTGCTCACCTCGTTGAGCGGCGGCGGAGATAATGCCAAGCAGACGTGGCTCGCCATCTGCGGCGCGGAATTTCCCGAGGTCGTCGGCAAAATCATCGACGTGAACAAGTCCGACGGCTACGTCGATTTCATGGTCTACAGCGGCGCCACCGCGGCCGAGATGCAGGCAGCCACCACTGCCAATATGGACGTGAAAGTCTGGACCTCCCAGCCGCCGGCTGGCGCTGCTCCCGCGGCGCCCGCAAACGGCGCCACGCAAGCTCCCCAAGTCACGCCCCAGCCGGATGTCCTTCGTTTGAAGAAGGATGATGGCGTCCGCTTCTCGGGCACCTTGGTCAGTTACGATCCCTCGCCCTTCCTGTTGCATTGGGATCAAGTAAAAGTGGACCCGAGCATTATCCCCAAAGAGACGCCCGCCAAGCGCGGCGCCCGTCGGGCGAAATAGCGCTAGTTAGAGCTGAGAATTTGGTATGCGGCTGCAGCCGGTTCCGCAAGGAGCCGGCTGCTTTCGTTTTGGAGCAGGCCTAAACCCTTTGCATGCGATGGGTGAGGGGAAAAAGTGCGTTTAGTGCCGCCGGTTCGAACGATCGAGATGGTACTCGTTGATCTTGCGGCTCAGCGTGTTGCGGTGAATGCCCAGGACCTTGGCGGCCCGGCACTGGTTGCCGTTGGAGCGTTCCAGCACGCGCTTGATAAATTTCTTCTCGAATTCCATCACAGCTTCTTCGAGTAAAATTCCGCGATCCACCATCATGCCGACCAGGGATTCCAGTTGCTCTTTCACGTATGCACGCTCCGCGGATGGCGCCCGCTAAAGTGACGCGTTTCGGTTCAGTCCAGTGCGTGGCCGGTGATGCGTTCGTAGGCCTCCCTGTATTTCGCCGTCGTCGCCGCCACCACTTCCGGCGGCAGCGCGGGTGCGGGAGGCTGCTTGTTCCATCCAATTTTCTCCAGATAATCGCGGACATACTGCTTGTCAAACGAAGGCTGCGAGCGCCCGGGCGCGTAGTGATCGGCGGGCCAGAATCGCGACGAGTCCGGCGTAAGCGCTTCGTCGATCCAGATCAGCTGATCGCCCTGCAGGCCGAATTCGAATTTCGTGTCCGCGATAATGATGCCTCGCGCCGCAGCGTGCTCCACCGCTCGCTTGTAGATTGCCAGGCTCGTGTCGCGAAGCTGCTCCGCCAGCTTACGGCCCACGCGAGCGACGGTTTCATCGAACGAGATATTTTCGTCGTGGCCGGTGGTGGCCTTGGTCGATGGCGTAAAGATCGGCTCGGGCAAGCGATCCGATTCGCGCAGTCCCGCGGGCAGGGGAATGCCGCAAATTTTTCCGGTCTTTTGATAATCCTTCCAGCCCGACCCGGTGATATAGCCGCGGACCACGCATTCGATCGGCGCCGGTTCGGTGCGGCGCACGAGCATGGCGCGGCCCCTGAGCGATTCCGCGTACGGCGCGAGCTCGCCCGTGAAATCCTTGGCGGTGATCACATGATGCGGCACCACGTCCGCCAATTTCTCGAACCAAAATACCGAAAGCTGCGTCAGCACGCGGCCCTTATCCGGTATCGGCGTCGGCAGCACCACATCGAAAGCCGAAAGCCGGTCCGTGGCGACGATCAGAAGTTTGTCGCCCAACTCGTAGATGTCGCGAACTTTGCCGCGGCCTCGGAGTTTAAGCCCTGGAAAGTTCGTTTGCGAAACGACGGTATTCATTTGCGGTGAGGCCAATGATTTTTCCTCGCTTGCGGGAGGGCGGTATTCTAGCGCAGAGAAAACGAGTGTCAACCGCTAAAGCGTCGATGCGGCTGATCGGATTTTGCGAAGGTGCGCGCCCGCCCCAAATGTGCGGTTCGCGCCGGAAGGCGTTCCGCGAAAGTTTTTTGCCGCGAAAAAATTAAGCGGCGTTGCTCGCTGCGTTCGCTGCGGTGGGTGCGGCGGACGCGGCGTCCGACTCTTCCCATTTTACCGAAACCAGCTTCGATACGCCCGGCTCCTGCATCGTCACGCCGTACAGCACCGAGCCCATCTCCATCGTGCGCCGGTTGTGCGTCACCACGATGAACTGCGTCTGCGCGCACATGTCCGCGAGCATTTTGTTGAAGCGGCCCACGTTGGCTTCGTCGAGCGGAGCGTCCACTTCGTCCAGTATGCAGAATGGGCTCGGCTGATACTTAAAGACCGCGATCAGCAGAGACAAGAGCCGTGAGAGCTTTTTCGCCGCCGGAAAGCAGCAGCACGTTTTGCAGGCGCTTGCCCGGCGGCTGCGCCACGATGTCGATGCCCGCTTCGCCGGAGCTATCCGGCTCGCTGAGCCGCATTTCGCCGTGGCCGCCGCCGAAGAGCGTCTGGAACGCGGCGGCGAAATTCGCATTGATTAACTGGAATGCCTCCTCGAATTTCTGGCGCGATACTTGATCGAGCTCGTTGATGGTGAGCTGCGTGTTCTGGATCGACTGCACCAGGTCGTCGCGCTCGCGCCGCAGGAACCCTTCGCGCTCTTCGCTCTCGCGGAATTCTTCGAGAGCCATCATGTTCACCGGCCCCATGGCTTCCACGCGGGCCTTCATTTCGTTGTAGTTCGTCTCGGCGGCTACCAGGTCTTCGCCCGACCAGACGCTGCTGCTGTTCGACCACCAGTTCTTCGGGCTGGGCGTTCAGTTCGGTCACGCACGTCTGGCGCAGGTAATCGCGGTCCGCATCGTTGCGCGCCTTTTCCACCTGGCGCTGGCTGCGCTCCGCGCGCAGTTCGTCGAGCGACTGGCGGCGGCCGCGCAGCGTCTCCTCGATCTGTCCCGCGCGCGTCCGCGCCGCGTCCCATTCCGTTTCAAAGGCGGCTTTGCGCTCTTCCAGGCGAACCTTTTCGTTGCGCAGATCTTCCACTTGGCGCGCCAGCTGTTCGCACGACGATTCGATTTCCGCTTTCTGCCCAACGAGACTCGCATGCTGCTCGCGCAGCGCCTCGAAGCGGGAATTGGCAAGCGCCATTTCGTCCGCCAGCCGCTGCTCGGCCGCTTCGGCGCTGGCCAGCCGCTCGGACATGGTGGCGAGTTCCTCGCGTCCGCCCACCACCCGCTCCTGCAGCGATTGCAGCTCGCGGCGCATCGCCGCGAGCTTTTCCGCTGCGGCGGTTGCGTCCGCGTCGGCTTCCGACCGGGAACGCAATGCCGAAGCGTGTTCCGTGCGCGATCGCTCCGCGCGTTCGCGCGCCGCTACGGCTTCCGCGCGTAGCCGGTTGATCTCTTCGCGCCCTGCCGCCAGCTGCTGGTTGGTCCGCGAAAATTCGCTGCGGGCCTGATCGCGCTGATGGGTGGCGCCGACGAGCGCTTTCTCCGCTTCCAAATGCTGCGCCGTAGCCAGTGAAAACTGCGATTCGGCCGCAGCGATTTCCTGCCCGACGGCGGCGAGCGCAGTCTGCTGTTCGTTCACCACTCCTTCCAGCCGCGCCACTTCCGATTCGTGATGGCGCAGCTCGCGCTTCAGCGCCAGCGGTCCCGCTTCGCCCTTGCGCCCGCCGGAAACCATCCGGCCGTGGTAGCAAGTGCCGTCCGGAGTCAGAAAGTAGCTGTGCGGATTGTCGTGCGCCATCCGCTCGGCCACTTCGGCCGTCTCCACCACGTAGGCGGTCCGCAACTTGGTGAGGAAATGTTTCGTGGCAGGCCCCAGCGGATCGCGAAATTCCACCAGGCGGTCCAGGCGCGCCAGCACGCCCTCGGCCAGCGGCAGTTCCGCATCCGCCTCCGGCATGTGAATATTCAGCGTGCGCAGCGAATCGACGAAGAATGTAGCGCGCCCGCCCATCTCTTCGCGCAGCAGCGCCACGCCCGCGCGCGCGTGGTCGAAGGTTTCGACCACCACGTATTCCAGTTCTTCGCGCAGGAACTGCTCGATCGCGCCCTCGTATTGTTCCTGCACCTCCGCGTAATCGGCCAGCAAGCCAACGGCCCGGAAATTGCCGCCCGTGGCGGCGTGATTCGTTCCGTTGCCGCTGGATCCGAAGAGCTTCTGCACCGCGTCGGCTGTATAGGTGCGCTCGCTCAAGATCCGTTCGAGCGAAGCCTGCCGCGCTCGTTCGCCGGAAAGTTCCTGGCGCGCGCGTTCGAGTTCTGCGCTGCCGTCCTTGTGCGTTTGGCGCAGCGTGCCGATGCGCGACTGCGCCTCGCGGACCGCGGCAGCCAACTGCCGCGATTGATTTTCCGCCTCGGTGAAAGCCGCCTCGGAGGCCGCCGCGCGCGCTTCCAGCGCCGCGCATTCTTCCTCGATAGCGCGCAACGCCTCGGACCGCTGCGCTTCCGCAGCCGTATGGCGCGCGGCGGCTTCTTCCGCTTGCAACGACTCCGCTTGCGCGCGCGCCGATTGCTCCACCAATCGCGCCGCCAGCTCGCGCATCTGCGCGATATGCTTTTCCAGATCCGTTTGCTCGGCAGCGCTGGCCGAAACGCGCTCCGACGATTCGCGCAGCGCCGCTTCGAGTTGCGCCGCCTGGTTGCGCAGTGCCGCTACCGATTCCCGTTGCGCGCCAATGCGCGCAGCCAGTTCCGACGACTGGTTCGCCGCCTGCTCGATCTCTGCCGTAAGGGTATTGATGCGCGTATCGAGCTGCGCCGTCTGCTCGCGGTTGAACGTGATGCGGTTTTCCGCGCGGTCCAGGTCCAGCGACGTCTGCCCCAGCAGGTTGTGCGTCTGCCGAAGTTCGCCTTCGAGCTCATACGTTCGCGCGGTCAGCCGCTCCTGCTCTTCGGACATCTGCTGCACCGCGTGCGCTTCGCTCGCCTCGGCCGTCTCCATTTCGCGCAGCAAATTTTCCAGGCGCGCCGCTTCGATGTCCAGATGCTCGGCCTTGCTGGCAAGCACCACGCGCAAAAGTGCCCGCATCTGATCGCGGATTTCCGCGTAACGCCGCGCCTTGGACGCCTGGCGCTTCAGCGAGGCGACCTGCTTCTCCACTTCCACCAGAATGTCGTTCACGCGCGAAAGATTGATCTTCGAGGCTTCCAGCTTGGCTTCCGCCAGCCGCCGCTTGGTCTTGTACATGGTGATGCCGGCAGCTTCTTCGATGATGGCGCGCCGGTCCATCGGCTTGGAATTGAGGACTTGCCCGATGCGGCCCTGCTCGATGATCGCGTAGCTGTCCGGGCCCAGGCCGATGCCCATGAAGATTTCCTGCACGTCGCGCAGACGCGCTACCCGCCCGTTGATCAGGTATTCGCTTTGCCCGGAGCGGTACACCCGGCGGCCCACCACCACCTCGCCCGGCCGCAAATGAATCGAGGGCTTTGACTCCGCGCGCCTGCGCCCCTTGCGCTTCGAATCCGCTGCCTCCGCGGTGCCATCTTCGCCTTCCGGCGAGGAAGTTTCTGCGGCAGCCGTTGCAGCCTCGTCGTTCGTCGCAAAGCCATCGGCCTGCGCAGCGGCAAAGCCGTCCGCATCGCCCGAAGCCGCCGGCGCATCTTGCTGCCCGTCAATCACTTTGGCCACCGCTTCGGAAAGCTCGGGGTCAACCAGCGTGAGCGCCACTTCCGCCATTCCCAGCGGCGGCCGCTTCGCTGTGCCATTGAAGATGCAGTCGGACATGCGCTCGGCGCG
Organism: uncultured Acidobacteriota bacterium; assembly: GCA_963715555.1. Taxonomy (GTDB): domain Bacteria; phylum Acidobacteriota; class Terriglobia; order Acidiferrales; family UBA7541; genus Palsa-295. The sequence goes on from OY970253.1 coordinate 531,856, forward strand.
CAGCATCTTGTGACTCTGCTCGCCCAGCACCCAGGTGACGGCATCGACCACGTTGGACTTCCCGCACCCGTTCGGACCGACGATGCAGGTGATCCCGCTGCCGCTGAACGTGATGGGCGTCTTCTCGAAGAACGACTTGAACCCGAACAGCTCGACTTTACGAAGTTTTAGCACCAGCCCCTCGCTTGGTCTGCTCTCCCTGCGCGCGTGCGCGGGAGATGCTTCAGTCTAATCTTGATAGAGTGGTATTCCGGGACAGAAACGTTGGGAGGGACTATGATCGGTGGCCCTTCCGCCTGGCGCTTCCGGATCGGCGGTTACGGGACCACAACTTAACATGGCTCACATACGGTGTAAAGCGGCCATTTCGCGTCGCCACAAGCAGTCGAACATCGCGAAAAATAGCGCGCCGCACAAGCTGCGAACCGATCGTCACGGAAACCCGGCGATCTCCAATTTGCATCACTTTCATAGAAGGCTTCGCCGTCGAACGCCAAGTACTTTCGGACGATTGACTTGGCCCACACCGCGGCCTAGCATGGCCCGAGCCAAGGGGGTTGATTGAACGGCAATACCCAGACGAGACTGCGCCGCATCCTGTCGAGTGTGGCCGTTTTGGCCGCGGTTCTTGCCATTTCTTTGCTGGCGCTCCATCCCCCTCACGGAAAGCCCGCCAATGCTCCGGCAGATGAGTTCTCCGCTACGCGCGCCCTCGATACCCTTCACCGCATTTTGCCGGACGACACGCCGCACCCGCTCGGCAGCGCCGCGAACGATGCCGTGCGCGTCCGCATTCTCGCCGAGCTGACCAATCTTGGCTACCAGCCGGTGGTGCACACCGAGTTCGATTGCAGCAACTCCGGCATGTGCGCCACGGTCAACAACATTCTGGCGCGTCTGGACGGCACGGAGCCGGGCGAAGCGGTGTTGCTCGCCGCCCATTACGATTCCGTTCCCGCCGGGCCCGGCGATTCCGACGATGGCGTGGGCGTTGTGTCCGTGCTGGAGATCGCTCGGGCGCTCAAGGCCATGCCTCCTCCGCGCCACACGATCATTTTTCTGATCGACGACGGGGAAGAAGCGGGCTTGCTCGGCGCGCGCGCCTTCGTCGATTCCGATCCTTGGGCAAAGCAGGTCCGCGCAGCGGTGAATCTCGATGATCGCGGCACGTCCGGCCCCAGCTTGATGTATGAGACCGGCGGCAACAATGCCTGGGCGCTGCGCCTTTACTCCCAACACGCAGCCCGCCACGTGACCAGCTCCATTTTCTACACGGTCTATAAGCTGCTGCCCAACGACACCGATTTCACCATTTTCAAGGAAGCCGGTTATGAAGGCCTGAACTTTGCTTTTGTCGGGCGCGAGGAGCTGTATCACACGCCGCTCGATAACTCCGCGAATGTAAGCGTCGCGAGCCTGCAGGATCAGGGCGCCAACGGCCTCGCCTCGATCGTGGCACTGGCCAACGCCAACCTGCCGCAATCGCCGGACGCCGAAGCCGTGTATTTCGACCTGTTTGGCCGCAAGATCATCCACTGGCCCGGCGCCTGGACGCTCGGTTTGGCGGCTCTCGCGGCACTGCTGCTCGCCGGCCAAATCAGCTGGCTCATCTACGGGCAGCGGCTGATTTTGCGGCAGCTGCTCTGGGGATTCATTGGCTGGATCGTGCTGTTCGTCAGCGTCGCTGTTGCCGGGCTAGCCCTGCGCGTCATCCTGGAGCTCGCTGGAGCAACGCCCGTCGCGTGGGTGGCGCACCCGCTGCCTGCGGAGATTGCCTTCGCACTCTTGGCTGTTGCCATAGCGATTGGCTTGGGTTCCTTCGTGGCAAGAAGCGCCGGGTTCTGGGGCCTCTGGGGCGGCGCATGGGCCTGGGGAGCGGTTCTTTCGATCACTCTTGCCGTGGAAAGCCCCGGGCTAAGCTACATCTTTCTAGCTCCCACGATTGCAGCGGTCTTGGCGGGCCTGCCCGCCACCACCGATGTACACGAGCACACTTGGACGCGCGACGTGGCCCTGATCTTGCCGCTCGCTGCATCGGCTATCGTGTTGATGCCTTTGATCTTGCTGATTCACGGCGCGCTCGGCAATCAGTCGCTCGTCGCCATTGCAGTGGCGACCGTGTTGCTCGTCACGCCGCTCGTGCCTCTCTGCGCCGATTTCCAGCAGGTCGTCGGTTTCGGCGGCGTGGCTCTGCGGTGGTCTTCACTGTTGGTTGTTGGTTTGGCTGCGTTTGCGGCCGCCGTTGTTCCGGCCTATTCAGCCAAGTCCCCGGAGCGCGTCAATTTCGAGTACGCCCTCGACGCAGATTCCGGCGTGGCCCGGTGGATCGTAGAACCATCCTCGGGACGCTTGCAGGCACCCATCCAGCTCGCCGGCTCGTTCCAGAGAACGCTTCACGGCGCTTTTCCGTGGGAAGCCCAGCAGAGCTATGTGGCGGACGCGCCGCATTTGGACCTCGCAGCGCCCACGTTCACAATACTCTCGTCGGCGATCGGGGGTAACCTCCGCAGTTACACCACGCTCCTGCGCTCCGAACGCGGAGCGCCCGATGCCGCGGTCCTGTTTCCGCCGGGCGCTCACGTCCAATCAGTGCGCATCCAAGGCCAGCCGGTCCAGCCGGAAACGCCCCGCGTGGTGCAGTACCTGAATGGCTGGACAGCCTACTCTTGCCCGGCCATGCCCGCCGACGGCATCAACATCAGTTTCACCCTCCCGGTCGGAAAAATGGTCGAGGTGACCGCTATCGACCGCTCCTTCGGCTTGCCCTCCGTCGGCGCGTTCCTGGCAAACGCCCGCCCGCTCACCGCCACGCCCTCTCAGGATGGCGACATTACGGTCGTTACGCGCCGCGTTCAACTCTTTCCCTAAGTGTCCACGCCGTGAGAAAGCGAGGTAGTTTTCTCGCGCAAATGTAACTTGCAAAATGAAAGTGATCTTGTTAGTGTGCGCCAAGTGCCTAGGAGGTCGAAAACAAAGCACCGTTCGGGCTGCCCGGTAAGCATCTCGCTGGAGATGCTTGGGGATCGCTGGTCGCTGCTGATCGTCCGGGACATGATGGTGCGCGCCTTTCGCACCTTCAAGCAGTTCCAGCAATCAGGCGAAGGAATCGCCACGAATATCCTGGCGGACCGTCTGAGAAGACTCGAAGCAGCCGGGATTATCGCCACCGAGCCGGATGAAGCAGACCGCAGGCGCGTCACCTACCGGCTCACCGAGAAGGGAATTGATCTGGCGCCCGTGCTCTTGGAGCTGCTCATCTGGGGCGCGCGCCACGAAGAGACGGCCGCGCTCTGCGCCGCAATCGACATGATGGCTCAGCACCGCGCGGCGATCCTTGCCGAAGTCCGCCGCCGCTGGGCCGAACGCGATGATCGGCCGCTGCAAGTGGACGGTCGCTGGGTTTGGCCGTGAGGCGAAAATTGGCGGCACCGCATGTCCATTTTCGGAGGTTCCATTCGATCAACGGTCACAAGCGGCCGGAAGGCCGCGCGCCGCATCGATGGCCCGGCCGATACCGAGACTAGAGCCAGACAGGAGATTGCAGATGCGAGTCATGGTGATCGTGAAGGCGAGCAAAGAATCCGAAGCGGGCGTTTCGCCCGATCCCAAGCTGTTTGAAGCCATGGACAAGTACAACGAAGAGCTGATAAAGGCTGGCATCATGCTCTCCGCCGACGGGCTCCGCCAGTTCCAAGGGCAAGCGGGTGAAGTTCACCGCCAACGATCCCGTCGTCACCGACGGCCCCTTCGCCGGAACGAAAGAACTGATCGCCGGATTTTGGATCTGGCAGGTGAAATCGATGGACGACGCCGTCGAGTGGCTCAAGCGCTCCCCGTTCGGTGACGGAGCCTCGAAATTCGCCAGTTCCACGAACCGGAAGATTTTGCATCGCTCGGCCGGGACGTAGTGGCCGAGCACAATCAGTTGCGGGCGGTTTCCGAGCGCCAGGCGAAAAGCGCAAACAAATCAATGGGATCAGCGGCAAAATAACGGAGGGAACGATGAGCAAGGTTCGCGTGTTGGTGGGCACCCACAAGGGCGCGTTCATTTTGAGCTCGGACGGCAAGCGCAAGAATTGGGAAGTCAGCGGCCCGTTTTTCTCCGGCTGGGAGATTTATCACATGAAAGGCTCGCTGGCCGATCCAAACCGAATTTACGCCTCGCAAACCAGCGGCTGGTTCGGTCAAGTGATTCAGCGTTCGAGCGACGGCGGCAAAACCTGGGAAACTCCCGGCGGCGAAAAAATGCCCACGCCGGGCGAATTTCCCGCCGGCGCGAGCAACAAGTTCGTCTATGACGTCTCGCCTGAAACCGGCAAGCCTCTGACCACGCACCAGTGGTACGACGGCACGCAGCATCCCTGGGAATTCAAGCGCGTCTGGCACCTGGAGCCGTCGCTCACCGATCCCGACACCGTGTACGCCGGTGTGGAAGACGCGGCCCTTTTTAAATCCACGAACGGTGCGCAAACCTGGCAGGAACTGCCCGGCCTGCGCGGACACGGTACCGGACCGAAGTGGAGTCCCGGCGCGGGCGGCATGGGCTTGCACACGATATTGCTCGACCCAAAGAATCCGAAGCGAATGTATATCGCGATTTCTGCCGCCGGTGCGTTCCGCACCGACGACGGCGGGAAAACGTGGAAGCCGATCAACCGGGGATTGAAATCAAATTACATCCCGAATCCCGAGGCCGAGATCGGCCACTGCGTTCATCGCATCGCGTTGCATAAGTCGCGCCCGGACGTGTTGTTCATGCAGAAGCACTGGGACGTGCTGCGCACGGACAACGCCGGCGACCAATGGATCGAGGTCAGCGGAAACCTGCCCACCGATTTCGGATTTGTGATCGACGTGCACGCGCACGAGCCGGAGACGATCTACGTGGTTCCCATCAAGAGCGATTCCGAGCACTTTCCCATCGACGGCAAGCTGCAGGTCTATCGCAGCCGCACCGGCGGCAACGAATGGGAGCCGCTCACGAAAGGCCTGCCGCAGCGCGATTGCTACGTCAACGTGCTGCGCGACGCTATGGCCGTTGATTCGCTCGATTCCTGCGGCATCTATTTCGGCACCACCGGCGGCCAGGTCTACGCCTCGGCCGATGCCGGCGACACTTGGGCGCCTATCGTGCAAAATCTCCCGGCGGTGTTTTCCGTCGAGGTGCAGACGCTGCCATGATTCGCGTGGTCCTGCCCGCGCACCTGCGGACGCTGGCGCAGGTCGATGGCGAAGTGCAGGTCGAGGTCCGCGGCGAAGCAACCACGCGCTCGGTGCTGGATGCGCTCGAAGCCCGCTATCCGGTGTTGCGCGGCACCATCCGCGATCACGTCACGCTCGAGCGTCGCCCATTCTTGCGCTATTTCGTCTGCGCCGAGGATTGGTCGCTCGAGCCGCTCGACGCCAAGCTTCCCGATGCGGTGGTGAGTGGCGCCGAGCCTTTTTTCGTCATCGGCGCCATCGCCGGCGGCTAGGAACCACCCGAGGGCGTTTCGCCTGGCTGACGCGCTTCCCAGAATGCCCCTGTGAAGCTTCACAATGCCTCCTGGCGCGCGCAAATTCTCGCGCACGGGGTATTTCCCCGAATAACGCCCTCGATCGCTCTGGCGGGCTCGCAGCAGTTGTTCGCGAACCTGCCGTCCGGTGATTTGCACCCCAAACCTGAAGTTAATGGTCGCCTACCGGAGCGTCTTCCATTACGGCGTGCCTAGCTTCTTCAAGATTCCTGAAACCGGAACGTATTGAAGCCAAGTCTCATATCCAGCGAACTTGCACCGAGGCATTGCAATCCGAATCTGACGGTTGTATGTTGCCGGGCGTCACTCCAGGCCCAATTTGCGGATTGCGACCGTTTTTTGCAGGGGGGAAGGCCTCGGGTGCGAACGCAACGGGAAAAACAGATTCATCAAGAACCCGCAACGAGAGGAAACTCTGCCAATGCAGAACGCCAATGGTAGGAAATGGTGCGTCCTTGGGCTCGTGCTGGCGCTGTCGGCGGCGGCCGCGATGGCCAAGCCGCCGCGGCGCGTGGACAATGAAGCGCTGCGAAAAGCCGCCAGCAACGGCGACGAGTGGCTCAGCTACGGTCACGATTACACCGAGTCTCACTACAGCCCGCTCAAGCAGCTCAACGATAGCAACGTCAGCAAACTGGGTCTCGCGTGGTATTACCAGACCGAGGATGATCCCGGCACAGTAGAAGGATCTCCCATCGTGGCGAACGGAACCATGTATTTCACCGGCACCTGGGACGCCCTCTACGCCGTTGACGCTCGCACCGGCAAGCTCAAGTGGAAGTGGATTCCCAAGATCAGCCACCAGAATTTCAATCCGATGAATCCGAACGCGACCGACCGCATCCGCATCGGCCCCAGCGTCTGCTGCGGCCCCGCCAATCGCGGCGTCGCCATCTACGATGGCAAGGTCTACATGGGCACGCTCGACGGGCGCCTCATCGCCTTCGACGCGGCCACCGGCAAGATCGTCTGGCAGGTTCAGTCCGCGCCAATGGGTCAGGACTACAGCATCACCGGCGCGCCCCGCATCGTGAAGGGCATGGTCGTCATCGGCAACGCCGGCGGTGAATACGCCGTCCGCGGTTACGTCGATGCCTACGACGCCGAAACCGGCAAGCAGATCTGGCGCACCTATACCGTCCCGGGCGATCCTTCCAAGCCCTTCGAGGATCCTTTCCTCGCGCGCGCTGCGAAGACCTGGACGGGCGGCGATTGGTGGAAATTGGGCGGAGGCGGAGCCGTCTGGAATGCCATCACCTACGACCCCAAGCTCAATCTCGTTTATCTCGGCGTCGGCCAGGGTGGTCCGTGGGTCCAAAAATACCGCAGCCCCGAAGGCGGCGTGAATGAATGGCTCTGCTCCATCATCGCGGTGAACGCGGACACGGGAAAATACGTTTGGGCCTATCAAACAACGCCCGCCGACAACTGGGACTACGACGCGACCCAGGACATGATCCTCGCGGACTTGAAGATCGATGGCAAAAAGCGCCGCGTGATCATGCAGGCGCCGAAGAACGGCGTCTTCTACGTTCTCGATGCCAAGACCGGCAAGTACATCTCCAGCGCGCCGTACACCAAAGTTACTTGGGCCACCAAATTCGATCCCAAAACCGGCATGCCGACGATCAACAAGGAAGCGATCTACGGCAAGAGCGGCACGCTTGTCTGGCCGGGCCCTGCGGGTGGCCATGCCTGGTATTCCATGTCCTTCAACCCGCAGACTAAGCTGGCGTACATCCCGGAAATCAAGAGCACGTTCCTCTATAGGGAGGAGGCGAATTTCAAGCCCGAAATGGGCGTCTACAAGTGGGGCATCACCCTTCGTCCGCCCACGGTCTGCGCCTGGCGCCGCGCCGCCCCCGCGCCCGGGACCTGGGAGCGAAGCGCTCGAGGCTTGGGATCCCGTCACTCAGACGCAACGCTGGAGCGTTGAGGGCTACGGCGGCAGTTGGGGCGGTACCATGACCACCGCGGGAAACCTCGTCTTCGCCGCCTCTACATCCGGCGATTTCTCGGCCTTCGCCGCGGATTCCGGCAAAAAGCTCTGGGACGCCAAAGTCCCGCCGGAAACGGGCAATCCCATCACGTACAGCATCGACGGGAAGCAGTACGTTTCCGTTCTGGCCGGACGTGCTGGCAAGAGCCGCCTCTATACGTTCGTTCTCGGCGGCACTGAGCCACTTCCCAAGGTCGCTCCGCAAACGTTCAGGTTCGGTCCGCCACCGCCGCCGCAGCCGCACCAGGACAAGCACTAGACCGCAATTCGCACCCGCAACCAAGGCCCGGAGGCCACAAGCCTCCGGGCTTTTTTTGCGAACGGCCCAACTTCAACTCCGGCAGTCGCCGGAGCGGCGCCGCAGCCATGTGGATTTCCGCTCGCGTTGCACGATTGATGCGAATCAGCTACGTTATTGGCGTTTGAATGAGGAGGTTCGCCATGAAATCTTCTTCCCGGCTTGCAATCAGCTACGTCTGCGTAGCAATACTATGCGCTGTTGCCTTGCCGCTTCGCGCGCAAGAAGTCTCGGCCCCGCCCGTCAAAGGCGTGGTCCATTTCCGCCGCATCGGCACCACCATCGCCTGCGGAGGCGCTACCTCTCCGGCAGCCATCGCGGAAATCAAGAAGATGGGATTCGTTTCGGATATCAACCTGCGCCTTTCGAGCGAGCCGGGAGCCAATGTGAAGGCCGAGGCCGCCGCTGCCAAAGCGGCGGGCCTGCGCTATTACCACATTCCTTTCGACGATCACCATCCCAGCGTCGCGGCCGTCGATAAATTCATTAAGGTCATCACCACTCCCGGCGTTCAGCCCGCGTACATTCACTGCTCCGGCGGCAACCGCGCTTCGACCATGTGGTTCATCAAGCTGATGGTTGTTGATCACTGGAGCGTCGATCGCGCCTTCAAGGAAGCCACCGCGCTCGGCCTGAACAACCCGGCCATGAAGACCTTCGGCATCGAATATGCGCACACGCACAAGCGCGCAGGTCGCACAACCGAATAATCGATCCGCCGATGCCGCCGCGCTGAGCCGCAGCATCCCGGCGCACCTCGTCATGTTCGCCTAGGCGTTCGCCTCGGTTGCGTTCGGCGGCCTTCTTCGCGCCCGGCGGAGCGGGGCGCCCATGCAGCCCGCCTGAAACCATCTGTGACAAAGATCACTGTCGCAGCCCCCCATTTGTCGCATCATAGTTGGTAATCTCTCAGAGGTGCATCCATGGACCGCATAATCGAAGTCCGCTTCGACGCCGTCTTCCGGATTCTCGAAGAGCAGCATCGCATCTCGAAACACTGGCCATACACGGCCGACGAGATCCGCAAGGACTAAGGAACTCTCCGCCCGGCTGCGTGAGTTGATCGATCAGTTCAGCCCTGCGCGCCAGGCGGGAAATCGCGTTCCGGGCAAGTGGCAAGAAGGGTTCGCTTGGAGGAACCGTCGTGGCGCCTACAGGCAAAGCCGCGCAATCGCGTCAGCCCCTGGTAAGCACGGCGCTGTGGATCTCTCTGCTCGCGGGAGCCTCCGTCCTGGCCCTGGCCGCGTGGCTGCGTCATCTACCGCCTCCGAGCGGATCGATTTTTTACGGCCAGCTCGACTTTGCCAATGGCCTTCTGGCCCTCACCTTTGCCGCGGCGGCCTTGGCCCGCTTCCGCGGCAACCGTCACCGCCTGTCCCTCATCCTGGCCGGCGCGTTCGCGCTGAATGGCGTCATCCTGGTCAGTCTGAGTCTGACGGCCGGCACCGCCGAGCTTCCCGGCGCCGGCTTGCTGCTGCGCGATTCCGCGGCGTGGGTTTTCACCCGCACCTTGTTAGCGCTGCTGTTCGTAGCGCCGCTGTTCGTGGAACGTTCGCTGCTGGTGTCGCGCCGTCCCAATCGCGAAATCGCCGTCACGCTTCTCCTCGTGGTTATCGCCACTTCGCTCTTGAGCGCGATTCACCACATTCTGCCCGCCCACCTGGTTGTCCGCCCCCACGGGATGTTCTCCCACCCCGGCGATCTGTTTCCCGCAGTGTTATTTCTCGTCGCCATCGTGGGATACCGGCGCCGCCTGGTCGCCAACAATTCGCTTTTCGACCGCTCTCTCGTGGCCGCTGCTTCGTTGAATTTTTTGTGCTGCCTTGCGGCCACCCAATCCCTGGTGGATTTCGACTCGCCCTTTCGCGTGGCCGCGATTTTCCAATTCGCCGGCTACGTCGTCCTGCTCGGAGCCACTCTGTTCGATAACGTTCAGCTCTTCGAACGCGTTCGCGGCCTCTCCGTCACCGACGCTCTCACCGGCCTTGCCAACTACCGCCGCATGATGGAATCGCTCGACTCCGAGTTGCTGCGCTCCGCGCGCACCGGCAGGTCTTTCTCCGTGGCGCTCTTTGACCTGGATGCGTTGAAGGCGATCAACGACCGCAACGGCCACCTGGTCGGCAGCCGCGCCATTTGCCGCGTGGCCGATGTGCTGCGCCACAATTCGCGCACCATCGACACTCCCGCCCGTTGCGGCGGCGACGAATTTGCCCTCGTGCTGCCGGAAACCGGCCCGGTCGCCGCGAACGAAGTTCTGGATCGCGTCCGCCTGCACGTGTCGCAGGACACCGAGTTTCCGCCCATCTCCGTCAGCGCCGGATCTGCTTCGTTCCCTCAGGACGGCGAAACGGTGGAAGCTCTGCTCGAAGCCGCCGACCGTTCCCTCTACCACGCCAAACCGCAAGCACCCGCCGACGCGCACCAATCCGCGCACGCCAGCATCGCCGCCGCCCCTTCGCGCTTCAGCCCGCGCTAGCGCTCCGTGACGGCTGATTTTTGCGCGTCCCACCGTGATTTGAACATCACTTCCGGCGGCGCTTCGCAACGGCGGTGTCTTCGCCTTACTGCGTAGGCAGCGGCGTCGCGTCGGTTCTGGGCGGCAGAATCGGCAACTCCACGCGGGGCTGCTCGCCCGTCAGCGTTTTCAGGAACGCGACGATGGCGTCTTCCTCCTGGTCCGTCAGCGTCTTTCCGAGTTGGCTGGAGCCCATGATGCCCACCGCCTGTTTCAAGCTCCACACCTGGCCGGAATGAAAGTAAGGCGCTCTCAATGCCACGTTGCGCAGCGGCGCCGCGCGGAAAACATACTGGTCGCTGGCCGTCTTGGTTACCGCGAATCGTCCCTTGTCGTTCGGCGGCAGCACGTCCGCACCGGGCTTTTCCACCACGCCGAAGGGGTAATAGCTCGTGCCACCCAGGTTGATTCCGTTGTGGCACGCGGAGCAGCCCTTATCCATGAACAGCTTCAGGCCCTCCTTTTCTTCGGCATTCAAGGCATTGGAGTCGCCTTCGAGAAACTGGTCGAAGCGCGATCCCGGGGTTATCAGCGTCGCTTCGAACGCTTCGAGCGCCTTGCTGACGTTGTCGAAGCTCACCGGTGAAGGGTCCCCTGGAAATGCTTTCTTGAACTGCTCCACGTAGCCCGGCATGGATTTCAATGTCGCTTCGACCAGCGCCGGGGTCGCGTTCATTTCGACGCTCGCCTGGAGCGGCCCCTTGGCTTGCGCTTTCAAATCCTCGGCTCTGCCGTCCCAGAACTGCGCGCTGTTGAAGACCGCGTCGAAAACCGTCGGCGCGCGGCGCGGTCCTTTTTGCCAGCGGTGGCCGATCGAAGTGGGCCCGGCATCCACGCCGCCGGTGCTCAGGTTGTGGCAGCTGTTGCAGCTGATGATTTGGCTCGCGGACAGCCGCGGATCGAAGAACAGCATTTTGCCGAGTTCGACCTTCTCGCGCGTGATCGTGTTGCCCTTCACGGCGGGAACGGTGGACGGAATGGGTTTGAAGGTCTTCTGGGCTGCCTGCATCAGATCGTCCGCCGAAGCGGGCAGCGCTGCGCCTAGGAACACTACGAGGCCGATCGCAAACAAAACGAATCGTTTCATGGTGGCTCTCCCGAAATTGGACTCACCTCAAGCGGCGATTGGGGTGAGCCTACTCCGAGCCAAAACAGTAAGGATGTGACTGCGATCACTGGGTGGCACCGCGTCTGCCTTCACGTTGCGGAGGATCGCGAACTCCCACCCATCTCCGTCAGCGCTGGCTTCGCTTCATTTCCGCAGGACGGCGAAATGCCGCTCAAATCACCGCGCAGCACAGGCGAACCCAAACGTCCGATTCGCCGGCGATTCACCCAAGCCTCCTGCAACGCCCTTTATCGGCAGGTGTCCTGCGAATCTGCGCAAGATGGAGCCGCAAGCGAATTCCTCTTCGGAGGCAGTTTTGTTCTCAGCGATCTATTTTGGTGGCGTGTAATAGTTTTGTAATGTGTGACCTAGATCACCCCAAAGAACCTTGTCGATGGGCATGCTGCAGACAGGAATAAATCATATGCAAATTCACCCAAAGCGAAATCACGCTCGCGTCCTGCTGAGTTCGGTCTTCGGGCCTTATGCGCAGGACGACGAGTTCGGCAGCCGGTCCATCAATCCAATGGAGCTGTATCACAACCAGGTCACCCGCGCGCAAGGCAGTTTCTCGTTGCGCATGTTTCATCGCTCCTGGGGGATCATGATGATCCAGGCGAACATTTCGGCGCCCTGCAGCCTGCTGGATTTTCCCACGCGCGAAGCCTTCGCCCGCGAATTGAGCGCGAACCACTACGACATCGTTGGTATCTCTTCGATTATCTCGAACGTTGGCAAGGTCCGGGAGATGTGCCGAATGGTGCGAGAGCTATCACCGGGTTCGGTGATCGTGGTGGGCGGACACGTCGCCGCCATTCCCGGCCTGGAAGCGATGGTCGACGCCGACTACATTGTGCGCGGAGAAGGAATTTCGTGGATGCGCCGGTACCTGGGGGAGGACGAGCACGCGCCGGTCCACCATCCCGCCATCGTTTCCGGTTTGCAGACGCGCATCATGGGCGTGCGTCTGCCTGAGCGCAAAGGCGGGACGGCCGCCACCATCATCCCGTCGGTAGGCTGCCCAATGGGATGCAACTTTTGCACCACGTCGGCTTTTTTTGGCGGCAAGGGAAAGTTTGTGAACTTTTACGAGACTGGCGATGAGCTGTTTGAGGTGATGTGCCGGATTGAATCCGAGTTGGACGTGCAATCTTTCTTTGTGATGGACGAGAACTTTTTGCTTTACCGCGCGCGTGCCCTGCGCCTGCTGGAGCGCATGAAACAAGCAGGCAAGAGCTGGGAGCTTTCCATTTTTGCTTCTGCCAATGCAATTCGAAAATACACCATGCAGGAACTCGTCGAACTCGGCATCTCCTGGGTATGGATGGGCCTGGAATCTCCTGCGGCCGGCTATCGCAAGCTGCAGGACGCGGACCTCGTGCAATTGACTGCAGAACTTCGCGAACACGGCATACGAGTGCAGGGCTCGACGATTATCGGACTGGAGCACCACACGCCCGAAAACATCGGTGAGGAAATCGAATCAGCGGTCAGCTACCAGACCGATTTCCACCAGTTCATGCTCTACACGCCTGTTCCCGGCACGCCGCTTTACCGGGAAATTGCCGATCAGGGTCGCCTGCTGACAGATGTTGACCTCGCCGACATCCATGGCCAGTACAAATTCAACTTCCGGCACGACGCAATCTCCCGCGACGATTCCAAGAAATTCCTGGACTGGGCGTTTTGGCGCGATTTCGAGCGTAATGGACCGAGTCTTTATCGCATGTGCCGGACCATGCTCCAGGGTTGGCAACGCTACAAAAACTCCCCGGATCCTCGCGTCCGTGAGCGGTTTGCACGCCAAGCGAAGAAGCTCGGCAGTGTATACAGTGCGGCGCTCTGGGTGATGGAGCGAGAGTTCAGAAGAGTCAATCGAAGCGTGAGCGAGCAGATTCACGACCTGCGACGCGCGGTCGAGAAAGAATTCCCCATCGCATCCCGCCTCACAGCCGCGTTGCTTGGCCCCTTCCTTTTATGGTCCACACGCCGCGAGGAAAAGCGGCTGGCAACGGGACATACGTACGAACCGCCAACCTTTATTGAGCGCCGCAATTGGGTTTCGACTTCGTAGCCCACTCGCTGTCTCTTTTTTCAGACATTCTGTTCTGGCGAGATTCCCTGCGTACCGTTCAAGGTTAGAGAGTTGTCTGCGAAAAGTCTCTTCTCCGCCGGCAACCAGATACTGAGTACGCCAAGGTCCACCGAAGTCCGCTTGTGGAACGTCCATGCGTGATTCGCGGTATCCATTGTGGGATTGCTTCTGGATCACGGACTAACCGGACAGTTGCCCTCTCAACATGGATACAACGGGACGGGGCCCTTTTGGGATACCCATCTCTCAGCTACCGCTGCTGTTGTCGCGCTGCGCGGTTTCTTCTAGACTCTACGCGCGACCGGCCTTGCGAAGTTCCCGGCGGCTTTGTTTTCCCGGCAATTCGCCATCGCGTTATGCCAGAAACCTCCGATCCAAATTCGCGCGCTCCCGAGACAGAGTATCACCACCGTCTGGAAGTTTTGCGCGGCGAACTCTCCCGCCTTCAGCAGCAGGACAAACTTGTTGGATACACAAAGTTGTCCGTGCTCATCGCGGGCCTCGCTGCCGTCGTTGGGATCGTTACTTCCAGCCGCATCTCGCTCTACTGGATCTTTCTCCCGGTGGCCGCGTTCGTCTTTCTCGCTGTTCTGCACGAGCGCGTGATCCGCGCCATCGAGCGAAACGCCCGCGCCACGCTTTTTTACAAACGCGGACTCGCACGCATTCACGATGAATGGGCCGGCACGGGCGTAACCGGCGAGCGCTTTGCGAGCGAGTCGCATCCCTACGCTCGCGATCTCGACCTCTTCGGAAATGGAGGCATGTTCCAGCTCCTCTGCGACGCTCGCACCGGCGCGGGAGAGGAAACGCTCGCGAACTGGCTGCTGGCTCCCGCTTCGCCGGAAGAAGTCCGCGCGCGGCACGCCGCCATCGCCGATTTGCGCAACCGCCTCGATCTCCGCGAGGATCTTGCGGTTTTAGGCGAACATGTGCGCGCGGAAATGAGCCCCGAGCGCTTCGTGGCTTGGGCCGAAGGCCAGCCGCTCGTCGCATCCACATTCACGCGCGTAGTCACGGCGGCAATCGGAGTTCTCTGCGTCTGCAGTTGGCTCGCCTGGATTGCTATCGGTCTGTTGTCAGCTCGCGTGCTTTCTGAGCAACTGTTCTTCGTCGCATTGGGGATTACTGTTCTGAATGCGATCATCGGCCGCGCGCTCCGGCGCTGGGGCGAATTCGCGGGGCGTGCGGAGAAAGCGTGCCAAGGCCTCCGGCTCCTCGCAAGCGTCATGGCCCGCGTCGAGCGCGAAACATTCTCCGCGCCCAAATTGATCGACTTGCAAGCGCCGTTGCGCGCGCACGGCATCGCGCCGTCTCAGGCGGTTTCGCGACTGACCCGACTGGTGGAACGGCTCGAATCAGGCCGCAACATGATCGTTCTGTTTATGGATCGCTTCGTGTTTTCGTACACGCTGCTAACCAGCTTCGCCATCGAAGCGTGGCGGGCCAGGTGCGGAGCGTTCGTGGGCGACTGGGTCACTGCCATTGGCGAAATCGAGGCGCTTTCTTCGTTCGCCGCCTATTCCTACGAGCATCCCGCCGACGTCTTCCCGGAATTCACCGCGCCCTCAATAGCTGATAAAGTGCCTTGCTTCGAAGCCGAATCCTTCGCTCATCCGCTGATTCCGGCCAGCCGCGTCGTCCGCAACGATATTTCGCTCGGCGGCGATCTTCGCCTGATGATTATCAGCGGCCCCAACATGGCGGGCAAAAGCACTTACGTGCGCGCCGTGGGCATCAACGCCGTGCTCGCGCAGTGCGGCGCTCCGGTGCGCGCGGCCAAGTTGCGCCTTTCGCCGCTTAGCGTGGCCGCCTCCGTCTGCGTGCTCGATTCCTTGCAGGGAGGAATTTCCCGCTTCTACGCCGAAATTCTGCGCGTGAAGATGACCATCGATCTCGCCGGCGGCCCGTCGCCGGTTCTTTTTTTGCTGGATGAGCTTCTTGGCGGCACAAATTCGAAAGATCGCCGCTCCGGCGCGCAAACGATCGTCAAGACCCTGGTCGATCGCGGCGCCATCGGCCTGATCACCACCCACGATCTGGCCCTTGCTGACATTGCGGACAACCTCGGTTCGCGCGCCGCCAATTTTCACTTCGAGGATCGCATCGAAGACGGCAAGCTGCTCTTCGATTACCATCTCAGCCCCGGCGTCGTGCGCACCAGCAACGCGCTCGACCTCATGCGCTCCATCGGCATCGACGTGTGACCGACAGCTCCGTCGCAATTAGTGCGCGCACTTTCCTCCCTATCAGCTCCAGCGCCGCCGTGCCCGGCTCCCCGAACTCTCCCCTGTCATTTTGTTTTCTGTTGACGGGATGTCAAAAGTATGCTAACTTGGGTTGTTTTTGCTGCGGGCGCCGAAGCCGCCGGGCGCCGCCAGCAACGCGAAACACCGCGAGGAGTCCGTCGCCATTCGTGCGCGCGCGTGGCTTGCCGAAGCCGGACCTACGGCAGCGGGAAAGGAGGGAAGCCCAGTGAACGCTCTGCACGCAGTAGGTTTTGTCGACGCGCCTGCTACTCGCAGCGCAAACAGTGCATCCTGCCCCAGCGGTTATTCGTGCCGCGCTAGCCACTCGCCAGCAAGCCCTGGCCATTGCATTCTTACCCGGGGCCCCCAAAACGCTCCGCGTTTTGGGGTGGTTACCCGGAACAGTCACTTGAGTAGAATCGCCCCTAACTTGTTGAAAATACTCAGTGGAGACCTCGTCTACCCGGAACGTCCCGGCGCACGTTCCGCGCGCTGTTTTGCCCCTGGCCGCTTGACCATCATTGCCGCAACCTCCCCCCTCCGCTACAATAACCCTTTTCGGACGGCGACCACATTGACCGAGATACTCCTCCACAACACGCTCACGAACCAAGTCGAACCGCTGGCTCCTATCCATCCGGGCGAGGTCCGCATCTACACCTGCGGCCCCACCGTCTATTCCTTCGCGCACATCGGCAATTTCCGCACGTTCGTCTTTCAGGACGTGCTGCGCCGTTTCTTTCGCCTGCGCGGCCTGCGCGTTTTGCAGGTCATGAACATCACCGACGTGGACGACCGCATCATCCACAATGCGGCCGCCGCCGGCGTGTCCATTCGCGAGTACACCGAAAAGTACATCAAGGCGTTTCTCGAAGATATCGACGCGCTGCACATCGAAATGCCCGAAGAGCTGGTGCGCGCCACCGACCACATCGACGATATGGTCGCGCTGATCGAAAAGCTGCAGGCCAAGGGCCTCACCTACCATAGCGACGGCTCCATTTACTTCCGCATCTCGAAATTCCCGGCGTACGGCAAGCTTTCCAAAATCGACGTGAGCGGGATGCAAGCCGGAGCGCGCGTGGACGTGGATCAGTACGAAAAAGACGACGCGCGCGACTTCGCGCTGTGGAAATCGCCCAAGCCCGGCGAGCATTTCTGGGAGACGGCTATCGGCCCCGGGCGTCCCGGCTGGCACATCGAATGCTCCGCCATGGCCATGAAATATCTGGGCGACACCATCGACATTCACACCGGCGGCGTCGACCTCGCCTTCCCGCACCACGAAAACGAAATCGCGCAGAGCGAGTCCGCCACCGGCAAGCCCTTTGTGCGCACCTGGCTGCACGCCGAACACCTGATCATCAACGGGCAGAAGATGTCCAAATCGCTCGGCAACTTCTACACGCTGCGCGATCTGTTCGCCAAGGGCCACAAGCCGTCCACGATTCGCTTCCTGCTGCTCTCCGTCCCGTATCGCCGCCAGCTGAATTTCACCGAGGATGGATTGCTGCAGGCCAAAAATTCCGTCGAGCGGCTGCGCAATTTCGTCGCGCGCCTCAAGACCGAGCAGTTCGCCGCCGGTTCGAATCCCGAAGTGCACAAGCGCATCGAGAAAGCCGAAGCGGATTTCGACGCCGGGCTGGCCGACGACGTGAACACCGCTCGCGCGCTCGCCGCCATCTTCGATCTCGTTCGCGACGTGAATGCCGCCATGGACCGCCGCGAATTCCTGCAGCAGGACGCGCCCCGCGCCGTCGCCGCCATGGAAAAATTCGACACCGTTCTCGCCCTGCTCGTCGATGACGATGACGAAAAGCTCCGCGGCCTCGGCATCGCCGCTGCCACACCTCAAATGCAGCCCGCGCAGATCGAAGCCCTCATCGCGGAGCGAATCGCCGCCAAGAGCCGCCGGGACTTCAAACGCTCCGACGAGATACGCCAACAGCTCTCCGATTCTGGTATCCTCGTGGAAGATACGAAAGACGGCAGTGTCCGGTGGAAGTACAAATGAAACTTTCCGCGGCAAGCATCAGTCTGTGCCACATCCAGCCCTCCCGCGAGCGCCCGAACCTTTTCGGGGTTGATTGATCGGTTTTCCTCGGCCCTGCGTCGGGCGGCGCTTAGCGCCCCGCGCGCCTGAAAAATCAATGCCGGAGGAAATCATGCAAACTGCCGAGAAAAAGCTTTCCAAGCTTCCGCACCTGATCACGCCGTTGCCGGGCCCGAAAGCAAGTGAGATCGTCGAGCGCGACCGCCGCGTCATCTCGCCGTCCTACACCCGCGATTATCCGCTGGTCGCCAAAACCGGCCGCGGCGCCATTGTCGAAGACGTCGACGGCAACACCTTCCTCGATTTCGCCGCCGGCATCGCCGTGGTCGCCACCGGCCATTGCCATCCGCAGGTCGTCGCCGCGATTCAAAAGCAGGCATCGGAATTGATTCACATGTCCGGGACGGATTTTTACTACCCGTCCATGGTGGAATTGGCTGAAAAGCTCGCTGCGATCGCGCCGGGGAAAAGTCCCAAGCGCGTCTACTTTGGCAACTCCGGCACGGAAGCGATCGAAGCGGCCATGAAGCTGGCGCGCTATCACACGCGGCGCGACAAATTTATCGCGTTCAATGGGTGCTTTCACGGCCGCACGTTCGGCTCGCTCTCGCTCACGGCGAGCAAAGCCGTCCAGCGCAAGCAGTTCGGCTCGCTGCTGGCCGGCGTGTTTCACACTCCGTATCCGGATGCCTACCGCGGCGCCTACGGTGTTCGTCCGGAACATGCCGCGGCGGATGCGCTCGCGCATATCGAACGCGAACTTTTCAAGCGGCTCGTGGATCCGGAAGACGTGGCCGCCATTTTCGTCGAGCCGATTCAAGGCGAAGGCGGTTACGTGGTGGCGCCGGCGGAATTCCTGCAAGGCCTCGAACAACTTTGCCGGCGCCACGGCATTTTGCTGGTGGCCGATGAAGTGCAGTCCGGAATGGGCCGCACCGGGAAATGGTGGGCCTCCGATCACGCGGGAATCGAGCCGGACATGATTTGCACGGCCAAAGGCATCGCTTCGGGCATGCCGCTGAGCGCGGTGATCGCGAAGGCCGACGTGATGGACTGGAAACCGGGCGCGCACGCGTCCACGTTTGGCGGCAATCCGGTTGCGGTTGCGGCGTCTCTCGCCACGCTCGACCTGCTGCAGCGGGAACTGATCGCCAACGCCGCGCGCGTGGGCGAGTTCATTTTCCGGCGGACCGCTGGCTGGCGCGAGCGCCATAAAATCGTCGGAGACGTGCGCGGAAGAGGCTTGATGGTCGGCATCGAATTCGTTCGCGACCAGAAAACGAAAGAGCGCGCGCCGGACTTGCGGAGCCGGGTGATCCAGGCCGCGTTTCAGAAGGGTCTGCTCGTTTTGGGCGCGGGGGAAAACACGCTGCGCCTGGCGCCGCCGCTGATGATCGACGAAGAACAGGCGGAATTCGCGGTGCGCACTCTCGATGCGTGCATTTCCGAAGTCGAACAATCGGTGTAGCGCCGGAAACGCGAGAAGAGACTGCCTTGATCGCGCGTTTGATGTTCGCGATGGTGAATTTCGCGGCACGCAAAGGATTGACCGAGCCGCAGGCGGAATCGTCCACGCAGATGGAATCGCGCCTGCGCGCTCGCCGCACCGGAGTCCGCGGCGAGACGTACGCCTACTGGTATCTCCGCCGCCATCGCTACGTGATGGTGGCGCGCAACTACAGGGCGCCGGGACTGAAGGGCGAAATCGACATGATCGGCTACGATGGTCCCGTGCTGGCGTTCGTGGAAGTGAAGACCCGCGCGTCCACTCGTGCGGCCAATGGGCCGGAGCAGCCGCGGCCGGAAGAAGCCGTCAATGCGGAAAAGGAACGCCACCTAGCTCGCATGGCGGGACAATTTCTCCGCGCGCGAAAACTGGATGGCGTCCCGCACCGTTTCGACGTGGTGGCGATTGAAACGTGTCCCGGCGCGCGGCCGGTGTTGCGGCTGCACAAGGGCGCGTTTACTTCCAGCCCGCAAAACGGCCACTGAACGATTCTTCGCGGGAATAGAAGCGTAAGATCGTAGTCGTGGTAAGCGCGCCGGCGGGGAGCCGGCGCGTTGGGGGAAGGAGAACGAGTTGCCGGAACTTCGCAGAGACCCGATTACGGGCCGCTGGGTGATTATTTCCACGGATCGCTTGAAGCGCCCCACCGATTTTGTCCGCGAAAGCGTGCAGATCAAGGGCGTCGGGTTATGCCCGTTTTGTCCCGGCAACGAAGGGAAAACCCCTCCAGAAATTCTGGCGTACGGACGCAACGGCTCCGGACGAAACACGCCGGGATGGTCGCTGCGCGTGGTTCCCAACAAGTTTCCCGCGCTGGGGATCGAGGGCGGACTCGACCGCGAGGGTGAAGGGCTTTTCGACCGCATGAACGGCGTAGGCGCGCATGAAGTGATCGTCGAAACGGCCGACCATTCTCAGACGCTCGCGACCATGCCGGTGAAATCGGTCGAGGAGACTTTGTGGGCCTTTCGCGACCGCATGCTCGACCTGAAGAACGACCGCCGCTTCCGCTACGTGCTGCTGTTCAAAAACCACGGCGAGGCTGCCGGCGCGAGTCTGGAGCACACGCACTCGCAATTGATTGCGCTGCCGATCGTTCCCAAGCGCGTGCGCGAAGAGGTCGATAATTCCAAGCGCTACTACGACGAAAAAGAGCGCTGCATTTTTTGCGACATGATCCGGCAGGAGATGGAAACCGAGTCGCGAGTGATTCAGATGGACGATCATTTCATCGCCCTTGCGCCTTACGCGCCGCGATTCCCGTTCGAGACCTGGATTCTGCCACGACTGCATAGCTCTGCGTTCGAAAACATGCCCGCGCCGTACTACCAGAGCCTCGCCAAAATGATGAATCAGTTCCTGACGCGCTTGGATTCGGCGTTGCTGCGGCCTTCGTACAACTTCGTGGTGCACACCTCTCCGATCGGCGAAGAGATCAACGATCACTATCACTGGCACATCGAAGTGATGCCGAAACTCACCAAAGTGGCGGGATTCGAATGGGGCACCGGCTTCTACATCAATCCCACTCCGCCGGAAGAGTCCGCGCGCTTTTTGCGCGAAGCGAAGTAGCAGGGAGGCGGCACCGCGCGGTTCGACGCTTCGGCATACATGCAAGGGTGGCGCCACGAATCTCTTCGTAGTTTACTTTTACGCATTCGTATGATAACGTGTGGGTAATTATATTCCTTTTTCCGAAAAGGTGACCTGTGTCGGCTACCGCGACAATCGGCGCAATGAACCGGTGCCAGGGCTGCGGGCAAATGCGCGTAACAAGGGTGGTCTCCTTTTACCGGAACGTGGGCATGTTGCTGGCGCGGCGGACGTACTCACTGAGCGGCGAGCTCTGCAAGTCTTGCATCCACCGCAAATTTTGGGAATTTCAAGGCAAGAATCTCCTGCTGGGGCCGTGGGGTACGATTTCCCTAATCGTGACGCCGATATACCTTCTGCAAAATACAGGCACGTACCTAGCTTCCTTGTACAAACTGCGGGACGCGATAGAGTGACGCGGCCAGTTGGCCGCAAGTAGGTCACCGTCACTAGTTTCTGCTCCGGCTACGACTGGCTCAGCTTTTTGCGCGCGGCAATGAAGAGCGTGATGGCCAGCAGAACGAACACGGCGACGCCGACTTCCGGTTTCTGGCTCAGATGCGGGAAGAAGCGCGCGCCCATCGCAAATAGGCTCGCCGGCCACGGAAGATGAAGCAGCGCCACCAGCCAGTGCGGCAAGCGTTTGCTGAGTTCGGGATCCTGCAGCAGGTTGATGACGATGGCGAGCAGGCCGAACACGCCGCCCGCCGCGATCAATCCGCTGGCGTAAAGCGAGCCGGGGCTGACCTCGCTTTCAGCATCGCTCTTCTTTTCTTCGCCACGTTCGGCGAGCCAGCGCACCACGCCGCCGGCAAACATCGTCATCGTTGTCGCAATTGAAAGGTACGAACCCACCGCGAAGGGCAGCGAGCGAATGCCGAGCAGCTCGATGGCGATCACGAGAAAAACTCCGAGAAATACAAGATGCCAGGGCAGGCGGCGGTTCAGGATGCCGCTGATGACCGTGGCCATTAATCGCGCCTGCGGAGCGGCCGCCTGCTCGCTGCCGATTCCCTGCACCCACTGGATTTCGATTTCGTGCGTACTGGGATCGTAGAGATATTTGCCGTCGGGAATCACATTCGAGCCGATGGCGTTCACCAGCACGTAGGTCTTGCCGTCGTAAACGTAGTTGTTCGACTGCCGCTCGACGCCTTCGGGCAGGTGCTGGATATCGAGCGCCATGTGCATCGGCTTGTACTGCGCGAGGCCTACGTTCATCAGGATCAGCGTGCCGCCGACGGCCAGCGCCGAAACGGCCACGCCAACGACCAGGGCGATCTGCTGCGAGTAGGGCGTGGCGCCGACGAGGAAACCGGTTTTCAAATCCTGCGAAGTGGCTCCGGCGATTGCCGCCGCAATGCAGACCACGCCGCCGATGGTGAGCGCCAGCGCGGCGTAGGAGTTCGCCGTCCAGTGCATCACCAAAAACATGGCGCAGGTGGCCATCAGCGTGGCGATGGTCATGCCGCTGACCGGATTCGAGGAATTTCCGATCAGGCCGCTGATGCGCGAAGCTACCGTGACAAACAAAAATCCGAAGACCACCACGAAAATCGCGGCGATCAGGTTTGAAACGATGCCCGTCTCCGCGCCGGGAATGGGTTTGAATTTGAGCAGCGCCCACATCATCACGACGATCACGGCTGAACCGATGAGGACGAAGCGCATCGAAAGATCGCGCTCGGTGCGGAGCGTTTCGGTCAGCGCCGCTTGTTTCGCGCGCACGTCTTTCAATCCCGCGCTCAGCGCCGAGAAGATCGTCGGCATGGTCTTGATCAGCGTAATCAAGCCGGACGCCGCCACGGCGCCGGCGCCCATGGGCCGGATGTAAGCGGACCAGAGCATGTCCGGAGTCATCTGCGGGATGGGGACGGTGCTGGGATAGAGCGGCGCATTGGGCGAGAGCGAACCGAAAAAGCGGATGGCGGGCATCAGCACCAGCCAGGAGATGACGCCGCCGGCGAAAAGCGTCCCCGCCACGCGCGGGCCGATGATGTAGCCGACGCCGAGATATTCGGAAGTGATCGCGGCACGGAACGACGCGCCGGGCAGCCATTTGGGCTGATACTCCGGCTGGCCCGGCCAGAGGCCGAACGTGTTCATGCAGAAGGTGTACACGCCGCCCAGGCCGAGGCCCCAAAAGACGCGACCTGCGAACGATCCGCCGCGTTCGCCGGCAATCAGCACGTCGGCGCAGGCGGTGCCCTCGGGGAAGGTGAGGTTGCCGTGCTCTTTGACGATGAGCTGGCGCCGCAGCGGAATCATGAACAGCACGCCCAGCGTGCCGCCCAGCAGCGCGAGGAAGAAAATACGCCAGTATTCGGTGTTGAGCGAAAAGCCCAGGAAAATCAGCGCCGGAAGCGTGAAGATCACCCCGGCGGCCACCGATTCGCCCGCCGAACCGGTGGTCTGCACGATGTTGTTTTCGAGAATGGACGAACGGCCGAACGCGCGCAGGATGCTGATGGACAGAACGGCGATGGGAATCGAGGCCGAAACGGTGAGTCCGGCGCGCAGGCCCACGTACACGGAAACCGCGCCGAACAGAATCCCGAAGAGCGCGCCCAGCACGACGGCGCGCAGCGTAAATTCGGGGAGCGTTTCGCTCGCCCCGACGTAGGGTTGAAATCCCCCGGACTGTGCGGCCGGTTTCTGGAGATTAGTGGCCAATCTTTTCCTCGAAGGGGCCTCGAATGGGACTTGAATGGCCCTCCATAGTGCCACATCGCAAAGCGCGCTGGCACGTGCGAGTGGGGCAAAGTAACACTGGAGGTACGGAGGAGCAAGGCGCATCTTCCGTCTGCGTCCAGATCCTAACCGCGCGGGGTGCTAAGTGCTCACGCACGGCGCGGAAGGGCAGGGCTGATGCATTTCAACCTCGCCAGGGGGATATCATGTGACAGGGCTCTTCCACGATAGCGCGCAGTTTGACGCCCGGCTCGCTACCCGCTATCCTTAACTCAGTAGTTCAGCTGCTGGCTCTTATGTTCGCCGCGTTCTATTAGCTGCCGATTGTCTCCCGCCCGCATGGGGCGCTGCCGATACCCGGAATTCTGTTTCCGCATCCAATTTGCGTAGTTGGCTTTCCTGAGGCCTTGCCATGTCGAATGCGACGCTGTTTGCAAAACTTGACGAGATCGAATCGCGCTATGAAGAGATGACGCGCGAGCTTTCCTCGCCCGAAATTCACGAAGACGCTGCGCGCTTTCAGAAGCTGGCGAAGACGCATTCCGAGCTCGCCGAAATCGTGAATAAGTACCGCGAGTGGAAAGAAATCGAGAAGGGAATTGAGGACTCGAAGCACCTGCTCGCCGAAGCCGACGACCCGGACATGAAGGAGCTGGCGCACGACGAGCTGCGCTCGCTCGAATCGCGCCGCGAGATCGTGGAACGCGAGGTAAAGCTGTTGCTAGTGCCGAAAGACCCCAACGACGAGAAGAACGTCATCCTGGAAATTCGGGCGGGCACGGGTGGCGACGAAGCTTCGCTCTTTGCCGCCGAGCTTTTCCGCATGTACTCGCGCTACGCCGAGACGCAGGGCTGGCGCGTGGAAGTGCTGGAGAGTTCGCCATCGCCGATTGGCGGCGTGAAGGAAATCGTCGCGTCGATTCAGGGGCACAAGGTGTATTCGCGGCTCAAGTACGAAAGCGGAGTGCATCGTGTGCAGCGCGTGCCAGCAACGGAGCAGCAGGGGCGCATTCACACGTCGGCCGCCACGGTGGCCGTTCTGCCGGAGGCGGAAGAAATCGATATCAAGATCGACCCGAAGGATCTGCGCGTCGATACGTTTTGCTCGTCCGGGCCCGGCGGGCAATCGGTGAACACCACGTATTCGGCGGTGCGCATCACGCATCTTCCTTCCGGGCTGGTGGTGTCGCAGCAGGACGAAAAATCGCAGATCAAGAATCGCGCCAAAGCGATGCGCGTGCTGCGGTCGCGCCTGTATGAGATGGAGCAGGAAAAGCAGCATGAGGCGCAGGCGGCCGAGCGCCGCGGGCAAATCAAGACCGGCGACCGCTCCGAAAAAATCCGCACGTACAATTTTCCGCAGAACCGCGTCACGGACCACCGCGTCAATTTGACGCTGCACCAGCTCACGGACGTGATGGACGGAAAGCTTGGGACGCTGGTGGATGCGCTGGTGACGCACTACGAATCCGAGCGGCTGAAGCAGGAGCTGACCGCGGCGTAAGCAGTTCACCGCTTGAGTTTTCAATGGCAGCGACAGCAGCCAATTCGACGCCTATGAATTCGATGCCCGCGGACGTGCGGTCCGCGCTGAAGGAAGGCATGGCGCGGCTGCGTGGGGCGAACGTGGCATCGTCGACGCTTGCCGCCGAGCTTCTGCTGATGCATGTGCTGGGGCGCGATCGCGCGTGGATTTACGCGCATCCGGAAGAGTCTCTCGATGCGGCTGCGGCTGAAAAATACCTTGCGCTGGTGGCGCGGCGCGCCGCCGGCGAACCAACGCAGTACCTGACGGGCAAGCAGGAGTTCTGGGGGCTGGAATTCGAGGTCACGCCCGCCGTGCTGATTCCCCGGCCGGAAACGGAGCATGTGATTGAGGCTGCGCTCGAACGGCTGGGCGAGGAGCGCGGCATCAAGATCAACATGCGCACGGGCGAGCCCAGCCCCGCGCTGCGCGTGGCGGACGTGGGCACGGGCTCGGGCTGCATCGCCGTGGCGCTGGCGCACGAATTGCCGCACGCGGAAATTGTCGCCACGGATATTTCCGCCGACTCTCTCGAAGTGGCGCGGCGCAACGCCGAGCGCCATCGCGTGGCCGATCGCATTCATTTCGTGCAAATGGACCTGCTGAAGAGCCTTTTGGACGAAACACGATCTGCCGCGGGCGATTCGAAGCGATTCGATCTGATCGTCAGCAATCCTCCCTACGTGGCGCGCAACGAAGCCGACGAACTTCCGCGCGAGGTGCGCGACCACGAGCCGGAGGCGGCGCTCTACGGCGGGCCCACGGGAATAGAACTCTACGGGCGCCTCATCGAAGAGGCTGCCGAGCTGCTGTCCACGCGGGGAGTCCTGGTCCTCGAACTGGGCTACAATTGCGCAGACGCCGTCCGCGCGATCCTTTCGCGGCAGCGCGTGTGGGTCAACGTAAGCATCACCAACGACCTTGCGGGCATTCCGCGCGTGATTGCCGCCGAGCGCGTCTAGACCGCGGATCCGAAGCAGGATCAAAGGAGCCGTCAGTGATCACCTACCGCGTGGGCAATGACCTCGACCTCGACGCTGTGATCGACCTATACCGCGAATCGACACTGGGAGAACGGCGCCCGATCGACGATCATCCGCGCATGGCGGCCATGTTGAGGAATGCCAATGTCGTTGTGACCGCGTGGGACGGAGAGCTTCTCGTTGGCATCTCTCGTGGGCTCTCCGATTTCAGCTACGCCACGTATCTCTCCGACCTGGCTGTCCGCGTTTCGCATCAGCGGTCCGGAATCGGGAAAGAACTTATTCGGCGCACTCAGCAAGCGGGCGGGGCACGTGCGCGGGTCATTCTCCTCGCGGCCCCCGCTGCAGCGGACTACTATGGCCACATTGGTTTCACGCACCATCCCCGGGCCTGGCTCGTGGAGGGAACGCAGCCAATACGCTAAGCGCAAGCCTTTATGCCGAAGCTGGCTCAATTCCGCGCCAAGCATGAAACGTTCCCGATAGCCTCGCCTGAATCCGCCGCTTCGATCCTGCATGTCGATATGGACGCGTTTTTCGTTTCGGTCGAGCTGCTGGCGCGGCCGGAGCTGAAGGGCTTGCCGGTTGTGGTGGGCGGGCAGCGCGACCAGCGCGGCGTCGTAAGCTCGGCCAGCTATGAAGCGCGGCGCTTCGGAATTCACTCCGCGATGCCGCTGCGGACCGCCGCGAAGCTTTGCCCGAGCGCAGTTTTCCTCGATGGGCACTACGATCTCTATGGGCGATGGAGCGATCGCGTCGCCGCAGTGCTCGGGAGATATTCGCCGGTGGTGGAGATGGCGTCGATCGATGAGGCGTATCTCGATCTGGCGGGGACCGAGCGGCTGAACGGGCCGCCGCTGGCCGCCGCAAACAAGCTGCTACGCGAAATTACGGCCACCACGGGGCTGCCGTGCTCGGGCGGGCTGGGTGCCACGCGGCTGGTCGCGAAAGTGGCGAGCGATCAAGCGAAGCCGCGAGGGCTGGTGTGGGTTCCGGCCGGGAGCGAAGCCGCGTTTCTTGCTCCGCTGGTGGCGCGGCGGATTCCCGGAATCGGGAGGGTGACCGAAGCGGCATTGCAAGCGCTGGGAATCGAAACGGTGGCGCAATTGCAGAATGCTTCACTCGAGCGGTTGGAACAGGAGTTCGGCCGGTGGGGCACGGCGCTGTACCGCAAGGCGCGGGGAATCGATTCGTACGAGTTTTTCGTCGATGCCGAACCGAAATCGATTTCGCATAACCGTACCTTCGGCGAGGATACCCGCGATCGCGAACAGTTGCATGCGACGCTGAGTTTTCTTTGCCAGAAGGCCGGAAAGCGACTGCGGGATGCCGGGTTGCACGCGCGCACCGTGACGCTGACGCTGCGCTACGCCGATTTCACCACCGTCACGCGCAGCCAAACGCTGGCCGAGCCGTCCGATCTCGATTCCGTGGTTTTGAATGCCGTCCGCGAGCTGTTCTCGCGCGCGTGGAACGGCACGGCGATGCTCCGGCTGGTGGGCGTGGCGCTTTCGTCCTTTTCGCACGGATCGCAGCAACTCGATTTGCTCGATCCGGGACGCCGCGAAAAGCTGGAACGCCTGGCGCAAACGGCCGATCGCTTGCGCGATAAGTTCGGATTCGAAAAGCTGCAGCTGGGCGGGTCGCTCGGGAATCGCAGGCGGCCCGAGAGCAGGCGGCCGCAATGAATCCCGCGCGCCAGCTTGCCGAAAATATTTGCCGCCGGTTGCGCGAATCGGGGCACCAGGCGTTTCTCGTGGGCGGCTGCGTGCGGGACATTTTGCTCGAGCGGGAACCCGCCGATTACGACGTGTCAACGGATGCCACGCCGGACCGCGTGCAGCAGCTATTTCCGCACAGCTTGGCGGTGGGCGCGCAGTTCGGGGTCATCATTATTCTCGAAGATTCCCGCGAAGCGGAATCGCCGCAGGTGGAAGTAGCCACGTTCCGGTGCGATATCGGCTATTCCGATGGGCGCCATCCGGATCGCGTGGTGTACACGTCTTCACCGCAGGAGGATGTGAAGCGGCGCGACTTCACGATCAATGCGCTGCTGCTCGACCCGGCTAACGGGCAGGTGCTTGATTACGTGGGCGGCCGGGACGACCTGAAAGCGGGAATCATTCGCGCGATCGGGCGCGCCGAAGACCGCTTTCGCGAAGACAAGCTGCGGATGGCCCGCGCGGTGCGTTTTGCCGCTCGCTTCGGCTATGCGATTGAGGCGAACACGTTCGCTGCGATTTCGAAATTGGCTTCGGAAATTCATCAAGTATCTCCCGAGCGGCTGCGCGACGAACTCACGAAGCTGCTCACCGAAGGATCGGCTCGCCGCGGCTTCGAGCTGCTGGACGAGACCAGACTCTTGCCCGAGCTTTTGCCGGAAATCGCGCGGATGAAAGGCGTGGAACAGCCGCCGCAATTTCATCCGGAGGGCGACGTCTGGATTCACACACTTCGGATGGTGGAGAAGTTACCTGCTGGATGCTCGCCGACGCTGGCGTGGGGCGTGCTGCTGCACGACGTGGGCAAGCCGCCGACGTTCACGCCTCCCGATGGTCCGGACGGCCGAATCCGGTTCGACGGGCATGCGGAGGTTGGAACGCGCATGGCAGAAGATATTTGCCGCCGCTTTCGGTTTTCAAACGACGACACTGCGCAGGTCGCCGCGCTGGTGGCCAACCACATGCGGTTCAAGGACGCCCTTCAGATGAAGCCGGCGACGCTGAAGCGTTTCGTCAGGCTTGGAGATTTCGACGAACACCTGGAGCTGCACCGTTTGGATTGCTCGTCGAGCCACGGGCACCTGGAGAACTACGAATTCGTTCGCCGTTTTCTGGAAGAGACGCCTCCCGAGCAAGTGCGGCCCCCCCGGTTGATTTCAGGTAATGACTTGATTGCACTAGGACTTATGCCCGGGCCAGAGTTCAAAAGCCTCCTGGACGCGGTAGAGGAAGCGCAACTGAGTGGCAGCGTGACATCACGCGAGGATGCCTTGCAATTTGTGAGGCAGCGCACTGAAAAGCCATCGTGAAAAGATCTAACTTGCTTGTGCTAAAACGCTTAGCAGGTGTGCGCATTGCGCTTTGGTCGGATCTCTTTGGGCTTGTATTTCAATCTTTAGTCGTGTAGGCTCACATTTGTTAATAGCGACATGCGAATGGATATAAATCCTTTTCCCCTATTCCGCATCTAACTCTTCAGGCAGCCGATACAGCTGTCTGGGGCTGGTTTTACCCCGACGCCTTGGGTAGGGTCGGTCAAGGGGGTCATTGTGACGGCAACTAGACAAATTCCTGAAGAACTACCGGTGCTTCCCGTCAGGGATACGGTGCTGTTCCCGGGGGCGGTAATGCCGCTGCCGGTGGGCCGCGAGAGTTCGCTCGCGCTGCTCGATTCTTTGGAGGGGCAGGAGAAACTGCTGGGTGTGGTCGCCCAGCTCGATCCGCGGGTTGAGGCGCCCACGGGATCGGACCTCCATTCTGTGGGCACGCTTGCGAAGGTCCATAAAATGGTGCGAATGCCCAACGGAAACGTGGTCGCGTTTCTCGAAGGCCTGCAGAGGATTCGTGTACCGGAAGTGATCGGCCTAAAGCCGTTCTTGCGGGCTCGCGTGCAGCTGGAGCCGGATGTTGAAGACCAGCGCGACGCCGAATTGACCGCGCTCGAACGCAACGTGCAGGAACTCTTCCGGGAGGTGGTGGCGCGTTCGCCGCAGCTTTCCGACGATTTGCAGACCGAGGCGATGAACATCGAATCGGCGTCGCGGCTGGCGGACTTCGTTGCCGCCACGCTGCCGTCGCTGACCACGATGGTGCGACAGGAACTGCTCGAGACGTTCAACGTCCGCAAGCGCCTGGAAACGCTGATCAGTGAACTGACGAAAGAAAAGGAAGTTTTGCAGCTGCGCAACAAGATTCACGAGCAGGTGCAGGAGCAGGTGAGCCAGAGCCAGCGTGAGTTTTTGCTGCGCGAGCAGATGAAAGCCATTCAGAAGGAATTGGGCGAATCCGACGACGGACAATCGGAAGTCGAAGAACTTCGCAAGAAGCTCGAAGAATCCGGGATGTCCGCCGAGGCCAAAAAGGAATGCGAGCGGGAACTCAAGCGCCTTTCCAAGATGACGCCCGCTTCGGCTGAGTACATGGTTTCGCGGACGTACCTGGAATGGATGACCGCGCTGCCGTGGAACAAAACTTCGGCCACCAGCGAGCAGGAAATCGACATCGCGAAGGCCCAGGCCATTCTCGATGAAGACCACTACGATCTCGAAAAGGTGAAGCAGCGCCTGCTCGATTACCTGGCGGTAAAGAAGATTCAGCCCGGAATGAAAGGGCCGATTCTTTGCTTCGTCGGGCCTCCCGGCGTGGGCAAAACATCGCTCGGGCAATCGATCGCCCGCGCGACGGGGCGCAAGTTCGTGCGCATCTCGCTCGGCGGCATGCACGACGAGGCCGAGATTCGCGGACACCGGCGCACGTACATCGGAGCATTGCCCGGACAGATCATCCAGGGCATTCGCCGCGCCGAGACCATGGACCCGGTCCTGATGCTCGACGAGGTGGACAAGCTCGGGCGCGACTTCCGCGGCGATCCCTCGGCGGCGCTGATGGAAGTGCTCGACCCGCAGCAGAACTCTACGTTCCGCGATCATTATTTGGACGTGCCGTTCGATCTGTCGAAGGTTCTCTTCGTGATGACCGCGAACTGGCTCGATCCGATTCCGGAGCCGTTGCGCGACCGCATGGAAATTATCGAGCTTCCGGGCTACACGGAGGTCGAAAAGGTCCAGATCGCGAACCGCTTCTTGATTCCGCGGCAGGCCAAGGAACACGGGCTCCAGCTGGGCGAGCAGATCGAGTTCACGGACGAGGCGTTGCACGACCTGATTCACCACTACACGCGTGAAGCGGGAGTGCGCAACCTCGAACGCGAAATCGCCACGCTCGTTCGCAAGCAGGCGCGGCGCATGGCGGAAGGCAAGACCGATAAGCTGACGGTCACGACCGACGTGATCCGCGAAGTGCTGGGCGTGCCGAAGTTCCGGCTCGAACACGAGGTGGAGGAGCGCGTGACGAAGCCGGGCGTTTCGGTGGGGCTGGTGTGGACGCCGGTGGGCGGCGACATCGTCTTCATCGAAGCCAGCAAGATGCGCGGCGGGAAGCAGTTCACCATGACCGGGCATCTGGGCGAGGTGATGCAGGAGTCCATGCGCGCCGCATTGACCTGGGTGCGCGCGAACTCCGATCGCTACGGCATCGATCCGGACTTCTTCCGCAAGTACGACTTGCACATTCACGTGCCGTCGGGAGCGATCCCGAAGGACGGGCCATCGGCGGGCATCGCCATGGTCACCGCGCTGGTGAGCCTGCTGACCGGGCGGCCGGTGCGGCCACGCGTGGCGATGACGGGAGAAATCTCGCTCACCGGCGTGGTGCTGCCGATCGGCGGCGTGAAGGAGAAGGTGCTGGGCGCCAAGCGCGCGGGAATCCGCGAGGTGATCCTGCCTTCGGAAAACGAGCCGAACGTGAAGGAAGATCTTCCGGCCGAAGTGCTCGAAAACGTGAAGATCCACTTCGTGCGCAGCGTCGATCAGGTCCTCGAAATTGCCCTCGGCAAGTTCGAGGAGCCTGCCCGGCCAGCGAAGGGCGGTCCGCGCGGCGAGGATCGGCCGTTCACGAGTCCCGTTCACTAAAGCCGATGCGCTCGGTTGCGAATAGCGGCTGAGCCGAAAAACCAGAAAACGGAAAAGGCCCGGATGAAGAGTCCGGGCCTTTTTCACTTCTGGGCACGGAGCGTGGTTTCCAGTTGCGGCGCGCGGCGCAATCGCGTACAGCTAAGTTTCGATGCCTTACCGTCCCCGAGAACTGGTGGTGCGCGCGCGCGAAGCGGCGAGCCTGCTGCTCGCCACGCTGGACCGCCATGAGATGGTGGCGCGATTTCTCGATATGTACGCGGCCGAGCACCGGCGGCCGGGACGCGCCGATCATCCGTATCTCTATCGCGAACAGCTCTCCAGAATCCGCCGGGAGGCGATTTTGGCCATGGTGCTGCGGATCGAAGCGGCGCTGCCGGCGCGGCTGAAGGTAAGCGTCGCCGTTCGCGGGACAAAGCAGCGCAGGAAGCCGCAGAAGGGCGAAAAGGCGGCGCGAAGCGCCAAGCGAAAGAAGCAGCCCGATCTCGAATTGGCCATTCCGTTTCTCGATCTATTTCGCGAGGAATTTTTCGTCGCTCTGGGGCACGCGCTGCAGTGGACGGACGATGAAGCCGAGGAATTCTGGAGCGACTTGGGCTTCTACGAAAAGTTAAGCGTGCACGAGCCTCGCCGGGCCGCCGCGATAAACCGGCGGCTTTCCATTTCGGGGCCGTTCGTCGATCGCGTGGGGCTGCTGCTCGATCCTTCGATGATGGACCAGGCGCGGCGCGACGCCAGCAAGTTCGAGCTGGAGCTTCAGGAAGCCGCGGATCGCGTGCTGCGATTGGTGTTTTCCCGCAAGCGTTCCAATTGACCTCGCGGCCGAGCCCACCCGTGCAGTTTAGAAAACTCGACGTTTGCCGGAACCGCCCGCCCGGCTCGAATTTGCTATGCTCGGCTCGTGGTTGACCTCTTTCTACATACTGATCGTGGTGCAAATAGCCCTGGGGTGTTACTCGCTCTGGGACGGTTTCAGCTGGTATCAGATGGTGCGCAAGCGGCTTGGCTCGCACGCGGGATTCTACGCACCCGTGGCCGCGGTGATCTGCCCGTGCAAGGGCACCGAGCCGGGCCTGGAAGAAAATCTTGCCGCGCTCACGCGTTTCGACTACGCGAACTATGAAATCTTCTTTTCGCTGGCCACCAGCCTCGATCCCGCGCTGAAAATCGTGGAGCGCGTGAAGGCGGCGAGCCAGCGGCCGGTGCATATCGTCATTGCCGGTCCTCCGCAAGACTGCGGCGAGAAAGTCTACAACCTGCGCCGCGCGGTGGAATCGCTGCCGGAAAAATTCGAGGCCCTGGTTTTCGTCGATACGGACGTGCGGCTCGGTCGCAACTGGCTGAGCAAGCTCGTCGCCCCGCTGCAGGACGCGCGCATCGGTGCGACCACGACCTATCGCTGGATCATTCCCAGCCGCCGCATTGGCGAGGGAGGCTTCGCCAGCGCGCTGGCGTCCACCTGGAACGCGTCGGTGGCCACGCTTCTCGGCCGGCCGCGCGAGAATTTCTGCTGGGGCGGAGGAACGGCGATTCGGCGCAAGACCTTCGACGAGGCGAATGTGCTCGAGTCGTGGAATGGCGCGGTGAGCGACGATTTCGCGCTTACGAATGCGCTCGAAGCGTCCGGCAAATCGATCGTCTTTTGCCCCGAATGCCTGGCCGCCACGCCGCATCCCTGGACGGGCGCGAGTCTCCTGGAATTCACGAACCGGCAGATTTTGCTGACGCGCGTCTATTCGCCGAAGCGCTGGATGATGGGTATGATCGCGCACCTGAGCTATTGCGTGACGCTGATCTATGCCGCCTTCGTGATTTTGGCCTGCATGTCCACCGGCGATCCGTGGTTCAACTTGCTGCTCACGGCTTTGGTGGTTCCGCTCCTGGCGGCGATGAAAGGGGCGATTCGCACGATCGCCGTCG
Organism: uncultured Acidobacteriota bacterium; assembly: GCA_963715555.1. Classification (GTDB taxonomy): domain Bacteria; phylum Acidobacteriota; class Terriglobia; order Acidiferrales; family UBA7541; genus Palsa-295. The sequence goes on from OY970253.1 coordinate 565,603, forward strand.
GCGAGCTGCTGCCGGAATGGAAATCGCAGCTCAATCAGTGGAGCTGGGCGTGGACGGCGCTGGCGCCGTGGTTCCGTTTCTATTTGCGTGGAACTTCATCGCCTCGCTGCTTAGCCGGAGGACGCGCTGGCGGGGTATCCGCTACGAGTTGGTCTCTCCCACGGTCACCCGAGTGCTCACCCGCTAGCCAAAAACTCCGTGTAACATTCCCCGCGTCGCGCGCGTAGAATCGGCTAGCAAGCCATCCCTATTCCCCCGAACGGGAGGAGATATGGCTACCACGAGCATGCCTCCGGCGCAAACGCCGGAATCGGAATCGAATCCGATCGCCCGTATTTTGGGGGTTCTGTTTTCACCGAGCGAGACCTTTCGGTCGATCGTCCGGAAACCTACCTGGCTGCCGCCGGTCATTCTGATTGTGTTGCTCTCGTTGACGGTCGTTGCGATTTTCACCAAACGGGGCGGCTGGGAAAGCTATTTCCAGAGGCAAGATCAGGCTTCATCTCGCTTTCAGCAGTTGACGCAGCAGCAACAGCAACAGGCGATTCAAACTCAGAAGAAAATCGGTCCGATAGCCGGTTACGCGAGTGCGGCCATTGTGCCGTTTATCGAGGTTGTCGTTCTCGCGGCGATTTTTCTTGGGGTGTTCAATTTGATCGGCGGCACGCAAGTTAAATTCAAGACGTCGCTCGGCATCGTTTCCTATGCACTGACGCCGCTGATCATTTCGGGCGTGCTCGGGATCGTGATCTTGTATTTAAAGGATCCTGCCACGGTCGACTTGCAGAACATCGTGGCGTCCAACGCCGGAGTATTCTTATCGAGCGATGCTCCGCGATGGCAGATGGCACTCCTGTCTGCTTTGGACGTGTTCTCGTTTTGGACCATGTCGCTGCTGGCGATCGGCTATAGCGCGGCGGCGCCGAAGAAGTTTTCGTTCGGGAAGGCGTTTGCTTACATTTTCGCCATCTGGTTTATATATGTGCTCGTGAAGGTGGGCGCTACGGCGGCCGCCGCGGCATTCTCCTGATACACTTCTGCGGATGGGATTTCGCTTCGAGGTTCTCGCCACCGATCCGACCGGCGCGCGTTTGGGGCGGCTGACTACGCCGCATGGCACGATCGACACGCCCGCGTTCATGCCGGTGGGCACGGCCGCCACGGTCAAGGGCCAGACGCAAGAAGATCTCGAAGAACTCGGCGTACAGATTCTGCTCTCCAACACCTATCACCTTTTTCTCCGCCCCGGCCACCAACTGATCCGGGAAATGGGCGGGCTGCACCAATTCATGTCCTGGCCGCGCGCGATTCTTACCGACTCCGGCGGGTATCAGGTTTTCAGCCTGAGCGCGCTGCGGAAAATTACGGACGAGGGCGTCACGTTCCGCTCGCATCTCGACGGTTCGCAACAATTTCTTTCGCCGGAAAAGGCGCTGGAAATTCAGATCGCGCTGGGATCGGACATCTGCATGGTTTTGGACGAATGCATTGAAGCGCCCTCATCGGAGGCGTGCGCGCGGCAGGCGGCGGCACGGACTTTCGATTGGGCGCAGCGTTCGCGCGATTATTTTCAGCAGCACGGCGATGCGGAGCGGCAGATGGTTTTCGGGATCGTGCAGGGTGGCACGCACGCGCATCTGCGCCGCGAAAACGCCGCGGCGCTCGTGGATCTGAATTTTCCCGGCTACGCGATCGGCGGGCTTGCTGTTGGCGAATCGCATTTCGTTACATGCGAGATGACGCAAGCGGCGGCGTCGGAGCTTCCTGCGGAAAAGCCGCGCTACTTGATGGGCGTCGGCAAGCCCGAACAAATCGTGGATTACGTGGCGTTGGGTGTGGACATGATGGACTGCGTGCTTCCCACGCGCAGCGCGCGCCACGGGTGTCTGTATACGTCGCAAGGGCGCGTGCTGATTCGCAACGCGCAGTACGCGCGCGATCCCCGGCCGCTCGACGAAAATTGCGGCTGCGCGGTCTGCCGCCGATACTCTCGTGCGTATTTGCGGCACTTATATTCCACCGGAGAATTTCTTTCGGTCATCCTGAACACCCACCACAACCTGTACTTTTACCTTGACACCATGCGGAAAATTCGCGAGGCTATCCGTTTTGGGAACCTCGAAAGGTTCCGCTCTGACCTTCAGGCACGCCTCACATAGGCACACTCAAGCGCGCGCTGGGCAAAGGGCAGGGCATCTACGGCGAAGACTTCGGCGGCCTGCTGGTCCTAGCGGGCAAACGGCGACGGAAAAAGCGAAAGGTCTGGTACAATTACTATGTTGATCCCGGGGGCGGTTGTCCTCGCTCTGCAGTCCTCGTCACAACCCAGCGGTCTCACGCTGTTTCTCCCGCTCATCGTGATCATGGTGATCTTTTACTTTTTGATGATTCTGCCTGCGCAGAGGCGTCAGAAAAAGGTTGCCGAAATGCTCAAGAACTTGAAGAACGGCGACAAGGTGGTCACCAACGGCGGAATTTACGGAACGATTGTGGGGCTGGAAAGCGATAGCGTCCAGCTTCGCATTGCCGAGCAGGTGAAGATCAAGGTCTCGCGCAGCGCGATTTCGGGGCTGCAACCGGAAAGCAAGGAGAGTTAGCAAGTCCGCATGAATTCCCAGCTCAAATGGAAATTTATATTCATCTTCGCCGTGGTGCTCGTGTGCCTCTACGGCGTTCTCGGACTGCCCAATTTTCCCACCTCGGCCTCGCAAGTGGCGCAGAACGTGGCCGACCGCATCAAGCTCGGCCTGGACCTGAAGGGCGGGAGCCACCTGGTTTTGCAGGTGGAGGTGGATAAGGCGATTGGCCAGCGCTGCGACGAAGCGGTGGACGACCTCACCAAGCAGATCCAGAGCAAGAATGTACTTTCGCCCACCGGCGAAATCAATCGCGTGGACGATACGCACATCATGGTGCGGAATATCAATCCGGAGTCGTACAACACCTTTCAGGACATCGTGAACAATCAGTTTCCGGAATGGAGCGTGGCTCCCGCCGCCGGCGCGGGGAATAGCTACATCCTGACGATGAAGCCATCGGCGGTGGCCGACCTGCGCACGCAGGTGATGAGCCAGGCTGTCGAGACCATTACCCGCCGCATCAACGCACTGGGCCTGACGGAACCCCAAATTGCTTTGACGGGGCCCTCCAGCGAAAACGAAATTCTCGTTCAGCTTCCCGGCGAAGGCGATCCGACGCGCGCGAAAGCGGTCATCCAGGCGGGTGGCCAACTCGAACTGAAATTGCTGGTGGACAACCAGGCGTACCCGTCCGAAGCGGCCGCGCTGGCCGCTCACAACGGTGTGTTGCCCCCGGATACCGAAATTCTTCCGGGTAATCCAGAAGGTTCTTCTTCGGCCGGCCAGGCGCAGGTCTATTACCTCGTGACCCGCGCGCCTGTCGTCACCGGGCAGGACCTTCGCGGGGCGAGCCCGCAGCCCAGCACCGATAATCCCGGTCAGTACGAAGTGGATTTCCAGCTGTCGTCGGCATCCGCCGCGCGCTTCGGGCCTTTTACCGAGTCGAACATCGGGAAGAGACTGGCCATCGTTCTGGACAGCAAAGTCTACGAAGCGCCCACCATCAACGGACGCATCGACGACCGCGGCCAGATCACCGGCAACTTCAGCCAGCAGTCGGCGCAGGACCTGGCGCTGGTGCTCCGGGCCGGGGCGCTGCCGGCGCCGATCCGATATCTCGAAGAGTCGACGGTGGGCCCATCGCTTGGCGCGGATTCGATCCGCGCCGGTGTGCGAGCCTCGATCGGCAGCTTGATCGCGGTGATGGTCTTTCTGGTGATCTATTACCGGCTTTCCGGTGTCAATGCCGTTGTGGCGTTGCTGTTCAACCTAATTATCCTCGTGGCGTTTATGGCGTGGTCCAGCGCGGTGCTGACGCTGCCGGGCATTGCCGGAGTGATATTAACGATCGGCATGGGCGTGGACTCTAACGTGCTTGTTTTCGAGCGCATACGAGAGGAGTTACACAACGGCAAGGCGCCCGCTGCGGCGGTCGATATTGGCTTCGACCGCGCATTTCTGACGATCATCGACACCCACGTGACCACCCTGGTATCGTGCGCGTTCCTCTTCTTGTTTGGGACGGGCCCGGTGCGCGGTTTTGCGGTCACCTTGGTGATCGGCTTGATCGCCAACCTGTTCACGTCTATCTATGTTTCGCGGGCGATCTTCGACTACCACCTGGCGCATATGGAGCGTCAGGCGGAATTGAGCATCTAGGCGGCCTTCGGAGATAGGCGTGTGAAGCTTCACAATCCTGTGAGAGACGCCCGAGCGGGTGCGGTCGGCTGTGGGGCCGAAGCGCCGGGTTGAGGGGCCGGGAACAGCCCCGCATCGCGGAATTGAGAGCCAGCAGGACGACGAAAACTTAAAGCCACCCGGGAACAAAACTGCGGGCGGCGGTGTCAAAACTGAACGGATAGAACCCGGCATGGAATTCTTTCACGACGTAAACATCGATTGGATGGGCAAGGCGAAGTATTTCGTAGCTTTGTCGCTGATACTACTGGCGGTTGGCTGGATTTCTATCTGGCGACATGGCGGCATGCGCTACGGAATCGATTTTCGCGGCGGCACGCTGGTGTACGTGCGGTTCGCGGGAACGCCGCCCGTCCAGGAGATTCGCAAGGGATTGCAGGAAGCTGGGCTAAAGAACAGCTCGATTCAGACCATCAGCGATTCGAACGATCTGGGTTCCCGGCACGACGTGATGATCGGCCTCGCGCAGTCGGAGAACGAGAATACGCTCGACGCCGGAAAACAGAAGATTTTGGACGTCCTCGATAAGACGTTCGGTACGGATGCCTCCGGCCGGCCGGACTTTAACGCGGTGACTCCCGCAGCGCTGGCCGCCGATCTGCTGCAAAAAGATCCGCTGTCGCTCGGCGTCAAGGCCGGCGATCGTTATACGAAGTTGGCGCAGCAGCTCACGTCGGCGCGCGATTCGCAACACGACGGCATCGTTACCAATTTCAACGAGCTCAGCAACGTCCAGGGTGTTACGCCCGCGGTGATTCATAGTCTCGATCATGACTACGCGCTGAGTAATTTTACCGTCCGGAATGCGGAGACGGTCGGCCCCACGGTCGGCGCGCAACTGCGCCATCAGGCGTTGTGGGCCACGCTATACGCTCTGGCGGGCATGCTGGTCTATATCGCGTTCCGTTTTGAATGGGTGTACGGCGCTGCGGCGGTGATCGCGGTGTTTCACGATGTGCTGATCACTCTCGGTTTTTTCTCGCTTTTCCATTACGAAATTTCGCTGACGGTGATCGCCGCGCTGCTGACTCTGGTCGGCTATTCGATGAACGACACGATCGTGATCTTCGACCGCGTGCGCGAAAACCTGCGGCTGATGCGACGCGAGCCGTTTCCGGACATCATCAATAAATCCATCAACCAGACTCTTTCGCGCACGATTCTTACCAGTGGTTTGACGTTTCTTACGGTGGTGGTTTTGTACCTCTTGGGTGGGGAAGTCCTTCGATCGTTCTCCTTTGCCATGGTGGTAGGAGTTGTGGTAGGAACGTACTCCAGTTTTGGCATCGCAGCTCCGATCGTAGTGGCCTGGAACAAGTTTGGCGGGGGGAAGGGAGTGGCGGTTCGCGCCGGATCCGCAGCCGGAAAGCGCGTGCCAGCCACCGCAAGGAGATAGGCTATGTTCGACCAAATGGTGGTATCCAGCGCTCACGGAAACAAAACCAACAAGTCTTGGACCGTGGCTCTCTCAGCGATCCTTCAGGTGTTGGTGGTGGGCGTGTTGATCTTGATCCCGCTGATTTATACGGAGGCTTTGCCGAAGGCGATGTTGAGCACGTTCCTGGTTGCTCCGCCGCCGCCACCTCCGCCGCCACCTCCGCCCCCAAAGGCCGAGGTGGTGCGCAGGGTGCAGATCGTGCAGCCGCAGAGGATGGTGGCGCCGACCGTGATCCCCAAAAAGATCGAGATCGTTAAGGACCAGGCGCCGGATATCGGCGCAGTCGGCGGAACGGGTGTAGCGGGCGGCACGGGCGTGCCGGGCGGCATCATAGCGGGGCTGGGCGCTCCGCCGCCTCCACCGCCACCGAAGCCGGCTACACCGCAGCGAATTCGCGTCGGCGGCAACGTGGAAGAGGCCAAGCTGACGAACAAGGTTCTGCCTATTTATCCGCAAATAGCCAGGACGGCGCACATTCAAGGCACGGTCGTTTTGCACGCGGTGATTGCCAAGGACGGGTCGATCCGGGAGTTGACCTATGTTTCCGGCCCGGCGCTGCTGATGCGCGCGGCCATGGATGCCGTGCGGCAGTGGAAGTATCAGGCGACACTGCTGAACGGCGAACCGGTGGAAGTGGATACCACGATTCAGGTTGTGTTTTCGCTCGGTGGTGATTGAGGAAGCGCCGGGCCCGCACACGAGGGACCGGATCTTGGAATGGGATTTGCGACCGGCAGAATCTGACTGCCGCGATCGATGGCGGTGACGGAGGAGGATTGAACTTTATGCTTGCGAATTTGGTATGGGCGTTTCTCTTGCAGGACCAAGGCGGCAATGCCGGCATCAGCTGGAACATTATCGATATGTGGCACAGTATGGGCTGGCCGGCGAGGACGGTGGTGATCATATTGTTCATCATGTCCGCATGGTCGGTCGGTATCATGATTGACCGCTGGCTGATGTACAGCGCGGCGCGAAAGCAGTCTCGCGTGTTCGTGCAGCAGGTTGCCGGCGCGCTGAAGGACAACAAGCTGGATGAAGCGATTTCGATCGCCGAGCGTAACAAGAAGAGCCATATCGCCAAGGTTGTGGCCACCGGTCTTTCGGAGTTCCAGGCGGCATCGGCCCAGGTGAACGACGAAGAAGTGATCGAAGCGGCCAAGCGCGGACTGGAGCGCTCCGTAGCCATCGTGCACGCGGAGATGAAGCGCGGTCTTTCAGGCCTCGCGACCATCGGTTCGACGGCGCCATTCGTAGGGCTGTTCGGCACCGTCATGGGCATCATCAACGCGTTTAAGGGCATTTCCGCGCAGAAGGTGACCGGTCTTTCGGCGGTCGCCGGAGGTATCGCGGAAGCCCTGGTGACCACCGCTCTCGGTTTGCTCGTCGCCGTGCCGGCCGTGTGGACCTTCAACTACTTCACCAACCGCGTGGAAGCTTTCGACGTGGAGATGGATAACTCCTCGATGGAGCTAATCAACTACTTCATCACGCGCCGGAGCGGAAAGAAGTAAGCCATGGCTTACAAACCCAAAGCACCACCGGTGATGGCTGCGCCAAACGTGATCCCGATGGCGGACATCATGCTGGTGTTGCTGATTATCTTCATGGTGATTACGCCCATGCTGCATAAGGGCGTGTCCGTGGACATGGCGAAGGCCCAGAACGTGGACAAGATGCAGGCGGCGGACAAGGACAATGCCATCATCGTGGCGATCACGCGTGATGGCAAGACGTACCTCGGCAACCAGGAGATCACGCTCGATCAGATCACCGATCAAGTGAAGGACATGATCTCCAACCGCCTCGACAAGACCGTCTACATTCGCGCGGACGCCCGTGCCAAGTACGGCGACGTGGTGAAGGCCGTGGACGCGGTCCGCTCGGCCGGTGTGGAGAACTTGGGGCTGCTGACGGAGAAGATTCCTCCGAACGTGCACGTGCCGCCTCCGGTGCCTGCCGGAACGGGGCAGTAGTCCGCGGACCGCACGATAGCGAAGGAGCAATTTTATGGGAATGGCAGTAGGCGGTACAAAGGGAGTCGTTTCGGAGCCCAACATCGTCCCGCTGATTGACGTGCTGTTGGTGCTGATCATCATCTTCATGGTGATCACGCCGCGTACGCCGAGCGGCCTGAAGACGTTGGTTCCGCAGCCGACGCCTCCGAGCAAGACGCAGAATATACCCGACAGCCGGACCATTGTGGTTCAGGTCCTGGCCAACGGTCAGGTGAAGATCAATCAGGACGAGGTGAGCTGGAACGATCTGGGCTCGCGCCTCTTCGATATCTTCAAAGAGCGCGCAGACCGGATCGCGTTTATTAAGGGCGACGACAGCGTCGAATTTGGGCAGGTCGCACATGCCATCGATATCATGCGCGGCGCGGGAATCGACCACGTAGGTCTCATCACCGCGAAAATCGAGGCGGGGCAATAGCGCGCAGCACCAGGGGCCCGTTCGGCGTGCGGATCGTCTGGCTGAACGCAGGTGCACCGGGCGGCTGTGGTATCACCCCGCCCGATCTGGCAATCATAAGGAGAGCAGGGATGCGACGGAAGCTTGAGGTATCGTTTGTCGCGGCTGTGGTGCTGGCCGCGTTAGGGGCGGGCGTCGGATGCAATAAGTTGCGGGCCCGGAACCAGTTGAACAAGGGCGTGGAAGCCTATAAGAACGCTCAGTTCGACGTAGCTATCGAGGATTTTAAGAATGCTCGGCAGCTCGATCCCACGCTCACCAGCGCTCAGCTCTATTTGGCCGCCGCGTACGCCAACCAGTACATTCCCGGCGCGCCCTCTCCGGAGAACCTCCGAAACGCGCAATCTGCCATTGATGTGTACAAGCAAATTCTCGAGAAGGATCCGAACAACCTCGCCGCAATCGATGGAATCGGCTCGCTTCTATACAACATGGGCGGTACACCATTCAACGAAAGCGAACTCATTGAGGCCCGCTCCTACCATGAGAAGCACATTCAGATCAGCCCCAATGATCCCGAGCCATATTATTGGGTAGGTGTGATCGATTGGGCGCTGGCTTATCGCGCCAACCGCGGGCTACGAGACGATTACAACCGCGCGGCCAGCCCCAAGCGCCAGGTCAAGGAGAACGATCCGCTGCCGGAAAAGCTCCGGACGCAGTTCACAGACAAATACGGCCAGACGGTTGACGACGGAATCACCAGCCTGCAGAAAGCCATCAGCTTGAAACCCGATTACGACGACGCCATGGCGTACCTGAACCTGATGTACCGGCAAAAGGCCGACATGGAAACTACCAAGGAAGCGCGCGAGGACGATCTGAAGAAAGCCGACCAGCTGGTCGAGCAGGTGAAAGCGATCAAGCAGAAAAAGGCGGGGATGCAGCCTTCGTGACCGGCTCGAACCTGATACTTCTTCACCAATAGTCTCCCGGCGGGCCATTCAAGCCCGCCGGTTTTGTTTTCGGCGGCCGCTCGGGCGGCAATATCTGGGGCGAACGCGCCGCGGATCCCTGCAGGAAGTACAATGGTCCCTGAATTCGATCTGGCCGGTTGGCACAGATGCCAATCGGCAGCGGAAGGAGCTGAACATCATGCGGCGTAGAGGGAATTCAAAATTTCTCTGGTATCTGTGCGGAGCAAGTATCGCGTTAATCTCGGCTGGACTGGCGCTTTCGCATCCGCGTACCGTTTCCGCCCGATCGTCCGCACCGGCTGACCGGCAATCGACGGTTGCAAAGCGATCGCAGACCCAGCAGCCGGATCCATGGACGGCCGAGCAGACGGTTGCCCCCGCAACGCTCGTGAAGGAAATCAGCGGCCCGGCCAGTGGGCGCCCCACCATCGTGAGCGTGAGCCCGCACGCTCTCTATCTTGGCGGGCATATTCCCGGAGCGGTGTACGAAGGGCCGGGATTCAGCGCCGCGGGAATCGAGTCGTTGAAACGATGGGCGCAGCATCTGCCGAGGTCGACGAATCTTGTGGTGTACTGTGGCTGCTGTCCGCTGGTGCATTGCCCGAATCTGCGCCCAGCTTTTCGCGCGCTGCAATCGATGGGCTTCACGCACCTGCGGGCGCTCATCCTCCCGACGAATTTCTACACCGATTGGTATGCAAAGGGCTATCCCACCGAAAAGGGCAACTGAAGCATCGATCCTGCCGTGCTCGCAGGTATCCGCGCATTAACTAGAATACTGTTTACTGTCTGTGTCCATTCAGTTGACGCCCGGCTCGGCTCTGCTTACGATTGATAGCAGGGGGAGACGGGATGCCTGCGCGCCAATGTCCGTTTTGCGGGAAAATGATCTCCGACCTGCACTCGCACTGTCCGTTCTGCCGCGAGGCGGTTCCGCCCGTGCCCGGGTCGCAGACGACCTTCGCCACCTCCTCGGCCGTCTCTGAAAACAACGGTCACCGTAAGATTCGGCAGGGCTTGCTATACATGCTGCTGGCGGGCGTGGTTCAATATCTTGCCGGAGGATATGGCGGGTCGTTCTTGAAAGTCCCGATCCATATTCAGCCGATGGTCACCTCGTATCTGACCCCATTGCTTTTCTTCGGCGGCCTGGGCCTCACCATCTACGGGTTTTATCTCCACGCCAAGCCCATGCGCGCGTAGAACCTCCGGCACGAGGGCTGCAGGCGCGTTCAGCAATCCGAAAGCGGTCCCGCTTTCGAGCAAACAAGTCTAGAATGTCCGCAATCGTGTACGGCGAATACGACAAGTCCATCGGCCCGAAAATCCTGCTCACGCTGCTTCATGCGCTATCGCTGTACGTGATTTTCTGGATGTTGTTTCGCGGCGGACTTGTCGCGCTTTCATTCTGGGCTGGCCGCTCGTTTCTGCCAGGAGCCTTTGCCACGCGCGCTCTGCTCTTTTCCTGCGCGTTGATTTATTTTCTCCGGGTGGCGTTCGGCTGTTTTTGTCTGATACGCCGCACGATGCGGTGGGGCGAAGCCATCGGCATCGGATTTTTCGTTTTTCTCGTGCACATCTTTTTCGCCCTGCTCGGCGGGACCAATCCGCACGGGCCGGGCGCCGTTGCGGTGTTGGGAGCATTCCTGTACGTTGCCGGCTCTTATCTGAATACCGGTTCGGAATACATGCGCCACGCATGGAAGCAGAATCCGGCGCATCAGGCCCGGCTTTACACCGGCGGGCTTTTTCGCTACTCGCGCCACATCAATTATTTTGGCGACGAAGTTCTCTTCATCGGATACGCGCTCATCACCGGCTCGTTGTGGGCGCTGGTCGTTCCTGCATTCATGGCGCTGGGCTTCCTCTTCGCCAATATCCCCACGCTCGACCGTTACCTCGCGCGCAAATACGGCCATGCATTCGAAGACTACGCCATACACACGAAGAGATTTATCCCGTTCGTCTACTAGCCGCCAGTCCTTGCGGGGTTAGTCTGGATGGAATTCAAGCGACTGCGTCGGAGCGCAAACACACGGCGGGATCAGTCAAGCAGTAGCTCAGGATTTGGAATGAACCCCGACCGGCTCTGCATGTTCGTGCGCCGCGGCAGCGCCGTTGCCGGGCGTGCCCGCGGGCGCTGAACCGGCGGGCGCGGAAGAAGTCTTCGCCTCGGCGGACAGCGCTTCCGGAACCTCCACTTCCCAATCGCAGCCTTCCTTGATGCACGCTCGGAAATTACCGTGCTTGGTGTGCTTTTCCACGATGAACGGCGCACCGCATTTCGGGCAAGGCTCGTTGATGGGCTCGTGCGGCGTGGTGAAATCGCAATCGGGATAGCGGCTGCAGCCGTAGAAAATCCGGCCTCGCCCGCGTCCTTTGGATGTGCCGCGGCGGACGAATTCGCCTTCGCTGCACTTCGGGCACTTGATGCCCAGCGTCACCGGACGCGTGTATTTGCACTTCGGATAGTTCTTGCAGCCGATGAAATCGCCGTAGCGGCCCTGCCGGCGAAGCAGTTGCGCGCCACAGTCGGGGCAATTTTCATCGAGCGGAACGTCCGGCTGGCGCGGCAGTTTCGTACCGGACATGAGCCGGCGGGTGGTCTTGCAATCCGGATATCCGGTGCAGGCCAGAAACGCGCCGAAGCGGCCGCGCTTGATCACCATTTCCTTGCCGCAGTTGTCGCAGTACTGGGTCGTCGTGGCGATGTCCGAGTCGTCGGAGTGCACTTCGGCGATATCGCGGATGAAATCGCATTCGGGATAGCGCGAACAGCCGAGGAAAAATCCGTGGCGGCTGATGCGCTCCAGGAGTTCGCCCTGGCCGCACTTTTCGCACTTTTGCCCGGTGGGAATGCCCGCTTTGTAGGAGGCCATCTTGTCCGCGGCCTTTTCGAGGTCCTCTTCGAAGCGGTCCCAAAATTCCTTCACCGAAGCGCGCCAAGAGCGTTTTCCTTCTTCGACGTCGTCGAGCTCCTCTTCCATGCGCGCGGTGAAGTTGACGTCGAAAATATCCTCGAAGTTTTTCACCAGCAGGACGCTGACGCGCTCGCCCAGCAGCGTGGGTGTGAAGCGGCCCTGGTCCTTGGTCACGTATTCGCGCTCCACCAGCGTGGAAATGATCGCCGCGTAGGTGGATGGGCGCCCGATGCCTTTTTCTTCCAGCTCTTTTACAAGAGTGGCTTCCGTATATCGCGGCGGGGGCTCTGTGAAATGCTGCTCGGGGCGGATCGTTTCCAGGCGCAGCCCTTCGCCTTCGCGGACTTGCGGTAGCGCACGGCTTTCTGAATCGCCCTCGTCTTTGTCCTCGTCGTCTCCCTTTACGGACTGATACACGGCGAGATAGCCGTTGAATTTTTCCACCGAGCCGCTGGCGCGGAATAGGTAATCTCCCGCTAGAATTTCGATCGTGGTCTGGTCGAAAACCGCCGGAACCATCTGCGACGCCACGAATCTCTGCCAAATCAGCTGGTACAGCTTGAACATCGATTCATCGAGATACGGCCTCACGCTTTCCGGCGTTCGCGCCACGTCCGTCGGCCGAATCGCTTCGTGGGCTTCCTGCGCGTCCTTTTTGGACTTAAAGAAGTTGGGCTTTTCCGGCAGGTACTTCGCGCCGAATCTTTGTCCGATGTGATCGCGCACCTGCGAAATGGCATCCGCGGACACACGCACGGAATCCGTGCGCATGTAGGTGATCAGCCCGATCGATCCTTCGCTGCCCAGATCGACGCCTTCGTACAGCCGCTGCGCCAGCATCATGGTGCGCTTGGCGGTAAAGCGCAGGCGATTGTAGCCCGCCTGCTGCAGCTTCGACGTGGTAAACGGCGGCGGCGCGAACCGGCGCTTTTCCTTCTGCGCTACGCTGGATACCTGCCAGGTGGCCCGTTCGAGATCGGCGAGGATGCGCTGGGCTTCCGCCTCGTCGGGAATTTCCAGATCCTCGCCCTTGCGCTTGACCAGCTTGGCTTCGAATGTAGGAGGCTCGCCGGCGGCCAGCAGCGCGTGGATGGTCCAGTATTCCCTGGGAACGGAGGCGCGAATTTCCTGCTCGCGCTCCACGATTAGTCGCAGCGCCACCGTCTGCACGCGCCCGGCGGAAAGCCCGCGCCGGACCTTGTCCCACAGCAGCGGCGAAACCTTGTAGCCAACGATCCGGTCCAGCACGCGGCGCGCCTGCTGCGCGTCCACCAAGTGCTCATTCACCTGCGTCGGCTTTTCGAAGGCCGCGCGGATCGCCTTCTGCGTGATCTCGTTGAACATCACGCGCGCAAACTTGGCGCGCTCGGTCTTGTTCTTGGCCAGCGCCTCGAGCAGGTGTGCGGAAATGGCTTCGCCCTCGCGGTCGGGGTCGGTGGCCAGGTAGACGTAATCCGCCGCATGCGCGGCGCTCTGCAATTGCCCGATGATCTTCTGCTTGTCCGGAATAATCTCGTAGGTCGGCTCGAAGATATTTTCGGAAGTGATGGGTATCTTCTTTTCCGGCGCCTTGACGGCGGCCCTGGCCTTGCCTTTTCCTTTCTTGCTCTTGCGCTTGGGCTTGCCGTTCGGCTCTCCGGGCAGAAGAATGCCGATGGTTTTCTTCGGCAGGTCCATCACGTGGCCATAGGAGGCCTTAACCGTGTAACCTCGGCCGAGGTACTTATTGATTGTCTTCGCCTTAGCGGGCGATTCGACGATTACCAGTGATCTTGCCATGTTCTTTAATTATATTCCTCGGGCGCATCCGCCGTTGCTTGGCACCGCAACCAGCGCGCCGGCCTCATTTTCGAATCGGCCGGTTCGTCGCCCGGCTCCAGAGACGCGCCAGCCCCTCTGCCTGTCCATCCTAACCCTGCTTTGGCCGGGGAATTACAGCAGGACTTTCAAAAATTGCTTACCAGGTAACTGGCGTACCACACCTTTAAGCTCCAGGTCAAATAGCGCCGCCAGCACTTCGGATGAGGTAAGCCCCGAATTTTCGACCAATTCGTCCACGTGTCGCGCTTCATCCACACTTAGAAGTCCATACAGAGGCTTTTCCGTGGGAGTTAAATCCTGCTCGATCAATGCCGCGCGTTCTTCCGACGATGCCGTATCAACCGGCATCAACTCCGCGCGCACGGGCGTCGGCAGTTCCTCCACCACGTCCTCCCAGCCCGTCACCAGCTTTGCTCCCTGCTTGATGAGCTGATTCGGACCAAAGCTCGCGGGCTGTGTGGCGTTCCCCGGCACCCCGAACACCTCCCGGCCGAACTCCATGGCCAAGCGCGCCGTGATTAGCGACCCGGAATACTGTGCGCCCTCAACGACCACGACCCCCAGCCCCATCCCGGCGATGATCCGGTTGCGGATTGGAAAATTCTGCGGCGCCGGAAAGGTCCCCAGCGGAAACTCCGAAACGATTGCCCCTCGCCGCTCCATCTCCTCGAAAATCTTCTTGTTCTCCTTCGGGTAGACCACGTCGATCCCGCAGCCCAGCACTCCGATCGTCGCTCCGTTGGCCGAGCTGAGCGCTCCTCTGTGGGCGCTGGCGTCGATTCCGCGCGCCAAGCCGCTGGCGACCACCAATCCGCGGGCAGCCAGCTCCCGGCCTAATCGCTCAGCCATTTGATTCCCATAAGGGGTCGGGCGACGCGCGCCTACGATGGAAATCAAGTGTCGGCTGAGAAGTTCAGCGTTTCCTTTGACATACAGAAGCGGTGGCGGGTCGTAGATCTCTCGAAGCCGGGCAGGGTATTGCGGCTCGTCCCAGGTAAGCAGCCGGCAACCAATCGCTTGGGCGTTGGCCAGTTCCTTTGCCGCTGCGCTCAAGGGCTGCCGAGAATGGAGGGCTTGGGCAACCGCCGCTGGTAAATGCTGCGCTTCCAATGCCGTCAGTGAGGCGCTGAAGATCGTGTCGGGACTGCCAAATTCGCGCAGCAGTTTCCCAGCCGAGCGCGCGCCCAGCCCGGGCGTCAACGCCAGTGCCAGCCAGCCTAAATAGTCATCCGCGTGCATCGAGAGGGCAGCCCGCGCCGAGGGTACACCGGCTCGTGGCGCTGTCAAGATAGGGATTGTACGGTAGGCTGGCCCTCTTACCTTGGCCGCTGATATTTCCAGCCTTCCAAAGCGTATCGCCTAGGGGGCCTAGTTGAGCGCGGGGCAGTGTCGCCATTCTCGGCGGCGACGCTGCATTCGCGGCCCCAGAGGGAGGCAAAATGTTCGCCATCGTATTCGCGGCCGTCGCGTTGGCAGCTGCGCTGCTGCACCTCTTATTCGCCAAGCACGGACGCTCCCCTAAGCGAGTCGCCGAAATTCTTCTGCTCTACTGGTTCGCCGTTGCCATCGGAGCTGCCGGGAGCTTCGAGTTTGCCGGACACACCTTTCGCGCCAACCAAGTGGCGGCGAGCATTGGGTGGCCAGCCGGAAATCCGTTCCAACAAGAAGTTGCGTTCGCGGACCTGTCCTTGGGCGTTCTGGGAGTTGCTTGCGTGTTCGTTCGCGGCAGCTTCTGGACCGCCACCGCCATTGCGGCGGCGGTGATGGATTGGGGCGACGCGCTCGGCCATATCGACCAGATCGTCCGCTACGGCAATCACCACCCAGGCAACTCCGGCGCGGTGCTATGGGGCGACATTTTCGTCCCGGCGGTCGCAATCGGCCTGCTGATACTCCACTCGATGCTCGCGCAACCTGGCCCGCGCGCTGCGCCCGGGAACACCGTGGCAAACTGATCGTCTATCGTCCACTTGAGCCCCGTGCTATGTTGATGCGCGACAGGGCCGGACGAGTTGGTCCTGTCCGGCCGCCTCTCGACCCGAACCGGCACTGTGAGGTTCTTGCCAGCTAATAAACGACACCAGCTGCCCCGTATAACGCCTCGCGTGCGGGTCTTGTCCGATAGGCCGAACTTTTGCGGAGAAGTTTGTATCGACGCCCCAACCCAATGACGACTGCGTACGAGAAATTCCGAAAAGCGCGCTTCTTCGGCTCACTCGACGGCCTGCGCGCGCTCAGCATTGTGGGCGTGATCTTGTTTCACTCCTGGTGGGGCACGCCGTATTACCGGCAATTTAATGCCATTCCAGTCCTGCGGCAGGGATCGTTTGGAGTCCACATCTTCTTCGTAATCAGCGGATTTCTGATCACCACGCTGTTGCTGCGCGAGCAGGATCGGTTCGGAAAGATTTCCATCCGCGATTTCTACATGCGGCGAGCGCTGCGCATCTGGCCGCTTTACTACGCCACAATCGCTTTATACGTGGTTCTGATATGGGCCCTTCAGGGACCCGCGCGCCGCGCGACGTTCTTTCATTACCTCCCGTATTTTTTGACGTATACCTACACCTGGTTCATCTCGCCGCGCTGGCCCACCGGGCCGTTCAATCTTGCATGGACTCTGGCCACCGAGGAGCAGTTTTACGCTTTCTGGCCGCTCGTGTTGCGGTTCCTGCGCGGCGCGTGGTCGTCGGCCGTCATCGTGGCGGTGGTGCTTCTGCGCATCGCTGCGGCTATCATTGGACCGACAAGTTCCTGCCGCCGGGGTGGCTGCCCACGCGCATTGTGCTCAGCATTTCCGTCGCAATCTGCCTGGGCGTGCTGCTGGCACAGGCTCTGCATTCGGAGAGATTGTTCGGTTGGCTGTACCGGATACTCGGCCACAAGTGGTCTGCTCCCGCTGCGGCGGTCGCGACGGCGCTTTGCCTCTACCCTCTCCATCCTTCGTTGCTTCTTGCGTTTCTTGCAACGGCCGCGCTCGTAGGTGCCTGCGTGGTCCGCGAGGATCACGGTTTAGCCGGCTTGCTTCGCTTTCGGCCAATCGCTTATATGGGAGTTCTCAGTTACGGAATGTATTTGCTCAACTCTGTTTCGATTCACGCCGTTGAGTTAGTGCTCGGCACGCTCAATATGAGAAATCCGCTGCTTGTCTTTCCCCTGACGCTCGGCGTTGCCATGGCCGCCGCATTTGTGAGCTATCGATACTTCGAATCGCGCTTCCTGCAATTGAAGACACGTTTCTCGCGCCTGCGTCCTGATCCCACGGCGGGCGCGCCCGACGCGATTGCGGGCGCGGAAGCCGGCGTTTCCGTGCACCCATAGGACTACTTCTCAGCGAGAGTGAGGCGAATCCGTCGGCTCAATCCGCGCGCTTCCAAATCGACGAAACCGCCAATTCAAGCGAGTTTCCATCCGGATCGCGGAAATAAATCGAAGCACGGTGATCGCCGAACGCAAATTCCTTCTCAATCGCCACTCCATGCTCTTCCAGGCGCTGGCGCCATTTCGGTAGCTCGTCCGGGTCAACGCGAAATGCAATGTGGCACGCGCCCGTCGTCCCATGCGCCGGAAGTTCTCCTCCGGCGCGCGTGATATCCGCGCGGAAAAGCAGTAAAACGCTCGGCCCCGAGCCCACCTGCAATGCCGCGCCACGCCCTCCCGCGAAATATCCATCGTCAATCTTGCGCAGGCCGAGCACGCCTTCGTAGAAGGCCACCGCACGGTCCACATCTCTCACGTAAAGCGAGGTTTCCAGCACTGCTTTCGGCGAAAGAGCCATGTTCGGTGTTCCTAGGGCTAAAGTATAGCCCCCGCGGACAGGCCTCGCGATTGTGCTATATTCTTGATATTGGAGCTGAAGCGAACGTTGAAGAAGCTGCGCATATCGGTCGTGGAGTTCCTAAACACAGCCCCTCTGGTTTGGGGTTTTACCGACGGTCCGCTCGCCGGTAAGTACGATCTTTCTTTTGCGGTTCCTTCTCTCTGTGCCGAAGCGCTGCGCGGAGGCGAAGCCGACATCGGCATCATTCCCGCGATTGAATATCAGCGCATGGACGGCATGGTGGCGCTACCCGGAATGGCCATTGCTTCGAAGCGCGAAGTGCGCAGCTTGCTGGTGGTGGCGAAGAAGCCCATCGAACTCGCCAAACGCATTGCTCTCGACACCAGTTCGCGCAGCACCGTGGCGCTGGTTCGCATGCTGGCCGCCGAGCACTGGAAGATTTCACCCGAGTTTGTTAACGCCGCTCCCGAGCCTTCGGAGATGCTGCGAACCGCGGACGCCGCTCTGGTGATCGGTGATCCCGCGCTCACGATTTCGCTCAAAATGGACACTCTGGCGGGCAATGCGCCGAGCGGCGAGCAGTGCTGCCAGGGCGATCCCGACGACATGCCCGTGCCCGGTTTAGAGACGCTCTTCGTGTACGATGTGGTCCACCAGTGGCGGCAGATGACGGGGAAGCCGAGCGTGCTGGCGATTTGGGTCGGACGTCGTGACGTGGTTACGCCCGAACTCGTCGCGGATTTTTGGGCGTCCAAGAAATACGGACAGCATCACGTCCGCGAGATTGCCGAAGCCGCATCGATCAAGCTGGATATGTCGCCGCGAGCGCTGGAGCGCTATCTGACCGAAAACATCAATTTCGATTTGGATGAAGAGAATCTTTCGGGATTGCGGCTCTATTTCGAAAAGGCCGCCGCTGCCGGATTGATCCCGCGCGCGCGCCCCATTGAATTCGCCGGCACCGAAGAGGCAACCAGCACTGCAAATCGTGCCAGCCACACGGCGCGTTCCTGACATGGGCCTGACACCAAAAGAAGCTCTCGATCTTTTCAACTCCGACGACCTGATCGGCATCGGCATGGCCGCCAACGAGGTCCGCCGACGGAAAACCGATCCGCGCGTGGCTACCTATCAGATCGACCGCAACATTAATTACACCAATTTCTGCACCGAGTACTGCTCGTTCTGCGCCTTTTACCGCCCGCTGGGATCCAAAGAGGGCTACATCGAGCCTCTTGAGGCCATTTACCAGAAAATTGACGAGATGCTCGCGCTCGGCGGCAACGGAGTGCTGCTGCAGGGCGGCTTGCATCCCGACCTGAAAATCGACTACTACGAAAACCTGCTGCGCTCGATCCACGAGCGCTATCCGCAGGTCCATCTCCACTGTTTTTCCGCTCCCGAAATTTTGTGCATCGCCGAAGTTTCCGGACTTTCCGTTCGCGACACGATCGTTCGGTTGCAGGACGCCGGTTTGCAGTCGATTCCCGGTGCCGGAGCGGAGATTCTCGACGACGAGGTCCGCCATCGCATCGCGCGCCTCAAGTGCAAATCCGACGAATGGGAGTCCGTCCATCGCGAGGCGCACAAGCTCGGCATGCGCACTACGGCGACCATGATGTTCGGCTGTGGCGAGGAATACCGCCACCGCGTGAACCACCTGGAACGCATCCGCCGCATTCAGGAAGATGGCGGCGGCTTCACCGCGTTCATCCCCTGGATTTTCGCGCCGGAGCACACGCCGCTGGGCAAGAAAGTTTCGGAAACCACGGCGGTCGATTACCTGAAGACGCTGGCGATCAGCCGCTTGTACCTTGACAACATCAACCACGTCCAATCCAGCTGGCTCACGCCCGGAATCAAGGTCTGCCAGATCGGCTTGCAATTCGGCGCCGACGACGTGGGCAGCATCCTCATCGAAGAAAACGTCGTCTACGCCGCCGGCGTGCGCAACCGCACCAATGAAGAAGAGCTTCGCCGTATCATTTCCGATGCCGGCTACATTCCCGCGCAGCGCGATACGCTCTATCGCTCGTACGCGCTGAAGCCTCTACAGCCTCTGCAGCCCGCCTGATTCTTCTCGGCGCCGCGAAATCAAAATGCGCCTATGCCGGTGGACGGGGCACGAGCGTCCTGGCTCGCCAAGTCTACTTTCGCCGTGGATGAATTTCGAGCAGAACTTCGCTGCCTTCGGGAAGGTCTGGATGCTGCGAGGGCACGAAGACGCCGCGTTCGAATCGCGCGCTAATTCGCCGCGGCCTCGCCGGGGCGGCATGTGAACGGTCCGGCGCGCGTTGCGCGGCGGGCGTCGGCGACGCAATCGGCGCTCCCGAATCGAGCGCCGCATTGGCCAGAGCATCCGCATCGCGATTCATCTCGCGCCGAACATGCTCGATGGTGAAGTACGTGAGCTGGCGGGTCATCTTTGCAGCGCGCTCGTACAGCGGCTTCAGGTCCGGGCTCTTCACCTTGTATCGCCCCTGCATTTGGCGAACCAGCAGTTCCGAGTCGCTGCGGATCCGCAACGCTTTAATGCCGGAACCGATCGCGTAGTCGAGTGCCGCCAGCAGCGCGTAGTATTCCGCCACGTTGTTCGTGTCGCGTCCCAGCCGCTTGCCCAATTCCAGGATTACGTTTCCGTTCGGATCGCGCAGTACCACCGCGTAGGCGGCCGGACCCGGATTGCCCCGTGAAGCGCCGTCGATATTCGCAATGTGCACTCCAGCCGGCGGAGCCGACGGCGCATCGGCAAACAGCCGCGCGCCCCCGGGTGGCTGTTTTCGCGTTGGCATCATGATTGGTGTTTGCCGCCGGAGAGGCCATCTGCGCGCGCAGCCGCGAAAGCGCCGGAAAAGGATTCGCTCTGCTGCAAAAGTTTAATGTTCACGGGAGGGATGCGGCGCTGCGCTTTCGCTATGCGCCGCGGACGCCGCCGCCGAAGCCTCGCTCGCTTCCGGCTCGACGTAATACAGGATGCGCGTGCACGTCTCGCAGTGGAACATCTCCTCGCTGGCTCGCCGCCGCATCTCCTGAAATACGTGCGGCCGCACGCGCATCCCGCACGCGCTGCACTTTTCCTCGCGAACTTCCGCCAGCGCTATGCCATTGTGCTTTTTCGCGATGCGCTCGTAGTGGTCGAGCAGGTCCTCGGGAATCCTCGATACCACGCCGGTGCGTTCGGCGGTCAGGTCGGCGAGTTCTTTTTCCGCGGCGGCTTTGTCCGACTCGATCTTCGTCCGCGCGCCGCGCGCCACGTCTTCCACTTCTTTCAGCAATTTCTCGGACGCTTTCACGCGCCGGTCGTATTCTTCCGCTGCGACCATCTGTTCCAGCAAGCGGTCCTCGGCCTTGGAGATTTCCTCCTCCGCCGTCTGCACTTCGTGCTGCAGCGCTTTGTACGCCTCGTTCGTTTTCACCTGCGCGGTCTGGTCCTTATATTTGCGGACGCGTTCCTTCCACTGTTCCACGTCGAGCTCGTATTTCTTGCGGTCCCGGATGGTTCCCATCTGCGCCGCCTTGCTGGTATCGAGCTCGCCCTTGGTGCCCGCCACACGCGCCTCGACTTCGGCGATTTTCTTGGGGAAGGTTTCCATCTGCTCCCGCACTTCTCTTAACTGCGCGTCCACGCTTTGCAGATCGAGAAGATTCTGGAGGACTTTTTGCACAACGCGCTCATTCTAACACAGCGCCGCCCCTACCCTCGCGGAGCTCGCTTCGCACACCGGATCTCGGTCCGGCGTGCCATCACAAGTATCTCTTCAGGAACGCGATGGTCCGCCGCCAGGAATCCCCCTGCGCTTCAGCGTCCGCCCGCGCATTGCCGCCAAACGAAAGCCGCGCGCCGCGCAGACGTTCGTGGCGGCTGGCGCGCGCCGTTGTCGGCATGTGCGGGTACCGCAGCAGGTGGCCGGCGGTCGGATAGTGAAAATGCTCCACGGCGGGCTGAAAATCGCGCTCTTTCAGCCGCGCCGTAATCGCCTCAGCCATTTGCTCGGCAGGCCAAACGTGATCGTCCCCGCCGGAAATCAGCAAAATCGGCCCGCTGATCTGCTCCACGGGAATCGCTGCCCGCGCCACGGCGTCTTCGTTCCGCAGCCCGGCGCGGAAAAGGTTCCGGAACATGACCGGCCGCCGCATCGCCACCACCGGAAACGCCGACCGCCACAGGAAGCTTCGCAGCGGCAGCGGCGCGGAGGGAACTGGCTCGCCTTGCCACGTCCAAGCCGGAATGTTCTCGCCGGTATTTTTGTCGCGCCCTCCCGAATCCCACGCCACCGAACTCGGCGCGTACGCTACCACCGCGCGCACATTCGAAAACCGCGAAGCCGAAAGCAGCGCCAGTTCCGCGCCTCGTGAAACTCCCAGTAGTCCGATGCGCCGCGAATCGATCTCCGGCTGTGCCGCCAGCCACGCCACCGCCGCCTCAATGTATTCCAGCGGAATCCGGTTTAGCCAAGGCGTCAGCGGCGGAACTCCGAAGTACGACAGCGCCAGCGTCGCGAACCCGTGCCGCGATAACACGGCAGCTTTGTCGAGGTCCAAGCCTCCGCCCGATCCGCTCAGAACAATCACCGCCGGGCGCGGCCCGCGCTGCATGTCTCCAGGCGGCAGGAATAGCCGCCCCATGTGCCCGCTTGTCACGCCCGGCTCGGACGCCGGCGCGCTCGTGAACTTACTTTCGGGGGTGATCGCCAGATCGCGGATCGCCGTTCCGCGCGCGCAGAAGGCGCGCTCGATCCGTCCGGAAACGATCAGCGACCGGTCCAGCTCCGCTTCCAGCATCACCGCGTGGGGCAGGGAATCCTTCTTCGTGAACGTCGCGCGCACACCCGCGTCGTCGCCCTCGTTCCCGTTCGCCAGCTGCATCGACCAGAAGAGGCCCATGGGGGCCACGCCGCGGTATGTGCCGCCGGTCGATTCGTGGGTCGTCAGGTCGACTTCGCCGCGCGCGTCGGCGCGAAATCTTGCGTGCGAAATCCAGCGCCGGTTTGCGTCATCTTCGGTGGTTGCGTGAATCCGCACGCTCTGGTGCGGGGCAAGTCCACTCAATCGAATGCGCAGGTCTTCGTCGATGAACGCGCCGTTCGGCGGGACTTCAAAACGTATGTTGCCTTCATGCGGATAAGATGAGACTTCCGGCCTCTGCATCATCGACATCGACGCAGTCTTATATCACATCGCGCCGCGCCGTGGCCGCAGGGAAGAAACGCGCTTCGAATGCAACGCAATCGCTCCTTCCGTTCCGCGGGGAAAGGCTTCGGACGGATCGCTACGGCGCGGCTTGAATCTGCATGGTTTGATCGATGGAATAGTTCGTGCAGCCCGGATTGGTAGCGGTAGGACAGTGCGCGACCACCTGAAAACTGTCGGTGGACGCGTCCACGTCATACGTATACCCGTCGCGCCCCGATTTGCGAAAACTCATCGCGCCGCTCGAGACCAGATCATCCACCGATCCATACGCCCCATGCTCGGCTTGATAGAGCCGCTCCGCCTGCCCGATTGCCAGCAGATCGCTCTTCACGCCAACCACGTTGATGGTTTGCGCTGGTGTCTCCGCGCCGCTCGCCGTGGGTGATTTCGCGAAATAGAATTTGTACGTCAGCGCCGCAATCAGCGCCACGATCAGGAGTCCCGCCAGGCTTCCCAAGCTTCGCATACGCACCTCGTTCGCGCCGTGGCAACCGCCGCCCAAGGAAACGCAGCGGCGCCCGGACTTCCGCTATCACACCACGCCGTTGCCTCCGCGTCGAACTTCCCGTGCGCGGATGTGCGTATCCGGCAAATGGCTCGTGCCGGCGGCCGTTCGCGGTGTCCGTGCCGCCTTCGCGGCGGATTCGTACACACCTTTTCCATGCCGCGCGCGTCTAATCCAGCGGGGTTGCTGGCCCGCTGGCGTTCGGATTTTCCGCCTCCGCAAAGCATGAATGGGCGCCGGAGCGTCGTCGCGGTGGTGGGCAATAGCCTCATCTGAATGCTTGCAACTTCATCACCGGCCTGAATTATGATGGTGGTTTCACGCGGATCGCGTGTACGCACTGGAGGAGATATCGCATGTCGCGCTGCTCAAGATCACTTGCGTTGGCTGGCATCGTTGTCGCGGCCCTTCTGCTCTTTCCCGTTCTCCCGCTCGGCGCGGGCGTTACCGCGTCAGCCCAGCAAAATACGGACGTCCTGCGCGAGACACTGCCCAATGGCCTGCACGTGATCATCGTTCGCGATCCGCTCGCCCCCGTGGCCACCGCCGTCATGAACTACAAAGTCGGCTCCAA
The DNA here is from genome assembly GCA_963715555.1 of uncultured Acidobacteriota bacterium. Lineage (GTDB taxonomy): Bacteria > Acidobacteriota > Terriglobia > Acidiferrales > UBA7541 > Palsa-295. Next base: position 589,505 of record OY970253.1, read on the forward strand.
CGAAGCTCCCGCCGGCTTCCCCGGCATGGCCCACGCCCAGGAACATATGATGTTCCGCGGGAGCCCCAATCTTTCCGCCGATCAGCTCGCTGAGATCACCGCCGCAATGGGCGGAGATTTCGATGCCGATACGCAAAACACCGTCACGCAGTATTTCTTCACTGTTCCCGCCGAAGACCTCAGCGTCGCGCTGCACGTTGAAGCTTTGCGCATGTCCGGCGTGGATGATTCCCAGGAGCAATGGGACAAGGAACGCGGCGCCATCGAGCAGGAAGTCGCCGCCGACATGTCGAATCCCATTTACGTCTTCGAAAAGAAATTGCTGGCCCAAATGTATGCCGGCACGCCATACGAACACGACGCGCTCGGCACGCGTCCCTCCTTCGACAAAACCACCGCCGAGATGCTGCATAAGTTTTATTCCACCTGGTACGTGCCGAATAACGCCGTTTACATCATCGCCGGCGACGTGAATCCGCCCGCCGTGATGCAGCAAGTAAAGGATCTTTTCGGCAAAATCCCGCAAAAGCAGATTCCCTCTCACCCGGCGGTCAATCTGCAGCCGGTAAAAACCAGCACGCTGAATCTGACCACCGATTTTCCCTTTGGCATCGCCGCGATTTCCTTCCGCATGCCCGGTACGGACAGTCCCGACTACGCGGCCGCGGAAGTGCTCTCCGACGTGCTCAATAGCGAGCGCGGCAGCCTATACGCCCTGGTGCCCGGCGGCAAAGCCCTCTTCGCTGAATTTGCCAGCTTCAGTGAGTTGCCGAAATCGAACCTTGCCGTCGCGCTGGCCGGATTCCCAAAGGGAGGCGACGGCGCGGGCTTGGTCAAGGAAATACAAAACGTTCTTCAGGACGATGCGAAGAACGGCGTGCCTGCGGATTTAGTGGCCGCCGCCAAGGCCCACGAGGTGGCCGACGCGGAATTTCGCCGCAATTCCATTTCCGGCCTGGCATTTGAATGGTCGAATGCCGTCGCGGTCGAAGGCCGAAATTCGCCCGACGACGATGTCGACGCGATCAAGAAAGTCACGGTCGCGGACGTGAATCGCGTCGCCGCCGAGTACCTGAAATCCGACCACTCCATCCTGGCCGTGCTCACGCCGCAGCCCTCCGGCAAGCCCGTGTCGCGGAAAGCGTTCGGCGGCCAGGAATCCTTTGCGCCCTCGCAAGTCACGCCGGTCGCGCTGCCGAAATGGGCTTCCGACGCACTCGCCAAGCTCGCTATCCCCAAGATGCCGGTGCACCCGGCGGAATCAACGCTTTCGAATGGCATCAAATTGATCGTCGTTCCGGAAAAGGTAAGCCAGACCATCAGCGTCTTTGGCGCCATCCGCAACAATCCGGACGTGCAGCAGCCTCACAGCCAGGAAGGCGTAGCGGACGTCCTGAGCCAGCTTTTCGACTACGGCAGCACCACTCTCGACCGTCTCGCCTATCAGAAAGCTTTGGACGATATCGCCGCGCACGAATCGGGCGGCACGAGCTTCTCGCTCCAGGTCCTGCCGGAGCACTTCGATCGAGGCGTGCAATTGCTCGCCGAAAACGAACTGCATCCCGCCATGCCGGAGCAGGCTTTCAAAATCGTGCAGATGCAGACGTCGCGAAGCGTCGCCGGCGAACTGCAAAGCCCGGGTTTTTTGGCCGAACTGGCGCTCGATAAGGCTCTGTATCCGCCGAAGGACCCGAAATTCGGCATGCCACTCCGCAGAGCGTCAATTCGCTCACGCTTGCCGACGTTAAAAAATATTACGACGATGCATTCCGGCCCGATCTGACCACCATCGTCGTGATCGGCGATATTTCAACGGCAGACGCAAAATCAGAGATCGAAAAGTATTTCGGCGAGTGGAAGGCGCAGGGCGCGAAACCGAACACGGATTATCCGACCGTGCCGAAGAATAAGCCGGCCACCAACGTCGTGCCGGACCAGAGCCGCGTGCAAGACCAGGTTACGCTCGCGGAGACGCTGCAACTGGACCGCTTCAGTCCCGATTACTACGCGCTGGAACTCGGCAACCACGTTCTCGGCGGCGGCTTCTACGCCACTCGCCTGTATCGCGATCTGCGCATGAAAGCAGGGCTGGTCTACAACGTCAGCTCCAATTTTTCATTCGGCCGCACGCGGACCGCCTATAGCGTCAGCTATGCCTGCGATCCGCCCAACGTCTCGAAAGCGCGGGCAATCGTGGTGGACAATTTGCGCGCCATCCGGAAGCAGCCGGTGACGCCGGGAGAGTTGCATCAGGCGAAAGCGTTGCTGCTGCGCGAAATTCCGCTTTCGGAGGGTAGCGTCGGCAGCATCGCCAATGGCTTGCTTGGGCGGTCTCTAATCGGCTTGCCTTTGGACGAGCCGGAAATCGCGGCGAGGCACTACGAGAAGCTCACCGCTCCGGAAGTGCAGGCGGCGTTCGCCAAGTGGCTGCGCCCGGACGACTTGGTGGAAATCGTGCGCGGGCCGAATCCGAAGTAGCTTCCGCGCGCGGAGCGCTACTTCACGGTGAGGACCACCTTGCCGATATTCTTGCGCTCCTGCACGTATTGGTGCGCGGCGGCAGCCTGTTCCAGCGGAAACGTTTTCGAGACGACCGGTTTTACTTTGCCCTCGCCGTAGAGCCGGAAAATCTCGTTGAGCGCGCCGTGCAAATGGTCGCCGCGCGACCGCGCCTGGCCCAGATTCACGCCGATCACCGCGGCGCCTTTCTTCATCAAGTCCAGCGGGTTGAATTTCGGAGTTTGCATCAGCGCCTTCACGCCGCGCAGCCAGTGTTGTTTCCCATCCGCGCCGGCCGCAATCGAAAATCCGTAAGCCACCAGCCGGCCCGTGGGCGCGAGGCACGAATAACTCCGCTGCCAGGATTTTCCGCCGATCGGGTCCATCACCATTTCCACGCCGCCCGGCGCGTATTTCCGAATCACGTCCACGAAATCCGATTTTTCGTAATCGATCGCGTGCTGCACGCCGATTTTGCGCAGGTATTCCTGCTTGGCCGGGCTGGCCGTCCCGAAAACGAATAATCCGCGTGCGCGCGCCAGTTGCACGGCGGCGGTTCCCACTCCGCCCGCCGCGCTGTGAATCAAAATCCGCTCGCCCGGCTGCATGTTGCCCATGGTGACGATCGCTTGATAGGCGGTGAGGTAGTTCGACGGAATGGCCGCCCCGTCGCTGAAGCTCATCCCCGCCGGCAGCCGATAGACGAAAGACGCCGGAACAGCGACCCATTCCGCGTACGCATTGAAATCCGGCAGCGCCACGACCGCATCGCCGGGCCGCAGACGCTCGCCCGGCTCCTGCGATCCTCCTTCGGCCGCTCTTTCGACCACTCCAGCGACTTCCAGCCCGGGGACGAACGGCGGCTTCGGTGTGTCCGGATAAATTCCCATGCGCTGCAGCAAGTCGGCGAAATTCACGCCGATCGCTTTCACCCGGATCAGCACTTCTCCCGGCTTGGGCTGCGGATCGGGTGTCTGCTGCACTTCAAATACTTGGGGCGGCCCATACCTCCGTACGACCAGAGCGCGCATCTAAATTTCCTTTCCGCCGGATCCCCGGAATTCACCCGCCGGTTGTCTCGGGCCGGATCGAAACAGCCGTCGGCTTTTTGCTTGGGATTGCTGATATCCTATCTTAAACTGATGAGCCTTGCGCCACGATGAAATCTGAAACTAGATCGAAATGCCTGTCTGTTTGTGTGGCTGTGCTTGCAGCCGCGTGGGTCTGCATGGCGGCGAACGCGTCGACGCAGACGGCCACTCCCGCCATCCTTACGGCCATGCAGGACGAACTCAATCAGACCTTCCCGATTCTTTCCAAGGCCGACCCGCCCGCCTACTTCATCAGCTACACGGTTGACGACCGGCAATCCGCGCAAGTCTCGGGCTCCAATGGCGCTTTGCTTTCCAGCTCGCAGGGTCGCGTACGATGGTTGCAGGTGCAGACGCGCGTGGGAAGCTATCAGCTCGACGACACGCACTACATCCCCGGCCAAGACCCCAGCTGGACCAGCCCCGGCACTGACGTCGTGCTCGACAATGATATCCCCGTGCTGCGCCGCGAGATCTGGCGCGAAACCGACCTCCAATACCGCGCCGCCGTCCAGGCGCTGATCAAGGTCAAGACGAGCCAGCAGGTGCAGGTGCAAACCGCCGAAGGCTCGGCGCCGGATTTTTCCCACGAAGAGCCCCATACGTATATCGGCGCGCCGGTGGAAATTCACGTGGACCGCAAGCCATGGGAAGCGCGCGTCCGCAAGTACACCGCGGCGTTCAGCACCTCGCCCGCCGTGTTGAATTCGATCGCCACGTTCACAGCACAGGCCACCAATCAATACCAGGTGAATTCGGAAGGCACGAAATTGGCGTTTGGCCTGGTTCACTACCGATTGGAGCTGTACGTCCAAAGCAAAGCTCCGGATGGAATGGATATCGACCGCTATGCCAACTTCGATTGGCGCGATCCGGGCAAGGCGCCGAGCGACAAGGAAGTGATGGCGCGCATACGCATCATGATCAAAGAGACCGAGGGGCTCGACAAGGCGCCGCTCGTCGATCCCTACGCAGGGCCGGCGCTGCTCACCGGCCGCGCCGCTGCCGTCTATTTCCACGAGGTTTTCGGCCATCGCTCCGAAGGATTCCGGCAGAAGGAGATCACCGAGGGCCAGACGTTCACCAGCAAGATCGGCCAGCAAATTCTTCCCTCGTTTCTTTCGATCAAGGACGATCCCACGGAGAAGTCGCTCAATGGGGAAATGCTGCTCGGCTACTACCCCTTTGACGACGAAGGCGTGCCGGCGCAGGACGTCCAATTGGTCGAACACGGCGTGTTGAAGACCTTTTTGATGTCGCGCTCTCCGCTGGTGGGCATCCCGCATTCCAATGGCCACGGCCGCCGCCAGCTGGGATACGTTCCCGTGTCGCGGCAGGGGAATCTCATCATTTCCAGCTCGAAGACGATGACCGACCAGCAGCTGCGCCAAAAACTGATCGAGCTGGTGAAGGAACAGCACAAGCCATTCGGCCTGCTGATCGACGACATCGAGGGCGGGTTCACGTTTACCGGCCGCAGCAACCCGCAAGCCTTCCAAGTGATCCCGTTGGTGGTGTACAAGGTGTTTCCCGACGGCCGGCCCGATGAGCTGGTGCGCGGAGTGAACATCGTGGGCACGCCGCTCGTGTCGCTGACGAAAATCGTGGCCACCGGCGACAAGGAAGAAATTTTCAACGGATACTGCGGCGCGGAATCCGGTTCGGTCCCGGTTTCCGCCGTTTCTCCCGCAATTTTGATTTCCGAGTTGGAAGTGCAGAAGAAGGAAACGTCCACCGACCGGCCGCCGATCCTGCCGCCCCCCTTGCACGATCCGGAAGCGAAGGGAGCGCAGCAGTGAAGAAATTCGCGACCATAGCGATTGCCGCGGCGCTGTTCGCATCCATCTCGGCTGTTCCGGCTCTGGCGCAAGCGCCCGTGCCGTCCGGTGTAAAAGATCGCACGCTATACGCCATGCACGACGAAATGGCTCGCGCCAGCGCGCGGCTGGTGCTGCCCGGCGCGGAAAAGCCTTTCTACATCGAGTACCGCTTGCTCGATCTCGATATCCGCTCGATCTCGGCATCGTTCGGCGCGCTGATTTCCGATTCCGTTTCGAAAAGCCGGTTCATGAGCGTGGACGTGCGCGTTGGCGATTACCACCTCGACAGCTCGAATTTTCTGAGCAACGATGGTTTTCACGGCTTCCTCGGTTCCACCGGTCAGGTGGGCATCGATCGCGACTACAATTCGCTGCGCCAGGATTTGTGGCTGGCGACAGATCAGGCCTATAAGTCGGCGCTCACGCAGATGTCGCTGAAGCAGGCGTTTCTGCGCAGCCTGACGAAGCCGCCGGGAATCGACGATTTCTCGCAGACCACCCCGCTGGTGAAAATCGATCCGCGCATCGAGCCGGATTGGACCTCGCGGAATTGGGACGACGAGGCGCGCGCCGCCTCTGCCGTGCTGACGAATTTTCCCGATCTCTACGGCACGCGCGTGCACTACTACCTGATTTACGCCACGACCTATCTGATGAACAGCGAAGGCGCCACCATTCGCACGTCGCGCTCGCTGGCGGCCATCGAAGCGGCCATCGGCACCGATGCTGCGGACGGTATGCCGCTGCACAATTACTACGCGGTGTACGCGGACACGCCCGCGGGGTTGCCCGACGCAGCGACGGTCGGCCAGGCGCTTACCAAGGCGGCCACGCAGTTGATGGCGGTGCGCTCGGCTCCGCTGGTGCCGGACTACACCGGCCCGATTCTTTTCGATCCGCAGGCTGCGGGTTCGCTGCTGGCGCAGATTCTGGAGCCGTCGCTTTCCGGCGCGCGCCCTCCGCTTTCGACGACCGAGGATTACGACGCATTCATGGAGCGTTTCGGCGGGCGCAACGAGTGGACCGACCGCGTGGGCCAGCGCGTGCTGCCCACCACGATTTCGCTCTTTGACGATCCCACGCTGACCTCGTTCCAGGGCCAGCCGCTGCTGGGCCATTATGCGATCGACGCGGAGGGCGTGCCGGCGCAGCGCGTCTCGATCGTGGAGAACGGCATGTTGCGCGGCTTGCTGATGTCCCGCCGTCCTGGACCGAACTTCGAAAATTCCAATGGCCACGGGCGGTCGGCTATGTTGAGCGATCCGCAGCCGTTGAGCAGCAACCTCTTTTTCCAGTCGAGCAACGAGCTGAAGCCCGACGATCTGCGCCAGAAATTCCTGGCCGCGTGCAAGAGCGACGGGCTGCCGTGGTGCCTGGAAGTGAAGCGCATGGATAATCCTGCGCTTTCGTCGCTGAGCCAGCAGGACTTCAGCGACTACGTCGGCGAGCTGGGCGGCGATATCGCCAGTGGCGCGCGCGTTCCGCTGCTGCTCTACCGCGTCTACGTTTCCGATGGGCACGAGGAGCCGGTGCGCGGTGGAGTGCTGGAAGGGCTGAACATGCGCGCGCTGCGCTCCATTCTGGGAGTGGGCGACGATCCCCAGGTCTACAGCTACATGCAGAACCCGCAGGATGGGCTGGCCGGAACGGCTCTGGGTTCGTTCGGTTCGGCGGGGGGCGACGCCGGGATTCCCAGCAGCGTGGTGGCTCCGTCGCTGCTGCTGGACGAAATCGACGTCCGCGGTTTCCACGGCGAGCCCCGCCGCCTCCCGCTCGTGCCCGCCCCGCCTCTGAAGTAGCGCTTCGTTCCACGCGCTGCCGACCTGCTGGCGAGCAGTAATCCTCAGCTCGGCAGGCCGTCGTTATACCATCGAGCTTTCAAGCAACTTAGCCGTCCGTTCCATCACTTCAATTTAATGTTAATCTTGAACTTATCTAACCACCTACGCTACATTCGCTTCTCATTTAGACCCATTCCTAATTTGGAAATCCAGGATGACATTCGCCGCCAGAGCGCTCGCAACGGTAGTCGGAGGCCTTCTCCTCGCCTTTGTGTTCTTCCTGCTTAACGACTTCTGTTTTCGACTCCCGGCGCTCAGCGGCCTCTGGACCTTTGAGAGCGAGACGCAGAAGACGGCATACAACCCGTACAAGGGTATGAAACTGACGTATCTCGTGTTGCTCTGGCAGGAGGGGCACGCGATTTACGGCAGCGGTGAAAAGGTCCGCGAAAACGTGGGGGGTGTCGTTCGAGCCTATACGGGAGCCCAGCGAAGTAGGGTTGAGATTCGTGGCTATCTCACGAAACGATATATCAAAAAGTCAGAAATTGTCCTGCATTTCTATGAGCATGGCGAAAAACGCCAGAGCTCGACCATCCAGACCCTGAAGATTATTTCCAAATCGAGAATGGAAGGGACTTACGCATCGACGATTGCCAATTCTTCCGGAATGACGCACTGGTCTCGATCCGTGGAAGGCCTAAGTTTCGAGGGCTTGATCTAGGGAACCTCTGAATAAGTCCTCTGATTTTTCCTGCGTTATGGGTACAGTGTGCGGAGCAAGCGGAGGAATCAGGAAAACATGAAGCAGAGGACACTGGCGATGGCGAACGGATTCGAGCGGTACAGCAAGAAGACGCGGCGCGCGGCTTTTCTGGAGGAGATGGAGCAGGTGGTGCCGTGGGCGGAGTTGTGCGCGCTGATCGAGCCGGTGTATCCGAAGGCGGGCAACGGGCGGCCGCCGGTGGGAGTGGAGCGGATGCTGCGGATTTATTTTTTGCAGCAGTGGTTCAACCTGTCGGACCCGGCGGTGGAGGAGGCGCTGTACGACTCGGTGGTGATGCGCCAGTTTGCGGGCATCGACCTGGGCAACGAGCCGGTGCCGGACGAGACGACGGTGTGCAAGTTCCGCCATGTGCTGGAGCGGAACGATTGCGGCGCACGCATTTTCGAACGAGTGAACGGGCATTTGCACCAGAAGGGGATGCGCATCAGCCGCGGGACGATTGTGGACGCGACGATCATCAGCGCGCCGAGTTCGACGAAGAATGCACGGGGCGAGCGGGACGCGGAGATGCACCAGACGCGCAAGGGGAAGCAGTGGTATTTCGGGATGAAGGCGCACGTGGGAGTGGACAGCCACAGGAAGCTGATTCATTCGGTGGTGGCGACGGCGGCTAACGTGGCCGACAGCCGCATGCTGCCGCACCTGTTGCACGGCGAAGAAGAATGCGTGTGGGGCGATCAGGCGTATCGCGGGCAGAGCGAGGCGATTCATCAGCGAGCGCCGCAGGCGCGGGACTGCACGCAGAAGCGGTATCGTTACAAGAACCGCATCGATGAAGTGGAGCGGGCGAAGAACCGGACGAAGTCACGGGTGCGGTCGAAGGTCGAGCACGTGTTCGCGGTGATGAAGCTGAAGTTTGGTTTTACGAAGGTGCGCTACCGAGGACTGCGGAAAAACGCTAACCGGCTGTTCACGACCTGCGCTCTGGTGAACCTCTTCCTGGTGCGCAAGCAATTGCGGTGTGCGATGCTGCGGTAGTGTCTTCCAGCGCTTCCGAATCGCCTTGGCAGGCTGGTTCGAAAGCCAAACGGCCTCGCTCAGAGCTTCCCATGGCCTTTAAATTCCACTCGCCGCCATCCCCTCGCGCAGATCAACCCTTGTTCAGAGGTTCCCTAGTGAACGCTGCTATTCGTCGACTGGCCCTCGGACTACTCTTGGTCGTCCGAGCCTGGTCAGTCGAGATGCAAGCAATTGTCCATGAACTGCAGACAACATCATTGCCGAAAATTTCGACCAACCTTGCCCGGGCTTTGGTCGAAGGAGAAGACCACCGCTTCAGGATACACGTTGGCGTGGATTTCTGGGCGCTCGCACGTGCAATCAAAAATACCGTACTGATGCACCGGCGGCAGGGCGCAAGTACCATCCAGCAGCAGTTGGTTCGGGTCGTTTCCGGCAGGCGCGAGTTAACTATTCGCCGGAAGATTCGGGAAATAGTCTTAGGCGTAGCCCTGGGCAAATATTTCGACCGCGATGAGATGCTTGCGCTCTACCTTGTCAAGGGATACTACGGCCGCCAGATGTCTGGCCTGTTTCAAGCTTGCAGAAAACTAGGCATTGATCCCGCTGTAGCCGGTCCGGCCGAAGCGGCGGGTCTGGTCGCACGTTTGAAATACCCGGAGCCAAGCACTAAGTCAGCCAGGCAGCGAAAGCGAATCAACGACCGCACACAGCACATACTCGGGAAAATGGAGCCTACGCGCAAGGCATCGCGCACGAAAAAACTAGGACCATCGAAAACCGCGACGCGGCCAGCAACAGGGATGAGTTCTGAATGATCCCGACAGGCCAGATCACCGGCCCCCCGGGGAGCTATAACCCATCGCTCGTGGAAACCGGGATCGAGCTTGGTAGCGCTAACGGGAATCGAACCCGTATTTCAGCCTTGAAAGGGCCGCGTGCTAACCGTTGCACCATAGCGCCATAGCTGTGGAGAAAACTTCTGCGGTCCTTTGATTATCCGGGAAACCTCGCCGATTGACAAGCCGTTGACGCGCGCGTAAATTTCGCTGCGTCGAAATCCTGCGCGCAGAACCGGACCCGCCCGGCCCCCTCGACGCCGCCGCAATTCGCCACGCGCGCTCGCGATCTGCTTCGCTACAGCCCCGGTACTATAACTGTACCTCAGGCCAGTAGAGATTTTCGCCGTCGCTCTGATACGGTCGTTCTGCAATGTCGCTCGACCAAAAATTCGCCACCGAGGCAGCCCGCACCAGCCGACGGTTCCCCTCCGCTCCGAACTCAACCGGCACGACGTCCGCCGCAAATCGTTGGCCCATACCCGCGAAACGGTTTTTCGGGGGGCGGAGGTTTACCTCCGCCATAAAAAGGCGCGCCGCAGCGCGCTACCTTTCGCGCTTGTTCACTCGCGCGAAGTCTTTCGTTTTGTCTTCAAACCTCCAACTTCCAGCCTCTAACCTCAAGAACTTACCCGGAACAGTCAATCGAGTAGAAACGAGCCTAAGTCATAGAAAACAAAAGACGGCGACCTTCGCTACCCGGAACGTCCCGGCGCAACGTTTTTGCAGGAATTGCGTCCGGTTTAGCCCGCTGCGAAGTTCGATTGCTGACGCGATGCGAGGCTCACGAGCGCGGCATTGCCGCCCAGATTTTTTCGAGCTCATAGTAATGCTCCGGGTACTGCGGCGTATAGCGCAGGTACGTGGGAATCGGGTAGGTGAGGCCGCCCTTCTGCGTTCCTTCGAGTCCGGTCACCAGCTCCTGCATCTTCGAGCCGGGCAGGGAGAAGGCCATCTCGTGATCCTGTGTTTGTCCCAGGATGCGATCGCCGTAGCAGGGCAGAATCACCTGGTAGTCTCCCGTCAGCATCGTGGCGATCACTTCGTCCGAGCAATCCACGCGCCCGCTGATGGTGCTCGTCAGCGAACCGCCTCGCTCCCACAGCGCTCCGGTAACCAGCCGCAGCACCTGCGCGGAGTTGCCGTAGATTACGATTGCGTCCGGAACGTAATCGACGTCTGCCACCGGGGCGACCACCAGGTGCTTGTATTGGCCTTCGCCCAGCTTGTGCGTCGCCGCTTCGGTGCGCGCTCCGGCCTCGGCTGTCTCCGTGTACATGCCGCAAGCCAGCTTTCCGGAGGTGTAAAACTCCGTTACGGGGGCGAAGCCAAAGGCCGTCTTCGTGAGCGGGCAGTTGAGATCCTCTTCGCCCACGGCAATCGTCCATCCATACTTCCGCGCCATGGCGATGGCCTGGCAGGTTGCGATTTGGATGCCCATGTCGCGCTTCGGGCGCTTGGCTTTCTCCGGAAGCGGCTCGTCCTTCTTCAGCAGCTTTGCCGCGACCGGAAACGTTGCCGGCCGAATGTACGTCTCGATGGCCTTCGCGAAATCCTTCGTTTCCATGGCAGAACTCCTTCGACTCCGAAGTCTCCGACGAGGCCGATACTACATCGAAACCGCCGCCAAAGCAGCCGGGTCGGGCGGCAGGGCCGGCTGGGGGGATCAAACATCCAGGGAGGCTCATTTTGGCCCAGTACAGTTGAAAAGCCGGTTACCTCCGGAAAGAGTAAAATCAAGTACGTGCTCACGTGCCTGCATTGCGGCGAGCCACTCGACCATGCGGAGGGCGTGTGGTTCCATCCGCACCGGCGATTCCGCGGCGCGAACGGCGTTCTGCCCACGCTGTGCGATTTCGGCGACAGGCTCGGGCCAACGCACGCGACTCCCACAGCTCTGACGCCAGCCGACAGGGATTTTCTCTACTCGATTCGTGTCGCGACCGACGAGGAGAGCTTTTTGCTCGAGGCGCTCTGGCTGGACTGGCAGAACGCTAACGTTCACAGGGGCGTTTCCCCCTGCGTCTGCTGCGGCGCGGCAGTGAACGCGCATCACGCGCTTAACTGCGAACGCCGCGCGCCGATGACCTTCGATGACGTCCTGCTGCACCGGAAGCACGCGCTTCGGCATTAAGCGGCGAGCGTCCGCCCGGCACGGCGCGCAAACACATGCGCTGATGCCGCCGCATTCGGCTTCGGCATCCATTGCGGGGCGCCCGGCGAGCCGATTTACCCAGTTGCATCGAGACGGCCCCAAGACGGCAGGTCGCGGCGACCGAGTAAAACTTCCGCAGCCCAGGCGCCCAAATAGACGGACAGCGCCACGCCGTGACCGGCGTAGGCGCCGAGCACGATTCCATGCGGGCTTTGCGGATGGTGCGCGAAGGCCGGCTGCCAGCCTTCGCGGAACGAAATGGGCCCGCCCCAGCGGTGCGTGAATTCGACGGACGCGAGCGCGGGATGCAGCCTGTGCACGCGGCGTTCGAGTGACGCGAACATGCGCGTGGGTTCGGGCGCGGCGACGTTGATATCCGCGAGATCGCCCGAATCCGGCGGGCTGACCAGCCCCGCGCCCCACACGATCGAGTTGTCGGTGCAAAGGCGTCCCCAGAGATACGGCAGATCGATGGTGTAGAAAGGCTTGCGTTCGGCGAGGCCGATGGCGGCGAGTTGCTGATCTGTAAGAGGCGCGCTGGAAGCGGCAAGAGTCAGGCGCGGTTGGGCGCGATCGGCGAGGCCCGATAGCTCGAGCGACAGCGCGCTTGCGGCCAGCAGAACTTTTTTCGCGCGAACTTTGCCGCCGGGAACGTGCAGTTCGGGCGCGGCGGACCAGTCGATGCGGCTGACCGGGCGATTTTCGAAAATGTTCGCGCCCAGGCGGTGCGCGGCGCGTCCGAGGCCGCTGACGAGTTTCCCGGGATCGAGCGATCCGCCGGGAACTTCGCTGACCACGCACAGATCGCCGGAATCGGACCAATGGATGGGCGAGTGCGCGACCGGGACGCCTGAGGGCTTTTCGAAAGGCTCTCCGCGCGCGACTTCCCACGCTCCGGGCAGCAGAAAATCGCAATCGATTTGCAGCTTGCGCAAAATATCCGAAAGGCCGGCGAGGACATCGCCGAGGCCGGGCAGATCTCCCGCGGCGGTTTCAGCGAGGACCATGCCTCCGGTGCGTCCGCTGGCGCCCGCGCCGATGTGAGAGGCTTCGAAAACGGCGACGGAAGTTTGCGGCGACAACAACCGCAGCCAGGAAGCCGCGGAAAGCCCCGAAAAGCCTCCACCGACGATGGCGACGTCGATCGCTTCCGGCAGCGGTCCACCAGGCGGATGGAAATCGATCTGCCACGGAGGAACGCCCCAGGAATCGCGCGGATCAGGATCGGGCATGGGAGTTGGACGTGCGGCGAAGCGTGTTGCGGCTTCGGCGCGAGAAAATCCGCCGCCGGAGGATTTCCGGCGGCGGAGTGAAGCTGCATTGCGACGCCGAGCCGCGAAGCGGACCAAGCTAGAGAATCGGCTCGGTCCAATTCTGGAGCGTGCGTTTGACGTGGCTCATGAACTGATGGGCGACGGCGCCATCCACGACGCGATGATCGTAAGACAGCGTGAGGTAGACCATCGAGCGAATGGCGATGGCGTCGTCAATCACGACGGGACGTTTTTCGATCGTGCCAAGGCCCAGAATCGCGACGTTCGGCTGATTGATGACCGGCAGGCCGAAGAGTCCGCCGAAGATGCCGGGATTGGTAATCGAAAAGGTGCTTTCCATCACCTCGTCCGGCTTCAGCTTTTTCGAACGAGCGCGCTCAGCAAGGTCATTGACGGCGCGCCCGAGTCCGAGGAAATTTTTCTCCTCGGCGTTCTTGATCACCGGGACGATCAGACCCCAATCAAGCGACACGGCCATGCCGATGTTGCACTCCTTGTGCATCACCAGATTGGTGCCGTCGATGGACGAATTGACCGTCGGAAACGCGCGCAGCGCTTCCACGGCGGCGCGAATGAAGAACGGCATGTAAGTGAGCTTTGTGCCGGTCTCCTGCTCGAATTTGTCTTTCAGCTTGGCGCGCAGCGCGACCAGTCCGCTGACGTCCGCTTCCTCGACGGAGTAGACGTGCGGCGAAGTGCGCTTCGAAAGCACCATGTGCTCGGCGATGCGCTGGCGCATCACGGACATGGGCTGCACTTCGTAATGGCCAAAGTACATGCGCTCGCGCGGAACGGCAGTTTCGAGCGCGGCTGCAGGAGCTGCGCTGGGCGCGGGCTTCGTGGGAGGCGGCGGAGGCGGTGCCGCGGATGGAGCCGCGGCCGGTGCGCCGCCTTCGACGGCTGCGATGATGTCGCGCTTGCTGACGCGGCCACCGGCGCCGGTGCCGGGCACCTGCGAAAGATCGACCTGATGTTCGCGTGCGATGCGGCGCACCAGCGGCGACGTGCGGATCTTATCGCCATCGGCTGCGTGGTGCTCTGGCGCGGGAGCAGCAGGAGGCGCAGCCGAAACGGGTGGCGCGGCCTTGGGCGCGGGAGCGGGCGGAGGCGGCGGAGCCGCGGCGGGCTTGGGCGCTTCAGCCTTGGCAGCAGCGGTTGGAGCCGGCTTCGCGGCAGCAGGAGGCGCAGCGGCAGCGGCCGCACCGGCTGCGTCGATCGTGCCGACGACGGTCTGCACCGGAACGGTCTGGCCCTCGCTGACTTTGATCTCTTTCAGCACACCGGCCGCGGGAGATGGGATCTCGGCGTCGACCTTGTCGGTGGATATTTCGAACAGCGGCTCGTCGCGGTCGATCTTGTCGCCGGGCTTCTTGAGCCATTTCGTGATGGTACCTTCAAAGATGCTTTCGCCCATTTGGGGCATGATTACATCGACTGCCATCGGGGTCTCCTCAGGTTCCTGAACCTTTCCTTGAACTCAGGCCCTGCGGAGGCATTCCTCGTGCCAGACGCCAGGAACGCCTTCGAGGGTGTAAATTTCGTCGCCGCCGTGAAAGAACTCGACCTTCTCCACCTTGGCCACGCGGTCGGCGAACTCGATCTGCTCGGGCTCCAGTTCGTGGTGGTATTGCCCGGCTTCCAGAAATTCTTCCAAAAACGCGCGATCGGCGATGCGCACGTCGGTTCCGGCTTCGAATTCCGCTTGATGGAGTCCTCTAGTTTTTCCCACGGCGCAAGACCTGCTTTCTTTGAGAAATTAGTATTGTGCCAATTCCCGCGCGGCGGCGGCAACTTTTTCAACGCTGGGAAGGAAATATTCCTCCAGCGGCGGCGAGTACGGGACCGGTGTATCGAGCGCCGTGACGCGCGCGATGGGTCCATCCAGGTGCCCGAAAGCATCTTCGCACACGATGGCCGCAATTTCTCCAGCAATGCCGCCGGTGCGTGTATCTTCGTGCACGATGAGCAATTTGCCAGTTTTTTTCACCGAGTTGACGATGGCTTCGCGGTCGAGCGGCAGCAGCGTGCGCAGGTCGAGCACTTCGGCGCCGATGCCTTCCTTGGCAAGAAGCTGCGCGGCTTCAAGAGACGTGTGCGCCGCGGCGGCGTAGCTGATGATGGTGAGGTCGCGGCCTTCGCGTCTCACGGCGGCTTTGCCGATGGGAACCGTATATTCACCGGCCGGCAGCTCTTCTTTGACGCGGCGGTAGAGAAACTTGTGCTCGAAGAACAGGACAGGATTGTTGTCGCGAATCGCGGATTTCAGCAGGCCCTTGGCGTCGTAGGCCGTGGAGGGATAGACGACCTTCAGCCCCGGCGTGTGCACGAAATACATTTCCGGATTCGCGGAATGGAACGGGCCGCCGTGCACGCCTCCACCGGATGGTCCGCGGACGACCATCGGCACCGGCGCGCCCCATCGGTAATGCGACTTGGCGACGAAGTTGGTGACCTGATTGAAGCAGCAGGCGATGAAATCGATGAACTGCATTTCGACCACCGGCCGCAAGCCGAGATAGCTCATGCCGCAGGCCGCGCCGATGATAGCCGTCTCGCTGATGGGCGTATCGATCACGCGCTCGGGGCCGAATTTCGCAAGCAAGCCTTCGGTGGCCTTGAACGCGCCACCGTAGACGCCGATATCTTCGCCGAGCGCCACGACCGACGGATCGCGCTCGAATTCCTCGAAAAGCGCTTCGCGAATGGCTTCGAGCATGGTGACTTCGGGCATGGTTAGCGCCTCCGCCGCTTGGGCCGGCTGGGCTTCGCGGGCTGATTTTGCTTCTGCTCGCGCTCGAAGGCGCGATCTTTCGGGCCGCGCCCAAAGGGAACGCGCAAGGGAGGCGCTTGCGAGAGATCCTGGCCTTGCTCGGCGGCTTTTTCAGGAGCCGCCGGCGGCTGCGCGGGAGCGGGGCGCTGGGCTGGCGGCTGCGGCGCCGGCTGCGCATGCGGCTTGTGCTCGCGGTGGTGCGGCGTTTTCGCGGCATGCTGCGGCACAGCGGCCGCGCCAAAATCGGAGATTTGCCACGCGGCCTCGACGCTGGCGGCCGGCGGCATCACTTCCTCTTTCGAGCGGCGCCAATCGGCTTCGATGGTATGGCAGCCGTCGCAGTAAACGCCCTGCTCGGCGGTTTCCGGTGACGGGAGCGGCGATTCCTCGGCGAATTTCTGGTCTTCGTCGAGTTCGCGTTCGATGCGCGCGTCGATTTCGGCTTTGGCCTTCTCGTCCCACAGGCCGCGCTCAGTGAGATATTTTTCGTAGCGCGCAATGGGGTCCCGCGCCTTCCAGAATTCGAACATTTCCTTGGGCACGTACTCGGCGGGATCGTGCTGCGCGTGGCCTTTCATGCGCATCGTTTTCGCTTCGATCAGGATGGGGCCGCGGCCGGCGCGGCATTCTTCGACGGCATATTGGGCGGTTTCGTAGACGGCGATCACGTCGTTGCCATCTACGATGCGGCTCTTGATGCCGTACGCCAGCGCGCGATCGGCCAGATTTTTCAGCGGCACCTGGCGCGCCACGGGCGTGGAATAGGCCCATTGATTGTTTTCGAGGACGAGCACCAGCGGCGCGCGCTGCACGGCGGCGAGATTCAGCCCTTCGTGAAACGCGCCGGTGGAACTGCCGCCGTCGCCGATCCACGTCATCGCCACGATTTTCTGCCCCAGATAGCGCCCGGCCATTCCCACACCCGCCATCACGGGAATCAGATCGCCGAGCATCGAAATCGGCGAGACGACGTGCAGCTTTTTCAGGTCGCCGAAGTGGCTGGTGCCGTCTTTGCCGTGCGTCGGCGAAGTGGCTTTGGCCATGTGCTGGGTGAAAATGTCGCGCGGCTTGAAGCCTTTCACCAGCAGCGTGCCGATGTTGCGGATCATCGGCGCCATCCAGTCGCGCGGCTCCAGCGCGCAGGCGGTGCCGACGGAAACGGCCTCCTGCCCGAGGCTGGAATAGACGCCGCCGACGATTTTATTCTGGCGGAAGAGCCGGACGAGACGCTCTTCGAGCTGGCGATTGAGCTGCATGAAGTAGTACAGCTCCAGGTGCCGCTCGCGGCTCAGTTTGTTTTCCATTAGCCGTACACTTCCTTTGGGGACGCGGCCGATTCGTTCCGGCGGAAGCATCCCTGGATGCAGCTTAGATCGGCGCCGAAGCGGCGTGTTCGTGAATCGCGCGCGCGGAATGCAGGCGCTCGTCGAGTTCTTCTCGATTCATGCGAAGTGGCTCGCGCGCGAATACGGACGCGGAATGTGCCACCAGGCGTTCGCGAACCTCGCCGATCGCCACGGCGCGGCCGAGGGCGCGTTCGAGAGACGTGGCGCGCTTGCCCGAGACACCGCACGGGACGATCAGATCGAAGTAGCGCAGATCGGTCGCCACGTTGTACGCGAAGCCGTGCGAAGTGACCCAGCGGCTCAGATGCACGCCGAGGGCGGCAAGTTTCTCCTCGCCCGCGGGCGCGTCGAGCCACACGCCGTGATTCGCTTCGCTGCGATGCGCGGCGAGCCCGAAGTCGGCCGTGGCGCGGATCATCAGCTCTTCGAGCTGCTCCACGTACCAGCGGATATCGCGGCGATGCTCGGCGAGATCGAGAATCGGGTAACCGACAATTTGGCCCGGGCCGTGGTAGGTGATGTCGCCGCCGCGATCGGTTTCCTGAAATTCGACGTTCATCTGCGCGAGCAATCGCTCGCCCGCGCGCAGATTTTCGCGCTTGCCGTTGCGCCCGAGCGTGATCACGTGCGGATGCTCGCACAGCAGCAGCACGTCCGGAATTGCCTCGGCCTTGCGCGCTTCCACCAGATCGCGCTGCAACGCGCACGCCGGGCCGTAGGGGATCAGCCCAACATCGACTACCCAGCAGATTTTTTCGGGCTGCTGCATGCAAATCTCGAAATGCAAACGCCTCGCTCGCGAGGCTAGAAGTTGATCGTGAGGCCGCGCACGGAATTGAACGCGTCGCCCATCGCTTCCCAAACTGTGGGGTGCGCGTGAATGGTGGCGGCCATATCGTCCAGCGTGGCCTCGAGGCCCAGCGCGGCCACCGGCTCGGCGATGATTTCCGTGGCCAGAGGACCGATCGCGTGCACGCCCAGGATTTCGCCGTACTTCGCCTCGGCCACGACTTTGATGAAGCCTTCGTGGTGGCCCAGGATGCTGGCTTTGCTGTTGCCGAGGAAAGGGAACTTGCCGGTCTTCACGTCGAATCCTGCTTCGCGCGCCTGCTTCTCCGTCAAACCGATGGAGCCGATCTGCGGCTCGCAATAGGTGGCGTTGGGGCAGCGCTTGCGGTCAAACGGCTGCACGTCTTTCCCGGCCATGCGGCCCACGGCGATGATTCCCTCCATCGACGCAGCGTGCGCCAACTGCGGCAGCCCGGCGACGATATCGCCGATGGCGTAGAGCCGGGGCTCGGCGGTTTCCATGTAGGCGTTGGTGTGCACGTAGCCGCGCTCCACCTTGGCCTTGGTCTTCTCGATTCCGGTATTTTCGGTCATCGGGCGGCGGCCCACGGCGATCAGCACCTTTTCCGCGCTGACGGTTTGCGCCTTGCCGGACTTGTCCTTGTAGGTGACCGTCGCGCCGTTGGCGTTCTTCTTCACCGATTCGACGGCGGCTTCGAGCTCCACGCGGATGCCGCGCTTTTTGAAGGCCTTCAGCAATTCCGCGGAAATTTCATCGTCTTCAAGCGGCACCATTTTCGGCAGCGCTTCGAGGAGCGTCACGTCCGAGCCGAAGGTCTTGAAAATCGAGGCGAATTCCACGCCCACCGCGCCGCAGCCAACCACGATCATCGATTTGGGAATCGTTTGCAGCGAGAGAATCTCGCGGTTGGTGAGGATGGCCTGCCCGTCGATTTCGAGGCCGGGCAGCGAACGCGCCTCCGAGCCGGTGGCCAGCATGGTGTACGTGGTTTCAAGTTCGGTGATTTTGCCGTCTTTTTCCACGGTCACGCGGCCCGGCCCGGCGATGCGCCCCCATCCCTGAATCGAGTCCACTTTATTTTTCTTGAAGAGCATGCCGATGCCACCGGCGTGCTTCTTGACGATCTTGTCCTTGCGCGCCAGCATGGCCGGCCAGTTCACTTTCACGTCCTTCACTTCGAAACCGAATTCCGCGGCGCGCAGGAAATTGTCGTAGAGGTCGGCGTGGTGCAGAAACACCTTGGTGGGAATGCAGCCTACATGCAGGCAGGTGCCGCCGAGGAACGGGTCCTTTTCCACCACGGCGGTCTTGAGTCCCCATTGACCGGCGCGAATCCCGGCGACGTATCCGCCCGGGCCGCTGCCGATAATCACCAAATCATATTTGGCCAATCGCTCTCCCCTTTGCGTTTGATGGCTTTCCGCGAGCCGGTGATTCAGTTGAAGGAGTGTACTGCCGGTGGTTCTGCCAGCCCCGCAGCCAGAAGATTTTAGCAGCCGCCGATAGCCGCCGCAACCGAAGCGGGTGTGAAGACGGCGCGAGACGACAACAGGCTGCGCATCGAGGCACGGTTTCAAATCTCACGACCCTACAGAGACCAAGTGTCCGGCAAGCCCGTTAATCGTCCACGTGCTCCGTACTGTTCCGAAGGCAAAACCGAAGCGGGATTCTTCCCTTTACGGGCTTACACTCGTATGCGCAGCAAGCACAAGGACGGGACCGTGAAAAAGAGGAGGTTGGGAAATTCGGGATTGGAAGTGTCGCCGTGGGCGCTGGGCGGAAACGTTTTTGGATGGACCGCGGATGAAGCCACATCGTTCAAACTGCTGGATGCGTTTGTCGACGCGGGACTCAATCTGATTGACACCGCGGACGTCTACTCGAAATGGATTCCGGGGCACCTAGGCGGGGAATCGGAAACAATCATAGGCAAGTGGCTTCAAAAGAGCGGCAAGCGCGCCAAAGTTTTGATCGCGACGAAGCTGGGAGTGGAGATGGCGCCGGCCACGGCGGGGAGTTCGCACGCGGAGATCCAGCGAGCCGTGAATCTTTCACGCGCGTACATGATGCAAGCGGTGGATCGTTCTCTCGCGCGGCTGAAAACGGATTACATCGACCTGTATCAGGCGCATCGCGATGACGATAAAACGCCCATGGAGGAAACGCTGTCCGCGTTCGCCGATCTGATCAAGGCGGGGAAGGTGCGCGCGATTGGCGCGTCGAACTTTGAGGCGGACCGGCTGGCGGAAGCGTTGCGCGTGAGCAAGGCAAACAACCTGCCGCGATACGAGAGCCTGCAGTCCTGGTATAACCTCTACGATCGCGCGGATTTCGAAGGCTCGCTAGCAGATCTGTGTAAGCGCGAAAACATGGGCACCATTCCGTACTTGGCACTGGCCAACGGATTTCTGACCGGTAAGTATCGCAGCACGAAAGATCTGGAAGGGAGGGTACGCGGGTATCGGGTGAAAGACATGATGAACGAGCGCGGCTTCCGCATCCTGAAAGCGCTCGATGCGGTGGCGGCGGAAACTCACGCGACTCCGGCGCAGGTGTCGCTGGCGTGGCTCATGGGGCGCGTGACCGCGCCGATTGCCAGCGTGACGAGCAACGAACAATTCAAAGATTTGCTGAAAGCAACACAACTGACGTTGAAGCCGGAAGCAGTAAAGCTGCTCGATGACGCCAGCACCATCCCGGCAGCAGCCGCCGAGGCGCAGGTGCACGCGCCTCGCCCCTCGTGATAACGAGCTTGTCTCTCCCAATTACAGCGGCTTTTCAGACACTTGATCACACGGATGCGTAATCGGCTAAGCGGACATTTCGTGGGGCGGGAAGCAGATGTCCCGTTAGCTCGTTAATCAGCCGTTAAGCGGTTCGCAGCTTGACACAACTGCGACGCCCGGCTAGGTTCACAGGAATACCTATGCCAACACTCCAAGAGCAATTCGGCCAGATCGATATCTATCTTTTCGACCAGCTTCTGAAAGGCCGCATCTCACCCGGCATGCGAATACTAGACGCCGGATGCGGTTCCGGTCGGAACCTCGTCTATTTTTTGCGAGAGGGGTACGACGTTTGCGGCGTGGACGCGGACGCACAGGCCGTGGAAACCGTGCGCTCCCTCGCCCGGAGGTTGGCGCCCGCTCTTCCGGAGTCGAATTTTCGAGTCGAATCCGTCGAGCATATGTCGTTCGACGATGCCTGCGCGGATGTGGTCATCAGCAACACCGTCCTCCATCTCGCCCGCGACGACGCGCAGTTCGAGTCCATGCTGCTGGGATCCTGGCGCGTTCTTAAGCCCGGCGGGCTTTTCTTCTGCCGCCTCGCATCCACGATCGGTATGGAGAGCCAGTTCAAACGTATCCAGGGACGCCGCTTCCGATCGCCGGATGGCGCGGAGCGGTATTTGGTGGACGAAGCGCTGCTCGGATCAATCGCCGAACGGTTAGGCGGCGAGCTGGCTGATCCGTTGAAGACCACTGTTGTCCAAAATCAACGCTCGATGACCACATGGGTAGTCCGGAAGAAACCGCTGTGAAAGAAACAAACCTGTTTCATCGCTTATTTAGCGCAAGCCAGGAACGGCGAATTCAGATTAAGCCAGACCCAGCAGGACCTCGGGCAGCTGAGCATTCTCGCTAGGCACTTGGCTGCCGCCTTCGCCAAGCGCCCCAAATCCCGTTGTGGGAAACCGACGGAGCATCCGGAAGCAATCCGTTTCAGTCGGGTACCGTCTCTAAACGGCTTACGTCGGCCCCGCTTTCCCTTCGACATTTGGTCCGAGCTGGACGCGCCAAACTAGGCATCGTCGGCAAAATTCTGGCGTCCATGCGGGACGAAAGTCGCTATTAGAGCGCCGCCGCGGGGCCGATTTCGGCTTGCTGGTGCCTAGGATGCGCCCGACGGGATTCGGTCGCTCCTAGGGGCGTTGTGAAGCTTCACAGGACTATTTAACGAAGCGGCCTAGGCCGCCAAACGGTACCATTTCGACGATCCGGCCACTCGCCCGGGCCTTCGAGAACGGAATTACAGGACTTAGGCGCGCAGATCCTGGCTGGCGCTCAAGCGACAAACTTGTAGCCAACCCCGCGCACGGTGAGCAGGTGGCGCGGCTTGGCGGGATCGTCCTCCACGTAGCGGCGCAGGCGAACGATGAAATTGTCGATGGCCCGCGTGTCGGTGTCTTCGCGCAAATCCCAGACGTCTTCGAGGATCGCTTTGCGGGAAACCACGCGTCCCGCGTTGCGGATCAGGTGCCGCAGGAGCTTCGCTTCCATCAGCGTGAGGTGAATGGTATTGCGGCCGGAGCGAAGTTCGAGCGTCTCGAAATCAAACGTCTTTCCGCCGAAAGAGTAGACCTCGCCGGGAGTTGCGGTTCCGGTTGATGCCGCGCCAGCCGGAGCGTGCGGGGCCGTCTGTGTTGCCCCGGAGGCTCGGCCCGGCTTCAACGAGCCGGTGAGCCACGCACTGCGGCGCAGAAGCCCCTGCAAGCGCGCCAGGAAAATCGGCAGCTCGAACGGCTTGGCGAGGTAATCGTCCGCGCCGGAGGCGAAGCCTTCGAGCACGTCCTCCGGACGCCCGCGCGCGGTGAGGATCAGCACCGGCACGTAATTTTTCGCTTTGCGCAGCGCGGAGACGACGGCGAAACCGTCGATGCCGGGAAGCATCACGTCCAGGACGACGGCGTCGTACTTCTCATTTTCTTTCACCAGACGGCGGACGGCCGATTCGCCATCACCGCAGAGATCGGCGGAATGGCCCTCCGCTTCCAGGTTGAAGCGCAGGCCTTCGGCGAGGTGCATCTCGTCTTCGACCACCAGGATTCGGCTCACGGTCCGAGCCTCGGCAATTCGAATGTGACGGTGGTGCCCGGAACATTGCCGCCGCTTTCGGCGAAGACGCGTCCGCCGTGCGCGCGGGCGATCGATTGGACGATGAAGAGCCCCAGGCCGGTGCCCTTGGCGTGAGAGAACGGGCGGCCGCGGACGCGGTAGAAGCGCTTGAAGATGCGCTTGAGTTCGTGCGGGGGAATGCCGATGCCGCGGTCGCGCACGCGCAGCGCCACGCGCTTTTCGTCGGGCAGCGGTTCCATCTGGACGGAGACGTCGATTTGGCTGCCGGAATACTTGATGGCGTTGTCGAGAATGTTGGTGACGGCGGTGCGGAGTTCTTCGGGATCGCCATGGACGGTGATCGGCGCGGCGCCGTTCGCGGAGGGCTTGTTCCAATAGAGAGCTTCCGGCGGCAAGTGATGGCGCGTTCGCGCCAAATCCATGCACTCGCCCACAAGTCGGCGGAAATCGAATTCGACCGGATGCCGCTTCGCGTGCGCCACGCGAACTTCGCCGGCTTTGAGCACCTGTTCGACGGTGGAGAGCAGGCGGTCGGTGTCTTCGAGCATGAGCCCGTAAAACTGCTGGCGCTGTGCAGGGTCGAGCTCGCGGCGCTGCAGCGTTTCGAGATACAGGCGGATCGAGGCGATCGGCGTTTTTAGTTCGTGCGTGACGGCGTTGATGAAACTGTCGTGCTGCTCGTTGCGCCGGATTTCGCGGACCAGAAAAATAGTGTTGAGAACCAAGCCGGTGATGATCACCAGGAAAAAGATGATGCCGGAAAACAGCAACACGGCGTCGCGCCAATTGCGCATGATCCAGCTGACATTCAGGAAAACCGCCGCGGTGATCGACGCGATGCCCAGGATTAGAAAGATGATGGTCTTGCTGCGGCTGATGGCGCGCATGGCTCGATCATCCTATTGTACAGCGGAGGCAGCGGGGAGGAAGAGGCGTAAGCGCGATGCTGCCTACAAGCAAAGGGCCACGCTTGGCAGCGTGGCCCTTTGGCAAGTACGTGGAAGCAGACTTGCTAGACGGAAGCGAAATCGGTGTTGGTTTGCGCGGGTGCCGCGATCTCAGCCGGGTGAGCGCCTTCTGCGGTTTTCTCCTCTTGCTTCGAAGGCAGCTTGGCGGTATGGACATTCCACGCGAGTCCGAGCTTTTTCAGCAGCCAGATGCCGTACCAGTTCGCGTCGACCTCGTACCACGCCAGGCCATGGCGCGCGGAAACCGGATGCGCGTGATGATTGTTGTGCCAGCCCTCGCCCCAGGTGAGCAGCCCCACCCACCAGCTGTTGGTGGAAAGGTCATGCGTCTCAAAGCGGCGAGAACCCCAGGAATGGGTGGCGGAATTCACCAGCCATGTGGAGTGGAGTCCGAGAACGGTGCGGAAGAAAACGCCCCAGAGGACGAACGGAACGCCGCCGATGGCGTAAAGAATTACGCCGAGGACGATCATCGGCACGTAATGATATTTGGTGATCCAGACGTGAAACTTGTCCTTGGCCAGGTCCGGAACGTAGCGCGCGAGCGTGGTCGTGTCGTGGTGCATCGACTTGCCGACGAGAATCCAGCCCATGTGCGCCCACCACTTGCCGTCGATGGGCGAGTGCGGATCGCCTTCGCGATCAGAATACTGATGGTGGATGCGGTGCGTCGCTACCCAGAAGATCGGGCCGCCTTCGAGCGCCAGAGTGGCGCAGACGGTCAGAACATATTCGACCCACTTGGGGGTCTTATAACCGCGATGGGTGAGCAGGCGGTGGTAGCCCATGCCGATTCCCAGGCTGCCGGCCACCCAGTTCAGAAATACCGCCAAAAGCAGCAATTTCCACGAGAAGAAGAAGAGCGCGGCGATGGCGCCCACGTGAAACAGCATCATGAAACTGGCGGTTACCCAGTTGATGTCGTTGTCCGTTGCGGATTTCTTTGCGATGTCGTCGATTTGGAGCGCCATGGATCCCTTTTGGGCGTGCGTGAGATAGGAAACTTGCTTCGAATTTGAGGATAGCAGAGGGGGGCGAATGGCTTTGTAATAGTTGTGTAATAGCGTTGCGCTGCGCTGAAAGAGTAAGAGACCAAACGGCAGGAATTTGCGCGGGCCTGCGCGACGAACAACGAATCACAGGGATGCCGTTCAGTTACGCTGGCGCGCGCTTGCGGAGAGCAACTCCAAACGTTAATTGCCTTTCCCGAAATGATGATGGGCGGCGTGCGTCGCCAGCTCCAAATGGTGGGCGCGGAACCGGTCGAAATAGCCTTCGGTGCGGCGGATGGCCCAAACCAGAGCTTCTTCGGCCGAAAGCACTGCCAGGAGCGCGATTCCAAGGCCCAGGGAAATCAGGCTGAAAAGCGCGAACGCCGCCAAGAGGTTCGCGCACCGAATAAAACGCGAGAGCGGCGAGCCCAAATCCCAGGACGGCTGCGAATGCCACGATGCGGCGGGTGTTTTCTCGTTTCATGCCCTAGATTCTGATGCCAATGCAAAGCGGTGTATGTGACAGGAATCACAGGCCGCGCGGCGAGACGCCGGCGGAAGGCGCCGCGTGGCGCCGGGCCCCGCAACCGCCGAGGGAAACTGCCGACGGATTCCCGTACACTGGAAGCAATGGATTCAGGTTTGCGATTGCGAACGCGTCCGTGGATCTGGCCCGGCCTGCTGAGCCTGGACGCGCCCATCATTGCAGTGTTGTGGCTCGTGCTGTTCGGCAAGGCTCTGGAGGTGCGGGTGCCCGCCACCGAAACGGCCGTGCTGGCCATGGCCGTCTGGCTGATCTACGTGGCCGACCGCATACTGGATAGTTTTCGCGAAAGCGAGCGCGTGCCGCTGGCGCCGCGGCACGAGTTTTACAAGGAATACCGCGCGGCTTTCGTGCTGCCGTTCTGCGCCATTCTGCTGCTGGCCGCGTGGATGGCTTGGACCAAGCTCGACGAGCGCACGCTGCGCGGCGGGGTGGTGCTCTCGGCGATCGTGGCCGCGTATTTCGGTGTGGTGCATCTTTCCGGCAGCAAAGCGCAGCGCTGGTTCCCCAAGGAACTGGCGGTCGCGGTGTTGTTTTGCGCGGGCACGTGCCTGCCGGTGATTGTCCGCATCGGCCGGCCGAACGCTCCGGAAATTGCGGCATTCGTCGCGTTCGTACTGGTGGCGTGGATGAATACGGCGCTGATCGAGTACGCCGAATGGGTCACGCTGCGCGAGGGAGGCGCCGAGCAGCCACCCGCGCTGACGGTTCTCGTAGCGCGGTTTATCGTTCTGTTGGGAATCGGCATCGCCGCGCTGACGCTGGCCGCCCTGATCATTTCCGGGTTTCGCGAGTTGCGCGCGGTGCTGCTGGCGGAAGCGGGAAGCGCGCTGGCTCTGGCAGCTCTGGGGTTCGGCCAACGGCGCATTTCGACGTACGCGCTACGAATTTCCGCGGACGCCGTGCTCTGCACGCCCGCTTTGCTGTTGGGGCTGCTCGCGGTGCTGCGGCGCTAGCCCCGCTCTGTGATTCGCTTGTTGCGCGCGATCAATTCCCGGCGCGGTTCGCTTACTCGGTCCTCGCCAATTCTTTCGCCAGATAAATCATCTGCCCCGCGTGATGGTAGGCGTGCGCGGCCATGCGCTGAATCACGGCGAAGCGATTTTGGTCGTCCGGAGTCGTGGGATCGGAGTACGGTGCGACCCAATCCGCGGGCGATTGTTTTTTGATCGTCGCGATCACCATATCGATGGCGCGGTCAAACCCGGCCAGCACTTCTTCTTTGGGGTGCCGCGCCGTGTCCGTAAATTCCAGCGGCCGGTTGCGAACGTATCCTGTTCCGGCGATGCGCGCGCCGATGTAATGGCTCAAGTTGCCGGTAAGGTGCAGCAGCAGGTGGCCGATGCTGTTGCCGTACGGATACGGCTTGCTCCAGAGCTGCTCGGTGGAAAGCGGCGCGACGAGTTCGTGGACCTGGTCGCGCACTTCCTCGTAATACGAGGCGAGTGCTTCGGAGACGATAGACGCAAGATCGGGCATCGGCAAACCTCCCGGAGAGAGTCGCAAGTGCGGGGCAAGTATAACAGCGCGAAGGCGGCGAAATGGGCGCGCCGTGGCCGGCGCGCTGCGAAGATGGCGCGAATTAGGATTGCACGATCCTGTCGGTGGTGATACGAAACAGGCGCTCAATTCGGCTGATTTACGGAGGGAATTGCGATGAATGTTAGCGTGAATGAAGCAATGATCACCACGGCGTTTGATCTGCCGGGGTATCGCGTGGCGAAAAATCTGGGAGTGGTGCGCGGCGTGGCGGTGCGCTCGCGCAGCGTCTTGGGAACGCTGGGCGCGTCGCTCGAAACCCTCGTGGGCGGCAACATCACGCTCTTCGAGGATATGTGCGAGAAGACCCGCGAGCAATCGCTGCAGCTGATGATGGGACACGCCGTCCAGCGTGGCGCCAACGCGGTGATCGGCGTCCGCTACGACGCGACCGAAGTGATGCAGGGCGTCACCGAAGTGATCGCCTACGGAACCGCGGTGCAGGTGGAGCGCTCGGCGTAGGAGACCCGGTAGCGTGGCATGCCGGCGGGCGCCGGAGTAGAATGCGGCCAAGTCTATTTCCATCGCTCGGACGAGGAGATCCATCATGAAATCTGCGCTTCGGGCCCTTCTGCTGCTTGCGGCGTTCGGCATCGCGGTAACTGCGTTTGGGACGCGTGCGGACGCGCCGAAGACCGAGACCGTACAATTTTCCGCTCCGGATGGAATGGTCAGCGGCTTCCTGGCTGTGCCGGCCACGCGCGGAAAGCATCCGGCGCTCGTGGTGATCCACGAATGGTGGGGGCTCACGGATTGGGTGAAGGGCGAAACGGAAAAATTCGCGCAGCAGGGCTACGTCGCGCTGGCCGTCGATCTCTACCGCGGCAAGGTGACCGACGACCCGATGGAAGCGCACGAACTGATGCGCGGCTTGCCAGAGGACCGCGCGATCAGCGATTTGAAAGCCGCGTTCGACTACCTTGCGGCGCGCAAGGACGTCGAACCGGGGCGGATCGGGTCGGTCGGCTGGTGCATGGGCGGCGGATTTTCCTTGCAACTCGCGATTCACGAGCCGCGGCTGGCGGCGTGCGTGGTGAATTACGGCGCGCTGCCCACGGACGCTGCGGAACTTCGCCAGGTTCACGCGCCGCTACTTGGAAATTTCGGCGGGCTGGACCGCGGCATCACGCCGGACGACGTGCACGCTTTCGAAAAGACGATGAAGTCGCTGGACAAGAGCGTGGACGTGAAAATCTACGCCGATGCCGGGCACGCCTTCGAAAATCCGACCAACACGAAAAGCTATCGCGCCGCCGATGCGGCGGACGCCTGGACGCGCATGACCGTGTTTCTGCGGAAGACCCTGAAGTAAGTTCGAAGTTTCGGCGGGAGCACGCCTGCGCAAGCGCACGTTAGCCAGTATTGAGATTCAGGCGCTTCAGTAACTCAAGCAGCCGCGCGCGGTCCGCAGCGCCCATCTGGGTAAACTCCACGCCGAATCCTCGCTCCTTGGACGAGAATCGCACGATCCCCTGGACGCGAATTTCCCCCTCCGGCAGCGAAAACAGCATTTGGATCGCGTTTCCCACAGGGATGGGATCGCGGGTGGAAACAAACACGCCGCCGGCGCTCAGATCGCTCACGCGCGAAATGATTCGCGGACCATCGGCGGTCCACGCCACCCAGATGCCCTGCGCGACCGCGATGCGGGCGTTCCGCCGGTTATCCTTGGAGGGTTTCTGAGTCATCGACAACTCTTCGAGGGCAAGCACTGCGAGGCGCGAGTCGCTTCATTTAGATTTTTCCGATCGCCAAGCTCGACCGGATCGCCACGCTTCCGATTTCCTGCGAAGAACACACCTTGACTCCCTAGCCTATCGGCTAGCGGCCGGCGCCGAAAAACCGTTCTGTTTTTTCCGGGCCGAGATAGTGTCCCGTTTACTCGCATGGTTGCGCCGAAGCCCGAAGCATTGCCCTCCCATTGCGATTCCGCAAGTCCACACGCCGAAGATAGCTGATTAGTACACACGGTTGCGCAAAAGATCAAGCGGTATCGCACTTGATCGGAAGCGGGTGTTCCGATTGGTCACCTTTTCACCCCACGCTGCAAGGAAAAAACCCAGGCAATTTCTGTCATGCACCGTAAGTCCCGGCGCTGAAAGGAGTTCCAAGGCGTACCGGCTGGCCTGTGACATGCACTTAGAGAGCGCCAGAGGCCCGGTGGCTCCCGGCCGGCAGCGCGACTCAAGAGCCAAAAACGAACGCTAGGCGAGTTTGGAGAGAGTGGATGTTGATTCGCAGATCTAAGAATTCGGCGAACGATGCGTCGGCGACGATCGGCGTTCGATCAGTATGTCCATCCGGCGGATTCACCATATTGGAGCTGCTACTTGTTGTGGCAATCGGCATCATTCTGACGGCCGTGGCTATTCCCATGATCAACTCGGCCTTGAACAATATGCACGTGAACTCGATGGTGGACGCGATCTCCGGCGCGGTCTCTAAAACGCGTTACCAGGCGATTATGGCGAGCCAGCCGTACACGCTGGCGATCACCGCGCCAGCCAACACATATGTGGTGACAAACGTGGCCACAACTGCTGCCTCTACTGCGGTGCCCCTGCCCAGCCAGACGGTCGTAATTAATGGCGGCACAGCGGCGACCTACACCCTCACCTTCTGTCCCAATGGCATGGTCTACGGAGCGGGGGGAGCGTGTCCCGGCGCCAGTTTGCCGCCGGCTCTATCGGTTTCATCGCAAGGTCGACAAATCAATGTCAGCATATCGAGCGTGGGAAATGTCTCAACGACATCGATTCACTAAAGTGCGAGCGGTATCGTCCGGATTCACGATGATCGAAGTGTTAGTTTCGATCGCGGTGCTTAGCATCGGCCTGATGGGCGTGGCCATGGTCGTAGGCAGCACACTCGCTTCAGGAACGAAAGCGAAATACATGAGTATGGCGGACATTCTAGCCTCTGAAAAGCTGGACGACTTGAACAAACTACCGGCGAACGATTCGAACCTCGTACCTGGAGGATCGCTTACTGGCCCCTCGACTTGTGCCGCTGGCGACATCTACTGCGACCAGGTGACCGTGAACGAGGCGTCGGGCGCTGACTATGAAACCGAGACTCAAACCGTGAACAACACCCCCGTCACCACCACGATCGTTCATACCAGCAGCGGGTGCGTAGATACGCCGGCCAATTGCGGCGTGACCGTCCCTACCGGAGGTGGTGCCACCTTTACTCGTCGGTGGCTTGTTACTGCCAACCCTACCATCAGTTCCGCGGGCGGTCCAACAACGGTCACAGGAGCACGGCGCGTTACCGTGCGGGTCACCTCGAATCAGCAGTCCGGATCCGAGGCGGTGTCTTTCGAAATGAGCATGGTGCGGCCATGAATACATCGATCACGACTGCTGCACGTGCAAGTGACCGGACGCGTTCCGTACACGCGCGAGGATTTACTCTGATCGAGCTGCTGGTTGCGATGGCTGTGTTCGTGGTCGTGGCGGGAACCGCATTCAGCCTCTTTGGGAAACACGAAGAGTACGCGCTGCGTCAAGAGGGCCTCTCGGGCGTCAACATCGGATTGCGCAACGCGATGTCGCAAATGCAAATGGACTTGTCCGGAGCCGGTCAAAACCTGCTGGCGAACGTACAGACATCCGCAGTAGCGCCTTTCTCCGTTGGCGTAATCGTCCAAAACAATGTGCCTGGAGTCGCCGGTGCGTGCGCGCCCAACGGAACGACGTGGGCGTATCCGGTGCCAAGCGCGTGCTACGACGGAATCACGATTATCAAGCCGAAGCCCTGCGTTGCCGCGGGCGGCTCTTTCGCGCCGGTGCTGGTGATCGACGATCCGAGCAATGGAGAAAACCTGGCGGTCAGCTCCACTATGTTTGCAAACGACCCGAACAATCCGAGTCAATCAACTACTTTGAACAATGATTCCGGTTGTTTCGCTAACGGCGATGAAGTGCTGGTGCTCCAACCCAACAACACGGCAAATCCACCCACGTGCGGCAGCTCGGCAGAGTCGAATTACTGCATGACGGTGGTCACACTAACAAAAGATGCCCAGGTATCAGGCAATAAAATTCAGATTCAGCACAATCCGACCGGAGCTATCGGGCAAGCAGTGAACTGCCCGGGGCCCTCTTGCACCGATCCTCTGGGTCTGGTTTACAACTCTGCCAGCGGAACCGGAACCAATTTCTCGAACGCCCTCGGACCGAATTTCAGCAATGGTGCTTTCATCGTCGACCTGGGAACGGGAGGGAACGACATCTCGTACGCCGTGCAGATCAACCCCTCTGATCCAACGGATCCTCAGTTACTCCGTTGCAGCGGGACGCTCGCTACCTGCGTCGCTGGAAACGGCCAGGTGATGACCGATCAAGTGGTCGGGTTCAAAGTGGGAGCGGCGCTCTGGGGTGCCCAACAGGGCAACGGGGTGACGGACGTTGCTTCGTACTTTTATAACTCTGCCAATTATTGCAACGGCGGCATTCAGGGTGCGAACTGTGATGCGACACCACCGCCCAACAATGACCCTTACGATTTCTCGCTGATTCGCTCCATTCGCGTTTCGTTGGTCGCGCGCACGAAGCCCCAGGCGGATCCGACGCTGAACAACTTCAAGAATGGTTTCGATAACGGCCCGTACCTCGTCCAACAGGCTTCAGTGGCAGTGGATATCCGCAACATGAGCATCAACGACTTTGGAAACTGAGGAAACTGAATCGCGCCCGTTTGAGGTGAGCCAATGAGATCACGCCAAAACGCAATGCAGGGGTTTCAAAGCGGCCGGCAGATTGACGGTTCCTTAATGAAGCAGCAGAGCAAGGGCGCGGCCCTGATCATCACGCTGTTGCTGCTGGTTTTGCTCAGCGCCGCTAGCCTGGCGATGGTCCTGTTGGTCTCCTCAGACAGCATGATCAACGGTTACTACCAGAACTATCGCGGATCATTCTACGCAGCTGATTCGGGACTCAACATTGTGGTCGAGGGTCTCAAACAATCGATCGCGACGTCGGCGAATCTAGCCACGAACCCTCCTCTTTCTACGGCCACCATACCCGCGCCTGTACTTGCCTCGTATGCTCTATATCAAAACGGGTACTACACGATCGGCGATCCCGGTTCCTGGAACGAACAATTCACGATGGTCGCCAATCAGGCGACTGCTTCCAATCCGACGGGAGCCGTTTTGCAGGGGCCTCAACCTCTGGCGGGTCAACCGTATTGCACGCAGAGTCCGCTGGATCCGGTGCATCCGAACGATAACGTGACCTGTGATTTCATTTACCCATACACCGTCACCGTGAAGGGCCAGTCTTCCGGAAGCGAGGGCGAGGAAATCACGGAATCGGGACAAATCCACTACCATACTTTTTCCGGCAACCAGGCGAGTTCCACGCCTCCCAGCTTTTCTAAGTGGGGCGCGTTTATTAATCATTTCGGCGATTGCCAGGGACCGCTGGTGCAAGGGACGATGACCGGTCCGTTCTTCACGAACGGCCAGTGGAATTTCGACAATTCGAGCAGCCCGGGCTACACCTTCACCGATCCGGTAGGGCAGTCCGGCGCGAATGTCAGCTGGTGGAAAAACAACAACTGCACGGACTCGCCCAGCGCGCCCAGGGGATACAAGACGCCGAATTTTCAGGGCGGGCTACAGCTGAGCCAGAATCCAGTTACTCCGCCGACCAACAGCTACAGCCAGGCGCAGGCCGTGGTTGACGGCGCGGGTTTGCCGCCCTGCACGTCAAGTCCGTGCCCGACGTACAGCGGTCCGAACACAACGGAAATGAACAATACTCTTAAGCAGGTCACCGGTTCTGCATATAATTCCGGTGCCCCGTCCACGGGTGTGTATTTTCCTTACTACACCTCTGGCACGAGCCCAAGCGGCGCGCCGTGTTCGTCTGCGACGCCGTGCTTCGGTTCCAGCGTAGCTGCGGGCGGTTCCGGATACGGAGGCGGCTTCTACGTGCAGGGCAATGCTTCCGTCGCGCTCAGCGCTACCACCGGCTGTAGTAACGCTAGTTGCGGCGGAAATGATCCCACACAAACCTATACGATCACGCAGGGCAGCACCGTCACGACAATCGTCGTCGATAACTCCAACGGCACCACGGTCGTTAGCTCTGGAGGGACCACCCAAGTTTATCAGGGCGTCCCAACCCAGGTTGACCCGAACTCGATCCAACCGGGGATGCCAGGACAGCCGACACCTCCGCAGACGGATCCTTCGGGGAATGCCGTCAATCCGACGCTCGTTTACGTGAATGGCCAGATCACAGGGCTGACCGGACCACACGCCAGCAATGGCAATTCCTTGCCGGCGATCCAGAATAACACCGGCATAACGATCGCGGCATCGAACAACATCAGTATCACGGGCAATTTGGAATACGCCCAGTCGCCGGTCTCCGTTCCGGCTGATACGCTGTCGTCTAGTACGGATGCGGGTGTTCTCGGGATCTACACCACAGGGAACATCAACCTGAATCCGGATCCGCAGGACCGAAATCAAAATCTGACTGTGGATGCCAGTCTCGCCGCTATTGGCAGCGGCACCAGCGGGTTTGCGACGCCGGGAAGGAGCATTAACACGTGGACGATCGTCGGTGGTCGTGCCGAAGACCAGGCGCACGGGGTGTACATCAACCAAGGAAACACCTTTTACGACCGGCGCTTTGCGAACAACTTCGGGCCGCCGTGGTTCCCCACGTCTGTGCCGCAAGCCGGCCAGGTGGCCATACCATCATCGTCGACGATGACGGTGACCCGGACGTGGTGGGCTGAGCTTAGCCGCTAACATAGCCAACGCTCCTGGATCGTGGAATCAGCTAGGTAGGGTTGACCGCGAGTTGCACTTCGCCCCGCAACACCCCAAAAAGCGGCTCCCGGACACCCCCGAGAGCCGCTGCTGTTTTCCGCTTGCGCCGCGCGAATTTACTCCTCCCGGGCACGCACAAATCTTGACCTCACAGCGCTCGCGGGCGCCACGCGCTGGCAAGTTCCTCAACAACTTACGGATGGCTCCCGCAGATTCCGGCAGAATTTACGCGCAACGCTCGCACGCGAAATTAGAGCCTCACGGCCCTGCCGGCAGAGCGCGCGGATTGAAATTCGTGTCGACGGCGGGCGGCGTGCACGCCGGACCCGAGCCGCCTGAGCACACCTTGCCAAGCGCGCCACTGAAATCGCCCGGCAGCACCAGGCCCACGAGCGGCTCGGCGTAGACCCAGTAATTGTGACCCACTGGCAAGCGCTCGATATCGTACGACCCATCGAATTGCGGAGCGGCGGCGGGGTTCGCCGAATTGCAGCTCCAACCTGCGAATGTTCCTGCGGTCACCGCGCCTGAATCTGCATTTACGGCAACCACGTGCGCGCCGAAAATTCCCGTGACCGATGCGCCCGCGTACGGCTGCGGAATCGTCGCCAGCGCGAACGGATTTGCCGGCAGCACGCGCCCGCGAATCGCGCCGATATCGACGGCATCGTTCGGGTCCGGATAGAGCATGCGGATGCCGGTGCGGTCGTCGTCCGAAAGCGGAGCATCGGGCGCCTGCGTCGTGGGACGGCTGCCGAGAAATTGCCCCGGAGGCGGCGCGTAGGGAAACATCATCGCGCGCCACACGGCCGAATGGTCGAGCCCGAACCAGTGACCCAATTCGTGCGTGAGCAGCGATTCCAGGTCGTAGGCGCCCTGGCCCTGCGTGGTGGCGAGTGCGCCGGGCGTGGCGAAGGTCGCCTGGCCGTCGTTGCGAAAGATCGTGTCCGCGTCGAGGATCTGCCCGGCGAATGCCGCGGGCGGCCCCGAGCCAACCGAAGCGCCTGGCGCATTTGCCGTAATCACGCGCGTGAATGCCAGCACTCCCGTTGTGAACGCCGTGCTCGACTGGTTGAAGCAGATCGTATTGACGCCGTCGATGTTGGTCTCGGCGTCATTCGAGCACGCATTCGCCGCGCTCACGCGCGCGAGCGGTCCGATCATTCCCGGATAATTGGCCGCATTGAATGTGGTTCCCGTCACGCTGGTCCAGACGCCGAACGCGGAGGAGATGGTCTGCTCGATTTCGTTGAGCTGCGCGCTCGTATTTTGCGCCGCCACGGTGAGAACCGTCACCGGCGCGAGCGGCAGGGAAGTGCTCCAGCGGCGGCTCAGCGGCTGCGAGACGGAAAGATTCCAGCGGTCGAGCGCCGGGCACCCGCCTGCCGTTGGCTCGGTCGTATCCGCCAGGTAGCCGCGCGCCGAAGGAGTCCCGAGCGTCGCGAGGAAAAGCAGCATCGCCGCCGCAATGGCTGTCGCGCGCCTCATGGCCGCTTGCTTTCCGCAGTTTGCAGCGCCGCTTCCACGCGTGCACGAAATTCCGCAAGCGCCATATGGCGAATTCCGGCGGCGCGAAATCTGCGCGTCACCGGATCGAATGTCGCGAACGACGCCGTGTCCTGCGTGACGAGCGCCTGTGCGCCGGGCGCCTGGCGATGAATCCGAAACGTGCCCTGCTCCCAGCTCACTACCGAAAGATCTCCGTGCACCGTCGGCTGCAGAAACAGCACCACGTCTTCTCCGGGCAAGAATGTCGGCACGCCGGAGACGTGCGAGGTGATTTCTCCCATGCGTCCCCCCAGCAGCCGCACGGTAATTCGCGCGAGCGGCGCACCGCGCCACGTTTCCTCCACGTCGAAGGACGTGAGCGTCCAGATTTCGCCCTCGTCCCGCGCCACCGAATTTCCCGCGCAGCGCGCCCGCACGATCACCGGCGCCGCCGCGGCCATTTTTTTGAGCGACATGCGTTCGAGCGTCGTCGCCCCTGCCATCGTCGCCATCGCCAGCGTGATCACGAGCGCGAGTGCGTTGCGCTTCGCCGCACGCATCAAGCGCATATCGATTCGTCGCATTGTCATTTCACCTCCAGCATTCCCGTGGCCACGGCGCGGTCGTTATTCAGCGTGGTGATGAAAAGCGTGCGCACGCCGGGCTGCATCGAACTGGTAATCTGCAAATCGAGTTCGATCATGTTCGAGAAAAGTCCGGTGACCGCGGATGCCGTCACGCCGATGTCGTTGCCTCCGGGCGCGCCGCCTGGCCCGCTGAATGCGTACGTAAACGTGGGATCGAGCCCGGTGCCGTGCACGCAAATACTCGTCACGGCTGTGCCCGATGCGGGACGCGTAATCGTCAGCGGCGATCCTTGCACGCCGCAGCTGTTTCCGCCGGTCAGATAGCCGACGAAATCCACGTTGATCGGAGGAGACTGCGCTGCGGTAGTCGGCTCCGTCACTACGATGTCGTTGCCCGTCGAGACCGGCAGCGACGAAGTGAGCGAGATCGTGCCCACCGAAACATCGAACGGCGCCACCACAAACGGCGCTGGATTCGAAAGCGGCGGCGGATTGCCGGGATTCTGCATCTGCACGGTGATCGTCCCCGCGTTCTGCACGTCCGCCGGATTCAGCGCCGTGGTGCACGCTGTGGTGCTCGCGCAGGTGGTCGCGCGCGGCGTGCCGTTCAGCAGAATCACGGACGCGCCCGTGCCGCTCCCGGCGGCGAAATTCACGCCCTTCACTTCCAGCGGAAAGCTTTCCACCGCCCCGGCCATCACGCTCGAGGGCAGCAGCGACTCGATCTCCGGCCCGCTCGATATCGCCACGATCGCCGTCGCGGACTTCGTGGGATCGGCCGCGCTTGTTGCCGTCACGGCGATTGCATTGGGCAAAGGCGCCGCGGTCGGCGCTGTGTACAACCCGCTCGCGCTGATCGAGCCGCAAGCCGCTCCCGCGCAGCCTTGTCCCGCCGCGCCGCTCTGCACGCTCCACGTCACGTTCGTGTTCGTGCTGTTTGTTACCGCCGCGGTGAATTGCAGCGTGCTCGCCGTTCCCGTGGATCGCGCCACAAACGCATACGCGGGCGAAATCGTCACACTCACCGGTCCTTGCGGCGCCGCAATGGTGATGCTCGCCGTGGCGCTCTTCGAGGGATCGGCGTGGCTCGTCGCGATCAGCGTCACCGGATTCATCGCGGGCGTGGCTGCAGGCGCCAGATAATCCACCGCTCCTGACGCTGGCCCGCTCGGCGCAACGCAGGGATTGGTCCCGCTGACGCACACTTGCCCGACCGATGCGTTGCCGTTCGGCACTCCGTTCACCGTCCACGTCACGCTGGTGTCCGGCGAATTCGTCACGGTGGCTGCAAACGATTGCCGCTGCCCCGGCAAAAGCGTCGCTATGCCGGGCGCGATGGCGACTGTCACGCCGCTGGTAATCGCCACGCTCGCCGACACGCTCGATGCGCCTCCCGTCACTGCGCTCGCGGTCGCATCGATCATCACCGGGTTCGTGACCGGCAAATCCGTCGGCGCGGTGTAAATTGCCGTTGTCGCGCCGCTCGGCGAAATCGTGCCCACAGCCGAATTTCCGCCAGCGATGCCGTTCACGTCCCACGCGATGGTCGCGCCCGCCGCCAGGCAAAACGAGGCGCTGAAGGTCTGCGTTTGCCCCAGCCCCACGCTGGCCGATGTTGGCGATATCGAACTCGTCGTTCCGCAGGTGATTGTTGCCGTCGCGCTCGCGGATTTCGTGGTGTCGGCCACGCTCGTCGCCGTCACAGTGACGGTTGCCGGTGTCGGCACGGTCGCCGGAGCGGTGTAGAGCGCCGTTGTCGCGCTCGTCGAAGCGATTGTGCCGACCGTCGCGTTTCCTCCCGCAACGCCGTTCACGCTCCACGTCACATCCGCGCTCTCGTTGCCGTTTCCGGTCACCGTCACCGAAAATTCCTGCGCGCCGCCAGCCGTCACGCTGGCACTCGTCGGAGCGATGGTCACAGTAATTTGCACCGGCGGAGGCGGTGGTGACGATCCCGGCGGAGTTCCCGAAGTTCCACAGTTCGATTGCATGATCACCACGGCGCAAATTGCCGCGAACTTCAGCCATCGCGCGCATCGCCGGCTGCGGAATCGAACTGATCGGATTGTGCGGCTAATTTTCACGTGCGCTGTACTCAATCAGCGCAACGCACGATCTGTGCCACTGCGGAGCAGTGCACAAGCTCGCAAAAATTAGCGAATGGCGCCCGTGTGCTTTGCGAAATATCTTTTGCTAAGTCCCTGTGCGAGAACCGCGTAGGGTCATGTCGAAGATCGAATCTGTGGCTACGCCGCGCAGAGGGGGAAATTCAACGCAGTCCGATCAATTGCGCCGGCCGTGCCATATCGGAATTTGCGAGTTTCAATTCGGTGCAGCAACCGCCGAAAGCCAGCCGAAAATGGGCGGAAGACCAGTTCGCGAAAATGCAAGCGTCTTCACCGGTGCTTCAGAATCGCCCGCAGCGCCGCCTCCAGTTCCGTGAACTGAAACTGATACCCGAGCGCCGCCAGCCGCTCCGGAACCGCCCGAGTGCTTGCCAGTAGCAGCGGCCCAGCCATCTCGCCGAAGGCTGCGCGCAGCACGAACGCAGGCACGGCGAAAATCGCCGGTCGGCGCAGCACGCGCGCCGCGATGCGCGTAAATTCCGCATTCCGCACCGGATTCGGCGCCACCGTGTTCACCCCGCCCGCGAAACGCTCATCCCCAATCGCTGCGCGCGCAATTCCCACCACGTCTTCCAGGGCAACCCACGGCATCCATTGCTTGCCACTTCCCATGCGCCCGCCCGCTCCGAACCGAAACGGCAGCAGCATCTTCGGCAGCGCCCCGCCGTTGCCAGCCAGAATGATCCCGAATCGCAGCAAGACCGTGCGAATTCCGGCGTTGCTGGCGCGCATCGCTTCCGCTTCCCAGTCGCGCGCCAGCAACGCCAAAAAGTCCGTGCCGGGCTCGCTTGCTTCGGTCAACAATTCATCGCCGCGATTTCCGTAATAGCCCGTTGCGGACGCGCAGACCAGAACCCGCGGTTTCTGCCGCAACTGCCCGAGTGCATCCACCAGCAGACGCGTCGAATCCACCCGGCTGCTTCGCAGCAGTGCCTTGCGCGCTTGCGTCCAGCGCCCGTCCGCGATGCTTGCGCCGCTTAGATGCACCACCGCGTTCGAGCCTTCCATGGCCGCCGTGTCGATCATCGCGGATGCCGGATCCCACCGCACATCGCCATCGGACGCTGCGCCGCCTGGCCGCACCAGCCTCGCGATCGTGTGCCCTTCCGCACGCAGCATAGCGCCGAGCGCCGTGCCCACCAGTCCGGACGCGCCTGACATCAAAATGTTCATTGGTTTTTCTCGATTCGGGCCGCTCATCCGCCGGCGCGCGCATCCAAGCTAAAGCCGGGAAATTTCCGCGTCAAGCGTGCGCAACGCCGCCGGGCCGCGCTTGCCTCAGCACATGTTCTTTTCAGCATTTCTCCCGCAAAAACTGCTCGCGGCACGGCGAACTCGTTTCCACATACGTTACAATCGGCGGCTGGGCGGCGAACTTCTTATGAATCCTGTGTGGCGCAAAAAGTTGGCAGCATGTTTTCTGGCCGTTCCGTGCCTGCTACTCGGCGCGTCGCTGGTTGCGCTTTGCGGCCGCGCGCAGGCCACGCTCGCGCAAGCGGGCCAGTCTCCTCAGCCGCCACGCAACCCGCGCAAATCGCGGGCTTCGCTCCCGCTCGCACCGCCGCCGAAGCGCGGCTCGAAGAAAAATTCCTCGCCATTCCCAGCGCCGCGCGCGCCGAAAGCAATCTTCGCCACCTCACCAGCACGCCGCATCTTGCCGGTACCCAAGCCAGCCATCGCGTGGCTGAATGGCTGCGCGACCAATACCGCAGCTTCGGCTTCGACGCGGAAATCGTCAGCTACAGCGTCTGGCTTCCCGCAGCGCGCGAAATCAAGCTCGAGATGGTCAAGCCCAAGCGCGAAGAACTCGCCACTCCCGAGCCGCCTGTTCCCGGCGATCCCGATACGTATGACCGCCACGCCACTCCCGGCTACAACGCCTACTCGCCTTCCGCCGACATCACCGCTCCGGTGGTTTACGTCAACTACGGCATGGTCGACGACTACCGCGAACTCGCGCGCCTCGGCGTCAGCGTCGAGGGACGCATCGTCCTGGCGCGCTACGGCCGCGGCTATCGCGGCATCAAGGCCAAGCTCGCCGAAGAGCATCACGCCGCCGGACTGATTCTCTACTCCGATCCGCAGGACGATGGCTATGCCGCCGGCGACACTTTTCCGCACGGCCCCTGGCGCCCGATGGGGGGCATTCAGCGCGGATCGATTCTCTACACGCAAATCTATCCCGGCGATCCGCTCACTCCCGGCTACGCTTCCGTTCCCGGCGCCAAGCGCATTCCGCCGGCCGACGCCGCGAGCCTTCCGCACATTCCGACCATGCCCATCAGCGCCGAGGACGCCTCCGTCATCCTCAAGGCCCTCGACGGCCATCACGTCCCGCGCAACTGGCAGGGCGCGCTGCCGTTCACCTATCACGTCGGCGCGGGCCACGTTCGCGTTCACATGAAGCTGCTCATGGATTATCGCGAGCGCCCGCTCTACGACGTGATCGCCAAGCTTCACGGCTCGCTCGACGATCAGTGGGTCATCCTCGGGAATCATCACGACGCGTGGGTGTACGGCGCCGCCGATCCCAACAGCGGCACCGCGTCTTTGCTCGAAACGGCCCGCGCTCTCGGCGACCTCGTCCGCTCCGGCTGGAAGCCGCGCCGCACCATCGTCATCTGCAATTGGGATGGCGAAGAGCCGGGCTTGCTCGGCTCGACGGAATGGGTGGAACAGCATCGCGCCGAGCTGCAAGCGAAAGCGGTCGCGTACATCAATACCGACGTGGGCGTCAGCGGCCCGAATTTCACCGCTTCCGCCAGCCCGTCGCTCAACGACCTGATCCGCGCCGCCACGCAGCAGGTTCCGGACCCGAACACCGGAGAGACCGTCTACGACGCCTGGAGCGAGTATTCGGCCGGAGGTCGCACCGAACTTTCCGGCATCGCCCGCCAGACCCCCGGCGCCCGCGCACCCGGCGAAGCGCCCGTCGGCGCGCTCGGCTCAGGCTCCGACTACTCGCCGTTTTTCGATTTCGCCGGCATCCCCGCGATCGATCTCGCCTTCAGCGGCGATTACGGCGTCTATCACTCCTTGTACGACGATTTCTACTGGATGAAGCATTTCGGCGATCCCACCTTCGCCTATCACGTGGCCCTGGCGCGCGTACTCGGCATTCTCGCGCTACGCCTGGACGAAGCCGGAATCATCCCTTTCGACTATTCGATCTATTCGTCGGAAATTTCTCGCGCCGCGGGCGGGCTCGCCGCGCGCGTCTCTCAGGTTCCCGATGAATCCTCCGCGCTGCAGCCCGTCCTGGATGCCGCCAGCCAGCTCTCGCAGGCTTCCTCGCGCGAAGCGATGGCGGTCGGCTCGCTGGGCGGCGAGCCGGTCAGCCCTGCACTCGAAAATCGCCTTAGCCTCGATCTCGCTGGCGTGGAGCAAGCCTTCCTTGATCCCGATGGCTTGATCGGCCGCCCCTGGTACAAGCACACCATCTTCGCGCCCGGCAGCTACGCGGGCTATTCCGCTGAAATTCTGCCCGGCATCACCGAAGCCATCCAGAACCGCGATCTCGGGACGCTGCGCATCGAATGCGACGCCGTTGCCCAAGCGCTCCTGCGTGCTTCGGCGCGCCTCGACCAGATCGCTCGGCTCGTGCAAAATTCGCATCCGCCTCCGCCCGAGCCCCTCTCCGGCCGCGAGTAACCCCGCACTTCCTGTTTCTCCCACTTCGAAATTCGAGATGGTGTGGCGAGTGTCGCAAGCTTTGGGCCTTTCGCGAAGGGGGCGGATCTTCTCTCTTCAGCTTTTCCAAAATTCGTGACGACCTTATGGCGCGACCGCGCCGGTAAACAAGAAACGGCCGGCAGCGGGGCCCCCAAACGCTCCTGCGTTTTGGGGACGTAGCCACCGGCGGTCTCGATACGTCCTGGTTGTGGGTTTTACCTGCGTTCGCGGTGGCGTCCTCCGTGCCCTCCGCCGTGGAATCCTCCACGCGATCCGCCGCCATGGAAGCCTCCATTATCGTGTCCACCGTTGCTGTGTCGACCGTTCCCGTGGAAGCCGCGATCGCCACGGAAGCCGCGATCGCCACGGAAGCCGCGGTCGCCATGGAAGTTTGATCGTCCGTGGGAATCACCGCCTCGGAAACTGTGGAAGCCTTCTCCGCCGCGGTAGCCGGCCTCACCGTGAAAATCTCTGCCGCCTCGGAAGTTGTCTCGATGGTCTCCGTCGTGGCCGCGGAAATCGCGCCATCCATCATCACCGCGGTACTCGCGATTCGCGTAGCCGTGGAAGTCCCGCCAGTGGTCTCCGTCGCGGTAGTAGCGCCATCCGTCATGATCGTGGAAATCGAGCCAGGCGCGGTCGTGGAAGTCGTAGTACGGGCGCCCGTAGAACGCAGGACCGTAAAAGCCGTGGAACCATGGTCCCGCTCCAATGAAGACGCCGCTTTCAAACCACTCCGGGCCGTAGTAGCCATACGGTGCGCACGCATACGGCGCATATGGGAAATAGCCATAGGAACAGACCGGCGACGGGCCAACGTATACGGCTGCCGGGCCTACTCCGATTCCGACCGACACGGTCACGTGCGCGCTGGCTGTCCGTGCCGTCGCTCCTGCCAACACCAGAAAGAAAACAATCACTGCGGCATACTTTAGAGTTCGCATCATTGGCCTCCCTGCCGGAGTCGCCCCTCTCGTTTC
The DNA here is from genome assembly GCA_963715555.1 of uncultured Acidobacteriota bacterium. Taxonomy (GTDB): domain Bacteria; phylum Acidobacteriota; class Terriglobia; order Acidiferrales; family UBA7541; genus Palsa-295. Next base: position 632,183 of record OY970253.1, read on the forward strand.
CGTTCGGGAGTAAGCATGGCAAGGCCTGTGCCAAATTAGAGCATTTCGGGAGATTTTTTTAACTCGTTCATCAGCAAGCACTTGTGGATGGATGAGTAAAGAATTTCCCTCTGGTACCACCCCTGTCTGGTGGTCGTACTCCACCACCATCTGCGTAATTTCAACCACCCGAAATCGGGCAGCAACCTCGAAGTACCAGCCGACAAATGTCCATCCCCGGCGCAAAATCTGCCACGAGCATCACGGTCCTCGAGTCCGCCCCGAAACACGCGGCTACGCGCGCCGCCGACCGCTTTTCGTTCCCGGCGCTGCGGGTTAGAATGATGGTCATGCGTGTGCGCGTTCTCTTTTTCGGGCAGTTGAAGGACATCACCGGCGTCTCGCAAGAGGAAGCCGAGCTTTCCGAAGGCGCCCGCGTCGAAGATCTTTTCGAACGCTATGGCCGGCGCTTTCCGAAGCTCGCTGAGTTTCGCCCGTCCATCGCCGCATCGGTGAACCAGGAATACACGCAGTGGCGCGCCTTGCTTTCCGCGGGAGACGAGGTCGCTTTTCTTCCGCCGGTCAGCGGCGGGCAGCAAACGGTCGTTGAGCAGCAGGACATTTTCCGGATCATCCGCGAACCGATTCGCCCGGATGAGATTGTCGAGTCGCTGAAAGCGCCGGAGGACGGCGCGCTGGTTGCGTTCGATGGCTTCGTCCGCAACAATTTCAAAGGCCGCCAGACGCTCTATCTCGAGTACGAAGCCTACGAGCAGATGGCCTACTCCAAAATGCGCGAGATCGGCGCCGCCATTCACGAAAAATTCCCCATTCGTCGACTGGCCATCGTGCATCGCCTAGGCCGGCTGGAAATCGGCGAGACCAGCGTGTTCATCGCTGTCAGCTCTCCCCATCGCGCCGCCGCCTTTGACGCTTGCCGCTTCGCCATCGACACCCTCAAGCGCACCGTCCCCATCTGGAAGAAAGAGTTCTTCGTCGGCGGCGACGTGTGGGCCGAAGGCGAGCAACCCTCCGAGCCGCCCGCGCCAACCAAGAGTGAATTAGGCTCGTAATGAAGATTTTCCCGGAAGGCCTTGGCGCTCTCGCGGCGGGCGCGGTGCTCCTCGGCGCGACGTTGGCGGTTCCCTCGCGCGCTCTTTCGCAGAATCCGCCCGTGATCCGCGTGCAAACGGATCTCGTCAATATTTTTGCCAGCGTGCTCGACGCCAACGGCCAGCCGGTGATCGGCCTCACCAAGGACGATTTCCAGCTTTCGGAAAATGGCGTGCCGCAAAAAATCGTGCGCTTCGACGCGCAGACCGGCCGCCCTCTCGACGTCGCGCTAATGATCGACACCAGCGGCAGCGAGTACATGGACCTGAAATTCGAGGAGCAAGCCGCCGAGCGCTTCATCGCACAAATCGTTCGCCCGGGAGATTCACTAGGATTTTTCGAATTCGACGAAGACGTCACGCAGATCGGCTCGTTCACCGACGACATAAAAGAGCTTCAATCCGATGTGCGCCGCATGGCGCCCGGCTGGGGTACTTCGCTGTACGACGCGATCGTTCTCGGCTCCAAATCGCTCGAACGCCGTCCGGAGGGCCGCCGCCGCGCCATCGTGCTGGTCACCGACGCGGGCGAAACGACCAGCGTCTCGAAATTTCCGGACGCGCGCCGCGCCGCTATTGCTTCCGGCGCTTTGCTCTACTCCGTTATCGTTCGCGCGGTTAAAAACGAGAATGGACGCAACACCGGCGGCGAGCACGCGCTGATCACCATTACTGACAGCACCGGCGGCGCGCTCTATTTTCTCGACGACGTGCGGCAGGTTCCCGATATGTTCAGCCGTATCGATCGCGAGTTGCGCACGCAGTATTTGATCGGCTATTACCCGCATCCTGATCCGCCCGCCGGCAGCGACCGTCACGTGCTGCTTACCGTCAAGGGCGGATACACCGTACACTACAAGAAGGAGTATTTCGCGGGAGCCGCTCAGCAATAGCGCGCCCACCAAGTCCGAGGCCTGATGAACTCGTTTCTACAAGCCGCGATTGAAATTGCACAAGAAGCAGGCGCGATCCTGCGCGCCGACCATGAGCGCCCGAAGGAGATCGCCTACAAGGGCGAAGTCGATCTGGTCACCGAATCCGATCGCCGTTCCGAACAATTGGTGGTTTCGGAGCTGCGCCGGCGCTTTCCCGATCACGCCATCGTCGCCGAGGAGGGCAGCGGCAACGACGCGGCCGGCGCCAAATACTGCTGGCACGTGGACCCCCTCGACGGCACCACGAACTTCGCGCACGGCTATCCCTGTTTTGCGGTGTCGATTGGCCTGGTAGAGGATGGCGAGCCGATCGTCGGAGCGATCTTGAATCCCGTGTACGGCGAGCTCTTCACCGCTGCGCGCGGCGAAGGCGCGTTCTTCAACCACCGGCCGATTCACGTCTCGCCCGTTGAATCGCTTTCGCAGAGCCTCGTGGCCACCGGGTTCCCCACGCACCATCGAAAGAAAAGCGCCAATATCAACTACTACTGGGAATTCACGCTGCGCTCGCACGGCGTCCGCCGCGACGGCGCCGCCGCGCTCGACCTCTGCGCCGTGGCTTGCGGCCGCTTTGACGGATTTTGGGAGTTCGGGCTGAAGTCCTGGGACACCGCGGCGGGCACGATTCTCGTGCGCGAGGCGGGCGGCATGGTCACGGACATCCACGGCAATCCTTATCATCCGGGCGCGGGCGTGATGATCGCATCCAACGGCAAAATTCACGGCGAGATGCGCGCGATCATCGAGCGTGTTTCCGAGCAAGTCGCGAAGGCTTAGATGGATGTCGGCGAATTCGATTACGAGCTGCCGCCGGAGCGCATCGCGCAGCGCCCGCTTGCCGAGCGCGACGCATCGCGTTTGCTGCTGCTCGACCGCGCAAGCGGCGCGTGGGAAGACCGGCAATTCCGCGAGTTGCCGGAAATTTTGCGCGGCGACGAACTCATGGTCGTGAACAACGCGCGCGTGGTGCCCGCACGCCTGTTTGGCCATCGCGCCGGGATTCACGCGCAGCCGCTCGGGCAGCGCAATCCCGCGCGCCACGAATTTCTGCACACGAAAATCGAGGTGCTGCTGGTCCGGCAGATTTCGCCGGATACCTGGGAAACGCTGGTGCGCCCCGGGCGAAAAATTCCCACCGGCGAGCGCATCGTTTTCGGCGATGGCGAACTCGATGCCGAGGTGGAAGGGCGCGGCCCGTTCGGGCTGCGGGTGCTGCGTTTCACGTCCAAGGACGGATTCCACGAAGCGCTGGGCCGCCTTGGGCACATTCCGCTGCCGCCCTACATCAAGCGCGCGGATGAGCCTATGGATCGCGAGCGCTATCAGACCGTGTTCGCGAAGCGGGGCGTGGCCATTGCCGCCCCGACAGCGGGGCTACATTTCACGCCGCAGATTCTGGACCGGCTTCGCGCGCGGGGAATTGAAATCGCCGAGCTGACGCTGGAAGTCGGTCTCGGGACGTTCGAGCCGGTGCGCACCGAACGGCTCGAAGAACACAAAATTCACGCCGAGTCATACGAAATCCCCGAATGCACGGCGGCGGCGATACAGAAGGCGCGTAGCGAAAATAGGCCCGTGCTGGCAGTGGGGACCACCGCCGTCCGCGCGCTGGAAGATTCCGCCGAGAAAAACGGCGGAGTTCCGGCGGCGGGAAAATCGGAAGCGAATATTTTTCTGTTTCCGGGCAAAATGTTCCGCGTGGTGAATCAGATGCTCACGAATTTTCATCTGCCGCGCTCCACTTTGCTCGCCATGGTCGCGGCCTTCGCCGGCCGGGAAAACGTTCTGCGGGCCTATCGCCATGCGGTAGAATCCGGCTACCGTTTTTACAGTTACGGCGACGCGATGCTGATCCGGTGACTGGCCATGCGCTACCTAATCATCAGCGATCTTCACTCCAATCTGACGGCGCTTGAAACGGTGCTCGGAGCGGCCAAAGGCAAATGGGAAAAAGCCGTGTGCCTGGGCGATCTCGTCGGCTACGGCCCCGATCCGAATGAAGTGGTCGACGGCGTTCGCTCGCTCGGCGCGATTACGATCCGCGGCAATCACGACAAGGCCGTGGCGGGAATCGACGACATCGAGGATTTCAATCCCATCGCGCGGGCGGCCGTGCTTTGGACCCGCCAGCAGCTGCGGCCGGAAAATCGCGAGTATCTCGAAAATCTTCCCAAGGGCCCGCAAACCGTCGATGATTTCTCCATCGTGCACGGTTCCGTATACGACGAGGACGAATACGTTTTTTCTCCGGCGCTGGCGCTCGACACGCTAACGAATTCTCCTACTCCGGTCACGTTCTTCGGCCACACTCATATTCAGGGTGGTTTTACGCTGCACGGCGATCAAGATGTGCAGGTGCTGCACGCTTCACCTGGAGTGGGACGCGAATCGTTGACCGTCACAATCGAACCGAGCACGACCTATCTGCTGAATCCCGGGTCGATCGGCCAATCGCGCGACGGCGACGCCCGAGCCGGTTTCGCCATCGCCGACCTGGAGCAGCGGACAGTTGAGTTCTGGCGCATTCCGTACGATATTGAGCGGGTTCAGCAGCGCATGGCGCAGGCCGGTCTTCCGGAGCCGCTGATTCTGCGGCTGGCTTTCGGACGATGAGGCGAGAACATGAGCACATCGGGCGGCTTCAATCAAAATGAGGAGAAGGGCCGGTTTCCGGTGGCGTTTGCCGTCGGGCTCGTGGTGGTAGCTCTGGTCGTTGTTGTGCTCCTCTTTGCCACCCATTCGACGCATCGGGCGCAGCCTGGCCACGAGCCGAAGCTGCCCTTTGGCGCGGCCGAAGAAAGCTACGCCGCGAATATTCACTTTCAAAAACTCGAAATGGCCGAGTCGTCGAATCTGCTGGGCCAGAAATTCACGTACCTCAACGGAGTGATGGCCAACGACGGCGCGCGCACGATTCAGGAGCTGCAAATTACGGTCGAATTCCACGACCCATTCAACCAGCTGATTTTGCGCGAAACGCACCGCGTGATTTCGGCGTCGGACAAGCCTCTTACAGCGGGCCAGCAGCGAGCGTTTCAGATCGCGTTCGAAGGGGTTCCCGTGGAATGGAATCGGCAGTATCCTACGATTCGCGTGACCGGCCTGATTGTGAAGTAGCAGAACTGTTTTTCTAAACGACGGAGCAGTTGTCTATGAACGAATGGGCTGAGCTGGACCGCGCCCTGGAAGCGATGGCGGCTTCGGGGCACGCGGAAGTCCGCGAGGATGGCGAATGGCTCGCGGAACTGGCTGGGCTGCATTGCGAGCTGCGCAGCCAGGGCAAGAATTCGCTGGTTCATCTGTGGTCGGACGAGCGGAGCGTGACGCGGCGCGTGCTGTGCGTTCGCGAACAGTCCGAAGATCGAATCGTCCTTGAGGTGCAGCGGTTCGGACGCGCCAGGCCCGGCCGCATCGAATTCCTTCGCACCGAATCCCCGCGCAGTGCCGCGCGCATCACGCGAGAGCAATTTCGCGCGCGTTTTCACCGCATTCTCTCCGAGCGCTTTCCCGACGCGCAAATCGATTCGCTGACCGCGGCGCCGGACCTGCAGCGATCGTTTTCCAGCTGGTATGTGCGCGGGCGCATGCGCGAAGGAACGCGCGCGCATGCCTTGATGGCCATCGCGCCCGGAGAAACTTCAACTGCGCTCGAAAGCATGCTTGCGTTCGGGATCATCTGGCTCGATTGGACGCGCAGCCGCGCTGAGCGGCAAGCGATCGAGGGATTGCGACTATTCGTGCCCGAAGGCGGCGCGAAGCTGCTTCGCGAGCGCGCCGCCGCGCTGTGTGACGCCGCGCGCACCGAAATCTTCGCGTACCGCGAATCCGATTGGCGCATGCAGAAAGTGGACATGGCGGATGCGGGCAATCTGGAAAGCTGGCTGGTGCCGCGCAGGGAATCGGAGGCTGCGCTGCGGTCGGCGCGCAAAGCGGGCCAGCGGATCTCGGCTCTGGCGAGAGCGATGGACGACCCGGCCGGCGCGGTGCGCTTGCGCGTGCTGGCGGGTGCGAAGGAAGTTGCATTTTCCTTTCGCGGACTCGAATTTGCGCGCTGGTCGAAAGAGGGCATGAAAATCGGGCTCGGCGATTCGCAGGATTTTCTCACCACCACGAAAGAGCCGGTCTTGGAAAGGCTGATCGGCAAGCTCGATCTGCACCGAAGTCCTCTAACGAGCGAAACGAACAGCCGGCTTTACCGCGCCGCGCCCGAGCGATGGCTGGAGTCGGTGGTCCGGGAAGATTGCACGCGGCTCGATGCGCAACTCGATTCGCAGCACCTTTATTCGCAAGTTCCGGCGCTGACGGCCGGCGACCGCGGCATTTTGGATTTGCTGGGCGTGACGCGGCGAGGCCGGCTGGTAGTCATCGAGTTAAAGGCGTCCGAGGATATTCAATTGCCTTTGCAAGCCGTCGATTACTGGCTGCGCGTGCGAAGGCATCAGCGCGAAGGCGATTTTGAGCGGTACGGTTATTTCCCGGGCGTCACGATCGACCCGAAACCGCCGCTGATCTGGCTGGCTGCGCCGGCGCTGCGATTCCATCCGGCAACGGACACGCTGCTGCGGTATCTTTCGCCGGAGATTTCCGTGACCCGAATCGGGCTGAACGAGAGCTGGCGGAGCGGGCTGAAGGTGATGTTCCGTCAATAGTGTGTTCGGATATTTTTCTGCGCCCACGCCGAATCGGGGAGGGGAACGCGCAGAAAATATAAGGAGGGAAGCTGACCAGCTGACGCTGGCCGGCTTCCCGGGGTGTGTCCTAGAAGTGTTTGCTTAGTTAGACGCGGGTGCTTCGAAAAGGTTGCCAATCGGATCAGTAAAAAAGATATTTGCGCCACTTTTCGTCGCGATGCCCCATCAGCCGCATCAGCTGGCGCGAAGTGTGCAGGGTGAAGGGCCGCGGCCGGCGCTGCAGTTGAATACCTGCTTCTTCGGGCGTGCGATCACCCTTGCGGTTGTTGCATGTGTAGCAGCACGCCACCAGGTTTTCCCATGTGGAGCGTCCGCCGCGCGAGCGCGGCATCACGTGGTCGAGCGTAAGTTCCGAAGCAGGAAAGAGTTGGCCGCAAAACTGGCAGGTGTTGCGGTCGCGCAGCAAAATGTTCTTTCTGGAAAGCGCGCGGCTCTGCTGCGGGATATGGCGATAGGAAAGCAGCCGGATCACGGAGGGCACGGCCACGGATTTCGAAGTGGAGTGCACCTCGCCGTGATTGGTTTCTTCGGCCTGCGCCACTCCCTTGAGCACCAGCACCAAGGCGCGGCGCACGGCGGTCACATTGATGGGTTCGAACGTTGCGTTGAGCACCAGGACCGGCGCTTGCATCAGCGAGCGCCGGCTACTGCCAGGCGGATCAGCGGATTTTGGCACAGCCGCATCGGACGCGGCACCAGCTATTGCGACACTGGGCCGAGGGCGCAAACCAGTTTTATGCCGGTTGTCCATTACGCCGCCTTCACGCCTCGATAAAAAGCTCCTTACGGGCTATAGATGCTTTTGGCAGCCAGCTTGGTTGCAGGATTGCTCTGAACCGCCGTCGCTGGCATCGAGGCAGTTACCCCGGAGCGGACCCGTCCAACGGTCAAGCCGAATACCGCCGATGCCCCGGCTTTTTTGAGTGCCCGGGAGCAGGCATCGAACGTCGCTCCGGTCGTCAATACATCATCTACCAGCAGCACGCGTAGGTTGTCAATCTTCATCCCCTTGCGCGTGGCGTAGGCGCCACGGACGGACTTCCAGTGTTCGGTGCGGGAGAGCACGAGTTGCGGCGGCCGCGGCTTGGTGCGGATCAGGAGATTCGCATCGAGTGGAAGGTGTAAGCGCCTGGCGACGGGCCGGGCGATCAATTCGGCCTGGTTGTAGCCGCGCTCGCGGTGGCGATCCCGGTGTAGGGGAACGGGAACGACGACGTCGGCCCGGCACTCAACTCCGGCGTTACGTGCGATTTCGGCGAGCTGCGCGCCAAACCACTGGGCGAGAGAGGCGACCTGCTCATACTTCAGCAGAAGCACGGCTTCGGAAAGGGCGCGATTGTAGATGGCGAAGCTGCGTGCGCGATCAAACGCGTAAAAATTCGCGCGGCACAGGCGGCAAAGCGGCGCGGCTGGCTGCGGGCTTGAGGGCTCCGGCGTGTCCGCCTGTGCGACCGGCGAAGACACGAGGGGACGGCCGCAGCAGGCGCAAAGAGGATCGAGGATCCGCTCGAATTCGTCCAGGCAGGGTTCGCAAATGGGGATGCGGCCGGCGGTGAGCAGCGTTTGGCCGCAGACGCGGCACGGCGCAGGAAAGAAGACCGAGGCGAGCGCATCGATGGCGCTTTTGAGGATCATGAATGCACGGGCAAAAGAGCGAGAAGGTAAGGCGACACGCTACTGCAAAACGCGATTGGACGGGAAGATCGTCAAAATACGAGGCGGGAATTGCGTAATTCTACTGAACTGAGGATTTGCATGTTAGCAGTGGGCGTGTCCAAGTCCGCGCACACCGGTATCCCTGCGACGCCACGCACGCCTGGATTCCGGCAGTTACGAAGCCCAGCGGTCGGCTCAAGCGAATACGGCCGGAAGGCAGAGGCTCTGCATTCCGGCCGTTCGCGAAGCAACCTAGCTGAAAGGAATTTGTTCGCGAGAAACTTCTACAGCTGGCCGCGCTCCTGTTTTTCCTGACAGGCGATGCAGTAGCGCGTCCAAGGCACGGCCTCAAGGCGCTTCTGCTGAAGCTCCTGCTCGCAGGAGATGCACTGGCCGAAGGACTCGTCCTTGATGCGGCGCAGCGCATCGTCGACGAGCTGCAGCAGAGCGCGATCATTGTGCGTTTGGCCGAAAAGGAATTCCTTGGTGTACGAGTTCGCGGCCTTATCGGCGAGATCCACGGTGGGATCTTCGTCGGCTTCCCGGCCTTCCTGCTCGGTGCGAGCGATGGCACGGAGCAATTCTTCCCGCCGGGTCTGTAATCTCTTCTTGTAGTATTCGAGACGCTTCTTATCCATGAGTTGAAGTCCCAAGGTGGGGCGTAAAGCCCCACTCAAATCAGACCATTGTAGCGACCGGTCCGAGGCTTGTCAAATCAGTACCGTGACGGTAGTGAAGCGCTGCGTTGGCAGCGCCGCCCCCGTTCGGCACCGGACACTAGATGCCTGGCGGGTCGAAAAGGATTCCAAACCCGAGTGAAATTACTGCGGTTGCCGAGCGACGGGAAAAAGAAGGTGAAACACGAGCGCGGCGACGCCCAGCACAACGAAAACGAAAAGACTGCCCTCGGGACCAACCGTCCCGCCGGTGAGCCAAGTGGGGCCGCGGAACTCGGAGTTCATAAGATGACCGACGGCCGGCACGCCGCTATCGCGCACGGAGTAAAAGAAAGTCTCGCCCCAATCCCACAGGGTGTGCAGGCCGACGGCGAACCAGATGTTGCCGGTGCGGCGCAGGGTGAACGCGGCGAGCAGCCCAAAGCATCCTGCCATCACTGCGCCGTATTTGGCTTCGCCGGGATTGGTAAGGTGGATGGCGCCGAAGGCGGCAGCCAATATTAAAGCTGCGGGCCAGAACCCGATTGCCAATTGAAGTGTTGACTGGAGATACCCGCGAAAGGCGAATTCTTCGAACATGGCTACTGCGATGAAGCCAATGAAATAGAGAAATCCGTACCGCGCGGCGGCCGGAGCGTGCAGGCTGAGCCCGCGGACGGAAAATCCGTGGAGAGCGGCGATCAGACCCATCAGAAGGCTGATCATCGCGAATCCGTACAGCGCGCCCTGCCAGTAGCGCTTGCCAAAGGCCGCTCGCCCGGGCAAGCCGTACTCGGCGAACGAGCGCTTTTCGATCCTCATCATCACCGTCGCGGTGAGCAACGCGGCGGAGGCTATGATGCCATCGCTCAGGAGCAGGAGACCCGGAGTTAGGTTTAGCGGGGTAGTTGTCAGATGAGCGAGCAGATGGCGAACGCCGGGAAGCCAGATGAGAAACACCGGCAGGACACCCGAAATTACCAGCCAAAGCGAAACCGCAACGACGAGCCGCCAGCCAACGCGAAGGCCGGCGGGTCCCAAGAAGACACGCGTCATGGGGTGCTCGACGGACGTGAGATTCCCTCCGTTGGGCGGACGCCCTTTCGATTCGCTGGACACTGGTTCTGAACTCATGGACTGGAAAGCATCTGCCGGCGATGGGCTCTGGAACCGCACCTCACAGCGGCGAACGAACCGTACGCCGCCAAGTGGAAGATGACAAGCCGCACCCGCCTCCCAAACAATATAGTAGACGGATAAAGCCGTCGAACGTCACTAAGAATGCGCGGTATTTCCTTTGGGCGGGAGATCGTGCGCGAGCGCAATCGCGACAGATCGCTCTCGCGTCCTGTTGCAGCGGATTGGAGTACGCGCGGCAGCGGATGTCAATCAGTGAAGTGGCACAAAATCTAACGGAAGGTGGGTGCGCCGATGCCTGAAAACGATAAACAAACCGATGAAAAACAGAGCAAAGGCGACCGGCGGAAGCCGGTAGTGATTCTTTCGGTCGTAGCGGTCATTCCGGTAGGTATCTCTCTGATCATATTGTTTTTTTCCCTACAGCAATTTGCGCTCGAAGGCATTTTTCCGGGCCGGAGTGATTGTGTCCTCCGAGGCCCGTTTCTCATTCGCGGGTTTCTGCGCCGGGGTGGGAAAAGGATCGCTGGCTCCCGAGCGCGGGGGCAGGGCGCGGTTTGCCAGCCCGCTCCACGCTCGATCGTCCGCGCCGCGATGCAGAAATCCATGGCGTTCGTCTGCCCGCTGGGCTAGATTGGTTATTCCGGATGGCGAATGCCTAAAACACATGAAGAAAGCAAGCGTGAGTGGCGGAAAGCATTCTGGCTGATTATCATCACGATTTTCGGAATGCTGATCGCCTGCGTGATCGGCTTGATTTTGTTCCACGGACTGCCGGGCGGACGCTGAAGCTTCGCGCCCCCGCGAGCCGACGCGTCGACGATAGCCTACCGCGTACGAACTTGTATCACCGCCACGTACTCACTCCGTTGCAGTCGCTGCAACGCTGCGCGCTGCTCCGGGGAGCATGGCGACGATTGGATCCCCAAGTAACATAGTTTTAACATTCCTTTAACTACCCGGCATTACGAGCAGACTACCTTTTCGCTGTCCCGTGCAAGCAGGCTCGCACGGCGCTTGTCATTTTCTTCGACTTGACCTAGCGCTAAATCGCGGGCGGAAATTGCATCAGTTGACCATGTTTTAACGCCGCCGTAACAATTAGGCCTCAGAATTCCGGGTTGCGGCCATGGTCTCTTGTGTTCCCGCGGAGCCTCTGCAACGAGGCGCGGCAGTCTGGCGGTTTCAGGGCGGTCGCACGGGCCATTCCCTTGCCAAGAGGAGGCACGATGAAAATCTACTTATCAAGAGCCAAGGAAACCGCAAATCGAAATGGAGGAGGAGACGTGAGCAGAAAGAGCACGAATCATTCGGGACGGTTGTTCTGGTCAGTGGCTTTTGCGTTGGCACTTGCAGCGATCTGTTCGACTGGCGCATCCGCAACCGGCAATCTAACCGGCGCTGGCAGCACTTGGGTCTATCCGTTGGTGGCCAAATGGGCCGCTGCGTACGAAACCAAGACCGGTATTAAGGTCAACTACCAGTCGATCGGCTCGGGCGGAGGCATCGCTCAAATCAAAGCGGGCACGGTGGCTTTCGGCGCCAGCGACATGCCGCTCAAGCCCGAAGACTTGAAAAGCGCAGGGCTGATCCAGTTTCCCACCGCGGTGGCCGGCGAAGACTTGGTGTACAATCTCCCTGGGATCAAGGCGGAGCAGATCGTTCTCAGCGGACCGCTCGTGGCCGACATCTATCTCGCAAAGGTTAAGAAGTGGAACGATCCAGCCATCGCCAAGCTCAACCCCGGTCTGAAGCTGCCTGACATGGATATCACCGTCGTGCACCGGTCTGACGGCTCCGGAACGACGTTCACATTCTGCGACTATCTGTCGAAAGTCAGTCCGGAATGGAAGGAAAAGGTCGGCGCCAACACTTCCGTGGCCTGGCCAGCCGGAGTGGGTGGCAAGGGTAACGAAGGTGTTGCTTCGTATGTGCAGCGCATTCCCGGCTCGATCGGCTATGTCGAGTACGCCTACATTCTGGAGAGTCACCTGTCCGATGCGCGCATGATCAACCGCGACGGGAAGGTCGTCAGCCCCAGTCTGAAGGGCTTCCAAGACGCCGCGGCGCATGTGGATTTCACCAAAGCACAGGACTTTTACGTGATCCTCACCGACCACACCGGCCCCGATACCTGGCCGATTTCGGGTTGCACCTGGCAAATCCTACGCAAAAATGCGCCCAAAGCAACTAATATGGACGTGATGAAGTTCTTCGATTGGGGCTTCGAGCACGGGCAGAGCATGGCCGAGTCGATCTCGTTCGGTCCGCTGCCGCCGAGCACCGTCGCGGCCATCAAGTCCTACTGGAAAAGCGAACTTGGCTACAGCATCTGAAGTGCTAGCGCCGATTTCGTGAACTTTCACTATAAGGGATGCTTATGAACGGCTCGGACGTTGCGGTAGGGGCGGATCTGCGGCCCATGTCCGAGGAGCCTAAGTCGGCCGGCAGGTCTTGGTACCTGCCGGGCGATTTCCTCTTCCACAAGGCGGCGGTGTTCGCGGCGTTCTTGGCCGCTGCGGCGCTTTTCGCCACCGTCATCGCGATCGCGTACGATAGCCGGACGTCGATCCAAGCATTTGGTGTTTGGGGATTTCTCACATCGAGCCAATGGAATCCCGTCACCCAAACCTTCGGGGCTTTTCCGTTCATTGTCGGCACGCTGGTCAGTTCGGCTATCGCCATGATCGTAGCCGTGCCGATCAGCTTTGGGATCGCGGTGTTTATTGCGGAGATCGCGCCGGTCTGGATCAAAAGACCCGTAGCTGGGGCGATTGAGCTGTTGGCGGCCATTCCCAGCATCGTGTATGGCCTGTGGGGACTTTTGGTGTTCGCACCAGTCTTCGCCGAAATCGAACCGTGGATCAACCAGTATCTCGGGGCGATTCCGGGGGTCGGCCTGTTGTTCCAGGGGCCACCTATGGGGATCGGCATGCTGACCGCCGGGATCGTCCTCGCAATCATGGTACTTCCGTACACATCGTCGATCATGCGCGACGTGTTTCTGGTGGTGCCGTCGTCGTTGCGTGAATCTGCCTACGCCATGGGAGCTACCACGTGGGAAGTGGCTTGGGACATCATCTTGCCGTACACGCGTTCGGCCGTCATCGGCGGCATTTTTTTGGGTTTGGGGCGTGCGCTGGGCGAAACGATGGCCGTGACCTTCGTCATCGGCAATAGCAACGTGTTGTCGTCGAGCTTGTTAATGCCGAGTGCGACCATTCCCTCAGTGATCGCCAATGAATTCACCGAAGCGACGACTCAGCTGTATCTGTCTTCGTTGATTTATTTGGGCTTGATTTTGATTGTGGTCACGTTGGTGGTGCGGTTCCTCGCCGTGCTGCTGATACGCCGCCTGGGCCGCAGGGAAGGAGCGACGACATGATGGGCGTGCTTGCAAAGCGTCGTTTCGTCGACGTGGCAAGCAAAATCCTCATGGGTGCCGCGACGGCCATCGGGGTGTTCTTCCTGTTTTGGATAATCTGGACGACGCTGAAATTCGGCGTTTCCGGGATGCATTGGGATCTCTTCACCAAGGACACGCCTCCGCCCGGAACCGACGGATTCGGCTTGCGCAATGCTTTCATCGGAAGTCTGATGTTATTGGGACTGTCGCTGCTCATCGGGGTTCCAATTGGTTTGATGGGGGGCACGTGGTTGGCGGAGTACGGCTTTCACAGCCGAACAGCCAATGCCGTGCGTTTCATCAACGACATCATGCTCAGCGCGCCGTCGATCGAAATCGGCTTGTTTGCCTACGCAATCATCGTGGCCCCGATGGGGCACTTTTCGGCCGTTGCCGGCAGCGTGGCTCTGGCGGTTTTGATGATTCCTATCATCGTGCGTACCACTGACGAAATGCTGGGCCTGGTCGGAAGCGACATGCGCGAGGCTGCCGTTGCATTGGGGGCGCCAAATTGGATTGTGATTACCAAGGTCACATGGAAGGCGGCGCGCGCGGGCATTCTCACGGGAATATTGATCGGCTTGGCGCGCATCACCGGTGAAACCGCCCCGCTGCTGTTCACCGCTCTGAACAACCAGTTCTTTTCGACCGATTTGCTCCGTCCCATCGCCAATATTCCGATGGTAATCTACCAATTCGCACTGAGCCCCTACGCCAACTGGCAGGAAATGGCTTGGGCTGCGGCTTTCATTACCGTCCTGTTCGTGCTGGTGCTCAGCCTGGTCGCGCGCTGGTTCCTCGGCAAGGTGCAGGTGCCGAAATGACCCCCGATCGATTGGAAGGATTATCCATGGTGAAGGTCCCCGTTTCCGTCAAGCCGCCCGATACGGCACAAGGCGACAATGCGACCCTGGCGCCCGTGAAAATCGCGGCCCGCGGCTTGAATTTCTACTACGGCAAGTTCCACGCCATCAAGAACGTCAACGTCGAAATCCGTCAAAATCGAGTGACGGCTTTCATTGGGCCTTCGGGCTGCGGCAAGTCCACGCTCTTGCGGATCTTCAACCGCATGTACGATCTGTATCCCCGCCAGCGCGCAGAGGGCGAGGTCATTCTTGACGGCGAAAACATCTTGGCTTCGAAAAGCATCTCCCATCTGCGGGCCAAGGTTGGCATGGTCTTCCAAAAGCCGACGCCTTTCCCGATGTCGATCTACGAAAACATCGCGTTCGGCATCCGGCTCTATGAAAAATTGCGGCGCCCGGAAATGGACGGCCGCGTGCAGCACGTTCTCACCAAGGCCGGCCTATGGGATGAAGTGAAGGACAAGCTCAACCAATCCGGCCTCGGGCTTTCCGGAGGCCAGCAGCAGCGCTTGTGCATTGCGCGCGCGCTGGCGGTGGATCCCGAGGTGCTGCTGCTCGACGAGCCGTGCTCGGCGCTCGATCCGGTCTCGACGGCGAAGATCGAGGAGCTCTGGTTCGAGCTGAAAGACAGCTGCACGCTGGCCGTGGTGACGCACAATATGCAACAAGCAGCTCGCGCCAGCGACTACACGGCGTTCATGATGGACGGGACGCTGATCGAGTATAGCGAGACATCCAAGCTCTTTACGACACCCTCCGATTCCCGGACGGAAGCTTACATCACCGGCAGGTTCGGTTAGACCCTTTACTGCGCGCGGAGCGGGAGAAAAACGGTGCGCCACTTTGAAGAACTGCTTGAGGAGTTTCGGACGAAGCTGCTGGAAATGAGCGGATTGGTGCAGTCCGCGATCCGCGAAAGCGTTCGCGCGCTGGAGGGCCGCGAGAAGTCAGACGTTCAATCCATCTTCAAACGAGAGGGCGACGTCAATCGCCTGGAGCTTGAGATTGACGGCATTGCAACCAGCATCTTGGCGCTCGAGCAACCGGTCGCCAGCGATTTGCGGTTCATAACGGCGGGCAGCAAGATCAACAATAATTTGGAGCGCATTGGGGACTTGGCCGTCAACATTGCGGAGCGTTCCGAGTCGTTGGTGCGGCAGCCACACTTTGTGATTCGGACGGACATCCCCAAGCTGGCTGAATTGACCGAGTCGATGGTCAAGCGGGCGCTGGAGGCTTTTGTCAAAAAGGACGCCAATGAGGCGCGGGCCGTGCTGCTTTCCGACGATGCCATCGACGACCTGCGCGATTCGATCTTTAATGACTTGATCGCTGAAATGAAAAAGAACGCTCAGTCAGTGCAATCGTGCGTCGACCTCATGTTTGCAGCCCGCAACTTGGAGCGAATTGCCGATCACGCAACCAACATCGCGGAGGCAATCGTCTTCATGGTTGAGGGCGTCGATCTTCGTCACCATCAAGCCCAAATCAGCGGTTAGCGCCCTCTCTCCAGTCTTTCGCGGTTCGCGGCCTAGAATTCCGGGCCTATTTCCAGGGCGTGGGCATGTGGTACGGTACCGTGACGATCACGGCCTCGATCTGGCGTATTTGCGCGTGCTGGATCTTGAACAGCTCGAACATCACGAACGAATATGGGCGATCGAACGGAATGTGGACGTGGTAGGTGGTACCGTCGACCAGTTTGAACGTGTCGTCGGTGCCGGCGTGATCGAAAAAAGCGCTGGTTAGCACGAGCCCCTTCTGTTGATCCACCACCAAGAATCGACGATCGCGGACACGCGTCACGAAGTGCAGCAGCCCTGTTTGCAACTGCGCCTCGCAGCCCATCTTCGCCACACCCTTGCCGTCTGGATTGCCCGCCGTCACCACGCCGTTTTCCACGCGCTGGCAATCGGGAGCAAAAGAGGTGAAGATCTTTCCGGTGTTTAGCTGGATCGTTGAGAAGTAGCCGTTCGCGAGAGAGATCAGTTTCTGGCGCGAAAGGCGCTCGTTGGGCGGGACGTCTTCGTAGAAGATGGGTTTTTCTTTCAGCGCATCGGGGTTCGGAAATGCGCTGTTGGCGCTGGTTTTGCGCGCTACCAGCACTTCAATTTCGGTCACTTCGTGATCCACGACTTTCAGTCGCGCTCCCAGGATATCGGGCGTATGGTCTTCGTCGATCACACCGTAGAAGCCCACTGCGCCGCGCTCGGGATCGTCGATATAAATCTTGTACGTGCCCAGGCCGTCCGCGGTGGCCCACAAGCCGTCGCCGAGCTGGAGTATCACGTTGTTTTCGGAATAGCGCACATTCGCTGAGTGCGGCAGCTTCGAAGGATCGTGCGCCAGAAGCGCGGCCAGGAACTTGTCAACGAAGCCGTTCAGGCAGGCGCGACTGCAGTCGTTCGCCGCAGCCGCACGGGCTGCGGGCGCAGCCGGAGCTGGCGACGCCGATGCAGCCGCAGCTCCGTTGGCTGCCGTACATGCCAAAGCCGCGCCGAAAATCCAGACGGCCACCACACCCGCGATAATGAAACGTTTGCGCATGATCCCCCCTAGGGACGCTCTTCGAGCGCGGAATCTATATCAGAAGCCGCGCTGCTCCGCAACTTGATTGAGGCGAATTGAAACCTGCGCGGAAGCTGTGTCCTTTTCCGCAAAATTTATCGAGGTACTCTTCGTTCTTCGAGTGACGTGGACTTCGAGGCGGATTAGCTTGCGAAATTGGGACTGCGTTCCGGCGGCCCTCATTGCGCTGAGAGCCGCCGGAGAAACTTCTACGCCCAGCCGAACCCTTCCCGCTTTAGCGGCAGTCTGCGAGCGCGCTTTCCGGTGATCGTGAATATCGCGTTCGCAACAGCCGGGATCATGGGAGGAAGCGGTGGTTCGCCGAGTCCCGTGGGAGAGTACTTCGATACCACGAACTCGACGTCGATTTCCGTGGGCGCTTTCGTCAAGCGCACGGGCTCGTAATTGTTGAAGTTGTTTTCCATGACGCGGCCGTGATCGATGTTGATCTCATACTCCATCAATTGGCTCATCGCATCGATAACGCCGCCGGCGACCATGTTTTGCGCGCGAGAGGGGTTGATGATCTGGCTGCCGATGTCTCCCACTGCCCAGACCTTGTTCACTCGCACGTTGTTCCCAGTGACGGTTACTTCGGCCACGTCGGCGAAGTAGCCCATGTGGCAGAAGTGCGCACCCACGCCCATGGCCGTGCCTTCCGGCAGGCTGCGCTTGCCCCAGCCCGACTTGTCGCGCACGCGCTCAAGACAGGCGCGCATCCGCGAGGCGATGTACGGCGCTCCGCGCATGCCCATGCCGCCCGTAGGCGCGGGCAAAGGCTGCCCCGAGATCATATCCAGGCGGAACTGGAGCGGGTCCTTGCCGGCGGCGTGCGCGAGTTCATCGATGAACGACTGCGTCACCCAGGCAATGGCGTTGCTTCCCGGGGCGCGCATCGCGCCCGTGGGAATGCCGGTTGGCATCATCGACGTTCCCAGCTCGTAATTCGGGACGTAGCGGGCGGGAAATTCGTCCGCTTCCATGTTGGCCGCCGAAGCGAAGCGCCCGTTGGAGCCGAAGCTGATGAAGTGGTTGCGCCAGGCAATGATCCTGCCCGACGAGTCCACGCCGGCCTTCAGCGAATGGTAGCCCGCGGGACGGTAGAAGTCGTGATGCATATCGTCTTCGCGGGTCCAAAGGAGCTTAACTGGGGCGCCTACCTCCTTTGCAATGTACCCGGCTTCGACGAGGTAGTCGTTCACCAGCCGGCGCCCGAAACCGCCGCCGCCGCGAATCATGTGGATCTTGATGTCGCCGGGCGACATTTTTAGGGTCTGAGCCAATGGCATGAGGCCAATGCCTGGAAGCTGACTATTGGTCCAGACCTCGAGCTTCCCGTCCTTGTAGCTGGCTGTGGTGGTCTGCGGCTCGAGTGTGGCGTGAGCGATAAACGGATATGTGTAGAACGCTTCCACCACATGCGCCGCATTGCCAAAAGCAGAATCTACGTCGCCATCGTGCCGCAAAATCTGTTGCGGCTTCTGCGGAGCCAGTGTCTTTGCCTGCTGCAGATAGCCCTCGCTGCTCTGACTGGCGGTCGGGCCTTCGTCCCACTGCACTTTGAGCTTCTGGCGCGCGCGGTTGGCTTGGTACCACTGATCAGCCACGATCGCGACGCCGCTCGAAAGATTGGAAATATCCCCCGAGCCGGGGACGATGAACGCATGCCGCACACCGGGGAGCGCTTTGATCTCGTCGAGATTGGCGCTGACGGCCTTGCCGCCGAACACCGGGCACTTTACGAACACCGCGCCCAGCATTCCCGGAACCGCCGCGTCGATCGCGAAGATCGGCTCGCCCACGACAATCTTGGGATTATCCACGTCCGCCGTGGGCTTGCCCATGATCGTGTAGTCTTTCGGGTCCTTGAACTTCAGCGACTGAAAGTCCGGCACCGGCATCGTGGCGGCCTTAGTGGCCAGTTCGCCATAGGTTGCGCTGCGGCTCGAACCTTCGTGCAGAACGCGGCCCGCCTTCGTGGTGCACTCCGATTCCGGGACGCTCCATGTCTGCGCTGCGGCGGCGATGATCATCTGGCGGCCCGCGCGGCCGATTTGCCGCATCGGCATCCAGTTCATCGGTGTCGCCGTGCTTCCGCCCTCGATCTGCAGTCCGTATTTGGCTTGGTCGACGTCGGCCTGTTCGACTTTTACGTTCTTCCAGTCCACATCGAACTCTTCGGCGATGATCATGGGCAGCATGGTGCGCACGCCGTTGCCGGTCTCGGGATTCTTGGCCATGATCGTGACGGTGTTGTCCGGATGGATCATGATGAACGAGGCCGGCACGAGCTTCGCCATCGGCATGCGCATCTGCGCGAACACCTCATCGAGGGGCGAGGCGTAGAGAGCCAGCAGCATTCCGCCGCCGGCCATCACGGTCACTTTTAGAAAGGATCGGCGATCGATCTGAATTTTTTCCATGGTTGGCATGGGATTCTCCTAATTTTCTTTCCGGACCGTCACAGGCCCGCGCTGGAAGATGCTTCGGAACCGCTAGCTATTCCAGCAGCGCGGTGAATCGCTTCGCGGATACGGAGATACGTCCCGCAGCGGCAGAGGTTGCCATCCATCGCGTTGTCGATATCGGCATCCGTAGGATGGGGATTCTTCTTCAGCAGTGCGGAGGCGGACATTATCTGTCCTCCCTGGCAATAGCCGCACTGGGGCACTTTGGTTTGCAGCCACGCGCGCTGGACCGGATGCGTGCCGTCCGGCGAGAGGCCTTCGATCGTAGTCACGTGCTGATTGGCCGCGACGGAAACGGGCGTCTGGCAGGAGCGAACCGCTCGATCGCCCAGATGCACGGTGCACGCACCGCAAAATCCCATTCCACATCCAAATTTCGTGCCGTGAAGATTCAGGACATCGCGTATCACCCACAAAAGCGGCATGTCCCCGGGAACGTCCACCGTATGGTGGTGCCCGTTAATGGTTAGCTTGTAGGGCATGGTCTACTCCAGAAAAGCGAAGATTGGCCGACGGCGGAAACGGTAACACCGCACCTGAAGAGTGTCAATCGGATGTATTTACTCTTGCGGATGCAATCATCCCGAACGACGATGTTCGCGGCCGCAAGTTTTCAGGAAGGTCTTTGTTGAGTTGAAGGGGAGCCGGAAGGAAGCTCACCGGGCGCCGGCCGAAAAGCATTGGCGCCCGGGAGGTAATCGGCTTGCGCCGAGGCAGTAACGATCCGCTGGCTGCGATTAATCGCCCATCTGCACTTGCAGATATTCACCCGGGAGGCTGGACATCGCCGTCCGGGAGGCGGGCGAAGGCCGCGCTGACGCGGCGGCGCGCTCCTGCCTGTGAGGCTGCGCAACCGGAGTTTCCTCCGGCAGAGCCGCGCGCTCGATGCGGATGCCGAGCGTGCGTTCGAGCTGCGCCAGTTCGCCGCGCTCTTCACGGGAGAACAGCGCCGAAGCGATGCCATGCTCGCCGGCTCGCCCGGTGCGGCCCACGCGGTGAATGAAATTCTCCGCGAGCTCCGGCAGGTCGTAGTTGATCACGTGCGCGACATCTTCCACGTGAATGCCTCGAGCGGCTACGTCCGTGGCCACCAAAATGCGGTAGCGGCCGCGCTTGAATCCCTCGAGAGCGGCGATGCGCTGCGATTGCGAACGCCCGCCATGAATGATGCCGGCCTCGAATCCATCACGCGCGAGCGCCCACGATAGCCGCTCGGCGCCGCGCTTGGTGCGCGCGAAGACGAGGCAGCGGCCCGTTTCTTGGGCCAGCAAGCGCCGCAGAATTTCCTGCTTGCGATCGGCCGGCACTTCGAAGGCCTGCACGCGTACGTTTTCGGAAGGCTTGAGCGTCGAGCCGAGCGCGACCCTCGCCGGATGGCGAAGGTAATCGCTCACCAGATGCGCGACGGAAGCTTCGAGCGTGGCGGAGAAGCACATCGTCTGCCGCTGCTTTGGCAACACGGAGGCGATGCGCCGAATCGACGGGAGAAATCCCATGTCGAGCATGCGGTCGGCTTCATCGAGCACAAGCACGCGCAACGCGCGCAAATCGACGAGTCCGCGGCCGAGGAAATCCTCCAAGCGGCCGGGAGTGGCGATCACCAGCCGCGCACCGTTACGAAGCGATTGGAGCTGGCGTCCTTCGGGAAGGCCGCCGACGACCACGGCCGCGGGAGGAAGCTGGCGCCCGCGCAGAGCGTCGTATTCTTCGGCCGCTTGCATGGCCAGTTCGCGCGTGGGGCCGAGGACGAGCGCGGCGATTCCGCGCGTCTTTTCCTGCAGCAACATTTCCATGATGGGAAGCAGGAAGGCAAGCGTCTTGCCCGTGCCGGTCTGCGCCGTGGCGAGCACGTCTTTGCCGGCCAGGGCCTGCGGAATAGCAGCGGCCTGTACCGGCGTGGGCGTCACGAATCCAGCGGACGCGATGCGCTCCTGGAGATAAGTTGAAATGGGAAGTTCTGAAAAACTTTGCATAAAACTTGAGTTACTTTCTGTCTGGCGGCACCGCTCGCAGGGCTTACACGTATCCAAACGGGCCCTGGAGCTTGCATTGCCAGTTTCTTTTGAATTTACGCTGAACACATCGGAGGGAACTGAAGGGCGGGTAATCTCAGATCAGGAACTGCACCAGAGGGACCGCACGACACAACCGCGTATCAACGCAAAAACAGTATAGCACGTCCGTGGGAAATCCCTACGTTCTTTGGCGGCCTTCCTGCCGGGGTGTTTCCATTCCGCCAATGCCCTGAAATGGGGTATAAACGCCCCGTAGCAGGGAACCCATCGAAACGTGACCGGCGCCTGAATCGTACCGCAAATTGCGCGCCGCAGGAATCGTTATGGCCGACATCGAACTTCCCGTGTTGATCGTAGGCGGCAGTTTGGTTGGAATGTCAACGGCGCTGTTGCTCGGCCACCACGGAATCCGCAGCCTCGCCGTCGAGCACCACCGCGGCACCGCGATCCACCCGCGCGCGGCCATGATCACCCAACGAACGATGGAAATTCTGCGCGAGGTGGGCATCGAGCAGATCGTGATGAAAAGGTCGGACGAGCAGTTCGTCCAGGATGGCGCGATCATGGCGCTCGAAAGCTTGGCCGGGCAAGAAATCGCATGGTTCATCCCGAACCTCAACGAGGGTGTGCGGGACGTAAGTCCGAGCTTGAGGCTCTTTATCACTCAGAGTTTGCTGGAACCGCTGCTGCAATCGCGGGCCCAGGAACTAGGTACTGAACTGCGATTCGCGACGGAGATGGTCTCGTTCGAAGAAGATCCCGACGGGATAACGGCGATCATTCGCGAGCGGGACAGCGGCGAGTCATCGACCGTGCGCGCTCAGTACATGGTCGCGGCGGACGGCTGTCACAGCAAGATTCGCGAGCGGCTGGGTATCCACATGCTTGGCCATGGCGTGTTTTCAAAGAGCATCACGATCTATTTTCATGGAGACGTGGCACCGCTGCTGCGCGGACGGAATTTGAGCGTCATGTACGTGGTGAACCCCGTCCTGAGCGGGTTTTTCCGCATCGAGAAGCCGTTTACGTCCGGCTTCCTGGCGGTGCATTGGCTGGGCGACGCGAAAAATCCGGTCACCGACGTTTCCGAAGGGCTCACCGAGGAACGGTGCTACCAGTTGCTGCGCTCGGCGCTGGGCGATGAAACCGTCCCGGTCACGATCGACAACGTGATGCACTGGGACGCCGCTGCCGACACCGCCGAACGGTTCCAGCAGGGCCGCATCTTTTTGGCGGGAGATTCCGCGCACGTAATGCCGCCCAGCGGCGGCTTCGGCGGCAACACCGGCGTGCAGGACGCGCACAACCTGGCGTGGAAGCTGGCACTCGTGTTGAAGGGAATCGCGGGCCCCCAACTGCTCTCCACCTACGATGCGGAGCGGCGCCCGGCGGCGGCGTTCACGGTCGAGCAGGCCTACTCGCGCTACGTCACACGCTCGGCGCCGTATCTCCGTTCCGACGACATGCAGGCCATCGAGAGCGATCTGAATATCGAGTGTGGCTACGTCTATCATTCCGCTGCCGTGATTCCGGAAGACGCGAGCGATTCTCGCGGGCACGTAAATCCTCGCGAATCCGGCGGACGGCCAGGAACGCGCGCCCCGCATATCTACCTCGACAAAGATGGTAAGCAAATTTCCACGCTGGATCTCTTCGGCCGCAATTTTGTTTTGCTCGCTGGTTCTGCTGGAAGCGCGTGGACCGAATTTGCCGCTGTGGTCGCGAAACAGTTGGGACTCGATCTGGATGTCCATCTTCTTGGCGCGAGCGGATTAAAGGATGTCTCTGGTGAATTCCTGGCCGCGTTTGGAATTGCCTCGACGGGCGCCCTACTGGTGCGACCGGATGGATTCGTCGCGTGGCGCTCCAAATCCGCCGAAGATGCTTCGCCCGAGCGCTTCGCGAGCATCCTGAATTCAGTGTTGTGCCGCAGCGTGCGAGGCGAAACCGCTTGACAACCTTACTCCTCAAACCGCAATTTGGAACGCCATGACTTTGCTCCCTGCTTCGCTGGTCGGATCCTATCCCCAGCCGGATTGGCTGATCGATCGCCAGAAGCTAAGCCATCAGATGCCGCCGCGCGTCCGCGCTGCATCGCTCTGGCGCGTCGCGCCCGAATGGCTCGAACAGGCGCAGGACGACGCCACGATCCTCGCCATCCGCCAGCAGGAACGCGCCGGGCTCGACGTCATCACCGACGGCGAAATGCGCCGCGAAAGCTATTCGAACCGCTTTGCCACGGCACTCGAAGGCGTCGACCTCGAAAATCCCGGCACGGTGATCAGCCGCAGCGGGCATTCCGTTACCGTGCCGCGGATCGTGGGAAAAATCCGGCGCAAGCATCCGGTGCAGGTGCGCGACATGCGGTTCCTGCGCGCGAATACCGATCGCTTGACGAAGATTACCGTTCCGGGCCCGTTCACCATGTCGCAGCAGGCGCAGAGCGATCATTACGCCACGGTCGAAGAGATGGCGCTCGATTACGCGGCTGCCGTGAACGCGGAGATCAAAGACCTTTTCGCCGCGGGCGCGGACGTGGTGCAGATCGACGAGCCGTGGATGGAAGCGCGTCCGGAAGAGGCGCAGCGCTATGGACTGGCTGCGCTGACGCGAGCGGTTGAGGGCGTCACCGGCACCACGGCGCTGCACATTTGTTTCGGCTACGCGGCGTTGGTACCCGGACGGCCCGCGGCGTATTCATTCCTCGAAAAATTGGCCGACGCCCCTGTGCAGCAGATCTCCATCGAAACGGCGCAGAGCAAGCTCGACTGTTCCGTCCTTGCCAGCCTGCCGAAGAAAACCATCATCTTGGGCGTGATCGATCTTTCGACCCACGATGTCGAATCCGCGGAAACGGTTGCGGCGCGCATCCGCCGCGCGCTCCCGTTCGTGAGCCCCGAGCGCCTGGTGATCGCGCCCGATTGCGGCATGAAGTACCTGCCGGCCGAGTCCGCCTTCGGCAAAATGCGGGCCATGGTCGCAGGCGCGAAGCTAGTTCGCGAAGAACTGCGAGCGGGCGCGCCGCGCCACGTCTAAAACCAGTCGCTGCGGTACGCGACCCACCAGCTGAAAATCAAGATTGGGATCGTCGCGCCGGCTGCCCACCAAAACGGGAGAAAAAGATCCGCGGCTACGCCCAGCACCGTAAAGCAGCCCCAGAAAATCTTCTTCTCCATCGCGACGACATTTTAGAACATCGCAGGCATCCGCTCGTGTGCGGATTCATGAATCCGTGCGCGCGCTGGACCAGCCGCGCGGAAGCCCGGTGTTCGCGTAACTCAGGGCAAGCGCGCCGCTAAAAGTGGTGAGACTTCTTGCGAGCCGACCCTGCGCTATCCAGTTTTGCTTGCATGGCTTGGCCGCGGATTCCCATGGTGAAGTTATAAAGTTGGGCGCGTCTGGAGCCGTCAAAAACCTCGAGCGTAAACTGATTGCCTGGAGGGATGTTGTGAAGGTAGTCGGAAAGCTCCTGAGCGGTGCAGAAGAGAGTGGCACCGCGATAATCGGAGCGGCTTTGAAGATGGATGACATCGCCGGCTTTTAAGCCGCCAACGGAAGCAGCGGTATCCGGCTGAACGGAAGATACGAGAACACCGCCGGCGTCTAGGTTCTGGGACTTCTTGCAATAGTGGTAGCCTTTTTTAATGGCGCTCTCTATGTGCTTGTCGCCGGGAAGATCCTTCATCGCGGGAGTGATGGTGGTGATGGCTACGCCGAAATTGTTCTGCTTTGCGCCGCCGGACAAGACAATCTCCTGAGGACTGGTGTTGACCGGAGTAACGCTATCGCAGACTTGCGTCGGGTCGAGATAGCCGAGAAGAACGTCGGGCTGCGAATGGGACTTGCTGTGGAAGGTCGTGTAGTCAAACTTCAAACGGATGGCCTCGCCACCGTCCTCGATGAAGGCGGTCATGCGATGCTTCTGCGCGGGGAAACTGCAGGCGACATCGGTGGGATCGCTTTGCCCAGGAAGCGAGGCGAGGCCGGAGATGGCGTCCTGCTCAAAGTGGCCTTCAAAAGACCACGAATCGATCTGGCTCTTGATATCCGTGCCGTCGGATTGGAACCATCGGTAGCCGGAGCAGCCAGTCTTGCATTGCCACCAGCCCGTGAGTTTTTTGCGCTGATCGAGCTGCTCCTGCGAGGCCTCGACGGCGGCATGCGCCTTTTCCAGTTTGGCTTCGAGAACATAAATATGGTCCTGGGCGCTTCGGGACTTCTCCTCGCCGGGATTGCTGAGGAGATAAAAATGGAGAGATTTTTCTGCCGCTTGGAATTGACCGGTAAGTTCCTGTGAAACGGACTGACCAAGATACACATCGCCCCACCAGGGCGCGATTTGGAGAGCTTTGGCGAAGGAGTCGAGAGCGGTCTGTTCGTCTTCCGGACTCTTGGCCTCCTGATGGAGGGTCATGCCTTCGATGAAAAAGCGGCGAGCGTCTTCGGGAATCGCGGGAGCGGGATCGAGACTGGCCGCGGATTGAATGACTTTCGCGCGCAAAGCGTCATCGGAGGAATTTTGCTGGAGCTGCGCGACGGCCTGCTCGAAGGCCTCGCGCGGCGATTGCGATGGCGATTGCGTTTGCGCTGCCAGGGGGAAAACAGCAAAGAGACAGGCAAACAGAACTGTGGAGAAATAGGTCTTCTTCATGAGATGAGCCTCGAATTTTTCCCAATCATTCGGAAAGCAGAAGCTTGATCCTGCTTCGGACTTCCGAACGGTCGTGGATTTGATCCTTCAAAACCTTGTTGCGTGCAGCCAATGCCTTGAGCTGGTCTTCGGACAAATTGGTCAGTGCGTCGACTTGCTGTCGAGCGACAAAGGTGGCAGCGCCGTAATAGACCTCGGCGGAAAGAACTCTGGCTTCGTTGCGGAAAAGCTTGCACTGGGCGCTGAGGGGTTCTGAGGGGACGCCCTCGCAGACGTTGTCCAGAGCGAGATTCAGAAGCTGCTCGCGCGTCTCGGCGTTCCAGCCCTCGTAGCCGTTTTTCAGGAAAATAGTGAGAATGTGCGCGTCCGCGGCCAATTGCGCGCGGGTTTCCGTAGTGGCCATGCGCTGAACGGCAGCGATGACTTCTACCGGCTTGGGATCACTTTTTTCAAGGAAAGCGATCCATTTCGCGGCAGTGTCCTGGGAAATGCCTCCAGTGCCCGCGAGGATGCCGTCCTGAACCTTATCGGCAAAGAGGTCGATGGCCTGCTCTTTGACTTTGGCGACGAATTCTTTTTTGGCGTCGTCGGAGAGCTTGTCCCATTCCTCGAAATCTTCGGCGCGGTGCTTGAAGCCAAGTTCAGCGATGCTTTTGAGGTTGCCGTCGATGGCTTGCGTGAGCTGGCGATCCTGCGCGACGAGCTGGGCGATCATGCCGATATGCGCTTGCAGAGTATCGACGTCCCCTTGGAGAGTGGCGCGTTCGGCCAGCCATTTTTGCTTGAGAGAGTTGCACTCCTGCTGGAGAGAAGAGCCCACTTCAAAGTGCGCACAATGCTGGTTGAGATTTTTACCGTCGGTGACCAGCCCGTCGATACGAGTTTGAAGCGGAGCGAGGCGGGGCTGGATGTCGTGCTGGATGTCCGACGGCATTCCGGCGGGGATGCGCGGGACAGCAGGAATCTGAGCGAGAACGGCGGTTGGGGCGAGCAGACAGAGAGCCGCGAAGGACAAAAGCACAGCAAAGAGGCGCGGTTTGAGGAAGATGTGAGCCATGTTCGGTGATTCCCTATTGAGGGACCGGCCCGGTGGCGGGTGCGGACGTTAGGTCCACTTGAATGCTGCCGAAATTGCCATTTGCGGCGTTATCAGCGTCACCCAGGGACTGACGGAGTTTGTCCCTGTCGATTAAAACCTGGGTGAAATCGGCCGGCGTTTTGCCCGGGTTGGGGGCGTCGTTGATGGCGTTGATCGCCTGCTGGACTTTCCAAGCGGCAGCGAGTTGAGGATCGGAAGCGACATCGGCAGGTAAAGGCTGCAGAGACGTTTGCTGCGAGTTGTACTTCTCCATGTGCTGCGCGATCTGGGTGGCCTGGTCGAGGTCGGCTTTCAGCTTGCCGCTGATTTTGCCCATGTCGACGTTGTTCTTGCCGCTGAGGTCTGGAAAGGGAGCGGCGGGACAACTGACGTCCATCGAGGCTCCGTCGAAGGCTTTGGAGGCCTCGGGAGCGAGGTCGTGGAAGTCCCTGATGTTGTTAAGGGCGAGATCGACGAAAGCGATGCGGCTCACGTAGGCGAGGCAGTGCAACTGCTCCCACGCTTTTTGTTGGGCGGGGGTGGCATTCTTTGAATCCGAGGAAGAGGGCTCAACTGTCTGGTTCAGGAAAGCGCCCAAAGCACTATGCTCCTGCGCGAAAGCAACTTGATCGGCCCGCGCTTCCTTGGTTTTCTCGGCGTTATAGTGTTCCAGATCTTCCACTTGCGCCGCGTCATCCGCAGCTTCGACATTTTGGCTGACATTGGCCGCGTAGCGATTATTGGCGGCTGTGGCGGCGTCTCTCATGGCGGCATCATGGGCGCGGGCCGTTTCGAGCGCCTTCTGGTAGGTCTGTACGAAAGTCACCATGGCGTCCGCCGTGGTGGTGCCGCTTGACGATGTAGAAGAAGAGCCGCCGCCGCACTTCCACTGGCCATCGATCGGATGACAGCCCCATCCGGTGTAGTCGCCCGAGGAGCTGTAAAAATTGCCAGGGTTCCCGCCGTTGCTTTTGCACCAGTCAATGTAGGCTGCCCTCCAACTGCTTTCGTCTCCGTTGAAAGACGGGGGAGTGCAGTTGCTTTGTGCGCGCGCCGTTTGGAGCGAACCAACAGAGCCGAATAGAAGGCCGATGACGACCAGGAAGCAAGACGGAGAGAAGACATGGGCTCTGGGCACGAGCGCCTCGCGATTGAAGAGCGCCAGCGGAACAGGAGGTGGCGCCGAATTCGAACTTCACCGACTGTAAAAACGTTAGCACACCCAGGATAGGGTTGCTGGAGAAGTACTAGGACTCGTGCTCAAACGCCAAATACGCAGGGCATCGATAAGGTATTCACGAAGTTACGGAAGGACGCGGCCCGGAATCTGTCCCCTTCCGTATGGACGAGAAGAATGACTCTAAAGGGTGGAACATAGGGAGGGGCATGTCTCAGACCGAGCCGGGACGGGTTCGCAGCGTCGTGCGCGATGGGAACGAGTCAAGGAAGCTCGCGCGCGAAAATGTCAGGCTAGACGGGGACTATCACGCTCTGATCGCAACGCCAAGGGATATCGGGTGCAAATCAGGAGATTGTTTTGGATGAGCATAGTGGCAACGCTGGGGTACTGTCATAAATCCATCTCAGCTAAAAACGGGGTGGGCCCGTTCCGGCAGTGAGTCGTATCGGTGAAGAACATGAGTACACGTTTTGCTCGCGTGGTTGCGACATAGACTACGCGGCGGCTTTCCTCATATTGGGCCTCGTGCTCGCCATCGTCTGTTAATGGGTAGATCGAAAAGTGCCGGAACCGCCCCCAAAAAGGCCAAACACAGGTAGGAAATCACAGGTAGAAAGTGGAACGGAGAATTGGGACGGCGGGCTAAGTGATTGAAAAGGATGGTAGGCCCGTGCGGGCTCGAACCGCAGACCTCCACCGTGTCAAGGTGGCGCTCTAGCCAACTGAGCTACGGGCCTACTGACTGCGTCAAGGGGATTCTAGCATGCGGTTGAAGGCGTGAACAGAACGCGCTGCGTTTGTCTCTCGATCAAGGGCGCGAAGAAAGCCGGGGTGGCCGGAACGTTTTGCGTCCCGGCCGATATTCGCGGCCGTTACTTCCCGCGTTACGGCCTACCCGCGACTCCCAAGTTGTGCACCCCTGAGAAAAGGTACATCGCCGCGCCGCCCGTTTGCGGCAGCCACCACATCTTTCGCAGGAACGGGTTCTGGCTGCGCTGCATGCGTCGTGCGACGAAATCCATCACCACCGGCGCCACCTGAATCGCCGCGTAGATACTCGGCGAATTCGCAAACGGCCGCATCAGCGGGTCGCCTTCCACGGCTCCGCGCCCGATCGCCTGGCGGGTGGTGTACGCGTCAAAGGCCGCCGCGCCGTGTACCGCCACCGACAGGGCGATCCATTTGCGGCGGGAAGGGGCTTCTTCCGCGAGCTTCACCTTCCCCGATTTCCCGAGTTTTGGCTCTTCCAGGCGCAACATCTCCAGGCTTTGCGATTCCTGGGCCGAAGCCATGGGTACCGGAGCAGCGGGTAGTGCGCTCGCCGCCGGATCGGCTGCGGCCGCCGCGCCGCGCGCCCAAGCCGAAGAACTCGGCACTAAAAGTGCGCCCCCTAGGAGGAGGCTCATAAGTGCTGTGTTTTTTAGTGCCTGGAATCGCATTGGGTGTCCTTTGTTTGTGGCCCCTGTCGGAGGCCGATATCGTTGTCCAACAAGTGCATGGTAGCGTCCCGCTCGCAGGTCCGGCGATGGACCATCACTCACAAATTGATTGGTACCGCGAAGGCGTTTGGTTTCAGGACTTCTGGTTTACCGCTGGTTTACCGGCGATAGTACTGATGGCCAGTACGAAGTAAGTCTCGAAAGCAGAGGAGCGGCGACCCTCACCCGTGGCGCAGAGCGGTTCACATCTGCAGTTCGCCGCGCGCGACCTGCGCTGCTGCATTAAAATGATTGTCCCTTGCTCGCCGCAGCCGAACGCGATCGCCTCCGCGTGGTGCTCGTATCCACGCGCAACCCGCTCAATATCGGAGCGGCCGCCCGCGCCATGAGCAATTTCGGTTTTTCCAGCCTGCGCGTGGTGCATCCGTACGAAGCTGGCTTTCGCGAAGCGCGCTCCGCCGTGGGCGCCTCGGCCCTTCTCGCCAGCGCCGAGGAGCACGATACCGTCGCATCTGCTGTGGGCGATTGCTCGCTGGTCATCGGGACCACAGCCGTGCGCCACCGCCATCTGCACCATCCGGTGCGCCGCATCGAGGAGGGCGCACGCCAGATCCGGCGCCGCCTCCGCACCGGCCGCGTGGCGCTGCTTTTCGGCTCGGAGAAATTTGGCTTGTCGAACGACGATCTGAGCCACTGCCACTGGCTCGTCCGCATTCCCACCCGCGAGGAAAACATCTCGATGAATCTGGGGCAGGCCGTGGCCGTCTGCCTGTATGAATTGATCCGCGAAGGCAACGCTGCGCGCGTGCTCGAAAAGACAGCGCTCGCGGCCGCCGCGGAAATCGAACGCATCACTGAAATTCTCGGCGAAGCCCTGCGCGAAAGCGGGTTCCTCGATCGCCGCCGCGTAGCCGACGCCGATCAGCGCATCCGCCGGCTTGTTCGCCGCCTGCACCTGCCGCAACAGGACGCCGTCATGTGGCTTGGAATTTTCCGCCAGATTTTGTGGAAGCTCCGCCACCCAAGCAACGAGAAACCTTCGAGCGAAGGCAAACTCTGACGCTGCGTGCGAGCGCTTCTGCGCAGTCCGTTACGTTTGACGCGCGCTGCAATTGGGGAGCCTGGAGGTGTGCTGCTCTTGGCGTGGCTCAGCAGGGGGGCGCGTCTTGGCGTGAGCTCGCAGCCAGTTCGTCGATCCATTGATGGAGTAGTTGCTGCTGTTCCGGCGCCGTGCCCATGAATAGCAAGGCCATGCCTTCGCCCACGTCTGGCAAATTTGGAACTATCTTCGCCCAGGTTTCGAACGCCGTGTCGCCCTTCTGAATGTGCAGCTGCACCATGGCCCTCGGCGGAAACTGGGTCGGAGCTTTCAAGAAACAGCCCTTTTTGCTGATCATGGTCACGTGCCCTGCCGCCCGCGTCTTTGCCGCCGGGTCGCGAACTTCCGCGGGAGCGCCGAGCACGTATCGCGGAAATTCTCTCCTCTCGGGACTCGAGAGCTCCTTCGCAAGGGGGCGTGGGGCCGCGAAATTCTTCATAATTCTCCTGTGAAATTGAGAGTATTCCACTCGCGCACAGTATGAATGAAAAGCGAATCGGCGCGCGAAAAATACTGTTTACTGCTTTGCTCCCCGAGCAGCCGCGGCGTGCAATTCGGCTGCCATTTCCAGCGAGCATATTGCTGCGTGTGTCTGATGGCATAACGGCTGTCGCTAGTTCCCAATCGCCCGGCCTGGGGCAAATTTTGTGCCCGGACTTGTTCCTTTGCGTCGAACGCGCTATTTTCTGTGCCGTCATTTGGCGCGCTTGCATCAGCCCGCTGATGGAAGGGAGTGTTCGTGCGGATGTTACAGGGCGGTCGGATTGCGTTTGCAGCGGTTGCGGTGTTTTCGCTCTCGCAATTATTGGCTCTTCCGGGGTTGTCCGCGCGGCCAGGGAAAAGAGCCAGCCCGGATCTTCCGCCGCCGGTCGAGCTAACCGCCGCGCAGGATCATCAGCGAATACTGAATCTGCTGCATATCTCCGCGCTTCGCCCCGCGCCGGGCTCGGACGCCAACAAACCCAATCACGCCAACTACGATGAATCGAAGGCCGGCGTTTACCCGAACTACCCCGATCCGCTCGTGCTCAGTGACGGCAGCCCGGTGACCTCCGCAAAAATTTGGTGGACCGAGCGCCGCCCGCAAATTGTCGAAGCTTTCGATAGCCAGGTGTATGGCCGCGTCCCCGGGTACACGCCGGATGTTCATTGGGAAGTGACCGGCACCAAGAACGAAACGGTCGGCGGCATACCCGCAGTCACGCGAGACCTCATCGGCCATGTTGATAATTCCTCCTACCCGCTGATTACCGTGAACATCCAGGCCAGTCTGACGCTGCCGGCCAAATTGCATAAGCCCGTGCCGGTGATGATCGAGTTCGGAATCGATCCCGCAGTCATGCGCCGCATCATGGCCATGCTGAAAGCGCGAGGCGAAAAATTCCCGGCCCCCCCGCCCGGGCCTTCCTGGCAGCAGCAAGTTCTGGAACGCGGTTGGGGCTACGCGATCGTCATTCCCACCAGCTATCAGGCCGATAACGGCGCAGCGCTCACAAAGGGCATCATCGGTCTCTGCAACCATGGCCAACCGCGCGGGCTTGAAGATTGGGGAGCCTTGCGCGCGTGGGCGTGGGGCGCCAGCCGCCTGCTCGATTACTTCGAAACCGTTCCCGAAGTGGACGCCAAGCACGTCGGCATCGAGGGCCTCTCGCGTTACGGCAAGGCCGCTCTTGTCACCATGGCCTACGATCAACGCTTCGCCATCGGGCTCATCGGCTCGTCAGGCGCCGGCGGCGCGAAGCTCTTCCGCCGCAACTTCGGCGAGAGCGTCGAGGATTTGGCAGCCCCGGGTGAGTATCATTGGTTCGACGGCAACTTTTTGAAGTACGCGGGTCCGCTGAATCCCGGTGATCTGCCCGTCGATGAGCACGAACTCACAGCGCTCGCCGCGCCGCGCCCTCTGTTCATCAGTGAGGGCTCGCCGAAAGTGGAGGGGAATTGGCTCGACGACAAAGGGCAGTTCATGGCTGAGGTCGACGCCGGTCCCGTGTACCGCCTCCTCGGTAAGCGCGACTTGGGAACTGCGAAAATGCCGCCGATCGGCACCGCGCTCCTTTCCGGCGATCTGGCGTTTCGCCAGCATCAATACGGCCACACGGACATACCCAACTGGCCCGCATTCTTGAAATTCGCCGCGCGTTACATGTGAATCGTCTCAACCGGTGTGCCGCGGCACTAAAAACTGTGGCATTTTCGCGTGGGCGGTTGTACGTTGTCGGGCGGCAAAAAATGGTACAACGCAATTTTGGCCCGGTACGTCCATATAACGAGCGGTGAATCCAGGGCGTCGAACGGCGAAGTCCTCACCGCGAGAAGTCAAAGGGCATCAGGAGGATCGGAATCATGAAGAGGCGACAATTATTATCTCTGCTGGGCATGTCTCCCGCGCTGCTGGCGGGCGCTCGCGCGGACGCAGCTATGGCGAAACCTGGGTCACAGTCGGATAGTTCCGGCAGCGAGCAAAAATTCACAGCCCTTTCGCCCAAGGGCACTCCGCCTCCGGTTCAGCGCTTCCCCATGACTCCGAGCCTGAGCACGCTCCACGGCAAAACCGTGTATTTGGTCGACACTGGTTTTTTTGGCGCCGACCTGTTGCTGAAGCAAGTGGCGGATTGGTTCCAGCGCAACATGCCGAGCGTCAAGACGGTTTTCCGGCGAAAAGCCGGCACGTATCCCGAGCCCGATCCCAAACTTTGGGCGGAGATCAAGGCCAAAGGCAACGCCTGCATCATGGCGATCGGGCATTGAAGCGGCTGCACACCAGCGACCGTGAGTCACTGCGTAACGATGGAAAAGATGGGCGTTCCGAGCGTTCCGATGGTCACCGAAGCGTACGTGGATATCGCCCACTCTACAGCCGCGCAGCGCGGCATGCCGACCCTGCGCATCGCCTTTACCCCGCATCCCGTCTGGGGCAAGACCATTCCCCAACTGCAT
Source organism: uncultured Acidobacteriota bacterium (assembly GCA_963715555.1). Lineage (GTDB taxonomy): Bacteria > Acidobacteriota > Terriglobia > Acidiferrales > UBA7541 > Palsa-295. The sequence continues at coordinate 666,056 of OY970253.1, forward strand.
GCATTGGTCGATGGCCCTGATCCCGTCACCGGCAAGCCGCTAATGAAGGAGATCGTCGGCTATCTCACCACGCCGCTTACGCCGGAAGATGAGAAATCCGGTTTATTCCCCGTTTCGGCTGGTCCTTCGAAGATCGGTCCGTACACCGCCGAGGCAATGCAAGGCTATTTCATGAACAACGGAATGACTGATTTCTTGCCGATCATCGTTCCCACCGAAGAGGCCGTCGACGCAATGCTGAAGGGTACGAGCCACCATCCGGATGAAGTCGTCGGGCAGGTCGGGCGGGGCGTCACCGGCACCTACAAGTACACGGTGAGGCAAGTGGCTGTCAACGCGGTGATGGCCGGATGCAGTCCCGCGTATTTCCCAGTTGTTCTCGCCATCGCGTCCACCGGTTTTCTCGGCCTCGGCGGTTCCACTACCTCCTTCGGCTACTCGATGATCATCAACGGCCCCATTCGTGACAAGCTCGACATGAACTACGGTATCGGCGGCCTGGGGCCCTTCGCGCATCCCAACACTACGATCGGCCGCGCTTGGACCCTCATGGGCAAGAATCTGGGACAGGGCGCCATCCCCGGCCAGACGTACTACGGCGGACAAGGGAATCAGCTGAACTACAACAACGCCGTGGTGGTCGAAGACGAAAAGAACAGCCCCTGGACTCCCTTTCACGTGCAGAAAGGATTCAAGCGGGAGGAAAACGTCGTCAGCCTTTTCGATGGCTGGGACCTGCGCTTTGGCCACGGCGCCAAGGGCGCCGGTGCGATCATGCCGAAGTTCGACGAACAGATCAGCAGCATGTTCCCCACGCTCACTCGCATGTTCAACGCGCTGGTGATCCTTGATCCGCTCACGGCCAAGGCGCTCAAAGAGCAGGGCTACGACACCAAGGAAAAACTCACCGAGTGGCTGTGGAAGAACACCACCGTTTCGGCGAAGGATTTCCGCGAGTCCTTCCTGGCCTACGTTTGGATCTATCCGCGCGCACTCAAGGGCGAAGAGCCGTACGCCACCTGGTGGAAGTTGCCGGACGACGCGCGCGTCCCATGCTGGCCGAAGCCGGACGACATCAATCTCGTCGTCATGGGCGGCCAGACCAACACGTTTTTCCAGGTCGGCAACATGAACTACATCCGCAGCGTCTCCATCGACAAGTGGGCGTAGGCGCTTCGCAGCGGACCGGCGATTGACACGAACTTGCGCGGCGCGGCTTGTGGGTAACCGGGAATCGCGCCGGCGAACAAAATGCGTTCGGCACGGAAGCAACAATTGGGGGTAGTGTGAGGAAAACTTATTCGGTTCGCCGCGCTGCGGTCTTCTTCGTCGCGTGTGCGCTGGCTTTGTTTGTCAGCTGCGTGCCCCGCGCCGCGGCTCAGCAATCCGCGCCCGCGGCCGGCGCGAAAGCTAAATCCGAGCCTTCCGCCGCTCACGGCAAGGATCTTTTCGAGCAAAACTGCTCCACCTGCCACGGCGTCGACGCCGGCGGCGAGGAGGGTCCCGATCTCCACGGCGTTCCCAACAGCCTCGGCGACGCCGCCGTGGTGAACATCATCCAGCACGGCATCCGCGGCACCGCCATGCCCAGCTTTTACAGCCTTTCGGCCAACGATGCCGCCGACATCGTCGCCTTCCTCCGCACCTACGAACCCAATACTGCCGGAGCCGTAACCGGCGATCCCAAAGCCGGCCAAGCGCTCTACCAATCGAGCGGCTGCTCCTCCTGCCACATGATCGATGGCCAGGGCGGCAGCGTTGGCCCAGAACTCAGCCGCATCGGCGATATGCGCGGCCCCGCCAGCCTGAAGGAACGCCTGATCGATCCCGGCGCGAATCTGCCGCAGAACGGCACCGGCTTCTACAGTTCCAAATGGACCGAGTATCTGATGTTCCGCGCCGTGGAGAAAAATGGCCACGTGATCAACGGCATGCGCGTTGGCGAAAACTCGTTTACCATCGTTCTCAAGGACGCCACCGGCAAGTTCCACGCACTCTGGAAGCCCAATCTGCGCTCGCTCCAGCAGGAGCCCGGCAAGAGCCTCATGCCCAGCTTCAAGAGCGCTCTTTCGCCCGCGCAGATGAACGATCTGGTGGCTTACCTCATGACTCTGAAGGGCGCACAATGAAAATCCCCGTTTACGCGCTTGCCGTCGCTGCTTCGCTTTCGCTGCTTCCCGCGCGCGCCTTGGCGCAGCGGCCCGTCACCTATCAGGAATTGCTCCACGCCGACCAAACGCCGCAGGACTGGCTGACGTACGGTGGGGACTACAAATCGCAGCGCTTTTCGCGCCTCACGCAGATCAATCGCGACAACGTGAAAAATCTCCGCGCCGCCTGGATCTACCAGCCCAATCAGGCCGGCGAAGCGCCGATTGAATCCTCCGCCGTCGTGGAAGGCGGCATCATGTACGTCACCGAGCCGCCCAGCACCGTCACCGCTCTCGACGCCCGCTACGGCACCAAGCTGTGGAGCTGGACGCCGAAAATGCCCGCGAAGCTCTACACCATCGGCGTGCATCGCTCCAACCGCGGCGTCGCCGTTTACGGCAATACGGTCTACGTCGGCACGCTCGATTGCCATCTCGTCGCGCTCGATGCCATCACTGGTGCCGTTCGATGGGACGTGCACGTTGACCAGAACGACCAGGGCTATGCCATGACCGGCGCGCCACTCGTTCTCGACGGCAAGGTCATCATGGGCGTTTCCGGCGGAGACGTCGGCATTCGCGGCTTCCTTGCCGCATACGACGCCAAAACCGGAAAACTTCTCTGGCGCAGCTACACCATTCCGCTTCCCGGCGAGCCCGGCTCGGACACCTGGGGCAAAAGCATGAAGGGCTTCGGCGGCGGCGGCACCTGGGGCACCGGTTCGTACGATCCCAAGCTGAATCTCATTTACTGGGGCACCGGCAACCCCGCGCCCGATTACAACGGCTCGGAACGCCCCGGCGCGAACCTCTACACCGATTCGCTCATCGCCCTCGACGCCACCACCGGCAAGATGAAGTGGTATTTCCAGTTCACGCCGCACGACACGCACGACTGGGATTCCATTCAGACTCCCGTGCTTTTCGATGCCGATGTGGACGGCAAGCCGCGAAAGCTGGTGGCCTTCGCCAATCGCAACGGTTTTTACTACGTGCTCGACCGCGCCACCGGCAAATTCATCGCCGGCCGGCCGTTCGTGAAGCAAACTTGGGCCAAGGGGCTCGACGCCAACGGCCAGCCCATCATGCTGCCCGATACCGAGCCCACTCCGCAGGGCCAGCTCATGTATCCCGACGGCCACGGCGGCACGAATTTGAATAACCCGTCCTACAGCCCGCTGACCAAGCTCTTCTACGTCTCCGCTCGCGAAACCGGCGCCTACGTTTTGTCCGGACGCCCGCGCGTGAATTTCCCCGATTTCGGCGGCGGCGGCCGCATGAATCTTTCCGGAGACGTCGAGTACGGCGCCGTTCGCGCGCTCGACGCCCTCACCGGGCAAATGAAGTGGCAGTACAAGCTCATGGCGCCCACAGAGGTCAGCACGCTGGCGACCGCCGGCGGCCTGGTCTTTTCCGGCAGCGCCGAAGGCGATTTCTTCGCGCTCGACGCTGAGTCCGGCAAGCTGCTGTGGGCCTTCACCGGCGGCGGCTCCGATTGCGAAGCCAACCCCGTCACCTACGAGGTGGAAGGCAAGCAGTACATCCTGTTCGCCTCCGGCAACGCCTTCGTCGCCTTCGCGCTGCCATAACTCACTGAATGCTGTCATCCCGAACCCGGTCGCGGTTTTTGCGACCGGTGTGAGGGATCTGCTTTTCTCTTTGCTCTTGTAGATGCCCCATCCTTCGCGTTTTGCGCGAAGGGTAGGAACGGTGCGCCACCCCGCCCCGCCGTCCCATTCGAACTCTTCATGTAGCGCTGCGCTTCAGCGCGGCAGCCTTTGCCTCTGAAGCTTTGGGCGCCGTTTACCATGCGCGAAGCCGAAGGGTGCAGATTCTCGCGCCTCGCAACCGCCAATTCCCCGCGGCGTCTACTTCCCGGTGCCTATCTTCGGCGATTTGCTCTTTTGTAACGCCGCCGTCTCCGCGGCGTATTTCCCTCGTCCCCGCAGTAACAGTTTGTCATCCCGAACCGAGTCCCGGCGCATCGGGCAGGGAATCAGGGTGAGGGATCTGCTTGTGCCTTTCCCGGGAGCGCCAGTCTCCAGACTGGCGTCTTTGATCTTGTCCCGCGCCCTTCGCGAAGCGTGGGAACGGCGTACCGCCCCGCCGTCCCATTCGAACTCTTCATGTAGCGCTGCGCTTCAGCGCAGCAGCCTTTGCCTCTGAAGCTTTGGGTGCCGCTTACCATGCGCGAAGCCGAAGGTGTATTCGTAGCGCCGCCGTCGGGCGTAAACTGCGCGCTCTGTCATTCTGAAGCCACCCGTGCCGGGGTCCCCGACGCGTTCTGCGCGCCGGGGTGGTGGCGAGGGTGGCTGAAGAATCCCTCCGAAAGGGGGCTGCCTGTAGGCGGCTGCGCCACCTCTCGCGCTTCTCGCGAACAGTGCGGCCTTTTGTAGCGCCGTCTATAAAGGCGTCGGCGTTGTCAAGGCACACTTCCGCGCGGGTCGAAGGCCGGAGGCTTTTCCGGCCTGGTTTGCTTTCTCCTTACCCGGGGCCTTTCGCATTTGCCGACCAAGGCTCGCGCGTTCAATCCTGCGGTGGAAACCCTGGTTCCACCAGCCATCTATGCGGTCTTTCCACCATGATTGTTGTTTCGCACTCCCCGGCCATGCGGGGAGGCGGGGCGCTCACTCAGCCTCTCAAGGATTTACCGCTCTCTCACGGCGCTACTCGAGCTGCCCCGCAACCGAACCAGCTGCGTCGTCAGTCCGGCATAGTCCACCTGACTGCGCAGCATCCAGTACAACCTCACTGCCAAGCGGCGCGCCACGGCCACCTTGGCGATCTGGCTCCCGCGACGGAATTTCAACCGCTGATACAGTCGCCGCAGTTCCGCATCTCGACGCGCTGCCGTTTGTCCCGCCTCCACCAGCAGCCAGCGCACCGTCGAGTTGCCCTGTTTGCTGATCGATCCGATGCGCGTGTGCTGCCCCGACGCGTGCATCTTGGGATCCAGGCCCAGATACCCGCTCAGTTGCCGGCTGCGCGGAAACCGCTCCACCGGTCCCACGGTCAGCACGAACGACAGTGCGGTGAGCGGCCCCACGCCCGGATGCGTCATCAGCAGTCTCGCTTGCGGATGCGCCGCCGCTTGCTGCTCGGCGGCCCGATCCAGTTCGGCAATCGGCGCCTTCCACTGATCGAGCCACACCAGCAACTCGCGCCGCCGCCGCTCCGCCCACGGCCCCAGCGGCAACGCTTCGAGTTCCCGCCGCCCCGCTTGGTTCCACAGCTTGTTCTTGCGGCACACGCCCTCACTCATGGCCAAGGCGTGCAACTGGTTCATCACTTTCGTCCTCATCTGCACCAGCTTCACGCGATGCAGCAACAACTGCCGCAGGTCGCGCTCGGCCGGCGTCGGCACCCAGATGCGCGGAAAACGGTTCTCCACCAACAGCTGCAGGATGTGCGCCGCATCCCGCTGGTCGTTCTTCTGCCGCCGCACCACCGAAGCACGAATGGCCGCGGCATCTCCAAACCACAGCTCGTGCCCCAGCGACTCCAGCAACCGCTCGAACCACTGCGTGTAACCGGTTGCTTCGATACCCACGCGAACCGGCCGCGGCAACTGCTTGTAAAACCGCGCCGCCTCGCCATTCTCGTGCTGCAACTGCCGCTCGACCAACTCTCCGCTGTCCGTGTCCAGCAGGGCGACCTGCTGCTGGCGCGGGTGAAAATCACAGCCTATAATCCTCATCGCTCGGCTCCTTCCCCCCGAGCCTTGGTCGTTCAACACCGCCAAGTCTACTCGCTCGAAGGAGCCGACGCCTTTATCCAATCAGTCTCGGCGGCGTTTTTCTTGCGTCCTCGCAGTAACGATTTGTCATCCTGAACCCGCTCGCGGTCTGTGCGGACAGGGTTCGCGTTGCCTGCGTCCCGGTGCCTCGTACCGGGAAGGGATCTGCTTTTGCCTTTCCCGGGAGCGCCAGTCTCCAGACTGGCGTCTTTGATCCTGTCCGGCATGCCCGATTACTCGGCTACCGGACATTTGGTCTGGGCGAGGAGCAAACTTCCGGTAACACCGTTTCTCAGGAGTTGGGATGCCTCAGTGGAGTGATAAGATTAAAAGTCACTGACCAGCCCGGAGGATTGCCAGCCATGAAACGTGTCGTGTTGATCGGTCTCGATCCTGCGACGGTGGACTTTTCGGATCCAGCACTGCCGCCGGGCATGACCGCAGAAAAGATCCACGCTGGGGTCAAACTCGCGTTGGCTGATTTTGAAGCGCGGGGCTGGCATGCCGAAAACTGTTATTTTAGTCCCGATGAGACTGCGGTCCCGACAATTGAACGCCTCCTGACCAGCCGCGCTTACGACTGCGTAGTGATTGGAGCGGGTGTGCGCTTGCCACCCGGTCGGCTGATTCTGTTTGAGAAGGTGGTCAACGCCATCCATCGCGTCGCGCCTCAAGCGGCCATCGCTTTCAACACACGCCCTGACGATAGCGGTGCGGCAGCCGCGCGCTGGGTCTGACACGCGAGTTCCCGACTCCGAGCGGACCAAACTCCTGGTAAGTCCCAGGCCCAGAAGCAAGTTTCCGGTAACCCCGTTTCTCAGGAGTTTGGTGCCAAGTTGATCTTAGCGACGGCCCAGGTTCCTTCATGGGTTAGTTGGTTGCTTTGACTGCGCGGACCGTCTGATGGCGTGACCCAGAGAGAAGACTGAGTTACACTTCGCACGAATCGGCATGCAAGTATTGAAGAGAAGCGCGCGCTACTTGATTATGTCTATCGCCGCCTTGGGTTTGACTTGCCCCTTGGCTCGTGCTGCAGCACACAAATACCAACAGGGGACTTTGATTGACACCGGGGAATACGACTGGTGCCATTACGATTGTGCCCCGTTCGACAGACCAACGCTGTTCTTCTGTGTGCAGGTAGGCAGTGAAATTCTAATCGGGAGCCGCAGCGCCGATTGGATTTGGGCGTACGACAGTTCAAAAATGTTTGCCTTTAACAGGGTGCTGAAAAACTCGTTCTTTGGAACTGCGCATGCATTTTAAGCTGCACGAAGGTCGAAAGCCGCGTTGGGGGCGGCCATTCTCCAATAAAGAGGAGAACTTCGTGCGCGGAAATCCAAAATTGCAGAACCCGATGTTTTTCGTGGCGAACACCGAGGAGCGCCTGGCAAAGAATCATCCGCTGCGAGCGATCAAGCGGCGGGCCGATGAAGTGTTGCAGCAGATGGAGCGGGCCTTCGAGGCGGCCTACAGCGAGACGGGGCGTCCTTCGATTCCTCCGGAAGCGCTGCTGAAAGCACTGTTGCTGCAGGCGCTGTACTCGATTTCCTCCGAGCGGCGGCTGGTGGACGCCATCAACTGGAACATGCTGTACCGCTGGTTCTGCGATCTCGATCCCGATGCCCTGGTCTGGGACGCCACGACGTTCACCAAGAACCGCGAGCGATTCGAACGGCACGGGCTGGTGCAGAAGTTTTTCGAGCAGGTGGTGGCCAACGCGCTGGTCGAGCAGTATGCCTCGAACGATCACTTCACGGTGGACGGGACGCTGATCCAGTCGTGGGCCTCGCTGAAGAGTTTTCGCCCGAAGGAAGAACCGCGAGACCGTCCGCCCGCCGAAGGCGGCAGCAACCCCTCGGTGGATTTTCGCGGCGAGAAGCGGTCGAACGAAACCCACCGATCCACGACCGATCCCGAAGCGCGGCTGGCGAAGAAGAGTCCGGGTGCGGGGGCGCAACTCGCGCACAGCGGGCACGTGCTGATGGAGAACCGTCACGGGCTGTGCCTGGACATCCGCGTGGCGCGCGCCGACGGCTACGCCGAGCGGAAGACGGCGAAAAAGATGTTGCGGCGATTCCGGCGTCGTCACCGCATCGTGCCGGGGACTCTCGGCGGCGATGCCGGCTACGAAGCCGGCGAGTTCCTGCGCACAATCGAAGACGACTTCGCCATCACTCCGCACGTGCCGATCTCGGCTGAGCGAGTGGTTGCTGAGGATGCCGACGGCGACGCACGACGAAGAATGCGGCGGCGGATGAAAACGCTCGGCTATCGGATCAGCCAGAAGGCGCGCAAGAAGGTCGAGCAAATCTTCGGCTGGCTGAAACAGCCGGGCGGACTGCGCAAAGTGCGGCACCTGGGCCGCTGGAAAATCCAGCAAGTGGCCTACCTGTGGGGCGCGGCGTACAACCTGCTCCGGCTGGCGCATCTGGAGGTCCGAGAAGCCGCTGCCTAGAGGGAAGCGAACGGAGGACGTGGTGCGGAAGAACAAAACGCGGACGTGGACAGGGCAGCGTGGGAACTTGCTCCCGCGCTTTTTCGCTCTCGACTGCATTCTCATCTCGAAAATCACCTGTTCTTCAGCACCCTGTTAAGGGCAAGACGGTCTCGGTTCGTTTCGATCACGACTCCATGTGGATTGTCCGAACGGACGGCAAGGACATGCATCTGAGTCAAGACTATTCGCGAGACGTTTTTGCGAGCAAGGAATGTACCGCCGAGGTCCACCGTCATTGGTTGCGGCAATTCCAGGACATTCGAAGACCGAATACGGTTCCAGGGTACGCTGTCCTCATACCGCAAGGTTCACGCCCAATTTTCAAAAGCGAAGGACCGCATTTCTGGGTTAGCTGCTCCTTCGATTCCCAATCTAATTGGGACGTCTGTGAACTGTGGGACGAGAAAGGCGTGAAGTACAAGGCGACGAAATGCGTCGATTCATCTGGGAAGCCTATTGCCCCGCCCGACCTTGTCGTTGACCCGCTAACCACGAAATTTGACTACGCAATCCACTTAATGAATGGTTCCGTGCTCACAGCCCTGCGGTAGGTCGTGTCGAAATCGAAAGTTTTTTCCGCTGTACTCCTGATTAGTCGGCTAACCGGACATTTCAAGTCAAGCTTCATTTGTCCGCCGACGGAACTATCCCGGTTTTGGCCCTCGGTGCGGGCTACGCGGCAATTCTCGCCGCGAAGACCCTCGGGGACGAGCTTGTACCGATCGAGCCAGCCCCTATGGGAAGCAACGGGCAGCCGTTTCCGATCCGGTACGAGACACGAGACAAAGGTTCTGTGCCGTTCGCGCTATCCTTCACATTGTGGGATTGCGGCGGCCCGCCTCTTGAAAAGAACTCTGGCCCCTAGGTTGTTGCCAGCCCATCCAACCACGTGGCGAGGACCTTGGACTGCTCCGGCCGCGTGTCCATAAAGACGAGGACCACGCCGGTTTCCGCATCCGGATGATTCGGAGTAGCCCGCGCCCAGGTTTCGAAGATGGCCTTGTCCTTCACGATCTGCACCTGCACCACGGCTCGATGCGCCAAGGGCGCTTGCATGCGCCCAAAGCACCCCTTTTGGCTTAGGACGGTCACGCGCCCAGTAATTTGCTTCTGCGCCACCGGATCGATAACTTCCAGTCGCGCGTCGAACGCAAACCGCGGCGCGGTCCGCCTTTCCGGAAATCGCGCGCCGGCGCTCAGCCGGTGATGTCCAAGCGTTGCCATAAATTCCCCCTCCAGACACCTGACAGCAGCTCAATCGGCCGCTCGCCGCGAATCTGGAGCGGATTTGACGCCGGTCCCAGAATGGGAAAACGGGCAGCGATTTCCGGCGTTTTTGTGGACGCAAGTGTCTTTTCTTCAGGTGCCTAGGTGGTACGCAATTCTGCGGGGTCTTGACGCCCATGCTAGCGTGGTAATAAGGCTCGCAAGCACACGGAGCCAACGGGAGGGAGTAGAGCTTGAGGAGTTTGACCGATGGCGCGGTCGAGAGTCGCAGCGCGACTCTCGATAGATCACTTCGCTCTCGCTTCGCCTTCCAGCCAGATGCATTGCCGATTCTACCCGAGACAGTCAATCGAGTAGAATCACCCGTAAGTCATAGAAAACAAACGACGGCGTACCTGTCTACCCGGAACGTCCCGGCGCACCGTTTTCGCCCGTCTCCTCGCCCTGCAGCGCCTCAATCTTTGGCCGCATCGCGGCACTCATTCTCAGCATCCGATGGCTCTTTCGGAGGAATCCTATGAAGCTCAACGAATACACCACGCTTGGACGCACCGGTCTGCGCGTCAGCCCGCTTTGCCTGGGCACCATGACGTTCGGCACCGAATGGGGTTTCGGCGCCGATGAAGGCGTTTCCAAGCAGCAGTTCGACCGTTTCCTTGAAGCGGGCGGCAATTTCATCGACACCGCGGACGGCTACACCAACGGCCACGCCGAAGAGCTGGTGGGAAAATTCGTCGGCGAAGGCAAGCTGCGCGACCGCGTGGTGATCGCCACGAAATATACGTTCAGCGGGCAGCCCGGAAACCCCAACGCCGGAGGCAATGGCCGCAAGAATCTCTACCGCGCGCTGGAAGGTTCGCTGCGCCGCCTCAAGACGGACTATGTCGATCTCTACTACCTCCACGCGTGGGACACGTTCACGCCGATTGAGGAAGTCCTCTCGACCATGAACGATTTGATCGGCGAAGGAAAGGTCCGCTATTTCGGCATGTCGGACACACCCGCCTGGTATTTCTCGCGCATGCAGACCATCGCCGAAAAGGAAGGCAAGAATCGCATCGCCACGCTGCAGCTGGAATACTCGCTCGCCGAACGCAATATCGAGCGCGAGCATATTCCCGCCGCGCAGGAGCTCGGCATCGGGCTTTGTCCATGGAGCCCGCTGGCCGGCGGATTTCTTAGCGGAAAATACAAGAGGGAAGGCAATACCGGACGCGGTGATGGCCGCCTGAGCGGCCCCGGCTCGATTTTCAACAAATTCACGGAGCACAACTGGCGCGTTCTGGACGCGCTGCTGGACGTCTCGAAGAAACTCGGCAAGCCGCCCGCGCAGGTGGCCCTGAACTGGCTCGCCACGCAACCCGGCGTCACGTCCGTGATTCTGGGCGCGCGCACCCTGGCGCAATTGGAAGACAATATCGCGTCGCTCGATCTCGCTATTCCGGCGGAATTGCGCGAACGCCTCGATATCGTCGGCGCGCCCGAAGTGGTTCATCCGTACAGTTTCTACGTGCCGTGGATGCAGGCGCGCGTCAGCGGCAACGTCACCGTATCTCCGTGGCGCCCCGCAAACATTTATGTAGGCGCGACCGCGCCGCCAGCCGCGCCGGAGAAAAAGGCCGCAGCGGATTAAAAAGCGGCCCTCGATTCCTAATCGTCGCTGCTGGTCGGCGTGGGTTCGGGAGCAGGTTTGCCCGCGCCAGCCAGACGATCCACGTTTCGCAGGTCGGGAAACAGCACGGCCCACAGCACCGTGACGATGATCGAGCCGACGCCGCCTAAAATCACCGCAGGCACGCTGCCGATCCACGCCGCCGTCACGCCCGACTCGAACTGCCCGAGCTCGTTGGACGCGCCGATGAAAATCATTTCCACGGCGTTGACGCGCCCGCGCATTTCGTCCGGCGTGGCCAGCTGCACCAGCACGCCGCGAATCACCACGCTGACCATATCGCTTGCGCCCACCAGCGCCAGCGCGAACATCGACAGCACGATGCTGTGCGACACCCCGAAAAGGATCGTGAACGCGCCGAAGCCTGCGACGCACCACAGTATCGTCGCACCGGCTTTGCGCCGCAGCGGACGATGCGCCAGCAGGATGGCCATCGCTCCCGCGCCGATTCCCGGCGCGCAGCGCAGCAGCCCGAGACCCATCGGCCCGGTGTGGAGCACTTCCTTGGCGTACACGGGCAGCAGCGCCACCGCTCCACCGAGCAGCACGGCGAACAGGTCGAGCGAAACCGAGCCGAGCACGATCTTGTGGTCCCGGATGTAGCGCAGGCCGGCGAGAACGGTGCTCCAACTGACGCGCTCCGGCGCGCTCGGCTTCGCTTTCAGCTTCACACGCAGGATGGCGAGCGACGCGCCCGCCGCCGCAACCATCGCCGTGCCGTAGACGACGGCCGGCCCGCGAACCAGCGCGTACACTAGCCCTCCCGCCGCCGGACCGAGGATCGTCGCCGTCTGAAAAATGCTCGAGCCCCACGACACGGCATTTTGGAAATGCTCCTCGGGAACCACGAGCGGCAGCAGCGCGCGCCCGGAGGGTCCGCTGAACGAGCGCGCCACTCCGATCAGCAGCATCACGCCGTAAATGGGATAGATGGAATGCGTGCCGCTCAGTGTGATCGCCAGCAGCAGCCCCGAGCATATGGCGAGTCCTGCGTAGCTGAAGGTCAAGACTTTGCAGCGGTTGTAGCGGTCCGCGGTGTGGCCGGAAACGAGAAACAACAGGATACCGGGAAGAAATTGCGCCAGGCCGACGAGGCCCAGGTCCAGCGCGCGGTTGGTAATTTCGTAGACCTGCCAGCCGACGGCGACCGACTGCATCTCCGTGCCGAAGACGGCGCAGAAGCGCGCGAGCTGCAGGTAGGTGAAATCGGGATATGTGAACGCAATTCGCCCGGCGCGGCTGGAGTTCGCGGAGTCGGCCATGGGCGTTTACTTTGCCACAGAAAAGCGGCCGAGACGAGCCGGGCGCTTGGCGCAGGTGTGGATCTGAAGAGAAAGCGCGAAGTTCACAGCGAGAGCGGGATCACGCGGAAGGTTTCGTCTCAAGGACCGCGTCGAAGAAGACGCCGAGGAGATGACGAACGTCGGCGTCGCTGAGGGATGCATGATCCACCAGATGCTCCAAAAGCAGCGCGTTCGAAAGAGAACCGAGCGCCGTAGCCGCGGCCACGCCGGAAATTGCCAGATTCGCTTCGGCGTCTTTTGCCATGCGGCGCAAAATGTTTCCGGCGTTCTGGCGCAAGGGGCGCTGGCGGGCCCGCAGGCGCGCGTGCGCCTTGGGATGGCGGATGGCGAAAAGCTTGAATTCGAGGGAGAGCAACGCCAAGCGGCGATCCGTGGCCGTATGCGCGTAGTGCTCGCGGAGAGCACGCAGCCGCGCCGCCGGATCCGCGTGGGATTCCAGCACCGCGTTCACGTCCGCAATGCGGCGGCCGATCCACTCCTCCAGCAGCGCGAAGAAAATATCTTCCTTGCTCTTGAAGTGCGCGTAGAAAGCGCCGCGCGTAAAGCCTGCGAGCGCAGCTATATCGGCCAGGCGCGCGGCTTCGAATCCATCGCGCGCGAAGATCTTTTCCGCAGCCGCCAAAAGCTTACGGCATGTAGCGGCCGTGCGCACCTGCTGCCGGGAAGCGGACAGGCGGGCGCCCGCCGCGCGACCGCCTAACCGGGAACTCGCGTGAGGGCCGCCGGGCATGGTAGTGGGCCGCTCTTTAGATACATGCACGTATGTATGTTATTTGGGCCGCGAGCCGATTACAATAGCAATTCATGGCTTCCGCAGCCGCCACTTTCGACCAAGTCGCCTGGCGCCCGCGCCACAACCCGTGGCTCGTGGCTTTCACGGTTACGCTGGCCACGTTCATGGAAGTGCTGGACACTTCCATCGCCAATATCGCGCTGCCGCACATCGCCGGGAGCTTCGGCGCGAGCACGAACGAATCGACCTGGGTGCTCACGAGCTACCTGGTTTCCAACGGCATCGTGCTGCCAATCAGCGCCTGGCTGGCGACGCGGGTGGGGCGCAAACGGTTTTACATGGCCTGCGTCATAGTGTTTGCGTCAAGCAGCTTCCTGTGCGGGCTGGCGCCGAGCCTGGGAGTGCTGGTGTTCTTCCGCGTGCTGCAAGGCGCGGGAGGCGGCGGGCTGCAACCGAGCGAGCAGGCGATTCTCGCGGACACGTTTTCTCCCTCCCAGCGGGGCATGGCGTTTTCGGTTTACGGCATGGCCGTGGTGCTGGCGCCGGCAATCGGTCCCACGCTGGGCGGTTATCTGACGGACAACTACAGCTGGCGGTGGATTTTCTACATCAACGTGCCCATCAGCATTCTTTCGCTGATCATGACGCAACGGTTCGTGGAGGATCCGCCGTACATGGCGGTTGAAAAGGAAAGGAGCAAGAAGGCGCGCATCGACTATATCGGGCTGGGGCTCGTGGCGCTGGGAGTGGGCACGCTGCAGATGGTGCTCGACAAAGGACAGGAACTCGACTGGTTCGGGTCGCACCTGATCACCATCGGGACGATCGCCGCCGGAGCCATTCTGGCCTTCTGGATATGGTGGGAATGGAGACATCCGCATCCGATCGTGGCGCTCAAACTTTTCAAGCAGCGCAATTTCGCGGCCGCAATGCTGTCGATGTTCGTGCTCGGTGGAGTGCTGTACGGAACCACGGTGCTGCTGCCGGAATTCATGCAAAACCTGATGGGCTACCCGGCGGTGGTATCGGGCGAGGCATTGGCGTTCGGAGGCTTCGCGATGCTGCTTACGATGCCCACATCCGGGGCGCTCAGCAGCCGCATCGATCCGCGGAAGCTGATGGCCTTCGGATTCGGAGCCACCGCGCTGGGCCTTTACAACATGGCGACGCATTTGAGCCTGGGAATGGATTTCACCACGGTTTCGCTGCTGCGTGTTTTTCAGGTTGCCGGCCTCGCGTTCATTTTCATACCGGCCAACGTACTTTGCTACATCGGGATCCCGATGGAGCAGAACAATCAGGTTTCCAGCATGATGAATTTCGTGCGCAACATCGGCGGCAGCATCGGCATTGCGCTGGTGGGCACGATGGTGACGCGCACCACGCAGATACGCCGGAACTTTCTGGCGGCGAACCTGCATGCGGGCAGCGCGGTATACAGTCAATGGCTCGACGGTCTCGCGGCGATGCTTCGCAGCCGCGGCATGAGCGCCATCGATGCCAGCCGGGCGGCATATCTGCAGATCTCCATGGTGATGGAGCAGCAGGCCGCGGCCCTGGCGTTCAAGGACGTGGTTTCGATTCTGGCGGTCGTGGTGGCGTGCCTGATCCCGCTGGCGTTCATCATGAAAAAGCCGCCCGCAGGCGAAACGCGACGGCCGGCCGCACACTAACACCTCACGAAACAATTGCGGGAACCTCTCTCGCTGCGATGCGCTGAAGCGCTATTCGGCCAAGATCGGTGCATCTTCCGGATAGGTGACGATAACTCCGCGGACGCGGGCAAACGGCGTGAGCGAGTGCGGCTTCGCCGCTGCGGCGCTGGTGATGTGCTCCACGCGAATGCCGCGGACCAGCAGGGCATCGGCAACCAGCGAGCGATGGCAGCGCCACGGCACGGCTTCCGCACACATCAGCGCGCTCGGGCGCGATTTTGCCAGTTCGACGGCGCGATCGAGCGCCGCGGTGAATTCGGGTGTCTGCATGTAATCGGCGAAGCCGCGAAAGCTTGCGTTGCGCCAGCCGAGATTCAAGGAATCCTTGCGGGCGTGCCGCAGGCCGCCAAGCTCCTTGAGGTGAATGTAACGAATGCCCGCACCACGAAGCGCGGCCTCCAGAGCGTCGCTATTGAATTGAGGGTTGTGGCGGGATTTCGGGATGGTACGGATGTCGATGACCTGCTTCACGCCGTGCGCCTGCAGAATCTCGACGAACCCCGGAATCGGGCGCGTGGAATGCCCGATGGTGAAGACGCAGAGATTCTTCCGATTTTGCCGCATCCGACTGCTCCGCCGGTTCATCATACTTCTCTATTACGGACCGGTCGAGATTTCCGCTTCTGCGGCGCGCGCCGGGCGAGGATAATGGAACGCGCGATAGACGCGTGCGAGCAGCTCCGGTTCCGGCAACAGGTTCCACGGGAGAATTCATGGCGGAAGTGAACACGCTGTTTTGGGATAACGGCGGCGTAATCCTTACCAATGGATGGGATCGCGCCTCGCGCCGCGAAGCGGTGGAAAAGTTCCACCTCGATTGGGCCGATTTTGAGGACCGGCACGAGCTGATGCTCGATGGATTCGAGCGCGGTCACGTCTCGCTCGATGATTACCTGCGCCGCACCGTCTTCTACCGCGAACGCTCGTACAGCATCGAGGAATTCAAGGACTTCATGTTCGCGCAGTCGCAGCCTTTTTCCGAATCGCTCGAATTTCTCGGGAAAATCGCGGCACGCCGGCGCTGGCTGCTGGGGGCGCTCAACAATGAATCGAGCGAAATCAACGAATACCGCATTCGCACCTTTCATCTGCGCAACTATTTCGAGGCGTTTTTCAGTTCGTGCTATCTGGGGCTTCGCAAGCCGGGACGGGAAATCTACAACCTGGCGCTGCGCATCACGCAAAGCGCGCCGCAGGAATGCCTGCTGATCGACGACCGCGATCTGAATCTGGAATGCGCGCGCGAGCTGGGCATGAACACCATTCAATTTCAAAACGTGGCGCAGCTTCGCGAGGATCTGGCGCGCTACGGCGTCACCACGGACCATTAATTCGGCAATTCAAGCGGAGGATCTCATGGAACTCGGAATGATAGGGCTCGGCAAGATGGGCGCGTTCATGACGGAGCGGCTGGTGCGCGGAGGCCATCGCGTGGTCGGATTCGACCGTGACGCGGCGGCCGTGCAGCGCGTGGTGGACAAGGGCGCGGGGGGCGCGGACACGCTCGAAAAGCTGATTGGTCAGCTGAAGGCGCCGCGGGCGGTTTGGCTGATGGTTCCTTCGGGCGCGCCGGTGGACCAGACCATCGACCAGCTTGTGCCGCTGCTTGCCGCAGGCGACACGATCATCGACGGCGGCAATTCGTACTACAAAGATTCGCTGCGGCGCGCCGCGTCGCTGGCGGAGAAGAAGATCAATTTTGTCGACTGCGGGACCAGCGGCGGCGTTTGGGGCCTGACGGAAGGCTACAGCATGATGGTGGGCGGCGATGCGGACGTGGTGAAACGCCTCGCGCCGATTTTTCAGACGCTTGCGCCCGGTCCGGAAAAAGGTTGGGCGCGCGTGGGGCCCCCGGGAGCCGGGCATTTCGTCAAAATGGTGCACAACGGCATCGAGTACGGCATTATGCAGGCCTATGCGGAAGGGCTCGACGTGCTGCGGCACAAGAAAGAATTCGGCATCGATCTGCTGCAGGTGTCGAAGGTGTGGCAGTACGGCAGCGTGATTCGTTCGTGGCTGCTCGATTTGACGGTGGACGCACTGTCGAAAAACCCCTCGCTCGAAGGCATCGAAGCATTCGTGACCGATTCGGGCGAGGGCCGCTGGACGGTGATCGAGGGCGTGGAACTGGGCGTGCCCACGCCGGTGATTTCCAGCGCACTCGATGCGCGATTCCGTTCGCAGGAGCCGGAGCCTTTCGCGAATAAGCTGCTGGCCATGATGCGCCATGAGTTCGGCGGCCACGCGGTAAAAACAGCGGCGAAAAAGTGAAGGCGGCCGTGGCAGTCGAGGCCGCCGAGGCGATCCCATGAAAATGGACGAGCGAGTCTACGAGGATCTCGACGCACTTAGCCGAGCCGCGCTCGACGAGTTGTTGCAAATTGCCCGAGACGCGGTGCGGCAGCGAGGGCGCTTCGCGATTGCGCTTTCCGGCGGACGCACTCCGGCGAAACTCTATTTGCTGTGGGCTCAGGCGGACGCGCAAGCGGCCGGCGCGCCGTGGGATCGCGTGCATCTTTTCTGGGGCGACGAGCGCTACGTCGACCACGACGATTTGCTGAGCAACTACCGCATGACGCGCGAATCGTTGCTGGCGCACATTGCGATTCCCGCGGAAAACATTCACCCCGTGCCGACCGATTGCGCCCAGGCGGATGACTGCGCCCGAGCGTACGAAGCTGAGCTGCGTAAATTTTTCGATGCGGATGTGCCGGCCTTCGATCTGCAGCTGCTTGGTGTGGGCCGCGAGGGGCACACGGCGTCGCTGTTCCCCGGATCGGCGGCGCTCGAGGAAAAAAATCGCTGGGTTGCGGCGGTCGAGGCTCCTGCGACGCCGCGCCAGCGCCTGACGCTGACGCCCGCCGTCCTCAACCACGGAAGGAATACGTGGTTTTTGGTTTCCGGAGCGGATAAACGCGAGATTATCGAAGCGCTTCGCAACGAAACTTCTCCCGGCTCCAGCCAATACCCGGCCGCTAGGATTCAACCAGCGGGCGCGGTGCTGTGGTTCTTGGACCGGGTTGCGGCCGGGTAAATCTCCCGGCAGTTCTCGTAACCTGCCATAGCGTTATACGTCTAATTCTTTGACGATATAACTTGCGTGTATTCAGTATTTGCGAGGAACTTTTGCATCCGTAGGGTCTATACCGTAATCAGATGAGGCAACTCTCTCGATAGCGCGGTATCATAGGGGCGACCGCGCCGGGCTAGCGAGACCGACCACTCGCTCCCGCCAGTAGAGACCTCGAAACGGACACCACAGGAAGAAGCATAGGGACAAGATTATCGATGAGCCGGAATACTAGCGTAATTGTCTTGCTAACGAGCTTGTTTGCCGCAACGGCGGCCATTTGCGGCTGCACCACGAAGGTCGTCCATACAGCCCCGATGTTTGAAGTTCCGGTGACGGTGGCGAAGGCGACGCTAAAGAACATTCCCATCAACTTGACTGCGATTGGCTCGGCGTCGGCGTATTCGACGGTGTCGGTCCAGTCGCGGGTCGATGCCGTGCTCGATCAGGTCCACATCAAGGAAGGCCAGTTCGTAAAAAAAGGCGACTTGCTGTTCACCCTGGATGCGCGTCCGTTTCAGGCCACACTGGAACAGGCGCAGGCGAATTTGGCGCGCGATCAAGCGCAAGCGCAATTGGACCAGGTACAGGCGCAGCGTTATCACGAACTGTACACGGCCGGAGTGGGCACGAAGGAACAGTACGATCAGATGCAGTCCACCGCGGAAGCCCAGGCAGCGGCGGTGCAAGCCGATCAGGCGGCCGTGCAGTCCGCGCAACTGCAATTGGGCTACTGCCAGATTTACTCGCCCGTTTCCGGCCGCACCGGGGCGCTGCAAGTCTATCCCGGCAATGTGGTGAAGGCCAACAGCACGCCGACGCTGATCGTGATCAATCAGGTCAACCCGATCTACATGAGCTTTTCGGTCCCGCAGCAATACCTTGGCGATGTCCAGAAATTCATGGCGCGAGGTCTGCTGCGCGTGGAAGCCACTCCTTACGGAGAAACCAAACCGGAAATCGGCCATCTGACGTTCGTCGATAACAGCGTCGATAGCACCACCGGTACGGTGGCACTGAAAGCCACCTTTCAGAATGCGGACTACAAGCTATGGCCCGGCCAATTCTCCACGGTGCTTTTGCGCCTGGCGGAAGACGAAAACGCCACAGTGGTACCCACCCAGGCGGTCCAGACCGGCCAGAATGGTGATTACATTTACGTCGTAAAATCAGACATGACCGTCGACAAGCGCAGCGTAAAAGTCGGGCGAACCGCCGGCGCGGACACCGTTGTACTGAGTGGCATTCAACCGGGCGACACGGTGGTTACCGACGGCCAGCTCCGGCTGATCCCGGGAATCAAAGTGCATATCACGACGCCCGTGGCGGAAAGCTAGCCGCACCGATGAGCATCACCGAACCATTCATTCGCCGCCCCATCATGACGACGCTGGTCATGGCGTCGATCATCATTTTTGGAATCATCAGCTATCACGCGCTGGCGGTTAGCGACCTGCCGACCGTCGACTATCCGACCATTCAGGTTTCCGCCGATCTGCCGGGCGCCAACCCGGACACGATGGCTGCGGCCGTGGCGACCCCGCTCGAGAAGGAATTTTCCACGATCGCGGGCATCACCTCGATGACCTCGACGAGCTACACGGGCAGCACCAGCATCACGCTGCAGTTTGACTTGACCCGCAACATTGATGCCGCAGCGCAGGACGTACAGGCAGCCATCTCGCGGGTGCAAGGACAGCTGCCGCCGAACATGCCCAGCCCGCCTACATTCCAAAAGACCAATCCTGCAGATCAAGCCATCCTGTATCTGGCGCTGAGCTCGGCGACTCTATCACCTCAGGTTGTGGACCAGTACGCGGAGACGATGCTGGCCGAGCGCATCTCCATGGTTTCCGGCGTGTCGCAGGTCAACATCTTCGGCTCGCAGAAGTACGCCGTGCGCATTCAGCTGGACCCGCAAGCCATGGCCGCGTGGCACATAGGCATCGACGACGTGGCTACGGCGGTGCAGAACGCCAACGTCAACCTTCCGACCGGGACGCTCTACGGCCCGCACAAAGCGTACACGGTGCAGGCGTCCGGCCAGCTGATGCGCGCCGCGCTCTACCGGCCTCTGATCGTCGCCTATCGCAACGGGGCGCCGATCCGCCTGGATGAGCTGGGGAACGTCGTCGATAGCGTGCAGAACGACAAAGTGGTCGGCTGGTACAACAACGAGAACGCCGTCATCCTGGCGGTCCAGCGGCAGCCGGGAACGAATACCGTGGACGTGGTCGACGGCGTGATGAAGATCCTCCCGCAATTCCGCGACATTCTGCCTCCCTCCATTCACCTGGTCACGGTGTACGACCGGTCGGAGGGCATCCGCGAGTCGGTGAACGACGTGAAATTCACGCTGTTTCTGGCCGTGTGCATGGTCGTACTGGTGATCTTCCTGTTCCTGCGCAACCTGTCCGCCACGGTGATTCCCAGCATCGCCTTGCCCGTCTCGTTGATCGGTACGTTCGCCGTGATGTACCTGCTGAACTACACGATCGACAACTTATCGATGATGGCGATGACGCTTTCGGTGGGCTTCGTGGTGGACGATGCCATCGTCATGCTCGAAAACATCGTGCGGCACATGGAGATGGGCGAGTCGCCGATGAACGCCGCTTTGAAGGGCTCGCGCGAGATCGGCTTCACCATCGTTTCCATGACGCTCGCGCTGACCGCCGTGTTCATTCCGGTGCTGTTCATGAGCGGCATCATCGGCCGGCTGTTGCACGAATTCGCCGTGGTCATCATGGTCGCGGTGCTCGTGTCCGGACTGGTTTCGCTCACGCTCACGCCCATGCTCTGCAGCCGTTTCCTGCGCTCGCAGCGCGAACTCAAGCACGGGCGCGTGTACATGAAGCTCGAGAACTTTTTCGCATGGCTGCTGCGCAAATACGATGTGTCGCTGCAATGGTCCATGCGGCACCGCGCTCTGGTCATGCTGTTTTCCGGGGCGATTCTGGTCGTCACCGTCTGGCAGTTCCTGGTGATTCCCAAAGGTTTCTTGCCGGAAGTCGACCAATCGGTTCTGCAGGGCGCCACGCTTGCCGAGCAAGGAATTTCGTTCGACTCAATGGTGGCCCATCAGAAAGCCATCAACAAGATCCTGATAGCGGATCCGAACATGAAGGGCTTCTTCTCGACCGTGGGCCTCACCGGCGGCGCCGGCAACTCCGGATTCACCTTCATGCACCTGAAAACGCCGGACGAGCGTCCCAAAGTCCCGAGCAAGACGATGCTGGCGCTCGACAAGAAATACGGCAAGGTTCCCATTATCGGAGCGATCTTGCGCCGAGTGACGCCCCTTTTCGCGCATCACGTCGGAATCAACGAAGTGATGCAAGAGATGCGCGCGAAACTTGCGGTAATTCCGGGAATCCAGGTGTTCTTGCGCAATCCGCCTCCCATTCAGATTGGAGGCAACGTCACCAACAGCCAATACCAATTCGCGCTGCAGAGCCCCGATACGCAGCAGCTTTACAAGGTCGCGACGCAATTCGAGCAAAAGATGCAGACGCTTCCGGGCATTCAGGACGTGACAAGCGACCTGCAGATCTCGAATCCGCAGGTCAACGTCAATATCGACCGGGACAAGGCGGCGGCCTTGGGCGTCACCGCCCAGCAGGTGGAGTCCGCCCTCTTCACGGCGTACGGCCAGCGGCAGGTTTCGACCATCTACGCGCCGAACGACGAGTATTGGGTGATCATGCAGCTCGAGGATAAATACCAGAAGGATCCGAACGCGCTCTCGATGCTGTACATCCGGTCGAGCACCGGCAATCTGGTTCCGCTCAGCGCCGTGGCCACGCTGAGTACCAGCCTTGGCCCGCTGTCCGTAAACCATTTGGGGCAGCTTCCTGCGGTGACGATTTCGTTCAACCTGAGGCCCGGGACCGCGATCGGCCAGGCCGTCGACAACATCGATGCTCTCGCGCGAAGAACTCTGCCGGGCTCGATCTCTTACCAGTTCGAAGGAACCGCCCAAGCGTTTCAGTCGTCGCTGACAGGGCTGGGCATTCTGTTGTTGGTCGCCATTCTGGTGATTTACATCGTTCTCGGCATCCTGTACGAGAGCTTCATCCACCCCATCACCATTCTCTCCGGCCTGCCTTCCGCCGCGTTCGGAGCCTTGCTGACTCTTCAGATTTTCGGTCTGAGCCTCGACCTCTACGGCTTCGTCGGCATCATCATGCTGATCGGAATCGTAAAAAAGAACGCGATCATGATGGTGGACTTCGCCATCGCGCGTGAGCGCGAGGAGCACAAGCCCGCGGCCGAAGCAGCCTACGAAGGCAGTCTGGTCCGCTTCCGTCCGATCATGATGACCACCATGGCGGCGTTCTTCGGAACCCTTCCGATCGCAATTGGATCGGGCGCGGGAGCGAACTCGCGCAGGCCGCTTGGCCTCGCCGTGTGCGGCGGTCTGATCTTCTCGCAGCTCGTCACCTTGTACCTGACTCCGGTCTTTTATACCTACATGGATTCGTTCCAGAGCTGGCTCGATCGGCGGTTCGGCCGAATCGTGGGAATCACCAAGCCGCGCTTCGTTGATGAATCCGTGTCTGCGGACTGACTTCGCGGTTCTCTGCTCGTATTGTCAACGCAGTCACGTTCCTCGCATGGCCGCCCGGCGAAAAAGTACAGCTGTCTTTTCGTACCATTGATTGGCGCAACCCCTAGCGCATAAGATCGCTTCGTATTTGGCCGATAGCCGCAACAGGAAGTCAGAAAGTTCTTTCAGGGACGTTCCGCGGGACTGGACTGGTATGCCATTTGGGGAAGACCTTCCGAGAGATATACGAAATAGGCACAAGAGGCGAGGAATGCGGGTCAACTCTCGCGTCCCGGTGACGATTGAATGGAATGGGAGCACTGGCCCTCTGAATTTCGAGCCGGGCTTCACGCGAGTGGTGAATAGCTACGGCTGCCTCTTGGTGAGCCCACGGGAAATAGAGATGCAACAGCGGCTCCGGCTCACCAACGTTGTCACGCGGGAACTTGCGGAGGGAGTCGTCGTTTGGAAGGGCTCGCAGCGGCTGGACGGATGGGAAGTAGGAGTGGAACTGGTAGGGGCGGATCTGAATTTTTGGGGTGTTGAAATTTGAAGATTGAAAACCTGAATTTGACGCCGGCCTCGTCCTACGCGAAGCCGGACGGGAGGACTTCGTCTTATTCCCGGCAGGAGGCCGTTCCCGGCTCCGCCGTTGGCGCGGTGCCGCAGCCGCCCAACCGGATCGTCGGCGAGGAGCGCCGCCGCAGCCAGAGAGTGCTGCTGCGAGTTCGCGCCCAGATCCACGTCGCGCTCGAAGGCAAGGCAACTACGTTTGACGTGCAAACCTTGAACGTGAACCCGCATGGCGCGCTGATCGTGATGCAGAAGTTTCTTGGGCCCGGAACACGGCTCGTACTCGAGAACAACGTCACGCGCGAGCGGGTGGCATGCAAAGTCGCTCGGCAGCCCCGCGAGTCCTCCGAAGGCTTTCAGGTCCCGCTGGAATTCGACTCGCCCGCGCCGCAATTCTGGAGAATCGCCTTTCCGCCGCCGGATTGGCGCCCGGAAGACTAAGCCCTTTCGCCGCGGAGACGATCGTTTGTGGTCGTCAGGCCTTCTTGCGTGCTTCGAAGCGAGAGTGTTCGCATGTGAAACACTCCACGCAATTGCTCCTTCGATGCGCCGCTGAGTTTCATCTCGATCGGAAACATTAAAATTCTTGACGGCGCGACCGCGGGATGTGATCCTCCGAAAACCCTTCCGCGGAACTTCACTTTCAATCCAAGAGCAAGACCCCAGTAGGAGGAACGTCATGTCTGCCAAGGAACGCCGCACGGCCCCTAGAAAAATGTGCGCGGTTCCGCTTCGATTTTGCGTCGATGCGAACGGGCACCAAGCGGAGGCGACGGAAACCAGGCCCGAGGCGACGGCCGCCGGAGAACCGCCGCGCCGCGCCGAATGCGTTGGGAAAGCGCTCAATCTTTCCGAGCGTGGAGTCTATTTCACTTGCCGCGAGAAGCTGAACATCGGCCAGCCGATCGAAATGTACTTTACCCTGCCGCGCGAATTGACCGGCCGGGAGCCGGAAGACGTGCGCTGCAGCGCGCGCGTGGTCCACGTGGATGAGGACGGCCAAGCCGGGCTGCGCGGCATCGGCGCCAGTGTAGAGCGGTTCGAGCCGATGACCGCCGTTCGCAACTGGGCCAACTGACCGCGCGGAAAAGCGGCGCGTTACTGCGAGCCTTTGCCCAGGACTGTGAAGCTCACCTTGGCCGCGGCGGTGTTGTCGAATCGGTCCGTCACCTGAACGGCGATGGTGTGTTCACCGTTGGGCAGGCCGGGAATTTCGATGTAGTAGCTTTCCTTCGGAGCGTCCGACAGCTGGCCCGTCGGAAAGATCGTCTGCCATGGACCCGCATCGATGCTGTACTTCGCGTCCGCGATCGGCCCATAGGCGCTCACGGCATCGAACGATGCGCGCGTATTGAGCAGGCCGGAGCCGGCGAGGAGATGTTCGATGCGCGGTGGAGTATTGGCCACCACCCAGCGGTCGCTGACGCGCTCCGCCCACAGAGCACCATTCGGGGGATTCGACGGCGCGTCGGACGCGCGAATTTTCAGGTAGTAGGCGCCATCCGGCATCGACGCGGTGTCCCAGGAATAATAGTTGTCGGTCAATTTGTCCTTCAGCACGTGCCACGCCCGCTCTCCCTCGGCGCGGTAATAGATGGTGTAGACGAGATCGTCGTCGTTCGCGTCGTGCGCGCTCCAGATCACGCTCTGGTAGCCTTTCTCCTTATAGCCTTGCAGCGCCGTCTGCGTTTTGCTCGACGAACTCGAGCTGCCCGCTTCCGCATTCATCGGAGGGGACGACGGCGAGTCGCCCTGCGCATTGGGCAGGCGCAACTGCACCGGCGTGGGCCCGCCGGCAGATTGCGTCGAGAAGCCGGCCACGCGAATGCCGGGATCCTGCACGGCGATGTCGTCGATCACGGGCGCGATATTCTTGGGCAGGTAGGCCACGCTGACCCACGAAATGTCCGGCGTGCGTTGTTCGGTCGCGTCCGGGAAGACGGCTTTCCATTGCGCGAAGCGCGCGGCCGGGCAATGGGTGTCTTCTCCGGCAGGATTCTTGTACGGCCCGTTCCAGGAGCTCCAGTTTTTGTCGGGATTCGAAGTGTTGCCGCAGCGCAGATAGAATTCCACATTGCCGTTTCGAGCTTGGTCTCCCCACCACGTGACGCGGCCCCAACGGGAAAAAATCTTGGCGTCAAACGCGCCGGATTCGAAGCTGCCATCTGGCTCCAGTCCCGGCCCCATCGTGAAAATCTTCCCCGGGTTGGCGGTGGCGACGAAAACCCTGCCGCCGGAGACGGTCAGAACGCTGGTGACCTGTTCAGAGGCGGTTTTCGCGACGTTCGCGTAGATTCCCCGTCCCTCCATTTCGATCACGGAACCGTTGTCACCCGTGCCAAGCAGTAGACGCCCGGCGGGCGAGAGAGCGAGAGAAAAAACAAGTTCGCTGCGGGAGGTCCACACCGTCGCCGGCGAACCATCGGGCGTGATTTTCACCACTTGAGAGCCGCCGGTTGGAACGACCATCGGATACGCCGGCACGACCGCAGTGCCTTGCAGGCGCGGCTGCTGCGCCGTTTGCGAGAGCACAATTGTCGTCTGGTCCGTGGCCGCAGGCATGGCTGCCTGCGGAAAGACGGTGGGAACCAAAGGAGGAATCGCGGTGACGTGCATCTTTTCACCGATGGCCGCGGCGTAGAGGTTCCCGTCGGCATCCTGCACCATCGACGTCACCTCTTGCTTGTTCATTTCGTAGATCACGAACGGTGAGCCGGCCGCAGGAAGCGCCTGCGATGACTTGGGCTTAATGGGAACGCGCAGGATCAATCCGTGCGGATCGGTCCCGATCAGCAGATCGCCCTTGGAATCAAACGCCAGCGAGCGCGCGTGGCTATCCGCGCTCTGATAGAAGAGCTGTCCCTTTCCGTCCGGCGCGACCACGAAAACCTTTCCGTTGTCTCCGGTGCCGACGAACAGATTGCCGTGCGAATCGAAGGCCAGCGCCCAGATATATTTGGTCTTGGGATCGAAGAAGACGCTCTTGGTTCCATCCGGAGTGACGCGATAGACCTTGCCGTCGGGCGAAGTGCCCACGTAGAGATCGTCTTTCGAGTCAAGCGCGATGGCCTGCGCCGCGAGTTCCGACGACTGGAATATGGTGGTCGACTTTCCGGCGTCGTCGAAACGCAACACTTTGGCGTTCGGGCCTCCGGCGGCGTAGAGACGGCCGCGCGAATCCATGCGCAGCGCCCAAATGTAAGCAAGGCTGGGATCGGCGAAGGATGTAAATTTCGGCGCGGGCTCGATGGTGCCGTCGCTGCGGATGGCGACGCCGTGCGCGGTTCCTTTGACGAACTGCGAGTAATCGGCTTCGCGCCAATAGCGCGTGTGTTCCGCGCGAACTGCGGCGGGCAGAAGCATTGCGAGCACCAGCCCGCACACAAAAATCAGTCGCCGCGTCATGATGGAAGAATCTCCTTTAAATTTGACCGTCACTTCACCGTGATGGTCAGCATGTGCTGGCCCGCGATCACCTGATGCATGTCCACCGACCATTCCCCCGCCGTGGATTCCCAGAGCAGCCGCGCTCGGCCCGGATTATCGCGCTGCTGGAGCACGTTGATCGTGGAGAGAGGAACGTTCGGAAGCTCCTTATCTTCGACGAGCATGGTGGGCGTAGGTTGCAGAAGAGTGGTGTAGAGGCGGTCGTTGTGGCGCTGGCGGTTGATCAGATTGATGAGTTCTCCGAGGCCGGGAAGCTGCCCTTGCGAGCTATACGCCAGGTTTTCCACGCTGCGATTCAAAAACGCCGCGTCGCTGACTACCAGGCGAAGCGTACCGCGGGCCGTTTGCGCCGGGATGGTGATGGGAATTTCCTGGATGAAGGGCGCGCCGCGATAGGGGCGCAGCAAAACTTTCACGTCGACGGACTCGCCGGGATGCACTTCGCTCTTTTCCACCCAGGCGTCGTCGATGGTCGCCAAGCGCCGGTCGGGCAGAGCCTTCACCGTCAAATCGACGCGCTGGATTTGCGGGAGTTCGTACGGGTTGGAATAGATCTGCGCGAAATCCGATTCCACGGAAGTGGCCAGGAAATATCCGGCCGGAGTGGTCTGGTCGGTGGGGGCGAAGAGATCTTCCAGGCGCACCGGAGCGTGGTCCTTCACGTCGATGTCGCCTTCCAGCTGCAGCGTGGTGCTCTGGTCGTAGGCGGCGCTGCCGGTGATGCCGTTGTAGGCCGCGGTGGCCACCAGGACGGCCGTCAGCTGCGGGCTCTGCACCACTTCGAAATGATATTTGTGCTCGCCATCGGGAGTATCGAGCGTCAAGTTCACGGGCACCATTGGAGGGCCGGCGCCGAGCACGCCGCTGATGGCGGTCTGGCGGTCTTGCGTGAGCGTGCCGATGATTTTGCCGGTAGTAATGACTTTTGTAGAAGACTGAGACGAGGCAAGCGTCATCACTACGTGAGCCGTTGAGATGGGCATCCGCACGGCGCCGAATCCAAAGAGCGGATGGCCGCAAGCGAGAATGCGATTGCCTTCGATGGCGGTGACGGTGCAGCCGTCGCTCATGGAAAGATCGCCGCGAATCAGATCGATGCCGACCATATCGCCGGGCTTGAGACTTGTGGTGTCCTGCGACGGAGGCGTGGTGCCTCCGGCCATCGCGGCCATGCCCAAGGAGGAAAATTTCCTGCCGAACCACGCCATCGTTTGCGGATACAGTCCGGTGGTGACCAGCGGTGTTTCAATGGGAACCAGGAATTGGCCACCGCCGACCGAAACCGGCTGGGCAAAATTGCCCGCAGCCGGAACGGAATTTGAATTTGGCGCGGAGAGTTGCGCGGAACCAGCAAGAGCAGGAGTCGCATTCGGCGATCCGCTCGGAAGGGAGACTGCGTCGCGCTTCACGTGGCCGGGGGCAAGCTTGGCGTCCTTTTCAGTAGCGGCGGGCGACGGATATTGCGCCACTTCGAGCATGCTGGCAATGGGAGTGACGCCGCCGATGGCTTCCTTGGTGAATGCGCCGAGCTTCAGCGAAAGCGCGCCGGCAAGCTTACCGTCGAAATAGACCGGGCTGCCGCTCATGCCCGCGACGACGCCGGTTTCGGCGGCTTCAGGGCCGAGGAGCTTGACGAGGATCACGTCCTGCTTGGGGCCGAGAGCGTTGCGCAGGACGCCGATGACCTGGAGGTCGACTTTCTGGATCTGGTCGCCCTGAAAAATCGTGTACATCACGCCGGTCATGCCGGGCTTGACGTCGCTCAGAGGGAAAATCGGCGGCGCATCGGCGGCAAAAAGTGGAAAAGAGCAGGCCAGCGCTGCCACAGTGACGACCAGCAGACACAGCGTACGCAACCCGCGAGACATAAGACAAACATCATACCTGCGCGCGGGGCGCGGGGCAAATCGGCGCGCGCCGACGGCGTGATGGCCACCGGGGCCGTCGCCGGGTCCTAGAGTTGCCACAAAGCTGCGCTTGGAGTCTCGAAAATCGGCGTTCGGAAAGTGGCGAGCATCGGCAGCGGAACTAGATTCGCGGAGTTCCGGGTAGACTCGTGCTCGACTGAGTGTTTTCAACAACTTAGATGCGATTCCACTCGATAGACAGTTCCAGGTAGAACTGCCTGGGCGGCCGGCGAATTGTGGCGTTTTGGCAGCGCTCTTCTCGCTAGTGCTCGGCACAGGCGGGGTGATGGAGAGGCGAAATAGCCGAGGCGCGGCGCTGCGCAGATTTGGTCGTGCGAGAATCCCGGTTATTCGCAAGGAGCGCATGTTCTTTTGACGCCGCAATCTGTCCTTTCCGGCTAGTTTTTTGAGAGCTTCGCTGCGTCTTCGCATCAGCTAGCGGCTTAGTACTCGACTGCGCCGCTCAACGAGCCCGCCATCGACACCAAAAACAATTTACGGTAGCACGCCGCGGACCAACCCGTCTATCTGTGAAACTATGCACTCCTGGGCGGTGGAAATTGCAGCAGAATGGCCCGAAAGAAACTTAGATGCGCAATTTTGCGCAGGCGCGCGAGTGAATTGACCTAATTCACGGCGTATTTGCGTTACGCGCGGGCGGGCGCAGCTTGCGGGTCGAATCAGGGCTTTGCGAAGGACACTTCGAAAAAGATGAGCGGCTTTTTCGAGGGGATAATGACGGCGTCCGGAATGTAGAGGCTCGACTGGTCTACCAAAGAGAAGTCGTGTTGCAGGTCGAAAAAGAGATAGCCGTGAATCGCGCCCATCGGAGGGACGATATCGGAATTCAGCGCGAGGGGCCGCAGCGTGTCGAGCAGCTTGTCGGCTTTCTTGTCGCCGATCGGGGCCATGCCGATGGGGAAGCGGCGTTCGCGCGGCGCGCCGGGATTGCCGTGCGGATGCGCGACGTCGCGGGCCACCTGCGCGGGCGCGAGCGAATCGACGCCATCCATGCGTCCGCTCTCATAGTGGATGTCGAGCTCAACGGTATCGAGGCCGATCTGGACCGGCTCGCTGGTATCGTTGCGCAAAAAGACTTCCACGGGCAGGATGCCCGCCGGAAGAGGATTGGCTTTTCCGAAAATATGTTTGGCGCGGGAAGAGTCCGTGATGGGTTGGGCGGAAACTGTGACGCCGGAGTGGCTGTCGTGAGGGAGCGATGTTTCGCCGCCGCTTGCGGACGGAAGATTCTTCTGCGCGGAGGCAAAGGCCGCGAACGCCGCTGCCAAGGCCACAACAAAGACGAGCTGCGAGACCGGTCGCATGTTCGGCTGGTTCATTGCGATGCGCCGCGAGTCGCCGGAGTTGTTCGCGGCGGCGGGCGATACTATACCGTAATTCCCGGCGCTTGACGCGCCGCACGTCCACTCGGGGGCGATTTCGAATGCACCGGCCATACCGGGCGCATCAGCGTTTGGATTGCGGGAATATTCCGCGCTTGACAGGCGCGCGCCGAGTGGGATATCCGTCGGCGCGATGGGAGTGTCCATGACCAATCGCCGGGAATTTTTGCACATGGGTGTGGCGGCGCTGAGTTTGCCGATTGCCGCGCGGAGCGGAGTGGCGCCGGGGATCTTTGCCGCGGGCGAACGGAGCGATGAGCAGCGCATTGAGGGGCCTGACGCGGAGCCGCTCTACAAGATATTGTTCGACGAGCGATTTTCTGCGTGCACGGCGTTTGCGGATGCGATCAAGCGGCGGTCGCTGCCGGCGCATGCGATTCGCGGGGACATCACCGAAGTCTGGTTCGGCGACCTCTACTACCGATGGAAGCAAGGGCCGGTTGCGATTGCGGGAATGACGGCGCCGGGGCCGATTTTTTGCCTGGAAATGCTGGCACGCGAGGCGGGCATGCGCGTCGCGTTTCGCGCGGATCATCGATATATCGCAGAGCGACGCGCGAGCGACGGGCGCATCGAGCACGAACTTTCGGGGCCGGAGAGCGTGCTGCGGCAGGCGTCTGAGCTGGAAGCGAGGGGCGAGCGCTGGCCGGGGCGCGTGGCGGAGATTGTGGCGCGGTTTCCGGCGGAGCGCGATGCCGCGTCAAAAGCGAGCATTGCGGGATCGGCGGCTCGCGGCGAGGATGATCCGGAGCATTTGGTGACATGGGTGATCGCTCCGGTGCGGCGGGCGTAGCCGAAGTCGTTTGGGAGGCAACGGCACATCGTGACGATGCGATTCGGACTGCTTTCGATTCCGGCGCTTGCTGCGCTTGCGGCGATTGCAGCGTGCATCACTGCGGCGGGACGGCTGCCGGTGGCGCAAGAGCAGGGTGCGCGGACGAAGTCGGCGTGGACGATTTCGTCCCTGAAATCGAAGGGCGAGCCGCACGGGTACGTGCAGTATCAGGATTATTGCGCGGTGTGCCACGGCGCGGGAGCGGGGAAGCCCGGCACGCTGGCGCTGCAGGCGAAATACAAAGGCGCGAAGTCGGCGGTGCTGGCCGAGCGCACGGACTTGACACCGCAGCTGATCAAGATTTGCGTGCGCCACGGGATTGGGCCGATGCCGTTTTTTCGCAAGACGGAAGTCAGTGATGCCGATCTGAACGCTATCGCCGCGTATCTGACGCGGAACCGCAAGACGAAGGCGCGCTAAAAATCTTGCCGCGAACCACGCCGATCTCCAGGGTTGCCGCGATGCCGCGGGAAAAGCCGCGAGGGGCGGCCATTCCAGAAGGACGCTACCCGGAAACGGGTCACGCTATAATGAGGGGCGCCAGCCGCGCGGACTTTCCGAGGGCCGCGAATCGCGGGGCGTCGACCGACCTCTGATGTATTTTTTCTATCGAATTTTAACCGCAGTGGGAATGCTGGTGCTCGCGCCGTACTATGCGCTGCGCGGATGGCGGCGCGGCGAGCCAAGACGCACGCTGGGCGAACGGTTCGGGAGGCTGGAGCCTGAACTGGCCGAGCGAGCGGCGGCGTGCGCGACTGCCTCAGAACAAACGGGCACGTGCAAAGCAGGCGCGATATGGATTCATGCTGTGTCCGTGGGCGAAGTGCTGGCGGCGGCTCCGCTGGTGGCGGCGCTGAAGCGGCGATTTCCGGAGCGATGCGTTTTTGTATCGACGACGACGGAGACCGGGCAGCGATTGGCGCGCCAGCGGCTGACGCAGGCCGACGGGATCTTCTATTTTCCGCTCGATTGGGTGGTGGCGGTGCGGCGGGCGCTGCGAACGGTGCGGCCGGCGCTGGCCATCGTGATGGAAACGGAAATTTGGCCGAATTTTCTGCGCGAGGCGCGGCGGCGCAACGTGCCGGTGATTTTCGCGAACGCGCGGATTTCGACGCGGTCGTTCGCGCGGTTCAAAAAGTGGGAATGGATGATCGGGCCGTTTTTTGCGCGGGCGATGCGCGATGCCGACTTGTTTTTGGCGCAAACGCCGGAGGACGCGAAGCGGCTGGTGGAAATGGGCGCGGAGGAAGAGTGCGTCGAGGTGACCGGAAATTTAAAATACGACGTGGAGGCGCCGGCGATGAGCCGGTTTGGAGAATGGCTCGCGGGGGAAATTCGGCGGCAGGAGCGTTGGCCGGTGCTGGTGGCGGGAAGCGTGGTGGCCGAGGAGGAAGAGGCAGTGCTGGCGGCGTACGACATCGTGCAGCGGCGCTGGAGGCACGCGCTGCTGCTTCTGGCGCCGCGCAAGCCGGACCGATTCGACACGGCGGCGGCGATCGCGTCGACCGGCGGATGGAACGTGCTGCGCAGGAGCCGGCTCGATCTGGCGGCGAAGCTCGACGAAAGCGCGGACGTGCTGGTGCTGGACTCGATTGGAGAGCTCGCGGCGCTCTACGGGCTGGCGGATGCGGCGTTCGTGGGCGGATCGCTGGTGCCGAGCGGCGGGCACAACATTCTGGAGCCGGCGTGGTACGGGAGGCCGCCCGTGTTCGGGCGGTCGATGGAAAATTTTTGCGAAATGGCGGAGCAGTTTTTGTCGGCGCAGGCGGGCGTGCAGGTGAACAGCGGCGAGCATCTGGGGCGCGTGTGGGTGCAGCTGATCGAAAACGAGGCGCTGCGCCAGAAGATGGGCGAGGGGGCGCGGGCGCTGGCGGAACGCAACCGCGGGGCCACGGCGCGCGCGATCGAACGCATCGCGGCGGCGCTCGGATCCGAAGGGCGGACGGCGTGAACCCGGAAAAAATTCCGGGCTGGCTGTTGTGGCCGCTTACGTTGCCATACGGCGCGGTTACGCGGATGAGGGCGAGTTTGTACCGTGCGGGCATCTTGCGGCAGCGGCGGCTGGACGGCGTCGTGATCAGCGTGGGCAATTTGACCGTTGGCGGCACGGGCAAGACGCCGATGGTGCTGTGGCTTGCGCAGCGACTTGTGGCGGAAGGAAAGCGCTGCGCGATTCTGACGCGCGGGTATCGCGGCGACCAGCCCAGCGCGCAGGGGCGCGCTGGGGACCCCAGCCATCGCCCCGGCTCCAACGCGGCGGCGGGGAAAACGAGCGACGAGGCGCAGTTGTTGCGGGCGCGCCTGGGCGAGCGGGTTGAAATTGGCGTGGGCGCGGACCGGCTCGCGAGCGGGAGTGACCTGGCGCGGCGCGGCGTAAATTGGTTCGTGCTCGACGACGGTTTTCAGCACATGCAGCTGGCGCGGGACGTGGACATCCTGATGATCGACGCGACGAATCCTTTCGGCGGGCGCTTGCTCCCGGCGGGACGGCGGCGCGAGCCGCGAGCGGCGCTGGGGCGCGCCGACCTGATCGCGATCATGCGCAGCAGCCACGCTCCGGCGGTGGAGGCGGCGGTGCGGCGCGATTCGCGGGCGCCGATTTTTTACGCGCGGCCGGAGCTGGATTCGATTCGCAAGGTGAGTGCGGATGGCTCGCCTGCCGCGGATGCCGGCGTGGATGCCGCGACGCTTCGGGCGCGCAAGCTTTTCGCGTTTTGCGGCATTGGCAATCCGGCGGCGTTTCTGGCGGATCTGCGGCGGTGGAACTTGCAGCTCGCCGGGCACCAGTGTTTTCGCGACCACCATCGTTACCGGCAGAGCGACATGGACGCGCTGGTGCAGGAAGCGCGGGTGGCGGGCGCGGAAGGGCTGATATGCACGGAGAAGGACGCGTTCAATTTGGCGGGCGTGCGGATGGACGCGATGGATGTGTTTTACTGCACGATTTCGCTGCGCGTTGACAACGGAGACGAGTTTTGGCGCGCCGTGATGAAGATGGCGAGCGAACGCCAGCAATCGCGCAAAGGCAAGGCGGGATGAGTTTGCGGCGATGCGGCGGCGTGGAGCGCGAGATCACAACGGCTTTTCCGAAGTAGCTACGCGCGTACCTTTTCCGCTTCGCGCGAGTGTGTGATACTTTTTCGCGCGGACAGTCCCGCCACAGTTCGAGGAGAATCATTGACTCCCGCTAATCGGAAGGGCAAGCGACGGATGCCAGGAGCCGCCAAGCTGGCGGATTCGTCCGTGGATCTGACGAGGCTGCTGGATATTGTTTCCGCGTTTCCGCGGCAGACGATCTGCGTGGTGGGCGATTTCGTGCTGGATGAGTTCGTGTCCGGCGAAATTTCGCGCGTGTCGCGCGAGGCCCCGGTGCTGATCCTGCGGCATCGGCAGTCGGAGATTTATCCGGGCGGCGCGGGCAATGCAGCGGCCAACCTGGCGGATTTGGGCGCGCGGGTGTTAGCGGCCGGCGTGGTGGGCGATGACGATGGCGGGCGCGTGCTGCTCGATTGCTTGCGGCGGAGGCGCGTGGAAGTGTCGCGCATCGTGCGGGCGCGCGGATGGGTGACGGCGCGTAAAACGCGCTACCTGGCGGGCTGGACGCATACCACCGAGCAACAGGTGCTGCGCGTGGACCGCGAGCCGAGCGAGGGATTGCCGGAGACGACGCAAGAGTCGATCGCGCGGAAGGCGCGGCAGGCGGCGCGGCGCGCGGGGGCCGTGCTCGTCTCGGATTATGGATTTGGCGCGGTGACGCCCGCACTCGTTCGCGGGCTGCGCGCGAAATGCGTCACGCTCGAT
The DNA here is from genome assembly GCA_963715555.1 of uncultured Acidobacteriota bacterium. Lineage (GTDB taxonomy): Bacteria > Acidobacteriota > Terriglobia > Acidiferrales > UBA7541 > Palsa-295. The sequence continues at coordinate 700,678 of OY970253.1, forward strand.
TCCAGGTATCGCTTGCTGGCGTACGCGGATGCAGGCGTGATTGCCGCGACGCCGAACGAGGCCGAGTTGGAAGCGGCGTACCACGAGCGGATCGGCACGGACATGCGAAAGCTGGAGGAACTTGGCGAGCGCGCGGTGCGCGAGCTGGGCGTCGAGTGCCTGGTGGTGACGCGGGGCAAGGACGGCATGGCGGTTTTCGAGCGCGATTCGAATGCGCAGCGCAGGGGCGCAAAGGCGCCGGTGCATATTCCGATTTATGGCTCGGATGCGCCGGTGGACGTGACCGGAGCGGGAGACACGGTGATTGCCGTCCTCACTCTGGCGCTGGCGGCCGGCGCTTCGTATCTCGAAGCCGCGCACCTGGCGAACTACGCGGGCGGCATCGTGGTGATGAAGCGGCGGACGGCGACGCTCGCGCGCGCGGAACTGGAAGCAGCGTTGCGGCGCGAGGCCACGGCGCAGCGCTAGTCCGGAGCGCACATTCGAATGGACACGCGCGAAAAAATACTTTCCCGCGACGGCCTGCACGAAGTGATCGAGGAACATCGCCGCGCGGGGCGGAGAATCGTCTTCGCCAACGGGATTTTCGATCTGCTGCACGCGGGCCACGTACGCTACCTGCAAGCGGCGCGCGCCGAGGGCGATCTGCTGGTGGTGGGCGTCAATTCGGATTCCAGCGCGAGAAAGCTGAAGGGCGAGGGACGGCCGATCTTGACGGAACGCGCGCGGGCTGCGCTGGTTGCGGCGCTTGCGGCTGTCGATTACGTGGTGATCTTCGACGAACTGGATGTGAGATCGTTGCTGCGAGAGTTTCATCCGGACGTGCATGCGAAGGGCACCGATTACACGGCGGAAACCGTCCCGGAGCGAGACTTGGCGGCGCTGCTGGGGATTCACGTGGCCATTGTTGGGGACCCGAAGCAGCACTCGACGCGCGATCTTTTGGCGCGACTGCGTGAAACGAGCGGCCGTTGATTTCTCAATCTTCAGGGGTTGCAGGATTGCTGCTATGGCCGGGCCGCCGCATCGAAAAACTGTGGCAGCGATGGTGAAGCTGATCGACGGCGCGGATGCCCGCGGTGCGCGAAATGCTTTTTGTCGAACGAGGCGAGCAGGTGGCGGAACCTAGAAAATTCTGGATGCGATGGCGCGTGCGTGCGGGCTATCCCGTGGCGGTGCTATTTTGGATTTTTGCGCGGCCGTCGTGCCGCTCGATCATCGTGGGGGGCGTTATCGCTGCCTTCGGACTGGTGATCCGCGCAATCTCAGCGGGACACTTGCAGAAGGACCGGGAGCTGGCCACCAGCGGGCCGTACGCGCTCACGCGCAATCCACTCTATCTCGGTAGCTCACTGCTGGCGGTCGGATTTGCGGTTGCGGGCGGATCGTGGGCGGATGGCGCGCTGGTGGTCGCCTATTTCGCGGTGTTTTACTACGCGGTGATGCGCAACGAGGAAGCGGACCTGCGCAAGCGATTCGGCGCGGCGTTTGACGAGTACGCGTCGCGCGTGCCGCTTTTCCTGCCGAGGTTTGCGTCGCAACAACGAGAAGTCGCGCAAACGCCCGCGCCGGCCTCGAAGATGTTTTCATGGGCGCTCTACCGGCGCAATCGGGAATACAACGCGCTGGTCGGCACGGTGATTGGCATCGGGCTGCTGTGGCTGCGGATGTGGCTACGCTGGCACTGGGGATACTGACAACGGGAGGTGTCCAGCCGCCGGCATGTTTTGCGGGCTACTGCAAGCGGTAGACCGCGTGCATCATGCGCTGAAATTGCGGCCGGTAGATCAGGTCAAAGGCGCGTTCCTTGCCGGGAAACATTTCCAGCGCCGCTTGGCGCGTGGCGGCGATCATTCCGGCAGATTCCTCGGCGGAGAGATCGCCCGAAGCGATGGTTTCGAGCGTAAGCCGCACCAAAATGCGCAGACGACGGATGCGGCGGCTCTCTTCGTCGATTTCTTCCTGACTCGGTCTGAATTGCGGATTTTGGTGCATGGTTCCCATAAGCGCTGGCTAAAAATAGTATGGACTGGCGCTGGCGATCAGGCAATAGTACGCAGCCGTACGTTTTTCGCGGGTGCGGCGCGCGCGATGCAGCGTGGAGTGCGATTCCGATGCGTTTTCGAGAGTTCTCCATATGAACGACGACACATATTCGCGGGAACGCGCGGTGCTGGTGCATACGGCGGATTCGATCGGCGAAGCGATGGTGATTCGTGGCTTGCTCGAAAGCGCCGGGTTTCATTCGTCTGGATCCGCGACGACGAATCCGTTTCCGGTGAGCGAATCGCCGACGGGCGGGCGCGGCGTGGAAGTCTACGCGCTGGAATCGGAGGCGGACGAAGCGCGCAAGGTGATCGCAGAATATTTGCGCGCCGGCGAGAGCGAGTCGGATTCAGGCAGCGAATCCGATGAGGAGAATCTCTGAATCCCGGAAAGTGTTTTACCAAAGCGAGGCGCGCGAGGACGCGAACTGCGGAGATTCGCGCGAAAGCTGCGCCGCATAGGCGCTGACCAAGAGAGTCTTTCCTTCCGCAATCGCGGTTACCGCGCCATCACGATCGGTGCGCAGCAAGCGCACGCCGTCCTGTTCATAGCGCCGCACCACGGAGGGCGAAGGATGCCCGAAGGGGTTCGCCACGCCTACGGAGATGACCGCCACGCGCGGATCGACGGCCGCGAGGAACGGCGCGGTGGAGGACGTCTTGCTGCCGTGGTGCGGCACTTTCAGAAATTCCGATTCGAGCGGCTGATGGTCCGCGATCAATCCTTTTTCGGCGGGCTGCTCGATGTCTCCGGTCAGCAGAAAATGCGATGGGCCGGCGGAGAGCCGCAGCACAACGCAATTATTATTGGGCGAGTCGCCTGCGCCGCCGACAGGCGGCCAGAGCACATCCGCGCGGGCCTGTCCCCAGACGAAATGCTCGCCCTGGTCGACGTGGACGACCGGAATACCGAGTTCGTGGGCTTCGGCGATCAAACGCGCGAACGCCGGGCGAGGATCGTCGCGCCCAACCCAGAGCTGGCCAACTTTGAAATTTTGGAGCACGGAGTAGAGCCCTTCGATGTGGTCGTGGTCGGCGTGCGTGAGCGCGACCACGTCGATGCGCTTCAGGCCGCGCGACCACAGGTAGGGTGAAACGACTTCCTCGCCCACATCCGTGCCCGAGCGATATCCACCCACCCATTCGGAGCCAGCGAGCCCGCCGCCGTCGACGAGCATCGTTCGGCCGCCGGGAAATTCCGCGAAAATCGAGTCTCCCTGGCCGACGTCGAGGACCGTGACTCCGAGCTTGCCGCGATCGAGATTCGGCGCAAAAGGATACGACGCTACCAGAACGGTGAGCACAGCGAGAACAAGAGCGGATGCCCATTCGGCGCGCGCGATAGGCGGCGGCATATGGCGCTTGGCGGCGCGGCGGGCGCGCCGGGCGATGGCCGCTCGCGCGGCGCCCGCGAGCAAGATCAGCGCTACGAGGAATGCGATGAGCAACCATAGCGGCGGGCCGGGAATGCGGTACGACACGCGGGGGATTTTGCTGAACCATTCGACCGTGGCGAGCAGGGCCGCGGTGCACAGGCCGAGCGCTTTTGCGAGCAGCAATGCGAGCCGCGACCACACGAAAGTGATAGACAGAGTCAAGAAGCCGAGGGGAACAATGAGGCCGGTGAGAAGCACGGCGGGAATGTTGCTAACCGGTCCGGCGAGGCTGACGCGATGAAAATCCTGCGCCAGCAGCGGCAGCATCCCCCACTGGATCACGACCGACAGCAAAACCACTTCCCACAATCGCAGCCCTACGCGAACCGGCGCGGTCGTAAGCGCATTGGCATGTGCGGCGAGCCGCTTGGGCATTCGCGACGCCAGGTACGCAGCCGCGGCGCGCATTTCGATGCGGAATTGAGCGACTTTCGGCGGATGCGCGCCGTCGCGGGTAACGTCTCCGAGATGCCGCAGGCCCGCCCGATACGGCGCGGACGAGCGCTCCATCCACGGGAGAGCAAGCGCGGCAATCACGCCCGCGGCGAGAAACGAGAGCTGAAAGCTGGAGTCCGCAAGCTCGGAGGGTTTCCACATCAGCAGGACGAGAGCCGCCAGCGCGACGGTGTTGAGCAGATCGATGCGGCGACACAAAGGGCGCGCGCACAAAAAGAGCGACGCCATCAGCGCCGCGCGCAGAATGGGCGGGCGATCCTGCACCAAGCCGACGTAGGCGGCGAGCACGGCAAGAGTGATCAGACTCGTAGCCGCGATCGGAAAGCGCAACCTGCGGCAGAGCCAGAATAAAAAGATCGTCAGCGCGCCCACGTGCAGACCGGCGACCACCAGCACGTGGTACGCGGCGGTGACCTGAAAGGCGGTCACGATATTGGAATCGACGAAGCTGCGGTCGCCCAGCAACATGGCGCGCAGGACGGCGGCGCGCCGCGGTTGGCCAGGGAAGAGCGCGTCGAGACGCGCCAGCAGATCGCCGCGCGCACGCGCCACGCGCTGCAGGATGGTCGGCGGCGGGCGGTCGATGAGCTGCAGCAATTCGCCGCTGCGAAGGGAGCCAGTCAAATCTACGTGTTGGCGTGCCAGGTAGCCGCGGACGTCGAACGCGCCGGGATCGAGAAAATCGCGCGGCGGGCGCGCCTTCATCAGTACTTCGACGCGATCGCCGGCGCGCAGGCCCGGCGGAACGCCTGCGGCTTGCGGACCGTCGTAGAGATTTGCGCGCAGGCCGCCGCTCACCGGCACGTACGAGCCCGCGATCTCCACTTGTTCGAGATCGATTCCGTAGCGGCGGCCCCAGGGAAGCGAGAGAGGAGCGTCGCGCAGTCGGCCGCGCCAGCGCAGTGGCTCGTTGAGGTCCAACCGGCCGGCGGCGATCAGGCGCGTTATGTGATCCGGCGGGACGGAGGCGCGCTCGATGCCGGAGGCGAGCCCGCCGAGAGCAACCCACGCGAAGAGCGCGAGCGCCCAAGCGACCGCTGCGCGATTACGCCAGGCGAGTAAAGTGGCTGCGAGCATCGCGACGATGGCAGCCACAAGCCACATCCGCAATTCTCCCGGCCAGCGCAATGCGAGCGCTATCCCGCCCGCGAATGCGGCGGAGATCCACAGCGCGGGCAGTTTCATGAGGCTCGCCTCAGGCGAGCCACCGTTTCCATGTGGAATGTTTGCGGGAAGAGATCGAACAGGTGGACTTCGGCGAGTTCGTAGCCGGCGTGCTGAAAGGCAGCCAGATCGCGCGCGAGCGTGGGCGGGTCGCAGGAGACGTAGGTGATGCGTTCGGGCCCGATGCGCGCCAGATGTTTTACGATGGGCGGCGTCAAACCGGCGCGGGGAGGATCGAGCACCACGAGCTGCGGCGCTCCGCGATATTTGGCCAGGAACGCTTCGACGTCGGCGACGCGGACCTCCACCGACGCACCGCCGCCGCGTCCGCCGGATGCGCGGGGAATGGCGGCGACATTGGTTTCGAGATCGCGAGCGGCCGCGGGATTCGACTCGACCGCAACTACGTGCTGGAACCGCTCGGCTAGCGGGACGGAAAAGAGACCGACGCCGGAGAAGAGATCGAGCGCGAGTGAGCCGCCCGCGTCCTTTTCGGCTATTTCGCGCGCCAAGTCGCCGGCGAGAAAGCGATTCACCTGGAAAAATGACAAATGGCCCACGCGATAGGTGTGGCCGGCCGCCTCGCACGAAACGAATCCGGGACCGAACAGCTCCATCCGTTCACGCGTGGGGTCGTGGAACAGCAGACTCGCGATTTCGGGGACAATTTCGCGAATTTTCTGCGCCAGTTCCGCGGCGCGCGGGGGAAAGCCGGAAAAAGTCGCGGTCATCAGCAATTGGGAATCGTTCGCGCCGGCAAACGCTTCGATTTCGCGCAAATTTTTCGGCAGTGCGCCGGCCGCGAGCGCATCGCGCAGCGCGAGCAGCGTCTTCAATAGCAGCGGAGAAACGATCGAGCAATCTTCGACGGCGCAAAGCGCCGACGAATTCGCGCGAAAGTAGCCGATACCGAGATTTGCGCTTGCTGCTTCACCGCCTGATGTTGCAGATTTCGAAGCCGCGCCTCCCTGCGCCGTATCTCCAGCGGGGCGAACCTTCCACTGCGCGCGATTGCGATAGGCCCACGGAGGCGACGCGTGCGCGGCGATTTCGCCGGCCCATTCCATGCGGCCGATGCGGCGGAGCGTCTCGCGCAGGATTTCCGATTTGTACTTCAGCTGCGCGTCGTAGGGGATGTGCTGGTAGTCACATCCGCCGCAAACGCCGAAATGCGGGCAGCGTGCCGCAAGGCGGTCGGGCGACGGAGCGATCACGCGTTCGACGCGCGCGCGGACAAATTTCTTTTTTTGCTCCACGGGTGAAGCGGACACGCGCTCGTCCGGCAGCACGAAGGGCACGAAGACGGTGGCGCCGTCGTGGTGCGCCAAGCCTTCGCCGCCGTAAATCAATTTTTCGATGGTGATGTCGATGGTTGCCATAGGTTTGCGCGAATCCGCGCGCTCGCGTAATGCTAACTCAGATAAAAGAGACTCAGCCGGGGGACATGGAATTGCTCGAACAGGCGCTTCTGCATGTATTGGCGCTCAAGCTGGGCCAGCTGGTCCGCGGACATCTTACGCCGGTATGGGGCCAGCGAGCGGTCCATTTCGCGGCGAATCGCCAGCAGCGATTCCTCGTCGGCATCCGCTGAAAGCGACGCGGTCAGTTTTTCTTCGAGCACGGTGAGGAGGCGTTCGAGATCCTCCAAATCGAGCGGGCCGGGTGAATCGATCAGCGTCAACGCCTCGTCAAGCCGCTTCGCGGTTTCTTCGAGGCGCGCCGCCAGCGCAGCACGCGTAACACGCTGCTTTTCGGCTGCGGCGCGAAGCCGGGCGGCATTGCGCTCCAGATATTTGCGCAGTTCGTCGCGCGAGAATGGTTCCGCGCTGGTTCTTGCCGGGGACGCCGAGGGTCCGGCCCCAGCAGCGGCTTCTTGCGCTTCGGCGGCTGCGTCGAGCACGGCATCCACGCAGTAGGCGAGGCTTTTTAGTTGACGCCCGCCTGCGGCGCGGCGCGAACGCGACCAGCTTTCGAACGCTCGGTCGATGCCTTTGAGGACGGCGGGGAGAGGAATACCGGCTTTTTGCCACGTCTCCACGATGGCCCAATCCAGCGGCGAAACCAGCAGATGCGCGCCGCGCTTGCGCCAGAAATATTCCTCGATTTCCGTAAAATAGTTGAAGTAGTTGAACGATTCCATGCGAGCTAAATCGGATGCCAGCTCAAGAGCGAATGTCTCCAGCCGGGCCGCAGAAAAATGAAACACGCGCGGTCATGCGCGCTTGCCCGACGCCGGGAGCTTTTTCGCCGTGCCGCCGTGTTCGCGCGGGCCGGCTTGGTTGCGTTCCCAGATGACGCGCAAACCTTCGAGCGTGAGAAATTCGTCGATCGTCTCGATGTGGCGCGACGCGCGGCCGATCAGCGCAGCCTGCCCGCCGGTGGAGATGACTTTCGTCGTTGCGCCCATTTCTTTTTTCATGCGGTCGAGAATGCCGTCGACCAGATCGGTGTAGCCGTAAAAGAGTCCCGCCTGCATGGACGCGGCGGTATTCGTGCCGATAACCTTGCCGGGATCCTTCATTTCCACGCGAAACAATCGCGCCGCGCGGGCGAAGAGCGCGTCGGCGGAAATGCCGATTCCCGGCGCCAGCACGCCGCCCAAGTATTCGCCACGCTCGGAAACGGCGTCGAAATTGATGGCCGTGCCGAAATCGACGATGATGCACGGTCCGCCGTATTTGTCGTAGGCCGCCACGCTATTCACGATGCGATCCGCGCCCACTTCGAGAGGATTGTCGTAATGGACGGGCATGCCGGTCTTGATGCCGGGTTCGACGAAGAGCGCCTTGCGTCCGAAATATGCCTGGGCCATTCCGGCGAGCGTGGCATTCAGAGACGGCACGACGGAGCTGATGATCACGCCGCCGATTTCGCGGGGTTCGAGTTCGCGCAGCGTGAACAGATTGCGCGTCAGGATGCCGTATTCGTCGATGGTTTGATCGCGCGCGGTGGTGAGGCGCCAGTGCGCAACCAATTCCTTGCCGCGAAAAACGCCCAGCACCGTATTGGTATTGCCCACGTCGAGCGCCAGCAGCATCAAAACGCCTCCGCAACATCGCCTGAAAGCACTAATTCGGTGCCGCGCCCGTCGTCGCGAACCACGCGCAGCACGCCGCTGGCATCGAGGCCGGCGGTCGTCCCCGTAAAGCTTTCCGCGGCGGTGGTGATTCGCACGTGCTTGCCCTTGAAATAGCTGGACACCTGCGCGAACCGCCGCAGAATCGGCGCGGCGCCCTCGGCAAGGAATTGATTGTAGTAGCGGTCGAGCTGGCGCAGCAACCGGATCAGCAATTCGAGGCGCGAATGCGATTTGCCGGTTTCGATGCGCAGCGAGGTGGCGATCTGCGCGAGCGGCTCCGGCATTCTCGCCTGGTTCACGTTGATGCCGATCCCGATCACCGCATAGTGAACGCGATCCGGTTCGGCGTGCATTTCCGTGAGGATGCCGCCGAATTTTCGGCCGCTCGCGAGCAGATCGTTCGGCCAGCGAATGTCCGGGATGGTATCGAGCTCTTCCGCGGCGGCGTCACGCGCGGCGAGGCCGGCGACGAGCGTTAGCACCGGGGCGTGCGCGGGCGGGATCGCCGGCCGCAGCAGCACGCTGCAATAAATGCCGGCGGATTTTTCGGACGTCCACGAACGCCCGGCGCGGCCGCGGCCGGCCGTTTGCTCCTCCGCCAGGACGACGACGCCATGCGGCTCGCCCGCTTCGCCCAGGTGCATGGCCACGGTATTGGTGGAATCGGTTTTGAAGAAATGATAGATGCAGCGCGCGAAGGGCGTTCCGTACAGCCGGTGGCTGAGCATCTGCGGCGCCAAAATATCCGGCACGCGTTCGATGTGATAGCCGGTATGGGCGTGGCCCTTGACGCGCACTCCCAGTGCGCGCAGCTTTTCGATCCAGCGCCACACCTGCTGGCGCGTGACGCCGATTTCCTTGGCGATTTTCGCGCCGCTTACCACGATGGTCGCGTTTTCGGCGAGCAAGGTCAGCAGCGCGTCGATGCGCCGGTCGGTGGTGCCGGGAAGCTCCGCCAGGATCCTCTTGGTGGCCATTGCTGGAATCAAAAAGCATACTTGACCTGAAAGCAGGCTACAAGGCGCGGGACGTTACGACGGCATTTGGGCGTGGCCCGGGGTCCGCTACGCTCCGCCGGCACTTCTGCGTACGTACGCGATCTGAGTCCGTTTCACACCGTATTGCAAAACCCGCGCGCACAGCTTACCCTCATGTCTGACTGATTGCTTCCAAAGATGGCGACGAAAACAAAAGCGAACGAAAACGGCGCGGGCTGCCTGTACATCGTGGCCACGCCGATCGGGAATCTCGAGGACATCACCCTTCGAGCCCTCCGCGTGCTGCGCGAAGCGGATGTGATCGCCTGCGAGGACACCCGCCAGACGATGAAGCTGCTCACCCACTTCGATATTTCCAAGCGGCTGGTGAGCTATCACGAGCACAATGAAATTACGAGAGCGCCCGAAATCGTGATCGAACTGGAGCAGGGCGCGAAAGTGGCGCTAGTCAGCGACGCCGGCACTCCCGCGATTTCCGACCCCGGATTTAGGTTGGTGAGCCTCTGCCTGCGCCACGGGATTGCCGTTGTGCCGGTTCCGGGCGCTTCCGCGTTTGTGGCTGCTCTGGCCGCTTCCGGGATGCCGATCGAGGAGTTTACGTTCGCGGGCTTCCTTCCGTCGCGCCAGACCGCGCGCCGCAAAGCCTTGCGCGCGCTTGCCCACGAGCCGCGCACCGTCGCTTTGTACGAAGCCCCGCACCGGCTGCTCGATGCGCTCGAGGACGCGCTCGAAATCCTGGGTAACCGGCCGGCGGTGATTGCGCGCGAAGTCACCAAAGCGTTCGAGGAATTTCAGCGCGGGCACATCGAGGATCTGGTCGCGGCGGTGCGCAAGAAACCGGCGCGCGGCGAGATCACTCTATTGATTGGCCCTGCGGACGGCCACGTGATCCACCTGGAGAACAACGGCGCGGACGCGCAGGCCACCGCGCCACTCTCGCATCGCGTGGAGCAAATCATGAAAGAGCGCGGCATCGACCGCAAAGCCGCGCTAAAAGTGGCCGCGCGCGAACGCGGCATCACCCGCCGCGAAGCCTACAAGCAGCTCCTCGTCACCCGCGACGAATAGTCGCCTGCCGGCCGGTTTCGGATCCTGAAAAATCCCGCTTGACAAGACCGATCTATAGAGCTACACATTGTAGCGCTACACTGGATAACGGAGAAGGCTGGCATGAAAGTCACAAACCTCAAACGCCCCAAGGGGCTCGGGGACGTCGAACAATTGGTGATGGATTACGTCTGGGAGCACGGCCCGTGTTCGGCCGAAGCCTGTCGCGAAGCGCTCTACTCCTCGCGACCGATGAAGGAATCGACGGTGCGCACCATTTTGCGCCGGCTGGAAGAAAAGGGCTTCGTTGCGCACGAGGTGGAAGGTCGCACGTATATCTATCGTGAGGCGCAGGCCCGGCAGAACGTGGCGGTGCGCGCCGTGAAGAGCATCATCGACCGCTTTTGCGGAGGCTCGGCGGAAGAGCTGCTCGTCGGCATGGTGCAAAATTCCGTGATCCGGCGCGATCAGCTGGAAAAGCTCGCCCGCCGCATCGCCCGCGAAAAATCAACCGCAAGTTCGGGAACGGAATCGAAAGGCCGCTCCGGAAAACGAGAAGGCTAGCAATGTTTCCTTTGCTCAATGATGCGAGTTCCATCTGGTTGACTCTGCTGCTGAATGCCGCTCTGCGTTCGCTGCTGTTCGCCTGCTTCGTCGGGGCGATACTCGCCGCATTTCGCGTGCGAAGCGTGCGCCACAAAATGGTCGCCTGGCGGGCGATGCTGGTGCTGGCGCTGGCCATGCCGTGCTCTTGCTGCAGATTCCTCGTGTGCCGCTGCCGGTACCGTTGGGCGGCGCGGGAAGCACGGCCCATGCTGCAACGAGCGCAGCGGCGCAGGCCGCGCCGCCACTGCAAATGGCTGTCTCGATGCCGCAGCGCCTTTTGTCAAACGAGCGGGTGCAACGCAAGAGCAGCGCTTTCGTAACTCACGCGGCGGCGGAACAGGCATACTCCGGTGTTTCGGCCGGCTCTCGACACGTGTTTTCGTGGCCGCTGGCGGGCCTTGCGATTGAGCTGGCTGTCGCGTTGTTGCTGCTCGCGCGCGTTCTGATCGGCGTGTACTTCGCGAACCGGCTGATACGGACGTCGCTTCGAATCTACGATCCCGAAACGCTGAATCTGTTCTCGCGGATTTGCCGCGCGGCCGGCATCGCCAAGACTCCCCGGCTCGCGGAATCCGCCTTCGTTTGCGTGCCGGTCACGCTGGGCATCGACGATCCGGCGATTTTGCTGCCGACCGGCTGGCGAGAGTGGCAGAGGGACGAGATCGCCGCCGTGCTGACGCACGAAGCGTCTCATGTAGCGCGCCAGGACGCTCTCATACAGCGCATGGCGCTTGTTCATCGCGCGATCTTCTGGTTTAGTCCGCTGGCCTGGTGGCTGGAACGCCATCTTGCCGACCTGGCGGAACAAGCCAGCGACGAGGCTGCCCTCGGCGCGGGTGCCGACCGCGCCCGGTACGCGGAGGCGCTGCTCGGATTTTTCGCCGAACTGGATGCGGCTCCCGCGCGCGTCTGGTGGCACGGCGTGGCGATGGCCAAAGCAGGCCAAAGCGAGAAAAGAGTCGAACGGATTCTGGCATGGAGGCCTGCCATGCCGAACAAGATGAGCAAGTCTCTGGCCGTGGCGATTGTCGCGATTTGCGCGCCGGTGGCGGCGCTAGCCGTTTCCGCCACGCCGTCTCCGTACAGCGCGCAAGAATTGTCAGGGCCACCGGCACCGCAACCGCCGCCTCCTCCGGGCCCGTTTGCAGTGCCGGTGGTCCCCGAGCCGGCGCCTATGGCCTTGCCGCCCGCGCCATCTGCCGAGACTCCCGGCGAGCCGCCGGAAATTGCGCCACTCACGGCTGTTCCGGCGCTGCCCGAGGATCCTGCCTCGATCGCGATTCCGGCGCCGAAACCGCAACCCCAGCAGCCAGCCTTGCCGCCCGCGCCGCCCAGCCCAGCGCCGCCTCCGCCGCCCATGGCAATCACGCCGCCCGCCAGTGGATGGACCGGACTGAACTTTTGGGGCTGGGGGCCGAGGTTCGTGATCGTCAGCAACGGCGCCGAGATCGTGAACGGCTCCGAGGAAGACGCGGAACTGGTGCGAGCGCTGCGCTCGAAAATTCACGGCGACTTCCTCTGGTTCGAGCAGGACGGGAAGTCGTACGTCATTCGCGACCAGGCGATCGTCGATCGCGCCAAGAAAATATGGGCGCCGCGCGAAGATGCGGCCAAACTTCAGCACCAGATGCAAGAAAAGGAGCGGACGCTGTCCGAGCAAATGCACGAGCAGGTGCAGCAGAAGATGCAGGAGATCCGCGTGAAGGTTCCGGACATGACGGCGGAGCTGCAGAAACTCCGGTCCGAGCTGAAGAATCTGGACAGCAACGGCGCGACGTTGCAACAGCTGGGAGATTTGCAGCGCGAAGTGGGAGAACTGCAGCAAGCGCTGAACCAGGCGCGCTGGAATTCCAATATGCAGGAGATCACTCGCCAGGCCGGTGAGCTTGGGCAGCAGATGGGTGAACTCGGCCGGCAGATCGGCGAAATCGCGCGCCGGCAAGTCGAAGCAGGGCAGCGGGCGGGCCAGCAGATGCGCCAGCTATTCGACAACGCCATCGCCAGCGGCGCCGCAAAGCCTGAGTAAAGGCTAATCGGCGGAAGAGGCCGCGGGGCGCGCAAAAAACGCGTCCACGCAGTCGAGGATTTCGGCGGCGGTGTGCGAGTGGTGGACGGCGTGCCGTAATTCGCCGCCGTTGCGCACGCCGTGCGTGAAATAAGTGGCGAACTGCTTCATTTTCCCGATCGCGTCCGGCATCTCGCTGGCGATCAGGCTGCGAAAATATCCGGACAGCAGTTGGTAGCGATCCGCCTCGGTGGGCTGATCGTAGCGTCCGGTGTTCACGTAATCTTCGATTTGCCGGAAGATCCACGGGTTGGACGAAGCCGCCCGCCCGATCATCACCGCGTCGCATCCCGTTTCCGCGATCATGCGCACGGCGTCTTCCGGCGTGCGCACGTCGCCGTTGCCGATCACCGGAATTCGCACCGCTTCCTTGACCGCGCGAATGACGTTCCAGTCCGCCGATCCGGCGTAGCCCTGCATGCGCGTCCGAGGATGTACGGCAATGGCCTCGATGCCGATCTGTTCGGCCATGCGCGCCACGTCCACGGCGACGATGCTGTTTTCGTCCCAACCCGAGCGAATCTTGATAGTCAGGGGCATGCGCACCGCCGCGCGAACGGCGCGAAATAGCTTTTCGAGGTGCGGCAGGTCGCGCAGCAGCCCGGACCCTCCGCACTTGACCACTTTTTTAACGGGGCAGCCCAGGTTGATATCGATCTGATCGAAGCCCAGGTCCTCGGTCAGCGCCGCAGCCGAAGCCATCGCGTCCGGATCGGAGCCGAAAATCTGCGCGGCGATGGGATGCTCGTCTTCATCGAAATAGAGGTAGTGCAGCATGCGCGCCGCTTTGCGCGTCAGGCCCTCGGCGCTGGTGAACTCCGTCATGATCAGGCCGCAGCCGCCCAGCGCGCGAATGGTGCGGCGGAAGACAGTGTCCGTCACGCCGGCCATGGGCGCCAGAATTGTGGCCGGGCGAATCACGTTGCCGCGAACTTTCAGATTGGCCGGTAATGTAGCTGCGGGCATACGGGTAAGTTAGCGCTGGATTGCTGCGGCGTTGATCTCGTCGTGAGTTTCGTGTTCGGAAGCGTCACGGCTCGACCATACGGCATCGAGCTGCGCCAGCATGCGCTCTTTCGAGCCGCCGAAAAAATTCTCCAGCACCTGGATGAGCGCGTGTGCGCGCGCTTCTTGGGCGCTGAGTTTCGCGCGGTAGACGTATTTCCTGCCGACTTTGCGCCGCTCCACGATGCCCTTGCGCGTCAGCCGGTCCATGATGGTCATGATGGTGGTGTAGGCGCGGGCGCGGCGCTCCGCCAGGCGGTCGCGAATTTCCCGCACGGTGGCCTCGCCCAGGGGCCAGAGCGTGTTCATGCAATCGAGCTCGAGCGGAGCGAGATCGAGCACGGAGCGGCGCGGCCCATGAGCGCGTTCGACAATCAGCTCGTTCGTCTGCTCGCGTTCTTGCTCCATCTTTACGCCTTTTTGCTCACGGGCTGCGCCGGGGAATTCGTCGCAGCTACCGGGACCGGCTGCCCGCCGCCGGCCAGAAACTCTTTTCCGCGCAACAGTGCGCGGCGCAGCGATGGGTTGCGCTCCGTCCAAACCTGCGCGGCGGCGGCGCCGGAGGCAAGATCCAGCGTCGCGCGCATTCCGGCCATTTTCGAATCCAGATCGTCGATGGCATGGAGCGCCACGGCCTCCGGAAATTGCGGCAGGGAAGGCGAGCCGAATTCGTGCGAGCCGTGATGGCTCAGGATCAAGTGCTCCACCATCACGCGCAGCGGCGCCGGAAACCGCTCAATCCTCTTGCACTTCTCGCGCACCAGCATCGCACCGATCGCAATGTGGCCTAGCAGGCGGCCTTCGTCCGAATATTCGATGCCGCGCGCATAGCGCAGTTCTTCGAGCTTGCCGATATCGTGGAGCACGACTCCCGTCAGCAGCAGATCGCGGTCCAGTTCCGGATAGTGAGCGCACACCGCGTTGGCCAGGCCAACCAGGCTGACGGTGTGCTCCAGCAATCCGCCGAGGTACGCGTGGTGCATGGTCATCGCCGCGGGCGCGCGCTTCAGCCGCGGCGCGATTTCCGGATCGTCCACCACGCACGCGAGCAGCTTTTGCAGCCAGGGGTTTTTCATGCCGCCAACGGCCGCGCGCAGTTCGGTGTAAAGCTCTTCGACGTTGTATTTCGTGTGCGGCAAAAAGTCGGCGAGCTCGTAATCCTTTTCGGCCGCCGGAACGATCTGCTCGAGCGTCAATTCCTTGCGGTCGTTGTAGAGCTTCACGCGACCGCGCACGCGCACCACGTCGTCGCGCTCAAACGTTTTCGCGATGGCCTCGAAGTTGTCCCACATCTTCGCGGGGATCGACCCGGAGCGGTCCGCCAGATTCAACTCCAGCCACGATTTTCCGGTGCGCGCCGAGGTGCGGATCTCTTTCTCACGGACGAGGTACAGCGACGTGACGATCTGCCCATCCGCGAGATCGGCCACGTAATGCGTCTTCATTCGTTGTCCATTTTTGGCAGTGGCAGGTGCCTCTTGCCCTTTTTCTTTTCCGGGGCGTCCGGCGTTGCGGGAACCTCCTCGACCACCGAACCGCCGGCCACCGCCGCGGTGTCCTTATAGCCGGCGCGGAGGCGGATATAACTTTCCTCGCGCAGCTGTTCGAGGTAATCCCGCAGCGCGGGCTCCATCTTCTTCGCGTAGAGCCGGTTGGTGATGTCGTTTTCGACTTTGTCCAGCGGCTGCAATCCGGCGTCATAATGCTGGTTGACCTTCAGGATGATGAACCCCGTTTGGGTCTGGATCACATTCGTGATGCCGCCCTTGTCCAGCTTGAAGACGGCGTCCTCAAGCGTCTTGGCCAGCTGCCCACGCTGATACTCGCCGAGTTCGCCTCCATCGTCCTTGGCGGGCCCTTCCGAATAGCGCTTGGCCAGCGCCGCGAAATCCTCGCCGTTTTCGATCCGGGTGTGCAATTGGTCGGCTTGTTTCGTGATGGCGGCAACTTGCGCGGGCGTTTTGCCTTCGGTCTTCAGGAAGATTTCGGAGAGGTCCACTTCCTCGGGACGGACGAAATCACTCTTGTGCTCGTCATAATATTTGCGCACTTCCTCATTGCCGATATCGACCTTGCTGCTGACTTCCTGCTGAATCACCTTGTTCTCGAGCAGTTGGTCGCGCATTTGCGACTTGTAGTCTTCCCAGTTGAGCCCGGACTGCTCGACGGCCTTTTGAAAATCCGCCATAGTGGCGAAGTTATCCTTCTTGCGGATATCGTCGAGCCGCTTTACCAGGTCGGTCTCCACATCGAGACCCATGTCCTTGGCGCGCTCGATCAGCAATTGCTGGTCGATCATGTCGCGCAGCAAATCCTTCTGTTTCTCCGCCAGTTTCGATTGAATCTGATCCTGCGTGCAGCCTTGGCAATCCTGTCGCACGTCCTGCGGCAAGGACGCCAGGGCCTTGTCGTAGTCGGAAAGCGTGATGATGCGGTCGTTCACGCGTGCGACGATCTCTTCGATAATCTTGCCATGCTCCTGCGCGCGCGAGGGCGGAGGCGCGATTAGCAACGCCGCCCCAAGGGCGGGCACAATAATCCAAGGAAATTTGCGTGTCTTCATGACGAAAACTCTCCCGAAAGTCTATCCCTGCGATTGCAGCTGGAGCAACACGTTTCTCACCGCCTCCAGCGCCCCGCCCTTGCCCTTGGCCCCAACCCATAGCACGCCGCTTGGATCGATGCGGACATCGCGCCGCTTGCGCACCATTTTGACCACGCGCTCCGGACCCACCGGAGTGTCGTCGTAGAATTTGATGCCGATTTGGTCTCCGCGGCGGTCCACGGATGCTACCAGTAATTTTTCCGCCAGCGCCTTCAGCACCGCGTAATCGAGGAGATTTTCGACGGCCGGAGGCGGCGGCCCGAACCGGTCGGCCAGCTCGCGGCGCGTTTCGTCGCGTTCCTTGTCCGTCGCCACTTCCGCGATGCGCTTGTAGATGCGCAGCCGCAGATTCTCGTTCTCGATGTACTCGGGTGGGATGCGGATTTCCTGCCCCAAATTGAGCGTGGCGCGGCGCTCCGGCGTGACGGCTTCGCCTTTGCGCTCGGCCACGGCGCGCTCCAGCATCTGGCAGTACATGTCGAAACCGACCGCCTCGATATGCCCGTGCTGCTCGCGCCCCAGCAGATTTCCCGCGCCGCGCAATTCCAAGTCGAGCGCCGCGATGCGGAAACCCGCGCCCAGATCGCTGAATTCCTTCAGAGCCGCCAGCCGCTGCCGCGCGATGGCCGAAAGCGTCACGTCCGCCGGCACCAGCAGATACGCGTAGGCGCGCTGATTCGATCGTCCCACGCGTCCGCGAAGCTGGTACAGTTCCGAAAGCCCCATGCGGTCCGCGCGGTTGATGATGATCGTGTTGGCCCGTGGAATATCCAGCCCGTTTTCGACGATGGTGGTCGAAATCAGAATATCCGCCTCGCCGCGCACGAACTTCAGCATCACTTTTTCGAGTTCCGTCTCGCGCATCTGTCCGTGCCCAACCACCACGCGCGCCTGCGGCGCCAGCCGCATCACCATCGTGGCCATCGATGCGATCGACTCCACTCGATTGTGAACGAAAAAGACCTGCCCGTCGCGGTCCATCTCCTCTTTGATGGCCCGTTGCACCAGCGTTTCCGTGAACGGCGCGACGGTGGTCTGAATCGCCAGCCGGTCTTTGGGCGGCGTTTCGATCACGCTCATGTCGCGCAGGCCCACCAGAGACATGTGCAGCGTACGCGGAATCGGCGTGGCGGACATGGTCAGCACATGCACGTTTTTGCGCATTTCCTTCAGGCGCTCTTTATGCGCTACTCCGAAGCGCTGCTCTTCGTCGACGATCAGCACGCCCAGGTCGTGGAACTTCACGTCGCGCGAGAGCAGCCGGTGCGTGCCAATCACGATGTCCACTTTTCCGGCTTCCAGCTCCTCCAGCGTCTTCTTCTGCTCTTTTTCCGTGCGAAAGCGGCTGAGCATTTCGATGCGCACCGGGAAAGCCGCGAAGCGCCGCCGAAACGTCTCGTAGTGCTGGAACGCCAGCACCGTGGTCGGCGCCAGCACCGCTGCCTGCTTCGCGTTGGCTACGGCTTTGAACGCGGCGCGCATGGCCACTTCCGTCTTGCCGTAGCCCACGTCTCCGCAGAGCAGCCGGTCCATCGGCACGTTCGATTCCATGTCGCGCTTCACGTCGTCGATGGCTTTCTGCTGATCGGGCGTTTCCTGAAATTCGAACGCGTCCTCGAACTCGCGCTGCCAGTTGGAATCGGCGGGGAACACGTAGGCGGGCGTCATCTTGCGCTCGGCGTAGAGCGCCAGAAGCTGCTCGGCCATGTCGCTCACCGACTTGCGCACGCGCGACTTGCGCGCTTCCCACGTGCCTGTGCCCAGCCGGTCGAGCGTGGGCGCCACATCGCCGAGCGAGTTGTACTTCTGAATCAGGTCGAGGCGCGCCAGCGGGACGTACAGTTTGGCGTCCCCCGCGTACTTCAGCAGCATGAATTCGCCGTTCGCTCCTTCCACGGAGACCTGCCGCAAGCCCTCGAACTGCCCGATGCCGTGATCGACGTGCACCACGTAATCGCCCGGCTTCAAATCTGAAAAGTCGCTGAAAAAAGTCGCCGTCTTCGGCCGCGAACGCGGACGCTGCGGCGGTCCCACTTTCTCGAAAAGATCGGCGTTGCCGTAGATGACCAGCTGCGCTTCGGGAATCGAAATTCCTTCGGCAAGAGGCGCCTTCGCCAGCACCATCGCCGGCCTGTTTCCGCTGGTGCTTTCTTCGGCGAGCCGCGTCACGGTGGTGTTTTCTTCCAGTTCGCCGATGCGGTACGGCAATTCGTACTCGTGGCAAATATCGGCGAAGCGCTCCAGTTCGCCGGTGCTCGCCGCCGTCACCATCACCTGATCGCCCCCGCCGAGTCTTCCGCGCACTTCGGAGATAAACGCGGCCACGTTGCCGTGATAACGCGTGGTCGGCTGCGTTTGCACGGCGAGCGGCGCCGATTCTTCGTGGCCCATCGCCAAATGTTCGATTCCGAGCCGCGGAAAGAGCTGCAGCGCCAGCGACCATTCGTCTTCGTTCAGGATGTACCGGTCGGGCGTCTCCGCGCGCGGGTCTTCGGCTGCGTCAAACGCCTCCTGCAAGCCCGCCCGGTAGTTCTTGATCGCTTCGTCGAGAGCCGCGGGCTCGTCCAGAATCACCACGGGATCGGCGGCCAGATCGAACAGCACCGCCTTGCGATCCTCGCGCGAGATTTCGCGAAACTCCCAGCCGGGGTAAAACGCCGCCGGCGGCGCATCGTCCTCGCGCCCGGAAGAGGGCGCGACGCGCTGATGCTCCAGCACTTCGGCGTGGCGTAGAAATTCCGTCAGCGGCAGCAGCAGCGCGCGCTCCATCGGATTGGTGGACCGCTGCGTATTGGGATCGAATGCGCGGATCGATTCGATCGTGTCGCCCAGCAGCTCGATGCGCACCGGCTGCGGCGTTTCGGGCGAGAACACGTCGATGATGCCCCCGCGCACGGCGAACTGCCCCGGCATCTCGCAGGTGGTGTGCCGCTCGTAACCGGCCCACGCCAGAAACCCGATCAAATCTTCGTGGGCGATCGATTCGTCGCGGGCGATGGTGCGCGCCAGGCCGCGATAAAATTGCGGCTCGCGCATGCGGCTCAATGCCGCTTCCACCGGCGCGATCAGCAGATCGGCTTCGCCCGTTGCCAGCCGCCATAGCGCCACGGCGCGATCTTCGGAGATTTCGCCGTGCGGCGAGCGGTTTTCGTAGGGCGAGACATCCAGCGCGGGCAGAAATTCCACGCGCCGCTCCGGCTTGCCGGTAATTGCGCGATAAAACCAGCGCATCGGCTCGACCAATGCCTCAGCGTGCTGGTTCGACTCGACCACCACAATCGCCGGGCGTCCCAGCTCCTGGAAAATCAGCGGCGCCGCGAGCGCTTTCGCCGAATCCGTCAGGCCCGCCAGGCGCACTTCGCCGAGATTGCGGCGAAGCCGGTCGCAGGCTTCCTCGATCGCGGGCCGGCGCGCGATTCGCGCCAGCAGTTCGGAAACCAGAGGAAGAATCATGCGCGGTGTCCGGAAATGCGTTCGATCAGTCGCGAGGTGGAATATCCGGGTTCGATCGGAACGCGCACGACCTTGCAGCCAATCTCCGAAAGGTCACGGTCCAGCGAGTCTGCGGCGCCGGGAATTGCCTGGCTGTCCGTTTCGTCGCCACAAACGAAAACATCCGGCCGGAGCTGGTGCAGAAATTCTGCCGGCGCCTCATCGGTTACAGCGGCGTAATCGACTGCATCGAGCGCAGCCAGAATTTCGGCGCGCTCGGCGGCCGGCGTGATGGGCCGTTCCGCATTCGCAGCGGCGGCGCGCACCGACGCATCGCATTGCACCGCAACGACGAGCACATCGCCCAAGTCGCGCGCCTGTTCGAGAAGTCGAATGTGGCCGGGGTGAAGCAGGTCGAACGCGCCGTACGCGCACACCACTCCCTGGCCGGTGCGTTTCCACTCCCCCCGGCGGGAAATCAGTTCACGTGGCGAGACGGCCTGTCCCAAACGTATGTCCCTCGGCGCGCTCCGGCAGGAACGGCCGAGCACTTCATTCTAGCATGTGAGTCGGATTCGCCGCGGACGCAGCGAGGAATCCGGCGCGTTCGCGGGTCCGTCTCCCGTGGCGTCAAGTCGTTACGCTTTCAACAGCGCCCGCACCGACTGCCGTTGCGTTCGGTGGTATACTCCCGGCCTGATCGTTTCGGCGCCTTTCCACAGATACAGATATTGATAGAATTTTCACACGGGACCATGACCGCGCTATGCAAAATATCTCGATCGTAGGCGGAGGGCCGGCCGGCGCCTTGTGCGGCGAGCGGCTGGCGAGCCAAGGCTTTCGAGTCACCATTTTTGACGAGCGCCTCGCCTGGGAAAAGCCCTGCGGTGGCGGCCTGACGCACAAAGCGATCCAAGCCTATCCTTTTCTGCTCGACGCGCCACAGCCGAAAAAAATCGTCCGCACCGCGGAGCTGATTTCCGGCGGCGGGCACCGCGCGCGCTTCGAAATGAGCCACCCGATCGTCATCTACGCGCGCAAAGTGCTCAACGGGCTGCTGCTCGACCGCGCCGTGGCTGCCGGGTGCAGGGTGGTGCGTTCGCGCGTCACGTCCGTCGAAACGTCCGGCCCGCAGGTGCGGCTCACCGCCGGAGGCGAAAACTCTCAATCCGATTTCGTGGTGCTCGCGGCGGGAGCGCGCAATCAGTTGCTGCCCGAGACTACCGCGCTCGGCAAGCTCGATCTGGAACTGACCCTCGGCTATTTCGTTCCCACCGAAGAAGACATCATCAAAGTGAAATTCCTTCGCGAATTCGAGGGCTACATCTGGTCTTTCCCGCGCTCCGATCATCTTTCCGTGGGCATCTGCGCCAAGATGGGACAAAGTTCCAGCCAGCAGCTGCGCGGCTATCTGGATGATTTTATGCGCGCCGAAAAAATTCCCATGCGGGGCGCGCGGCTCTACAGCCACGTACTGCCTTCGCCGAGCGAGCACACCATCAAGCGCCGCAAAATCTCGGGCGCAAACTGGGCCATGGCCGGAGACGCGGCCGCATGCGTCGATCCGATCACCGGCGAGGGGCTCTATTACGCGCTGCGCTCCGGCGATCTGCTAGCGCAGGCGCTCGTGGAAGGACAGCCTCAGGCTTATCCAGAGCGGCTGCGCGCCGCATTTTCCGCGGACCTGGAATTCGCAGCGCGATTCGCGCGCAAGCTTTTCTGCGGCAATTTCCTGGGAGGCGCGATCACCACGCGCATGGTGCAGCTTCTGAACTACTCGCCGGCGTTCCGCGAACTGATTCGCGACGTCTTCAGCGGCTCGCAGGATTACCGCGGCCTGAAGGGCCGCTTGTGGGACCAGTTGGGCGTCACGTTCGTGGAAATCGTGCGCAGCGTCGTGAACGGTTCGCGCGGCGCTACGCCCGCGCCGTATCCCGCCGGCGGGCGCGAGCCGCTGCCGTGAAATCCCGCCGAAAAATCCGGCGCCAGAGCGCACGCAAGCGCGCTCCGCGGCGCGCCCGCAAAGCCGCGAAAGTCATGCCTGCGCTCAAGCTGCCGATCGGCCTTGAAGCCACGGTCGAGCGCGTGGTCACGCGCGAATCGACTATCCAGCACATAAACCCCGACCTGCCGCCGGTGTTTTCAACCCCGTCGATGATCGGACTGATGGAGCACGCCACCGTGCTCGCGGTTCTGCCGGAATTGCCGCCCGGATTCATCACCGTCGGCACGCGCATCGAAGTGGATCACCTGAAGGCGGTCGCGCCGGGTGCTTCGGTGCTGGCCTGGGCCCGGTTCGCCGGATATAAAGGGCGCTTTCTTGTTTTCGATGTCGAAGCGCGTTCCGGCGACCATGTGATCGGCCGCGGACGCGTCTTCCGCGCCATCGTCAATCCCGACGAGCACGGAGTCCGCGCCCGTGCGCGCGGTGCGCAGCCTGCCTGAAGAGCCGCGCCTTACTTTTTCTCGGTGATTTTGATCGAAGCCCGCGTGGTCTCCCAGTCCAGATGCATCGTGCACGCATCGCCGGTCTGGTCGAAGTGAATCGTGAAATCTTCCAGCGGCGCAGGCAGCTTCGAAACCTGCATCGGAATGCGCGCGAAATCGTGCTCTGCGCCGGGATAGGGAATGCCCCATTCGCCGGTTTCCTTGCTGATGATCAGCTTCCAGGAATCCGGGTTCGGAAGGGTGAAGAGGGTGTAATTTCCGGCCGGGACGTCCGTGCCGCCCACCACCAGATTCGCATCGATGTCGAACGTCGTCGCTTCATTCGCGCCGGCGCGCCAGACTTTGCCGTAGGGCACCAGCCCGCCGAAAATCTTGCGTCCGCGCATCCGCGGGCTCGAGTAGGCCACGTGAATCGTCTTGCCGTCGGAGAATTTGCACTCGGCTTTGGCTGGTGGGCTCAGCGGCTTTCCACCCATTCCCATCTGCGCGCGGCTCGGCGCAGGAAACACCAGAAGGCCCAGAACGGCAGCGGCACAACACAAAGCGAATCTTCGCATATTGCCTCCTTGCGATGCGGATCGCGCATTCAGGACGTTTAGACGCGCCCAGCCGTCTTTCGGATACTCGTGAAATCGCCTCCATAAAGGACTTAGCGCCAGGGGCAAGTGCGGAGCTGTTTTTGAGGTTGGGGCGGCGTGTAGGAATAGCCTGTGAAGCTTCACAATGCCCCGAGAGCGATCGAAGCGCGCCGGACGCCCCTGAGGCCGGGAAGCCCTCAGCGCGCGCGGCTGAGGGCCTCCCAACGCGAAATCCGGTCCGCAATTTTTTGCGCGCAGCCGAATAAAGCGCATCGGCTGAGCGCCGCCGCTCGACTGCGGCTCCCGCTCCGCCGGGACGTGAAACGCAGGGATGCTCGCGTCCCGCTTGAGCGCCGCAATCCCGGCATGCTAACCTGCCTGCAGCTGTCTGCACACCTGAAGCAATGAAGCCGGAGTGGCGGAATGGCAGACGCGGCGGACTCAAAATCCGTTGGCCGCAAGGCCGTGTGGGTTCGACTCCCTCCTCCGGCACCATCGTTTAAGGCTGATCTGTCGCAACCTCGCCCGCGGCTCTCCTACCAGGTGGAGCCCCGCATGGATCCGGTCTTAATTCACTTATCCGAAACTACGCGTGATTTTGTTTCCCTAGCAATCTCGCGATGGCCCTCGCCTTGCACCACTCGCAGCCACGACCGTCAGATTCTTGTGCTGGCGGCCACCCGGGGAAAGTCACTTCCGACCTGTCTCGCGCAAGCAATAGAGGCGGGGCAATTTATTGGTCGAACACGGCGGGGAATGGCCAAACATCCTGCTCAACTGAGGATCGCAGCGGAGCGCCGCGCTCCCACTTTGGGAAACCGGTCAGTTCCGAAATTGAATTCGGCCGCCACCACGGAACCGATTCCGCTCTTTTCATCCACGCTCTTCGGGCCGGTGACTTGGGCCCGCTCGCGAACTCTACGCTGCGAAACCGTCTACAGCCGGGGCTCGCTGCTTTTCATCGGGGGGCAGACGGCCTCCGGCGTGTATCTCATCGAGAATGGCTGTGTGAAGCTGACGATTTGCTCCGGACGCGGAAAATCCTTGATCCTCGGATTTTTCGGCCCGCAGACGGTGCTCGGCCTTCCCGCCGCGATCCTGGGGCTCCCGCACGAAGCCACCGCCGAAATCGTCAAGCCGGCCACCGCTCGCTTTGTGGCGCGCGAGGATCTGCTCCGGCACCTGCGGCAAACCGGCGAGGCCGGTTTGCGCGCCGCGCAGCTGGTGAGCCGGATGCTGTATTCCACGCTGCGCGACGTGGAGAGTTTCTGGCTGACCGACTCGGTCGAGCAAAAGCTCGCGCGCTTTCTTTTGTCGCTGTGCCCGCCGCGCAACGGCTGCCGCGCGCCGATTCGCCTGGCGCTCGATCTTACGCATGAGGACATCTCGCAGCGCATCGGGGTTTCGCGCGAGACGGTCACGCGCCTGCTTTCGCGCTTCAAGAAACGGGGCATTTTGCAGCTGACGCGTTCTCTGCTCACGATCGTCCACCTCGACGCCCTGAAACGAATCGCCGATTGGCCGAGCGTTGTGCGCTCGCCGGAAGAGAATCTGAATGCTGCGGTCTGGCGATGATCGGCGGCGCCGCCGCGTTCGCATGGAAGTTTCCGCATTCATCAACGAGGCGAATTGTGTTACATGTCACAACTGTAATGCTTGTGACATCTGTGATTGTTGTCACAGACAGGTGAGATGTTTTTGCCGACAATCACCTAGAATTTTATTTGTAATCATCCTTAGATCAGAAGTGACACGTAGAAGCGCCCGGCATTCCGGGCACCAATCCGAGCGTTTTCGGCCGAAGCTTTAGGTCGCCGAAGCGTTTCGTACTATGGGGCAACGTGCGTCGAGACACTGGACCAACTTCGGATGATTTGAGCGCCACGCAATCGGCGAAGCCGGCGCGCAGGCGTTTTCTGGAATGTTTCCTGGGGACGAGCGTTGCGGCTTCGTTCGCCTCGTTCCTTTATCCCGTCATTCGATATTTGATTCCCCCGCAGCACGCCAACCTTGGTCCCGATTTGGTGGTGGCCGCTCACGTCGGCGAATTGAAGCCGAATTCCGGGAAGATTTTTCCATTCGCGGACCGCCCTGCTCTTTTGATTCTCGCCGCGGACGGAAAATACCACGCGCTCTCGGCGGTATGTACTCATCTGGGATGTACCGTCCAGTACCGACCCGATCTGAACGAAGTTTGGTGCCCGTGCCACAACGGGAAATATTCGGTCGATGGCGCCAATATCAGCGGCCCTCCGCCGCGCCCCTTGCAAGAGTTCACCGTGGTCGTAAAGGGCAACGATGTCTACGTGCAGAGGGCGCAGAACAGCTGATGAGCGCATCCACCAATCTTCGTAACTGGCTCGACGAACGCTTTGGATGGGACGAGCTGATGGCGTTTGTCCGCCACAAGACCGTTCCCATTCATCGGTTTTCCTACTTCTATTTCCTCGGCGGCATGACGCTGTTCTTGTTCGGCATTCAAGTCGTTACCGGAATTCTTTTGTTGATGTACTACCGGCCCACGCCGAACGGCGCCTTTGAAAGTGTGCAGTACATCATGACGCGGGTTCCGTTCGGATGGCTGATTCGCTCGATTCACTCCTGGGGCGCGAACGTCATGATTTTGACGGCCATCGCGCACATGTTCAGCGTGTTTTTCCTCAAGTCCTATCGCAAGCCCCGAGAGCTGACCTGGCTGAGCGGCATGATGTTGCTTTTTCTCGTCATGGGCTTTGGCTTTAGCGGATATCTGCTGCCGTGGAACATGCTTTCTCTGTTTGCCACCAAAGTCGGCACCAATATGACCGCGCAAGTTCCATACATCGGTCACTGGATGCTGGTCTTTCTGCGCGGTGGAGAAGACGTGACCGGCGCCACGCTGACCCGCTTTTTCGGAATTCACGTCGCCATTCTGCCGGGCCTTGCGACCATGTTCATCGGCTTGCATTTGCTCCTGGTACAGCGCTTCGGAATGAGCGTGCCGCCGAGCGTGGAAGCGGAAACGAAGGAGCATCCGGAAAAAGCCCGCGAACTTCGCTTCTTCCCCAACTTTTTCCTGCGCGAATTGATGGCTTGGTACGTTGTTCTGGCCGCTCTCGGATGCCTGGCTGCGTTCAAGCCGTGGGAGCTGGGGCAAAAGGCGGACCTCTTCGCTTCCGCGCCGGCGGGCATTCGGCCGGAGTGGTACTTCATGTTCATGTTTCAGACGTTGCGCTTTCTGCCCGCAAAAATCGGGCCGTTCGCCGGTGATTTGATCGGCGTGCTGCTGTTCGGGGTTGCCGCCGCTGTGTGGACTTGTTTGCCCTTCTTTGACAACGGCAAGAACGGCCGCGGAAAGCGTTGGATTACGGGTGTAGGCGTTTTCGCGCTGGCTTACTTTGTGGGCATGACGGTGTACGCATATTTGGCGAAGTGAAGTGGGTGATTTGGAATGAAGGGAAATCGGAGGCGGCTCGGCGTGCGACCGAAGAATGAATCCGTCCGGTACCGAAGCTTCGTCGGCAGAGATCCCGCGCCGCGCGCGCTTTTTCCCCTTGCGTGGCTGGTTTGCGCCTTGGTCTTCCTTTTCGTTCCGTCGCTTTTCGCGCAAACGAAAAATTCTTGCCTCGATTGCCATTCCAAGCTCGACCCTCCGCTCCACGTCGATCCCGCTGGATTTGCGCAAAGCGTTCACACGCAGAAGGGGATCGTGTGCACCACCTGCCACGGAGGCAATCCGACTTCCGAGGACATGGATGTATCCATGAGCCCCGCGAGCGGTTTCAAGGATTCTCCGACTCGCGCGCAAATTCCTGCATTCTGCGCCAAGTGTCACGCCAACGCCGCCTACATGCGAAGCTTCAATCCTTCGCTGCGCACCGACCAGTATTCGCAATATCTCACCAGCATCCACGGCCAGAGGCTTGCGAAGGGCGACGACAAAGTCGCCGTCTGCGTGGATTGCCACGGCGTTCACGATATTTTGCCGCTCAATGACCCGCGCTCCAGCGTCTATCCGACCAATGTGGCGCAGACCTGTGGCAAATGCCACGCCAACGCCGAGTACATGAAGCCATACAAGATCCCCACCGATCAGCTCGCCCTGTACAACGGCAGCGTGCATCATGCGGATTTAGTCGACAAAGGCGATCTGAGCGCGCCCACGTGCTCCACGTGCCACGGCAGCCACGGCGCCGCGCCGCCGGGAGTCGACTCCGTGGTCAACGTGTGCTCTACATGTCACGTCTTTCAGGCGCAGTTGTTTGATTCCGGTCCACACAAGGATGCTTTCAGTTCCATGGGCCTTCCGGGCTGCGTCACGTGCCATTCGAATCACGGAATCCAACATCCTACCGACGCATTCATCGGCATCGACAAGGGTGCGGTGTGCATCAAGTGCCATTCCACCGGCGAACCCGGTTACGAGGCAGCCTCGAAAATCCACGCGCAGCTCGTCAAGCTGGATACGTCCATCGCGCGCTCTCGCGCGATCCTGGGCCGCGCTGAACAAGCCGGCGTCGAAGTCGGCCCGGCGCAGTTGGATCTGAATCAGGCGCAAGATGACCTCACCAAGGCGCGTGTCTCTATCCACACCGTGGAGCTCAAGGCGGTGGATGAAAATGTCAACGCCGGCTTGAAAGTCACGGAAGCAACGTACAAGGCCGGCCAGAAAGCTCTTGCCGAAGCGCTGTATCGACGCGAAGGGCTCGTAATTTCGCTGGTGATTTCGTTGCTGGTTTTGCTGGGAATCGTGCTGGTGATCCGCAAGATCGAATCAAAGCCGCAGGAGTAGCCAAGGAGGTTCGGAAAATGAAAATCGTCACAGCTGTTGCCGCGTTCGTAATTTGCGCCGCGGCGCCGGCCGCTTTCGCTCAGTCACATGGCAATGCCAAGCAGGGCAAGGAGGCGTATATGGCGCACTGCGCCACGTGCCATGCCGCCGATGGGAACGGCAAGGAGTCGGCGGCGGAGCTCATGAAGGTTAAGTTCCCTCCGCTAGGGGGTAAAGAAGCGCAGTCCCTCACCGACGCCGAAATGGCGCAGCTCATCGAGCACGGCAAAAACAAAATGAAACCGGTAAAGGATGTCAGCAAGAAAGACATTGCGAATATCATCGCGTTCGTTCGCACTTTTAAGAAATAGACGATTGCAAATGGTTTATGGCGGCAAGATCAAGTCTTGACAGCGGATCTTAACGTCTTGAATTGCCGGTGTTGCTGCCGCAGGATATTTCGGGCCTCCGCGGCAGCCGGCGCTTCGCGCCCGGGCGGGTTTAACTAGCTAGTAAGAAGGTTTGCTGATAAATGCAACGCAGCCGATGCGAGTGGATGAGCCCCCGGTGGCAAATCCACGCGCTTCAAAACATAATGATAAAAGAGCATTTGGTGTGACCACAATCACAGACGATTTGACCTTTTACCGATATGTTTCCACTCATTCATTTGCATCTATTCTCCACAATGGGCGGTGATATGGCCCTAAGGGAAGGCCGATGATGCACATTAGATTTTCCAAAGTGACCGGTTTTTTGACGGCCGTCCTGTTTGTATTTGTGTGCACTCTTCCGGCGTCGGCACAGCAGAAAAGCGGCGATTCCAAGGGAGTATCCGCCGCGCCTGCCGCTGCCGCGGCGTCCGCGAAAGCTCCGCAAGCATCCGGCTACGTGGGCTCGAAAGTGTGCAAGGCCTGCCACGAGGATATCTACAACTCCTGGGAGAAGACGCCGCACTGGAAGACGACACTGAACACTCGGGAGGGCCCGTCGCATCAGGGCTGCGAAGCGTGCCACGGGCCGGGCGGGGCCCACGTGGCCGACGGCGGCGACGTGAGTGAGATTTACGTTTTCTCCAAGCACTCCGCGAAGGAAATTACCGAGCGCTGCCTGGCCTGCCACGCCGGCGGTCCGCAGCACATGAATACGATCAAGTCAATCCACACGGAAAACGGCGTGCCTTGCACCTCTTGCCATTCAATCCATCACGCAACCACGGCGGAGTACCTGCTCGCCAAGCCGCAGCCGACGTTGTGCTACGGCTGTCATGTGGACAAGAGAGCGCAGTTCAGCATGCCCTTCCACCATCGTGTGAACGAGGGCTTGATTCAATGCACGGATTGCCACAACCCACACGGAACCGAGGGGCCGAAGCAGGTGCGCATGGGTTCCACGTTGGACGCCGTCTGCTTCAAGTGCCACATGGATAAGCAGGGTCCGTTCGTCTACGAGCATGCGGTGGTGAAAGTGGATGGTTGCACGGCCTGCCATGAGGTTCATGGAGGGCCCAATCCGCACATGCTAAAGCTTAGCAATGTGAACCTGCTATGCCTGCAGTGCCATACGACGTCGAGCTTCAGCTCGGCGCCGGGCGCGCCGTCATTCCATAACGAGGCTTCGCTCTACCAGTCGTGCATTCAGTGTCACAGCCAGATTCACGGCTCGAACTATAGTCCCTACTTTTTCCAGTAGGAACGCGGAGGGCCGAATCGCGGGAGCTGGACGACGAACACTCAAATCCGGGGGAAACCCGGCAGAACGTGAGCAAGTTCGGAAAGGTTAGGGGGAAGGGCTATGAACAATCGCCGACGGCTGTTCCAACTTGGGTTGGTGCTGTTGGTTACGCTGTCGTTCTGTCCGCTGGGCCGCGCACAGGATGGGAGCGCTCAGAGTAAGGGTGTCGATTCTGGCAATTATAATGTGCAGCAGACCATCGAGTTCGGATATCGCGCCAGCGAGATGAATGGCAACATGGACACGTACAACACGTTCGTGAATCTGGGTTCGGGTGTTCGCCTGTTTGATTACACGCTGGACATGCGTTCCCTGAACCATGAGGGCCTGTTGTTCGACAATTTGCACTTCAGCAACTTCGGCTACGGCGGCGACCCGGACGACGTCTCTCGTTTGCACATCGACAAAAACAAGTGGTTTGATTTCGATTTCGCTTTTCGGCGCCATAAGAATTTCTGGGATTACAACCTCTGGGCCAACCCGCTCAATCCGGCGGCGCTGAACCCTCCGGGTTCGTTGACGACTGGCTGCTACGTGGGCGCTCCTACGGTAACCTACCCTCAAGGCGCGCCGGCATACTGCTCAAGCCCCGCGGTCGCCGTCACGACGTCTCCGCACTCTCTGGATCTCGTTCGCCGGATGCAGGATTACAATCTGACGCTTCTCCCGCAGTCCCGCGTGCGGTTCCGGTTGGGTTTTTCGCACGTTCGTGACGAGGGCCCCGGCTACTTCACCGGTCACATTGGCGGAACGTATCCGGTGGTTCCGGAAGCCTTCAGCTACACCACCAATAACTACCGCGCCGGCGTTGACTTTCGCCTCTTGCCACGCACCACGATCTCCTACGATCAGTTCCTCAACTATTTCAAGGAGGACAACGTCGCGCAACTGAGTGCCGCGACCAGTCCCGGATTGTTCGGATATCAGTTGTCTGATGGAACGCCTGTCGACTTGGGGCCGGTGTGGAGCACGCAAACTCCCGCGGCGGTAAATCCCTGTGCCGCTCCGATCACGAACGCATCCACCACGCCGCCCACGGCCAACGCAAATTGCAACGGCTATCTCTCCTTCAATCAGGTCGGGCCGGCGCGCACGTTCATGCCGACCGAGCGGGTACGTTTCGAATCCACCTATTTTCGCAAGTTCGATATGTCTGGATCACTTGCCTATAGCAGTTCCAATTACAAGATCCAGAACACGAGCGAACAATTTATTGGTTGGCTTACGCGCACCTCTTCCCCTGGCGGCGCATTTAGCGGGCCCGTCCTCAACACGCGCGTCGCGGTGGACGCCAATTGGTCCGGCGTGTACTCCGTCACGGAGAAATTCCGTATCGAGGATTTCTTTCAGTTTAATAACTGGCGTATTCCCAGCTTGTGGAGTAGCACGCAGAACCCGTATTTGAATACCACGGCAGGAACGGGTCTTGGCGCCCCGATTGGCGTGTTTCTCGCGGCCAATTGTAATGCCGGCAACGACTACAGCGGGCTTACGTGCCCGAACCATACGGCATCTTCCGCCGCGGACGTCACGAACGCTGTGAATGCGAATTTCCTGAAACAGGACATGAAGTCGAACACGTTCGAGTTGCAGTATGATTTTACGCAGCGCCTGACGGGCTCCATTGGTTACCTCTATGATCACCGCCAGATCGTCCAGTCCGCGTTTAGCTACAACACGCTGTTGATCTATTATCCCGGCGGCGCAACGGCCAGCTCGACGAATGATTATCTCGCGGCTCGCGGAAGTTGCGCGCTTGTCGGAGGCCTGCTCCCGAGCACCTGCACGCTGAATTCGGACGGCTCGATTACCTATAACCCGGGTGCCCCAACCACTGGTCCCTCGGTGGATACGATGGGTATCGACGAGCACGCCCTGCTCGTGGGCATCATGGCTCGCCCGATTGACGCGCTTCGCGTCAGCGGTGATATAACCTACGGCTACAATACGGACTCGTTCACACGCGTCGACCCCCGTCAGGTCCAAACCTATCAAGTGCACGCCACCTACGCACCAACGGCTTGGGCCAATGTGGACGGTATGTTCGCCATTCACGAGAATCGCGATAACGTCTATACCGTCAACAATCTCGAACACGACAGGACGTACGCCTTCAGCGTCATGCTCGCTCCGAATCCGAATCTCGCCGTCAGCTTCGGCTACAACTACTGGGACGTCTACACGCAGTCCAACATCTGCTTCAACTACTCGGTATCACCCAGCGGCTCGGCCATCGCCACGCCTCCGGGCGTTGACACGACCGCGTGCACGATTCCCGGAGCTTCGGTCGGTTCTGCGGGACTGGAGGCACTGTCCACCTATGCCAGCCAGGATCATTTCGCGCATGCCGACGTTATGTGGAGGCCAACGAAGCGGGTGACCACGGAACTTGGATACGGCGGCAGTTTTGTTCGGGGCAACACCATATTCCTGAATCCGCTCACGCCCTCAGGCACGCTGGACTACAACTACCTGACGCCGTACGGCTCCGTGACGATCCAGGTGTACAACGGCTTCAGCTACAAGATGGCGTGGAACTACTATGGCTTCACCGAGACGGGCGTAACCAATCCATTCGGCTTGGCCACGATTCCGCTGCAGGATTTCAACGGCAGCAATGCCACGTTCTCGTTCCGCTACGCTTTCTGAAGCGATATAAGTAGGGCCACGAAGACCTATATGATATGTTCTGCTAGGTTATTGGTCTTCTGGAGGGATCTTTGAGGAATCTCATGACGAATCCCACCGCCCGGATCAGTCGAACGCTTCTCGCTCTCGTAGCAGCCTCATTCCTCTTCGCGGTGCCGATCTTTGGCCAGGGCGGCGCCAGCCTGTACAAATCCCGCTGCGCCGCTTGTCATGGCGCCGATGGCAAGGGTGATACCGGCATCGGCAAAAGCATGCATCTTCGTTCCTTGGCCTCTGCGGAAGTGCAGAAGGAGTCGGACAAACAGCTGACCGACATTATCGCGGACGGTAAAGCCGCCATGCCCGCGTACAAGGACAAGCTCTCTGGCTCTCAAATCAAAGAACTCGTCAGCTTCATCCGCGAGCTCGGAAAGAAGTAGCTTTTTCGGCTTCCGCCGCAAGCCCCGCTGCTTGCTGCCGTAATCCAACGTCGGAATTCTGCGAACCGCGGTCGCGCTGGTGATTTCCGCCGGTTTTAGAAGCTTTGATCGGAGCTTTCAGCGCATCGCGGCCTCGCTCTGGCAATAGACTGAGGAACAAAGATTGACCCTATCGAACCGCCTTGCCTCTTGGATTCGTCCCGCTGCGTTTCTAGGTCAAAACTGGCTGTCCTTGGTCGGCGCCGTACTTACCACCACCTCGGCAATCACCATGATTGCGTTTTGGGTGTTCGAGGTTGCGGTCGGCGGCGGCGCGGTCGCCTATCCTTACGCCGGAATTATTCTTTTCCTGATTCTTCCCGGCATATTCGTGATCGGTTTGATCTTGATGCCGATCGGCATATGGCGGAGGCATCACCGCCTGCGCGCCCGCGGCGAACTTCCGGTTGTTTATCCTCAGATCGATCTGAACAACCCTGGCTTTCGCAAGGCGGCAAGCCTGGTTGCGTACGCCACCATCATCAATCTCGTCATCTTCACCGTGGCTGCCTACCGCGGCGTGCAATACATGGACTCGGTGCGCTTCTGCGGCGTCACCTGCCACACTGTAATGCAGCCCGAATACACGGCCTATCTCAATTCGCCGCATTCCCGGGTCGAGTGCGTGCAATGCCATATCGGTCCCGGTGCATCGTGGTTCGTCCGCTCCAAGCTTTCCGGCGTCAAGCAGGTTTTCGCCGTAACGTTTCACGACTATCCGCGCCCGATCCCTTCGCCCGTCGAAAGCCTGCGGCCGGCCCGCGCCACCTGCGAGCAGTGTCATTGGCCGCAGCGATTTCTGGGCAATCCGATCTTGGTGATCAACCACTACGCCGAGGATAAGGACAATACATCCTCCACCACCGTGCTGGTGATGAAAGTCGGCGGCCAGATGGGTTCCGAGATGGAGGGAATTCACGGCCACCATCTGAATCCCGGCGTGCGCATCACCTATATCGCCACCGATAAAAAGCGCCAAGTGATCCCGCAAGTTACCTACACCGATCCATCCGGCAAGACGACCGTGTTCAATTCCACGGACACGAAAGTGACGCCAGAGCAGCTTGCGGCAGGCGAACATCGCGTGATGGACTGCATGGACTGCCACAACCGTCCCACGCATACGTTCCAATTGCCGGGCGACGCGCTCGACCAGGCTATGTCCCGCAGCCTAATCAGCACCGATTTGCCGTTCTTCAAGAAACAGGCGCTGGCCGCCCTGAAAGTTACGTATCCCGACCGCCAGACGGCTGAAAGGCAAATCGCGCGAACGTTGCAAAGTTTTTATCAGGCCAATTATCCGAACGTCGTGGCGTCTCAGGGCGCGCAACTCGACGCCTCCATTCATGAGGTGCAGCTCATTTATTCGCGCAATGTTTTTCCCAAGATGGACGTCACCTGGGGCACGTACATCAACGATTTGGGGCACATGAACTGGCCGGGATGTTTCCGTTGCCATGATGGGAGCCACGTTTCCAAGGATGGCAAAACGATCCCCAACGACTGCGACACCTGCCATCACATCCTGGCCATGGACGAGCACAATCCCAAGGTCCTCTCGGATCTCGGCATGAAGTAAACTGCCATGCAGAGTCCCATCCGCAAACGAGCCGAAAATGCGGATAGCAGGGAGCCCGAGAGTGGGAGGAACACATGAACTGGAACCAACACATAATGGGCATAGGGCTCACAATCCTGATCTCTACGCTCCTCGTTGTATCCGGCGGTACATGGATGGTGTTGCTTCTTGTAGGCGGGCAGTCCCTCGTGCACCAGTTCTTGGGCGATAACTTTGTCAGGGCTTTCCTGGTTGTTACGTTTGTGTTCCTGGGCATCACCCAGCTGCTGGTGCTGGCCTTTTTATGGGGCGTTCTGAGTGTCGTGGGAGGTAAGTGGTTGATCTTTCACATTCGGCATTTCCGGGAGGCGGAGTCTTAGCCCTGTATTTCGTACCTCGGCACGAAGTGAAAGACCGCTGGAATTTTCGAGTTTTTCTGCGCTATTCGGTGATTGGCGGAAAGGAGTCCAGATGCGTTGGAGTCTCGCGGCTGTATTCTTCTTCGCTTTGGCGGTTCCTTCAGTTTCCGCGCAGCAGAACGCCGAATGCTTGGCTTGCCACGGCCAGCAAAGCCTGACGGACCAGGCCGGCCACAGCGTGTACGTCAACGGCGAAAAGCAGAAGGCCAGCGTCCACGGCAGCCTGCCCTGCACCGCTTGCCATACGGACATCAAAGGATTTCCGCATCCGGCTCATCCCGCTGCCGTGAATTGCTCCAGCTGCCACGCCGACGAAGCCAAGGACGTTTCCGTAAGCGTCCACGCCAAAGCCGCCGCGAATCCCTGCTTGGCCTGCCACGGCAATCCGCACACGATCGTGCCGGTGAAGGATCCGCAGTCTCCTGTCTACGCGCTTAATATCCCGAAGACTTGCGGCTCGTGCCATGCCAATCCTGAAATGGCGCGTAAGTACGGCTTGCCGAATGTCTATTCGATGTATATGGATTCGATCCATGGCTTCGCGCTCACCAAGGACGGCCTGCTCGTAGCCGCTTCCTGCTCCAGCTGCCACGGCACGCACAAGATCCTGAGCCACACCAATCCCCAAAGCCGCACCTACCGCGCGAACATCCCGGCAACCTGCGGCGCGTGCCACGCCGGCCCAGAACAGCAATACTTCGGCGGAATTCACGGGCAGCTGCTCAAAGCCGGCGATCTGGACGCACCCGTCTGCAGCGATTGCCACACCGCCCACCAGATTTCCAATGTGCGCAAGGCGTCGTGGCAGGAGCAGACGTCGGCGACCTGTGGCAATTGCCACAAGGAAAAATACGCAACGTATCTCGACACGTTCCACGCGCAGGTTTCCGCGCTCGGCTACGTAGAAACAGCGCACTGCTGGAATTGCCACCGGTACCACGACATTTTGCCGGCATCCAATCCCCAATCCAGCATTGCTCCCGCAAATCTTGTAGCAACATGCGGGCAGTGCCACACAGGCGCCACGAAGAGCTTTGTCAGTTTCCACCCGCACGCCGATCCCCGCAGCGCCAAATCATTCCCGGCTTTGCATTTCGCCGCTATTTTCATGGATGCGCTGCTGCTCGGCGTTTTCGGCTTCTTCGGCCTGCACACGATTTTGTGGTTTATCCGTTCCGTTTTCGACCGCCGCAAGGGCGGCGGCAAGCCGTCGGAAGGCGGCGCTTAGTTTTCGGGGCAGCGGTTTGTTTAGGAGGGAGCATGAGTCCAACCGATGGCAGCGATCGCGCGCTGCAAGCCGAAACCGCTGCGGCCGCAGCCCAGCCGAGTTACTACAGCCGCTTTTCTCTCGGTCATCGCTATCTCCACGGCGTGATGATGGCCACGTTCATCGGCCTGGCGCTAACCGGCATGGTCCTTCGCTTCAGCCACTCGGAGTGGGCGCATAGTTTCGCGCTGGACGTCGGAGGCTTCAGCGCCATCCTGTTCTGGCATAAATTCTGCGCCGTCATTCTCACGCTGGCGTTCCTCGTTCATCTCGGCGACATCGGCTATCGCGGCATCTTCAAGGGCCAGCACGGCATTTTCTGGGGACCGAACTCGATGGTTCCGCGACTCAAAGACTTGCAGGACATTTACGGCCATTTCCGCTGGTTTTTCTGGCTCGGGCCGCGCCCGAAATTCGACCGCTTCGCCTACTGGGAAAAATTCGATTATTGGGCCGTGTTCTGGGGCATGGGGATCATCGGAATTTCCGGCTACGCGATGTGGTTCGCGCCGTTTGTCGCCCGGTTCATTCCCGGCTCCTGGCTCAACATCGCCCTGCTGATCCACGGCGAAGAAGCTCTTCTCGCCGTCTGGTTCATTTTCGCCATCCACTTCTTTAATACTCACCTGCGACCGGGCAGCTTCCCGATGGACTTGGTCATCTTCACCGGGCGCATGACGGAAGAAGAACTGAAGGAAAAGCATCCCGCCGAGTACCAGCGCCTGGTCGAGACCGGCAAGCTGCAGGCATTTCTCGCGCCTCAGCCGCAGCGCTGGCTGAAGAACTTCGGCAGGATCATCGGCCTCGTCGTCATCCTCAGCGGCTTCGTGCTGCTGGTGCTGACGCTGGTCACCTTTTTTCGCGGCAGTTGACGATCCCGCCCACGCCGCGCCGGAATTCCGCCTGGCTCCCTATGCCGGTTGACAACTTCCGCGGCAGTGGTTTACATCACATCATCCATGCACGGTGACATCCAATTGATTTGCGCAGGCGCGCAACCGCTCGCCGCCCGCACGCGTCCATCCTTCTCAAATCGATGATCGCGGAATGGAACTTCGTTGTGGAGCAAGTGCGGTTCGCTATGAAACTTGCCCCCGGCCCTCAGGCGAGCTTCGCCGAGGCTTCCGTGAAAGTCGTCGTATGAGCCGAAATTCTCCGGACCTGCTGCTGCTCCATCCTCCCAGCGTCTACGATTTTCGCGAAAAATCCATCTTTTACGGCCCGGTGAGCGACGTCATCCCGTCTTCTACCGTTTTCGAGATGTACCCGCTCGGATTTCTCACCATCTCGAGCTACCTGCAGCAGCGCGGCATGCGCGTGCGCATTGTCAATCTGGCCTATCGCATGATTGCCGACCGCCGCTTTTCCGTGCCACGCTTCCTGAGATCTCTGCCGCGCCCCAAAGCCGTCGGTATCGACCTCCATTGGCTGCCGCACGCCCACGGCTCTCTCGAAATCGCCAAGCTCGTCAAGGAAGCCATGCCCGGCGTTCCGATCATTTTTGGAGGCCTTTCCTCCACCTACTTTCACGAGCAGCTGATCCGCTACCCGCAGGTCGATTTCGTCCTTCGAGGAGACAGCACCGAGCCGCCTCTTCACGAGCTTCTTCAATCGCTGGGAAATTGCGAAGCACTGGCCAAAATTCCCAATCTAACCTGGGAACAGGACGGTGTGCCCCACGTCAATCCGATGTCGTTCTTGCCCGCTTCGCTCGATTACGCCGACTTGCGCCCCGACCTGATGATCGAAATGGTGATGCGCCATCGCGATCTCCGCAGCGTGCTTCCGTACGGTGGCTGGTGGGGGCATCCAATAACAGCCGTTTTTACCGTCAAGGGCTGCAGCTTCGAATGCGCCACGTGCGGCAGCTCCAAAACGACCTGCG
The DNA here is from genome assembly GCA_963715555.1 of uncultured Acidobacteriota bacterium. Taxonomy (GTDB): domain Bacteria; phylum Acidobacteriota; class Terriglobia; order Acidiferrales; family UBA7541; genus Palsa-295. The sequence goes on from OY970253.1 coordinate 738,362, forward strand.
GCCATCTCACCAAACGCACCTGGCCGGTGTTTCGCAGCCCCGAAAGCGTGGTGGCCAATATGGCTGCGCTTTCGCGTATCAGCCGCGCGCCGATTTTTCTGGTGGGCGACCTTCTGCAGGCGGGAGCCGGATATCCCGAATCTTTGCTCGCCAATTTGCGCAAGGCGAATTTGCCGAACGAGATCGTCTTCGAGTTTTTCGACGTGCCGCCGGCCGAATTTCTCCACCAGATCGACGCGACCGTGCCGCACTGGAGCATGGAGATCAGCCCGGAAAGCCACGAGCACGCCGTCCGCCAGGCGCAGGATGGCGAGCCCTCCTACGACAATGAGAAATTCGAAAAGATTCTCCTGGAGGCTTTACGGCTGCGCTGCTCGCGGCTCGACGTCTTCTTCATGATTGGCCTGCCGCGCCAGACCTATCAGTCCGTTTTGGAAACGATCGCATACTGCGAGCGCCTCTTTCAGATCAGCGACCGCCGCCTATCCTGCTTCATCTCGCCCATGGGACCGTTCGTCGATCCCGGCAGCCGCATCTTCGAAGAGCCCGAACGCTTCGGCTACCGCCTGTTCGCGCGCACCCTTGAGGAACATCGCCAGCTCCTCGTCCAACCGACCTGGGAGCGCATTCTCAACTACGAAACGAACTGGATGACCCGCGCGGAACTCGTCGACGCCACCTACGACGCCGCCGAACAGCTCAATTCGCTCAAGCAGCGCTACGGGCGCATCTCGAAAAAGAGCGGCGAAACCGTCGCGCAGCACATCAGCGAAGCGCGCGAGTTGCGTAAACGCCTTGCAGTGGCTGAAAAGGAAGCGGGAAGTGAAAGAAAGCCCGTGTTGCCTGAAGGCCTCGAGGGCGAAATCGTGAAATACAGCGAATCCACGGTTTGCGACAAGACGGAGCTCTTCTGGCCCGCACGCCTCGTGAATTTTAATTTTGGAGAAATTCTCCGTATCGCGCGCCGCTTCGTCGGCCCGCGCAGACCGCGATCCGCGGCTTAGCTCGCCTGCGTTATCGGGGCACCATGCTACGGAGTACGTTCAAGAAGCCTCAGCCGACGATGCAGCCTACCGGCATTTCACGCTAAAACTGTCCTTCGCCTGCCATGCGCCTTTGCTCGAAAGCCGGTACATCGTTCCGCGCAGGACGTTTCCCTGGAGCACGAACTTCACGTAGTTGTAGTTGGGGAATTTCGGATCCTTATATAGATCGCCCGGCGTGCGTACCACTGGATAGGGCATCGCCCCTCCACCACCCGATACCAGGTACGTCACGCCGTCCTGATAGAACCTCTCGTAATTGTGAATGTGCGCCGCGACTACCACGAACTTCGCGTCCTGCGCCGCCGCCGCGACGCGCAGGTAATTCCTTAGCGCCACTTCGTTCGGGCGAGGAGTATGATCCCTCACGGATGGGGGATTTGGATCGGACACCGGCGGGTGATGCATTGTGACGAGCACGAACTCGATCCCGCGGGGCAGGGAATCGAGCTGGCTGGTCAGCCATTTGATCTGCCGGCTGCCCGGTTCCAGCGAGTCGTTGCTATCGAGCGCGATTACGTAGATCTTCTTCCCCACTTTCACGGAGTACCACCGCCGTCCCTTGAGCTTCGGAAACGCGGCCCACCAGTTTTCCAGGCACTCCGCCGGAGCGCATCGGTAAAACTCGTGGTTTCCCAGCGCCGGAAACACGCGCAGATGCTCCTCACGCCAGATTCGCGTTTCTTTCTTGTATTCCGCGTAGTCGGCCTTGGTGCCGCCATGCCAGGGAATGTCTCCGCTCAGCAGCAGCACGTCCGGCCTTTCTGCCGCCACGCGCTTCACCAACTCCATCCGCACCTTCGGATCGGTGGCCATTTTCTCTGCCGGATTTGTGAACCGCATGTCGCCGTACGCAATCACGGTAACCGGTTTCCGCAGCGTCCCTTGGGAGATCTGGAACGTCGGCTTCGATGAATCCGGCAAAAGCAACGAATCCGCATTGGCCGTCGCGGCCCCCGAGTTGGCCTGCGCGCTGGTGATCGATCCGGATTGCAGACTGCGCTTCGTTCCGCGTGCCTGCGCAATGTCTGCCGCCGCACACGCAACGCACAGCATTACTACTGGAATGATTGCAGATAGGACGCGCTTGGACTTTCTGCCCACTTGTTCTCCAATCGCCCTGGTCTGACCAAAACGGCGGCGACCGGAAATTATAACTTGCGAAGCCGCGAAGATTGCGGCCCTCTTTAGCCCAGCGGCGGCCGCAATCCTCGCAAGCGTTCGCGGAGGGCTTCGCTATTCGCTCCAGTTGACCACTTCGCCCGTGTTCGGATCGAGGATCAGCCGCCGGTCTCGCTGGTCATCGAAATTGAACATACCCAGGATCGATCCGGCGGTTGCGTCGAACGATTGGTCGCCGATTCGTCCCAGCCGCCAGTTGTCTTCGATGAACCGCAGGATCGACGTCGTATCGTTCACCGCATGATTCACGTAGTTCTGCTTCGCGTACGGCGAAATCACCACGAAGGGAAGCCGCTCTCCGTACCCGCAGCGGTCCAGGTATGCTCCCGGCGCCGGCGTACCGCACAGTCCCGTCGGCCCGAGCAGTGCGTCGTTCGCCGGATCGTTCGATTCGTTGACGATCGGCGGCATAACGTGGTCGTACCATCCGTCCGAATCGTCGTACGCGATCAGGATGGCCATGTTTTTCCAGTCGCGACTTTCTTGCAGCCGGTTGATGGTGTTTACCAGAAATGCCTGCTCCGCCAGGGGGCTCGACGTATTCGGGTGTCCGGTCATCGTCGCCGGGGCTTTCAGGAAGCTCACGGCCGGCAGGTTGCCGTTCGCGAGCGCTTCCCAAAATGCGTTCAGGTCGTAATTGTGGTTCGCCTGATCGGTCCGCCCGATCAGGGCCACGGAGCTCGGCGGCAGGTGGTGCGGATTCGAGGTCGAGGCGTAGTAAAGAAACGGATCGTAGTGCCCGTCGTAATCGCTGGAACACTGCGCCACGCCGTTCGCGTATCCCGCTGGCGCGAAATCGCCGTAAAACCAGCCCCAGGTGATGCCCTTGGCGTTCAGCAGGTCTCCCACGTTCTGGCTGGTCATCGTGATCGTGCTGCCGTGCGAGCAATCGTCGAGTGCAGGATCCAGGTTGCCAATCACCGATCCGTTCGCCACTTTGCCTTTGATCGAAGTGACGTTCGTCTGGTGCGTGTCGCCGGAAACCAAGTTCAGGTGGCCCATTACCGTGGTGCCGAACTCCGTATCGTAAAAATTGTCGCTCATCGCGAAGTGCTGCGCGTAGTTCCACAGCGCCGTCACGGTGTTCCCGTCGTAGTAGCCCATCGCCAGGCCCGGTGGGCATCCAGGGTTCGTCGAGCTGGTGCTTTCGACAAATTTGTCCAGGAGCCCGCCGTCGTACGCCTTCTGCTCGTCGGTGTAGTGGTTGTCGTTGTCGCAGGTTAGGTTATCGCTGCGATCCAGCCGGAGGGGCGCCACCGAGTTCGGATTCTTGGTCAGCAGCGGCTGGTTCAAGCCGTTCACGCGCGGCGTGTCCGGCGCGGGATAGAATGCCGGCTCTCCCGGAGGATTCGCCGCATGCGGATAGGTCCCAAAATAATGATCGAAGGAATTGTTTTCGTCGAAGATGACCACGACGTGCTTGATCGGCGTTGCCGTCTCATAGCCGCCACGATCGCCGAATTGGCCGAAACCGTTGTCATCGTGGCCGTTGGCCGCGAAAAGCGGCCTTGGCAATGTCCCGCATAAAAACGCCAGAATCAATACGAACAAGAAAGCTCTGCGCATTGCTCCTCCGGTTCGTCGCGTTGCCGCGACGGAATGTGGAACCGGAGTACGCTAATCCGTCTACCTTACCTGCGAGTTACTCCGTCGTGATTCGCTCGTGACACTTCCAAAGAAGAAAGAACTCGCGGTGCGCGCGACGGGCCGGCGCGAGTCAGCGAAGCGAATCGCCGCCGCACGGTCCCGGGAATTTGGCACTACTTCGCCGCTCGGGCGTTAATACTTTCGTACTGAAACGGCGGGAACCATGGACCATCGCGAACCTTCGGCGTGAGTGTCCTGCGTCACTCACCGCCGTATTGCCCATCACCGGGAAAAATACGTTTTGGCTCTACCCTCATTATAAAGCTCATCTGAGGGGATGCGCCTATCTGCATCGGGCTTGGATTGGCGGCGAGGTGGATCGATGCTCAACCACAGCAAACTAGCTTTTCTCAGTACCGCGCTCTGCATGTTTCTGCTCGGCTGCGGTGGTTCGTCGCTTTCTGTCGTGTCGTCCATGACGCCGACCAGCGTTACTGTCGGCGACCCGGCCTTCACCCTGGCCGTGACCGGGACGAACTTCAATTCGTCAACACTGGTGTCATTCGACGGCGTAACGCTCACGCCGTCGTCCTGGACCCAAACCGAACTCGTCGTCACCGTTCCAACATCAACATTTCCGGTTGCGAAGGTCGTTCCGGTTGCCGTCACGGGTTCGTCCAGCTCTCTCAGTTTCACCATCAACAATCCCGTGCCGACCATTACGTCGCTTTCGCTCTCCAGCGTTGCCACCGGAGGCTCCGACTTCACCCTGGACGTCACTGGGACGAAATTCGTCTCTGATACCACGCTTAATTTCGGCGGCGCCACGCTTACCCCGTCGGCCGTGACGCCCACGACCTTGACGGTCACCGTCCCGGCCTCCGAAATCGCCAAAGGCCGCAACCTTTCCATCACCGCCAGCAATCACGGCCCGGGCGGTGGTGCTTCCAACGGCTTGGATTTCGCGGTTATCAATCCATTCCCGGCGCTCACCTCTCTCTCTATTTCAACCGTCACCACCGGCAGCGCCGGCTTTTCGCTCGACATTACCGGCACGAACTTTGTTTCGGACACCACAGTTAACTTCGGCGCGCTCGTTTTCCCGCCGGTTTCCTGCACCCCCACGCAGATGACCGTGAATGTGCCGGCCTCGGCAATTACGCAGGGCGGGATCATGATGATCACCGCTTCCAGCCCGTCTCCCGGCGGCGGTTTGTCTAATGACCTTCCGTTCACTGTTTCCAATCCGCATCCGGCTCTGAGCCAGGTTTCTCCGCCGAGCGTCACCGCCGGCAGCGCGGACATCGCGTTGACCCTTAGCGGTTCGGGTTTCGTGCCGGATTCGATCCTGTCGATGGGCGACACGCCTCTCTCAGCGGTCTTCGGAAGCTCCACGCAAATCACGGTTGTCCTCCCTGCGGAGTCCCTGGCGCAGGCTGGCACGGCAACCCTCACCGTGACCAATCCCCAGCCCGGCGGCGGCGCTTCCAACGTGCTCACCTTCACGATCCGCGCTTTCGCCAATCTGAGCTGGACCACCGTGGTCAACAACAACGTCGTAATTCCCAATGCCTCGCTCAAGTTCAATAGCTACAATCAGCCTTCCATCAGTGCTGGAGGGCTCGTCGTGTTCAAAGGCCAGAGCAAGGGTTCGGACAGCGCCGGTGGTTCCGGGGAAGGCGAACTCGCCATTGCAGCTGCTACCTCCTCTTCTACCGGTCCCGTCCGTGGCATTTACACCCGCCAAATGAACGGCGGGAATGCTCCGATCAACGTGATTGCGGACAACTCCACCGCGGTTCCCGATCCCAACAACACCACATACAATGGCTCGCCAGCCGAGTTCATCCAATTCCCGTCCTTCCCGCGCATTGACGCGGTCTCGGGCGCCGTCGCATTCCGCGGCCAGCACCAGCCTGTTTACACCTACACGCTCCCGGATGGGACGGAAGCGCGCATCGGAAGCGCGGGCGTTTATTCAGACCCGGCCGGCAGCCTGATTACCGGCGTCGGACTGATGGGAGTCGCTCCGGACTACAGCTATTTCCAGGTACCCGGTGCCGCTCCTGGAACCCGTTTCGATCAGTTTCCCGGTGCGCCGGCGATCACCAGTGGCTCCATCATCGCTTTCAAAGGCAACTACACGGAAGGAGACGTTAGCAAGACCGGCGTCTTCTATCGCGACCTCCTGGTCGATGGCGGCAAGTCGCCCGTCCAGCTCATCGCCAACACCAGCACGGTAATTCCCAACCAGCCCGCCGGAGGCACGGTCACCTTTGGCGCCACCGCGCCTCCCAGTGCGGCCAATGGTCAAATCGTGTTTACCGCCTGGGACAACGAGGACGCTCCGACGCTAGCCGGAATCTATCTCGCGCCAATCGCGCCCAGCCCAACGCTACAGATGCTCGTCGGTTTGGAGACTCAAGTTCCGGGTGAAGCGGCCGGAACCACGTTCACCCAACTCGGCGAGGGTCTGACCTTCGACGGCCGCTACGTCGGCTTCTGGGCCTCTTGGGGCTCCGAGACCAGAACGATCACGCTCATCTGCGCTACGGACGGAAACAAGGACATGATCGCCACCTGCAACGACATGTACCCAAATGGATTCCAGACACAGATTCCCGTCCATCAGGGCCTCTTCGTTTACGACACGGCTACCAGCCAGTTGGTTCCTATCGCAAAGTCTCCCACCGATTTTGATGGGTTCCTCTATTGGGTTTTCTCCGGCAGGCCGCCCGGCGTGGGCAGCGGCGGAGAAGGCGAGGACGTGGTTCCCGAGCCTCCGGTGGCGTTCTTCCGCTTTCCTGAGCGTCTCCGGGCAACCGGGCTCTCAGTTCGAGATCATCTTCAAGGCCAAGTCCGGCACCGTCGATGGGCTCTATCTGGCCCAAGGCCCTAACGGTGGCCCAGCTCAGACGATTGTGGATACCACGATGCTCGCGCAGGGATTTGATCCTCAGGCTCCTGCCGGGGCATCCATGGTCACGGTCGGACTCGAACGCGACGGCTTCCGCGGCGACTGGTTCGTCTTCACCGGTAGCATGTTGGATCCGGTCACGAGCACAGGCCTGGCGGGCATTTACGTCGCGCACGTGCCGCCGCCGGGGGTGAACTGAGTCACGGCTCGAGGTGACCATGGTCACCGCCCGCATTTCTTGCGGCTTCTACCATTTGGTGGCCGGGAGTTGCTGGGACCCCAGGAACTCCCGGCCTTAGTTCTGGTCCCCTGTACCAAATCTGCCTCTTCGGCCAGTAGCCGAATCATCGGGGGGATTTGCTATCGTGGTTGTGAAATGTGCGCGCAAGCAAAATTCGGAGAGGGCGGGACGGCCGCTTGCCCGCTTGGCCACGGGCGCGGCCACTTCAGCAACCCGCTCGTCCACGGCGATCTGCGCGTTGTTCCGCACGGGGTTCTTGGCGTGCTGTTGCGCGCTGGGGTGTTACCCGGAACTGTCAATCGAGTAGAAACTCATATAAGTCGTAGAAAACAAATGACCGCGCATCCTTCTACCCGGAACTCCGCGCAACACGGTGCCGCCCGGTTCTTAGCGTCGGGCGCGAACGCGACGATCAGAAACAGCGACATTACTGCGCCTACCCAATTTCGCTTGCGCACTACTGTGTGCAGTTGTTCGATCCCGCGCTAAATGTCGTACTGCGTCATCGTGGGTCCGGAGCCCGACGGCGCCGCCTACGCCAGTTCCAGCATGCGGTTGATGGCCCGGCGCGCTTTGTTAGCGATCGCTTCCGGGACGCGCACTTCCGGCGCCATGGTTTCGAGAGACTGAATCACGCGGTCGAGCGTGATCGTCTTCATGAATGCGCACACTGCCCGCGGATTCACGGGATGGAAGGTCTTTTCGGGAAATTTCTTGTTCAACTGGTGCAGGATGCCGAGTTCCGTGCCAACCGCGAATTCCGTGCCCTTCGACGCACCGATGTGCCGCAGCATTCCTTCGGTGGAAAGAAAGAAGGTGCGATCCTGCGGCAGCGTCCCGTCCACGGCCTTGGCCATGCACGAGCTGACGCAGCCGCACTCGGGATGCAGCAGCAGCTCGATATCCGGATGCTGGTCGAGCAGCGCGGCCACTTGCTCCGGCTGGATGGTCTTGTGCACGTGGCAATAGCCGGGATACGCGACGATGTTGCTGCGCCCCGTTTGCCGTGCGACGACGGTCGCCAGGAATTTGTCCGGCAAAAACAAAATGGTGCGTTCGGCGGGAATCGACGCGACGACTTTCGCAGCGTTCGCCGACGTGCAGCAGTAGTCGCTCTCAGCTTTCACGGCGGCGGACGTGTTGATGTAGGAGACCACCACCGCGTCCGGCAGCTTGGCTTTCCACTCGCGCAGTTCTTCGGGAGTGACCGCGGCGGCCAGCGAGCATCCCGCGCGCAGATCCGGCAGCAGCACGGTCTTCTCCGGGCACAAAATGGACGCGGTTTCGGCCATGAAGTGCACGCCGCAGAAGACGATCACGTCGGCCTTCGTTTTCGCAGCTTGCTGCGAAAGCTTCAGCGAATCGGCCACCGCGTCGGCCACTTCCTGCACTTCGGGCCGCTGGTAGTGATGCGCCAGCAAAACGGCGTTGCGCTCGGCCGCGAGCGCGCGCACGCGCTCCTGTTTCCGGCGAATTTCCTCCGGCGTGTCGGTCACGGTCTCAATGACCGGCAGCGTGTAGCGGTCTTCGAAGGTCTGTAAGGCTGGAACGGTTGCAACGGACATGACGAGTACCCTTTTCCTTTATGGTGTTACGAAATTCGTTGGCCAAGATCGAGCGCGCGGACCGAATGTGTGAGCGCGCCGATGGAAATCGCATCCACGCCGCTGGCTGCGTACTCCACGGCGTTTGCTTCCGAAATCCCTCCGCTCGCTTCCACGAGCGCGTAGTCCCAAAGATTCTCGCGGCGGAGCATCGCGAGCACGTCGCGAATCTGAGCGGGCGTCATGTTGTCGAGCATCAGCACGCACGGATGCTCTTCGCCCGATGCTTCGATCAGGCGGCGAAAAGTCTCCGCTGCCGCGCGCGCGGCGGCCTCGCCGCGAACTTCCACTTCGATGAACGCTGTTTTGTCGCGCAGCTTCCACGCTCTTTCGATGGCCAGAGGCGCGGCGTCTTCTTCGCGGCTCGCGAGCAGCGCCAGATGATTGTTCTTGATCAGGATCGCGTCGCCGAGATTCAGCCGGTGAGTGCCAACGCCGCCGAGATGCAGAGCGCGCTTATCGAGCAGCCCCCACGGAGTTTTGCGCGTGCCGATCACTCGCGTTTTCGATCCGCTCGCGGTCACGCGCTCTTGCGCGAGATGGGATGCGGTGGCGATTCCGCTCATGCGCTGTAGCAGATTCAGGCCGACGCGTTCGAGCGCGAGCAATTTTGTCTGCTCTCCTTGCGCGAGAAGTACGGTGTCGCCGGACCGGATCTCATCGCCATCGCGCTTTTCGAGCACCACATCAACGCCGTTCCGGCGGTACAGCAACGCGAACTCTTCAACGCCGGCCACGATTCCGGGTTCACGCGCGATCACCGACGCGGAAACGCGAGCCAGCGACAGGTCGATTGCCGCGACGGTCAGATCGCCGCTCGAAAGGTCGTCCTGCAAAAGCGCTTCGGCGAGCGCGAGAACCGACTGGCGATAATCAGGATTTTCGAGCGTGAGACGATCGCCCCGGAAAAATGCTTGCCGGATTCGTTGTTCCCGTGTTGTGCGCGTCAGCGTCATTGTTTCGATCGGTGGAGAACCTACTTCAGCAGGAAACCTTTCTGGCGAAGCTGCGCGCGGGCGCGCGAAATCATTTCCGGCCGGGATGCTTCCACGGTGTGCAAGTGAACGCCTCCGGTGAGCGAGGAAAGCAGCGAGGCATGGGTCGCCTTCACGCGTTGCAAAAAGTCCTGCACGTCGGTCCGCGACTCGATCATCAGGGAGCCGCGCAGTTCGCCGTAAAGCGGGTGTTCGACGACCACGTCGAGAATTTTTACGCCATGATCAACTAGGATTTGCAGTTCCTCTTGGGTGCGCTCGGGCACGTGGCGGCAGGCCAGTACGGCTCTATGCGCATGATTCGCCGCCTCGGGCAGGCGATAACCGCGCGGCGTGGCCACGATCTCTTCACCGGCGGCGCGCAGGATTGCGATGTCCTGCACCAGGCATTGGCGGCTCACGCGCAGCCGCTTCGCCATCTCGCTGCCTGGAATCGGGCCGCCATGGGCGCGCATCCATTCGAGGATGAGGCGCCGCCTGCGTTCGGACCCCTCCGTTGTGGTTCCTGCGGCCGCGTGACTGTTCGGTGCCGAAGTCATACGAATATTTTACATGTGTCTTGTCAGATATCTAGTCTAAAAGATGTCGCGATCCAGGCCTCGCGAAGCACCGAGAGCCGCCGGCGGTTCCAGGCGAGAGGGCAAGGCAAAGGTAACTCTGGCGGCACGGCATCGCATTTTCCGCAGCGCCCGGAGAACCGGCGGAGCATAGTAGAAGCGAACGATCGAAAGTGAGGCGCGGCGATATGGCTTTCACGGCGCAGCGGCGAAGCGAACGCGTTTTACTCGACGTGCCGGTCGTGGTCCGCGGCAAATGCGGCAGCCGGACATTTCAAGAGGAGACGTTTACGGTGACCGTTAGCGCCCATGGCGCGCTGCTGATGCTGGAGGCGAACGTGTCTCTAGGCGAAAAGCTGGTGGTGATGAATCCGAAAAACTGGGACGAAAGGGAAGCGCGGGTGGCGTACAAAGGACCGGTCCACGCAGGATTGGCGCAGGTGGCGGTGGAGTTTTCGAAGCCGTCTCCAGACTTTTGGCCGATGGATTCACCCCCCGAAAATTGGACGCGGTGAGCGGGACAATCGAGCCGGTTTGCTGCGCCAGGAATCGCTCGTTTAGGGAGTAATCTCACGAAATCCGCTCATCGGCCGGGCGCCTAGCCCCTCAATTCCGCAATCCACGCGTCGAGAATCTTCAGTTGGTCGGGCGGTACATCAACGTAGGCGATGCCCATGCCCATTCCCTGCTGGATGTAAATGATTCGCGCCTCGGATGTGAAGCTGCCTTGGTCGCGGGAAATGGTCAGGCGCAGGCGAGTGCCGACGGGGAGGGTATTCAGCACGTCGAGGTAGCAGCCTTTGCGGCTAATTTCGGAAATTCGCCCGGAAATGTGTACGCCGCTGGCGGACTCGATGATCTCGGCCGAGGCGATCAGGCTGAATCGCGGAACCGCGCGCTTTTCGGGGTACGCGGCCGGGGAATTTGTCGGAGTGCCAAAAGAGTCGGCCATGGACAGGTCCTGACAGCAATAGCCTCGCACAATGGAGCGCCCGCCGTGAAAATTTCGACGGCGGATGGTGCGAAAAAGGAACGATTGTCCGAAAGATCAAGACGGAATGCTTGTGCGGCCTTGATAACTATCTAGTTATTAGGCTTCGGAAAAAACCGGCCACGGCGCACAAGGTGAGCGTAGGGAGCCATTCGGAAGAGGCGCGGAGACGCCTTTCCAGATGTTCCAATTTGGAGGAAATTGCAGAGGCGGCAGAATCCATCAGCATCGAGTTTTCGAGCAAGATTGTCGAGATTATGTCCCGGCTGCTTTCATTTAGAAGCACGAGAGTGCCAGAGGCCGAATTCCCAATTTTATTCTGCGCGCGCATATCGAATGCGCGTGTATTCGTGAGGCGGCGAGCACGGAACGCGGAACGGGCGAGGCCGATACCTGTGGTGCGGCGCGGCGGTTGGAGCGGGCAGGGGGGGGTGGGCAATATCGATCGTGAGATAGAGCTTCGTGCGAAGACGGATTGTAAATAGCTGTAAATAAAGGACCGCGACGTGGCAAGTAGCCAGCAACTCCCGTGAAATGAGTTGAATCTGTAGATGGAAAAGCATATCGTTTTTCTTGAAAGCCGGTTGTTCCATTCTGAAACACACATACGGGGTCACGATGCGTGCAGGCGAACAGCTGCGGGAGTTGCGGAATCGACTCGGAGTGACCACTCGCGAAGTGGAGGAATTCAGCCGATCGATCGCTGAGGACCGCAAAAACGAAGAGTTTTACATCTCGAACGCCTGGCTGACGCAACTCGAAAATAAGAACTCGATCCCCAGCATTTACAAGCTCTATAGCCTCAGCGTGATTTATCGCGCGCGATTCACTGATCTCTTAAAGGTGTTTGGCATCGACCTGAACGACACGCCGCGGTATCAGATCGCTTTGCCTCTGGAAAATACGCACATGGTCGAATTCGAAGAACCGGACCCGGACGGCGCGGTCACATTTCCGGTGCGCTTCGACAAGGGATTCAACCTGGAGACGACCAGCCTGATATCGCGGATGGTGGAATTGTGGGGCGAAGTTCCGGTGGCGATGCTACAGAAGCTGGACGTGCGGCACTGCCAATACGGATATATCGGGACGGACGATTACTCCATGTTTCCGTTGTTGCGGCCGGGCTCGTTCGTGCAAATCGAAAACCACGCCACGCGATTGCAGAGTTCCGAATGGCGGACGGAATTCGACCGTCCGATTTGCTTTATCGAGCTTCGAGACGGGTACGCGTGTTCGTGGTGCGAAATGCGCGGGTCGCAGTTGACGTTGATTCCACACCCGCTGTCCGGGTGCGCGATCCGGCAATTTGCGTATCCTTCGGAAGCGGAAATTATCGGGCAGGTGACCGGAGTGGCGATGCGGCTGGTCCCCCAGGAATCGGAATCAGACGGGCCTCCAAAATTGCCAAAGCGGTCCTGAGGTTACAGAAGAGAAGTTCCGCTGCCAGAGGTTCGGTTTCCACGGGAACGGCCACACGATAAGGCTCTAGTTTTTTCCAGGACGAAATGAAGTCGCTGCAGTCTATTCCTGCCGAGAGCATGTACCCTTCAATTTGGCTGACGAGGCCCTTAACCGGGCATTCGATGAGTTCATGGAAGACTTCGCGATGGCATTCGGCGAGCGCTTCACAAGCGACGCTCGGACTATAACGAGCAGCCAATCCGTCGTGGCGGTAGAGACCGGTATTGTAATTGCGCATTGACGCCAGATAGATCAGGCGATCGAGTGGTCTTTGAAGTGGGGCGAGCGTGCGGTTGCGGAGATCTGAGGCAGCCTGTTGGACGTCCTCGTGCCTGGGGATTGGGGGTCTTTTCCTCATGGGGGCCTACGATGCGAGCTCCACCGGCTGGTTCGGAACGTTCAAGAAATCCAAGGCGTGCTCGGAAATGTCGCAAATTCTCAGGGCGGCCGCAGTTGTGGCTCCGACCATGCGCGGCGCAACGAGCGGGCCGCCAATCCAGACAAGGACCTGCAGCGCGCGGCAGGCGATCAGAAGGCTCGCGAAGTCGATAGCGAGAGACACCTCGGAGCGGAGATCTAAGCGGGCATAGAAGCGCGCGACGCCAAGATGAAACCGGCGCAGGGCCTTGATGTGGCGCCGAACCTGGCAGATCCAGGCGAGCACGATCCTCTTGCGCTCCCGGCGAAAGAGGGAATTCACGGGTTCCGGCGCCGCCGAAGCGACGTATTCGAAGTCGCTGGCGTCCCAAAATCGGCTGACCAGTTCGGGAGCTAAGAGCGCGGCCTGCAAGTGAGTAAGCGCTTGGCGAGCTTCGAACAGCGCTTGGGCTCCGCCCTCCGGCCGCCGGCGGAGAAAGAACAAGAGAGACGCAAAGAGCAGCGCCCCGATAAATAGAAACAGGATTAGTTGAATCATGGTCCTGATGGTACGCCGCATTCTACCACCCGATTGTGACGCCGAATCGAAGAGCGTCCCGAAAGAATTTTAGACTGCTGGGTATTCGGAGCGATGGGCCCATCGGATAAGTACTGTGATTGTAATACTTGCGCGCGGTATTAGCAGCATAGACTGATAAAACAGAGTTTTGGTGTTCAGGCGTTTTGCGTATGACCAATTTGGAACCATTGCGGAAGTTACGTATGGAGTTACGTGCGGGGATGGGGTAGTAAAGAGATAGCTAGGCGCGATCCGGTGCTTCTATGGCTGAAATACATCCCTCTCAATACGCAAACAGCGTGGAGCCGCAAGCGTTCCGCGATAAGTTACGAAAGCTCGACCGCCGGCAGTGGTGGCTATGGTCATCGACGGTGCTCGTTCTGATTTTGCTGACGATCGGGGTGGCGTCGTTCGCGTTTCCGGCGATGCTCTCGAAAGACCAGTCGTCCTATTCGTTCTATTTGAACCAGTCGGTGCGCGCGCTGGTGGGAATGGTGCTGCTTTTCAGCGTCTATCTGGTGTACCAGCAAACGATGATCACCCGCATGCGCAATCAGATGGCCGATCAACTGGAAGCGCTCACCAAGGTAGAGAATTTGACCAATGAGGTGTACAAACTGGCGGCGCTGGATCAATTGACCGGTCTCTACAACCGGCGCTCGGGCGAGCAGCGGCTGACGGAAGAAATCAGCCGAGCGATGCGGCATTCGCGGCCGTTGACGGTGCTGCTGATCGACATCGACGGCCTGAAGCAGATCAACGACCAGATGGGCCATGCCGCCGGGGATCTGATGCTGAAAACCTTTTCGGAGCGCCTGCAGCGCGCCATACGCGGGTCGGATTTGGCCGTTCGGCTCGGCGGCGACGAGTTCATGGTGCTGCTGCCAGAGTGCCGCTCCGAGGAGGTCCGCCACGTGCTGTCGAGAGTCGAAGGCCTTGAGTTCGAATACGAGAAAAACAGGATTGCGTGCCGATTTTCCCGCGGCTGGACGGATTACAAGGCTGGGGAAACGTCCGCCGAGTTGCTGAAGCGCGCGGACGACGTTCTTTACGCGAATAAACGCGCCGGCAAAAAACAGCGCGAAGCACTTACCTCCGCGCCGGTGACCCAGGCCATTTCGTAGCGCCCACCTGATTTGTGCCGAGCAGCTCGTGGCGATTCTGCCGTGTCGGTTTTTCCCCAGCGCAAATCCGGCGTGCAAATCAAACCCACTTCGTGCAGGATGATTTTCTGACGCGGCTGGCCCAGCGTCGCAAGCGCCGCAATTGATGTCGGCGCGATTACCTTTCGGGCGCTCCATGCATCCAAACCGTCGGGAGGAATAAGGATGAGTTTGCTCAGGCAGTGCAGGCAAGCGAGACGCTGGCCATTTGCCGTGGCCGGATTTGCGATGGCTACCGTGCTCGTGGCAGGGAGTGCTTCAGCCGATACGCTTGAGTTGCGTAGCGGGCAGGTGATCGAGGGTAAATTCCTCGACGGATCGCCGCTGAGAATCCGATTCCAGGTGGACGGCAAAATTGAGACATTCGCGACGAAAGACGTTCTGGACATCGGCTTCAGCGACTCGGACGCCGGCGCCGGCGCAACTGCTCCGTCTGCCACGCCTCCGCCGGCGCAGCCGGCTCCAGCGCCCGCGGCCACGCCGGCCGTTGCGACGAGTCCGGCACCCGCAGCGGACTCGCAGCAGGGAACAGCAAATTCTTCGGCCTCGGCCACTCCTGCGGCGGCCGATGCCGATGCAGTAGCGCAGACGAACGCACCGGGCGGCCAAGAGATCACGGTTCCGGCCGGCGCGTCCCTGCTCGTGCGCATGATCGATTCGGTCGATTCCTCGACGAATAGAATCGGTGATCCGTTCAAGGCCAGCCTTGAGGGGCCGCTTGTGGTCGGCAACACGGTGGTGGCCCCGAAGGGCGCGGACGTGTACGGCAAGCTCGCGCAAGCGAAAGCTGCCGGACAGCTATCCGGAGCCGCGCAACTCACGCTCGAGCTGACCGGAATTCGCATCAACGGCCGAATCGTGCACATCGACTCGACCGATTACGATGTGGCCGGCACGAGCCGCGGCAAGCAGAGCGCCGAACGCATCGGAGGCGGCGCGGTCCTCGGCGCTGTAATCGGAGCGATCGCGGGCGGTGGTAAAGGCGCGGCCGTTGGCGCGGCTGTGGGCGGCGGTGCTGGAACCGCAGCGCAAGTGCTGACGCATGGTCAGCAGGTTCGCATCCCCAGCGAGACGCTGCTCGAATTCAAATTGCAGCAGCCCGTGACCGTGCCGGTTGCGAACTGAAGAAATGTCTCCAGAGCTGCGGCCGAAAGCCGTCGCAGCCTTCACTTTTCCCAAAATTTGCCGATCAGATCCAAAGAGGCGAGCTGAAAGCCGGCGAGTGTTCCTGTCAGGAACAGCCTGTCTAAATTCTCCTTGCGCCCCTGAGCGTTGACTCGTAGGATACGGGATGTTGTTCGAAAAGATACCATGCCAAAAGAAAAGCCAAAGGTAAATATTGGAGAAGTGATCCGGTCCTATCGCAACGACCGCGGACTTTCGCAGGGCGACATCGAGCGGCGGACGGGGCTGCTGCGCTGCTACCTTTCACGCGTCGAAAACGGCCACACGGTGCCTTCGCTGGAAACGCTGGCGAAGATCGCCGAGGCCATGGAGATCAGCCTGGCGGACTTTTTCCCCGGCACCGACACTCCGCAGGACCGCGAGACGCGCAAAATTCTCGGCGAGCTTTCCGAGGAAGAGATCCGGTTCCTCGCGGAGATCAAGAGATACTCCACCACGCTCTCGGACGACGACAAGAGGCTGGTGCTGGCCATGATCCGCAAAATGGCCACCGTGGTTCCGCAGGCGCGCCCGGCCAAATCGGCCGGCGCAAACCACCGCGCGGGATACTGAAGGCGGCCGGCGCGGCCGCTCGCGGCTGCGTTGGATTCGTATGCGCCACCACGTATGAGTCCGGCTAGCCGCGGCCAAGCGGATTCGCTACAATGAAGCCTGGATGCTTCGCAAACGGCACAACACAGTTGGAGTGAAGGTCGGCAAGGTTCTGGTCGGCGGCGGCGCGCCCGTCGTGGTGCAGTCGATGACCAACACCGACACCGCCGATGCGGCCACCACTGCGCGGCAGTGCATCGAGCTGGCGCAGGCTGGGTCGGAGATGGTGCGGGTCACCGTGAACGTGCCGGAAGCGGCCGCGGCGGTGCCGGAAGTAAAGCAGCGCATGCTCGACGCAGGCTGCGACGCGCCGCTGATCGGCGATTTCCACTACAACGGCCACGTGCTTCTGACGAAGTATCCCGATTGTGCCCGCGCTCTGGACAAATACCGCATCAATCCCGGCAATGTGGGCCACGGCAAACGCCGCGACGAGCAATTTTCGACGATTTGTAGCGTGGCGCGCGACAACGGCAAGCCCGTGCGCATCGGCGTGAACGGCGGCTCGCTCAATCAAGAGTTGGTGATGCGCAAGATGCAGGCGAACACCGACCGCGAGCTGGGCAAGACGTCCGAAGAAATTCTCAACGAGTGCATGGTGCTTTCGGCGATCGAATCCACCGCGCTCGCGCTCGAATGCGGCTTGCGCAAGGATCAGATCATCATTTCCTGCAAAGTTTCGCGGCCCAATGATTTGCTCGATATCTATCGCGATCTGGCCAACAAGACCGACCAGCCGTTGCACCTGGGCCTGACGGAAGCCGGAATGGGCGCGAAGGGGCTGATCTGGTCGGCGGCTTCGATGGGCATCCTG
Source organism: uncultured Acidobacteriota bacterium (assembly GCA_963715555.1). GTDB lineage: Bacteria > Acidobacteriota > Terriglobia > Acidiferrales > UBA7541 > Palsa-295. Next base: position 755,633 of record OY970253.1, read on the forward strand.
CTAAGCGAGGGAATCGGCGATACGATTCGCGTTTCGCTGACGCCGCGGCCCGGCGGCGATCGCCGCGAGGAAGTTTACGCCGCATGCGAACTGCTGCAGGCGCTTGGAATTCGCTCGTTTGCTCCCAGCGTGACGGCGTGTCCTGGTTGTGGACGCACTACGAGCACCACGTTTCAGGAATTGGCCGAAAGCATCCAGAGCTACATCCGCGATTCGATGCCCGAATGGAAGCGGCACTACGAGGGTGTGGAAGAAATGAAAGTCGCAGTGATGGGCTGCATCGTCAACGGCCCCGGCGAATCGAGAGCCGCCAACATCGGCATCAGTCTGCCCGGAACGGGCGAATCGCCGCGCTGCCCCGTGTATATCGATGGCCAGAAGTTCAAAACGCTGGAAGGCAACTACGACGAACTTTCCGTCGCCTTTCGCGCGCTGGTAGACGATTACATCGCGGCGAAATATCCCAAGCGCGAAACTCCGTTGCCGGCATCATCCGTGGCGTCGCCAGCTAAGAACGGCTCCTCCTCTCCTTCTCTGCGCGTTCTCGCATAAACCTCCGCTCGCTGCTGCTCTTGTCCGTCACTCGGTTTTGTGCCGACGTTCGTTTTCCGGCACTTCCGCCGCGGTTGTTCTCCCGTTGCGTCGCTCGCCTGCGATAAAGTGGCATTGGATCTAGGCTGAGTTGTACATTCCCGCTATGCCAGACGAACAGACTGCCTCCAGCGTGGCTGAAGCTTCGCCCACCATGTCCGACTCGCGCGCTCCGCTGCCGTCCAATTGGCGGCGCGGCTTCTGGAGCCTGATCGTCACGCAATTTCAGACCGGCTTCAACGACAACGGGCTGAAGTTCCTGGTGATCTACCTCGTCATCGGCATGAATCTTGCCAAGGCGCAACAGGACAAGCTTGTGCCCCTTGTCAACGCGCTTTTCGCCATTCCTTTCATCCTGTTTTCGATGGCCGGAGGCAATCTCGCGGACCGCTACAGCAAGCGCTCCGTGACGATCGGGACGAAGCTTTTCGAATTCGCGATCATGGCGTTTTTTATCGTTAGCCTCGCGTTGCGGAATCTTCCCATGGAATGCGCCGGAGTTTTCCTGATGAGCACGGAAGGAGCCCTCTTCGGTCCGTCGAAGTACGGGTTGTTGCCGGAGCTTTTGCCGGAACCGAAGCTGTCGTGGGGCAACGGCATCATCGAGTTCGGGACGTTCCTGTCCGGAATCGCCGGAGTTGCCGTGGCTGGCTTTCTGGCGGACGCGTACCGCGGACGCGAAGCGATCGCAGGCGTCATCCTGCTTGCCTGCACGTGCTTCGGATTGTTCACCAGCCTCGGCATCTCGCGCTTGCCGGCCGCCGCGCCCGAAAAGCAGTTTCGCTGGAATCCGGTCGGCGATCTTATTTCGCAGATGCGAACCATCGTTGCCGATCGAGTGCTGGGCTGGGCCGTGCTCGGGAATACGTATCTTTTCTTCCTGGCCGCTTTGCTGCAGACGGTGATCGTGATTTACGGCCACGACACGCTGCACATCAGCGATCAACAGAGCAGCTACCTTCTGGCCGCGCTTGCGATCGGAATCGGATTTGGAAGCGTCGCCGCCGGTTATCTTTCGGGCGGAAAAATCGAATACGGGCTGATTCCGCTCGGCGCCGTAGGCATGACGGTTTTCGGCGCATGGCTCTATTTCCCGGCGCACTCGCTCACGCTGGTGGGAACTCGCTTGGCGTTGCTTGGATTCTTCGGAGGGCTCTTCGCCGTTCCTCTGGGAGCACTGATCCAGCATCGCCCGCGCCCGGCGGAAAAGGGTGGGGTGATTGCCGCGGCAAATCTCGTGTCTTGGATCGGCATCTTTCTGTCATCCGCTGCCTATTACCTTTTCGCGAAGGGTTTCCATCAATCTTCGCGCGGCATGTTTCTGGATGGCGCGGTTCTGACGCTGGTGATGACCGCGTATTCGATCTACTTGCTGCCGGATTCCATGCTGCGTTTCGTGCTGTGGGCGGCGACGCATACGTTCTATCGCATTCGCGTGGAGGGCCGCGACAACATCCCCGAAAACGGCGGCGCGCTGTTTGTCGCGAACCACATGTCATTCGTCGATGCGCTGCTGCTGATGGCTTCCACGGATCGCACAATTCGATTCCTGATGTACAAGGGCATCTACGACCTGCCGTACGTGAAGCCGTTCGCGAAAATGATCCGCGCGATTCCCATTTCGTCCGAGCAACGGCCGCGCGAAATGCTGCATTCCTTGCGCGAAGCCACGGAAGCGATCAAGAAGGGCGAGGTCGTGTGCATCTTCGCCGAGGGGCAAATCACGCGCATCGGCCAGCTCCTGCCATTTCGGCGCGGCATGGAACGGATCATGAAGGGCTTGGACGCTCCCATCGTGCCGATCAATCTCGATGGCGTGTGGGGCAGCATTTTCAGCTTCGATCGGGGACGATTCGTCTGGAAGTGGCCGCGCTCGATTCCGTATCCGGTCACGGTCAGCTTCGGCAAGCCGATGCCGCCGGCCGCCACGACCTTCGAAGTGCGCAAGGCCGTGCAGCAGTTGCAAGCGGACGCGTTCGCACATCGTAAAAGCCGGATGCACACGCTGCACCGGTCGCTGATTCAGACGGCGCACCGCCACCCGTTCCGCTTCGCTATGGCGGATAAGCGCCGACCGCGCATGAAATGGTCCGGAGTGCTGCTCAGCTCGATTTTTCTGGCGCGGCGGCTGCGATCGGTGTGGGAAGGCCAGGAGATGGTTGGAATCCTGCTGCCGCCTTCCATTCCAGGCGCGCTGGTAAACTTTGCCGCCATGCTGGTGGGAAAAATCCCGGTGAATCTGAACTACACAACCTCGGATGAAGCGCTGGCCTCCTCCGCGGCGCAGTGCAAGATCGAAACCGTGATCACCACCAAGCTGCTGCTGGACAAAATTCCGCTGCACATTCCTTGCAAGACGATCCTGCTGGAAGAAGCTGCCGCGTCGCCAAGACTCGGTGAACGCGTTGCCGCGCTGGCGCTGTGGTTTCTTCCCGGGGGCTGGATCGAACGCAACCTCGCCGGCGGCAGGCGCAAGTCGATGGACGATCTCGCAACCATCATTTTCTCGAGCGGCAGCACCGGCGATCCCAAGGGAGTGATGCTTTCGCATTACAACATCGCGTCGAATATCGACCAGGTGGGGCAGACGTTCATGCTCGACCGGCGCGATTGTCTGCTGGGCGTGCTGCCGTTTTTTCACTCGTTCGGATTTACCGTCACGCTGTGGCTTCCGGCGATGCTGGGCGTCAGCGTGGTATATCATCCGAGCCCGCTCGATCTGGCTGCCGTCGGCGAACTCGTCCGCGATTATCTGGTGACGTTTCTGATGGCCACGCCTACTTTTCTGCAGGCATATCTGCGCAAGTGTTCCCCGGAGGATTTCGGCAGCCTGAGGTTCGTGATCGCGGGCGCCGAGAAATTGCCGGAAAGGCTGGCGGTGGCTTTCGAAGACCGCTTCGGCATCCGCCCGCTGGAAGGCTACGGCGCCACGGAATGCTCGCCGGTGGTGGCCGTGAATACGCACGATTATCGCGCTCCCGGTTTTCGCCAAGTCGGCGCCAAGCGCGGACGCATCGGCCATCCCTTGCCGGGTGTGACGGTTCGGATCGTCGATCCGGACACGCGCGAGCCGCTGCCCATCGGCACCCCAGGATTGCTGTTGGTGAAAGGCCCCAACGTGATGCAGGGCTATCTCGGCAAGCCGGAGAAGACCGCCGAGGTTTTGCAGGACGGCTGGTACGTAACTGGCGACATCGCCTCCGAAGATGAAGACGGTTTTCTGACCATCACCGACCGCCTGAGCCGCTTCAGCAAGATCGGCGGCGAAATGGTGCCGCATGTGAAAGTCGAAGAGCGATTGCACGAACTTGTCGGCGCGACGGAGCGGAAGTTTGTCGTGACCAGCGTGCCGGACGACAAGAAAGGCGAGCGGCTGGTGGTGCTGCATATTTTGCGACCCGATGAGCTGAAGATCGTGCTCGATCAGTTGCCGCACTCGGGCCTTCCGAACCTCTGGACGCCGCGCCCGAACCAATTCTTCACCGTCGAAGAACTGCCGCATCTCGGGACGGGGAAGCTGGACCTGCGCCGCATCCGCGAACTGGCGCTTGAATTGTCGTCGCGAGACGCGGAGTAGCCGCACGCCCGGCGCGATCGATTTGCTTCGTCAGAGTTCTCGCGCTAGAAAAGTCCCAGCTTGATGCGGAGGAATTTCTTCGGATTTTTGCGGAAGTCGTTCATCAGGACGCGCATGTCGCCGGTAAGCCCGGTCAAATTGTCGTACAACTGCGGATCGGTGAAGAATTTCCCCATCGTTCCCTGGCCGTTGTCGAGCTTTCCGGTCACATCGCGAATGTTCGCGGAAGCGTCGCGCAGATTCGTGTACAACTGGTCGTCGGTAGCGAGCTTGCCGAGCGTGCCTTTGCCTTCGCGAATATTGCCGAGCAGCGCGTTGCCGTTGTGGGCGATTCCCTTGATGTCGGTGTAGGCGCTCGGATCGTAAATCAGTTTGCCGAGCGTGCCTTTCTGATTCTTGAGTGCCGCCGTGACGTCTTGCAGCTGCCCGGCCGAGGCGTCCACCTTCTTGTACAAGTCGTCCGACGAGACGAGCTTGCCGATCGTGCCCTGGCCCTTCTGGATCGAAGTGGCCACCGCGTCCAGCTTCGAGGCCGTGTCGTTCAAGTGGTTATATAGCGAAGGGTCGTTCATGAGCTTGCCGAGCGTGCCGTTGCCGCTTTGAATCTTATTGACGACTCTCTTCACGTCATCCGTCAACGCGCCGAGGCTTTGCATCAAATCTGCTCCGCGCTGGACCACCTGCTTGATGTCCGGCACCTCTTCGGCCGGCACGACTCCGTTGTCGGGAACCACCGTGCCGGTCAGCCCTCGCGTGATGTTCACGTAGCGATCGCCCAGCAGGCCCTGCGTCACCAGGCTTGCCCTTGAGGACGTGCGAATATCCGGCTGATATTTTTTCGAAATGCGCAGCAGGAGGGTGACGCCGTGCATGCGATCTTGCGGGTGCGGTGTCAGGCGAATCGCCTGGATGTTGCCCACCTCCACGCCGTCGAGAGACACGGGCGCGCCTTCCTGCAAATTGCCGGCCTCCGGAACGTACGTCCGCAGCAGGTATTTCGGACCGAAAAAACCGGCGCCGGTTACGTACAGAATGGCTACCGCCACCAGGACCAGTCCCACCAGAACGAAGATTCCCACCCGCAACTCCGACCAGGTCAATTGCTTTCGCTGCGCCATTACGTTCCTCCCTCGATATCCGTACGCGAGCTACTCTGCGGAAGCGAGAAATTTTTTCAGATATTCATCCGATGCGTGCAGCAGATCGTCGGCTCCTCCCTCGAAATAAATGCGCCCCTCTCGCAGCACCAGCACGTTCGTGGGTCCCGAAACCGGCTCGTGCGATTCGCGCTGGCCGCCATGCGCGCCGTTTGCGCTCAGCGGCACCACGCGGCCCGCGCTCTCATCGAACCGGTAATTGGCTAGCCCGAACGCGTCCTGCACCCGGTGCGTCGCTATCAGGGACGTGACGTTTTGCAAATCGCGCCCGCGCATGATCAGCGTGATAATCGTTTGCGACGTGACCGGGTCGAGGCCCGCCGTCGGCGAGTCGTAAAATACCACCGGCGGACGATCGGCCAGCGCCCGCGCGATGGAAACGCGCCGCCGCATGCCTCCCGACAGGTCGCCGGGAAACATACCGTAAGCCGGTTCGAGTTCCACGAAGCGCAGCACCTCGCGCACGCGCTCTTCGATCTCCGCGTCCGAAAGATCTTCCTCGCGCAACCGGAACGCGACGTTGTCCGCCACGGTGAGCGAATCGAAAAGCGCGCCCTCCTGGAACACGAATCCCAGATGCCTGCGAAAATCCAGCAGTTCATCTTCGGGCATCTCGCCGAGATCGTGCCCCATCACCCATACGTGACCGGAATCGGCTCGCAGCAATCCCGTGGCCAATTTCATGATCAGCGTTTTCCCCGTCCCGGTTTCGCCGAGCAGAATTTTCGTCTCGCCGGGCCACACCTCAAAACTGATTCCTCGCAGCACGTCGCCCTCGTCGAAGCCGATATGGACGTCCTTGAAGGCGATCAGCGGTTCGCCCGGAACGAGGGTTGCGGTATCCAAAGGTGACGCCGGGCGAGGCGAGTGCGTCATACCCGAATTATAGATGGAAACTGCGAGGTTTCGCAGCGGCAGCTTTTGCCAGGGCGCTGGGTTCTGCGATTTGCAAAACTTGCAGCCTGCCGATTTCGCTGGGGTGCGTGCTGCGCTCAGAAAATATGCAGGAATATCCGCCCGAGGAAGAAATCCACCACCAGAATGAAGACCGACGAGAGTACCACGGCGGACGTTGTCGCCTTGCCCACGCCTTGCGTTCCGCCTCTCACCCGCAGTCCTTTATGGCATGCAATCGTCGAGATGATGAACCCGAACACCAGCGGCTTCACGAAACCTTGCACTAGATCGCCGAACTGCAGCGCGTTCACCGCCCGCGCCCAGAACTGCACTCGCCCCATCCCGAGCGCGTAGTACGCATACATGAATGCGCCGATCAGGCCAACGAAATCGGCCACCGCCACCAGCAGCGGCAGCGTTAGGGTTGTCGCTACCACGCGCGGCGTCACCAGTTTCCGCAGGGGATTGGTTCCCAGCGCGCGCATCGCGTCCACCTGCTCGGTTACCACCATAGAGCCCAGTTCCGACGCGATTCCCGAAGCATTTCGGCCCGCCACCAGCAGCGCCGTGATCACCGGCCCCAATTCCCGGACCAGCGCCAGCGAAACGGCTGTGCCGGTAAACGCCTTTTCGCCGAATCGCTCGAATTCCGCTCCGGTCTGCAGCACCAGCACCGCGCCGATGAAAAGTGCGGTTAACGCGACGATCCACAGCGACCCCACTCCGATCGCATCCATCTGTTCCAGTGTGTCCAGCCAATAGGAGGGAGGCGTGACGATGTTGACTACCGATTGGAACGCCAGCAGCGAGTAATCCTGCAGCGAAAAGAGCAGGCTCTTGATTCTGTCCCCAAGAAAGTACACGAGTGAGGGAGCTTCGTTGTTCTCGGGCATCGTCTCCTGCGCCGGCCCCGTCTTTCCGCCGATCTTTCGAAGCCTAACGTCCGCTGTGCAGCCCGTCAAGCAATCATGCGCGGAGCGCGTTCGCCTCCGCACTGGGCCATTTTTCCTCAAGTCTCGCGCTGGTCGGGCTTTACGCGCGACGCCGCGTCCGGTAAAATTCTCAGTTTGCGCCTGCACGCCGGGCGCATTAAACACATGCTTCGATTTGTCACCGCCGGGGAGTCTCACGGGCAGGCGCTCGTCGCCTGGATCTCAGGGATGCCCGCGGGTGTGCCCGTCGATCTGGACTTCGTCGGTCGCGAACTCCACCGCCGCCAGCTCGGCTTTGGCCGAGGCGGCCGCCAGCGCATCGAAAAGGACCAAGCCGATTACCTGGCAGGCGTGCGCCACGGCAAGACCATCGGCGCTCCCATCGCCCTGCGCATCGAAAATCGCGACTGGAAGAATTGGGAGCAGGCCCTTGCGGTCGGGGAGATCGAAGGCGCTGAGGAAGCACAGCGCCGCCTGACCGCCCCGCGTCCCGGCCATGCCGATCTGCCCGGTGCGCTGAAGTTCAATCTGCACGACGCCCGTTACATTCTCGAACGAGCTTCCGCCCGCGAAACGGCTGCGCGCGTTGCCGCCGGAGCGCTGGCGAAGTTGTTGCTGCGCGAATTCGGCATCGCCGTGCTGAGCCACACGATCGCCGTCGGTCACGCGCGGCTCGAACGCGCGGCCGCTTGGAACGAAATCGTAGCGGTTTGCGACGATCTCGAATCGCCGCTGCGTTGCGTGGATTCTGACGCGGAAGGAAAGATGAAAGCCGAAGTCGACCGCGCGCTGCGCGCCGGCGATTCCGTTGGCGGCATCTTCGAAGTGGTGGCCCGCGGCGTGCCGCCGGGTCTCGGCACCCACGTTCAGTGGGACGAAAAGCTCGACGGCAAGCTGGCCCGCGCCATTATGTCCATTCAGGCGGTGAAGGCCGTCGAAATCGGCTCCGGCGTGGCCAATGCCACCAGCTATGGCTCCGAGGTGCAGGACGAAATCCGTTACGATATCGCGGCCAAGCGCTTCGACCGTTCGTCCAATCGCGCCGGCGGGATCGAAGGCGGCATTACCAATGGGCAGGACATCGTCGTTCGCGGCTACCTGAAGCCCATTTCCACGCTGCGCCGTGCGCTGCTCACAGCCGATCTCAATACCAAAGAGGCGGTCAAGGCCGCCTACGAGCGCTCCGATATTTGCGTCGTTCCGGCGGGCGGCGTGGTCGGCGAAGCGATGGTCGCGCTCACGCTGGCAGCTGCGTTCCTTGAAAAATTTGGCGGCGATTCGCTCGGCGAAGTGCGCCGGAATTTCGACGGCTATCAGCGCCAGTTGGACAATTTCTAGATCTGCTTGCAGAATAGATAAACGCTATGATCCATCCCATTGTTAAGTACGGCGACCCGGTGCTCGAGACTCCCACGAAGCCCGTGGAAGCTTTCGACGAGGAGTTTCGAAAGCTTACCGACGACATGTTCGAATCGATGTATGCAGCGCAGGGCGTCGGGCTGGCCGCCCCGCAGATCGGCATCGGGCTGCGCGTCACCGTCATCGACGTTACGAACGGCAAAAATCCGGAGGCCAAGCTCGTCTGCGCCAATCCGCAGATCGTTCACGCCGAAGGGGAACAGCACGAGGAAGAAGGCTGCCTTTCGCTTCCCGGTTTTCGCGGTCGCGTGCTTCGCCCGGCGTACGTCACCATTCAAGCGCAAAACGTAACCGGAGAAGAATTCGAAATGCGCGGAGAAGGCCTGCTGGCGCGTGCCTTCTGCCACGAAATCGATCATCTCGACGGCATTTTATTTATCAATCATTTGAGCATCCTCAAGCGCGACCTCATCAAGCGCAAAATCCGCAAGCTGAAAAAAGCCGGCGAGTGGTAGGCGCGCCGTGCCGCTGCGCATCGTCTTCTGCGGCACTCCTGCCTTCGCGGTCCCGGCGCTTCGCCACCTGAACGCGCAACCCGACTTCCAGATCGTCAGCGTGGTCACGCAGCCGGATCGTCCTCGCGGCCGCGGCCAGGAAATGGCCATCTCCGCCGTGAAAGCTGCGGCGCTTGAATTGAAGCTCTCCGTCTATCAGCCGGAAAAAATCAAATCCGGCGAGGCGTTCGACTATTTCGAGCGGCTCGCGCCCGATGCCGTCGTCATCATCGCTTACGGCCAAATCATTTCGCAGCGGCTGATCGATCTTCCTCGGCTCGGCTGGGTTAATCTGCACGCTTCTCTTCTGCCGAAATATCGCGGCGCCGCGCCCATCAATTGGGCCATCGTCAATGGCGAGACTCATACTGGCGTCACCACCATGCAGATCGACGCAGGGCTCGATACCGGCCCGATGCTCTTGCGCTATGAAGCGGAAATCGGCCGCGACGAGACCGCTCCCGAACTCACCGCGCGTCTCGCCGAAGCCGGTGCGCCGCTCGTTGCCGAAACGCTCCGCAAGCTCGATCGCGGCGAAATCGTGCCCGTTCCGCAGCTTCCTGCGGAGGCCACCCACGCGCCGCCGCTCAGAAAAGAAGACGGCCGCATCGATTGGTCGCTTTCGGCGCAATACATTTACAATCAGATTCGCGGGCTCGATCCCTGGCCCGGCGCGTTCAGCACATTCCGAGGCAAGACCTGCCGCATCTGGGGACGCCCGCTGTCGGCGCAGGATTTTCCTGGATCTCCGAACAGCATCGGCTTCCTTGCTCTAAACCGAGAGCCGTCTTCGCCATCCGCTCTGCCGGGCAATATCCAGGTGATTGATCCTTTGATCTTGGTTCACTGCGGTGAACCTGGTGCTCTGGTGCTTACGTTCGTTCAACTCGAAGGCCGCAAACGGGTCACCGCCCGCGAATTTGCCAACGGCGCCCGCTTCACCCCCTCCGATCGCTTCGGCGCCTAGAAAATAATGCGGGTCACGCTCGGTGCGAAACGCATCCGTCGCATTCGGTTTCAGCCTGTGTTCTGATTGAGTGCTATGCCAGTTAGCGTCGCCAGAAAAATCGCGTTCGAAGTGCTGCTGCGCGTCGAGTCCGAGTCTGCGTACGCGAGCGAACTGCTCCATTCCGCGCTCGCACCGGACGTAAAACCCGCCGACGCCGCGCTGGCCACGGAACTTACCCTGGGCGCTCTCCGCTGGCGGCGGCTTCTCGATTTTCTGCTCGACCGCCAGCTGAAAAAGCCCATTGCCAGGCTCGATCTGCCCGTCGCACTGGCGCTTCGGATCGGTCTTTATCAGCTTCGCTTTCTCGAAAAAATTCCCGCGCGCGCGGCCGTGAACGAATCCGTGGAGCTGGTAAAGCGCGCCCGCAAAACTTCCGCTGCGTCTCTCGTCAACGCCGTCCTTCGCCGCGCCGCCGCAGACACAAAAGCCCCGGCTGAGAAATTACTTCCACCGAATCTCTCGCTCGCTGAGCGTCTCGGGATCCTGCATTCGCACCCAACTTGGATGGTCGAAAGATGGCTCGCGCGCCTCGGCGAATCCGCCACGGTCGCGCTGCTCGAAGCCAATAATCGCCCGCCGCGGCTCACCTTCGCGATTCACGACCCCGCGCACCACGACGAAATTCTCAGCCAACTCGAATCCGCCGGTCTGCGCATCGAGCCCGGCCACCTGCTGAAAAATGCTTTTGCCGCAACCGGCGGCAGCCTCGCGCGCACCGCAGCATTCCGCGCCGGCCAAATCTCAATTCAGGACGAAGCCTCGCAAACCGTCCCATTTTTGCTCGGCGTTCGTCCGGGCGACCGGGTCCTGGATCTCTGCGCCGCGCCGGGCGGAAAAACAGTCGCGCTGGCGCGCGCCGCGGGGCCGAACGGCCTCGTGATCGCAAGCGAGCTCCACGAGCACCGCCTTCGCGCCATGCGGGCTCAACTTACGCGCCTGCGCATTGCAACAACAGCTTGTGCGGAGGATCGCGTCAAGAATTCAGCTGCGGGATCGGTCGAAACGCAGCACGCCGCATCGCCAGTTCACCTCGTCGCGCTCGACGCCACGCAGCCGCTTCCGTTCGCAGCGGCCTTCGACCGCATCCTGGTGGATGCACCTTGCTCCGGCACCGGCACGCTCGCGCGCCATCCGGAGATTCGCTGGCGTCTTCGCCCCGAGCAACTCCCCGAATTCCACGCGCTGCAAGCGAAATTGCTGAGCGTCGCGCTCGCACAACTCGCGCCCGGAGGGCATTTGGTTTACTCCACTTGTTCGATTGAGCCCGAGGAAAACGAATCAGTTGTAATGGAAATTCCAGGCTCGATGGGGTGTCGCGTGGTTCGGGCCGCCGAATCCGCGCAGCTGCTCGCACCGTTTCTCGCAGGCGGCATCAACCCGGTCGCGCTCTTCGATGCTCGCGGTTACTTCCGCACTTCGCCGGCCGCGCACGCCGCCGACGGTTTCTTCGCCGCGGTGCTCGAAAAACCGCGCTAGCCAGCCCGCAGGATCGCCGCCTGCTGTCTCTTTTCTTTCGAGGATCTGCCTGAACGCTGTTCCGACCGCTGGTGCGCCGGACCGCCCTCCTCGGCATGCAGGTTGAGCACGGTGTTAATCAGCGCGAGATGCGTGAACGCCTGCGGAAAATTTCCGAGCTGCCGCCGCTTCTCGAAATCATATTCCTCCGCCAGCAATCCCAGGTCGCTGCACAGTCCCAGCAGCCTCTGCAGCAGTTTTTTGGCATCTTCGTGGCGCCCCATCAGTTCGTAATTGTCGGCCAGCCAAAAGCTGCACGGCAAAAACGCTCCTTCTCCCGCCGCGCCCTTTTTCGTATTCGCAATTTCGTAGCGCAGCACCAACCCGTCGCGCATCAGCTGTTTTTCGATCTGTTTCACCGTGCCTTGCACGCGCGGATCGTTCGCCGGGAGAAACCCCACTAGCGGCATCATCAGCACGCTCGCATCCAGCCGGCGCGATCCATAGCACTGCGCGAACGCGCCCAGCTTCTTGTTGAATCCCCGCCGGCAGACATCGTCATGGATCTGCTGCCGCACCCGCTTCCATCGCCCCACGGGCCCGTCCATACCGAGCATCTCCGCCGTCTTGATCGTCCGGTCGAACGCCACCCACGCCATCATCTTCGAATGCGTGTAGTGCTGCCTTTTCCCGCGAATTTCCCAGATGCCGTTGTCCGGCTCGCGCCAGATTGTTTCCAAATGCTTCAGCATCTCGATTTGAAGATTGAATCCCACCTGGTCGTGGTCGGGCATCTCGCGCGTCCCGCGCGCCTGGTGCAAGCAATCCGCCAGTTCGCCGTACACGTCGAGTTGCACCTGTTCGCTGGCGGCATTGCCGATGCGCACCGGCGCGGCGCCGCCGTAACCCGCCAGCCAATCCGCCTCCCATTCCAGCAGCTTCCGTTCGCCGGCCACGCCATAGAGCATCTGCAGCTGGTCGAAGCTTCCGGCCACCGCCCGCTTCAGCCATTCTTTCCAGCGCTTCGCTTCGTCGTGGTAGCCCGCGTGGATCAGCGCCAGCAGCGTGAACGTGGCGTCGCGCACCCAGCAGTAGCGGTAATCCCAATTGAGCGGCCCGCCCGGCTGCTCCGGCAGGGAAGTGGTCGCGGCGGCCACGATGCCGCCCGTGGGCGCGTAGGTCAGCGCCTTCACCGTGATCAGCGAACGCTTCAACGCGCTGGCCCACGGCCCGTCGTACTTCAGCCTGGCCGTCCATTTCCGCCACCACTCGTCCGTTTGCCGCCAGCAACTCTCCCACTGCACGGTCTCGGGCACGGGCTCCGACGAGCTGCCGTACTCCATCACGAAAGGCACCGTCTTGCCCGCCGTGATCGTAAATTCGCCGACCGTGCGCAGGCCCTTGCCTTCCATCTGAACGGGAGTTCGCAGCGCCAGCAGGTGCGGCCCGGCAACCGCGACGATCGCATCCTTTTGCCGCGTGACCCATGGCACGGTCAGGCCATAGTCGAAGCGGATCACCAGCTGCGTCTGCATGTGCACTTTGCCTTCAAGTCCGCGCACCACCCGAATGATTTTCGGTTTCTTCGTATTCAGCGGCATGAACTCCGTCAGCAGCGCCGAGCCCTCGGCTGTGACGAACTCGGTCTCCAAAATCAGAGTGTCCGGCCGGTAGCGGCGCTTGGTCCGCGCCTTTGCTCTCGGCGCAATCAGCCAGCGCCCATTTTCCGGCGTTCCCAGCAGTGCCGCGAAACACGCATCGGAATCGAATCGCGGCAGGCACATCCAGTCCATCGAGCCGTCGCGCGCCACCAGCGCCGCCGTCTCGCAGTTGCCGATCATCGCGTAATCTTCAATCGCATGAGCCATTTTCCTAGTCTAAGTCGCTCCCGCGAACAATCAGAAGATCAATTTCTCCCCGCGGCGAAAGTTGGCAACGAGTTTGCACTGCTGCTGACCGCCCGAGCTCTCCGCATAAAGTGTCGCGCCGGGCGAAGTGCGGTAATGTGCGATTTTGTCGCGTTTTGCCGGTGTTCCGCATCGCAACAAATTGCCAGCCGCCCGCTTCGCTTTGTCTTCTATTGCCTTCGCGGACGCCGACGCTCGAAATCCCGGCCGCACCAACCCTCGCTGTGCCAAGATTATTTCAAGCTGCAGTCACGGGTGCGCTTCGGCGCTGCTGGCGGGCTTCTGAAAGGGAAGCAATCATGAAAACGACTGGTGGGTTGCTGCTGCTCTTGCTCTGCGCTGTGAGTCTCGCGGGATGCATCCACGCGACCGGCCCCTGCTACGGCGTTGGATGCCACGCCTTCACCACGCCGTCCGGCGGCCACTCGCAAAACGCGGGATCGCAGGCGGCACCCGCGCGGAGCGCCCAGGCGGCCGCTACGCAGCCGAAGTCATCCGCCGCCAAGAAGTCCCACGGAATCCACGCGCTGCTGAAAAAAGTTAAGCTATAGCCGCTTCGCCCGCTTCTTCGCCCGCGTGGTGTGGCTTGTGCGCCGCGATCACTTTTTCGGCCAGCTCCTGCGGGACGTAATCGTAATGTGAAAATTCCATCGAATAGCTGCCTCGCCCCTGCGTCATCGAAATCAGCTCGTTCGCGTAGCTGAGCATTTCCGAGAGCGGCACCAGCGCCTTCACCACCACGTTGCCTCCGCGCGATTCGCTGCCGCTGATTTTTCCGCGCCGGCTGCTCAGATTGCCCATGATGTCGCCCGAGTATTGATCCGGCGCGTACACCTCCACGTTCATGACCGGTTCCAGCAGCGCCGGCCGCGCCTGCTTCATCGCCTCGCGGAATGCCAGCGATCCCGCGATCTTGAACGCCATATCCGACGAATCCACGTCGTGATACTTCCCGTCGTAAAGCGTGGCGCGGAAATCCACCATCGGGAATCCGGCCAGATAGCCGCGTTCGGCGGCGTCGCGAATTCCTTTCTCCACCGACGGAATCCAGTTCTTGGGAATCGCTCCCCCGAAAACATCGTCCACGAACTCCACGCCCTTCCCGCGCGGCAGCGGTTCCATGCGGATGCGCGCCACGCCGAACTGCCCGTGCCCACCGGTCTGCTTCTTGTGCTTTCCCTCGGCGTCCGCTTTCGCGCGGATCGTCTCGCGATACGGCACTTTCGGCGGATGCAGCGTCAGCTCCACGTGATACCGCTTGCGCAGCCGCGAAACGATGACTTCGATGTGCTGCTGTCCGGCGCCCGAAAGCAAAAATTCCTTCGTCTGCGGATCGCGCCCGAACCGCAGCGATGGGTCCTCCTCCAGGATTTTGTGGATCGCCACGCCGATGCGGTCTTCGTCCGCGCGCGTTTTCGGCTCGATCGCAAATGTAATCGACGGCTCCGGTATGCGCGCCGCCGGATAATAAATCGGCGCGTTCTTGTCGCCCAGCGTGTCGCCCGTCAGCGTGTCCTTCAGCTTGGCCACTGCGCCGATGTCTCCCGCGTGCAGCTCTGCAACAGCCGTTGCCGTTTTGCCTTGCATCACCTGCACGTGCTGGAGCCGCTCCGCGGAATTGCGGTCGAAATTCTGCACGTTCGCGTCGTTTTTCAGCAGCCCGGACATCACCTTGAAGCACGAAATCCGCCCCGCAAACGGATCGGCGACGGTCTTGAAGACCGTGAGCGAAAGCGGCTCCGAGTCGTCGATTTTGCGCTGAATTTCCTCTCCGGTGCGCTCCGGCGCCTTGAATCCCCGCGTCGTGCCGCCATAGCTGGGATCGGGGAAAATCTCGGCCATAAAATTCAAAATGGCGTCCGCGCCGATGCCATGCAGGGCTGAACTCAGCATCACCGGAAAAACCTTCCTGTCGCGCACTTCCTCGTGCAATCCCTTCTTCAGATCCTCGGCCGGCAGCGTGCCCTTGTCGAAAAACTCCTGCATCAATTCGTCCTCGCCCTCGGCCACCATTTCCACCAGCTTTTCGTGCGCGGCCTTCGCCGCCTCCGCCATGTCCGCGGGAATGTCCTCGATTTTGGCTTTGCCGTCTCCGTCGGGTGCGTAGATCAGCGCCTTCATCGTCACCAGGTCCACCACGCCGCGAAAATTCTTCTCGCTCCCGATCGGCAGTTGAACCGGCACCACCCCGCGCCCGAACACCTGCTCCAGCGACTCCAGCGCGCGCGCGAAACTGGCCAGCTCGCGGTCCATCCAGTTCAGCACGAATGCGCGCGGCTGCCCGTACTCCACCGCGTAGTCCCACACCTTCTCGGTCACCACCTGCACGCCCGCCGTCGCGTCGATCACGATCAGCGCCGAATCCGCCGCGATCATCGACGCTTTCGTGTCGTTGATGAACGTCGAATATCCCGGTGTGTCCAGGATATTGATCTTCGTCTTTTCCGCTTGATGCTCGCCCTGCCATTCCGCGTACGCCAGCCCCGTGCTGATCGTAATCTTGCGCGCGATTTCCTCTTCATCCCAGTCGGTGGTGGTGGTGCCGTCGGTCACTTTGCCGAGGCGCGGCGTCACCCCTGCCGTGTACAGCAGCGACGACACGAGCTGGGTTTTCCCCGTGCCGCCGTGGCCTACAATGCCCACGTTGCGTATCCATTCCGTTGCGTACGATTTCATGTTTCACCTCGCTGGACTTTCAATATCTTCGCCCGGAGCGCAAACTGCGTCTGTGTCGGCGCACACCTCCGCCCGGACAGGCATTTCGTGTGGGAAAAATTCGACCGGCCAATTCGATCTGTGCGATGCAGTTTGCATCACGGCGCCGCCCCCCGGCTCTTGCGCCCGATGACTCTGCGCCCTGGTCTGCGAGGAGCAGACGGAACGGCGGAAAAAACGGATGCTAGCACACGCCTCCGCGCCCCTTCAAGCGCGCCGGTCACACTGGCGGTGCGCCCAGGTAACCGAACTTGTTGTTTCGCAAGAAGATGGGGCCAGGTCAGCACTGGCGGTTTTTGGCTCCCCGCCCGGCGCAAGCGCGATATCGGCGTTCATCCCGTCTCGGGCGGTCTCGGACGGCCTCTAAAGAGCCCCTGTGAAGCTTCACAACCGTCCTTAGAGCGCCGATCTTTTCCCGGACGTGGGGTAAGGCGATACCGCCGCGCGGACAGCGCCATGGCGCTCTAAAGCGCGGTTCGAGTTTGCACCGCAGAGGCAATCGGGGCTTTTCTCCGCCCCTTCTCTTCTCTTTTCGTATGTTCCCGCGCCGGTCCGTGATAGTCTTCGCGGCCACGGTGCATGCAGCAGACCCCGCTCCTCGCTCTGCGGCGCCGTTCGTTCCAATTGGGAGTTCGCTCCATCAGGGGGTTCCGATGTACGCTCGCACGTGGCGCTTCACGATTCTTCCCGGCAAGCTCGACGAATTTGTGGAGTCGGTGCGTAGCCTGACGCCGGAAGCCAAAAAAGAACGCGGGTTTCGGGGATTCTTGGTCTTCCGGAGCCCGTTCAACGACCCCAAGCCTCGCTGCACCATGATTGGGCTTTGGCAATCTCGCGCCCATCTGCGCGCCAGCGATGAAGGCTTGTTCCTCCCCCGCGCTCTCGCGCACCTGATCACCTGCTGCGATGGCTATCCGGTGATTCAGGAGCAGGATGTGCTTTTCAGCGCGCTCGTCCCGGAGCACGACGACCGGCTGATTTCCTGCTGACTTGCTCTGGGGAATTTCTGGGTTTGGCGTGTCCCGGAGTTGCCGGGCATGGTTTGAGCGTTTTGGTCTGCCAGGTCACAATAATCCCGTGACACTGGTCACGGCGGTTCGCCCGGCGCTCGCTATTCTGGGCTCGTGAAATTCAATTTGAGCCGTGAGCTGGACGACGGGCAGCGCGTCTTCATCTCGGCATACGATTCCCGCATCGAAGCCGAACGCCAGGCCCAGGCTCTGAGGCAGTTCTGGCCTGGCGTTTACGTTATCCGCGAAACGCCGTTTCCCGCTCAGTTCAGCGACGCGCCGCCGGAAGGATACTCCCGAGGTTCGCGCGGGTAGGCAGGGCTTGGTTTTCGTCGCTCCCGCACCCGACGCAATCGCTTCCCGCAGCACTTCTCGGCCGGTCCTACATCCGGCCTTCGTCGGCCGATGGTCCGTAAATCGACGGCACCGGCACCTTATTCATCCGCAGATAAACCGAAAGCTGTCCGCGATGGTGGATGATGTGGTTGAGGATCATGGTCCGCAGCGCGCCGATGCGCGGCGTGGCGAAAATCGTTTGGCCGTTGTTCTTCAGCGACCACACCTGCTGCAGCTCTTCGTCGCTGGCCTTCGCGATGGCGGCGCGGGCGCTGGCCACGTTCTTATCGAAAATTTCCAGCAGCTGTTTGCGCGAGGTCATCACCGTCGGCTGCGTCTGCGATTTTCCGCCGGGCGCGAAATCGAAGCTGTCGCCCTGGAAAGTGATCGCGCCGAATCCCACCAACTCGGCGATGTGGCCGGCCAGCCGCCCCATCGGCATCGACGTGTCGTGCGGCTTCCAATCGGGCTTGTCTTCGGGCACGCGCTCCAAAGTCTTGCGCGTGGTTTCCATTTCGTGGTCGAACTCCGGCAGGATTGCGTCGCGAATTGCCATGTGCGCCTCCGTGGTTTGAATTTGCGAGGGTATTTTACTCCGGGGAATCGAGCGGCGTGCAAAAAAGGAGGCCCGCGCGAGACGTCCGAGGAGAGAAGATGGCGTTGCGCGGGCCTTTATATACTAAGTGTGTCTGGCAGAATTTTCGTGCAAACAGCCGCGGAGCGCAAGGTATTTTCGAAAGAAAATGCCCGATCTTGCAGACGAAAATTCGGCGAAAGTAGTTGTCTCCGCCGTTTCTTACGGGGCGATGGTGAACGATCCGCCGGATTCCACGAAGCCGTAAGCCATTCGCGGCGTGTTGTAAGCCGCGGCGGGACGCCCTTCGCGATCGAGCAGGATCAAGCCGCCGGCGGCATGCGCGCGATGCTCCAGAATTCGCACGCAAGCGTCGGCCACCGCTTGCGCGATCGTCGGGCTGCCGCGCCTTTTGCGATGTGGCGGAAGCACCCGCGGGTCGCGCAGCAGGTCGGCGGCCATCTTGGCCATCACGATCTTCATGATGCCCTCGCCATAGCCCGTGCAAGAGACTCCGCCGGCTTCCGCGTCGGCGTAGCAGCCGCAGCCGATCAGCGGCGAATCGCCCACGCGTCCCGGATACTTGTTGCGCGTCCCGCCCGTGGATGTGCCGGCGACCAAGCTGCCGCTGGCGTCCAGGGCCACGGCTCCGACCGTGCCGCGCGACGGCGCTGCGGCATCTTCCGGCTCGCGGGATTGCTCGCGCAGCTTTCGCCATTCAGCGCGGGCGGCATCGGTGATGAGCTCTTCGGGACCGCAGAGCGCAAGGCCGTGTTCGCGAGCGAACTGTTCGGCGCCGGGCCCGACCAGCATCATGTGCTCGGATTTTTCAAGCACCAGGCGCGCCAGGCGGATCGGGTTGCGGATCCGCTCCACGGCTGCCACCGATCCGGCCTTGAGCGTCGCGCCATCCATCAAGATTGCGTCGAGCTGCACGCGCCCGTCGCGATTCAGATGCGATCCGATGCCTGCATCGAGCGCCGGATCCTCTTCGAGCGCCACGATCGCTGCTTCCACGGCATCGATGGCTGCGCCGCCCGCCGACAGAACTTTCCAGCCCGCTTCCAGTCCGGCTCGAACTCCGCGGCGATATTCTTCGAGCGCGCCATCCGGAATATTTCCTGCGCCGCCGTGAACGATGAGAGAGGGTTTCAAGGATCGGAAGTGATTTAGAGTTTGGGAAACAGCAACATCAGGGCGACGCCCGTGAGGATCAGCATCGGACCAACAAGAAAGACGAAGCACATACCCAGCAGCACGCCAATGGCGCCCTGGCGTCTCCGCGCCGCCGCAACAATCCGTGTCACGTCGCGCCGCCGCCATAATTCCCGCAACACGGAGCGATACGCCGCGAACCAGTATCGGATATCCATTCGCGACTGCCAGAGCAGGTCGATTCCCGCGCACATGATGATGAAGCCGATGATGCTGACCAGTTTCGGCACGCTAGCGATCCCGTCCGGAGGAATGCCGGCTGGAGCGCAGCATGAAATGGCTTGCGCGAGCCGCTTTCGACCGCACCGTTTGGGCGCCTGCGGCAGGCCTCTGCGTCCCGCTCGCCCGTGCATGCGGGTCGCTCGGCTGCGCCGACTTGTTCGGCAGGGTGTTTCCAGCCGCTTCGGCCTGCTTCCAAGTGTGCACGATGCGGTGAATCACGGCGATATTTGGTCCGATGGCCAGAATCCAGAGCGCCGGACCCATCCGGTTGAGCAGCGCCGCCAGAATGATCAGCGCCAGCCGCTCCGGCCGGTCGAAAAATCCCACATCCGTTTCCGGCACCAGCGACGCTGCGCGGGCCTTCGCATAGCTGACCATCACCGCTCCGGCCGTCGCGGCGCCGGCCAGCACCGCGTACCCTAGGCGGTTCAGCTGGACGTAGTAGACCAGCAGGCCGAGGAACAGCAGAAAATCGGCGTAGCGATCGAGAATGGAATCGAGAAATCCGCCGAACAGGGAAACACGATTCTGCAGCCGGGCGACCGGCCCGTCGAGGAGGTCGCAAAGACCCGCCAGGATCACCATTCCGCCGGCGGCGGGAAAGCGTCCCTCCGCAAACAGAACGCCGGCCCACAAATTCGCCGCCAACGCCGACCAGGTGATGACGTTGGGAGGAATTCCGGTGCGGGCCAGAAGCGCTGCGAGGCGGTCAATCGGCCAGGAAAAGTAGCGGCTGATCTTGTGCGTCAGCATGGAGCGAGTCTCACTCCGCTATCCTTCATCGTAAATCGTGATCAGCTCCACCACTTCGTAGTCTTTGATGCCTGCCGGCGTGGTGACTTGCACCTCGTCGCCCACTTTCTTGCCCAAGAGGGCGCGCCCGATGGGGGAACTCGTCGAAATCATGCCCTGCGCGGCGTCCGCTTCCTCGACGGTGACCAATCTGTAGGTGACTTTGGAATCCTTCTGGACGTCGAGAACCACAATGCGCGATCCGTAGGCAGCGCGGTCCTTGGGCAAGTTGTTCAGGTTCATCAGCGACAGGTCAGCCATGCGTTGGTGGAGCTGTCCGAGCCGGGCGGACACGTAAGATTGACGCTCTTTGGCGTACTTGTATTCCGCGTTTTCGGAAAGATCGCCGTGGGCGCGCGCGATTTTGATTTCCTTGGGCAGTTCGCTGTGAAGCTCGTGCTCCAGGGCCGCGATTTCGTCTTTCAGCTTTTTCTTAATTTTCTCGGCGAGATCGGTCATTTGCGCGTCGTGGGTTACGGGAAAATGTATACGCCCTCGGAGTGCCTTCGGTCAAACTCGATATCTACATGGCCATTATAGGCAAAATGCGAGCTTGGCCGCAATTGCCGAGAGGCAGGGAATGTCTAGGCCGAGCAGGCAGCTCTCCTTCGGTTGGCGCGAGGCCACTCTGGAAGCGCCGGTGTTTTCAGTAGTGTTAACTAGGTGAACAGTATCTTCGAAAGTGGGTGTGGCTAACTGACGGAGTCCCGGTCCTGAACCCCGCGAATCCCAAATACGCACAGACTCTGGCCACCTATAGCGAGTTCGCGGATTCGGTAAAGGGGCCGCCGCGGTTGATGGGCATGGAGACGGCTGCGTCGATCAGAGCCCGAATGGGAAAGCGGTTCATCTTCACTGATGACAACATGGGTTGGGAGTGGCGAAGCTGGCACGTACAAATACCGTGGCACTAACCACGGCTCGTTGCGTTGACCGGAGCTGGGCCTCGCGCTCATTTCGGCATGGAGGCGCAGCGCTCAGGACCCTTTCTGGTTCTGCTGCAAGTGCGAGCTGTAAGAACCGGGGACGGTGCGGAATGCCACGCTCAGCCGGTTCCAGGTGTTGATCATCGCAATGGCGGCCGTCAGGTTCACAAGCTCCGTCGGCGTAAACTGTTGCTTCACGCGTTCGTAAACCTCGTCCGGTACGTGGGTTTCGCCGACGAGCGTGACTGATTCGGTCCATTCCAGAGCGGCGCGTTCGCGGTCGGTATAGAACGGGCTTTCGCGCCAGGCGCTGACCAGATAGAGCCGCTGTTCGGTTTCGCCGAGCGCGCGGGCGACCTTCGTGTGCATATCGAGGCAAAAGGCGCAGCCGTTGATCTGCGAGGCGCGCAGGCGGACAAGATCGAGCAGCGGACGTTCCAGCCCGCAAGAATCGACGTATTTCTGAAGAGCGGAAATCGCAGGATACGCCTGCGGCGCGATTTGGAAGGCATTCAGTCGAGGTCCCATCTTTTCTCCTTGTAGATTGCCGTCAAAGGGCGATTGCATCGCCCGACTATGATAACTTGCGCGGCTGGCGAAGATGCCAACGTGCTCCGCTGATACAATCGGATGAGTGCCACGGCCCGGAAGGTGCCCGTGTTTCCCCATCGCCGCTGACGCGGGAGCGATTCCGTGAATCTGGAACTGAACGAAGAGCAAAAGCTGCTGCAAAAAAGCGTCCGCGGGTTTGCCGAAGCGGAAGTTCGTCCGATCGCGAAGGAGCTGGACGAAACTGGCCGTTTCCCGCGCGAGATACTTCGCAAAGCCGCCGTGCTGGGGCTCACGGCCGTGACGCTGCCGGAATCTCGCGGTGGCGCGGGCATGGATCATGTGAGCTACAGCATCATGATCGAGGAGATTTCACGCGTCTGCGCATCGACCGGCGTGATTCTTTCGATCCAGAATTCGCTTTACGGCGATTGCCTGCACCGCTTCGGAACCGAAGACCAAAAACGCCAATTTCTGGAGCCGATGGCGCGCGGCGAGGCGATCGGTTGTTACGCTCTGACCGAGCCGCAAGCGGGCTCCAACGCTTCGGCGTTGGCGACGAAGGCGGTCCGCAAAGGCGACCGGTACGTAGTGAATGGAACGAAGGCGTGGATCACGTGCGGCGGCGTGGCCGATGCGGCGATGGTGTACGTCAACACGCAGCCGGAAAAAGGCGAAAAGGGCATCACGCTCTTGATGATTGAAAAGGGCACGCCGGGTTTCGCCCTCGGCAAGGAAGAAAAGAAGCTTGGCATTCACGCGACGGCGTGCACGGGGCTGGTGTTCACGGACTGCGAAGTGCCGGCGGCCAATCGCATCGGGAATGAAGGCGAGGGCTACAAGATCGCACTCTCGACACTGGATGGCGGGCGCGTCGGAATCGCTTCGCAGGCGATCGGCATCGCGCAGGGCGCTTACGAAGCGGCGCTGGCCTATGCGCAGGAGCGGCAAGCGTTTGGCCATCCGATCGCGGAATTTCAGGCCATCCAGTTCATGCTTGCGGACATGGCCACGGAAATTGACGCGGCCCGGTTGCTGGCGCGACGCGCAGCGTGGAAACAAGACAGCGGCGCGCGGTTTTCGATGGAAGCGTCGATCGCCAAGTTGTACGCCAGCGAAATGGCCACGCGCGTGGCGCACAAGGCGATCCAGATCCACGGCGGAAACGGCTACAGCAGCGAATATCCTGTCGAGCGTGCCTATCGCGACGCGCGCATCACCGAAATCTACGAAGGCACCAGCGAAATTCAGCGGCTGGTGATCGCTTCTTGGGCCCTTCGCGGCCACCAGCCGTAGAAGCGCGATGAACTGCAATTTCCATGCTGGAACTTGATTCCGGACTCGAATTCGATGCGGGGCGCGACGAGGAATTTTTCGCGGCGCTGCCCGCGCGGCCGGGCGTGCTGCTCGTGGAAATGGCGGCCGGGAACGCGCGGCCGTATCTTGCGCGCACGGCGGACATTCGGCGAGCCGCGGACCGGTTGCTGCGGCCGCCAGAGGCCGATTCGAAGCGGCTGAATTTGCGCGGCGTGGCTGCGCGGATTCGATATCGCGTGACCGGCTCGAAATTCGAGCAGACGTTTACGCTCTATCAGAATGCACGCGAAAAGCTTCCGCAGCGGTACCGCGATCTGTTGCGGCTGCGCCGTCCGGCGCTGCTGAAAGTCAATTTGCGCAGCGAGTATCCGCGCTGCTATGTGACGCGCGGGCTGCGCGCGGACGACGGTTTCTATTTTGGGCCGTTCGCTTCGCGCCACGCGGCCGATGCCTTTTCCGAAGGATTTCTCGACCTTTTCAAGATCCGCCGCTGCCAGATCAAAATCCGTCGCGACCCGAATTATCCCGGCTGCATTTATTCGGAAATGAAAATGTGCCTGGCGCCGTGTTTCGCGGGTTGCAGCAAGCAGGAATATGACGAGGAAGTCGGGCGCGTGCTCGCGGCTCTGGAAACGACCGGCGCGGCTTTGAAGGAGCGGCTGGAGCGCGAAAGGGAAGCGGCCAGCGAGGCGCTGGATTTCGAGCGGGCGGCCGCGATTCACAAGCGGCTGGAAAAGGTGGCTGCGGCATTGTGGGGCTTGCCGGAAATCGCGCGGCGGGTCGGAAAGATCGATGCCGTGATTCTGCAACGCGCGGCGGAAGAGAAGTCGATTGCGGTGTTTCCCGTTCGCGGAGGAATGCTGGGCGAGCCGATTTTCCTGGATTTTGGCGAGCTATCGAGCCAGCCGCGATCCGTGGAAGCGATTTTGAGGCATCAACTGGAGCCAGATGCCGCGAACGGGCAAGCGGAACCAAGAAGAGACGCGGTCGGCAGCCCTGAGGCTGCCGCCGATCAGCAGACCGCGGACGCCAGCCCTTCCCAAGCAGCTCCCGCGCCCAATCCAGCCGATTGGCGCGAGCGATACGGCCTGCATTCCGCGCCCGCGGAGCTGCCGGAGCATCTGGCGATGATCGCGCGATGGTTCTACTCGAAGCCGCGCGAGGGAGAAATCTTCTTTCGCGAAAAAGATTGGCCCTATCGTCGCATTCTGCGCGCGTGCAGCCGGCTCTTGCAGCCTGCGGCGCCGGAATCGATCCCCGGCAAGACACCGCCCGCGAAATCCTGAGCAGGAAAGCCAACGCCGGCAAGAGACTCGATCGAACCCGCGCCGGATGGTGCGGCATCGTACAATGACCACATGAGCGAAAGCGACGCGACGAAACCCGCAGCCGCACTCGATGATCGTTCCCGCTTCCGCGATACGGTCCGTTCGCTCAAGCACCGCAATTTTCAGCTTTTCTTCAGCGGCCAGTTAATTTCTCTGATCGGCACGTGGATGGACACGGCGGCCGAAGCGCTTCTGGTGTACCGGCTGACAGGTTCTTCGTTCTGGCTCGGGATCGCGGCTTTCGCGGGCCAAATTCCCGTCTCGCTTTTTGCGACGGCGGGCGGGTTTGTGGCCGATCGCTTCGACCGGCGCAAAATCGTGATCGGCACGCAGACGGCGTCGATGCTCCTAGCGGGGACTCTGGCATTTTTGACGCTGACGCACCGAGTGACAGTGGAAGAGGTGATCATCCTGGCGGCAGCCATGGGCGTGGTAAACGCGTTCGACATTCCGACGCGCCAGGCCTTTCTGGTGGAAATGGTTGGCCGCGAGGATTTGATGAACGCCATCGCGCTGAATTCCTCGATGTTTCAGGGCGCGCGCGTGATCGGGCCGGTGATTGCGGGAATCCTGGTGTACAAGATCGGCGAGGGCTGGTGCTTTTTCGGGAACTCGGTGAGCTATATCGCCGTGATCACGGGGCTTCTGCTGATGCGTATCGCGCCCAAGCCGAAACGGGAAGGCGCGCATGCGCCGCCGCTCGAGCACATCCGCGAAGGATTCCGCTATGCGCGCAACACCGCGCCGATCCGCGCGTTGCTGATGCTAATTGCGTTGGTGAGCGTGGCGGCCATGCCGTACTCGGTGCTGATGCCGGTGTTTGCGGTGAAAATCCTGCACGGCACGGCCCGTACGTACGGAGTGCTGATGGGCGCCGTGGGAGTTGGAGCGTTACTGGGCGCGCTGACGCTGGCTTCGCGCCGCGGGGTGAAGGGCCTCGGGCGGCTCGTGGCCATCGCGTGCGGAGGGTTCGGCACGGGGCTGATCCTTTTCTCACTGTCGCGCTGGTATTGGCTTTCGCTGTGCGTGCTGGCGCCGATGGGATTTTCGATGATGACGCAGATGGCTTCGTCGAACACGCTGATTCAGGTGATGGTTCCAGACCGGCTGCGGGGGCGGATCATGGCCGTGTACTCGATGATGTTCATGGGCATGGCGCCGCTTGGTTCGCTGCTCTACGGCGTGCTGGCGGAGCGCATCGGCGCGCCGCATACGCTGATGATCGGCGGATGCATCGCCATCATAGGCGCGATTTTCTTCGCCCGTAATCTGCCCAAGATTCGCATCCAGGCGCACGAGCTGATCGTTGCGCAAGGGATGGCCGGCGGCGAGCCCGCGCAGGAAATGACCACGCGCATCGTGGAAGATTGACGTGCGCCGGGCCGCGGCGTTGGAAGCACAGAAGGGCGGCGTTTGTTATACTGCGCGCGGATTTTGAAAACTTCCGTTTCACGTGAGGTTTGGATGCCCTATCCGAAAGCCAGCGACCAACAGAGATTGCGCGGCCGCGCCACGCCGCAGGGAACGTTGCGATACGCCGCCCGATTTCATGGCAGCGCGGCCGCGGGCTATTTCCGCGAGATTCCGAGCGGATTGGTGCTGTCGTCGATCGGCATCGGGACCTATCTGGGCGAGCCCGATGAAGCCACCGACCGCGGATACACCGATTCGGTGATCGCGGCGGTGGAAGGCGGCATCAACGTGATCGACTCGGCGATCAATTACCGCTTCCAGCGCAGCGAGCGATCCATCGGGGCGGCGCTCAAGCATTTGGCGCTGAAGGGCTACGCGCGCGAGGAAATCGTGCTATGCACGAAAGCCGGTTTCCTGACTCCGGACGGCGCAATGTCCGACAATCTCGACGAATATTTCGCCGAGGAATATCTGGAGCGCGAGATTTTTCGTCCGGAAGATATCGCGGCCGGATGCCACTGCATGGCGCCGCGGTACCTGGAGGACCAGCTCGACCGCAGCCTGGCGAATCTCGGCGTCTCGTGCGTGGACGTCTTCTACCTGCATAATCCCGAAACGCAGCTAACCGAAGTGCCGGCGGAAGAATTTCACCGGCGGATGCGCGAGGCGTTCGCGTTCATGGAATCCGCCGTCAAGGCCGGCAAAATCGGCGCGTACGGATTGGCGACCTGGAACGCATTCCGCGAAAACGTGCAGTCGCCGGGGTACATGTCGCTGCCCGAGGTGGAGGCCATCGCCCGCGAAGTGGGCGGCGAGGAGCACCACTTCCGTTTTCTGCAGCTGCCGCTGAATTTGGCGATGCCAGAGGCGCTGCTGCGTCCGAACCAGACCGTCAACGCCAAAACGCTGGCGATGGTGCAGGCGGCGCGCGCGCTGGGGATGACCATGGTGACGAGCGCATCGCTATTGCAAGGGCAGCTGACGCGCAATCTGCCGAAATATATTCAGGATGCTATGGGCGGCCAGAATGACGCGGAATGCGCGCTGCAATTTGCGCGGTCGGTTCCAGGGGTGACCACCGCGCTGGCGGGGATGAGCCACGTCGAACACGTGCGCGCGAATCTGCGCATGGTGAACGTGGAACCCGCGCCACGCGATGAATTTTTGAAGCTGTTCGAGCAGCGGGCCGGCTGATCGCGGGCGGACCGCGCTACGGCGCGGTACTGGCCTGCGGCGCCGCGTGCCGCTCCGCCACCCACGATTCAATCGCCGCGCCCATTTTCGGCAGAGCTCCCGCGAAAAAGTGATCGGCGCCGTCGAAGATTTCCAGGCGCTTCGGCTCGGGCAGCGTGGCGTAGAGCGCTTCGAGCTTGGCGCGCGAGCCAAACTGGTCGTTGCCGCCCTGCAGGATCAATTTCGGCTTGTCGCACGACTGCAAAAAGCTCATATCCACGTTGTCCACCGGCAGGCCGAGGCCGATGAGTTCGTGCACGCGCGGGTCGCGGCAGCCCACGCGCAATCCCACCGATGATCCGAAGCTGAAGCCGGCGAGCAAAATCGGCAGCCCCGGAAATTCGGTCGCGAGGTAATCGAGCGCGGTGCGGACGTCGTCGCGTTCGCCGCGTCCCTCGTCGTGAATGCCTTCGCTAAGGCCCACGCCGCGAAAATTGAATCGCAGAACGGGCGCTCCGCTGCGGTGCAGCGCTTTGGCCGCCTGGTACACAACTTTGTTGTGCATCGTGCCGCCAAAGAGCGGATGCGGATGGCAGACGAGTGCGGAAAAGCCGGGATGCGGATTGGATGTGGTCCAGAGCAGGGCTTCGATCCGCCCCGCCGGACCTTGCAGAAAAAAACTGCGGTGAAAGACGTCAGCCATGTTTGGGGGTTTGATTTGGCGGCGTAACTCTCGCTGCGCGATTCCTCGGGCCGCATGGAATCGCTTTGCTGCGGCGCTTCAGATTCTTCGCGCCTTCGCCGCGGGCTTGGAATTAGCGTCCCAATTGCTCCATTGTACGGCCACGCAGGTGAAGACCGCGCTCGCGCCGTGGCGATTGCCGGCTGCCCAACCCGGCTGCGGATCGATTGGCTCCACGCGAACCACGCGGCCGGAAATTTCTCCCGATTTCGCCCATTCGCCCCAGGGTATTTTTGCAAGGATCGCTTCGCCCGTAGCGTAAATGTGCGAAGTCTCGAATCGCATGCCGGAACGGGAGAAGTCGCGCGTCATCGATTCTTCGGGCCAGGGCGTTTCCGCCGGGCGCACAAAAATCGGCAGAGAGAAGGGAATGCGCGGCGTCCCGCGTCGCTCGCGCTGTCCCGGAGGGGGCGAGTCGCGTTGCGGCGATTGCAGTTGCAGTCCGACGCGGTATCCTCCGCCGGGCTCCGGTTCGGCGCGCACGATGCGCGCGGGAGTCTCCGGCTGAGCCCCCAGGTCGGCATCCGCGTCGAACGGAAACGCGATCCAGACGCGAGACCGCAAAACCAGTGAATCCTCGTCGCGATGCAAAAGCACGCCTTCGCGCGAGACGTCGATCGTTTCGGTGACTTCGAGCCGCATGCCCAGCGGACCCTGCCAGCGAATCCGCGCGGGAAGCCGCAGTTGAGCCCGGGGATGCTTTCGCTGTTCGACCAGGACTTGCGCGCGCTGCATGCTGCCATCGTAATGGCCCGAGCGCGACAGGTCAAACGGGCAAATGGGCGGAGCGCAAATAACTTTGCGGCGTACCGAGCGCCAGTTCCAATCCGGGAACGCACGTGGACAAAAGGCGAACAGCGCGCCTTGTATGCCGGCTCCCCGCCGCGAATACCATTGCGCGCTGCGGAAAGCGATGGTAGTTTGTGCGCACAGGGTGAGCTGGAGGGCTGATGGAGCAGGGGATCGAGCGTCGTGCGACGCGTCGTTTTACGATGATGCTGCCGGTGAAAGTTCGTCTGCCGGAAAGCGGCGACGAGGCCGAGCGCGCCGGTGAAACTCGCGACGTGAGCTATCGCGGCCTGTATTTTTTGACCGAGGGAAGCGTGGTGCCCGGCAGCGCGATCGAGTTCGTGCTGACGCTGCCGCAGCAGATCACGCTCGCGGGCGACGTGCACATCCGCTGTTACGCCCGCGTGCTGCGCGTGGAACCGCGCAACAGCCGCTGCGGAGTGGCGGCGCGCATCGACCGCTACGAATTTCTTCCAGCATCGGCCTGAAGAGCCTCCCGCGCACTTGGGCCTCTGCCTCGACTGATCGTGTGGCCGCTTGTCCGGCGCGCTTGCGCGCACGCGTCATGACTTCGAGAAATTTCTTTCCTTATTTTGCCTGCTGGCGCAGCATTATTCCCGGAGCTTTTGCATGCCACGCCATACGTTATTGATCGATGCCGACGACACGCTCTGGGAAAACAACATCTTCTTCGAGAAGACGATCGACGACTTCGTCACCAGTCTCGAGCACCTCGGCTACACGCGGGAGTACATCCGCCACATTCTGAACGAGACGGAGCGCCGCAATATCCGTCAGCACGGTTACGGCGTTCGCAGCTTCGGCCGCTCTCTGGAAGATACCTATTTGAAGCTGGCCGGGAACGCCGCGCGGCGGGAGATGGTGCAGGAAATCGAGCAGATCGTCGCGGAACTGGAACGCACGCCGCCGCAGATTTTGGAGGGAGTGCCGGAAACGCTCGCGTATTTGGCAAAGCATCACCGGCTAATCCTGGTGACCAAGGGAGAAGCGGCCGAACAGGCCGCGAAGGTGGAACGCTCGGGCTTGCAGTCTTATTTCGACGCGATCGAAATCGTGGCGGAAAAGGGCGCCGAAACCTACGAGCGGCTGATCGGCAGCTTCAAGATCGTGAAGTCGCACGGCTGGATGGTGGGCAATAGCCCGCGCAGCGACATCAATCCGGCCCTGCAATCGGGATTAAACGCCGTCTTCATTCCGCATCCGAATACCTGGCATATGGAGCACGCCGAACTGGAAAGCGGCGCGGGGCGACTGCTGATCATTGCCACGTTCCGCGAACTGCGCGCCCATTTCTGAGTTCCGCTCGCTCGCGGCGAAATCCCGGCAATTCAGGTTACTGGTCGGGAGGTTCGTAATTGAACGGAATGTGGACGACGGTCTCGATATCCACTGGCACTCCGCCTCGTGTTCCCGGACGGAACCTCCATTTTGCCAGCGCCGCCGCGGCATCTTGATCGAGCTGCGGATCGAGGCTGCGCATCACGCGAATGCTATCGACCGAGCCATTCTTGCGGATAATCGCGTAGAGCACCACTTCGCCCTGCACATGTTCGCGGATCAGTTCCGGCGGATATTTCGGATCGACTTTGATAACCGGCTCCGGCCCCGAAAGAGCCGCTTTCGGCCGCAGCGGAGACTCATCTCCCGAATCCACTTGCGCGAAATTCAAAATCCAACTGCCGCTGGCGCTGGTCACGTTGGGCATGCTGACGTGCATGGTGTAAATCTGCTTCCCGGAGAGGATCGTTTCGGGCGGCAGCGCGGGATTGAGTTTCCCCACATCGATTTGGACGGGTGCTGTGCGGCGCGTCATTGCCGCGCCCGTGCGTGAAAATGGCCTCAACTGCAGGTCACGCCGTAAATTTCCAGGCGAATGAATTTCGGCGTTCTTCGGACGCAAGTCTCCGCCGCTGATGCTGATCGCTGCCGGCAGAGAACTGGCGCCTTTCACCGGCGAGTCCGCTGCGACCTCTCGCTCAACAGTGGCAGCGCCCGCAGCACCCGGCGAGGCTGGCTTTCGCCCCTCAGGAGACATCGCAATGGGCGCGGCCAGATTTCCCTTTGGCACCGCTACTTTTGGAGCCGGAAGCGCGGGCGTGGTCGAAAGCGCGATCAGCCGGCCAAGATTCGCATCCGTTTTCGGCGTCGCGCCAATATCGGGTGCCGGAGCGGCGAGAGCATTTGTTCTAGAGGCGCTGCGCTTGGCCGCCCTTGCGGGGGACGCGCTCAGCGGCATGGCCAATTTTGGCGGATCGGTTTCCGTGGCGAGCAGCTTCAGCGCTCCGTTGTTTCCGAGGGTGGCGATCTCCGGCGCGGCTGCGTTGCGCATTTCGCGGCGAGCCATTCGTGGCGCGGCCGTCGAGGCGGAAAGCTGTATCTGCAACTTCGGCTGACCGTTCTCGGCCCATTGGACGATATTCGGCAGCGCCGGCGCCATTTTCGGCGGAGTGGGAGGCGCATCGGGTTCGATTAACGTCTGGCGCGGGTGTGTCACGCGAACCGGCACGGACAAAATCGTCTGCCGCGGATGATAGGCATCGGAGGCTTGAGTCGGCGCCGGCTTGATCGCGGGCCTCGGTCTGCGAACCGCAACTTCAGCCTTTCGCGTTGAAGTAGGAAGCAAAATCCGCGGCAAATCTTGGGGAGTTGTGTACCAGGTCAGCTCGATCTGCGGCGGCTGCAGAGTGGGCTGTACCTTCGGCAAAAATCCCCAGATCGGCAGGATCAGCAACCACACGGCGGCCACATGCCACAGGCACGACGCGATAAATCCGCGGAAGGGCACGCGGGGCTCAACGAAATCGATTTTTAGCGATTGCGCGCCACCGCTTTCGGAAAGCTTGCTCGGGCGCGGGCCAGCAATAAAATCTCGCAGGCTGGTGCGAAACTCTTCGCTTCGGGAACCCCACTCCACGCCCAAATCGGGCGCACGATGCACACGGCGAGCCGATTCGATTACGGGTCCCGCGGGCGGATCGGGTGCGCGCTGAACTGCCTGCTGCATTCGCGCATTATACCCGATCGCGTGTTACGGGCAGGTGTCAGGCAGCCGCAGCGAGACGGTAAAAGCTGAGTGCCGCGTCGCCTTGTTCCAGCAGCCGCGTGCGTTCCAGTCGCACGAAACGGTCCGGCAGATCCATTTGTCGCCGATGCTCGGCGATGACGATCCCCTCAGGCGCGACCAAGTGCGATGCATCCAGGAATTCCAGCGTTTGCGTGTATTCGTCCGGCTCGTTGTAAGGCGGATCGAGGAAGATGAAATCGGCGAGCAAGTGGCGCGCCGCCAGCTTTTCGAGCCCGCGCATGGCCGGCGCCTGGATCACCTCGGCTCCTTCGTGAACGCCAAGCGCGGCTAGATTATCGCGAATCAGGCTCGCGGCGTTCGCGTGCGATTCGACGAAAATCACCGCGCGCGCGCCGCGGCTGATCGCCTCGATGCCGATGGCGCCCGTGCCGGCGTAGAGATCGAAAAAGAGCGAGTCCTCAACGGTCGGCCCCAGCACGTTGAAGAGCGTTTCGCGCAGGCGGTCGCTGGTGGGGCGCACGCGCAGCGATGGAGGGCTTTTCAGCCTCCGGCTGCGGAACTTTCCGGCAATCACCCGCACTTTGTGGCCCCGCGAAATTCCATCGCCTGTACGCCGCCGCGCCCTGCGCGCCGCATCCCAGTCCGCATGATTGTCATCCAACCGACGCCAATTGATAGCGCCTCTGCCACGAAGGATTCACCGATTCCAGCCGCGCCGCCACTTCATTCGCCTTCTCCGGATTTTCGGCCAGCGCGAAAGCCTCGCTCCGCGCCAGCTCCAGAATCTCCCGGTCGCGCAGCGGTTGCGCAAACGAAAATGCGGCGTCGCCATGCTGCCGCGTGCCGAAAAATTCTCCGGGGCCGCGCAGTTTCAAGTCGCGCTCGGCGATTTCGAACCCATTCGACGTGGCCACCATCGTTTCGATGCGTTCTCGCGCTTCTCCCGCGATCGTTTTCGGCGCAATCAGGATGCAGTGCGATTTCTCCGTGCCCCGGCCGATGCGTCCGCGAAGCTGGTGAAGTTGCGCCAGGCCGAAGCGGTCGGCGTGCTCGATCACCATCACCGTCGCGTTCGGGACGTCAACTCCCACTTCGATCACCGTCGTTGCCACCAACACATTCAGCTCGCCGTGGCGGAACCGCTCCATCACGGATTCCTTCTCATCGTTCTTCAGCCGCCCGTGGAGCAATCCCACGCGCAGCTTTGGAAACACGCTCTTGGCCAGTCGCTCATATTCCGCGGTCGCGGCTTTCAGCTCCGCCTTGGACTCCTCGATCACCGGGTAGATGACGTAGCCCTGCCGCCCGCGGGCGACTTCGCGCCGCATAGATTCCCATACGCCCGGGAGTTGCGTATCGGCGGACCAGCGCGTTTCGATGGGCGTCCGTCCTGGCGGAAGCTCGTCGATCACGGAAATATCGAGGTCGCCGTACAGCGTCAGCGCCAGCGTGCGCGGAATCGGCGTCGCGGTCATCACCAGCACGTGCGGCGCAACTCCCTTTTCGATCAGCCGCTTGCGCTGCAGCACACCAAAGCGGTGCTGCTCGTCGATAATGGCCAGGCCGAGCCGGTGAAACTTCACCGGGTCCTCGATCAACGCGTGCGTGCCGGCCAGAAGCTGCGTTTCGCCGCTCGCTACGCGCGCCAGCACCTCCTCGCGTTCCGCGCGTTTTCGGCCGCTGACCAGCAAATCCACCCGGTACCCGGCCGGAGCGAAAATCCGTCGTGCGGAAAGATAATGCTGCGCGGCCAAAATTTCCGTCGGCGCCATCAACGCCGTCTGGCAGCCGTTTTCGACGGCGATCGTGGCGGCTTCGAGCGCCACGATGGTTTTCCCGCTGCCCACGTCGCCTTCGAGCAGGCGGTGCATGGGATAGGGCTTTTCCAGATCGCCCGCGATTTCCGCCAGCACGCGCTTCTGCGCGGACGTCGGCTTGAAGGGCAAAATTCTCTTCAGCGCATCGCGGATTTTGTCTTCGCGCACGCGCATGGCGATCCCCGCGCGGTGATGTTCGCGCCGGCGGCGCAATGCGAGCGCCAGCTGGTAGTAGAAAAATTCCTCGAAAATCAGCCGCAGCTGAGCCGGGCTGCGAAAGCTGTTCAACAGTTCCAGGTTTTCGTCCTTGGGAGGAAAATGCGCGTATAGCAGCGCCTCGCGGCGCGCGGGAAATCGATAGCGCGCGCGGATTTCTTCGGGCAACGGGTCCGGCATGTGTCCGTCGAAATTCAGCAGGATGCCGTAAATCACGCGCCGCAGCATGCGCGAGCTGATCCCGCCCATCGCTTCGTAGACCGGCACGATGCGGCCCATTTCCGTCGAGTCCCCCGGCGAGCCATCGTCGCTTGAAATCATCTCGATCTGCGGGTTGACCATCTCGCGCCGCGCCGGGCGGTACGGATCGGCCTCCACTTTTCCGTGCAGCACCAGCCGCTGGCCGTCCTTGAATTTTCCCTGGAGGTAGGCTCCGTGGAAAAACCGCGCGTACAGCACGCCGGTTTGATCTCGCACCGCCAGGTGAAACACCGCGCCGCGCCCTCGCGAAAAGCGCACCGTGCTGCCGCCTCCGCCAATCACCTCCGCAAAAATCGTGTACGCCTGTCCCGGCACGATCTCCGCAATCGGCGTGAAACGCATGCGATCTTCGTAGCGAAAGGGAAGGTAACTGAGCAGATCGCCCACCGTGGCAATGCCACGCTCTTCGAGCAAGGCCGCGCGCTGCGGGCCAACGCCGCGGAGGTACTTCACCGGATTCGAAAGAGTCAACGTCACTTTAGAGTTGCCGCCGCAAGGGAAGCCTTTCCAAGCAACTATAGTATGGTTCCGCGAGCAAAATGCAGCGCCGTTGAATGCGTTTCGCTTGGTCCGAGGTTTACACTCGTGGATCGCTGGAATAATATGAGGATTGCCCTCCCTTCGGGCACTCGGGACTCAATTTGTCCGCCGCTGCGCCCGCCGGGGAACGTTACCATGGCGAATCAAAAGAAAATCCTCGGCGCTACCCCTCGGCGATGGCTGGAATACCTGGCAGCCATACTCTTAGGCAACGGTATCTACTATTTCTCGCTTTTCCCGCATTTGCCCGGGTCGCTGCAACATCAAGGTTTTCAGCTGGATCTAGGTGTCCTGGCGGATTTTGTGGTCTGTGTGGCCGTGTATGGGCTTATTCGCCTCGGCTCCAGCCTCTAGCCGCCGAAATCGTCGCATATCGGGCGCGTCGGATCCCCGGACAGTCTCGGAAGCTTCCTTGAGCCGGCGCTCGTAATCGCGCCAACTTACCCTGCTAACCCCGCACGTCCCACTCCGTCTAAGCAGCTGAGAGCCGGATAGTATAGCTGCACCAGCGGCCCGCCCTCGCCAGTGATCGGGACGGCCAGACGTAGCGGGACGCGATCCGGCGGTTTACACTATGGGAATGAGCGTCGCACTCGAGGGAGATGCGCGCCAGGCAGCTCTAGCCAAGGCCGCGGAGGAGCAAGCGCTCGTTCGCAAGGCCCAGGCTGGTGATCGCCTGGCCTTTGACGAACTGGTGCGCCGCTACGACCGCGATGTTCTGCGCCTGGCCCTGAATCTCGTCCACCAGGCCGAGGAAGCGCGCGATGTCTATCAGGAAGGTTTCCTCCGCGTCTATCGCAACCTGCATCGTTTCCGGTTTGAATGCAGCTTTTATACCTGGCTCTACCGGATCGTCACGAACACCGCCCTCGACCATCTTCGCCGCCGAACCACGCGGCGCGAAGATCAGGCCCCGGAACTACCGGACGCAGATGGTGTCACGCACGATTTTTTCGACCGCCAAGCCGAGGAACGCGCATCCGCTTCGCCCGAAAAGCAGCTCCTGGGGCGCGAACTCAGCCAGCAGATTCAGGAAGCCATGAAATTGCTTTCGCCGCGCGAACGCGCCGTCTTTGAATTGAAGCACTACCACGGCCTGCGCCTCCGCGCCATTGGAGAGATGCTCGGCACGTCGGAGGAGACCGCCAAGAATTCGCTCTTCCGTGCCACGAAAAAGTTGCGGGCCAAACTGGATGCGGTCCGCTGACCTGGCGGCGCGCGTAGGAGATTTTCGGGAACAGCAGCATGAGCCTCGATCGAAAATTCGGGCCGCGGGATGGCGAGAGGAACGCGCCATGCGAAGAGTGGCAAGCGCTGCGTTCGCTCGCGGCTGCGGGCGGCGAACTCGATCCCGCGGAAGAGTCGTGCCTCGCGGCGCACCTTTCCGAATGCCAGGCGTGTTCGGCCGATCTGGCGCGCGAGAAGGAAACTCTTGTTTTGCTTGCCGCGCAACATGCCGAGCCGGATGCCGCTCTGCTGGCCAGTTGCCGCGCCGGATTGCAGGACGCCCTCGATCGCGAAGAAGACCGCGGCTGGATTGCGCGTTCGCTCGGCGTTTTGCTGCCGTCCAGTTGGATTTCGCCGCGCCCCGCTTGGAGCGCCGCAATCCTGCTGCTGATCGGATTTAGCGTCGGGCTCTTTGCGCCGCGGCTCTTGCTCCATGAAACTGCCGTGCATGCGCCCCACGCACGCCAAGACCATCCGTCCGCGCCTGCGGTAGCTAGTCAGCCGCAGGTTTTGGTGGCTCGGAATTCGCCGGCCGCCGCTGCCAATGGCGCGCCGGGGGACGTTGCCGCCAGTGTGGCGTCGGCCCCGTCGTCTCCCGCGCCTGGCTCCGCCCTTGCTGCTCTCGATCTGCATCGGGCCACCGTCGCCAGCATCAACCTGCTGCCCTCCGGCGCCGGGATTCCTCCGCAAGTTCAATTGCAACTCGACGCGCCGCAGCCGTTCACGGTGCAGGGAACTGTCGACAACGGAGACGTCAGAGATGTGCTCCTGTACGTCCTGCGCCATGGCGATCTCTTTCCTCCCGATGTTCGCCTCGGTGCTGTGAGTGCTTTGTCGCCGCGCAGCCAGGATCCCGAGGTTCACTCCGTCCTTTCGCACGCCTTCCGGCAGGACGCCAGCCCGGCCGTGCGCGTCGGCGCGCTGCAGGCGCTTAATGCCAACCAGCCGCAGGATCTCGTCGGCCGCATGCTGCTGGACGCGCTATCCGGCGACCAGGATACCGCCGTCCGCGAGCAAGCCATCGATACGCTCCGCTCCCTGGCCGACGTCGGGCAAATCTCCTCGAGCGACCACATGCTCTCTGCCCTGCGCGAACACGTGCGCAACGATCCCGACCCCTACATTCGCGCCCAAAGCGCCGCCGTGGTTCGCGAGCTGGTCAGCCAGCGGAACGCCAATCAGTAGCAGCGAAACTCATCAGCTTGCCGCTTGCCTCCCGCATTGATTCGTTTGACTTTGCGTAAAATTTGCTCGTACTGGTACCATGGCTAGACCTCGCCTCAGCTCCCGCTCCGAATGCTTATGCGCTTCTTTTGTTGAACTTGGAGCCTGCTGTCGCATTGCGCCCAATTGGAACCATGGTTGCCCTAGCATTCGGTGAGGCGGAGCAGCTGGGACTGCATCGCCGATAGGGGAGCGCTCTAAATCGACCGGCCCAGTCGTTCCCGCCCTTGCACCGGCAGGCGGCGATGGGCAGAGGATGGAACGGAATGAACGACTTTCGCGAAGAGGAAGTGGAAAATCCGCTGAATGACGGTCCGGAGGAGGACCGTTCGAGGGCCAGCATCTGGCCGGGCGCAATCATCGTCGCACTGATCGTAGTAGCTGGGATCGCCATCGTTTACGCGCACAGCCAGAAGGCTGAGATCAACGCCATGGTGGCTCGCGACGCCTCTCTCAACGCCAACGTAGCCCAGCTTCAAAACCAGCTCCAATCGACCACGGCAAAGCTCAACGATATTGTGGCACAGCAACAGCAGCAAGCTGCGGAGCAGGCTGCCGAGGCTCAGAAGGCCGCCGAAGCGAAGCGGCATGCGGCCGAGGTTCGCGCCCGCAGAGCGCGCGTATATCACCGGCATGTATTGACCGCTTCGGAGAAGCGCTACAAGGCGGTGCAGGCGCGGCTCGACGCCCAGCAGAAGGAACTCGATGCGACGAACAGCTCGATTGCCAAGACTCGCTCCGATCTCCAGGCCAATCTCGATTCCACGCGCAGCGATTTGAATGGCTCCATCGCCAGGAACCACGGCGAGCTGGTGGCGCTCGAAAAGCGCGGCCAGCGCAGTTATTTCGAATTCGACCTCTGGCGCACCAAGGAATACAGCCGCACCGGCCCGATTTCGCTCTCGCTGCGCCACGCCGACACCAAGCACTCTCGCTACAATCTGATGCTCCTGGTCGACGATAACCGCCTCGAAAAGAAAAACGTCGACCTCTACGAGCCCATCTGGATCAGCAGCTCGGACGAGCCGCAGCCCCTCGAAATCGTCGTCAACAAGATCACCAAGAACCACATCCACGGTTACATCTCGGCGCCCAAGTACAGCAAATCCGAACTGGCTGCCTCCGGCCAACCGAGCCTGCAGCCGGTTTCGGCCAGCTCGAATTCGGCGCACGCCGCTTCCCAACTGACGCCTCGCTCTCAGGCGGTGCCATCGCAGCAAGCGCCCCTGCAGCCGTAACCGCCAACCTGATCGGGATTGGCGTCCTGAGGGAGTCCGCGTCGCCGGGACGACCGAAGGATCTCTCTTGCGTTTCTTCCGGGCAGGGCGCTTCGCCGCCCTGCCCCGTCTCCTTTACATCCCGCCTAACTTCTTGTCTTGTGCTTGATTTTGTATGCGAGGCGATCGCTTGGACTGATTGACATTACTGTTCCGATCTCATAGCCTCCTGGGGCGGGGCGTACGCGCTTTTCCGGCGCGGGAATACGGCATCCAGGGCCGCTGGCCCTCGCCCGACCCGGCCGGCATGTCCTCGATGCATTGGGAAGATCCGCAGAGCCTGAATCGCTACGCCTACGTTCGCAACAGCCCGTTAACAGTAACAGACCCCACGGGAATGGATGGTAATGATGCCCAAGGCTACTGCGACATGTTTAATGAGTGCGACAATGTAGACTTCTTTCCCGCGTTCGACGGCGGGTTAGCTGGTGGTGGCTCCGGCGCACCTTTTCCGCTGGGCGACTTAAGCGGAGGACAGCCTATCGGCATTTGCGAGGCAGACGCCGTGCTGTCCAGTTGCTCGACCGGCCAGGCTGGCTTGGGGCTGGGGTTTGAGGGTTACAGTCCATGCACCAATGAGGTAACGTGCGGGAACGTCACATTGGGCGTCTCCTCTTTGGCGCTGGCGACGGGGACTCCCCCGCAACAAACCAATCCCTGGCTGGTCTCGAATGCCGGAGCGACCGAAACGATAACTAACTGCAACTCAAACATTTTGCTGGCAGACACACTAAGCCAGGGGTGTACGTCAACCACAAAGCCACTACCTCCACCTGTAGGAGTAGGGAACAACAACCCATTCTCGCCACCACCTCCTTCTCTCATCTCCCTATCCGCGAATACGCCGCTATCTACAGCGGCTTACGCAAGGTCGTTCAAGGCTTGCGTAAGCACCGCCGAAAAGGAGGCAAAGAACTCAAATGGTACGATTTCGTTCTCGGATGCGTTCAATGCTTGCGTGAAGAGTTTATAGTTGAAGAGCGTAAGTGGACGCATCATCCTTCTTGCATGCATTGAGTGAGGCCGCGAGTCTAGATACGTGGGAAGAAAGAGCACGGAGATAACGAGGAGGTCATCGGCGTGTGCCTTACTTTGCTGGGGCATCATTTCCGGGTTTGCGGCCAGCGCGTCGGCTCAAACAGCAGGCCCGGAGCCGATTCGTGTTGAATCGAATGAGGTGTTGATTCCGGTCCTGGTGCTGGACAAAACGCGCCTGACTCAGATTCAGAATAATCCCTACCTGTTCGATAACCAAGTTAGATCCGGAGATTTTCGTTCGTGGGAAGAGATTCCAGTCCGAAATCTCACCGCGAAGGACTTCGAAGTATTTGAGGATGGCGAGCGGCAGACGATTGAAAGGGTTACACCTGAACACGAAGCCCCTCCTATTTTCCGAGATAACAACGGCCAATACGTTGGTCCGGGCAGAGGTATATGGATTGTGCCAGAGTACCCCGTGCTGAGCTTGCAGGCAGAAGAGGTGAGGGGGCCCGGCATTCACATTGGGGTTACTCTTCCGGGTTGGCCGGGGTACGTGGTGGCTTATGCCCCTCCTCCATCCTCCAGCGGAAAGTGCCACCGGGTTACCGTGAAGGTCAATAGGCGGGATTCTCTGGTTGTTTCCCGAAACGAGTATTGCAACGTGCAAGGTTCCGCCGCGGACCCCCTGGCGGGGACCAAAATAGGGAAACGATTGGCGTCCGAGCTGACTTCGACGAAGAAAAGCAAAATGCCGTTATCCGTGGCTGTTTTTGCTCCTCTCGCGAGCGGGGGTACAAGTCGAGTTCGCGTCTTTCTCGAATTCCCACAAAAGCCGCTCGAACTTCAGGGTGTGGACTGCGCTACCCCGACCGGAACCGTCGACGTTTTGGGAATGGCTTATTCAGGAGACGGAACTCTGGCGGCACATTTCAGTGATCGCAAGAATCTACCTGTCGGAGATCCCACGTCCGTTGGCGACAGCTTTGGCCACGCTGTCGCTGGGGAGTCGTGCATTATCGCGGTCCCTACCCGTTATGAGACACAAGTCGAATTGGCCCCAGGCGAATACGACCTCCGCGTCTCACTGAGCGAGAGGGGCAAGTTTGGCAGGGCGGAAGCTCACTTCATCGTGGAGCGCTACGACGGAACACATCTAGCAATCAGCAACATTGCCCTCGTGAAACACTATCTTGAGTTATCGTCTGTACCGGCTGGCGCAGCAACCATCTTGCCAGCGGGTTTTTCGCCCCTGGTGAGTAGAGGTGTCGAGGTCATTCCGACGGCGAACACGCAGTTTTCGGTGAACGACTCTTTGTACTTTTACTTCGAATTATACGAACCGCCGCAGACTGCCTCAGCATCAACAAAAGTGGAAGCACATCTGCGAATCGTGGACGCCAAAACGGGCCAGGTGGTGAAAAATCTCCAGCCAGTTAACGCTGCGGCCTACGCGAAGCCCGGCGATCCCGCCATTCCCATCGGCGGCGGAATTGACATTAGCGGCCTGCCGAAAGGTTCCTACATGCTTCAGGCACAAGCGACTGATTCGGCTGGCGACAGCGCTCCTTGGAGGGAAGTTGGCTTCAGTATTGAATGATCGCGAGGTGCCCGCACCCCTGTGCCTCGCCAAAATGCTGTCCGCGTCAAAATCGATGCGGTAGCGATTCTGTCGGAGCGGGAAAGGGAGCCATCCGCGCCTAAGGGTTTCGGTCCCGATACGGAATTTCGTTGGAGACAGAAAATCGAGGCACGCTTCGCGCATGGACATCCGCAAGAGAAATCGAATTCTGCCCGAATTAGGCGGCTCTCTCGTACCGGTGATGCAGCCCGCCGAGGCGCGGATGGGAGCCAATACGACCGGAACCCGCACATCGAGTTCTGCCAACAGGCGTTTCCTTGCCGAGCCCGAGGTGAGTCCGGTCTTCGTGATAATAGCGCACGTACTCAGCCAAGAGCCGCTTCAGATGCTTTTCGTTGATGGCAATCACATGATCCAGCAGATCGCGCCGACAACTCTCGACCCAGCGTTCCTCCACGCCGTTTTGCCAGAGACTTGCGAACGAGGTTCGCGAGGGAGTGATTCCTAGTGTAGATAATATCGCAGCGGTTTAACAGGGTGCTGAAGAACAGGTGATTTTCGAGATGAGAATGCAGTCGAGAGCGAAAAAGCGCGGGAGCAAGTTCCCACGCTGCCCTGTCCACGTCCGCGTTTTGTTCTTCCGCACCACGTCCTCCGTTCGCTTCCCTCTAGGCAGCGGCTTCTCGGACCTCCAGATGCGCCAGCCGGAGCAGGTTGTACGCCGCGCCCCACAGGTAGGCCACTTGCTGGATTTTCCAGCGGCCCAGGTGCCGCACTTTGCGCAGTCCGCCCGGCTGTTTCAGCCAGCCGAAGATTTGCTCGACCTTCTTGCGCGCCTTCTGGCTGATCCGATAGCCGAGCGTTTTCATCCGCCGCCGCATTCTTCGTCGTGCGTCGCCGTCGGCATCCTCAGCAACCACTCGCTCAGCCGAGATCGGCACGTGCGGAGTGATGGCGAAGTCGTCTTCGATTGTGCGCAGGAACTCGCCGGCTTCGTAGCCGGCATCGCCGCCGAGAGTCCCCGGCACGATGCGGTGACGACGCCGGAATCGCCGCAACATCTTTTTCGCCGTCTTCCGCTCGGCGTAGCCGTCGGCGCGCGCCACGCGGATGTCCAGGCACAGCCCGTGACGGTTCTCCATCAGCACGTGCCCGCTGTGCGCGAGTTGCGCCCCCGCACCCGGACTCTTCTTCGCCAGCCGCGCTTCGGGATCGGTCGTGGATCGGTGGGTTTCGTTCGACCGCTTCTCGCCGCGAAAATCCACCGAGGGGTTGCTGCCGCCTTCGGCGGGCGGACGGTCTCGCGGTTCTTCCTTCGGGCGAAAACTCTTCAGCGAGGCCCACGACTGGATCAGCGTCCCGTCCACCGTGAAGTGATCGTTCGAGGCATACTGCTCGACCAGCGCGTTGGCCACCACCTGCTCGAAAAACTTCTGCACCAGCCCGTGCCGTTCGAATCGCTCGCGGTTCTTGGTGAACGTCGTGGCGTCCCAGACCAGGGCATCGG
Organism: uncultured Acidobacteriota bacterium; assembly: GCA_963715555.1. Classification (GTDB taxonomy): domain Bacteria; phylum Acidobacteriota; class Terriglobia; order Acidiferrales; family UBA7541; genus Palsa-295. Next base: position 797,847 of record OY970253.1, read on the forward strand.
GATCGAGATCGCAGAACCAGCGGTACAGCATGTTCCAGTTGATGGCGTCCACCAGCCGCCGCTCGGAGGAAATCGAGTACAGCGCCTGCAGCAACAGTGCTTTCAGCAGCGCTTCCGGAGGAATCGAAGGACGCCCCGTCTCGCTGTAGGCCGCCTCGAAGGCCCGCTCCATCTGCTGCAACACTTCATCGGCCCGCCGCTTGATCGCTCGCAGCGGATGATTCTTTGCCAGGCGCTCCTCGGTGTTCGCCACGAAAAACATCGGGTTCTGCAATTTTGGATTTCCGCGCACGAAGTTCTCCTCTTTATTGGAGAATGGCCGCCCCCAACGCGGCTTTCGACCTTCGTGCAGCTTAAAATGCATGCGCAGTTCCAAAGAACGAGTTTTTCAGCACCCTGTTAAGCCTTCGACCTCAGCAAGTTCCTACGAGCTTCAACTGGCAGACGGCAACACCTTCAACAGGAAGCAGTTGGAAGCCTCAAAATTCAATAGATTTCAACGGGCGCTGGAATCTGGTTCGGGACCAGGAGGTCGGTGGTTCAAATCCACTTGGCGAGCGGCCAGCGCTCCGGGGGATTGAGTTTCGGGGTGCCCCCTCGCTCGATCTTTGAGCGAAAGGCTCCTGCCGTTGTGGTGCTCTCTCACTCACGTAAGTCGCGCGCTTCGTCCTGACCTGCCCTTGGTCCTGTGTACGCGCCAGTCCGCCTGAGCTCCGCCCCACGATCAGCTTAGATCACCCTGTACCTAAACTGTACCTCCGGCCAGTAGAAAACTGTCCTACCACTTCGCTACCGTTGACCTAAAGTCATGTGCGCAGACGAACAATTCGAGCAAGTAACGGCCGAGGCAAAGCGGTCAACGCGCTTCCGCGCCCGCTCGCACCACGTGCCGCGCAGTTTAGGGGACTGGAGGTCTTTTGCCCTGCTTGCCACGAGGAATAACGAGGGGAGCGCAGTCGAAGGGACCTCCGGCATTCAGCTGCGCGCCGGAGCGCGCTTCCTTTGGCGCTGCCTTTCCCGCGCCACCTGTTTGTCTTTCACCAATCACCATTCACCACTCACAAATCACATCGTTCTACCCGGAATAGTCAATCGAGTAAAAGAGAACGCAAGTCGTAGAAAACAAAGGATCGGGCACACGCTTACCCGGAACGTCCCGGTGCATGAAACTTTGCCCATTCTGAGGGGATTTTTTCGCGCAATCGCGAAAGGGAAAGGGCTACTCGCGGTCGATTTCGACGTTCGCGCTCGGCGACACGATGCGCATCAGCTTCTTGCCGTCGAGAAAAAGGTCGACTTCCAGGTCGGCGGTCTTCACTTGCAGTTCTTCCATCTTTTTGCCGCCGGAGTCCTGCTCGCCCAGCGAATCGACGGTCACGCTGCCGGGGGTCAACTCCTGCGGAATGAGCACCGGGAAGGTCTGCTCGCCCTTCTTCTGCCAGTCGTACAGGCGCGCCAGCACTCCGAACTGGTCGTAGAGGTTGTTGTCCAGGATGGCGATATTCGAAGAGGCGAACGTGAATTGCTGCGTGTACGGGCGCTTGCCTTCCACGTGCAAATCGATCGTCGCCGTGGGGCCGTTAAAAGTGATGTTGGCGGTGGCTTTGTTGGCGCCTTGCGTGGACCACTGGTACCGCACCGGCGTGCCGTCGGGATGAAGTTCCAGCTTTCCGGTCACGCGCGTTTCGCCCGCGGGCGACTTAATCTCCGTAGCGCCGTGTGCCACCCAGTTGTCGCCGTCCCGCCCGATGTCGAAAGTCTCCTCGCCGGCTTGAACGCCGTTCACCATGATTTTGAATTTTCCACGATCGGGCACGAAAACCGGTGAGCTCGATCCTCGGCCCGCTCCGAGCGCGATCGCGCACGACAGTCCAATGGACGCAGCCAGGCTTGCAATCGCAACCGAGCGGCGCACTTTTCGGATGCCCCCGCTCATACCGTCGCCTTGGAGAAAATTCCCAGCGCCAGAATCTGCTCCACCAGGCGCGCCGGCGGAACGCTGGAATCGACGCGATAGTCGGACATTTCGTAGAAGGGAAGCCGCTCCTGGTAAAGACGCCGAAAGCTTGCCTCGTCGCGGAAGAGAGGGCGGTCGGTGATCTGCGCGCAACGCACCAAAAGCTCCTCGATCGGGCAATCCAGCCAGATCAGCGCCGCTCCGCTTTCGCGCAACAGCGCCAGGTTTTGCGCCTGCGCCACTGTCCCGCCGCCCAGGGACACGATGCGCGGCTTTTGGTCTTCAGTGGCTTCGGCGATGAGCCGCGCCAGTTGCTCGTGTTCCAGCCGCCGGAATTCCGCCTCGCCTTTTCTCGCGAAAATTTCCGGTATGGATTGGTCTGCCGCCTCGGTGATGCGGCGATCCAGATCGACGTACATCCATCCAAGCTGGCTGGCCAGCAAACGCCCGGTGGTTGATTTGCCGCTGCCCATGAATCCGGTCAGGCACACCAACTTGCGCGGGCGACTTTCATTTTTCATCGTATGCGATGGTCCCGAGCGGTGAAGCTCGTACGTTCAGTCCCGCTTTACGATGTCGATTGTACCATTGAAGGATGTCAGATCGACTTTGGCCCTTCCGGTGTTAAACGTGCCGAAAAGGCTATTGCCGTAGCGCGACGCAAGGGGATCGGGATGCGCAGGCGGCACCAGCTTCGCTTCGTTGTGCACGGTGCCTTTCAGGGAAGTGGCGCGCAGATCGAAGGAATCTCCCGGCGAAAAGCGCACCTTGATGTTCCCGCTGTAATTTCGCAGCCGGTAGATTCCGTTGGGGAGGAATTCTCCGTCGAAGAGAATGTTGCCCGTGGAGGTGTGCGCGTTGATGTGGTAGCTGCGCGTGTCGACGAATTGAAAATTACCGGTGATGGACGAAACCTCGATCCTTCCCGCGCAGCGCAGGCACTGAAACGAGCCGCCCACGGTTTTCACGGTCAGATATCCGGCCGTGTCCTCCAGGTCCACGCCCGCACCGATCGTCTCCACATTCATGTCACCCAGGACGCTGTTGACGCTCACGGCTCCCGAGTCATCGTGAATCTGCAACTCGGCGTCTTCCGGAACATCGATCTCGTAATCCGCCCGCATTTGCGCGGGCGATACAGCATCGGAAACCTGGCGCGTGGTGATGTCCACGCGATTCCCGGTTTTTTCGGCATCCACGGTCACCTGGTTGCTCGCGCGGTCCGCCACAATCATCACTTCCGATTTCGTCCATGCCTTGATGGTGACTTTGCCGTTGGGATTGTGCAGAGTGATCACCGGCCGCGCATCCACCTTGAACCGCTGCACGATGCGGTCCGCCGACGCGGGCGCCGCGCTCATCAGCAACAGTCCGGGCACGACCAGGCCGGCAAATTTCCAGCGGGACGAAACGGATTGTGACGATCGAGATCTCATTGGTTATCCACCCCACGGTCGGCCATCTCGGCCAGCAGATCCGCCTTCTGTTCGTACGCTTGATACAGAAAGTCCCGAGCGAGTTCGTTCTCGGGCTGTTCGTGCACGCTCTTTTCGCACTCCGTAATGTCGTTGTCAACGATCTCCAGATTTTGATGCAGCGAGGCCGTTAGGACCGGATTCACGCTCGCCAAATTGGAAAGGACGGTCCGCTCCGCGGAGTTCAGTTCCGCGGTGAGCGGCCTGACGGACACTTGCGTGCTTGCGAGCCATTGGGAATCGTCGATCTGTTTGCCACTGGGACCCACGAATAGGAACGAGACCGCAATCAACGCCGCGACGTAACCTCCGGCCAGCGCCGGACGAAGCGCCGCGGGGAACCATCCAGCAAACCATCCTGTCGATTTGGGAGATTGGATTTGCGGCTGCACTCGCACGCGGGCCGGCGCCGGTCGCCTCGACTCATCGCGAATGAGACCTTCTTCCTGAAGCTGGGCGCGGAGTGAATTCCACAATCGCGGCGAAGGCACCGTTTCCTCGACGGCCCATTCCTGGGCTGTCTTGAGGATCACGCCGAAATCTTCGGCCAGCCCGCAGCAGTTGTGGCACTCCCGGGCATGTACGCGGGCCGCCGCCGAACGCTGCCCGCGCAGCCAATCGTCCAGTTGATCCGCGAATTCAATACAGTCCATTGTACTCATGGGTTTCAATCCTCGCTGCCTGTACCGCTGCCGGCCGCCCGGCGCTCCTCCCGTGCTTTCTCGCGAACGGTCTCATGGAGCAAATCCCGCAGCCGCATGCGCGCTTTGTGCAATTGCGACTTCGAATTTCCGATCGAACATCCCATAATCTCGGCGATTTCGTTGTGCTCGAATCCCTGCACATCGTGCAGCACGAACACCGCCTTGTAACCCGGCGGCAGTTGTTCCACCGCCCGCTGCAAATTCACGCGGTCGAGAGAGCCACTCAACCGCACGTCCAAAGTCCCAAAATCGCGTCGCGGCGTGCCGGACTCTTCGTCCGGATCGGTCACCTGCTCGAGCGATGTCTCCTTGCCCGATTTCTTGCGCAGCTTCATCAGCACGACGTTGACCGCCAGCCGGTGCAGCCAGGTGGAAAACGCAGACTCGCCCCGGAACGTGGAGATCTTCCGGAAAAGCTGCAGGAACGCCTCTTGCGTCAGGTCTTCCGCTTCGGCCGTGTTCCCCACCATCCGCAGACATAATGAGTACACACGGCGGTTGTGAAGTTGGTACAACCCTTCGAAGGCCGCCGCGTCTCCCTGCTGGGCCAGCCGGATCAATTCCGGCTCTGGTACGGCCCCAGTCTCCATTCGTCTCGTTCGGGTCACGCTACCCGCCGGGACGCATCGATCATTGCGATGCGCTGGTCTTTCCAAGAGTTGTACTTCTCCCTCTTGCAGCACAGCCCTCTCGCTTTTGGCCCGCAGCTGCTGGCCCCTGGGAATTGAAAGTTCATTAGGATGCAAGAGGCTGCCAAGATGTCGTCCTATTCTCGACGGAATCTCTGCGTTCGTCCAGTAGGCTGCGAGAATAGCCTGTTTGCGGATAGGGGGCCCGTGCAGAGCGAACGGAGGACGGGCGAAAGTAGATCGAAAACGCTACGCGGTTGCGTTCGAAAGCCTCGGCTTGCGGCGCAGCTTCCCGATAGGGATCGCATCCAGGTCCCTTGCGAGCCCCGGCAGTTGCTCGGTGGGCAGCGCCCGCAGAAACGATTTCAGCACCACCTCGGTCTCGCGCAAGCAGGTGTTGAAGTCATAATGGAGGTCGTCGAGCTGCAGCCACGAAGCGATCGGCTGCGTATCCATGCCTCTCGCGATATCCCCGGCAGCTTCACGGAATTCCCTTTCCAGCTCTTTAAGCATGTCCGAAAGTATCCGGAGCTTGTGGAAAAATCGCGACCGGCCGCGAAACAGGAGGTGGTGAATAATTTCATTCCAGGATGCAGCGCTTTGCGCTGTGTCGCCGCGAAAGAACGTGGAATTTAAAGGCTTAACGGCGGGCAGATCGGATATGGAGCGGGCGCGATGCTGAAGCGTGCTGCAGAACGCGGTGAGCGAAGCGGCCAGCTTTTCCATCAAATCGGCGGCCACGGCGACCTGCTGCCGCGCGCAAACCAGCTCTCCGCGGGAGCGCAGCGAAAGCGCGTCATCGAGCGCCACGCTCATCATCGCGTATGCGCATTCCCACCGGCCGACGACTGTGTCGAAAAGCTCGCTCTTGTCTCGGGGCAGGACTGTAATCCAGTCGTCCGAAACAGTGCGCCGCGCTGACGTGGACAGCGTCTTTCGCCTAGGAAACACCACCGCCCCCAACAAGCTGGCGCATTATACCACCGGTTTCAAGCCCAGCGGGCTTTCTTGACGCTCCGTGAATTCGACCGATATACTGGCCGCCGGAGCCGCTCCCGTCAAAGAAAGGTTTGCCTTGGAATTTGAACCGCTCGATCAGTATCACCAGCGCCGCAAGAAACTGACCGAAATCGAAGCCCTGGGTTACCCATCTCATCCGCACAAATTCGATTGGACCCACACTCCCAGGCAGGTCGTCGAGCGGTTTGGCGCCAGTACGGCGGACGAACTTTCGGCGCAAAATGTCGAGGTGCGTGTGGCGGGCCGAATCGTAGCGTTGCGTCCGCACGGGAAGGCCGGGTTTGCGCATCTAGCGGGGGACGGGGCACGGCTCCAAATTTACGTGCGGCTCGACGCCGTGGGCGAGCAGGCGTTTAAGTTGTTTCAGCTCCTCGACTTGGGCGATATCGTCGGAGTCTCGGGCCATCTTTTCCGCACCAAGACCAACGAGCTGACCGTCAAGGTCGAAAAACTCCAGCTTCTGACCAAAGCATTGCTGCCGCTGCCGGAGAAATGGCACGGGCTTGCCGATGTGGAGATGCGCTATCGCCGCCGCTACCTGGATCTGATCGGCAACGAGCGGGCGCGCGAGATTTTTCTTCGCCGCGCGCAGATCATCCGCGAGTTGCGGCGGTTCTTTGACGAGCGCGGTTACGTGGAAGTGGAAACGCCGATGATGCATCCGATTCTCGGCGGCGCCACCGCCCGGCCCTTCGTGACGCATCACAATACCTTCGACATGGATCTATATCTGCGTATCGCGCCGGAGCTGTACTTGAAAAGGCTCGTTGTGGGTGGGCTCGATCGCGTCTACGAGATCAACCGCAATTTCCGCAACGAAGGAATCGACGCCATTCATCAGCCGGAATTCACGATGCTTGAGTTCTATCAGGCGTATAGCGACGGGCCCGCGCTCATGGATTTGACCGAGGAGCTATTGCGCGGCCTGGCCGAAAGAGTTTGCGGCAGCGCGAAAGCGCCGTTTGGCGACCACGAGATCAACTTCGGCCATTTTCAGCGTTTTTCAATGCGCGAAGCGATCTGCAAATTTTGGCCCCCGGAAGCCGGCGCGCCTCCTGTAGTGAGCGATCTTGGCACGAGTGAAGGCGCGCGCAAGGCGGCGGAGCAATACAACGAGTTTGCGCAGCCGAAGGGCGCGGACACAATTCGAATTGACGCGAATCGGACTGCCGGCGAGCTGGTCGGTGACCTCTTCGAAGCGGTTGCGGAACAACACCTGATTCAACCGACGTTCATCTACGATTTCCCCGTGGAAATATCCCCGCTGGCCAAACGCCGCGAGGACGACCCGTCGCTCGCCGAACGGTTCGAGCTTTTTATCGCCGGAATGGAGATAGCCAACGGCTTCTCCGAGCTCAACGATCCGGACGATCAGGAGCGCCGCTTTCGGGCCCAGGTCGAAAAGGGCGGACACGAGATGCCGAAAGAAGTTGATATTGACTATATTCGCGCTCTCAGCCACGGCCTGCCGCCCACGGCGGGCGAAGGCATCGGAATCGATCGCATCGTGATGCTGCTGACGAACTCTCACGCCATTCGCGAAGTGATTCTCTTTCCACTGCTGCGCGCCGAAGTTCCGGAAGAGCCAATCGAAGTCTCCGCGCCGCAACCATCGCAACACTCAGCGTCCGGTCTGCCGCCGCACGAGAAATCCAAATGACATTCGAATGGCTGGTGGCGAAGCGGTATTTGCGGTCGCCGAACCGGCCTCCCGTGTTACGGCTGGTGACGATTCTTGCCAGCATCGGCGTAGCAGCGGGCGTGATGACCCTGGTGATCGCGCTTTCGATGAACACCGGGTTTCGCGACGCGATTCGCAACCGCCTGCTCAGCGTGACCGCGCACGTGAACCTGAAACCAATCAGCCGGGAGGGCATTCGCAACTATCGCGGGCTGATGGCGCGGCTATCCAATACTCCCGGAGTGCAATCGATCGTTCCCGCGGTGTATGACACCGTTCTGCTTTCGATCGGCGGACGCGCTCGCGGCGTGGTTTTGAAGGGCGTCGATCCCGAACTGGAGCGCCGCGTGGACGGCGCGTTGAAGCATCTTGCAGCCGGGTCGGCCAATTTCGCTCCGGACGCGAACGGCGTGCCGGCATTGATCGTCGGTCGCTTGATGGCCGATGATTTAAATATCTCCGTCGGAGATTATCTGACGCTGACCAGTCCGCAAGGGAGCTTAACGCCGTTCGGCATGGTGCCGGTATCGCGGCGATTTCGCGTGACTGGGATCTTCGATTCCGGATTTTACGATTACGACGCAAACTGGGTCTTCGTCACTCTTCCGTCCGCGCAGCAACTGGCGGGCGTGGGCGACGTGGTCAGCCTGCTCGAAGTGCGCGTGAAGAATCTGGACCAGGCGCAGAGCGTGGCCGACGAATTGGTGCGCCGCGCCGGCCCGGGTTTCACGTCCACCACCTGGATGCAGGAAAACCGCGCGCTCTTCCGCGCGCTCAGCCTCGAAAAGCTGGTCACGGCGCTATTCATCGGGCTGATCACGTTCGTGGCCGGATTGAACATTCTGGTCGTGCTGACGATGACCGTGAGCGATCGCGCGCGCGACATCGCCGTGCTGATGGCCGTGGGAGCCCGGCGCGCTCAGATCCGCCTGATTTTTATTTTGCAAGGGCTGGTGGTGAGCGTTGTCGGCACCATGATCGGTTTGATTGCCGGATACGGCATCGCGTGGACCGCAAATCACTGGCGTTTGATTCCGCTGAATCCCGAGGTGTATGCGATTCCGTACGTGCCGTTTCACGCCAACGGTTTCGATGCGCTTTGGATTGCGGCGGCGGCTCTCGCCATCAGCATCGCCGCGACGATTTTGCCGGCGCGTTCGGCGTCGCGTATTTTGCCGGTGGAGATCCTCCGCTTTGAATGATCCGGCGAAGAAGCGTGCGAATCGATTCCGGAGCTGCGCGCGTCGCGCGTTCAGTGAACGCGGTTCGATCACCAAATCAGTGCTATCGCATAGGCGTTTCGATTCGTTCCCGATGCGGCTCGCATGGTAAAATCTGTATTGTAGCTTGGGGCAGTGCCGAAAATTGGCAGCGGGTGGTGACGGGAAAAGGGAAATCCGGGGCAAAACTGGGAAAGAGATTGGGTTTAGAGCCGCATCTGGCCAGATTAGGTTTCTGTAAGGCAAGGAGATACGCGGGGCCAGGTTCGGCATGTAAAGTGTGTAAGAGAATTTAGAGATGAATAGGCTGGCCAGTACGGTAGTTGCAGCTGAGGTGACCCAGACTGGTACGTCTGAAGCAGTCCGTGCCATCCTCAGAACCGAAGGCCTGCGCAAGGAGTTCCACTCCGGGCGGCAGGAAATCGTACCGCTCGATGGAATTGACTTCTCAGCTGAACCGGGCGAATTGATCGCGATCGTGGGCCCGTCCGGATCGGGAAAGAGCACGTTTTTGCATCTGCTGGCCGCGCTGGACACTCCAACAAGCGGTGCAGTATACTTCGGCGGAAATTCGCTTCTCTCACTCGCTGAATCGGAGCTGGCAGATTATCGCAATCGTTCGGTAGGTTTTGTCTGGCAGCGGCATCACCTGCTGCCGGATTTCACCGCCGCGGAAAACGTTGCGATGCCGCTGCTGGTGCAGGGCAAGTCGGCGGGAGAGTCGTTGCGAACGGCGGAGACCTGGTTAGGGGAAGTGGGGTTGGCCAGTCGCGCGGGACAACGTGCCGGGGAACTCTCGGGAGGCGAACAGCAGCGTGTGGCGATTGCCCGCGCGCTGGTGAACGATCCCGCGTTGTTGCTGGCCGATGAACCCACGGGCGACCTGGACGAACGGAACGCGGTGGGCGTCTTCGATCTGATCGAACGATTGCACCGGTCGCACCGTCTCACCACGATATTAGCAACTCATAATCTTATGCTGGCGCGGCGAGCGGACCGTGTACTGGCCTTGCATCACGGAAAGCTTGCACCGGCCGCCGAAGCTCTTGCGGACGGGGCAGTTGCCGTCCCGCAGGCCGCGGGCGCTGGGGTGAACGCTCCAGGAGGGCTCGGGTGAACCGTGTTTGAACGTTATACAGAGAAGGCGCGGCGTGTGATTTTCTTCGCTCGATACGAGGCGAGCCAGTATGGCAGCCCGTACATCGAGACGGAGCATCTGCTGCTGGGTTTGCTGCGCGAGGATAAGGCGCTGGCAAACCGCTTTCTCCGCACCCACGGTTCCATCGAATCCATTCGCAAAGAGATTGAATCGCGCATTACCGTGCGCGAGCGGATTTCCACCTCTGTAGAAGTGCCTCTCAGCCAGGAATGCAAGCGAATCCTTAACTACTCGGCGGAAGAAGCGGAGCGTCTGGGCCATAAGCACGTGGGAACGGAACACCTGCTTCTGGGTGTGTTGCGAGAAGAGAAATCCTTTGGCGCCGAAATCCTGCAGGAGCGGGGATTGCGGCTTTCCACCGTGCGCGAGGAGTTGGCGCGCAGTGCGGGAGAGAAGGTGCCTGTGAACCGGCCAAAAGAAGCATCCCTGCTTGCCGAATTCAGCCGCGACTTGACGCAAGCGGCCATGGAGGGCCAGCTCGATCCGCTCGTGGGCCGGGACCGCGAGCTCGAGCGCGCCATCCAGATCCTCTGTCGCCGCACGAAGAACAATCCCGTGTTGATCGGCGAGCCCGGCGTCGGGAAGACGGCCATCGTGGAAGGATTGGCGCAGCGCATCGCCGATGGCGACGTGCCGCCGTTCCTCGCCGATAAGCGCATCCTTTCGCTCGATCTCTCGCTGATCGTTGCCGGAACGAAGTACCGCGGCCAGTTCGAAGAGCGCTTGAAAACGATCATGAAGGAATTGATGGAGAGCCAGAACGCCATCGTGTTCATCGACGAGCTGCACACTCTCGTCGGCGCGGGATCGGCGGAAGGCTCTCTCGATGCCGCGAACATCCTGAAGCCCGCGCTCAGCCGCGGCGAAATTCAGTGCATCGGCGCGACTACGCCCGGCGACTACCGCAAATCCGTGGAGAAGGACCGCTCTCTCGAGCGCCGCTTCCAGGCGATCAAGGTTCTCGCTCCGGGAGAAGACGACACCATCCGCGTGCTGCAAGGCGTGCGCGACCGCTACGAGAAATTCCACGCGGTCACGTACACGGAAGACGCCATTCGCTACGCAGTCTACCTCTCAAACCGCTACATACCGGACCGTTTCCTGCCGGACAAGGCCATCGACCTATTGGACGAAGCCGGCGCGCGCGTGAAGCTGCGCCAAGCCATGCTGCCGGATGAGGTTTCCGAAGTGCAGAAGCGCGTGAAATTCATCACGCACCGCATGGAAACCGCCATCGCCAATCACGAATTCGAGAAGGCGCGCTTTTACTCCGAAGAGGAGCGCAAGGAAAAGGAGCATCTGCGCGCACTGCGCGAGAAACTCAAAATCGACGATTCCTCCACGGGCGTTGTCACGCGTGAAGACATCGAAGAAGTCGTGGCGCGCTGGACCGGAATTGCGGTCACCTCGATCAAGGAAGACGAGCAGCAGAAGCTCCTGCGCATCGAGGAAGAGCTGCACAAGCGCGTTATCAGCCAGGATCGCGCGATCACCGCGCTGTCCCGGGCCATTCGCCGCAGCCGCGCCGGACTGAAGGCGCCCGGCCGGCCGGTCGGCTGCTTCCTGTTCCTCGGTCCCACCGGCGTGGGCAAGACGGAAGTGGCGCGGCGGCTGGCGGAGTTCCTCTTCGGCAGCGAAAAATCGCTGATTCGCTTCGACATGTCGGAATACATGGAAAAGCACTCCGTGTCGAAGTTGATCGGAGCGCCTCCGGGATACGTCGGCTACGAAGAAGGCGGCCAGCTCACCGAGCGCGTGCGCCGCACGCCCTACTCGGTGATCCTCCTCGACGAGATCGAGAAGGCGCATCCGGACGTGTACAACATTCTGCTGCAAGTTTTTGAAGACGGACAATTGACAGACGGCCTGGGCAATACTGTAGACTTCCGCAACACCATTATCATCCTGACCTCGAACCTTGGCGCGAGGCAGTTGCAGAAGCAGTCCGGTCTCGGCTTCCAGTCGACCGAACATTCGACTGCGGCGAAAAGTCAGGACGAAATGGTTATGGGCGAGGTCAAGCGAGCGTTTAATCCGGAGTTTTTGAACCGGTTGGACGAGGTGATCCTGTTCAATTCGCTCACCGACGACGACCTGCTGCACATCATCGATTTGCTGGTGGGCCAGATCAACGACACGCTGGTGCACCGGCAAGTGCAGATCGTCTTGACGCCCGAGGCGCGTCAGTGGATTCTCGAAAAGACCTGCACCGATCGCAACTACGGTGCGCGGCCGCTACGGCGCGCATTGCAGAAGTACGTCGAAGACCCACTCTCGGAAGCTCTCATCCAAGGCGGTCTGCAGAGGCCTGCATCGCTGGAAATCTATCTTACCGGCGATGGCCTGGCCTTTCGCCCCGTGGCGGAAGCAACCCCGGTGGCCCACTAAGAATCCTAACCGCGCGAGCCGGATCAGACACCGCCGGCGCAGGGGAGCAGACCATTTTGGGCGGGGAATGCGGCCTTGACTAGGTCTATGGCCGCGACCAGATCTATCTTTCTGCGCGCACCCGGGTTCCTGGTGGTCGTATCCCTGGTTCTATTTGCCATCGGGCGTCCGGTTTTCGCCCGTCAGGCGGCGCAGCCCTCCACGAAAAAGCAATACATCATCACCAAAATATTTTTCGAAGGGAATCGCCGCATCCAGCGGGACACGCTGCTGGCGCGCATCTTCTCGCGTCCCGGCGATCCGTACAGCGTGGAAGCGCTGCAGCGCGATTTTCACGCTCTGTGGAACACCCAATTTTTCGAAGACATCCGCCTGGAAGTGCAAAACGATCCGGACAACGCCTACGGCAAAATCGTCATTTTCCACGTGCAGGAGCGGCCCATCATTCGCCGCATCGAGTACAAGGGAAATAAATCGATCACCGAGTCCGATATTCTCGACGCCTACAAGCAGAAGCACGTAGATATGACCGTCGAGAGCCAGTTCGATCCCACCAGGATCAAGCGCGCCGAAGTGGTGATCAAGGAGCTTCTGGCGGCTCACGGGCGCCAGTTCGCCACAGTCAAAGCCACTTACGAACGCATCGTTGCCACGAATGCCGTTAAGCTTACATTCATCATCGATGAAGGCCCGAAAGTGAAGGTTGGCGCGATCACGTTTGTCGGCAACAAAGCTTTCTCGGACGAAAAGCTCATCTGGGCCATGCACAACGACCGCCCATACGCAATCCCGCTCGGTTTCACGTTCATTCCCGTCATGAGCAAGACGTATGACCAGGACAAGCTGAACGAGGATCTCGAAGTGGGCATCCGCGGCCTGTATCAGAATCACGGCTATTTCAGGGTCAACGTCAACGTGACCGGGCTCAAGACGGTCAATGTGCACCGCGCCGGAATTCCCGGGCCGTGGCCGCTCGTGGGCGCCAAGCACGGCAAGGCCACAAACATTACCATCACCATCGACGAGGGCCCGCAGTACCGCATGGGCAAGCTTACTTTCCGTAGTTCCGATCCCGATCAAGGCCTCATCTTTAAGCAGGCATACCTGAAAGCGATTTTCCCGCTGAAGCAAGGCGACATCTTCGACGCCGATAAGATCCGCAAATCGCTCGACACCTACCGCAAGCTCTATGGTGAGTACGGCTACATCGATTTCACGCCCGAACCTCTCTTCGACGTGAACGACGCCAAGAAGATCGTCAATCTCACGCTGCAGTTCGACCAGGAAAAGCAGTATTTCGTCCGGCGCATCGAATTCGTCGGGAACACCACCACGCGCGACAAAGTCATCCGCCGCGAGTTGCTTCTCGACGAAGGCCAGATCTTCAACAAGCGCCTGTGGGATCTCAGTATTCTGCGGCTGAATCAGCTGGGCTATTTCGATAAGATCAAGCCCGAAGACGCGGAGCTGAAACGCAACGTGAAAAACGGCACCGTCGACATCAGGCTGAAGCTGAAGGAAAAGGGCAAGCAGTCAATCAGCTTCTCCGGCGGAGTCAGTGGTTTGGCGGGCACCTTTATCGGGTTCTCGTATCAGACCAACAATTTCCTCGGACTGGGAGAAACGCTCACGCTTTCGGCTCAGCTCGGAAACATTCAAAATGACGTTCAGTTCGGTTTCACCGAGCCGTACCTCTTTGACCGCCCAATTTCCACCGGCTTCACCGTTTTCTACGACAAATTTGATTACAACACCGCCCGGCAGGAAGGCCTTCTCTTCGGCCAGCAGGTGGCGATCAATCCGGCGCTGCAGGAAAACTACAACACCGATTCGAAGGGCTTCACGCTCTTCGCCAGCTATCCGCTTCGCAAGCTTTCCCACGCTGGTTTTGCGCGCTTTGGCGTCACTTACAGCTGGTCCACCACCAACATCACTTCGTTCAGCTCCTCCGCCACGTTGCTCTTCGAACTAACGAAATTTACGAGCCTCGCCGGCCCGTCCGCCCTCAACGGCATCCAGGAGAGCAGGATCACTCCGACGATCACGTACAGCAGCGTGGACAGCCCTGTCTTCCCGACGCGCGGAAAGAGCTTCTATTACGGAGTTGGAATCGAGGGCGGGCCGCTCGGCGGAAACGTCAACACGCTCAGCAACAGCTTCCAGTTCAAGTATTACCACCCGACATATCACCGCCGGAACGTTTTCGCTTTTAATTTCCAAAGCAACATGATCACGGGCTACGGAGGCAAGGACGTTCCTCCCAACAGCCGCTACTATTTGGGCGGCGAGCAAGACGTTCGCGGATTTGACTTCTACACCATTTCGCCGTTTGTCTACATTCCTTCGGCGACGACCGTGAACGTCACGTTCACGAACCCGCTGCTTCTGAATCAGGGACGTCCTGCGACGGAAAGCGTTCCGGTGAACGTGCTCGAATTCGTGCCCAGCCGCCCCGGCGGAGACCTGACCGCGGTGGCCAACATCGAATACCGGATCCCGATTTATCAGAACTACGTGGGATTGACCTTCTTCAACGACATTGGAATGAGCGGCATTCTCCGGCCGTCGCAGCTGGCGCTCGATCCGGCAGCCATCGCCCCGCTGCAGCAGCAGTATCCCAATTCGGATTTCCCGTGCACGACGGGCATGCCGTGTGTGCACATCCCGTCGAACTTGCCGATCGCCGTGGGGACGAACTTCCGGCCGCACACTTCGGCGGGCATCGAGCTCGATTTCCAGCTTCCGATTATCCAGGCGCCGTTCCGCATCTATTACGCGTACAATTACCTGCGCTTAAATCGCGTGATCGCGCCGCCGCTCGGAGGCTATTACGTTCAGCCCGCTGTCCGGCAGGCGCTGGAGCAGCTTGGCGTCTACAACACGCAGGTAACACCGGAGCTACAGCAAATCCTGCTTCAGGCGCAATCAACGCAAACGATTCCGCCCAGCCTGTTTGAGGCGTCATCCGTCCTGCGTTTTGCTGTGAGCAGAACATTTTGATCGGGATACTTATGCCACTTGGGGCGAATCAGAGGAGCGAACCATTGTCGGCGCGCGGGAGAAACGAGTGAAGACGCGCGGGGGGATGCGCATGAAAGCGTGGATTCTAGGCGCAGTGATCATCTTTGCCGTTGGCATGGCAGGTTGCGGAGGCAATTCCACCACTGCGGCCGTTACCATCAGCGGGCCAAGCTTGGCCACCACCGGTTTTCCGGTGCCGGTCAATGGCTCGGTGCAACTGGCCGCGACCGTTTCCGGGATAACCGCGCAATCCGTCTTCTGGCAAGTCTGCCTGCCTCCATCTCTTTCGACCGCACCGCCGACCAACTGCACGCCCGGGTTCAGCACCTCGCAATGCAAAATTCCCTCGATTTCGACTCCACTCACTGGGTACGGCACCGTTACTCCTAACGGCCTCTATACCGCTCCGGCGCAGGTGCCATCCACCAATGTCGTCCTTGCCGTAGCCACCAGCTGTGTCGATCAAACCGCTTTCGGTACTTTCAAAATTGTCATCGAATCCGGTTTCACGGTTTCCATCACGCCATCGTCTGCCATCGTAGGTACCAACCAAACTTATCAATTCAATGCCACCGTGAGAGGTCCCGGAACTTCCGGCATCAATTGGGCGGTTTGCCAGCCTTCGACTGGATCGGGCGGCCTGACCTGCGGTGGTGGCGGCATCGGCTCGATCAGCGGCAGCGGTGCTTATAGCGCACCGGGAACGCCTCCCAGCGGAGTTGTTACGATTCAGGCCACACTGGTTGCCGACCCCACTCAGACCGCCACAGCCAGCGTCACCGTCGTGGCTGCCACAGCTCCCACGATCGCCACTATGGATCCCATCGTTGCCGCCGCGGGCTCGGCGCAGCAGGACATCTATCTCATCGGCACGAATTTCCTTTCGACCGAGGAAGTTTTCGTTGGGCCAAATGGCCAGACCCCGGTCGCCGTCCCGACCACCGTGCTCAGCACCACTTTGATTCGCGCCACGATTCCGGCAGCGCAACTAGCGCAGGCCGGACCGGCGCAAGTGACGGTGCAGACTCCCGACGGAACCCTCAGTGCTCCCGTCGCGCAAACGCTGAATCTATTCGCCACGAGGCCCGCTCTGGTGGCGTCCTTGCCCGAAAGCGCTCCCCAGTCGATCAGCGGAACGACCGGCGTCCCCGTCACCCTCACTGGTGGCTTCTTTGCAGGCTCTAGCACGACGAATGAAACCACGCCTACCTTCAACGGAGCTCCCGTTAATACGTGGACGGTCACTAGCAGCCGCCAGCTTAAAATCAACCTGCCTGGAACCGCGCTGGAGACAGCTGGCCTGTACCCGATCGTCCTCCAGAACACAGGCGTATCGGCCGTAGCCGGACTGAATCTCGCCGTCACGCCGGACCCGAGCTTGATTTCTCCTGCGCCGCTCGGCTCCGTCACGGTCGGAACCAATCCCACAGCCGTGGCCATCGACAAAGCCGATGGCTACGCCGTAGTGGCCAACACTGGAACCAACACTGTCTCCGTCGTGGCCCTCCAATCGAATCCGGCTTCGGACTCGGTCATTCAAACGATTTCTGTCGGCAATCAGCCCACCGGCGTCGCCGTCGACGATCAGTTGCCCGATCCCGTCGCGCTCGTCGTGAACAGCGCCGATCAAACCGTCACTGCCATCGATTTAACTACGTTTAACGCCTCCACGATCTCGGTATCGATCGGCGCAGGTGCCAACCCGCCGTTGCCCGTGGCTGTCGGCATCAATCCCACCACGGCTCAGCCCGTTCCCGGCATTACGCCCGTTGTACACCGCGCGCTTGTTGCCTACAAATCCACGAATCAGGCCACCGTCCTCGACGTTTCCGTTTCCGGTTCCGGTGTGAACCGTGTTCCCGTGCTCTCAGTCGTGCAAACCATCGGAGGCAGCTCGATTCTTCCGTTCAGCACGGGGGCTCATCCCCAGGTCGCCGTCGATCCTCGCCTGAATTGGGCCATCGTGACTCCGGGCGGTTCGGGAACGATTGGCATCGTGGATTTGGGGCGTGATCCGGTTCCCGGCGTCGACGTTGGCCGCGCGCCTCAGGTGGTCGCGGCCCTTTCCATCTCCACGACGGTCCAAGGCATTGGCATCAATCCCGAGACGCACCAAGTCCTTCTTAGTGACCCGTCTGCCGGAAGGCTCGCCACGTTCAGCCCGCTCGATGATTCCGTTTCCACCGTTAACTGCAATGTCCTTCCATGCACCGGCGGCGCGTTCAATGCTTTGGGTTACGGGGCTGCTGCGGTAAATCCGCTGGACAACGTTGGCATAGCCGTATCGAATGGCACCGGCGTCGTGGTCAATTTGGAAAGCGGCGCAGTGCTGAGTTTTGTCAACGGTTTGGGCAGTTCTTCGGCAGCGCAGGCTGTCGCTGTCGATCCGATCACGAATCAAGCGGTCGTGGTGAATTCGGACGCTGGTTCCGTCTCGATTCTCTCTCTGGGCGGGACGCTTAATCCGATGCAAATCGTGGAAACCAGCCCCGCGACTACCTTCACGTCGTCTGCGCCGGTGACTCTCACCGTAACCGGTAATTTCCTTTCGGGCTCGACCGTGCGTCTCAACCAGCAGGCCCTTGCAACCACCGGGTGCTCGAGCGGCCCGTGCCGTCAGCTGACCGCCACTGTTCCGGCCGGCATGCTCAGCTCGGCCGTGCGCTACACGCTCGATGTGCAGTCCCCCTCGCTAACTGTTTCCAACGTTGAAGACTTGACCGTCGTGCAGCCAATTCCCGTCGGCAATACGCCCGTCGGTGTTGCCGTCGATCCCGACCGCGATCTTGCTGTGGTCACCAACTCCGGCGACGGCACGGCCTCGCTCGTGTCCCTGGCCCAAGGCCCCGACTCGCCGCAATCGCTTGGGCCGGTTGGCGAGCTTCCCGATTCGCCGGTGCAAGTCGGGACGGCGCCGGAAGGCGTTGCCGTCATGTCGCCGCTCGGTATCGCTGTCGTCGCCAACAACGGCAGCAACAATGTCACCGCGATCGACGAAACGGGCACCAACACGCCCGCCACCATCGCCCTGTGCGGCGCAGCTTGCGTGGGACCCACCGGTGTTGCCATCGATCCGGATACCGCCACCGCGGTCGTCACCAATGCGAATTACGGTCCTACCTTCGCTTCGGGAACGCTGAGCACGTTCCCTCTGTCTCCACTGGCTGCTGCGGCTTCTAACATCATCTCGGTGGATCAGGGCGCCGTGGCCGTTGCCATCGATCCGTATCTTCATTACGCCGCCGTCGCCACTGCATCGCAGGCGAGCAGCGTCGACATCATCGATCTGGCCACGAACTCGAAAATCGGAGGCATCACCGGCGCGCTGCAAAATCCCAGCGGTGTCGTCTTCGATCCCATCAATCAGGTGTTCCTGACCGCCGACAGTTTGCAGAACGCCATCTCGATTATCGATCCGTCCACTTTCCTTCCGACGGCGGTGGCCGTTGGCATCGCGCCGACCTCGCTCGATTACAACTACCAGACCAGCACGCTCGTTACCGTAAACGGTCCCAGCCGCACCATGTCGGTGATGGCTTACGTTTGCCCGCCCACGGGCTCGGCGCCCGCTTGCATCGGGCCGCGCGTCCGCTCCGTGCTCGCGCTCGGCGGCTCTCAGACGTCCACCACCGTGCTGGGCCCGAACGCCGTGGCGATCGACCCGAAGCTCAACGTGGCAGCCGTCGTCGACCCGGACAACAACCGTCTGCTTCTGGTTCCGCTGCCGCGATAATGGCCGCTCGTGCGTCTAAATTCGGAGGGAATGACGGCTCGGCGGAACGCATTGTCTTTGTGGCGGCACAGCGGTATGAATTCAGCTAAGGGGCCTTTGCGCGAAGTGAAAACGCATCGAATCCGATTGACCATGTTCTTGATCCGCCGTTATAATCCCGCATTTCAGTTTCGCGGCAATTCTCCGCACGATTCGAACAAGGAGTAACAAGGAGTGAGAATGAAGATCCGAACGGTTGTTCCAGTTGTGGCTGCGCTGTTGATGACGCCCGCTCTGTGGGCGCAGTCGGCTGCCACGAGTGCCGCACCGGGTAAGGTCGGCATCATCAACATTCAGGCGGCGATCATGAGCACCCAGGAGGGAAAACAAGCCAGCGCCGAACTTCAGTCGCAGTTTGCGCCCAGGCAGGCCGAACTTCAGAACCTGCAGAAGCAGATCCAGGACATTCAGACTCGGCTGCAGACCGGGGCAACCACCTTAAGCGAACAGGAGACCGAGCGCTTAACGGATCAAGGGCAGCGCCTGAGTCGCACGCTGCAGCGCAAGCAACAGGATGATCAAGACGATTTGAATGACGCTCGGCAGGATGCTGTAAACCGCATCGGCCGCAAAATGATTCCCGTCTTGAATAAATACGCTAAGGAACACGGGTACACCGTGATTCTGGACACGTCCTCGCAGCAGACTCCGGTGATCTATGCGTCCAACCAGGTCGATCTGACACAGGAAATCATTCACCTCTACGACGAGGCGTATCCGGTCAAAGCAACTGCTTCGTCCACGGCGCCTAAAGCTCCGGCGAAAAAGAAGTAGAAACTCATCCGGCGCTCTGATGTTGGAGTCGCGCGCGGCCTCGCTCTCTGCGGAGGGCGAGGCCGCCGGATTAAAAGAGCCGCCGTTCATCGCGATGCCCCGTTTGTTCCCGCCCGCTCCTTCGGCTATCATGTTTCCCGAATCGTCGCGAACTTTCTTCCGCACAAACTACATTTCGCGAGCGACTGAGGAGGATGGGCATGGCAATTTCCGTCGGAGCATCCGCGCCGGATTTCTCTCTCAAGGACCAGAACCAGAAGGACGTAAAACTTTCCGATTTCCAGGGCAAAAAGAACGTCGTTCTCGTTTTCTATCCGCTCGATTGGAGCCCCGTCTGCACCAACGAGCACACCTGCTTCGTCAACGACATGAAGCGCTTCGAGCAGCTCGACGCGCAAGTTCTCGGCGTCAGCGTCGATAGCGTCTGGTCGCACAAGGCCTTCGCGGACAAAATGCACATCCAATATCCGCTGCTCGCCGATTTTCAGCCGCGCGGAGCGGTGGGAGACAAGTTTGGCGTTTACCTGGCGGACAAGGGCATCACGGGTCGCGCCATTGCCATCGTCGATCGTCAGGGAAAAGTCGCCTGGTTCAAGAACTACGACATTCCCACCGTGCCGGATGTGAAGGAAGTTTCGGACGCTCTCGCCAAGGTGAAGTAAAACCCGCGTACAGCGGTAATCCTACTGTTCCGGCGCAGGTTTCGCGGAGGGCGCGCCGGTGGGTGATGGTGCCGGCGTCTTCTCCGCGAACGTGCGGATGTAATCCACCAGCGCCCAGCGCCCTTGTTGATCAACTTTGTCTTTGAATGCAGGCATCGGCAGCCGCCCGTAGGTGATCTGCCAGTAGAGTACTCCGTCGGCGACGCTCTGCATCTTCGAAGCGTCGGTGAAATCGCCCGGTGCCACGGCAAGCTGTGGCGCTTTCTCGCCGTGCCCGTCGCCGTTCGCCCCGTGGCAGCGCTGGCAGTGCAGTTGGTAAAGCTGTTTTCCTTCCGAAAGCGCGGCGGGCGTTGATGGCACGGGATTCTTCAGCTTGCGCGCCTTCGCCATCGCGCTCCAATTGATCGCGGCGTATCCAAGCCCGATAAACGCGATGATCAGCCCGATGATCAGGGCCACGATTCCAGCGGGGCGCAAGTTTTTGGGGGACTGGTTTGTGCTGTGCTTCGGGTCCGTTGCCCACACTCCTCGGCTTTCACTTTTCGCGCGAACTCAAATTCTGGCACATCCTCTCAGGATTTCCCAGTGACGATCGTAAACACCAGCCACACGTTCATGCTCAGGATGATCGCCGTCGAAAGCACGGCCAGGTAATTCGTCATGCGCTTGTTCACGTGCGTGCCCATGATGTCTTTGCGGCACGTCAGCATCAGCAGCGGGATCATCGCGAAGGGCAGGCAGAAACTCAAGATCGCTTGGCTCAGTACCAGCGTCTTCAGCGGGTCGAGCCCCCACGCAATCACCAGAATCGCCGGAATCATGGTCAGCAGCCGCCGCAGGAAAATGCTGATGCGGAAATTCATGAATCCTTGCAGGATCACCTGTCCGGCCATCGTGCCCACCGTCGATGAAGACAGCCCGGAGCACAGTAGCGCCACGGCAAACGCCGCTCCGGCGAATTTCCCGAGCAGCGGAATCAGCGTGGCGTGCGCCGTTTCAATCGAGCTCACTTGGCTGCCGAAAAATACCGCCGCGGCCATCAGCACCATCGCGGAATTGATCAGCCACGCTCCGTTCATCGCCACCAGCACGTCGATCAATTCCATCTTCCGATGATGGTGTTCGTCGCGATCGCTCGGCTGTCGCCGCGGTAGCACCAGCGCCGAATGCAGGTAAATCACGTGCGGCATCACCGTCGCTCCGAGCATCGACACGGCCAGATAAATCGATGATGAATGAATCGACGGGATTACGGTATATCGCAGAATCGGCGGCCACGACGGTTTGCTCAGGAAAAGTTCGATCGCGTAGGCCACGCCGATCATTCCTACGAACACCATGATCACGCGCTCCAGCCACTCGAATCCCATCTGCTCGATCGCCAGAATGGCCATCACGCACACGCCCGTAAGCACCGCCGCCGGCAGCATCGGAATCCCGAACAAGAGATAAAACCCGAGCGCCGCTCCCAAAAATTCCGCCAGGTCCGTGGCCATCGCCGCGATTTCCGCTGCGATCCAAAGCCCCACCGTCACCGGACGCGAAAATTCGTCACGGCAATTTTCCGGAAGCGTGCGGCCCGTGGCGATTCCCAGCTTCGCCGCCAGGTACTGCACCAGAATCGCCATGGCGTTGGACCACAGCAGCACCCACAGCAACTCGTATCCGAAGCGCGCTCCCGCCTCGATGTTCGTCGCGAAATTTCCCGGGTCCATGTACGCCACGGACGCGACGAACGCCGGGCCGAGATACCACCACGCCTCGCGCCGGAAGCTCGATTTGGCCCCGGCGCCCTGCGTGGGCGTGATCGCGTCGGTCGGGCCGCTGGACGAGGTGAAGATCGCCATAGTTAACTGCGTTAAACTTCCTTTCTAAACTACGCTTAACTATCGCCGGGGTCAATCGGCGCGAGGGTCCGGTATTCGCAAAAATCATCCGGCGGGTTTTGCCGCTCTGCTATAGTGGCTGGTCGATTTCTTTCAAAGTGAAATTGAGGAGATGGCGATGCCCGAACCGCCGAAACCGCAACAGCAGCAGGTCCAGATCAAGGCCGACGAGAAGGAACTTCTCGGCCAATATTCCAACCTCGCCGTGGTTCATCACAACGCCGAGGAGTTCACTCTTAATTTTATTTATTTGTTTCCGACCGTCCCGCAGGGAAAGCTGGTGGCAAGCCTGATCTTGAATCCGCGGCACGCCAAGCGGCTGCTCCGCGCGCTCCAGGAAAACGTCGCGCGCTACGAAGCGCAGTTCGGCGCCATTCCCGAAGGGCCCGGGCCCGCACCGGAGCCGAATGTCGGCTTTGTGCAGTAGGGAATTGCAGCAAAGAAAGAATCGGCTGAATGGGCGCCGGATCGTTCTTCAAGCGTGCCATCGCCGGCGCCAAACATCGAGCCGCGCTAATTTTCTAGCGCGCCGCCGACCACCCAGCTTCCCGAAGGCTCTGTGAATTCCAGTCCCACGGCGAAGCCCGTTCCCTTTGCCGGCTGGCAATACGCCACGCGCGCGATGGAACGGAAAGAGCCGGGCAGCGTGGTGACGATCATCTGATCGTTTATCTTCCACCGCCGGGCGCTCCAAATCCGCGCGCCTCGCGAACTGACGTTTTCAGTGAACGTGGTCTCCGTCTCCTGCCGTGCGGAATGCCTGCTGATCAGCACTCCCACTTCCATGGGAATGCGCGTTTCCCGGCGTGCTGCGGTAAAAGCCTTTGGGCTCCCCATCCCAAGTGGCATCTGCCGTCCCCCTTCGATTTGTTTATAAACAGGCTGCGACGTGCCTAAGCCGCAGCTTCTTCTGCCCCAGCCCCTTCATGTCGTACAGTGCGGTGTCGGCCGCGCTCAAAAGCTGCTCGATCGTGGTTCCGTCCATCGGATACACTGCCTGCCCCACGCTGATTGACAATCTCGGCTCCTCGCCGTCGTTCCGCAGGCGCTCGCAGATGCGCGTTGCGGCCTGTTCCGCCTCGCGCTCGCCGGATTCCGGCAAGACCAGCGCGAACTCGTCGCCTCCGTACCGCGCCGGACTATCGATCGCCCGGCACGAACTGCTCAACACGTTGCCCACCCGCTTGATCGCACGGCTGCCGACCAAATGCCCATATTTGTCGTTGATCTTCTTCAGCCCGTCCAAGTCGAAGAGCAGCACGGCGAAGCTCCGGCCTGTCCGCCGCGAACGTTCGATCTCGCTCTCGAGCACTTCGATCATGTGCCGGTGATTCGCGAGCCCCGTCAGGGAATCGGACGCCGCCAGCCGGCTCACTTGGTCGAAAAGCTGCGCATTGTCGAGCAGTGTGCCTCCGAGCACCACCACGTAGCTGAGCACCATAAGCCCGTGCGCTACGGTGTAGGAAGCATCCAGCACGTGCTGCGACTCGCTCATCGTCAGGTGGCAAAGCACGTTCAGCCCCGCTGCCACAAAAAGCGACCGGTCCAGCCACGTGTTCGCTTTTCGCAGGCGCCGCCCGTATCCGATCGTCGCCGCGATGTAGATCGCCGCGGGCAGCAGATCCCACGGCCGCGGTATCAGCGCATCCGGTTGAATTTTCGGCACGTGCGGCAGCAAGAAATAAAACGCGCTCGTCAGATACGCCACCGCGCCAACGATCATCGTCGCCGCGGCGATCTCCTTGCCCGGTTCGCGCGACACCGGTATCCGTTTCTCCACCACCAGCGCGACCAGCAGCACCACGCCCAACAGCGTTCGGCCCGCGAACCATCCCAGCGAGATTTCGTTCGCATTTCCCGGCGTCACGAGCATGCCGCGGTAGAACGTCATGCCCATCGCCGCTTCGATCAGGCCCGCCAGCACGAATCCCAACGCCAGGATCAGCGAGATGCGGTCGTGCGTGCCGCGGAAGCGCACCATCGCGTTGGCCGCAAAGGTAAACGCGACCAGGCTGCCGGCCATGTCGAGATACGTGCCCAGCAATGGATCTGCCGCGTACGTGGAATGCCGCAGTGCCCACAGCAGTGCCACGAAAGCGGTTACGGCCACCGATGCAGGTATAACGATGCGATACGGAAAGCGACGCGAAGACTGGCCCGAAGAACTCACTCTGCCCCCACAGTCGACACCTGCCCCGCATTTCAGCAGCAACTGCTATGCCGAATTGATACACCCCTGTTCTGGGTGGTAACTTGCTGTATTTTCAATGGGAAACCACAAAAGAATCTCGCGGCCATCGACCGAAGTTGATCGAGGCCGCGCGCGGAGGAGTAGAAACGTTACAGATGCATTCGCTTCTTACCTAAGCGACAGGTACAGAGCGATAGGTCCAGCCGCCTAGGGCTTTGTGGGAGCGGGCGGCAGATCGAATGCCTCTACGGCGCTTTGGAAACTGTTGCGCTTGTGAGACCCGTCGCAAAACGGCTTATTCTCCGAATGGCCGCAGCGGCAGAGTCCGATTTTGGTGCGCCCGGCCAGGCCGAATGCCTTGCCGTTTTGATCGACGATCTCGAAATCGCCTTCCACGCGAATCGAGCCGTCGTTGCGAATCTCTAAGCGGGTCGTAGCCATTCATCCCTCCAGGATGCGTTTCGATTTTTTGGTGCGCCGTCTTTTGTCACTGCCGCGCGCTCGGCGCTCAGTACTTCGGCACGCTGGGATCCACTTCATCGGACCACGCCAGGATTCCGCCTTTCAAGTTCCAGATCTTGCGGAAGCCCGCCTTGTGGAGAAAAACCACTGCGTCCGCGGAACGCTTGCCGCTCCGGCAGTGGGCCACGATTTCGCGGGAGCTGTCGAGCTCATGCACGCGCCGCGAAAGCTCGCCCAGCGGGATCAAGTGCCCGTTCAAATTGCAGATCTGGTATTCGTGAGGCTCGCGAACGTCCAGAATGAAAAGGTCGTCGCCGCGTTCCATGCGCGTCTTCAGCTCGCTCGGAGTAATTTCGGGAATATTGGTCACGGTGCTTGGGGCCTCCTCGCCGCGAATGCCGCAGAATTCGGCATAGTCGATCAGTTGGGTGATGGTGCGGTGCTCGCCGCACACGGGGCATTCCGGGTTTTTCCGCAGCTTGAGCTCGCGAAACTTCATGCCCAGCGCGTCAAAAAGCATCAGGCGGCCGATCATTGGGTCGCCTTTGCCGATGATCAGCTTCAGGGTTTCGGCAGCCTGAATCGTGCCGACGATTCCCGGCAGCACGCCAAGGACGCCTCCCTCCGCGCACGAAGGAACCAGTCCCGGCGGAGGCGGTTCGGGATAGAGGCAGCGGTAGCACGGCCCGCCCGGATATCCGAAGATCGTCACCTGCCCTTCGAACCGGAAAATCGAGCCATAGACGTTCGGTTTGCCGAGCAGCACGCACGCGTCGTTCACTAGATAGCGCGTCGGAAAATTATCCGTACCGTCCACCACGATGTCGTAGTCCTTCAGAATGTCCAGCGCGTTGTCGCTCGAAAGGTGTGTTTCGAACGTGTCGATTTGGATTTCCGGATTCAAATTGCGCAGCCGGTCCGCCGCCGCGCTGATCTTTGGCCGGCCCACGTCGCTCGTTCCAAATAAAACTTGCCGCTGAAGGTTCGTGAAGTCCACGTTATCGAAATCGACCAGGCCGATGCGGCCCACGCCCGCCGCCGCCAGATACAACCCCAGCGGCGCGCCGAGCCCGCCCGTGCCGATGCACAGCACTTTCGCCTGCTTCAGCTTCAACTGGCCGTCCATGCCTACTTCGGGCATGATCAGGTGCCGGCTGTAGCGCAGGACCTCTTCGTTGGAAAGGGCCGCGGCGGGCTTCGCGGCTTGCTGCCCCGCCGAAGTTCCTGTTTTGATTGCCATAAAATTCTCCGCCCCGAATCCTTTAGAATGCCCCACCCGCGATCGACGGCACGATGCTGATCGTGTCGCCCTCGCGCAGCTGCGTCTGGTCCTTCTGCAGGTAGCGAATGTCTTCGTCGTTCACGTACACGTTCACGAAGCTGCGCAGCCGGCCATCTTCCGCGTAAAGATGCTTCTTCAAATCCCCGAACTGGCTGGTGAGCCCGGAAAGCGCTTCCGCCACCGTCGCAGCCTGCACCTCCACGCTTTCCTGCTTGCCTGCGTAGGCCCGCAGCGGCGTGGGAATGATTACCTTGACTGCCATCCGCCATTCCTCCTTCTCAATCGCTGCCATCCATGCGCTCGAACCAGGACCGGTTCTCAAGTCACAAATATCAGATGTACGGCCGCTCCTTGGCGGTTTCAATGGCCTCGGGATCGTAGGCCCCGCGGTCGTCGTGCAAGCGCCACGAGGTCATATCCTTGGGCTCGCCCTTCTGGACGCTTACGATGACGTAGCTGTACCAGGGCCACGCGTGGTTGCGGTCGTATTCGCTCGGGCGGGCCGGCGCATCCGGGTGCGAATGATACCACCCAATCAGTTCCAGCCGCTTTTCGCGGGCCGTTTTTTCCGCCAGGCGGACGTCGTCCGCCGTCACCTCGAAGCGATTCCGCGGGGAATCGTCGCGGCGGTTCGCCAGCGGCAGCAGATCGGCCACTTCGCGCGATCCCTCTCCATCGCGGCCCAGCATCGCGCCGCAACATTCGTGCGGATAGGTTTCCACTCCGTGCGCGCGAATCCGCCGCGCGATCTCTTCCCGCATTTTGAGTGGCGCTCCGCTCATTCCTCGCTCCAGAAACGTTCGCTCAGATACTTTTCTCCCGCGTCGGGGAAGATGCAGACGATCAGTGCGCGCTCGCCCTTGGGCAAGTGCCGCGCCACTTCCATGCTGGCGCACAGCGCTGCCCCGGCGCTCACGCCGACGAGAACCCCCTCTTCGCGCGCCAGCCGCTTAGCCATTTCCTGCGCGTCTTCCGTGTGCACTTCCAGCTTTTCGTCCGCCAGCTCGGCATCGTAGATCGGCGGGACCATCGCCGTTTCCATGTGCTTCAGCCCCTCTAGCCCGTGAAACGGCGAATCCGGCTGGAAGCTGACACAGCGAATTTTCGGATTCAATTCTTTCAGCCTCCGCGTGGTTCCCACAAACGTGCCCGAAGTCCCCAACCCAGCTACGAAATGGGTGATCTGCCCGTGCGTCTGCTGGAAAATTTCTGGCGCCGTGGTCATGTAATGAGCCGAGGGGTTTGCGGGATTGCCGTACTGATCGGGATAAAAATATTTGTCCGGCTCGGCCTCGTAGATTTTCCGCACGCGGCGGATCGCGCCGTCGGTGCCTTCGTCGCCCGGTGTGTAGACGATCTCCACTCCGTACGCCTGCAAAATTCGCTTCCGCTCCGGCGACGCGCTGGTGGGCAGGCAAAGCTTCACCTGGTAACCCAGCGCCGCGCCGATCATGGCGTAGGCGATGCCGGTGTTGCCGCTGGTCGCGTCCAGAATCACCTTGCCCGGCTTGAGCTTGCCTTGCTTTTCGCCGTCGCGGATCATGGAGTAGGCGGCGCGATCCTTCACCGACCCGCCCGGATTCATCCATTCCGCCTTGGCGCAGAAAGTGACGCCGGGAAACTCCGCGCCGATCCGGCCCAGCCGGATGAGCGGCGTATTCCCAATGCTTTCAAGGATGCTGGCGCCCGCTCCGCGGCTGGCTGTAGCCTCGCTTGGCGCCATCGCTGGTTTGCCGGTGCTCAATTTCCAATTTCACCTGATCCCGGATCGTCCCGCATCCGGTGCGTTATAAGTGCCAATTCCGCGAGCGGGTTTTGCGCCGCCTCCATCTTCGCATCCAACGCATCCTGCTAATTCGATTGATTTTAGCAGATTACGGCAGATCGTACGCGCCGCCGCCCGGAGGGAATTCCGCGCCCGGAGAATTGCTGGGAACCGGCCGCCTTCTCTTGGATGACCCGATGCGATAATCCGATGCGACGACCCGATGCGGCGCCTGAAGTTACGATTTTTCGCTTTACAGAACCATGCCGCTGTCCCTATCCTGATCTGCTTATGTGGTACGTCAACAAACTCTTCGAGCAGCCGCAGATCGAGTCGCTTTCGTCCAAGGGCTTTCTCGTCCGTAGCTCCGGCGGCGTGGTGCGCATCGAGAAGTACAATTGCGGCGCCGAACTCCGCAAGATGCCCAATGGCAAATTCCAGATGACGGTGATCCCTTCCATCATGTGGCAGGGCCAGTTCACCCGCCTTTGGGACGCCGGCTACCAGAAATTTCTGCTCACGCATGACGGCAAAAAGATCCCCATCCGCGTGAACCAGTTGACCAATATGCGGCAATTCGACGACGAGCTGCGTACCGCGCTCGGCGTGCCTACCTACTACAATCTGGCCCTCGGTTCGACCTGCCAGTACAGCGTGTACGACCGCGTCAAAGGCCGCTCCGGCGACGTGCCGGACGAAACCGTCGGCGCGCACTCTGAATCCGACCACTAATCCCGGCCCAAATCTGAGTTTGATTCCACGCCGCAGTCCGATCGCGCGCACAAGTTCGTCTGAACCCAGGAACACGTTGTCACGCGCGAATTCGGAGCGTATCATGCCGCGCAAGTAAGAGCTCGAGATGCGCGATTTGTCTCCGATGGGAGGACCGAGGTGTCGGCTTTGTTGAGAAATGCGGCGTGTGGACTCGCCGTGATCGCTTTCGCGCTGTTGTTCGTCGCGCCGATTGCGTCGGCGCAAAATTCGTGGGCGACGCTCAGCGCGCCGCCGAGCGGAATTGCGCCGCCGGGAGACGTGCTGCGTCCGGGGCATTTGGGTCGGCAGATCACCAACGTCGAGCTGACCACGCACTTCTATCACGACCTGATCGGGCTCGGACTCGTCGGCAAGCGCGAGCAGCCGCGGCCATTTTTCTCGAACAGCGGTCTGCAGGTGGTGGCGGAGCTGGCGCAGGGCGTCAAGAATCCCCGCGTGCAAGTGAGCCGCGTGGTGCTGCTGCCAATTCCGGGAACGGCCGCGGCGCCGGGCGGCCCGGAAATGACCATCGAGGCGATCGAGATTCAGGGAATTCCGCGTTACCCGTTCCATCCGGCTTTGACCGATCCGGGCGCCTCGTATCTGACGCTCTACGTGCGCGACCTCGATAAGACGCTGGCTGTGCTGAAATCGGAGCGCACTCCGGTGATCACTCCCGGCGGCAATCCCGTCGAACTTTCCGGCTGGCCGGGGATGAGCGGGAACATCCGCGCGGTGATGGTGCGCGATCCGGACGGTTATCCGGTCGAACTGATCCAGCAGACGCCAGCGCCGCCTACGACGGCCTCCGCCGGAAGCAACGTGCTCGGCGCGCGGGTCACGATCGTGGTCGATAATCTGGAAAAGACGGCGCGCATGTACGAAAGCCTCGTCGGGCCAGATTTCAAATTTTGGGCGAGCCCATCGTGGATGAGCAACACGAGCTACGCGGACCTGACCGGCATTCACAACCAATTCCGGATGGCCATGGCGCTGGTGCCCGGCTCGCCGGTGGTCATGCAGCTCGTCGAGTACAAGAACCACAGCAAGCACTTCAAGCGCCCGTACTTTCAGGACCCCGGCGCGGCGCATTTCCTGTTCATGTCCAAAGACGACGACGTGATGGCGCAGCGCGTGCACGCAGCGCATCTACACACGGAGAGCGATTCCGACGCGCCGGTGTTCATCTCCAAGACGGTGCGCACGATGTTCGTGGCCGATCCGCAGGGATTTTGGCTCGAATTCATGGACCACGACGTGAAAGCCGACCCGAATTTCAAATAGTCGGCAGCCCCAGCGGATCGATTTGCCCGTTCCTCCGCCGCCGCGGATGGCGACGATTTTGCGCGCGTTCCGCGGATTGCGGAGATTCTTCGCGTCAAGAAACCGATTCGTCCCATCCATGCGGATTCATTGACTATCGCAAACGCGCTACCTAAGATGTGATGATCGGACAATGGCAGACTCCTCAGCCCTCATCGGCCAAACCATCTCGCACTATCACGTTGTCGAACGGCTGGGCGGGGGCGGCATGGGCGTGGTGTACCGGGCCGAAGACCTCAAGCTGCACCGGTACGTGGCCCTGAAGTTTCTTCCCGACGACCTTGCGAAGGACCGCTCTGCACGGGAGCGCTTTCAGCGCGAGGCGCTGGCGGCATCCGCGCTGAATCATCCCAACATCTGCACGATTTATGAAGTGGACGAGGTGGATGGCAAGCCGTTCATTGCCATGGAGCTGCTCGAAGGGCAAACGCTGAAACACCTGATTCACGGCAGGCCGCTCGAAATTGAAGAGATTCTCAACCTCGGCATTCAGCTCGCGGACGCTCTCGATGCCGCGCACTCCCGGGGAATCGTCCATCGGGATATCAAGCCGGCGAACATTTTCGTCACCAACCGGGGACACGCGAAAATTCTCGATTTTGGTCTGGCCAAAGTGGCGGCCCGGCCGCGCTCCATGGCAGAGGAGCGTACGCTGGCGGGTTCGACCGTCACCTCCGACGTGGACGAAGCGCAGCTGACGAGTCCCGGCTCGGCGCTCGGAACCGTGGCGTACATGTCGCCGGAGCAGGCGCGAGGCAGGGAACTCGATCCGCGGACGGACCTTTTTAGCCTGGGCGTGGTGCTGTACGAAATGGCTACGGGGGCGCTGCCGTTTCGCGGGGACACTTCGGCCGTAATCTTCGACGCGATCCTGAACCGCGCGCCCGTGGCTCCGGTTCGGCTCAATCCCGATCTGCCGCCGCAGCTCGAAGCGATCATCAACAAGTCGCTCGAGAAGGACCGCGACCTGCGGTGCCAGAGCGCCGCCGAGCTTCGCGCCGACCTGAAGCGCTTGAAGCGCGAGACCGATTCGGGGCGCTCGGCGGCGGTGACCAGCGGCGCGGCGGCAGCGCAGGAAAAGTCGTCGTCCGCTTACGCGACCGCGCCGGTTGTCGATCACGGATCCGGTTCCGTGCGGATTTCGGGCAGCACTCCGGCGGTACCTGCTGCCGGAAAATCGCGCAAGCGCGGCATTCTGATTGGAGTGATGGGCTTGCTTCTGGGCTTCGCTATTTGGGCCGCGATTGCGTTCTTTTCGCCATCGGGCACCGGACAGAAGATGCCCTTCCAGAATTTCTCCATCTCGCAGGTCACCCATTCCGGGGAAGCTGCTGCGGCGGCGATTTCGCCCGATGGCAAATTCATCCTGAGCGTGAGCAGCGCCAAGGGCGAAGAGAGCCTCTTGCTGCGCAACATTCCCACGGACAGCGATACGCAGGTGATCGCGCCCGCGCCGGTTGTGTATCGCTCGCTGGCGTTCTCGCCCGACGGCAATTACATCTATTACCGGCAGGCGGTGGACAACTCGCTGAGCTCGTGGAATCTGTATCGCGCTCCGGTGCTGGGCGGCTCGCCGCAAGTGGTCGTCAGAGACATCGACACGAACGTCAGCTTTTCTCCCGACGGCAAGAGGATGGCCTACGGCCGGTTCAACGATCCGGAGATCGGCAAGTGGCGGCTGCTCTCGGCGGACCCAGATGGCGGCAACGAGAAAGTCTTGCTCATCACGGCCGCAGAGGCCGGAGCGTATTACGTCACCTGGTCGCCCGATGGGAAGCGCGTCGCGCTCAGCCGCCGCCAGCCGGGCAAAGACCTGGGTGGAATCGACATCTTCGACGTAGCTACTGGGAAAGCGCATGCGCTCGTCCGATTCCCCGACAAAGTCACGCTGGAACTGGCATGGCTGGCGGGCGGCCGCAACCTCCTGGTCGACTACTCGCAGTCTCTGGCGATCAGCATGGTTCCAGAACATGCGCAGATCGGCGTGGTTTCGTATCCCGCGGGAAAATTTCGCACCATCACGAACGACACGAACGACTACACGACTCTCTCCGTCTCCGCGGACGGCAAGGCGATCTCGACGGTGCAGGTGCAGACTTCGGCAGACGTTGACATCTTGCCGGGCAATGGGAAGGGCGCCCCCACGGCGGTTCCCAGCGTTCCCAAATGGGAGATGATCACCGGCTTTGACTTCATGCCGGACGGCAAACTCTTGATTGCCGAGGGCGGCAAGCTCATAAGCACGCCGCCCGATGCCGACAATCCGGTAACGCTCTTGAGCGAGCCTTCCGCATTGTTTCTGCTTCCCACTGTTTGTTCTGGAGGCCGCTACATCGTGTTTTCCTGGGCGTCGCACCAGGGCATGAATTCCGTCGGACTGTGGCGAGCGGACGGGGATGGCGGGCATCCTCAGGAACTTGCGCCGGGAACCCTGAACGCGTTTGGGCAGTGCTCGCCGGACGGCAAGTGGGTGTATTACAGCGAGCTTGGCGATTCTCGCTTGATGCGAGTGGCACTCGACGGCGGCACGCCGGCGCCCGTACCCGGCAGCACCGTGCCTCACGCTATTTTCGGCGCTTTCGGCGTTTCCCCGGACGGAAAAATGCTGGCGTACGTCGCGTCCATTTCGAACCCCACGACGATGAGCAATATTTCGAAGATGGCGCTGGTGGATCTGGCGGCGGAGGGGAAGACGCCCCCGCGACTGATCGATGTGAATCCAAACTTCGCGGGCTCCGAGGTGCGCTTCACGCCGGATGGCAAAGCGCTCGCGTATGTGACGGCGGAAAAGGGCGTCTACAACATCTGGGAACAGCCACTGGACGGTTCGAAAGGGCGCCAGCTCACCCACTTCACCTCCGAGCAGATGGGAGCATTCACGTGGTCGCCGGACGGGAAGAAGTTGCTCGTCGGCCGCGGGCAATCCACCTCCGACGTCGTCCTGCTGCGCGAGTCGGCGCAATAGCCAGCAGGGGCGAAAGGCAATCGAAGAAAACCATGCGCCGGGACGTTCCGGGTAGACGTGTGCCCGGTCGTGTGTTTTCAACGAGTTAGACGTGTTTTTACTCGAGTGACTGTCTCGGGTAAGAATTGCGTTTAGGAGGGGTTGAAAGCGCGCGGCAGGGAATCGTCGCGGCGGGAACTGCTGAGGACTGCGCGCCTGAAACAGACGGGCGCATTGCATACGCAATCCCTCGCGGGGCCGAAAACGAGCCCGACTGACGTTAGCAGGTTAGCTGACAAGTTGTCAATGCCGAATCGGCACCGGGCAGCGCTCTGGCTTGCGCTCCTTGTAATTCCACGCGGCAGGGACATGCCGTGCCGGTTGGCTACCTTGAGCATTACCGAGCGTGTTGAAAATGACAGAGTTCCCGCGCATTCTTAGGAAATGTTCGTAGACTACGATAGCGAACTTCCTCCCAAGCGAGATCACCCTTGGACCATATCAGAAACGAATCCTAATGCCAGATATTGGGACTTTAAACAAAAACCTGAATCCATCCGGTTAGTCTTGGAAGACTTTACGCCGTGGTCTCGATATCCGGCTATACCGAGGTTTTACGAATTGCTGGTCTGGCTAAACGGCGGCGATTCCTTATTTGAATCGAACGATTGTGGCCTACGCCCGCCGGGATTAGATCGCGACGCGCCAGGATTTATCAAGCATGCCTTTGCCGCTGATCCGCTTGTGATACATGGCCGATTGACGATCATTTTTCGTGACCTCGCGTGGAACACCTCCAGGCCGAAAGTAAATGCGATAAAGACAGCTATTCACGATGGTTTGCGAGATCACGTACGAAACATCCCGGCCGTCGTGAAGATTGGCGAATGGGAGCACTTTTTCACCTCGATCAAGATGCCGGGCCACGCCATCACACTTCTTTTTTGGGCATGGGGTGAGGACGAGGATCGGGCTATGAAGTGCCTCAGTGCCACGTTTGAAG
The DNA here is from genome assembly GCA_963715555.1 of uncultured Acidobacteriota bacterium. Taxonomy (GTDB): domain Bacteria; phylum Acidobacteriota; class Terriglobia; order Acidiferrales; family UBA7541; genus Palsa-295. Next base: position 831,918 of record OY970253.1, read on the forward strand.
CGGTACACGCTTGCCTAAAGTGGATTTCAGATGGACTGAAGAGCTACAAATCGTCAAAGGTGCCTGGTGAAGAAACCCTGTGAACGAGCTTGGGGGTTGAAGCGCGTCTCTAGCGGATGCCTCGAAAGGCGAGCTGACGCTACCGAAGTGCCTGAGCCAGAGCATAGTGCTCCGAATGAGAAATTGTCAGGAAAGCTAAACTGACGAAGGGATAAGGTGTGCCCGGTGACCAAACGCAGGCAGCCCGCGGCTAGACCCCGTAGCAAAGGACGAAAGCAAAGAGAGGACAGAGATGCCTACGTACTTGCACTTGTAGGCGTCGCTGCTGGTCTTGGTTCTTGGGGCTACTTTGTGGTAGCCCCTGAGCCGAGCGCGGTATTGGGATATAGCCTAATTGTACTCGCCTTAATTTGCAGCGGGATCGCGTTTTGGATCTATGTTAAGTGGCCGAACCGGTTTAGGGTTCCGGTGCTCGTTTGCTCCTTCATTGCGCTTGGCGTCGTGAGCTTCCGGTGGGTTGGTTACGAAACCCGACCTAGCTTTACTTTCATAGTCCCAGGCGTCGTGCTGGGCGGGAATTCTTGGGATTTTATCGTGAACCACAGAGGCCCGAAGAGCAGTGAGTCCGTGCAGATTCTCTTCACCGACGATGATCGGAAGAAGGCAATACTGGCTGAGCATCCACAGCTTCTCACTCCGCGAGACATCAATTCCTATCAGAGAATCCTTGAATATCCCGAAGTGAACCCCGACGGGCGCGGAGAGATTTTCGCGCTACAGTTTGTCTGGAAGCCTTTCATCATGGACCACGAGCATTACACGATGGAAATCACGGACAAGGACCATCGAGGTCTCCACCAAGAGCTGCAAATTGAAAACGTTGGCGGGAAATGGTACTGGGCTACGCAAATCACCGACTCGGAGCGCGGAGAGCGCCTTCTGGATTGCAAAGATAGTGGATTTCCGTACGGGAAGAGAGCATCGATACCTTGTTTCCCCAAAATCACGTTTCCTGGTCATTAGACGACGACGCGCTCTTTAGCCATTAGAGGCGTTTGCGACCGGAGTCGGTCAAGTTGAATACCGACAATCCGGTTGCGCCGCTGGGAAGCGGCTGCGAAGTGGCACGGCGGCGTGCAGCGTTGCGAAGCGCGCATTGACACCCCGGTTGCGGCGAACTAGGTTGGCGCGCGGAAGCGGCATGCGGCTGAGGCGCGTGGACGCGGCGATGCGGGACCGCGAAAAGCAGATCCCTCGTCGGCCAGACGAAGGCCTCGCTCGGGATGACGAGGTTTAGGCGACGCGGGCGGAGGCGAATGGAACGCGGAAGAATAGAAGCAGATCCCTCACCCCCGTTCCCGGCAGAAATCGTCGGGACCGGGTTCGGTATGACAGACCCTTCCTTGGCTCAGCGCTTGGTGTTGCGAAGCCCGGATTGACACCCTGTCTGCGGCGGACTAGCATGGCGCGCAAAAGGCGGCTTGCGGCCGAGGCGGTGGATGTAGCGAGGCGGCAGCCGCGAAAGCATCGACGCGCGAGAAACGCGCTCGGCTTTAGGTTGTGCGCCAGCGCGCGGTGTGCTGAAGCTGCGGCGAGCATACCCCAGCGCGCGAAAGCGCGTGCCGGGGGCCGGCGAAGGAGGGGAGCATGTCCGTTTATTTGGAAGAGCTTTCGGCGGTGGGGGCGGTGCGGTTTCCCGACATACCGCTCTATCAAGGATTTGGGGCGCCGCTGCGGCTGGAATCGGACCTGCGGGATTGCGAAGTGACCTACGGCGAAGTGCCGAAGGATTTGAACGGCACGCTTTACCGCTGCGGGCCGGACCGGCAGTATCCGCAGCTGATCGGCGACGACATCTTCATCGACGGCGAAGGCATGGTCAACATGTTCCGTTTCCAGAACGGGCATGTGGACTACAAGAACCGCTACGTGCGCACGGCGCGATTCAAACTGCAGGCCGAGCACCGGCGCGGGCTTTTCGGACGCTACCGCAACCGCTACACGCACGATCCGCTGGTGGGCGACTGCAATCCGGGGACGGCGAACACGAACGTGGTGTGGCACGCGGGCAAGCTGCTGGCGCTGAAGGAAGACGATCTCCCCTACGAACTCGATCCGGACACGCTCGAAACGCGCGGGCGGTACAACTACGGCGGCGGGATCAAGTCCGTGTGGCTTTCGGCGCATCCGCACATCGATCAGGCGACCAACGAGCTGCTGACGTTTGCGTATCAGGCCAAGGGCGACGGCACGACGGACGTGGTCTATTACGTGATCGGCGCGGACGGCAAGGTGAAGCACGAAGTGTGGTTCAACGCGCCGTGGCCGGGGATGGTGCACGATTTCGCCATTTCAAACGACCATGTGATTTTTCCGTTTTTCCCGCTGCTGACGGACGTGGAGCTGGTGAAAAAGGGCGGGCCGTTCTACAGCTGGCATCGCGACAAGGGGACGGTGGTCGCGGTGGTGCCGCGCTACGGGACGGCCGATCAGATTCGCTGGTTCCGCGGGCCGACGAGCTTTGCCGGGCACATGATGAGCGGCTCGACGGAGGGATCGAAGGTCAGCCTGGACGTTTGCTTGTCGCACGGAAACTCGTTCGCGTTTTTTCCCAATCACGACGGCACGCCCGCCGACCTGACGCAGGGCGCGCCGCACCTGACGCGGCTGACATTCGATCTGGCGGGGAACACCGAGGAATACAAGACGACGCAGCTGCAGGACGTGCTTTGCGAAATGCCGCGTACGGACGACCGTTATCAGGGAGCGGGGCGCTATCGCCACGGGTACGTCATCTGCCGCGATCCGAGCGCCACCATGGCGGGCGGGAACCCCGGGCTGGGCGCCGTGGGGCACTTCGATCTGAAGACCGGCAACGCGCAGATTTGGAATCCGGGCGCGAATTCGGGCGTGCAGGAGCCGTGCTTCGCGCCGCGGCGTCCGGATTCGCCCGATGGCGACGGCTACCTGCTGGCGCTGGTGAATCGCGTGGCGGAAAATCGCAGCGACCTGGCCATTCTGGACGCGCAGAACCTGAAGGCCGGGCCGGTGGCGATCGTCAAGCTGCCGGTGAGGGTGCGCATGACGTTCCACGGGATGTGGGTGCCGCAGGAGGCGCTCGATAGCGGGCGCTACGAGGCCGTCCGGCGCGGTTAACGTTCACAGGCTCCAGGCGGGAGCTTTTGATCGCGCCTAGGGCGGTTGTGAAGCTTCACAGGGCCATTCTACGCGGCACCCTGGCCGCCCCGGTGCGGTTGACCGCTTTTGGAGCGCGTTGCTTGCGTCTTTCTTCGCACGCGTGCTAAACCCATAGAGGGAGAAAAGCCGTATGGCCGACGTCGTGGCCCTCGTGGACGACCTCTTTTTCCAAGCGAAGATGATGGAGACCGCCCGGCAGGTTGGCGTGGAATTGCGCGCGTGCTCGACGCCGGAAGCTTTGGAGGCGGAAATTTCCAGCGTGGCGCCGCGGCTGGTGGTCGTCGATTTGAACGCGCGCGCGAATCCGATCGAAGCGGTGCGGCGGGTGCTGTCGCTGGGGCGGGAGATTCCGCTGGTGGCGTACCTTTCGCACGTGCAGACGGAGCTGGCCGAGAGCGCACGCGCGGCGGGATGCCGCGACGTGATGCCGCGGTCGAAATTCACGCGCGATCTGGCGGAGATCTTTGCGCGCGCCAAGCCCGAGCCGTCATGAAGATGCGCGCGATCGTTTCGCTTACGGTGATTGCGGCACTTCTGGTGCCGCTGTGCGGCGCGCCCGCGTTCGCGCAGGACGACGATAAGCAGCCGTCGCCTCCGGCCGCGACGCTGGTGGATGCGCTTACGGCGGCGTGCCGCGGAGACGCTTCGGAATTCGCGAACGATCTGACGCAGGCGAACGCGTCGGCATTCCTGGCGCTGCCGGCGAGCGAAAAGTCGGCGTTTCTCAACCGTTTTTCGCTGGGCGACGGGCCGGGACATCCGCTGCTTTCGACGGGCAACCAGAATCATCCGGTGGTTCGCTGCACCACGGCGGGCGGGACCGCGGAATTCCGGTTCGGCGAGCCGCGCACGCATGAGAATCTTTCGTTCATTCCGGTGAAGGTGGTGGACGGGCAGGACACGACGTTTGGAATGGTACGCGAAAACGGCGGATGGCGGCTGCTGTCGCTGGGGCTGGTGCTGCTGGATATTCCGCAGCTTTCCAAGCAATGGGCGGAAGACGCGCTGCTGAAAAACGAGGCTTCGGCGATCGCCAATCTGCAGACGCTGCGGGACGCGGTGGAAAGCTACCGGCGCGCCTACGGGAAGCTGCCGGATTCGCTGGCGGAGCTTGGTCCCGCGCCGCCGAACGAGATTTCGCCCGATCAGGCGTCGCTGGTGGATAAGGGGCTGGCGTCCGGCACGGTGGGCGGTTACGAATTTCGCTATCGCATCGTAACGGCGGAGCAGGGCAGCGCGGCCGGCGCGTTTGAAATCGCGGCGGTGCCGCAGGTCTACGGCAAGACGGGGCTCCGGTCGTTTCTGCTCGATGCCGGTGGGAAAATTCACGCGGCGGACCGGCACGGAGAATTGGCCACGCAGGAAGATCCCGTCGTGCCCACTTCCTCTTAATTCAGATCCGCAGGGCCATTCGGATCAACGGCGTCAATTCGCAAAACTGAAATCCGGCGATGGCCGCGACGCGGTTGCTTCGCGCGGCAGACTGCAGGCACTAGTTTCTGCTGCTGCCGGCGACTGCTTCACGGCGGACGGAGAGCGCCTGCGCGTGCGGCGGGAGATAGTGCACCAGGAAGTCCGCGCGCGCGGACCAGAGATCGACGCGCCTGAGAGTGCGTCCTCGCCTGCGCGCTTTGCGTCGATGGAAAGCCCAAAGCAGAGCCCGCACCAGATATTCCTCGAAGAAATCGTGCACCTGTTCGAGGCGTCCGGCGGCGGGATGGACCACCCAAAACCCGAAGTGTTGCACGAGCGCGGCGAATTCATTCTTGCCACCGTGCATTGGCAGCACGGCGTTGCCGTGGATGAATCGGGCTTTTTGCGCTTCCGGCGCCGTGGCCACGTATTTCGCGAGTTGCTCGAACGAATGCTGCACGAGCGAGGGCAATAATTTTGCGCGGGAGAGCGCGGGCCGGTCGGCGACGAGGCGAGCGACGTGCTCATTCCACCAGTGGATTTCGATGAGTTCGTCACCGGGGCAGACGACGCTGCCGTCCGGCAATTCGACTCTTTTTCTGGCGGGAGTAATGGCCACGCGAAGCAGGCAATCGTCAAACTGACAGAATTCGTAGATGCCTTGCCATTTGCGCAGCACGCGATCGAGGCGAAAGATCGCGCTTTGGATATAACTTTCGGAGTAGCCGGAATCGGGGCATACGGGAAACTCGGTCTTCGGAAGGGTTGCTTCTGGTGAATACGCCCGCCAATGGAGTCGCGGAGTAGCTGGCATAAAAGCCGCGTCTCAATACGGACTAAAAAGAGCCGGAAAACTCCGGGTACTGCCCAGCGGCGTTGAGGATAACCGCTTCTTGCCCGGAAACTCGACGTTAAACCACGCCAAGCGGGCGTGTCAACGCTCGATCTTCAATTTTCGGAAGCGATCTTCCGGTTTCGGCAGAGGGCGGTTACGCCGCAGTTTCGCCGGAGGCAGAGCGGAATTTCCAGGTGGCCATCGGGATTCGCTTTCGTTCCCGGATTAGGCCGCCGGCACGGCAGTTGCCCGATTCCGCAAATGCGTACACAGGCGCGGCGAACCTTCGTATAATTCTTGCGCAGCGCTCCTTCCCAGCCCGGCAGCGCCTCACGGGCCTTCCGCATCTTACGATCGGCGGGCGTTCCTGTATTCCCGGCGGTCTTTTGGGACTATTTTAGTTCGTGGTGTTTTGGCAGAGGGGGAGTGTTATGCATTCTGGCAGTTCAGCTTGGGCGGTGTTGCGTCGCCGTTGGCTGCGCCACGCGATCCTGTGCGCGATCGTTCTCGTTGCGAGCGGCGCCGTCCATGCGGACACCGCCGCGTTCGACCTGATTGGACCGCAAGTGGAAATGCGGGTGACGCGCGCGGGCCTGACGCTGCCCATTTCCGAAGTTGCCAACCTGGAGCCGGGCGACCGGCTGTGGATTCAGACGGAACTCCCCGCGGACCAATCCGTTCATTATTTGCTGGTGGTGGGCTTCCTGCAGGGCCCGACCAATCCGCCGCCCGGAAAATGGTTCACGGAGGCGGAGACGTGGGACAAGCATTTTCGCCAGGAGGGAATCGTGGTGACGGTGCCGCGGCGCGCGCAGCAGGCGCTGCTGCTGTTGGCGCCGGAAACGGGCGGAGGATTTTCGGCGGTGCGCAACGCGGTGCGCAGCAAGCCGGGCGTGTTCGTCCGCGCGGCGCGCGATCTGAACCGGGCCGGGCTGGAGAGAGCGCGGCTCGATACGTATTTAGAAAGCGTGAAGGCGACGTCGGAGACCGATCCGAAGGCGCTGCACGAACGTTCGGCGCTGCTGGCGCGCACGCTGAGCATCAAGCTCGACCAGCATTGTTTCAGCGAGCCGCTCGACCAGCAGGAGTCGTGCCTGGTGCAAGGAAACGACCAGCTATTGATCCAGGACAGCAGCCAATCGATGGTCGCTTCGCTCACCACGGGGCCTTCGGCGGATTTGATCGGAGCGGTGAGTTCCACGCCGATCGCGCGCAGCGGATATTACAGCCCCTACGTCGGATCGGTGGTGGACCTGGTGCGCATCATGGGAAGCCTGCACTCGCCGGACTATCAATACATTCCCGCGCTGGCGATTCGCAACGAGGACGAATTGAATCTGCGCCTGAACGCGCCGCCATCGTTTCACAATCCGAAATCGGTGCTCGTGGTGGGACTCCCGTCGGTGGACGCGGCGGAGGCGCTGGCCATGCGCGCCGTTGATCCGAAGCAGGTATTTTGCCTGAACCAAGGCTCGCTCGTGCTGCCGGTGACCGGGGCTCCGCTGGTGTTTGCCACGAAGCTGGGCCACGATTTTTATTTGCGGCTCAAGGACAAATCGGGGAAGGACGTGAACCTTCCGGCCGTGCCGGACGCCACGCGCGGGGGATTCGTGGTCGACGCGAACTCGTTGCACGCGGGAGAGATGAGCGCTTCGCTGGAGGGAACACTGCAAGGCACGTGGGGATTTCGGCCGTTCACCGGGCCGACGTTTCATTTTCGCAGCGCGCAGCCGGCGAGCTGGAGCGTGCCGCATGCCGAGCAGGCGGGGCTTGTAGTTGGGCATGACGACACGGTCGATTTGCATTCGATCGCCGCCGTGTGCGTCCAGAGCGTCGCGCTGCAATACGCCTCGGCAAAGCCGCTGAAACTGGACTGGAAGCCGGGCAAGGCGGACGAAGTGACGGTGAACTTGCCGCTGAAGGGCGAGACTCCGGGGCCGTTCAAATTGCTGGTTACGCAATACGGGCTGGGCAAGCCGGACGCCATCGATCTGCGCGCCTACGCCGATGAAGCGAAGCTCGACCGTTTCAGGATTCATGCAGGCGATTCGCACGGCGAACTGGTTGGCGCGCGGCTGGACGAAGTTGCAAGCCTTGAACTGAGCGGCGTTCACTTTGCAGCCGGGGATTTGTCGCATCATGGCAGCGACGGAGAATTGGAGCTTGCCGCGCAGAATCCGGAGGCCGGCGAAGCGCTGCACGCGGGCGCGCAGCTGACGGCGCACGTGAAGCTGAAGGATGGGCGCGTGCTGGACTTGCCGACGACGATCGAATCGCCGCGGCCGAAAGTGGCGTTGATGAGCGTGAGCGTGGCAAGCGGCTCGGCGGCTTCGTTCGTGCGCCTCGGGAATTCGCAGGAGCTGCCGCAGGATGGGAGCGTGGTGTTCGCGCTGAAGTCCGAAGTGCCGGCGGAGTTTCCGCGGACGGAGAAAATCGAGGTGGCTACGGCGGATGATTCGTCGGACGTATTGCTCAGCGTCGACCGCGGGAATCTGATTTTGCAGGATTCGCGGAGCTTGCTGGCGACGCTCGATCCGCTGAAGGTGTTTGGGCCTTCGGCCTTTGGTCCGCTGCGCTTTCGCGCGGTGGATCGCGACGGGAGCAAAGGCGATTGGCAGCCGCTGGCCACGTTGGTGCGCGTTCCAATTTTGAAGGAAGTGCATTGCCCGGCGATGGCGACGGCGCCGTGCACGCTGACGGGGCAGGATTTGTATCTGGTTGATTCGGTGGCTTCCGATGTGTCGTTCGCACACGCCGTCTCCGTTCCGTTCGGATACGCCGCGAATAATTTGACGGTTCCGCGCCCGGTCGGGACGCTGCTGTACATCAAGCTGCGCGACGATCCTTCGACAGTGGATACCGTGGCGCTGCCGGTGTTGCCGGATGCGCCGTAAGCGGCCTGACCGCCGGGCGGATACGAAATGCTGCGCCCGACGGGGCGTGAGATTCGCGAAAGATCGAAAAGATTCGAAGGGATTTCACGCAATTTAGGGCAGGCGGTCTTCTCGCGAAGGTTTTGCCGGCCGACGGTCCTTGCATTTCAGCGAGCGCGCTCTAACATGAAGTCATGGGCGATTTCCGGCGGCGCGCGCTGGCATTTTGCCGCGAAATATCGGCTTCTATCGGGCACTTAGTTCCGATAGAATCGCAACTACGTTACAGACAACAAGCAATGGGACGCTGCCACAACGGGATCTCCGCCGAAATGCGCTCTGTTTGTTTTCTGGATCCGGGCCGGCGCCGGCCGCTGCTGTCCGTCGAAAGGATTTCTCGATGAAGCTTTGCGCTCTAACCCTGCTGATTGCGATGGCGGCGCTGCCGTGCGCCGCGCAGCTCACCGACGTGCAGAAGCCCAACGAACAGACGTACAGCGACCAGGGCGCGAAAAAAGCGCCGCCGTCAGTTGCGGCGGGCCAGCAGGTGATGCAGGAGCTTTCCACCGGGCAATTCGACAAGGTCGAGACGCAATACGATACCAAGATGGCCGCTAGGAATGCTCCCGGAAAGCTTGCTCAGGTTTGGGCCAGCATCTTGAAGCAGGACGGCTCGTTTCAATCGATCGTGAACGAGCGCGCAGGCAAGGTGCAGAATCTCGACGTGGTGCTGTTTCTCTGCAAGTTCGAGAAGGGGCTGGTGGAAGCGGAGTTCGCCTTCAACGTGGAAGGAAAAATCGCGCGAATTGAATTCGGCCCTTATCGTGCGCCACTGCCGCCGTGGAAGGCGCCTTCGTACGCCAATCCGGCCGATTTCACCGAGCAGCCGCTGAATCTGGTCAATGGTGCTTTCGAATTGCCCGGCACGCTGACGCTGCCGAAGGGCAACGGGCCGTTTCCTGCGGTGGTGCTGCTGCAAGACTCGGGGCCACATGACGAGGACGAGACGATCGGCGCCAACAAGCCGCTGAAGGACCTGGCGTGGGGGCTGGCGAGCCACGGCATCGCCGTCTACCGGTATACCAAGCGCACGGCGAAGTACGGCGCGAAGAGCAACGCCGATCCGGAAAAGCTGACCGTCAACGACGAAGTGATGAGCGACGCGCGGGTTGCCGTGGGAATGCTGGCGAAGCAGCCGAAGGTCGATCCCAGGCGGATTTATATCGTCGGGTTGAGCCTCGGCGGATACCTGGCCCCGCGAATCGCGACGGGTGATGCGCAGATTGCCGGACTCGTGATGCTTGCGGCGAACACGCGCCCGCTGGAAGAGGTGCTGTTGGGAGAGGTGGAATATATCGCGAAGGCAGATGCCGAACAGGCTGCGACCGAAGCGACGGACAAGCCATCGCTGGCGCCAAAATCGGCCGCGGATCGCGCTCCAAAAGCTGCGCCGAAGCCCGACGCGCAGGACGAAAAGGTTGTGCAGCTCGCGGAAGAGTCGGCCAAGCAGATCGAAAGTCCCACTCTGAAGCCGGGGGAAAACGTGCCGGTCCTCGGAGGCACCATGTCTGCGTCGTACTGGCTCGATCTGCGCGGCTACAATCCGGTGCAAGCTGCCGAAAAATTGAAGATTCCGATGCTGATCCTGCAGGGCGGCCGCGATTTCGAGGTTACTCCGAAGGGCGACTTCAGCGCATGGCAAGCGGCTTTTGAGCACCGCCGAAAGGTGACCCTGAAGCTTTATCCCGACCTCGACCATCTGTTCATGTTCGAAAGCGGGCCGTCGCTTCTGCCGGACTACAACAAGCCCGGCCATGTGGACCAGCAGGTGGTCACGGACATCGCCGCCTGGATTGCAGGCGGAGGGGTGCGAACGGCGCCGGGATCGAATTGATTCTTCGAAAACTCCGGAGCGTGGTTGGTTTGACACTCCGCGGCACGCGGCTGTTAAATTTGCAGGTTCGTGCTCTTGACTTTTCCCCAATTTAGGCTGCGGAAGTCTGTCTGGACGCTGTCGCTCGCGCTCGCGGCTGCGTTGTCCGCGGGTTGCGCGGTCAGCCGGAAGACGGTGGTGAAACCGTCGGGCCCGCCCGTGGCGCTGCAGACCGCCACGAAGCAGCAGCTCATCGCTTCCTACGACCACCAGGCGCAATCGATCACATCCATGAACGCGGCGGTTACGATGGTGCTGACCGCGGGTTCTGCGTACACCGGCGTGATCGAGCAATATCATGAGGTGAGCGGATTTATCCTGGCGCAAAAACCGGCCGACGTGCGGGTGATCGGGCAGGTGCCGGTGGTCGGCACGGACATTTTCGACATGGTGAGCAACGGGGAAACGTTTCATGTTTTCATCCCCTCGAAGAACAAGTTCATCGTGGGACCGGCGGTGCTGGAGCGCCCTTCGTCGAAGGCGATTGAGAATTTGCGGCCGCAGCATTTGACCGGAGCGCTGTTTTGGACTCCAATTCCCGCCGAAGACCCCGTGCTTTTCGAGCAGGTGACACAGGGCGCGGCGGCGTATTACGTGCTGACGGTGATTCATCGCGTTGGGCCCTCGGATGCGGCCAACGCGGCGGAGGCGGATTGGGAGATCTCCCGGAAGATCTGGGTCGATCGCGCCAATCTGGAAGTCGTGCGAATTCAGACCTACGATTCGGGCGGCCAGCTGGCCTCGGATGTGAGTTATTCCGATTGGGCTAGTTTCGGGGCGGAAAAGTATCCACGGCAAATTTTCGTCAACCGGCCGGCGAGCGACTATAATTTAGATATTCACATCGTGCGTCTCACTCTCAATCTAGCGATTTCGCCGGACCGGTTCGTGCTGAAGCAGCCGGCCGGGACCGAGCTGGTGCGCGTCGGGGAGCCGAAAGCGAATTCGGCGCCGGAGGGCTCGAAGTGATCGGGCACATGATTCTGCGCAATTCGCTGCACCGGCCGGTGCGCACGGCCATCACCGTGATTGCCGTGGCGGTGGAAGTGACGCTGGTGATCATCGTGGTGGGGCTGACCAGCGGCCTGTTGCATGATTACGCCAAGCGCACCGAAGGCGTGGGCGCGGACATCATGGTGCAGCCGCCTTCGGCCTCGATTTTCATGGCCTTCAGCGGCGCGCCGATGCCGATCGCCATCGCGGGCAAGCTGCGCGATCTGGATTATGTCCAGGCTGTGGCGCCGGTGCTGCTCCAGTTCAACTCGGTGAACGGGCTCGACCTGGTGTACGGAATCGATCCGAAGACGTTTGGGGAGGTTTCCGGCGGCTTCGTCTTTCACGCGGGACACGGTCTGACGGCCCCGAACGATATTTTGGTGGACGACGTGTACGCGCGGGCCAAAGACGTCCACGTAGGGCAGAAGCTGTACTTGCTCGGACACGATTTCCACGTTTCCGGGATCGTCGAGCACGGCAAGGGCGCGAGGCTTTTCGTGCTGATGTCCACGCTGCAGGACATGTCCGGAGCGCGCGACAAAGCCTCGGTGTTTTTCGTGAAGTGCGACCGCTCGGACCACATTCCGGCGGTGATGAACGAAATCAGCGAACTGCTGCCGCGGTACGAGATCCGTTCGATCAAGGATTACATGTCGCTGATGACCTCGACGAACTTGCCGGGGCTGGGCGCGTTTATCGACGTGATGATCAGCATCGCGGTGTGCATCGGATTCCTGGTGATCTTTCTTTCGATGTACACCACGATCATCGAGCGCACGCGCGAGATCGGCGTGCTGAAATCGCTGGGCGCTTCGAAGATCTACATCGTGCAGATTTTCCTCAGTGAGACGGCGTTGCTGTGCTTCGGGGGCGCCGTGGCCGGGGTGGGATTGAGTTACGTGATGCGCGTGATTTTCCTCAAGATCTTTCCCTCGCTTACGATCCTGATCACGTTCAAATGGATTTTGATCGCCGCGGCGATCGCCCTCGCGGGCGGTTTGCTCGGAGCTTCCTACCCGGCGTGGCTCGCCAGCCGCCGCGATCCGGTGGAAGCGTTGGCCTACGAGTAGCGCACCAGAGTTCAAGGAAACTGCCCGGCTGACCGGATCGAATCGCGCAAAATACCGCGCGGGAAAGAGTCGCTGCGTGCGGCGCTAGGCAGGCGGAGGAAACGCGGATACAATTATGGCATCCCTTGGAAGGCAATCGCTGGCGCGGGAGTACGCTGTGGAGCCGATACTCAAGACGGAAAATCTGTGGAAGGTGTACCGCGCGGGAAAGCTGGAGGTGCCCGCGCTGCGCGGCGTCAGCGTCGAAATCCTTCCCGGCGAATTCGTGTCGATCATGGGGCCCTCGGGCTGCGGCAAGTCCACGCTGCTCCACGTGATCGGAGGGCTGGCGCGCGCCACCAGGGGCCGCGTGCTGCTGGACGGCAACGACTTGAGCGAGATGAGCGACGCCGCGCGCACGCAGCTGCGCCGGCATAAAGTCGGCTTCGTTTTTCAGCGGTTCAACCTGCTGCCGACGCTCGACACCTACCACAATATCGCGCTGGCGCAGCACCTGCACGCCAACGGATTCGATCCGCACCGTTTCGACGTGGTGGTGGGGCTGCTGGGGCTCAAAGAGCGCCTGAAGCACAGGCCTTCGGAGCTTTCCGGAGGCGAGCAGCAGCGCGTGGCGCTGGCGCGCGCGATCGTCAGCGAGCCGAAAATCGTGCTGGCCGACGAGCCTACGGGAAACCTGGACACGCGAAATTCGGAGTCCGTTCTGGCGCTGCTGCGGCAGCTGAATAAGGATCTCGGACAGACCATCGTGATGATCACGCACAATCCGGAAGCAGCCACATACGGCAACCGCGTGCTGCACATGCGCGACGGCGCCGTGGTGAACGGAGCGACGCACTGAGATGCGCGTTTTCTGGCGAGCGCTGGGACGCATCTTTTTCTGGTCGTACGAGCGGATGACCTGGCAGTACGACGTGATGGTGGCGGTGATCGTCGCGTTTGTGCTGCTCACTCCCCGGTATTGGTTTCACGATCAGGCGCGGCCCGCCGTCAGCGTGCAGATCGTTTCGCAGAGCGCCGGAAGCCGCACGACTACCTATCGGCTGGATGCGAGCGCGCTGGCGTCCAATCGGCACGTGGTGAACATCACTCCCGAAATGCAGCGGCGCGCGCACGACGTGCTCAGCCACTCGGTAAACGATCTGAAGGGAAGCTCGTTTCAAGTGGTCCGCGTCGATCCAAAGCTCGCCGGCGACGGCTCGGTGGCGTACTACGAAGTGACCGTCCAGCGCTAGCGACTCCCGCGAGACATCCCTCCTCGTCCCCTGCGATTCAGCCGGTCCCGCGACAATGCGAGCCCGGCGCGCGATAATGATATATTGATGCGGTTGCGAACATCTGCGCGCGGCGATTGACACCCGCGAAAGCGGGTCCCGCGCGCAAACGCAGGTGCACTCATGGCCACCACACAAATCACGCCGCCGACTCGCGAGCGCATGGACGCCGCGATCCGCGACTTGCAGGCGCTGCTTGACCGTCGCGCCACCACCGCGGAAATCGTCCGCGAGCACCACAGCCACGGCGAGTCGTATCATGCCGCCGCCGCGCCGGACGTGGTTTGCTTTCCGCATTCGACCGAGGAAGTCAGCGAAATCCTAAAAATCAGCGCGCGGCATCAAGTGCCGGTGATTCCGTTCGGCGCGGGCACGTCGATGGAAGGCCAGATCAACGCGATCCACGGCGGTATCACCATCGACATGCGCGAGATGAACAAAATTCTGCGCATCAGCCCGCAAGATTTGCAGGCTACCGTACAGGCGGGCGTGCCGCGCAAGGAGCTACAGAAGGCGCTGGCCAACACCGGCTTCACGTTCTTCATCGACCCGGGCGCGGACGCCACGCTTGGCGGCATGGCGTCCACGCGCGCTTCGGGCACCACCGCCGTGCGCTACGGCACGATGAAGGAAAACGTGCTGGCGCTCACCGTCGTTCTCGCCGATGGACGCGTGATCCACACCGGCTCGGGCGCGCGAAAATCCGCCGCCGGGTACGATCTGACGCATCTTTTCGTCGGAGCGGAAGGCACGCTCGGCGTGATCACCGAAGTCACGCTGCGGCTGCATCCGCTGCCGGAAGCGGTGGGCGCGGCGTGCGTCACTTTTCCCACGATTCGCCACGCCGTGGAAACAGCCATCGAGACGATTCAACTCGGCGTCAACGTGGCGCGCATCGAGCTGATGGACGAGGGGCAAATCGACGCGTGCAACCGCTACTCGAAGACGAATTATCCCGTGGCGCCGATACTGTTTTTCGAGTTTCACGGCGATAGCCTGCGGGCCGTGAACGACCAAGCCGGGACGGTGAAAAAATTGGCGGAAGAGCACGGCGCGACGGGCTTCCAGTCGTTCACTTCGCCCGAAGAGCGCGAGACGCTCTGGAAAATGCGCCACGAAGCCTATTTCGCCACGCTGGCGATCCGCCCCGGAGGAAAAACGTTCACTACGGATATCTGCGTGCCGATTTCGCGCCTCGCCGATTGCATCGTGGAATCGAAGCAGGACGTCGCCGGTGCGCCGTTTCCCGCGGTCGTGGTCGGGCACGTCGGCGACGGCAATTTTCACATGGCCTTCGTGCTCGATCCGAATAATCCCGCCGAGCACGAAGAGGCGCTGCGCCTGGAGGAAAAGATCATCCGCCGCGCGCTGGACATGGGCGGCACGTGCACGGGCGAGCACGGCATCGGCTTCGGCCGCAAAAAGTATCTCCCGATCGAGCATGGCGCCGCTCTCGACGTGATGCGCGCCATCAAGCAGGCGCTCGATCCCGACAATCGCATGAATCCCGGCAAAATGGTCGAGCCACACGTGCTCGGTCGCGCGGAGTGAGTCGATTTATATAGAAATTAGCATCCGGCGCGCTGCCAGCTTGCGGGCACGTCGACATAGGATCGATCCAACTGCGCCGCGGATTCGCAGCCGAGCAGCCTGAGCACGCGCTCGAAATCCGCGCGCAAAATCTGCAGCGCACGCGTAACGCCCGCTTCGCCGGCGGCGCCCAGTCCATACGCGTATGGGCGGCCGATCAGCACGGCGCGCGCTCCCAGGCAGAGCGCCTTGGCGATGTCGCTGCCGCGGCGCACGCCGCCATCCATCAGCACTTCGGCGCGACCGCCAACCGCCGCCACCACTTCCGGAAGCGCGCGCAGTGATGCGGCCACGCAATCGAGCTGTCGCCCTCCGTGATTGGAAACGATCACACCCGCCGCGCCTTCGTCGAGCGAGCGCCGCGCGTCGTCTCCCGTCAGCACGCCTTTCACGACGATCGGCCCGCGCCACACATGGCGCAGCCAGCGCAAATCCTCCCAGGTGACCACCGACTTGCTCAGCGCCGCCTGCGTTTCCGCCAGCGGCATCGGCCCGCGTCCCGGGACGATCACGTTCGGCAGCGTGAGCATGCGCCCATCACACACAAATCCCGCGAGCCACGACGGCCGCGACAGCACCTGCGGCAAATGCGGAATTTTCGCCAGCAGGCTGCTTCCGGTCAGCGCGCCGGCTCCGTTGCGCACGTCGCGCTCGCGCATGCCGAACGTGCCGGTGTCGATGGTGATCGCCAGCACGGTGAATCCGGCTTTCTGCGCGCGTTCGAGAGTCGCTTCCGCCGCTTCGCGCCCGCCGACGAGGTACAGCTGATACCATTTCGGGCCCGGGGTGGCCTGCGCGACGTCCTCGAGCGGCGAGCCGGAAATGGTGGTGAGCGCGTAGCCCACGCCCGCTTTTCCGGCGGCGCGCGCCGCCACCACCTCGCCGCGCGGATACATCATGCGCGTGAATCCGACGGGCGCGAGCAGCAGCGGCATGGAAAGCTCGCTGCCGAGAACCGTGGTGCTGGTGTCGCAGGCCGGCAGAAAAAGCGCGTTGCGCGGGCGAAACGTGACCTCCTCGAATGCGCGCACGTTCTCGCGCATGGTCACTTCGCCTTCCGCGCCGCCGTCAACGTATTCGAAGACCGCGCGCGGCAGCCGCCTTTGCGCCACGCGGCGCAAATCGGCGATGTTCACCACGCGCGGCGATGCCACTCGACGTTCGCTGCGGGTCATGGACGGCAAACCTCCGGCGCGCACGCAGCGGCGCGTCCTGGCAATTCACGAGTTCGCAAGGAATCCCCTTTCCCGCGCTCATTCTACCCGGTATTCTCAAGCTTTTGTTGGCAGATGCGCAGCGTGTAACGGCAGCTTGGTGCGTCTGATTCGCGCGCGGGAAAAGCAAAGCATCACGCAGGGCAGTGTTTGTAGCGAACAGCAATCATAGGAGATGCGCATGAAAGCTGGCGAAGCGATCGCCGAAATTCTGAAGCGCGAAGGCGTTGAGATTCTTTTCGGCTACCCGGTGAATCATCTTTTCGAGCCGGCGGCCGCGGCGGGCATTCGGCCGATCATCGTGCGGCAGGAGCGCGTCGGCTTGCACATGGCGGACGCGTTCTCGCGGCTCACCAGCGGGCGCAAGCTCGGCGTGTTCGCCATGCAGCACGGCCCCGGCGCGGAAAATTCGTTCGGCGGCGTGGCGCAGGCGTACGGCGAATCAGTGCCGATCCTGGTGCTGCCGATGGGCTATCCAAGGCGACTGGCGCAGATCGATCCGAATTTCAATTCCGTCGCCAGCATGCGCACGGTGACGAAATTTGCGGAAAGCATCGGCTCGGTGGCGGAAATTCCGAATATTTTTCGCCGCGCCTTCTCGCGGCTGCGTAATGGACGTGGCGGCCCGGCGCTGGTCGAGATGCCGATGGATATTTTCGGCGAAGAATTTCCGAGCACGTTGGCGTATGAGCCTGTCGCTTGTGCGCGCTACGCACCCGACCCCGCGGACGTTCGCCGCGCCGCCACGGCGCTCGTGGAAGCGAAAACTCCCGTGATTTACGCAGGGCAGGGCGTTCATTGGGCGCGCGCGTGGGACGCGCTGAAGCGCCTGGCCGAAATGCTCGGCACGCCGGTAGCCACCAGCCTGCAAGGCAAAAGCGCGTTTCCGGAAGATCATCCGCTGGCTCTCGGCGCCGGAGGCAACGCGTTTCCCGCCACCGTGCCGCACTTCCTCCAGCGCGCCGACTGGATTTTCGGCGTCGGCTGCAGCTTCACGCAGAGTTCGTTTGCCATCGCGATGCCCGAGGGCAAGAAGTTCATTCACGCCACGCTCGATCCCAATCACCTGAATAAAGACGTGCGCGCGGAAATCGCGCTGCCCGGCGACGCGCAGCTCACTCTGGAAGCGCTTTGCGCCGAAGTCGAAAAACTGCTTCACAAGCCTCGGCCGCAACCCTGGGCGGTCGCCGTGGAAATTGCCAGTGTGCGGGAAAAGTGGCTCAAGGAATGGGCGCCGCGCGTTGATT
Source organism: uncultured Acidobacteriota bacterium (assembly GCA_963715555.1). Classification (GTDB taxonomy): domain Bacteria; phylum Acidobacteriota; class Terriglobia; order Acidiferrales; family UBA7541; genus Palsa-295. The sequence continues at coordinate 849,558 of OY970253.1, forward strand.
CGGACGAAGCGCCGTTTTCGCCCTATCGGGTGCTGCGCGATTTGCAGCGCACCGTGGACGTGGCCAACACGATCATCACGCACGATGCGGGCAGCCCGCGCGACCAGCTCGCGCCGTTCTGGGTGACCACGAAGCCGCTGACGTACATCGGCTGGGGCAAGACGACGCAGCTTGGCTACGGCCTGGGCCTGGCGATGGGCGCCAAGCTCGCCTGTCCCGATAAGCTGTGCATCAACGTATGGGGCGACGCTGCCATCGGCTTCACCGGCATGGATTTCGAGACCGCCGTCCGCGAACGCATCCCCATCCTTTCGATCCTGCTCAACAATTTCAGCATGGCCATGGAAATTCCCATCATGCCGATCTCCACCGAAAAATATCGCGCCACGGATATTTCCGGAGACTACGCAGCGATGGCTCGCGCCTTCGGCGGCTACGGCGAACGCGTCACTTCCGTTTCTGAAATTATTCCCGCGATTCGTCGCGGCATCGAGCAGACGCAGAAAGGCATCCCGGCGCTGCTCGAATTCATCACCTGCAAAGAGATCGCTGTTTCGCGCCAGTATCATTCGACGAGCTAGGCCGGTCGTTGCTCGCATGGAGCCTGAAACTTCGTTGTGCCGCCCGCGCGCGTTTTGATATAGATTCGGCGGGTCGGATTCGCAGCGGGGGGATGATGCTTCGAAAACTGTTGTGTACTGCCGTCGCAGCGCTTTGGGTGGGGTGCTTTGCCGGGGTGGTTCCGGCGTTCGGGCAGTTGAAGGGCGGGGGCGGAGTGCTTCCGGTTGCTCCGGGCGAAGCGGTGTTTTATAAGGCTTGCGCGCAATGCCACGCGGGACCGCATCCGGCGAGTCGCGCGCCGAATTTGCAGTCGCTCCAGCAGCTCCCGCCCGAAACAATCTACTCCGCTGTAACCACGGGCGTGATGGCGCCCGCAGCGAAAAATCTGACCGACGCGGAAAAGCGCGAACTCGCCGAATACCTAGGCGGACGTCCGCTCGATCTTTCGAATTCCGGCAGCGCCGCGTCGATGCCCAACCGCTGCGCCACGAATCCTCCCTTTGCCGCCCTCGCATCGGCGGCATCGTGGAACGGCTGGGGCGCAGATTTTGGCAACACCCGATTTCAGCCAGCCGCGAGCGCCGGACTGACCGCCGCTCAGGTGCCGAATCTTCAGCTGAAATGGGCTTTTGGTTTTCCGAACGGCTCGACGTCGTACGGCCAGCCTTCAGTGGTGGGCGGCCGCGTGTTCATCGCCAGCGACAACGCTTACGTTTATTCGCTGAACGCCGAGACCGGTTGCGTCTACTGGTCGTATCACGCCAAATCCGGCGTGCGTACGGCGCCCGTGATTGGCGCGGTCAGCGGCCATCCCGGCGCGAAATTCGCAGCGTATTTCGGCGATATGCGCGGCAACGTCTACGCGGTCGACGCGCGGACCGGCAAGCTGCTTTGGACGCGCAAAATCACCACGCACCAATTCGCGCGCATCAGCAATGGGCCCGCGCTTTACCAGCACCGCCTGTACGTGCCGATTTCCGCTACCGAGGAAGTGTTCAGCGCCGACCCGCATTACTCGTGCTGCACGTTTCGAGGGAGCGTAGTCGCGCTCGACGCCGATACCGGCCGCGTCCTGTGGAAATCCTACGTGATTCCGGAAGCGCCGAAACCGATCAAGAAAAACCCGCTCGGCACGCAGCTCTATGCGCCGGCGGGCGCGGCGGTATGGAACACGCCGACGATCGATCCCGTGCGCCACGCGCTCTACGTCGGCACCGGGGACGCGTTTACGGAGCCCGCGGCGAAAACGTCCGATGCGGTCGTGGCGTTTGATCTGACCACGGGAAAAATGCTGTGGTCGTATCAGACAGAAGCGAATGACGCCTGGATGGTCGGCTGCGTTCCGGAAACAACTCCGAATTGCCCGAAAAATCTCGGCACCGACCACGATATCGGCTCTTCGCCCGTGCTGTTGAAGCTGCGGAATGGCCGCCGCATTCTGCTGGTGACGCCGAAGAGCGGCACCGTGTTCGCGCTCGATCCGGATCATGATGGCAAGATGCTGTGGAAGCTGCCGCTGATCAATACGGTGGCGCCGAACAACGGCGAAATCGCATTCGGCGGCGCGGCGGATTCGGATGCGTTTTACGTGCCGCTTGAAGACGGCACTTTCGTGGCCATCGATCCCGCGAACGGGAAAATTCTGTGGCGCACGCGGCTGCAATCGCTCGATGAGCTCGGCAAGAAGACGCCCAACGGAGAAAACCGCACCAAAGCGGGGCTGCGCTTCGGGCAATCCGCGGCGGCAACGCTGATTCCCGGCGCCGTTTTCACCGGCGGATGGGACGGCATCTTGCGCGCGCTTTCCACCTCCGACGGCAAAGTGATTTGGCAATTCAACACCGAGCAGAATTTCAAAACCGTGAATCGCGTGGCGGCAAAGGGCGGTTCGATGGGAGGGCCCGGCGCGACCGTGGTAAACGGAATGCTCTTCGTGGGCTCGGGCTACGCCAACGTGGGTGGCGGGCTGCCGGGCAACGCGCTGCTGGCGTTTTCAGCGCGATGAGGCGCGAACGGCGAAATCACGCGGCGCCCGGCGCGGAGCATTCGCTCCGCGCCAGGGCTGGGCTGCGGAAGCTACTTCTTGCTTCTGATGGTGATGCCCTTTAGCGTGGCGGCATCGTTCTTTAGCGCGTCTTTGCCGGCGGGCATGTTGTTCTTCTCGAAGATGTAGGTGACGATGGCCAGCGCGTCGCCGGGATCGAGGCTCCCGGGGTTATCGAGCGGCATGGTGTTCAGCACGGTCTGGTCAAACTCGTTGACGCTGTGCCCGTCCCAGCTATCGGTGAAGCCCTCGCCGGCCAGCGGCGGCGCTTCACCGCTGCCGCTCATGTCGTCCAGGTGGCAGGCGGCGCAATTTTGCGTGTAGAGATCTTTTCCGTGCGCGGCCTGATCCGCCGAATAGACGCCGTCCTGGGTGGTCTTCGGAGCGGTTGCAGCGGCCGGAGCGGGCGCTTGCGCCGCGTCCACGGAGCGTAGTGAAACTTGTGAATGAACCAGGAAAAATGCGGTCAGCAAAATGGCGGCAAATACGATTGCTCCGAAAAGCCGGTTTGGCCTGCGCGGCGAGTCGAAATTCGAACCCGAGCTCATATTGGTATGTTCCCTTCGTTGGTAGTAGTAGTGGTATGTTCTGCTGCTATCGGCTCTCTATGGTAGCAAACGCAGCCCGCCATGCGCACCATCCGGCGCGCCGCCGCGGCTGAAATATTCTCACAAGGAGGCACAATGAAAGACGCGAGCCGCAAGTCGAAGGTTTCACGCCGCGGCTTTCTGGCTGGCGGCGCTGCGGCCATCGTCACGGTTGCAGTGAGCGGAGCGACCATATTGGCGGACCCGGGCGGCGCGTGGGCCATAGAGCTAGATACTTTGACGCCCGCGCAGGCGCGCGTGTTGCTCCAATTCGTGCGCGACCTGTTCCCTCATCCGCAAATTGTCGAGTCCTATTACGCCCAGGCGATCGAGCCGCTCAATAACGAGGCGGCGCACAATTTGTCGACCAAGAAATTGCTGGCCGGCGGAATCGCGCAGCTGAACCAGCTGTCGAAGGCGGCGCCGGGGAAGACCTACGCGGACGTGGCCGATGAAAACGCGCGCGTGGCGGCGATCACGCGCATCGAACACGGGCCGTTTTTCGCCAAGGTTTACGGCACGACGGTCGTGTCGCTTTATAACCAGCGGGCGCTCTGGCCGATGTTCGGGTATCAGGGGCCGTCGTCGGCGCTGGGTGGATATTTGCACCGCGGCTTCAACGATCTGGACTGGCTGTGACGCTTTCGCGCCAATGACGCGCAGGGAAAAGACGGCGGAGGATTTCCATGCCCGCGAAATTTGATCTGAACGATTCGTCGGTGGTGGTCGTTGTCGGCTCCGGTGCGGGAGGCGCCACGCTGGCGAACGAGCTGGCGCACAAAGGCATTCCGGTGGTGGTGCTCGAAGCGGGGAAGCGGCTGCAGATGAGCGACATCAGGAACGACGAGGTCGCAATGTTCGGGCTGTTCACGTGGGCGGACCCGCGCACGACATCGGGCACGTGGTCGGTGGCCAAGAATTTTCCGACTCTGCCGGTGTGGACGTGCAAGCTGGTCGGTGGAACGACGGTGCACTGGGGCGCCGTTGCGCTGCGCTTCCAGGAGCACGAATTCAAGCCGCGCACCAGCTACGGCAACATCGCGGGCGCAAACCTGCTGGACTGGCCCATCGATCTGAAAGAGATGGAGCCCTATTACGATCGCGCCGAAGAAAAGATGGGAGTCTCGGGGCGGCACGGAATTCCGCTGCTGCCCATCAGCAACCACGGCAAGGTGCTTTTCGCCGGGGCGAAGAAGATCGGCTACAAGGAATTTCGCGTGCCGACGATGGCGATCAATTCCGTGCCGCGCGACGGCCGCGCTTCCTGCCAGCAGACGGGATTCTGCGTGCAGGGCTGCACGTTTCAGGCGAAATGGTCGACGATGTATGTGGAAGTTCCGAGCGCGGAGGCGACCGGGAAAGCGGAGATTCGCGCGGAATCGCAGGTGCTGCGGATCGAGCACGACGCGTCTGGAAAAGTAACCGGCGTGGTGTATGCGGACAGCAAAGGCGTGCAGCACCGGCAGAAAGCGCGCGTGGTGGCCGTGGCGGCCAACGCGATCGAAACGCCGCGGCTGCTGCTGAATTCGCACTCGAGCATGTTTCCGCAAGGCTTGGCGAATTCGTCCGGGCAGGTGGGCCGCAATTACATGAAGCACACCACCGGCACGGTTTTCGCGGTGTTCGAAAAGCCGGTGCACATGTACCGCGGAACGGCGCAATCGGGGATCGTGATGGACGAGGCGCGGCTCGACGCGAAGCGCGGGTTCGTGGGCGGCTATCAGATGGAGCTGCTGCCCCAGGGGCTGCCGAGCTTCGCGCAAAACGTGATTCCCGGCGGATGGGGGCGCGAGCGCGCCTGGGTGCTCGACCACTACGCGAATGTGGCTGGGCTGTGGGTGATCGGCGAGGATCTGCCGCAGGAGACGAATCGCATCACCGTCCATCCGGATAAGAAGGACCGGTTCGGCATGCCCATTCCGGACGTTCATTTCGACGACCATCCGAACGACATAGCCATGCGCAATCACGGATACGAGCAGGGATCCGTCCTCTACGAGTCGATCGGCGCGAAAACGGTCATCACCGTGCCGCCGTATCCCTCGACGCACAATATGGGCACGGCGCGTATGGCTGAAAATCCGCGCGACGGCGTGGTGAATAGCTTCGGGCAGAGCCACGACATCAAGAACCTGTTTATTTCCGACGGCAGCCAGTTTGTTTCGAGCGGCGGTGAGAATCCGACGTTGACTATAGTGGCCCTGACGCTGCGGCAATCGGAGTACATGGCCCATCAGTTGAGGACGGGTGAGATCTAGGCTCCTAGGGCCGTTGTGAAGCTTCACAGGGCCATTTGGCGAAGGGGCTAGGCTGACAAAAACGGGCTCGAGTGGGCCGGTGGGGAGATTGCGGGTTCGGCGTTGCTGAAAACGGGCCACTTAGGCGTTGGGCAGCCCGCCAAACCCACAGCGCTGGTCAGAAATCGGACTAGCGGGTGAATTCCGCAGCCGGGCGATTGAGGCGGCCAGGAAAAGTTGCGATTCCGCGCATCCGTGGAATAGAATCCGCCGCAGGTGGCCGAGCTCCGGACGGCGGGGTTGGAGACAACGCGCGGAAACCGCGGCGCCCTCCGGCGCAATGAACCACAATCGCTCGTGCTGAACGACGGCGGAGGCAAGGAACATGTCGCTTGTAAAGGGAGTCCATCACATCACGGTCTGCGTGGGCGGGGCGCAGGAAGACATCGATTTTCAGACCCAGGTTTTCGGTCAGCGCTTGATCAAGCAAACGGTGCTGTTTGACGGCCGCTACGCGCACTACCATTTATATTACGCGAATGCGAACGCCGAGCCGGGGTCGGTTTATACGACTTTCCCATACCGGCGCGTGCAGGGGCGGCCGGGTTCGGGGCAAATTCAGTCGACGGCCTACGCCGTTCCGAAAGGCTCGCTGAAGTTTTGGACCGAGCATTTGTCCCGCCACAAAGCGAAACATGATGGCATTCAGGAGCGGTTCGGGCAGAAGTTTGTGCGCTTCAGCCATCCCTCGGGCATTCAACTGGAAGTTCTGGAGGACAGCTCCGATCAGCGCAAGGCCTGGACGACCGAAGACGTGACCGGCGACGTGGCAACGCGCGGATTTCACGGGCCGGTGCTTTCCGTCCGCGAAATTCCGGAGACGGAGCAATTTTTTGTGGACGCGCTCGGCTTTCGCAAAACCGGCGTGGAAGGGCCCTATCACCGGTTTGAAATCGGCGAAGGTGGCGCGGCCAGAACGGTGACGCTGCTGCACGAGCCGGACCGGCCGTCGGGTAGCTGGATTTTCGGAGCGGGTACGGCGCACCATCTGGCTCTGGAAGTGGAGAGCGACGAGAGACTGGCCGAGCAGAAGGCGCTTTACGACGAGTTGGGCTACACGGATGCGTCCGAAATCAAGGACCGCATGTATTTCCACTCCGTGTACTGCCGCTGCCCCGGCGGAATTCTGGTGGAATGCGCGGCCAACGTGCCGCAGGGATTTTCCGTCGACGAGCCGGCCGATCAGCTGGGCACGAGTTTGCTGCTGCCGCCGTGGTTTGAATCGCGGCGCGCGGAAGTGGAGGCCATGCTCGAGCCGATCAAGGTACCGGAGCGCAATATGCCCTCCGGGGCACGCAAAGTGCCGGTGAATGCGCCCGCGCCGGCGAAAGCGGCTGCAAATGCCGCGGAACAGCCTGCCGGCGGAATGGCGGCGTCGCGGCGCACCAGCGCAGTATTTATCGGCGGCGACAAGCCCCAGAAATAGCGCTTCTGCATTTGTGGCTCGGCAGCGGGAGAGAGCAGGCCTCGCTGCCGAGTAACGCTCCTCAGTAAGCCGCTTCCAGCAGGGAATTGATTTCTCGCTCGGTGACCGGACGATCCATCGTGCCGGACCGCTCGAGTTCGTGCGCCACGGTACCGACAATTTGATTGAGGTCGCCGCGAGGGACTCCCGCGTCCTTCAGCGTGTGCGCAACGTCGAATTGGGCGATGAATTTTGCGACGCGATCGGCGCAGGCCAGAGCGGAGACCATGGATTTAGAGGGATCAAACGGAAGACCGAGGCCGGCTGCAATGGGACCGAACCGCTCCGGAGCGACTCCGGCCATCAAGCGCATGGCGTGAGGCAACGTGATGCAGGAGGTGACGCCGTGCGGCACGTTCCAGCGAGGACCGATCTGATGGCCGAGCAGGTGGGAAATTCCGAAGCGCGTATTCATGGCGCCGAAAATCGAAAACCAGGCCGCCATTTGGCAATAGCCGCGGTGAGCGATCTGCTTGGCGCGATCATCCTTGACGGATGCCGGCAAGTGTTCGACGAGGATGGCAATGGCTTTGGACGCAAGCGTGTCGCTGAGCGGATGATGGCGAATCGCGTAGATACTCTCGATCGCGTGATCGAGCGAACGCATGCCGGTGGAGACCCAGAGCCAGGCGGGCGTTTCCAGCGTTAACTCCGGGTCGTTGACGATCGTGCGGGCTTGCAGGCGCGGATCGGAGACGCCGGATTTCACGAGCGTCGCTTCGTCGGTGACGCCGCCGGCATGCGTGTACTCGCCGGCTGAGAGCGTGGTGGGCACGGCGATGTGAATCAATTCGCGCGACGGAAGCAAAGCGTGGCTGGCCACTTTGCAGGTGTCGATGGGGCTGCCACCGCCGAAGCTGACCAAAGAGTCGGCGTTGAGGCGCTCGACTTCCGCTTTCAGCTGATGCACGGAACTCCACGGAACGTGCTGCTTCGCTCCGCGGAATACGGCCGCGCAGCGGGGGCCGGCCGCCGCAGTAACTTTTTCCAGTAGGGAAGATGAGCCGAGAGTTTTTCCGGTGACGATGATGGCGCGTTGCAAGCCGCGGTGGCCGAGTTCTTCACCGAGTTCGGAGATTTTGCCGGGACCGGCGATGACGCGTTCGAGGCGGCTCAAATTGAAAACAAAATTGGGAGCTTCCATGGCGCGCAGTATACATCACGGGGTAGCGATCGAGTTTCGAGGGGAAACCGTCAGGGCGCGCAGCGGTTGCGGGCGCGATCGCCCGATCTAGTTTAGCGGGCACCAGTCTGGCGCGTTTTTACCAACTTAGAAGCGTCGTAGCCCTTTGCCGCCAGTCGGCCGGTAATCTCACGATAGAGGTCGGCTGGCATTTGCGGGTTGCGGCTGAGAATCCACAGATACTTTCGCGACGGTTCGCCGACGACGGCGTAATCGTAGTCCCATCCGAGAGCGATGATCCAATACTTGCCGTAGAACGGCCAAAAGAAGGTGACCTTCAATTTCGCATTCGTCGATTTATCGACGACTTTGGCCGCCCCGATAGATTGCGTAACGTCGCCGGAGATTTTTACGCAGGAGTTCACCACGCGGATATCGCCATTGCGTTTGATCGAATACTCGGCCGTGACGTCGCGGTCGCATTTGCGTTCGAAGCGATTCGGATAACGAGCTATTTCGTACCAGCGGCCGACGTACCTACCGAGGTCGACCTGCGGCACGGTTTCGAGCGGCGGGTTGGAACTGGCCATGGCCCATCCGGCGGCTGCACCCAAGAGACCGCCGAGGATGATCAGATTCCTCTTTCGCATGGCAACCATCATCTCATCCGGGTTGCACTGGGGCAAAGGGATGGGACCGGGGACTTTGTCGACTGAACGCTACCCAGCCGAGGAGGGCGCCTGCATGGTGCAGGTCCGGGCTGGTGACTGGTTTCTGGTTGCAAGCGGCGAGCGTGCGGAGTATTTTCTCACCCGAACTGAAATCCATGCCGACCGCGAAAGGGCTCCGATGAAGCGAAGCACTGACCGAATCCTGACCACCCACGTAGGAAGCCTGCCGCGACCGCAAGAAGTGGTGGACTTGCTGTTCGCGCAGGATCGCGGCGAAGACTACGATGAGGCTCGATTCGATGAAGTGATGCGCCGGGCGGTGGACGACGTGGTCAACCGGCAACGCGAGGCGGGCATCGATATCGTCAGCGACGGCGAGATGAGCAAGATCAGCTACGCCACCTACATTCGCCACCGGCTCACCGGCTTTGAAGGCGACTCTCCCCGGCCGACGCCCCAGGATCTGGATGATTTTCCCGAATTTCGCGACCGGCTGGTAAAAGCGGGGCATTCGGCCACGTACCGGCGGCCAGTCTGCAAGGGTCCGATCAAGGTTCGGGATTTGAAGCCCGTTGAAAAAGACATCGCGCACATGAAAGAGGCGATGGCGAAAGCGAAAGCGACGGAAGGGTTCATGAATGCGGTTTCGCCGGGCACGATCGCCGTGTTTCAGCCCAATGAATATTATCCTTCGCACGAAGCGTATCTCGAGGCGCTCGCGAACGCGATGCGCGAAGAATACGAGATGATCGTCAAATCGGGCCTGCTGCTGCAGCTCGATTGCCCCGACCTTGCGATGGGCCGGCACTCGCGTTTCAAGAATTTGAGCGACGAGGAATTTCTTCGCTACGCGGAATTGCAGGTGGAGGCGCTGAATCACGCGCTTGCGAACGTTCCAGCCGATCGCGTGCGCATGCACGTGTGCTGGGGCAATTACGAGGGGTCGCACGTTCACGACATGTCGTGCATGAAAATTTTCCCCATCGCGATCAAAGCCAAGCCGATGGCGCTGCTGGTGGAGGGAGCCAATCCGCGGCACGAACACGAATGGGAAGCGTGGAAAACGATCCAGCTGCCCGAGGACAAGATTTTGATTCCCGGCGTGATTGCGTCGAGCATCAACTACGTGGAGCATCCCGAAGTGGTGGCGCAACGGCTGCTGCGCTATGCGGACGTGGTCGGACGCGAACGCCTGATGGCCGGAAGCGACTGCGGATTTGGGACCTTTGCCGGATTTGGGCCGGTGTTCCCGGCATTCTGCTGGATGAAATTTCGCTCTCTGGCCGACGGCGCGAGGATGGCTTCGGAGAAGCTATGGGGGCGCGCGGCGTAAGTTCGTGCGCACACGGCGAATATGATGGCCGATCCAATGCAAACCCTGGACGCAGTGATTCGCGGCATGCGGGAAGAGCAATTATGGACAGATGATCGTTCATGGGTTTCGGAAGTTTGGCGGCGGGCGTCCTGATGAGCGGCAAATTGAATTCGCCGGCTGCTGAACCAAAAAGCGCGTCGGGCGCCGCGGTGGAAACCGCCGCGGGTAAGGTTCGCGGCGCGCAGCATCAAGGCGTGCATGTTTTCAAAGGCATCCGGTACGGCGCTCCCACCGGCGGTTCCAATCGCTTCATGCCTCCGCGCAAGCCTCAGCCGTGGTCCGGCGTTCGCGACGCGGCTGAGTTCGGGCCGCGCGCGCCGCAGCTCGACAATCAATTTCACGGCATGGTGCCGCCGGAATTCGAGCCGATGGATCCTGGCGGCCCGATGAGCGAAGACTGCCTGTGCTTGAATATTTGGACGGCGGGTCTCGATGGCGGCCACAAGCGTCCGGTGATGGTGTGGCTGCACGGCGGCGGATACACCACGGGCTCGGGGGCGTTTATCTGCTACGACGGCACGGAACTGGCGCGCAAACATGATGTGGTGGTGGTGACGATCAATCACCGGCTGAATGTGTTTGGCTTTCTTTATCTCGCGGCGCTCGGCGGCGAACAGTATGTGCAGGCGGGCAACGTGGGAATGCTGGATATCGTCGCGGCGCTGGAGTGGGTTCGCGACAACATAGCCGGATTTGGCGGCGATCCCGGCAACGTGACGATTTTTGGAGAGTCGGCCGGAGGAGCGAAAGTGAGCGTGCTGATGGCCATGCCCGCCGCGCACGGGCTTTTCCATCGCTCGATCGTGCAGAGCGGCGCGGCGGTGATGGGGCTTCCGCGCGAGCTCGCGACGGAGTCCGCGAAAGCTTTTCTGGCAAAGCTTGGATTGCACTCTGGCCAGATCGAACAGCTTCAGCAGTTGCCGACGGATCAACTGCTTCAGGTGATGGGCGAAATGTCCGGGAACGGAATACCTGGATCGGGTTCGCTGCCGCTGGCGCCCGTCGTGGACGGAAGCACGCTGCCGGGCGATCCGTTCAATCCGAAAGCGCCGGCGCTCTCCGCGAACGTTCCGCTGCTGATTGGAACGGTCGAGGCGGAGGTCGCTTTTTTCCCAAACCAAATCCTGGATCCGATTGACGATGCGACTCTGCATGCGCAGGTCCAACAGGTTTTGCGGGGCGCGGACGATCAGGTGGTTGATGAGGTGATCGCCGTCTATCGCAAGGGCCGGCCGCGGGCGAGCAACACGGATTTGTTTCTGATCATCGCCTCCGATGCCACGTTTCGGCAAGGCGTGCTGATGGAGGCGGACCGAAAAGCGGCGCAGCATGGAGCGCCCGTGTATCAGTATTACTTCACGTGGAGATCGCCGGTGCGCGATGGGAAGCTGCGATCATTCCACACGCTGGAGATTCCGTTTGTCTTCGACGACGTGGATCTGGCGAAGTCGATGACCGGGATGGGAGAAGATCGCTACGCCTTAGCTGCGAAGATGAGCGGGGCCTGGACCGCGTTCGCGAGATCCGGAAATCCCAACCACGCGGGACTTGCGAATTGGCCGGCGTTCGACGAGACGCGCCGCGCCGTCATGATCTTCAACGATCAGTGCGAGGCTGTGGACGATCCATACGGGGAAGCGCGACGTATGTTGGACAAGATTTTATATGGAGCGTAGCGCTAGAGGTTTTCGGGTGGCGTGAATCTTGCGGCTCCTCAATCCACCCGAACGAAACGGCGACATTGCGCAAGGATTCCGATTGCGAGCAGATCTGCAAGCAGTAGGACCAGCGATCTCGGTCCAGGCGCTGCAACCGGGCTGCCAACGGTTATGGAAAAATGGGCTGTGCCAATCGTGTCAAACGCATGTCCATCCAAACCGCCAAGAGTAGAGAATGAATTGTAATCAACCCTAATTCAGATAGCTTCCGAGTTGCCGACGACCTGGATACAATTGCGCGAGGGGGGCGGGTGGTCGTTCCGAACGTGGTGCTATTCAAGGAAATCGCGCCGCATGATTCCGCACTAGTCTGTCGCCCACTGCCCCGTTCGTTCCAAAATCCCGCGAGCGCAACATCGAAACCGTTCGACGTGGGGAAGAGCAACGGGGGGCCACTCGATCAGGACGCTGCAGACGGCATCGCCAGTTTTCTGCGCGCAGCAGCAACCAAGAGCATCAGTCTCGACAAAATATTATTTTAGATATATTCTAAGAGTTGTATGGACGCCGAGGCGATTAAAAGGTCCCTGGAGGGCAGCGGGTTGCGGTGCACGGCGCAGCGCTACGCCGTGATGGCATTCTTGATGGAATGCAACAGGCATCCCACGGCTGCGGAAATCTTCGAAGCCGTGAATCGCGTGGATCCGCGCTCTTCAAGAGCCACGACTTATAACAATCTGCGGGACTTGGTGCAGGCGGGTTTGGTGCGTGAAGTGGCCGTCGAGGGCCGCGCCGCGCGATTCGATGCCAAAGGCATGCGGCATCACCACTTCATCTGCGACCGCTGCGGCAATGTGGAGGACGTCGAGTGGTACGACGTGCCCAGGCCTGCCTCGGGCTCTCTCGGTAAGCGGGTTCTTCGCGAATGCGAACTCATTTTCCGGGGGCTCTGCACGAAGTGCGCTCCGCGGCGCGCTTCCCGTTAACTATCGTAGGTGTATGGATATCGAAGTGGAATAGCGCGCGTTAGCATGCGCGGCCGCCGGCGCTTGCGCGAATGGGAAAGCTAGGATGTGCTCGTAATTCGCCACAGTTCTTTTGACTCAAATTTTGACTACTCGGAAGGAAGGAGCAAACCATGTCAACCGAAGCGAAGTGCCCGGTCATGCACGGGACCACGAATGTTGGAATGAGGTCGAACAGCGACTGGTGGCCGAACCAGCTGAACCTCAGGATTCTCCGCCAGAACTCGCCCCAGTCCGATCCGATGGGCGAGGCCTTCAACTACGCCGAAGAGTTCAAGAAGCTCGACTTCAAAGCGCTGAAGAAGGACCTCCGCGCGCTGATGACGGACAGCCAGGACTGGTGGCCGGCGGATTTCGGCCACTACGGGGGACTCTTCATTCGCATGGCGTGGCACGGCGCGGGCACGTACCGCATCGGCGACGGACGCGGCGGCGCCGGCAGCCGGCCAGCAGCGCTTCGCGCCGCTCAACTCTTGGCCGGACAACGCGAATCTCGACAAGGCGCGCCGGCTGCTTTGGCCCATCAAGCAGAAGTACGGCCGGAAAATCTCCTGGGCTGACCTGATGATTCTCGCCGGCAATGTCGCCCTCGAGTCGATGGGCTTCAAGACGTTCGGCTTTGGCGGCGGGCGCCCCGATGTGTGGGAACCTGACGAAGCCGTGTACTGGGGCAAGGAGGACATCTGGCTTGACGATAAGCGCTACACGGGCGACCGGGATCTCGAGAATCCGCTCGCTGCCGTGCAGATGGGTCTGATCTATGTGAATCCGGAAGGGCCCAACGGCAAGCCGGATCCCCTCGCGGCGGCACGGGATATCCGGGAGACATTCCGCCGCATGGCGATGAATGACGAAGAGACGGTTGCGCTCATTGCCGGCGGTCACACCTTCGGCAAGACCCACGGCGCCGGCGATCCGAAGCTTGTTGGACCCGAGCCCGAGGCAGCGCCCATTGAGCAGATGGGCCTCGGCTGGAAGAGCCGTTATGGCACGGGCAAAGGCAAAGACGCGATCACTGGCGGCCCGGAAGTCACCTGGACTGCAGACGCCAACGAAGTGGAGCAACAACTTCTTCGAGAACCTGTTCGGCTACGAATGGGAGCTGACCAAGAGCCCGGCCGGCGCCTATCAGTTTCAAGCGAAAAATGGCGCCAAGCCAATTCCGGATGCCTTCGACTCGTCGAAGCATCACGCGCCAACGATGCTGGTCACGGACCTCTCTTTGCGGATCGATCCGGCCTACGAGAAGATCTCCCGGCGCTTCTACGAGCATCCGGATCAGTTCGCCGACGCGTTTGCCCGCGCGTGGTTCAAGCTCACCCACCGCGACATGGGCCCGCGTTCGCGCTATCTCGGCCCGGAGGTCCCGGCGGAGGAGCTGATCTGGCAAGACCCCGTTCCGACGGTCGATCACAAGCTGATCGACGCGAAGGACATTGCCGCTCTGAAGGCGAAGATCCTCGCATCCGGACTGTCCATTTCCCAGCTGGTCTCGACGGCTTGGGCGTCGGCGGCAAGCTTCCGCGGCTCCGACAAGCGCGGCGGAGCGAACGGCGCGCGCATCCGTCTTGAGCCGCAGAAGGATTGGGAGGTCAACCAGCCGGCGCAGCTGGCGAAGGTGCTGCAGAAGCTCGAAGCGATCCAAAAGGAGTTCAACTCTTCAAAGTCTAGCGGGAAGAAGAAGGTCTCTCTCGCCGATCTGATCGTTCTGGGCGGCTGTGCTGCGGTCGAAAAAGCCGCGAAGGCCACAGGGTACGACGTGAAAGTTCCCTTCACGTCTGGGCGCACCGATGCGTCACAGGAGCGAACCGACGTGGAGTCATTCACCTATCTCGAACCGGTCGCGGATGGGTTCCGCAACTACCTCAAGGCCAAGTTCAGCGTATCAGCGGAGGAGCTGCTCATCGATAAGGCGCAACTGTTGACGCTGACAGCGCCTGAGATGACGGTTCTCGTCGGCGGTCTGCGCGTTCTGGGTGCCAATGCCGGGAAGTCCAAACACGGCGTCTTCACCAAGCGGCCGGAGACGCTGACGAACGACTTCTTCGTCAACGTGCTCGACATGGGCACGGAATGGCAGCCGTCCGCTGGCTCAGACGGCGTGTACGAGGGGCGCGACCGGAAGACCAACAAGGTCAAGTGGACTGGCACACGGGTTGACCTGATCTTCGGTTCGAACTCCGAGCTGCGAGCCCTCGCGGAAGTCTATGCGTGCGCGGACTCGAAGGAGAAGTTCGTGAAAGACTTCGTGGCGGCCTGGTCCAAAGTGATGAACCTCGACCGCTTCGAGCTTGCCTGAGCTCATCGCCCGATCTGGTCGGAAGACGAGAGCTGTGACTTGGCACTAACCGCCGTTCCTGTTGTTTGGATCGGCAAAACCGAAGGGCGCGCTTTTCCTGGTTCGCGAGGACCGGATTGCGCGCCCTTTCATTTTGCCAGGATCATAGTTGCTGAAGTCACCGAGCGGCTTGGAAGCTTTCGGTCGAGCACCGGAAGCGATAAGACCATCATGGTCCTCGATCGCACTTTTTAACTTCGCAACCGCTTGAAGCTAACCTCGGCTGTTCGAAAACATCGGATTCTGGCACAGGCACGGATGTATGCGTCGCGTAAGACAATCACCATCTACAGACCTGTTCGTAAGAGGCTTCTAGTTTGTTCTGGGGCTCAGTGAAAGCGTGAGGATCTCGCAGTCGCAGAATCGACTACAAGAGTTGTCGGCACCGCGCTTGGGTCCATGCTTCTCGGTCGCCTCGCTACTCAGCTTTCTGGTGTCAAACCAGGGAGTCAACCGCGGACATCTATCGGTTCGAGTTTGTGCCGCCGTGATTTGTCTCACGGGAGGACTTGGTACCGAGTCATCATACCGCCTGTCATGGGATCGCTTACGTGGCAATGAAAAAGCCAAACGCCCAAATTGTCCGCTGTCATGTCGCGGGAGCAAGCCTACTGACTTGGAATACGGTCGATCCTTCGATCATCTTTAATGGGGGATTTCGCTGAATATTGCGCGTTCCTCAGGTGCTTCTGGCTTTCACGCCTTTCGGCATTCCGTCGCCATCTTCATCAACGCCGAAACGGGGAACTTGAAGCTCGCGCAGAAGATGTTGGGGCACTCGACAATCAACATGACGGCCGATGTGTACACGCATACTTCACAGGAAACAGAATGCGAGGCAGCGCGTGCTGTAGAACGGGCAATCTACCTCGAATCTGTTCCATAAATGTGTCAAGTTTGGACCAGGAACAAGATTGAGGCAGTAAGCGACACTGGACAGGTTCAGAACTAGGCTTGTAACTGGAGGAAAAGAGGGCGCTTCGAGGTCTTTCCTCTAAGCGCCCATGGTTGCGGGGGTTGGATTTGAACCAACGACCTCCGGGTTATGAGCCCGACGAGCTACCAGGCTGCTCCACCCCGCACACCCATAATAGCGGATGGTTTCAACTCCGTCAAACCAATCCGCGCGGCGCCGGCCGCGAAGTCAGTCCGAACTATAGCCCTGGTTGTCAGACGACGAGCTCTGATCCGTTCCAACCTGGACTTCGCAAATACCTTCGCTCGACGTCTGATCGGCGCTAAAAAGCTCATCGCAGGGCTGAGTGACCCAATCCCGCTGATGAGTCACCGGGTCGGCCGGAACTGAGCCGATGTACCCGGCCGTCTGCAGATCGTCCAGGGAACTGGGGGGCACTCCTTTGTCTTCCGTATATCGCTGGATCGCTTGGTTCATTACAGAGAGGTCGTGCTGCTGGGCCGCTACTCTGGCGGTCTTCAGCGATTGCTGGTAGCGTCCCGCGCCCAAGGTCGCCAGGATTACGATGATCGCGATCACGATCATCAGTTCGAGCAAGGTAAACCCTCGGCTCGCGCAGACGTTGCGCCTTGGCCGATTTTGAATCCTATGCGACGCCACTTCCATGCTCCAATTATCGCCCCGGAATCAATCGGCTACCAGTCCGAATACTTGCTTCCGTCGAGCGCCGTTCCCGTCGCCCGGCTGTATACGTCAAAAACATCCTGACCGCCCCACTGCGTGGAATCCGGATCGTCCTGCGCCGAACGCAGACCCCAGTCGGTATTCCCGGTGAACGGATCGATCGGAATCTCGCGCAGGAATCGGACTTTCTGATCCTGCGTACCCGTCAGTTGGACTCCGTTCACCAGAGTCTGCAGGTCCGGCGGGTACCCTTCGGTGCCAGCCTGCACCTGGATCAGGTTCTTGTCGGCATCGTCTTTATAGCGGTCGATCGCATCGCGCATTTCGCGAAGGTCAGCGCGAAGCATACGTTCTTTCCTGCTGATCACCACCACGCGAGTGAGGGGTATGGCCACAGTCGACAGCACCACCAAAATCCCGCATGCCACAATCAGTTCGAGCAACGTCATGCCCAACTGACTCTTAAGCGAGCCTTGTCGCCGCGGCTGGGACTCGCGCCGGGTCGATTGCCGCGCCCGCTGCGCGATCCGTGCTGCGCTGAAAAGCTCTTTCATTTCGTCCTCACTGCACGCGTATCGTGGCCTCGCCCGAGACCATTGGAATCGTCTTCTGCTGCGAATCGCGCCCGTTAACTTGCAGAATTTGGATGGGCGAAGTCCCCGGCGCCACGCCGCGAATCACCAATCCCAGCAACGTGCCCGATCCGCTCACTCCCGGGGTATTCGGCTGGCGCGTGGCGGATACGATCACGTCGCCATGCTGCGCATCGATCCGCTGCACCACTGCAACTTCTTGCGTGCCGCCGGAGAGGAAACCTCCGTTGGTCACATCCTCCACTTGGATCACGGACGGGTCGTAGTGAATCAGCAGCGGAATGGAATAGAGGTCGTGCACGTTCGACACATTCAGTCCCAGCGTCACTCGCGCTCCCGGCTTAATCGTCGCCGACGAGGGGTTAAATTGAAGTTGCGCAGCCGGTGTCGGAGCCACGGCAGGCGAAGGAGCTGAATTCGCCGGCGGAGTTGCGGATGGAGCCAACGGCGAGGGCGTTCCGCCCAACTGGGGCTCCTCGTCTTTGTAGTACACGCGAACATTGGTATCGGTGCCAGCCGCCAGCGGGCGCAGGTCGGCCGTGGTAATGTCCGGCATCCGCAGCACATGCGGAGTAATCACGATCAAAATGTCGTTGGTCTGCGTCTCTGTTCGGTTGTCGGAAAAGAGGTATTTGAAGAAAGGCAGCTTCGCCAGCCCGGGAATGCCGTTGGTGCTGTTGGAGTTGGTGGTCTGAAACAGGCCGCCGAGGATGCTCACTTCTCCGGGTCTCAGCCGTATCTGGTCGGGTCCGATTTTGTTCTGCCCGATTACGGGCTGTTGGATGCCGCCTATATTGGTTTGGCTGATAACCGACGACACGTCGAGCGAGAGCGTCAAGCTCACGTCTCCATCCGGATGAACGCGCGGAGTCACGTCGATATTCACGCCGACGTCGATGTACTGAAACTGCGTGTTCACCAGCGGATTCACCACGCCCGCTCCGCCGCCCACCCCGACTCCCACGCCGGCCTGGAAGCTGCCCGTTGCCACGGGAACTCGCTGTCCGATTTTGAGCGAAGCCTTTTCGCCGTCCGTTACGCGAATTTCCGGATCCTGAATGATGTGGGTCTTGCTGTCCGTGAGGATGGCCGTAGCGGTGGCGCCCGGCAGAGTGGCGCTGTAATCGTTGAGCGAGATGTTCTTCAGATTACCCAGCGTGATCTGCCCCGGAGCCGAGCTGCTGGAACTGCTGGAGCTGCTGGTCGGCTGGTTCGTCGTGAGCGGCGTAAACGCGATCGTGGCACTCTGCCCGGGGAGCACGCCGAGGTCGCGCAAACGGTCCAAGCTGGCCGATAGCACCTGGAAGTGCAGCAGTACTTCGGGCCTGGCCTTATCAATGTCGTGGATGATTTTCGCCGCCAGAATCAGCTTGTCCGGCGTGTCGCGCACCACGATCGCGTTCTGCGAATTCACTTGCGTGACGCGCCTCAAATCGAGCAGTTGGCGGAGGCCGGTAACGACTTCCGTCAGGTCCTGCGGCGTCAGTGTATTCGAAAGATAGAATGTGCGGACTTCTTCATCTTCCAGATCGCGGCGCTTCTGCGGATTGTCCGGCGCCACAAAGATCACGGTGCTGGTCAGCGGCTTCCAAAACGCTTTCGATTCAAGCGACACGGCGTCGAGCGCCTGTTCCAGCGTCACGCCCGGCAGTTCCACCGAAATCCGCCGCGAGACGAAATCCGGATCGAACAGCACGCTCAAGCCAGCCAGCTTCCCGATCGTTTCGAAAACAGTGCGCGCATCTTCCGTGGCGCGAAAGTTGATCGGCTCGCGCGAAAGCGGTTTCAGCTCCGGAGGCGCGGCCAGCAGTTCGGAGTCGATGGACGGTGTGCTGGACGCGGCCGGTTTCGGCGCGGTGGTCGCCGATCGCGCCGCCATGAGCTCCAGCGTGTGCTTCACTTCTTGCTCGGCCGCGGCGTTCGAAGGATCGACGGCTGCAGCCCGCTGAAATTCGGCCAGCGCCATTTCCAGCTGGCCCTTGTCGCGGTCCTTCCGGCCCTGTTCCAGGTGATATTGGCCGTCTTCGAAGCGCATCTGCACCGCACGCAGCTTGTATTCCACGTTGCTGGGATCGGAGCGCAGCGCGCGTTCGTAGTTCGCCAGCGCCGTGTCGTAGTCCTGCAGTTCCTGCGCCTTCTTGCCGGCGGCGAAGTCTTTGTTTCCCTTGGGACAGCCGACCAGAAACAGCGCGGCAATTGCCAGGATGGGCAGATACGCTAAACGGCGCAAACAGGACCTCCGAGGCTTGTGCTGAATCTTCCGGAGTCTAGCATCCGGTGTAGGATGCAGCAAGGAATCGCATTCGTTGCCGCTTATCTTTGGTTACCATTGGCAATGAGAACGCCGTGTTACAGGCGCGTGAAAGCTGCGGCAGACTCCGCGAAAGTACGCGCATTTGTGCGTCAGCTTGCAGCTCGTTGCGCGCGGCGGCTATCATAGGTCTACCGTGAAAACAGCAGCCAACAAGAAGGAACGCGAGGGCGTCAAGATTGTCGCTCAGAATCGCTCCGCTTCCTATAACTACGACCTTCTCGACAAGGTGGAGGCAGGTCTCGTTTTGGTAGGCACGGAAGTGAAAAGCCTCCGGGAAGGGAAGGGCTCGCTGCGCGAGGCTTACGCCGATCTTCGCACCGGAGAGCCGTGGCTGGTAAACTGCCACATTCCGGAATATCAACCCGGCGGCTTTCGCAACCACGATCCGCTGCGCAAGCGAAAGCTGCTGCTCAATCGCCGTGAAATTGACCGCCTGATCGTGCAGACGCAGCAAAAAGGTATGACCATCGTCCCGCTGAAGATCTATTTTCGCGACGGAATCGCCAAATGCGAGCTGGCCATCGCCTGCGGCCGCAAATTTCATGACCGCCGCGAGGCGGAGCGCCGAAAAGAAGCCAAGAAAGAAGCCGACGAAGCGATGTACCGCTCCCGCCGGCGCTGAAAACGAAAGGAACACATGCAGATCGGATTGGTGACGGAACCGTACTCGCAAGTGCGCGCCGATGCTCTGATTACCTACGTATTCGACACGGAGAATAAGTTCGACGGAGTTCTCGGCGAAATCAACCGCGAAATGAATGGCCGCCTGGAATCGCTCGCGGCCGGCGGCGAGCTCACCGGCAAGCCGCTCGATCTCGTGCTCGTCCACTTTCCGCAGGGCTTGGCCGCGCAGCGCTTGCTGCTGGTGGGTGCGGGCAAGCCGGGGAAATTTTCCGTGGCGGACCTGCGCAAGATCGCCGGTGCCGCCCTACGCTACCTGAAAGCCCGCGGCGCGAGGAATCTCGTATTTCTGACGCGCGAGGGCGAACGCGGCCCGAACGCCGCGGAAGCCGTGGTCGAAGGGCTCATCGTCGGCGACTTTGAATCGGATAAATATCGCAGCGAAAAGAAAAAGCAGGAGATCGAATCCGTTTTGCTCGCGGGCTTCGATGCGGGCCTTGGTGGCGATCTGGTATCGGCCGTCGAGCAGGGCCGTGTGATCGCCGAATCGCAGAATTTCGCGCGCGACCTGATCAACGAGCCTTCGAACCGGCTGACGCCGCGCATGCTCGCCGCCCGCGCCGAAGCCATGGCGAAGGAAGCGGGGCTCTCCGTCGAAATCCTCGACGAGCGCAAGATCGCCGACCTGAAAATGGGTGCGCTAATCGGAGTGGCGCAGGGCAGCGTGGAGCCGCCGCGCGTGATCGTGGTTCGCTACAAGCCGAAAAATCCGCGGCCCGGCGGGCCAGTGCTGGGGCTAGTGGGCAAGGCCGTTACGTTCGACACCGGCGGTATTTCCATCAAGCCCGCCAACAACATGGAGAAGATGAAGTACGACATGGGCGGAGGCGCCACCATGCTCGGCGCGATGCGCGCTCTTTCCGCGCTCCAACCCTCCATCCCGGTAATCGCCGTCATTCCGGCCACCGAGAACATGCCCGGCGGCCGCGCGCAAAAGCCCGGCGACGTGCAGGTGGCCATGTCCGGCAAAACCATCGAGGTGATCAACACGGATGCCGAGGGCCGCCTCATCCTGGCCGACGGAATTTTCTACGCCCGCAAGCTTGGCTGCACGCACTTGATCGACGCCGCCACGCTCACCGGCGCGATCGACGTCGCCCTCGCCAACGTCAACGTCGGCGCCTTCGGCACGCCGCGCGAATATCTGGACCAGTTTCTAGCCAGCGCCAAGGCTGTGGGCGAAAAAATGTGGCCCATGCCCATCGACGATGAATACGAGGAAATGATCAAGAGCAATATCGCCGACATTCGCAACACCGGCACCGGCAGAGGCGGCGGCGCGATCACCGCGGCGTGGTTCCTGAAGGAATTCGCGGAAGACACGCCGTGGATCCATCTAGATATCGCGGCCACCTGCTGGGCGGACGAAGGCCGTCCGTGGCTGGCAAAAGGGCCGACCGGCGTTGCCATCCGCTCCATCGTCGACTTCGCGATGAAGATATAGCCGGGCCGCGGTGTCTTGGGCCGAGCGTGCGTTTCAATTTATTGACGTCCCGCCGTACCTGGCGTTCGCGCGCCACCAGGGGCTGGCAGCCGGAAGACCGTGCAGGCCCCGAAGCGCTCCGGCTTGGCTCCGAAAACGCGTTCTATGTAATTCACACCCGCGTCGCGCTCAGGTGAATCGAACACCACGACGGCGCGGAGATTCAATTCGCGAATCGCCGCGGCAGCGGACGCCGCATCCACCGCGGTGTCGATGGGCGCATGATTCGCGCTCTCCAGCGACATCAGCGAGCGCAAAATCCGAACATTCCAGAAGGGTTTCCAGATCTCCGGCGGCGTGTAAGATAAATATCCGCCCACCATGGCGTACTTTCCACCAGTTGTAACCTGCATCCACATGCTCTTCAGGCAATAGGGCGCTTGGATCATTGGGAACGTGAGAATCGTTCCGGATCTGATTCGCGCCGGCAGGACGCACCCGGCCGATGAGCTCGCGGTCTCCGCCGAATACAGCTCGCCGGGATTCGCGGTCGAAGATCGAGGAAACGGAATCGTCAGGTAATCCGCCATCACCAGCAGCGCGATCAGCGGAACGATCCAGAAGCGGTGGTTTTTGTTCGCCGGCAGCTCGATCAGATATTTCGCCCCGAGCGCGCACAAAACCGCCAGGCACAGCGCGACCATAGCATCGAACCGCGCGGGCGCGGACATGAATTTCGCGAACGGAAGATCAAAGAACAGCGCCGCTGGTCCTGGGATCGCCAGCTCATGACCCAGCACGTGAATTCCGGGGCCCAGCGAAAGCAGATAAAACGCGATTCCCAAAATCAGCGCGCGAATCGCCCATCTCCTGTTCGAATCGCGGCCCTTCCAAAATCCGACGGCCGCGAGAGCGAGCGCGATCACGCCGATGTAAACCGTCCCTTCGATTCCCGACGCGAAAAGAGCCGGATTCATTCGACGCGCGAACCGTCCAAGAAACACATGATTCCAGCTGGGAATCAGAAACCCGAGCGCGTCGGCTGAGAAAAGATCGATGTGGCTCAAGCCGCGCGAGGCAGGAATATCTGAACGGGTGCCGACCATCATCCACAGCAGCGGCGAAAAGCCCACGATAAAAGTGGCTGCGCCAATCGAGACCGGTTTCCAAATGCGAGCGACGAAGTCCAGCACGCCGCGTCTGAAACTTCCCCACATCTCGATCGCAAGAAAAAGCGCAGCGAAAACCAAGCAGAGCACCACATAGTTGTAATGAGCCCATGCCGCCAGCAGCAGCGCCAGCCCGAGTGGAACGCCCATCCGCCACGGTGGCTTTTCGCTGTTGAAAATCCGGTCGAGCGCGAGCACGAATAGCGGAATCGGAAACGCGGTCACCAGGCTCAGATGAGCTAGCGCGTGCGCCATCAAGTAAGGACTAAACCCGAAAATCATGCCGCCGATAAACGCGGCCGCTTCGTTGCGCGAAATTTTCAGGCAGAGCAGGCGCGCGCAGAATGCCGCAAGCGCCAGTTGCAGAATGATCGAGAAATTGTACGCGACCACCGGGCTGGCGAAGAGGCTCAGCGGCAGGGCGAAAAAGCCGGCGAGCGGGTCGGTGGTGCTCCACGCGAGATTGGCGCGGTTCGGATAAAAAAGCAGGCGCGTGTAGAACGGGTTCTGTCCATGCGCCACGGCGCGCGCGAAATGCCACAAAAACCAGGCGTGCTGAAAATTATCGCCAGGATAGCCGAGCAGCCCCGAGCCAAGCGACAAAGATCCGGGCAGCGTGAAGATGAATCCGAGCGCGAGGCAGAGAAGAAACGCGACGATGTGGTTTCGGGCCGCGCGGTTGCGCTCTGCGCGTTCGCCGAGCGCACGCATCGAATCGACGCCTACTGCTGCGCGAAGATCCGCTCGGCCGCCGACTTCGCGCTGAGGCGGCGGTTGCGGCGCCATGGCATCACATCTTCTCCGGCGCGGTGATGCCGAGCAGAGCTAATGTCGCCACCAGCTGTTCGCGCACCAGCCACACCAGCTTCAGCAGAAAGGCGCGCTTTTCGGCGTCTGCTTCCGAAAGAATATGATGCTTGTGGTAGAAGACGTTGAACGCCTGCGCCAGCTCAAACGCGTAGCGCGTCAAAAATGCCGGCTCTTGCGCGGCAACGGCCGCATCCACGCGCGCGTCGAGCGATCCAGCCATCACGATCAGGTCCCATAGATCGTCGCCCGCGCCCGGCGTTAGAAACTTCGAAATGTCGATTTCGCCGGCGTCAATTTTTAGCGCGTTCGCGGCATCGATTTCGTTCAGCCGGTCTTCGCCCTTGCGCGAAATTCCTTGCACGCGCACCACCGCGTATTGCACGTACGGCCCGGTTTCGCCCTCGAAGCTCAGCGCATCCTCGAAATCGAATGCGATCACCGTGGAACGCGTGTAGCGCAGCAGAAAATAACGCAGCGCGCCTTTGCCGATCGCGTCCACCATATCGCGGCCTTCGGGCGTGCCCGCCAGTTCCGGATGCCGCGATTCCACTTCCTTGCGCGCGCTGGCTTCGAGCTGATCGATCAGGTCGTCGGCCTTCACGCCCTGGCCTTTGCGTCCGCTCACTTCGATGTAGGGCTTCTTCGCGTCTTCCTCGGGAATTTCGTAGCCAAGTTCGCGCGCGCAGCGCGGCGTCAGCGCCACCACGTTGTAGGAGAAATGCTTCAGGTGATCTGCTTGCTCCGCGTAGCCGAGCGCCCGCAATCCAGCCGCGACCACCTGTTGCGGGTACGCCTGCCGCGCGTCGATCACGTTGTAGACGTCGTGCGCATGGCCGAATTCCGGCACCTTCAATCCACTTGACGGGGCGCTGGGCGGCGCGCTCGCGGTAGTCCAGGCCTCGCCTCCGTCGGGATGCTTGTGAAATGGACGGTAGTAAAAATCGCGCCCGAGCAGGCCAAATTTCCATAGGTGGTAGGCGATGTCTTTGCCCACGTACGTGACCGTGCCATTCGACCGCACGATAATTTTCGCTTCGGCTAGTTCCGTGGGTTCTTCTTCGGCCGGTTGCGATTCGCCTGGCGCGGCTTCGCCGCTCTCGGCATCCTCTTTGTCGGAGGGGAGCTGCATCACCCAGCAGCCCCGACTTTTGCCGGAGGTCGCGTACTGAATCGCTCCGCGCTGCTTGAGCATTTCAAATGCGGCGTCCCAGAATTTCAGGTGCAGGATTTCGCTTTCGCGCGAGAGCAAATCGTAGCTGATGCCGAGCCGGTCGAGCGTCCGCAGGTGGCAGCGGACTATCGCGGTCGAGACGATCTCCGCCATCTGCGCCGCCGCGCCGTGGCCCTCTTCGATTTCTTTCAGCGTCCGGGAGCGGACTTCCAGCCGCGATTTATCTTCGGCGAGCCATTGCGTCACGCGCGCGTACAAATCCCAGCAGACGTAATCGAATTTCGGCGCGGCCGCCAGCGCGCTCACTTCGTCCGGCGACTTCGGATCGAGATGTAGGAACCCGAGCACCACGTCGGCGACTTGCACGCCGGTGTTGTCGATGTAGTTCTGCACCTCCACGCGATGGCCGGTGTAGCGCAGCAGGCGCGCGAACGTGTCGCCCAGCACCGCGTTTCGAAGGTGGCCGATATGCGCGGCTTTGTTGGGGTTGATGCTGGTGTGCTCGACCATCACTTTTGCGGCATTGGGCTTCGGGGCCGCCGCCGCTGACGTTTGTGTCTCCTCGCAAGCCGCGCGGAAAAAAGCGGCGCGGTCGATAAACGCGTTCAGGTAGCCGCCTCCGGCCACTTCCACGCGAGCCACGCCCGGAATCGGCTTCAGCGAATTGGCGATTTCCTGGGCCAGGGCGCGGGGCGGTTTTTTCAGGCGCTTGGCCAGCTCGAAGCACATCGGCGAAGCGATCTCGCCCATTGCAATCTTCGGCGGCCGCTCGGTGACAATCGGCACGTCCGTCTTGTAGCGTTCGTGAATGTGGTGGCGCAGCGCCTTGCGGACGCGCTCTTCGACCGATTTATACACGTGGCTCCTTGCCCGGCATGGAATCGGGAATTATAGGGAATGGGCGCGAAGCGGTCAAAGGTTGCAGCGCGGGAGAGGCGAAAGAAAGGCGCAATTTGCGATGCGCCGGGACGTCTCGGGTAGAGCGGGTCGCCGCCGTTTGTTTTCTATGACTTAGCCCCGTTTCTACTCGATTGACTGTCTCGGGTACCACCCCATCGCGCAGGAGTGCGCTGGGGGCCCCAGGCAGAACGCGCAATTTCGCTGCGCCTTTTTGCAGCCGCTGCGAGCCGAGTGGGCACGAGGGCGCGGGTCTGCGTCGTGCGCGTGTGACTTTGCCAGCGACGGCCACTCAACGCTCTCCCTTCAGAGACTCCTGTTACGCAAAGAGCCTCACTACCACGCTACCACACGACGCAAGTCCCCGCAGATTTGCGTACCAGTTAAGTGTATGACATTAGGCCGGTTGCGAGGGGAAATCGCCGCGAAAGAGATGCGAAATTGAGGCCCTCGGAGCGAGGCGAGCGTGTACCGCTCGGATCTGTCTCCTTGACGGCGGGAGAATTGACACAGGATACGCGCCCGACTAGTATGGATTTTCTCGTCTTTCCGCAGCAGAATCGCCTTAGCACGCGAGCACGCATTCGCAGCACGCAAGCGCGAATCTTTAGCGACACGAAGCATGCACACGTAGCGCACGACGATGAAGACGATACGCTCCGCCTATTTCGACTGTTTTTCGGGCATCAGCGGCGACATGGTTTTGGGCGCGCTGGTGGATGCGGGCGCGGATTTGCGCGCGATGGAAGCGGAGCTTCGCAAGCTGGGCCTGGAAGGCTGGAAGATTTCGGCGTCCAAGGTGCAGCGGCGGGCGATTTTCGCCACGCACGTGAAGGTCGAGACCGAGGAGCAGCACCATCATCGCGGGCTTTCGATCATCCTGAAGCGCATCGACGACGCGAAGCTCGCGCCGCGCACCGCCGAACGCGCGCGCAAAATTTTCACGCGGCTCGCGGAAGCCGAAGCGCACGTCCATCAAGTGCCGGTCGAGCAGGTGCATTTCCATGAAGTGGGCGCGGTGGATTCGATCATCGACATCGTGGGCGCGGCGATTGGCTTCGAGATGCTCGGCATCGACGAATTCGCGTGTTCGCCGCTGGACGTGGGCGCGGGGCAGGTGAAGACGGCGCACGGGCTGCTGCCTGTGCCGGCACCGGCCACGGCGGAGCTGCTGCGCGGCGCACCCACATTTTCGAGCGGCTTGCAGCGCGAACTGGTGACGCCGACTGGCGCGGCGATTGCCACGACTCTGGCCACGCGCTACGCGGAAATGCCGGCGATGACGCTGCGGGCCATCGGCTACGGCGCGGGCTCGGCGGACAATGCGGAAAAGCCGAACGTGCTGCGGCTGATGATCGGCGAGCGCGCGACGAGCGATCTGGGCGATCTGGGCGAGCCGAGCGAATATTGGGACGCGCCGGTGACGGTGATCGAGACGAATCTCGACGACATGAGCCCGCAGATTTACGGCTATTTTGCGGAAAAGGCGCTGGAAGCGGGGGCGCTGGACGTGTTTTCCACGCCCGCGCAGATGAAGAAGAACCGTCCCGGACTGCTGGTGACGATTTTGAGCGAGCCGGCGAACGTCTCGCGGCTGATGGATCTGGTGTTTCGCGAGACGACGACCATCGGCGTGCGCGCGTACGAAGTACGGCGCAAGACGCTGGCGCGGGAATTCATTCCCGTGGCCACGCCCTTCGGCGAAGTGCGCATGAAGGTTTCGCGGCTCAACGGCGCGGTGCTGAACGCCACGCCCGAATACGAGGATTGCCAGAAACTGGCGGCCGAGCGCGGCGTGCCGCTGAAGCAGGTGATGGCCGCGGCGTCGTTCGAATATCAGAAAAAATCGGAGCCGCTTGCTCGCGGCCAAAGCGCCGCGAGCGTGCAAAAATAAGTCGTGCAAATATAATCCATGGCCCAATCGAAAAAGTTCTACCTGACGACACCAATTTACTACGCGAATTCGCGGCCGCACGTCGGCTCGGCGTACACCACCATCGTGTGCGACGTGATCGCGCGCTACAAGCGCATGTGCGGCTACGAGGTCGCCTACCTGACCGGCACGGACGAGCACGGTGTGAACATCGAGCGCGCCGCGGAAAAGCTGGGCATCGCTCCGGCGGAGCTGGTGGACCGCAACCAGAAAATTTTCCGCGAGCTGTGGAAGCTGCTCGGAATCCAGTACACGCATTTCATCCGGACCACTTCCACGGAGCACGCGCGCGCCGTCCAGACGCTGGTACGCCGCACGCTGAAGCGCTCGCCGCACGCCATCTACAAGGCGCAGATACGAAGGCCGCTACTGCATCCACGATAATCTCTACGTGAGCGATTCGCCCGAGCCGGCGAATTGCCAGATCTGCGGCCGCCCGGCGGAGCTGATCTCCGAGGAAAACTACTTTTTCCGGCTGTCGGCGTTTCAGGACCGATTGCTGGCGCTTTATCGCGACCAGCCGCGATTCGTGGAGCCGGAATTCCGGCTAAATGAAGTGAAAAGCTTCGTGGAAGCGGGGCTGAAAGATGTCTCCATCAGCCGCAAGTCGATCAAGTGGGGCATTCCCTGGCCGGACGATCCCGAGCACGTTTTCTACGTCTGGTACGACGCGCTGACGAGCTATATGAGCGGCATCGGATTCGGCGAAGGCCCGGATGGCGAAGCGAACCCGCAATTCAAGACGCTGTGGCCCGCCGATCTGCACATGATCGGCAAGGAAATCATTCGCTTTCACGCCGTGTACTGGCCGGCGTTCTTGATGGCCGCCGAGCTGCCGCTGCCGGAAAAAATCTTCGCGCACGGCTGGCTGCTCTTCGAACAGGAAAAGATGAGCAAGTCGAAGGGAAACATCGCCTATCCCGAGCCGATCGTGAAGGCGTTCGATGAATTGACCGGCGCAAGCGTGGGCAACGACGCGCTGCGCTACTACTTGCTGCGCGAGGTCGTCTTTGGCCAGGACGGAAATTTTTCGCGCGACGCGCTGATCACCCGCTACAACGCCGATCTTGCCAACGGCCTCGGCAACCTGGCGAGCCGCGTGCTGGCGATGATCGAGAGCTATTTCGAAAGCCGAGTGCCGGAGCCGACTTCCGACTCGTCCATTACGAAGTTCGTGTCCGCGCCGCTCGAATCGATTGCCCGCGAGCATTACGACGTATACCGCTTCTCATCGGCCGTGCAGGATATTTGGCGATTGATCGCGCAGGTGGACGCGTACCTGGTGCAGGAGCAGCCCTGGAAAATCGCGGGCGACCCGGTTCATCGCCCGCGGCTGCGCGAGGTTCTTTATTCCGCGGCCGAAGCGCTGCGAATCATCACCGTGCTCGCGCATCCAGTGCTGCCGGACGCGACACAAGAGATTTGGCGAAGCCTTGGCCAGCCCGGAAGACTTGCGGATTTTCAGCTTGATTCGCTCGTGTGGGGAGGGTTGAAAGCAGGCACGCGAATTAGCAAGCCGGAATCGGTGTTTCCGCGTGTGGAGTCGCAAAAAATCGAGGAAAGGATCGAAGCAATGGAAAACGAAATACGCAACCCGGGCGTGCCGGTGGCTGTCCCGGCCGGAACGGGCAGCGCGGAAACAAGCGGCGCGGCCGCCGCTGCGGGGACGGAAAAAATCACCATCGACGATTTCGCCAAAGTGGAGCTGCGCGTCGGCGTGGTGAAGTCGGCGGAGCGAATTCCGAAGGCGGACAAGCTGCTGAAGGTGTTGGTCGATATCGGCGACGAAGTTCGCCAGGTGCTCGCGGGAATCGCAACCGCGTACGCGCCGGAGGATTTGGTCGGCCGCAAAGTAGTAGTCGTGACGAACTTGGCGCCGCGAAAGATGCGCGGCCTGGAATCGAATGGCATGTTGCTGGCGGCGTCCGCGGGCGCGGATGGCAAGCCCGTGCTGTGCACGTTCGCGGAGGAGATCGCGCCCGGCTCGAAAGTGAAGTGATTGTCGGCGCGGATTTGCGATTTCTTGTTCGTTAGTTGAGACGGGGAAAGACGGTTTCGCAAGATTTGCCCCAGGGACGGGCACGGGACGAGGCCGATCACGACATCGCTCGCCTGCTGCGCTAAAGCGCAGCGCTACACGAAGACTCGCGGCGGGTTCGTGAATAGAGCTGGTTACTCCGCAGCCGATTGATGCGTGCGCGGACCGCGCGAAAGTTCGAGAGCGACGAATTCCGAGAGGCTGTCTTTGCACATCATCGACTCACACGCGCATCTGGAAGCGTCGCAGTTTGACGACGACCGCGCCGCCATGCTCGAGCGCGCCCGCGCAGCCGGCGTCGAGACGCTTCTCGCGATCGGCAGCGGGACCAGCCCGGCCGAACGCATCGACGCCGCGATTCCGTTTGCGGAAGCGCACGATTGGATTTACGCCACGGTCGGCGTTCATCCGCACGATGCGGCGGTTGCCACCGAAGAGCATTTCGCGCGCCTGGACGAGCTGGGCCGCCATCCGCGCGTGATCGCCTGGGGCGAAATGGGCCTCGATTATCACTACGACCACTCGCCGCGCGAGGTGCAGCAGCAGGTCTTCCGCCGCCAATTGCAACAGGCGCGCGCCGCCAAGCGTCCCATCGTGATTCATTGCCGCGATGCCTGGGACGATTGCCTGAAGATTTTGGAAGATGACTGGCGCTCGGCCGGCGTGGGCGGAATTTTCCACTGTTTCACGGCCACGCTGGCGGAAGCGAAGCGCGGGCTGGACATGGGTTTTCTCGTTTCCTTCGCCGGCAACGTGAGCTACCCAAAGATGCAGCCCCTGCGCGACGTAGCCCGCGAGCTGCCGCTCGAATCGATCCTCACCGAAACCGACTCGCCGTACTTGCCCCCGCAGGGCCGCCGCGGCAAGCGCAACGAGCCTGCTTTTGTAGTAGAAGTGGCGCAAGCCTTGGCGAATGTGAGAAACTTAGCCACTGACGAAATTGCGGCCGTCGCGGCCACTAATTTCCGCGGATTTTTCCGGCTCAGCGCGGGGCAGTCCACTCCGGCCTGACGCCAGGAACGGACAGAATACAGGGATGGCCTTTGCAGTTCAGATCGTAAAGGAAATCTTCGAGCTGGTGCGCGAAGACCTGGCGCTGGTCGAGCGCGAAATCGCCGCGCAAAATGGCGCGGCCATCGCGCCGGTTTCGGAAATCGCCAGCTATTTGCAGGAGGGCGGCGGCAAGCGCCTGCGTCCCGCGCTGCTGCTGCTGGCGGCCGGAGCCTCCGGCTATCGCGGCCCGAGCGCCATCCGCCTGGGCGCCGTGGTGGAGATGATCCACAGCGCCACGCTGGTGCACGACGATGTGATCGATGGCGCGCAGACGCGCCGCGGGCGTCCCAGCACCAACGCGCGCTGGGGCAATCACATGAGCGTGCTCGCGGGCGATTGGCTCTACATGCAATCGTTTGAAATGGCGCTGCGCGAACGAAACTTCTCGATCCTCGATATCCTGATCGATCTCACCCAAAATATGGTCGAAGGCGAATTGCTGCAGCTCACTCTGCTGGGGCAAATCGACTTGCGCGAAGCCGAAGCCACCGAACTGGCGTATCGCAAGACCGCCTGCCTTTTCAGCGGCTGCGCGCGGCTGGGAGCGGTTCTGGGCCGCCAGCCGAAGCACGTGGAAGAGGCTCTCGCCGAATACGGGCGCAACGCGGGGCTGGCGTTTCAGCTCGTGGACGATCTGCTGGATTTCACGGCCTCGTCCGAAAAACTCGGCAAGCCGGTGTTAAGCGACCTGAAGGAAGGGAAAGTTACTCTGCCGCTGATCTTTGCATTGGAAAATGGGGCGCTGGAAAATGGCGCTGGCTGTGCGGCGTCCAAAGACGCCAAGGCAGCGGATAGCTCAAAAGCCGCCGTTTCCGGAGGGCCGCCAGTTGGTCGCCAAAGTTCTGGAGGAGCGCGATTTCATCAGCGTGCGGCCGGAGCAGATCGCGTGCCTGGTGGAGGAATCCGGCGCCCGCGCTCGCGCCGCCGCGCTGGCTCGCGACTACGTGAGCCGCGCCAAATCCTGCCTGGATGCGCTGCCCGATAGCGACTACCGGCGTGCGCTGCTGGCCGTCCCCGATTTCATCCTCGAACGCGAAAACTGATTCCTGCTAAATTCCCGCCGCCTTGGAGCGCGCCGAAGCGCCCTGCCGCGCGGAAGCATTCGACGAATTTTCCCGCCGCAATACCTGCGTCGTGTCCGCCACCAGTGCAGATGGCTGCCAGTCGCTGCCGTCGTACCATTTGTAGACTTTCCCATCCGGCGCGATCACCGTGGTGCTCATCGAGTGCACGATCTTCCCGTTGTTGTCGCTGTAGGTGAGGCCGAAGAAATTCGCCATCTGCGGCAATTCCTTCGCCGGGGCGGCCGCGAATACCCAGCGGTCGAAGGGCACGCCGCCGGTCACCGAGCGGAACGACTCGCCGTATTTGCGCAGCACCGCCGGCGTATCGTGCTGCGGATCGAAGCTCACCGTCAGCAGCCGCACGCTTTTCGCCAGCTTCGGGTCTTTTTTCGTCTGCGCGTAAATTTCCGCGAAATCGTGCGACACCAGCGGGCAGTAGTTCGCAAACGGGCAGCGCGTGTAGATGAAGGTAACCAGCAGCACGTGCCCGCGGAACGAATTTAGACGGACGCGCTTGTTGTTCTGGTCCACCAGCACGAAGTCCGGCACCTGCTCGCCCGGCTGCGGAATGTGGATCTGCGCCGTCGGCTTGCCGCCGGCTTTCTTGGTCACCACGATGTTTTCCAGATAGGCGCTGCTATCGGATTCGTTCACCACCACGTCGGCGGTGATTTCATCGCCGGGCGCGAGCCCATTCAGCTGGCTCACGGTGCGCACCGGATAGGGCATCACCATCGCGGCCATGAATCCCGGAATCGCCTGGCCGTCCACCATCACCGTACTCTGTGCCGCATCAATGGAGACGATTTTGCCCACCAGGTGATAGCGCTTCACGTTGGTGGCGGACTGCTCCGCGGGCTTGGGCTTGGAGCATCCCGCGATCGCCGCTGCCGCCAGCGCCAGCAAAAGCGCGAACGCAAGCGCACTCGCGCGCTTCTTCGAATTGATTGGTTGCATTGGTAAGATCCCTTCTCCTCGAATTTTGCGATTGTACGCCACGGAACGCCCTTCACGCATCAAGCAATCAGAAATGGAACCGGTAGCGGAACTGCGCGTAGATTTCCCGCGGATTGTTGTAGTGAAAGCCGCCGAACGTCAAGCTGTTGTCGATCAGTAGGTGCCGGTTGGCGATGTTGATCGCCGTCACGGACACGGAGTACTTCTCGCCGAAGTTTTTGCCCGTCGAAATGTCCACCCGCGCGTGGCCGGGCAAATACGCGCCGGGGTATTGCGCGTTCGGAGAGCCGTTCGAGAAGCCCGACCCGTAGTACACATTGGATGAAATATAGCTCTGCCACGGAAGACTTGACCGGAAGCCCACGTTCAGCGTGTTGCGCTGATCGTGGTCCAGCGCCGCATATTCCGTAGAGTAGTCGCACGCGGCGGGATCGGTCGGGTTGTAGCAGATCAACCCTCCCGTAATCGCGCCCTTGGCTTGCGCCATCTGGTTCGAATACGCCAGATGAATCTGCACCCGGTTCCACAGATTCGGCGAGCGCAGCGTCACTTCATTGCCGCGAATGCGCGCGTTCGCGATCGTGATGGGAACGAAGACTTCCGACTCGCCGATGTTGTTGTGGTCGAAGTAATTTTGCGAACGCGTTTCGAAGGTATCGAAGCTCAGCGTCCATCCGCGCACCGGGATCGTCAGTCCAAACTGGTGTTCCTCGTCGCGTTCGCCCGGCAGCGGCACGAATCCGCAATCCGCCGTACTGCAGTATTGAAGAAGGGGCCCGGCGATCGATATCAGCGGCGGCGGTTGATAGTAACGGCCGTAGAAGGCGCGCAGCACCCAATTCAATCGCGGAATTCGAAGCGCTGCGCCGATTCTTGGCTGGGTCGCGTCTTCAGCGATGCCTCCCGAAAAGTGCGTGAACCGCATCCCTCCAATAAACGTGAGCCAGGAAGCGGCAGTCAATTTGTCGCTTACGAATACCGATTCGAGCGATCCGAACAGGCCTTGCGCGCTGTACAAGGGGAGCTGGCTGTTGGGGGGATTGTTGAAAATCAGATTGAACGTCTGATTGTCGTGCTGGACAAACGAGTACACCCCAATTTCCGCATCGTTCCTCGGGAACGTCAGGGCAAGTGACGCCTGCCCGCCGCCATAATTCGACGCGCGCTCGTCGGTGGTGGCGATCGGCGTGTCGTTCGGCAAACTGCGGTAATTCGTGCTGTTGTAATGATAAAAGGGAGAAAGGGTCAGCACCGCGCTGGCGCTGAACGTGTGGATCCACGAGACCAGCGCGTACCCGTCGCCTTCCTCCTGGCTGTCGCGCAGACCGCTGGTCGGAAAATCGGCATTCTGGTCGTTCGGGTCGTAGGGAATCTGATAAAAATCGCGCCGCAGCGAACCCACCACGCGCAGCTGGTCGCTCGCGCCCGCGTTGTACATCAGCGAACCGAATCCTCCGAACCCGTTTTCGGCATCGTGATAGATTTGCGCAATCGGCGTTTCCAGGCCCAGATTGCTGCGATTTCCGTCCAGGCTCGCGTAGTACGCAAGCTTTTGGGAATGGCCTCCGAAGCTGAGATAGTCGTCGGTCTGGTAAAAGTTTCCGTAGCTCACCGCCAGTTCGCCTTGATTGTTCATGTCGAACCCGTTTTTCGGGATCACGTCGAATATGCCGTAGGTGCGGTCTCCGTAGGCGGCGTTGTAGCTGCCGCGCTGCACGTCCAGATAGTCGATATCCTTCGGGTCCACTTGCGGCCCCAGATTCGTGGCGATATTCGTGTTGGGAATCGGCACGCCGTCGATCAGCCAGCTCACCTGGTGCCCGCCGCGCACGTGCAGCATGTCGTGCGTCATGTAGGCGCCCGGGACGTAGTCCGTAATCATCTGCAAACTGTTGGTGCGATCTGCGCCGGGAGTCTGGGCGATCTCGCCGCGGCTCACGAAAGTCGTCGGCGTGGCCGATTGAGGGTTTGTGGTTTCCGCTTCTGCCGTCACCGTCGCTGTCTGCGTGACGCTTGAAAGCGCCAGCACGAAATGAATCATCGGCGAAGAATTCACGGCCACTTCCACCCGTTGCGCGACGCTCTGAAAATTCGGCGCCGAGACCGTCACGTTATAAACGCCCACTGGGACGGCTGGAAACGTGAATTCACCGTCCGCATTCGTTTGCGCCGATTGCGACCATGCCGAACCAACTGCATCGAGCCGAACCTCCGCGCCGGAAATTGGGCGATGCTGCGGATCGTGTACGATTCCACGTACGCTTCCCACCACGGCTCCAACCGCGGCTGCGGCGGACACCAACGATACCACCGCGAGCAAAAACACCACTCGTGCACGCATGGCACTCCCTTCGAGATTAAATTCTTGGTTCGGAATCGGGAGTCAGGCGCGCGGAGGCTGGAGCAATTCGAAGCGAAAATCAGAGGAGGCGAATTCGGCAACGGCAACAGAAGCGCGGCGCTCGGAATCAGGGGCGGCGATCGCCACGCGCGCCGATGGCATGGTAGGAGGCATCGGTGCATTCAGTCCGAAGTCGGGCGTCTGCTGTCCCGAATGGCCCGCGCATTGCTGGCTGCCCGGCGTCATGCCGCAAATGCAGCGCTGGTGCTTGCCTTGCTCGGCGTGCGCGCTTCTCAAAATCAAAGCGCAGAGCCGGCTGCACTGCGACTGCGCGCACGGCCCGGTCCTTGCCAGTAGCGCTAGCGGAATCGCCAGCATGGCAACGATCACGATCGCGGACTGGACACGTCGCATTGCTAGCAAACTAGCACATCGCTCCCCTTGGATTCAATACGGTGTAAAAACGAAGACGGCGTTCGAGCGCGATTGCGTTCAAAAAAACTTCGCGCTAGGCTTTGAAAAGCATGCTGCCATTCAAGCTGATCTATTGCGATGACTACGATCTGAATCTCGGCGAGCACGTTTTCCCGTCGCGGAAATACCGCATGATCCACGACCGCCTGCTCGCGGAGAAAATCGCCGCGCCCGAGGACTTTCTCGCGCCCGAGCCCGCTTCCGACGAAGACGTGCTGCGCGTCCACTCGCAGGAGTACGTCCACAAGCTGAAAACCGGAACGCTGAGCCGCGAAGAAGTGATGCGGCTGGAAGTGCCGTATTCAAAGGAGTTGGTCGAGGCCGCGTGGCTTGCCGCGGGCGGCTCGATTCTCGCGGGGCGCCGCGCGCTGCAGGACGGCTGGGCCGCCAACATCGGCGGCGGATTCCATCACGCCTATGCCGACCATGGCGAAGGTTTCTGCGTGCTTCACGACGTGGCCATCGCCATTCGCCGCCTGCAATTCGACAAGCGTATCGCGCGCGCCATGGTGCTCGATACCGACGTCCATCAAGGGAATGGCACGGCGTCGATTTTCGGCGGCGACGACGACGTGTTCACCCTCTCCATCCATCAGGAGCGGAATTATCCGTATCCGAAGCCGCCGTCCACGATCGACATCAATCTGCCCGATGGCATCGGCGATGAAGACTATCTGGCGATTTTGGAAAAACATCTGCATCGCGCGTTTCAGGATTTCGCGCCGCAGATTTTGTTCTACGTGGCGGGTGCCGACCCGTACCGCGAAGATCAGCTTGGCGGACTCGCGCTGACGATGGAAGGTCTGGCGCGGCGGGATGCGCTGGTGTTCGACTACGCGAAACGCAACGGAGTGCCGGCGGCGATTACGCTGGCCGGCGGATACGCGCGCAAATTGGATGACACGGTACAAATCCACGTCGGCACGATTGTGGCGATGCGCGACGCCGCGCAAAACACGCTCGCCGACTCAAACATCCGCTGACGCCGAGCTCTCATTTTTTCCGTTGGCCCAGCGATTCGCAGATTAGACATCCGCACGCGATTGGATGCGCAGCAGGGAATTGAGCGAGCCCTGGCGGTAGCCTTCCAGATCGAGGGTGACGAACGCGAATCCCGCCGCTTTCAATCGCGCTGCGATTTCGCGCGCCTTTGCCGGATCTAAGCCGCGCGAAAGTTCCTCCTGCGCCAGTTCGATGCGCGCGAGTTCGCCATGCGCGCGAACGCGAAATTGCCGGAAACCCAGCTCGCGCAGTACCGACTCCGCGCGCTCGATTTTTTCAAGCAGCTCGGGCGTGACGGCCGTGCCGTAAGGAATGCGCGAGGAAAGACACGCGGACGCGGGACGGTCCCATGTCGGCAATCCCGCGCGCTGCGATAGCAACCGGATTTCCGGCTTCGCCAGTCCCGCATCCAAAAGTGGAGCGAGAATTTTATGCTCGTGCGCGGCGCGATGGCCGGGGCGGAAATCGCGCGTATCGTCCGCGTTGATGCCGTAGGCGATGGCTCGGGAATTGCGTTCGCGAGCGAGCGCTTCCATGCGGTCGAAAAGCTCGTCCTTGCAGTGGTAGCAACGATCCGCGTTGTTGGCCACGTATAGAGGATTGGCGAATTCCTGCGTGCGGATGAATTCGTGGCGGAATCCGGCCGCGCGCGCGCACGCTTCTGCTTGTTCGCGATCGTGGCGCGAGTAGCTTGCGGAAAGAGCGGTCACGGCCAGCGCCGAATCGCCCAGCGCCTGATGCGCGGCCCACGCGAGATACGCGGAATCGGCGCCGCCGGAAAACGCGACGAGCAGGGAGCCGAGCGCGCGCATTCGTTCGATCAGGCGCCGCTCTTTTTCGATCGCCACCGATTCATTCGCCGGATTGTGTGCCGCGGCTGGAGATGCCATAAGTTTTCCCGGCGCAGTATAGCGCGGATTCACTCACTCGAAATCCATCATCACGTCCACGGTGCCGTCTTTATTTTTTTCGAGGTAGCGGCCGATTTTGTCGTAATGCGCCGGAAAGCCTTCGAACGCCTTGGCAATTCCGTGCGAAAGAAATTCCTCGTACTTGGCGCGGTCGAAAATTTCTCCGGGCGCGATCTTCCACGCGCCGCGAATGCGCCGCTCGCCTTCGATGGAAAGTCCGGAGAGCACCAGCTTGCCCATGCGGTATTGCGGTCCCTCGTCGATCGAGACCGTGTAGGTGACGCGCTTCGCGGCATCATCATAGTGCGGCATGGGCGTGAGTTTCGCGTCGAGGTAGCCGAGATTCGCGAACGCGTCCTGCGCCGCCTGCCAGCCCGCTTCGATGGTCATTCCGTTGGCGGGATCGCCCGGCGCGAGCTTGGTCATCGCGGTCAGGTCGGAGGCGGAAATGGCGCTCGTACCAGTCCACGAGACGCCGCCCCATAGGTATAGCGGGCCGGAATCAATGGTAACAGTGACGGCGACGCGCGAGCGATCGGAGCCGGTAAACTGCGGTTTGGGCGAATCGAACTTCACGTGCACGTAGGCGTGCGCGAGATAGACGGGCCGAACCTGCTCGAATTCGAAAAGCTCGATGGCGGTGCGCGAGTACGGCCGCCCGATCAGGTCCGAGACGCGTGTGTGAATACCGCGATCGTTTTGCGCCAGCGAATCGGTGAAATTAATGCTGGCGACGTCCACGTCCGCGTCGTCGACCTTAAATTCCTGCATCGTCTGGTTGCTGAAAACACGCGCGGTGAGCACGTGAGACACATTTCCAGGCAATCCGTGCGCGACGAGGAAAAGTCCAAGAGCGTTGGCCATGGAATCGAGAAGCGTGCCGTGCTCGGGCGCGGATCCGTCGAAAAGCGGCGTGGCTTTTTGCAGGGCGGCGTCGAGCTCGTCATCGGTGAACCAGGGGAAGTTGTCGAAAAAGACCGGAACGGAGGGCGCATCCGCCACCTGGAATTGCAGTACCACGCCCGCGGGCTCGCTGGCGAAGCGATACTGCACGTTAGAGAAGGGGCCAAGCTGCGCGAGCGCATTCGCCGCTTGCTGCAAGTCCGCGCGGGTGACCTGCGATCCGACGCGCAGGCCGGTGGCGGCGGCGATTTGGGCGGGGGTAAAGCGCTTGGAGCCGGTGACCTGGATGGAAGTGAGCGTGGCGCTGCCCGCTTCGCTCGGGCCAGTTGAGGCGTTCTGCAATGGCGAGTGCGGAGCAGACGCGGCGGAAACGGAAATCGCAAGCGCGAGAAACGCGATCAAAATGGCGGCGCAGCGCGAACGCGCCACCGCTGCGGCCGCGCGCGGAACAAATTTCGATTTCCCCATCATACGAGCTTACTCGACGGTGACCGATTTGGCGAGATTGCGCGGCTGATCGACGTCGCAGCCGCGGCGCACGGCGATGTGATAGGCGAGCAGCTGGAGCGGCACGATTTCCACGATGGGCGCGAGGAGGTCGGGCGCGGCCGGAACCTCGATGACGTGGTTGGCGCTTTCGCGGGCCAGGCGGTCGCCTTCGCTGACGACGGCGATGACGATGCCGTCGCGGGCTTTCACTTCCTGCAAATTCGAGACGGTTTTCTCGTAGCGGGTCATGGACGCGGGATCGGATTCGTCGCGCGTGGCGATTACCACCACGGGAAGATTTTCGTCGATCAGCGCGTTGGGGCCATGCTTCATTTCGCCGGCGGGATAGCCTTCGGCGTGAATGTAGGAAACTTCCTTGAGCTTGAGCGCGCCTTCGAGCGCGATCGGGAAATGAATGCCGCGGCCGAGGTAGAGGAAATCGGTGTGGCGGAAAAGCTGGCGCGCCAGTTCCTCAATTTGCGCGTCGCGTTCGAGAATTTCCGCAATTTTGTGCGGAACGCGCGTGAGCTCTTGCATCAGGTGTTCCGATGCCGGCCTGCCGAGCTTTCCGCGGACCTGCGCCAGATGCAGCGCGGTGAGCAGGAGCGCGGTGAGCTGGCCGGTGAAGGCTTTGGTGGAGGCGACGCCGATTTCCGGGCCGGCATGCGTGTAGATGGTGCCCTGCGCTTCGCGCGTGAGCATCGAGCCGACCACGTTGCAGATGGCGAGAATCTTGGCGTTTTTCTGGCGCGCTTCGCGCTCGGCGGCGATGGTGTCC
The DNA here is from genome assembly GCA_963715555.1 of uncultured Acidobacteriota bacterium. Lineage (GTDB taxonomy): Bacteria > Acidobacteriota > Terriglobia > Acidiferrales > UBA7541 > Palsa-295. Next base: position 889,303 of record OY970253.1, read on the forward strand.
GCGGTTTCGCCGGACTGGCTGATGGCGATGACCAGGGTGTTTTTGTCGAGAATCGGATCGCGGTAGCGGAATTCGCTGCCGTAGTCGACTTCGACCGGCAGATGGGCCAGCCGCTCGATCATGAATTTCCCGGCGAGCCCGGCGTGCCAGCTGGTGCCGCAGGCGACGATCTTCACCGAATGGAAATTGCGGAAGTCCTCTTCGGTGATCTGCATTTCATCCAGGAAGACTTTTCCGGTCTGCTGCGAGATGCGGCCGAGCAGCGTGTCGCGCACGGCGCGCGGCTGCTCGAAAATTTCCTTCTGCATGAAATGCTTGAACCCGCCCTTTTCGGCCTGGATGGGGTCCCAGGTAATGCGTTGCGTGGGGCGGCTGATGGGCTGGCTTTCGAAATCGAAGAGCTTCACGCCCTGCGGCGTGACCACGGCGATTTCACCGTCGCCGAGGAAGAAGACGTTGCGCGTGTGCGCCAGGATCGCGGGAATATCGCTGGCGACGAAAAATTCGCCTTCGCCGATGCCGAGGACGATGGGAGGTCCCATGCGCGCGGCGACGATTTTCTGCGGATCGCGCGCGGAGATGGCCACCAGCGCGTAGGAGCCGCCCATCAGCTTCACGGCCTTGAGGACGGCTTCCTCGAGCGTGGAGTCCTTCGAGAGCTTCTCGAGAAGGTGGGCGATGATTTCGGTGTCCGTCTCGGTGACGAACTTGTGGCCCTCGGCGATGAGCTGCGACTTCAGCTCGACGTAGTTTTCGATGATGCCGTTGTGCACCACGACAATTTCGCCGGTGCAGTCGCGGTGCGGATGCGCGTTTTCTTCCGTCGGGCGGCCGTGCGTGGCCCAGCGGGTGTGGCCGATGCCGTAGAGGCCGTCGAGCGGCGTGCCTTTGATGGATTCTTCGAGATTGCGCAGCTTGCCGGAGGCGCGGCGGATTTCGAGTTTACCGTTCTGGCCGACCACGGCGATGCCGGCGGAATCGTAGCCGCGGTATTCGAGGCGGCGCAGACCGTCGAGGATGAGAGGGACGACTCGCTTGGGGCCGATGTAGCCAACAATGCCGCACATGTCAGTAGGACCTCTTTCGTGGGCGAATTGGACGCGCCTGCCGCCGCAGGGCGTGGAAGATTAAGCGTAGCACAGCCGGAACGGCGATGGGGACCGCACGAAGCGGGGGTTGTCTTGGCCCAATAATTCTGTCACCCCTTAACGGCCCAGTGAAAATGTCACCCTATGAACCGGGAGACATTTCGCTTGAGCCAGAAAGAGTTGCAACGAGTGGCTGTGATTTCATCCTGCATCAAGGGAGACCTGGCGTGTGCCAGAGCCGCGGAACTGCTCGCAATTACTCCTCGGCATGTCCATCGCCTCAAAGTCCGCTACCGGCAAGGCAGCGCAGCGGCTCTGGCACACGCCAGTCGCGGGCGACCCAGCCCGCGCCGCCTGCCGGAGCAGGTGCGCGCTCGCATCCTCGATCTGGCACGCACGCGCTACGCCGGCTTCAACGACCATCATCTCTGCGAAAAGCTTCGCGAGGTCGAAGGCCTTTCCCTCGGCCGCGAGACCCTGCGTCGGCTGCTGCGCAGCAACGGTCTCGGCTCGCCCCGCAAGCATCGTGCCCCCTCTCATCGTCAGCGCCGTCTCGCCCGCGCCCGCGAAGGCGAAATGCTTCTGCTCGACGCCAGCCTGCACCGCTGGCTCGAAGATCGCGGCTCCGAACTCGCCCTGCTCGGCTTCCTCGACGATGCCACCCGCAAAGTCCTGGTCGCCCAGTTCTTCCCCACCGAAGACGCGCGCGGCTATTTCCGCCTGCTCCATCGCTTGCTGCGCCGTTACGGCGTGCCCCTCAGCTTGTACGGCGATCGCCACAGCATTTTCGTCCGCAATGACGATCACTGGTCGACCGAAGAGCAACTCGCCGGCAAACGCCAGCCCACTCAGTTCGGCCGCGCCCTGGCCCAACTCGGTGTCACCTACATCGCTGCCCGCAGCCCCCAAGCCAAAGGTCGCATCGAACGCCTCTGGGGCACTTTTCAGGATCGCCTCACCAGCGAACTGCGCCTGGCCGGCGCCTCCGATATCGCCACAGCCAATCAGGTCCTGCGCCGCTTTCTTCCCGACTACAACCGCCGCTTTGCCCGCGCCCCGCGCCAGACCGAAAAAGCCTGGCGTCTGGCTCCTCAGGATCTCACCCGCATCTGCTGCTTCCTGCACGAACGCGCCGTCGGCAACGACAACGTCGTGCAATGGGCGGGACGCCGCTTCCAAATCCCGCCCCAACCACAACGCTTTAGCCTTGCCGGAGCCAAGGTTCACCTCTACGAATCGCTCGACGGAGACGTGACCATTTACCACGGACCAAACAAACTCCACCACCTCGGTGGTTAACTTCTCAGGGGGTGACATTTTCATCGGGCCATTAGGGTGACATTTTCACGTTGCTATAACACCGCACGAAGCGGGGGTTGCCCGGCGAGTACGGTGAATGGGCCGCTTGGGCGCTGGCAGCGTTGACACGCAAAACTCACAAAGCGCAGCGTCCAGTTCCGGCAACGCGCCGATCGGGACCGCGAGCGGCTGAACGGGGTCAGTCGACGATTTCGAAGCGGAATTGCTCGATCACGGGATTGGTGAGGACTTCCTTGGCGATGCGCTCGACCTGGTGGGTGGCTTCGTCGCGGGAGAGGCCGTTGAGGTCGAGGACGAAGAATTTGCCCTGGCGCACTTCCTGAATTTTCTCGAAGCCGAGAGACGAGAGGGCGCGCTGAATGGTTTGTCCCTGGGGATCGAGCACGGTCGGCTTGGGCATGACCCAGACGTGGGCTTTCATGAAGGCTCCTCAGTTGAATGCTGCTGCAAAAGCAGATCCCTCACCCCCATCCGCAAGAGGCGCGGCTGGGTTCGGGATGACAAGGAAATTTCAAGCGCGGCAAATGGCGGCGCTTGCACCAGCCGGGCGATGCCAAATAAAACCGCAAAAACGCCGGCGAGACGCCGGTGCTACACAAGACGGCGGCGAAAATGGACACCGCTTCCACTCTTCGCAAAAAAGCGCGAAGGATGGGGCACCCGCAAGGACCTCGCAGCCGCCGAACGATACTCCCCGGGGCGAGCGAAGAATTATAACAGGGCGGCGGATTGGGCGGCGGCGCGAAAATTTTCGAGGTAGCTGCGCTTTTCGGCGGGCGGGAGGAATGCGGCGGAGAAGCTTTGTTCGGCGAGGCGCAGGAGCTGCTGCGGCGAGAGGCCCAGCGCGGCGGCGCGCGAGTATTCGGTGAGCAAGTCGGTCGAGAACATGGCGGGATCGTCGGTGGAGAGAGTGACGAGCGATCCGGCGTCGAGAAATTTCTTCAGCGGATGATCGGCGAGCGAGGCGCCGGCGTTGCCGGTCTGCTTGGCGAGCGCGCCGGTAGCGAGATTGCTGGTGAGGCAGTTTTCGAGCACGACGCGGCGCGCGGCCAGCGATTCGGCAAGCGCGGGATCGTGCATGAGGGCGATGCCGTGGCCGATGCGTTCGGCGCCGAGAATTTCCACGGCCTCGCGCACCGATTCGGGGCCGCCGAGTTCTCCGGCGTGGCAGACGAGGCGAAGTCCCTGGCTGCGGGCGAAATCGAAGGCAGGGCGGAAATTGGCTGCGGGAACGGCGAGTTCGTCGCCGCCCATGCCGAAGGCGACGACGCCGGAGTTTTGAAGCTGCACGGCGGCGCGGGCGACCCGCATCGCGGGATCGGCGCCGAACTGCCGGACGCAATCGAGAATCCATGCGGTGCGCAGGCGATGGTAGCGGACGCTCCGCGCGGCTTCATGGATCGCGGCGAAATTCGCTTCGATGCTCTGGTTGCGCAGGAGCATGACTCCGGCGGAGATGGTGATTTCGGCGTAAACGACATTCTGGCGGAGAAGCTCTTCCAGGAGATTGCGGGTGATGACGGCGTAGTCCTCGGGATCGCGCAGTAGCGAGGTGACCCATTTGAAAGTTTCGATGAAGCCGGCGAAGTCGGAGAACCGATAGCGCGCGGCGACTTTTTCCAGGCTGATGTCCGCGCCGTGTCGCGCGGCGAGTTCGACGGCGGTTTCGGGGCGGATGGCGCCTTCGAGATGGAGATGCAGTTCGGCTTTAGGAAGAGATGTGAGGAACGTGGACTGCACGGAAGCCATGCGCTACTTCGGCGGCAGCTGCGGGCGGCCGGCGTTGATCCAGGCGGTCATCCAGTAGGAGCCGATGTCGGTGGACGCGTCGGAGAGCTGGCGGATCAGGACGGCCCCGGCTTGCGCGTAGAAGCGGTCGTAGTAATCGTCGGTGTAGCCGCTGAGGCCCTGATGCGCGAGGCGATCGGCGTTGAGAATATTTTCGAGCCAGGCGTGGGCGCTGAGGGCCATTTCGAAAGCGTGGTCGGTGGGATCCTTGATGAAGGTGGCTTCGTTGGGCTTCACGAAAAAGAAAAGCTGGTAGCGATCGACCAGGGCGCCGCCGAAGCGCTGATTGACGCCGGGCTGACTGGAAAGAGATCCGTCGCCGTTGATGGTGGTGTTGAAGGGGTCGTGAGCCGCGGCGACGTAATGCGCCAGAGTAGCTGCCGAAATTTTGGCGCTTTGCCAGTCGCGGGCCTCGATATCCTGCGTGAGCTTCTGGCTCCAGACGCCGATTTGCCAGGGAAGGAGGCCGTATTTGTCTACGGTGCGCTTGCCGTATTTGCGGACGGCGGCGGCGTAGTTGCGCGGCAGCTCGGAAAACGGGAACGAGCCGTAGTGATCGAGATCGATGTAGTCGTTGTGCGACGCCGGCGAATCGGGCTCGGAAGCGGCGTCGGAATCGGTGACGTGCTGAACGAGGAAGCGGCGATTGGCGTCGAAGAAAGTGCCGATTTCGGGCGGCAGCGTATCCACGGCTTTGCTGGTGACGAGGCGCTCGGCGTTGGGTCCCCAGGCGAACGCGCAGGGAACGGCGACGAGAGCCAGCACGAGCGGCAGCAGGCCGGCAAAAACGCGGCGGAGCATCAGGGGGCGTCTCCTTGCGTGGCCGCGATCATGTTTTCGGACCTGAGCGCGCTGTGGCGGCGGCCGTAGAAGTAGTACACGAACAGGCCGATGATCAGCCAGATAAAGAACCGCAGCCAATTTTCCACTGTAAGACTCGCCATCAATATAAAACAGCATACGACCGACGCAATCGGAATCCAAGGGCTGCCGGGAACGCGAAAGGCGCGCGGGCGGTCGGGCTGTTTTTTGCGGAGGATCAGCACCGCCAGCGAGACGAGAATGAAGGCGAAAAGCGTGCCGATATTGGAGAGATCGGCGAGCGTGCCGATGTCGAAAATCCCGGCGGGAATGGCGACCACGATTCCGGCGACCCAGGTGGCTACGTCCGGCGTGCGGAATTTTTTGTGGACGCGCGAAAAGGCCGGGGGAAGAAGTCCGTCGCGCGACATGGCGAACCAGACGCGCGCCTGGCCGAGCTGAAAGACGAGAATGGACGAGATCATGCCCAGCAGCGCGCCGGCGGTGACCCAGCGATTCACGCCGTTGAGGCCGATGGCTTCGAGGGCGTGGGCGACGGGAGCGGCGTTGTCGAGGGTGGTCCAGTGCTGGATGCCGGTGAGCACCAGCGCCACGGCGATATAGAAAAACGCGCAGACGAAAAGAGAAATGAGAATGCCGATGGGCAGGTCGCGCTTGGGGTCTTTGCATTCCTCGGCGGCGGTGGAAACGGAGTCGAAGCCGATGTAGGTGAAGAAGACAATGGCTCCGCCGGTGAGCACGCCCTGAAAACCGTTGGGCGCGAAGGGATGCCAATTGGAAGGATGAATGTATTTGCTGGCGGCGACGCAGAAGACCACGATGGCGAGCAGCTTGATGGCGACCATCACGGTATTGGCGCCGGAGGATTCGCGGATGCCGACGACCAGCAGCACGGTGAGCAGCATCACGATGACGAAGCCCATGATGTTGAAGTGCAGCTCCCAGCCGGTTGCGGGCGAATAGGCGGGCGTGCTCAGCACGGCGGGCAAGCGCAGGCCGAAGGAATCGAGGAGGCTATTGATATAGGCCGAGAAACCGACGGCGACGGCCATATTGGAGACGGCGTACTCGAGGATCAGATCCCAGCCAATGATCCACGCGATGAGCTCGCCGAGCGTGGCGTAAGTGTACGTATACGCGCTGCCGGCGATGGGAATCATGGAGGCGAGTTCGGCGTAGCAAAGGCCCGCCAAGCCGCAGATCACGGCGACGATCAGAAACGAAAGAGCGATGGCGGGGCCTGCGCCGGGGCGTCCGCTGACGCCGAGCGCGTGGCGGCCGTACATCAGCACTTCGAGCAGCGGCGCTTTCAGGATGGAAGGGAACTGCACCGATTCGCCCGCGGCAGCCGTGCCGGTGAGCACGAAAATTCCGCTGCCGATGATCGCGCCGACGCCAAGAGCGGTGAGGCTGACCCAGCCGAGCGACTTCTTCAGCCGTTTATCGGGCTGGTCGGCGTCTGAAATGAGCTGGTCGATGCTTTTGGTACGGAAAAGCTGTGGATCCAATCGGCACCTTCCGCGGCGCGAGAGGAAACTCTACCTTGCACGAAGCATCCGCGCAACCGGTCGATTTCCCGGCCGGCGGCGTGCACCGGCGCGACTTTCACCAAGATTACAGCGATCGCGGCGCGGACGAAGCGATTTCGGCGGGAGCGCCTATGCGAGCTGTAGATGCGCATAGCGTTCGACGAGTCTCTTGGGCCCGTAATCCTGGAAGCTGACGGTGAGGCGGCGGTCTTCGCCTTCGCCATCGACTTCGATGATCGTGCCGAGGCCGTATTTCGGATGGCGGACGCGCTTGCCCACGAGCGGATCTTTCGAAGTGGCGGGCTTGGCCGTGCCTCCCGATGGCGGGCGGCCATAGGACGAGCGCGACGACGTACGGCCGTAGCCCGATTGGCCGTAGCCGGACGGCGAGCGGCCATACTCATAGCCCGATGAAAATTCCGGATCGGGCTCGTAGCGGCGCGTTTCGCCGGGCTCGGATTGCGAACCGGCGGCGGCTTCGATCAGCTCGGCCGGAATTTCGGCGAGAAAGCGGGAGGGCAGCGAGGCGCGCAAGCGTTCCTCGCCGTAGGTGCGGCGATAGACGGCGCGCGAGACGACCAGCGATTTTTTCGCGCGGGTCATGCCGACGTAAAACAGGCGGCGCTCTTCCTCGATTTCGGCGGTGGTGTTGAAGGAGCGGCTGTGCGGCAGCAAGCCCTCTTCGAGGCCGGCGAGAAACACGGCGTCGAATTCGAGCCCCTTGGCGCTGTGCAGGGTCATCAGCGAGACGGTGGCGGATTCATCGTATTGGTCGGAGTCGCTGACGAGCGCGGCGTGGTCGAGCAGGTCTTCGAGCGTTTGGCCCTGCTCGGTGGCCTCGGCCATGGCGTTCGAAAGTTCGCGCAAATTCTCGGCGCGGGAGGAGTGCTCCAGATTGTCCTGCTGCTCGATCCAATTGAGATAGCCGGTGCGGTCGAGCACGCGCTCGATCATGGAGGACGGCGGCAGCTCGCGGCATTCCTCGCGCAGGCCTTCCATCATTTCGTAGAAGGATTTCAGCGCGGCGGGGAATTTTTTGCCGGGCGCGAGTTCGCCGGAAGCGATGGCGTCCCACAGAGATTTTCCCATTTCGCGGGCGCGCGCTTCGAGGGCGGCCACGGTGGCGGCGCCGATGCCGCGCGGCGGGACGTTGAGCACGCGGAGCAGCGCGATATTGTCCTCGGGATGGAAGAGCAGGCGCACGTAGGCGAGCGCGTTGCGCACTTCGGCGCGTTCGTAAAAGCTGAATCCGCCGACCACGCGATGGCGGATGCCGAAGCGGCGCAGCACTTCTTCAAACGCGCGCGATTGCGCTCCGGTGCGATAGAGCACGGCCACGTGGGCGCCGGGATCTTCGCGCCCGAGCGAGGCGATCTGGCCGCAGATGTAATCGGCCTCGGCGGATGAATCGGTGGCTTCGAAAAATTTCAAAGGCGCGCCCGAGCCGGCGGTGGAGCGCAGATTTTTTCCCAGGCGCTCGGAGTTGTTTTGCACCACGGCAGCGGCGGCGTCGAGAATCGTTTGCGTGGAGCGGTAGTTTTCTTCCAGACGGATGATCTTCGCTTTCGGGAAATCCTCGGTGAAGCGCTTCAGATTGCCGGCTCGGGCGCCGCGCCAGCCGTAGATCGACTGATCTTCGTCGCCGACCACGCAGACGTCCTTTTGCGGTCCGGCGAGCAGGCGGACCAGCTCTTCCTGGGCCGCGTTGGTGTCCTGAAATTCGTCAACCATGATGTATTGAAAGCGGCTGTTCCAGGCGGCGCGCACGTCGGGATGCTCGCGAAGAACCTTGACGGCGAGCAGAAGCAGGTCGTCGAAATCGACGGCGGCGGCGCGGCGAAGGATTTCTTCGTAGGCGGCGAAAAGTTTCGCCACGTCCTGGCGGTCGTGATTGCCGGCTTGCGAGGCTTGCGAGGCCATTTCGTCGGGCGCGATGCCGTGATTCTTGGCGTGGCTGATCTGGGCGCGCACGCTGCGCGGAGGGTAATCGTCGGTCGAAAAATCGAGCTGTACGAGCGCGCGCTTCACGGCCGCGGTCTGATCGTCGTCGTCGTAGATGGCGAAATCGCGCGGCAGGCCCAGGTGGCGCGATTCGCGGCGCAGCAGGCGCGCGCAGAAGCTGTGAAATGTGGAAACCCACATGTCCGAAGCGTTGCCGCCCACCGAACGCAGCAGATCGGCGATGCGCTGCTTCATCACGTCGGCGGCTTTGTTGGTGAAGGTGACCGCCAGGATCGCGCCGGGAGGCACACCGCGCTCGATCAGATAGGCGGCGCGGTAGGTGATCGCGCGCGTTTTGCCCGTGCCGGCGCCGGCGAGAACGAGCACGGGACCTTCCGTGGCGAGCACGGCTTCGCGCTGGCCCTCGTTCAATCCGGAGAGAAGCTGAGAAGTTTGCGGAAAATTGCTCAAGCGAGGATTTTAGCCGAGAGTTTGCGATTGAGCAATTTGATGCGAGCGTTCTTCGGCGGTGCGCGAGAAAAAGTCTGCTACAATCGGCGCGGTCCTACGGAGGATTTCCCCGCAACATGCAACAAGTGAAGCTGCCGCATTGGCTGCAGAAGCTCGTCGCGATCCTCGGAGGCGGCGGCATCTTCATGGTGGCCTTCCTGGACTCCTCGGTTTTGTCCTTTCCCTTTGTGGCGGACGCGCTGGTGATCGAAAGCTCGATCCAGCGGCCGGCGCGCATGCCTTACTACTGTGCCATGGCGGCGCTCGGGTCTCTCGGCGGGCTGCGTATGGCTCTACCTGCTGGCGAAAAAAGGCGGCGAAGCGTATTTCAAGCGTCACGCGCGCGGCGGAGCGAAACGCGTCCGGGGCTGGGTGCAGCGCAATGCGTTTCTGAGCACGTTCGTTCCGGCGATTTTGCCTCCGCCATTTCCATTTAAAGTTTTCGTGCTGGCGGACGGCGTGTTTCAGGTGCCGCTGCGGACGTTCGTGATCGCGCTGCTGCTGGGCCGCAGCCTGCGCTACTTCGCCGAGGGAATTTTGGCGGTGCGTTACGGCCCGTTGATTCTGCGCTACGCGCTGTCGCACGAAGCGATGCTCGCCGGATCGGTGTTCGTCACGCTGGCGATTCTCTACCTCGCGGGGCGCTGGATGTTCCGAGGGCCGCGCGCGGACATCTGATGACCGCGTAGTTTCGAGCCCGCGTGTTTCCGATCTTTGCGCGTTCCAATTCCCACGCGCTTTTAATCCCCGCGCATTACGGATTCGGCGAAGAGGCGAAGAGAAATTCCTGGCTGCGCACGCGCAGATGGCTATCGAAATCGACGCGCACAAAAATGTTCGCGGGGTCGTAGTCATCGGAGGCGAAGCGGAGGTCGTGGATTTCGAAGCGGTAGCCGTCTTCAAGCTGCGTGACGCTGGCGAAGGGCACAGTGGCAGAGGCCAGAAACTTTTGGGCGTCCGCGGTTCTGCGTCCGGCTTCGAGAACCTTGGAATCATCGGGCTTGAAGCGCGTGCGGCTGCGAGCGGGGTCGAAATCGGCATGCGGCCCGAGCGGCACGTCCATTTCTTCCACGGTGTTGTCGGTGACGACGACGCCGCGCCAATCGAATGGCGTGGAGGCGTCGGGGAAAGCCGCGGCCGACAGCGCCACGTGGCGATGATATTCGTTCGACAACAAAAGATCGACGGCTTCGCCGTGCAGATGCGCGCGCCAGCCGAAATAGCCGACGACCAGGAGCAGCGTGATCACGGCCGCGCGCGTCCCGCCCTTTCCTTTGCGGCGATCGCCCACTTCTTCGTTCACCAGGCGGAACAGCAGCGGCAGCAGCAGGCCCGCGATCAGGATCAGCAGAAGCCAGGGATCGAGATTGCCGTCGAGATTCCAGCGGTACCAGCCGGAGCGGAAAGGCCAAAGCAGCTGCACGCCTTCGCCGCTGGCCACGTCGAGCAGGATGTGTCCGGCGATGCCGGCGGCGCAGACCGCCAGCGCGGCGCCGAAAGCGAGCGGAGGATAGGACTTGTCCTGCGCCACGTGCGAGCGCGGCCATTTCTTATCGAGCACGTAGAACCCAGCCGCGAGCACACACGCGAGCAACGCTCCGCCCAGCAGCGAGTGCAGCAGCGTGCGATGCAGCCGGAAGAAGACGCCCGGGCCGCCGAAATAGCTGGCGTAATCGACATCGGGCGCGATGCCCGCGACGACGAGCATGGCAATGCCGAAGCGCGGAAGCCGGCGTTCGCCCGATTTGCCGAGCGCCAGCGACGTAAAGGCGTGCGTAAACGGTTCCATAAAATGGCTCGCGAAGCCCCACTACGTCGGGGTCCCCGGCGCATGCAAATCGGGCGTGCGCTGGGGCGGGGCGGGCGTCAAAAGCGAAAGCGCGTCGGGCACGATGCGAAAAGAGAGCGGCAGCGATCCCACCGGCTCGCCGTCCACCTGAGCGTACACCGGATGCCCATCGGCGGGCTCGCAAATCGAATCGGTGGCCTTCCAGGCTTCGATGCCTTCGCGCTTGCGCAACTGGCCGAGCCAGAGCGCCGGAAGGCACGCAGCGTAGGCCAAGCGGCTGCGCTTCGAATAAGTGAGAATTTCGAAGCTGTCCTCGAACAAATCCGCGCCGGTGGTGATTTGGAACGGGCCGCCGTAGTGTTTGGTCCGGCCGACGACGATGATGGTGGCGCGGCGCTCGTGGCCATCGGACTGCACGCGGATTTCGGCGAAGTTGTAGCTCAAGAGCTGTTTCATGCCCTCCGCCCAATACGCCAGAATTCCGGCGCGCTTTTTGAGCCCGGCGTGAACGCCGTTGACGATGGCGCCGTCCGGACCCGCGCCGCCAACGGAAAGAAAGTAACGGCCCTGGCGCGGCATGGCGTCGGAAAAGTTGCCGTTGAGCGGGACGGCGATGCCCAGCGCGATGCGGCGGATATTGGCATTGGGGATCAGGCGCGCGGCGTGGGGAATGTCCCACGGGATGCGCAGCTCTTTGGCGAGGATGTTGGCGGTGCCGGCGGGCAGGATGGCCATGGGAGTCTGCGTGCCGGCCAAGCCGTTCACGACTTCGTTGATGGTGCCGTCGCCGCCGCAGGCGATCACCATGCCACGGCGCTGCTCGGAGGCATGCCGGGCGATTTTCGTGGCGCTATTGGGCGCGAAGGTGGGCGCCAGCTCGGTGGTGATGCCGGCTTCTTTCAGGATGCGGACGGCGTGCTCGATTTCCGCGAAGCGGCGATTGCGACGGCGGCCGCTGGTCGGGTTGTAGATAAGCAGAGCGTCCTTAATAGCGTTCGGCATGGGTTTGGTCCTGAAGGCGCACTCTAGCAGGGCATTGTATACTACTCGGCGCTTGAGCTGACCGCATCCCGCTCCGACCCCAGCGCGCAAAGAGCGCTCGCCGGGGAACCCAGACGAAGGGGCGGATGCTCCCCGAGGCACGCATGGCTTCGACGAAAACTTCCCATTCCCGCGAAGCGTCCAAGGAAATCGAACGCCTGCGCGACGAGATTCGCCGCCACGAATATCTCTATTTTGTCGAGGACAATCCCGAAATTTCCGATGCCGCGTTCGACCGGCTAATGAACCGGCTGAAAGATCTGGAAGCGCAGCATCCGGAGCTGGTCACGCCGGATTCGCCGACGCAGCGGGCCGGTGGCGCGCCCCGCGAGGGGTTTCAGGAAGTGCGGCACAACACGCCGATGGTCAGCCTGGACAACGCTTTCTCGTTCGAGACATTGCGCGATTTCGACCGGCGAGTGCGCGAGATCACCGGGCGCGAGAAGGTCGATTACATCGCCGAGCATAAATTCGACGGGCTGAGCATGTCGTTGATTTACGAAGGGGGGAAGCTGGTTCGCGGCGTGACGCGCGGCGACGGCATCACCGGCGAGGACGTGACGCCGAACGTGAAAACGATTCGCACCATTCCGCTGACGATCGATTCCGCGCTGCTGAAGAAAGCCGGGCTGCACGGGAACTTCGAAGTGCGCGGCGAAGCGATCATGACGCGGCAGGCGTTCCAGGAAATGAACCGGCAGCAGGAAGAGCAGGGCGGAAAGATTTTCGCCAATCCGCGCAACGCGGCGGCGGGTTCGATTCGCGTGCTCGACTCGCGGATCACCGCGTCGCGCAAGCTGGATTTTTTTGCGTACTACCTGCTGGTGGACGGGCGCGCCGCGAAGAAGCGCCTGTCGGAAGAGCTGGCGGCGCTGAAGACGCTTCATTTCAAAGCCAGCGATGACTGGAAGCTGTGCCATTCGATCGAGGAAGTGGAGCGCTACATCAACAGCTGGGAATCGAAGCGCGAAAAGCTGGCGTACGAAATCGACGGCATCGTGATCAAGGTCGATGAAGTGTCGCTGCAGAACGAGCTGGGGTTCACGTCCAAAGCGCCGCGCTGGGCGCTGGCGTACAAATATCCGGCACACCAGGAAACCACGGTGATCCGCGAAATTCAGGTGAGCGTGGGGCGCACCGGCGTGCTGACGCCGTTTGCGGTGTTCGAGCCGGTGCAGATCGGCGGCGTGACGGTGTCGAAATCCACGCTGCACAACATGGACGAAATCGAGCGGCTCGGCGTGCACGAGGGAGATACGGTGCTGGTGGAGCGCGCCGGCGAAGTGATCCCGCACGTGCTGAAAGTGGTGAAGCACGGGAAGGAAGAGAGAGAATTCCACATGCCGGAGAAGTGCCCGGTGTGCGGCACGCGCGTTCACCGGCGCGAAGGGGAAGTGGCGTACCGGTGCGTCAACGTGTCGTGCCCGGCGCGGCGGCGCGAATCGATCCTGCATTTCGCCAGCCGCCACGCGATGAATATCGACGGGCTGGGCGAAAAGATCGTCGATCAGCTGATCGAGCACGATCTGGTGGACGATTTCGCCGATCTCTACAAGCTCGACCTGAAAACGCTTTCCGGGCTTGAGCGCATGGCCGAAAAATCGGCGCAGAATCTGCTGGACGAGATCGAGGGCAGCAAGAAAGCGGGCCTGGCGCGGCTGACGTATGCGATCGGCATCCCGTTTGTGGGCGAACGCACCGCGCAGCTGCTGGCCGCGCATTTCGGGTCGATGGAAAAGCTGCGCGACGCGAGCGAAGAGGAATTGCTGGAAGTGGAGGAAATCGGCCCGAAGATCGCGCAGGGCGTGATGGAATTTTTCTCCGAAAGCGCGAATCGCAAGCTGATCGACCATCTGCGCGCCGTCGGCGTGATGATGAAGGAAGAGCGCGCCGCGCCGAAAGGCACGAAATTCGCGGGGATGACGTTCGTCTTCACCGGCACGCTGGCGAACCGCACGCGCGAAGAGGCCGAAGCGCTGGTGGCGTCGCACGGCGGCAAGGCGGGATCGTCTGTCAGCAAAAAGACCAGCTACGTGGTCGTGGGCGCCGATCCCGGCTCGAAATTCGACAAGGCCAAGTCGCTCGGCGTGCCCATCCTCGACGAAGCGCAATTCGAAAAGCTGCTGGCATCAAAATAGGCTGAGCAGCGCAACCCCAAACACCCACTCAGCAGGAATCAAACCGCAGTTTTCCGTCAAAAAAATCTGGAGCCTTTCGGGAGGGTACAAACTCCGACCGCGGCCGGTTCAAGGAATAGGCCTGTGAAGCTTCACAATGGGCGCTGAGCGGCCGGAGCGGGCGGGCTCGACTCTAGGGCCGGGGCGGCGATTTGGCGGCCCTAGCAGGGTGCTGCAAAACTCCGTGTTTGGAGCTGTGATTGCAGTTTAGTTTGCACGAAGCTTGAACGCCGCAATTTGTGCGGCGATTCTCTGAAAAACAGGAGCACTTCGTGCGCGGAAATCCCAAATTGCAGAATCCGATGTTTTTCGTGGCCAACACGGAAGAGCGGCTGCCAAAAGATCATCCTCTGCGCGCGATCAAGCGCCGTGCCGACGAGGTGCTGAAGCAGATGCAGCGCGTGTTCGATGCGGCGTACAGCGAAACGGGGCGTCCGGGGATTCCGCCGGAGGCGCTGCTGAAGGCGCTGTTGCTGCAAGCGCTGTACTCGATTCCCTCGGAGCGGCGTCTGGTGGACGCGATCAACTGGAACTTGCTGTACCGCTGGTTCTGCGATCTGGACGCGGACCAAGCGGTGTGGGATGCCACGGCGTTCACCCACAATCGCGAGCGCTTCGAGCGGCACGGGCTGGTGCAGAAGTTTTTTGAACGCGTGGTGGCCAGCGCGCTGGTCGAGCAGTACGCCTCGAACGATCACTTCACCGTGGACGGGACGCTGATCCAGTCCTGGGCCTCGCTGAAAAGTTTTCGTCCCAAGGAAGAGCCGGTGAACAAGCCGCCCGCCCAAGACGGCAGCAATCCTTCGGTGGATTTTCGCGGCGAGAAGCGCCGCAATGAAACGCATCAGTCTACGACCGATCCCGAGGCGCGGTTGGCGCGGAAGAGCAAGGGCATGGCGGCGCTGCTCTGCCACAGCGGGCACGCCTTGATGGAGAACCGGCATGGGCTGTGCTTGGACATCGCCATCGCCGTGGCTGACGGGCACGCCGAGCGAGACACGGCGGAAAAGCTGTTGCGGCGCTTGGCGCGGCGGCACGGCATCAAGCCCAAGACCGTGGGTGCCGACCGCGGATTCGAGGCGGGCGAGTTTTTGCGCACGCTGGAAGAAGACCTGCACGTCACGCCGCACGTGCCGCTCACCGCGGAGCGCGTGATCAGCCAAGGTCCCGCAGGAGACGCGCGCCGCCGCATGCTGCGGCGGATGAAGACCCAGGGATATGCGCTGAGTCAGCGAGCACGAAAGAAGATCGAGCAGATGTTCGGCTGGATGAAGCAAGCTGGCGGGCTGCGCAAAGTGCGTCACGTGGGCCGCTGGAAGATTCAGCAGGTAGCCTACCTGTGGGCTGCAGCGTTCAACCTGCTGCGCTTGGCCCATCTGGAGGCCGCTACATAGACAGGATCGAGAGCAGGGCGCAGTGCCGAAAGACAAAATGCGACTGCGAGAAGTTTTACACGGCCCCCTGCTCGCCTGCCACTTTGCCCTGAACTCCGTCCTCATCTCGAAAATCATCCGTTTTGCAGCACCCTGCTAGAAACGCCGCGGAGCGCGATGTTCGCTAGGCGCGGACCCGTCTTTGGAGTTCGGCCGAGCCGCAAGTATAATGATAGTAGCGGGTGAGCCGGGTGATCGCCGGCTCGTTCCGGGTTCTTCGGAGCTTGGAGTGGGCGGGAGGAAAGTCCGGACTCCGGTCGTGGTGAACTCGCAAGAGCCGGCCACGATGGGGCAACGCGCCTGGTAACGCCAGGGGGCCGGTCCCTGAGATTTTGCGGGCGAAAGCTCGCGGCAGGGAACGCGGCTACGGAAAGTGCCACAGAAAATAAACCGCCGGTGCGGCTTGCACCTCGGCGGCAGGCTTGCGGGAAACCGTGGAGCTTGCCAGTTTTGGTCGAGCGGCATTTGGTAAGGGTGAAAAGGTGGGGTAAGAGCCCACCGCCCGGATGGCAACATCCGGGGCACGGAAAACCCCGCGTGGAGCAAGGCCAAATAGGAGGGGAGGGCTGGCCCGGCCCGTATGCCGCGTTCGAAAGAATGTGGCTGCGACCCTCGGGTAGGCTGCTGGAGTCCCGGAGCGATCCGGGACCTAGAGGAATGATCGCCGCGCCGCGTTGTGCGTCCCGATGCGAATCGGATGCGCGCCGCGCAGCGCACAGAATCCGGCTTACAGGCTCACCCGCTACTTTTGTAACATCAAACAGGTTTTCCTTCCGCTGCAATCAGCGCCTCGAAACTTAGTACAGCTTTGAAAGCCAAGAAGGCCCCCTGCGGAGTGCGATCTCGGACTCCGCGATGGGACCGGTTGTGATTGTACTCTTCGATCCAACGGGCGATGCTGGTTCGCGCTTCTTCGAAGCTGCGATATTCCGCCGTCCAGACTGTCTCTTCCTCCACGCTGCAATTAAACGGTTCGATGTGGTGTTTGGCCTCCTGGTGATGACCAGGAGTACGCGGATTCTAGGCGCAGCGGCCCAATCTCTCGGCACGCCCCGCAGATAGCGCGATCAGGCTCTTAGGACTGGAACCTGAGAGAAGCCTCTCACTGATGGCCGAAGGACCTGCCTTGACGCTGCCAGGGGGTGCGCGTAGACTGGCGGGGGACTTCAAGGACATGGCTCGCTCTCTTCGCCAGATCGTCGTCGTACTGCTGATCCTGCTTTGGAATACGGCGGGTGTTTACAGGACGGTCTGCGAAGCGCTTTGCGCGGAGGATGATTGCCCTCAAGTCGCAGGGCAGACTTCGCCAGGGGAAATCGCGTTCTCGAGTTCGGTGCGTAGCGGCGGTCCAGGCGGACCGGCGAGTCCGCATTCGCGCTGTCCCGCCAGCCTCCAACCGATGAAGTGTGTCGAGGGGCCGGGGCAAGTGCAACTTTGCCAATCGGTCTCTCTTGTACAATCGCTGCTCGCTGCGGTTACGTCGGTAGCGGTGCCGCTCGCACTGGGCGCAAGTTCTCCCACGCATTCGCCGCCCGGTTTTCAGTCTGGTCGATCCATTTGCAGTAAACTGACCCTCCTTCGCATCTAGCCTCGGCCAATTCGCCCGTCCAATCTCCTATTGCCATTCGAGCTGCTGAGAGTCTTCTTGACCGCTGCGTCTCCGGAAGACCGATCACTCAGGAATAGAGGAATTGCTGTCTGCAGTTCCTCAGGGAGGCATCGTGAAGAATTTATTGCTTGGAGGGTTGCTAGCCATCGTGGTTCTGGTTGGCGGGGCCTATTTCTTTCTACGTCTGGGGCTCCTGGATCCCAGAGCGAGCCAACAGCCATCGCGGTTTGAAGTCGACCTTGCCATGAAGTTTTTGGATGCATCGGTGGAGAGGCGCGCGCCGCGGCGCCAGAATCCGTTAGGGGCCAACGTCGAGAACGTTGGTATGGGTCTCAACATTTACGAGGCTCATTGCGCCGTTTGCCACGGCGATCGTGCGAATCCTCGAAGCGCGGTCGGCTTGACGTTGTATCCGCCTGCTCCGCAATTCCTCGAAGACGCGCCCGACATGCCCGAAAACGAAAATTTCTACATCATCGAGAGCGGAGTTCGCTGGACCGGTATGCCCGGCTGGAACAAAGTCCTCAGCGAAAGCGACATCTGGAAACTCACCTCATTTCTGGCCCACATCCAGCATCTACCACCGGCGGTCGAGCAGGAATGGGGACCCGGTGTTTCCACCAAATCAAGCATGCCCACGGTGAAGGGACAAGGAGCGAATCGCCATGAGTAGGAGCCGCAGGGATTTCTTCAGGAACGTACGCGAGCGGTGGGACGGCCGATCGAAGTGTGGATTCTTTTTCGGACTGCTGATCTGTTTCTGCGCGGCGGCAGGAGCTCGGCCAGCGCGCGCACAGATGAACCCCTATTTCACCGCCGTCGGCAACACCATGCCCAAGGACCATCTGATGCTCATGCTGCTGCCCGACTACCAACTGGCTCGCGTCGGTCCCGATTACCTCACTTACATGGGCATGGCTGAATACGGCGTCACCAACCGCTGGACCGTCGGCTTCATGGCCGAGGGGCAGAAGATCCGTGGCCTCGACAATACTTTTGGCGGAGTCCGCTTCAACACCTACTACCAACTCTTCCCTCACGATCGTCGTTTCCACTTCACCCTGTATGCGGAGTACGAGGATCTCAATCAGGCTTCGCTCTACAAGATGGAGGTCAGCGGTTTCGGCGTCTCCGATCTCACCCAGCCGCTCCACGTTGCCCGCAACCTCCCCGCCCACACCCTTGAGCAGCGCGTCATCACCTATCACAATTGGGGCCGGCTCAATTTCACCTTCAATTTCGTTTCCGAGTTCGACTTCCAGAACCACAATGACTATTTCGGTTATGCCGGGGGACTCTTTCGGCAGCCCCGCTGGAACGCCATGGCAGACATGGCTGGCATGAACGGCATGAACGGAATGAACGGCATGGGCGCCAGATCCATCGCCCCGCCGCGGCTCTCTTTCCAGCGGCTCGGCTACGGCCTCGAAATGGTGGGCGGCCTCGGCGACACGCAGCAGTTCGGCTTTTTCTGGCACCGCGAGCAGCAATACCTTGGCCCGGTGCTCAGCTATTCGATTACTCCCCGCTTGCGCTTTCGCCTCGAACCAACCTTCGGCCTTTCCCACGCGAGCGACCGCTTCGTTCTGCGGGTGGGACTCGACTACACGATCGGCCACCTGTTCGGCCGACGGAGAGGCTGAGCGATTCTTCGCCGCGGGCCCACGGGCCGGCTCGACGGCTTCGCTGCTCCACGGCGAAAAATCCAGCCGGTACCAGAACTGTCCCTCAGGCCAGTAGAGATTTCCGCGCGCGTTGCGCTACCGTCGGCATGAGCTGTAAGCGGTCTCCGAAATTCGAAACAGTCGGAGATCGATCAACAGCAATCGCAGGCCACTCGGTGAAGGCCGGCCGCGAGGACGAATCGACAAACAGACGAATGAACCGCATCGCTGAAACTCGCTATCGGGACAAGCCAGCATCAACCGGCGTGCCTGTGCTGAACACCGCAACTCGTTTCCGCTTCTTGTGCACCACTGCCGCGTCAAAACCAGCGCGTTTTACCCGGAACAGTCATTCGAGTAAAAACGCGCCTAACTTGTTGAAAATAAACGACGGCGCCCCTGCTTACCCGGAACGTCCCGGCGCAAGCACTCACGCACAGTTTTCGCGGAAAAATTCAGAGTGCGTCCTGGTCTGGCCTCCAGTCTCTGGCATCCAGACTCCAGAACGTCGAGCGCGGTTCTTGGCGACCTGGAAAAAGTGCGGCTGCTCCTTCGCGAGCACAGGCGCGATAACGAGCGCGCTCACGAGATGCCTCCGGGGACGCCGCCCGGTTTCAAAGCCGCTCTTCAGTACCGCGCAGAGGTTAGCGGCGGGGTGCGGCGGCGGCTTTCGGCAGCTTGAAAATCCAGAGGGTGGTGCCGCCCGCGGGATTTTCAAGCTCGGGCGCCAAGCTGTGCCCGCCCGCGTCGAGAGGGCTGCCTCCGCCGGCAACGACGGCGATGTACTGCGTGCCGTCCACGGAATACGAGATCGGATAGGAACTCGGCGTTGCGTTCAATCCGGCTTTCCAGAGCGCCTTGCCAGTGGCCGCGTCGTAGGCGGTGAACTCCCGGTTCTGCGAGCCGGCGAAGACGACTCCGCCTGCCGTGGCAAGCATGGCGCTGGCGATGGGCGCGCGCTGGCGTTTCATCCAGACGACTTTTTTCGTTTCCAGGTTCACGGCGTCGATGCGTCCCATTTTGCCGTCGCTGTGCGGACGCGGGCGCAGTATGAAGCGAATGTCGAGCCCGCCTTTTGCCGTTTCCGCGGGAGAGCGCGGGACCCACGTGTAATCCATGCAGTTCTCGGAGAGCCCCACGTACAGAATGTGCGTCGCGGGATCGTAGGAAGTGGCGGGCCAGTTTCTGGCCCCGTTCGAGTCCGGGCAGATGAAGAAGGTTTTGTTGGCCTTCGGCTCAAACTTCGGATTGATGATTTTCCTTCCGGTTTTCGGATCGGTCGCGCTCACCAATGTTTGCAAGCCAAGGTCTTTCGAAAATTCGTACTTGCCATTGGCCCGGTTCACCGCGTCGAAGATCGCCATCTTTCCGCCGGTAACGACCAGATCTGTCGGTTTGCCATGGACCGGAAGCGTGACGAGCAACTGCTCGAACACCCAATCGAGATCCCACACATCGCGGTTCATGTGCTGGTAATACCACGCCAGCTTGCCGGTATCGGGATCGAGCGCCAGGGTGGATTCGGTGTACAGCGCGTCGTTCGACGCGCCCTTTTGCGCATGCGGAAGCAACAGCGTGCCGACGTCGTAGGTGTTGCCGGTGCCGAAGTAAACGAGGTTCCGCTTGGGGTCGTAGCTGCCGGTGGTCCAAATGGACGCGCCGAAGCGCTGGTCGACGGGCGCTCCGTTCCAGCTATCGCCGCCGGGCTGGCCGGGACGGGCGATCGTGTGGAAGCGCCAGACCTCACGGCCGGTGTTGGCATCCAGTCCAACGATGAAGCAGCCACCGTCCGGATTCGCAATGCCCAAGCTGACGCCGATGAGCACCTTGCCGTGGACCACGATCGGCGGGCCGCCCACGCGGTAGTCGCGATTGGAATGCGCGTAGACGCCCGTGATTGGCACCACGATCTGATGGTCCCACAGAAGCTTGCCGGTCTTCACATCGAGCGCGACGATGTGCCCGTCGGCGGTGGGAACGAAGAGCTTGTCCTGATAGATGGCGAGGCCGCGGACCACCGACTCTTTTCCGTCAAGCAGTACGCCCGGCAGCGGCCGCACGTATTTCCAGAGCAAATCGCCTTTCGCCGCGTCGAGCGCTTCGACCGTGCTGCCGCTCTCGATGAAAATCACGCCATCATGGACGAGCGGCGTGATCTCGTTCGCGCTCAGCGGCAATGCAAGGCTCCAGTCAAGGCGCAGATTGCTGACGTTCGATTTGTTGATCTGATCGAGGGGGCTGAAGCCCAAGCCGCTGTAAGTGCGCCGCCACATCAGCCAATCGCCGCTCGACGGATGATCGAGCATCTCGTTCGTGACGGGCGTGATTTTTTGCAGTTCGGCCGCGCGCTGCGCCATCACCGCTTTATAGGTTGCGTCGCGATTCGCCATGGATGGGAGCACGTCCGGCTGAAAGCCTTTTGCCGCCGCCGCGCCCTGAGCGCCCACGCCGGTCAACTCCGCCGCAGTGAGTTCCTTCGCGCCCGGCGAGACTCCGTTGGCCTGAAGAATGTACGCTTCCAAATCGGCGTACGCCTGGTTGCCGATCGCTCCCGGGGCTGCGGGCGGCATCTTTTGAACCATGTACGAAAAGAGCGCGGCCGCCGATTGCGGTCCCCATTGCTTTTGAAACGAAGAGCCTTTGAGGGCTGGGCCAAACTCTCCACCGTCGAGATCCGCGCCGTGGCACGAGGAGCAAGTGTTGTCGTAGGCGGTTTTCCCGCGCGCCGCCTGGCTCTCGGTGAAGCTGGGAGTGGAACCCTTCTCGAAAAAGCTCTGCGCCCGCGCGGGCGAAGACAAGCCAATAGCGCCGAGGAGCAGGGCACCGATCGCCACGCTTTGGAAATTGAAAAAACGATGCCGTACAACAATGCCGAGCGACTGCGCGTTTTTTTTCATGGAGTGCCTGCGGGGTTTTTCATTGTGATTGCGCCGACGACGAACGCTACTGTACTACCGCCAGTCTATGGCCGCCAGATATACTGGAACTTAACCTTCCGTTCTCCGGCGCCGGCGCAGAAAACCTTTGAGCTGTCGCAGCCAGTCACACTAGTATGGCGCGGCGCACAACCGCACTCTGCTCGTGACATTGCGACTGGCAATTGGGAGGAGTTTTGACCGGAAATCGCGGCGCGAAGTCAGACCGAACGAACATACCGGCGTCGTGGATCGTTGGCATGTCGCTTTTTCCGTTTGGCCTGGTGGTGGGGTTCACCATCACGGCTCTGCCTTTTCTGCTGACCCATCTGGGCATCCCTCTTTACAAAGTAGCCGCCGTGAGCGCCACGGTGATGTCGCCAACCTTCTGGGGCTTTCTGCTGCAACCGCTGATGGACACGGGGCTGACGCGCCGAGCCTACTCGTGGCTGACCGCGGCGGTCTCGGCGATTTGCCTGGGTGCTGCCTTGCTTTTGCTTTCCCCCGCTCACTTGGGAGTTGCCACGGCGCTCCTGCTGGTCGCGGAACTCTCGATCGTGCTTTATTCCGGAGCGATCACGGGATGGATGGCTCAATTCACGCCGGATTCGTTGCGCGGATCGGTGAGCGGCTGGAGCAACGTCGCCAACCTGGGCGGCGGCGCGCTCGGCTCGCTCGTGGTGATGTCTCTTGCGCCGCACGTCTCGCTGCGCTGGATCGCGCTCGGCCTTTTCGCCGCGATCCTGCTGGGCGTCGCGCCCACGCTGTTCTTTCCCGAAGCGGTGCGCTCCGCGTTCCGCTTCCGCCAGATCTTCACCGATGCGATGAAGGCCACCTGGCGCGCCTGCAAGACGAAGGAATGCCTCACCGGCTTCGCTCTGTTCCTGGTTCCAGCCAGCGCGGAAGCGGCCATCAATCTTTTTTCCGGGATGGGCGACGACTTTCACACGTCCGCGTCCACGGTGATTTGGGTAACGGGAGCGGGATGCGCCATCACCTCGTCAGTGGGCGCGCTGTTGGGCGGATACGCGGCGAATCGCGTTTCGCGCGGGCGCCTGTACCTCAGCGCGGGCTTGGTCACCAGCTTCGTCGCCTTGGCGATGGCGCTATCGGCGCACACGCCCATGGCTTTCATTCTCGGCGCGCTGATCTACAACGGGCTCGCCGGAGTGACCTACGCGGCGTTCAACGCGCTCGGCTTTCAGCTGGTGGGCCAGAAGAACGCCGTGGCCAGCACGCAGCTCGGATTGTTTTCCGCGTCCACCAATCTTGCGATCGTCTACATGACTTGGGCCGACGGGCACGCCTCCAAGCACTTCGGCGTGACCGGACTCCTGCTGACCGACAGCATTGCCAGCATGGTCTCGGCCATTCTGCTGCTGGTTCTTCTGCGCAAGCTGTTAACCCGGCCGCGCGGCGACGAACTGGAGGTACAGGCCGTGGCGGGCCTTCAATCCAGCGCCCAGCCCGCCGACTGAAATAGCTTTCATCTTTATGGTCCGGGGACTTTAGTCGGACGTAGCTCTATTTCGAGGCCCTGGGACGTATAATGCGCGCGAATCCGTCGGAAAGGTGACGGCGAAGAGCATCCGGGGTCCCCGACGGCTAGTTTGCGGCCGTTGGGTTGGTAGAGGCGAAGGAGGGGGCGATGGGCGCGGTCGAAGAGCGCAACGAGAAAGTGGTGAGGAAATTTTTTGAGATGCTGAGCACGGGCGATCTGGAAAAAGTGCGGCCGCTCTTTCACGAGCACGCTACTTGGAAGGTGATGGGCACGGGCATCCCCGGCGAGGGTGAGCGCAAGGGGCGCGACAACATTATCGACAAGTTTCTGGCGCCGGTGCGGGGCATGTTCGTCGGGGGCGATCCGAAGGTGCACATCGACCATCTGATTTGCCAGGGGCCGTTCGTGGCGGTGGAAGGGCGAGGGCTCGGAACATTCAAAGACGGGCGCCCGTACTCCAATCGCTATGCCTACGTGCTCGAACTCAAGGACGATAAAATTTACAACTTTCGCGAATACATGGACACTTACTACGTGAGCCAGCTCGGCGTGGCGCCCGAGAAATCTTAGCGGTAGCAGCTCCGCATTCGCGCCGACCAAAAATACGTCGTTCTTTGACGGCTAGGTCTGTGCGCTGGACCAAAGCACCCGGCCGTCTTTTACAGACATCAGACTCACCTCTTCACCATTCACGACAATTTGGACGCATGTATTTCCGTCTGAGTTTTTCGGATCGCGCAGGTATACAGTAGCTTCGTGTTTTCCCGACCGCACCACGATACTCGGTTGACCGTCCGGGCCGAGTATTGTCATATATGCACCGACCCGGTCGTCACTGTCGACCGAGAGCTTTAGGCGCATGCCGCCCTCAGCGTCTGCCATAATCAGCAGAGGCTCGCCTGAATGGGACGAATCCGCCTGCAAATTCAGGCGTGCCCTCCCGTTCGCATCGAATATGTGTAGCGCGGGTGTTCCCGATGAAAAGACGCCCAAGTCCAAACGCTTTTGCCCGTTTGCATCCCCGCACGTCAGGCACGGTCCTGGACCATTGTCGTCGAATCCAATGCTTGCCCACCCTTTCGTGTTTGGATGTGTGAACTGAAGAGTTGGCCCTTCCGCCGACAGCCCTAACGTGGCCCGCATTTTTTCGTCTTGGTCGAAGATGGCCAGGACTGGGTGCTTCTTTCCGCCATCTGCCGGGCTCGTAACGCACAACTCGGCCCGGCGGCAGCCTTCGTCATCTCTAACGACGAAACGTCGTGCGCTTACGGTTCCATTAGTTTCGAGGTGCGCGACTACAAGAGAAGCTAGATGGGCAATTTGCTTTTCAACATCCATTCGTTGCGCGAGATCGTCGGGTTCGGGAGTCATTTGGCGGCCCTCCAGCCGGTCTGTGTTTTTGAGTACGACGATTTTAGACGATAGTGTGCGGACCGGACTCACGAGTTTGAACGAGATCCCGTACGAAAGTGGCCGGGTCCCAGCGTAGACGGCCTACTTACGGAACAAGAAGGTGAGCAAGAAGAGCGCGAGGCGCGGATTCAGGAGCTTGAGGGCGTTACGGGCTTCCTGCGGAGTGAGCTTGGCGGTCATCGGCATCGAGCCGAACACTTTTCCGCGGATCAGCAGCTTTCCGTCTTCGGCTTCGAGCGAACTGACCTGCATCAACTCGCTATCGTCCTGCCCGTAGATTTTCATCATCGGTTCGCCATCTTCCCAGAGCAGCGCATCAGCGGCGCTGGCCGATCTTGTCGAAGTTGATTTTCAGGTCTTCGCACATTTTCATCGCTGTGGCACGACCCGCGCCGAAAACTCCTCCGCCGGGATGCTGGAACGGTCCGACGAGATAGAGCCGCTCGATGCCGGGAACCGTGTTTTGTCCGAGATCGGGAGTGGGGCGGTGCGCGCCCGATTGATAAAGGTAGGGCGCGGCGCCGTGCAGGTCGCCTCGCTGGAAACTTTCGGAGCAGCGTTCGAGGTCGAGCGGACTGTCGCAGACGTAGGCGATGATGTTTTGCGGCGTCAAGTTTTCGCAGAACTTCGCCGTGCGCTCGATCATCGTTTGCGCAAACGCAGCTTTCACTTTGTCCCAGTGCTGCGGGCCGCCATCGGGATGCGAGTAGGGAACGTAGTCCCAGATGTGAAATGTAGACTTGCCCGGAGGGCAGCGCGTCGGATCGTGATTCGATGGGCAGGCGACGCCGAGCAGAGCGCTATCGGGAATGCGGCCGTAGCGCAGCGCGTCGAAATACTGCCGCAGCATGGTCATGTTTGCCGGCACGAGGTCGGTGAAGTAGGCCTTGGCCACGTGCGGGCCGGCTTTGAAGCGCAGCGGTTCGCTCAGCGCGCCGTGAACCGTGAAGCATGAGTTCGCGGAAAGCTCCACGCGCGCCGCATCGCGCGTGACGCGGGGATCGAGGCCGGAAACGTATTTTCCGAGAAAGTGCGGATGAATCGAGCCGATGACGGCGTCTTTGGCGAGGTAATCGCGTCCGTCGGAGGTGCGCACGCCCGCGGCGCGGCCGTTCTTGACGATCACCTGCTCGACCGAGGAGTTGTTGAGCACCGTGCCGCCATGATCCTCGATGCAGCGAATCAAGGATGCGGTGAGCGCGCCGCTGCCGCCGACGGCCACTCCGATTCCGTAGGTTTCCATGAAGCCGAGAAAAACGAAGATGCCGAGACCGGTGCCCTTTTCCTCGGGTCCCGTCAGGTTTTCAGAGATCATGCGCACCAGGAACAGGCGCACCAGCTCGTTCTCGAAATTTTCGAGGATGATGTCGTACGGGCTTTTTTGCATCAGCGCGAAAAGCTCGCGGCCCTCGACGCTCTGGTCCAGCATCGCCAGCATCGCGCCCATCGGCGGAGGCGGCGTGTAGAAAGAGGCGGAAATCATCGGCAGATACTTCATCGCAGTGTCGGCGAATTGGAGATACGTCTCCGCGTCTTTCTTCGAGAAGCGGGCAATCTCCTGGTAGTTCTTCTGGCGATCGCGATAGAGGCCGATCGATGAGCCATCTTCGAAAACGGTCATGAACGGGATTTCCGGGTAGACGTACTTCAGCCCGTAACGCGAGAGCAGCTTCAGCTCGTCATTTTTAATCAGCGGATTGCCCTGAATGAAAATGTGGCCGGTGCTGAAGCGGTCGTGCAGGTAGCCGGGGTCGGTGAGCTCCGCGGTGACCACGCCGCCGCCGAACCAGGGATTGCGTTCGAGCACGAGCACGCTTTTCCCGGCGGAAGCGAGATACGCGGCGGCGACGAGTCCATTGTGGCCGGATCCGATCACCACGATGTCATGTGCGTTCGGCACGATTGCTTCTCCTCTTCGCGGTTACTCCCGATGCGGGAGCGGGCCGGCTCGGGATGCGCCCGCGCGGCGACACTTTAATCTCAAATTTCGATTGCACCTAGTCCGATTTTGGATTTGCGTCACATAGACGAGTGTTCCTACAGTGGACTATGAACGCGCAAATCGGTCCGGGCGAACATCGCGATATCGAAGTTCTGCACGAAATCGGGGAACGCATCGCGGCCGCCGATCCGCTTTCGACGGTGCTGAAGCTGGTCGTCGAATTCGTATCCGCGGTGGTGAAGTGCGATTCCTGTTTCATTTATGTGCTGGACGGCGCCGAGCTTACCTTGCGGGCCTCGCAAAATCCGCATGACGAGGTGGTGGACCGGCTAAAAATTCGCATGGGGCAGGGCATCACCGGCTGGGTGGCGGAAAACCGCCGGCCCGTGGCGATCGGAGAAAACGCGTCGCTCGATCCGCGCTTTCAGGCGTTTCACGAGCTGCCGGAAGACCGCTACGAGGCGTTTTTGTCCGTGCCGATTCTGTGCCGCGACAAGCTGGTGGGCGTGATCAACGTGCAGCATCGTGAACCGCGCGAACACACCCGCCGCGAGGTTCATTTGATTTCGACCATCGGATTTCTAGTGGGGCCGGAAATCGAGCTGGCGCGGCTGGAAGCGGAGAGCACGAAGTCGTCCGAGCTGGCCGAGGCGCGGCGCACCGTGGAAGCGGCGCAAACGATTTTGGCGCGCATGCTGAAGATCGATGAAGAGGACGCCTACCTTGTGCTGCAAAAGGAAAGCCGCGAGCGGCGCAAGTCGATGAAAGAAGTGGCCGACGCGATTTTGCTGGTGGAGGGAATCGTCAGCGCGCGGCGGCAGCCGAAATCCGCTCCTCAACCCTGATTTTTCGGCTGGTCTCTTTCATCCAGCAGAATCCCGTAGCGCGGGATTCAGTGCGCGCGTGCGCGCTAGCGCCTGGAAGCGCGGAACATGGGAATCGGCTTCACGACCATGCTCGTTGGCGCTTCGAGTTGATTGTCCAGATTTTCGGTGAGTTCGCCTTTGTGCCTATTTATGAGCACGAAGGACCAATCGGTGGTCTGCGAATAGGCGTCTTTTTGCGCCACGGTGAAGATCAGCGCGCCGTTTGTGAAGCGCGGGCTGATCAGCGGGGAGACGCCGATGTCGATATGCGTGCCGTCGGTGAGATTGCCCTGTTTATCGACGGCGATTTCGAAATTATTGAGAGTGCCTTCGAGCGAACCGTGGTTTTCGCGCAGCACCAGGATGGCGAAAACTTTCCCCTGAAAGCTTGCGTTCCACGTGCCGACGTACGCGCGTAGATCCGGAGTCGCTACTCGCGAGGAATCGCTCTGCTGGCGCGCGCGAGCGCAAGGCGCGGCGAGGATTGCTGCGAGCGCGATGGCGAGCGAACACGCAAGCAATATGGCGGCGGCCCTGTGCGAAGATTTTTTCGGGCGGCGGGTTGCGAGACTCATCGGGCAAGAACCTCCGGGCAGTATGATGGCTACGAACCCGTCGAAGAATAATGCCGCGTGCCGAAATTCCACAAGGAAATTGAAAGCGCCAGGAACGCGACGGCGACGAACGGCACCAGCGGCGCGTATTCGGGAACCACGGCGCGACCCAGCAGCCGCACGCTGGGATAATACGACGCGAGTCCGAAGGGAACGATCCAGCAGAGTACGAATTGCACCGCGCCGCTATAGATCGAAAGCGGGTAGCGGCCGAAAGCGATGACATTCCATACCGGCGGGTGCACGCCGACGCGGTCCTCGAACCAGAACGAGACGGTGGTGAGCATCAGAAACACGGCGACGTAGATCACGCTGGCGCAGATCTCGAAGAAAAAGAGCATGGCGATTTTGCCAAGCGGCCAGGCGATGTGCAGGCGATGCGACGCCCACCACATACAGAACGCGCCGGTGGCAATTCCTTGTACCGCTTCGAGGCGGAAAGTCTCGAAAAGGATTTGAAACAGCGACGAGATCGGCCGCAGAAGAATGCGGTCGAATTTTCCTTCGATGATGTAGTCGTTGCCGAAATTGTAGAGATTCCCCGCGATGATGTTGAAGACGCCGTAGGGAACCAGCGAAAAGCCGTAGAGGAACAGTTCCTCGGCGAAGCTCCAGCCGGCGAGCTTGGGCGCTTTTTGGAAAAGGATGATGACGAAGGCGAGCCCGAAAATCGTGGCGGCGAAGCTGGTGATCAGGCTGACGATGAAATCGCCGCGATAGCCGATTTGGACTTTGGCGTATTGCGTGAAGTAGTCGTACAAAAGGCCGAAATAGCGCGCGAAATTCCGAGCCAAATTTCGCAGGGGCGCGGTGGGCCGCGACGGCTGGCGAGCGGGCGAGATGGGCGCGGGTGCGGACATTACTGTTTCAATCGGCTCCTTGCATCGATTCGACAAAAGGCAAAAGCAGATCCCTCACCGCCATCCCCGACTGAAATCGTCGGGGCTGGGTTCGGGATGACACCGCCTCGTGTTTCCGCGATGCGGGCAATCGGTTGCGCCGGCGGGCGACCGGCTTCGAAATGACAACCGTTTCCCAATTCCACCCAGCGGCTCATGCGATCTGCTTGGGACGAATAGGCTGCTCGCATTTTCATCCACCTTGGATGCTGAGGCGGCGCAGCGAATGATTCCACCACAGATGCGCCAGAACCAGCAGCGCGACGACCCAAATCCATTCGGCGGTGAGCGCATGCAGCGCTTCGGTGCGGCTGAGCTTGCCGAGATAGATTTGCAGCGGCGTGAAAGCGATGTGCTCGAACGGCAGCCAGGCCATCACTTCGCGAATTTTATCCGGGAAGAAAGCCATCGGCAGCAGCAGTCCGGAGAGCAATTCGATCAGCCATTGCTTGGCGCGGACGAGCGCGAGGATGGATTTCAGCGGTATCGCGCAAGTGCCGATGATGAACCCGATGGCGGCCATCAGGAAGAAACTGCCGAACGTGGCCAGCAGAAACAGCCAAAAATCCTCGCGCGAGGCCGGCGCTTGCATCGGGAAAATGAACGTGATGACGAGCGCGGTGGGAACGGTGAGCAGCCCGAGGCGAAACGCGGATTCGCCCATCGCGCGCGAGATCCACATCCACGGGACGGACACCGGCTTGATCAGGTCCATGGCGATCTTGCCGTCGATCACTTCGTAGGCCATCTCCTGGTCGATGGTGTTGCTATAGAACGAGCGAATGATCCAGCCCACGCTGACGTAGGTGATCATTTGCGACATGTTGTAGCCGGCGATGGATTGGCCGTTGTGATAAACCGCGCTCCAGATGAAGTAATAGATGGTGACGTTGAGCGAATACGTGACGATGCCCGTGAAGTAGCGCAGGCGGAACGCGAGGATGTTGACGAAGCCGACGCGGCCGAATTCGGCGTAGGGCGCGAGCGCGTCGATCAATGCGCCCATGGGACAAAGCTCCGGCGGCAAATGAATTTGACGGCGATTCGCACGGTTCCAAACTATCATACGATGCAAGTCCGCTCCGAAGTGTGGCGCGACCGAAGTATCGCGATATGAGCGACTTGCGTTAGAAAACCGAGCGCCCGCGCACCGCAGCATCGGGGAAGTGTCGCTCGGTAAAAGCGCCAATCTGGAGAATGGCGCTCCCGGCAGACGCCAGATGATGGTGCACCCAAAGAAAATTTCAGGTATTGGTGACCTGCGTCACACCGAGGGGTGACTCTAATCACGGTTGTGCGGTGATGGGCCGATGTATGCATAGCGTCGGGCCGGGCGCTGTAGGCGAGCATCAGGCGGGGGACCAAGGGATTTGCCCCGACGGCCCCCCGGGGGCCCGTAAGCACCGAATTAAGGAGCGTTGGAATGAGCAGCCAGACGATCCATACGACGGAAATCGAAGATCAGATTCCGGGAACATATATTTTTGATGGCGAAGCGGCGATGAAGGGCTACGCGCTGAACAAGATGTGCTACTCGTTCAACAGCGCCGAGAACCGCGCGGAATTTCTGAAGGACGAAGATGCTTATTGCCGAAAGTACGGGCTGACCGATGAACAGCGCAAGGCCATTCGCGAGCGCAACGTGCTGGCGATGATCCATGCGGGCGGATGCATCTACTACCTGGCGAAATTCGCGGGGATTTTCGGGCTCAATGTGCAGGACGTGGGGGCGCAGCAGCGGGGAATCAGCGTGGAAGCGTTCAAGAAGCTGATCAAATCTCAAGGAGACTGACACATGGCACGAGTGGTAGGCGGTCTGACGACCTCGCATATTCCGGCGATCGGCAACGCGGTGCCCCGCGAAGCGGTGTTGCGCGACGATCCGTACTGGAAGGAGTTTTTTGCCGCGTATCCGCCGGCGCGTGAATGGCTGGACAAAGTGAAGCCGGACGTGGCAATCGTCTTCTACAACGACCACGGGCTGAATTTCTTCTTGAACGCGATACCGACGTTCGCGATCGGCGCGGCGCCGGAATACAAGAACGCGGACGAAGGCTGGGGGATTCCGACCATTCCGCCGTTCAAGGGCGATCCGAAGCTTTCCTGGCACATCATCAACTCCGTGGCGCACGAGAATTTCGACCTGACCACCTGCCAGGAGATGCTCGTGGACCACGGGTTCACCGTGCCCATGCAGCTTTTCTGGCCGAACTTCTCGTACGGCAACATGCGGACGATTCCGGTGGAAATCAACACGGTGCAGCACCCGCTGCCTTCGCCGGCGCGATGCTTCGCGTTTGGGCAGGCGATCGGGCGGGCGATTGAATCCTACCCCGATGACGTGAAAGTGGTGGTGCTGGGAACCGGCGGATTGTCTCACCAACTGGACGGCGAGCGAGCCGGATTCATTAACAAAAAATTCGACCTGATGTGCATGGACAAGATCGTGAACGACCCGGAAGCCCTGACGCGCTACTCGATTCACGAGCTGGTCCGCGACGCGGGCGCCCAAGGAGCGGAGTTCATCCTCTGGCTGGCGATGCGCGGCGTGCTTTCGCACACCGTGCGGAAGATACACAGCAGCTACCACGTGGCGATTTCGAACACCGCGACAGGCCTCCTAGTGCTCGAAAACGCCGCTTGATGAAGCTGGGGAACGAAGCACCCTCCACCCCAACGCGTCAAACGCGTTGGGGACCCCAAGGCATCGCGCTTCGCCCTCCAGCTTGCACTTTGGGGACCCCGCTTTGCTCCCGCCGTCACTTACCATTCATTTTGAGGCGCTGACTTCGAGGGAGGCTTCGCCGGCGTAGAAGCGCTTGATGATTTCCTCGATGGGCTCGTCTTCGATGAGCAGGTCGCGGACATCGAGGGCCGAGAGGATTTGGCGGATCAGGTCGGACGTGGCGATCCGATGGCGATTGAAGCGGATGCGGAAGGTCAAGTCGTCGACGCGTACGACGTCGAGGCCATCGCGAGCGAAGCCGGCGACATCCGAGGCTTGGGCGAGATCCTTGAGCACGAATTTGATCTGCTTGATTTGCAGCAACTGTTCCTTCAGGCGGTCGAGCTGGCCATCGTAGAGGACGCGGCCATGATCGATGATCATGATGCGGCGGCAGAGTTCTTCGATATCGTCGAGATCGTGGGTGGTGAGCAGGATGGTGGTGCGGAAGTCGCGATTGACGTCGTGCAGGAAGCGGCGGATGCGGTCTTTCGCGACCACGTCGAGGCCGATGGTAGGCTCATCGAGAAACAGCAGCGGCGGATTATGGAGCAGGGCGGCGGCCAGGTCGCAGCGCATGCGTTCGCCGAGGGAGAGCTTGCGGACCGGCGTGTAGAGATAATCGCTGATATTGAGAACTTCGTTGAAGCGCTCCATGCGCTGGTCGAAATCGCGCTGCGAAACGTCGTAGATGCGGCGGAGGAGCTTGAAGGATTCGATGACGGCGATGTCCCACCAGAGCTGGGTGCGCTGTCCGAAGACCACGCCGATGGTTTTCACGTAAGCGCGGCGCTGGCGGTGCGGGACGAAGCCGTTGATACGAATTTCGCCGCTGGTGGGGACGAGTATCCCGGTGAGCATTTTGATAGTGGTGGATTTTCCGGCGCCGTTGGGACCGATGTAGCCGACCGATTCGCCCTGTTCGATGGAGAAGCTGACGCGATCGACGGCCGCGACGGTCTTGTATTGGCGGACGAAGAGATTTTGGATCGAGCCCCACAGGCCTTCGCGGCGGCGGAAGGTGCGGAAGTGCTTGCAGAGATCGTGGACGTGGATCAACGGATCGGGATTCATGAGAGCACGAGCGAGATTCTAGCATTGGCGCGGATGGCTTGAGGGGCGGAATGGCGGGATCGAGAAAAGCGTCAATCGGGAGATTGGCGCTCCCGGGGCTTGCGGCGAGCAAGCGGCTGCGGGGCTCGCACCCGTCGCAGACTGCGCGAAGAGTGCGGCGCGCGCAAGATCAAAACCACAAGCAAAACTGAAGAAGAGAATTGGTCGACGCGCGAGACGCAAATCAACGCATCATTCGCCGAGGATTTTTACGACGAGGCGGCGGGGGCGGATGCCGTCGAGCTCGAGGAAGAAGATAGCTTCGCCGGGGCCGAGGTCCAGGCGGGCTTCGGAGAAGGGTATGACGACTTGCTGGCCGAGCAGAACGCTTTGGATCTGGGGGGCCGGAACGGTTTCGACGGTAGTGGTGGCGGCTACGCCCTTGTCGCTAATTTCGGTGAGGCGATCGAGATAGCGGTCGAGCTGTTCGAGGAGGACGGGATCGTCCTGAAGCAGGATGACGGCGGTATCGGAGTGCAGCGAGGAGACGATGGCGATTCCCTCGCGGAAGGTGCTGTTCTCGACGGCCGCTTTGATACGGGAGATTACGTTGATGGCTTCGCGTTTTTTTGAGGACTGCAGCGGGACGGATTCGCTGTAGATCTTCATGGGCTTCGCGGAATTATGGCGCGCCGCTGCGAGTCAGGCGGCGTGGCCCTTTCTCACCAGCTCGTTGACTTTAGCAACAATTTCGCCGATGCGTACAGGTTTGTAGAGCACGGCTGCCGCGGGAGGCAAGGCGACTGTTTCGGCGCGCGACGCGATCAAGATCGCGGGAACGCGCTCGACGAGGCCGGCGATTCGGGGATCGTCGGCGAGCTCGGCGATCGCCTCGATCACCACGACGGAGGGCAATTGGCCGGAGGCGAGTGCTTTGCCGGCATCATCGGCGGATTCCATTCCCAGCGCATCGATGCCAGCCTCGCGGAGTTCGGCGCGAACGGAGGTGCGAAGCGTCCAATCGCGCGCGATGACGAATACGACTGGCATCCCGGCGGGGAAGTATAGCATCCACGCGACAAGCGTCTGGGCGGGTGAAGGACTGACGGAAACTCCTCGGGTGATTGAGGGAGAAAGCTCGCAAGCGGTCTGATACAATTTTTGCAGGAATTTTTCGAGAGGCAGACTGCGTCGGGCCGCAGCCGATACATGGAACACAGCAAAATCATTAGAAACATACTGCTGGGCGTGGCCGCGGTGGTGATCGCGATCATCGTGGCAGCGGTGATTTTAGGCGGACGCGGACCGATGGTGCCGGTGGCGACAGTGACACGGCAGAACTTGAGCGCGAGCATCACAAGCAACGGAAAGGCGGAACCGATCGCGCCGGTGACGGCGCGGGCCGGTTTTCCAACGTTCGTGCAGAAAGTACTCGCCAAAGAAGGGCAGGCGGTGCATCGAGGCGAGCTGATCCTGACGCTGGAATCGTCGGACATGCGCGCGCAGCTGGCGCAGGCGCGAGCCAACTTGCTGAACGCGCAGACGGATTTGCAGAATGCGAAGGCCGGAGGTGCGCCCGAGCAAGTGGCGCAACTGAAGGCCGATTTGCAGTCGGCGCGCATGCAGGTGGCGAACCTGAAGAACTCGGTGAAGCAGTTGAAGGATCTCGTGGCGAAACAGGCCGCCACGCAGCAGGAACTGATCCAGACTCAGGAGAATCTGACCAAGGCAGAGGGAACGCTGCAGACGCTCGATGCGAAAAAGAAGGATTTGGAGCAGCGGGCGTCGCAATCGGTGCAAGGGGCGCAGTTTCGCGTGAATCAGGCGCAAAACCTGGTGCAGGCGCTCGAAGCGAAGGTGGATTCGGCGACGGTGGTTTCGCCGCTCGATGGGACGCTCTATTCGCTGCCGGTGAAGATCGGGGACTTCGTGCAGACGGGGCAAGTGCTGGCGGAAATGGCCGATTTAAGAAAGGTGCGCGTGCGCGCGTTCGTGGATGAGCCGGATCTCGGGGGGCTGGCGGTGGGGCAGGACGTGGAAGTGACCTGGGACGGCAAGCCGGGGAAAGTGTGGACGGGCAAGACGGAGCAGCTCCCGAAGCAGGTGGTGGCGCGGGGGATGCGCAACGTGGGAGACGTGCTGTGCTCGATCGACAACAGCGCCCGGGACTTACTGCCGAACACGAACGTGGATGTGAAGATACTCGTTCGCGAGCAGAACAACGTGCTGGCGGTGCCTCGCGCGGCGGTGAACGAAGAGGGGAACCAGCACTACGTTTTTCTGGTGCAGGGCGACCGAGTGGAGCGGCGGAACATCAGAGTGGGTATCGCTAGTAGCTCCATGTACCAGGTGGTTTCGGGACTATCGAGCGGTGATGTGGTAGCCGAGCCGGTGGAGCAGACGCTCCGCACAGGCATGAAAATTCGACCTTTGGAGGCGCAGTGAAAGGGAAGTTCAGCCGGAGCGCGCAGTGGATTCTGATGGCGGGTGTGCTGTGGGTCTTATGCGTGGCACCGCCATCGCTGGCGCGCCCAACAGGCGCCGCCGCGAACGGCAAGGCCGCAGATGTGTCCGGATTGGTGGACACGGCGCGGCAGCAGTTCGACCAAGGCCAGTACAGCGCGGCGATCAGTACGCTGCAATCGGCGCAGTCGCAGAACCCGACGAGCGCGGCGACGTACTTCTGGATGGGACGGACGTTCTTCGAGATTCAGGATTTCAACAATGCGATCGTCCAATTCCAGAAGGCGGTGAGCCTTGACGGGAAAAGCTCCGAGTATCACCAGTGGCTCGGCCGGGCCTACGGAGGCAAAGCCGATAAGGAAAAAAGCTTTTTCGTGGCGCGGAACGCCAAGGGCCAGTTCGAGACGGCGGTGAAGCTCAACCCATCGAACGTGGCAGCGCGGCGGGACTTGGCGGATTACTGCATGAACGCCCCGTGGATCGTGGGCGGAAGCAAGGACGAGGCGCTGGCACAGGTGAACGCAATTGCCGCGATCGATCCCGTGCGGGGCCACCTGGCACGAGCCGAGTACGACACAATCGTGCTGAAAAATCCGGCGAAAGCGGAAGAGGAATACCGGCAGGTGCTGGCGGAAAAGCCCGACGGAGTGGATCCGTACCTGGAAGCGGCCGCTTTTTTCGGGCGCCAGAACGAACTGACGGAGATGAAGAATGCCATCGACGAGCTGGCGCAGATCCATCCCAACGATCCGCGGGTGACGTTTTACCGCGGTATTTATGGCGTGCTTTCCAAGACTAACCTGGCCAGCGCGGAAGAAGAGCTGAAGTCGTACCTTGCGAGCACGCCGGAGCGGAGCGATTGGCCATCGCATTCATCGGCGCGCGACTGGCTGGGCAGGCTCTACGAAGCGCAGGGTAACGGCGTCATGGCGGCGGAGCAATACCGAGCCGCGCTGCAACTGGATTCGCAGAACCAGGACGCGCGGCGGCGGCTTCAACAGCTTGAAAAAGCCGTGCGATAACTTTTCGCGCGGGAGTGGCGCGTGATGCGAGAGCGGGGCCGGGTCCTCCGGCGCCGACGGTTTGCATGAAACAGGCTCAAAATTCAGCGGCTTTCTGGGGCGAGACCTGGGGGCTCACATGGCAGGCGCTGCGGGTTCATAAGGTGCGGGCGGCGCTGGCGATGCTGGGCGTGGTAATCGGCAGCAGTTGCATCGTGCTGGTGGTTACGGTGGCGCTGACCGGGCGCAAATACGTGCTCAGCCAGATCGAGGGCATCGGGGCCAACCTGGTGTACGCGTATGCCATTGCGCCGGATGGTCCCGAATCGCTGCCGCGGGGCGACTTGATCACGCCGGGGGATCTGGAGGCGGTGAAGGAGGGAATCCCGGGCGATCTGGTGAACGCGGCGGGAGCGAACAGCGTTGCGATGACAGCCACGGCGAACGGGGTACAGCGCTCAGCGGCCCTGGTTGGGGTGACGCCCGGATTTAATGAGATTCGTCACCTGCAGATTTTGCGCGGCAGCTATTTTGTCCAGGACGATTTTGCCTCAACGAACAAGATCTGCCTGCTGACGAAGCCGCTGGCGGCGCGCCTGTATCCGCATCAGAACCCGGTGGGACAGGCGGTGCGGGTGGGCGAAATGAGCCTGACGGTGATCGGCGTGTTTCAGGAACGCGAGGCGACGCTGGGAGCCTCGGAAATTTTGCCGGAGACGGTGCTGGTGCCGTTTTCTCTGCTCCGCTATTACACCGGAACGGATTTTTTCGAGAACCTCTACGTGCAGGCGAGCAGCGCCGACACCGTGCCCCAGGTGACCAACGAGGTGCGCGCAATTCTGCAAATGCGGCACCGGGTGGGCGCGCAATACTCGGTGCAAAATCTGGTGGGAGTCCTGGAAACGGCTCGGGACATCGCGCGGGCGCTCACGTGGGTTTTGGTGGTGATCGCGCTGATCGCGCTGACCATCAGCGGCATCGGAATCATGAACATCATGCTGGTGACGGTGACGGAACGAACCCGGGAAATCGGGATCTTGAAGGCGATCGGCGCTACGCGGGAAGCCATCTTGTATCAGTTTCTAATGGAGGCGTTCACGATCAGCGGAGCGGGAGCGCTGGGGGGAATTGGGATCGCCGTTTCCGTCCGGGAAGTGGTGAACTTTTTGATCGGCATTTTTCCGGATATCGGAAACATCACCTTGCCAATTTCGTGGGTATCAGTGGTACTGGCCTTCGTAGTATCCTGTGCCACGGGGTTGATTTTTGGCTATCTGCCAGCGAACCGAGCGGCCAGACTACAGCCTATTGAGTCGCTCCGGCATGAATAAAATCGGAATTCGCGGAAAGCGAAGCCGGCGGTGGATCGCGGCCACGGCAGGACTTGCGGCGCTGCTCTGGAGCGTTCCGGCGAGGGCGCAGAACTCCGGAAGCCTGACGCTGCAGGAGGCGATCCGGCTGGCTCTGCAGAACAGCCCGGACGTGAGGCTCGCGCGCGCGCAATACAACGTGGCGCTGGGCAACGCACGTGTCGATCGGGCGTCGTTCCTTCCGAACCTGTACACCGGCGCGGGGCTGGCGTACACGCACGGTTTTCCGTCGCTCCCCGGAGGACAGGCGCCCTCGGTATTCGAGCTGGATTATCAGCAAACG
Organism: uncultured Acidobacteriota bacterium; assembly: GCA_963715555.1. Classification (GTDB taxonomy): domain Bacteria; phylum Acidobacteriota; class Terriglobia; order Acidiferrales; family UBA7541; genus Palsa-295. Next base: position 927,059 of record OY970253.1, read on the forward strand.
ATTTTCGATCCCTTGCTCAAGGGGCAGCAACACGCAGCGGAGGATCGCGCCAAAAATCAGAAAATCGAGATGGACCGCGTGCGCGACGACATGATCGTGCGGACGGCGACCGACTATTTGAATCTGGCGGATGTGCAGCATTCGCTGGACTTGATGCAGAGTGAAAAGACCAGCGCGCAGCGGATTCTGGAGATCGTTCGCGAGCGGCAACAGGCAAACCTGGCGCTGCCGATTGACGTGACCAGAGCTGAACTGACGGTGGCGCAGATCAACGAGCGCACGGTGAAGATGCAGGACCAGGAGCAGGCGCTGGAGCAGCAGTTGCGGCAAGTGACTGGCATTCCAGAGAGCCAGCCGATTCACGCGAGCCAGCAAGAGCCGCCATTCGCAACCACTGCGATAGATGCCGTCGCGAATGGAGAAGGCGCGGCGATAGCGGCTCCGAACATCGAGTCCGAAAGTGAAATGATCGACGAAGCCGTACAAAACGATCGCACCGTGAAAGAGGCGGAAAACGAAGTGGCGGCGCGGAAGCAAGAGCTGCACGGAGCGCGGTGGAGCTACTTTCCGACGGTGGCGCTGGTGGGCCAGTACAGTATTCTGAGCAAGTTCAACAACTACGACGAATTCTACAAAAACTTTCGACGCAACAATGTGAACGTCGGCGTGCAGGTGACGATTCCAATCTTTGCGGCGAAGACGTCCGCCACGGTGGCGCTGGCCAAGAGCCAACTGGAGACGGCCGATGTGCAGTTGGGGCAGCGGCGGCAGCAGGTGAGCCGTCAGGTTCGGCAGGAAGTGGACAACGTACGGGAACTGGATGCCAGCCGGGAGGTCGCGCGGCTGGACCTGCAGCTGGCGCAGCAAAACCTGGAGCTCGAGCAGGCTAAGTTTAACAACGGGCGCGCAACGCTGCAGGAGATCGAGCAAGCGCGGCTGAACGAGAGCGAGAAGTGGGTGGCGTTTTTGGACGCGGATTTCGCCCGGGAACACGCGCAACTGGTGTTGTTGCAAGCCACAGGGCAACTGGCAAAGGTTTTTCAATAGGAAGCATCTAAAAAGGCTGTCTTGGTAGTTCGCGGAAGTGAAGTAGAATAAAACGTGGAAAAGCGCGCGCTGAAATCGTGAGGGGGGTACATGCCGTCCGTGATGAAAACGCTCTTTCTGAACCCGCCGAGCTTCGAAAAATTCGATGGCGGCGCGGGGTCCCGCTGGCCTGCTACGCGCGAGATTGAATCGTATTGGTACCCGGTGTGGCTCTCTTATCCGGCGGGAATGCTGCCGGGAAGCCGGCTATTGGACGCCCCGCCATGCCACATGTCCCAGTCGGAAGTGATTCAGATTGCGAAGGACTACGAATTCCTGGTGCTGTTTACGTCGACGGTGGGATTCTACAGCGATCTGCGGATCGTGCGCTCGATCAAGGAGCTGAATCGCGACATCAAGATCGCCTTCGTGGGACCGCAGGTGCAGATCAAGCCGGCGGAAAGCTTGCTGGCGAGCCAGGACATCGATTTCGTGGTGCGGGGCGAATTCGACTACGCGGTGGTGGAATACGCGAAGGGGATGCCGTTGGCGCAGATTCAGAACGTCAGCTACCTGCAAGACGGCAAGGTGATCCACAACCCGTCGCGGCCGCCGCTGCAGACGGCGGAGCTGGACGAGCTGCCGTTCGCGACGGACGTCTACCAGCACAATTTGAAGATCGAAGACTACAACGTGCCGTTCTTGCTGCACCCCTACGTATCGTTTTACACCAGCCGAGGGTGTCCGGCGCTGTGCACGTTTTGCTTGTGGCCGCAGACGCTGTCGGGCCACTCCTGGCGCACGCGATCGGTGGAGAACGTGGCGCGGGAATTCCGGCAGGCGCATCAGATGTATCCGCAGGCCAAGGAATTTTTCTTCGACGACGACACGTTTAACATTCGCAAGGACCGCGTGCAGGCGCTATGCAAGGAGTTCGAGCCGGTCGGATTTCAATGGTCGTGCACGTCGCGCGTTCACGGCGATTACGAGACGCTGTCGGCGATGGCCAACGCGGGCTGCCGGTTGCTGATCGTGGGATTCGAGTCCGGCGACGCGCAGATCCTGAAAAACATCAAGAAGGGCCAGACGCTGGAGATGGGCCGGACCTTCGTGAAGAACTGCAAGAAGGTGGGCATTCACGTTCACGGCGATTTCATCATCGGGCTGCCCGGCGAGACGAAGGAAACCATCGAGAAGACCATCAATTTCGCGAAGGATCTCGATTGCGAGACCATTCAAGTCTCGCTGGCGCACGCCTATCCGGGCACCGAGCTCTACGAACGCGGCACGCGCGAAGGGTTTTTGGCCGGCGAAGCGATTACCGACGATGGCGGGCACCAACTGCCGCACCTGGAGTATCCGGGGCTTTCGAAGGAATACATGGTGGACGCGGTGAACCGCTTCTACGACAGCTACTATTTCCGGCCGAGAGTGGCGTGGCGAATCGTGCGCGACGCACTGTGGGACGGACACGAGCGAAAGCGGCTGTACCATGAAGCCGTGGACTTCCTGAAATTGCGGGCCGACCGGAAGAAAGTAGCGCGCGAGAAAACCGGCGTGGCCAAGAAGGCGCTGGTTAGCGTGCCTCCGATGCCGGCAGGCGCGGAAGTGAGTGGATCGCAAGAGGCATGAGCCCGAGTCAGGGCCGCCTGCGGCTAAAAACGTATGTTCTGATTTGCGCCATGCTCGTCTTCGGCCCTTTGGGGGACGTGTTGCTGGGGAAGGGCATGAAGCAGATTGCCCCAATGATGAGTTGGGCGCCGGCCAGCGTTTTCCGGTTTTTCTTCCGCGCATTCACGGCGCCGACGGTTTGGCTGGGCATCGGATCGTTGACGGTATTTTTCGTGGCTTATCTTTTGGTGCTGTCGTGGGCCGACTACAGTTACGTTCAGCCCGCCTCCGCTTTATCCTACGGATTGGTTGCGCTGCTGGCTTTCGCTCTGTTGAATGAAAGGATTTCGCCCGTGCGCTGGGGTGGGGTTTTGTTGATCTGCCTCGGAGTTTTGACCGTGGGCCATACTGCGCCGCGCACCACCGAGCCGCGTTAATGCCAAACTTGGTTTACGAACGGCGAGAAACCGTGCCTGACGAGGCCATCCGGGCGGACGAGCACCCCAAGCGAAAAGCGCGGCTGCGCATGAAGACGTACGTTTTGATTCTGCTGATGGTCCTGCTGAATCCCGTCAGCAACATCCTGCTGAAAAAAGGGATGGATCAAGTGGGGCCGATAGCCGGCTGGGCGCCTACCACGCTGGTGGCGTTCTTCGTACGCGCCTTTTCCACCGGCGCGATCTGGCTTGCGATCTGCTGTTTGATGGGTTTTTTCGTGTCCTATTTGTTGGTGCTTTCGTGGGCAGACTATTCGTTCGTGCAGCCGTCGGCGGCGCTATCGAGCGGGCTGACGGCGCTGCTGGCGTTCTCGATCTTGCATGAGTACATCAGCCCGATCCGATGGGTGGGAATTCTTTTGATTTGCGGGGGCGTGTTCGTCGTGGGCCGCACGCATCCGCAGACGACGGAGCAAATTTGATCGTCACCGGCGCGATCTTTTACCTGTTTATTCTGCTATCCGGCACGGGCGGCGAGATGTGCGTTTCGCGCGCCATGAAGACGGTTGGCGAAGTGACCGACTTTCGTCCGCGTTCGATCCTGCGGGCGATCGTCCGGGCGATGAAGGTGCCATGGATGTGGATCGGCATCTCCATGATGGCGCTGGGATTCTTTTCGCTTCTGGGGCTGCTTTCCATCGCCAACGTGAGCTTCGTTTATCCCGCGTCGGCGCTGAGCTATGGAGTGGGCGCGCTGGGCGGAAAGTTTTTCCTCGGTGAAAACGTGTCGAAGCAGCGCTGGGCCGGCGTAGCGCTGGTGGCGCTGGGCGTGGCGCTGGTCGTGATCGGCAGAGGATAACGGTTTGGCAATCGGGGCGGCTGTTCGCGACGCGTTCCTAGTGATGGCGCTCGCGCCCTTCGCCTACTACCTGCTGGCGATTTTTGCGTCCTTCCAATTTTTCCGCGCTGCAAAATCCGACGCTGCGATGGATTCCGATCCTTCGGTGCGAGCAGCTTCGGAGTTCACGCCTCCCATCAGCATTTTGAAACCGATCCGGGGACTCGACCGCGAAACGTACGAAAACTACGCCAGCTTCTGCCTGCAGGACTACCCGGAATTCGAAATACTTTTCGGCGTGTCGGACGAGAACGATCCGGCGATTCCCGAAATTGAGCGGATTATTCGCGATTTTCCGTCGCGCTCGATCCGGCTGCTGATCGGGTCGGAGCCGTTGGGCGTGAGTGACAAAGTGAACAAACTTTGCCGCATGACGCGCGAGGCGCGGCACGAAATCATTCTGGTGAGCGATAGCGACGTGCGCGTGGAGCCGGAATTTCTGCGCGCGGTGGCGGCGCCGTTCCGGGACGCGAGCGTCGGAGGCGTGACGTGCCTTTATCGCGGGCTTGCTGGTAGCTCGGTTCCCGCAATTCTCGAAGCGCTGGGGAATACCGCGGACTTTGCCCCGGGAGTGCTGGTAGCGCAACTGCTCGACGGGGTGGATTTCATGCTCGGAGCCGTGATGGCGACCAGCAAAAGGCAACTGGCCGCGATCGGCGGGTTCGAATCGCTGGTCGATTATTTTTGCGACGACTACGAACTGGGAAACCGCATCGCCGCAAGCGGGCAGCGCGTGGTGCTGAGCGACTTTCCCGTTTCGATTGTGTACCCTCGGGAGACTCTGGGCGAAGCGTTTCGCCACCAACTGCGCTGGAACCTGAGTATCCGCTACTCGCGTCCGTGGGGACATTTTGGGCTGCTTTTCTCGCAGGGTCTGCCCTGGGCGATTCTAGGCGCGGTGATCGCCCCTTCGGCGGCCATCGCGGGCGGGTATCTGGGAGCCTATCTGTTGCTGCGGTGCGCGCTGGCGTTCGTCGCGGGCTCGTGGGGAATGCACGACGAGACCGTGCGCGAGCGCTGGCGGCTGCTGCCGCTGCGGGATCTGTTTGCGTTTGCCGTGTGGGTAGCGAGCTTTTTCCCGCAGCGGATTCGTTGGCGCGACCGCGAATTTTACGTACGCGAGAAGCGGCTGGTGCCGGCGGAGCCGCGGCAATCGTAGCGAGAAGCCGCCGATTGAGCATGACGTAAGAAGAACATTGAACGAGGTCACGCACGGGACATTTGTGACAAGCTTTGACGACAATCGCGCATCCGGTTGACGAATCGCGAGTTGCCGATTAAAGTATCTCCAGGTCGCGCCTGCGGCCTTTTTTGTTGTCTGCCGCTGGGAGGTCGTACAATTGGCAGTACATCAGATTCTGGATCTGATTATCCTGGTTCGAGTCCAGGCCTCCCAGCCAATCTTCGAAGAAGGCAATTATTTACAATAACTTACGGGTTGATGCAGGGGCTTTGTGCCTATGAAGTCGAGAAAGTAGACACCAAGGATGTGGCCATGCAGACCCCGGATCTACTTGTAGAGGTACCGCCCAGCTGTCCTCAAACGCTTCCACCTATGCGCGCCGTGGCAAAGAAGAGGGTGCGCATCATCAAAAAAGTCCGTGCGGCTGCAAGAATCTGGAAATTCATCTCCCTGGATCGCATTGGCAATCGGTACGTCTGGGACCCGTAGTGTTGGGCATGATCGAGGAGAAGTAGGTCCACAAAACATCCGGAGGATGTGCTAACGAAGGGTTGCGCCTCAGGGGCGGGCGGAGTGTGATATCCACACCAACTCGATTTTTCTATTGTCGCAAACCGGGACGTATGATTAGCTCGCACATGGTGAGACTGGCCGCAGAGCGGCACCTTCCATGTGTATTCCTCCGCACTGCGTAAGGTTTCGTCACGTCAGTTGATTGAGTTGATGGCGCAATTTTAGAGAGCTGCCGCGCTCGCGCGGTTGGGCTCTGTCCGATTAGGGAATCGATCCAAAAACGATTGCACGCGCAAAGGATTCAATGAAAATTTTACTGTACAACCCTGATAACGGCGTAACGCGGAACTTCATGCCGCATCTTTGGATGTTCTTGCTGCAAGCGCTGACTCCGGCGGGCCATGAAGTGGCGCTGATTGACGGGAACGCGCAGCCGATGGATGAAGAAAGCATCGCGCGCTACGTGCGTGAACACAATATCGGGCTAGTCGGCATCGGTGCGATGACCCGAATGATCGCCAAGGCCTACCGTATGGCGGATGCTGTGCGCGGTGCGGGCGTCAAGGTGGTAATGGGAGGGCCACACGTAACGGAACTGCCCGATGAAGCGCTGGGGCGAGACGGCGGTCCGCGCCACGCCGACGCGGTTGCTCTCGGCGAAGCCGACGAGACGTGGCCCAAAATCGTGGAAGACGCGGCGCGGGGCTCGCTCAACGATGTCTACGCGCCAGTGGACTCCTTTGGGAAGGAGCGCAAACCGCCGCTTCAGCCATATCCAGTGATTCCCTGGGACAAGATCAAGCTGGACCAGTTCAATTTGCTTCCGGGCATATTGCATCCGCTGCTGAAGCGCGTGGGCGCTGGCTGGGGCACGTTTCGAATCGTTCCGGTGGAGTCCGGACGAGGCTGCCCCTACGGATGCGAGTTTTGCACGGTGACGGGCTTTTTCGGCGACTCGATCCGCTTTCGCACGAATGAGAGCGTGGTAAACGAGCTATTGCTATTGAAAGCGCGGGCGCGGGAGGAGGGCGGCCAGATTGCCGTTTTTTTCATTGACGACAATTTTGCCATCAACGTAAGGCGCACAAAATCACTGCTGCGAGACATCATCGCCGCTGGCGCACAGGTGCATTGGGTGGCACAGATCAGCGCCAATCTGCTGCGCGATGAGGAGCTTGTGGATTTGATCGCGGCGGCGGGTGGGAAGTGGATTTTCATCGGAATGGAGTCGATCGATCCGGCCAACCTTGCGGACGTCAAAAAGGGTTTCAACAAACCGGCCGAGTATGCGGCCGTCCTGGATCGGCTGGAGCGGCACAACGTGTTTGCCATCACCTCTTTTATCTTCGGCATGGACAACGACACGCCGGGAGTGGCGGAGCGAACTATGAAGGAGATTCGTAGCTGGCCGCCGGGACTGCCGATTTTTGGGTTGATGACTCCTTTGCCGGCGACGCCGCTATACAAGAGGCTGGAAGCTGCTGGGCGACTCACGCGTCCGAAACATTGGCGAGAATTTATACCGTTCGCGATGGCGCACACGCCATTGAACATGAGCATCGATGAAGCGCATAACGAGGTGCGACTCGGGTGGGCTAACTCGTATAGTCCAGAGGCAATCGAAAAGGCAGTGGATTCGCTCAACCACAAGCCGTTGGGTTATCGCATCAATATTTTTATTGCGCGCCTTTGTTTCCGGGGAATTTATTTCCCGCAAATCGGCCGCTTTGCATGGATGAAAACGATTTTCGAAAATCGGCGCACCATGTTCAAACTACTAAGGCAAGGGCTCCGAGCAGGACTGCACGCCGCGGCACCGTCCGTCGCGGCCCTGCCAGTCACAGAGGAACAGCAATCATGTAGTGTACAGTTGATTCCCCGCGAATAGATCCTTGGCGACGCCAAGGTGCTTCCCGAAGGCCGTCAACTCCCGGATGGTCGACTAACCGGACATTCAATCGGGTTCCCGGCGCTAGGGGCATGCGTTCGACGTCCTACAGGGTTGCTGAGCTGGCCTACTGCCGCGACAGTGGAATCCGTACTGTGAAGGTTGAGCCTCTACCGAGATCACTTCCGACGCGAATTTCGCCGCCGCGCGCGTCGGCAATCCATCGACCGATGGCGAACCCGAGACCCGCTTCGTCCGATTCTCGCGAGCGCGCACGGTCGGCGCGATGGAACCGGTCAAACACGCGCCCGATGTCTTCCGCCGGAACCATTCGTCCGACCTGATAACGCCGCTACCGATCGCCCGGAGAAACCCCAGCCGCAAGCACCTATCGCCTTTTTTGGCACATTCAGGTTGTGTCCGCCCAACTCCGTCGCATAATGAAAGCCTCTGATGGATCTAATCTAATGGTTGAGACGAAACAGGAAAGTCTTCTCGCCGCAATCGGCGAACGCGTGCTGGTCGGCGATGGCGCCATGGGAACGCAGCTTCACGCGGCCGGTCTCGAACTCGGCGCCTGCGGTGAGCAATGGAATGTCACACGTCCGGACGCCGTTCTGGCGATCCAGCATGCATATGTCGAAGCTGGCGCCGAGTGCTTGATCACGCAGACGTTTGGTGCTTCGTCGATCAATCTCGCCCGTCACGGCTTGGCCGAATCCGTCGAAGCAATCAACCGATCCGGCGTAGAAATTGCGCGCCGGGCGTTTGGCGATCGCCCGGGATACGTGTTGGGGGATATGGGACCATTCGGCGGTCTCCTGAGGCCTTTTGGCACGGTGACGGTGGAAGAGGCCAGAGCGGCTTTTGATCAACAAGCGTCCGTCTTAGTTGCTGCCGGAGTGGACGCAATCATCATCGAAACGCAAACGTCACTGGAAGAACTCGGCGTGGCGATCGAAGCAGCCCGCGCCGCGGGCGCGCCGTGTGTAATCGCGTCTGTGGCATTTGACATCACGCGCAACGGCCGCGACGCCCGCACGATGATGGGAGTCACACCAGAGAAAGCCGCAGCGTTCATGCAAGCTTCGGGAGCGCACATCGCTGCGACCAACTGCGGAGCCGGCGTGGACGTCGATTGGACGGCAAGAATCCTCTCGCGCTACCGGATAGCCTGCGACTTGCCGTTGATGGCGAAGCCGAATGCGGGCAAACCAGTGCTGGAAGACGGACGTTGGGTCTACAAACAGTCTGCCGAAGAAATGGCAGCAGGACTTTCAAAGCTGGTGGATGCGGGAGCGAGAGTCGTAGGCGCCTGCTGCGGAAGTACCGTCGATCACATTCGCCTTTTCCGGGCCATCGTGGACAGCATAAACGCCAAGCAACGGCGCCCCGCCCAAGCTAACTCTTAACGCTCCGGCTCAGCTTGCTTCCCTATCGATAGACGCCGTACTCTTTGCAGGTGTCGATCATCGCGTGCAGGTTAGCGGCTACCGCGGTATCCACCGTCGCGCCGGTCGAGAGAATGTAGCCGCCATCCTGCCCAACGTCATCGATCAAGCGTTGGACGTGCGCCCTTACATCCTCAGGCGTCCCGGCAATCAGCAGCGATGACGGTACGTTGCCGGCGAAACATGCCCATCCCGTGAAACGCTTCTTTACCTCTTTCAAATCGGTCTGATCAAACATCCATACGGTTCGACCAGCGGGAATGTCCGGGTCCGCAATCGTATTGAGACGCCGGTTATAAGATCCCTCGACGAAAAGACACGGAATCAGGCCCTCTTTGATCAGGCCGATGATCAACGCCTTGAGCGTCGGCCAATAGAACGTCTCGAAATCTTTATTCGACATGAAACTGTCCGCTCCTTTATGGAGCGGAATGAACACGGTCGGGGTTCTGGAGTGCTTCGCCGATTCCACCCCGGCATCGATGGCCAGCGGCACCAGCCGCTCGACGACCGCGAGTACCTTCTTTGGCTGGCGGAATTTGTCCAGCATGATCGCCCGGGTGCCGCGCAAGGTGTCGCCCACGATGTCGAACGGCGCTTTCGTGAAGCCGCCCATCAATCCGGTCAATCCAAGGGTCGAAACAGTCTCCCGGTCGATGGCGCCACAAGCCTCAATCCATTCGACCGCCGCTCGCCCGGCCTCCAGAAGTTTCCCCAGAGCCTGCTGCACTGCTGGGATGCCAAAGGGGATCATGGCTGCTCCCACGGATGGCAGCTCAAGAACATCGGAAAATCGCCCCAGCATCGAGAGCGGCCCCAGAGAACCTAACACTCGCGGAAAATAGCTGCGCAGGAAAAAATCGGACGGATCGTTGATGAACCAGTCGTATTCGCCGGCTCGCATGTATTCGTCCTCTACACACTGATACGGTTCATCCGGCGGCACACCGTGTCCGGGCCATCGATACAGCTTGTAATCGAGGATCTCAAGAACCCTGCCGGCACCGTAAAGAGCTGTGCCGGCCATCGTATCGGGTAAAAAGTCAGTGTGAAATTTCCGGAGCGCGTACGCGAGCTTTCCATAATCGTACATCGCCTCCTGAGAGGTGACGCCCGCGTAGACAAAAGGATAGAAACCAGACGCGGGGCTAACCGGAACGCGCTCCGGCTTCTTCAGAGTAATCACGTCGATGAACATCTGTACCCGCCGCTGATAGGCCTGCTCCACCGCCGCGCTGGCAAATGCAATTCCTTCGGGATGTTTCCATCGCCTGGCGCGTTCCTCGAAGCTCAGCGCACGCTCTGCCCCGTCCGGATGGCTCTCCATACCCTGGTTTCCTCCCCGAACATCACGAACCCGACAAAAGGACCGCATTTCGACGCCGCCGGAGACCGGCGATTTCCTCTTCGTGTTTCGCGCCATCATGACGGCCCTGCGAATCTTCCGGCGTGACCTGAGACACACCATTTGGTGATCAACATCACAGTCCGCTTCAGCCGCTTGCGGCACACTGACTAAATGACTTACATTCATAGGCCCCGTAGAGGAGCCCCAGATAAGCACGGGGCGGCTCCACACGGAGCCCCGAGACCAACGGAACGAGGAGGCGCATTTTGGACGACCAAGGCAAGCAACTGGTCCAGCAAATCGCGGAGATGCAGGAGGAAGATGCCGTAAAGCTGGCTCGCGAAATGCTCGACGGCGGTTACGACCCGGTCAGACTGCTGAGCCACTGTCGGGAGGCAATGGAAATCGTGGGCAAACGCTATGAGAAAGGCGAATACTTTCTGCCCGAGCTCATGCTCGCTGGTGAAATGCTCCAGTCGATCGGGGCGATGGCCAAGCCGTTGATCAAGCAAGATGCGTCCGCCAGCAAGAGTGCCGGCACGGTAGTTATCGGAACCGTGCAGGGGGACCTCCACGATATCGGTAAGAACATCGTCACATTCATGCTGGAGATTAACGGCTTTAAGGTGATCGACCTTGGCATCGACGTCCCCATTGCGAATTTTATTAGCAGCATTCAAGAGCACAAGCCCCAGGTGGTGGGCCTCAGCGGCTTCTTGACGCTTGCTTTCGATGCCATGAAGAAAACCGTCGAGGCGATCAAAGAGGCCGGCCTGCGCGACAACCTCAAAATCATGATCGGCGGAGGCCAAGTGGACGACAGCATCAAGAAGTACACTGGCGCGGACGCTTTCGGATTGAACGCGATGGACGCTGTGTCTCTCTGCAAGCGCTGGGTACCAGCATGAGCGCGGAGAGTGTGGCTTCAGCTTCGGCGGTGCTTTACGAACAGAGGCAGAAGCGCCTGATCGACGCAATCGAACTCCGCGAACCGGATCGGCTGCCCACAATCCTCTTTTCGCATTTCTGGGTCGCGCGCTACTGTGGCATGACGTGCCGCGAGGCCATGTACGATTACGACCGCCTCGCAGCCGCAGTTCGCAAAGCCGTCCTCGATCTCGAACCAGACGCCTTCCAGCCCGTGCATGCGGCGCTCGCCTTCGGGCCGACCATGGACATCCTCGACTACAAGCAATTGGAATGGCCTGGTCACAAAGGCCTTGCCGAGGACGTCGGCTATCAGTATCTGGACGCTCCGTATATGACTGTGGATGAATACGAAGAATACCTCCTGGATCCCACCGGATTCATGCTCCACAAGTACATGCCACGGGTCGCCGGTGCGTTGGAACCGCTTTCGCAGTTACCCGACTATCCGGGCGTGTTGCACACGCGAATCATTCAGTCGATGGAGGCCTACGCCCGCCCCGAAGTGCGTCGCGCGCTGGAAACCCTGATCCGCGCCGGCGAAGAAGTGCAGAAAATGCGTTCCGTTCAGAGCCGCGTGATTCAGGAGCTGAAGGATTTGGGCTTTCCAGTCGCGACGCATGGCACGACCCATGCGCCATTTGACGTCGCCGCGGACTACCTGCGTGGTTCGAAAGGCGCAATGCTGGACCTCTTCCGCAACAAAGATCGCCTCCTGAACCTCATGGACCGCCTGACCACACTGATTCCGCGCGCGGGCATCGCGGCCGTCAAGGCAGCTGGTGGAAACATGATCTTCATTCCGCTGCACTGGGGGCTGGGCGGCTTCATGTCGCCAAAACAATTCACCACATTTTTTTGGCCGCAATTTCAAAAAGTACTGCTGACGCTGATCGAAGCCGGAATCTACCCGCACGTCCTGTGGGAGGGCGATTGCACGTCGCGGCTGGACGTGATCAAAGATGTGCCGCCCGGGAAATGTGTCTATTTCTTCGAGCGCACCGATATGTTCAAGGCTAAGGAATCATTGCGCGGCACGGTTTGTATCCGGGGGAATGTGCCTGCATCGATGCTGATCGCCGGCACGCCCGCCGAAGTCCGGGAATATTGCACCAAGCTGTTTGATGTCGTTGGAGACGGCGGCGGCCTCATATTGGATGCGGGGGTCGGCGTACCGGACGAGGCCAAGCCTGAAAACGTACTGGCGATGTATCAAACCGCAAAGGAGTGCGTGTACTGACGAAGTGCATGCCGATAATCACAGATCTCGAAATGCGGCTGACGATGCACGACGTGACGGCCTCGTGGGGATCTCGCCGCGCCAGGCTGATGTCGCCGCGTATGACGGAGTTGCTCTCGAGCCTTCTTGCTCGGATCGATGACGAAGCTTGGATTCAGCCAATAGCCAGTTTCGCGGTCTTGCCCGTTACCTCGAGCGGTCCCGATTACCTCGATTTGCGCGGCGGCGCGCGGATCACTTCCCGCACGCTTGGCCATCACTTGCCGGGCGCCGCGTTCGTGACAGCGGGAGTCTGCAGCATCGGCGACGCCATTGAAAAGCGCGTCAGCGAAGGTTTCGCCACCGGCGATCGGCTCCGGGCGGTGATGCTCGATGAAATCGGAACACTGGCGCTGTTCCGTCTTTCGGATCGTCTCGAAGAAACCGTTCAAGCCGAAGCAGGGCGACTCGGCCTCGAAGCGGGCGGCGCGTTGAATCCCGGCGAAGGTGGTTTTGACATATCGCAGCAAGCCACCGTCGTGGAACTTGCCAACGGCCATTCGATCGGGGTTTCGCACACCTCCGCGATGCTCGTGCCGCGCAAGAGCATTTCGATGCTTCTCGGGATTGGCTCCCGGATGCCCAAGTGGAGCCGCGGCGAGCGCTGCGCAGTGTGTGCGGCGCGTGACCGTTGCCCGCATCGCCGGTCCCAGTTCGTGGAGGTCTCCACGTGAACGGCGCGCAGGAATCACTCCACGCCGGGCACTGGATCACCTTTGAACCGGAAGGACAGCGCGTTTGGAGCGGGCCCTCGGAAACGCTATTGGATAGCGCCCGGCGCGCCGGCGTAAGAATCGCGAGCGTTTGCGGTGGCCGCGGACTTTGTCAGTCATGCGTGGTTCGCATTAGCGAAGGGCCGGTCGGTCCGCCATCACAGGAAGACCTGGAGTTTTTCTCATCCGAGGAAATCGCGAACAATTGGCGGAGGGCTTGCCAGAGCTTGGCTTGCGGCGACTGCCGCGTGGAAGTTTCCGCGCGTGCACGCGCCGTGCCGTTGCGCACCGAAGTCGAAAGTGAAGACGTATGGGTGCGCCCCGATCCGGCCGTCCGGCTATATCCCGTGAAGGTTGCGGCCCCGACACTGGAACACCCGGATGCCGATGACCATCGGCTGCTATCCGCCTTGAATGAAAAGTGGCCGGGCACCTGCTCGAGAATCGATCTCGATGTCTTGCGTCAGCTCCCCGGCACACTACGAGCGCTAGGAGGAGACGTGGCGGCGCTCGTGCGCTTTGGCGAGATTATCGGCGTATCGGCCCCGCGGAAAGGGCCGCTACCGGGACTCGCGGTCGATATCGGCACGACCAATATCGGCGTGCTTCTCGTTGATTTGCGAAACGGACGAACGCTCGCAAGCCGTGCCATGGAGAATCCGCAGACGACGCACGGCGCCGACGTGATCACCCGCATCGGAAAGGCGCGCTCGTCGCCCGAGCGCCAGAAGGAGCTGCACGATCTGGCTGTCGGTGCGATCAACGACGCCGCGCGCGAATTGTGCGAATCGCAATCGCTCAATCCGGAGCAGATTGCCGATGTGGTGATCGCGGGCAATACGGTGATGCACCATTTACTCTTGCAGCTTCCCGTGGAGCACCTCGGAGCGGTCCCCTTTGTGGCGGCGTCCACAAGCGCGATCGACGTGAAGGCCCGCGAAGTAGGAATCACGGCGATGCCCGGCGCCTACGTCCACGCCATCGCGAATATCGCTGGTTTTGTAGGCGGCGACCATACCGCCATGCTCCTGGCCATCGGCAGCGATCGCGAAGAAAAGACGGTCGTCGCGCTCGATATCGGCACGAATACGGAAATCTCGCTGATTCACAAAGGGCGGCTGCTGACGGTCTCGTGCCCGTCGGGACCTGCGCTCGAAGGCCGGCACATTCGCTGCGGCATGCGCTCGGCGCCGGGCGCGATTGAATCCGTCAGCATCTCCGGCGGGAAAGTGGCCATCAAGACGATCGCGGATGAGCCGCCCATCGGGATTTGCGGATCGGGAGTGCTGGACGCGACGGCGCAGCTCTATCTCGCAGGTATCGTGAGCCCGACGGGCCGCATGACCCCGGAGCACCCGCGCGTGCGCATGCGCGACGGGCAACCCGAATTTGTTCTCGCCGAGGGCCAAGCGCAGGGCTCGGCCATCGTCTTCAACCAGCGCGACGTTCGCGCCCTGCAACTCGCCAAAGGCGCGATCCGCGCGGGAATACAAGTGCTGCTCGAAGACGCGGGCGTGGGCGAAGAGCAGATCGAGCAAGTGATTATTGCCGGAGCTTTCGGAAACTACATCGATCTGGAAAGCGCCCTCGCGATCGGCATGTTCCCTGATTTGCCGCTCGATCGTTTTGCGCAGGTCGGCAACGCGGCTGGAATCGGCGCGAAGCTCGCTCTGGTCTCCTACCCGCACCGCGCTACGGCCCAGAGCCTCGCGGCGCGCAGCCGCTACATCGAGCTGGCAGGATCGGACCGATTCAACAAAGCTTTTATGCGCTCCATGCGTTTTCCCAATCGCAGAAAGAACTGAGAGGAGGCGGTAATGGCCATTCCCGGTGTGAGCATCATAGGTGATCGCATCAATCCGGGCTTCAAAGCTACGAAGGCTCTGATCGAAGCCGAAGACATCGCGGGTTTGCAGGCGCTGGCGGTGCGCCAGGTGCAGGCCGGAGCCTGGTGCCTCGACGTGACCGTTGGACCGCGCGGCTATCAGGATTCGCATTTCCTGACGGAAGTAATCAAAGCGCTCCAAGCGGCGGTGGACGTGCCGCTGTGCTTCGATTACCCCAGCGCGGCCGTGCAGGAGGTCTGTCTCAAGGCTTACGATCCGTCGAAAGCCAAAGGCCGCAAACCGGTGGTGAACTCGGTCGCCGAAACGCGGCAAGAAATGTTCGAACTCGCAAAGATCCGGCCGTTTCAGGCCATCGTGATGGCTTCGGAGCGGCTCGAAGACGGTTCGCCTAAATCCAACAAATTGACGAGCGAAGTCGTCGGCGTGGCCCGGCGGATGACAGCGAAGCTGACCGGCGAATGCGGATTTTCCCGTGACGATATATTCGTCGACATTACGATTCACAGTATGGTATCCGACCTTGAGGGCTTAACCAAGATGGCGCTCGACGCCATCCGCGCGATCAGCGAGGACGCGGAACTCAAAGGCGTCCACATCATCGGCGGAATGACCAACATCGGCAACATGCTGCCGCCGCTGAAATTTGACGGTATTCCCCTCCGGCAACTCGTCGAGAACGCATTTCTGACTCTGGCCGTACCGCTCGGATTTGACACCATCATGGGAACGCCCTGGAACAATTTTCAGATCTTGCCCGACGACGACGCCGTGTTGCAGACGCTCCAGGAGTTCATACAGCTGAACGGACTGAACGCACTGCGCCGTCTCCGCCGGCTCTGGGCCAAAGCCCCGGAGGCAAATTCGGTCGTGCCGAGATGAGGCATTAGGCTTCGGTCCCGGCCGATGCCGATCACAGCTCGCCGCGATCGGAACAAAACCCGCGCTAGCCGCCCGATGCCCCGCGGCGTTTGCGATGTTCACGCCTTCTCAGGAAACTGTCCCGGCATCCACCGCGAAGCCAGGGCCGCCGGAAAGACGGGGCGGATCGGGACGTTCTGTTCTCGATTCACGTCGCCGCTGATAAGGAGAATTTTCTACTGGAAGCCCTGTAGCTGGACTGGCAGCACGCTAATCTTCACAAGGTCCTGTATCTGTGGGCCGAGTGCGGCGCGAAAATGTACGGGCAGCATTCACTAGACTGCAAACGCGGGGCACGGATGATTCTCGTTGACGACGTTTTGTGCCAACGATATGCGATTTGACATCGAACTGACATCAACGCAGCGCAAAAGAGTGGAAAGCAGCGCCAGCGGCAAGGAAGTCGACGACCTATTGAGAAAAGCCGTTCCAAATAGGGGCGTTTTTCGGTTCCGAAGACTGTGCGGTGACGACCTTTTTGAGCGTCAGCCTTAGCTTATTGTTTCCACTGCAGCCATAGGATTGTGGCCTCCAGCGCAAACATGGCGGCTCCAATGAGCGCCAGCTCATGGGTGGCGGCCTGATACCTGACAAAATACATCATCAACAAGGTTGCTCCGATCACGGTCAGCAGGGATGCAACGAAGGTTGTGATGCTCACCAGGGGGTGGTGACTCGCATGGTAGCATCAAAAACTAAAGCCCCGATCCATGGTCGAGCGTAGTGAGAAGCGGAAGGGCCGCTCGTCGAGGTGGCTAATAAACCACAAGAAGGAGGTGGCGACAAGCATAGAAACCCAGAATTTTGGCGGAGAGGAGTGAGGATGCTGCGACGGCAAGACAGACCTCAAATCCACTCGCCCCGACCATTCCTTCAGCTTCTGTTTTCGTTACTGCCGTACGAGATGGACAAGCGCGATTCGCCCGTCCTGAGCGAATCGTGAATCGATTCCGGTTGGGCTTAGATGGGCGTGAACTGACCGGAGATGATCAGCTTTTCACTCAGAACGCGGGCTTGCTTGAATTGCTCTCGTGTTTCCGCGGGGGCGTTTGCCGGAAGCTCGTGCAGGATGCGCGACAGCTCTTCATCGAAGAGCTGAGCGACCCGTTCGGGCGTGTGCGAAACGGGCTTACCGCTATCATCGACAATTTGAACCGCATCGCGATGATGCATCCGTTGGGCGATCATCAGTCGGTAGATGCGATCAGTCGCCAGATCCTCCATGTAGCCGTCGAGAAGACTGGCGCCGCGTCCGGCGAGTACTCCTTGACGGTAACGAATCACCGTGCGAACCGCCGCAAGCGTTCCAGCAAGCGTCTGCCTGCCAACTCCCGCAGGAACGGGTCGAAGATCCGGGTGGCACTCGGGATTCGATGGCCGTGCATTCAGCTGATTCGGAGAGGGAAACTGTTTCACGGCAATTTCGTTCTGGTCGGGGTGACCGGTCCAAGCTCCGTCCATCAAACAGCTTGCTTCATTTTTTTTGTCCGTGGCGAGGACGCTGAGCGCCCGGGCGTTGAGTTCGGAATCTTCGCGACTCGGATAAAGCGCAGTCATACCACCGATAGCGAGCATCCCGTGCTTGTGGCAGATTTCCGGCATGTGCGTTCGAACGCTCTGAAAGAAGGCCACATCGTGCGGGATCGTATTGCGATCCGGCAAGACCCACGCCGGATCGTACAGATTGAAATGTATGAGGCTGGCCATATAGTCCCACCGTCCTAGATTCAGCGCCAGCATGTGTCCGCGGAGATTGTATGCAAACTCCTCCATCTGATACGCAAGCGGATGCGACTCGACAAGGGCCATGCACTTAATGTAGTCGGCCGCCCAGCCTCGCGCGTGACTGATGGCTTGAAAGAGCTCGCGCCACCAGATTGCTTCGTCCGCAGACTCGGATTTCGGAATGTAGAAGGTCAACGGATGTTTGAGCTCGGCTGGATCGACCTGAAAGGCAATCAAAGCTAGATCGAAAAGAGACGCAGGGAGGATTCTCCCGGGAATCACCCCCGCTTGGTGGATGTGTAGCCCGCGAGGCCTGACGAAAATCGCGGACTTGCTGGGCTGAATAGCGACCGTGCGATTGCGCTTTCGATCAAAGTAGCTGAGCTCGCCTCGCAGCGCCGCCAGGGCGTTGGAGACGCCTTGCGTGACGTGCGACCACGTGTTCGCCACGGAATCTTCCAAGTCGAGCATCACGCCCGGAGCGCCGGAATTGAGCATCTTCACAACAAGTTCGGCGTCATCTGCCGGGCCCGTCATCTGATTGCGCTGATCCTGACACCAGTCCGGCAGCTCTATGTGCCAGCCTTCCTGTGTAGCTGGCGAGCTTGGAAGATAGTCCGGAAGTTGACCCTGATGCGCCGCCGCGAGTGCGACGACACGTTTGCGAACCAGTTCGCGCTGGCGTCGGGTGAAGGCGCGGTCGAGTGGTTCCAGGAATTCAAGGAACCCTCTCGGCAGATCGCGAGCCGCGTTAAATCCCGCCGGAGCTGCATTCATTGGTTGGATTGTGTCGGGAAAATTCATGCTGAGTTTGCCGTTTGTCGTGTCGGACAGCCTTGCAATTGCAGGTGGCATCATCGTGGCTCCTGCGTGTAGGCGAAACATTTCGAGATTGGGTAGCTGAACGGCACGGTGAGGCGCCGTGACCAACGGTCCTTCCTTCCTGCGAAGTCCGATCCTGATCCGCGATAGCCCCCCGCAGCTTATAGCGCTGGATTTTTCCTGTAGCGGTCTTGGGCAACTTTTCCGCCACATGAATCCAGCCTGGCAGTTTGTACCGCGGGAGATTGTCCTCGCAGTAATGCCGCAGCTCTTTCTCGATTTCGGGGCCGTCTGTCGTCTGATCTTTCGGTACCACCCAGGCGTCGGCGTGCGCGAGACCGTGTTCGTCCTTCCGGCTAATTACTTCGGCTTCGAACACTTGCGGATGCTGGATTAGGATCGACTCTATCTCGTGGGGAGAAACCCACCGGCCGCTGACTTTGAACACGTCACCACTTCTTCGGCAGTAGGTGTAGTAACCGCGAGCATCGCGCCGAAATGTGTCGCTCGTGTCGTACCAACTGTCGACGATCGCTTTCGCGGCATCCGTTACGACGGCGACATCCATGCGCGGGCTCCTAGACGCAACGCTTCGACGCTACGCTCGGGTCCCGTCCTGCAACAGTGACTTTCATCACGCAACTTGGTGACACGAATCACAGTCGCCCGTCAGGACGGGACGCATACTCCGACGTCATTGTGGCACTGGCTGAATTGCACCGCCGTTCACCGGAGAACTGGAAACGCGGCGAAATGTTAGCGTCGGCCACGACTGGAGGACTTATGCCTACCCTTCCCACTGTCGGGGAGATCAAGGAAAGCTGGGCTTCAGGCCGTTGGCGCGGCATAGACCGGCCGTACGCGGCGGAAGATATAGAGAGACTCCGCGGCACGGCCAGAATCGAATATAGCCTTGCGGATATGGGCGCGCGGAGGCTTTGGGATTTGTTGCACAGCGATGACTATCTCCGCGCGCTGGGGGCTTTGACCGGAAACCAAGCGATCCAGCAAGTGGAAGCCGGGTTGAAAGTCATCTACGTAAGCGGCTGGCAGGTCGCGGCCGACGGCAATACGGCCAGCCAGATGTATCCTGATCAAAGCTTGTACCCTGCCGACAGCGTGCCGAATGTCGTCCGCCGAATTAACAATGCCCTTCATCGCGCGGACCAGATCCAACACGCCGACGGTCGCAAACACGGCCCTTACTGGTACGCTCCCATCATTGCTGATGCAGAAGCGGGATTCGGTGGACCCCTAAATGCGTTCGAGTTGATGAAGGCGATGATCGAAGCTGGTGCCGCTGGAGTTCATTTTGAAGATCAGCTGGCTTCCGCGAAAAAGTGTGGACATATGGGCGGGAAGGTCCTGGTTCCTACGCAGGAAGCGATCCAGAAGCTGATCGCTGCCCGATTTGCCGCCGATCTAATGAGTGTTCCCACGGTTCTGATTGCACGCACTGATGCCAATGGAGCGTATCTCATCACCAGCGATGTCGACTCGCGCGACCGGGAATTTCTGACCGGTGAGCGCACCCTCGAGGGTTTCTTCCGTTTGCGCGGCGGAATCGAATGCGCCATCGCCCGCGGCCTTGCCTATTGCCCCTATGCTGATGTGATTTGGTGCGAAACCGCCAAGCCGGACATGGAAGAAGCGCGCATCTTTGCCGAGGGCATCCACAAAAAGTTTCCCGGAAAGCTGCTGAGTTACAACTGCTCGCCTTCGTTCAACTGGTCGGCGAACCTAGAGGCCCGCCAGATCAGCACGTTCCAGAAAGAACTGGCCGCCATGGGCTACAAATATCAATTTGTTACCCTCGCCGGATTCCATGCTCTCAATTTAGGCATGTTCGAGTTGGCGCGCACCTACGAGGAAGAAGGTATGACCGCCTACGCGCGTTTCCAGAATAAGGAATTCGAGCACGAGAAGGGCAGCGGTTACATGGCCACAACCCATCAGCGCTTCGTCGGCACCAGCTATTTCGATATTATCGCGGAGAAAATCGTTGGTGCGAACCTCTCCACTTCCGCGTTGGCGGGCTCGACGGAGGAACAGCAATTCAAGAACGCGTGAGGTGACTTCGTAATCGAAGTGTCCGAAGTAGCTCTTTTGTGATTGGCCGTTTCTGCTAACGATCTAGTGCAATCGGCTCGGCGAGTATACAGGATCCGTGCTTTGATTTGCACCACAGGAGTCTTGTAGAGGGAAGTGGGGCAGGATCTTCGGCGGAAGAAGATTTGATTCCCGCGTACAAGTGAGCGCCGTCTTCCGGGCTGCAGGGCCTAGTCCAGACGCCCGATGCGCGTTGTGCACATGCGGTCGTGACTAGATCGGGATCGGTGGCCACTTCCTCGGCGACCGCGAGTGCAGCGGAGATGAATCGGTCACATCCTTACTTCGATTGTGAATCCGTGGGTTCAATTATCATCGCACCGCGAGCGATCAGCGGGAAGGCAGTAGTGTACGGGGGGACGCCATAGCCGATCACGCGCCGGGCATACGAATCGTGCTCGCGTCATTTGTTCGTGGCACGCTGTCTTTGAAGAAACGACTTCGTGCATTAGGGCATGGGTCCCAGTACGTTCCAGCAGGCCTCTTTTAAGGAGCTGCCTGTTTTTGAAACAGAATTTGTCTGTCACGAAGCTCGGTGGCAACGCCGTCCAGCCGCATCGCGAATCCATTAACCAGCAGGAAAAGTGGATTGATTTATGACTCGCGTCACCTCTAGGTTGAAAAAAACACCCTGGCCCATCTCCGAAAGCTAGCGCGGAGGTTACGCTTGATCGGCGGAGTCGACAAAAGCGCATCGCATGAATATGCGAGCGCTAACACCCGTCGGGCCCATTGCAATTCACGGTCGCATGAGAAGCCGATTTCCTCTTAAACTGCGCTCAAGTACTATGTTGGGCTGATCGTCCACGGACAGCCAATGATAAAGCCGCACAAAATAAGGAAGCTTCTTGCCGCCAATCGCGGCGAAATCGCCATTCGCATCTTCCGCGCCGCGAATGAGCTGGGTCTCCGCACGGTTGGCATCTATTCACAGGAAGACCGCCTCAGCCTGCACCGATTCAAAGCTGACGAGACCTATCAAGTAGGCGCCGGCAAGGGGCCGGTCGAAGCCTATCTGGATATTGATGGCATCGTCGAGTTGGCCCGTCAGAAGAACGTCGACGCGATCCACCCGGGCTACGGATTTCTTTCCGAAAACCCCAAATTCGCGCGCGCCTGCGCAAAAGCCGGTATTACTTTCATTGGCCCGACGCCGGAACTTCTCGAACAGCTTGGCGATAAGACCGCCGCGCGGCGTCTGGCGGCATCCGCCGGAGTGCCCGTGCTGCCCGGAACGGAGAATCCGGTAGGCTCGGCCGAAGAAGCCCAATCCATCGCCCAGAGGATCGGTTTCCCACTCATGATCAAAGCAGCCATGGGCGGCGGTGGACGCGGAATGCGCGTGGTTCTTGAAGAATCGCAGTTGGACGCGAAGCTAAAAGAGGCCCGCGGGGAAGCCCTTTCTGCTTTTGGTGACGGCTCAGTATTCCTCGAAAAATATCTGCCCCGCGCGCGCCACCTGGAAGTTCAGATCCTCGCCGATCAGCACGGCAACATCTTGCATCTGTGGGAGCGTGACTGCTCCGTGCAGCGCCGCCACCAAAAAGTGGTGGAGGTCGCTCCCGCCGCGAACCTTGCCCCAGAAATTCGCCACGAGCTGTGCGCATCCGCGGTGCGCATTGCGCGGCAGGCCAAGTATCGCAACGCCGGCACGGTTGAGTTTCTTCTCGATGTCGACACCGGCAAACTCTATTTCATCGAAGTCAACCCGCGCGTTCAGGTGGAGCACACCGTTACGGAAGTGATCACCGGCATTGATATCGTCCGCTCGCAAATCCTGATTGCGGAGGGTCACCGCCTCCACGAAGCCCCGCTCTCGCTTCCAAAACAGGACGAACTCCCGCTCTCCGGAGCCGCCCTACAATGCCGCGTCACTACCGAAGATCCCGAAAACCATTTCGCGCCCGACTACGGCAAGCTGACCACCTATCGCTCGCCCGCAGGATTTGGCATTCGTCTCGACGGCGGCTCGGCCTACGCCGGAGCGCGCCTGGCACCGTACTACGATTCGCTGCTGGTGAAGGTCACCGCCTGGGACGCCACCCTCCCGGGCGCCTGCCGGCGCATGGACCGCGCGCTCCGCGAATTCCGGGTGCGTGGCGTCAAGACGAACATTCCGTTCCTTGAAAACGTGGTGAACCATCCGCGTTTTCAAGCCGGCGAAGTCGCCACAACCTTTCTCGATGAATCGCCGGAGCTGTTCCGCTTCGCCGCCCGTGCCGACCGCGCCACCAAGTTGCTCACCTATTTGGGAGACGTCACCCTCAATGGCAATCCCGAGGTGAAAGGCAAAACGGTGCCGCAAACCTTCGAAGCGCCCGTGATACCGCACGTCCCGTCATCGGGTGTGCCTCCCGCCGGCACGCGTCAGCTCTTGCAGAAACTCGGCCCGCGGAAGTTCGCGCAGTGGGCGCGCCGGGAAAAGCGCCTGCTCGTCACCGACACCACGTTCCGCGATGCGCACCAGTCGTTGCTTGCCACGCGCGTCCGTTCGCACGATCTGCTCGCTACCTGTGGCTACATCGCCCGCCGTCTGCCGAATCTTTTCAGCATGGAAGTATGGGGCGGAGCAACATTCGACACGGCGATGCGCTTTCTTCACGAAGATTCCTGGCAGCGTCTCCGCGAGTTGCGCGAGCAAATTCCCAACGTCTGCTTCCAGATGCTCCTGCGCGGCGCCAATGCTGTCGGCTATACCTCGTATCCGGACAACGTCATCATCGCCTTTGTTCGCGAGGCCTTCGGGCAGGGCGTGGACATTTTCCGCATCTTCGATTCACTCAATTCCATCGACAACATGCGCGTGGCCATCGACGCCGTGCTCGATGCCGGAGGTGTCTGCGAGCCGGCCATCTGTTACACCGGCGATCTGCTTGACCGCTCGCGGCCGAAATACGCTCTTCCGTATTACGTGAAGATGGCCAAGCAGCTCGAAAAACTCGGCGCGCATTTTCTCGGCATTAAAGATATGGCCGGCCTCTGCAAGCCCTACGCCGCGTTCCAACTCGTGAAGGCCCTGCGCGAGGAAATCGGCATACCGATCCATTTCCACACGCATGACACAAGCGGTGTGAACTCCGCTTCGATACTGAAGGCCGCCGATGCGGGTGTGGACATCGCCGATGCCGCCGTCGCTTCGATGAGCGGCGTGACCAGCCAGCCGAACCTTAACTCTATCGTCGAATCGCTTCGCCACACCCCGCGCGACACAGGCCTCGACATCGCCGCACTCAACGAGTGCTCCGATTATTGGGAAGTAGTTCGTACCTATTACGCGCCTTTTGACTCCGGCCTGCGCGCGGGATCAGCGCGCCTCTACCAGCACGAAATCCCCGGAGGCCAGTTCACCAATCTCCGCGAACAGGCCGCCGCCATGGGCCTAGGCCACCGCTGGCGCGAGGTGGAAAGCACCTACGCCGAGGTCAATCGGCTCTTCGGCGATATCGTGAAGGTCACGCCTTCGAGCAAAGTCGTCGGCGATATGACTCTCTTTCTTCTGTCTCGCGAGATGCGGCCGCAAGACGTTCTGAAACTCGACGTGCATCACGATATTTCGCTGCCCAACTCCGTTGTTGAAATGTTTCGTGGTGCGCTGGGCGTGCCACCTGGAGGATGGCCGAAGAAGCTGCAGCAGATTATTCTCCGGGGCGAAAAACCAGACCGTGGCCGGCCGAGCGCACTGCTCGATCCGGTCGATCTTCCGGCAGCCAAGCAGGTTCTCGAAGGCAAGGTCGATCGCGCCGTGGGCCACGACGAGCTTCTCAGCTCTTTGCTCTATCCCGAGGTTTTTGCGAAGTACGACGCGTTTCGCAAGTCCTACGGGGATGTCAGCGCCCTCCCGACGCCGGCGTTTTTCTACGGTCTCCGCCCCGATGAAGAAATCACGGTAGAGATCGAGCCGGGCAAGACTCTCATCATCCGTCTATTGACCGTTGGCGAGGCGCATCCCGATGGTTCCCGCACCCTGTTTTTCGAATTGAATGGCCAGCCTCGCGAAATTCGGGTCAGGGACCAAGCGCTGAAAATCGTAGGGCGAGCGCACCCCAAAGCAGATCCGGCCAATCCGGGCGAAGTCCCTGCGCCAACCTCCGGCGTGGTCACGGGGATTACGGTGCAGGTGAATCAAACCGTTCAGCGTGGTGAAAAGCTCATGACGCTCGAAGCGATGAAAATGCAATCCAATATCTATGCGCCCGTTGCGGGACGGATCGCCAAAATTCTCGTCAGCGCCAATCTAAACGTCGAAGCCAAGGATTTGCTCCTCACAATTGTTTCGTAGTGCGGCGTAGCACGGCGGCCGGGCCGTGATGAGTCTTCTGTTGGCGCCTGCTGCGTATTGCGGTATGCGAAATCATTTCAGGAGCAGGTTCCTCGTACGAAGATACACATAGTTCTAGATCAGCAAGCGATGACTGGTAACGCTCTACCGTGCCTATCCCTGCTGGTGCAGGATCGGCAACAGCGGTGATGGGCAACTCCTTCACAGAGCACGCAGCTTCCTGATAACATGTAACTTTCAGCTTGAGGTGATTGCGGTCACAAGCACCCGTGACTCACATCACTGTGGGTCGCATTCCTCAAACGTAGGCTCTTACGGAAGGCAGCGGCCGCAAGGAAGTACACAAGGAACGGCGCATGGCAACAAACCCAGAATTACCGCAGGAATGGCGCAAAACAGCTCGCATCACGTTCACTCTGAACGGCGAAGAGGTCGACGTGTCGTTCGCGCCGTACAAGACATTGCTCGAGGTGCTTCGCGAAGACCTGAACCTCACGGGGACGAAACACGGTTGCGAATTGGGTGAATGCGGTGCGTGCGCCGTCATTCTCGACGGTGAACCTGTGCTCTCCTGCCTTCTCCTAGCGCTTGAGTGTGACGGAAGAAACGTGATCACGATCGAGGGACTCGCGTCGGGTGCTGAACTACATCCTCTACAGGAAGCATTCGCAAAATCGGGCGGATCCCAGTGTGGGTATTGTACGCCCGGCATGATACTCACTGCGAAGGCGCTATTGGACCGCATACCGCATCCCACTCATGACCAGATTCGCGAGGCGCTATCGGGGAATTTGTGCCGTTGCACGGGCTATCTGCAGATTTTTGACTCGGTGGAAGCTGCCATTACCGAGATCAGCGAACGCAAACGGACGACCGAAACAAAATAGGCTGAAGCATGGGGCCGCTTAGAAAGCGAGAGGGAAACGTGCCGAGCAAGTACGGTCTGCCAAAGCGGGCATCGAGACCATCGGGGACGGTCGGCGAAGATCTTCGCGTCATCGGCTCGGCACGTCAGCGCGTTGACGCACGAGGCAAGGTAACGGGGCAGACCATTTACGCCGACGATATTTCGCTGCCGCGGATGGCTTACTGCAAAATATTGCGCTCGACGCACCCGCATGCGCTCATCCGAAACATCGACATCTCGCGCGCTTTGGCGCGTCCCGGCGTGTATTTGGTGTTGACAGGGAAGGACTTGCCAATCGAGTATGGAATCCTCCCAGTCAGTCAGGATGAGACCGCATTGTGCGTCGATCGGGTACGCCATGTTGGGGATCCTGTCGCAGCTGTGATCGCAAGAGAAGAGCTGACAGCCTTCGAGGCCCTCGACCTAATCGACGTCGAATACGAGGTTCTGCCAACGATATCCGATCCGGAAGAAGCGTTGGCGACGCCGGAGCCGCGGATTCACGATTACGGGGAAGAAGGTAATATTCACAAGCGGGTCTCGTTTGAATTCAGTGACGTGGACAAGGGATTTGCCGAAGCAGACGAAATCTTCGAGGACATCTTCTTTTACGAGGGCAGCACTCACCTCGCGATGGAGCAACACGCCTCGGTGGCAATCAAGGATCGCGAAGGCAAGCTGACCCTCTGGACGAGCACGCAGGTACCCCATTACTTGCATCGCTCGCTGGCCAAGGTGCTGGAACTGCCCGCCGGACACATTCGCGTGATAGCCACTCCGAACGGCGGGGGGTTCGGAGGAAAGAGCGATCCGCTCAATCACGAGATCATTGTGTGCAAGGCGGCACTGTTGCTGGGACGGCCGGTAAAAATCAGCCTAACGCGTGAAGAGGTTTTCTATTGCCATCGCGGCCGACACCCGGTGCTAATGAAGTTCAAGACGGGAGTAAAGAAAGACGGCACTATAACGGCGCTCGACCTGCAAACGCTTATCGACGGAGGCGGTTATGGCTCTTTCGGAGTGGCCAGCACGTTCTATACAGGCGCTCTGCAGACCACGGCCTACCATGTGCCGCGGTACAAATTCCGGGCCTGCCGCACATTCACCAATAAACCTCCCTGTGGACCCAAGCGCGGCCACGGGACTCCGCAGCCTCGCTTTGGCCAAGAAGTGCAGATGGACAAGATTGCTGAACGGCTCGGGATTGACCCGGCTGAACTGCGTCTGCGCGTTGCCGTGAAGCCCAACGAACTGACTGCAAACTTTCTGCAGTTGAGGACGGTCGGACTGGAGGAATGCATCCGTCGCGTCGTCGAAATGTCCGGCTGGAAAGATAAGTTTCGCAAACTTCCCGAGGGCCGAGGTGTCGGCCTGGCTTGCTCCTGTTACCTGACCGGGGCAGGGCTTTCCATTTATTGGAATAAAATGCCGCACTCCGGAATTCAGTTGAAACTCGACCGGAGTGGCGGCGTGACGCTTCAGGCCGGCACAACGGAAATCGGCCAGGGATCGGACGATGTTCTCGCGGCGATTGTTGCCGAAATTCTAGGCCTCCAGACGGCCGATATTCGCGTGTACTCGGGCGACACCGATTTGGGACCAGTGGACCTGGGATCATACTCGAGCCGAGTGACCCTGATGGCAGGGAACGCAGCTTTTCAAGCCGCCGAAAGGGCCAAGGCGATGCTGGCCGAAGCAGTGGCCGAAAAACTCCAGGTGCCCAAGGAGCGGTTGCGCTTCGCCGACAACGCGGTGTTCGATACCGAAGCACCGGAGAAACGAGTTACTTTTCCGGAAGCCGTTTGCCTCGGTGAATCGCGGTTCGGGACGATCGGCACCGTCGGATCCTACTGGCCTCCCAAGATGCCCGCCGCACAATACAAAGGAGGCGGCGTTGGGACTTCGCCGACTTACACCTATTCGGCCGCAGTGGTGGAGGTCGAAGTGAATCCGGTCACTGGCTGGATTCGCGTTAACAAAATCTGGAATACGCACGACCTGGGCCGAGCACTTAATCCAATCATTGCGCTGGGACAGGTCGAGGGCAGCATCTACATGGGGCTTGGCGAAGCGTTGATGGAGACGCAGGACTTCCGGAGGCTCCCCAAGAAGCTCTCACACGCACTGGTGCATCGGGCTCCGTCGATGCTGGACTATAAGAGTCCGACGTCCCTCGATATGCCTGAAATCTTCACGGAGTTCGTCGAGGCGCCCGATCCTCGCGGCCCGTTTGGCGCCAAAGAAGTTGGGCAGGGCCCGCTTCTGCCCATAATGCCTGCGGTAGCTAACGCGGTTTACGACGCAGTGGGCGTGCGGATCGACGAAGTGCCGATCACGCCAGAAAAGATCCTGAAGGCGCTGACCCAGAAGAAGGCTGGCCGTCTGCCGCGCTGCGGGCCGGACCACTTCCCGAATGTTACCTGGCCGGAACCGCTGCGCGTTCCTCCACCTTGGGAGGGCGGAGACGGGCACGCGCTCAATGAGCCTCCTCGGCAGGCCAAACCTAGCCCGGAGAAAGAGAAGGTACTCTCCCGATGATGCGCCTGCCGCTGTTTGACTTTCGCGCTCCGCGCACTATTGACGAGGTCACCCGCATTCTGGATGGCGAAGGTCCAAAAGCGATGCTCCTCGCTGGCGGCACGGACCTGCTGCCGAATATGAAGCGAAGGCAGCAGGTTCCGCAGACCCTAGTTAGCCTACAGCACGTCGAGGGGCTAGGCGCAGCGCAGTTGGATCATACGTCCTCGCGTCTAGGACCGTGTCTTACGCTAACCAAGATTGCCAGCGACGACCGCTTTCGTAACGGATGCTCGGCGCTGTCGCAGGCTGCTTCGCTGGTCGCTACCCCGCACATTCGCAACATAGCCACGCTCGGGGGAAACATCTGTCTCGATACCCGTTGTCTCTACTACGATCAGAATTACGAGTGGCGGAAAAGCATCCAGTTCTGCATGAAGAAAGACGGCGACACCTGCTGGGTCGCGCCCGGAAGCGATCGTTGTATGGCCGTGTCTTCGACGGACACGGCGCCGGCACTGATTGTGCTGGGAGCCAGAGTACGGCTGAAATCGCGTTCCGAAGAGCGCGAGGTGGCACTGGCCGACCTATACAACAACGACGGCATGAACTACCTCACGCGCAAGCCCAACGAAATCCTGACGGAGATAGTCCTCGGTTCCCTGGATGGTTGGAAGAGCACCTACTGGAAGCTGCGGCGTCGCGGCTCGTTCGACTTTCCGGTGCTGTCAGTAGCGGCCGCGGTTCGGATGACAAAGAACGGCGTAGTCGAGGAAGCGCGCATCGTTCTGGGTGCGGTCTCCTCGCACCCGCTCGTGGCCGACGAAGCGGCGAAAGTCCTGCTGGGCCGGACTCTAGATCAGGAGGCCATCGCCGAGGCCGCGGCACTTGCGGGGCGTATCGCCAAGCCGCTCGCGAATACCGATTTCGACATGAGTTGGCGCAAGAAGGTTACCGCGGAATTCGTGACTTACGCGCTCCGGGAATTGCGCGGTGACGATATGGGGGCTGCGCGGCGGCAGTTGTCTGGGCACGACTTGCTTGCTACACAACAACAGTGATCCGCGCCAGCCGATGAGGCAGCGAACGGTTGAGTTCGGGCGTGATGCAACGCTGCGTATACCGTGAGCCGCTCGTCTATATTTTGGGCTCCAATCCTGTAAGCCGAATACCGCTGTGAGGCACACGATAGCGGCGGTTCACCGAGATCAAAAGGGCCGTCAGGCTCTCGACAATTCGGGAGATTTCGAGCGGGCCAGCATCAATCGGGCGCAGCCCCGGGATTAACTTCACGAACGGAAAGAGCGTTTGTTTGGCGGCCTCATCGTCTCCGCAGACCAGGATGTCGCAATCGGGAGTTGCCGAGAGGTCCTGCAAAACGCCGGCCGAGACGCTGTGAAAGGCTGCTAGTACCGGCGTTGTGCTTGGCACTAGCTCCCGAGCCTGTGCAGCGGCGGATCCTTGCCAAAGACTCAGCATCCGCGTTGGCTTACCGCCCAAGGCTGCGGCCAGAGGTACCGTTGCGTCCACCAAGATGGCGTCTTTTAGGGATCCTCGAATATTCTTTAGAATGTCCGCGTGAGCTGCGATCGGAACGGCCAACACTACCACCGAAGCTTGTGCAGCCGCTTGCGTGTTCTCTAGTCCGCGGACCGAAAAACGCCCCGACTCAGTTGGCGCATGCGCTTCCAGTGTCGCCAGTATGCGCTTCGCCGCTTCAGTAGCCTTGCTTCCGTCACGGGAGCCAACAATGACGTGGACTCCCGCCCGTGCCCATCGCAAGGCTAGGCCGAACCCGAGGTCCCCGGTCCCACCTATGATGGCGATCTTCTCTTCTCCCATGACTCCTCCCCGATCTGCTTTCAAGACGTGTAAAGTTCAAAGCTCTGCGTCGGAACACCAACAATGTTTCTCGATCTCTTAGCCGATTGCTTGTCGTGCGCGGGTTTGTGCCGGATTCCATCCAATTGACCGCGGGAATAGATCGCAACCAGCCTTTGAACCGTTTGGCCCATGCCACAGCGCGTGTTAGTCTGTGTCAGATCTGAATCAGCAAAAATGCCGGGCACCGAAACACTCGCTAAACCATCTCCTCTCCCAGTGCAGATCGTTCCGTTGACCGGACTGCCGGAAGTTGCGGCTGGCGACAGTGTCGCTCGCCTGCTCACCGAAGCGGCCAAAAGGCAAAAACTTGTTCCCACGCACGGAGACGTCTTTGTAGTGGCACAAAAGATCGTGTCCAAGTCGGAAGGAAGAATCGTGAATCTAGACACGATCAAACCCTCCGAACGAGCGGAGCGATGGGCTGCTGAATATCACAGAGACCCACGGCTGATTGAAATTGTGCTGAGGGAGGCGAGTGGCATCGTGCGGATGGAGCGTGGCGTAATCATCGCTAAGACGCGGCACGGTTTCGTCTGTGCCAATGCTGGCGTGGATCTCTCGAACGCCCCGGCGGGAACGGCGTTGTTGTTGCCGGAGGATCCGGATCGTTCCGCGCACGCGCTTCAGGAACAACTCACGCAGGTATTTGGCGTTCATGTCGCGGTCATCATTTCCGATACTTTTGGACGCCCGTGGCGGGAAGGTTTGGTCAACATCGCGCTGGGCGTTGCCGGAATGACGCCGTTGGTCGATTATCGGGGGCAGCGCGATACGCATGGAAAGACGCTCCAAGCGACGGTGATTGCCATGGCCGATGAGCTGACTGCGGCTGCAGGACTTGTCATGGGCAAACTGAACCGCGTCCCCGCCGCGGTTGTCCGCGGCGTGGCGCTTTCGCAGGGAACAGGAAGCGGACGCGACCTCATCCGCCCGCCGGATAAAGATCTGTTTCAATAGCGATTCTCGCATGTCATCGGCCCGCCGAAGCGTCAGCTGGCGG
The DNA here is from genome assembly GCA_963715555.1 of uncultured Acidobacteriota bacterium. Taxonomy (GTDB): domain Bacteria; phylum Acidobacteriota; class Terriglobia; order Acidiferrales; family UBA7541; genus Palsa-295. The sequence continues at coordinate 958,341 of OY970253.1, forward strand.
CGCGTCCTTAGCTTTAGAGGCGTCGTTGGGAAAAAAAGCCGGACTGGGAGAGTCGTTGGAGCCGTCGGCGGGATTCGATAGATGACGCAGGCCAGCGTCGATTTCACGTCCGGTCGCCTGCACCAACGCAGCAATGTTTGCGACGAACTCAGGGGTCGCCTCCGACTCGATAATGGCCATGGCCACGCTGCCAATCACGTTGCCATCGGCACCAAACACCGGCGCAGCAATGCCCACGCGGCCGCTATCAACTTCTCCGTGTGTTATATGGACGCCTGACTTTCGGATGCGGCGAAGATTCGCCCTCACTGTTTCCCAGTCGGCCCCGAAGCCTGCGTCACGGATCTCGGCTGGATATTTTTCGAAAAACCATCGAGCTGAACGCCAAGGCAAGTTTGCAAAAATGACTTTTGATGAGGCGCCGCGAAACATGGGCATGGGCCGGCCGCGCTCATATCCGATAGAGTTTTCGGACGTAGTCCTGGACTCCTGATGAACACACATCACGCAATTCCGGTAAATGCGACACAAGATTGATACCCCTATGCCACTCGATCGCTCCGCGAGGCGCTGCATGGCAGGTCGGCCGACTTTGATCAGGGGATCGGTAAGCTGAATCTTGCGGTCGTTCTCGATCACGGCGGGACCCAAAATGTACTTGTTACCGGAAAATGGGTCGAGAAGACCGGCCTTGCACAATTCCGCGAAGTACCTGTAGGCCGTGCTGACAGAGACACCGATTTCCCGGGCGGCGTCTTCTACTGTCCATTCGTACTTCTCAACCGTGAAGAGACTCAAGACGGCCAGCAATCGACTTGCTGTGTTCACGAGTTTCTCCGCTCTTCCTGTAAATCCTAGCATGCAATTCTACTTTATCTTTATATGAAAATAAACAGATATTAATTGAGCAGTATTCGCGCAAAATAGGAAAGTAGTGATAATTCCTATTGACATTTGTTCTTTTTATGCTATTTTTTTGTGTCACGACATTTCCAGGGTTGCGAGAAGTTGGGTGGAGATTCACCTATGGCTGACAAGCTGAAATCAGTTTCCGACGTCGTTCGGTCGATCCCTTCGGGAAGCCATATCGCCTTGGGAGGGTTTTCGATTGCCCGAAACCCCATCGTGGTCGTCCACGAACTGATTCGCCAACAAAAAGGGAATCTGACGGTCTCCCAGGGGGTTGTGGGGCTGGACGCTGATCTGCTAGTGGGAGCTGGTCTCGTTAGCCATCTGATAATGGGTGGAGGGTCGCTAGATCGATTTGGACCCGTCCACTGCGTGAACCGCGCGCGCGAAACGAAATCACTGGAATGCGACGACTACAGCAGTCTTTCCATTTGTTTTCGGTATCTGGCGGGAGCGCTCGGAATTTCTTATATACCCATTAAGTCTCTCCTCGGTTCCGAAATCCTGGAAAGGTTGGAAGCAGGCGCCGGTGCCGGAGACGTGAAGCGTGCCACGTGTCCTTTTACCGGCGAAGAATACGTCCTGTTGAGAGCGCTCACGCCGGACGTTTCATTCATTCACGTGCAGATTGCCGATCCAGAAGGGAATTGCCAGATCAACGGGCCTCGATGGGAGAACGACGAGCAGGCCAAGGCGGCTCGGCGGTTAATTGTTGTGGCAGAAGAAATCGTCCCGACCGAATACATCCAGCGCTCGCCCGAGCGCACGATCATACCGGGACACCGGGTTGAGGCCGTCATTCACCAGCCATTTGGCGGCGTGCCGACCGCCGTTTTTGGCTGCTACGACTACGACGCGGAACATTTGCGTATGTATGTGGACTACGCCCGAGAACCAGAACGCTTCAAAGACTATCTCAGTAAGTTCGTTTTCGGCTGTCGCGACCATTGGGAGTATCTCGAAAAGCTCGGAGGTCTGCGAAGGATGGAAGAAATCAAGGCAGATCGCGTGCTCGGTTATTGACGATCTATGAAGCGCGATGAAGGCGGGCTAGAAAATGCCGGCAAAGGAAAGAATTAAGGAAGGGGATTCGGAGCTCAAAGTCCGCGCCACCGAGATCATGGTGGCCGCTGGAGCCAGAGAACTGCATGATGGCGAGGTAGCTATCGTAGGCCTTGGGCTACCGGAACTGGCCAGCGTGCTTGCCAGGCGGACGCACGCTCCGAGGCTTGCAACTCTTCTCGAAATCGGCGTGATGAACTCGGCACCGAAGGACACGCCGGTGGGACTGGCCGACTCGCGGACATTTTACCGAGCCACGTGCTGGAGCGGCTTCCTCGATGTGATGGGTATGAACCTGCACCGAGGTATCGTCGACGTGGGATTTCTGGGGGCTTTGGAACTCGATCGGTACGGGAACATCAACACGACGCTGTTGAAAGGTGAGACAGGAAAGATCCGCTACGTGAACGGGAGCGCTGGAGGAAATGATGTGGCCTCTCTGGCCAAACGCGTGATTGTGATTATGCGCCATGAAAAACGAAAACTGCCTCTTGCGGTCGCCCATTTGACGAGCCCCGGTTTTGCGGGCGGACGCAGTCGCGAGGAATTGCATCTGCGCGGAGGCGGTCCCAGTCGCGTAATTACCGACATGGGCATTCTCGGATTTGACGCAAAGACGCACGTGGTATCCTTGCTCTCGTTGCATCCGGGAGTTCGGCTGGAAGAATTGATCGAAAACACAGGATTTCCATTACAGATTCCGAAGGAACTCCCGACAACTCCTCTTCCGACTGCCGAGGAGTTGCGCCTGTTGCGAGAGGAAATCGACCCGAAAGGTACGCATTTGAAGTAGCAAGCGGCCCAATGGGCTGGTGATTAACGAAAGCGAGGAGCAACCGTGGTCTACGATATCGAGCTGAACTCCGCCGCGCACTATCCAGTGAGAGATATAGTGGAATTGTCGCCGTCGATCGAAGACGCGGGCTTCGGCGCCTTTTGGAAAGGGGAATCGAATAGTACTGATCCGCTGGTCTTAATCTCGGGCATTGCCGCGCGCACAAAAACGCTCAAGGTGGGAACTGCGATCTATCACATTTACGGACGTAGCGCCGTAACTCTGGGAATCCAATCCGCCACTCTGCAGGATCTTTCGGGCGGGAGGCTTTTGCTGGGCCTCGGCGTGGCGAACAAGACAATCGCCGCGTGGCATGGAGGCACATTCGACCGGCCGCTGCGCCGCGCCAAGGAATATATCGAGATTCTTCGCAAGGTTGCTGCCGGAGAACGCGTGGAATACGAGGGAGAGATGTACTCGACCGGCAAGCGATTTCAGCTTTCGTGGAAGCCTTCGCATCCTACGTTTCCCGTCTATCTTGCCGGCCTGGGGCCGAAGATGACACGGCTGGTGGGAGAGATTTCCGACGGCGTGTTCATCAACATGGCCACGCCTGCCACGATTCGCGAGATCGCGAACCGGGTGCGCGCCGGCGCCGTCGAGGCCGGCCGCGATCCGAACAAAATTGACATCATCGCGAAGGTGCGCGTGTCGTTGAATCCCGATCGCGCCGTAGCTCGATCGCGTATCCGGCAAGTCCTGACTTTCTACAATATCGCCGATCACTACAAGGACATGCTCCGGGCCTCCGGATTCGAACAAGAGGTCAACGCGGTCCAAGAGGCTTTCAAAGCGGGTGGGTTTAAGGCTGCGAGCACCAAGATCACGGACGCCTACATGGATAAGTTGCCGGTGATCCCTGCGACTTCCATCGAAGAGATCAAGGATCGGCTCAAACCGTTTGTCGAAGCCGGCGTCACGCGACTGATTGTTCCGTACGTTCCAGTCACGGAACCGGTGATTGAAGATGCCCGAAAGTTCGTTGAAGCGTGGGGAAAATCCCGATCTTAGTCCCTTCAGGAGACGTTTATATGTGCGATTTTGCGGGTGATGCAGAGGCAGCTAGACAGTTATTGGTTGGCCGGGTCTTGACCGTGGAGCGTGTTCGCGAGCTCAACGCCAAAGACTATTTTTACCAGATGCTCAAAGACAATCCGGAAATGCTCAAGATCTATCCGGGCATCGAAAACCGGCTGCTTCAAGGAGCGATTGACTGCCACATCCACGCTTATCCGGATTTCGTGCATCGATCGCAGGACATGATTCAGATTGCAATCGATGCCTCCAAAGCGGGCATGCGCGCGCTGGCATTTAAAGATCACTGGAACGTTAGCGCCAACGCCGCGTATCTGGCGCAGCGACATCTGGATTACCTGATTGAGAAGGGCGAGCTCTCCCATCGGGTGGAAATTTACGGCGGGTCGGGAACGTGCTTCGGGATGAATCCCGATGCCATCCGCGTGGCGCTGCAATACCCGAATTGCAAGATGATTTGGTTCCCCACGTTTACGTCGCTCGGATTCTGGCGCGGGGCGGGGCAGCCTGAGAAAGGCGGCGTCCGGCTCGTAAGTGACTCGGGAGAAGTTCTCCCTGAAGTCGTCGAAATCATGAAGATGGCCGCGGCCAAGAAGGTCGGGATCGGTTTTGGCCATACGGATTTCAAGGAATTGTTGCCTCTGGCCAAGATGGCAAAAGAGCTCGGCGTCAGGGCCACGCTCGATCATCCGTTGCTCGAACTCAATAAGTTGCTGCTGGACGAAATGCTGGAGCTGGCGGATCTGGGAGTCTATGTGGGCACGTACTGCCAACCGATGATTCCCAGCCTTTATCAACCCGTGGCCGATCCGATGGAAACGGTCGAGACCATTAAAGCCATCGGTCCAGAACGATGCATCATTGGCAGTGATTTCGGCCAGGTTTTGCACATGGACAGCATCGATGGGATGAGAGTGTTCATTCGGGCTTTGCTCGCGTTCGGCATCAAGGACGAGGAAGTCCGCGTGATGCTCCAGGACAATCCAGCGAAACTGATGTGGCTTGACTAACAACGATCACGGGTGCGCAGGCACGGAGGATGCAACATGCCAACGGCAGCAGAGGATATTCAAGCAATCCGGGACAATGTGCGCGCGCTTTGTCAGGATTTTCCGGATACGTACTGGCGCGAGACGGACAAGAAGCAGGCCTATCCGCAGGAATTCGTGAAAGCTCTCACGGAGAGCGGATACTTGGCAGTGTTGATCCCAGAGGAGTACGGCGGTTCAGGTCTTGGCATTACTGAGGCCGGCGTAATTCTTGAAGAGATCAACCACTCCGGAGGTAATTCCGGAGCGTGCCACGCGCAAATGTACACGATGGGCACGCTGCTCCGCCATGGCAGCGAAGAACAGAAGCAGCTTTATCTCCCGGCGATTGCCCGTGGCGATCTTAGGCTTCAGGCATTCGCCGTTACCGAACCGAATGCGGGTTCGGAAACCACACGGATTGAGACGAGGGCGGTCCGTAAAGGGGACCGCTACATCGTCAACGGGCAGAAAATTTTTATTTCTCGGGCGCAGCAATCCGATTTGATGCTTCTGTTGGCGCGAACCACACCGTACGCCGACGTGCAAGACAAAACCCAAGGAATATCGGTATTCATCGTGGACATGCGGGAGGTCAAGGGAAATCTGCAGATTCGTCCTCTCGATCTGATGGTAAATCACCACACGAACACCATCTTCTTTGAGGATGTGGACATCCCCGCCACATCCCTGATTGGCGAAGAGGGAAAAGGGTTTCGTTACATCATCGACGGATGGAACGCCGAGAGGATTTTGGTCGCCTCGGAAGCCATCGGCGACGGCCGTTGGTTTGTGGAGCGGGCGTCATCGTACGCACGCGAGCGCGTGGTCTTCGGGCGGCCAATCGGCGCAAATCAGGGCGTTCAGTTTCCGATCGCTAAAGCCTATGCGCACGTACAGGCAGCCAATTTGATGCGTTTCGAGGCTGCTGCGAAATTCGACCGCAAGGAGAAGTGCGGAGAGGAAGCCAATCTAGCGAAGCTGCTTGCTTCCGAGGCTGCCTGGGAAGCCGCGGACATGTGCCTGACGACTTACGGTGGCTATGGATTCGCGTGCGATTACGACATCGAAAGGAAGTTTCGCGAGACACGGCTTCTCACTGTGGCGCCGGTAAACAACAACTTAATCTTGGCATTCCTCGGCCAGAACGTTCTGAAAATGCCGAAATCATATTAAAGCTTCGTGTGTGCGGGACTGGAGCATATGGATGATCTTGGGGGGAATTCACACGCTATGAACGGAGAAAGACAAATGGACCAGAAAAACGCTCTGCTGCGCTCCTGGATGTTCGTTCCCGGAAATCGCCAGCGCATGCTCGAAAAATCCCTGGGGGTCGCCGTAGACGCAGTCATGATGGATATCGAGGATGGCGTCGCCCCTGCCGAAAAGGACGCTGCCCGCAAACAAATTGCCGCTTGCCTCGATGATGTAGCCGCGCGCATGAAGAAAGATGCCAAGCTCCGCACGCCGGCGCGCTACGTACGCATCAATGCAGTCGGCCACGAACGGATGCGCGACGACCTTGCGCTGGTTCTGCGCCAAGGTCTCGAGGGTTTGGTCGTGCCGAAGGTCGAAACTCCCGATCAAGTGAAGACCGTCGAGCAGATTCTCGATCAACAGGAGCCGAAATTAGGGCTCGGTCGAGGTAGCGTACGTCTGCTCGTTGCTATCGAGAGTCCCAAAGGTTTGTTCAACGCCTACGCCATCGCTTCCTCTTCGCCGCGAGTGGTCGGATTGCTGTTCGGCGCAGAGGACTTTTCGAGAGAGCTCAGCCTCCCACTGAGGCGCGATGGCGAAGCTCGCGATCTCATCTACGCGCGTTCGGCGCTGGTGACAGCTGCTGCTTGCGCTCACGTGCAAGCGGTGGACGGCGTCTGGCCCGACCTGCAAGACACCGAAGGACTGAAGAAGTTTGCAGCGCAGTCACGCCGATTGGGTTTCTCTGGGATGTCGCTGATTCATCCCGCGCAGGTCGATATCGTGAACGGCGCGTTCACGCCGGCGGCGGACGAGATCGACTATGCGCTAAGCGTCCTGAAGGCGTTTGATGAAGCACGCACTCGCGGCGAAGGAGCGGTGGCGTTTGGCGGCCAGCTTTTGGATCTTCCGATAGTGGACAGGGCTCGCCAAACTCTATCACTGGCGGAATCCCTGCGGGTTCGTGCGTCGTAGCAAGCAGGGATCTCAACGGATTCGATGGGCCAGCGGCACGTCCGCGGGCGTGGTGACACGCGTTTCATTTCTACGTGAACTTGTGCAATCGATAAGGGGGGTATCCAAATGGCCGTTAAGCCAGGCTGGGAAGGACGCTTCTTTGAAGACTTTGAAGTGGGAGACGTATACCGCTGCCGCCTAGGGAGGACCGTAACCGAAAACGACAACATATGGTTTACGCTCCTCACCAACAACACCAATCAGATTCACTTTAACAACGAATACGGCAAGCGCACCGAATTCGGTCGCTGCTTGATCAACAGCGCCCTTACGCTCGCAATCGTGGCCGGCATGGGTGTGGCGGACGTGAGCGAAAACGGCTTTGCGCTCGGCTGGGATGAAATCAAGCTGCCCAACCCGCTGTTTGCCGGAGACACGCTCTATTCCCAATCGGAGGTGTTGGAGAAGCGCGAGTCGAAATCCAAGCCTCAATGGGGAATCATTAAGGTCCGCACGCGCGGAATCAAGCAGGATGGAACGGTCGTAATCGATTACAGCCGCAGCGTCATGGTGTATAAGCGTGCCTACGCACCGAAGCAGAATCTCTTCCCCGAGGTCCGTCCCTGATGCCCGAAAGCCGTTCCCCAAAATCGGGCCTGGCTCTCGACGGCATTCGTGTCTTGGCGCTAGAAGTCTCGGTATCGGGGCCGCATTGCACGCGGATGCTTGCGGACATGGGGGCGGAAGTCATCAAGATAGAGAAACCGGGAACTGGCGATGTCATTCGCGGATGGGACTCAGTCGTGCGGGGCCTCTCCTCCGGATTCGTCTGGCTTAACGGGAACAAGCGCAGCTTTGCCATCGACATAAAAAAACCGAGTGGCAGGCAAGCTGTACAGCGTCTCGCCGAGCGCGTAGATGTGGTCCTCGAAAATTTCGCGCCAGGAGTTGCCGAACGCCTGGGAGTTGGAGCCGCTGAGCTTTGCGCTCGCAATCCGCGACTCATTTACTGTTCCCTTTCCGGCTACGGCCAGGACGGCCCCTATCGCAACGTGAAAGCGTACGACCTGCTCATCCAGGCTGAGGCCGGGATTATTGCAACCACGGGTTATCCGGACAAACCTGCCAAGGTGGGAGTGCCAATCACCGACCTCGCTTCTTCGATGTACGCAGCAGTGGGAATTCTGCTGGCCCTGTATCAACGGGAACGTACGGGCCACGGACAGGTGATCGATATCTCGATGTTTGAGTCTGCTCTGGCTTGGCTCGGATATTTTCCGCATCACTATTGGCACCGGGGAGAAGAACCGGCCCGCGTAGGCATGCGTCATCATTACATCGTTCCTTATGGTCCGTATCTGGCGGGCGACGGAGTCTACGTGACTTTAGCAGTGGCCACGCCTCAGGACTGGGAAGTCTTTTGCCGCAAGGTGGTCGAGCACCCCGAGTTGCTCGAAGACGCACGATTTCGCACGGCCCCGGATCGCCGCCAGAATCGTGCGATCTTGGAAGAAATGGTCGAGAAGTTTTTTTTGGAGCGTCCGCACGAAGAATGGCTCAGCCGCCTTCGAGATGCGGAATTGCCGCACGGCAGACTAAACGGCATCGCCGAAGTCCTGGCTCATCCTCAAGTGATCGCGCGAAAAATGATACGCGAAATGGAATCACCCGTCGGTCCCGTGCCAGTCATCGGCAGTCCTTTGCGACTCTCCGATAGTCCCGCGCGCTTCGATCCAATTCCGGGCCTGGGACAGGATACCGAGGCGATTCTTCAAGAGCTTGGCTACACAGCCGCTGATATAGACGCGTTTCGACGCGATCGCGTCATCTGAAACGGGCCACGTCCGGTTACGCCGCACCGATTCCGGAGAGATTGCGCTCGGAGAGCCATCGCGCCGTGGCGGAGCCGGGCCGCAACCGATTCGACAGCCTCCGCAGATCATCCAGCTCGTCGATATCAAGCTCTAAGCGAGGGTTTCGATACACCCGAGTCCGGGCGCCGCATACCTTTGCTTCTGCCAAATGACGCGGAAAACTATTGGGGCCAAAACGGGAGGGAAAGAGAACCGCAGGTGACCGCAGCAGCGCGTTGGTACCCGTGCCGTCACTCGAAGGTACGATCACCACGGACGGTGCGGCATCCAACTGCTCAAAGACCGCATCGATGTCGCCCGGTTCTACCAGCGGTAGATCAATCGGCAGCCGGAGCAAAGCTTCTACGGAGTGCTCCGCACAGTAGCGCGATCCTTCATCGACCGAGTCGCTTTCCGACGTTTGGGACGATTCGACAATGGTTTCCCAGCCAAGTTTTCGCGCCCGCGAAATGGCCCCGGGTTCTTTACTAATCACAAACACACGGTCTGCACAGCGCGTCGCCGCCACGACATTGAAAAAGTCCTCACACATAGCCTCCGCCAGCGCAGCGCGGTCGGCAGGGGTAAAGTGCGGCGCCAGCCGCTTCTTCGCTTCGCGAAACTCTTTTACTGGAATCAAGATTGCTTTCATGCAGGGGATACCGCTGTCTGTCTCCCGGCGAATTCCAAAATTCTCCGCGCAAGAAGTTGCTTGTCTTCGATGTTGCGCATGACTGTCGGGTGAACCACCAGCTCGAAGCCCAGTGATTCAACCGCCGGCCCGTAGCTGCTGTCAACGGGGTCGATCACCATCGCTCCGCAAAAGTCTTGGTACATCCGCGCCACTCCCAACGGAGTCACGTCGTATCCCAATTGCGCCATCATCTGATCGGAAGGTCCCTTTAGTGATTTCCCGCCCACGATCGGGCAAACGGCGATCACATGCGCCCGGCGCTTTTGCAGGGCCCCTCGAATTCCCGGAACTGCGAGGATCGGCCCAATGCTGATCAGCGGATTGCTAGGACAGATTACGATGCTGGAAGCGCCTTCAATCGCTTCAAGTACTCCTGGAGCCGGCCGCGCGCGTTCGATGGAATCAAACGCGATTGCCTGAACCCTCGGCTCCGCGCGCCGCTGCACCAAATATTCCTGAAAGTGAAGGCGCCCCTGGTCGGTGTCAATCATGGTCGGCACCGGCTGATCGGTCATCGGCAGAATTTTGGCCTGAACGCCCAGTGCCTCCCGGACAGACTCCGCCGCTTCCGTGAGGCTTGCGCCGCCACGGAGCATCTCCGTGCGGTGGATGTGCGTGGCCAGATCACGATCTCCCAAATGGAACCACTGCGAGTGTCCATAAACAGCGAGCTGATCGAGCGCCCGAAATGTTTCGTCGCGGAATCCCCACCCGGTGTCGGGATTCGTCAGCCCTGCCAACGTGTACGTGACAATGTCCAGGTCGGGTGAGATCGCCAGCCCGTGCAGCGTGATGTCATCGCCCGTGTTTACGATCGCCGTAAGTTCCCGAGGGTTCATTACGCGATTGAGCCCCAGCAAAAGCTTGGAAGCGCCAATCCCCCCAGCCAATGCGGCGATAGTCATCGCTATCTCACCGGGTCGGCCAGCATGGATTTTTGGGCACGTGCGTCCAAGCGCTCTATCGGTAACAATTCGCTAGCGTCTGCGTGTTCGAAGATCTTCCGGATCTTGTAGCTTGTGGTGCGTTCGGCAGGCGTACGGCCAATTGTGCGCACCAGTGCTCGTATTTCGCCCGGCGAAGCGTATTCGCCGAAAGTCGCGCCCGCGGCCTTTGAGATGCTCTCTTCCATGAGCGTGCCGCCAAAATCATTCGCGCCAGCTTGGAGGCACGCGAGTGCTCCTTCAAAGCCAAGCTTTACCCACGATATCTGGATGTTGTTGATATGCCCGTTCAGCAGCAGCCGGGCGAGCGCGTGCACCATCAAGTGCCCCGCAAAGGAGCTGCCAGCACGTGCGTGTCCTGTCCGGAATAATCTGGTCTGTGAGTGGATGAAGCCAAGCGGAACGAACTCCGTGAACCCGCCCGTGTCCATTTGAATTTCGCGCAGCAATAGCATGTGTCGTACCCAATGCTCGGGCAATTCCATATGGCCGTACATCATCGTGCTGGTTGTCGGAATTCCAAGCTCGTGCGCCGTGCGAATCACTCCAATCCACTGCCGGACCTTGAGCTTATTCGGACTCAAGAGTTGGCGCACCTCATCATCCAAAATTTCCGCCGCTGTCCCGGGGATGCTTCCCAGCCCCGCTTGCTTCAAGGTTTCCAGATGCTCCGAAAGGCTCATCCCGGTCTTTTCAACTCCGTAGACGATTTCCATGGGCGAAAACGCGTGCAGATGCAGTTTCGGCAGGCGTGATTTGATGGCGCGCAGCAGATCCGCGTAGTACGTGCCCTCCAGGTTGCGTGGCAATCCGCCCTGAATGCACACTTCCGTCGCGCCGCGCTCGACGGCCTCCACCGACTTTGCGACCAGAGACTCCGTAGAATGAAAGTACGCATCCGCTGCCCGGGGACCTCGCCCGAATCCGCAAAATGCGCATCCGACGATGCACACATTCGTGAAATTCAAGTTCCGGTTTACGACGTACGTCACTAGATCGCCGGCCGCGCGCCGCCGCAGCTCATCCGCAACCTTTACGAGCGCCACGAAATCAGCGTCGACGACGTCGCACAGCGCGAGCCCGTCGTGCAAATCGAGATCAATGCCACTGAGAGCTTTGTCGAGAATCGTAGAAATTTGCGGGCTGGCAGCTCCTAGGGCCTGCTCCCAGGAAATCTCTCGCCAACCTGGCTCATCGATCTTCAGCATTTATTGCTCCTTGCATCGGGCAAAACCGTCTTCCGCGCGAACTTTCTCCAAATAAGGTCGTACGCTCGGGTTTACAAATTCCGGCTGTGTGGAGAATTCGGGATAGATTGCCAGCCGTTCTCGCAGCAAGAATCCTGCCGCAGCCGTCCTTTCAGCCAGCAAAGAGATCTGCGGCCATTCTGCCTCCGGATTGATGAAGTCCTTAGTGACAGGCGAAACCCCGCCCCAATCGTTCATTCCGGCATTGAGCAGCATTGGATAATCGTCCGAAGCTAGGTTGGGCGGTGATTGAATGTTCATAGCGCCCCCAAGAATCAATCGTGCGATTGCCAAGGTCCGCAGCAAGTCCTCAGCCGACGGCTCCGGCGCGAGCGCCATCCTCGTCCCGACCTTGGCTCGGAATGGCTGGACGATCACTTCTTGAATGTGGCCATACTTCTCGTGGAGATCTCGAATGGCGAAAAGTGAATCGATCCGTTCTTCTACAGTCTCCCCGATGCCGATCAAAATGCCTGTGGTAAATGCGATCGACAACCGGCCGGCCTCCTCGATGGTCTTCAGTCGAAGAGACGGCACTTTGTCCGGCGCCTTCCAGTGCGGACCTTGCTGGCGGCGAATTCTGGCGCTGGTGCTTTCGAGCATCAGGCCCAAGCTCACGTTGGATTCCCTCAGGCGTTCGAGGTCCTCTACGTTCATAACCCCTGGATTCGCGTGAGGCAACAGTCCCGTTTCATCCAGGACGAGTTGGCTCATCGCCGCGAGGTATTCGAGCGTGCGCTCAAACCCTTGCTTTCGTAGAAACGCTTTGGCCTCGGGGAACACCACCTCCGGTTGATCGCCCAGGCTAAAGAGTGCCTCTTTGCATCCTGCGCGGCGCCCGGCTTCTGCCACAGCGAGGACTTCATCGGGTGTCATATACGGCCGGACGCCCTCTGTCGGATCGGATCGAAACGTGCAGTAGCCGCAATAGTCTCGGCACAGGTGCGTGAGTGGAATGAAGACCTTTTTGGAGTAGCTGACAGATCGGCCCTTGGATTGGTTCCGCAGCTCGGCGGCTGCCCGGAGCAAAGAATGCAGCTCCGCACGCTCGGCCAATAGGAGCGCCTGGTCGCGAGAAACTCCACTGCCTTCGATCCCACGTTCTAAGGCAGCCATCACGTCAGGTGTACTTGCGAGTCGTCTCATCGAAGGCCTGCACCTTTCACAAACAGGCTCTCCGTTTATCGGCCACGGCGAGGTATCGGCGGATACTCGATTGAGGCTCCGCGACGGAGATGATTATATCAAAACAGGTGATTCGTGTTCCGCGAATCGCGGCCAAGCGCTCGTCAGGCGCTGGCGCAAGGGCCGGCGGCGGGCGCTACAGCTTGTTCGCTCTTCCGAATATACCGGATTTCTCCCCGGATGCAGTCATTCCGGGCAGGTGAGAAGAAAACCACGGCCACAGCGTCTTCCAGAGCGACGACCCAATGGGGCACGTTCGGCGGGACCACAAGAACTTCGCCCGGTTTGACCACAATCTCGCGGTCGTCGAAGAGGTATTTGACCGCGCCGGAAATGATCGACGAATATTCTTCGCTGACGTGGGAATGGCGCGGCGCGCCGCCGCCGCGTTTGATAAACATTTGCGCGAGGGTTCCTTCCAAAATCGCTTCACGCGATAAGGAATCGGATAACTTCTCGACTTCTACAGTCTTCCACGAAATTTTTCGAATTTCGCTCACAGAGCTGCTCCTTCGGTCGAGAGCGCCAGTAGACAATGACGCTGGTAACGCTTCTACTTGATTAGGCACCGCGAAGAATGTGCGTTGAGTCACCGCCGAATGTGACGAGCGGCACTGTCCTCAACGAGCCCCCTGCTTACGAAGTCAAGGAGGGCTCCGATATGCCATCGCACGTACTTCTCTAAGCCTTGCGAAATCGGCCCCATGGTGCGCGCGGCAATTGCGTGAAGAACGGGATGATCGCGCCTCGCTTCTCAAACGTTGATCTTCGCGGTCCTGAATCACCTGCCTGGCGGTGCGGGCGGCAGTTCTGCAACGTGTGCGCGGATCGTATGCCTGTTCCAACCTGCTTCGGATAGAATTTGAGTTCTATGGACGAGATGAATGTTTACGAGGTGATCGGCGAGGAAGGGTTTGCCCGCGTGGTCGGCGCATTTTACAGGCAAGTGCCGCAGGACGACATTCTGAGCAAGATGTACCCTCCCGAGGATTTGCACGGCGCCGAAGAGCGCTTGCGCGATTTTCTGGTTGGGCGCTTCGGCGGGCCGCAGCGTTACATCGAGCGGCGCGGCCATCCGCGGCTGCGCGCCCGCCATTTGCCGTTCCGCATCGACCAGGCGGCGCGGGACCGCTGGATGGCGCTGATGGACAACGCGTTCGCGGAAGCTGCGCTGCCTGCCGAAGCGGAACGGTTTCTGCGCGAATTTCTGTCGCAGATGGCGACGTTCATGATCAATCAGCCGTAGCGATGCGAACTCGACGAGATCATGCGCCTTTACAGCGTGTGGAGGTAGGCCATCAGATCGGCGAGTTGCTGATCGGTGAGCGCGTCGCCCTGCGGCGGCATCATGCCGCGGCCGCCGACGATGGTCTGCTCCACGAAGCGGTCATTGGCCGGCAGTCCGCTGGGAAGATATTTTTTGCGAAAGAGATCTTTGAGGCCGGGGCCTTTCAAGCCGGAGGAGGAATACGCGTAGTGGCACGGCGAGCAATAATTTTGGAACACGACCCGGCCGGCCGATTGCTGCGCGTCCAGGCCAAGCTGCGCATCGGTTTCCTTGGCGCGGCCGTTGCCGCCGCAGCCGGCGACCAGTGCGACCAGCGCGGCGACAAACACGAGCGATATAAATGGTTTTCCGGTGAAAACGCGAAATCCCTTCGCCTCGAATTGGCGCCGCCGCTGCGGATTCATCGCTTCCTGTCGATTCCCGTGCACCGAGCCTTCAGTCCGTTTTAATTCGCGTAGCGCGCTCCGGCGAGAGTGCGTTTCCACAGCCGCGCCGAGGCAATTGCCGCGCCTTCCACCAGCGAGCGCAGTTTCTTGTACACCATTTCCGGATCGAGCTTGCCCATTCCGGCGAAGGTGCCGAAGCCGCAATCCGTCCCGGCGATCACGCGCGCGCGTCCCACGATATCCGCGAAGCGCGCGATGCGCTGCGCCACGAGTTCCGGATGCTCCACGGACGCGCTGCACGGCTCGATCAGGCCGGCCACCAGAATTTTGTCCTCCGGGATGCGCGCGTCGCGCCACACGGTCCATTCATGCTGGTGCCGCGGATTGGCCGCCTCGAACAAAATTGCGCGCGGCTTGGCGCGCAGCACGATGGAGATGATTTTTTCGAGCGGAATATCGTGGTCGTGCGGACCCTCGTAATTTCCCCAGCAGACGTGCATGCGCACCATGTCCGCGGGAATTTGCGCCAGCGCGTGGTTGAGCGCGTCCACGTGCAGTTCGGCGCGCTTCAGGAACTCGGCTTCGCTCAAGTCCTGAAAGCCGGTGTGCCGCGCCATCGCAAGGTCGGGACAATCGACCTGCAAAACGAATCCGGCGGAAACGATCGCTTCGTATTCTTCCTTCATGGCATTGGCAACCGCTTCAATGTAGGCGCGGTGCGACGGGTAGAACTGATTGGGCTGAAAGGCGGCGACCAAACCGGGCGAAGCGGCGTTCATGAACGCTTCCGTGACGCGCGTCTTGGTAATAGCTTCGCGAAGATTGGCGAGATCCTTGCGCAACTGCTGGCGATTTTTCACCTCGACGGGTCCCACGCAACAGGAGCGGCGAAACGCCTGCTTGCCGGCAAGGCGCCCGATGCGCTCGCGGAAATCGGGATAGGACGCCAGATCGAGCGCCGGCTTGCGCGGCTGGTCGCCTCCGAAGCCGGAAAGGCGCTCGTGAATGTAGGTGGCGTAGCTGACTTTGCTGGCTTCGCCGTCGCTGACCACGTCGATGCCAATGGCGGCCTGGCGGGCCACATTGTCGGCGACCGCTTCGCGGACCACGCGGTCGAATTCCTGCGGATCGAACGGCTCCTCGTGGTCCTTGCGCAGCAGCAAATCCGAAAGCTCGGCGGAGCACGGCAGGCTGCCGACGTGCGTGGTAAGGATGCGGTCGGTGCTGAGTTTCACGGGCGCGCTCCCCAAGAGGCAAAAGAAAGGCGATGAAAATCGAGATGCAGATCGTGCGCCGGGACGTTCCGGGTAGACGCTGGTCCGGGCGTTTGTTTTCTACGACTTAGGTGCGTTTTTACTCGATTGAGTGTTCCGGGTAAGAGGGACCAGTGGCTAGTGTCTAGTGGCGAGTGGCTAGCAGCTAATTCCGCGGCGAGGCGATGGGAATGCGGCGGGGCGGCGCAGGAGCAGCGAAAGGCTGCCGGCCCGAGGGCTGGCGCTGCATAAAGGCTGGAAGCCTGCCGGCATGAGAGGCCTTGGCTTGTGGCCGGTTGCCTCTGCGCGAATTTTTCGACAAGGCACATTGCGGATCGACGATAGCAGGTTTGTGGAGCAAGTCCACTGGCCGTCGGTACAGTTACGGTACAGGTCTCCACAGTTTGTACTGTACTTGCAGCGCGAGCAGGGCGCAACTGGTGCGGCCGGACGGGCGCGACGAGCAACGAGAGGGCGCCGCGATTCACGGTGAGTGCGAAGCGGTTCGCGGATGGGCGTACACTACGAATTGCCGAAGCGCGAACTGGGACCGCGGATCGAGACAAGGGGCAGGGGAACGAAGCGGAGGGAGACCGGATGGGATTCACGGAAACGGTGGGTACATTGGCGGCGATTTGCACCACGGGTGCGTTCGTTCCGCAGATCGTGAAAATTCGCAAGCAGGGCGGCGAGGATTTGTCATACGCGATGCTCGCGGCGTATTTCGCCGGCGTAACGCTATGGCTGATTTATGGCTTGATGCTGCACGCCGCAGCGGTGATCTGGGCCAACGCGGCCTCCGCGCTGCTCGTAGCCATCGCGATCGTGTTGAAGGCGACGTATGCGGGGCGGGCGGCAAGCGCTCCTGTGGAACCCGAAGCTGCCGGAGATTGAGAACGGCTGCTACTCGGGAATGCG
Source organism: uncultured Acidobacteriota bacterium (assembly GCA_963715555.1). Lineage (GTDB taxonomy): Bacteria > Acidobacteriota > Terriglobia > Acidiferrales > UBA7541 > Palsa-295. The sequence continues at coordinate 975,132 of OY970253.1, forward strand.
AAGCACATGTGCGGAGGGCGCCGGCGCATACATTTCTTCGACGAGGGCCTCGCGGCGTTCGAGGATATTCCGCTGATTGAGCGAACCTTTGTCGGTGATTTCGCCGGCGTCGAGCGAAGGCGGCTCGTGCATGAGCATGGCGCGGACGATGCGGTTGGAATTTCCGGTGGCCTGCCGCTCGAAGGATTCCAGAAGCTCCAGAAATTTCTGCACGACCCCACGATGATGCAAAAGTTCGGTGGGCGAAGCCGACATCGGTAAATCCGGCGCCAGCGCGCGGCAAGCCTGAAGATTTGGAAAGATCAGGATACCGAGATCGTTGCGATCCGGTCCGGCGATGGCCACGTCCGTGACGTAGGGCGCGAACCAGTTCAAGATGCGGACGCGCAGCGGGCCGATATTGACGAACGTGCCCGACGCGAGTTTGAAATCCTCGGCCAGGCGCCCGTCGAAAAATAGTCCCTGGTTGATGTCGTCGGGATCGACGAAGCGCGCCGCATCGCCGAAGCGATAGTAGCCCTCTTCATCGAAGGCGCGCGCGGTCAACTCCGGATCTTTCCAATAGCCCGGCGTCACATTGGGCCCTTTCACGCGCACTTCGAGTTTGGAGCCTACCGGCGCGAGCTTTGCTTCTACTCCTGGCACGGGAATGCCGATCACGCCGGCGTGGTCCGTGTCCCAGGTGCATTGCAGGGCCATGGGCGCGGTTTCCGTGGCACCGAGTCCCGTGGCGATCAGAATGCGCTCGCCGAGATGCTCGATCATGAAGTCGCGCCAGGCGTCCCAGAGCGCTTGTGAGAGTCCTGCTCCGGCGTAGAACATGAATTTCAGGCGGCTGAAGAAATGTTCGCGCAGCTGGGCATCGCGCCGAAAATATCCCAGCAATTCTTCGTAGCCGCGCGGCATGTTGAAGTAGAGCGTGGGCGCGATCTCGCGAAGATTCTCGACAGTGGCGGTAATGCCGGACGTGGTGGGGCGCCCTTCGTCGATGTAGAGCGTGCCGCCATTGTAGAGCGGCATGCCCAGGTTGTGATTCCCCCCGGCGGTGTGGTTCCACGGCATCCAGTCCAGCAGCACGGGCGGGTCGTCTTCCAGAAAACGGAGCGCCTGGCGGATCATCTGCTGATTGCTGCAGATCATGCGATGCGTGTTGATCACCGCTTTGGGCAGGCCGGTCGAGCCGGAGGAGAAGAGGAATTTCGCCACGTCATCGGGCTGGATGGCGGCGTGCGCGGCATCGACCGCTGCAGCCGGGGTCGTGGCGGCGAGATCGTCGAAGGGAATGGCGCGGCGGCCGGAAAGAGTGCCGTCGGTGAACGCGACTTCGATATCGCGATCCACGGCTGCATCCAGCGCGCGGCGGTAATGTTCGCCGTGCGCCACGAAGATCAGTCCCGGCTCGAGGATTTTCATCACGTGGCGCAGCTTGGCGAAGTCTTTCGAGATCAGCGAATAGGGCGGCGCGATCGAGGCGGTCGGGATTCCGACGTGTTGGCCCGCGAGCATCAGCAGCAGGTGCTCTAAATCGTTTTCCGAAAGAATTGCCACCGGGTGATGCACGGAAAGGCCGCGGTCAAGGAGAGCTTGGCCGAGGCTGCGCACTTTGCGGACCGCTTCGGCGTAGGTGAGATAGCGCCAGCTGCCATCCGCGCCGCGTTTTGCGGCCAGCGGCCGCTCCGGCGCCACGCCGGCCCAATGGATCAGCCGCTCGGTGAGCACGCGCGGATAGGGCTCGAGCGGCTCGTCCGGGCGAATGATGAAGGAGCCATCCGCGCGCCGCTCCATCGTGGCGCCGGAAGTCCGCAGGCGCACCGGGCGCACCGGAGTCTTTGGGCGGATTGGGCGGGAAGCGGGTTGTGTGCTCATTCGTCGAGTTGGCGGATACTCACGCGATGCGAATCATCGCCGAGCTGGCCTGGGGCCGGCCGATCCGCGGAACGCAAATAGATTACGAGGATTTGGCCGCGCTGCCAAGCGGCTCGATGCAGGTGCGATGCGAAGTGCTTCGCGAAACGGGAGGCTGTCTCATAAAGGCTCGGGCAAAAGAGTCTCTTCAGGGGCTAAAGCCCAGTTTTTACCTCGCCCTTATTGTCGGAGCTAAAGCTCCGACCCCTGAAAAACCGCGCAATGAATTTCCGACTGGGACAGCAGGACGGCGAGCGCGATAAGATCCCCACCCTTCGCACAAAGCGCGAAGGATGGGGATCCCGCAAGTTCAAAGGCACAAACCGCCGGCGAGACGCTACGAAGATCGTCTCGCAAATCGGCGAAGCGGCGCGCGGCCTACGTCCACTTATCGATCGACACGCTCGACCGGTAGCTCATGTTGGCGACCATGTGGTACGGGTTGGTTTCGCCGCCCACCACGACGATATTTACCATGCCTGCGTTGCGGAAGATGGGAATGCGCGCGTCGTCGGGCAGGTTGGCGGCGCCGGCTTCGGTGAAGCGCAGGCCGAAGAGAGTCGTTTTCGCGTCCTTCACGCTGATGGTGGCGTTTTTCCACACCCATTCGATCAGCGGCTCTTTGGTTTTGTAGCCCAGCTCGACCAATCCTTGCGCCACCAGCGGATCGCAGACCACCAGTCCGCCGAAAAGCGGCGCGCAGGTGCCGAAGTTAAAAGCGAACGCCTCCTGATAATGCGGCACGGGCTTGATGCCCAGCCCCGGCCCGTTTTGTCCCTGGCGAATGTCCATGCCGAAGAAAACGCTGACGACGCTTTCTTCTTTCTTGAAACCCTTCTGCACATGGAACGGTTCCCACGGGCTGTCTTTCTCGTTTTCAGGAATGATCAGGTTGTTGTAGTTGCAGGTGTTGCCAAACGTGCCCAGATAGGTCTGCCCGGGCTGGCCGCAGCTTCCGCAATTTTTGGAGACGAGCGTCCAGGCGCGGCCGATGGTGGCGTTGGGCTGCGCGAACGGGCCCATCGCGCCGATGCCGTAGTTCATATTCAGCTTGTCGCGAATCGGCCCGTTGATGATCGCCGCGGTGGCGAACGAATTTGTGGAGCTCGAAAGCGACGGCAGTTCACTGGCGGCCATCGCCAGCACCACCGGGAAATAGCTCGGGATCGCATCCGGCCATCACGGCGTTCACCGCCACGTTGCGCACGGTGTACGACCACTCGGGATACGCGCCTTTCGCCGGGCACATCTTGCCAACCGACTCGTCAGGCGAATGGCTGGTGCCCTTGAGCATCGCCTCGACCTTTTCCCGCGTCGGCAAAATGATGGGCATGAAGTCGGTCATGCCGTTGTTCATGTAGTAGTCCTGCAGCTCGTCCGGAGAGCCGGAGAATATCTCCGAGCCGACGGGCGGAGTGACCGTGCCGGTTTTTTCCTCGTCGGGCGCGAGCGGCTTGGTGAGCGCGCTGATAATTTCCGGCATCAGCGGCTTGTGAGTGACGGGATCGTCGCCTTCGAGATACGCGTACATCTGCGCGTCCGATTTTCCCCACACCGGATGCGGCGTGAAGCAGATGCGCTCGTGCGGCATGCCGCGCTGCGCGGCGTTGCTATAGGCCAGATCCTTGAAAGCGATGGTAACGATCGGAGCGGTGGGAATGCCCATCTTCTCAAGCGTGATGCAGTGACCGACGGTCGCTGGGGTGCAGGTGCTTCAATGCCCGATGGCCATGATGACGGCGTTGCCCTTGGCTTTGATCTCCGCCCAAAGTTTGGGATCGTCGTCGGCCAGCGCTCCGGCTTTGAGCCGGTAGACGGTCTTCACGCTCGGCATGTGCCTGTGAAACCAGATGGCAATCTGGTTCAGGAAGTGATCGGCGCCCGGAAAGCCGTCGGAGACGAGATAGATGGTTTTGCCGTCGAGCGTCTTCAGGCGCGGCGCCATGGGAATCAGCGTGATCGGCGGCGGCATGCCTTTTGGATTCAGCGCTTCGATCTTGGCATTGGAGGATGCGGCGGCTTGGCGCTTTTCCGCGTGAAGCTTCGAGCCCGCGAGCAGCGCCGGCGAGGCGCCCAATAAGGACAACAGCTTGCGTCTATTCATGACGAGCCTCCCACCCTTCGGGGGCCCCCAACGTCCGGTCCACGGCCGTCGAGGTAGTCGCACCCAAGGCTTCGGAAATAATAAACGACTGGCGTCCTGCGACCGCCGCGCGGCGCATGTTACGCCCGGAAGATCGGATGACGCAAGAAAACCGGAACGGGAATCACGGTTTAGAACGCCGCTGACGCGCATCTGGGGCGTGCCAGGCACCGGAAGCCGCTCCCGAGAATTGCGTCGCTCTCCGGGCTTTGTGAAGCTTCACAGGGCTAGTTTAGGAAACAGCCTAGACCGGCGCGGGTACCATTACTGAGGATCGCAGGTCAATGAAGGGGTAAAGCGCAAGATGGCGGCTCTCCTTGAGCTGGAAAGCCGCCATCCTGTAAACGTCATTCACGCCATGAGCGCTGAGCGTATTACGCCCACTTATCGATCGGTACGCTCATGCGATAGCTCATGTTCGCTATCTGGTGATAGGGGTTGGTCTCGCCGCCAACGACGACGAAGTTGAAAGCATCCGGGCGCTGCCACTTGGGGACCACCGAATCGTCGGTAAGGCCCGCGGCAGCGGGACCCATCGGCGGCCGGCTGAACAAGCACGACCTCAGTTCTTTCACCGTCGCGGTTGCGTTCTTCTGCAGCCACGCGGCGAGGTCTTCCTTCTTCTTGAAGCCGAGCTCGACCAAGCCGTTGGCCACCAGCGGATCGGCCACAACCAGCGCTCCGAAAATCGTGGCGAACGGAACGCAGTTGCAGACCATCGCTTCCTGATAATGAGGAACCGGCTTGATTCCGAGTCCCCATCCGCCCTGCGCCTGCTGGATTCCAAAACCGAAGAACAAGCTAATGACGTTTTCTTCTTTTTTGAAACCCTTCTGCACGTGCAAGGGCTCCCACGGGCTGGCCTCTTCGTTTTCGGGGATGACCAGGTTGCTGTAGTTGATCACGTTGCCTTGCGAGCCTTCGTAGGTCTGGCCCGGCAAGCCGCCGTTGCAGAGGTTCTTCGAGAACATCCCCCACGCACGGCCGATCATAGCGTTGGGTTGAGAGAACGGCCCCATCGCGCCGATGCCGAAATTCATGTTGAGCTTGTTGCGGATCGGTCCGTTGACTACTGCGGCGTAGACCAGCGAGTTCGTCGAGCTGAAGAGCGCCGACTGGCCGCTGGCGGCAAGAGCCAAAATCGCCGGGAAATAATCCGGCGTGGCTCCGGCCATCACCGCATTGACGGCTACCTGATGCACGTTGAAAGACCACGGCGGAAACGCGCCGCGCGCGGGAGTCAGGTCGCCCACGCGCTCGTCGGGCGAATGGCTGGTGCCCTTCAGCATTGCAGCGACCTTTTCTTCGGTGGGGATGACGATTGGCATGAAGTCCGTCATGCCATTGTCCATGTAATATTTCTGCAGATTGTCCGCGGTGTCCACGAACGTGGCCGGACCAATCGACGGCGTGGTCGAGCCGGTCTTCTTTTCGGAGTCCGTCAATGGCTTGGTGAGCGCGCTGATCACTTCGGGCATCAGCGGCTTGTGCGTGACCGGATCGTCGCCTTCGAGGTACGCATACATTTCGGCTGGAGTCTTGCCCCAAACCGGGTGCGGTGTGTAGCAGATGCGCAGGTCGGGAACGCCGCGGCTTGCAGCGTTGCTCTCCGCCAGGTCATGAAAAGCAATCGTGACCATGGGCGCTGTCGGGATTCCCATCTTTTCGTATTCTATGCAGTGACCGACGGTCGCTGGGGTGCAGGTGCTTCAATGCCCGATGGCCATGATCACGGCGTTGCCGTTGGCCTTCACCTCCGCGTTGAGCTTCGGGTCGTCCGCCGCGAAACCACCCGCTTTCAGACGGTAAATCGTCTTGACGCTGGGCATGTGCTTGGCGAACCAAATCTTGACCTCATTGAGGAATACGTCCGCGCCGGGAAAGCCATCCGAAATCAGGTAGATGGTCTTGCCGTCGAGCGTCTTGAGTCGCGGCGCCATGGGGATCAACTGAATGGCGGGTGGTGTGCCGCGCGGGTTCAGGCCGGTGATCTTTTCGCCCGTTCCGCCTGACGAATGCCTAAGATGCGTGGACTTCTTCTGCGCCGCTTCCAACTTTGAACCGGCCAGAAGGGCTGGAGCGGCTCCCAGCAGGGATAATATGCTGCGCCTTTTCATGATGGCTCTCCTTTGCTCGTTGCAAGAACGGTTATCGCAATCCCGGTTCCATCCGCCTTATTCGCCGCGGATGGTAGCGACCGGGTCCGACAATGTCAATAAAACGCTAGCGGTTCGCTTGAGAGCAACGATGCCGGACGCGCCAGACGGGATCTCTTGCGTCGCCGGCGATCGATCGCTCGAGTTCTAAATCTTGGGTCGACCGTTGTCGTGCTGCGGAGGGGTTTCGCGGCGCCGGAAGTGAGGAATAGCCATCTGCTCGCAATCCGATTCCAGCAATAGCATGACACCAATTCTCCAGCCAGTCGGACTCTCGTCCGGCCATCGGAAATCCACCCCCGCGAGTGCAGCGCGAGACCGGAATCACGGCTATCGGCACGAAGAACCGAAGGCCGCAAGCCGAACTCTCGCTCCACCAGCCGTAGACGCGCGACCGCGAGAAATCGTTACAACAAAATTCCATGCGACGGTACCATAAGATAGGGTGGACAGCGACTAGCTAAAATGCACTGGTCGTGCGCTCCGCTGAGCCGGAACGCGACATCGGAGGCGCACGTCTGAAGCACAAGGGGAAAACATGCAAGCTGAACCAATTATGGATGTCGCCCATTTAGGGCATGTGGAAATCCTGACTCCGAAGCTGGAGCAGAGCGTGCGGTTTTTCGTCGATCTCATGGGCATGACGGAATCGGGACGCGAAGGCGATTCCGTGTACCTGCGCGCGTACGACGATTACGAGCGGCATTCGCTGAAGCTGACCGCGTCGAATCTTCCGGGCGTCGGGCACGTGGCCTACCGCACGCGGAGCCAGCAGGCTTTGGAACGGCGCGTGGCCGCGCTGAAGGGCTCGGGATTCGAAGTAGGCTGGAACGACGGCGACCTGGCGCACGGCCCGGCGTACGTCTGCAAGGATCCGGACGGACACAAGATCGAGCTGTACTACGAAACGCAGTGGTACGAAGCGCCTCCGGAGCTGAAGCCCGCGCTGAAAAATCAGGCGCAGAAGTTTCCGGGCCGCGGCATGAACGTGCGGCGGCTGGATCACTGGAATGCGCTGGCGGCGGACATCAAGGCTAATCGCGAGTTCTACGAAAAGTATCTCGGCTTCCGGCTGACCGAGCAGATCGTGCTCAACGACGGCACCGAAGCGGCCATGTGGATGACCGTCACCAACAAGAGCTACGATCTGGCCTACTCGCGCGATGACACCAAGTCGCACGGAAGATTTCATCACGTCACCTACGCGGTGAACAGCCGCGAAGAGGTGCTGCTGGCGGCGGATATCGCGCTCGAAAACGGCGTCCACATCGAAACCGGGCCGCACAAGCACGCCATTCAGCAGACGTTCTTCTTGTACTTGTACGAGCCGGGCGGCAATCGCGTGGAAATCGCCAATGCCGTGGCGCGCTTGATCCTGGCGCCCGATTGGAAGCCGATCCGCTGGTCGGAGGCCGAGCGCAAGAAGGGCCAGGCGTGGGGACTCAAGACCATCGAGTCGTTCCACACTTACGGCACGCCGCCGGTGGAAGTGGTCAACAAGTCGTAAGCGGAAGTAAGATAGATCGGATTCTGCTAGCGGGTATTCGCGAGCTGAGCGTGCCGGGTCGACGTGCGCGCAGGCTGACGCGATCGTCCCAGCGATGCCGAAAAATCCAAACTTATAAGGATACATTGTGGCTGACAAAAGAATCGCACTGGTTGTCTCCGCCCACATCCTACCGCGCGTGACGGAGGAGTTGTCATGAGCAAGAATGTCGTCGTCCGTCAAATCGAACAGCCTCCGAAAGATGCCGTAGACGCGCTGGAAAAGTTCGGCGTCGCCACCGTCCACGAAGCACAGGGCCGCACCGGGCTGCTCGCCTCGTACATGCGGCCGATTTATGCCGGTGCTTCGATTGCCGGAGCGGCGGTCACCGTCTCATTGGCTCCGGGCGACAATTTGATGATTCACGTCGCGGTGGAAGTCTGCAAGCCGGGCAACATCCTGGTGGTCGCGCCCACTTCGCCGTGCACGGACGGCTACTTCGGCGAACTGCTCGCCACTTCGCTCCGCGCGCATGGCGTGAAGGGGCTGATCATCGAGGCCGGCGTACGCGACGTGCGTCCGCTCACCGAGATGAAATTTCCGGTCTGGAGCCGCGCCGTGCATTCGCAGGGCACCGTGAAGGCTACGCTTGGTTCGGTGAACGTGCCGGTCGTTTGCGCGGGCGCGCAGATCGATCCGGGAGACGTGATCGTTGCCGACGATGACGGCGTGGTCGTGGTGCGTCGCTCGGCGGTTCGCGATGTTGTGGCCGCTTCCGAGCAGCGCGTAGCCAAAGAGGACAAAACCCGCGAGCGCCTTGCCAAAGGCGAACTCGGGCTCGATATCTACGGCCTGCGCGAGAAGGTCAAGCAGTTGGGTCTCGAATACAAGTAGTCGAGGGGCCGCTCGGGCGATCCCATCGTTCGAGCGGCGCCGAGTGGCGGATTTCATGGCGACAAGCGGCAAAGCGGCGGTGGAACTCACTGAAACGGAGCGGCGCAATATCGAGCAGGCTTGCGCCGCTTTGTCCGTCGACTACTGCGAATTCATCGACGCGAAAGATTGCCAGCGGCTGCGGGAAGTTTTCGCGGAAGATGCGCTTTTCGCTCCGCCGAACGCTCCCAACGATCCAATTCGCGGCGCGGATGCGATCATCGCCGCGCTTTCATCGATCCCGGCCGCGCTCATGACGCAGCATTTCGCCCTCAACGTTCGTGTCCACGCCGAATCGGCGGACGCCGCCAGCGGGTCGTGCCGCATTTTGCTCTTCACCGCCGATGCCAATGAGCCGGAAACGGGCGAGGGCAGGAAAGCCGCGGAAAAGCAGCGGATCGGCATTTATCATGACCGCTACGTCCGCACCCCGGCGGGCTGGCGCATCGCCGAGCGGCGTGGCAAGTCCTTGCTCCACACCTAATTCAAACGGCGGGTCGCCATGGCTGCAAAACCTTTCGCAAAGATCGGCATCATCGGATTCGGCGAAGTTGGCGGAATTTTCGGGCGCGATCTGGCGGCGCGCGGTATCGACGTCGCCATTTACGACATTTTGCTGCGTGCGCCCGCTGCGCGCGAGGCGATGCTCGCGAAAGCGCGCGACTGCGGCGTGCAAGCGCGCGAGAGCCTACGCGAATGCATCGCCGATCGGGAGCTGGTGATTGCGGCAGTGACGGCTTCGTCCGCGGCGGAAGTTGCGGAAAACGCCGCGCCGCTTCTCGCGCCGGGTCAAATCTATCTCGACATCAACTCCGTTTCGCCCGAAACAAAATCGCGCATGGCCGGCCGCTTCGAGCGCATCGAGCGCAACGGGGGACAATTCGTGGAAGCAGCCGTGATGGCCGCCGTCTCGCCACAGCGCCTGAAAGTGCCGATGCTTCTCGGAGGCAAATACGCCGCGGAATTCGCTCCGCAGCTTGCGGCCATGGGAATGAACGGCAAAGCGGTGAGCGAGCAGGTCGGCGTGGCATCGGCCGTGAAAATGTGCCGCAGCGTGATCATAAAAGGACTGGAGGCGCTGGTGGTGGAAAGCATGTTCGCGGCCCGGCGCTACGGCGCGGAAGAAGCCGTGTTGGCGTCGCTGGAGGCCACGTTTCCGAACATGGGCTGGCAGGGGGAACTGCCGGATTATCTGATCAGCCGCGTAGCCGAACATGGGCGCCGCCGTGCGGCCGAAATGCGCGAAGCGGCGCAAGCCGTAAGCGATGCCGGCCTCGATCCGCACATGGCCCGCGCCACGGCGGAGCGTCAGGACTGGCTGGTGGACGAAATCGCCGCGCAGAAGCTGCAAGATCACGTGGGAAGGGATTTTTCGTGGCGCGCGCTCGCCGACGCCATCTTCGAAGCGGCCAAATTCAGCAAACCGCGCTAACCCAGTAAATCCGCTGCGCCTAAAACGGCCAGAAGCGCCTGCGCCGCGTTCCCGCGACCGCGCCTCTCACTTTGATTCGCTCATCCGCGATTTCGGGAACCCATGGCAGGGATCGGCCTTCGAATGCGGCCAGAGGATTTTCCACCAGCACCGCGCGCGCTACTTCCTCTCCGCGCGCTTTGGCGATCAGCTCGTACGTTTCCTTCAAGCGCAGCGGGCGAGACGTGGTGTTATGCGCGTCGCTCGCGACGAAATGCACGGCGCCGGCGTCGAGCCATTCCTCGGCGCGCTCCTGCGCGCCCTGCCCGAATTTCCCCAATAGAGATTGCGCCGTCACCTGCACGTAACATCCCTGCCGCAGCCAGGCGAACAGCCGTTCGGGGCGCGCGCGGATCAGCGGATTGCGCTCCGGGTGCGTGACGATCGGACGCAGCCCCGCAAGCTGCAGCTGATGCAGAGCCTGGTCGAGCGAGGGAGGAATCGAGTAGTCGGCAAACTCAACCAGCAAATAATTTTTTTGATTGAGAGTGAAGCGCGCCGAGTTTTGCCGGATCTCCTGCAAGTTCTCGAAACTCATGTGGAAATCGCAACCGGTGGCGAAAACCAGCCGTCCCGCGAAGAGCGCCTGAAGTTCATCTCGGCGCTGCCGTATCAATTCGGGAACGAAAGCATAGGTGGAATCGGCGTGGGGCGTGCCGATGATGTGAGTCACGCCGTCCTCGATGGCCATTTCCGCCATGGCACAGGAGATTTCGAATGAGTCGGCGCCGTCATCAAGGCCGGGAAGTATATGGCAATGAATATCGATCATCTGTGAGCGAGCATAGCGCACGCAGGATTCGGGTACAACGAAAGAACCCGCAATTAGATTGCGCAAATGCCGAGCGCCACCGCCATTGGCGATGTGCTTGCAAGATACACCCCTAAGATCGGGCCAAAGGGTTGGAGGCCCGGTCTTCTATCGCCGTGTTGGAAGCTTGAAGAGCGGAACTCAACTGGCGTGCAAGTCCCGAGGCGCTGCTACCGCAGGAACAGGCTGTACGTGAGCGTCGCCAGGACAAACGCGGTAAACAAGCTGTACTTCCAATTCTTCAGCGCCGCCATAAAATACACCATCGACACCAGCACGCGGATGAAGGGAGTCAGCATCAGGGCGATAATTCCGAGGCTCAACAACAGTCGCGGACGCAGCGCGCCGTGCGCGGCCAGCCGGAATTCCTCCACCATCAACTGGAAAAAGCTCATGCCGGAGAGCCTGTAATCGAATTCGACGTGCCCTGTTTCTCTCCATTTCCAAATCAGCGCCGCCATCACCAGCACAAGGCTTACTAGCACACCGATCAACAGGATGTACCCCACCAGCAGATCCATGTCGATTTCGAGCTTCGTCTCGCCTCCCGCGCCGCCCATCGACCCGCTTTCGCCTTGCCCCGTCATATTCCGCCTCGTATGCCCCGAACCATCATCTCCACTGCCAGAATCAGCAAAATGAACAGAAAAAATCGCCGCACCGCTTGGTTTGACATGCGCACCAGCAGCCGGGTCCCCAGAAATGCTCCCAGCGCGATACCCAGAATCACCGGCGCCGCCAGCCCCGGATCGATCAAGCCCGCCACCAGGTAGACGCTCGCTCCTGCCAGCGCCGTCACGCCGATGATCATATTGCTCGTCGTCGTGGATACTTTCGGAGGCAGCCCCATCACCAGGTCGTGAATCAGCACCTTCACCGCTCCCGCGCCGATTCCCAGCAGGCCGGCGATGAGTCCCGCCCCGAACATCAGCGGAGCCCCGAAATACGCCCGCCGCGCCTTGTAGTGAACCGTTTCGCCCAGAACTTTGTCGGGATAGCTGCCTTCCAGTTCCAGCCAGCGCGTGAACGCGTCCTGTGCGCCGGTATGCCACATCATGTGTCTCGCCAGCAGCAGCGCCAGCCATGAAATCATCAACACCAGGCCGAAGGCGATATACAGCGGCCGCGGTGAGATCGCCAGCGTGATCCTCGCTCCTGCCAGCGCGCCCACGATGGTGAACATCTCCAAAAACATGCCTACTTTCAGGTTGGTGATGTGATCGCGAATGTACGCCGAAGCCGAACCGCTCGACGTGGCAATCACCGAAAGAATGCTGATGGCGATGGCGTGCTTGATGTCGACGCCCATCAGCGTCAGCACCGGAATGATCACCACTCCGCCGCCCATGCCGGACATCGCCCCCACGAGCCCCGCCACCACCGAGATCGGAAACAACAATTCAAAGGAGACCATTAGTTCGTCGCGTACCCTCTGCCAGCGCCCGCGGCAGCCCTGCCCGTGCGCCGGCTCTTGCCCTCGGCTTTTTTAGGTTTTTTCTCACGCGGCGACTGGCTCCGGCTCGCGCTCGAGCGCCTGTAGCACCGGCGTCGTCGCCAGAGTCGTAACAACCGCCATGATAACCAGCATAGCAAACAACGTCGGCGACAGCACCCCCAGATCCATCCCCACGTTCAACACGATCAATTCCATCAGCCCTCGCGTGTTCATAAGGATTCCAAGCGATGCGGAGTCGCGCCAGCTCAGCCCCGTCAGCCGCGCGGCGATGCTCCCGCCCCCGAATTTTCCCAGCGACGCCACGGCGATGATCGCCGCGCAAGTCAGCCAATCCCCAATCCCATGTATCAACCCGATCTGCGTTCGCAGGCCCGTGAATGCGAAAAACACCGGAAGAAACAGGATCACCACCAAGTCTTCGAATTTTTGCTTGATGTCTTTCGCCAGCGGCGAATCGTGCGGGATCACCGCGCCGACCAGGAAAGCTCCGAACAGCGCGTGGATTCCGATCGACTGCGTCGTTAGCGCCGCCAGCAAGAGCGCGACGCAGGCGATCACGATGGAACTCTGGCCCGTTTGCCGCTTTTGCGCGTGCCGCCGCACCAGCCACATCGCTCCCGGTCGAATGATCGTAAACACGGCGATGATGAATCCGCCTGTTAAACTTAGCGTGAGTAAGGCTCTCTGGGCGTGCGCCCGCGCCACGCTCACCACCAGCGCGAAGAGGCACCACGCCGTCACGTCGTCTATTGCCGCGCAGGCCAATGCGGTTGCGCCCAGCGGGTGCTCCTGCATCCTCCGGTCGGTGACCACGCGCGCCAGCACCGGAAATGCCGTGACCGACATCGACACGCCCATGAAGAGCGCAAACACGACGAAATGCACGTCGCTCGTGGAATAAATCGGGTAGAGCCAAAGCGCGATCGCGCTCCCGAGCAGGAACGGCGCCACGATACTCGCGTGCGAGGTCGCTATCGAAGTGTGCGTCCGCCGCCGCAGCAGGTTCGTGTTCAGCTCTACTCCCACCAGGAACATGTACAAAATCACGCCGATATTGGCGATCACCGAAAGATACGGAGCCATCTGGTTTGGAAACAGATAGCCGAACGTCCCCGGCAACACTTGTCCCAGTAGCGAAGGCCCCAGTAAAATCCCCGCAATCATCTCCCCCACGACCGAAGGCTGTCCGAATCGTCGAAACGCCCATCCAAGGCCCCGCGCGCAAAGGATAATCACAACCAGCGCCAGGAGCACGTGCGTGAACGACGTGACCGATGTCGTCGGCGCATTGACCGCGAACTGCCCCAGTCGCGTCCGCACAGGCGCCGATAAAGAGTTCCCTGCGGAACGAATCCACAAGAAGATACCGGCCGCCGCAGCCAGCATCGCGCCGTAGGACATTGCCGTTTTCGGCTTCATCGCTCTCCTCGATGCATTTCTGCTATGGTCGACTAAGATCCCAGGCGTGACAAGGTCTAATATCCTTCGCCCGCAAGCGTTTTAACGCCTTTGTAACATCGAGGTACAAAAGGAAATCGCGCGGGTAACGCTGAGAACGACGTTTTCATCGCCATTGCAACGGCCGCGAACAACTCTTGGCTTCAGAAGTACTCACGGGTAGAATCCCCGCAACGTCCTGCCAAGGAGGCTCCCCTCATGCGGTCGAAAAACAGTCCCGCGCGTCGCTGTATCTCGGTCGTGCTGTTCCTCTTTGTTATTGCCCTGGCGCCATCTGCTCTGGCTGCGCCACCTTCCGATGCCTGTTCACTTCTCACCAAGGCGGAGGTCAGCGCCGCCGTAGGCGTCCCGGTCGCCGAAGGCTCCCATATGACTCCCACCTATCTAAAGTCCTGCACCTGGTCGCCCGCCGGCGGTTCCGCGAAAGGCCTCCGCACCGTCGTGCTCAGCCTTGATCCCGCGGAGTCGTTCGCGATGGCGAAGTCCATGCTGCAAGCCGTCGTCAATTCGCCTCGCAACAAAGGTTCCATCACCATGACGCCCGCCCCCGGCATCGGCGACGACGCCTACTACTCGAGCACCGGCAGCTACTCAAAGCTCATCGTCAAGAAGCGTGATGCAGCCTTCCAGGTGGTTGTCTATAGCGACGCCCCGATCGGAAAGAAGCAGGCCATGGAGAAGGCTTTGGCCTTCCAGGTTCTCTCGAAGCTCTGACGGTCGCGGGAACCGCCGCCGACAACAACGAACGGCGCGGCTCCGGAAAAGAACGATAGCGACCGCGGCAGAACGCCGCCTCATCCTTCCTAGCGCCGCGTGTCGTTGACGCGCACAGCGTTCCGCGCCGCGCATCTTAATTCGTCGTCCGCCGCATCTCACATCGTTCGTTGCAACCACTCCGCATCCGCGGGAGAATCTCCGGCATGAAAACCGCCCTCATTTTGCTCCCATTTCAGGCCGTCCTTCTCGCCGGAATGCTCGTCATTTCATCTCCGGTGCGCGCCCAGGTTTCCAGCGCTATTCTATCGGGCACGATTACCTCGCAGTCCGGAACGGGCATCGCCAACGCCACGGTCACGATAAAAAACACCGCTACCGGGCAATCCACATCCGTCACAACCAACTCCACCGGTTTCTTCAGCGCCATCAATCTCGCCGCCGGCGCATACGAAGTCTCGGTCTCCGCCGACGGTTTCACCGCCAGTTCCGCAAAAGTCACCGTCGCGGCGGGAGCTACGCAAAAGCTGGACATCTCGCTCACGCCCGCGCTTTCGCTTTCCAGTCTGGGCTTCGCTCCGTCTCAAACGCAGGGCAGCGCCAAGGAGCAGGCTCGCCTCAATAAGCGCTCCCACATGCTGCAGATCCATCAGCGCCTCGGCCTGATCACTTTGATTCCCATGATCGCCACGCTCGCCAGCGGCGGCTTTGCCGGAGGCCACTCCACCAGCTCAACCGACCGCGACCTGCACGTCGCTCTCGGTTCCACCACCGCGGGCCTCTACTTTGCCACCGCGTATTACGCGATCTTCGCGCCCAAAATTCCCGGCACCAAAACCGAGGGACCAATCAAGTGGCACAAGGCTCTCGCCTGGATTCATGGTCCCGGCATGATCCTCACGCCCATCCTCGGCGCCATGGCTTACGATCAGAAAAGCAAAGGAGAAAAAGTCCACGGCATCGCCCAGGCCCACGGAGCGGTCGCGATCGTCACCGCCGCGGCCTATGGCGCGGCGATTCTCTCCGTGTCCATCAATCCCCATACAAAGCATCGCATCGCCTCGATTTTCGGCTTCCATCATTCGCATCGGGCGACCGCAGCCCTGGGCGACGAAGCCTACCTGGGAGATTGATCGCGCAACGAGTGGGATTTGGGGTGTCTATATCGACGGGAATTCGATCGCGCGGTTTCGGCTTTGAATTTTGTCTACGACGTTGCTTTTAAAGGAACGCTTTCATGAATCGAAAAATTGTTCCGATCGCTTTGCTTCTGGTCTTTCCGCTCATAGCCCGCGCCGATAGCCAATGGGTTCTCGACAAATGCACGCTCACCTATCACGTCGACCACCCCTTGCATCATGTCGAAGGCGTCAGCCACGACGCGCGCGGCAAAGGCGTCTGCCACGCCGGCGAATGCGATTTCCTGATCGCCGTGCCGGTCAAATCCTTTAACTCTGGCGACAGCAACCGCGACCTCCACATGCTGCAAATCACGCGCGGCGCTCTCTATCCCATGGTGGTGGTGCGCGCCGAAATTCCCGAAGCCGAGTTGAAATCCTCGAGCATTCACGCCAATCTGGAAGTTCAATTCGCCGGCCAGACCGCGCACTACCAAAACGTTCCGTTCCAGCTCTCCAAAATTGGCAAGGACGTCCGCCTCACCGGTACCGTCCCCGCCAAATGCACGGACTTCAAGATCGATCCCCCAGAGCTCCTCACCATCCCCATCAAGAACGACATTCCCGTCGCCGTCGATGCCACTTGGAGCCCCTCCTGACCGCGTGTCAGCCGGCGCGCTTGTTTTTCCTTTACTCGCAGCAGAGAGCTGCGGTGGTGGTTTCAGCGGGTAGCGCAGCCTTCGCACCCCTCCGCAACGCGCGAGTCCCAATGTGCCGCAAGTGATAGAAAGTAAAGCGCTACAGCGCGCCTGCATTGACGCAAATTCAGCCCTCTGAAGAATTTTAGATTATTCGCCTCATATTCGCCTGTGGGTTTCCATGCGCGCACGCCGCTAGGACGTTAGTCCTATTGCCGGTTGCGGCCTCTGGAACTATCGTTTGCCACTATGTCCAGCAATGTGAACGCACCGCAGGAAAAGCAGGGGTTAGCTCTCGACGCCGGCAGGCGCCGCAGCATGCGCGTTCTGCTGAGCGTGCCGATCCACGTCAGCGGCAAGGATCGCAAGGACCGTGACTTCAACGAGGAAACGCGCACCTTGGTGGTGAACGCGCACGGCGCGCTGATTTCCCTGGCTGCAGCCGTGATCGCCGGCCAGCAAATTACAGTGGCAAACGATGCCACCAAGCAATCGCGCGATTGCCGCGTCGTGTATTTGGGCAAAGGGACCTCCGGAAAGGTGCAGCTGGGAATCGAGTTTGCGAAACCATCGCCGAACTTCTGGCAGATCGATTTTCCGCCGGACGATTGGGTCGTGCCGGAAAACTAACCGCAGCGCCGTGCGGCTCCGCGGCTCTCCGTTCAATTTCTCGAAATCAGCTCAGCGCGAATATTCCCGAATGGCAAGTCCGCGCGCATCAGCACCGGCGTCCGCGCCGCGTCGTTCGTCAACCACACTTCGAAGTGCAGCCCCGCGACTTCTCTCTGATACTGAAACAGCCGGATCGAAATTCGAGACGTAGAGAACTGACCTGCCGCAACCGTGACCGCTTCATTGGTGTCGTCGCGCTGCGCGTGCAGTTCGTACATGTTTTTCCCGTCGTACACCGGCGCGCGGAATTGCGGAGTGCGCTGCCAATCGATCGCGCGCAGTTCATAGAGCGTGGCGAGCGGATCGCGTGTTTCCGGCAGCACCATCACCGTGGGCCCGGGCCCTTTTGCGTCCTCGCCGCTCGCGGCCAAATGCAGCACGACGTCTTTCTTCCTCCCCATCTCGTTCAGATGCTCTTCAAACTGGCGGCATTCGAAGCCCGACGTGTCGGAGTACGAATCGAACTGGTCGTCGATTTGAAAAAGCGAGCGAACGGAGCCGACCGTGTGGATGGCCGCGCGAAAATGCCACGTGAACCAGCCGTAGAGGTCACGGCGTTCCGGCACCGATAGCTCCACCGTGGCCGCGTTCGAGAACGCCGCCCACGCCACGCGATAGTCCAAAATTTCGCCGACGCGGAACGGCACGGCGCTTTCATAGATCGACGCGCGCCTCTCGCTTGCCGCAGCAATGCCGCCAGGGAACGCGCGGGCGATCGGCCAAACTGCCAGCAACACACCGCCGGCCGCCGCCAAAATCCATTTCCGCTGCCGCGTTTCACTGCGCCGCGGCTGCCTTCGATCTATGTTTCTCGATTTCACCATGGAGGTTTCAAATAGATTCGTTTGCCTCTCTCGCGCACCGGCGATTTTCAACGGAGCGGGCACCGTCTAGCCTACCCGAAACGCGCCGCGCGAATCATCCGTGTCCAAACGAGTTGCGCAATCGGCGGCCATCCGCTATCGTGCGCATCTGTCCCTGGAGGACTCTTCGAATGCGCTATCTGGTAACCGGCGGCGCTGGTTTCATCGGTTCGAATCTCGTGGACGAGCTCGTTCGGCGCGGCCACAACATCGTCGTGCTCGACGATCTTTCCACCGGGAAGGAGTCGAACCTCGCTAGCATTCGCGCCAAAATCGATTTGCGCATCGGCAGCATCATCGACCTCGCCACGGTGCAGTCCGCCTGCAAAGGCGCCGATTACGTGATTCACCTTGCCGCGCGCGCTTCCGTGCCGCGATCGGTGGCGAATCCGATTGAGACGAACGCCGTGAATATCGACGGCACCCTGAACGTGCTCGTCGCTGCGCGCGACGCCAAGGTGAGGCGCTTCGTGTACGCCGCGTCTTCTTCGGCCTACGGCGAATCGCCCACGCTGCCTAAATCAGAAAAGATGCCGGCCGAGCCGATTTCGCCGTACGGAGTGACCAAATACGTGGGCGAGCTGTACGCGCAGGTTTTCGGCCGCGTGTACGGGCTCGAAAACGCGTCGGTGCGTTATTTCAACGTGTTCGGCCCGCGCCAGGTACCGACGTCGCAGTATTCGGGCGTGCTTTCGCGCTTCATGCTCGCCGTGATCCGCGATGAGCCGCCCGTGATTTTCGGAGACGGTGAGCAATCCCGCGATTTCACGTATGTCGACAACGTGGTGGACGAAACCTTGCGAGCCTGCGAAGCGGAGGGCGCGTCCGGCAAGGTGTTCAACGGCGGGACCGGGGAGCGCGTCACGCTGAATGAAGTGATAAAGCTGTTGGGAAAAATCACCGGCAAAAATATCCGCGCGAAATACGAGCCGCCGCGCACCGGAGACATCCTGCATTCGCAGGCGGATATTTCGCTCGCGCGCCAAGTGCTCGGCTACGAGCCCAAGGTGCTGTTTGAAGAGGGATTGCGCCGCACGTGGGAATGGTACAAATCCGCGTACAGCGCGAAATAGAGAAGCGTCATGGTTCGCTGCTCCGGCGTATGTTGCCGGTCGCGCCGGGCTAGTTTCACTTCTTCTTTTGCGTCACCTGCTGCACGTCGTAAGCCAGCCAGGAAAATGAAATCACGTAGTCGTGAATGTCGTCCACGTCCTGCTTGCTGAGGACATTGTCCCAGGGCGGCATTCCCGCATTCTGGAAAAGTCCGCCGCGGACGATCTGCTGAAATTCGGCGTGCGCTGCCGGCGTCAACCGGCGCAGGTCCGGCGCCAGGCTGCGAGCCATGTTCAGGTGGCAGGACGCGCAATGGGCCTGAAAAAGCGTCTCGCCGTGCGCGATTTCCTGCGCGGTTCCGGTTTGCGTCGGAGGCTTGGGGAACGGGCCGAGCGGCGGCAGCAGCGGCGGCACGGGCGTCGCACCTCCGCCGAGCTTGAACGCTAGGATTCGCCCGTCGTTGCCACGCTGGTACACAGCGCTATTCGGATGCGCGAAGTTCCAGCCGCCTCCGCCCCACGCCGCCATCACCGCCACGTATTGCACGCCGTCGATTTCATACGTCATCGGAGCGGCCACGATCGTGGTGCCCACGAAAATTTCCTTGAGCAGCTTTCCGGTCTCCGCGCTGTACACGCGGAAATATCCGGTGCCGGTGCCTTGAAACACCAGACCGCCGGCCGTCGACATCACGCCGGGATGGTCCCACCAATCGGACATCGGCACGTTCCAGACAGCTTTGCCGCGAAGCGGATCCCACGCGCGCAGGTAGGCCTTGCCGGAAAAAAGCGTGCTCTGGCCGTTTTCGATCACGGGAATATAGACGAGCCTAGTCTGCGGATCCCAGGACATCGGGTCCCAATTGTGGCCACCCATCGGCGAAGGCTCGACGTACCGTTTGCCATTGAACGAATATTTGTACGAGCGCGCGTCCGCGGTTTCCACCGGCCGTCCGGTTTTCAAGTCGACATACTTGGCCCAGGTGATCGGCACGTAGGGATTAGCCGAAAGAAGCTTGCCCGTCTTGCGGTCGAGGATAATGAAGAAACCGGGCTTCGGCGCCTGCATCAAGACTTTGTGCATTACGCCGCCGATCTTCAGATTGGTCATGATGATCGGTTGGACGACGTCGAAATCCCACTGATCGCCGGGAACTTCCTGGTAATACCAGACCATGCGGCCGGTGTCCGGGTTGAGAGCGATAATGGACGAAATGAAAAGATTGTCGCCGCCGGAAGGGCTGCGCTGGTCGCGATTGAAGAATGTGCCGTTGCCGGTGCCGAAATACAGTAGGTTGAGTTGGGGATCGTAATCGATCGCGTCCCAGACGGTTCCACCCCCGCCCATTTTCCAGTCGCTTTTCGGGTCCCACGTTTTCGCGGCGAGTTTTAATTCCGGGTTTTCGTACGGCTTGTTGGGCGGACCGGGAACGGTGTAGAAACGCCAGGCCAGCTTGCCGGTATCGAGATAGTAGGCGCTGACGTAGCCGCGCGCGTCGTATTCCGCGCCGGCATTGCCGATGACGACCACCCGATGAGCCACTTCCGGAGCGCCGGTGCTGGTGTAGCCCTTGGTGTGGTCGACGATCGTATCGACTTTCCAGATTACGCGCCCGGTGCGCGCATCGAGCGCGAACAGGTGGCCATCAAAAGATGCGACGTAGACTTTGCCTTCCCACACGGCCACGCCGCGGTTGACCTCATCGCAACAGGAATGCTGATTCACCCGCATGTTGTTGTGCGGATCGAAGGACCAGATCGGCGCGCCGGTTTTTGCGTCGAGCGCGTAGACTTGGCCAACGGGTCCGCTGGTGTACATCACGCCATCCACAACAATCGGAGTGGCTTCGAGCCCGCGTACCGTGTGCGTTTTGTATTCCCACGCGAATCCGAGGCGCGAAACATTCGATTGATTGATCTGGTTGAGCGGCGAGTAGTAGCTCTTGCCGAAATCGCGGCCGGAAGTCAGCCACTGGTCCGGATGCTGATCCGCATCCAGCAGACGCTTGCGGTCGATTTGGCCGTATTGGCGCTGCGCGCCCGGCTGTGCCAGAGCGTTTGTCGCCTCGCGACCCGGGATCGCGAGCGCAGCCACGGCAATCACTACGGCGATTACGGGTTTGAGCTTCACCGGCAGGGCACCCTTTCTCTTGGATCTACTTTCCGCCCCAGACGGACGGCATGTTGTATGGAACGCGCGCCATGGTGGCTTCAATCTGCAGAATCTTTCCGCTGCGAATCTTGAAGAGTTCCAGGACGCACAGGCTGCTGGGCGTGCGCATGGGGGATTCCAGCTCACGACCGTCGGTCAACTTGTACATGCCGAGCTTTCCGGTGTGATCGACAAACAGAGCGCCAAGCACCAGGCCGCGCTCCACATCGACGACGGGGAAGCGGCGGCTGCGCACGCGATCGTCGTAGAGGAAGTAACCGGTTTTGAATTGCGCCTCGCAGCCGAGATTGGTGACCGGAAAAATATGGTTGCTGGGATTATTGGTGGACCGCATGGCGTTTTCTTCGCGGTTGCAGTCGGGATCGAACGTCGTGTACACCTTGCCGTCATTGTGCTGCAGCGTGTTGAAGTAGCCGTTGACCAGCTGGATCATTTTCGCGCGCGGGCTGCGCTCATTGGGCGGCAGCATACCTTCAAACCAATGCCTAGTGGCGAAATGACCCAGGGCCGGTGGTGGAATGGTGCCGGTAGGCCGCGCGACCACCGTTTCAATTTCTGTGACTTTTCCGCCGCTCACTTTCATGCGCATTGCGTATGGAGAGTTTGTCTTCGCCTCCTGCACGACACCGAGATAGCCGACTTCGCCGTCGGGGACGTCGGCGAATCGCACGCCGCCGGGGCCCAGGGCGGTGAGGGTGTTCCAGAGGCCGTCGCCGACTTTCAGCATCACGTTATTCTCGCTGAACTTCACGTTGGCCGCGAGGGGAAGACCGGCAGGATTCTTGGCCTTAAGCGCCGTCAAGTACTGATCGAGGAAGCCGTAGAGGCATTCGCGATTGCAAGTGGATGTCGCCGCGGCTCGCGTGCCCGCTGCGCGATTGCCCGCGCGGCTCGGCTGGGCGAAAGACGCTCCGGGCACGGCGATGGCAAGGCACGCAGATATTGCGAAGAGAATTTTTCGCATGATCCCCCCCAAATCCGTCGGTGAACGGAACTGCCGCAGCGAGGCTCAGCCCGGCGGCGAATGCGAGAGTCTACACCGAAAAAATAGATTCGCGACAAGGATTTGGTGAGCGCGATTGGTCGTTCTAAAAGCCCCGGAAGAAACGAAAATCAAGCGGGTCATTCGCGGCGAGCGGAAGTTGCCGTCCACAAAAGACGAGACTATGATGGGTTGTTACGCTTGGCGGCAGGGAAGCGACATGCAGCCGGGCATCTATCGAAATTCGATCTGAAAGGAAATCATGGCGAGCGGAGCAATCGAAGCGGCGGTGCTGGACGCATTGCGCAGCGTGATCGATCCGGAGCTGCATAAGGACATCGTGTCGCTGAAGATGGTGAAGATCGCCCAGGTGAACGACGGCGTGGCGACGCTGCAAGTGACGCTGACCACTCCGGCGTGCCCGCTGCGCGAAACCATCGAGAAAGACATCCGCGCGGCGCTGGCGAAAGTTCCCGGCGTGAATACGGTGAACGTGAAATTTGACGCGTCCGTGCCGGAGGGGCGCCGGTTGCAGGACAAGGCGCCGATCGGCGGAGTGAAGAATATCGTAGCGGTAGCGAGCGGGAAGGGCGGCGTGGGCAAGACGACCGTTGCCGTGAATTTGGCCATTGCGCTGAAGAATGCGGGCGCGGCCGTCGGCCTGCTCGACGCGGACGTGTACGGACCGAACGTGCCGGTGATGCTCGGCACCACCGAGCAGCCAAAAGCACTCGACGAGAAAACGATTATTCCCGTGCAAGTGTACGGCGTGAAGATGATTTCGATGGGGCTGCTGAGTCCGGGCGACAAGCCGCTGGTGTGGCGCGGGCCGATGTTGCACAGCGTGATTCAGCAGTTTCTGCGCAGCGTGCGCTGGGGACAGCTCGATTACCTGATCGTCGATCTCCCTCCGGGGACGGGCGACGTGCAGCTGAGCCTGATTCAGAGCGTGGCCGTAAGCGGCGCCGTGATCGTGACCACGCCTTCGATCGTGGCGCTGGCGGACGTGCGCAAGGCCGTGGAAATGTTCAAGCAGGTGAACGTGGAAATTTTGGGAGTGGTCGAAAATATGAGCTATTTCGCGTGCCCGCATTGCCAGGGACGCATCGACGTGTTTGGGCACGGCGAAGGCGAGCGCATGGCGAAATCGTTCGGCGTGCCGTTCCTTGGCGAAATCGAAATCGATCCGCAGATTCGCATCGGCGGCGATACCGGAAAGCCGGTCGCATCGCTCGGGCAGGACGCGCCGGGAGCGAAAAGCATGTACGCGATGGCGCGCAATGTGGCCGGACGAATTTCCGTGGTAAATTTGTCGGCACCCGCGCCGGTGGTCGAGATTTTGTAGCCCGGCGCACGTCTCTCGGCGAAGATATCGTACCGCGTCAGCTAGCAAGTCCATTCGGAGATCAAGCACATGAGCGAACTGGTCCGGGTCAGCAAAGACAACGAAATTGCAATCATGACGATTGATAATCCGCCGGTGAACGCCATCAGTCCCGGCGTGCAACAGGGGATCACCAGCGCGATCGCGCAGATCAATGGCGATGCCACAGTGAAAGCAGCGGTACTGATCGGTGCGGGGAGGTCTTTCATCGCCGGCGCGGATATCAACGAATTCGTGAAAATGACTTCCGGAAAGGCGAAGCGGACGACTTTTTATCCGGTGCTGCTGCAGATCGAGGATTGCCGCGTGCCGGTGGTGGTGGCGATTCACGGCAATGCGCTCGGCGGCGGACTCGAGATTGCGATGGCTTGCCATTACCGTGTGGCGTCGCCGGACGCGCGCGTGGGCCAGCCGGAAGTGAATCTGGGGATTATTCCCGGAGCGGCCGGAACGCAGCGATTGCCGCGGCTGGCGGGGGTGGCTAAAGCCGTGGAAATGTGCACAACGGGGAAGCCGATCAAGGCGCCGGAAGCGTTGCAGGCCGGAATCTTGGACAAATTGATCGAGGGAGATTTGCGGGCGGGCGCGGTGGCCTTTGCGCGCGGAGTGGCGGGCAAACCCGGGCCGAAGACGCGCGAGCGCAGCGACAAGCTTGGCAACGCACAAGAAAACGCGCCGATACTAGCGGCTGCGCGCGAGACGGTGAGGAAGAAACAGCGCGGATTGCTCGCACCGCTGGTGGCCATCGACGCGATTGAAGCCGCGACGAAGATGCCGTTCGAAAAAGGATGCGAGGAGGAAGCGCGGCTTTTCGATCAGTGCCTCTATTCGGATCAGTC
This sequence comes from uncultured Acidobacteriota bacterium, assembly GCA_963715555.1. Taxonomy (GTDB): domain Bacteria; phylum Acidobacteriota; class Terriglobia; order Acidiferrales; family UBA7541; genus Palsa-295. Next base: position 999,446 of record OY970253.1, read on the forward strand.
GAAGGCGCTGATTCACGTGTTTTTCGCCGAGCGCGAAGTGGCGAAAATTCCGGACGTGCCGAAAGAGACGCCGGTGCTGCCGGTGAATTCGATCGCGATCGCGGGCGCGGGAACGATGGGCGCGGCGATCGCGATGGTTTTCGTCAACGCCGGAATTCCGGTGACGATCAAGGACGCGGACCAGGCAGCGCTCGACCGCGGGCTTGCGAATATTCACAAGAATTACGCAATTTCCGTGCAGCGAGGACGGTTCACGCAGGAGTGGGTGAACGAGCGGCTGAAGCTGATCACGCCCACGCTGCGCTACGAGAGCTTCGCGGATGCCGATCTGGTGATCGAGGCGGTGTTCGAGAATTTGGCGCTGAAAAAGGAGATTTTTGCGGAGCTGAACGGCTCCTGCAAGCCGGGGGCGATTCTGGCGAGCAATACTTCGACGCTCGACCTTGACGAGATCGCGGCGACCACGACGCGGCCCGAAAGCGTGATCGGTACGCACTTTTTCAGTCCTGCCAACGTGATGCGGCTGCTGGAACTCGTTCGCGGAAAGCGTACCAGCAAGGAAGCGATCGCCACGTGCATGCAACTGGCGAAGAAAATCGGCAAAGTGGCCGTGCTGGTAAGGAATGGCTGGGGATTCGCCGGCAACCGGATGTTCATGCCGTACCTGACGGAGTCGCAATTCCTGGTGGAGGAAGGTGCGGCGCCGGAGGAAGTGGACGCGGCGCTGACGGCGTGGGGTATGGCGATGGGGCCGCTGGCGGTGAGCGATCTGGGCGGACTGGACGTGGCATACCGCGTCCGGGAAGAGCGGCGGCACGCGTTGAAGCCGGGGCAGCGTGAGACGTTCGTGGAAGCGAAACTCTGCGAAATGGGCCGGCTGGGGCAGAAAAATGGCGCTGGTTGGTACAAATACGGCGAAGACCGGCGAGCGATCAGCGACCCGGAAGTGGCGACGCTGGTGCGGAAATGGTCGGTGGAAGCGGGCGTGCCGCAGCGCAAAATTTCGGTCGAGGAGATCGTCGACCGGTGCGTCTACCGGCTGGTGAATGAAGGCGCGCAGATTCTGGAGGATGGAATTGCGTTGCGCGCCAGCGATCTGGACACGATTTACGTCAACGGCTACGGATTTCCGGGATTCCGCGGCGGCCCGATGTGGTACGCCGATACGGTTGGCTTGAAGAACGTGTACGAGCGCGTTCAGGAATTTCATCAGCAGCACGGCGCGATCTGGCAGCCGGCGCCGCTGCTGAAAAAATTGGCGGAAGCGGACAAAAAGTTCGCCGACTTTCAGCTTGAAGACGCGCAGGCCGGCAAATAGCGAAAAACAAAAGAGAATGCGAATGCTTTATCCGGAATTGCCGATTCCATTGTGCGAGTTGTATACAAGTGCCGAGTCTCGCGAAATTGCCATGGACGGTTCAGGGATTTCATAACACGCTGATTTTTCCGTCAGTTGACCCATATGTGCGGTATTTCTGCCAAGTGTGAAGAAAATCGCGACTGGTATTATTGCGGGCGGGAGCGGCGCAAAAAATCGATGTTGCATTCACAATGGCTTGTAGTGTATACACTCGCGAACGGAAGGCACCCAAACCAGAAATGGACGGTGACCACCCCGGAAGCCCGGAAGAAGGCCCACCCCCATCTTCCGGGCTACGATTTTTTCTGGGCTTCTTTTCTTGCTCATTTATCCCGGGTATCTCGCGCGCCGCGAGCGATACCATTTCGGATCATGCCGCCGATTCGCTCGTGAACGAGTCGGCTTAGATGAACGCAAATCCATCACACATTCTGTTTCTTCCCGGGCTCGCCTGCGACGCCGCGGTATGGGCACATCAGACGCACCATTTTTCGTCGATCACTTCGGTGCAGGTGGCGGATTACGGGGCAACCGATTCGCTGCAAGAGATGGCGCGCGCAGCGTTGCGCGCCGCGCCGGAGCGGTTCGCGATTGCCGCGCATTCGATGGGAGGACGGGTCGCATGTGAAGTTTTCCGCAATGCGCCGGAGCGCGTGGAGGGATTGGCGCTGCTCGATACGGCGTATCGTCCGCGGGCGGCCGGAGAAGCGGGCGAGCGCGAACGCGCGGAGCGGATGACGCTGGTGGAAATCGCCGAGACGCAAGGAATGCGCGCGATGGCGCGCCAGTGGGTGCAGAAGATGGTTCACCCGGAGCGGCTTTCGGATGAGCCGCTGATCGACTCGATTCTCGATATGTTTGCGCGCAAGGCGCCCGCGATTTTCCGCGCGCAAGTTATGGCGCTTCTGAACCGGCCGGACGCGAGGCCGGTGATGGCCGCGATTCGGTGCCCGACGCTGGTACTTTGCGGGCGCGAAGATGCGTGGAGTCCGGTGGCGCAGCACGAGGACATTGCGGCGCGAATTTCCGGCAGCAAGCTTGCGATTATCGAGCGTTGCGGGCACATGGCGCCAATGGAGCGGCCGGAGGACGTGACCTCGGCGCTCGACAAATGGTTCGCGGAGTTGTGAGCGGGCGACAGCGTCCCACGCGCGTGGATCATCGGGAAAACCGTGCAGCAGAATGACGGGCACCGCCGCGCCGTTCCCATATTCTTCGTACGCGATTCGTAATTCGGGTGTGGTCGAGAATTGGGATGCGGGAGCATCTGTGTGATTGGTCATAGGGGCTCGTCGCATCGATTGTGAGACAATCGATCAGTTACGGTTATTTGAGTTGTAACGCTGCAAAATTCGTTTGGTGCTCCGGGCGATTCCCATCTTGGCTGGGATTAATTTCAGTTGTCGGCGACGAAATTTCTGTATACGATTGCACACATTATGGCACGGAAAGTGTGCTCGGGGGCTGAAGTACGCATGAATTTCCCTCTTACAGGCGCGATCGACTGCGATATTCATCCGTCTGTTCCGAGCACGCAAGATCTTACGCCCTATCTTGACGGGTATTGGCGCGAGATGTGCGTGCTGCGGCAACTCGATCGCATGGACCTGATGACCTATCCGCCGAATGCGCCGCTTTCGGGGCGCGCGGATTGGCGGCCGAGGCAGGGAAACCCAGGCACCGTTTTCGAAATGCTGCGCGAGCAGGCGCTGGATCATTTTGGCGCGCAGGCCGTGCACGACGAAAACATGGCTACGGCATTCTGCCGCGCGGTGAACGATTGGGTGCGCAAGGAATGGTTGGACCGCGACAACCGACTGCGCGCGTCGATTATTGTGCCGCTGCAAAATCCCGATTTTGCGGTGGAGGAGATCGAGCGCGTGGCGGCGGACAAGCGCTTCTTGCAGATTTTGCTGCTTTCGCGGTGCGATTTGCCGCTGGGGCGCCGATATTATTGGCCGATCTACTCCGCGGCGATCCGGCACGGGTTGGCCGTGGGCATTCACACGGGAAGCATGGCGCGGCAGGCGCCGACGCAATCGGGTTACCCTTCATTTTTCCTTGAGGATTACGTCGCGCAATCACAGGCGTTCGCCGTGCAGGTGGCTAGCCTGGTGGCGGAAGGCGTGTTCGAGAAATTCCCCGAGTTGAAAGTGGTGCTGATCGAATCGGGCGTCACGTGGCTTCCGGCGATGATCTGGCGCTTCGGAAAAGACTGGCGAGGGGTTCGTCCGGAGATTCCCTGGGTGAAGGAGAAGCCCGCCAGAATCATTCGCGACCACGTGCGAATGACGATGCAGCCATTCGATGGCCCGCCCAGTTCCGCCGACCTGCAGCGGATTCTGGAGCACCTCGGATCGGAAGACATTTTGCTGTTCTCGACGGATTACCCGCACTGGCAATTCGACGGCGACAAAGTAGCGCCCGACGGTTTTCCAGAGAGCACGCTCAAGAAGCTTTTGGTGGATAATGCTCTTGCGACCTATCCGCGGCTAAATGAGGCGCTGCAATGAGCGTGGAAACGATTGTCCAGGAGAAGTTGGCGAAATCGCCGCGGGCCAACGAAAGATCTTGACGGTCGGCGGTCGGGCCATCGGCGTATTCAACGTGAGTGGCGAATATTTCGCGCTGCTGAACCGCCGCCCGCATCAGGGCGCGGATTTCTGCAGCGGGATGCTGACGGGTATGGTGGAATCGAGCGGCCCGGGAGAATACAAGCTCGATAACCAGCGGCAAATATTGCGCTGCCCGTGGCACGGGTGGGAATTCGACATTCGCACGGGGCAATCGTGGTGCGATCCGTCGCGGTTGCGCGTGAGGGCCGACCCGGTTTCGGTGGAAACGGGCGGAGAACTCGTCAAGGGACCCCACGTCGCGGAGACGTATCGCGTGACGGTGGAGGACGATTACGTTGTAGTGGAGACCTAGTTTGGGAATTGCACTGCCATTGTATTGGATGGCGACAAGCACTTTTCTAAAAATCAAAAGGAGAAGAACCAGTGGGCAAGAGCTTAGAGGATTTGGTTCAGGCGGCCGGGAATCCAGTGGATATGCTGCGCAATGCGCAAATCGGCGCGCATGTCTACCCGGTCGTGAAGGCCGAGTACACGAACTGGCGGGATGAACAGCGGGCATGGCAGCAGAGCTGCGTGCTGTTCAACCAGTCGTATCACATGACGGATATGTACGTGAAAGGGCCGGACGCGCTTCGATTGCTATCGGACCTGGGAGTGAACAGTTTCAAAGGATTCGTGCCGGACAAGGCCAAGCAGTTCGTCGCGTGCAATTACGACGGCTATGTGATTGGCGACGTGATCCTGTTTTACCTGGAAAAGGATCTGTTCAATCTGGTTGGCCGTCCCCCGATTCACAATTGGGTTCAGTTCCACGCGGAGAAGGGCAAGTACAACGTGAAGCTCGAACGCGACGAGCGCTCGGCGGCGCGGGAGGGCGATGCGACCCGCAAGGTCTACCGGTTCCAGGTGCAGGGTCCGAACGCCATGAAACTGATCGAGAAGGTGCTCGGCAAGCCGGCTCCGGATTTGAAGTTCTTCAATATGGCCACTGTGACGATCGCTGGTAAACAGGTGAAGGCTTTGCGGCACGGAATGGTGGGCCAGCCCGGATGGGAAATCTTCGGGCCATGGGCCGACGGAGAAGCGGTGAAAGCGGCCATCGTAGAAGCCGGGAAGGAATTCGGACTGCGGCTGGTGGGCGCGCGGGCGTATTCCTCGAATACTCTGGAATCGGGATGGATTCCGTCGCCGATGCCGGCCGTTTATAGCGGTGAGAAGATGAAGGAATACCGGCAATGGCTGCCGGCGACGGGTTTCGAAGCCGTCTCGTCGCTGGGCGGCAGCTTCTATTCGAACAACGTCGAGGATTATTACCTCACGCCGTATGACCTCGGCTACGGCTACGTCGTGAAGTTCGATCACGACTTCATCGGCCGCGAAGCGCTGGAGAAGATCGCCAAGAACCCGCCGCGCCAGAAAGTCACGCTGGCGCTCAACAACGACGATGTGACGGCGGCGATTTCGACCATGTTCAAGAAGACGGGACGCGCGAAATATTTCGACTTCCCGTCTGCCGTCTATTCCACCACGCCGTACGACAAAGTGATGCGCGACGGCAAGACGGTCGGCGTTTCGACGTGGGTCGGTTATAGCTCCAACGAAGGAAAGATGCTCACGCTGGCGATTGTCGACAAGGAGTTCGCCACGCCTGGCACGGAAGTCACCTTTGTCTGGGGCGAAGAGGGCGGAGGATCGAAGAAGCCGACGGTCGAGCCGCACGTGCAGACGCAAATCCGCGCGGTCGTCAGCCCCGTGCCGTACTCCGAAGTGGCGCGCGAACACTACCGTCCGCAGAAGATGTCGTCGGTCGGATAGTCACCCGTCTCGCGTTCCGAAGTCGCGCGAGGCACAACCTGTTCCGCAAACGAATTAAAAGGACGCGGCCCTCGTGGTCGCGTCCTTTTTTGTGCGCTGGCAATCAAAATCAAAAAGATCGATTTCAGACATTGAAAAGTTGTATTGTGCAGCGGACCAGCGGCCGGTTTAATCTGGTGTGTATTCCCGAGCAAAATGAGGACGAGCCGTAGTCACCGACTCTGCGTGAAATTCGATACCGGTCAGGAACGGCCGTAAAACAACATGACTGTCAAAGCGTTGATTGGCCCGGGCGAACAACTCGATCATTATCGCGTCGACGCCGTGGTTATGAACGGCCCGACCGTGGCGGTTTTCCGCGGCACCGATTTGCAAACCGGGCGCGCGGTCGCCATCAAAGTGCCACATCCGGAGATGGAGACCGATTTGCCTTTTCTCGACCGCCTACGGCGTGAAGAGGAAATTGACGAGAATCTGAGCCATCCGGGGCTTCTCAAGGGAATCAAGGACGAGCATCGCAGCCGCTTCTACATCGTCACCGAATGGTACGACGGCCAGACGCTGCGCCAGTTGCTGAACCAGCAGAAGAAGCTTTCGCCCGAAAGAGCCGTTCGGATCGCGTTGAGCGTCTGCGACGTTCTGGAATACATCCACGGCCACGGAATCGTTCATCGCAACCTAAGGCCCGAAAACATCATGGTCGGCGCGGACGATCATGTAAAGCTCACCGGCTTCGAGCTGGCCGCAAAAGAAGGAGCTCCCCGGCTGACGTTTACCAGCATCGCTCGACTGGTGGGCTCGTCGGCGTACGTTTCGCCGGAAGAATTGACCGGCAAGCGAGGCGACACGCGCAGCGACGTCTACTCGCTGGGCGTGATTCTGTACGAAATGTTGACCGGCGCGGTGCCGTTTCCCGGCACCGATCCGTTCGATCGCATGCGCAAGCATCCCATCCCGCCGCGCGAGATCGAACCGGCCATCACGCCGCAATTGCAGGAGGTGATTTACCGCGCGCTCGAGCGCGAGCACAAGAATCGCTACGCCAACGCGCACGATTTCGCGCGTGATCTGGCGCACCTCGACCAGGTGGGCATTGCCGAGCGCGCCGAGCTGCGAGACTGGAAGAAGGACCGCGAATCCGAGGCCAAGCGCATTTTGTTGTATACCGCCCTGGCGCTTATTCCGATTCTGATCTTTGGTTTGCTGATCTATTTTTCGCGGCGATAACGTCCGAGACGGCGTTGATGCTCGCCTGAGGCCGGCGCTCCCAGCATCAAGAAATCAATTGCCTGCATAAAAACTCCGGATTGGACTCTCAGGAAGGCCTTTGCTAACCTTCGGCTGTGTGCCCGCATGCTTGCAAATGGAGTTCTGGCTGGCGCTGCTGCGCGTCCGGATGACGCCCGAGAACGCGGTTCGATCATTGCGCGCTGGAATCCGGTGCGGCTCCGGACGGCGCGACACCTGATCGCGCGTTACGGAGCGGCGCTCGCTTTCGTCGCGGCGGCGTTGGGCGGCAGCCTTCTCCTGCAGCGGTTTCTCCCGTTTCCGTTCCTGTTCTTGTTTTTCGCTGCCGTGATCGTGTCTTCGTGGTTTGGCGGGGCGGGCCCTGGAACCTTTTCGGCGGTTCTCTCGATGCTGGCGGTCGATTACTTCTTTATCCCGCCGCTTCACTCATGGGGAACGAGCGCGACGGACGCGGCTTACTTGGGCGCATTTCTTGCGTGTGCCCTTGCGGCCGTTCTCGTGAGTGCGGCGAAAAAGCGGGATGCGGATGCCCTGCGGGCCGCTCGGGACCAACTTGCGCTGCGAGTGGCGGAGCGCACATCGGAGCTGGCGGACAGCATCTCTGAACGCGAGAAGGCCCAGCAGGCGCTGATTCAAGCGCAGTCGGAGTTAGCGCACTTGTCTCAAGTCTTGACCATGGGCGAGCTGACCGCTTCGATTGCCCACGAAGTGAATCAGCCGCTCACAGCCGTCGTGAATTACGGGAATGCCTGCCTGGAATGGCTCTCCGCCGATCCGCCGAATTTGGAAGAGGCGCGGCTCGCCGCCGAAACCATCGTAAAGGACGGCACCCGCGCCGCCGCCGTCCTCGGGCGCATCCGCGCGCTTTTCCGGAAGCAGCCGCTTTCCACCGAATGGCTCGACGTCAATGCGGTCGTGCAAGAACTGATCGCGTTGCTGCGCCACGAGATCGCCAACCAGCACGTCTCCCTGCGAACCGAATTGAGCGCCAGTTTGCCGCGAGCGAAAGCCGATCGCGTGCAGTTGCAGCAAGTTCTGCTGAATTTGATCGCCAATGCGATCGACGCCACGCGCGACGGAATCGGCCGGGCCAGGGAAATCGTGGTTCGCTCGCGCCGGGAAGGTCCCGCGTCGATTCGCATATCGGTGGAAGACAACGGCTGCGGATTCAGCGACGATACGGCCGAGAAAATCTTCGACCCGTTTTTCACCACCAAGCCGCACGGCACGGGCATGGGCTTGTCGATCAGCCGCTCGATTATCGAAGCGCATCAGGGCCGATTGTGGGCGGAGCGCCGGCCTCAAGGCGGCGCCGCATTTCAAATCACTCTTCCGGTCGAACCCCGATCATGATTGCGACCGAAATTCGCTCGGCTGTCTTTATTGTTGATGACGACGCGTCGATCCGCGATTCCGTGCGCAGCCTGCTGAAATCCCTGGGATTTCATGCTGAGGCCTTCGGTTCCACGGAGGAATTCATGAAAGCAAACCGGGCGGATGTTCCGAGCTGCCTGGTGCTCGACGTGAAGCTGCCGGGAATGAATGGACTCGATTTTCAGGACGAGATGGAACGCGCGGGCGTGGACATTCCCGTGATTTTCATCACCGCTCACGGGGACATTCCCATGACGCTGCGGGCCATGAGGGCGGGCGCCGTAGAATTTCTGGCCAAGCCGTTTCAGAAGGAAGATCTGCTGGCCGCCATCGAGCAGGCGCTGGCGCGCGACCGCTCGCGGCGTGAAGAGAAGGCGCAGCTGAACGCCTTCCAATCGCGCATGGAACGCCTGGCCACGAAAGAGCGTGAAGTCTCCTTCGACATCGCCGTGCTTAACAAAATGGCCAGCCGCCTTTCAGCCGCCGATGCGCTGAACCAAGTGCTCAACGAGGTGGTCGAATTCGTCGCCACGATCGTGGAATGCGACTCATGCATGATCTACGTAATCGAGGGCGATGAACTGGTCCTGCGCGCGTCGAAAAATCCTCATCCGGACATCCTCGGCCGGCTGAAAATGCAATTGGGGCAGGGAATTACCGGCTGGGTGGCCGAACACCGCCGGCCCGTCGCCGTGGGCAAGAGCGCTTTCGAGGATTCCCGCTTCAAACTCTTCAATGAACTTCCAGAAGACCGCTTCGAGGCGTTCCTGTCCGTCCCCCTCGTAAGTGGCGGACGGCTGTTGGGCGTGATCAACGTGCAAAGCCGTGCTCCTCACGTCTACACGCAGCGCGAAATTGGCCTAGTTTCGGCCATCGGCTTTCTGGTGGGCGCCGAAGTGGAAAGGGCGCGTCTCGAATCGGAAAATTCCGAGCTTTCCGGAAAGCTCGAGGCCCGGAAAGTCGTGGAACGCGCCAAGGGGATTTTGCAGCGCGAACTGAAGATCAGCGAAACCGAAGCCTACCGCATCCTTCAGCGCGAGAGCCAGCAACGCCGCAAACTGATGAAGGACATCGCCGAATCCGTGATTTTGAACGACGAGTTGAAGCGCTCCTCCCGGTAGTCATCTGTCCTGCTTCCCGGTTTTTCACTCACGCGCGAAGCGAATAGCTGGGATTGAAAACTTGGATTTGACTCTCCTGCTGTTCGACGGCAAACTGCGCATGGAAACGACGACGCTAACGGGTCGCTTCCACCCGGCTTCGACGACGAAAACGGGTTTGCACTCAGCCCTCGCTGATGTGAGTTTTCCCGGACACGACGCCGTGTCCAACTAATCGCAACATCTAGCTCGATGACGAGCGTTTTTTTCGCGCTGCCTTCCGCGCGCTTTTGAGCGGACCGTGCTGCCGGTGCGCAAGTGCATTGCTGTAGGTGTGCGCCCGCCGGTTCGTATTTCGGGGTTTATCGGCGAAGTCTCCGGCGCAAAGGCCGGGCGAGTTTACTTCAAGCTTACGCATACAGGAGTGGGATATATGAACGAGAAAACGGTCCTAATCGAACTGTTGCTGGCGGGCTTCTTTGCCACCGCGTGCCTTCGCGCGCAGACGCCAGTCGATCGCGACAGAAAAATCTCGGATTTCTTTCGGCTGACTGGGCGCCTGGAGCGCCTGCGGCGCTCGCGCTGGCAATGGTTCGCCATGGTGGCCCTCATGCTCGTGCTGCGCTTGCAGCAGCAGCTGCCGCTGGTTTTGGAGCTGATGGTGACCTTGGAGTTCGCGCTGTTCATGGCGATGCCCAAATCGTCCGCTACGGAGGTTCGCGCTCACATTCGATGAAGATGAGAACCATCTTGGAGCTGGGTGATTTCGTTCGCCAGTTGCGGTCGCGGATGAAGCATGGCGAGCTTTCCCGTGCTCCCCTGGGCTTGCTCAGAATCGAGGTTCGCGGCGATCAGGCCGAGTGCGATTGGCTGGCGCGCGTTCCCCATGCCTGGGATTCGAGGTTGCCGCGCAACCGCGGCGCGCAACTGGCTTCCGAGCAGGCTCTGCGCGACGCCATCGGCGTGAGCCACTTGCTATTCGATTCTTTGCCGGAGGTTCACGAGGCGCAGTTTCGAGCGTTTCGGCAATCGGCGCGCGAGCCGCCCGACCTGGTCATCACCGGCAAGCTGCGGCGGGAAGCTCCAGCAGTTCTCCGGGTGCCTTCCTTAGCCATGCGGGCCAAGTTGCACGGGTTTCATTTCTGGCTCGACGACGGGGTTTTGGTTCCCCTGGACGGCGAGCACGAACAACGCGGTTTGCGGTTATTGAGCAACGCGTGACCCTACGAGGGTCTAGGAGGCGGTAGTTATGGCGGCAAATAGGTCACAAGGCAGTTTTTACACCTTGTTTTTGGTGGCGGCCACAGTTCTGTGCGCCGGCCTTTTCGAATGGTCGGGCGGCTTGGGCAAGCTCCTCTTTGTGATTGGGGGCGTTGGCCTGATCGCAAGTCTTTTCGGAATGCTCAAGATCAAGCCACTCGAGGGCAGGACCGCGCTGAAATCCAACCCCTTGGGGATGAAATTGGTCGGTGCGTTCGTAGTTGCCTTCGGTTGGTTCATCACGTTGTTCGGGATGCACCTGACCTCTAGTGTCGGCGGACGCATGGTTCTCGCGTTACTCGGCATTGGCGTCAGCTTGTTCGGGATCATCGTGGTTTTGCCCGCGGCTTTCAACAAAAACGCGGTTTGGAAGACCTGAAATCGCCGGCCTTTCAGCGGCGGCCAAAACTATTTTTATGGAGAGGACATGAAGAAGCTTATTCGCGGTAGTTGTTGGATCCTTTGTATCGCTCTTGCGTGTCTGGCCTTGAGCGTAGGGGCTCGGGCGCAGACTTCCACCGCGTCGCCGGCGGACGCGGAACTCAAGAGCGCGTTGGCGAACGCACCATCGTCGGCGGATTTGGCGAAGGGCGATCCCGGTGGCACGAAAACCGGAACCATGAACGATCTTCCGGTGGCGGATTCGAAAGCCGGCCCCACCGTAGCGGACGTGGGCAACCAGGTCGGACAGAACAAGATCGCCATCAACTTCGTCTGGACGCTGATCACCGGCTTCCTAGTCATGTTCATGCAGGCCGGATTCGCGATGGTGGAATCCGGTCTTTGCCGCGTGAAAAACGCCAATCACACCTACATGATGAACTTCTTCGTGTATACGGCGGGGTTGTTCTCATACTGGTTGATTGGATTTGCCATCCAACAAGGAGGTTCAGCCGGCAACGGCAACTTAGGTGGCTTGGGACCGCTCACGTCCGAGCACACCTGGACGTTGTTCGGCAAAACGTGGGGCCTTTTCGGAGGAACCGGATTCTTCCTCTCCGGCCATACCTATGACGTCGGTGTGATGGTCCTCTTCCTCTTCGAAATGGTGTTCATGGATACCGCCCTCACGATCGTCACCGGCGCGTGCGCGGAACGCTGGAAATTCCTCGCTTTCTGCGTCTCCTCGTCGATCATGGGCGCACTTACCTATCCCATCTACGCCAACTGGGCGTGGGGCGGCGGCTGGCTCTCGCAGCTCGGCGCTAACAATCAACTGGGACATGGCTATTGCGATTTCGCCGGATCGGGCGTGGTGCACGCGGTCGGCGGAATCACGGCTCTGGCCGTGTGTTTAATCGTCGGACCGCGCATCGGCAAATTTAATCGCGACGGCTCCAGCAACCCGATCATCGGCCACGATATTTCGGCGGTACTGATCGGTTGCTTCATCCTTGCCTTCGGCTGGTTCGGGTTCAACCCCGGGAGCACGCTCGGCGCTTCCGCGGCCGGCAACCTCCGAATCGGCACCATCGCTGTGGATACCATGCTCGCCGGTTGCACCGGAACGTTCGGCGCCATGCTCTACATGTGGATGAAGAACGGCAAGGTGGATGCTTCCATGAGCGGCAACGGCCTCTTGGCCGGCCTCGTTGCCATCACCGCACCCAGCGGCTTCGTCAGCACCGTGGGCGCCTGCATTATTGGGCTCATCGCTGGCGTGCTCGTCTGCTGGAGCGTCTCTTTCGTCGAAAACGTGATGAAGGTGGACGATCCAGTCGGCGCCATTTCGGTCCACGGCACCAACGGTCTCTGGGGCGTCCTTTCCGTCGGTCTGTTTGCTGACGGCACCAGCAACTACGGCGGCGCGTGGAACGGCGTGTCCGGCTCGGTCACCGGTTTGTTCTACGGCGACCCCAGCCAGCTCGTCGCCCAGCTGGTGGGTATTTCCACCTTGATCGGCTTCGTCTTTACCTTCAGCTTCCTGGTGAACCTGGTGGTCGATGCATTCGTCGGCCAGCGCGTTTCCGTGGAAACCGAAGTCGCCGGTCTGGACCTGCCGGAAATGGGGCAGCTCGGTTACCCCGAGTTTGTCTTCAAGCCGGAGCCCGACGTTCTGGTCAACGCGGAAAAGGGCTACGCGGTTGCTTAGTTTGAGTTAGCTGTGCACCCTGGTTGGTAGGGCGCGCCTCGGCCACGCGCCCTGCCTCCTGGGATGTGTTCGACAATAGGATTCTGAACAAAAAATCATTTGGCGAAGGATAAAGACATCATGGATACCGCGATCATAGCGAAGAACGAATCGATCCAAGTTCAATCCAGCCCGTCTGCTCCGCTTTCGCTCGCGCTGGTTCCGCAAAGCGCGCAGCGCAACTTGCTCCGCATGTTCGCCGACCCGCGCGTGCTCTCCAAAGAGGAAACCGCGGAACTCGTCGAACAGTTGGGCGATTGCGTGGAGCAGAACCCGAAAGTCTCCGATCTGCGCGTAATATACGGCATGGCTCTTTGCGTAAATCTCGAAGCGCAGGATGCCATGGAAGAGCTCGGCGAAGCCGTACGCCTGAACCCGGACAGCTACATCGCTCACCTGAAAATGGGCGAGCTGTGGATGCGCCTGCGCGTCATGCCCAAGGCGGAACACCACACGCATCAAGCTGCCATGCTGGCTCAAAATCTGGCACAATCCGACTTGGCCCGCCGTCAGGCTGCCACCATCCGGACCATGCTGCAGCACGGCATCGAACGCGGCGGCTACACGCGCAAGACTTGGCTCTCGTTTTCGCGGCTGCGCCGCTTGTTTACGCGCCGTCACGAGGAATTGGCGCCCATCGAAGCTCAATAAGACGATGCAACCGGCCCTTCAACTAGCCCTACTGCTGGCGATTTTGCTGCCGTCTGTGAAGCTGGCGGCGTCGCTGTGCGCTCGTTTGGGCATCCCTCCCATTCTCGGCGAGCTTCTCGTCGGCGTCGCGTTCGGTCCCGGGATTTTCAATCTGCTGCACTGGCCGTTTTTCCACGGCTCTCAGGCGTCCGATACGCTCATGCTCCTCGCGCAGATCGGCGGGTACGTCCTGATGTTCATCGCCGGCATCGAGACGGACATCGAGCGCATGCAGGAAGCCAGCATCACCGCCTTCTTTGTCGCGCTTTCGGGCGTGATCTGGCCCTTCTTGCTCGGCGCGGGAGTGGCGCATCTGATGGGGCTCAACTGGACTGTCTCCTGCTTCCTCGGCGGAGCGCTCACTGCCACCAGCGTTTCGATTTCCGCTCGCACGCTGATGGATGCCGGAAAGATGTCTTCGCCGGAAGCCACGGTGATCCTCGGCGCGGCGGTGATCGACGACGTGATGGGCCTGTTCGTTCTCGCGTTGCTGGCCGCTTCAACGACCGCGTCCCACGGCGAAGTTTTCGGCGTGGCGCCCAACGCCAGCCTATGGCTGCGCGACCGCTATCCGATGGCTGCCGGCCACCCACTGCTCGTGCAGCTCGCGGCGATCAGCGTATGCGTGGCAATCTACTTCTTCATCGGCTACGGCGCGGCCAAGCGCTGGCTCGATCCGCTGATTCTCCAGCTTCGAAAGCTGACCGCCAGTGAAGCCGTTCCCAGCTGCGTTTTCGCTCTCGTCCTGCTCTACGCGGTTTCCGCGGAATGGTTCGGAAGCGTTGCCGGAATCACCGGGGCGTACTTGCTCGGCTACGTCTTCGCCGGTTCGGAATTGAAAGCGGACGTCGAGCGCAGCTTCTACGCCATTGGCCACGGTCTGCTCATCCCGCTGTTCTTCATTTCCCTCGGAATTTCCAGCGACTATCGCGCCTTGGAGGGCCACTGGGGCCTGATGTTCCTCATTCTTCTTGTCGCCATTGTCGGCAAGCTCTTCGGTTGCGGAATTGCTGCGCTCGGTTCGGGCATGGATTGGGTGCGCAGTCTGCGCGTCGGATTCGGAATGATGTCCCGCGGCGAGGTTGGACTGATCGTCACCGCCATGGGCGCGAGCACCGGCATTTTCGGCCGTACCGATATCGCGGTGATGGTCGCCGTCGTTTTGCTCACCACGCTGCTCACTCCGGTCGCGCTCCGCGGCGCGTATGCGCTTAAGTCGCCGCAAGACATTGAGGAAGGTCTGGCCGACTCGGGGCCAAAGGGCTCGCCGCAGAAGCAGGTTTCCATGTCGGTCGGCTCTGAGCCAGGGCCGGCGAAATCCACGCCGGACGATTCCAGCTTCAGCGTTGCCGTTAAACCGTCGCAATCCGCACTGGCATTCACTCCGGGCGATCCGGCTGCCGACTTCGAATAGTTTCGAAGTTTACTCTCGGATTGCCATGCTTGAACTCTTCCCGCCACTCGATTAATCTGCCCGAGTTTCTGGTTTGATGAGCAACGCGATGCGATTTCCAGCACTCACTCGTGCACTGGCTACGGCGGCACTTCTGACGGCTTTCGCTTTTCCTGTCGCTGCGCAATCAAAGCGCCCGCAACCGACTCCGGAACAAAGGGCTTGCGCGAAAACGGGCAAGCAGTACTTCGACGGCCTGCATCTCAAGGGAGGCAGCCTCTTCGGCACGCATTACGACTCGCTCTCGCAGGCATGCGAAGCGGAGTACGTGGTGATCTACGGCGGCGTCACGCAGCTCTCGATCGACGATGCAACGAAACGCGAAAGTCTGGCCATGTACCTGGCT
Organism: uncultured Acidobacteriota bacterium; assembly: GCA_963715555.1. GTDB lineage: Bacteria > Acidobacteriota > Terriglobia > Acidiferrales > UBA7541 > Palsa-295. The sequence goes on from OY970253.1 coordinate 1,014,799, forward strand.
TCCGAGAAGACCGGCAAAGTGAGGAAGTGCTACGTCCTCTCGACGCGCTGCCAATCCGAAGGCGTGTTCCTGAACCTGTCCGCGAAAATTTTCCGCTGGGTTACATTCTGAAGATTCCTGCAGTTGCATTGCGCTTCGCGAGCGACGAAAAACGCAGCGCGCGTCAATCCGCCTCAACGCAAGCGAATGACTCCAATGGCTGGATCGACTGAGGGTGAAACTGCAATTCGCGGGAAGAATTACGAGCAGAGGAGCCGGCGGTTCTCTGAGGTCCGGGCGTTGCCTTTGCCTCTAGCTGCGCGGCGGACGCCCAAAGGTTCGGCGCCCGCCCCGCAACGAATGGTCAACCTGCCTACATCCACTTATCGATCGAAACGCTCCTCAGGTAGCTCATATTTGCCACCTGATAGTACGGATTGGTTTCTCCGCCCACGACCACCATATTGATCATATCCGGCCGCGGCCAATGCGGAATCAGGTCGTCATCTTTCAAATTGGCCGCCTGCGGGCCGCGCAACGAGAATCCGCCCGTGAAGAGCATTGTTTTCGCGTCTTTCACGGTGAGGGTCGTATGCTTCTGCAGCCAATCGGACAGCTCTTCCTTTGTCTTGTGCCCTCGGTCGACGAGCGCGTTCGCCACCAGCGGATCGAGCACTCCCAACGCGCCGAAAATCGAAGTCATTGGCGCGAAGTTGGATACTAGCCCGTCATCGAACGCCGGGACCGGCTTCACGGCGCTGCCCAATCCGCCTTGTCCCTGCGCGATGCCGTACCCAAAGAACACGCTCACCACGTTGTCGCTGGCCTTAAAACCCTTCTGCACGTGGAAAGGCGCCCATGGGCTTTGCTTCTCGTTCTCCACGATGATCAAGTTATTGAAGCTGACCACGTTGCCCTGCGTGCCGAGATACGTCTGGCCCGCCTGGCCGCAGTTTCCGCAGTTCTTCGAAACCATCGTCCAGGCGCGTCCGATCGAGGCATTCACGTCGGAAAATGGTCCCATCGCTCCGATGCCGTAATTCATGTTGAGCGTGTCGCGAATCGGGCCGTTGATCACCGCAGCCGTGGCAAATGAGTTCGTCGAGCTGGAAAGCGACGGAAGCCCGCTGGATGCGATCGCCAGTACCACCGGGAAATACGACGGATCGCATCCGGCCATCACGCAGCTGATCGCCACGTGCTTCACCGTGAACTTCCAGTCGGGATACAAACCGCGCGCCGGCGTCAATTCGCCGACCATCTCGTCCGGATGATGGCTCGTGCCCTTGAGCATCGCGTCCACTTTTTCTTGCGTCGGGATGACGATCGTCATGAAATCGGTCATGCCGTTGTTCATGTAATATTTCTGCAGGCTGTCCAAGGTGCCGGAGAATGTCGCAGGGCCAACAGACGGAGTGAACGACCCCGTTTTCGTGTTCTCTGCGGTGAGCGGTTTCGTTAGCGCGTTGATTACTTCCGGCATCAGCGGCTTGTGCGTCACCGGATCGTCGCCTTCGAGGTACGCGTACATCTGCGCGGGCGTCTTGCCCCAAACCGGATGCGGCGTGTAGCAAACTCGGAGGCTCGGCATGCCGTCATTCTGCGCGGTGTTCTCCGCCAGGTCATGAAAGGCAATCGTGACCATGGGCGCCGTCGGGATTCCCATCTTTTCGTACTCTATGCAGTGACTCACGGTCGCTGGCGTGCACGTGCTTCAATGCCCGATGGCCATGATCACGGCGTTGCCGTTGGCCTTTACCTCCGCATTGAGCTTCGGATCATCCGCCGCAAATCCGCCGGCCTTTAGACGGTAAATCGTCTTCACGCTGGGCATGTGCTTGGCGAACCAAATCTTGACCTCATTGAGGAATACGTCCGCGCCGGGGAAGCCATCGGAAATCAGGTAGACGGTTTTGCCGTCGAGCGTTTTGAGGCGCGGCGCCATGGCAAACAACTTGACGGCGGGAGGAATGCCCCGCGGATTCAGTCCCTCCAGTGTCTGGCCGCCTGCCGAACTCGCGGACGCTTTTTCACCCCGAACCGCCGCGCCGGCCGCGCTCTTCGCGCCAGCCAAAATTGCTGGAGAAATGCCGAGCAGTGATAATAGCCTTCGTCGTCTAATATCCATCGCCTTCACTCCTTATCGGATTACTCCAAGTCACGTCAAAAACCTCGTTTCCTTGCAAATCCATTCTGGCATATCGTCCGATTAGTATGGCAATTTCGGCGGCACGCGTTGCACAGAAAATACCGCCAACGCTCATCCGCGAGCCGACTGATAAGTTGCGAAATATCCGCCGTACTGTATGACTCGCGGCACGTTCCTCGGGTTTCAGGAAACGCCGCCACGATAAGACATTTTTGTATACGCGTGTGTACATTATTTTCCACTTGACAACGCTGCATTGGCGGTAGTATATGCGGCACACAAGGTGTGTACCAAGTCTCTCGGGCCAAATTCCAAGGGCAGTCTTAAGGTCTAGCAATGCGGTTTGTGCGCGCTTCGTGCTGCGCGCAAACATTTGTCGGTTTCGATCCCAAGGGCGGTCTCAGGTCTGACAATTAGGACGAGGGGAGGGTGAGGAAATGCCACGGGGCTTCTGTCTAGCTAAGGGTGTGGGGTGTCTGTTAACCGGGTTGTGTCTTGTAGTACTAGTATCTCTGTCCGTGAGTGGCCCGCTCTGGGCACAAGCAACCGCCACCATCACTGGTACCGCGACGGACGCCTCCGGCGCCGCCTTGGTCGGCGCAAAGATTCAGGCCACCAACGAGGCGACCAACGTGTCTAGGTCCACCGTTGCGGACTCCCAAGGGCGATACACGGTCACTGACCTTTCCGTCGGCACTTACACTGTGACAGCGTCGCAGAGTGGCTTCCAAACTGTGACGCACACGGGAGTAACCCTCTCCGTCGGCAGCACTGTTGTCATAAACCTCTCCCTGCCTGTCGGCCAAGTTACACAGACCGTTAGTGTCGAGGGCCAAGTCTCTCGTGTCGAAACGCAGTCGTCCTCTGTTTCCACGCTGATCAGCCCGAAACAAATGCGCCAGCTTCCCTTGAACGGCCGCAACTTCGAGCAGCTCCTCGCACTTGCTCCCGGCGTCTCGACTGTCGCACCGGCCGTGAACGCCGTCACCGGGCGCCTCTACGGCATGATGAACAACTATTCGATTGCCGGCTCGCGTCCCACCGGCCAGATGTTCTTGCTCGACGGCACCGACATTCGCGACTTCTGGCAGCACGCCACCGGCTCTGGCTACGCAGGCACGTCTCTCGGCGTCGAAGCCATCGGCGAGTTCCAGGTACTGACCAGCACCTATACCGCCCAATACGGCGGTAATGGCGCCGTGATGAACGCAGTATCCCGCTCTGGCACCAATGATTTGCATGGTGGGGTTTACGAATTCATCCGCAACAGCAGATTGGATGCTCTCGATGCGCCAGATAAAATTGCCGGCTTGACCACTCCGCCGCCCTTCAAGCGAAATCAGTTCGGCGTGGATCTCGGCGGACCCATCAAGAAAGACAAGCTCTTCTTTTTCGGCAATTGGGAAGGCCTTCGCGAGGGTCTGTCGACGACTACGCCTATCGCCGTGCCTGAGCCATATGTCACTGCGGGCATGCTGCCATGCTATAGCCCGACGGATGGATCGCAGTTAAACGATAACTCATCTTGCCCGGCTGCCCCGACCGCTCCCGGTCCAGGTCAAGCGTGGGCCGCCCCGGGCACGGCGGCCAACCCGATCGAGCCGGTCCCCGCCTCCCCCTTCGCTGGCTTCGTCAGTCCTAGCGCCCCCGCCCAGGAACAGGCCATCTCATCGCTCTATAGCCTATGCAAAGGGTGCAAGCAGGTTCAGAGGACCCTGCCCATAATTTCACCGAATTGTGATCCGAGTACCCAGAATTGCTCGGTCACATTTACACCAGGAGCTGATCTCGGCGGCTATCTTGCCGTTGCCACCGCGCCTCCCCTCGTCACTAATGAGGATTACACTCTCGACCGCGTCGATTACACCATGTCCGCTTCCGACAACATGTTCGCCAGGTATGTTTTCGATGATGCCCGCCTCCAGGATCCGCGCGATCCTCTCGGCATTTTCCCCGAGCGGGACTTCTCTCGAAACCAGTTCCTGACCATTGCGGAGAATCACATCTTCTCGCCGACCACCATCAACACGGTCCGTTTCGGCTTCGTCCGCGTGAAAGAGAGTTCGACTGTGCAGCAGTTCCTGACGTCTGCCCAGATATCCGCGGCGTCCGCCTTTTCTGTCGCCCAGGGCGGCGCTTCCTTCACCACCGATCCGCTCACGTTCCAGACCACGAGCCCCGGCGAGCTTCCGCGCGAAGACGGACAGAACGCGGCGTTCTCCGGTATTACTCCCGTGGGGCCGGATCAGAACCGGCCTGACGAGATCATTCAGAACAAGTTCAGCGGCGGCGATGACCTAACGATGAACCGTGGCGGCCACAGCATAAAGATCGGCGTTGTCGTCACTCGGATTCAAACGCAGAACCTGCAAACCTCCTACGCGAATGGCGGGTTTTTCCTTTCCTACGCCTCGGGCTTAGCTCCCTCCACGGCCGAGTCGTATCTCCAAGGGTTGTCGCTTATCGCATTCGGTGTTCCGGCGGGCTTCAATAACGCCACCCGCTATTTCCGGGAGATTGCCATCGCCCCGTATATTCAGGACGATTGGAAAGTGACATCTCGGCTCACCTTCAACCTCGGCTTCCGCTACGATTTCAACACCAACCCGGTTGGTTGGGCCTATGGGAACCAGCCGCTGAGCACGCTAATAGGTTCCTACCTGCCGCCGGTGGGCCCGGTCGAACTGCCGCCCAACCCGAACACTCCGGCCAGTTGGGCGCCATTTTCCGCGGTTAAGCACGTGTTCGCTAGCAACCCCAACGCGCTGAACTTCGAGCCTCGCTTTGGATTTGCTTACTCCCCGTTCAATGACAATAAGACCGCAATTCGCGGCGGCGTCGGAGTTTTCTTCGATCCCACTGCGGGCCGTCTCTGGGAGTCCAACTTCATCAACACAGCACCCTCAGGCGTGAATCTCATGGTTTTTCCCGGGTTCCCCAATCCGTACGTCGGAGGTTTTGGGAATTTCTTGGGGATCACCATAGCTCCGGGCGAGTTTGCCGGCGTCACGTATCAATTGGCTGGCGGCTCCCCCTACGAAATTCAGTATAGTCTGGGCATTCAGCGCCAGATCACGCCGGCGACTATTTTTAACATCAGCTACGTCGGATCGGTGAGCCGTCATCTGTGGACTCAGGGCGACATCAACCCTCCGCAGTGCCTCAACACGTTTCCGGACTGCACGGCACTGCCGCAGGTTCCGACGTCTCGTCCGGCTGCGTCTGACGCGACTTACACCTTCATTCCCGGCAGCGCAAACGGTTGCTCGGGTTTGACCCAGAACGACATAAGCGCTCCAGGCGGCGTCGGTACCGGCTGCTACGGCAGCGGCATGCAAGTCCCATGCATCGGTACCAACGCCACTTATGGCACTCCCTCCTGCAGCACGCAGGGGCCCCGAATCAACACGAATTTCGGCTCGGTTATTCAGGCCTATAACAACGGCTCCTCCGGCTATAACTCGCTCCAGGTGAGCCTCAATCACCAGTTCGCAAGCAACTTCACCGGCCAGTTCAACTACACGTGGTCGCGCTGCGTGGATAACGGATCGTTTGCTTCATCATTGGAGGAATTCGCCCAGCTCCAGACGGATCGGTACAACCCGAGGTACGACTACGAAAACTGCAACTTCGATCTCCGCCACAACATCAGCGCCAACGCCCTTTACACTCTGCCGTTTAAGGGCAATCGCTTGGTCGAAGGATGGAGAATCGCCACGATCATCGGTATTCACACCGGCGTGCCCCTTAACGTGTTCAACTCCGGCATAAATTTCCCGGATCCTGCGGACTTGGGAAGCCAGTGGGGCTCCAGGGCCAACTACACCTTCGCGCCCGGATGCAGTCCCAACCACCTCCTTAAGAAGGTCACGGGAACAGGCACCGGTCCAGTGGTTCGACACGTCGTGCTACGAGGCCCAGGCCCCCGGCTTCTTGGGCAACGTGCGTAGAGATAGCCTTCCCGGGCCCGGCACGATCAGCACGGACCTGTCTCTCACGAAGGAAACGAAAATCACAGAGAAGCTGAACATGGAATTCCGGGTTGAAGCGTACAACTTCATCAACCACTGGAACGTGGGCGGCCAGTATGCTGGCGTGCTGGGCGGGATCGACTCACCCACCGCCGGCACGACCACTTCCTCTCAATCGCCGGTTATTACGCCTCGGCAGATCGAGTTCGCACTGAAGTTCGACTTCTGAGCATCGCAATGGGCCGGCGCCATGCACAAGCATGGCGCCGGTCGCCCCTCCCCTCCGATCCCGATTTCCTATTTGCTCCTGCCGCTCAGACCCACGTTCCTATTGTTTGTCGTCTCCCTCTGATAGTGGGCCCTAACCGTAACCCAGTCTTGCCGGCTCCGCGTGTCACCGCCGTCGCGCCTCTCCACCCAAAATTTGGCCGCACTCTGAATCTGCATTTGCATGCAGAGCGTGGCCGACCCGAGCAGTCGCTGAGTCGGCGATTAAGCTACAAGACCTCAGCAACTTACAGGGATGTGAAACTGGAGCCTTTGGCGAATGCCGCACGCTGCAGCACCTACCCGTAGCTTGATGTATACACTTTATCCTTGACAATAATGTTTCGCTAATGGTACAAGCCCTCCTGCCACGGGTGCAGGTCCGGGTGGACCTGCGCCGTATTGTGCGAAGGTTGAAAAGGGGAGGGCGGGGAATGTCGAAGTTTTTTTCAATATCTAGGTGTGTCTTTTTGTATCTGGCTGTAGCCCTCGTCGTGCTAGCCTCGACGAGCGGTCGCCTCTGGGCTCAGGCTCAAACCGCAACAATCACCGGCACGGCAACCGATAGTTCAGGTGCCGCGCTGGCCGGTGCCTCAATTAAAGTAACCAATACCGAAACCGGTGTGTCTCAATCCACCGTCACTGATGCGCAGGGGCGCTTTACCGTTAGCGCCCTGAACGTCGGAACCTATGAAGTACAGGCCTCTCAGTCCGGCTTTCAAACCATAGTGCATACCGGCGTGACTCTTACCGTCGGCAGCACGATCGTCGTCAACGTCTCGCTCCCCGTCGGTCAAGTTTCTCAGACTGTCAGCGTTGAAGCGAATGTGTCGCGGGTTGAGACCCAATCATCCGAAGTCTCAAACCTCGTCGCTCCAACGCAGGTGCAGAACCTTCCCGTTGAACGGTCGCAACATTGAACAGCTTCTCACGCTGACGCCCGGAGTGACAGCCATTGCCCCCGCCGTTAACTTCGTGACGGGCCGCATGTACGGCATGCAGAATAACTATTCGATTTCTGGCGGTCGTCCCACCGGTCAGATGTTCTTGCTCGACGGCACCGACATCCGCGATTTCTGGGCACACGGCATTGGATCGGGCTACGCTGGCACCGAGCTCGGTCTCGGGTCGATTTCCCAGTTCCAGGTCATCACCAGCAACGGCAATGCGCAGTACGCTGGAAATGGCGTCGTCAGCGAAGTCTCCAAATCCGGAACCAACGACTTGCACGGTAGCGTGTACGAGTACTTCCGCAATAGCGCTTTGGACGCAATGGATCTTCCTGACAAGCTTGCTGGCCGCTCGTCTCCGCCACCTTTCCGTCAAAATCAATTCGGCGCAACGCTCGGTGGTCCAATCAAGAAAGATAAGCTCTTCTACTTTGGCAACTACGAGGGTCTCCGCAACACTCTGGCCACCACGATACCAGGCTTCCCGATCTCCATGCCCTATGTCGCCCAAGGGATGCTGCCCTGCTACGACATCGCTGGGGCTCCGGTAAACACGACCTCGTCCAACTGCCCGAGCAGCGCACCGGCCCCCGGCACTGCGGTTGGCTCCGCTGCTAACCCGATCGAGCCGGTTGCAGGTGCCCAGACGCTGACCGAACAAATCGCGTCGCTTTACGGCCTCTGCACGCAGTGCAGGCCGATCAGCGACACTTACCAGGGGATTGCGTTGCCGGCGGGCACCGACGCTGGCGGCTTCCAGTACGTCTCAACCGCCCCAACACTGACGGTAAATGAGGATTACGGTCTCGGTCGCATCGATTACAACGTTGGCGCAAACGACTCGCTGTTTGGCCGGTATGTGATCGACGATGCGCGTGTCGTGGACGGAACTCGAGATGTCTTGGGAATCTTTCCCGAAAACGGTAAAACCAAGAACCAATACCTGACCATCGCTGAAAATCACATCGTCTCGCCAACCATGGTGAACGTCGTTCGGCTTGGCATCGTGCGAACGAATGAGGGGGCGGTGGCCGGCCCGGCGCTTTCTCCCGCTCAGCTCTCTGCCGTGGCGCTCACGTCCGATCCACTCGACCTGGTGCGCACCTTGTACAACGAGCCGCAGCGTTTGGACGCTCAAGTCACTCCATATAACGGAACGCCTCTTGGCCCGGATCCGAACCAACCAAGTATTTTTGACAATAAATTCAGCGGTGCCGATGACCTTTCTTGGACTCACGGCGCCCATACGCTCAAGGTGGGCGTGACTGTTACCAGGGTGCAGGTCAATGTCCACCAGGGGTCCTACGCTAACGGCGAGACCTACGGTTTTGGCAGCTTGCAAAGCTATCTCCAGGGTACGGGGGCAACGTTTGGCTTTGCCGCGCCTCCGGGATTCGCCAACTCCGACCGCTATTTCCGGGAGATCGACATTGCCCCATACTTCCAGGATGACTGGAGAGTCTCGTCTCAACTAACCTTGAACCTCGGCCTGCGCTACGACTACGGCACAAATCCGGTCGGATGGGCTGGTGGCAACCAGTCGTTGACCAATCTCACCGGTTCGTTCCTGCCTCCGGTTGGCCCGGTGGTGACAACTCCTAATTGCGCTAACCCGAACAATCCAGCCTACATCGGAGCCAACCCATCCCTGCTCCAGTCGGCGCTCTGTGGACTGCAATACTACACGCCGATCAAGCACGTCTTTGCCAACAACCCCAACGCCAACAACTGGGAGCCGCGCTTCGGCTTCGCATATTCGCCGTTCAAGGACAATAAGACTGCAATCAGGGGCGGCGTCGGAGTATTCGTCGATCCCACTGCTGCCAGGATCTATGAGTCGGGCTTGGTTGGCTCTCCTCCGGGATCCAGCTTCGCCATCTTTGGCCCTTCGTTCCCGAATGCATTTTCAACCTCCGCCCCCTGCCCACCTGCCTTCTTGGGCGGGTGCCCGAAGCCGAGCGAGTTTGCGGGCGTTACGTACCAGAACAGCACTGGCTCGCCCTACACGATCCAGTACAACCTCCAGGTCCAGCAGCAGCTCGGCCACGGGACCGTTCTCACGGTCGGGTACGTCGGGTCGATTTCTCGTCACCTGTGGAACCAGCGCGATATCAACCCACCGCAGTGCTCGACTTTCCCGAATTGCACTGCGCTGCCGCAAATCCCGAAGTCCTACCCGACGGTTTCTAATGCCACGTACACCGTCACAAACAATTGCGTTCCCTTGCCGAATAACCCGCATACCCAGACCACCTGCTACGGCAGCGGCGCGCAGTTCCCATTCGTTACTCTCTTCGGGCGTAGCTAATAACCCGCAGAGTCGAATTAACCCAGCCTTCGGCGAGATGATTACCGAGGCGGCTACAGCGGCGTCAAGCTACAGCTCCTTACAGGTCGGCTTGAACCATCAGTTCTCGCGAAGTCTGTCGTTCCAGGTTAACTACACGTACTCGCACTGCATCGACAACGGCTCCTTCGCTACCAGCCTGGAAGAGTTTGCGCAGCTTCAAACGGACGCATACAACCAAGCCTACGATTACGAGAACTGCATCTTCGACGTGCGCCACAATCTGAGCGTCAACGGCGTCTACGCCTTGCCATTCAAGAGCAATCGGCTCGTCTCCGGCTGGCAGGTGGCCACGATTCTCGGTGTCCACAGCGGCGCGCCGGTGAACATTTACAACGGTCAAAGCATAGATCCAGCCAACCTCGGCACCGAATGGGCATCCCGAGCGAACTACACATTTGCTCCTGGCTGCAGTCCGAACCAAATCATCGACAAGCAAGCAGTAGGCCAGCCCACTGGTGTCATCCAATGGTTCAACCCAGCGTGCTACGAGCCGCAGGCTCCGGGATTCCTGGGAAATGTCCGGCGGAACAGCGTGCCGGGTCCTGGGGCGTTGAATCTCGACCTGTCGATTATCAAAAACACCAAACTCACCGAGAAGCTCAATATGCAGTTCCGGGCCGAGGCGTTCAACGTGATGAATCACTTCAATCCGGGAGCGCCCGGTGGTGGCATCTTCCTGAACAACGGGCAGGACGGGCAGATTAGAACCTCCCAGGCCCCAATCATCACTCCGCGGCAGATTCAGTTCGCTCTGAAGTTTGACTTCTAACCGTTATGGGCGATGGTCGGCTCCATGTGCAAGCATGGAGCCGACCAGTTGCTCCACTTCAAGTTACGCCCCCGTATCGCGCTTGCCCTTCCTCCGTTTCTGCCCCCTCACGACTTCCCGCGAAGTTCATTCACCTGACTAATACAGGTGCGCCCGACCTGTACGAATCCTGTACTTCCGGCCAGTAGAGCTTCGCCAGGGAGTCCTGCTACCGTCGATTCGTGTCATGCGTACAGGATCACAACTCGTCGCCCAAGATATCGTTGCCGGACCGCAGGCGACTCACGTTTTGGCGCGCGCATTACGCTGGCGCGCAAGTCGTAGCTGCCGCTTGCAGCATACCGTGCCACTCCGGCGGAGCCCCATGCACCGCCGTGCAATCGGTGCAGTTTTACCCGGAACAGTCACTTGAGTAAAAGCAAGCGTAAGTTATAGAAAACAAAGGACCGGGACCCGGTCTACCCGGAACGTCCCGGCGCACAAATTAAGCGGTGATAAGTCAGGGCCGCAAGCCGCTTCAGGGGTGCAAACCGCCTCATGGGTGCAGGCCAAGGGCCCGCGACTGGAATTCCAAGGATGCGGGCAAATGCTGCGCGAAATAGGCCCAATTGTGCCCGCCGGGATAGAGATGAAACTCGTTGGGAATCCCGCGCGAATTGAGCAGTTGGTGAAATTTTTCGGCGCCGCGATTGAAGCCGAACGTGTCCGAAGTGCCGCAATCGAAATAAATCTTCAGTCCCACGGGCCGCGGATGCGTTTTCACGATCGTGAACGGGCTTTCCCGGTTCCAATACACGCGGTTAAATGGCGTGCCGAAAGCGCTCCCAACGAACTGCGTCAGCGCCTGGGCCTCGCTGGGCGAGAGCGTGACCTGCCTTTGCGGCATTTCAATCAGCGCCGCGCTATGCGCGGTCACCGCCGCGAAAAGTTGCGGGTAGAGAAATGCGAACCGCAGCGCTCCATATCCCCCCATCGATACTCCGCCAATTCCGCGGTCGCGCCGCGTGCGGCCGGCGCGGTAGCGGTGCTCGATGTACGGCAGAAATTCGCGGATGAAAAAGTTCTGATAGTTGTCGTGGCCGTCGCGTGCGTTGACGTAGAAGCTGTTGCCGGCGTCCGGTGTCACAATCAGAAACTCGCCGATTTTGTGCTGGCTCCACAGGTCCTGGATCAGATCCCAGCCGCCCGAATTCAGCAGCACCTGCGCGTTTTCGCCCAGGCCGTGCAAAAAATAGAACACGGGGTAGCGCCGCGTCTTCTGCGAATCGTAGCTGGGAGGCAGCAGAATGCAGTAGGGCACCGAGCGCCCCAGGATTTTGCTCTCCACGGCGCTGCACTCCGCGCGCCCTGCAGCCCGCGCCGTCGCGCCGAGCATCAACGCCGCTGCGCAGATCAGGACGATCGCGCACGCGTGCGCCAGCCTGCGCCGCATTTGGCGCGCCGTCGCGCTATTCATACCGCAGCGCCTCAATGGGATTCAGCTTCGCCGCGCGCGACGCTGGATAAATTCCGGCGGCCAGACTCACGAGCACGGCGAACCCGATCGCCCCGCCGACCATCCACCACGGCACCAGCGAAATCGTCGTCGCCGGCAGCGATTGCCTCGCCAAATAAATGTTCGTGCCCAGATTCAGCCCGCGCCCGATCAACCAGCCAAACGCGACACCACATATGCCGCCGAGCAGCCCCATGACGCCCGCTTCCGCGAAAAACAATCCTTGGATGTCGCGATCGGCGGCGCCCAGCGCTTTCAGCACGCCAATTTCGCGCCGCCGCTCCAGGATGGCCATCACCAGCGTGTTGATGATGCCCAGCGACGCCACGATCAGCGCCAGGCTGCCGAAAATGCCCAGCAGCAAGTCGAACACCGCAAATACGACGCGCAGGTTGTGCGTGGCGTCGAGCAGCGAAAACGCCGAAAATTCCATGTTTTTGACGGCGTCTTCCACGCTCTGCACGTCCGAAGGGTTGGCCACGCGCACCGTCAGGCTCTGGTATGTCTTTTGCCCCGTGCCGCTGGCGCTCAGAAGGTCGCGCAGATCGCTCGTTTGCGCCGCGCTCAGTTGTTCCGCCACTTTCTGCGGAATCAGCAGACGCCCGCGTCCCGGCCCGCCGAATCCCGAGGCGGGCTCGGTCTGCACGATGCCGACGATGCGCAATTTCATCTGGTGCGGCACCAGGGAAAAACCGGGCGCTCCGGCACTGGAAGAAGAGCCGCTTGCTGGAGGAAGCGGCTGCCGCTCCGCATACCGCAGCGTGATTTCCTTGCCCAAAAGCGTATTCGGATTTTTCGATAATTGGCGCGCGAGCTCGATTTGCAGGATGGCTTCGTCCTCCGTCGCGCTGGAGAAAAACGATCCCGTCATTCCGTCAAACGCTCCGTCCGTGCGGTCGGACATCGGAATCCCGGCGACGATCGTAGGATACGGGTTGCCCTCAAAATGAATTTCGGTAGGAAAGCGAATATTCGGATACACCTCGGAAACGTGCGGCAGTTTTTCCATTTCATTGCGCGCGGCTTCATCCAGTGTTCGGGGCGTTCCAGTGGGAGCCTGGCCGCGTGTCGCGGCGCGCCCGAAATCGGAATAGCTGTTTTTCGGGCTGACGAGCACTTCATCGAAAAGCCCCGATTGAGAAAGGCGTTGATTAGCCAAATGCTGCAGCCCCGCGCCCAGAGAAAGCATGGCCACGAGCGAAGCCACGCCGACGGCGATTCCGATCGTAGTGAGCGAGTTGCGCAGTAGCGCCTCGCGAAGATTGCGGACGGCCAGCTCGGCCATGTCGCGCGTCTTCACAGGCGCACTCCGTCGCTTTCCAGCTTGCCGTCGCGCATCAGCAGCAGCCGGTCCGAGTATTCCTCCGCAAGCTCCCGCTGGTGGGTAACCATCACGATGGTCATGCGAAGTGATCGATTGATCTCGCGCAATAGGTCCATGATTTCCTTGCCGGTCGCGCTATCGAGATTTCCCGTGGGTTCGTCGGCCAGCAAGATCGTCGGTCGATTCACCAGAGCGCGCGCCAGCGCGGCGCGTTGCTGCTCGCCCCCGGAAAGCTCTGTCGGCCGGTGCGCCGTGCGCGCGGCGAGCCCGACGCGCTGCACCGCCTCTTGCACGCGCGCGGCGCGCTCGTCTCGATTGACTTCGGCCAGCCGCAGAGGCAGCTCCACATTTTCGGCCATGGTCATCCGCGGGAGCAGATTGAAAGCTTGGAAGACCATTCCGATGGTGTGCCCGCGGTACTTGGCCAGCTCTTCGGATCTCATCTCCGCCAGGCTTTTGCCGTGCGCGTAAATGGCGCCGGAGGTGGGGCGATCCAGGCCGGCCATGAGATTCAGGAGCGTGGATTTGCCCGAGCCGGAAGTACCGAGTAGGGCCACGAACTCGCCGGCCGCGATTTCGAGCGACACGTCCTCCACGGCGCGAACGGTGGTATCGCCCATTTTGTACAGGCGCGTCAGACGGTCGGTGCGGATAGCGGTATGGCCGTTGCCTTGCATTGTCCTATCTTACTACGTGCGGGCTCAACGTTTTGTTGCGCTGCACGCCACCGAAATTCCCGGTTACTCTGCGGAACTGCGACCCTATTCGGCTATAATTTCGCCGCGAAGCACGGGCGGCACCATCCAGCCGCCGCCATCCCGGCGGGCGAAACGGAGAACGATGGCCATTCTTGTGACCGGCGGAGCCGGGTACATCGGAAGTGTGACGGTCGAGCGGCTTCGATCCAAAGGCGAGCAGGTGGTGGTGCTCGACGATCTCGCGCGCGGACATCGCCAGGCGCTCGATGCAGACGTGCCCTTCTATCATGGCCGCGTGGGCGACCGGTCTCTAGTCGCGCGGATTGCCGGCGAGCACAGGATCGAAGCCTGCGTGCATTTTGCGGCGCTCGCGTACGTGGGCGAGTCGGTGTCGGAGCCGGCGAAATATTATGAGAACAACGTGGAGCAGGGAATCGCCCTTTTCAGCGCGCTGATGGGCGCGGGCGTGCGGCGTGTGGTGTTTTCCTCGACGTGTGCCACCTACGGCGTGCCGCAGCAGGTTCCGATTCCCGAGACGTGCCCGCAATGGCCGGTAAATCCCTACGGCTGGTCGAAACTATTCATCGAACGAATCCTGGCAAGCTACGATGAGGCCTATGGCCTGAAATTCGTGGCGCTGCGATACTTCAACGCCGCGGGGGCTACGGAGAAGCGCGGCGAGCACCACGAGCCTGAGTCGCATCTCGTTCCCAACGTGCTTTCAACGGCTCAAGGCCAAAAATCGGAAGTGTCCGTTTTCGGAAGAAGTTATCCGACGCTGGACGGAACGCCCATCCGCGATTACGTGCACGTGGCCGATCTGGCCGACGCGCACATTTTGGCACTGAAGTATCTCCGGGAAGGCGGCGCGTCTGAATTCCTCAACCTCGGCACCGGCCACGGCTATTCCGTCCTGCAAGTGATCGAGTGCGCGCGCAAGGTGACCGGCCACGCGATTCCCGCTCGCGACGAGGCGCCTCGGCCGGGCGATCCGCCGCAACTGGTGGCCGATTCGGCGAAGGCGCAACGCGTGCTCGGATGGAAGCCCGCGCAATCGGATTTGGCCTCGATCCTGCGATCACAATGGGAGTGGCGGAAGAAATTTCCGCACGGCTACGGCCCCGGATAAGGGCCCAATCGTTGCCTGAACTGGAGGAAGACATGACCAAAGACGACTTCCACCGTTACCTGGGCTACTTCAACAACAAACTGTACGATCAATTGGCGCCGTTCTATGCGGATGACGTGGTATTGGAGCTGCCTGCGTTTTCGCTGGCCGGCCCGCAGGAAATCATCGAGTTTTACCGGGATTTCCATACGTATGTGCGCGAATTTGTGGAGGCGAATTACCTGGTGATGGACGAGAGTGGGATCGCCGTCGAAATGTATTCGGAATTCGATTGCCTGCGCGACTACCCCAACGAAAAGCTTCCGTTTCGAAAGGGCGAAATCCGCCGCCTGCTGAATTTCGTCCACTACGACCTGGCTAACAATCAGTTCAAAAACGTCCGCGTGGCTCGCTACAAGCAATATTCCTGAGAACGACCGCGCCGGCGGTGCGGAGTCGCTAAAGAAAAGCCCCGGCGCCTTCTGCGACCGGGGCTCTTCGCATATCGAGTACTCGCAATTTAGTGCCGCGTGCGCCCGTTGTGCTTTTTGGCGTAGATATTCGCCGAAGCGCGGTTCTGACGTCGCGTCAAGACTCTCTTGTCAGCTGGCGTAAGCTTGCCGCCATTGGCCCGGCGCATCGCCCGGCTTTCGCGGTTGATGCTGCGCTGCTGATGCTCCAGGTGCCTGGTTTCGCGAGGGGTTAGCTGCCCGCTCTTCGCTCCCTGCGCGATGCGGTGCTGCTGATTCACTTTACGGTGCGCGATCGTCTGTGCGGAAACCGCCGGCGGCACGCAGAAAGCAATCAGGGCCGCTGCACTCAAAATAAGTTTTCCCAGCTTCATGTTGGTACCCTCCGTTTCGGTGCTCATTTCAAGTGTCGGCCCCCGACTGCTGTGGTGGAGGCCTTACATCTGGGTCAAACACGGCCCTGCGCGAAAAGTTGCGCCCGGCAAGCCCGCTTTGTTGCGATTGATTTGCGCTGGAAGATCAGTCCCGGCCGCCGCGACCGGCACGTGTATCACAACATGGTGGGAACAACAGGGCAGAGAAGTTGCCTGTACGGAGGGACAGGTGTGCCCGAGGCGCTAGAGCCGCAAATTACGCGGTTTTCAGGCCATCTGGGACCATCGGAAGCGAGCGCAAGCGAGTGCCGGCGGCCTGGAAAATGGCATTGCCGATGGCAGGCGCCAGACCGACGAGCGGCGTTTCGCCCGCGCCGGCTGGCGGAACATCCTTGCGGTCGAGCATGACCACATCGATCGGCGGAACGTCGCTGAAGCGCGGCACGCGGTATTTCGAGAAGCGCGGATTCAAGATGCGCCCATTCGCGAACTCGATGGCTTCGAAGAGCGCGCCGCCCAGCCCCATAATGTTTGCGCCGGCGATCTGATTTTTCAGATTGTCTGGATTCACGATAGCGCCGCATTCGAAGGCCGTGACCACGCGCACGATTTGCACGTCGCCGGAGGCGCGATCCACAGCGACTTCGACGCACGTCGCGACGTTGCCGCCCTTTTCGAAGCCCCCGCCGACGCCAAATCCGTGCCCCGGCGCAGGCTTGGCACCGCTCCAGCCGAACTTTTCCGCCGCCGCTTGAAACACGGCGCGCAGCCGCTCGTTTTTCAAATTCTTCAGGCGAAATTCGAGCGGGTCCATATTCGCAGCGTGGGCGAGTTCGTCCATAAACGACTCGCGAGCGAAATGATTGGCCGTGGCCGCCAGCGCGCGGTACGAGCCTTGCCGCAGCGGATAGCGCGTGGGCTGAAAAACGATGCGCTGGCTGAGCACTTCGTAAAATGTGCGAATGCCGGCCGCGCCGGAATTGTAATTTTTGAAATCCCATGCCGCGAGCGTGCCATCGCTGCTTACGCCGCCGACAACTTCGATCACACCAGCCGGCCGGAAATAGGCCCAGGTGAACTCTTCCTCGCGCGTCCAGACGAGCCTCACCGGCGCATTGGCGGCTCGCGCCAACCGCGCGGCCTCGACGGCGCATTCGCCGGTGTGCTTGCCGCCGTAGCCGGAGCCCATGTCCGGCATGAGCACGCGAACCTGGTCTTCGGGAATATGCAGCGCCTGGGCCAGTTCGGTGCGTACGGCGAAAGGCCGCTGCGTGCCGGTCCAAACGGTGAGCGTGTTGCCCGACCACTGCGCCAGCGCCGCGCGCGGCTCGAGCGGCGCGTGCGCGATGTAGGAGACGGTATACGTTTGCCGAAGCTGATGCTCCGACGCGGCGAGGTCCTTATCGACCGAGCCGGTTTCGTAGCGCGACGCGCCTTCGAAGCCTTTTAGTTCGACCGGATTATTTTTCAGGTACGCGAAAAGCTCCTTGTTCGATATCTGCGGCTGCTCGCTCCACTTCGCCTGCAGGGACGCGAGCGCACGCGTGGCCGCTTCCTCGCTGGCTGCGGCGACTCCGGCGAAATCGCCGTCGCGCACGAACGTGACGTTGTCGGCTAGATCGAATGACGGAGCGTTGATCGAAACGAGCGTTGCGCCGAAAGACGGCGGGCGCAGCACTTTTCCGTAGAGCATCCCCGGCAGCTTCTGGTCGGAAGGATACAAATGGCGGCCGGTGACGAAATCGCGCCCGTTGACCTTCGCGATCGACTGGCCCTCGACGGTCCATTGCGCGGGCGGAATCAGCGATTCGTCGGCGGGAATCACGGCCGTGAGCTGCTGCCCGCGAACGAGTTCCGCAAAGGTAATCGACTTTCGCTTTCCGGGAATCTCGATTCGCCCGTTGACGGTTTTCAGGCGCTGCGGGTCCACGTTCCATTTTTTCGCGGCGAGAGCGATCAATTCCTGGCGCGCGGCCGCGGCCACCTTGCGAAGCTGCAAATTCATGGTGGGCGTGGTGCGGCTGCCAAAGGTGCCCATGTCGTATGGAGTGAGCTGCGTATCGCCCATCACCATTTGAATGCCGTCGAGAGGGAAGCGAAGCTCCTCGGCGACGGCCTGGCTGAGCGACGTGCGGATGTTCTGCCCGATTTCCACTTTGCCGGTGTAGACGGTAACCGTTCCGTTTTCGCCCACGTGCATCCACGCGCTGATTTCCTTGGGCAGCGGCTCGAAAAAGCCGAAGCCGCCGGCGCGACGCGCTCCGGATTCTTGCGCAGGCAAGTCCTTCAACGCGCAGACCACCAGCACGCCCGCGCCAAGCAACTTGAAAAAATCGCGCCTCTGCAATTCGAAATGATGCGCGGCAGGGGCGCGAAATTCGTAGCGTTCTGGCTCGACGGCGACGGGAACCGAAGGATCTTCGATCATAATTCCGCTCCCTTCCGCGCAGCGCGCTGAATCGCCGCCAGGATGCGCGGATAGGTGCCGCAGCGGCAGATATTGTCTTCCATGGCGCGCGCGATTTCCTGTTCGGTGGGATTGGGGGTCGACTTCAGAAAGGCCACGGCGGACAGGATCATGCCGGGCGTGCAATAGCCGCATTGCAGCGCTTCTTCCTCCAGAAACGCTTCTTGAACGGCATGCAAGTGGCCGTGATGCTCGAGTCCCTCGATCGTGGTGATATGGCGATTCGCGGCCGTGCCCACGGCGGTAACGCATGAGCGGCGCGGATTGCCGTCGATCAGCACGGTGCATGCGCCGCATTGGCCTTCGCCACAGCCGTATTTCGTGCCGGTCAATTCCAATCGGTCGCGCAGGACGGAAAGAAGACTGGTTTGCGGGTCGGCGTTGATTTGTTGGATGACGCCATTTACGCGCAGCTTGATGATGCTCGCCATGGTAACTCCCTAGGCAGAAACCCCGAACGAAGCGCAAATTGGGCGGAACACACCTTTGCCGGTGTTCCGGCGGCTCTAGCTTACACCCACGGACTACTTTCGCATCGAGGCGATTCTGTGCCGAATCGCTGCTGCGTTTGGAAATAGGCGCTGATTCGGAGAGATCTCGGCGCATTGCGCGGCGAGCTGTTGCGTGTATAATTTCGGGCAGTTTACAGGGGAATGCTGGATCGAAGTCATCTGAAAAGTGAATTGCGGCAGCCGTGCTGCGCCGCTTGAAGTCTGTTCAAACGCGTTCCCGATTCTCGGGGGGATAGCAACACATTTATGAGTGTGCACTGGTTTAGGAAATCGGTCCTTTTTGCTTGTTTGCTATGCTGCTTCACACCCGTAGTTTTTTCGGCTCCCGCGCATGCCACGCCGCAGGGGTCGTCGCTGGCCGCCGTAGCGCCGGTTTTAGACACCGCGCGGCTTGCCAACGTCGAACGCACGGCGGCAGACGCGAAAGCCTCCGCGGATAATGCCTGGATGCTCACCAGCTCGGCGCTGGTGCTGCTGATGACCGGCCCGGGCCTCGCGCTTTTTTACGGCGGGATGGTCCGCAAGAAGAACGTGCTGGCGACGTTCATGCAGAGCTTCGCCATGATGGCCGTCATTACCGTGATCTGGGCCATCGTGGGGTACAGCCTCGCGTTCGGCCCGGGAGCGAGCTTCATCGGCGGCTTTCAACACCTATTTTTACGCGGCGTGGGCCTAAAGCCCGATCCGGTTTACTCCGCCACGATTCCGGCGCAGACCTACATGATGTTCCAGCTGATGTTCGCGATCATCACGCCGGCGCTGATCACCGGCGCGTTCGCCGAACGCATGAAATTCAGCGCGCTGCTTGTGTTTCTCTCGCTGTGGTCGATCTTCGTGTACGCGCCGATGGCGCACATGGTGTGGGGCAAGGGCGGATTCCTGAACGCCGCGCTCGGCGGACGTTTCCCGACGCTCGACTTTGCGGGCGGCACGGTGGTGCACGTCACGTCCGGAGTCTCGGCGCTGGTTTGCGCGCTCTATTTGGGCAAACGGCTCGGGTATCCGCGCGAGCCGATGCCTCCGCACAGCGTGGTGCTGAGCTTCATCGGCGCATGCATGTTATGGGTCGGTTGGTTTGGGTTTAACGCCGGCAGCGCACTTGGTTCGGGCGCGCTGGCCACCAGCGCCTTTGTGGCGACGCATTTCGGGGCGGCCGCGGCCGTCGTGGGGTGGTGCGCCGCCGAATGGATCGTCCGCGGGAAGCCCAGCGCGCTCGGCGCCATTTCCGGAGCCGTGGCGGGCCTCGTGGCCATCACACCGGCGTCGGGCTTCGTCAGTCCCATGTCCGCGCTGATCATCGGAGCGATTGCCGGAGTGTTCTGCTTCTGGATGGTCACCTTCGTGAAAGCGCGTTTTGGCTACGACGATTCGCTCGATGCGTTTGGCGTTCACGGAGCGGGCGGCACGATCGGCGCTCTTTTGACCGGTGTTTTTGCGTCCAGCGCGATCAATCCGATGTTTCACGACGCCAGCGGCAAGGCGCTTCCACTGGGAGCGATCCAGGGGAATTATCACCAGATTCTGAACCAGGCCGTCGGCGTGGCGATTGCCTGGGGGCTGGCCATCGTGGGCACGCTGATCATCTTGAAGGTGGTGGACGCGCTGATCGGCCTGCGGGTGTCCGAAGATCACGAAGTGCAAGGTTTGGACCTATCTCAGCACGGCGAGGAAGGGTATTATTGGGAGGGCTCAAGCTAACTGGGACGTCGAGTCCGCGTGGCTTTGCGGGCGTGTGGCCCGGATGGGGAGCTGAGAATAACGCGATGACAAAGGTCGAAGCGGTCATTCAAACGTCGAAGTTGGATGCGGTGAAAGACGCGCTGCATGAGATCGGCGTCGAGGGCATGACGGTGCTGGAAGCCCGCGGCCACGGACGCCAGAAGGGTCACACGGAATTCTATCGCGGCCGCGAATACACGGTGGACCTGATCCCCAAGATCAAGATCGAGATGGTGCTGGCGGACGAGATGGTGGAAAAAGCCGTGCAGACCATCATAACCGCCGCGCGCACCGGAAAAATTGGCGACGGGAAGATTTTCCTCTCGAAGGTCGACGACGCGATTCGCATTCGCAACGACGAGCGCGGCGATAGCGCGTTGTAGCGGGCTGCGGGACACTCCGCGCCGCTGAACACCTCGCCGGTACGCGCGGAAGCGATGCCTGGCGGATTTGCGTTCCATCAGATAGGCATGCCTACGCCTCCACTTTCGAGCAATGAACTGCGCGATTTCTATACCGAGGAATCGGCGAAGATTCAGCGCGCGTTTGCGGAAACGGGCGATGGAAGCGCCGCCGTGCAGGGCCGCACGGCTCTAGTCGAATCGATTGCGCTGCGGCTTTGGAAGGAGCGCATTTCGCCCGAGGCAGGGGGGCCGCAGAACCTGGCTCTCGTGGCGCTGGGCGGCTTCGGCCGGCGGTGGCTTTTTCCGTATTCCGATATCGATCTTTTGTTCCTGCACACCGGCGCCGCGGAGCGCGAGCTCAAAAATCCTCTGCGCAGTTTTTCGCAGCAGATCTGGGATTTGCGGCTGAAGCTCAGTCCTTCCACACGCACACTTTCCGAATGCGAGAGATTCGACCCGAATAACGTCGAGTTCGCTATTTCGCTTCTCGACTGCCGTTACCTGGCCGGCGACCGGAAGCTTTTCGACCGGCTGCACGACCACGTGATTCCGAAGCTGGTCTCGCGCGAATCGCGCTCCATCGTGCAGCGGCTCACGGACCTTACGCGCGCGCGCTACAACAAATTCGGCAACACCGTATTTCACCTGGAACCGAACGTCAAAGACGGCCCCGGCGGGCTGCGCGATTACAACCTAGCCTGCTGGCTGGCGCTCATCGCCGCGGTGGACGAAACCGGCGCGTGGCCCGACGAGAAGGAACTTCTGCCGCCGTGGCTGCGCCAGAAATTCGATGCCGCGCTGGATTTTCTGATGTCCGTGCGCTGCTTCCTGCATTTTCGGCATGGACGCGACGACAACACGCTGGTCTGGGAAGCACAAGACGAAGCCGCCGAACGGTGCATCGGCGCGCCGGGCGCGGAATCGCTCACGGCGTCCGATTGGATGCGCCTCTATTTCGGACATGCGCGCCTGATTCACCGCGTCGCCGTGCAATTGCTCGACGAATTCCCGGCCGCGCGCCCATCCCTTTACAAGCAGTTTCAGAATTTGCGCTCGAGGCTATCCAATTCCGAATTCGCCGTGGTGGACGGCCGAATTTTCCTGCAGCGACAGGAGTCGGTCAGCGATCCAGAGCTTCCGCTGCGCCTGTTTCGTTTTCTGGCGCGACACGGGCTGAGCCTCAGTTCCGCAGCCGAACATCAGCTTGAAGAAGCGCTGCCTGCGATTGCCGCGGCGGCTCCGAAAGGCGCCGAGCTTTGGCACCATCTGCAGGAAATCTTGCTGGCGCCGCATGCGGCGGATGCGTTGCGCGCGATGCATTCACTGGGCCTGCTCGATCTGCTGCTGCCCGAGTTCAAGGTGGTCGATTCGCTGGTGATCCGCGATTACTCGCATCGCTTCACCGTGGACGAGCACACGTTTCACACCATCGAAAATCTCCATGCCCTGCGAAAGTCGCAATCGAAATGGGATCAGGGTTACGCGGAGCTGCTTGATGAAATCGGGCAGCCCGATCTGCTGTATCTCGCGCTGCTGCTGCACGACACCGGCAAAGGCGCAAAGCCCGACGATCACATTGCCGGAAGCCTGGAACTGGCGGAACCCTGCCTCGCCCGGCTCGATCTGGATGATCCCGACCGTGAAACGGTCCTCTTCCTGATTGCGCGCCATTTGGACATGGGCAGCGCGCTGCGCCGCGATATTTTCGATCCGCAAGTGATCCGCCAACTGGCGGGGAGCATGCGCACGCCGGAAGACTTGAAAATGCTTTGCCTCTTCACCTACGCGGACATCAAATCGGTGAATCCGGAAGCGCTCACTCCGTGGAAGGCCGAAAATCTCTGGCAGCTCTACATCGGCGCGGCGAATTTGATGATGCGCAGCGCGGACGAGCGCCTCCATGCAGGCGGCGACGAGGAACTGATTACCCACCTCCGCACGCTCATGCCCGCGGCCGGGAAAAAGCTGGAAAGCTTTCTGGAAGGCCTGCCGCGCCGCTACCTGCGCACGCAAGCCGCCAGCGACGTGATTCGCCACGTCGACATGGCCAGCCGCCTGGGCGTCGATCCCGTGCAGCTCGATTTGACGCGCAGCCGCCAGTGGTTCGAGCTCACGCTCGTCACCAAGGACCGGCCGTTTCTCTTCTCCCGCATGGCCGGCGCGCTGGCGGCCTGGGGCATGAACATCGTGAAAGCCGCCGCGTTCTCGAATCGAGACGGAACCGTGGTCGACCAGTTCTTTTTCACGGACCGCTTCCGCACGCTGGAATTGAATTTGCCCGAATGGGAGCGCTTCAAGGGCAGCGTTCACGATGTGGTGTTAGGTAAGGCCGACCTCAGCCGCATGCTTCGCGATCGCCTGCGTTCGACGAAGGACGTCGCACCGAAAGTGAAAGTCGAAACGCGCGTCGAAATTGACGACGAAAGCTCGGCGCACAGCACCCTGGTGGAAGTGATCACGCAGGATCGCCCCGGAGTGCTGTATCGCATCAGCTCGCAGCTGGCGCGGCACAACTGCAACATAGAAATCGCCCTGATCGAAACGGAGGGTCAGACGGCCATCGACGTCTTCTACGTTACGTCCGGCGGCGCGAAGCTTTCGCCGGCCCAGCAGGAGCAAGTCCGGATTGCGCTTCTCGATGAATTGACCAACGGCCGCCCGGCTTATCTTGCTGGGGCCGAAGCGGGCGCTGTCCCGCCTGCTTGAATCCCGCACCGCGCGCTTTTCGCGCCCGTCTACCCTGGGATGAACACTGGCCGCGCGGGGAGGCAAAGTGAAAATCGAGCGACTTTGGACCCCGGGGGCGCTTTCCAGAATAGGCGTGTGAAGCTTCACAATGGCGCAGGTTGAACGCAAACCAGGCGCACCGGGCCGCACGGCTAGCCGACCTCAAAAAGCGTGCCAGAGCGTTCGTATGCCGCTTCCAGCTTTCGCCATCCTCTTCAAACTTCCTGCATCCAATCACAGCGGCCGCGCGTATCATACCGGTAGAAGTAGGAATAGACACTCAGCATGGGAGGTTTGGCATGCTCATCAAGCGCCAACCGGATCTGACTTACGCTGACGTCACCCCAAAGGGCCTGTACATGGGCCGCCGCAATTTTCTGCTGGGGATAGCGGCGACTTATGGAGCCGTGGCCGCCTACCGCGCCTTGCCCAACTGGTTCAGCTCGAAGTCCAAAGGATCGGTGCCGGTGCCCATTCAAGGCGTGACGAAATGGCCCGGCAGCACCACGGAGGCCGAAACCCCGCTCGAAAAAGCGACTCATTACAACAATTTTTACGAGTTCGGCTCGGACAAAAGCGATCCCGCGGAAAATTCCAAGAATTTTCTCGTTTCTCCCTGGAGCGTCTCGGTCGAAGGCGAAGTCGAAAAGCCGCGCAAGTTCACCATGGACGAGATCATGCACCTCGCGCCGCTTGAGGAACGCATCTATCGCCATCGCTGCGTGGAGGCGTGGTCGATCGTGGTGCCGTGGATCGGCTACTCCTTCAGCACCATTGCCAAGCTCGTCCAGCCCACTTCCAAGGCGCGCTACGTGGCGTTTCAAAGCTATTACAATCCGATCGTCATGCCCTGGGCCGCGGGCACTGGAATTCAATTTCCGTATATCGAAGGCCTGCGCCTCGACGAAGCCATGCACCCGCTCGCGCTGCTCTGCGTCGGCATGTACGGCGAAACCCTCCCGAATCAGGATGGCGCGCCCGTGCGCATGACTCTTCCGTGGAAGTACGGGTACAAGAGCATCAAGTCGATCGTGAAGATTCGCTTCGTGAAGGATCAGCCGGAAACCACTTGGAACAATTACGCTCCGGGTGAATACGGTTTCTATTCCAACGTGAATCCCAGCGTCGATACGGTTCCCTGGAGCCAGGAGTATGAAACCCGCCTGGGACCCGGCCTCGGCCTTTTCAGCCCCAAGATTCGCACGCGCATGTTCAATGGCTACGACGAAGTCGCCAGCCTTTACACCGGTATGAACCTGCGCAAGTACCACTAAGCGGAGCCGGACGCTTGAACCGTATCTTAACCAGCAAGTGGACGAAAGTTGTCGTGTTCCTGCTGTGCCTCGGACCGGTGGCCGATCTGGTCTGGCGCGGCTTCAACGATAATCTTTCTGCCAATCCGGTAAAATTCATCGAGCATCGCACCGGCGATTGGGTGCTGCGCTTTCTCGTCATCACTCTGGCCATCACGCCGCTGCGCAAAATCCTGCACCAGCCGCAGTTGATCCGCTTCCGCCGCATGTTTGGGTTGTTCGCGTTCTTTTACGTTTGCCTGCATTTCTCCACTTGGATTGTGCTCGATCACTGGCAGCAGTGGAATTGGAACGCCATCTGGGCGGATCTTTTGAAGAGGCCGTTCATCGCCATCGGGTTTGCCGGCTTTGTGCTACTGATTCCGCTGGCGATCACGTCCACGGCGGGCTGGATTCGCCGCCTGGGCGGCAAACGCTGGCGCATGCTGCACCGCGCGGTTTACGCGACCGCCGTCCTCGGCGTGATCCATTTCTACTGGCTCGTTAAATCCGATAAACGCGAGCCTCTGGCCTACGGCGCGATCTTTGCCGTGTTGTTCCTGTGGCGCATCGGTGCTTGGCTGGTCGAACGCCGCCGCCGCGCCGCCGCGGAGAGTCTGCGCAAGCCGTCCGTATCCGCCGAGTCCGCCTGAGGCCACATCGGGCGAAAGACAAAGATCCTGGATTGGTGCGGGGCAAGTCTGCTGTGGAGTGCTTTGTCGCCGCTCGATTTCCGGTTAGCATAAAACCCGAGAGTTAAGGTTTGCCGTGGCCGGCATAGAGCCACACCGCGCATGATGTCAATTGCAAGGCCCGCGCGCAAATCGCGGCTGATCGGACGCTCCCAGCGTGTCCACTGCGCGCCACTCCGTTAGTGTTTTTGTCGATCGTGCGAATTTGCTTTGCTTCCGCGCGATTAGCTGAAGTCAGCCGGCGGCGCTCTAATTCAGCCGCCGCGCTTACGAGGACCCACGATGCCACAAAAATTCCAGCGCAGTTCGTCTCCGCGCTTCTCTCTCTCGTTCCTTCTGGCTCTCTCCTCGTTCATTTTGTTCGCGTCGTGTCACGCGGGAACGCCGCCGGTCACGACTCCCGCGGGCCCGCTGGCGATAACCACGCAGCCCGCAAGCAAGACCATCACCGTCGGCCAGACGGCCACGTTCTCGGTCACGGCGACCGGCTCGGCTCCGCTCAGCTATCAATGGCAAAAGGGAACCACGAATATCGCGGGCGCCACGTCGGCCAGCTATACAACGCCGCCCACCACGCTTGCGGACAATGGTTCCACGTTCCGCGTGATCGTGAGTAACGCGGTCAATCCTCCCGCGACCAGCAATTCCGCCACGCTCACGGTCAACGCCGCTCCGCCTCCCGCCAACATCACTGTGCTCACGTATCACAACGACAATTCCCGCACCGGCCTCAATTCGAAAGAGACCACCCTGACCACCGCCAACGTGAATTCCACGCAGTTCGGGAAGCTGGGCACGATGCCGGTCACCGGGCTCGTGGACGCCGAGCCGCTGTACGTTGGAGGCTTGACGATTAACGGCGCGACTCACAACGTGGTCTTCGTCGCCACCGAACACGACATGGTGTACGCCTTCGACGCCGATACTTTCACGCAGCTTTGGTCCGCCAACATGCTGGCGAATTACTCGGGCGAAACCACCGTGAGCACGAGCGACGTGGGAAACTGCCCGCAGGTGTACCCGGAGCTCGGTATCACTTCGACTCCGGTGATCGATCTTTCCGCCGGACCCAACGGCACGATTTTCGTCGTTGCCATGTCCAAAGATTCCAGCGGCGATTATCACCAGCGCTTGCACGCGCTCGATCTGGCCACCGGCGCCGACCGGATGACGCCAGCGGAAATTCAGGCCACCTATCCCAATGCGGGCGGCACAACGACCTTCGATCCGCACCAGTATGAAGAACGAGCCGCATTGCTGGCTCTCAACGGCGTGATCTATACGACTTGGACGTCACACTGCGACAACCCGCCGTATACCGGCTGGGTGATGGGATATAGCGAATCGAATTTGCAGCAGCTCAGCGTGCTGAACTTGACGCCGAATGGCAGCGAAGGCGCGATCTGGATGGCGGGTGATGGTCCCGCCGCCGATTCTTCCGGAAACATCTACCTCATCACCGGAAATGGAACGTTCGACACGACCCTGAACTCAAATGGCTTCCCGATAAACGGCGACTACGGCAATTCTTTTGTGAAACTTTCGACCGCCGGCAATTCGCTGAGCGCCGCGGATTACTTCTCGATGAGCAACACCGTGTCGGAGTCCTCGGCTGACCAGGACTTCGGCTCCGGCGGCGTGCTGCTTCTGCCGCAGCTTTCGAACGGCGGTACAACGTACAACCTGGCCGTCGGCGCCGGAAAAGACGGGAGTATGTACGTCGTGAATCGCGACAACATGGGAAAATTCAATTCCAATAACGACAGCGCCATCTATCAGGAGCTTAGCGGCGCGCTTCCCGGCGGCATATGGTCCGCTCCGGCGTACTTCAACAACACGATTTACTACGGCCCGGTGAACCATCCGCTCATGGCGTTCTCGATTTCCAATGCCAAGCTTGGTTCGTCGCCTTCGTCGCAGAGCCCCTCGACATTCGGCCGTCCGGGCACGACGCCGAGCATCTCCTCGGATGGCACGGCGAACGGAATCGTCTGGGCGATCCAAAACGGAAACACGACCGGCACGCTGCACGCCTACGACGCCACCGATCTCTCGAATCAGCTCTTCAGCGCCACGTTCCCAACCAACTCAGCCGACAAGTTCGTCACTCCGCTGATCGCCAATGGAAAAGTATACGTCGGGACGCCCAATGCCGTGGTCGTGTTTGGCCTGCTCAATCCTTAGCTTGGAAGATTGCTCATCCGGTGCCGCTGATTGCCTGCTGATGCGGGGCGATTCGCGCAGTAAAACTCAATCCGCCGATCGAATGCTTTCCGGAGCCATCGCGTTGTTTTCCTCGCCGGCGCGCAGTGCGGCGAGGCACAGCTTCTCACCGTCGTCGCTGCATTCGTACACCTGATACGCGGGCAAATCGGCCGGCTTCACTATGTAATCGCCGGACTCGGTAGAGGCGGCCAGATCGAAGTCCGTGAGCACGTACGGATTGCCCAGCCGCGCGCGGACGCGAAAATCTTCCGAGCCCGGCTCGTAATTCCCGTAGCTGAAGCAGCGCCCGATGCAGGCGCGGTCCAGGATGTGCTGGATCATCACGCGCGAACCGTCCGGGGGCAGGATGCTTCCCATCACGCGTTGGTTGGGTGGCAGCTTACTCACGAGTTGAACGATCTGCTGTTCCATTTTGTTCACCCGCCCAGTGTCCTGATACAGAAACGCGAAGAACACCGCCGCAATCGCCGCGCCGGCTGCCAGATGCCATTTCTGCGGCCTCATCGCGCCCAGCACGCAACAGGCAAGCGCGGCGGAAATAGTGGTAAAGCGCTCGGTCAGCAAAGATGCGGCAGCCGAACCGGCCGTCACCTGCACGCCACCGGGCAGTACCCACACCGAGATCAAAGCGAGCGCGTAAAACTCAGCCGGAATTGCGTACTCCTCCCAGACTCCGCGTTCCTTTCGCCGCAGGATCCAATCCGACGCGATTGCAATGATCGCGAAGGCGATCAATCCATACTCCGCGATGGCGTAGCGCGGCCCGAACAATACCAGTTGGTCTGCGCCGTTGAAAAAATAGAACGGTTTCGTGGGCGGATCGAGAGGATAAAATCCGCCGAGAATCTTCGGGACGGCGAAAAGCCCCGCCACGGCAATCGCAAACCACAGAAACTGATATCTGCGCGGAGCCGCTTCCGCGAGCCACACGTACACACATGCGCCCACGAGCCAAATTGGTCCCAGCGGATTTGCCAGCAGCGCCAGCGGCGCGACGATCAGCGGCAGCAGGCGTTCCCAGCCGCGACCGCGCGAGAAAACGGCCAAGCCGAAAAACGCCAATCCGAGCGAGAGGTAGTAGTTGAAAAATCCCATCTCGAACGTCCAGCCGTATGCGACCAGGGCGATGCACGGAGCAAGCAGCCACGGCGCGCGCCGCGTGGCTGCCGCGGCCATTGCGAACGTTCCCCAGAAAAAAATGAGAACGGCCAGCGCCACGGCGATCTTCTCGCCCGCGTGCAGTCCGAAAACCGCGCCCAATCCGCTCAACATGTAATCGAAGAGAACGTTGGTCCAGGGATGCGCGATCCACAGCCCCGGCGCCTGCCCGCGGTGAATGAGTTGGACGAGCCACGCGTTGTAGAGATGGCTGCCGAGGTCGTCCGCCTCGATTTCGCGATGCCAAAAACAGGGAACCAGCACGAGCGCCGAAATTGCCGCAATCCGCGGCCACTGTTCGCGCACGAATCGCTGTGCAATCGCAAGCGAGCCCATGTTGCTTTCGTTGGCCGCACTGCCCCTTGCTATTGCGGCTGCGTCAGCTGCGAGCGCGCGGCTCGCCTCCGCGCCGCTTCCGACGGTAGCTGTCCCGTTGTCCATGCTGCGTTAATTGTATCGGAGTCGACGGCGGGGAACGACGAGGTGGTGCTAAGACGGAGAGGATTGCGCACACCTGGGGCCGCTGACCGCTGGGCGAGACAGCGCTTTGCTCGAGCCCAAATGTTGACTGGCCACATCAGGCCGGTAGCGACTTATCGCTTGGCCATTTGCGCGGCGGCTGGGCGTGTATGCGAGGTCGAGGGCCGCTTGCGCTCGGACGGATCCCAATCCTCCGGCGGGAACGCGATGCGCCAGAACACCGGCGAGGCCTCCGCAAATTCCACGCCGACTTCCTGCCGGCCTCCGTCGCGCTGCCCGATCGATGTGACGGTGCACGGAAGTTCTTCAGCGGTTTTCGTGTTGATGATGGTGATTTCCTGCGTGCGCGCCACCGGAGTCAACATCCGAACCATGCATCCGTGGGCATTCACCGAAATCGTGTGCGTCTGCTCTTCGAACGGTTGCCCTTGCCCGCCCTTCTTGCCCCGCACCAGCACCGGCATCGCGATGTGCACCCGGTGAGATCTGCGACGGTCCGCCTGGACTTCGCTTAAGTTCGCTAGCGTGGTCTTTCCCTCAGCCATGAATTTCTCCCCAAACCCAGATCAAATTCGTGCGCCGCGGCGTTGGTCGCGGCGGCTTCGCATCCCTCCCGAGGAGCCGCAAGAACCCGGTCCCCGTAAGGTCCTATCTTAGCGGCACATCCCGCCCTAAGTAAGCTCGGTTAAGACTTTATCGGTGGGCCCCACCCTCGTCTATAGCCGGTTAGTACTATTCAGAATGGAACTAATCGTCTGCCGCGCGTTCTCGGGAGGGCGGAGCGGCCCACGTCTGCCGCCCAGGGCTGCACGCTGCGATTGGCGTGGGTTTCAACGAAATTCGCGCGACCGGCGCCTCGTACAGATATTTCTTACCTATACGAAGGCTGTCCTTCCGGCCAGTTAATGCTTTCGATCCTCGATCGTTGAAGAGCGCGCTGGTCGAGTGTCTGGAGAGAAAAACGACGCCTCCCATGCCGCAGAAGCAACGCGGGCCGGCACTTCAGAAGTAAGACGTGGTGTGGGCAGAAACACAAAGAGCGGCGCCACGCTCGCGCGCGATGCCGCTCTCTGTAAAAGTGGTTTAGTTACGCCAGGTTCGAAAGCCGATCGCGCCGCTTGAACCAGATCAAAGCAGCCAACCCCATCAGAAGCATCAGGATGGCGCTTGGTTCCGGAGTATAAACGATGAACTCCTGCGGCAGACCGGAGCCGGTAAGGCACTGGCCGCTTATGCAGCTCGTGGGCGTGTAGATCAGGAAATCGGCCAGTTGCGATGCGCTGAGGCTAGAGCCCGCAGCCGCATTTAGCCAGAACTGCACGCCGTTTGGGTTCGTCTCCGCCAGAAAACTCGTCCCGCCGGAGATGCCAGCCAAGTGCGTCGAAACTTGCGATGGATCGAACAGATCCCAAATGGCGTATTGAATCGCGGTCGCCGTCGATTTGTTCGGCGCGCCGATCAGTTGCAGTGTCAGCCACGCCGCCTCGCTGTAATTTCCAGTACCGGAATTGAACGTCGGGGCGCCAGTCGCTACCGTCGCCAGGCTGGTGACGCTGGCGTTCCACGATTCACCGACGAAGGAATCAGCCGCGAAGTCGTCGCAGATCACGGGCGTCGAAGTGTTGCCGATCGTCGCCGTGTACGGCCCTATGTACACGTTGTACGCCGGATTGTTTCCGGCGCCGGTGAGCGTCATTACGACGTCCGCTTTCGACGATGGAGCGAACGCCAGCAGCGCCGCAGCCGCGGTTAGCAAGAGAAGTCGGGTAGAAATCTTCATGGGACCTCGGTTCCGTCAACCAGCGTCGTGTTTCGCCAGCCCCTCAGATACAGAACGCGCAAGCGCGATTCGTGGTGGGCGGAATCACCGCTGATATCAAGCAAGCTAGCTGGGGCACGTAAGCCTGTCAATATGAAAGATTTACGTCAAAAGTGATAAATTTCTGCACATCGATCTCGTTGATTCTAAGGGTGATAGCAATCTACGGTAAAACTATGCGCACGGCTAGTGCTATCGCTTAAGGTCATCTGTTCGACAGCGGGTCACTTCCCGTTCTGCTCAAGCGCGGGCTTTGACCCACGGAAGCGACGAAGCACGAGGACGTATCCGATTCGCGCATCGGTACAGTCAATGGAAACGATCCGCCCTTCAGGCGGAAAATTTCGATAGAATTACGGTTTGGCTCCCACATGGCGCGCGCGATTTGCGCCGCCATCGAGCGGTGTCTGGGGCGATCTCGAGTTCAAATGGAACACAAAGGAACAGTGGAGCGATCCAATCTGCTGCGGAAGGCGCGGCGAATCGTCGTTAAAATTGGCACTTCGACGGTTACGGGCGGGGAGGGCGAATTTTCCTGCGAGCGCGTCGAGCCGATCGTGCGTTCGATTGCGGCGCTACGGAAGTCGGGCCGGCAGGTCGTGCTTGTTTCTTCCGGCGCGGTCGGGCTTGGCCGCGGCTGGCTGGGCCTGCACCGTTCGCGCCTCGACGACCTGGTGACGAAGCAGGCCTGTGCCGCCGTCGGCCAAAGCCTGCTGATGGACGCCTACAAGGACCTTTTCTCCGCGCTGGACATAAAGATCGCACAGGTGCTGCTTACGGAGGAAGACTTCACCAATTGGCGGCGTTACTCGAGTCTGCGTCAAGCGATGGATAAGCTCCTTGGATTCGACGTTCTCCCGGTGGTCAACGAAAACGACACGGTTTCGACGGCCGAGCTGGAGTCGCTGGCGCCGGGTGCGCGCACCCCTGTGTTCAGCGACAACGATCGCCTGGCGGCGCTGGTGATGAGCGGATTGGAAGCCGATGCGCTGGTGCTGCTGACCAATGTAGATGGCCTGCTGCGCCAGCCCGAGCAGCAGGCTGGAAAATCAGCGCGCAACGGTCACGAAGCCGGCGAGCCCTCGGAAGTGATCCGGCTGGTCGAGCGCATCACGCCGGAATTGAAGGCGCTCGGCAGCGGTCCATCGGCGAGCGGGCGCGGCGGCATGCGCACCAAGCTGGAGGCGGCTGAAATCGCCATGAATTGCGGCGGGATCGCCGTGATTGCCAACGGCAACGATCCGCGCGCGCTCGACCGGATTTTTGCCGGCGAGCCGATCGGCACCGCCTTTCTGCCGGCCAGGCGCATGCGCGGCAAGCGGCGCTGGATCGCCTATGCTGCGGATGTGCGAGGTCGCGTGGTGGTGGACGCAGGCGCGCACCGGGCGATCACGCAGGGCAAAGCGAGTTTGCTGGCTTCCGGAATCGTGCGCGTGGAAAATCATTTCGCGCCCATGGACGTGGTGAGCATCGTCGATGCCGAAGGGCGGGAATTCGCGCGCGGCATCGCCAATTGCCCGAGCCAGGAAGCGGAGAAATTTTCGGGCAAGAAAGTCGCGCGCGGCGGGAGGCCGGCTGCGAGCGCGCCGGTGCTTGTCACCCGCGACAATATTGTGCTATTGCAAACCTCATGAGCCAGCCATCCATCGCGACACTGGAAGGAAACGCGGCATCCGTCGCGTTGCTGGCGGAGCGCGCGCGAGCGGCGTCGCGAGCGGTCGCGAAGCTTTCGGCCGATGCGCGCAATGAAGTGTTGCTTGCGGCGGCGCAGGCGATCGAGAACGGCGCGCAGCGCATCCTCGAAGCCAACGCGCGCGATTGCAAAGCTGCCGAACCCGCTGTGGCCGCGGGGAAAATGACGTCCGCGATGCTGGCACGGCTGCGCGTGAAGGAAAGCGGCATCGCGCAAATGGCCAGGCAGGTGCGCGAAGTGGCGGCGCTGCCCGATCCGCTGGGCAGGCGCCTGGCCGCGACGGAGCTCGACACCGGGCTCGTCCTCATCAAGGAATCCTGCCCGCTGGGCGTGGTTGGAGTGATTTTCGAATCGCGCCCGGACGTGGTGCCGTCAGCTCGCCTCGCTCGGCCTGAAATCCGGCAACGCCGTAATCATGAAAGGCGGCTCGGAAGCGGCGGCGACCAACGAAGTGCTCGTGGCCATTTGGCGCGAAGCGCTGGCCAAATTTCCGCACGTGCCGGTGGACTCGATCGCGCTGCTGCAGACGCGCGCGGACGTGCTCGATCTTCTGGCACAGGACCAAAACGTGGACCTGATCATTCCGCGCGGGTCGTACGAGCTGGTGCAGTACGTGATGCAGCACAGCCGCATTCCCGTCCTCGGGCATGGCGAAGGCATTTGCCACGTCTATGTGGATCGCGCGGCCGATCTGGCCAAAGCGATCGCCATCGCCTACGACGCGAAGGTGCAATATCCCGCGGTTTGCAATGCCGCCGAGACGCTGCTCGTCCACGAAGAGATTGCGCGCGAATTTTTGCCGAAAGTCGCCGCGAAGCTGAAAGAAGCCGGCGTCGAAATCCGCGGCTGCGCGAAAGCGCTGGCGATTTTGCCCAATCAGGGAATCGTTCCCGCCACCGAGAAAGACTGGCGCACGGAATATTCCGCGCTGATCTTGTCCATCAAGGTTGTGGCGAATTTGGACGAAGCCATCGACCACATCAATCGCTACGGCTCGCATCACACCGACGCGATCGTCACAGAAGATGCCGAGGCGGCGAGCCGCTTCATGAACGAAGTTGATTCGGCGGGCGTGTACCAGAATGCTTCCACGCGTTTTGCGGATGGCTACCGCTACGGATTCGGCGCGGAGGTGGGGATCAGCACCAGCAAGCTGCACGCGCGCGGCCCGATGGGGCTCGAAGGCCTGACCACGTATAAGTACAAGCTCTACGGCAGCGGGCAAACCGTCGCGGACTACGCCAGCGGCAAAAAGCAGTTCACGCACCGCCGTCTGCAATAGCAGTGGCTTGCTAAGTCTTGTGTTTTGTGTCGGAAGGGAAGCCGCAAGGGGCCGTAAGCTGGTTTTTCGGGCCTCGGTCCGATCCACAATGGCCCTGTGAAGCTTCACAACCGCCCTGGGCGCGCGAAAAAAGTTCCGGACGGCCCTCGGCTCGCAGGCGCGAATTTCGATGGCTTAAAACGCCTGCGGGCGGCAAAAAGAAAACCGAAAAGGTACTGAAATTCGGCGCGCTGCGTCAGCCTTTCGCATCGAATACTTTCTCAACACAGGGAGAACTGGCCGCGGAATGAGCGAAGAAGAAAGACTGGCAGCAAGCGGCGAACGGCTGGC
The DNA here is from genome assembly GCA_963715555.1 of uncultured Acidobacteriota bacterium. Taxonomy (GTDB): domain Bacteria; phylum Acidobacteriota; class Terriglobia; order Acidiferrales; family UBA7541; genus Palsa-295. The sequence goes on from OY970253.1 coordinate 1,049,504, forward strand.
GAATTGGAAACGCTGGGGGCCCTATCTTTCGGAGCGGCAATGGGGCACTGTCCGCGAGGATTACAGCGCGAATGGCGACGCCTGGGACTATTTCCCGCACGACCATGCGCGCTCGCGCGTCTACCGCTGGGGCGAGGACGGGCTGGCGGGCATTTGCGACCGGCATCAGCACATCTGCTTCGCCATGGCGCTGTGGAATGAAAAAGACCCGATTCTGAAGGAGCGGCTTTTCGGGCTCACGAACCGGGAAGGGAATCACGGCGAGGACGTCAAAGAGTATTACTACTACCTGGACGCCACGCCGACCAGCTCCTACCTGAAGTACCTCTACAAATATCCGCAGGCCGAATTTCCTTACGATCACCTGGTCGCCGAAAATAGCCAGCGTTCGCGGGAGCTGCCCGAATACGAGCTGATCGACGCGGGTGTGTTCGCGGGAAATCGCTACTTCGATGTGTTTGTGGAGTACGCCAAGGCGGCGCCGGACGACATTCTCATCCGCATCACCGCTTGGAATCGCGGACCGGTGGCGGCGAGGCTGCATATCCTGCCGACGCTTTGGTTTCGCAACCGCTGGTCGTGGGGCGAGAACTTCAATCCGCCGAGCGCGGCGCGCGTCGAAGGGCCTTCGGGCACCGAGCTGATCGCGCTCGAAGAATATCATTATGGGCGCCGCTGGCTGCTGATCGAGGGCGCGCCGGAATTGCTGTTCACCGAAAACGAGACCAACGACGAGCGTCTCTACAACGTCCGAAACCGCACGCCTTTCGTGAAGGACGCGTTTCACCGCTACGTCGTCAACGGCGAGACATCCAGCGTGAATCCAGCGTTGAAAGGCACGAAGTGCGCCGCGCATTTCGCGCGTTCGATTCCGGCGGGACAAAGCTGGTCGATCCAGCTGCGGCTGCTGGACCGCGATCCAACGGAAAAATCGGGATCGGCGGAGGAATGCTTCGGCTCGGCGTTCGACAGCACATTCGCCGAGCGCCAGAAAGAAGCCGATGCGTTCTACGCTTCGAAAACAGGCGATGCGAAGAGCGAGGAAACGAAGCGCGTCCAGCGGCAGGCGTTTGCGGGGCTTTTGTGGGGCAAGCAAAGCTATCACTACGACGTGGCGCGCTGGCTCGCCGGCGATCCCACGCAGCCGAAGCCCGATCCGGCGCGGCGGCTGGGGCGAAATCATCAATGGAAGTACCTCTACAACGCGGACGTCATCTCCATGCCGGACAAGTGGGAATATCCCTGGTACGCCTCCTGGGACCTGGCATTCCACTGCGTGGCCATGGCGTTGGTGGATCCGGATTACGCGAAAGAACAGCTCGTGCTTTTCCTGCGCGAGTGGTACATGCATCCGAACGGGCAGATCCCTGCGTACGAGTGGAGTTTTTCGGATGTGAACCCGCCGGTGCACGCGTGGGCGGCGTGGCGCGTCTATCGCATTGAACAGCGCATCAAGGGAAAAGCGGACCGCGGCTTTCTCGAGCGCGTCTTTCACAAGCTGCTCCTGAATTTCACCTGGTGGGTGAACCGCAAGGATCCGGGCGGCAGAAACGTCTTCGAAGGCGGATTCCTGGGCCTCGACAACATCGGAGTTTTTGACCGGTCCGTGCCGCTCGGTCCCGGCATGTTCGTCGACCAATCGGACGGAACGAGCTGGATGGCGATGTTTTGCTTGGACATGTTGGCGATCGCGGCCGAGCTGGCGCGCACGGACCCGGCGTACGAGGACGTGGCCAGCAAATTCTTCGAGCACTTCGTCTACATCTCGCAAGCCATGAACAATATGGGCGGCGCGGGCATCGGCCTGTGGGACGAGCAGGACGGATTCTATTACGACGTGCTGCACATGGGCCAAAACGTCTGCACGCCGATCCGCGTGCGGTCCATGGTCGGGCTGATCCCGCTTTTCGCCGTGGAGACGTTTGAGCCGGAAGATTTGATCGGCATGCCGGCGTTTACCCGGCGAATGCAGTGGTTTCTGGATCACCATCCGGATTTTGCCGCTCACGTGGACATGAGCCGCCGCACCGATCACGGTCCGCGCCTGCTGCTCACCATCGCCAATCGGCAGAAGCTGGAGCGCATCTACCGTTACGTGTTCGACGAGAATGAGTTTCTATCGCCCTACGGAGTCCGCGCGCTTTCCAAATTTCACCAGGACCATCCCTTCCGGCTGGCCGTCGATGGGCAAATTCATTCTGTGGATTACGAGCCGGCGGAGTCCACCTCCGGACTTTTCGGCGGGAACTCCAATTGGCGCGGGCCGGTATGGTTTCCCATGAATTTTCTGCTGATCGAGTCGATGCAGCGAATGCACTATTACTACGGTGACGAGTTTCAGGTGGAATTTCCATCGAGGTCGGGCCGCAAAATCTCGCTGTGGGATGCCGCCAGCGAACTTTCGCGCCGGCTGATCGGTATCTTCCTGCCGGAAAACGGGCGGCGGCCGGTTTTCGGTGACGAGGAGGTATTTCAGAACGATCCCCACTGGCGCGATCTGATTCCGTTCCACGAATATTTCCATGGCGAGAACGGCAAGGGGCTCGGCGCCAGCCATCAGACCGGATGGACGGCGCTGGTGGCCAAGCTCATCGAGCAGAGCGGAATCTAGGCTGTCAGGAAGCCGCGAATGCGGTCCCGCCGAAGCGTCAGGATGTTACTTCAGGATTTGCCGCGCACTTCGCCGCGGATTCTCCACCAGCTCGATCAATACTTTGCGGTTTTCCGCTGCAGGCACGAGAAAGAAATTCACGCGCGTGCCGTTCGCTCCGGCGCGCGTGGCCGGATAGACCGGCGACGCTCCAAAACGCGCGCGAAGAATTTCCGTCACGCGGTCCACATTGTTGACGTTGATCTCGACCTGCTGAATCGCCTCGCCGGATTTTTCCAGGAATCGCGCAATAGCGCCGCTGCCGCCAGGTTTGGAAGTGGTGAGCACGTCGAGCCGCGCGCCGCCGGGAAATTCCAGCTCGAATTCGCGTGCGTCCTGATCCGGCGGAACGTCGGCCAGTGCCGGCGAGCCGCACGCGGCGCGAATTTTTTCGAAAGTTTCCGGCTGGACGGCCAGCCCGACGGTGAGCTTCGGAATGCCGGCGCGGTCCCGGACGTAATACGCGGTAAGCTCCGGATCGAGGAACCACGCTTGTGTGGCCGAATTGGCCAGTTCGCAGCCAAGGCGGAAAAGTGCGAGTCCCGCTCGTTCGCGAACTGCTGGATTCGGGTTGCTTAGTTCGCGAACCTGCGGCGCTACATCGGCAAGCGGCAAGAAAAACCTCGCGTTGAAATTTTAGGGAGCGAGAGGCGCTCGCTGGATGGAGTTGACGTTCGAAAGCGTAATCGATTCCGTGCGGTCCGGCATCACCGTTACCGGCACGTCCCATTTTAGCCGCACGTCTCCTACTTCGGCGGCCACATCAAGCGTGCTGATCCAATACTTGCCCGGCGGGATATTTCCCAGCACGGCCTCACCCTGCAGGTTCGTTTGCGCGCGCGCGACCAGGTACTTCGACTGGGCCATGTCCAGCGCGCGGCGGCGAATTTCAGGATTCCGTTGAGCCAGCAGAATGTTCCACTGCGGCCCGGGATCGACGTCCATAAGGCTCAGGTCGAGTCCCGCGACCGTCTGCGGGTACATGCCGATGTAGTGCAAAAGGGTTTCGTGGTATTCGTCGGACATCTTTTTGAACTTTGCCGGATTTTTTTTCTCGTCGGAAGCTTTGAACTTCGGCGTTGGGAAGTTCACCGATTCGTCGCCTGCGTTTCTTTCCATGTACGCCCGTCGAAATTCCGGCACGCCCAGAATGTCCTTGGGAGTGAGTTTGTGAATGAACGCCTCGCCGGAAAGCGAAACGGTTTTATTCTTTTTCATCCACGCCTTCAGCTCGGGCGAAACGTCGAGTTTGGCGATAAACGCGTTCATGTCCGGTTTGGGGTAAGAGGCTTGCGCGTCCTTCTCAATCTGCTCGAAGCTTTTGCTGAGCAGGAAGAAGGGAAATCCTCGCACCGGCTCCTGCAGGCCGCCGGACGGAGTGGCGTTTGCGGAAAATTGTATGGCGCCGTCCTGCGCGAAAGCGAAAGTGGAGATGGCCAAGACTCCGGCGCAAAGGCAAAGGGAAATGCGAAATGCAAGTTTCATGGCGGCCATCGTAACAGAAGCCGCCCAGCGCGAGCATAAGCGATTCGCACGGAGTTGACGCGATAGGAACGAGGAGTACCGCACGGCGGCCAAGGAAAAAGCCGCTTAAAACAGCTGGAATTGCATTTCGATGATTTCGCGCACGGCGGACGGCTTGCCGTCCGGCCCAAGCGCGGGGCGCAGGCGCCAAGTGCGCGCGGCCTTCACAGCGTTCTCGTCGAGGCCGTAGCCGAGGCCCTTGACCACATGGACATCCGTGACGCGCCCATCGGCGGTGATGATCGCCAGGAGTTCGACCACTCCCTGAATCTTCACCTTCATGGCCTCGTCGCTATAGTCCGCGCGCGGGCAATACAGGCATTGCGGGATTCCGTATCCGCCGGAGCCTGCGTTCGGCAGGCCGCCGCCGGTGTTCCAACCCTCGCCCGGACCAAGCCCGTTGCCGTTGCCATTGCCGAGTCCGTTGCCTCGTCCCTTACCCAGCGAGTCGCTGTTGCTGTGCGCCAGCGGATCGCCCCAGGTGGGCAGCTTCGGATCGGGCATCTTGATGTCCGGATTGCCGATGATCGTGGGCGTCATCGCGATCTGGGGATGCGCGGGCGGATGCACCATGGGCCGCGAAAATTGAGTCCAAGAGAATTTGGGCGGAGTGCCTCTGCTGGCCGGCTTTATATCGTGCTGGCCGCCACCGCCTCCGGCTCGCAGTTTCGCGGGCTTCGGGAGAAATGGCGAGATGACGGGCTCGAGCGGCGTCACGTCGATGTCGCTGGCCTTGATCCCCGCCGGCCGCAACCAGCTCGCCAGGAGCAGTGGAATCAGCACGATCAACGCTATCGCCGCAACGTGCGCTCCCACGGAAATCGCCTGCATCCGCGAGAATTGCTCGTTCTTCGACCAGATGTCCTTTACCGGAATCGGCTTGCTGGTGGTTTGCAGCGGAGGGAGCTTCGGAGGCGAAATCAGATCGCGCAGATTCTGCCACAAGCTGGCTTGCCTGCTCCAATTCACCAGCAGGTCGGATTTGACGTTGCCCTTTGGCCCGGAGTGAAAAAATTCCTTTACGTTATCGCCCATGCTGCCGCCGAAACGCGGCATGTCGAAGGCGGCCGGCGTTCCCGGCCGCACTTTCACCGGGCGCTCGGTAAGAAAATCCTTCAGGTTCGACCAAAGACTTCGCAGGTTGGATTCACGGGAAGGCGAATGGTAACGCCCAAGCTGAAGGGTAGGACCCTCGTTCGAACTTCCGGCGTCGTTGAGTCTGGCGCCAAATTCTGACATTTAGCTACTCCGGCCCTCTCCCCCACTTAGACGCAACCGCACAGCAAAGGATGCCCCGCCGTGGGCACGGCTGACAGGTCCGTAAAATCATTGTAACATACGATGCGTGAAGCGAATTTTGGGTTTCCAGCGCGCCGTTGCAGGATAACCGGCGCGCCTTATTCCGCAATCATCCGGGCTGCAACCCGGGGCCCTCAGCACGCTCTTTTCGCGTGTTGGGGTGGCAAGAAAGGGCTTCTCGGTTTCGCAAATGGCGAAAATCCTCGACTTAAAGAGCACTCTCAATCTGCCAAAAACAGAATTTCCCATGAAGGCAAAACTGCCGGAGCGCGAGCCGCTCCAGCTGGCCGAATGGGAGCAGATGGGGATTTACGCCCGCATCCTCGAATCGCGCGCCGGCGCGCCGCTTTTCGTGCTGCACGACGGGCCTCCGTATCCCACCGGAGAAATTCATCTCGGTACCGGACTCAATAAGACCCTCAAAGACATGGTCGTGAAGTCGAAAACCATGGCCGGTTTCCGCTCGCCCTACATTCCGGGCTGGGATTGCCACGGCCTGCCCATCGAAACCCAGGTGGAGAAGAAGCTCGGCGGAAAAACCGGCAAAGTTGCGCCCGCGGAATTCCGCAAAATGTGCCGCGAGTTTGCCGCGCGTTACGTGGAGATTCACAAAGTCGAATTCAAGCGGCTCGGCGTTTTCGGCCAGTGGGACAAGCCGTACCTCACCATGAACCCCCACGATGAGGCCTGCATCGCCGAAGCCTTCATCGATTTTCTCGAAAAAGGTTACATCTATCGCGGGCTCAAGCCGGTCTATTGGTGCATTCACGACCGCACCGCGCTGGCCGAAGCGGAAGTCGAGTACGAGGACCACACCAGCCCGTCGATCTGGGTGAAATTTCCCGTCGTGCACGGCTCGAAACCGCACGGATTGGGAGAAGGCGTCAGTGCGCTGATTTGGACCACCACTCCCTGGACGCTGCCCGCGAACCGCGCGCTCGCGTTTCAACCCGGATTTGAATACGTGGTGGCGGAAACGTCGGCCGGAAAGCTCCTGATGGCCAAAGAGCGCGTGCGCGCCTTTGCCGAGGAACTAAAGATCGAAGTGACCGGCACGAGCGGCAGTTGGAAGGGAAGCGACTTCGAAGGCGCGCGCTTTCAGCATCCATTTCTTGAAATGCGAGTCCCGGGCGTGCTGGCCGATTACGTCACGCTCGACGCGGGCACCGGAATCGTTCACACGGCGCCGGGCCACGGCGCGGACGACTTCCGCACCGGCCAGAAATACGGCCTCGAAGCCTACGCGCCGCAGGACGACTACGGCCGCTTCACCGAGGGCCTGCCGGAATACATGGGCAAGACCGTTTGGCAGGCGAACCCGATCGTCATCGAGCTGCTGCAAAAACGCGGCATGCTTGTGGGTGAGCGGAAAATCACTCACAGCTATCCGCACTGCTGGCGCTGCGACAATCCCGTGATCTTCCGCGCTACCGAGCAGTGGTTCATCGGTCTCGACCGCGACAATTTGCGCCAGCGCGCCCTCGATGAAGTAGATAAAGTGAAATGGCTGCCCGAATGGGGCCGCGACCGCATGCGCGAGATGATCGCCGACCGCCCCGACTGGTGCATTTCGCGCCAGCGATTCTGGGGCGTGCCGTTGATCGTTTTTTACTGCGACGCGTGCGGCAAGCAGTTGGCGGATTATCACGCGCTGCGCCACGTGATTCCGTTTTTCGAGCGCGAAGGCGCCGACGCCTGGTACACGCATTCCGCCGAGGAACTGCTGCCGCCGGGAACGAAATGCTCCTGCGGCGCGGCGAAATGGCGTAAGGAATCGGACATTCTGGACGTGTGGTTCGATTCCGGCTCCACGCACCTGGCGGTGCTCAGCGAAAAAGAAGGCACCTGGCCGGCGGACGTTTACCTCGAGGGCCCGGACCAATTTCGCGGCTGGTTCCAGAGCTCGCTTCTGAACGGCGTGGGCATTCGCGGACGCGCGCCGTACAAGCAGGTGGTCACGCACGGCTGGACGCTCGACGAAAAGGGCGCGCCGATGTCCAAGTCCAAGGGCAACGCGCTCTATCCCAAGGAAATTTCCGAAAAATGGGGCGCGGACATGTTGCGCCTGTGGGTCGTCTCGCAGGATTACACCGCGGACATGCGCGTTTCGCCGGCGATGATGACGCAGCTCGCCGAAGCCTATCGCAAGATTCGCAACACGTTCCGCTTCGCGCTCTCGAATCTTTTCGATTTCGATCCGGCCCGCAATCTGGTGGCCGACGCGGACCTGTGGGAAATCGACGCGTGGATGCTGCGGCGCACGGGCGCGCTCGTCCGCCAGTGCCGCGAGTGGTACGCAAATTTCGAATTTCACCGCGTCTATCACGCGCTGCACGATTTCTGCGTCGTGGATCTGAGCGCGTTTTATTTCGACGTGCTGAAGGATCGGCTCTACACGTTTGCTCCGAATAATCGCGGGCGCCGCTCGGCGCAGACGGCCGTGTATCGCATCGCCAGCGCGCTGGTCCGCACTATCGCGCCGATTCTCGTCTTCACCTCTGAGGAAATCTGGAAGCATCTGCCGCAGGAGGACGGCGCGCCGGCGAGCGTTCACATGAGCGTGTTTCCGGAAGCCGCCGATTTGGAAAAATCTTTTGACGCGGCGCGTTCGCAGGATTGGGAGCGGCTCCTTCAATTGCGACGGACGGTGCTAATTTGGTTAGAAGAAGCCCGTCGGCAAAAGGTTATTTCGGGATCGCTCGAGGCGAAAGTTATCTTAAACCCCGCTGAACCAGATGGGGAGATTTGGAAACGGTATAAAGAATCTTTACCGGCGCTCTTCCTCGTTTCGCAGGTCGAGTTCGGGCCTCCGATGGAGCCTCTTACCGGAATCCCGGGTATAGCTCGTGCCGATGGGGAAAAGTGCGAGCGCTGCTGGAATTATTCCACGCAGGTCGGCGACAGCTCCGATTACCCGACCCTTTGCGAGCGCTGCGTGGCCGCGCTCAACGAAATCGAGGGCGGTGGCGGAGTTCTAGCGGGGAGTGTCGCGTCCTGATGGCTGGTGTTTCGCGTTCCGGCTGGGCGCTTGCTTTGGTTGCCGTCGCCGTGCTCGCCGCCGATCAGGGCAGCAAGTACGCCGTCGATAAATGTACGCCGCGCGGGTCGCTGCAGGTCGTCATTCCCGGAATTTTAAATCTGGTGCACACCAGCAATCCGGGCGTGGCCTTCGGATTGTTCGCCGATTCGCAGACGTCGTGGCGCGCGCCGCTGCTGATTTTATTCGCGGCGGTGGTGATCGGTCTGATCATTTGGATGCTGGCCACGGGCCGCGCCGGCAGCGCGATGGGCCGCTACGGTATGGCGCTGATTCTGGGCGGGGCGGCGGGCAATGTGGTCGATCGCATTGTTTCATCACGGGGTGACCGACTTCATCGATTTTCACCTGGGCACCTATCATTGGTACACTTTCAACGTTGCCGATTCGGCCATCGTGATTGGCGCCGTGCTGGTGATCGTTGAACTGTTGCGAGACGGGCGCCGCGTCGGCCAGGAACGCGCCTAGCCATGCATCCGATCCTCTTCACGTCCGGCCCCTTCACCATTTACACCTACGGCGTGTTGGTAGCAATGGGCTTCGTTGCCGGGCTTTGGTACGCGCACTGGCAAGCGCCGCGGGCGGGGATCAATCCGCGCAAAATCTGGAATTTAGGCATCTACGGCATTCTTGTCGCGCTCGCCGTTTCAAAGCTGTGGCTGATCTTCAGTGATTTGCACTACTACCTCGCGTATCCTCGCGCGATTTTCAGCTTGGCCACCATTCAATCCGGCGGAGTTTTTTACGGCGGCGTGATCGGCGGGCTGGCGTGGGTTTTGCTCTACACGCATTTTCAGAAGATGCCGTTCCTTGGCGTGCTCGACGTTTCCGCGGCGGGCGTCGCGCTGGGCCACGGCATCGGCCGCATCGGCTGCTTCGCGGCGGGCTGCTGCTACGGCAAGCCGACGTCGTTGCCGTGGGGCGTCACGTTCACGAGCCCGCTCGCCGCGCAGCTTTCCGGAACGCCTCTTCACGTGGCGCTGCATCCTACCGAGCTGTACGAGTCGGCCGCGGAATTCTTGAATTTTCTGCTTCTGATTTGGCTCGGGAAGCGGCAGGGCTTTTCCGGCCAGCTGATCGGCGCCTATTTCATCCTTTACGGATTCGAGCGCGGCACCATCGAATTTTTCCGCGGCGATCCGGGCCGCACCCTGATGTTCCACGGCGCGGTGTCGCTGATGCAGTTCGTCAGCGTGGGACTGATTCTCACAGGCGCGTTTTTGTGGTGGCGCGGCCTGCGGCGCGTGTCGGCGATCGAGCACGCTGCTCCCGGCGCCGCGAGCACCGCGTCGCCTTGCTGAGCCCCGCATGAGTCGCCAGCTCCCATCGCATGCATCCGAGACGAACGTGCCTGCTTCCGGCGCTTCACCCGCGCAAGCCCATCAGTTCATGGTCGATCCCGAACGCGCAGGAGAGCGGCTGGACCGCTTTCTTGTCGCCGAGCTTCCGGAATTAAGCCGCTCCCGCGTTCAGGCGCTGATCGAGGAAGGCCGCGTGACGGTCGATGGATCGGCGCGCAAGGCTTCGCACCATGTTGCCGCGGGAGAATCGGTCGCCGTGGAAATTCCTCCGCCACCAGCGGCGGGTGTTGAGGCCGAACCGATCCCTCTCGAAGTCCTTTATCAGGATGAGGAAGTCGCCATCGTGAACAAGCCCGCCGGCATGATCGTCCATCCGGGAGCGGGAGCACACAGCGGCACGATGGCTGCCGCGCTGCTCAGCCGCTTCGGAGGAAGCACCGGCTTGTCGTCCGTGGGCGGGCCGCTGCGGCCCGGAATCGTGCACCGGCTCGATAAGGACACGTCGGGAGCTCTGGTCGTCGCGCTGAACGACGACTCTCATAGACGGTTGGTCGAGGAATTCAGCGAGCGGCAAGTTCAGAAAACGTACGTCGCGCTGCTGCACGGAACTATCAAAGGCAACGCCGGCGTCATCGAGATGCCCATCGCGCGCGACCTGCGCCGCCGTGCGCGCATGACGGCGCGCCGCCGCGAAGGCCGCGCCGCCCGCACGGACTGGCGCGTGCTTTTGCGCATCGACGGCTTCACGCTGGTCGAGGCGGATTTGCATACGGGCAGGACGCATCAGATTCGCGTCCACTTTTCTGCGCTGGGCTGTCCGGTAGTGGGAGACACGCTCTACGGCGCGCCGCACCAGGAGCGCGTCGGCTCCGCGCTGCTGCCCGAACTCGGCAGGAATTTTCTGCACGCCGCTCGCGTGGCTTTTGCACATCCGCGCACCGGCGAGCGCGTCGACGTCCGCGCGCCGCTGCCGCCGGGACTTCGGCAGTACCTGGCATCCCTCGCGGCGGTGTTGAAATTTGATTACTCGTCGATTGACGCTGCCTTGCGCCCGTTTCTATAATCACCGTGGTGACATTGGCCGAGCAGCGCCGTTTTGCGAATTTCGCGCGAATGCTTTTCGCGCTGTTGCTGGTGGCGTGCCCGGCACGGGCATTGGCGGGCCAAGCGGCGCAGCAGGGAGCGCAAGCGCCGGCAGCGGAAGCTTCCGCCGGAGCCGCGACGAAGCAAAAGGTGCCGGTGGCGCCGGCCGCCGAACCTCCTATCCGCGTAACGACCGGCCTCGTCCATTTGGTCGTCACCGTGATGGACAAGCATCATCGCTTCGTTACCGACCTGGATCGCAGCGACTTCAAAATTTACGAAGACGGCGTTCGGCAGCAGATCAGCTTTTTCGGCCGCGAGACAAACCTGCCTTTGCGGATCGCCGTGCTGCTCGACACCTCCAACAGCATCCGCCCGCGTCTGCAGTTCGAAAAAGGCGCGGCGGAAAATTTCCTCGACGACGTCATCCGGCGCGGCAAGGACATGGCCTTCCTGATGACCTTCGACAACGAGCCGCAAATCATCCAGGGTTACACCGACCAATTGTATCTGCTCACCTCCGCGATTCAGGAGCAGCGCGCCGGCGGCGGCACGGCGCTCAACGACGCCATTTACATGGCCGCGCAAAAGCTCGAAAAGGCGCCTCTGATGCGGGGACAGACGCCCGATCTGCGGCGCGTGATCGTGGTGATCAGCGACGGAAACGACGATTTGAGCGATCACGCCTTCAGCGATGCCGTGGAAGAGGCGATTCGTTCCGAAGCCGTGATCTACACGGTCAGCACCAATACCGACTGGCTGGCGATCGACAATCCGAACAAGCCGACCAAGTACAATATGGATCCGGGCGATAAAGTGTTGAAGAATCTTGCGGAGCAGACCGGCGGCCGCGCTTTTTTCCCCTACTCAGTGGACGATCTCGCCGCGTCGTTCATGAACATCGGGGAGGAACTTCGCAGCCAGTATTTCATCGCCTATTCGCCAGCCAGCCCGCCCGCCATCGGCCAATATCGAAAAGTTGAAGTGCGCACGAGCCGCAAGGGATTGATCGTCCGTACGCGCAAGGGATATTACGCGGCGGGCCCCGCCGCAAATTCATCGGGCAAATGATTCTTCGCCGGGGGCCGGATCACCGATACGGTGCGTAGTATCCTTTGCGAGCGAGGATGCGCGCGCCGGAGCGGTCCACCTCGACTTTGATTTTCCGGTAGGTGCCGTCGCGGCGCGTGTCGGTGGGATAGTAGCCGATGATGTATTGAGAGCGCAGCTCCTCCGAAATCTGATCGAATGCCTTTTCAAGGGAGCTGTTGTTGTGCACGCGGATCACCCGCCCGCCGGTCTGCTCGGCCATGTCGTGCGCCACGCCGGGACCAACGCCCGTAGTAGCCGATGGGTCCGTGATCAGAATCACGTGGATCACCGTGTCGGATTTTTGCGCCGCTTCGATCGCGTCGTCGAGACTTTCCTTGCTCCCATTGTCTTCCGCGTCGGTCAGGACGATGATGGCCTTGCGTCCCGCCTGGGAAGCCAGCTCGTCGTGGCAAGCCAGATAGATCGCGTCGTAAAGGTCCGTTCCAATGACGCCATTTTGCGGGATCGTGCCGGCGGTGATCACCGGCCCGGCCGCGTTGATGCGCGTGCGCCGGATCGCATCTTCCAGCACGTTGGGGTCCTCGGTGAAGTCGGCGAGCAGGTTGACGTCCAGATCGAAACCCATCACCAGCGCTTCGTCCTTTTTGCGCAGCACTTCGTGCACGAACCGCGATGCTGCGTCCTGCTCGGCGGAAAGAGTGTTGGCCATGCTTCCGCTCGTATCCATCAGGATCGCCAGCGTGAGCGGCAGGTTCATCTCCTTGTTGAAGTAAGCGACTTTTTGCTCCACGCCGTCTTCAAACACCTTGAAATCGCTTTTGTTGAGATCGGTCAAGATCTCGTTGTGATGATTTCGCACGGTGACGAATACGTTTACCAGCGCGGTTCGCACCTGCAAGGGCCGCGCGGCCTGCGGCAGCGACTGCGGGTTTTGCGGCTGCTGCGCGGGAGCGGGCGTCCGCGGAGCTCCGGGCGGCAGCATCGGTCCGGGTCCGGCTTCTTGGGCTGCGTCTCGCGGAGCCGCGCTGGCGCGCGTGGCCACGGTGGTGAAAATCGGATAAGCGGCTAACGCCAGAGTGACGATCCCCGCCGCGATGCTGGGCAACCGCATTGTATAATCCCCCTGGAATGCTTCAGCCTGTTACGATGCTTCCAACTCGCCGACGGATGTGCGCCGGCCATCCCGATTTCAAAGGATCGACGAAACGCGGCACGTTCGCGCTGCGCCGGAGAACGAGAGACTTCGATGATTCGAACTATAGCAATATTGGGCCTCGCGGCTCTGCTTGGATTTTCCGCGCGTGCCCAGGCGCAGCAACCGGCGGTGCAGCAATCCCAGCGCCTGCCGGCCAGCCGGACCAGCAGCAGCTTCCGCCGCGCCCGCGCGCCCGCATCATCGTGCGCGCCTACACCGTCATCGTTCCCGTCACGGTGAAAGACAGCCGCGGCCAACTGGTTGCCGGGCTGCAGAAACAAAATTTTCAGATCTTTGCCGATAACGTGCAGCAGCAGATTGAAAATTTCAGCGCCGACGCGATGCCTCTTTCGGCCGTCGTGCTGATCGATAACGACCTGCCGGACCGCGCCGCCACCCAGGTGCAAAAAAGTCTGGTGGCCATTTCCGCCGGCTTCGGCCGCAACGACGAAGTCGCGCTGGTCACGTACGACAAATTCCCGACCACGGTTTCGAACTTCACCTTCAGTAACGACAAGTTCTTCACCCAGCTGAAGCGCCTCGATCTGGGCTCGCACACCAACATGGTCATCGCCGATCCCACCACCGCCGGTCCGGTGGCCAACGGCAAGGCCCTGCCCACCGGCACCGGCATTCCGCTGCACGGCTCGCAGCGTTACGTGGAACGCGACGCGCTCAACGACGCCGTGTACGCTTCCGCCGAAATGCTCAAATCCCGCGGACGCGACCGCCGCAAAATCATCTTCCTGATTTCCGATGGCGCCAATTCCTCAAATAACTCGCACACGTTCGACGAAACGCTGCACTATCTTCTCTCCAATGACATCTCCGTGTACTCCATTTCCGTGACGCGCTCCGTTCCCTTCGGCCGCAAGATTCTGCAGCGCGGGCTTGCGGAAATCGGCAAGTACGCTTCGGATACCGGAGGCGACACCTACTTTTCCGAGAAGCAGCGCGATCTCGAGCGCCTCTATTCACAAGTCACCGAGCAGGCCCGCAACCAGTACACGTTGACGTTTGCACCGCACAACGTCTCCGTCGCCAAGGATTACCACTCGATCGAAGTGCGCGTGGATCGCCCCGATTTGACGATCGAAACGCGCCAGGGCTACTACGACAGCTCGCTGATTCCGGCGGATTGACGCGCGCTGCGGCTCCGTTCCGCGCGCGTCGCAAAACGGGCGCGCGAAAGTTTTTTGTTCTTGACTTCATTCGCGGTGGCCTTTATAGATGAACCAAGCGATTCGGCGCGCTGGGAAATTTTCGGCGCGCTTTCGCAGGGAGAAAGTTCCACTGTAGTTCATGCGCGGAACCACTCCGGGCTTTCCTGATCGAAAGCCTTCGAGGATGCGAAGCGGGGCATTCGTCACGAATGCCCCGCTTTTATTTTGGGACGGAGAAATTTTGGCTTTCTAGTTTTCAGCGCGCGCGCTTTCCGCGGCGGGACGAATCGGAATCAACTGCTCGTGCGCGGGACACAACGGCTTGAAATCGCAGTAGCGGCAGCCGAATCCCGGCTTCGCGGAAAAATCCCCGGCGCGAATCTGGTCGGCCACTTCGCCGATCTTCTTTTTCGCCGCGTCGAGCGACTTCGCGTCGCGCGTGGTGGCCACCGCCTCGTTGGATATCAGGTAGTACAGCACCAGCCGCTTCGGCTCCAGCTCCAGCACTTCGCGCGCCGCCAGCGCGTAGATGCTCAGCTGTAAATCTTCGTTCGCTTTTTTCGCGTCGCGCGGCTTGCCGGTTTTGTAGTCCACGATTTCGACCGCATCTCCATCAATACGATTGATCTGATCGATGCGCCCGGTGACGATCACACTGTTTTCCAGCGGCAGCTCGAACGGTTTCTCCTGATGCAGCACCTCCGCCGGCTCCGCCGAATACGTCTGGTGGAACGCCGCCAGTTGCTCGCGCCCCGCTTTGCGGTATTCCTGCTCCTGATAATCGTCCGGAAAACCCGCGGACGACCATTCGCGGTCGAAAATTGCCAGCACTTCCTCCAGCGGCACCCGCCGGCGCTTGCGCAGCTCGCCGGCGAATTCCTTGATGGTCGTGTGCATCACGTTTCCAAATGTCATCGCCGCGTGCGGCCCGCCGCGCACGCTCCAAAGATATTGGAACATGTACTTCATCGGGCAGCGCTCGTAGGCGTCGATCGCCGAAGGGCTCAATTGCAGCGGCTCGGGACGCGGCGGATGAAACGCCTTGGCCCACACCGCCACGCGCGAGTACGCCCGCGATTCCGTTCCCTCCGGCCCGAAAAGCCCCGCGGCTGCTGCCGATTCCGGCGCGGGCCCTGCGGCTTCTTCCACCGGCGGTAAAATCACTTTCGGCGTGGATTGCACCGTGTCCGATTTCTGGATTTTCGGGTCCATCAGAAAATCGTCGAGGAACGGTGAAGGCTTCTTGCGCCGGTTCACCACCGTCGAAAGCGTCAGATGCTGCTTGGCGCGCGTCAGCGCCACGTAAAAAAGCCGCCGCTCCTCCTGAATCTGGAAATCGCCCTGCGGCCGCTCCTCCTTCATCAGCTCGGGAGGGAATTCGAACACCGCCTTGCGCGTGCCGGAAGGGAAGTCGTTCTTCGAAAGCCGCAGAATGAACACGTGCGGAAACTCCAGCCCCTTCGCGCCGTGCACGGTCATCAGCTGCACCGCGTCTTCCGCCAGTTCTTCTTCCAGCGCGATGTCGCCGCCCGCTTCGTCGAAAAATGACAGATATTCGAGCAGGTCGCGCAGCTGCCGCCCTTCGCTCTTCTTTTCCCACTCCTTCACGAACTTCACCAGCCGTCCCAGATAGTGCCGGTCGGCATCGGACTCCAGCGGCGCGATGCCTAGTCCCGCGATCAGCTCGTCGAGCAGTTCGCTCGCGTTGGCTTTCCGCGCTGTTTGGCGCAGTTGGTTCAGCAGCTGAGTGAATTCGCCGAGCCGCACTCCGTTTCGATCGAAAGGCGCCTCGCGCTGCGCCGACTCCGCCTCATCCGCCAGCGGACGACGGTGATTTTTATCTGCGCGCTCCGCCAGACGCACCAGATCGCGCGGCGCGAGCCCCCAGTACGGCGCGGCCAGCACGCGCGCGCACGCCACGTTGTCGCCCGGCTGCCCGACGAGCCGCAGCCAAGCCAGCAAGTCGCGCACCAGCGTACTCGAAAGGATTGAGAAATTTTTGATCGCAAACGGAATTCCGCGCCGCCGCAGCGCCTCCAGCAGTTGCGCGCGGTGCGCATGCTTGCGGTAGAGCACCGCCATGCTGCTCCATTTCGCACCCGCTTCGTGCAGCCGGTCGATTTCGGACGCGACCCAGTGCGACTCTTCCTCCGGCGTGGCGAATTCCGCCACGCGCACGCGCTCGCCTTCGCGATACTCGGTTTCGAGCTTGCTCGAAGGCAGCAGCGGCGATTGCTCGTTGTTTTCGATCACCGCGTGCGCCACGTTCAGGATGCGCTGCGTCGAGCGGTAATTCCGCGCCAGCGACACGAGAAAGCTTTTCGCGTCCGCGCCGCGCGCCGCTTCATGCAACCCGCAAAAGCGCTTCAGGAAAATCGTGAAGCTGCCGAACGACGCGCCGCGAAACCGGTAAATCGCCTGGTGATGGTCGCCGACCGCCAGAATATTCCCACGCTCGCCCGCCAGCAGCCACAGCAGCTCCAGTTGCGCGATGTTCGTGTCCTGAAATTCGTCCACCAGGATGTAGCGGTACTGCTCGCGCAATTTTTCGAGCAGCGCGGCGTCCGTGCGCAGCAGCTCCACGGCTCGCAGCAGTTGCGCGCCAAAGGTCAGCAATTTGCGCTCTCGCAGCAGCCGCTCGCTCGTCCGGTAGACGCGCGCCAGTTCCTCCTGCCGCGCCAGAGCTTCTTCCGCGATTTCCAGCGCGTCGCCTTCGAGCGTGGCTTTCTGCCGCGCGTACTTTTCGCGCAGCCCTGCTACGAAGCGGTCGTAATCGTCCGGAGAAACCAGCTCGTCCTGGCAGCGCGAGAAGAATTTGACGAAGTCGCTCAGAAATTCGCCCGGCTCCTGCAGCCGCTTGAAATGCTGCAAACCGAGTTCACCTATGTGCCGCCGCAGCAGGATCCAGTGGTCGATGTCTTCCAGTGCCTGCGCGTCGGCGGCCGCTTCGCGCAGGATTTTTTCCAGGCAGAATTTGTGGAAGGTGCTAAGCCACACGCCTTCGGCGCGCTCGCCCACGGCCTTCACCACGCGGTGCTTCATCTCGCCCGCGGCCTTGTCCGTGAACGTCAGCCCCAGGATGTTTTCGCCCGTCAGGTCGGGATGTTCTTCCAGCAGCCGCCGGATGCGCTCCGTGATCACGCGCGTCTTGCCCGTGCCCGCGCCCGCCACCACCAGCAGCGGCCCTTCGCCGTGCTCCACAGCCGCCCGCTGCTCCGCATTTAGCGGAAACCCGCCCGCCGCATGAGTGTCCGCGGCGTGTGTTTCCGTATGCGCGGACACTACTTCGCCAGCATCCTGTGCGGCGGTCGCTTCCTTGCGCGCGGGCGCCGTTTCGCCCACCGCACGCTTAACAGCCGCTTCCGCCCCGTTCGGCTTCGCGTCGCCACGTGACGGGCCTGCATGCGCTCCCGCGCCGTCCTTTGTTTTCTTTCGTGCTGTCATTTCGGCCCGCCCATCTTACCAGATTTCTCGAAGGCGAATACAAGGCGAAGAGTTATAATCATTCCATTAGGCTTGAACCGCACCCGCTCGAGGCAGGCGGCGCGCTCATCAGCTCGTGGATGAAGTGGCAATCCCAAGCGGGCCCAACATGAGGAGTGAGACGTGTATTCCTATATGGATGAAAGTGTTGATGAATCGAGAACTGGCCTATTTGTTGTCGGTGGTCTCTTAACCCGCGGTGTCCCCTCATTCGAGCTCGAACGGAAATGGGAGAGGCTCCGGAAGCGTCCCGACATCGATATTGCTTACTTCAAAGCATCCGAGTGCAAGAACGGCCGGGGCGAGTTCGCAAAATTCGTGGCGATTCCAGGCAGCCCGTCCGAAGCTGAACACCAGATACTGGACGCGATAAACCGCGAGTTTCTGTCGTTGATTGTTCGCGAAGAGCACATAGTCGTTCAGGGCATCGGAGTCGTCCAGAGCGACTTCTACGAGGCGATCAAGGACCCGAAGGCTCGCGCCGTTCTCGGTGAGGATCCCTACCGGTTGACCTACGATTTTGCAATCATCCAATGCGCGTGGGCCATGAAGCAGCTCGATCTCGCGATCAAAACAGAAAAAGTGTCATTTGGCGGGCACTCGCGAGAGATTGTGTCATTCACCTGCGATGAACACGAGAAATACGGTCCGCTTGCAAACGACGCATTTCGCAATCTGAAGCTCACGAACCCAAATGCCGCTCAGTACATGGGAACATTTGAGAACGCCGACGACAAAGTAGTCCAAGTGCTGCAAGCCGCCGATGCCGTAGCGTTCGAGATCCGCAGAGTGCTCAATCGCGAGTTAGGTGGCAAGATGAAACTGAGGGTGCAATTCAGAGACCTCGCCAAACCCGGAAAAGTGTTTCTGATTGCGCACACGACCAAGGATCAACTAAGGCACATCGCATCTCACCACGAGCCTGGGGAGCCGTTTAAGCTCGACGAAATCATGGAGCGGGAACTACCAGAAAGCGTAAAATTCTCTTTAGATTAGCAGGCGCCCGAACGGCGGGCAAATTGACCGATGCCATCACCGCGCCTATACTTTTTCAGAAAAGTGATCTTCGTCACCGCGCGAAATTCGTTTCTGCGGGAGCATCGCCCCCCAGGAGGCCCGCATGTCTCAGCCTGAACGCATTGAACAGCCCGTCATTTTGAGCGCCGTCCGCACTCCCATCGGCAGATTTCTCGGAGGCCTCGCGCCGCTTTCCGCCACCGAACTCGGCGGCAAAGTCGTCGCGGAATCCGTCCGCCGCGCGGGTGTTGACCCGCAGCAAATCGACGAGGCCATCATGGGCAACGTGGTCCAAGCCGGCCTGGGACAAAATCCCGCGCGGCAAGCCGCTCTCGGCGGAGGGTTGCACCCGCGCGTCGCGGCCATGACCATCAACAAAGTTTGCGGCTCGGGACTGAAATCCGTGGGCCTTGCAGCGCAAGCGGTCGCGCTGGGCGAATCCGAAATCGTGGTCGCCGGCGGTATGGAGTCGATGTCCAACTGCCCCTATCTTCTGAAAGGCGCGCGCTCCGGCTATCGCCTGGGCAATCAGGAAGTGCTCGACTCGATGATCGTCGACGGCCTTTGGGACGTGTACGAAAACTTCCACATGGGCATGACCGCCGAGCTGGTCGCCGAAAAGTACAAAATCTCGCGCCAGGAGCAGGACCAATACTCGCTCGATTCCCATCGCAAGGCCGTGCGCGCCACGAAATCCTGCTTCGTCAGCGATCAAATCCTGCCCATCGAGATTCCGCAGAAAAAGGGCGCGCCCATCGTCGTCAAATTCGACGAATCACCGCGCGCGGACACTTCTCTTGAAGCGCTCGGCAAGCTCAGGCCCGCATTCAAAAAAGACGGCACCGTCACCGCAGGAAATGCCCCCGGCACGAATGACGGCGCCGCCGCGCTCGTCGTCACCAGCGAACGCACCGCCGCGAAGCTCGGCAAGCAGCCCATGGCGCGCATCGTCGCGCAGGCCACCAGCGGCGTCGAGCCCAAGTGGGTGATGATGGCGCCCGTCGAAGCCGTGGAAAAGCTGCTGGCCAAAACCGGCTGGGATCGCGACCGCGATGTCGATCTCTACGAACTCAACGAAGCCTTCGCCGTCGCTGCCATCGCCGTTACCCGCGAGCTGCGCCTCGATCCCGAAAAGGTCAACGTGAATGGCGGCGCCGTGGCGCTCGGCCATCCCATCGGCGCTTCCGGCGCACGCATTCTCGTCACGCTGCTTTACGAACTGCAGCGCCGCAACCTGAAGCGCGGCATCGCCGCCCTGTGCCTCGGCGGCGGCAACGCCGTCGCCCTCGCCATCGAGCGCCCATAAGTCCCACAAAAACGTGCTTACCAAAGGCGGACGTCAGAAAAGTGGGCCTAAGCCACCCCAACGTGTCGCGTAGAATGCCCCTGTGAAGCTTCACAACCGCCCTTAGCAGGGTGCTGCAAAACGGATGATTTTCGAGATGAGGACGGAGTTCAGGGCAAAGTGGCAGGCGAGCAGGGGGCCGTGTAAAACTTCTCGCAGTCGCATTTTGTCTTTCGGCACTGCGCCCTGCTCTCGATCCTGTCTATGTAGCGGCCTCCAGATGGGCCAAGCGCAGCAGGTTGAACGCTGCAGCCCACAGGTAGGCTACCTGCTGAATCTTCCAGCGGCCCACGTGACGCACTTTGCGCAGCCCGCCAGCTTGCTTCATCCAGCCGAACATCTGCTCGATCTTCTTTCGTGCTCGCTGACTCAGCGCATATCCCTGGGTCTTCATCCGCCGCAGCATGCGGCGGCGCGCGTCTCCTGCGGGACCTTGGCTGATCACGCGCTCCGCGGTGAGCGGCACGTGCGGCGTGACGTGCAGGTCTTCTTCCAGCGTGCGCAAAAACTCGCCCGCCTCGAATCCGCGGTCGGCACCCACGGTCTTGGGCTTGATGCCGTGCCGCCGCGCCAAGCGCCGCAACAGCTTTTCCGCCGTGTCTCGCTCGGCGTGCCCGTCAGCCACGGCGATGGCGATGTCCAAGCACAGCCCATGCCGGTTCTCCATCAAGGCGTGCCCGCTGTGGCAGAGCAGCGCCGCCATGCCCTTGCTCTTCCGCGCCAACCGCGCCTCGGGATCGGTCGTAGACTGATGCGTTTCATTGCGGCGCTTCTCGCCGCGAAAATCCACCGAAGGATTGCTGCCGTCTTGGGCGGGCGGCTTGTTCACCGGCTCTTCCTTGGGACGAAAACTTTTCAGCGAGGCCCAGGACTGGATCAGCGTCCCGTCCACGGTGAAGTGATCGTTCGAGGCGTACTGCTCGACCAGCGCGCTGGCCACCACGCGTTCAAAAAACTTCTGCACCAGCCCGTGCCGCTCGAAGCGCTCGCGATTGTGGGTGAACGCCGTGGCATCCCACACCGCTTGGTCCGCGTCCAGATCGCAGAACCAGCGGTACAGCAAGTTCCAGTTGATGGCGTCCACCAGACGCCGCTCCGAGGGAATCGAGTACAGCGCTTGCAGCAACAGCGCCTTCAGCAGCGCCTCCGGCGGAATCCCCGGACGCCCCGTTTCGCTGTACGCCGCATCGAACACGCGCTGCATCTGCTTCAGCACCTCGTCGGCACGGCGCTTGATCGCGCGCAGAGGATGATCTTTTGGCAGCCGCTCTTCCGTGTTGGCCACGAAAAACATCGGATTCTGCAATTTGGGATTTCCGCGCACGAAGTGCTCCTGTTTTTCAGAGAATCGCCGCACAAATTGCGGCGTTCAAGCTTCGTGCAAACTAAACTGCAATCACAGTTCCAAACACGGAGTTTTGCAGCACCCTGTTAGAGCGTTCGAAGGCTCGCGACGCACCCCAGACACCAGGCGTAGGCCCCTCGAAGCCCCTGGCGGCCTCTGACGCGAAATCCTAGGCGAGCAAATTCGCGGTTTTCCTCGCATCTCTCCCAGGCCTCGCACGCGGCGCCGGCGCGCGCTACAATGACCGCCATGTTCTGTCCTAAATGTGGTGTGGAATATCGCGCAGGCTTCAAACGCTGTTCCGATTGCAACGTCGATCTCGTTGAAACGCGCCCAGTGCGCCCAGGCGGCGAACATTCGGAGAGTCACGAGATGCCCGTCGCCGTTTGGCGTGGCGACGATCCCGTCGCCTTCAGTGCGGCCCTCGCGGCGCTCGAAGGAGCCGGGATTCCCACGCGCGAGCTTTCGCTGCACGATCAGTTCGCGCAGATCCTTGCAATTCAGCCCAGCGAACTCGCCATTCTGGTGCATCCGGACGACGCCGCCCGCGCCGAGGAAATCATCCGCGAAGCGCTGGAACCGCAGCCGCCCGGGCCCATCGCCGAGTAAAATCGCGCAAATGAATTAAAGTTTCCGGCCCTAGCGCTTCCAACCTGTGCGCCACGTCACTTTCTTTGCCTCGTGCACTTCGCTATGATTTCGCGATTATGTCTGCCAATTCGATCAAAACCGTCGCCGTGCTCGGCGCGGGCACGATGGGCAACGGCATCGCCCACGTGTTCGCCCGTTCCGGCTATCGCGTGTTGCTTCGCGACGTCGAGAAGAAGTTCCTCGATCGCGCCATCGACACCATTTCAAAAAATCTCGATCGCGAAGTCGCCAAAAACAAAGTCACCGCCGACGACAAAGCCGCCGCGCTCGCCCGCATTCAGCCGGTCACGGACAGCGTCGCGCTCGCCGGCGCCGATTTCGTCGTCGAAGCCGTGCCCGAGCAACTCGACCTGAAAGTGCGCCTGCTGAAAGAGGTCGACTCCGTGGTGGGCCCCGGCGTCATTCTCGCCTCCAACACGTCCTCGATTTCGATCACGCAGCTTGCCGCCGCCACCAGCCGACCCGACCGCTTCATCGGCATGCATTTCATGAACCCCGTGCCGATGATGACGCTTGTCGAAGTGATCCGCGGCCTGGCCACCAGCGATGCGACCTTCGCCACCACCACCGCGCTCTGCGAAAAGCTCGGCAAGACCGCCGTGGCCGTCAACGATTCGCCGGGCTTTGTCTCCAATCGCGTGCTCTTGCCGCTGATCAACGAAGCCGCGTTCGCTGTGATGGAGGGAGTCGCCACGCCCGAAGCCGTCGACGCCGTGATGAAGCTGGGCATGAACCATCCGATGGGCCCGCTGCAGCTCGCGGACTTTATCGGCCTCGACGTGTGCGTCGAAATTCTCGACGTGCTGCTGCGCGGTTTCGGCGATCCGAAATATCGCGCCTGCCCGCTGCTCCGCAAATACGTCGCCGCCGGCTGGCTGGGACGCAAGTCCGGCCGCGGCTTTTACACCTATAAATAGCCGTTGGCGACCCAGAGGCGTTGTCGACGCCAGGGATTGACGGCCGAAATAATCGTCAGCTGTTGTTGTTTATCGCCGCTGGGGAAGTTCCACTTTGGGGTTTGTCTCTAGCACTTCGCGAATTGTGCGGGCGAGTTCGGGTAGCTTGCATGGCTTTTGCAGCAGGCGCCGGTCCCTGCCGAAAAAACTTCCTTGCTGGTTTCCTAGGTCGGAGTACCCGGACATAAACAGCACTTTGATTTCCGGATTCAAGCCGGCGACTTTCTCAGCCACCTCCGGTCCGTTCATTCCCGGCATCACCACGTCTGTCAGAAGGAGGTCGATCTCGTCGGACCGCTTCCGGGCGATTCCCATCGCCTCATTTCCATTGGCCGCTTCGAGGACCTCGTAGCCCCACTGTCGCAGTGATTCCAAAATCAGTCTTCGCAGCGCTTCGTCATCTTCCACCAGTAGAATCTTTTCGGAGCCTTTCCGCTCGCCGTCCCAGCTAGGGGTGGAAGTTTTTTCAATCGCTCGTGCATGCACGCGGGGCAGATACACATCGAAACGAGCGCCTTTGCCGGGTTCGCTCGATACCCAAATGAATCCGCCGCTTTGTTTCACCACCCCGTACACCGTTGCCAGTCCCAGTCCCGTTCCTTTGCCCGGTTCCTTGGTTGTGAAAAACGGCTCAAATACGCGCGAGAGCGTCACCGCGTCCATTCCGATGCCCGTATCGATCACGCTGAGACGTGCGTATTCGCCGGCTGTCATCGGCGGATGTTGGCGAACGAACGTCTCATCGACCATGTCGTTGGCGGTCTCGACGGTCAGTTTTCCGCCTGCCGGCATGGCATCGCGGGAGTTCACCACCAGATTGACGATCACCTGTTCGAGCTGTCCTTGATCCGCTTCCACTTCCCCGAGCGCCGGATCGAGCGCGGTGACCAGCTCGATGTCCTCGCTGATCACTCGCCCCAGCATTTTCTTCAAATCATCCACCAGCGAGTTCAGGTTCAATACTTTCGGCTCGAGCACCTGCCGCCGGCTAAACGCCAGAAGCTGCCGCGTCAGCGCCCCTGCGCGCTCGCCCGCCTTTCGGATTTCATCCGCTTCCCGGCGGAGCGGGCTGCCGGCTTCCAGTCGTTCCACCAGATCGCCCGCATACCCGATGATCACCGTCAGCAGGTTATTGAAATCGTGTGCCACCCCTCCTGCTAACTGTCCCACGGCCTCCATCTTGTGGGCCCGGCGCAGCTGTTCCTCCAGTTTCTGCTTGGCCGTTATGTCCTGCGAGATTCCGAAGCCGCCGGTCACGCGTCCGTCGTCGTCGCGGATCAACCCGATGCTCAACGCTACCGGCAGGTCCTCCCCATTCTTGCGGCGCTGCAGGCATTCTCCGCTCCACCGGCCTTCGGCGATGATCCGCTCCTCAATTTCTTTCGCTAGATTCGGCGGGTTATTCGGCGAAAGAAGCGTGTCGTTAAATCGTTTCCCCAGCAGCTCTGCCTCTTCGAAACCGGACGCCCGCAATAGCGCCTTGTTCACGAATTCGGCTCGGCCCTCTTGATCTCCAACGGAAATCATCTCGGTGTTGTTTTCCAGTGCTTGCGCCAGCCTCTGAACGCGCTCTTCCGTGCGCTTCCGCTCAGTGATGTCCTGCGAAATTCCGAAAGTGCCCGTCGGCCGGCCCTCGCTGTCGCGCAGCTCGCTCACACTCATAGCGACCGGAAAATCCGAGCCATCCTTCCGCCGCAGCAGGTACTCCCCGGACCATTTTCCCGCGCGCGCCATGGTCGCCCAAAACTCCTTCCTAACTTCCGGCGGGTTGTTGGGCGAAATAAGCGTCTCGGCAAACGATATTCCCAGCAGTTCCTCCTCGCGGTAGCCGGTCTTCTGCAGAAATGCGCGGTTGACGAACGCCGCGCGACCGTCGTCCGCGCTCATCGCGATCATCTCGCTGTTGTCTTCCAGCGCCTGCGCCAGCCTCTGCGCGCGCTCTTCCGTCCGCTTTTGCTCCGTGATGTCCCGCGCCGCCATGTAAAAGCACCCGTGCTCCGCCGATGCCACCGACGACCACGATAGCCATCGGTATGTTTCATCCTTGCACCGGAACCGGTTGACGAAACCCTTGGTTGGCTCCCCTGTTCGCACTTTCTCGACGTCTCGCAGCGTCGCCACCAGATCGTCGTGGTGCAGGTACACCGCCAGCGAGTTATTCAGCATTTCTTCGCGGGTATATCCAAGAAGTCTTTCCCACGATGCGTTCAGAAATCGGATGCGGTCGTCCTCGATTCCGATCACCGCCAGCAGGTCGTGCGTCACGTCAAACAGCCGGCCCATGTGCTCCAGCATCTGCGTGCCATCGGCTGTTGCCGTGCCTGCGGTCGGCCGGGGCCAGCGCGCCGATTCCGCCAAATGCGGGCTCAATTCATCGATTAGGCTTAACTGGGTACTCATGGCGTTATTTCAGCCCTAGGCTAGAGAATCCGTTCACCGCTGCCAATAGTACTGATGGTACAAATCGGGGCGATCCGATACACTTCGATACTGCAATGCGCGGCAGGCAATCTTGCTCGGTCCTTGGCCGAGGTTCGCTCCCGCTTCCTTGGGCAACCCTCCCCGCGCCCCGGGAATTCCTTGAGCAGCGATTTCGCCGAGCCATGACCCTCTGCCCCGCGCCAGCGATGAATTCCAGCCACTCGCGCCGCCTGCATTCGCAGCTGTTGCGGCGAAGCTGGCTTGCGCTCGCCACCATCGTGGTCGCCACGTGCGTCGCGTCGTTCGCGCTCTTGGCGCCCTTGGCAAACGCTCAGCAGGCGCAAGCGCCGTCCGCGCCGTCGCCAGCAACATCGCCGTCGCCGCCGATGGCCGCGGGCAAGCTCTCCTCGCAAGTGAAGCTCGTCACCGTCTACGCCATCGTGCGCGACAAGCACGGCAAAATCGTTCCCAACCTCACCAAGGACGATTTCTCGCTCGATGAAGACGGCCGCCCGCAAACCATCTCGCATTTCATCGTGCAGACCGGCGTGCCGCTCACGCTCGGCCTGCTGGTCGACACCAGCTTCAGCCAGCGCGCCGTCATCGTCCCCGAACGCAAGGCCAGCTACACCTTTCTCGATCACATGCTCACGGAGAAAGACCGCGCCTTCATCATTCACTTCGACCGCGAAGTCGAGCTGCTCCAGGATTTGACCTCCTCGCGCCCCAAGCTCCAGTCCGCGCTGCAGCTGCTCGACACGCCCGAACTCCGTCGCGATAGCGGCAATGGCGGCAATAATCGCGGGGGGCGTGGCGGCACGCAAGGCGGCGGCACGCATCTCTACGACGCCATCTGGCTCGCCTCACACGATCTGATGAAAAAGCAGCCGGGCCGCAAAGCCCTGTTCGTCCTTTCCGATGGAGTCGACCGCGGCAGCAAGGAGTCTCTCTCGGATGCGATCGAAGCCGCGCAGCGCGCCGATACCGCCGTCTACGCCATCTATTTCGCCGGCCAGGAAGAAGATCGCGGCGAACGCCGTCGCGGCGGCTGGGGAGGTCCCGGAGGCTGGCCCGGCGGAGGCGGAGGCTGGCCGGGTGGCGGCGGTGGCTGGCCCGGAGGTGGAGGCGGTGGCCAAGGAGGAGGAAATCGTTACCCGCGCGAGCCGCGCGTCGATCGCAAGAAAATCCTGCTGCAAATTTCCCAGCAGACCGGCGGGATCATGTTCGAAGTCTCGAAAAGGCTGCCGCTCGACAAGATCTATTCCGTGGCCGAGGAAGGCCTGCGCAACCAGTACAGCATCGGCTATACGCCCAATCCTCCTGATAAGGATTCGGGCTACCACATGATCCGCGTCAAGGTGAAGACCAAGGACGCCGCCGTCCAAGCCCGCCGGGGCTACTACTCCGCGCCGTAGTCGCGGGCGCGCTCCACCAGAGCGCCACGCCGCGAGTAGACCAACCGGGGGAAGCGAAAAGCAGCCGCAAAATAGTCTTTGCTTTTTCTTCGCCTTGTGCTAATATGCGCCTCCGAAATGAGCGGAACGGGGCGCGGCGCACTCTGGTATGATCGGGCCGCCTGCGTCGCCCGCCCCGGATGCCAGGACAAAGAGAGACGACACAAAACGAACGCCCCTTCGAGGTGCCAGCATGAACGACGACAAAACTAAAAATCTGGATTTGGCGATCTCGCAGATCGAAAAGACGTACGGCAAGGGCTCCATCATGCGCTTGGGGAGTCGCGACGTTCTGGTGCCCGTCAGCGTGATTCCCACCGGCTCGATCTCTCTCGACGCGGCTCTGGGCGTCGGCGGATTTCCGCGCGGCCGCGTGATCGAAGTGTACGGCCCGGAATCGGGCGGCAAGACCACGCTGACGCTGCACGTGATCGCCGAAGCGCAAAAGCTCGGCGGCCAGGCGGCGTTTATCGACGCGGAGCACGCGCTCGATCCCACGTACGCGCGCAAGCTCGGCGTGGATGTGGACAACCTGCTTGTCTCGCAGCCGGACAATGGCGAACAGGCCCTGGAAATCGCCGAAGCGCTGATCCGCTCGAATGCCGTGGATGTCATCGTGGTGGACTCGGTCGCCGCGCTGGTTCCCAAGGCCGAACTCGAAGGCGAAATGGGCGAGCCGCAGATGGGTTTGCAGGCGCGGCTGATGTCGCAGGCGCTGCGCAAGCTCACCGCGATCGTCTCGAAATCGAAGACCTGCCTGATCTTCATCAACCAGATCCGCGAAAAGATCGGCGTGATGTTCGGCAATCCCGAAACCACCACCGGCGGCCGCGCGCTGAAGTTTTACTCTTCGATCCGCGTCGATATTCGCCGCATTCAGTCGATCAAGGAAGGCGACCGAGTGGTCGGCTCGCGCACGCGCGGCAAAGTGGTGAAGAACAAAGTCGCCGCGCCGTTCCGCGAGGCCGAGTTCGACATCATTTACGGCGAAGGCGTTTCCAAGGAAGGCGACCTGCTCGACCTGGGCGTCACGAAAAACGTGCTCGAAAAGTCCGGCACCTGGATTTCCTACAAGGGCGAGCGCCTCGGCCAGGGCCGCGAAAACGCGCGCGTCTTCCTGAAGGAACACGTGGACGTTCGCGACAAAATCGAGCACGATCTTCGCAAAATCCTCGGTGTCGCCGGTCCCGTATCGGACAACGAAAAAAAGCCGTCCGCTGACGAAGAAAAACCTGCTGCCAAAGCAGCCGTAGCCGGCCAAGCCCGCGCCGCTCGCTAGCGGCGGCGTGAGAAGGCGAGAACACATATGACCGCGGCCGACCGTGAACGCGCCGTCAGTTACTTGGCGCAAACTCGAGACAATCTCTTGCGCGCCACGCACGGGCTCTCACCCGAGCAGCTCGAATTCAAGCCCGCGTCCGGCCGCTGGTCCGTCGCCGATTGCCTGGAACATATCGTCGTGGTCGAGAATCGCTGTCTCGAAAGCCTTGCGAACGCGCTGCAGCAGCCCGCCGATTCCGCGAAGTGCAGCGCCTTCGACGGCCGCGACGACGAACTGCTGCAGATTATCACCGACCGCAGCTCGCCTCGCCAGGCTCCCGATGCGATTCATCCGGCCAATCGCTGGCCGCACGACCAGCTGATCCGAGAGTTCGAAGCTGTGCGCAACCGCACCATTGATCTGGCGGCCAGCACCGTGTGCGATCCGCGCCAGCATTTCTTCGCCCACCGCGCGTTTGGCGACCTCGATTGCTATCAATGGATGCTTCTCGTCGCCGCGCATGGGGACCGTCACCGCGCGCAAATCGAAGAAGTGATGGCCGCTCCGAATTTCCCCCGCGCCGCGGCCGCCGCCCTCAAACGTGCTCCCGGCGCCTAGCGGCCGAACCTCACCGGCCCCGGGCCACGTTAGCGGTTGCAACAACCTGTCCTTCCGGCCAGTAGCATAATAATTCGCGAATCTGGAAAATGTCTTCGGGTTTTGGACTGCGCGCAACGGCGCGCTTCCCTAAAATGAGCTGGCATTCGATGTGAGCGGAGCGGCGGGGTTCTTTCTACATGGGGAACTATTCGGGCTTTAAGCAATCCGTGTCGGTTGTGTGTCTTCTTCTTGCGGGCGCTCTTGGCGTAGCTTTTGGCGCTCCGGCGCGCCACCCCGCGCGCTATGCCGCCCATCACCGGGTTTACCGTCGCCATCGCCATTACCGTCCCGTCCGCTACATCGATCCGGCGAAGTACGACGTCACCACCTACGACGATCCAATTGTTCGCCAGATCGCCGTCGAGGCGCTGGGCCACGAAAGCGGCTCGGTCGTCGCCGTCAACCCCGAGAACGGCCGCATCCTCTCCATCGTGAACCAAAAGATGGCGTTTTCCTCCGCCCTCGAGCCATGCTCCACGATCAAGCCCTTCGTCACGATCGCCGCGCTCAAGGAAAACGTGATCACCGGCGACACGATGCTGCGCGTGGCGCCGCGCCGGTACATGAATCTGACCGAAGCCCTGGCGCATTCCAACAACGAGTTCTTTCAGCAAGTCGGCACGCAGCTCGGTTTCGATCGCGAAATTCAATACGAGAAAATGCTGGGGCTCGGGCAAAAAGTGGGCTACGACATCCCCGAAGAGCAGCCCGGCTATCTGCCGGGCGAACCGCCTCGCTTCGGCGGCGTCGCGCGCATGTCGAGCTTCGGCGAAGGCATTCGCATCACGCCGTTCCAGTTGGCGTCGCTCGTCACGATGGTCGCCAACGGCGGCACGCAATATTATCTGCAGTACCCGCGCAGCCCGGAAGCCGTCGCGAACTTCAGGCCGCGCATGCGCGACCGTTTCGACCTTCAGTCGTACCTACCGGACCTCCGCGAAGGAATGCTGGGCGCCGTTCTCTACGGCACGGCTCGCCGCAGCTACGATCCCGACGGCGAGCAGGATCTCGGCAAGACCGGCACCTGCACGGACGACCACGTCGGCGGACATCTCGGATGGTTCGTTTCCTACGCCGATCAGCAGCATCCCAAGCTCGTGCTGGTCGTGTTGTTACACGGATCCAACCCCTACATCAGCGGACCGCGCGCCTCCGGCATTGCCGGCCGCATTTATCGCGGTCTCTACGCGCACAATTACTTCGCCACGGTTGCCGATACGCACCAGGACGAGTACGCGGGCGCAGCCGATGTTCCGGAGACTTCGCGCTAGCTCCGCCGCGGCACGCGCTCTCGCAATCCGGAAGTCTCGCCCGGGATTCAGTCAACTCGCTCGTGAAAATCCTGGTCGCTGCGGCTATGTTCTCGCCTCGGGTGCAGCGAAAGCATCTTGCGGCGAATCTCGGGGCGGTGTATACCTCCCGTGCAAAAAATCTGGGGATCGAAATTCCGCGTCAACGTCCCGTAAACATTGGGAAACTCAGGGGGAGTGAGCATGAAGCGTGTCAAGTTCGCCTGGTTGCTGGTTTTGCTCGTTAGTTTTGCGCTGATGGCCGCAACGGCGTCCGCGCAGGAGTCCTGCGAAAGTCTGAAGTCGCTGAAGATTTCCGGCGTCACCATTGCGTCGGCTGAAACGTACGGTCCTCAGCACGTTCTCGCGATTCCGATCTCCGCGTCGCCTTTCGCCACAGCTCGCACGCTGAGAGTGTCCACGCCCATTTGCCGCGTCGTGGCGTACGCCACGCCCACTTCGGACTCGCACATCGGTTTCGAGGTCTGGCTTCCCGGAATCGCATCGTGGAACAAGAAGTTTGAGGGTGTCGGCAACGGCGGCTTCATCGGTTCGATCGATTACGATGAGATGGAAGCGGGTTTCGATCGCGGGTACGCGATCGCGGGCACCGACACGGGGCACAAGGGCGCCGACGAAAGTTGGGCGCTCGGGCATCCGCAACAGCTGGTCGATTGGGCCTACCGGTCGGCTCACCTGATGACCGTCGCTTCGAAGCAGATCGTGAAAGCGTATTACGGCACGCCGGCGAAGCTCGCGTATTGGAACGGCTGCTCGACAGGGGGGAAGCAGGGCCTGACCGAAGCGCAAAAATATCCCGATGACTACGACGCCATCGTGGCCGGCGCGCCCGCGAACTACATCACCCATATGCAGGCGGCGACCGAATACGCAGCCTGGTACGCGCTCAAGGACGGGCTGAATGCTCCGCA
The DNA here is from genome assembly GCA_963715555.1 of uncultured Acidobacteriota bacterium. GTDB lineage: Bacteria > Acidobacteriota > Terriglobia > Acidiferrales > UBA7541 > Palsa-295. The sequence goes on from OY970253.1 coordinate 1,080,623, forward strand.
ATACATTCCGGCCTCCAAGCTTCCCATGATTCATCAGGCGGTGCTGAACGCGTGCGACGCGCTGGACAGCGTAAAAGACGGCGTGATCGAAGATCCCATGCTGTGCCGTTTCCATCCGAAGTCGATTGAATGCCACGGCGAGGATGGGCCGGGCTGCCTGACGGCCGCGCAGGTGAAAACGGCACAGATCGTTTATGACGGCGCGAGCTTTTCCGACGGCAAGCAGATCTTTCCAGGTCTCGATCGCGGCACGGAACTCGACTGGAAATACATGATCGGCGGCCCAACGCCGGGACCGATCGCAGACGGCTTTTTCCACTTCATGGTTTTTGACAATCCCAATTGGGACTTTCGCACGTTCAATGTGGATCGCGATACGCGCTACGCCGACAAAAAAGTCGGCGCAATCGTGAACGCCATCGATCCGAACCTGAAAGCGTTCGAAGCGCATGGCGGCAAGCTGCTGATGTATCACGGATGGGCCGATCAATTTATCTCACCGCAAAACAGCATCAATTACTACAACAGCGTCGCGGCAAAAATGGGCGGGGCGAAAAAGACGCAGCAGTTCGCGCGCCTCTTCATGGTGCCTGGAATGCAGCATTGCCGCGGCGGCGTGGGTCCCACCAACTTCGATCCGCTCTCGGCTGTCGAGAAGTGGCGCGAGGAGGGAATTGCGCCGGCGAAGATGATCGCCGCGAAGTCGGCTAACGGCAAAGTGGTGGAGACGCGTCCGCTGTGCCCCTATCCGCAAGCCGCGATTTACAAGGGCGGCGGCGATACCAACAACGCGGCGAACTTCGTCTGCGGCAATCCGAAGTGGTGAGACAGTCCGCTAGCGCAGGTGACAGTGCAGGGTTATTTAAGTGCGCGCAGGCCGGGCAGAAGAGTTAAAACGACCGCGAGTGCGATGAGGAAAGCGAGGCCGGCGGCAGCGATTGCAATCACAATTGCAATTGCGCGCCGCCGGCGCTCATCTGATTTCGCGTCGCCTGCCACTTACTCCGCCTCGAACTGGAGTAGATGACCCTCCTGCGTCGCTTACTTGCTGGCCGCCTGCTTCGAGGTGAAGCCGAAGAGGCGCATCGCGTTTTCCTTCAAAATCAGCGGGCGAATTTCGTCCTTGATCGCGATTTTCGAGAAGTCCGCCATCCAGCGGTCCGGCGTGATCAGCGGATAATCCGAGCCGAAGAGCATTTTGTTCTTCAGCAGCGTGTTGGCGTACTGAATCAGGCTCGGCGGAAAATACTTCGGCGACCATCCGGAGAGATCGATGTACACCTGCCGCTTGTGCAGGCAGATGGAAAGCGCTTCGTCCTGCCAGGGGAACGACGGATGCGCCATGATGATCGGCATGTCCGGAAAATCCACGGCCACGTCGTCGATGTACATGGGATTGCCGTACTTCAGCCGGATGCCGCCGCCGCCGGGCATTCCCGTCCCGATGCCGCTGTGCCCGGTGTGGAATAACACCGGCATCTGCGCCTCTTCGATCACTTTGTAGAGCGGATAAGCGATGCGGTCGTTGGGAAAAAACTGCTGGATGGGCGGGTGAAGCTTGAATCCGCGGATGAGTCCGGTCTTGATCAGGCGCTTTGCTTCTTCCACCGCGGCAGGTCCCTGCGTGGGATCGACGCTTGCGAACGCCATCATGATGTCTGAATTTTCCGCCGCGAATTCGACCACCGTGTCGTTGGAAACCTGCGGACGCCCGGAAAGACGCTCCGCCACGGTGAAGACGACGCAGCCGATGTTGCGCGAGCGGTAGTATTCCGCCATTCCCGCGCGGCCGCGAGGCGCGCCTTCGCCGAAATACTTCTTCGCGGCTTCGTCGGTTTCGGTTCCTTCGCCTTCGTGTTCGATGTGCACGTGGACGTCGATTGCGGTTAGGCGGTCCACATCGAATTTCTTATCATTGGCCATTCAGATCACTCCATCTTGAGTTTGGTTGCGAATCCAGTCGCTCGATGTAGCAAGCGATTATCGGTCGTTTCGGCGGATTACTCAACAGCGGCCTTCCAGCCGCGCGGGATTTTCCGCCAACGCCCTAACGCAACCGCAATCCGACTTTCGCCGCGGTGATTTGTGATGTGCGGCACAAACTTAGATCGCGTCAAGCCTTCGGCAGATCTTCACCGGGCACCCACCAACCGTGCACTTGGCTGTAGCTGCGGAACGGAAGATGCACGGTCGCGATCGGGCCGGCTTCCATGTGCTGCGTGTCGACGATCACCAGATCCGAGCGCCCGCCCTCAAGCAGCCGGTTGGCGATGCCGACGAGATAGCCGTCGCCTTCGGCTGCGTTGCGATGGCGTGGAACGAAGCAGCACTCCTGCAGGCTGGAATCGTCTCCCACCCAAAATTCGGACGTAGTGCGAGTGGCGTGATCGAATTTCGTGTACGAATTCGTGGGGCGGAAAGCGAGATGGCCGAGCTTCGGATTCAGCGGCTTGCTCGGATCGCTGGTCGGCATGAAGCCGATGCGGTAAGGATGGGTCACGTAGCGGTCGTCCTGCCGCGGCAGGGCGCCCGTCTGCGGATAGAGGCGCTCCATGTTGTAGTCGCGCACATCTTTCTTGGAGAGATCGACGGAGAGGCGCGTCAGATATCCCGACGCCGTTTTGGGATCGAACGGCTCGCCGTGCAAGTTGGGGAAAAACGGAAATTGGTTCTTCAGCGCCATGTCCATATCGACGTACAGCTTGTTGCCGTCGGAAAACGCGCCCATCACGTGTGTGGCGCAACGCTCCGGGCCCTTGAACCAGCGCAGATCCTTGCCGTCGCCTCCGCGCTCGAGCACGCCGAACCAAGTGGGCAGCGTGGAATCCCAGGCGAAGTGCACCCAGCCTTCCTTCATTTTGTCGACTCGGGTTGCGAAGGGGATGCACAGGAAAGCGATGTATTTTTCCGAAACGGCGAAATCATGAAGCATGCCGACGTAGGGAACTTTGATCCACGTGGACCAGGTGATGCGGCCCTTCGGGTCGGCGGAGAAGACGTACACGTCGTCCGTGTCGAGGCCCTTTCCTTCGTAGCCGAACGAAATGATTTCGCCCGTGGCGTAATCGAATTTCGGATGCGCCGTGTGCGTCAGACTCTGCAGTTCGCCGCCGAACGTGTAGTAATTGTCGACGGTTTCGAGCGTGAGCGGGTCCATGGTGACCGGCGGACTGTCTTCTTTAAGCGCCAGCATTTTGCCGTTGTAATAGACGACGTGTGTGTTGGCCGTCCCGCGGCTCACGCCCTTCACGCTGGGATCGTCGAAAAATGGATTGCGGTAGATATTGAACAGCCGTCGGCGCGCCTTCGCTTGTGCATCGTAGCGCCGCGTGCGAGCATAGCGCGATTTGAAGTCCACGTGGCCGTCCTTGATGCGGAACATGCTGACGTGGCCCTCGCCATCGAAGGGGATGCCCTTGGGCGCGGGATACTGAAAATCGGGGCCCACGCGATAAAACGCACCGTCAATGTCATTGGGAATCTCGCCTTCGATGTCGCAGTCGCGCAGGTCGCACTCCGTGCGAAAGGGACCGCCGCCGCCCAGATACGAAGACGCCGGAAAATGGACCGCTGCTGCGCCTACCGCGGGACCAAACGAAATTCCTCCGGCGACTGCACCGGCGCCCGCAGCCGCGGCCACCGTGCCCATAAATTTGCGGCGATTCATCGATTCGCCCTTCGACAAGCCTTTGCGGTGTCCCGATTTGCTCTTCATAGTGACCTCCCGAATGGCAGCGCCTGCCGGATGGATGGCCTTTCACTTCGCCCGGACGCTCTATGACTGCCAGAGCATGTAACACAACCTTCTCCGGTGTAGCAAGCGCAGAGAGACGCACACGCAATGACCCCAGTGTCTCTTCTGTGGGCATTTCCGCTTTCGTTTGCGTGGGGTGCTGCGTTATCCTTCAAAACTCTCGGAGGGAGTCGGCATGGCGGCGGCCAACTATCGCATCCAAATTGCATTGGGAGTCGGCCTGACGATCGGTGCGGCAATCTGTATCTCGGCTTCCTATCGCATCCGCCACGCAGCCGAAAAGAAGCTTGCCGCCCAGGCCGCTGCTGCCCGCAACGACACGGCCCGAATGCAGCGCGAGGCCATCGTCTTCACCCGCCGCGTCCTGCAGCGGGGCGCCACTTTTGCCGCCACGCTCGAGCGCGAGGGCGTGAAGCCCAGCGTGGCCGCGCAGGTAGCCGCTTCGGCGCAATCCGTTTTCGATCTTCGCCAGGTGCGCGCCGGCCACCAGCTCTCGGTCGGCCGCTCGCCGCAGGGCGAACTGCGCGACGTGCGCTATAGCATCGATACGGACAGCGTGCTTTCCATCGAGCGCAGCGGCTCCGATTTTCATTCAGAAATCTACGCCATTCCCTCGCATACGGAGGATGTCGGCGTAACCGGCACCGTTCACGGTTCGCTCTTCCAGGCCGTTACTGACGCGGGCGAAAAACCCGAGCTGGCCATGCAGCTCGCCGCGATTTTCGGCTGGGATCTCGATTTCTACACCGATCCGCGCCCGGGCGACACATTTCGCGTGGTGGTGGAAAAGAAAGCTCTGGCGAACGGCGCGTTTCTCGACTACGGGCGCATTCTCGCGGCCGAATACGTCAACGACGGCCATGCGTATCGCGCCGTGCTATTCCACGGTCCCGCCGGAAAGCCGGCGTATTACACGCCGGAAGGAAAGGCGATGAAGAAGGCGTTTCTCCATTCGCCGCTGAAGTTCGACGCGCCCATCACCTCGCATTTCAGCTATCACCGCTTCCATCCGATTTTGAAAATTTACCGGCCGCATCTTGGCACGGACTACGGCGCGCCCATCGGCACGCCGGTGCAAACCATCGGCTCCGGCCGCGTGATTTTCGCGGGATGGCGCGGCGAAGATGGCAGGCTGGTGAAAATCCAGCACGCCAACGGCTATGTGACCTTCTACATGCATCTTTCCAGAATCCTGGTGCACGTGGGCGAACGCGTCGCGCAGGGCCAGCGCATCGGCCTCGTCGGCAGGACGGGCCTCGCCACCGGCCCGCATCTTGATTTCCGCATCGAGCAGCATGGCCGCTTCCTGAATTTCGAGCACCTGCCGCTGCCGCCAGCGAATCCCGTCGCCAAGCGCGAATGGAACGCGTTCGTCGCCGCGCGCAATCGCGAAATGGCGGAACTCCCTTCGCCCGTCACCGGGCAGGCGGCTTTCGCCTCGAATTCGGCGTCCGCTCCCGCGGGTGGCCAATAACCTCCGCGCCGCCCGGTTATTTTTTCTTTGGCGTCAACCGCAACACCTGTCCGTCATCGTCGAGCAGGAAAATCGAGCCATCGGGAGCTTGCACCACGTCGCGAATCCGCTCATGAAGGTTGGTTAGCAGCCTTTCTTCGGCGACCACGCGGTTGTCCTTAATCACCAACCGGATTAAAGCCCGCGCCGCCATTCCGCCGACGAAGAGATTTCCCTTCCATTCCGGAAATAGATTGCCCGTGTAGAACATCGCGCAGCCAGGAGCAACGTCCGGATACCAAAAATAGATGGGCTGAATGGTGCCGGGCATTTGCGTCGCGCCGGTGCCGGCGATGGGTTTGCCGTTGTAGCGGCGGCCGTAGCTGACGTTCGGCCAGCCATAATTGCCGCCCGGCTGGATGATGTTGACTTCGTCGCCGCCGAGCGGGCCGTGCTCCACCACCCACAGCTTGCCGGTGGCCGGATCGATCGCCGCGCCTTCCGGATCGCGATGGCCGTAGGAATACGTCTCCGGCAGCACGGTGGGATCGCTCAGAAACGGATTGTTCTTGGGAATCGAGCCATCGCGATTGATGCGCACCACGCGCCCGGTGAAGTTCCGCAGGATGTCCGGATCGGTGACTTCGTGGTCCTCACCGTCGTAGTTCGCGTCGTAGAAGCGGAAGCGGTCCGCGCCAGTTACGAACATGGTGCCGTCGGGAGCGAACACGATGCGACGGTTCACGCCGTCGAGCAGTACCTGCACGTCTTCCAGCCGCGTTTCGTCTTCGCTCAACCGCGCACGAGCCAGACGTTCCTCGCCGATGCGCATGGTGCGGCGCTCCGCCACGGTCGCATTGAACACGTTGTCGTAGAAATATTTTAGCGGCCACACGCCCGGAGCCTCTCCCGGCGGTGGCGCGAAGTACGTGAAATAAATCAGCCGGTTGTGGACGAAATCGGGATCGACGGCCACGTCGTGCAGCGATTCCGCCGCCACCACTTTGGTAGGCGGCACGCCGGCAATGGGCGCGGAATAGACTCCGTCCATCCGCGCGACGCGCATCTCGCCGTAGCGCTCAGTGATCAGCATCTTGCCGTCCGGCAGGAACGCCAGCGACCAAGGAGCGAGAATGCGCGAAATGATCGTCTCGACGTTGACTGGCGGCGACTTTTTCGCCGGAGGCGGAGCGTTCGTCTGGCCCGGAAACGCGGGTTTCGGCGGCGGATAGTCCAGCGGATTGGCCATTTGCGCGCGGACCGGCGGCGCTACTGCCAAGGCCAGGAACATCACGGCGGTAATCATCGCCGCAACAAGATTTAGACATTTCGTGCGCATATTTATCTGCATGGGAAGACCTCGCTTTCGGGACGAACTGAAAATCGTGGCGGCGATACTACATGCAGTCCGGTTTTCGGGCAATCGGTACCTGAGGAGGGGCAGCCTGCTGGGCTGAAGTCCCCAGCGGTACGTTTCATTCCTCGATTTCCGAGCGGGAAGGCGAAAGTTTCGCGAAGTTTCGCATGCGCCGGGACGTTCCAGGTAAGCGGGTGCGCGATCGTTTGTTTTCTATGACTTAGGTGTGATTTTACTCGAGTGACTGTTCCGGGTAAGCGCCCCAAAACGCAGAGCGTTTCGGGGATCCCGGGCAGAATAAGCAAGTGGCGAGTGTTTAGCGGGGAGTGGCTAGAAAACAAAGCGGAAAACTTCGCGCGGGTGAACCAGCGCGAAAGGAAGCGCGCTACGGCGCGCGCGTTTATGGCGGAGGTAAACCTCCGCCCCCCTAAGAACCGTCTCGTGAGGGAGTGGCTAGGGACGAGTGGCGAGTGGCGACAGAGACGCGAGCGTGCGCAGTGGAGATGCGTGAATGACGTTCGTTGCATCGCTGCGCTGCTCCTTTCCCGCCGGAGACACACGGAGCGGTTGTGCAGCCGATGGCCGTTCCCGAAATGGTCTTGGCTGCCCCCGGCTGCTTCGGAGCAGGCAAGAAAAACAGTCTAAGTTAGCACAGAAGTAACGATCTTTCAATGAGAATAAATTACATGGTTGGTGTGCCTCGGTCTTGGCGAGTGCGGCCAAGCCGCCGCAGTTCTAATCTTCGTCCATTAGAGCGCCGGGGGAAACCGGGTCTATTCCCGAGTCGAGTTTTTCCTTGGCGGCGAGGTAACGAGCTTTTGTGAGGCGTTCGTCTTCGGTGAGCTCGTTGTCGTTCGCACCAAGTATTAATGAAGTAAGATGTTCTATGTCTGCCAATTCAGAGATGGACTTTACTGCTATGACCGTACGTATCTTGGGTACCCGATCGGAGACTCCCATCGATGTTATTTCATGGGCAAAGGTGGAAGCAAATCGGATGGCGGACTTTGGCGTCTGCAGAAAGGTCCTTGATACCCACTCCTTAGCCCGTTTGGGATCGTTCCATTCGGCCCAGCGGGCGAGCACGAAGGGGAGGTGCGGGACCGATGCGAGCCGGTCGTGGTCGGACGCAAATTCGATAGCCCAAACTGCTGCCGTCTTCATGCTCTTGACGATGTCCGCGGTGAGGTCCGGGTACTTTCGTTTCTGTTCACGGCGTTCGGGATTTGTCGTGTCTTGGAGTATTCGCTCAAACATCGCGGCCGTATTAGCTATTGTGAAGGTCGCTTGGTGCCGAGCGGACATGAATTGAAACAGGCGCTCGAAGCGGTCATCTCCAAGACGATCGAGCAGGTCGAACAATAGCCAAGTTGCGAAGCGCACGTGCTCCGAAAGGGTACCGAAAAAGACGTTTGAGCCCTCGCTCGGGACCTCGTCACCGAACACAAGGATAGACTCCAAAACTACGAGCATTTGGTTTCGATTCAGCTCCTCTACGTTATTCCTGAGTAGGTCAATGAACGGACCGAGCCGCTTCGAGTCGTTGAAGTGGTGCAAAACCAGGAGAAAGCTGTTGAGTTCTTCTGTCGACTTTAGTGCTTTTTCGAATTCTGACCGAGATACGTCGGTTTCCGGCACCGCGAGTTCGAAGTAGTAGTGGAAAAACTTCGGGCTACAGACGCGTCTCTGTTTCTCCCATTCCCGGAGGTAATCCGGTCCCCAGAAACTGTTCGATGATCCGTAGACGTACTCGACTTTTGGGAAAAGAAATCGACACAGCGATATGGCAAAGGTGCGCCCCGGTTCGGGAACACCGGCGAATACGCCGTCGTACACGGGTTTAAGTGATTCTCTGTCGGGTCGGTGGTCGGACATTCGCCAATTGCCGTAGAATAGCTCGCTATTTCGCTCGATTCCGGAATAAACGTCTGGGTAAAACAGGGATAGAGCTTGCATTGCGGCAAGGTCTATGAAATTGGTGTCATTGCCAATGAGGCCGAGCACGAATCGAAAAAGATTGAAGTAGCGGTTCACGTCTCGAATTGTCCGGAACCCTGCTCGGAATCCAGCATGGAACATGTTGCCGAAGCGCTGTGTGTCTACCGTTTTGTTGTCAGAGAGCAGGTCGTTGAATTCGGCTAGGATAATTTGAGACAGGGTTGCCTCTGAGATCGGCGGCAAGTTGAACGATATCTGAATAATTTTTTCTAGGTACTGTCGTGCAGCACCAGGGGCTATTTTCTCTAGAGCTTTTTCAACCGGCCCGCGATCGAAGGCTACTAGGTAGATGGTGTTCGAGAAATCCGCGTTCATTTTTATAAGCTGCACTGTTTGTCGAATCTCGGCGGCGTTAAGGCGATCGATATCATCAAGCATGAGGATTAGCTTCACGCCTGAGCTGGCGAGAGCGGTGTTGATTCGGGCCTTAAGCTCCAGGGCATTTCGCGGAACGGGGGCTACTCGCCTGAATAGTCTCCAACCTGTTCTCACGGATTCTGCGGTACGCGGAAATAGCAGCCGGGCAAGGGGCGTTACCAAAGTACCGTACTCTTCGACAGTCGCAGCGATCGTTGACAGTCGTGGGATGGTCTTGTGAAGGCTTAGGAACGTGGCAAGGTCCCTAAAGAACTGAGCAGTCAGGCGCTCTTGGTCGGAATATCCCCAGGGGTCGAATCGAAACACCAGCGGCGGATGTTCAGAGAGTTGTTCTAACTGCTCTTCGATAAGGTTCAGGACTGACGTTTTCCCCGTGCCCCACTTGCCGTGGATACCGATAACGAGGCTTTCTTTTCTGGTGAATTTCAAGACCCCCTTCGCGAGTTCCCGAGCAAATCCGGTTCGGTTTAGGCGGTCTTGACCCGATGAGCGAATTGGCTCGTCTGGGGTGATTCCACTGAATTCCGCCGGGATGAGGGCATCGATGGAAGCGGCTTCTGCCGCCCTCTTCAGTTCGGAGGCGAGGTCGCGGGTTTCGTCGTTGGGGCGTGTTGCCATTAGAAGCTCAGGAGTGCCTGCACCAGCGCGTGGATCTCTTTCGCGGCATCCCGCCTTGATAGGTTAGCGGAGATCGCCGGGATGGTGGTCAGCGCAATTCGGAGCCTATAGAGTTTAATTAATTTAAGAATTGGCCACGTAATTAGACTGGCTTCCCCGGCGCTCGTCGCTATCAGGTAGTTATTTCCGTGTTGAACGCCGTAGATCAGGACATAGACACCGATACCTGCCACCAAAATAAGTACAATCCAGAGCAAAACTTCCCAAACAGAGTGACGTTTAACGCACTCGTCTATACGGGAGTTTAGGTCTTGGATCGGCAGAATCTGTCGGGCGTTTCCCGTGCCCACCACTGTCTCCGTCCCGCGGTCCTACTTAGTGTTTATGTCTCTAACAGTATGGAGTTATACCACAAACGATCTGTGGTTTTTTGGTTAACCACGTGCAGTTTTGGTTCTTGGGCATCACCAAACATTGGGTGGCGACCGCCCGACGAATGGATAGAGACGAGCTGCGCAAAAACAGAAAAGCGGCGCTCCGAAAGATCGGAGCGCCGCTTTTCAAGCGACAGAAGAGAGAAATTCTAGGCTAAACGTCAAGACGGAGCCGTCACGCGACCCAAACCGTTAAGCCAAGTCCGTTAAGGCAAATCCGCTTACGGGCGCGCTAGGCGCGGACTTCCCAGGTATCGCCGGCGCGCAGCAGCTTTTCGAGGTTGCCGGGGCCGCGCTTTTCCTGCACTTCGCGAATCTGCGAATTCACCAGATCCTCGTAGCACGGCACGTCGAGCGAACGAAACACGCCGATCGGAGTGGGGAAGCCTTCGTTGCGGTCCATGTGTGCGAGCAGGAAGGAATACGCCGGATCGGGATAATGTTCGTCGTGCACCAGTAGATCTTTTTCGCCGATCCCGTTGCCGAGCTGGACCACTTCGAGCTTGAGCCCGTTCAGCCGGATGCCCTTGTCGCGATTCTTTCCGAAGATCAGCGGCTTGCCGTGCTCCAGTTGGACAATATGCTCGCTGCGCGCGTCGCGTTCGGTCAGCGTGTCCCACGCGCCGTCGTTGAAGATGTTGCAATTCTGCAGAATCTCGATGTACGCCGAGCCCTGATGGGCCGCGGCGGCTTTCAGCGTCGCTTTCAGATGCGGCTGAAATACGTCCACCGACCGCGCCACGAATGTCGCCTCCGCCCCGAGCGCCAGCGCGATGGGATTAAACGGCCGGTCCAACCCGCCAAACGGAGTCGATTTCGTTTTCTTGCCCAGTTCCGAAGTCGGCGAATACTGACCCTTGGTCAGCCCGTAGATGCGGTTGTTGAACATGAGCACCTTCAGGCCCACGTTGCGCCGCAGCATGTGAATCGTGTGGTTGCCACCGATCGAAAGCGAGTCGCCGTCGCCGGTCACCACCCAGACTTCCAGGTCCGGCCGCGACACTTTCAGTCCCGTCGCAACCGCTGGCGCGCGCCCGTGAATGGTGTGGAATCCGAACGTGTTCATGTAATACGGAAACCGGCTCGAGCAGCCGATTCCCGAAATCACCACGAACTTTTCGCGCGGGATGCCCAGTTCCGGAAACACGGACTGCACCGCGGACAAAATAGCGTAGTCGCCGCAACCGGGACACCAGCGGATCTCCTGGTCGGTCTGAAAATCTTTTTTCGTAAGCGCCGGCAAAGTGGCCGTTGACATTTCCTGCTCCTATCTACCAAGACCCTGCATCAGCGGACGCCTCAGCTTATCGGTCCGCCAGAATCTGCTCGATCTTCCGTTCGATCTCCGATTGTTTGAAGGGCTTGCCCTGAATTTTGTTCAGCCCCTGCGCGTCCACCAGATATTTTGCGCGCAGCAGCATCAGCAGTTGGCCCATGTTCATTTCCGGGACGAGCACGCGGTCGTAACGTCCGATCACGTCGCCCAGATTCTTCGGCAGCGGATTCAGGTGCCGCAGATGAACGTGCCCGATCTTGCGTCCCTTGTCGCGCTGCGCTTTCAGCGCCGCGGTCACGGGGCCGTACGTCGAGCCCCACGCGACGATCAGCAGATCGCCCTTGGGGTCGCCGGCCGGAACCACATCCGGAATATCCTGCGCCACGGCTTCCACTTTTTCCGCGCGCAGCCGCACCATCTTCTCGTGGTTCAGCGGCTCGTAGTTGACGTTCCCGGTCACATCCTGTTTCTCGATGCCGCCGATGCGATGTTCCAGCCCCGGCGTGCCCGGCACAGCCCATGGCCGCGCCAGCGTCTTCGGATCGCGCCGGTAGGGATGGAAATCAGTCGGATTCGTCTCGAAATGTACCGGAAATTCCGGCAAGTCCTTCACCGACGGAATGCGCCACGGCTCCGCGCCGTTCGCCAGATAGCCGTCCGATAGGACGATCACCGGTACCATGTACTTCGTCGCGATGCGGCTCGCCTCCATCGCAATCCAGAAGCAATCGCCCGGCGTCGAAGGAGCCAGCACCGGCACCGGCGCCTCGGAGTTGCGCCCGAAAAGCGCCTGCAGCAGGTCGGCCTGCTCGGTCTTGGTCGGCAAGCCGGTGGAGGGCCCGCCGCGCTGAACGTCGCAAATCACCAGCGGCAGCTCCACGGCCACGGCCAGCCCGATCGCTTCCGTTTTCAGCGCCATGCCGGGACCGGAGGTGGTCGTCAGCGCCAGCGCACCGCCGTACGCCGCGCCGATCGCCGCGGTCACCGCCGCGATTTCATCCTCGGCCTGAAACGTGATCACGCCGAAATTCTTGTAGGCCGAAAGCTCGTGCAAAATGTCGGACGCCGGCGTAATCGGATACGAGCCCAGGAAGAGCGGCAGTCCCGACTGCTGCGACGCGGCCACGAATCCCATCGCCAGCGCGACGTTGCCGCTGATATTGCGGTAGATTCCCGGAGTGAGCTTCGCCGGAGGAATTTCGTAGGTGACCTGGAACGCTTCGGTGGCTTCGCAGTAGCTGTAGCCCGCCTGCATGGCCAGCTTGTTGGCCTGCACCAGCATCGGCTTGTTGTTGAACTTGTCGTCGATCCAGCGCAGCGTGGAGTCCATCGGCCGGTTGTAGAGCCAGTAACACATGCCCAGCGCGAAGAAGTTCTTGCAGCGGTCGACGCTCTTGCTGTCGAGTCCCAGATCGCGCAGCGCGGCGCGCGTCAGCTTGGTCAGCTCCACGGAGAAGAGCCGGTAGCCGTCGAGCGAATGGTCTTCCAGCGGGTTGGACGTCATCTGCGCCTTGCGCAAATCGGTCTCGCCGAATTCGTCCAGGTTCGCGATCAGGATGCCGTTCGGTTTCAGGTCCGCCAGGTTCGTCTTCAGCGCCGCCGGATTCATGGCGATCAGCGCGTCCACGCTGTCGCCCGGCGTGTACACGTCGTTCGACGAAAAATGCACCTGGAACCCGCTGACGCCGGGCAACGTGCCGGCAGGGGCGCGAATTTCGGCGGGATAGTCTGGAAAGGTGGCCAGATCGTTCCCGTATATCGCCACCGTATTGGTGAATTGGCTCCCGGTGATCTGCATTCCGTCGCCGGAATCGCCGCAGAACCGGATCACCGCTCGCTCGATTACTTCACGCTTGCGTTCTTTGGGAGGTGTAACCGTTGTCGCCATGTCTTATGAGGGCTTCCTGCCTCGCATGCAGTTTCAAGTCTTGGATGTTCGCGGAGGGGCGAGCGCTGCCAGCGATCCGAGGCGAATCGGGCCTGCCACCACTTCCCCCCCCATTCCCACTATCTCTAAGGTTAGCACACCGCTCCGGGCATGAATAAAATATTCACGCTCCGCATTTCTTGCAGTGACACAAGTCACAAGCGCCAATGAGAACGGGAGAAGGCGAGCTCTGAGCCGGTGAACTTAGCGGCGAAGTGTGGCAAAGCCCCAATGATTCTGACAACCGCCACGACCACAGTGTGGAATCGGCTCAACGTCAGCACCCGGCAAGTCGCGGGCGAATGGGCCAAATCCGCGGAGTCCAAAACCCTACTCCGCAAGAGGCCTTCTTGGCTTTTGCAACTGACCTAAGCTCGGAGGCCCTGACTGTCTATATTTAGAGGGGTGCCCTAGGGTCTGAGATTCAAATTCACACACTACCTGTCCTAAAGTACCATTGACGTTCGCTTTTGATTCGCCTAAACTGGTGACGCTCGGCGTAGGCTCGAGCCTGGGGGCAGAATGGCACTGACCAAGCGGCAAAAAGAGGTTCTCAATTACCTCGTCACCTTCCTTAATAAGAATGGCTACTCGCCGAGTTTTGAGGAAATCGCGCACGCGCTGAAACTCACCTCGCTGGCCACGGTGCACAAGCATCTTTCCACGCTGGAGAAAAAGGGATTCATTCGCCGCGGCTACAATCAGAGCCGCTCGATCGAGGTGACGCAGCTTCCCAAGCCGGTCCGCGAGGAAATTCTCGATCGCCACGTGGTGGAGCTGCCGCTTTCGGGGCGCATCGCCGCTGGCCGCCCGCTCGAAGCCGTCGAAGACCGCGAAACCATCTCGCTTTCCGATTTCGCGCGCGGGCAAAACACCTACGTCCTGCAGGTGAAGGGCGAATCGATGCGCGACGATCACATTCTCGACGGCGATTTCATCGTCGTGGAGCAGACGCAAGTGGCCAATCCCGGCGAAATCGTCGTCGCGCTGATCGGCGAGGACGAAGCCACGCTCAAGCGCTTCTATCGCGAGCCGGGAGGCAAAATCCGCCTGCAGCCCGCGAACTCCGCCATGGCGCCGATCATCGTCCCGGCAGCCGACGTGAAAATCCAGGGCCGCGTCGTCGGCGTCCTCCGCAAGTACTAACCGCGCACAGATATTCCTAACGCGAAATCGTCGGGACACGGCGTGCTATGCCCCCAAGAGGCATAGATTGGTCCAACAGAGCGACGGCGAGCCGCCGCTAAATGGTCCTGTGAAGCTTCACAAAGCGCGTGGCGAGCCTCGACGAGCCCGGCCACAGGTACGTGCCAGACCTGGGGATTCATCCCCCCTTAGAACGCCTCAGGACGAAAAACAGCCCCCGCATCGACGTCGTATCGCAGGCGAAGACCCGCCGAAAAACCAGAAGTTGCTTCCCCGGACACATCCGTGCCATTTTGAATTTGGCGCGCCGGTCACTCCGCACTACAGTGGTCATCCCCGGTCCTTATATTATTCACGATCCAGTTCGGCGCTGTTGGGCCCAAGGAGGTTCAGTAAATGTGGGGAGAGAAGAAGCAGGGGACTCCCGCTAGGACGCCGCTCCCGCAGCAGCCTAGAGAAAATTTGACGCCTGCAACACCAACTATTTCTGGGGCACCTATTTCTGGGGAGGCTAAGACCATGGCACCTTTGGATTCGACGTATCCAGCGACCGCGCCGACCAGCACCAGCGGCGGCACGGCTCGGCTGGGAGCAAGTCTGCACGTGAAAGGCGAGATCACCGGCAACGAGGATCTCGCGATTGACGGCAGCGTGGAAGGACTCGTTCACCTCGAAGATCGCAAGCTCACCGTCGGCGCCAGCGCCCGCGTCACTGCCGACGTGATCGCCCGCGAAGTCGTCGTATACGGCAACGTCAAGGGCAATCTTCGCGCGCGCGACCGCATCGAGATCAAGAAGGACGGTTCGGTGGTAGGCGACCTGACCACCGCCCGCATCATGATCGAGGACGGCGCGTACTTTAAGGGTTCGATCGAAATCGACAAGGCCGGCGACTCGTCCAGCGACAGCAGCGATTTCGATAAGTCCTTTTCGTCGCGCAGCACTTCCAAAACCACGTCCGCGGTTTAATTTCGCTTTCTTGCGGATGCGGGCCGCTTTCGCTCGCCCGGCGCTCGGAATAGATAGGCGCCGCGGTGAAGGGAAGCGGCTCGCGCCCGCGCGTCTTGCCCCCTCATTCGCGCGCCCACGCTGGTCTGAATACGCTCGCTCGAAAAGCCTCCAAGCACCAAAACTGCCGGCGCGGGAATCCTTTCGCCCCTCTCTATGTTAGACTCCCGGCCCGGAGGCGCCATCATCATCGTTTCGCTGCGTTCCCGAATTTTAAAATGTTTCGCCGCGGTCGCATTCGTTGGCGTTCTGCTGGCGTTCTGGGCGCGGCCTGCCGCGGCCAAAAGCTGCGACCGCGCCTGCCTTTCCGGCTTGGTCACGCAGTATTTGCAGGACATGGTGGCCCACAATCCCTCCGCGCTGCCGGTCACGTCGAACGTCCGCTTTACCGAAAACGGCAAAGTGTTGAAACTCGGCGAAGGTTTCTGGCGCACCGCTTCCGGTCTCGGCCCGTATCGGCAGGACATCCTCGACGTGAAGGGCCACACCGCAGCCACGCAAGCTGTCGTTCTCGGCGATGAAAACAAGCCCGTGCTCTTCGCCCTCCGCCTGAAAGAGCGCGGCGGCAAGATCAGCCAGATCGAGACCATGGTTGTCCCGCACGATAAAGACGCCCTGATCTTCGATCCCGGCGGCTATCAGCAAGGCAACCAGCAAATGGCCGATGTTCCGCCGGCCTCGGAGATCGATTCGCGCGCCGAGTCCATCAAGATCGCCTTGAAATATCCGGAGGGCCTGAAAATAGGCAGCTTCGTTGAGGCCAACACGCCCTTCGCGCCGGACGCGTACCGCATCGAAAACGGCATCCACACCGCCGGTCCCGGCTGCAAACTACGCGGCTGCGAAAACATCAAAGCGCAAAACATCATCAAGCATCCGAATGTTCGCGCGCGTTTCGCAGCCTATGACCGGCGCCTCGGCATCGTTCTGCTCTACCTGGATTTCGGGCAAACGGAGCGATATGGCCAGGGCCGCAAGCTCGTCACCTTTGAGGCGTTCAAGATATATGGCGGCCAGATCCACGCCGTGAACGCGGTCTTGCGCATCACGTCCGTCAACGCTACTTCCGGCTGGGGCCCCGAGCATGCAGTAAGGACCCCGGCCGCCCATTAACGGACGTAAGCGTAACCGCCCGAGGCTCACGGCCCGCGCGAATCGGTTTGGTTTTCAGATGGTTCGCATTGACAGAATGGGCCTCGAAGCGTAAAGTTGGCGTTTGTCTATTGAAGGAAAGGTGTGACTGGGCAGATGCGGACTCACATTCCCAAGGGCCGAGAGGCCGAGGAACTTACGGTCGGTAAGAACTGGTTCGTCGTGGACGCCAACAACCAGGTGCTGGGGCGCCTGGCCACGCGCGTGGCGCGCATTTTGATCGGCAAGGACAAGGCGAATTTCACGCCATATCTTGAGTGCGGCGATCACGTGATTGTCATCAACGCCGAGCGCGTGCGCTTGACCGGCAACAAGATGGAGCAGAAAATCTATCGCCACCACAGCGGCTATCCCGGAGGCTTGAAGGAAATTCCCATCCGAGCGCTGATGCAGCGCCGTCCGGAAGAAGTGGTGCGCGAGGCGGTAGTGGGCATGTTGCCGAAGAACAAGCTGCGCGCCCGCCGCGCCAAAAAGCTGCGCGTGTATGCCGGAAGCGAAGCGCTGGCCCGCCACGCTGGACAGAAGCCCCAACCGGTTGCGCTGTAGCCTTGCAAGAGGGATGCTAGGGATTAGAAAGCGCGAGGGAATCCGCCTCGCGACAGGCGGTGCGTCGCCGCGCCGCCGTAGAAATGCATGGGAGGGACGTTGAGTTCAGCCGCTAGTTCGATGTCAGATGCAGCCGGAAAGCAATTTTATGGCACGGGCCGCCGCCGCGAAGCGGTGGCGCGCGTGTACATCAAGCAGGGCTCGGCCCGCTTCACCGTCAATGGCCGCCCGGTCGACGAATATTTTCGCAACGTGGCGTGGCACACGGCCGCGGTCGAGCCGCTGAAGTTCACGCAGATGCTCGACCAGCTCGAAGTAAAGGTACAGGTGAAGGGCGGCGGCATCGGCGGGCAGTCCGGAGCCGTGCGCATGGGCCTGTCCCGCGCTCTGGCGCGGCTGAACCCCGAGCTGCGTCCCGCGCTGCGCACCAATGGTTTCCTCACGCGCGATCCGCGCATGAAGGAACGCAAGAAGTATGGGCAGAAGGGCGCTCGCCGTCGCTTCCAGTACAGCAAGCGCTAAGCGAGCGTTACAGTGCGGTTCGTCACAGAACGGAGCGAGCCGTCTGTGGTAGCGACCGAATCGGGGTGGTGAGTTTTGCGATTGGCGCTGGGTGCCAATCAAGAGCCACCGCCCACTGCAGTTAAAATCTCGGCCGGCAAGGAACCGGCAAAAAAGGACGCTCTCCGCTAAACCGGAGCCAAGCGCCCCTTTACAAGGAAGGAGACACATTGGCCGTAGAAATTACAATGAAGGAATTACTGGAGGCCGGCGTTCATTTCGGCCACCAGACTCGCCGCTGGAACCCGAAGATGAAGGAATACATTTTCGGCGAGCGCAACGGCATCCACATCATCGATCTTCAAAAGACTTTGAAAATGTTCCGCGAAGCCGCCCGGTACGTTTCCGATCAGGCCGCTTCGGGCAAGAGCATCCTCTTTCTCGGCACCAAGCGCCAGGCGCAGGAAGCCATCGCCGAAGAAGCGCAGCGCTGCGGCATGTTCTACGTGAACCACCGCTGGCTCGGCGGCACCCTCACCAACTGGGTGACGCTACAGAAATCCATCAAGCGCCTCAAGCTCCTGAAAGCCATGTCCGAAGATGGGCGCATGGCCGAATTCTCGAAAAAAGAAGGCGCGCGCCTCGATCGCGAGCTCAAGCACCTGCAGCAGAATTTCTCCGGCGTCGAAAACATGACCACGCTGCCGGACGCCATGTTCGTCATCGACCCGAACTCCGAAGTGATCGCCGTCCGCGAAGCGCGCCGCATGGGAATACCGGTGGTCGCCATCGTCGATACGAATTGCGACCCGCACCTGATCGATTGGATCATTCCCGGCAATGACGACGCCTTGCGCGCCATTCGCCTGTTCACTTCCAAGGTAGCCGATGCCGTTCTCGCCGGCCGGCAGACGTTTCGAGCAGTCGCAGATCGCCGAACAGAAACTCGCTGAAGGCGAGGGCGAAGGCGGTCCGGAATACGTCGACACCAGCGCCTACGAGCAGTACGAACAGCAGGAAGGCGACTTCGTCGAAGGCGAGCCGGCCGAAGCAGTCCCGGTCGAAGCCGTCCCGGCGGAGGCTGCTCCGGCCGAGGGTGAAACGGCGGCCGCTGCGGCGGGCGACGACGAAAAAGCTCAGCGTTAGTTTCGCAAGATCTTCCGCGTATCCAGCTCATGCGGCGCGGAGCGCGCGGCGGATTCGCGGATTCGAGCCGAATCCATAAATCTAAAGGAATTGAGCATATCGATGTCCACAGCACCCGAAACAGGCAAGGCAAGTCCAAGCGCGCAACTGGTGAAGCAGCTGCGGGAGCGCACCGGAGCGGGCTTTTCCGATTGCCGCGCCGCGCTGATCGAAGCCGGCGGAGATATCGAGCAGGCCATCAATGTTCTGCGCAAGAAGGGCCAGGCGGCCGCCGCCAAGAAGGCGCAGCGCGCCACGTCGGAAGGGCTCGTCACGTCCTACATTCACGCCGGCGGGAAAATCGGAGTGCTGGTGGAAATCGACTGTGAAAGCGATTTCGTCGCGCGCACCGAGGATTTTCAGCGCTTGAGCCACGACGTGGCCATGCACGTCGCCGCGCTCGATCCGCGCTTTCTGCGCCGCGAGGAAGTTACCCAGGAAATTCTCGACCGCGAGCGCGAAATCTATCGCGAGCAGGCCAAGCAGACCGGCAAGCCCGAAGCCGTGGTCGAAAAAATCATCACCGGCAAGATGGAAAAGTTCTACGAGGAAAACTGCCTCTACGAGCAGCACTTCATCAAGGACGAGGGCCTGACCATCAAGGAACTGGTCGATCATGCCATCGCCAAGCTCGGCGAGAACATTACCATTCGCCGCTTTTCGCGTTTTAAAGTCGGCGAATCGGAGGGCTCCGTTTCCGCGGCTTCCGAGGAGCCGTCGAACCCGGCGTGAGCGAGCCTCCGAGTCCTCGCGCCGCGCGTTCCGCCTCGTTGCGCGCGGCATTCAATCGAGCACAAATCCGTTGTCTGGCGTCTCCGGCGTTCTGTTTCTCTGCTAGAATGCCCGCGAGCCCCTGCGAGCCCGGGTGCTCGCACCTGACCCGATGAGTGCCTCTGACATGTCCATTCCAGCGGCCGCCGAAGCAAAGGCCCCGATTTACCGCCGCATCATGGTGAAGCTTTCCGGCGAGTCGCTTTCCGGCCCCAACGATTTCGGCATTCACGCGGAGACGATTCGCGGCATTGCGCGCGAGATCAAATCCGTTCAGCAGCTGGGCGTGGAAGTCGCCGTCGTCGTCGGCGGCGGAAACATCTTCCGCGGCGCCCGCCAGCAGGGCCTCGATGTCGACCGCGCCACCGGCGACTACATGGGCATGCTCGCCACCGTGCTCAATGGCCTGGCCATGCAGGACGCTCTCGAAAAAGCCGGCTGCCACACGCGCCTGATGAGCGCCATCGAAATGCACCAGGTCGCCGAGCCCTTCATCCGCCGCCGCGCCACGCGGCACCTCGAAAAGCAGCGCGTGGTGATCTTCGCAGGCGGCACCGGCAATCCTTATTTTTCCACGGACACGGCCGCCGCCCTGCGCGCCATGGAAATCAAAGCGGACGTGATCTTAAAGGCCACGCGCGTCGATGGAATTTACGACGCCGATCCCGAAAAAGTGCCCACGGCGAAAATGTTCGACCGCATCACGTACATGGACGTGCTGCGCAAGGGCTTGTCCGTAATGGATTCGACTGCGATCTCGCTGTGCATGGACAACAAAATGCCGATCGTCGTCTTCAATATGAACGTGGCCGGAAATCTGAAGCGCGTAGTGGTAGGGGATGGAGTCGGCTCCACGGTAACGGCGTCTTGATTCCCGTTTGTCGGAGGCGAATGAGGACATGACCACGATTGCAACCAGCAAGGACGCTCTGGGACAGGCGAAAACGCGCATGGAAAAGGCCGTCGAGGATTTTCGCAAGGACCTCGCCACCGTGCGCACCGGCCGTGCGAACGTGTCGCTGCTCGATTCTATCCGCGTCGATTACCACGGCACGCCCATGCCCATCAATCAGCTGGGCACCATGGCCGTGCCGGACGCCGGCATGATCGTGATCTCGCCGTGGGATCCCGGCGCGGTCGCGCCCATCGAAAAAGCGATTCGCACCTCGGATCTTGGCCTGAACCCCGCGAACGACGGAAAAGTGGTCCGCGTGCCGATTCCGCCGCTCACCGAAGACCGCCGCAAGGAACTCGTCAAGCACATCCACAAGGTGCTCGAAAATCACCGCACCGCCGTTCGCAATATCCGCCGCGACCTGAAGGAAGCCATCGAGAAGCTCGAAAAGGAAAAGAAAATCAGCGAGGACGATCGCAAGCGCTCGCTCGATGAGCTCGAAAAGGTCACCCACTCGGAAACCAAGAAGATCGAAGACCTCTCCGCCGCCAAGGAAAAGGAAGTCCTCGAAATTAAGTAAGTACCGTGTCGCAGCTTTCGTCCAGACAGTCGCAGCTGAGCGCACGGACTATGTTGCCACGAGTCCCAGCGCCGTCGCTACCAACACCGGCCGCTGCGATTACCGCGAGATCAACGGGACAACCTATTCAATTTTCAAAGAGCTGCTCAACCCCTTCTAGCAGGGTGCTGCAAAACTCCGTGTTTGGAACTGTGATTGCAGTTTAGTTTGCACGAAGCTTGAACGCCGCAATTTGTGCGGCGATTCTCTGAAAAACAGGAGCACTTCGTGCGCGGAAATCCCAAATTGCAGAATCCGATGTTTTTCGTGGCCAACACGGAAGAGCGGCTGCCAAAAGATCATCCTCTGCGCGCGATCAAGCGCCGTGCCGACGAGGTGCTGAAGCAGATGCAGCGCGTGTTCGATGCGGCGTACAGCGAAACGGGGCGTCCGGGGATTCCGCCGGAGGCGCTGCTGAAGGCGCTGTTGCTGCAAGCGCTGTACTCGATTCCCTCGGAGCGGCGTCTGGTGGACGCCATCAACTGGAACTTGCTGTACCGCTGGTTCTGCGATCTGGACGCGGACCAAGCGGTGTGGGATGCCACGGCGTTCACCCACAATCGCGAGCGCTTCGAGCGGCACGGGCTGGTGCAGAAGTTTTTTGAACGCGTGGTGGCCAGCGCGCTGGTCGAGCAGTACGCCTCGAACGATCACTTCACCGTGGACGGGACGCTGATCCAGTCCTGGGCCTCGCTGAAAAGTTTTCGTCCCAAGGAAGAGCCGGTGAACAAGCCGCCCGCCCAAGACGGCAGCAATCCTTCGGTGGATTTTCGCGGCGAGAAGCGCCGCAATGAAACGCATCAGTCTACGACCGATCCCGAGGCGCGGTTGGCGCGGAAGAGCAAGGGCATGGCGGCGCTGCTCTGCCACAGCGGGCACGCCTTGATGGAGAACCGGCATGGGCTGTGCTTGGACATCGCCATCGCCGTGGCTGACGGGCACGCCGAGCGAGACACGGCGGAAAAGCTGTTGCGGCGCTTGGCGCGGCGGCACGGCATCAAGCCCAAGACCGTGGGTGCCGACCGCGGATTCGAGGCGGGCGAGTTTTTGCGCACGCTGGAAGAAGACCTGCACGTCACGCCGCACGTGCCGCTCACCGCGGAGCGCGTGATCAGCCAAGGTCCCGCAGGAGACGCGCGCCGCCGCATGCTGCGGCGGATGAAGACCCAGGGATATGCGCTGAGTCAGCGAGCACGAAAGAAGATCGAGCAGATGTTCGGCTGGATGAAGCAAGCTGGCGGGCTGCGCAAAGTGCGTCACGTGGGCCGCTGGAAGATTCAGCAGGTAGCCTACCTGTGGGCTGCAGCGTTCAACCTGCTGCGCTTGGCCCATCTGGAGGCCGCTACATAGACAGGATCGAGAGCAGGGCGCAGTGCCGAAAGACAAAATGCGACTGCGAGAAGTTTTACACGGCCCCCTGCTCGCCTGCCACTTTGCCCTGAACTCCGTCCTCATCTCGAAAATCATCCGTTTTGCAGCACCCTGCTAGGGGTCAGGAGCGCCTCGTGAAAGTGTATCGATTTGGCGAGGCGCCCGTGGTTTGTTTTCAATGACTTGCGCGCGTTTGTACTCGAAAGTGTATCGATTAGAATGATGCGCTTTCGGGCGCGATTTTGCCTGCAAAACGCAGCAGGCCGGGACAGGCCGGTCCTTCGATTTTCTGCCGTGCTTGCGGGCTTTGCGATTTCGTTCATTTCCTCACTTCCCAAAAATTTCTCGCACCAGAACTTATAGAAGCACAAGCCGACGGCTGAAGGCACCTGTCCCTTAGTACAAGAAAAGTACAGGTACGGCGCGCCTGTACCTGGGGCGGGGGCGTCGCGTTCGATTACTCCGTGCCGCGCGAGTCGCTGGGCTGGATTGGGAAGCTGGCGCTCGATGCGCTGTCGCGCCGCGTGGCCGCCGCCGGTGAGCCGTTTGTCACTTTTTTCGCTCCGGAAGAATTGTCCGGGGAGCTTGCGCGCGTCGGCTTCGGCTTGATCGAAGATTTAGGCCCGGATGAAATCAACGCCCGCTACTTCCGCGACCGTGCCGACGGTCTCCGCATCTCCGCCCGCCTCGGCCGCCTTCTCTCCGGCGAAGTCTAACGTTCCTCAGACTTCTGATTCCGAGGCTGATCGGGTTCAAAAGTTATCTTGAAGCCGTTCGGGTCGTTCGCGTTTTCGGCGGCAATGTCGCGGAGCGCGCGAATAGCGGTCTCGCGGAACTGCATATCGGAATAGAAGCGGTCCGACCATGCGTCGCTATGGTCGATGAAATCCTTGGCCTCCTCCATGGACAGGCCATATAGTGGCCGGACTGTCTTGATCGAGTCGATCTTGTTGAAGCCTCGCTCTCGGAGAAAAACCAGAATGGTTTCGATGTTGGCTCCTGCCGAGTGAAGCTTACGTGCGTCCGAAACGACCTCCGGGTCCGGTGGGCTCGGTGGGACCATCCTGACCGTCGTCCCAAGGGTCGATTCTCCAGAGGCTGGAGACTTTGTGACGCTGGGGCCTCTCCTCCGGGTTTTTAGAGGATGGAGAAGGGCGATCATCAAGACGACATATGCACCCATGCTGATCAAGAAGAGCCACCACGGATGCCAGAGTACCGGAAACAGAAGGGAGAGAAGGACAACCAATACCCAGCGCCATGTGGGCAGAGCGCTATGAAGGTTTTTTGTCATACCCAAGTTTGGCTTACTCATGCGTGACCATCCGTATGGCGTGGCGCAAGAGCCAAATGGCGAATTCAGATGTCATTCGAATGCCCAATGCGTCGAGAGACATTAGCTCAATTACTTGAGAAAGCCTATCAGTTCGATGTTTGACCGCCTCCCGAAATTGTCAGCGTGAAACGGCACGCGGCGGATTTGGCGGAGCAGGCGAAGGTGCCGCCGCGAACGATTTCGATATGCGAGGCGCTCGGAAAGATTTCACCGAAATTTAGCGAGCGGAGGCGTTCGGCGAGCGGGCGCAGCGATTCGTCGCCGGTGAGGAAGC
Organism: uncultured Acidobacteriota bacterium; assembly: GCA_963715555.1. GTDB lineage: Bacteria > Acidobacteriota > Terriglobia > Acidiferrales > UBA7541 > Palsa-295. Next base: position 1,104,622 of record OY970253.1, read on the forward strand.
GCATGCCATCCACGCGCGGCCTTTTCCCTCCGGGCGATAGCAGCACCAGGAACTCGGCGTGCGCGTCCGCGTGGCCGTCGAATTTTCCGGCGCGAATCGTGCGCAGATTTTCGAGTTCGGGCTTGGCCTGCGCGACGAGCGAATCGATGCGCGAATTGCCGCCGAGAAGCAGCGTGAGCCGCGCGCGTGTATCGGGCAGCGCATGCGGCGTGGCGAGAGCCAGCGCGCACATGTGAATGGCGCGATCCTTTTCGCCGAGCTTTTCGTAAATTTGCGCCAAGTGGTCGCCGGATTCTCCGTCGAAATCGAGCAGCCAGGCCGCGCGAATGTACGGCTCGGCTTTGCGCGCGTCACCCTGCTGGAAATAGACCCAGCCTAGAGTGTCCCAATACGCGCCGATGCGCGCGGATTGCACGAGCTGATCTTCATTGACGCGCGCCAGATCGACGCCGTGCAAACTATCGGCTGCGCCTGCAACGGCGGCTTCCGCGAATTTCTGTGCCTTATCGAGAGCGAGCTTGCGGCCGGCAAGCTCGTAGGCGATTTCGTTCAGCACCGGCGGAGTGGGCGAAAGCCGCGCGGCATGGTCGAAAGCGTTCGCGGCTTCGGGCAATTTGTCGAGGTTTAGGTAGGCGCGGCCGAGAGCGATCTGGATTTCGGGATTTTTCGGCGCGAGCACGCCGCCTTTTTCAAGTTCGGGAACGGCGGCGGCGTATTGGTGCTGATTGACGAGCAGTTCGCCGAGCGCGCCGTGGGCCAGGGGATCGAGCGGATGATCATTCGCCTGCTTGCGGAACGCCGCGATGGCTCCCTCGAAATCCTGCTGCCGATCGAGAGCCGCGCCGAGGTAGTTCCCGGCGTGCTCGTTGGCCGGATCGACTTCGAGCTGCTTGCGAAACGCGGAAGCCGCGTCGGAATTTTCGCCGAGCTGAAGATAGGCGAGGCCGAGATCGTTCCAGGCTTCTTTATGGCTGGGATCGAGCTGCAGGACGCGCTGAAAGAGCGGAACGGCCGACTTGGCGTTTCCGGCGTTGAGTCCAGCGCGTCCCGCGGCGAGCAGCTGATCGGGCTTCACGGAATCAGGTATCGAAGGTTTTCCGGGGCCGGTGTAGTCGATCGAGAGCGGCTGGTTCTGGTCGAGCGTGACGGCGCGCGTGAAGGCGAGGTAATCGCCGAGGCGTGCGGCGGGCAGTTCGTGCATTTTGAAGCTGAGCGATCGCTCGGCGGTTAAGACGTGGCCGGCGAAATGGTAGCTCGACTCGAAATTAGCGAAGTCGCGGGTGATCGAAGTGCCGACGGGCGGCTGGGCGGCGAAGTTTTCGGGCAGCGCGAGATGCAGGCGCACGTTGACCGTCAGTGGGCTGCCGATATCCACGGGACGGCCGCGCTGCTGCGGCGGATTCGGCAGGCCGATGGCGAGAAGCGGCATCGACGTGCTGGTCGATGTAGCGGACCAGTCGAAAAAGTTCGCCTCGTTGAAATTGATGTCGAAATTAAAGGGTTTTTCGAAGTCGGCCAGGTCGGCTGGTTTCACGGAGGTAACCTGGCCGCGAATCCCGTCGAAAGCGAGAATGGTCTCGCCGAGTTCATTCCATCGGGGGCGCGGCGTGGTCTGCGAACGCCAAGCGCAGCGCGAGTTCGGTATCGCCGCGCAGGGAATAATGCGCGCGGGCGGTGAGCTCGGCGAGCGGGGAGACAGTTCCTTCGATTTGCACGTCCTGCAGGGAGGGGAATGGGGGATCGGCGGGCGTATCGACGATGCGCCCGGCGCCATCGGGCGAGACCAGCAGCGCGGATTTGCCGCGCAGGGGCGCGGGCAGCAGCTGGAACGGCGCGAGTCCCACGGTGGAATCCATCCAGAGGATGCGCTCGCCGAGCGGGGCAGTCGTGCGCGTGGGCTCTCCGAGCCGCACAACCGTGAGCACGTGCTGGAATTGCGCTGGCGAGGGGATTTTGATTTCGAGCTTGCGCGCGTAGGGAATCAGAGCGGCGTCGGCATGGAAGCCGGCGGCCTGCAACATGGCGGCGAGCAGGACCTGCTCGTCTTTCGCGTCGGCGTATCCGCTGGAGAAAATTTCAGCGGCGGAGCGCGGCTGATAGCCTGCGCGGCCAAAGGGAATGCTGACGTAGCGGATGGATTTCGAGACGTAGCCGTAGAGCGCCTGAATCTTTTCGAGATCCGTGGAAGCGCCTCGCGTCAGTTTGGCGGTTTTGGCGCGAATGGCGGCGTCGGGTTCAGCGCGACCGCGTTCGAGAGACGAATACCAGCGGGCGACGGCGCTCCAATCGCTGAATGAGGAGATTTCAACATCGGGCGGCGGCGCCTGGCCGGACGGCGAGGTTTGCTCGCCTGATTTGGCGTCCGAAGAAGAGTGTGCGTTCGCTCTGTGCCACAGGTAAATCGAACGGCCGCCGACTGCAACCTGCTTGTAGAGAAAATGGGGCGACCAGATGCCGACGGCGCGTTTTTCGGGAAGATTGACTTCGAGCCTTTCGTCGCGTGCGGAAGTGCCGGAAAGAAAACTGTGCTGGAACCAGAATTGGCCGGGCGCGGCGGGCTTCACAATGCGTGTGATGATTTCGTATTCGAGGGTATCGCCGGCGGCGAGAGCGGGCAACGCAACGTGAAATTCTTTTGCGGCGGAGTAGGCCGGCGCGGCGTCCTTTGCGGACGCGGCCTGGGTATCGGGCGCGGGTAAGCTTTTAGCGGAGCTTGGAGGCGCGTTTACGATGGAGCCGTCGGGCTTGCGCACGCGCAGATAGCCGAGCTCCATACGTTCGGTTGCGGAATCGTAATTAAAGGAGAGCGCGCGCAGTTGCGCGGCGCCTTCGGCGGATTCGATGCGCATGCGCACGGAGAGATCGCGTTCGCCGGTGCCGTCGTTTTGAAAACGCACGGTGGTCACGTAGCGCTCGACCACAAGCGACTTTTCCGGCTCGGCGGTGCCTTGGTGGTTACGTGATGCTGGTGCAATTCCACGATGGTCCGCCGCCGGCGGGCGGGCGTGCGACGCTGCGGGGCGCGCTTGCGCAAACGTCGCGGCGGGCAGCATTGCGAGGCATAAAAGCGCCAGAAAGCGTCGAATCATTCGTGCTCCGTGTGGAAATCTCGAATGCCTCAGTTTAGGTGCGTTTGGGGCTGAGGGTAAAGAAATGATCGGCAGGCGGTTGACGAGTTTCCACATGGGCGCGGCAAGGAGCGGCGGCTGCGGATGACAGCACGTGCGTCGCTGGCGGAGCGATGAATCGGCGGGAGGCAGACTGCCGCGTGTAAGTGACTGTTATATAAGATGGTTATACACTGCAAAAGGCCGGTGAGTTCATGAGGCGAGTGCGCTGGAGCTGATTCGCGGCGGCTCTAAATCCAAAAGCGAGCAAGCCGCATCTAAGTTCTTAATGCGGCGCCCGAGAAGGGCGGCGCACGATTTGGCGAGTGAGGCCGAGCAGCGCAACCGGAAATTCAAATTTTCCACAACTGATACGGGTTGACACGAGTCGTTTCTTTTCCTATACTTGCGCGGTTGTGCTGGGGGCCTAGTGCCCGGTGGTATGAAAGGGAAGTCCTCCCATCCCGGAACAAGAAGCGAGGGAACGGGTCAGGGAGGAGCGGCCGAAATGGGGCGCCAGCCCCGCAAAGCCGCGTAAGCCTCTCCGCAGTTTTGCAGATGCAGTTCACTCCTCGGGGTGAAGCGTCGGCGGAGTACCTGGTAGATCCTTCGGATCAGCAATCAGGGGCGACCTTTTCTGTTCATTCACCCGCCAAGTTCCGCGCGGGCGGAATCGCTGCGCATCGAGTAACGCGGAATTAGAAACAGTTTCGAAAGCAAACGGGGGAGAAGAGTGCCGACATTCTCACAACTGGTGCGCCACGGGCGCGAGCAGATCCGGACGAAGACGAAATCGCCGGCGCTCGAAGGGTGCCCGGAAAAGCGCGGCGTGTGCGTTCGCGTGTACACGCAGACGCCGAAGAAACCGAACTCGGCGCTGCGCAAAGTGGCTCGCGCGCGGCTGACCAACAGCGCGGAAGTGACCACGTACATCCCCGGGATCGGGCACAACTTGCAGGAGCACTCGATCGTGCTGGTGCGCGGCGGCCGCGTGAAAGACTTGCCGGGCGTGCGCTATCACGTCGTGCGCGGCACGCTGGACGCCGCGGGGGTCGAAAATCGCAAGCAGGGGCGCTCGAAATACGGCGCCAAGCGGCCCAAAGCCGCGCAGAAGTAAGGCGGGAGATCAGGTATGCCACGTAAAGGCTGGGTTCTACGCCGCAAGATTCCGGGCGATCCGGTGTATGGAAGCGATTTGGTGCAGAAGTTCATTTCGAGCATGATGTACGACGGGAAGCGCTCGACGGCGCAGACGATTTTCTACCAGGCCATGGAGCAGGTGGCCAAGAAGGCCAACGACGACGCGCTGAAGATTTTCAAGAAAGCCATCGAGAACTGCAAGCCGGTGCTGGAGGTGAAGTCGCGGCGCGTGGGCGGCGCGAACTATCAGGTGCCGGTGGAAGTGAATCCGTTCCGGCGGCAATCGCTGGCGATTCACTGGCTGGTGGGATACGCGCGGGAGCGGTCGGGTAAGTCGATGACCGACAAGCTGGCGGATGAAATTATGGACGCCTCGAATGGGCGCGGCGGGGCGGTGAAGAAGCGCGAGGACGTTCACCGCATGGCGGAGGCCAACAAGGCGTTCGCGCACTACCGCTGGTAAGCGGCCTGCGGGCGATCGGGCGGGAGATTCTGGGAACCTAAGAACATGGCACGGCAAGTACAACTCGATCAGACGCGCAACATCGGGATCATGGCGCACATCGATGCGGGCAAGACGACCTGCACCGAGCGCATCCTGTTCTACACGGGTGTGACCTACAAGATCGGCGAGGTACACGAAGGCACTACGGTGATGGACTGGATGGAGCAGGAGCGCGAGCGGGGGATTACGATCACCTCCGCGGCGACCACGGCTTCCTGGAAGCGGTACGACAAGTCGTATCGCATCAACATTATCGATACGCCGGGGCACGTGGATTTCACCGTGGAAGTGGAGCGCTCGCTGCGTGTGCTGGACGGCGCGGTGGCGGTATTCGACGCGGTTGCCGGCGTGCAGCCGCAGTCGGAAACGGTCTGGCGGCAGGCGGATAAGTATCGCGTGCCGCGCATTGCGTTCATCAACAAGATGGACCGCATCGGCGCCGATTTCGACCATTCCATCCGCACCATGCGCCAGCGGCTTTCGGCCCACCCCGTACCAGTCAATTATCCCATCGGACGCGAAGATAATTTTATCGGCATCATCGACTTTATTGAAGAGCACGCGGTGGTGTGGACGGAAGAGGCCCTCGGCGCGGAATTCGAGATTCTGCCGCTCGAAAAGCTGTGGGACGCGGAGTATTTGAAGACGCGCCCGGCGCTCGAAACCGCCGTAAAGGCCGGCGCGCTGAGCCCGGAATTTTACAAAGAGCACCGCGACAAGGTTGTCGAGTACATTGCCGAGCACGACGACGCCATCCTGACCAAATATCTCGATCAGCACAAACTCGAGCCGGCGGAGCTGCGCGCTTCGCTGCGGCGTTCCACGATTGCGCTGAAGGTGGTGCCGGTGCTGGCCGGATCGGCGTTCAAGAACAAGGGCGTGCAGCCGCTGCTCGATGCCATTATCGATTATCTGCCGTCGCCGCTCGATGTGCCGCCGGTCGAGGGCAGCACGCCGGACGGAGCTGAGCCGGAATTGCGGCGCGCGTCGGACGAGCAGCCGTTTGCGGCGCTGGCGTTCAAAATCATGACCGACCCGTACGTCGGGCACTTGACCTACATTCGCGTCTATTCCGGCGTGGTGAAGACCGGGCAGTCGGTGTTCAATTCCACGAAGAAGACGCGCGAGCGCATCGGCCGATTGCTGCGCATGCACGCCAACAAGCGCGAGGAGATCGAGTCGATTGAAGCGGGCGACATCGCGGCGTGCGTGGGCCTGAAGAACGTATCGACGGGCGACACGCTCTGTAGCGAAGAAAAACCCATCGTTCTCGAAAACATCGAATTTCCCACCCCGGTTATTTCCGTCGCGATCGAGCCGAAAACAAAAGCGGATCAGGAAAAGATGGGCACGGCGCTGGGCAAGCTGGCGCAAGAAGATCCCACGTTTCGCGTGCACACGGATCACGAAACCAACCAGACGCTGATATCGGGGATGGGCGAACTGCACCTGGAAATCATCGTCGACCGCATGATGCGCGAATTCGGCGTGCAGGCCAACGTCGGCCGGCCGCAAGTGGCGTACCGCGAGACGATTTTGAGAACTGCCGAGGGCGAAGGTAAGTACATTCGCCAGACCGGCGGCCGCGGCCAGTACGGCCACGCGGTGCTCAGCGTCCATCCGCTGCCGAGCGCCCGGCACGAGAACATGCACGAACTCTCCACGGACGAGATCGACGAGCTGTCCAAGAGCGTAGCGGGTAAGGGCGGCAAGTGGCATTTCGACAAGGAGCACCGCCTGCTGTTCGTGGATAAGGTCGTGGGCGGCTCGATTCCCAGGGAATTCATCGCGCCGATCGAAAACGGCGTGCGCGAAGCGATGGAAAACGGGGTACTCGCCGGTTACGAAATGGTCGATATCGCCGTGGTATTGACCGACGGCAGCTACCACGACGTGGACAGCTCGGAAATGGCTTTCAAGATTGCCGGCTCGATGGCGTTCAAGGACGCCTGCAAGCGCGCCAATCCCAAGCTGCTCGAGCCCATCATGCGCGTGGAAGTGGTGGTCCCGGAGGAGTACATGGGGCCGGTGATCGCCGATCTGAACTCGCGGCGCGGGCAGTTGCAGGGACGCGAATCGCGCGCCGCAAGCGAAATTATCTACGGTGCAGGTGCCGCTGGCGGAAATGTTCGGTTATGCGACGGAGATTCGCAGCCGCACGCAGGGCCGCGGCAGTTTCACGATGCATTTTTCGCATTACGAGCAGGCTCCGGGAAACGTGTCCGAGGAAGTGATCGCGCGCGCCACGGGCAAAACGGTCCGGTCCTGATTTGGAGATTGGGTAGAGCAAGCTGAGGCGGAGGAGCGGAAGAATATGGCGAAGGAGAAATTCGAGCGGAGCAAGCCGCACGTAAACGTGGGGACGATCGGGCACATCGACCACGGGAAGACGACTTTGACGGCGGCGATCACGAAGGTGCTCAGCAAGAACAACCCGAAGGTATCGTTCCGGGCGTTCGATTCGATTGACAATGCGCCGGAAGAGCGGGAGCGCGGGATCACCATTGCGGTGTCGCACGTGGAGTACGAGACGGCGAACCGTCACTACGCGCATATCGACTGCCCGGGGCACGCGGACTACGTGAAGAACATGATCACGGGTGCGGCGCAGATGGACGGAGCGATCCTGGTGGTGGCGGCGACGGACGGGCCGATGCCGCAGACGCGCGAGCACATTTTGCTGGCGCGGCAGGTGGGGGTGCCGTACATCGTGGTGTTTTTGAACAAGTGCGACGTGGTGGAAGATCCCGAGCTACTGGAGCTGGTGGAGCTGGAAGTGCGGGAGCTGCTGAAGAGCTACCAGTTTCCGGGGGACAAGGTTCCGGTGATCCGGGGATCGGCGCTGAAGGCGCTGGAAGGCGACCCGAAGTGGGAGAAGTCGATCTTGGAGCTGATGGACGCGGTGGACAAGAACGTGCCGCTGCCGCAGCGGGATATCGACAAGCCGTTCGCGATGCCGATCGAGGACATTTTTTCGATTTCGGGCCGCGGCACGGTGGTGACGGGGCGCGTGGAGCGCGGCAAGGTGAAGGTGGGCGAGGAAATCGAGATTGTGGGTTTCCGTCCGACGGTGAGGAAGACGGTCACGGGCGTGGAGATGTTCCGCAAGCTGCTGGATGAGGGGATTGCGGGCGACAACGTGGGGTTGCTGCTGCGCGGGACGGAGAAGGATGAAGTGGAGCGCGGGCAGGTGGTGGCGAAGCCGGGATCGATCACGCCGCACACGAAGTTCAAGGCGGAAGCGTACGTGTTGACGAAGGAAGAGGGCGGGCGGCACACGCCGTTTTTCACGGGGTATCGGCCGCAGTTTTACTTTCGGACGACGGACGTGACGGGAGACGTGAAGCTGCCAGCGGGCGTGGAGATGGTGATGCCGGGGGACAACGTGTCGGCGGAGATTTCGCTGATCACGCCGGTGGCTTTGGAGAAGGGTCTGCGCTTCGCCATCCGCGAAGGTGGGCACACCGTCGGCGCCGGCGCCGTCACCGAGATCATCGAGTAAAATATGCCAAACGGAGAAAAAATTCGCATTCGCTTGAAGGCGTACGATCACCGCATTCTCGACCAGTCGACCCGGGAAATCGTCGACACGGCCAAGCGGACCGGCGCCGACGTTGCCGGGCCGATTCCGCTGCCCACGGTGATCAACCGCTGGACGGTGCTGCGGTCGCCGCACGTGGACAAGAAATCGCGCGAGCAGTTCGAGATGCGCACGCACAAGCGGTTGATCGACATTCTGGAGCCGACGCCGGACACGGTGGACGCGCTGATGAAGCTCGATCTGCCTCCGGGCGTGGACGTGGAAATCAAGGCTTTTGGCCGGGAACACACGGCGAAGTAACGCCCTCTAGTTCGCGGCGATCTCTTCGGCGACAAGAGCGACGGTAAAGGACGAGACGGAAATGGCTGTGAACGGCATATTGGGAATCAAGCTGGGCATGACGCAAGTCTTCGCCGAAGACGGCACCGCGGTGCCGTGCACGGTGCTGCAGGCGGGCCCGTGTGTGGTGGTTGAGCGGCGCTCCAAGGACAAGCACGGATACGACGCCGTGCAGATTGGACTGGTCGAGTTTATCAAGCCGCAGCGCGTCACCAAGGCGATGACCGGCCACTTCAAAAAAGCCGGCGTGGCGCCGATGCGCTATCTCGGCGAAGTGCGCCTCGAAGATTCGAAGGACGAAACCAAGGCCGGCGACCGCGTGCTGGTGGACGGGTTCCAGGTCGGCGAATACGTCGACGTAAGCGGCGTCAGCAAGGGCAAGGGCTTTCAGGGCGGCGTGAAGCGCTGGCACTACCGCGGGGGCGACGCGACGCACGGCTCGATGTTCCACCGCGCGCCGGGCGGCATCGGGGCTAGCTCGTTTCCGTCGCGCGTGTGGAAGGGGCAGCATTTTCCCGGGCACATGGGCGCGGAGCGGAAGACGTCCAAGAGTCTGCGCGTCGTGAAAGTGGACGCGGAAGAAAATCTGCTGCTGGTGCGCGGAGCGGTTCCGGGCGCGGCCGGCAGTTATATCTACATTCGCAAGGCCAAGACGGCCAAGTAAGAGCGAGTTTGGCGGGCCTAGCGGCCCGTTCGGGATTGGGAAGTACAGATCGACAGGGAAGAGACGACGATGCCTGTTGTGGACGTGAAAAATCTGGAAGGCAAGACGGTCGGCCAGCTCGAACTGGCCGACGACGTGTTTGCGGCGGAAGTGAATCCGCACCTGCTGCACGAAGCGGTGCGGCATTTCCTGGCCGGCGAGCGCGCCGGGACGCACAAGACCAAGGACAAGAGCGAAGTGAGCGGCTCGGGCAAGAAACTGTGGAAGCAGAAGGGAACCGGCCGCGCGCGTATCGGCTCGATCCGCTCGCCTCTGTGGCGCCATGGCGGCACGGTGCACGGCCCGGTGCCGCGCAGCTACGCGTACGCGCTGCCGAAGAAGATGGTCCTCGGCGCGCTGCGTTCCGCGCTGACGACGAAGCTGGCGCAGCAGAAGCTGATCGTGGTGGATGGCTGGCAACTCGAATCGCACAAGACCAAGGCGTTCCGCGCGGCGCTCTCGAAGCTCGATGGCCAAGCGAAATCAATCTTGCTGGTCGAGGCGGGCGAGAACGTCAACCTCGAACGCGCCAGCCGGAATCTGAACGGAGTCACGCTGGTCGAGCCGTCGCGGCTCGGTCCCTACGACTTGCTGCGGCACGACCGGCTGATGCTGTCGCGCGAGGCGGCCACCAAGCTGAGTGGCGCGCTTTCGGCGACGAAGTCGAACGGCGCATCGCAGCAGACTGGCGCCGCTCCGGCAGCCTCTGGTGCGGAAGTGAAACCGGCGAAGGCGGCCGCCGCGAAGCCGACGAAGCGTGCCGCGAAGGCGGCGCCCAAGGCGACCAAGAAACCGGCGGGCGCGAAGAAGGCGGCGGCCAAGCCCAAGGCGAAAAAGGACTAAGCGATGGCGACCAGGCTCTATCAAGTGATTCGGCGCCCGATCATCACCGAGAAAGGTCTCGGCGTGAAGGAACTGCAGCACACGGTGGTGTTTGAAGTAGCGTACGACGCTACCAAGACCGAGATCAAGGAAGCGGTGCAGCGCATTTTCAAAGTCAAAGTCGACCGTGTGCGCACGGCCATTTATCACGGCAAGCTGCGCCGCCGGGGACGCGCCGAAGGGTTTCGCAGCGACTGGAAAAAGGCGTATGTGAAGCTGGCGGCTGGCGAAAAAATGATCGAGTACGCGGAGAATTTGTAGTTCGAGAAGGCGCGTCTGAGGCGCCCGAAGCAGTGGAAGCAGAGATTCGAGTCAGACGTTCGAGGCAAAGATGGCACTGAAAACATTTCGACCGTACACCCCGTCGCGGCGGTTTCTCACCATGCTCGATAAGAGCGAGGTGACCAAGCAAACGCCGGAAAAATCGCTGACCGAGCCGAAGAAGCGCACCGGCGGACGCAACTCGCACGGCGAGGTGACGTCCTGGCATCGTGGCGGCGGGCACGCGCGGCGCTACCGGTCGATCGACTTCCGCCGTGAAAAGACCGGAATCCCGGCCAAGGTTGCGGCCATCGAATACGACCCGAACCGTTCGGCGCGCATCGCGCTGCTGCACTACGCGGACGGCGAAAAGCGCTACATTCTGCATCCGGTGGGGCTGGAAGTGGGCATGACGGTGCAGAACGGCGAAGGCGCGGACATTCTTCCCGGCAACGCCTTGACGATTCGTCACATTCCGCCGGGCACCATGGTCCACAACCTGGAGCTCTATCCTGGCAAAGGCGCGCAGGTAGTGCGTTCGGCGGGCGGTGCGGCGCAGCTTCTGAGCAAAGAGGGCGACGTCGCCCTGGTGAAACTGCCTTCCGGAGAAGTCCGGCGGTTCAGCGTGGACTGCATGGCCACGGTCGGGCAGCTCGGGAATTTGGATCACGAGAACGTGACGTATGGGAAAGCGGGCCGCACGCGATGGCACGGAAAGCGTCCCACGGTGCGCGGCGTGGCAATGAACCCGGTGGACCACCCGCACGGCGGCGGTGAAGGCCGCGTGAAGGGCAACCACCCGCAGACTCCCTGGGGATTTCCGACTCTGGGAGCGAAGACGCGCAAGAAGCGTCCGAGCGACCGGATGATCGTAGAACGGCGCAAGCCGTAGTTTGGAGCAGCAGTAAAAACATGAACCCGGCGCGGCGGGGAATCGAGAGTGTCGTCATGAGTGCCACACGAACGTCGAGACGCACGTCGCGACGGTTGGCGCGGAAAGTAGCCCCGCGCCGCGCCGTCAAGCCGGCGGCAAAACAGGCTGGGAAGTCTGCCGCCCGCCCGGCAGCCAAGCTGGCCGGGAAAGTGGTTTCGAGGCTGGCGCCTCCGCCGCAGGTGATGTACCGGCTGTGCAAGGGCGGATGGGCCGTGATTGTGGAAACGATTCCCAATGCGCAGGGGACGCGGTTCGTATGCCCGTTCTGCCCGCTGTCCCACCGCGTGCCGGGTCCGGTGCGCGGGTTCCGCAAGATGCGCCGGGCGCAGTGGGGCAAGTTGCGCCGCGTGGAGGAATAGGAGACCGATGCCGCGTTCGCTCAAGAAGGGCCCGTTCATCGACGGCCACCTGCAGGAAAAAGTGGCGGCGCTGAACGCCCGCAATGAAAAGAAGGTTGTGAAGACGTGGTCGCGCCGGTCCACGATTCTGCCCGAGATGGTGGGACATACCATCGCGGTGCACAACGGGAGGAAGTTCATCCCCGTGTATATCACCGAACAGATGGTGGGTCACAAGCTCGGCGAATTCGCGCCCACGCGCAGCTTCAAAGGCCACGGCGTGAAGGCGGCGCTCGAAAGGGCGGCTGCGGTGGCTCCCGGAGCGCCCGCGGCGCCGGCGGCACGATAGCAGTGGCGTCCGAAGTCGAGGCGAGAGATCGAAGGAACTAGAGGCGAAAGATGGCGACGGTTACGCAGGGACAAATCGAGGGAGAGGCGATCACGCGGTTCCTCCGCGTGTCGCCGCAGAAGGCGCGCCTGGTGGTGGACCTGATTCGTGGCCACCGCGCGGAGGACGCGCTGCAGACGCTGCGCTTCACCAAAAAGCGCGTGGCCAAGGACGTGGAGAAGACTCTGCGCAGCGCCATCGCCAACGCCGAGCGCAAGGCGGACGACGCCGGCGAATCGCTCGACGTGGACGCGCTGTACGTCACCAGTTGCTGCGTGAACGAAGGGCCGCGCTGGAAGCGCATGCGTCCCGCGCCCATGGGCCGCGGCTTCCGGTATCAGAAGCGCACCAGCCACATCGTGGTGCGCGTCTCCGAGCACGCCAGGGCCAGTCAGGACCGCGTGGCGGCCGCGGCCGCCGAAGCGGAAGCGTCCAAGGGCGTGCGCGGAGCGGTGCGCAAGGCCCGCAAAGCAATCGAGAAACGCGCGAAGGAAGCGCAAAAGCAGCAGCAAAAGAAGTAGGAGGCTGGTTTGGGGCAGAAAACACATCCGTACGGATTTCGGCTGGGCTACAACAAGGGCTGGCGCTCGCGCTGGTTTGCGAAGAAAGAGTACGCCGACCTGCTGCACGAAGACGTGGCGCTGCGGCGGCAACTGAAGGAGCGGCTGAAGTCGGCCGGCGTCAGCGGTATCGACGTGGAGCGCGCCGCCAACAAGCTGGTCGTCCGCATCTACACCGCGCGGCCGGGAATCATCATCGGGCGCAAGGGCTCGGAGATCGACAAGCTGAAGAACGAAGTGCAGAAGCGCACCAAGCGCGAAGTGCACATCGATATTCAGGAAGTGCACCGTCCGGAGCTGGATGCGCAGCTGGTGGCGGAATCGATCGCGCTGCAGCTGGAAAAGCGCGTGGCCTTCCGCCGGGCGATGCGCAAGGCGGTGGATTCGGCGCTGCGTTTCGGGTGCAAGGGAATTAAAGTCCGCGTGGCGGGCCGCCTGAACGGCGCGGAAATCGCGCGCAAGGAATGGTACCTGCAGGGGCGGCTGCCGCTGCAGACGCTGCGCGCCAACATCGACTTTGGAACCGCCGAGGCACACACCACCTACGGAGTGATCGGCGTGAAGTGCTGGGTCTATCAGGGCGAAAAGATTCCGGAGCGTTCGCGGTCCGCTGTGGCGGCACCGTCTCAGCAAGTTTGATCCGCAAGTTTAAAGGAACAGGTTAGACCGCTATGTTGATGCCCAAGAAGGTGAAGTACAGAAAACAGCAGCGCGGCCGGCGCAACGGCAAGGCGTGGCGCGGAGGCTCGCTCGCCTTTGGCGAGTACGGGCTGAAGGCGCTCGAGCCGGCTTGGATTACCGACCGGCAGATCGAAGCGGCGCGCGTGGCCATCACTCGTTTCATCAAGCGCGGCGGAAAGCTTTGGATTCGCGTGTTCCCGGACAAGCCCTTCACCAAGAAGCCGGCCGAAACGCGCATGGGCAAGGGCAAAGGTCCACCGGAACACTGGGTGGCAGTGGTGAAGCCGGGTCGCGTCATGTTCGAGATGGCCGGAGTCGATTTGGCGTCGGCCACGGCAGCGATGAAGCTGGCGGCTCACAAGCTGCCCATTGCCACGAAGTTCGTCACGCGTGCGGAGATGCTCTGATGGCGCGGCCCATTGAGCGATTCCGCGAAATGAACGCGAACGAGCTGGACATTCAGCAGCGCGAGCTGAGCGAGCAGATTTTCCGGCTGCGTTTTCAGCTCGCGTCGGGACAGTCCGAGGGCCTGAAGAAGATGCGCGAGGCGCGGAGGGATCTGGCCCGCGTGAAGACGTTGCTGCGCCAGAAGGAATTGCAGCAGACGGCGGGGAAGGCGTGATGGCGAACGAAGCAGTGGCAACCGCGGCGCAGGAAGGCGTCCGCGAGCGCGGTGCAAGGCAGGAGTTGGTGGGCGTGGTGACCAGCGCTAAAATGGAGAAAACCATCGTAGTGCAGGTCACGCGAGCAACCCGGCACCCGCTCTATCACCGGGTGGTGCGGTCGGTGAAAAAATACTACGCGCACGATGAAACGCGCGAGGCGCGCGTGGGCGATACCGTTCGGATCGTTTCCACGCGTCCGATGTCGAAGCTGAAGCGCTGGCGGCTCAAGGAAATTATGGCCCGTTCGAACCGGGTGGCCTGAGCCAAGGGATAGGGGAGCACGACGATGGTTCAGATGCGGACGTGGCTGACGGTGGCCGATAATTCCGGCGCGCGCCAGCTGACTTGCATCCTGCCGGTCGGAGGAGATGTGGGATTGACGGCCGGATTGGGCGAAGTGATCACCGCGGCGGTGAAGGAAGCCGCCCCGGATAGCCAGATCAAGAAGGGCAAAGTGGTAAAGGCGGTAGTGGTGCGCACCAGAAAAGAGCACCGGCGCAAGGATGGTACCTACATCCGGTTTGACGATAATGCCGCGGTGCTGATCAACGATGCGGGCGAGCCGGTCGGTACGCGCGTCTTCGGGCCGGTGGCCCGCGAGTTGCGCGATAAGAAGTTCACCAAGATCGTCTCGCTGGCTCCGGAAGTGTGGTAGCGATGAGAGAACACAACCAGAAAGTCGCGCCCATGGGCATCCGCCACGGCGACACGGTCAAAGTGATGGCCGGGCGCTCCAAGGGCAAGAGCGGCAAGGTGCTGAGCGTGAATCCGGCCAAGAGCACCGTGACCGTCGAACGCGTCAACATCATCAAGAAGCACACGCGCGCCAATCCTTCGAAGAACGTGCGCGGCGGCATTCTCGATAAGGAAGGCCCCATTCACGTTTCCAACGTGATGCTGGTTTGCCCGGGCTGCGGAAAGCATACCCGCGCGGGACACACTGCGCTGCCGGACGGCACCAAAGTACGCATGTGCCGCCGGTGCAATCAGACGTTTGAGAACTAAGAGCCGAGGCGGACGAAAAGACCATGAGCCGTTTGCACGATCGATACCGAAAAGAAGTGGTTCCGGCGCTCACCAAGCGTTTCGGGTACACGAACGCGATGGCTGTGCCGCGCGTGGCGAAAGTCACTCTGAATATCGGGTTGGGCGAGGCCAGCGCTAACGTGAAGCTGCTGGATACGGCCGCGACCGAACTCGGGCAGATCGCCGGGCAGAAGCCGGTGATCACTCGCGCCAAGAAGTCGATCGCCAATTTCAAGGTCCGCAAGGGCATGCCCATCGGCTGCATGGTCACGCTGCGCGGCGAGCAGATGTACGAATTCCTCGACCGCATGACCTCGATGGTGCTGCCCCGAGTGCGCGACTTCAAAGGGCTGCCACCGAATTCCTTTGATGGCCGCGGCAATTACACGCTGGGTCTGCGCGACCAGTTGGTGTTTCCGGAAATCGATTACACGCGCGTCGACAAGATTAAGGGAATGAACGTCACCATCACCACCACGGCCCGCAGCGACGAGGAAGGCCGCGAACTATTGAAGCTGCTCGGCGTGCCGTTCCGGGCGTAGGCGCCGGGCATAAGGAGATCGAACGAGAATGGCTCGAACCAGTCAATTCGCGAAGATGCAGCGCAAGTTGAAGTACAAAATTCGCCGCCGCAACCGCTGCCGGATTTGCGGCCGCGCGCGCGGCTTCCTGCGCAAGTTCGAAATGTGCCGCATCTGCTTCCGCGGCATGGCCCTCAAGGGCGAAATTCCCGGCGTGGTGAAGGCCAGCTGGTAAGGACGAACGCCATAAGGAATAACGAATGACAACCGACCCCATAGCAGATTTTCTCACGCGCATCCGCAACGGCGCCCGCGCGCGGCATCCCCGCGTCGACGTGCCCTCTTCGAACCTGAAGGTCGAGATCGCGCGCATCTTGAAGGACGAAGGCTATCTCGCCAATTTCAAGGTTGTCGAGGAAAAGGGCAAGCGCACGCTGCGCGTCTTTCTCCGCTACTCCTCCGACCGCCACAGCGTGATCACCGATCTGCGCCGCATCTCCAAGCCCGGCGCCCGGCGCTACACGGGCAAGACCGGCATTCGCCAGGTAATGGGCGGCATGGGCATCTCGATTCTTTCCACGCCGCGCGGGCTGATGACGGGGCAAGTGGCGCGCAAGGAAGGCGTTGGCGGTGAATTGCTTTGCGAGGTTTGGTAGCAAGGTCCGGTAGAAAGGTTTTCGAAAAATGTCGCGAATTGGAAACAAAATCATCCCGGTGCCCGCGGCGGTAAAAGTCCAGATTAAGGACACTGCGGTGGACGTCCAGGGCCCCAAGGGCAAGCTGACGATCGCGTTGCCGCGCGGAATCCGCTTCGAGCAGAAGGACGGCACGCTCCTGGCCATGCGCGAAAGCGACGAATACCGCGCGCTGCATGGCTTGGCGCGGGCGCTGGTGGCCAACGCCGTCACCGGCGTAACGCAGGGATTCAAGAAGGATCTCGATATCGTCGGCGTCGGCTACCGCGCGGAAGTGAAGGGCAAGAACGTCGTCCTGGCGCTGGGCTATTCGCATCCCGTGGAGTTCCCGATTCCCGAGGGCATTCAGATCACCGTCGAAAAGCTGACGCATCTGACCGTCACGGGAGCCAACAAGAATCAGGTGGGCCAGATCGCCGCGAATCTCCGCGCGCTGCGTCCGCCCGACCCGTACAAGCAGAAGGGTGTTCGCATCACCGGCGAGCGGCTGAAGAAGAAGGCCGGCAAAGCCGGAGCCAAGACGTCGGCCTAACCAGTTTAGAGGAGGAGTAGCGTGGCCATTTCGGTTCGTAGACTTTCGCGCGAGGCGCACCGCCAGCGCGTTCATGTGCGCATGCGCAAGCGCGTGGCCGGCACCGCGGAGCGTCCGCGCCTGTGCGTGCACCGCTCGTCGCGCCACATCCGCGCGCAGGTGATCGACGACACGTCGGCGCGCACCATCGTATCGGCCAGCTCGCTCGATAAGGATGTGCGCTCGCAAATCCGCGGCGGCGGCAATGTTGCCGCTTCCAAAGTCGTCGGGAAAATCATCGCCGAGCGCGCCCGCGCCAAGGGAGTTGAAAACGTCGTGTTCGATCGCGGCGGCTACCAATATCACGGCCGCGTGCAAGCGCTGGCAGAGGCGGCCCGGGAGGCGGGCCTGAAGTTCTAAAAAATATGCCGAAACAAGAGCTCAAAGACACGTTGTCCGTTCGCCGGCCGATGGAAGCCAACCAGGCCAGCCTGAAAGACCAGGTCGTTTCCATTAACCGCGTCACCAAAGTGGTGAAGGGCGGCAAGAATCTCAGCTTCTCCGCGCTCGTCGTCGTCGGCGACCAGAGCGGCCACGCCGGCTTTGGCATGGGCAAGGCCCGCGAGGTGCCCATGGCCATTCGCAAGGCCATCGAGCAGGCCAAGAAGAACATGGTCAAGCTCAACCTGCGCGGCTCCACGATCCCGCACCAGGTCGTCGGGCTCTACGGCTCCGGCCAGGTGCTGCTGAAGCCCGCGCCCGAAGGAACCGGCGTCATCGCCGGAGGTCCGGTGCGCGCGGTGATGGAAGTCGCCGGAATTCAGAACGTGCTCACGAAGTCGCTCGGCACGTCGAATCCGCACAACGTCATCAAGGCCACGTTTGACGCGCTGCTGCATCTGAAGGACGCTGCCAAGGTGGCGGAATCCCGCGGTAAAGTTGCCGCGGAGGAAGCCTAGGCGTCGTAGCCACCGGCTGAGGAACTATGGCGACATCGAAAAAACAATCGGGCACGGTCAAAATCAAGTGGGTGCGGAGCTTTATCGGCTGCCCTCGCGACATGCGGCAGGCCATTCGCGGCCTAGGCTTCCGCCGGATGCAGCAGGTGGTGGAGCGCCAGGATACGCCCGCGATTCGCGGCATGATCGCCAAAGTTCACCACCTCGTTGAAATCCAGAAGTAGTTGGGGAATCCATGGAACCGACACTCTCGAATTTGAAACCGCCGCGCGGCTCGCGCCATCGCAAGGTGCGCGTGGGGCGCGGCATGGGCTCGAAGATGGGCAAGACCTCCGGCGCCGGCAACAAGGGGCAGCAGTCCCGGCGGGGCTATTCGCGCCGCGCGGGTTTCGAAGGCGGCCAGATGCCGCTGCACCGTCGCTTGCCCAAGCGCGGGTTCAGCAGCCCGTTTCCGAAAACCTTCGCCGTGGTGAACGTGGAAAGCTTGAACGCGTTCCCCGCCGGCGAAACCGTCACTCCCGAATCGCTCGCCGGACGCGGCTTGATCCGCGCTACGCGCGACGCCATCAAGATTCTCGGTGACGGCGAGTTGAAAGTTGCGTTGACCGTGCGCGCGCACGCCTTCAGCAAGTCCGCGGCGGAGAAAATCGCGCTCGCCGGAGGGAAGGTCGAAGTTATCGCATGAAGAAGCTTGTCGAGGCCATCCGCAACATTTTTATCACGCCGGATCTGCGCAATCGCGTGCTCTTCACGCTTGCCATTCTGGCCGTGTATCGCCTCGGCGCGTTTATTCCCACTCCCGGAATCAATACCTCGCTGCTCGGCCAGCTCTTCGAACAAAGCCGCGGTTCGGTGCTCGGTCTGATCGACCTCTTTAGCGGCGGCAACCTGCGCCGTTTGACCATTTTCGCGCTGGGCATCATGCCGTACATCACGGCGGCGATCATCCTTGAGCTGCTCGTCGTCGTGTGGCCGTATCTCGAGCGCCTGCAAAAAGAAGGCGAGCTCGGCCGCCGCAAGATTACCCAGTACACGCGCTATCTGACGATCGTTCTGAGCTTGTTCCAGTCCTTCACGATCGCCCTCACGCTCGAGCGCCAGAGCATGAACGGAGCAGCGCTGGTCTATCATCCGGGCGCCCACTTCATCCTGATGACCATGCTGACGCTGACCACCGGGTCCGCGTTCATCATGTGGCTCGGCGAGCAGATCAGCGACCGCGGCATTGGAAACGGAATGTCGCTGATCATCTTTGCCGGAATCGTCGTCGGCTTGCCGCGGGCCATCTCCGATCTTTGGGAGAAGGCCTCCACGCGCCAGTGGGGCTCGTTCACGCCCATCGCGCTGATCGGCTTGGTCGTCCTGATGGCTGCGGTGGTGGCGTTCATCGTCTTCGTCGAAAGCGGGCAGCGGCGCATTCCGGTTCAGTACGCCAAGCGCGTGATGGGGCGCAAGGTGATGGGCGGGCAGATGACCTATCTCCCGCTGCGCGTCAACGCGGGCGGCGTGATTCCGCCCATTTTCGCGAGCTCCTTGCTCACGTTCCCGCAGACGGCGGCGCTGCTGTTCAAGTCGAAATCGCCGATTTTCGAGCGTCTGGCCCGGTCGATCAGCTGGGGCGAGCCGCTCTATACGCTCTTATACGTGGTGCTGATCATCTTTTTCGCTTTCTTTTATGTGGGCATCATCTTCAATCCCACGGATCTCGCGGACAACATGCGCAAGTACGGCGGGTTCATCCCGGGCATTCGTCCGGGGCGCAACACGTCCGAGTACATCAATCGCATCTTGACGCGGCTCACCTTCGTGGGCGGCGTGTATCTGGCCGTGGTCTGCTTGCTGCCGGAATGGATGATTTCTGGTATCCACTTGCAGCATCTGTGGCTGGTGGGCAATTGGTTTGACACGCATATGTGGCGCTTCGTTCTCGACGGCCTGGGGGTGCAGTTCTATTTCGGCGGCACGTCACTGCTGATCGTGGTCGGTGTGGCCATGGATACGGTGCAGCAGCTCGAAGCGCAGCTGGTGATGCGGAATTACGAAGGGTTTGTGAGGAAGGGCCGGGCGCGTAGTCGTCGTAGTTGAACAGGTAGATAGCCGTTGCAGTTCAATCCCGTTCGGCGGTGACGATGGCTCTCAATCAGGCTCTGATCTTTCTGGGTCCTCCCGGCGCAGGGAAGGGTACCCAGGCGAAATTGGCCGCGCGGAAATGCGGGGTGCCGCATCTTTCCACCGGCGATATGTTCCGCGACGCCATCAGCCGCGGAACGCCGCTGGGGAAGAAGGTGCAGCCCGTCCTCGGGCGCGGAGAGTTGGTACCGGACGAATTGGTGATGGGTATGGTGGAAGAGCGGCTTTCGCAATCCGACTGCGCCCGCGGATTTATTTTCGACGGTTTTCCGCGCACGCTGCCGCAAGCGCGGCAGCTCGATGAGCTGCTCGAATCCAAGGGGTTCGGCAAGCCGCTGGTGATCGATTTTTGCGTTTGCCCGGAAAGGCTGATGCGGCGGCTGGCCGGCCGCTGGACTTGCAGCGTGGGCGGCGAGATTTATAACGAATTCGACGCGCCTCCGAAGGTTCCGGGCATCTGTGACCGAGATGGCGGCAAGCTGGTGCAGCGTCCGGACGACCGGCCTGAAGTGGTGAAGGAGCGCCTGGCGGCCTACGAGAGGCAAACGAAGCCGCTGGCGGACTACTACCGCCGCCTCGGGGTGCTCGAAGTGGTGGACGCAGGGAAGAGCGTTGACGAAGTGAGCCGCGTCCTGAATGCGATTTTGCAATGCGGGGAAGGCCCCAATGGTCGTTTGTAAATCGGCCGCCGAACTGGAGAAGATGCACCGGTCGGGGTTGATCGTATGGGGCGCGCTGGAAAAGATGCGCGCCATGGTCCAGCCCGGGATTTCGACCAAGGAGCTGGACAAGTTCGCCGAGTCGTACACGGTCGAGCATCACGCGCGGCCGGCGTTCAAGGGCTACCGTGGTTATCCTGGTTCGGTCTGCACCTCGATCAACCAGGAAGTGGTCCACGGGATTCCGTCGGCCTCGCGAAAGCTTCGCGAGGGAGACATCCTCTCGTTGGATTTCGGCGTCGAGCTGGAGGGATATTTCGGCGATGCGGCGCTCACGGTGCCGGTCGGGAAAATTTCTCCCGAGCGGGAGAAGTTGCTGCGCGTCACGCGCGAATCGCTCGATCGCGCCATCGAGAAAGTCCGGCTGGGAAATCGGCTGGGCGACGTATCGGCGGCCGTGCAACAATGGGTGGAACAGCACGGCTATTCGGTGGTGCGCGAGTTCGTTGGCCACGGTATCGGCACGAAGATGCACGAGGACCCGCAGGTCCCGAACTACGGCCCCGCGGGGCAAGGCCTGAAATTGCAGGAGGGCCTGGTGATCGCCATCGAGCCGATGGTGAATGCGGGCAAGCCGGCCGTGCGCGTCCTGAGCGACGATTGGACCGCGGTCACCGCTGACGGCAGCGACTCGGCGCATTTCGAGCATACCGTTGCCGTGACGCGCGATGGGCCGTGGATCTTGACGCGCCCGAGGGAAGCTTCCGGGCCCTGCTGGTAGGCGAGTAGCGGTGCAGCGCTTGAAAAGCGAATTGGATAGGAGTTTATGGCGAAAAGGCCCGAAAGAATTCGAAACAAGCCGGCCGGGGAAAGCGGCAAGGAAGACGCCATCGAAGTGATGGCCACGGTCATCGAGCCGCTGCCCAACGCCATGTTTCGCGTCGAATTGGACAACAAACATCAGGTGCTCGCGCACATTTCCGGCAAGATGCGGAAAAATTTCATCCGCATTTTGTCGGGCGATCGCGTGGCGGTGGAGCTTTCGCCCTACGATCTGACGCGCGGGCGAATCGTCTACCGCTATAAATAGCGGGACGGCCGGGAAACGGAGTCGAATATGAAGGTTCGGGCATCGGTCAAGAAAATTTGCATGAAGTGCAAGGTCATTCACCGGCGCGGCGTGGTGCGCGTGATTTGCGTCAACCCCAAGCACCGCCAGCGCCAGGGATAGTTTCAGGAACCGCGGGAGGATTTTAGATGGCACGTATCGCAGGAGTGGATTTGCCGCCGAACAAGCGGCTGTGGGTCGGGTTGACGGCGATTTACGGCATCGGGCAGCATCGCGCCCGCTCCCTCGCCGCCAAGGCGGGCGTGGATCACACGAAGAAGATCAAGGACCTGACCGAGGATGAAGTCACGCATCTGCGCTCGGCCATCGAGGCCGAAGGCGGCGTCGAAGGCGATCTCCGCAAGGAACAGCAGATGAACGTCCGCCGGCTGATCGAAATTCAGTGCTACCGCGGGCTGCGGCATCGCCGCAACTTGCCGGTGCACGGCCAGCGCACGCATACCAACGCGCGCACCCGCAAAGGTCCGCGCAAGGGCGCCGTGGCTGCCAAGAAGAAAGTGATGGCCCGCAAGTAAGCCCTGCAAGGGCGGGCTCAGTCCCGCCGGAAAGAATTGGTTCTCAGGGGTTTCAGCTCCTGACGCCGAGTTACGAAGAGAGGAACGAGCGTGGCAAAAGAAACGGAATCAGCAGCAGCCCCAGCGGCGGGAAAACCCGCGAAACGCAAAAAAGAATTTCGCAAGAAGCGCGAAAAGCGCGTCGTGCCGCACGGAGTCGTGTGCATTCAGGCGACGTTCAACAACACGATCGTTACCCTCACCGATCCCGACGGCCGCGCCGTCAGCTGGGCCTCCGCCGGCTCGGTGGGATTCAAGGGCTCGCGCAAGGGCACGCCGTACGCGGCGCAGCAGGCGGCCATGAACGCCGCCGGCGTGGCGCGCGATCAGTACGGCATGAAATCGGTGGAAGTCCGCGTGAAGGGACCGGGAGCGGGACGCGAATCCGCAGTCCGCGCGCTGGCCTCTTCCGGGCTGCACATCAACGCGATCAAGGACGTCACGCCCGTCCCGCACAACGGCTGCCGTCCCCCGAAGCGCCGTCGCGTGTAACTGATATTTGTCGGGCGCGCCGGCTGGTGCGCCCGGTTGGGTTGGAAAAAGGAGAAGCACTTGGCAAGACATCGTGAAGCGGTTTGCAGGCTGTGCCGTCGAGAAGGGCAGAAACTCTTCTTGAAAGGCCTCCGTTGTTTTACGGAAAAGTGCGCCATCGAGAAGCGCAATTTCGTTCCCGGCCAGCACGGCCAGGCGCGCCGGCCGAAAATGGTCGGCTACGGCGTGCAGTTGCGCGAAAAGCAGAAGGTGAAGCGCACCTACGGCCTCCTCGAGCGCCAGTTCCGTAACTACTTCGAGGAAGCGGAGCGCATCAAGGGCCCCACCGGCTCGAACCTGGTGATCATGCTCGAGCGCCGCTTGGACAACGTCGTCTACCGCATGGGCCTCGCTGGCTCGCGCGCGCAGGCGCGGCAGCTCGTGCTGCATGGCCACATTCGCGTGAAGGACCGCAAGGTCAACATCCCGAGCTACTTGGTGAAGCTCGGCGACGAGGTCCTGCTCAAAGAAGGAATGCACCAGAATGCGATGGTGCTCGAAGCGCGCAACCTGGCGCAAAGCCAGGGCGTGGCTCCGTGGCTCGATATCGACCGCGAAAATTTCAAGGCGCGCGTGGTGGCGCTGCCGCGCCGCGAAGACGTGCAGACTCCGCCGATGAACGAACAGCTCATCGTCGAACTGTACTCGAAATAACGCGCCATCCCCGATTTCAGCGTAGGTATGTTTGCGGGTCCGCCGCGGGCGGGCCGGAAGGAAGGCAAAGATGTGGAAAGGCTTTCAGAAACCGAAGCGATTAGCCGCCGAGCCGGAATCGCTGACCGATAAGTACGGAAAGTTCACGGCGCAGCCGTTCGAACGCGGCTGGGGAACCACCGTGGGCAACGCGCTGCGGCGCGCCCTGCTCAGCTCCATCGAGGGCGCTGCGATCACTGCGGTGAAAATCGAAGGCGTGCTGCACGAATTTTCGCCCATTCCCGGCGTGGTCGAGGATGCCACGGACATCATCCTCAACCTCAAGCAGATTCCGCTGAAGCTCAACACCGATCAGCCCAAGACCATCACGCTCAACGTCGACGTGCCCGGCCCGGTTACCTCCGCGCAAATTGAAGAGGACGCCGACATCGCCGTGCTCGACAAGGGAATTTACATCGCCACCGTGAGCGAAGGCGGCAAGCTCGAACTTGAGCTGCGCATCAAGAACGGACGCGGCTACGTGGCCGCCGACCGCAACTTCGACGAGGATCTCGCCATCGGTTATATCCCCATCGATTCCGTGCACTCGCCGGTGCGCAAGGTCAACTACGCCGTCGAAGCCGCGCGCTTGGGACAGATGACCGACTACGAAAAGCTCACTCTCGAAGTCTGGACCAACGCCGCCATCACGCCCCAGGACGCCATCGGCCTGGCCGCCAAGCTGATGAAAGATCACATGAGCATCTTCATCAACTTCGAGGAGCAGCCGGAGCTGCCCGAGGAAGCGGTCGAAAACTACGCCGACCCGCGCCTCGAATATCTCGACCGCTCCGTCGAGGAGATGGAGCTTTCCGTGCGCTCCTACAATTGCCTGAAGAACGCCAACATTCAGAATCTCCGCGAGCTCGTGCAGAAGACCGAGTCCGAAATGCTCAAGACCAAAAATTTCGGCCGCAAGTCTCTCAACGAGATCAAGGACATCCTCCAGAAGATGGGCCTCAGCCTCGGCATGAAGTTCGACGAGCACGGCCGCATCATCTGGCCGCCGCTGCCCAGCCAGACGGCGATGCCTTCGTCGGAGGAAACCACCGCCGTCTGATCGTTTGATCTGATCGGGCCGCCACGGAACCGCACATGAGACACCTTAAATCGGGCCACAAACTCGGACGCAACCCGGCGCATCGCCGCGCCACGCTCCGCAATCTCGTCACGAACCTCGTCGAGAAGGAGCGTATCCAGACCACGCTGCTGCGCGCCAAGGCTGCGCGTCCGCTGGCCGAGCGCATGATCACTCTCGGCAAGCGCGACTCGCTCCACGCGCGCCGCCAGGCCGCCGCATTCCTGATGACGCCCGGCGCCACTAAGAAACTCTTCACCGATCTCGCGCCGCGCTTCTCCAGCCGCAACGGCGGCTACACCCGCATCGTGCGCACCGGCTGGCGCATCGGAGACGGCGCCGAACTCGCCATTCTCGAATG
Source organism: uncultured Acidobacteriota bacterium (assembly GCA_963715555.1). Classification (GTDB taxonomy): domain Bacteria; phylum Acidobacteriota; class Terriglobia; order Acidiferrales; family UBA7541; genus Palsa-295. The sequence goes on from OY970253.1 coordinate 1,129,513, forward strand.
GATCGGCTCGGAGCTGAAGAAAAAGGACAAGAAGCCTCGCAAGGCTGCGGCGGAGGAATCTCCCGAGGAAGAGAAGGAAAAGGAAGCGGTCGCCGCCGAAAAGTAGCCGCGCGGTGCTGCTTCTCGGATAGCGATTCGCACGCAACAATTGAAACGGCCCGTTCGGTCGCTCGCCAGAGCCGCCGACGGGCCGTTCGCATTTTACCGTCGCGTTTTTAGGGGGTCGGAGCTTCAGCTCCGACATAAGCCTCGCCGGGGGAAAAAGGGCTTCAGCCCCTGAGGTCAGCGCCTTGGGTGCTTCCTCGCCGCCGTGCAAACAGCGCTGCGATCGCTTGGCACGCCGCGCCGCTCGCCGTGTCGAGCGCGATATCCGAAAGCTCCAGCCCTCCGCGTCCCGGGACGAACGACTGGTGCCATTCATCCAGCGTGGCGTAGGCGGCGACGATCGCGATGGCCAGCAGCGCCCACCGCAGCCTCACCTCGCTCCGCCCAGCGCGAAATCCGCGCAGCAGCAGAAAACTGAACACAAAATATTCGGTGAGGTGCCCGCACTTGCGGATCAGAAAGTGCATTTCCGCAAGCGTGCCTGCGGAGGCGGCCGGGAAGAGCCAGTGCAGGACGGGAAGAATCACGCGGCCGGTGTTGGCCGTCGAAAAATCGGCGGTCGAAAAACAGAAGATCAGCGCGGCCCACGCCGCCACCGGCCACCAGGGCGCAATCCAGCGCGGCTTTGTCACTCGATTCGCGCCGCCCTATTCCAGCCTATAATTCGGGGCTTCGCGTGTGATGATCACGTCGTGGACGTGGCTTTCGCGCAGGCCCGCCTGCGAGATGCGGATGAATTTCGCCTTTTCCTGCAGCTCTTTCAGGTTGGCCACGCCGACGTAGCCCATGCCGCTGCGCAATCCGCCGACGAGCTGTTCCACCAGCCCCGAAAGCGGCCCTTTGTACGGCACCTGCCCCTCGATTCCTTCCGGGACGGTCTTGCCGCGCTCCGTGCCTTCCTGCGCGTAGCGGTCCGCCGAGCCGGCTTCCATCGCGCCGAGCGATCCCATGCCGCGGTAGGACTTGAACGTCCGCCCTTGATACAAAATCGTCTCGCCGGGCGATTCCTCCGTGCCGGCGAAAAGGCTGCCGATCATCACCGCCGAAGCGCCCGCGGCGAGTGCCTTGGTGATGTCGCCCGAGAATTTGATGCCGCCGTCGGCGATCACCGGCACGCCGGTGCCGCGCGCCGCGCGCGCCGCTTCGGTGATGGCCGTGATCTGCGGGACGCCCGCTCCGGTCACCACCCGCGTGGTGCAGATCGACCCCGGCCCGATGCCCACCTTGATGCCGTCCACGCCCAGCGCGATCAGGTCGCGCGCACCTTCCGCGGTGGCCACGTTTCCCGCCAGCAGCTGAATGTCGGGCAGCTTCTGCTTCACCGCCTTGATCGCGTCCATCACGCGCGTGGTATGGCCGTGCGCCGTGTCGATGGCCAGCGCGTCCGCTCCCATGCGCGCCATCTCCTGCGCACGCTCCAGGAAATCGCCCGTGGCGCCGATGGCCGCGCCGACGCGCAGCCGCCCTTGCTCGTCCTTGGTGGCGCTGGGAAACTCGATCTTTTTCTGGATGTCCTTGACGGTGATCAGGCCCTTCAGGTTGAAGTCCTTGTCCACCACCAGCAGTTTTTCGATGCGGTGCTGCTGCAGGATTTTTTCCGCTTCGTCGAGCGTGGTTCCCACCGGCACGGTGATCAGGTTTTCCTTGGTCATCACGTTGTTCACCGGCTGGTCCAGGTTGCGCTCGAATCGCAGGTCGCGGTTGGTCAGGATGCCCACCAGCCGCGGGCCGCGCGTCACCGGCAGGCCGGACACTTTGTACTTGTTCATGATGTCCAGCGCGTGCCGGACGGTAATTTCCGGCGCGATCGTCACCGGGTCCACGATCATGCCGCTTTCCGACCTCTTCACGCGGTCGATTTCTTCCGCCTGCCTGTCGATGGTCATGTTGCGGTGGACGAATCCGAGGCCGCCCTGCCGCGCGATGGCCATGGCCAGCCGCGCGTCCGTCACCGTGTCCATCGCCGCCGCCACGATGGGAATGTTCAGCGCGATCTTGCGCGAAAGGCAGGTGCGCGTGTCCGCCTGCGCCGGCAGCACCGAGGATTTCCCCGGCAGCAGCAGCACGTCGTCAAACGTCAGCCCTTCCGGTATGGGTCCGTCAATCATTGCGTCTCCTTACTCCAAAGGGCGAAGTGCCCGGGGCTAAAGCCCATTTTAAGACGGCGTGGCTTTTCGCGGGGCTGCCGCCCCAACGCGGGCGACCGCGTTGGGGACCCCAGAAACCGGCCCCGCGCTTCCACCCACGGCGTTTCCATTCGCCGCACACCCGAAATCGGAATCGGGCCGTTTGTTGCGGACGAATTTCGGACGGTGGAAGCGCACGGTTTTAACCGTGCGGAAAACGCGGCGGGCGGCTCAGGGGTTTTAACCCCGGAACCCGCCGAAAAATCGCCCCTAAACAGCAAAGCCCAGCGCGCCGCGCCGGGCTTGGATACAGTTCCAGTTTCGCCGAAGCACTCCATGAATGCGCTTATTTTAGGCGCACCCTCTACCGATTGCAAGCCGAGCCAGACGCGCGGCAAGGCTGCCGGTCTTGAGTCTGCTCTTCGGCTTCGCTCAGGATAAGCGGTAGGATATTCGAGGCTCTCGCGGGCGAAGGTTTTGCGAAAATTTTCATGCGCCGGGACGTCTCGGGTAGACGCATGCGCGATCGTTTGTTTTCTGTGGCTTACGTGCGTTTCTACTCGATTGACTGTCTCGGGTAACCAGTCGAAAAAGCGAGGCGTTTTGGGGGCCTCGGATGAAGCCTGGCGTCCTGCGGCTGGCTCTCGAATCATTGTGCCGTCCTCCTTTCTGGTCTCTAGCCGCCCGGCCGAGACACACGGGTCTTGCGTGCCTCCGGTGGCCGTTCCCAAAATGGTCTTGCCTGCCCCCGGCTGCTTCCGAGCGGGCAAGAGAAACGAACCACGCTAGCATAGATTTGACTCTATATCAATAGCCAATTCTGGACATGCTGGCGCGGCGGAAGATGCGTGTGAACACGCTGGCCGAGCAGGTGGGAATTACGCCGCAGAATCTTTCCGTTCTGAAGACGGGGCGGGCGAAGGCGATTCGCTTCAGGACGCTGGAGAAGCTTTGCGAGGTGCTGGATTGCCAACCGGGCGATCTGCTGTCTTGCGAGAAACCTTCGCAACCGTCTAGGGACGCAGCAGCCGACTAAGGCGGACTACGCCGACGCGGCCATGTCGGATTCGGCTGGTTGCCCCAGCACGGCGAAAACGCGCGCTGGCAGGAGGCGTTGGCGGAGGCTACGGTTGGTGGGCTCGGAGTAGAAGCGCGCGACGAGCCAGCCGAGAAGGCCGCTGACGAGCACGATGGGCAGATACCAGAGCGGGCCGGAGTTGGCGGGCTGGTGCAGAGCGCGAAAGACGAGCACGGCGGGAATCGTGACAAACGAGTGGGTGAGGTAGATTTCGTAGCTATTCTTGCCGAGCCAGCGCAGCGGAGCGGACAGGAGACCGGCGCCGGGAATTCTGCGCGGGCGCAGTCCCACGATGATGAATGCGGTAGCCAGCTCCAGGACGGTGACGTCGAGTTGGGTCTGATAGAGGCCGAGCGCGTGCACCTGGCGCTTGCAGACCACCACGAACACGGCGGCGGCACAACCGAAGATCCACGAGGCGAGCGCGGCTTTGTCCTTGAGCCGGAATTTATTGACGATGACAGCGGCGAAAAATCCGATGGCGATCCCGTCGAAGTTGGAAAGGTAGGAGTGGTCCGACCAGATCGGGTTGGAGTATTTCAAGCGGGCAATCGGTCCAATGATGATGAAGGCGAGCATGAATGCATAGAGCGCCCATTCCTTCTTGAGCGTCCGGCAGATCAGCGGAAAACCGAGATAGAAGGCCTCCTCGACGGAAAGTGACCAGAGCACGTCCCAGCCGCCGGACAAGTAGCCGACTTTTGCCTCGAGCCAGTTGGCGCGCAGCGTGATGGCGGACCAGAGCGATTCGCCGAGCGTGGTTTTGTGCGGGTCGATCACGAAGCCGGGAACTTTGCCGATATGCAGCGCGCTCAAAAGCACGAGAAGCGCGGCCAGGCACGGGACGATGCGCGCGAAGCGCAGTGTGTAGAACTCGCGGACGTTGATATCGCGCAGTGCGCCCCAGCGCTTGAACGACAGGCTGGTTATCAGATATCCGGAAATGACGAAAAAGACCATCACGCCGTAATAGCCGCTGCGAAAAATGACGCTCAATGCGAGCGGCGAAAAGCGAGCGCCGAACGAGGTGTGCTGGAAGGGGATGCGGATGTAGGTGTGCAGGAGGATGACGGAAAGGATGCAGAGGCCGCGCAACGCGTCGATGCCGCCGATCCGATGGGCAGAGGCCGGTGCGTCCGCCTTGATTGCGGTGGGCAGTGGAAACCTCCCGTGAGCGCGACGATTGTGCCATCGGCGCATAAGTTTGTCTCTGCCGCAGTCGGGAAAATGGCGAGAGGGTTAACTTGAGGCAATAACGGTTAGTGCCTCGCCAGGGCGGGAGGAACGGCGTGGGTGAAGCTGGACGCTTTGTTCGTCACCGGTGAGGTTGTAGCGGGTCTGCTGCTGATAGGGGCTCGCGCGCCCTGTGTGCCTGCCGACTGCCGAATTCGCAGCCTGCGGTCGTGATCGTTACTCCCTTCCGCGCAAGGTCGCTGCCAGGACGCGTGGATTGCGTCTGCCGTGAATCACCGCGACAACTACGAGAGGGTCTTCGTCCGGAGCGTAGGCGATTAAGTAGTCGCGGACCGTTTGGAATCTGAGCGGGGCCGAGGTGAGATCGGGCCGCCGGTGACCCTGATGGGGAAAATTCGCCAGCTTCCGTATGGATTCCAATATGGTTTCGCGGAAGCGCGCGGCGGAAGCGGGATCGTCCGCGGCGATGAATTCCCAAATTTCGAGGATGTCTTGCGCGGCGTCAGGGTGAAGGAGAAAACCCTGCTCGCCGGTCATTTTGGCGAGCGTCGATTGGAGAGTTCGGCCTCGCGCCGGCGCAGTTCTTCGAAGAAGATTTCCCCATCGACCAGTTTCTTGGAACCACTTTTGACTTCCTGGTAGCGGGTGTCGAGTGTGGCGCGCAGCTCGGCGACTTCACTCAGGTAGACAGCCATTGCGTCTTCCACCAGCTCGTTCGCGGGCCGGCCGCTCTTCGACGCGAGTTCGTTTAGGCGAGATTCCGTTTCCGGCTTGAAGCGGACTTCCATGGCGATTAGTCTAGGCGCTCTCCAAGCCGCTGTCAAAGTCAGTCCCGACGGAACGAGTGAACGCGCCCCGCCGCTAGTGCTTGGCGAGGCCAGGGGGAGCGGCGCAGGTGAAGCTGGCTGCGCTGTTCGGGTCGCCGGTGCCGTTGTAGCGGGCCTGCTGCGGATAGGGGCACAACGGGCGCGTGTACTGGACGCCCTTGGTCGGATTGTTGTCCACGTAGTGGGTGGCGATGATTTTCTTGGGTGCTACTTTCTTGACCACCCAGCGGTCCATCGCCATCACCACGTCGTTCGAAGGAGTCGCGTCGGGAACCGCGGCGCCGTTGCCAAAGACGTTCGGGCCCTCGCCGCCTCCGCAGTGGGACATGCCGGGCACCATGAAAAGCCGGTAGAACTTTTTCGTGTTGCCCATCTTCTCTTGCACGCTCTTGAAGTAATCGACGCTGCCCTGCGGAGGAATGGCCGCGTCGCCCCACCCAGCGTACTGGATCAATTTTCCGCGGCGCGCTTTGAAGCCGCGCAGGTCGGGATTGGCGGAGTCGAGGATGTCGCCGGTTTTTTGATAGGTCAATTTGACGTCGCTGCCGAAATTGACGGTGTTCGCGTTCAATTTCGGGTTGTCAAACACCATATCCGAGAAAAACGCATTGGCGAGAACCCCGCCGATGGTGAATTGGGGTCCTCTCTCACCGGTGATCCAGAGCGCCCAGTTGGCGGGGTTGGCTTCCGCGCCGGGAGAGAAGCCCGGATTGATCTGCTTGCCGGTTTCGGAATCGATCACCGGGCCGTAGATTTTCTGCGCCGCTTGCACTTGCGGAGCGGTGAGGCAATCGGCGGCGTCCGCGCCCTTGCACTGCACGCTCGCGGGATTGAAATGGCAAAGTTCGGGATTTTCGATCAGGCCGTCTTTCAGGCCGTCGAGCGCATCGCACTGGGTGAGCGCGGCGCCCTGCAAGACCTTGAGTTTTGCGGGCGGAATCCACGCGCCGGGAGCGGAGACGGCGCGCTCGTCCCACAGGCCCTTGAATTGGAGACCCGTCCAGTAATTCGCGGGCGAGCCGGCCACGATGCCGCGAAAATCCTTCGGATAGCGTTGCGCTTCCATGAGAGCTTCGCGGCCGCCGTCGGAGCAGCCGACGAAATAGGAAAGCTTGGGATGCTTGCCGTAGAACGCCGCGACGATGGCTTTCGACTGGACGGAGACGTCATGCACGGCGCGGTAGCCGAAGTCGATCACTTTTTGCGGATGGCCCACGGCCCACGCGGCGCTCGCCGGGTTGCCCTGATGGCCATCGTCCGTGCCGGCGGTTGCGTAGCCGCGATCCAAAGGCAAGGCCATCGAGGACAGGGGAATCGCGCCGGCGAATCCGCCGTTACCGACCTGCTCGAATTTGCCGTTCCAGCCGGACGCGGGCAGCCACACTTCGAAGCGGATATCGGAATTGCTGGTGGGCGCGGCCACGGCTTGCACGCGGCAGAATCCAGGGAGCGCAAAACTCGGCGGCGGCTGGCCCGGAGCCGACGACGGCTTGAACGCTCCGGCGGCGACGGAAGTGGCCGAGGTGACTTTGGCGCGGTACAGCTTGAGTTTCGTGAGGCTCTCGCAGGAGCGCTGCGCCGACGCGCGTCCGGCGGAAAACGCGATGATTGCTGGCAGAACGAATATGCAGGCGAACGCAAATCGGCGATGAATGGCGGTTCTCCTTGTCAATGAATTAAGTCTGCATTCCGCCCCGGCATTCAGACGCGCAGGAGTATGCGACGGCTGGGCGCCGGAATCAACGGTTTGTTCGGCCACGCGAAGCGCTTGCGCCGCCCCAGCGCCGGCTAATGGACGGAGAGACCGCTGGGATTGGCGGGAGTTTTTGCCGGCAGCGGCGCGGCGGTGGTGACCACGTAGATTTCGGCGATGGGATCGACGTGCGCTTCGATCACGTGGCCGCCTTTGGTGCTGCCGTCGGAAAATGCCACCACGCCGTGCAGATGCACGTAAGGATGGCCGCGGAAGTCGGTGATATTGCCGAGCAGCGAGACGAGTTCGCATTTGCTGTTCACGTCGATCTCCTTCATTCCGGGAACGGTGGGAGAGCCCCAGCCGAGCTTGGCGGAGATCAGGCCGCCGATGCCGGTGATGTGCGCGGAGACGATGTGGTGCTGCTCGGCAAATTCGGTGAGGCCGGAAATGATTTCGTCACCGGTGCCGAAAGTGACTTCGAAGGTTTTCGAATCGGCGGTGGGCAGCTCCACCACGCGCATTTTCGGCGCGAGGCCGGTCTTCACCACCATAGGCGGGCGGATGTAGCCGGGCGGCAGCGGAGGAAGCTTGCGTTGCCCTTGGGCGTTCAGGGGAAGGGCCGCGCCCAATGCGATTCCGATAACCAGAACTATGAAAGTGAAGACGGCGCTGCGAACGATGCGAATCATGAATGCCTCCTTCCGCGCTGGCGCGCGAGCAAATCGTACACCAAGTTGCAGTCGAGCAGGCGAAGATCAAACTCGAACGGGCAGTTGCGCGGCGATGGCAGACTGCCTACGATGGAGAAAATGAAAAGCTTCGAGCCGCATCCATGGCTGCGGAACGCGCACTTGATGACGATGGCGGGCACGTTCTGGCGGCGGAAATTTCCGCGATTGCCGGGGGGCGAGGCGCGTCTCTTTGAAGTCGAGCCGGGGACGCAGTTGCGCGGCGATTGCCACTGGCAAAAAAATCCGCGCGAGCGCGCCACCATCGTGCTGGTGCACGGACTCGAAGGATCGAGCGATTCGGGATACATCCTGGGCACGGCGGAAAAGGCGTTCGTCGCCGGCTTCAACGTGGTGCGGCTGAACCAGCGGAATTGCGGCGGGACGGAGCACCTGACGCCGCATCTTTACCATTCGGGGCGAAGCAACGATGTCCGCGCGGTGGTGATGGAGCTGATCGAGCGCGACCTCCTGCCGGAAATTTTCGCCGCGGGATTTTCGATGGGCGGAAACCTGGTGCTGAAGATGGCGGGCGAGTTTGGAGATGCGGCGCCGGAGCAGGTGCGTGGATTTGCGGGGATCGCGCCGTCGTTTGTGCTGGCGGCGTGCGCAGACGCGCTGCAAGAGCCGCGCAATTTTATCTACCAGCGGTATTTCGTGCGGAAACTGAAGCGGCGCATGCGGCGAAAGGCGCAGCTTTTTCCGGAGCAGTACGCGGAGCGAGTGGGGAACGGCGCGATGCGCGCAATCGGCAGCGTGCGAGAGTTCGACGAGCGGATCACCGCGCCGTGCAGCGGATTCGCGGGCGCGGAGGATTATTACGCGCGCGCCAGTGCGGTGAACGTGATGGGCGCGATTGGGCGTCCGACGCTGATTTTGACCGCGCAGGATGATCCGTTCGTGCCGTATGCGACGTTCGAGCGCGCCGAGTTGCACGGGAATCCGAACATTCGTCTGGTGGCGCCGCGCTACGGCGGGCATTGCGCGTTCATCGCGCGCGAGGGAGGCGACGAGCGGTTTTGGTGCGAAGGGCGCATCGTGGAGTTTTTCAGGGAGCATTCGGTAATTGCGCAGGCGAAAGCGATGAGCGCGGCAGGCAGGATGAGATGAGGCTTCGAAAGGGAAGCAAAAGCAGATCCTGCACCGTCGTTCGCGGAAACCACACGACCGGGTTCGGGATGGCAACTCCTCTTTATGCTCACACGCGTTCGAGGAGCATGGCGATGCCTTGGCCGACGCCGATGCACATGGCGGCGAGGGCGTAGCGCGCCTTGGTTCGTTTGAGCTGCATCGATGCGGTGAGTACGAGGCGCGCACCGCTCATGCCCAGCGGATGGCCCAGCGCGATGGCGCCGCCGTTGGGATTCACTTTTTCGCTGTCGTCGGGCAGTCCGAGCGAGCGCATGACGGCGAGCGATTGCGAGGCGAAGGCTTCGTTGAGTTCGATCCAGTCGATTTCGGAGATGCTGATTTTCAGGCGGCCGAGAAGGCGCTGAACAGCGGGAATCGGTCCGATGCCCATGATCCGCGGCATCACGCCGGCGGCCGCCGCGCCCACGACGCGCGCGACGGGATGCAGGCCGAAGCGAGCGGCCGCGTCTTCGGAAGCGACGAACATGGCGCAGGCGCCGTCGTTGATGCCGGAGGAATTTCCGGCGGTGACGGTACCGCCCTGGCGAAACGCGGGCTTGAGCTTGGCCAGCTGTTCGAGCGTGGTGTCCGCGCGGGGATGCTCGTCGTCTTTCACGACGGTGACCGTGCCCTTGGGGCCGGGAACGTTTACCGGAGCGATTTCTTCGGCGAGAATACCGGCTTTTTGCGCGGTGGCGGCTCTTAGTTGGGAGCGCAGGGCGAAACAATCTTGGGACGCGCGGTCGATCTGATATTGCTCGGCGACGTTTTCGGCGGTTTCGCCCATCGAGTCCGTGCCGAATTGTTGCTTCATCGCGGGATTGACGAAGCGCCAGCCAATAGTGGAATCGTACATTTCGGCGCCGCGCTGAAAAGCAGCGGTGGCTTTCGGCATGACGAGCGGGCTGCGGCTCATGCTTTCGACGCCTCCAGCTATGGCCAGAGAAAATTCGCCGGCGGCAATACCGCGCGCGGCGGTCCAGACGGCTTCCATGCCGGAACCGCAAAGGCGGTTGATGGTGGAGCCGGGTACGATGTGCGGCACGCCGGCGAGCAGCAGCGCCATGCGGGCGACGTTGCGATTATCTTCGCCGGACTGATTCGCGCAGCCGTAGAGTACATCGTCGAGATATTCCCAGTCGCTCGATGCGAATCGCGCGCGCAACGCGGCGATGGGATGCGCGGCGAGATCATCCGTGCGGACCTGCGCGAGCGCGCCGCCGTAGCGGCCGATGGGCGTGCGAATGCCTTCACAGATGAATGCGTGTTCCATGAATCCTCCCCCAACCTAAAAAAAACGGGTCTCCGCTGCCGCCAGGAATAGCCCCGTGAAGCTTCACAATCGCCCAAGCGAGGCGATCGCTCCGGCGCCCGGCTCAGGGGCCAGCGGGCGCTTTTTGAACGGCTGAAAAACGCTCCCAGGACCAAATTGACCGAGCAGCGATCCCTAATGAATTCGATCGAGCAATTGCAAAAGCGGTGCGGGCCAATTATAAGCCCTGCGCGCGTTAAAAGTTATAGATGACGCTGCCGCCGGTATCGGCGGTGTGGCCGTAAACGGAAGGCACGCGCAAGCCGAGGATGCGGAGATAGACGACGAGCTCCCCGCGATGATGCGTGGAGTGATTGAGGCGGCGAAGGAAAATCCAGGCGCGAGAGCGGCCTACGTCAAAGAATTTTTCGGTTTCGCGCCACCAGTCGTCGGGCTGGGAGCGCAGGGCTTCGAGGCGGCGTGCGGCGTCGCAGCGGTATTGCTCGATGTAGCCGCGAGCAGTTTTTTCGGCGGGATCGGGATCGCCTGTGTCGATGCCGAGCATGGTCGCCATCCAGTGCGCTTCGGAGCGGACTTGATGGTCCATTTGTTCGAGCACGCTGCGGGATTTCGGCGCGGGGCGAAAGCTGAGCGAATCGTCGGGGAAGGCGGACCAGATGCCGGTGATTTTCAGGATTTCGGTTTCGTAGGCGTCCAGAAGGAAACCGTAGGTTTCGCCATGCGTTTTGACTGATGCCGAAGGTGATGTGGACATCGAAAGTCCTCCGAAAGCGACTGTTGAATTATACGCGGGGACCGAACAGATTCAGAACCAGTGACGCAATGCGGCAACGTGACGAAAAACGCTCGCCGGCGCGCGAAAAACAGCCCGGCGATCCGGGATTTTGCGACTTACTCCTTGGAGGACCCGGCTGGGTGTGGCAAAATTACTTCGAAGGGAGTGCCTGCTATGGCGATCGCGTTGAAGAGCAGACTGACGCAGCCGCTCGTCCGGACCAACGGCTCACATAAGCCGGTAAGCTGGGACGAAGCCCTGGACCGGGTGGCGAAAAATTTCCAGGCCCAGATCGAGAAGTACGGGCCGCGGACGTTTGGCATGTTCAGCTGCTCGAAGACGACCAACGAGCTGAACTACATGACGCAGAAGTTCGTGCGCTCGGTGATCGGCTGCAACAACATCGACAGCTGCAACCGTACTTGACACGCCCCGAGCGTCGCCGGTCTGGCGACGGTTTTCGGAGCGGGCGGCGGGACGAGTTCGTACCGCGCCATTGAAGAGACGGACGTGATTTTGCTCTGGGGCTCGAATGCCCGCGAGACGCACCCGATTTTCTTTCACCATTTGCTGAAAGGGGTGCGAAACGGCGCGAAGCTATTCGTGATCGATCCGCGGCGGACGAGTTCAGCTCAATGGGCGGACGTGTGGCTGGGCCTCGACGTCGGCACGGATATCGTGCTGGCCAACGCCATGGGCCGCGAGATTATCGAGGCGGGGCTGACGCACCCGTGGTTCATCGAGCATTCGACCAGCGGATTCGAAGCGTACAAGAAGCACGTGGAGAAGTTCACTCTGGAGCGCGCCGAGCGCGAAACGGGTGTGCCGGCGGAAGCAATTCGCCAGACCGCGCACGCGTATGCGAAGGCGGGGCGCGCGGAATTGTGCTGGACGCTGGGAATCACCGAGCATCACAACGCCGTCGACAACGTGCTGGCACTGGTCAATCTTACGTTGCTGACCGGGCACGTGGGGCGATACGCGAGCGGGCTGAATCCGCTGCGCGGACAGAACAACGTGCAGGGCGGCGGCGACATGGGCGCGATTCCGGATCGCTTCCCTGGTTTTCAGCACGTGGAGAACGACGAAATTCGCGCGAAATTCGAGAAGGCTTACGGGCGGACGCTCGATCCGAAGAAGGGACTGCATCTGAGCGGGATGTTCGAGGCGATGGAGCACGGCAAGATGACGTGCGCCTACGTCCTCGGGGAAAATCCGGTGGATTCGGAAGCGGACCGCAACCGCACGAAGAAGCTGCTGGGCGGACTGGAATTTATGGTGGTGCAGGACCTCTTTTACACCGAAACGGCGGCGCTGGCTGACGTGGTGCTGCCGGCGGCTGCCGGATGGTGCGAATCCGAAGGGACGGTCACGTCGAGCGAGCGGCGCGTGCAGCGCGTGCGCGCGGCAGTGCCTCCGCCGCCGGGCGTGCGCGACGACATTGAGATCGTTTTCGAGTTGGCGCGGCGCATGGGACACGACTGGGGCCAGCCGAATTCGGAACGCATCTGGAACGAGCTGCGGTCGCTGAGCCCGATGCACGGGGGAATGAGCTACAAGCGGCTGGAAGAGATGGGCGGCATTCAATGGCCGTGCTACGACGAAAACCATCCGGGCGAAATCTTTTTGCACGGGCGGCTATGGGCCGATCCGCTGATCGGGCCGCGGGCACCCTTCAGCGTGGTGGAAAACGAGCCACCGATCGATCATTTGAATGAGGAATACCCGATTCGCTTGACAACGGGACGGCGGCTCGATTCGTACAACACCAACGTGCAGAGCGGGAAATTTGCTTCGCCGCTTCGCCGGCCGGAGACTTTGGACATTTCTCCGGAAGACGGCGCGCGGTACAACGTGAGCGAAGGCGAGAAAGTAAAGGTGAGTTCGCGGCGCGGATCGGTGATCGCTCCGATCCGGTTCGATCCTGGGTTGCGGCCGGGGCTCGCGTTTTTGACCGGGCATTTCCACGACCAGGTGGCGACGAACGATCTGACGATCGATGCCGTCGATCCGAAGTCGGGAGTTTCGGAGTTCAAAGCCACGGCGATCCGCATCGACAAGTGCAGCGCCAACTGACATTTTGACGGGAGAGTTGTTTGGACATCCATTTCACCGCAGACCAGCCCTCGGTTGAAGAAAAAGAAGCGGTCGATCAGCAATTAGGAGCTCCGGAAACAAGCTGGGACGGAGGAAATCGCCAGGCGGATGGCGACGTGCGAGTTTCCTTCGGCGGACACGACGCAGATTCCCACCGGCACAAGCTGCTTCCTGTTTTGCATGCCATTCAGGCGCGGGTCGGATGGATCAGTCCGGGCGCGATCAACTACGCATCGTTGCGGCTAGGCTTGCCTCCAGCGGAAGTATACGGAGTGGCGTCCTTCTACGGGATGTTTTCACTGACGGAGCGAGCGCCGGTGGTGGCGCACGTGTGCGACGACATCGCGTGCCAGGCGCTCGGCGCCGAAGAGACGTGCGCGAAGCTGGAAAAGAAGCTTGGGCCGGCGGGGAAGCCGTGCATGAGCGGTAAGGCGACGTGGCTGCGCAGCCCCTGCCTGGGGCTTTGCGAGCGCGCTCCGGCGGCGCTGGTGAGCGCGGCGGGGAAAACGCCGCGAGAGCGAGTGCTGGCGCCGGCGAATGCCGATGGAGTGCAGAATTTGTTGCGCGACGCGGTCGAAGGGAAGTTGCCGGCCGAGGCGGACGAATTGAACGTGAAGGCGTCGGCGCCGCAAGCGGGCAGCAAGGATTTGCATTTACTGCGGCGCGTTGGCACGGCTAGCGCGACGAATCTCGACGAATACCGGCGGACGGACGGCTACGAAGCGCTGCGCAAGGCGCTGGAAATTGGGCCCGAAGCGGTGGTCCGCGAAGTGACCGAATCGAAGCTGCTGGGGCGCGGCGGCGCGGCGTTTCCGACGGGCAAGAAATGGGAAGCGCTGCTCAATCAGCGCAAGCAGGGCCGCACGCATTACGTGATCTGCAACGCGGATGAATCGGAGCCCGGCACGTTCAAGGACCGCATCGTGATGGAGGGCGATCCGTTCGCGGTGCTGGAGGGGATGACGATTGCGGCCGTGGCCACGGGCGCGCAGAAGGGCTACATCTACCTGCGCGGCGAGTATCCCTTTGCAGCGGAGCGGCTGACGCACGCGATTGCTGCGGCGCGGAAGGCGGGGCTGCTCGGCGACAATATTCTGGGGCGCGGGCTGCGCTTCGATATCGAACTGCGGCGCGGCGCGGGCGCGTACATCTGCGGGGAAGAGACGGCGCTCTTCAATTCGATCGAAGGCTATCGCGGCGAGCCGCGCAACAAGCCGCCGTTCCCGACGCAGGCGGGGCTTTTCCGGCAGCCGACTTCGGTGAACAACGTGGAGACTCTGGTGAACGTGCCGGAGATCATCCGCATGGGCGGCGCGGAGTACGCGAAGATCGGCACGGCAAATTCAGCGGGATACAGGCTTTTCTGCGTATGCGGGCATGTGGCGCGGCCGGGAGTTTACGAGATTCCGTTTGGCGGCACGCTACAGGACGTGATTCAGATGGCGGGCGGAGTGGCCGGTAATGGGAAACTGCAAGCCGTGCTGTTGGGCGGCGCGGCGGGCGCGTTCGTAACGCCGAAAGAGCTGGATGTGCCGCTGACGTTTGAAGGAACGCGTGCGATTGGCGCGACGCTGGGATCGGGCGTGATCATGCTGTTGGATGAGAGCATCGATATGAAGAAAATGTTGCTGCGCATCGCGAATTTCTTCCGGCAGGAGACGTGCGGGCAGTGCGTGCCGTGCCGCGTCGGAGTGATGCGGCAGCACGAAACGCTGGAGCGGCTGGTGGGGCGCAAAACGCTGGGGAACGTCGAGACGGAAGTTCAGATGTTACGGGAAATGGGCCAGGCGATGCGCGACGCGTCGATTTGCGGCCTCGGACAGACGGCATCCAGCGCGCTGGAATCAGCACTGACCCGATGGAGTCTTTTTTCATGAGCGATTTGGCGCCAAAAGCAACGATTCCGATTCCGCGAGGGCCCGTTCCCGAAGCTCCGCCGCCGCGCACGCAGCCGATGGTGGAGCTGAAGATCGACGGGAAAACTCTGTCGGTGCCGGAAGGCTCGACGATTCTGGACGCGACGCGGAAGCTGGGGATCGACACGCCGACGCTGTGTTTTCTGGAAACGCTTGCGCCGGTAAACGTGTGCCGGGTGTGCGTGGTGGAGCTGGAAGGGGCGCGGACGCTGGTGCCGGCCTGCTCGCGCAAGGCGGAGCAGGGCATGTCGATCAAGACAGACTCGGAGCGCGTGCGGCTGAGCCGGCGAATGGTGCTGGAGTTTTTGGCGTCTTCGGTGGATGTCTCGACGGCGCCCGCTTTTCCGGAATATCTGAAGCGCTACGGGGCCGATCCGGAGCGGTTTGGGCCTTCGGCGGGTACGGTACAGCAGCCGGTGAAGATCGACAACGATCTTTACGTGCGCGACTACTCGAAGTGCATCCTTTGCTACAAGTGCGTTGAGGCGTGCGGCGTGGACGCGCAGAATACGTTTGCGATCGCCGTGGCTGGACGAGGATTTTCAGCGCACATCAGCACGGAATTCGATGCGCCGCTGACGGACTCGGCGTGCGTCTACTGCGGGAACTGCATCGGCGTGTGCCCGACGGGCGCGCTGATGTTCAAGAGCGAGTACGACATGCGGCAGGCGGGGACGTGGGACGAGTCGCGGCAGACGAAAACCGACACGATTTGCCCGTACTGCGGGGTGGGATGCGATTTGACGGTCCACGCACAGGAAGGGAAGATCGTGCGCATCACGTCTCCGCTGGATCACAGCGTTACCCACGGCAATCTCTGCATCAAGGGACGATTCGGCTACCGGTTCGTGGAAGTCGAAGGCCCCAAGAAGGGTTCGAAGAAAAAGTAGGCCTCGCAAGAGCTGTCGGGTAGTCCTAGCCGCCACTTTCTGCGTTACGTCCCAGGACGTGGGCGCATCTCACGTTACGCGATTCCGCACCCAGCTAAAAATCAAGGTGGACAGAGAATCCCGTTCTCGTTCACAGTAGATGGGGCATTTACTAGGCAGGGAGGTAATGGGGGAGACTAGGCGATGAAGTGTACTGCGGTTGTGCTTGGGATCGTTTTGCTCGCAGCGACAGTCAGTGCGCAATCCAACTTCGATGGCCCTCGGCTCCCAGTGACTTCGGCCCCTGGGGACACGGGGGCTTTGCCTTCCGAACCGGCGCCGGCGCTGAAACTTTTCGCGGACGCCTCGCCGAGTAGCACAAGCGCCGCTCCCTTGGCCGCGGCCCGTGCATCGAGCGATCCAGCAGCCGCGCAAGATATCCTTGGAGTCCGGCCGACCTACGATTGGGAATTGCACGCGGAATACACCTTCTTTCATTTCTACGAAGTTCCCACGCTCAAGAATGTGGAAAACGGCTTCGATTTCGGGGTCACTTATTTCCCTGGCGGCGGGTGGATTGGCGCCGAAGGCGATTTGATGGCGACGTTCGGGTCGCAGGCGGGATGCATTTCAAAATTCACGCTGGCGTCGGGCGGCCCGCGCTTCCGTTGGGCGGGACCCGAGGGGACGCGATTGTGGCTGCATGGGCTGGTGGGAGGAGCGCATTTCTTTCCGCAGACCTCGTATGGCGGGCAAAACGCGCTGGGGTATGAAATGGGCGGCGGCATAGACATCAACACGCATCACCGGCGGCTGGCTTATCGCTTCGAGATGGACGCGGTGGGAACGCAGTTCTTTCATTCATATCAGTTCAGCCCCAAATTTTCCGCGGGGATCGTTTTCAAATTCTGACAGACTGAAAACAGCGAAGCTCTGCGGCGAAGATTCATATAGAAGTCGCTGCGAAGAGCTGTTGCGCACAGCGGGTGTGCGCGCTGGGTGCACGCCGAGTGTCCTGACCCGCGCCAGCGGCGGTTGGGAGTGCGAGCCGGGGGATTTCGCGAGATACTACTCGGCTCTCAATCCGATTGAAGCGGGGCGCCAGGGGACGCAGTTTTCAGAGCCCCGCGCCCGTGGAGCCTCTTCATGCACTTATTCGATCAGCTGAAGATTCGCGACGTAACGCTGCGGAACCGGATCGCAGTGTCGCCCATGTGCCAGTATTCGTGCGAGGACGGATACGCCACGGAGTGGCATCTGGTGCATCTGGGCAGCCGGGCCGTGGGCGGCGCGGCGGCGGTGTTTGCGGAAGCGAGCGCGGTGACACCCGAGGGGCGGATCAGCCCTGCGGATCTGGGAATCTGGAAGGATGAGCATATTGGGCCGCTGGCGCGAATCGCGAAGTTCGTTCGCGAACAAGGGGCTGCACCGGGGATTCAGCTTGCGCATGCGGGTCGCAAGGCGAGCGTGCGGCGGCCGTGGGAAGGCGGAGACGGCGTGGCGGATTCCGAAGGGGGATGGACTCCGGTGGCGCCGAGCGCCATCGCATTCGATAAACAATACCGCGAGCCGGTGGAAGTCGACGAGAAGGGAATTCGCGCGATCGTGCAGGCGTTCGCCGACGCGGCGCGGCGGGCGCTGCAGGCGGGATTTCAGATCGTGGAGATCCACGGCGCGCATGGGTACCTGATCCACGAATTCCTGTCGCCACTGACGAACCAGCGGACGGATGGGTACGGAGGTTCGCTTGAGAATCGCACGCGATTTGCGCGCGAGGTGGTGAAGGCGGTGCGGCAAGTTTGGCCTGCGAGGTTGCCGCTGTTCGTGCGCATTTCGGCGACGGATTGGGTTGACGGGGGATGGGATGCCGAGCAGTCCGTCGAGCTGGCGAAGCAGCTGGCGGCGCTGGGGGCGGATTTGATCGATTGCTCATCCGGCGGTACGGTACCCGGCGCGAAGATTCCGATGGGGCCCGGATACCAAGTGCCGTTTGCGAAACAGATTCGCCAGGGGGCGGGAGTGATGACCGGAGCGGTGGGCATGATTACGGGCGCGGCGCAGGCGGATGCGATCGTGCGGGAGGGCGAGGCCGATCTCGTCCTGCTGGCGCGGGAATTTTTGCGGCAGCCATACTGGCCGATGCACACAGCTCGAGAATTGGGACGGGAGATTGCGTGGCCGGTGCAGTATCTGCGCGCCGCACCCGAGGGAACGCGCGCTCGATAGCGCGCAGCGGGCGCCGATTAGCGGGCGCGATTCGCGGCGTTCAGGAAACGGTCGAACATCACGCGGATTTCCGATAGCCCAAGCGCGAGCGTGGCGGCGAAATAGAGAAGTCCAAACGGCACGAGCACGACAACGGCGGCCAAAACCGGCGAATGATGGCGAAACGCATGATGGATCAGCCAGGCCGCGCCGGCGGCGGCAAAAGCGGAGATCAGGATTTTCACCATGTATGGAGCGGGGACACCTGTTCGTCCAATTCGGCGATTCAAGGTGCGCCGCAGCAGCGTGAATTCCACCCACGAGGCCATGCCCGCGGAAATGGTGAGTCCGGCGACACCCCACCGCGGCTCGATTCCCAGCGCGAGCGGCAGCGGAATGGCGCAGGCGTAGCCGAGGCCGCTAGTCAAAATGACGCGGATGATGGCGTAGCGCAGCGGGGTTTTGGTGTCGCGCAGAGCGTAGTAAGTAGAAGAGTACAGCCGTCCGAGAGTTGACGCGAGCAGGCCCACGGTTGCGCCCGCCAAAATTCCCCAGACGTAGATCACGTCCGACTGCGAGAAACGACCTGTGCGATAGATGGCGCCGACGATCACGTCGCCGAGAATCAAAAACGCGGCGATCGACGGCACCACGAAAAACGCGATCTGGCGGAGCCCGGAGTTGAGGCGAGCGCGGAGCACGGGGGCAACTTCTTCGTCAGGGCCAATGGCACCGGACATGTGCGGCAGTTCCGCGGCTGACACCGACATTCCGAAGAGGCTCACCGGGAGCATGTAGAGGATTTGGGCGTAGGCGAGGCCGGCGACGGCGCCGGTCGGCAGCAGGCTGGCGAGGACGGCGTCTACGTAGGCACTGATTTGCACCACGCCGCGGCCCACGAACACCGGCACGAAATTGCGAACGACTTCTTTGACGTGCTGCGTCTGATAATTCAGTGTGACCCGCAAGCGGCGCAGCAGCTTCAAAACGACTGGGAACTGAATGGCTACTTGCAAACCGCTTCCGGCCACCGATGCCCACGCCAGGATTTCCGCCAGCGGATACTGCCGGTAGCGCCCGCCCCAGCCCAGCATGCCGCCGATCATGGCCGCGTTCCACAGCACGGGCGCGGTGTAAGAAAGGAAAAATTTCCGGTGGCTATTCAGAATTCCGAGGCACCAGGCTGAGAAAACCAGGAGTCCTGCGCCGGGGAAGAGGATTCGGACCAATTGGATGGTGAGCTGACGCTTGGCGCCGGAAAAGCCGGGAGCGATGGCGTCGATCAAATAGGGCGTGAGCAGCACGCCGATGACGACGATGATCGAAGTGGTGAACGCCAGCAGGCCCGCCACAGCGCCAGCCATGCGGCCGGCTTCTTCTTCATCCCCTTGTGCGAGCAATCCGGCGTACACGGGGATGAAGGAAGCGGAGAGAACGCCCTCGCCGAAGAGCGTTTGCAGAAAATTAGGAATGCGGAAGGCGGCCTTGAAGGCGTCGGCCGCGTCGGAACTTCCAAAATAGTGCGCAAAGACGCGCTCGCGGATTAGCCCGGCGATGCGGCTGAGAAAAATGCCGGAGGCGACCAGAAACGCATGACGTTTCGAGGCGCCCATGTGCGGCTTGCCGGCCTGGGAACGCGCCGCAGCCAAGGGAGATCCGGAAGTTGCGTGGGTGTCGATGACTTTATTACAAGAGGAGGATGAGACGATGTCAACGCCGATTTAGGGGCTTGTGCTCGTAAATGGCGGGGTTTGGCAACTTCCACTTCTAGCAGGGTGCTGCAAAACTCCGTGTTTGGAGCTGTGATTGCAGTTTAGTTTGCACGAAGCTTGAACGCCGCAATTTGTGCGGCGATTCTCTGAAAAACAGGAGCACTTCGTGCGCGGAAATCCCAAATTGCAGAATCCGATGTTTTTCGTGGCCAACACGGAAGAGCGGCTGCCAAAAGATCATCCTCTGCGCGCGATCAAGCGCCGTGCCGACGAGGTGCTGAAGCAGATGCAGCGCGTGTTCGATGCGGCGTACAGCGAAACGGGGCGTCCGGGGATTCCGCCGGAGGCGCTGCTGAAGGCGCTGTTGCTGCAAGCGCTGTACTCGATTCCCTCGGAGCGGCGTCTGGTGGACGCCATCAACTGGAACTTGCTGTACCGCTGGTTCTGCGATCTGGACGCGGACCAAGCGGTGTGGGATGCCACGGCGTTCACCCACAATCGCGAGCGCTTCGAGCGGCACGGGCTGGTGCAGAAGTTTTTTGAACGCGTGGTGGCCAGCGCGCTGGTCGAGCAGTACGCCTCGAACGATCACTTCACCGTGGACGGGACGCTGATCCAGTCCTGGGCCTCGCTGAAAAGTTTTCGTCCCAAGGAAGAGCCGGTGAACAAGCCGCCCGCCCAAGACGGCAGCAATCCTTCGGTGGATTTTCGCGGCGAGAAGCGCCGCAATGAAACGCATCAGTCTACGACCGATCCCGAGGCGCGGTTGGCGCGGAAGAGCAAGGGCATGGCGGCGCTGCTCTGCCACAGCGGGCACGCCTTGATGGAGAACCGGCATGGGCTGTGCTTGGACATCGCCATCGCCGTGGCTGACGGGCACGCCGAGCGAGACACGGCGGAAAAGCTGTTGCGGCGCTTGGCGCGGCGGCACGGCATCAAGCCCAAGACCGTGGGTGCCGACCGCGGATTCGAGGCGGGCGAGTTTTTGCGCACGCTGGAAGAAGACCTGCACGTCACGCCGCACGTGCCGCTCACCGCGGAGCGCGTGATCAGCCAAGGTCCCGCAGGAGACGCGCGCCGCCGCATGCTGCGGCGGATGAAGACCCAGGGATATGCGCTGAGTCAGCGAGCACGAAAGAAGATCGAGCAGATGTTCGGCTGGATGAAGCAAGCTGGCGGGCTGCGCAAAGTGCGTCACGTGGGCCGCTGGAAGATTCAGCAGGTAGCCTACCTGTGGGCTGCAGCGTTCAACCTGCTGCGCTTGGCCCATCTGGAGGCCGCTACATAGACAGGATCGAGAGCAGGGCGCAGTGCCGAAAGACAAAATGCGACTGCGAGAAGTTTTACACGGCCCCCTGCTCGCCTGCCACTTTGCCCTGAACTCCGTCCTCATCTCGAAAATCATCCGTTTTGCAGCACCCTGCTAGGGAGAGCCGCCGATGGACGCATCCAGCGTAAGCTTGCTTCCTCTAAGCACGTCGAGGTCGCGCGCCCACTTCTGTTTCGCCGAGAACTTTACCTCCACGCGGTGGAGTCCGCTCTTCAGGCGAAGCGTCGCGGGTGTTTGTCCCTCAAATTGGCCATCCACGTAGATCTCCGCCCCGGGCGGGTCGGATGTGATGGACACCTTCCCTGCATCGTCCCGGGTAGCGCTATTTCCGCCTAGAGATTCCGCCAACTTCGGCGGCCGCATCGGTCCTTCGCCATCAATTGTTTCGATCGGGTGGCTGCCGGTCGAGACTGGCACCAGATGCACGTTGAAATGAGAAGACTTCAGCAGGAAATAAGTGCCGTGATGGCGTCCGGTGATCGAGATCCACTCGAAGGGGCCGTCTGTGATCGTGAGTTTCTCGGTGAGATAGCCATCCTTCGAGACCGTCAGCACCACGGCGTGGTCGAGGCGCGAACCGAACACGGTGTGGGTCTTGTGAAAGTAGCCGCCGGGATAATCGCAGGTGTAGGGAGTGGTACCGGCGAAAACGCCATTGATTTCTACGCGAGCCCCGGACGGGGTACTGGTGATGGCCAAATCTTTGGCAAGCGTTCGCGGTGCGGTCAACAACACCAGCAGCGCGAACGATGCATAGATACAGGGTCGCCTGGATGGCTGCATCGGAGCCCTCCGAGGGAATTAGAGGCCCCACGATGTCACTAGAGAGCCGGTGCTGTCAAGAGCGCGGTGCCCGCCTGTCTTGGCCCAATAATTGTGTCACCCCTTAATGGCCCAGTGAAAATGTCACCCTATGAACCGGGAGACATTTCGGTTGAGTCAGAAAGAGTTGCAACGAGTGGCTGTGATTTCATCCTGCAGCAAGGGAACTCTGACGTGTGCCAGGGCCGCGGAGCTGCTCGCTCTAACGCCTCGGCATATCAAACGTCTCAAAGCGCGCTATCGGCAAGGCGGCGCAGCGGCCCTGGCACACGTCCGCCGCGACCGTCCCAGTCCGCGCCGTCTCCCCGATCCCCTGCGCACCCGCATCCTCGAACTGGCCCGCACGCGCTACGCGGGCTTCAACGATCATCATCTCCACGAGAAGCTCTGTGAGGTCGAAGGCCTTTCTCTGGGCCGCGAAACTCTCCGCCGTCTTCTCCGCAGCGCCGGGATCGGTTCGCCCCGCAAACGACGCGCTCCCACTCATCGCCAGCGCCGTTTGCCTCGCGCCCGCGAAGGCGAAATGCTTCTGCTCGACGCCAGCCTGCACCGCTGGCTCGAAGATCGCGGCTCCGAACTCGCCCTGCTCGGCTTCCTCGACGATGCCACCCGCAAAGTCCTGGTCGCCCAGTTCTTCCCCACCGAAGACGCGCGCGGCTATTTCCGCCTGCTCCATCGCTTGCTGCGCCGTTACGGCGTGCCCCTCAGCTTGTACGGCGATCGCCACAGCATTTTCGTCCGCAATGACGATCACTGGTCGACCGAAGAGCAACTCGCCGGCAAACGCCAGCCCACTCAGTTCGGCCGCGCCCTGGCCCAACTCGGTGTCACCTACATCGCTGCCCGCAGCCCCCAAGCCAAAGGTCGCATCGAACGCCTCTGGGGCACTTTTCAGGATCGCCTCACCAGCGAACTGCGCCTGGCCGGCGCCTCCGATATCGCCACAGCCAATCAGGTCCTGCGCCGCTTTCTTCCCGACTACAACCGCCGCTTTGCCCGCGCCCCGCGCCAGACCGAAAAAGCCTGGCGTCTGGCTCCGCAGGATCTCACCCGCATCTGCTGCTTCCTGCACGAACGCGCCGTCGGCAACGACAACGTCGTGCAATGGGCGGGACGCCGCTTCCAAATCCCGCCCCAACCACAACGCTTTAGCCTTGCCGGAGCCAAGGTTCACCTCTACGAATCGCTCGACGGAGACGTGACCATTTACCACGGACCAAACAAACTCCACCACCTCGGTGGTTAACTTCTCAGGGCGTGACATTTTCATCGGGCCATTAGGGTGACATTTTCACGTTGCTATAACAGAGCGCGGTGCCCGCCGGCTTGGGCGACGGCGTTCGGAGATACAGCACGGCAATGCTTACCTGCGAGAGAGGGCCAGCCTCATCGGGCAATTCGTCGGCGAATGTTTACGGTGCGGCAGCACGCAATTCTGCATCTAAAAGATCGAGTGTCTGCACGGTCGTAATTGCTGCGTGGCGCTCGCTGTGAAGTTGGCAAGTTTGCAGTTCTTGCCAGAGAAGTCATACCAGCTCTTAGGAGGAGTACAAGCAATGCGTATGCATTTGAAACAGCTTTTTAGCGTTTTAGCAATTTTCGTTTTCGCGATGGTTGTTTGGGCCTCCAATCGCACGGACTCGACCCGCTACGATGTGACTCAAGCGACCGAAATTGGACAGATACAGCTTAAGCCGGGCCGCTACACATTGAAGGCCAAAGAATCAAAGGACCGACTCCGCGTTTTGCGCCATGGCAAGCTGGTTGCGACTGTTCCATGCCACTGGGTGAAGCTGTCGAAAAAGGCCAATTACTCGGAGATCATGTCGACCAAAGACCGGGTGACCCGAGTGGAATTCCAAGGCAGGAGAGAAGCCGTCAGAGTGGGCTGACGAATAGTTTTTTTCAGAATTGAGGGAGGGGCGGGCCCGGTCCCGCCCTCCGCGACTCCTTCCGGGCGCTGACCCCAGCTAGAAGGCCAACATCGAGATAGTCGGCGCGCAGCTCCCGATGCCTGGTGAGTTTTTGTCCTTCAGAGCCCGCTTTTTCGCCGCAAACTCCAACGCCTTCGACGAGCCACTTGTCGGCGGCGGTGCCCTCCCAGATAGATTGTTCGTCCACCCGGCGACTTGTCTAAGATTCTTCGCACAGGAAAGTAAGCGCCGCGAACGTCGAATTGCTGAGCCGCGCGCGTGGAATTTTCAAAAAAGATTGCGTTTGCTGGCGTAAACCGCCGAAAAGCAATACTGGGTAACACTTGCTCGTCCGGGGCCGATGTTATATGGTGAGGGCGTTAAGGCGATGTTACTGTGCTGACGCCCGTCGGCCAGTTGGAGAATGATCGTTGCCAGACGCCTTGGCAGTTGATCGCCTGCATTTCGCATTCACCGTAACGTTCCATTATATTTTCCCGCAGCTCACGATGGGATTGGCACTGCTGATTCTGATCCTGAAGAGTGTTGCGCTTCGCACCGGAGACGAAAAGTGGCATCGCGCGGCGCGATTCTGGGCGCGGATCTTTGGGATCAGCTTCGCGCTTGGCGTGGTGACCGGGATACCAATGGAGTTTCAGTTCGGCACGAACTGGTCGCAGTTTTCCAAAGCTGCGGGCGGAGTGATCGGGCAGACGCTGGCAATGGAGGGCGTGTTCTCGTTTTTCCTCGAGTCGTCCTTCCTGGGGTTGTTTTTATTCGGCGAAAAGCGCCTGGGGCCGCGCGCGCATTGGTTCACATCGCTGATGATGTTCGCGGGGTCGTGGCTTTCCGGATACTTGATCGTGACCACGGACGCATGGATGCAGCACCCGGTGGGATACACGATCGCGGCAAACGGTTCATTTCAGTTGCAGAGCTTCTGGCACCTGCTGTTCAACCCGTGGGGACTCTGGCAGTACGCGCACACCATGATGGGCGCGGTGCAGACGGGCTGCTTCACGATGGCGGCCATCGGAGCGTACTACCTGCTTTCGGGCGCGCACCAGGATTACGGAAAAATTTTTGTGCGCGTGGGAGTGACGGTTGGAGTGATCGCGGCGGTGCTGCAGCTGTTTCCGACCGGCGACTACCAGGGGCGCATGGTTTCGCGCTACCAGCAATCCACACTGGCCGGGATGGAAGGGCTATTTCATTCCGAGCGAGGCGCGCCGCTGGCGATTCTGGGGCAGCCGGATGTGCCCAACCAACGTCTGGACAATCCGCTGGTGGTGCCGGACGCGCTGAGTTTTTTGACCTATCGGGCGTGGACCGCGGAAGTGACCGGACTCGACCAGATCCCGCGCGCCGATTGGCCGGACCACATCGAACTGCTCTATTTCAGCTATCACATCATGGTTGGACTGGGGACGATCTTCATCGCCGTGCTGGTGCTGGCGGCGTGGCTGCTCTATCGCGGGACTCTCTACGACTCGAAATGGATGCTGTGGATCTTGATGGCGGCGTTGCCGTTCCCGTTCATCGCCAACACGGCGGGATGGATGACGGCGGAAATTGGCCGGCAACCTTGGCTAATTTTCGGATTGATGCGCACCAGCGCGGGTGCGTCTCCGCTGGTTTCGGCGGGAAATGTGTGGTTCACGCTGCTGGGATTTCTAGGGATGTACGCAATCTTGGGAATTTTATTTCTATTCCTCGTCTACCGGGAAATTGAACACGGCCCCGCAGCGGGCTAGGAAGGATCGGGATGGGAACGATCTGGTTTTGCCTGGTGGCCGTGATGCTGGCCGGATACGTGGTGCTGGACGGTTTCGATCTGGGAGTCGGCGTGCTGCATTTGTGGATCGCGCGCACGGATGCCGAGCGGCGCGTGACGCTGCGCTCGATCGGCCCCGTGTGGGACGGCAACGAGGTGTGGCTGCTGGCCGCGGGCGGCACGCTCTACTTCGCTTTTCCGGCATTGTACGCGGAGGGGTTCAGCGGATTCTATCTGCCGTTGATGATGGTGCTGTGGCTCCTGATCATCCGCGGCATTTCGGTGGAGTTTCGCAGCCACGTCGGAGGGCCGATCTGGTCGAAATTGTGGGACGGCGGGTTTGCACTCGCGAGCCTATTGCTGGCGGTCTTCTACGGGGTGGCGCTCGGAAATGTGGTGCGCGGCGTGCCGATCGATGGAGGAGGACACTTCTTCGAGCCACTATGGACGAATTTCCGGCCCGTTGGCAACACCGGCATTTTGGATTGGTACACGGTAATTGTCGGAGTGGTGGCGCTGGCCGCGCTCACGTTGCACGGCGCGACTTGGCTGACGCTGAAGACGACGGACGAACTTCACGAGCGGACGCGAAAGTGCGGGTCTGTGCTTTGGTGGGTAGTGGCGGCGCTCACGGTGGCGTTACGCTCATCAGCTTTCAAATGCTGCCGCAGTTGCTCTTCGAAAATTTCCGGCTGCGTCCCTGGGGCGTTGTGTTTCCGATTCTCGCCATGACGGGCTTCTCGGGATTCAAGTGGTTCAATCGCACTCGGCAGGAGACGAAGTCGTTTGGATCTTCCTGCGCGTACCTGATCGGGATGCTGACCAGCGTCACGTTCAGCCTGTATCCGAACGTGCTGCCGTCGAGCCTGAATCCATCTGTAGGCGCTGACGGTCGCGAACTCCAAAGCGGCCGATCACGGGCTCAAGATCGGCCTGATCTGGTGGGTGATCGGAATGGCGCTGGCCGCCGGCTACACGACTTTCACGTATCGGAGTTTTGCCGGAAAGATCGGCGCGGATGTGGAGATCGAAAGCGACCGCGAACGCGATGGGTCGGCACGGCCTCCTACTAAGCCCGCGTGGAACTACGGCAGGTCATTCCGGCATCGGACTAAAAATCTGGGACAAATAGTCGGGCTTGCCGTTTCTCGTTCGAGGTGCGCGTACCGCAGAGCCGCCATGGTAATTCAACGCGAATCGGTCTGAAATTGCGAGCCGTTTGCGACCATTAGCTCAATCGGCTCTGAACTCGATTTCGCAGCGGTAATCGCCTCTTTGAGGTTTCGGCCGTGAACTGCTTTTCGATTCGACGGCGGTGATCTTCATGCCGGGACCGATTCCGACGTCGTACGCCGCGCTCCCATGGATCACGTCGATCACGTAGCCGTCGTCACCGAGCAGCAGACCGATCGAAAGAGTCGCGTCCACGCGGTGTTTGACCGTCCCGACGACTTCCTGATATTGGTTTGGCTTCTCCGTGTAGACGAGTTTCCAGCCGCTTTTTTCAACCGACTCGACCGGCGTATCCGGCGCGAGGGAATCGAGTCGCTTGTGCAGGAATTCGGCCCAATTGTAGGGCGCGAGGCTGTTCAGAGTGGAGACAATGTCGTCGAATGTGTAGGTCTTCAGAGCGGGTTCGCCGCCGGGACCGCCGTAAAAAATGCGGCAGAAATCGTTCATGGACTTCTGATCGTTCGTTAGGCCGCGCAGAGTGGAATCGACGTCGAGCCAGAGCAGTTCGCCCTCCTCATAGAAATCCGTTCCGCGGCGCCAATTGGACCAGTCGAGATCCGCGTCGTACAGAACGGAAGCGAAATCGGCGGTGTCCTGCAGCGGGCGCCAGTCGCGCCCCGGACGATTCGCGGCTTGTCCGGCCACGTAAGCGAGAGCTTCGCGGGCCATTTCCGGATTCCAGAATCCGGCGCGAGCGGTGAGCACCTCGCCATAGTATTCCGTGAGGCCTTCGTAAACCCACAGCAGATCGTCCTTCATCGGCGTCTGGAAATCGGGAGTGGCCAGATCGGCGGGGCGTCGATACTTGCCGTTCCACGAGTGAGTGAATTCGTGCGGAATCAGATCCGAAAAATAGATGCGTTGATTCGCATCGATCAGACTGCGCTCGTGGGTGCGATCGTCGCTCGATTCGTGATGCTCGAGGCCGAAGTGGGCCACTTGATCGCTGAGGGTGAGCAGAAAATGGTAGTCGCGATAATGGCGGACATGGCCGAAGAGCGGGCCGGTTTGCTCGACCAGGTTGTGAAAATGTTTTTGCATCTCCGGAGGCATCGCGAGAGCCGCTTCGCTATCCGCAGCGATGTCCATTTCGTGAATCGGCTTCTCGCCGGGCGTGAGTTCGATCTTGCGAAAGTAACGGCCGGTGAGCACGGGCGAATCGACGAGAGTATTGAGCGGGACGGTCGCGAAAACTCGATGGTGTTGCCGTTCTGCTTTGCGATCGGCAAAGCGGTGCCGAATTGCCATCCTTGCGGAATTTCGAGGCTCGGGACGAACGTGATGTCGTGCGATGGGTATCCGCCGGGATAGAGCAGCACCTGATTCCAACTCATTACGTCCAGATCGGCGGTGGCCGAAGCACCTGCGGAAAATCCGGAATTGGGTGCCGAGAGCAGAAAATCGAGCGCTATATCGAGGGTGTGGACGCCGGACGGAATATTCAGATGAAACTCGTACATGTCGATCAGATCGCGCCGCCAGGGCAGGATTTCGCCGTCGGCTTTGAAGTAGATTCCGGCGACATTCATGATCGGCCCATCGGGCATGTGCTCGCCGGGAATCCACTCCGGATAGTACAAAATGAGCGGTCCTGGTTCGACGGGCATCTGCATGCGGACGTGCAGGATTTGTTGCGGGGCGTGGGTGGCGTCCACTTCCAAATGGATCGGGCCGAATGTGTTTTCCGCGTAAAGAGGCAAGCTGAGGAAACAGAAAATCGCGGCGGCCAGGATTGGCAACACCAATCGTGTGCTGAATGAAGATTTCATTCTTTCTTGCAAGGGCATTTCAAACGAGCCGGAAAATTGAGTCTCTAGAGGAGCGAGCGCGAGATCGGCCGAACGGCTTGTTCTGGTGGAACGATTCCTGGTTTCTTGCGCGAAGCGACCTCCCTATGATTTTACTCGGATGAAAATTCCGCGTCGAGCGTTGCCGGCTGGGCCCATCTCTTCGCCGGCGACACGATCTCGCGGTTGGCTCTGACCCTTCTTTTCGGCGTGCTTGAGTAAATCGCGGGCCCGGCGTATAAGAAAGCGCCGCTGCGGGCGCGCAAGTTCTCCCGCTCCGGTGGAGTTTCCGGTCTTTGCGCGGCGCGCGGCGATGCGCGGGACGTTTGTGCGAAGACCTTTCGAAGCGAGAGGGAAATGGCGTCGAGAGCTTTAAGCGTAGGCGAAGTAATTGACCGGCGTCCGCTGGGCGCGTTTCAGATCTGGACGATCGTGCTGTGCGGCCTGGTGCTAGTGATGGATGGCTACGACGGCCTGGCCATGGGTTTCGTCACCACGCCGGTGGCCACGGCCACGCACATTCCGTTGCCCATGTTCGGGCGCATCCTTTCGGCTCCGCTCGTAGGCTTGATGATCGCGACGCTGGGAACCGGGCCGATCGCGGACCGCATCGGGCGCAAGTGGGTCATTATCGTTTCGGAGTTGAGCTTCGCTGTCTTCTCGCTGCTGACGGGGCGCGCGAACACCTACCACGAACTCCTAACGTATCGATTTCTCACCGGGCTCGGGCTAGGCGGCGCGATGCCCAACGTGGTGGCGCTCGCGTCGGAATATTCGCCGAAGCGGCTGGTGCCCGTGATCGTGTCTGTCTTGTTCGCGGGCATGCCGCTCGGCGGCACGGTTTGCGGTTTGGTGAGCCGCCAAATGCTGGCCACCCACGACTGGCGATGGGTTTTCTACATCGGCGGGGTGGTTCCGATCGTCATCGCAGTTTTCCTGATCGCGCTGCTGCCGGAATCGGTGCGATTTTTAGCGGCACGAAAGAAGAGTCCGCGAAAGATCGCGAAAATTCTGGCGCGTGTGGCGCCGGGACTCGATCCCGCTCAGGTGGATTTCACGAAGACGAGCGAGGAAGCCTCGCGCAAGGGCGTTCCCGTGAAGCACCTGTTCACCGAAGGCCGCGCCATTGGAACGCTGCTGCTGTGGATTCCGAATTTCATGAACTTGCTGTTGATCTACTTCACCAATAGCTGGCTGCCGACGCTTTTGAAGCAGGCGGGCATGACGGTTTCGCAAGCCGTGCTCGCCACCTCGGTGGTGAGCTTCGGCGGAATCTTTGCTTGCCTGCTCGAAGGACCGCTCATCAACGCGGGCGGCGCGTTCATGGTGCTGCTCAGCGAATTCTTGCTGGCGAGCGTGGCCATGATGGGCGTGGCGCTGTTCACGCGGCCGTTTCCGCTGGTTTTGGCGGTGGCGTTTGCGATGGGTTTCCTGGTGATCGGCACGCAAGCCGGGCTGAACGCGCTGGCGGCGAGATTTTATCCCACGCCGATCCGTTCCACGGGTGTGGGCTGGGCGCTGGGCGTCGGCCGGACCGGATCGATTGTCGGCCCTCTGGTCGGCGCGGCGATGCTCGGAGCTGGCTGGCATCCCAGGGGAATTATCATGTCGGGCGCTGTCTGCGGCGTGCTCGGATGGCTAGCAATTTTTCTGAGCAGGTACGTGCGTGGCGCCGCGATGCCATACGACGCCGAACCGCAGGCAGCCGATGCCACCACGCCGGGCCACGCCTGACTCCCGCTCGAAGATAAGTCCGAGCGGTGACGTAAACCATTGCCGCGTCGCAGTGTTCCGAGAGGGCGCGAAAATTCACTGGCCGTCGACGAATCGCCGGCGCTGCTCCGCACAGCGGTAGGAAGTAACATTCTCTAGCTCGCCACTGGAGGTCTCCGTGAAATCCATGTACCCGTGCTTGTGGTTCGATAATCAGGCCGAAGAGGCCGCCAAGTTTTACACCTCAATCTTCAAAAACTCCAAAATAGGCACCGTGAGCCGTTATGGACCGGACGCCGCAAAAGCATCGGGAAGGCCCGCTGGTTCGGCAATGGTGGTCATGTTCCAGCTCGACGGCCACGAATTCATGGGCCTCAATGGTGGCCCGCACTTCAAGTTCACCGAGGCCGTTTCCTCCGTGGTGAACTGCGAGACCCAGGAAGAGGTCGATCATTATTGGGAAAATCTCTCCGCCGGCGGCAAGAAAGATCGGTGCGGCTGGCTGAAAGACAAGTTCGGCCTTTCCTGGCAAATCGTCCCCACGGTGCTCGCCAAGCTGATGAGCGACCCCGATCCGCAAAAGACCAACCGCGTCATGCAAGCGGTGCTGCAAATGGACAGGCTCGACATCGCCACCTTGCAGCGCGCCTACGCCGGAGCTGGCCCAAAGTAAGTCGAGTCAGCGCGCACTACTCCACGTCCACCACCCCGCTTGCGGGTACTAAAACTGTCCCTCAGGCCAGTAGCTTTCCGGCCCCTCCAATTTGCTATGGTCGATCTGTGGTGATGCGCGCAGACGAAGAATTCGAGCAAGGCACAGGGGACCCCAGCTTGCAGCGAGCAAAGCCCCGCAGGCGGGCGCCCGCCGCCAGTCTTCATGTAGCGCTGGGCTTCAGCCCAGCAGCCTTCCGCCGCGTGGAACCCGCTGCACTACTCTGCACCCACGCTGCCGCTCAATACGAGTCTAGCCGCTCGCCGCTATCCACTAGCCACTGGTCTTGCTTACCCGGAACAGCCACGCGAGTAGAATCGCCCCTAAGTCATAGAAAACAAACGACCGCGCACCCGTCTACCCGGAACGTCCCGGCGCACATCTTCTCGTGCCTCTTTAGCCGCACTTCTGGCACAATGCCTGCTCGCTTCCGTTGTCCTGTAGTTGACGAGAATCGCGTGCCGGCATCAACCCACATCAAGCGCTTTGCCGTTCTGCTGGTCGCTATGGCCGTGCTGGCGGCGATAGCTCCCGCGCAGCAGCAGGATCAGGCCGCGCCGGTCATCAAGCTGGTCGTCGACGAATCGCAAGCCCCGCGGCGGATCGCATTCGTGCATGAAGAGATTCGCGTGCATCCGGGCGAACTCGATCTCGCGTATCCGAAATGGATACCGGGCGAGCACGGGCCTACCGGGCCGATCGAGGATATGGCCGCGTTGCGAATTCACGCTGGCAGCGTCGCGCTGCCGTGGAAACGCGATCCCGACGACATCTTCAAATTTCAAGTGAACGTTCCCGCCGGAGTCGATCGCATTTCCGTGGACTTCGACGAGCTGCTGCAGGGCACCATCTCCGCGCATCAGTTTCTGCTGCCGTGGAACGCGTTTATCCTCTACCCGCTCGGTATCGACAAGCTCAAGCTGACGGTCGAGCCTTCCGTGATTTTGCCTGCGGGCTGGAAGCAGGGCAGCTCGCTCCACGTCACCAGCGAGTCCGGCGATCGCATCAATTTTGCGCCCCTGTCACTCGAACGGCTCATCGATTCGCCCGTCCTGGCCGGTGAATATTTTCGCGCCGTGCCGCTCGCTTCCGTTTGGCCCGCCGAGCTCGACATCACCGGCGATAGCCGGGCCGCCGTCGACGACGCCGACAAAGCGCACGCATTCGAATTGTTCGCCAAGCTGATCGACCAGGACCGCGCCATGTTCGGCTTTCGCCACTGGGACAAAATGCACTTGCTGGTGTCGCAAAGCGCCTCGGATCCATACGACGGCCTCGAACACGAGGATTCGCCGTGGGACGCGATCGGCGATGCCGGCCTTTCGAAGAAAGATGTGCTCGAAAAGCTCGGCTGGCCGCTGCTCGCGCATGAGCAGTCGCACTCCTGGGACGGAAAGTATCGGCGGCCGGCGGAACTGTACTCGAAGCCCGATTTTCAGGGGCCCGAGCGCACTTCGCTGCTGTGGGTTTACGAAGGTCTGAACGAATACATCGGCATGCTGCTGGCCACGCGCGCCGGTTTCAACGATTCCGCGTACATGCGCGATTATCTGGCGCGTACCGCCGCGGATTTCATCGGAAGAACCCGGCCGCAAGTACACGCCTCTGGTGGATACCGCGACCGACGATTGGGTTCTGCGCACGGTGGATGGCGGATGGTCCTCGCTGCGCCGCAGCCAGGATTACTACGACGAAGGCGCGCTCATCTGGCTGCGCGCGGACGTGCTGATCCGCCACCAGTCTCAGGGCCGCCGCTCGCTCGATGATTTTCTGCGCAGCTTTTTCGGCCAGCGCGATACGGGCCCGATCGTCGTTCCGTATACACGGCAGGATGTGGAGGTGGCGCTCTCAGCCGTTTGGCCGTACGATTGGCACTCGTTTTTTCAGAAGCGCATCTACGAGGTGAACCCGGAGCCGCCGACGGACGGCCTGGAAGCCGCGGGCTGGCGCCTCGTTTACAATGCAACTCCCAACACCGCGCGCTACGATTCCGACATCACCCCGGTGCAGTATTACGGCTCGTACTCAATCGGCATGAACGTGAATAAGGACGGTTCTATTTTTGACGTGTGGCAGGGCAGTCCTGCCTATACCGCCGGACTCGGTCCGCACATGGTGATACTCGCCGTCAATGGGCGCGCTTATTCCGCCGATGCGCTCAACGAAGCGATTGCGCATCCGCAGGACGGCAAAATCACCATCATCGCCAGAAATTTTAATTCTGTGCAGACGTACGTGATTCACTACGCGGGCGGCGTCCGCTATCCCCACCTCGAACGCATTCCCGGCACTCACGATTACCTCAGCGATATTTTCAAATCGCGAAACTGACGCCGCAATCGCGGCGCCTCACAATCGCTCGGAAATTCGCCTGAAGCCGTGTAACCGCGCCGCGGCTGCGATATGGGCTCGATCCGCATACCCGGTCCATGTGAGAATTTTCTCTGCACAATCGAGCCGGACTGGATCCGGTAGTACCGGAGAACAAGAAATGGTGGAGGCGGGGGGAGTCGAACCCCCGTCCGAGAAGCCTTGCCACTCGAAGACTACATGCTTAGCTCGTTCCGAAGGTTTCGCCGGCGGAACTCAGAGCGAGCAAGACGCGCCGCCGACTAGTCCGATGATCTTACCGGCGCGTTACGGACCGAAACGCACCGGCCAGCCTACTGTGTGACGCCTCATCCCAAACGCGCAGGCGACGTTTGGGGAGACGCGCTACCTACTTTTGGTTAGGCAGCGAGAGCCAACTGAGAGTTGCCAGTTGTATTGTTCCACCCGATTGCGGGCAGGTGGCGCCCGGCATGCCTTCGGGTCGCTGCAGCTTCCGTCGAAACCGTGTCGCCCCCGTTGGTACCACTATGATAGCACCTTGCGGGGGGTGCACCAAACGTGTGCACTGGAGTTCCTCCGATTACGCAACCGCATTGCAAGTTGACCGCGGGCGGGCGCGGATTTCGCCGCGAAGTGGAAACGGGCGAACGCGTTAGCGGGAGAGAAGCGCAATCAGAGCGGCGTAAGGAGGATATGCCTTTGAAAGCTGATCGCGGTTGCCTAATTCGAAATCCGCGGGATCGAAACCGGGAGCCATTGTGGTGCCGAGAAGCGCGAATTTCCCTCCGGGCGCCAGGCGCGAGCCCTGCCAGCAGCCTCCCGGCACGGTGTGTTGCAGGCGCATTCCGGACTCGATCTGCGGCCCGATCAGGATTGGCTCGCCCGTTCCGCCCGGCTTGAGTTGCAACATTTCCACCGGATCGCCCAGGTAGAAATGGAAGATCTCATCACCGGGCAGCCGGTGCATGGCAGAAAAGCTTTCGGGTGTCAGCAGAAAGTAGATCGCAGTGGCCAGGCTGCGCGCGCCGGGATAACCCGCGGGAAGCGAATCTTTCGGAAGTGCGGTCGCGGAGCGATAGGTCTCGGCGTAAAACCCGCCTTCGTTCGGAAGCGGCTCCAGCCGCAGCAAGCTTTTGATCTGTTCGACCGTCAACATAGGCAAGAATAGCGTCTGGCTCGCCGATTTCCCGTCGCACGCGCTTGCGCGGTCCGCCGCGCCGGTTCGAAATTCCGAAGATACGAGCGCCTTGCGCCGAAGGCAAGCGAAACCTCCACATCAGCAAACTTTCGCATCGGCCATGCATCGGCTAGGAACGCGCCGCCGGAATCCCAGTTGACACCCTCTTCCGCCGTTTCGATAATCGCCAAGAGGTATCCATCTCCTTGACTGAACGCCAAAAACCGCTGGAACGCGCGCTCGAGGACGCCGTTTCGCGCGCCCTGCGCGATAACTTGGCTCCTTTGCAACGCACCGCCGACGAACTGCATCAAGCGTATGCAGATCTGGTGGCGTCGTGTTCTTCGAGCCGGCCAACGAATGCGCTGCCGGCTATGCTGCGGGCGCAGACGGCGGCATCGGCGCTGGCCGCGGGGCTTTCTGTGCTTTCCAATTTCGTGGCCGTGGCCCTGAATCCGCGGGACCGCGACGGTGCGCGTGGGGCGGCGGACGAAGCAGTTGAACACCACGCAACCGAAACGCAGACGGCGGTTGCGGACCTGGAGGAATCAAAAGCGGTCGATGCGTCCGATGCGGGTGCCGTAACGGCAGAGCCGGAATCGGAATGGGCCGAAGAACCGCCACTCGTACCGGTTGAGCCAGAGCCGCCGGTCGAAGCTGCTGCGAGGGCGGAAGCAGCTCCGGCGCCAGTTCCGTCAACGGAACCGGCGTTCGATGTAGCGAGCCTTCCGCCGGAAGTGCAAGAACTGCATCGGCGCGCCAATCGCGTGGCCAAAGTGGCCATGCAAGATATAAAGCTACTGCGACCGAACGATGTAAGATTGGGTCGCGAGAATAGAGACATCTGTGCTCGGTTAAGAAGTGATCTTGACAAAGCTCGCAAGGAATACGATCGCCGCTTCCACTCCATTCTGGACCAGCCGGTGGACTACTTTCATCGATGGATGGTGGAAATCCTCGCCGAGGGCGATGGCGCGGCCCTCGGGGAATACCCGTATCCCTCGCCCGTCTTGCGTCAGTAAGGCAGCAGCTATGAAGATCGTGGGCCGGCTCGCGCAAGCGGCCGGCGTTGCGTTGTTGGTTTCCACCGCCTGTTTCGCCCGTCCGGAGCCCTCGCCTGCACCTGTCCGCAGAGCTGCGATCAGCACGCGGCGTCTCGAATCGTTGTCGCGTCTCCTGCGAGATAAGAAGTCTTCCTGGGCATATCGCGAACTGAGTCAGATCGCGGAGCGGAAATCGTCCGGTGCGACCGGAAAGCGCGCGGCGTTGGCGCTCGGCTATTTCAAATATCAAAACGGAAATTTTGAAAAAGCCGCCAAATGGCTGGACTTCACGAAAGGCGATGCGCTGCTCGGCGATTACGATCTTTACTGGCAAGCCGAGACGAATCTGGCGCTCAACAATAATCAGGACGCGCTGGACGAACTCGAGTCGCTGCGCAAGGATTATCCCTATTCGGTCGTAACCGAACAGGCGCTGCTGGCCCTGGGAACCGCGGCGTTGGCCGCGAATCAGCCCGCGGATGCCGTTGCGGCGCTGGACGCATACAAGCGAACCGAGGACTCGCCTCAACTTCTTTTTCTGCGCGGCGAAGCGCACGAGCAAGCCAACCAGCTCCTGGATGCCGCCAAGGACTATCGATCGGTTTACTTGCACTTCCCGTTGAGCGATCAATCCCGCGATGCGGAGGATAAGATCGCGAGCTTGGGCGCTCAATTAGGCGCGCAACTGCCGCCGCTTCCCGTCGCAGATCGCCTTGCGCACGCGGAGACTTTGTTTGATGCTCAGAATTGGAGCGACGCGCGCAACGAATATACGGCTCTGCTGCCGTCTCTTTCGGGCACGCAGCTGGAGCGAGCGGAAGTGCGCGTCCTGGAATGCGGCGTCGAGATGGGCGCCGCCCCGTCCGATTTGGCCGCGCGCAAGATCGCCGATCCCGATGTCGATGCCGAGCGCGATTACATTCTCGCGGATTATTATCGCGGCCTGCAGAACGAGACGCAGTTGGTCGCCGCAGTTCAGGCCGCGGGAGCGAGAGCGCCATCAAGCCCGTGGACGGAACGGGCGCTCTTTCTTGCCGGGAATTATTACTGGGTGAATCTGCAGCGCGATCAGGCTGCGTCCTACTATTCGCAATTGGCAAAGCAGTTTCCCGCGTCGCAATACGCGGACTCGGCGCTGTGGCGCGTGGCATGGACCGCAGTGATCGAGCGCCACCCGGATGCCGCGAAGCAGCTCGAAGACCACCTGAAGCGCTTTCCCGGCTCGCAGTACTCGCCCGATACGCTGTACTGGCTCGGCCGCCTCGCCGAGGAAGCAAAAGAACGGGCACGGGCCAGAGGTTTTTACGAAAAGCTGGAAAGGCGGTTCGCGCAGACCTATTTCGCAACTCTCGCCTCCAAGCGCATGCGCGTGCTAGGGCACGGCCCGAGGGAAAAGAACGACTTGCTTGCATTGATTCCGGCCATCCCGCGAGCGATGTCGATGGAAGATCCTCCCTCGGCGGAAGCCGATGAGCGCCGCGTGCGCGCGGCCGCGTTGAAATCGATCGCTTTCGATTCATCGGCAGTCCTTGAATTGCGCGCCGGGTATGCCGAGACGCACCAG
Organism: uncultured Acidobacteriota bacterium; assembly: GCA_963715555.1. Taxonomy (GTDB): domain Bacteria; phylum Acidobacteriota; class Terriglobia; order Acidiferrales; family UBA7541; genus Palsa-295. The sequence continues at coordinate 1,166,644 of OY970253.1, forward strand.
CCGAGACTCCTGCTCGAAGCGGCGCAGGAGGCGGTGGCTGCGGGGCATTGCGGCGCGGCGATCATGTTTACGCGCCAGCTCTATCCCCAGCTCGAATCGCGAACGTTCGCCGACGTGCCGCGCTCGATCTGGCTTGCGGCCTACGCGCTGCCTTACGAGAATTCGATTCGCCGGTGGTCGGCGCGCAAGCGGCTGGACCCGATGCTGGTGGCGGGGTTGATCCACCAGGAGTCGGCGTTCGATCCCAAGGCCGTTTCCACCGCGAACGCAGTCGGCTTGATGCAGCTGGAGCCCTACACGGCGCGAACGCTGGCGCGCGAACAAAGAGTGCGATTTTCGAGAGACGACCTGACCAAACCCGATTACAATGTGCAGCTCGGAACCGCGTACCTGGCGAAGCTGCGGAAGCTATTCGACGGAAATGTGGAAGAGATGCTGGCCGCGTACAATGCCGGAGAAAACCGCGTGGCGCAGTGGACCACCGGACAAAATTACCGCGAGCCGGCCGAGTTCGTCGATTCGATCCCGTTTACGCAGACCCGCGATTACGTCGAAATCGTGACGCGCAACGCCGCCATCTACCGTCATCTGTATCGAGCGAGAACGGAATCCCGTGAAATCCACAGACAGCCTAAGCGCTAAGCCGGAGCTTTCCGCGAAAGCGGCGCAATTCACCGAGTCGGTGATTCGCGAGATGACGCGCCTGGCCATTCAGTACGGCGCGGTGAACCTTTCGCAGGGCTTTCCCGATTTTCCCGCTCCCGAGGAAATCAAGCGCGCGGCGCAGGACGCCATCGCGCGCGACGTGAATCAGTACGCGATTACGTGGGGCGCGAAAGCGTTTCGCAACGCCATCGCGCAGAAATTCGAGCGCACGCAGGGCGTGGCCGTCGACCCGGAGCGCGAAATCACCGTCTGCTGCGGCTCGACCGAAGCGATGATTTCGTCGCTGCTGGCGATCATCAATCCGGGCGACGAAGTGGTCGTCTTCGAACCGTTTTACGAGAATTACGGCCCGGACGCGATTCTCTCCGGCGCCACGCCGCGTTTCGTGAAGCTTCAGCCGCCGAACTGGACGTTCGATCCGGGCGAGTTGGCGGCAGCGTTCGGCCCAGCCACCAAAGCGATCATCTTGAACACGCCGAACAATCCGACCGGCAAGGTTTTCGAGCGAGCGGAACTCGAATGCATTCGCGATTTGTGCGTTCGCTGGAATGCGTTTGCGATCACCGACGAAATCTACGAGCACATGCTCTACGACGGCGCGCGGCACATTTCGCCCGCGGCCGTGGAAGGCCTCGCCGACCGCACGATCACCATCAACGCGCTCTCGAAGACGTACAGCGTGACCGGATGGCGCGTGGGCTGGGCCATTGCCCCGCCGGAAGTCACCGCAGCGATTCGCAAGGTGCACGACTTCATGACCGTGGGAGCGGCGGCGCCACTGCAGGAGGCGGGCATCGTGGCGATGAACATACCGGGCGAGTATTACGAAAAGCTCGCGCGCGATTATCTGGTGCGGCGCGACCGGTTGATGGGAATTCTCAGCGAGGCGGGATTTCGCTGCTTCCAGCCGCGCGGCGCCTATTACATCATGACCGATATTTCGGCGTTCGGCTTTCCGGACGACGTGGCCTTCGCGAAATACCTGGTGAAAGAGATCGGCGTGGCGGCGGTGCCGGGATCGAGTTTTTACCGCGATCCGGCGGACGGCCGCAACCATCTTCGCTTCACTTTCTGCAAGACCGACAAAACGCTGCAGGCGGCGGCCGAGCGGCTGGCCAAGCTGAAGGCGCACATCTAATTGTTGCCCCGGGCGGCTTTCACGCTGCCCGGAGCGCTCAGGTCAAATCCACCGTTTGCTTGTATTCCGGGATGGTCACCGGCCAGTGGAACTGGTTGGTGACGGCGTCGCGGAACGCGGTGAGAGATTTCGGTTCGCCGTGGACCAGGAATAGCTGGCGCGGCGGCGCCTGGAATCCCGAAAGCCAGCGCAGCAATTCGCTTTTTCCGGCGTGCGCGGATAGCTGGCTCAGTTCCTGGATCTGCGCGCGAACGGGAACTTCCTCACCGTGAATGCGGAGGTATTTCGCGCCGTCCAGAAGGGCGCGGCCGCCGGAGCCTTCCGCCTGATAGCCGACGATCAGCACGGCGCTGCGCGAATCGGGCAGGCGGCGCGAGAGATGGTGCAGGATGCGCCCGCCGGTGATCATGCCGCTGGCGGAGATGATGATGCAGGGCGAGACCACGTCGTTGATTTTCTTCGAGTCCTCCACGGAGCGGGTCATGTGGACTTCGTGGACGTTGAGCGGATCGTGATTGCTGCGTTCCTCGGTTGAAAATTCCAGATCGTGGTCTTCGTGGTGCTTTTCGTAGAGGCTGGTGACGCTGATGGCCATCGGGCTATCGACAAAGGTGGGCAGACGGGGAATGCGCTGCTGGTCTTCGAGCTGGCGCAGGTAATAGAGCAGCATTTGCGTGCGGCCGACGGCAAACGCCGGAATCACGACGGCTCCGCCGCGCGTGGCCGTGTGGTTGATCACCTCCGCAAGCTGCTCGGCAACGTCTTCGGAGGGGTGTTCGCGATCTCCGTAGGTCGTTTCGCAGAGGACGTAATCGGCGCGCGTGGGCGATTCGGGATCTTTCAGGATGGGCTGATCGTAGCGGCCCACATCGCCTGAGAAGACGATGACGATCTGCTTGCCGTTTTCCGTGATGGTCAATTCCAGCCAGGAGGAACCGAGGATGTGTCCGGCATCGTGCGGGCGGACGGAAAATTCCGGGCTGATTTTGTAAACATCCGCGCGCGGGATCGGGCGGAACTTGCGCAGGGCATTTTGCGCTTCCTCGACGGTGTAAAGCGGGAGCGGAGGCGTGTGCCGGCTGTAGCCCTTCTTGGCGGCGTAGCGCGCGTCTTCTTCCTGCAGGTGGGCGGAGTCGGGAAGCAGGAGTTCGCAAAGGTCCAGGGTCGCCGAATTGGAGAAGATCGGGCCGTGGAAACCGTCGCGGACAAGCCGCGGCAGATAGCCGGTATGGTCGATGTGCGCGTGAGTGAGCAACACCCAGTCAATGCTGGAGGGACTGATGGGGAGGCGCTCCCAGTTACGCTGGCGAAGCTCGCGCGTGCCTTCGAAAAGGCCGCAATCGACGAGCAGGCGTTTGCCGGCGGCCTCGATGAGATACTTGGAGCCGGTGACGGTGCCGGCTGCACCAAGGAAAGTTATTTTGGGCATAAGTCGCGTATTGTACGGCAGGAGCAAGCGCCGGGCGGCGGTATTTTCGGAGAAGTGCGCGGCGAAGGCGAAGCGAAAAATTCGATGCGCCGGGACGTTCCGGGTAAACGGGTACGCGATCGTTTGTTTTCTATGACTTAGGGGCGATTTTACTCGAGTGACTGTTCCGGGTAACCACCCCAAAACGCGAAGCGTTTTGGGGACCCCAGGTAGAGAGAGGCAGTGGCTGATGTTTAGTGGCCCTTCGACTTCGCTCAGCGTAAACGAGTGGCTAGAGTCAAATTGTTCTGAAGGGCGGCAGATTTGCAGGGTGGCACGCGGGGTTGACGCGGAGCGAGCGGGGTGGGGAGCGCGGAGCGATGCGGCGGATTTGGCACCCGGAAAGGCAAAAGCAGATCCCTCACCACCGTTTGCGCCCATTTTCTTTTGCCGATCTGCAAGCGATCGACGGACGCGACCGGGTTCGGGATGACAAACGTAAGATTGCCAGCGAGACGCTGATTGGATAAAGGCGTCGGCTCCTTCGAGCGAGTAGACTTGGCGGTGTTGAACGACCAAGGCTCGGGGGGAAGGAGCCGAGCGATGAGGATTATAGGCTGTGATTTTCACCCGCGCCAGCAGCAGGTCGCCCTGCTGGACACGGACAGCGGAGAGTTGGTCGAGCGGCAGTTGCAGCACGAGAATGGCGAGGCGGCGCGGTTTTACAAGCAGTTGCCGCGGCCGGTTCGCGTGGGTATCGAAGCAACCGGTTACACGCAGTGGTTCGAGCGGTTGCTGGAGTCGCTGGGGCACGAGCTGTGGTTTGGAGATGCCGCGGCCATTCGTGCTTCGGTGGTGCGGCGGCAGAAGAACGACCAGCGGGATGCGGCGCACATCCTGCAGCTGTTGGTGGAGAACCGTTTTCCGCGCATCTGGGTGCCGACGCCGGCCGAGCGCGACCTGCGGCAGTTGTTGCTGCATCGCGTGAAGCTGGTGCAGATGAGGACGAAAGTGATGAACCAGTTGCACGCCTTGGCCATGAGTGAGGGCGTGTGCCGCAAGAACAAGCTGTGGAACCAAGCGGGGCGGCGGGAACTCGAAGCGTTGCCGCTGGGGCCGTGGGCGGAGCGGCGGCGGCGCGAGTTGCTGGTGTGGCTCGATCAGTGGAAGGCGCCGATTGCCGAACTGGATCGGGCCGCCGAGCAGCAAGCGGCGGCGCATCCGCAAGCGAGACTGCTGATGACGCATCCGGGCGTGGGGCCGCTCACCGCACTGTCGTTCGTGCTGACCGTGGGACCGGTGGAGCGGTTTCCGCGCAGCCGGCAACTGAGCGGGTATCTGGGCCTGGATCCCAAGATGCACGCGTCGGGGCAGCACACGCGCATCGGATCGATCAGCAAACAGGGCAACTCGACGGTGCGCTGGCTGCTGGTGGAGGCGGGACAAACGGCAGCGCGTCGAGATGCGGAACTGCGGCGACTGTATCAGCGGTTGAAATTCCGTCGCGGGAGCCAGATCGCCAAGGTGGCCGTGGCGCGCCGCTTGGCAGTGAGGTTGTACTGGATGCTGCGCAGTCAGGTGGACTATGCCGGACTGACGACGCAGCTGGTTCGGTTGCGGGGCAGCTCAAGTAGCGCCGTGAGAGAGCGGTAAATCCTCGAGAGGCTGAGTGAGCGCCCCGCCTCCCCGCATGGCCGGGGAGTGCGAAACAACAATCATGGTGGAAAGACCGCATAGATGGCTGGTGGAACCAGGGTTTCCACCGCAGGATTGAACGCGCGAGCCTTGGTCGGCAAATGCGAAAGGCCCCGGGTAAGGAGAAAGCAAACCAGGCCGGAAAAGCCTCCGGCCTTCGACCCGCGCGGAAGTGTGCCTTGACAACGCCGACGCCTTTATAGACGGCGCTACTTGCGGCGGCGACACGATTCCGTGGCGAGCAACGACAAACGCTGCCGGGCTGAGGCCCGGCGCTACATGAAGACTGGCGGCGGGCGGTGGGCCCTGCTCGAATTTTTCGTCTAGGCGCATCATCACAGATCGACCATAGCAAAGGGAGGGGGTGGGAAAGCTACTGGCCAGGAGTACAGTTTTAGTACTCGCGAGGCGAAGGCTACATTCGCCGCGGGCGAACCGTTTTCGAATTGCGAGCCGTGGCGCGCGGATTCGGGGCTCTGCGGAGAGGAAATGTCCGGTTACCCCGTTACTCGTCCACTCGGTTCTGGTCGCGCCCAGATTTGGCTAGAATCGCGAATAGAACCATCTTTTCATGTTCGCGTCTGGAATCTTACCGGGTCGTTTGCTGAAGTTAGGCGAGTACGGAATGCACTGGATATGAATGTCCCTCCATTGAGATCGACAGAGGAACTCGTCCGATGCGGGGTCGTTGTGACCTGCCCCCCGAAAACTAGTCCATTCAAAAGTTAGCTTCTCCGGGTATAAGACCGCGAGAGGAGAAGCGACCATGAAGAAAAGCCGGTTCAGTGAGGAGCAGATTGTGGGCGTGTTGAAGGAGGCTGAAGCCGGAGTTCCGGTGAAGGAGCTGTGTCGGCGGATCGGGATCAACGACGCGACGTTCTACCACTGGAAGGCCAAGTACGGAGGGCTGGAGGTGAACGAGGCGCGGCGGCTGCGCCAGTTGGAAGACGAGAACGGACGGCTGAAGAAGATCGTGGCACAGCAGGCGTTGGACATCGACGCGCTGAAGGTGGTGCTGTCAAAAAAATGGTAGGCCCGCGGGAGGAGCGAGAAGCGGTGCGTGTCGCTCGCGAGGAAGCCAGGATGCGGCGCAAACAAGCCAAACGACTGCGGGCCGCGGCACGAGCTCCGTCGGAGTTGCCCACACGGGCCAACCAGGTCTGGACCATGGACTTCACCAAGGACCGCTTGGCGAGCGGGCGGAGTTTCCGGACGCTGAACTTGATGGACGGCTACACGCGAGAAGCCCTGTGGATCGAAGTGGACACGTCGCTGCCGGGCCAGCGCGTGGTGCGCGTGCTGGAAGGACTGAAGCAAACGCGAGGAGTGCCGGAAGTGATGCAAGTGGACAATGGGCCGGAGTTCATCAGTCAGGTGGTGGACCAATGGGCCTTTGCGAACGGGGTGCGGTTGCATTTTATCGAGCCGGGCAAACCAGTGCAGAATGCGTTCATCGAAAGTTTCAACGGCAAGTTCCGGGACGAATGCCTGAACCAGAACTGGTTCGTGAGCCTAGCCGAAGCCAGACAGATCATCGAAGCGTGGCGGGTGGATTACAATACCGCGCGCCCGCACAGCAGTCTGGGCTATCGGACACCGGAGGAATTTGCTGGCGAGATGGGCGGGGAAAAAGGCTGTGGAAAAGACGCTCCGTGGAAAAGTACAACCCACTTTCCCACTCCGCTTGGAAATCCCGCAAAAGGCGCGGGATTCCCACTTTCCCACCGCCCCGGCGACGACGGGCTCATCCCCTGCGCCGCCGAGGAGTTTCAGAACCAAACCCCGAGTGCTAACTTATGACTGGACCAAAAACGGGGGGCAGGTCATTGAGCCTCTACCTACCAATTATCCCCTTGACGATCCTCTCGGCATCGGCCTTTGTGAGGTTTCCGGTAATTTGAGCGGACGTATCGATTGGCGAGCGGAGCACGGGAGCCATAATCACTTGGCCGTCAAGAAGGATGGCGAGCGGTTTGCCTATGTGCTCTCGGGTAGCGACGCGCATTTTCTCGGCCCCAGAAGCAGTGAACTCGACCATGACGTAGTACTGACTGCCCACACGAACGGATCGTGCTGCGGATATGTCGCCATTTGTAACGACGACTTCATCATGGAGGTAAATCGAGCGGTCCGTTCCAGATATTTTCGCCTCCCGCAATCCCGGAGCCGGCCTGTATTCGGCGAGTCTCACTTCAAAGCGAACCGCCGCGTGCACATCGCGAATGACTGGAGACCACATTCGCTCGCCGAAGACTAAGCCGACAATCACGATTACAGCGAACACCGCCAACAATCTCGCCCTTGACCTTGATGTTGCATCTTCACGGCCTCTGGCAGTAGAGGCAGCGCCAAGCACCGTCCTTCGTTGGGCATCGCGCTGCTCCTGGGACGGTTCTGACTCATGCCGAAGGGGGTCGGCATCTTGCAAAAGTTCTCTGATGTTTTTCATATTGTCTCCCCTGTGCGAGTTTTCAGCGCCCGAACCAAGTCGCGTCTACCCTTCGAGAGATGCCATCGGGTTGTTATTGCGCTGACGCCGAGGAGAGAAGCGATAACCGGGATCGTTAATCCCTCCAATTCGTACATCACAACGATTGCCCGACGGCGAGGGGACAACACGTCTAGCGCTTTCCACACCGTATCTCTGGCAATCAGCGACGCTTCAAAACTCTGGCTATTCGGTACCACGTCTGCGATTGCGTCGTGACGATTGCGAGTCGATGTCTTACGCCACTGGTCACGCCGCGTGTTAATCAGCACGCGGACCAGCCACGCTTCCTCGTTTGCCGAGCCGACTGGTATCGACTTCAGAGACCTAGCCGCCTTCAGAAATGTTTCTTGGACTAAGTCGAGAGCATCATCCTTGCTGGCCGTAAGTCTTCTTGCTAGGCGGCAGAGACGGTCATGGTGAGCGTCGAACAGAACAGCAAGTCGTTCGGTGGCGTCGCTGACTTCGGCGACCGGAAGGGCACGGGCAACATTCAGTCCATTCATATGTACTCTATTAAACGTTAGAGAGCCCTTGTATGTTGGCCGCTATCAGTAGAATTCGTCCAGAACGGAGTTCAAGTCCCGGTAAGTTGGCTAACCGGACATTTGTTCCACGGATGGACCAGGGCCATTTGATTGGGGGCATCGAGTAGGTGTTGTAAATTCGCCGCGGCGGGCACAGGCTGGTCGAGGCGACAGCGGCACGCGGCTATTTCAGGATGTTCTCAGGGAGCGTTTCAGTCGCAGGGCGAGTCCAGCCGAATTCGGCGCGGAGGGTATCGGTCAAAGCGAAGATCAGGGACATGATGGCCGGGCCGATGAACAGGCCGATGAAGCCGAATTCCTTGGCTCCGCCGATCAGGCCGAAGAGCAGGAGCAGCGGATGAAGCTTGACGCGCCCCATGATGACCAGGGGACGGATGACGTTGTCGGAGGTGCCGACGACGAGAGCGCCCCAGGCAAGGAGAATGATCGCCTTAATCCAGTGGCCCGTCGCAAACAGAAAAATGCACGCCGGAAACCAGACGAGCGCCGGTCCGATGAGCGGAATCAGCGAGCAGACGCCGGCCAGGACTCCGAGAAGGACGGGCGAGGGGATGCCCAGCATGGCGAACGCGATACCGCTCAAAACACCCTGGGCCAGCGCCACGGCGAGCATCCCGTAGAGATTGGCAAACACGCTATCGCGAATGCGATCGAACAGGAAGTCGCGGCGCTCGGGTTCGAGTGGTAAAAGGGAGGCGAACTTGCGAATCGCCGGACCATCGCGAAAAACAAAGAACAGGATGAAGAGCGTGATCACGCCTTCGCCGACGAGGCTGGCTAATTGCTTTACGAGGGAAGTCGCGAAGGCGAACATCCAATGGCGGAGGTTCGCCGGAAACGCGTCGATGACGCCTTGCAATCCGGTCTTTTGGAGATCGACGTAGCGCCCCAGCCAGGCAAACGCGGCGTTCACGGCATGGATGATCGTCGAGAAGACGCCGTTTGGACCGCCCTTGCCGTTCACATATTGAGCGGTGCGGGAAAATTCGTTGCTTGCCATGGTGGCCAGGAAAAAAGCGGGGATCAGGAAAATCAGCAGCACGATCAGAGTGGAAATCGTGGCGGCGAGATTGGGGCGGCGCAGGCGGGCGACGATTCTTTCGTGCAGCGGATACATCCCGATGCCGATGATGGCGGCGAGCACGATGGGGCGCCAAAACGAGCGAAGGAGAAGGGCGGCGAGAAAGAGGCTGACGCCCAGCAGGACCGTCAAGAGGATGGTGGATGATTTTCGGCGTGTCACGCTGAAGACCTTACCCCCTGTTCGCGTTCGCGTGGTCCAGCCGTTCCCATGGTGCGCGTGTTGCGCCCGCTTAAGCCCATCATAGCATCGCGAGCGTGAGGACTGGGGGCCGGTTCGAAAGAGTCCACAGCACGTGGGCAAGGCGAGCCAGGCGGCCATCACGAAGGCACGCTCGCCCGCGCCCGACTGGGATTAAAATCGGAGCAGGAGCGGAAAATGACACTGCGACTGACTTCCCCTGCTTTTCACGATGGGCAAGCGATACCGAAGAAGTACACGTGCGACGGGCAGGATGTGTCGCCGGAACTGGCGTGGGGCGGCGCGCCGGAAGGGACGAAGAGCCTGGCGCTGATCGTCGATGACCCGGATGCGCCCGCGAAAGTGTGGGTGCATTGGGTGGTTTACGACTTGCCAGCGGACGCGGGCGGGCTGCCGGAGGGCGTACCGCAGGATGGCGAGCTGCGAGACGGGATGCGGCAAGGCAGGAACGATTTCGGGAAGATCGGATATGGCGGGCCGTGTCCGCCGCACGGGCCGGCGCACCGCTATTTTTTCAAGCTGTACGCGCTGCGGGAGAAAACCGGGCTGAAGCCCGGGGCAAGCAAGGGTGCCTTGGAACGCGCGATGAAAGGTCACATCCTGGAGCAGGCGACGCTGACGGGGAAGTTCGGGCACTGATCTCGGTCCCTCTTGAACCTTGTCCCGTATTCTGTCGCAAACCGGAGAGAAAGCCTGCACGACAGCTTCGTTTGTGAAGGCGCCACGAAGGTCTTGGAATCGCGCGGCAGGAAAGGCGCCAAAACCAGCGGTCGTCACTTCGCCGTCGTTAGATTCGCGCTCTTGCTGCTCCTCTTCTGTTCGTAAAGCGCGACGTCGGCTGCCTTCAGCATATCCTCTGCCTGCTCGCCGGATTGGTATTGCTTACAACCAACGGCAAAGCGTATCGGCACGTCATGCCCCGCCAGGTTTACCGGGGCGGGTTTGAGGCGCCCGAGAATGGCTTGCGCCTGATCCGCGTCGCACTCCGTCAAGAGCAGAAAGAACTCATCCCCGCCAATCCGCGCCGCAACGTCGCTTTCGCGAGCCAAGTTTCGCAGAGAATCCGCAAAGATCTTCAGAACCAGATCTCCGGCAGCATGTCCGAATCGGTCGTTGATCTGTTTGAAATTGTTGAGATCGAAAACCACCAGGGTCAGCGAATAGCTCTTTCTCTGCGAGCGCAAGACCTCTTCCTTCAGGCGATTCTCCGCATATCTCCGATTGAACAGTCCGGTGAGAGGATCAATGAGGGCTACCTGACGCCAGAGCGCGGAGTTCGCCTGGTTTCGAGCGATTTCGAGGCGAAGCTGGTTGATGAGGAACTTTTCGTAAGTTGAGTAGCCACCAAAGAGGATTACGAGAATTACCAAACCGACGATCGACTCTAGAACGTTTTTATCCCGCAGCGCCGCTGCGAACGAAAGGGACGCCAGGCCAACGATGAGGCAGAACATCACCGTAAGCGACGTGCCCCAAATCGACCATTCGCGCCGTTGAAGCTTGGCCAGTTTGGAGCGGTAGTCTTCCGCTCGGGACGCCAGATCGGAGTTCTCAGGATTAGGGTTGCTCAGCTTCAACCGGCCGTTCTCCCATCCCGCGCACTACGCGCTCCCGCGTTTCGGCTCTTCCCATAGCCAACCAAATATCGTGAAGTCCTAGTGCTCATAGTACGGACTGCCTATCCCTCTCGGCGACCGCGACGCCCACACTCGAAGTGCGTGAAATCGTGATTGCGGCCTTCATTCTCGTGCTGTCGGTTGCGGCGCTGCTCCGTTTCGGAGTCGCGCAATGGAAGTCCATCTGGCAGACGATCGCAGAGCAGCCGCTCTCCGGAAGTCTCCAAAGCACGACCGGTGTCGCAGCGGATTCCATCGGTCCGAACGACTTCGAACTGTTTGCGCGACTTTGCAACGAATCAGCCCGCCCTGCGGGTGAACACGACATCTGGCTAAAAGAAGTCCGAGTCTACTACCGTTTTTTGCGCGCGTTGAGAACCGTTACATCCCGAACTCCCGCCCTTCGACGTTGGACCGAAGGCGAACTGGCTATCTGCTCTCGCTACGCCGGTGTCATTTTGGACCGCCGACTGAACACTAGTTTGGCGTACGCAACCGTAGGTAGCCACCGGTAAAATCGTCATTGTGTGCGCGACCGGAGTGGCTCGGAGGTTTGCGTTATAGCAGCTCTTGCCAGAAGAGTTGCCGTGATTGTCACCGCCGCCCAGGCGCCCCGGGCGTTATGTTTCCAAGCGCCTCTTTATTCAGCACACTCGCGCTGCGCAAAGCGAGGTGGCGATGACCTGCCCCCCGAAAACTAGTCCATTCAAAAGTTAGCTTCTCCGGGTATAAGACCGCGAGAGGAGAAGCGACCATGAAGAAAAGCCGGTTCAGTGAGGAGCAGATTGTGGGCGTGTTGAAGGAGGCTGAAGCCGGAGTTCCGGTGAAGGAGCTGTGTCGGCGGATCGGGATCAGCGACGCGACGTTCTACCACTGGAAGGCCAAGTACGGAGGGCTGGAGGTGAACGAGGCGCGGCGGCTGCGCCAGTTGGAAGACGAGAACGGACGGCTGAAGAAGATCGTGGCACAGCAGGCGTTGGACATCGACGCGCTGAAGGTGGTGCTGTCAAAAAAATGGTAGGCCCGCGGGAGGAGCGAGAAGCGGTGCGTGTCGCTCGCGAGGAAGCCAGGCTGAGCGAGCGGCACGCCTGTGGGCTGATCGGGATGCACCGAGGAAGTTGGCGGTATCGGCGAAGGGAGCCGAACGATGAGGCGTTGCGAATGCGACTGCGCGAGTTGGCCGCCGAGCGAGTGCGCTTCGGCTATCGGAGATTGTGGGCCATGCTGCGGCGGGAGAAGAACGCGGACGGCACGCAGCGGTGGGCGGTGAACCACAAGCGCGTACACCGGATCTACCGCGAGGAAGGGCTGGCGATGCGGCGCAAACAAGCCAAACGACTGCGGGCCGCGGCACGAGCTCCGTCGGAGTTGCCCACACGGGCCAACCAGGTCTGGACCATGGACTTCACCAAGGACCGCTTGGCGAGCGGGCGGAGTTTCCGGACGCTGAACTTGATGGACGGCTACACGCGAGAAGCCCTGTGGATCGAAGTGGACACGTCGCTGCCGGGCCAGCGCGTGGTGCGCGTGCTGGAAGGACTGAAGCAAACGCGAGGAGTGCCGGAAGTGATGCAAGTGGACAATGGGCCGGAGTTCATCAGTCAGGTGGTGGACCAATGGGCCTTTGCGAACGGGGTGCGGTTGCATTTTATCGAGCCGGGCAAACCAGTGCAGAATGCGTTCATCGAAAGTTTCAACGGCAAGTTCCGGGACGAATGCCTGAACCAGAACTGGTTCGTGAGCCTAGCCGAAGCCAGACAGATCATCGAAGCGTGGCGGGTGGATTACAATACCGCGCGCCCGCACAGCAGTCTGGGCTATCGGACACCGGAGGAATTTGCTGGCGAGATGGGCGGGGAAAAAGGCTGTGGAAAAGACGCTCCGTGGAAAAGTACAACCCACTTTCCCACTCCGCTTGGAAATCCCGCAAAAGGCGCGGGATTCCCACTTTCCCACCGCCCCGGCGACGACGGGCTCATCCCCTGCGCCGCCGAGGAGTTTCAGAACCAAACCCCGAGTGCTAACTTATGACTGGACCAAAAACGGGGGGCAGGTCAGCGATGCCGAACCAGCTTGGCAAAGAAAAAGGTGGGTCATCGCTCGCCTAGTCTTGTTAGGCACCACCCAGGCGCTAACTAAAGCCTAACATCCGAAGTGCGGTACTATGCAGCATGTCCAGTTTTGCATCGAATTGTAAGCACAGAATTTGGCATCCGGCCCAAGCATCCACACAATGGTGCCACCGGTGTGGCAGGTTGTTTCCGAGTCGCACGAGTCTCGCCCGAGAAGGTACAAATTGTGATTCGCGTGACGTGGTTCGAGACGATCTTTCCATGCCTATCTTAGCGCAATAAGGAAGTTGGTAAGTGCAGCTTCAGGTCCCGCGAATATCGAGGCATTCCGAACGATTGCGGTGCGGATGGGCCACGCTACATCTTCTCAAATGGAGCAACGATCGAAACGCCCAATTCGCTGCTCTGCAGAGATCGTAGCGAGGGAGAAAATGGTGGAGCCGAGGGGATTTGAACCCCTGACCTCCTCGATGCCATCGAGGCGCGCTCCCAACTGCGCTACGGCCCCACGGGAGTGATAGGTACTCTTATAGCATCGAATGGTGGGAGGGTCAAACGAGGCATGAAAGGCGGGGCGGCTAAGCTGCACAAGATCAATCGTTTAACGGGAGCGGGCCGCAAGAGAGGGGGATACTCTTCCGGCACTTCTACAACTGCGGGATTCTGTTATGCTTGGAACATAGTGGGGAACTTGGTGTCTAAGGGGTATAGCAGGCACCCCTGGCGGAACGGCGGAGCGGGATGTCCGAACTAGCGCAAGGTCTTTCGTGGGGCCGAGACGAAGTGGCGTTGGTGACGGGGCTGCAGGCGGGCTCCGATGAAGCATTCGACTACCTGGTGACGTATTATCATGCGAGCGTCCACAACCTGGTGTATGGGATCTTGGGAGACAAGGCGGACGCGGCGGATGTCACGCAGGAAGTGTTTATCCGAGTGTTCCGCGGGATTCGCGGGTTTCGCGGAAGCAGTTCGCTGAAAACGTGGTTGTACCGCGTGGCGGTGCGGCAGGCGCTGAATTACAGGCGCTGGTGCTGGCGGCATCACCGGCAGCAGGTGTCGATCGATGGCGACGAGGAAGGACCGAATCGCCGTTTCGATCTGGCCGACGCAAAGGCGACGCCGTTTGAGGAGTGCGCCGCGCACGAGATGCAGGCCAAGGTGCGCAAGGCGCTGGCGACGGTGCCTCCGCGATTCCGGAGCGCGGTGATTTTGAGAGATCTGGAAGGGCTGGCGTACGAGGAGATCGCGGAAGTGCTGGAAGTCTCCGTGGGAACGGTGAAATCGCGGATCCTGCGCGGGCGGCGGATCCTGAAGGAGAATCTGGAGCCGCTGCTGCGGAGCGGAGTGGCGGCCGTTCGGCGGAACTCATGGGCGGCCAGCGCGTTTCAAGGGGCATTGGCTGACGGCGATTCGGGTGGCTTGGCGGGGTATTCGATGGAATCGCATGGAGCGGGGAAATGAATTGTCGCGAGGCACGGCGGTGCATTCCCGGTTACTTCGACGGGGCGATCAACGCGGCCGATCACGTGCGGTTGTGCGAGCATTTGCGCGCTTGCGGCGATTGCCGCGAGGAGCTGGAACAATACCGCCTGCTGACTTCGCACATGGCGAGCATGGAGGCGGTGGCGTCGCCTTCGGACTTGGCCGTGCGTATTCGCATCAACGCGCTGCAGCGGCCTTCGCGATGGAGCGGCGCGAGCCGGCTGTGGGCGCGGACGGTGCTGGCGTTCCAAAACATTCTGGAGCCGCTGGCGGTGCCGGCGACGGGCGGAATTCTGACCGCAGTGGTGGTGTTTGCGCTGGTGGTCGAGAGCTTGGTGATGGGCATTCCGATGGGTCGGCCCGTCCCGAACGATCAGCCTTTGAATCTGGTGCAGCCGGCGGCATTGGAGCAACTCGCGCCCTTTCCGGTATCGACGATTATGGATGCGACCGATAACGGCAGCTCTGGAGGCTTGGTGCTGGAAGCGACCCTGAACGCGCAGGGCCAGGTGCTCTATTACAAGATTCTTTCCGGACCGCATTCCGCGGCGGTGCAACAGCAGATCGACGAAATTCTGCTGTTCTCGCGTTTCCGTCCGCAACTGAGTTTTGGGATGCCGATGTCCGGCGGGCACGTGTTTTTGAGCTTCGACCAGGTTCGCGTGCGGGGCTGAGTCGCGCGGCGAGCCAGCCTTTCGAGGCCTCCACAATTCTTGACTCAACCGAATCCCCTCGTTACAGTTTGAGCGTACGCGCGAGTTCCACGTGCGGAGCGCGCGAAATTTCAGGGGGAACCGCGCGCGGCGATGTTTGCGGCTCGTTGCGCAGGCGATCAGGGAATGCGAACCACCTTTCGTAGATACCTTGCAATTGGACTATTGGCCGGCGTGGTGTGCCTGGGCGCGTCGGTGGCGGCGGCGAAGCCGCAGGATCAATCGGCGCAGGCCGAGTCGCCGATTAACGTGGAGGTCAGCCCGCAGATTTTTTCGGTCATGTGCGCGCTGGACGCGGCGGGATTCGACGTGGACGAGAGCACGCTGGGGGAAATGCCGCAGCGGCTGGCGTTGCGTTCGTACCTGCTGAAGATGAACGATCCAGCGGCGGATGCGATTCGCGAATTTTACCGGCAGCACGCGCTGGCGGACCCGGCGGAAATGCTCTCGCGGTATATCACGCTGGCGCTGGTGGTCGGGCCTCCGCCGGAGTTCAAATTTCAAGGCACTCAGGAGACGTTGCCTCCGGATGTTCTGGGCATCCAGCGCTTTCAGCCGCTGCTGGCTAATTTTTATCAGGCGGCCCATCTGGACGTGCGCTGGGCGGAAATTGAGCCGGAGTACGAGCCGGCGGTGGCGCGTTACCGGATGGCGCTGTCGCACATCGTCACCATCTCGAATGCGTATCTGCGAGAGATCGTGAAGGCGCGTGGCAGCACGTTTACCGTATACGTCGAGCCGTTCGTCGGATCGCGAATTAACTTCAGGAATTACGGCGAGAAGTACGCCATCGTAGTTGGCCCGAAGACGGACGCGTCGGTGGAAGCGATTCAACACGCCTACCTGCATTTCATGCTGGACCCCATGGTGCTGCGCAATCAGGCTGCGATACAGAAAAAAGCGGCCCTGCTGCAGATTGCCGCGCGCGCGCCGGAACTTCCAGGGGAATACCAGAACGATTTCATTTCGTTCGTGGACGAGTGCTTCGTGCGCGCTATCGATTTGCGGGTGCGAAATGTGCCGGCGAAGGAGTTGGAGGAGGAGCTGGCGAAAGATGACGCGTCCGGATTCATCCTGGTGCGGCCGCTCGTGGCTCAGTTGAGGATTTTCGAGAAGGCCGAGCCGGCGATGTCCTATTACTTTCCCGATTTGATCAACGGCATCGACGTGGCGGCCGAAGAGAAGGCGCTGCAGAACGTGAAATTCGCGACTGGCCCGACGCCTCTTGCGGAAGAATTGAGCTTCTCGCAAACAACGCGCGAATCGGAACTCGACGGGCTGTTGGCCCAGGGCGATCGGGAGATCGCGCAGAAGAACGCGGCGGAAGCGACGAAGGTTTTCGAGCAGGTAGTCGCGAAGTATCCGACCGATCCGCGGGGATTGTACGGGCTGGCGATCGCGTCGGTGCTTTCGGGGAAAGCCGATCACGCCAAGGAACTTTTCGAGAAAATCGTGGATCTTTCGAAGAGCGGAAAGCTCAGTGGCGGGCAAGCGGCGCCGAAAGACCCGGAAATTTTGGCGTGGTCGCACGTGTACCTTGGACGAATCAGCGACTTGGAGGATGACCGCGAAACGGCGCTGTCCGAATACCGGGCGGCGCAGGCAGTGGATGGAGCGCCGGAGGCGGCTCGAATCGCGGCGGAAAATGGAGTGGAGGTGCCGTACGCGCCGCCAACGGCTGCCGGCGCAGGCAAGGGATCGCAACAGTAACCAGGGCCCAAGTAGAGGTAAGTCGCAGGCATAAAACGACGAGCAAAGGAGCGGACCATGAGCTTAGCGGCCAGGTTGGGAACTGCGTTGGGAATTTTGATTCTGGTCTCGGGAGTCAGCTTGGCGCCGGCAGCATTCGCGCAACTCGGGCAAACGAGCGCGGCAGGCACTCAAACGCAAGAATCGGTGAACGCGATGGCGACCCAGTTGCATGATCTGACGGACGTGCAACGGCAGAGCGCGATCGATCCCACCGAGGTGGCCGCGTATAAGAAGTTCTTCAACGTGAGCTCCAACGATCCGGACAAGAAGATTCAGCTGGGAAACGGCTTTCGCGCGAAATATCCGCATAGTCCCTTTACAGAGGCCGTGGACGTGGGGCTGACCAATGCCTACCTGGCGAAGCAAGATTGGAAAAATTTCTACAATTATGCGAACCAAGCGCTCTCGCTGAATCCCGATGAGGTTGACGTCCTAACGACGGTGGGCTGGGTGATTCCGCATCAGTACGATCCCAACAGCGCAAATGCAGCGCAGCAATTGCGGACGGCCGAGGCGGACGAAAAACACGCGCTCGATCTGCTTCCCAAGATGCCCAAGCCAAAGGGCGTTTCGGACCAGCAGTTTGCGGCGATGAAGGCGCAGAAGTCGCAGCAGGCGCACAGCGCGCTGGGACTGGTCTACTTCCGCCGCGGCGATTACGCGGATTCAGTGACGGAACTGCAGCAGTCCACGCAGGGAAGCACGGGCGTCGACGAGACGGATATGTTCGTCTTGGGCGCGGATTTACAGAATCTGAATCGCCACGCGGAAGCCGCCAAGGCGTTCGCGCGGTGCAGCGAAGTAGCCGGACCGTTGCAGGCCCGCTGCAAGCAGAGCGCCGATCAGGAAAGCCATCTGGCCGGTGGAGGGCACTAAACCGTGCGGAAAACAGACTGCCAGCTAAAATAGAGGCGCAGGAGCGAAACTCATGAAGCTCCGTTGGAACTTGACGGGAATTTGCACGCTGGGAACCGTGCTTGCGGCGACCCTGGCGTTTCCGGCGTTTTGCCGGGCGCAAGGTACGGATCCGAACTTTGTCGTTGGCAAGGAACAGCAGCAGGAAACGAATCAGGAAATGAAAGAACGGGCGCTTTCGAATCAGAAGGGTTCGCAAGCGCCCGTGCCAAAGGTTGACGCGAAGGAAAGCGCCGGTTACAAGGCGTTCTTCGATACGAATCCGCAGGATGCGGACAAGCGGATTCAGCTGGGCGAGGAATTCGTTAAACAGTATCCCTCGGGACCGTACACTGAATCCGTGCATGCCGGTTTGGTGCAGGCGTATTACATGAAGCAGGACTGGAAGAATTTTTACGCGAGCGCCGATAAGGCGTTGGCGATCAAGCCGGATGACGTGGACGTGCTCGTCACAGTCGGCTGGGTGATTCCTCACATTTATAATCCAGACGATCCTGACGCCAGCAAGAAATTGGATAAGGCCGAGGATTACGAAAAGCGGGCGCTCCAGCAGCTTGCCAACCTCCCCAAGCCGGCCGACATGACCGACGAGCAGTTCGCGGCGGCGAAAGCGGACAAAACTGCGGAAGCACACAGCGGGCTCGGGCTCGTCTATTTCCGGCGCGAAGATTTCGAAAAAGCCGCGAAGGAGCTGGCGCAGGCCACGCAAGGGACTTCGCACCCCGACCCCACCGATTACTTCGCGCTAGGCGCCGCGCTGCAAAACACGAAGCAGTTCGGCCAGGCAGCTGACGCTTTCGACCATTGCGCGCAGATTCCGGGTGGGCTGCAGGCCGAATGCAAGCAAAACGCGGATGCGGCCAAGAAACTCGCCGCGCAGCAGGGCAAGTAGCCGGGACGAAACGTTTGATGACCGAACAAGAGCGCGGCGAATTGGAAGCTCTGCTCGGCCATCGTTTCGAGTTTTCGGACCTGCTGGAGCGCGCGCTCACGCACCGGTCGCTGCGGCAGGAATCGAGCGGGATCGATAACGAGCGGCTCGAAGTTTCTGGGCGATCGGGTGCTCGGGCTGGTCGCCAGCGAGCGTCTTTTCGAGGAATTTCCGCTGTGGGATGCCGGGAAGCTTTCGAAGGGATTGGCCCGGCTGGTTAGCGCGGCGTCGATTTACTGCGTGGCTCGGCGGCTCGATCTCGGGAAATATCTTCGGCTCGGTCCCGGAGAAGAGAAGACCGGCGGAAGGGAAAAGAAGCGTCTGCTGGCGGATGCCTACGAGGCGATCGTCGGGGCGCTCTATCTCGACGCGGGACTTGCTGTGGCGGCGACCTTCTTGCGGCGGACGCTGGTCGATCCCGCTTTTGCGGGCGAGGGCGCGCTCCTTCACGAGCCCGATCACAAATCGGCGCTTCAGGAGTGGCTGCAGCAGCGTGGGCTGGGGGCAGTTTCCTACCGCGTCCGCAAGGAATCCGGCCCGGAGCATCAGAAGGTGTTCGAAGTGGAAGTGTGGCACGCGGATCGCAGGCTGGCGGTTTCCGAAGGAACGAGCAAGAAACAGGCGGAACAAGCCGCCGCGCGGCTGGCGCTGGATCAGCTGGAAGCGAGCGTTTAGATGGACGGAACGGAGACTGGCGCGCCACCGTTGGATGTGGCCGAAGACTCGCTGCCTGCCGTGAATGCGCCCGCCGCGGCGCGGCAGCAGAAGAGCGCGCTCGCCGATTTCGTCGAATCGCTGCTGGTGACGATTCTGCTGGCGCTTTTCGCCACCACGTTTGTCGTCCAGGCCTTCAAGATTCCCTCGCAATCGATGGAACCGACGCTGCTGGTGGGCGATCACCTGCTGGTCAATAAGTTCATCTTCGAAGGACGCGGCGAGTGGTATGACAGGCTGTTGCCGTACCGGCCGATTCGCCGAGGCGACATCGTCGTCTTCAAGTATCCGTTCGACGATCATCCCTATTACGTGAAGCGGGTGATCGGATTGCCCGGCGACCGGATCCACATCGTCAATTCGCGGGTGTTCGTGGACGGCAAGGCGCTGAAGGAGCCGTACGTGGTGCACGATCCGCTGATGGATGATCCCTTCGGCGAGGAATTTCCGCCGGCTGCGGGAGAAGTTCCAGTGAACCGGCTGCGTCCCGAATGGGCGGCGCAGATCACGAATTACGTCCATCATCGCGAGCTCGTGGTGCCGCAGGACCATTATTTCGTGATGGGCGACAATCGCGACGATAGCTGGGACAGCCGCTACTGGGGCTTTGTGGACCGCAGCGCGATTGTGGGCCGGCCGATTCTGATTTACTGGTCGGTGCGAGCGACGGCGGAAGATTATGCCGACCGGAGCCTCGCCGGTTCGATGCGAGGTATCGGCTCAACGATGGAACATCTTTCCAGCAGCACCCGGTGGCATCGGATGCTGCGCGAAGTGCATTAGCAATCGTCCATGCGCCCGAATCAATCGCCGAGAGGCTTGTCACCGGCGACCGTTTCTGGATGAAATACGCGTAGCACGCTCCACTTGATCGGACCTGATTTGGAAACCGCTGTCCGCGAAGAGACTGCCGACACGCCACGTCCCCCGCACCGATGGTTGCGGCGTGGAACTATTTCGATTCTGTTGCTGGTTGCCGTGGTGTGGGCGGGCGACACGGCGGTATCGTTCCTGGTTCAGCACAGCCGGCTTCGCACGAGGCTCACATCTCGGCTGGAAGCGGCGTTTGGAAGGCCGGTCGAGGTGGGCAGCTACGGCTTCAGCATTTGGGGCGGGCCGGTGCTGGAGGCTGATTCCGTGCGAATCGGAGAGGATCCGCGCTTCGGCAACGAGTATTTCATGCGCGCGGACTCGATTTCGGTGAGGCTGCGTTGGTTGAGCCTGCTGCGCGGACACCTCGCGCTGGGAACGCTTTCGCTCGATCACCCGAGCTTGAACCTGGTCCGCGCGGATGATGGCGAATGGAACGTGGAGGAGTGGCTTCCCAAGCCTGCGGCTGGGGGCTCATCGAGTGCGCCTGGGAGTGGGGCGAATCCGGGCGCAAACTCAGCGCCGCTGCAGTTTCGCCAGATCGAGATCAGCGATGGGCGCATCGATTTCAAGCGTGGGTACGAAAAGCTGGCGTTCGCGTTCGTAGACGTGAACGGCACGGTAGAAACGGACTCACCCGGGCGCTGGCGCATCGATCTGGATGCGACCCCGTGGCGCGCCGCGGTGCTGACGCAGCAACCCGGCGTGATTCAGGTGACCGGCCATATCGGAGGAACGTCGTCGCGACTGAGGCCCGCCGCGCTGAAAATTTCGTGGACAGATGCTTCGATCTCGGATTTTTTCCGGCTTTTGCGCGGAGATGATTACGGTATTCGCGGAAACCTGGCGGTCTGGATCAGCGCGCATACGGAGCCGGCCGAGCCCGTCAACGGCTGGGTGCTCAATGGAAAAGCCGAACTCAGTGGGCTGCATCGCTGGGACCTTGCGGCACGGCCGGACAATCCGTCCGTGAACATCAGGGCAAACCAGGTGCTGCTCGACCCCAGCCTTTCCGAGGTGCGCGTGGTCGATGCGCGCATCGAGGGACCGCACTCTACCGCGCGCGCCACGGCCGCCTTGAATTGGACCGGTGCGCGACCCGGGGGAACGCCGGCGATTGCAGCATCCGATTTTGCAGACGTGACGTCGTCGCAGATCGATCTGAGGGATGTGCTGGACTGGGTGCGCGCGTTTCATCCGGGCGTGGCGGACACGACATCGGTTCACGGGACGGTGGATGCGCGCGCTCATTTTTCCGGGTGGCCGCCGAATTTTGTCAGCGGTTCCGTCACGAGCGAGGGCGCTGCTCTGGTCTCAGCGGGACTGCACGGGCCGGCGCGCGTCGGAGCGCTCGATCTGCGCTACAGCCGCGGAGGGCTTTTGCTTCGGCCGGTTACGCTTTCCTGGAGCGACGCGGGGGATCATGCGGAGGCATCATTCCGAATCGACGCATCAGCGAGTCGCCGCCTGGCGATCTTTCCATCATGGCGCGTGGCTGGGAGCGCAGCCGACATGCGGGGAATCGCTGCGACGGCGGCAGCGTTTGGGCTGAATATTTCGCACGGCTGGGATTTGCGAGGCCCCATTGCGTGCGACCTGCGCTGGCAAGGCGCGCTTTTTCCCTGGGATGCGCGGCCGGTTGGGACGATTACCCTGGGGACGGCGGACGCAAAATCGGCCGGAGCATCGCTGCGAGCGGCGTTTCTAAATTTGCCGATCGAGCAGATTCACGCGAGCGTAGAACTGAAGCCGGATGACCAGCGGATTTCGCTCACCGCGGCAACGGCGTTTGGGACGAAGTGGAGCGGAACTTTCCAGCGGCGCGTTGCGGATGCGGAGTGGCGCTTCGCGCTTTCGGCGGGTGAGCTTTCCGCTGTGGAGCTGGACAGATGGCTCGATCCGCGCTGGAGGGAAAGCTTTTTGGATCGCATGCTGCCGTTTCTGGGGCCACCGGCGACGGCGTCGCCCGAGGATCTTCTCGCGTCGGGAAGCTTGAACCTCGGCGAATTCGCGTTGGGGCGGCTCGTGGTGCATCGCGTTCAGGGCAATTTGAAGATCGGCGGGCGCCGTATTCAGTTTTCGGACGCGCAGGGGCAGTTCTACGGCGGCAAAATCAGCGGGATTTTGCGCGCGAATTTGACCGCTACGCCGAACTATCACGTGGAAATTGTTGCCGCGGGCGTGGATGGTGCCGCACTGGCTGCCGCAACCCAAAAACTTGCGGGCCTGGGAGCGAATTCGGTTGGAGGGGAACTTTCAATCGACGCCAAAGGCTCGACGCGCGAAAACTTGATCGCGTCGCTTTCCTGCCAGGGCACCGTGCGTGCAACCGGACTCGAACTGGCGGGCTTCGATCTGCAAAAGGCATTTGGTCCTCCGCCGCAGGCGGCGGGGAAGATGCAGATTCCAGCAGCTTCGGCGGCTCTCACGTGTGCGAACCGCGGAATCCAGTTTCAGCGGCTCTCGCTGGCGTTGGGCGATGGCCGCGCGATCACGGGTTCGGGCTCGGTCGGGTTCGACCAAAATCTCGACCTGCGATTGCAGGACGTGTCTGCGAGGGACAAGGGGCACGGTGGTCCGCCGATTCGAGTGACGGGGCAACTGACCGCTCCGCAGATCACGCGTTTAGCCGCTCCCGCGCGCGGGCGGTGACATGCAGGTCTTTTCCGTGCGAATGAAGGGGAATTGCGGCGAGGAAGGCCGTGTGCTAGCGTTCGAAGCATGAGGGAGAACGGCGATTATGCGGCGCGGCGCGCGACTGCGTGCATTGCGCTGGCCGCACTTTTGCTCGCGTTAGCGCCGGCTCCTGTGGCTTCAGCGCGCGAGCGCATTCGCATCCACCCGAAATTCCGGCCAGGCGAAACGGTCTACTATCAGATCGAGATGCACACGGTCTCGACAGGCACAACGACGACTCCCATCATCAATCCCGAAGGGGGGACGAAGTTCAGCGAAAATGTCGATCTATTAGTGCGATTGGACGTGCTGCCCATTGCAGGCACGCGATCCAGTGGCGCGAAATCGACGCTGGAGAGCAGCGACGGGCCGGTCCGCATGCGCGTCACGTACGTGCGGGCGCATGCCGATTCAGAAACCGACGCGCCAGCATTCGACAGTCCGTCCGTCGGCCGCGACTACGACCGGCTGGAGGGGCATTCCTTCGAGTTTACGCTGGAGCCCAGCGGCGCGGTGGCGGATTTTCAGGACGTTGACCACATTTTGCCGGACTCCTCGTCCGCCGCGCAGAGCCTTAAGTGGTTGAAGACGCTCGCCTCCGGCAATGAATTCCCGCAGCGGGGAATTGCCGTCGGCCAAAAGTGGTCACACGAAACGCCTCTCAGCAGCGCGCCGATTGCGGGCCTGATCTGGCGCGCGTATTCCACCTATTTGCGCAATGAGGCGTGTGGCGAACGCTTGGCGGCGGACGGGGCAAGCAACAGGACCGGCGGCCGGACGGATCAATGCGCGGTGATCCTTACGCAATTTCAAATCTTGCGGCATGGCTCGAAGCACTCGGATGAGACGCCGCCGGATTACCTGCGGCACGGGTTGCGCACTTCGGGAACGGTGAGCGGTTCAGGCGAGAGCCTGGATTCGATATCGCTTTCCACGGGACTCCTCGCCAGTTCGACGCAATCAAGCACGCAGCACGTCGATTTCGACATCGTCAGCGCCGCGAACGGAGAAACGATTCATCGCGTGGGGCAGGTGCAGACGCAAACGATTATCAGGCAAGTCGGCGCTCCTCCACCGCCCGCCGACGCGCAGCACTGAGCCCCCCGGCGGTACTCGATTCGCGCGGCATCCAAAAAATCATCGCATGTTTATGCGTTTCAGCGCATAATTATGCTTAACTGTTACCAGATGATTCGCACACGCAACGCGGTTTTGCCGGATGTGGAGCACATCTGCGCCATTATCCAGCCCTATGCGGACGCCGGCACGCTGCTGCCCCGCCCGGCGGCGGAGCTTTGCGAAAACATCCGGGACTTTGTTGTCGCTGAGGATGAGGATGGCCGAGTGATCGGCTGCGGCGCGCTGCATCTTTACGGCACGCACTTGGCCGAGATTCGGTCGATTGCGGTGGCACCGGAAGCGAAGGGACGCGGAGCGGGCCGGGCACTGGTCGATGCGCTGATGGCCGAAGCGAAGCGGCAGAGCGTCACTTGCGTGTGCCTGTTCACGCGCACACCGGAATTTTTCGCTCATCTTGGGTTTCAGGTTGCGCGCCGCCAAGAGCTGCCGGACAAAATCTACAAGGATTGCGTCTGCTGTCCGAAACTTTCGAGCTGCGACGAAATCGCCATGGTCATGGGGCAAATCCCCGCCAACAGCAATGGCCTGCGCGATCCGAGAATCTCGATTCCCCTGGTCCAGATCACGCCCTGAGCATTCGCCCCGCGCGTTGGCGTATAATCAAAAGTTTAGGAAGCACCCTCCGGACGGACTGAGGATGCCCGACCATGGATTTCAAACTCGCCAGCGATTACGAACCACGAGGCGATCAGCCGGAAGCGATTTCGCGGCTCGTCCGCGGATTGAACGACGGAGAGCGGCACCAGGTGCTGCTTGGAGTCACCGGCTCGGGCAAGACGTTCACGATGGCCAAGGTGATCGAGGCGGCGAACCGGCCGGCGATCGTCCTGGCGCACAACAAGACGCTCGCGGCGCAGCTCTTTCACGAGTTCAAATCGTTTTTCCCGCAGAACGCCGTCGAGTATTTCGTCAGCTACTACGATTATTACCAGCCCGAGGCATACGTTCCGGCGAGCGACACGTTCATCGAGAAAGAAGCGACGATCAACGACGAGCTCGACAAGCTGCGCATGAGCGCCACTCGCTCTCTTTTCGAGCGCCGCGACGTGGTGGTGGTCGCATCCGTCTCGTGCATTTATGGCCTGGGCTCGCCGGAAGCGTATTACGGCATGGCGCTGACGCTCGAAAAGGGCCAGTCGATCGCGCGCGAAGCGATTCTGCGCAAGCTGGTTGAAATTCAGTACGACCGCGCCGAGGATTTGCGCCGCGGCACGTTTCGCGTTCGCGGCGACATGATCGAAATATACCCGCCCTACGACGATCTCGCTGTCCGTATTGAAATGTGGAGCAGTCAGATCGAGGCGATTCGCAAAATCGATCCGCTGACCGGCGAAATTCGTTCGCGCGAAGGCGAGATCGCGCGCATGCCGATTTATCCGAAGACGCACTACGTCCTGCCCGCCGAGCAGCGCGAGCGGGCGATCCAGGGCATCTATGAGGAACTCGACTGGTGGAAGAAAGAACTGGGCCGACAGGGAAAGATCGTGGAATCGCAGCGCATCGTGCAGCGCACGCTTTTCGATATCGAAATGATGCGCACCATCGGCTATTGCCACGGCATCGAAAATTATTCGCGGCATCTTTCTGGGCGCCTCCCCGGTGAAGCGCCGCCCACGCTGCTCGATTACGTGCCGTCGGACTTTCTCCTGTTCATTGATGAATCGCACCAGACCATCCCACAGATTCGCGGCATGTACCATGGCGACCGTTCGCGCAAGCAGACGCTGGTGGACTACGGCTTCCGCATGCCTTCCGCGCTCGATAATCGGCCGCTGAATTTCGAAGAGTTCGAGCATCGCGTGAATCAGGCGGTTTACGTTTCCGCGACGCCCGGTCCGTACGAGCTGACGAAATCCGGCGGCGTGGTCGTGGAGCAGGTGATTCGTCCGACCGGACTTGTCGACCCGCAAGTGGAAGTGCGGCCAGTGAAGGGGCAGGTGGACGATTTGCTCGAAGAGATTCGCGTGCGCGCCGAACGCCGCGAACGCGTGCTCGTCACCACTCTAACAAAGCGTATGTCCGAGGATTTAGCCGAATATTTCGGCGAGGTGGGCGTGCGCTGCCGGTATCTGCACTCGGAAATCGAAACGCTCGAACGCGTGCGGATTTTGCGGGACCTGCGCCGCGGCGAATTCGACGTGCTGATCGGCATCAACCTGCTGCGCGAAGGGCTCGATCTGCCCGAGGTTTCGCTGGTTGCGATTCTGGACGCTGACAAAGAGGGCTATCTGCGCAGCGCGACATCGCTGATCCAGACCATGGGCCGCTGCGCGCGGCATGTGGAGGGCCGCGCCCTCCTCTACGCGGACCACATGACCGACTCGATGCGCCAGGCCATCGGCGAAACCGATCGCCGCCGCGCCAAGCAGCAGGCGTACAACCGCGAAAACAACATCACGCCGCAATCGGTAATCAAGGCGGTGGATATGCAGCTGGCGAAAATCGTCGAGGCGGATTACGTTACTGTGCCGGTGGACGATCTTCCCGCTGGGGAAATTGCCAGCGAGGAGCAACTGCTGCAGGTGATTTCGCAGATGGAAACGCAGATGCGCGAAGCCGCCAAAAATTTCGATTTCGAGCGCGCCGCCGCTTTGCGCGACCGCATTCGTTTGCTGAAGCAGCGCGATTTGGGCGTCATCGCCGAAACGGACTCGCCTGCTTCATCTGCGCTGCCGGTTGCCCCAACCGCTCCGCACGATTCCGGAGCGGTTCCGGTGATCGCGCATGCGTCCGATGACGCGCCGGCTCGCCCGCGCCGAAAGCGCCATGCGAAATAGCGCTACGTCGCAGGGCCTGATTTCAATTCGAAGTTTCTCGCCAGAACCTCGATTGTGCCCCCGAAAAAAATAACTATAAACAGACGGTAGCCTGCTATGCCGGCCAGCTTCTTCTGAATTGGTTTGTACTTGGGGCTTGGAGGCATGTATTTCACATGCCAATGCCCGATCTGGCCTTTGACGTATTGCCTCATCCGAGCCACGCTCGTCTCACAGTTGGCTTGTTCGGTTTGCGCGAACCAATTGTCGGCCAAGACGTCAAAATCCATAATGATGCGCAAATTGCCGCACTTACGAAACGTTAGAATGCTGCGAACCCCTGTTTCGTAGTCTTGGAGTTCCAGTTCGACGACAGCATTATTCTTCTTTGTACGGGGTGGCTGAATCCTTACGGATAACAGGCCGTCATCGTGAAAATCTAGCTGGCTGAATTTGCGAAGAACCAGATCCTGTTTCGCCTTCCGCATATCGCCTTTCTGTTTTCGAACGCCTTTTTTAGACCACGCCGCGGCGCAGCTCGTCGAGCGGATAAAACGTGCCGCGCCAAACGATCCCGCCCTTCCACAGCGTGACGATCATCGACCGCGCCAGCATCCAGGCGAAAATCAGCGCGCCGATGGGATATGTGACGGCATACCCAATCGGCGCGCGAAATTCAATAGCCACTCCGGCGGTGGCGATCAGCGGCAG
Organism: uncultured Acidobacteriota bacterium; assembly: GCA_963715555.1. Lineage (GTDB taxonomy): Bacteria > Acidobacteriota > Terriglobia > Acidiferrales > UBA7541 > Palsa-295. The sequence continues at coordinate 1,194,217 of OY970253.1, forward strand.
CGCCACGGCGACGGCTGCAAAGAGCCGCGCCCATCCGTGCACGAAAGGCAGCGCGGCGATGGGCAAGTCGAACATCAGCAGGAGGCCGAAAATCTGCAGCAAGGCAAGCGGCAGGCTATATCCGGATGCCGCAAAGAAATTCTTGGTAGTGCCGCGGATCATGTTGCCCACGCCCGCATGCCAATGGACGCTGACGGCATCTCCCGCTTTCGCCGCTCCCGAGCGCACGCCGGCTTCTTTGGCCAATTTGCCAAGTTTCATATCGTCGATCACTTCCATGGCCAACCGCTGGTGCGTGCCCATTTTTTCGTACGCGCTCCGGCGGACCATCTGAAACGCGCCCACGCCGGAGTATCCCTGCGAGCGGGTGTTGTGCGCCGTCCATGGGCGCGTGCCGCCGACGAGCGCCAAGCCGAAAAAGGTCATCGCGATTTTTTCGCCGATCGTGTACATCTTGGCGCGGCCAAGCAGGGTTACGTGGTCCCAGGCCTTCGCTTCGGCTAGCGCAATCGTGCGCTGCAAGAGATCGGGAGCGAAATGCACGTCCGCGTCAGTGAAAATCAGCCATTCGCCGGTGGAATGTTCGTAAGCCTGTTGCAGCGCGTGCGGCTTGCCGAGCCAGCCTTGCGGAAGGGAATCGGCGCGCACCGGCTTGAGCCGCGCATCGCGGCGAGCGGCCGCATTCAGAATCGCGCCGGTGGCGTCTACGGAGCGATCGTCGACCGCGACCACTTCATAGTGCGGATAATCGAGCGAGAGCAGCGTTTGGAGCGCATGCGGCAGTTTTTCGGCTTCGTCGCGCGCGGCGAAAAGGATGGAGACGGAAGGGCAGCGCTCGTTCGCCAGCGGCGGCACATCATCGATGGATGCGAGCGATGGCACACCGATCGCCAGGTCGACGGCTTCGGCGACCCACAGAAGTGCGACGAAGCCAAGCAGCACCGTCCAGAAAATGTACAAATGCAATTTCCTCCGCGCTGGCGATTCAGACAAGTTATGCTAGCACGCTCGATGGCGCGCACAATTTCCATCATCGGCGCAGGACGCGTGGGCGCAACACTCGGAAAACGCCTCCGCCAGCTTGGCTGGCGCGTGGGCGCGGTTGTCACGCGCTCCGATCGCACCGCGCGCGCGGCCGTTCGCGTGATTGGCGGTGGAAACGCGCGCTCGATCCTGAGCGCTGATGCCCTGAATGCCGACGTGGTTCTGCTGACCACACCGGATGACGTGCTCGCCGGAGTTGCGCGCGCGCTCGCGAATGTGGCAGGGCGTGCGTGCCGCGGGAAAGTGATTCTGCATACCAGTGGCGCGCTCGATCGCAGCGTGCTCGATCCGCTCGCGCGGCTCGGCGCATCCACCGGCTCGCTGCATCCGATGCAGACGTTCAGCGGGCGCAATGTGCCGAAGCTCGAAGGCGTCACGTTTGCCGTTGAAGGCGACGCCAAAGCTCTGCGCGCTGCAAAACAAATCGCGCGCAGCCTTGGCGGAGCGCCGGTCGCGATCGGGAGCGCGGATAAGCCCGTTTACCACGCGACGGCCGTTCTGGCTGCCGGCAGCGGCTTCGCGCTGATCGAGGCGGCAGTGCAAATGCTCGTGAAAATCGGCTTCACGCGGCGGCGCGCATTCGAAACGCTGCTACCCTTAACCCGCCAAATGCTCGATAATGTAGAGCGGCTTGGCCCGCGCGCTGCGTGGACCGGTCCGCTGTCGCGCCGCGACTATACTGTTGTCGCCAAGCACGTGCGAGCGCTTCGCCGCTACCCGCGCGAATTTCAGCAGGCGTACGCCGCGCTCGCTCTGCTGGCCGGACGCGTCCTGGCGAAAAATCCGGACGCCATGCTGCGGAATCTCCGGCGCGCGCTTGAAAAATCCCAGGGAGGCAATCGTTGAACTCAACTCCGAAAAAGCTGCACATCCCCGTCGAGCACACGAAGCTCGCCAATGGCCTCCGCGTGGTGGCGTCGCCGGACCGCTCCGCGCCCGTCGTCACCGTCGGTGTCTATTACCAAATCGGTTTTCGCCTGGAGCCGCGCGGCCGCAGCGGTTTCGCGCACCTTTTCGAGCACATGATGTTTCAAGGGTCGGAAAACGCGCCCAAGATGGAGCACATTCGGCTGATCAATTCCTCGGGCGGCCTGCTCAACGGCACCACGAACTACGATTTGACCAACTATTTCGAGGCTGTCCCTTCGAATGCGCTGGAACGCGTGCTGTGGCTCGAGGCCGACCGCATGCGCGCGCTGAAGGTGGACGACGAGAATTTGCGTAATCAGCGCGACGTGGTAAAGGAAGAAGTTCGCGTCAATGTGATGAACCAGCCGTACGGTGGATTTCCGTGGCTCGATCTGCCGCCGGTCGCGTTTCGCAATTGGCCCAACGCGCACAATTTCTACGGCGATTTTGCCGATCTCGATGCCGCTACGCTTGCCGACGTGCAGACGTTTTTCCGCACCTACTACTCGCCGAACAATGCCGTGCTGGTGATGCTCGGCGACCTCGATCCGGGCGAAGCGTTCAAGATGGCCAAGCAGCACTTCGAAAACATTCCGGCCGCTCCTGCGCCGCCCCGCGCGGACGTCACCGAGCCTCCGCAAGAATCCGAGCGCCGCGGCGAAGTGCCGGAACAGCTCGGCCCGCTTCCCGCAATCGCTATTGGCTATACGATGCCGCGCCGCGAAAGCTCGGATTGGTACGCCGCCGGAATCGTGGAACGCGTGTTGCACGGCGGGCGCGCCGGGCGCGTGTTCCGCAAGCTGGTACTCGAAGAGCAGATAGCCGTGGATGCGGACGGCAGCGCGGACTTGCTCGAGACGAACGGTCCCACGCAGATGGTCTCTCGCATTTTCCACAAGCCGGAATTCACGTCCGAGGGAACCGTGGCCGTCTACGACGAAATCATCGAGGAGATGCAGCGAAAGGGAATTCCGGAGGACGAACTGGAGCCGGTGAAAGTGAAATTCCGCTCGGACTTTTACTCGATGCTCGAAGGCGGCATGGGCTCGTACATGCCGCGATTTGGACTGATGCACTATCTCGCGTGTTTCACGCTTTTTGATGGTGATCCCGATCGTGTGAACACGATACTCGATGGCTTCCTCCAAGTGACGCCCGAGCAGGCGCAGGCTGTCGCGCAAAAGTACCTGGTGCCGAAAAATCGCGCGGTCCTTTTCCGCCGGCCGGCGGTGCAGGCCGCGCCCGTCGCAGGAGGGGCTCGATGAGTTCTCCCACACGACAGGCGCAAGCTGCGCGCGCCACTTCGGTACCGGCGCTGACGTCCGAACGCCCGGTGGTCTGGCCGAAGCGCACGGTCCGCACGCTCGCAAACGGATTGCAGGTGGTGCTGGCGGAATCGCGCGCGTTTCCGAAGATCACCGCGCAACTTTATTTTCGCGGCGGCAACGCAGCGGTCGCTCTCAGCAATCCCGGGCTCGCGGAGATGACCTCCGCAGTGGTGCGCACGGGTACCGCATCGCGCGCCAGCCGCCAGATCGAAGAGGATTTGCGGCGCATCGGCGCCGGGCTTGGAACGCATGCGGGTGCCGATTCCAGCGCCATTTCCGCTTCGGGCCTCGCGGAGTTCTCCGGAGAATTGCTGGAATTGATCGCCGATCTTGCGCGCAACGCCACGTTTCCGCAGGAAGAATTCGATCGCGAGCAGCGCCAGCGTTATGAAGAGCTGAAAATCGAGCGCACCACGCCCGGATTTCTGGCCAACGAGCGCATTCGCCGCGTGCTTTTCGGCGCGCATCCGTACGCAGTTGTAGCGCCAACTTTGGATCAGGTGGAGGCGTACCGGCGCGAACAGCTGGTCGAATTCTACCGGCAGTATTACGTGCCGGCGGATTCGTTGCTGATCGTCGTGGGCGATTTTTCGGCCGATGCGATGCTCGACCGGGTGGAGAAGATTTTCGGCGGCTGGTCGGCGCCCAAGCCGGAGGCGAAGAAGGCGGCGGAGCCCAAGCGGCAAGCGGGACGACGCGTGTATCTCGTCGACCGGCCGGGAACCGTGCAGACGCAAATGGTCGCCGGAAATTTGGCGATCACGCGGCGCGATCCCGATTGGTACCGCACCATGCTGGCGAATTCGATTTACGGCGGCGCGTTTCATTCGCGGCTGGTGATGAATATCCGCGAGCAGAAGGGCTATACGTACAGTCCGCGCAGTTCGCTGAATGCGCTGCGAGAACACGGATATTTCACCGTGAGCGCGGCGGTGCGCAACGACGTGGCCGCCGCCACGCTGACCGAAATTTTCTATGAGATGGATCGCATGCGCTCGTTGCCCGTCGATGCCGACGAGCTCGATAGCGCCCGCAATTATCTGACGGGCGTATTTTCGCTCGGAGTGGCCACGCAGGACGGGCTTCTCGGCCAGCTTTCCGTCGTGTACCTCGATCGGCTGCCCGAAGATTACCTCGAAACGTATCGGCAGCGAATCCGCGCGCTCTCCGCGGAAGACGTCCTCACCGCGGCGCGGCGGCATTTCGATTCCGCCAATGCGCAGATCGTGATGATCGGCGACCGCGCGCAGATCGGCGAGCAGGCCGCGCTCTTCGGCGAAGTCACCGCATTCGACGCGCAGGGCAACGAAATCCGCTAGGCCCGGCATCGTTTCTGTATAGGCTGAGCCGTGAGTCTTCACGGCACGCGGCCGAACGGAATCGTGAGCTATCATGGACGATGAACGGCAACTGGAAAATGTTGCAGCCGAGGCGGCGCGGAATTCTGGCGCCCCGGATCGGCACAACCGGGCCGGACGGTTGATCGCAAAATTGCGATTTTTTCGCGCCATGTTGTGGGTGATGGTGTATGCGACTGCGGGTTTATTCTTGATGTCGGTGATTTTGTTGGGCGGCTTGCGTCTGCAATCGAAAATTATCGGCGGCGCATTGGTGTTCGCTCTGGCGCTGATTGCCGCCTCCTACGGATTGCAGTGGTACAGTTGAGCCGCACCTGATATATTCCTGCGCGAAACGCTCCATTCGAGAGCGTTGCTGGCCACCTCCTCTTGAGGCAAGCCGATGACGCAAATGCAGCGGCATATCGCATACTTCTGTGCTTTCCTTCTTTTGCTCGGATGCGCGACGCAATCGTTCGCGCGGACGAAGAAACATCCACCCGCGAAGCCGATCGATTTGAACACAGCAACTCTAAGCCAGCTGGAAGAATTGCCGGGCGTGGGCCCGGTTACCGCGAAGGCCATTTTGGATTTTCGCGCCAAGAGCGGACCTTTTCGGCGTGTGGAGGACTTGCTTTCGGTTCACCGCATTTCGGAGAAAAGGCTGGCGAAGCTGCGGCCGTACGTGACGGTTGGGCCCGCGCAGCACGCCGCGGCAAAGCAGCTGCCCGGGCACTCGCAATAAAGTTTGGCGTTGAAGAGCGCTCTGCGCTTAGAGCACTTGGTGATCGTGTTTCGCGGACGGCACCCGCACACGCAGTGAAACCTGATCGGTGATTTCCAGCCCGTACCCGGTGAGCGCCACGACCTTGCGCGGAAGATTCGTGAGCACGCGAATCCGCCGCAAGCCCAGATCCTTCAAAATCTGCGCTCCGATGCCGCTTTCGTGCTGGATCATACGCTGCGCTCCGGCATCGCGGTCGGCCTGTCCGCGTTCGTGATAGACGATGCGCGGCAGGGCGGCGCCCTCTTCCGTGCGCGTATCGACTAAAAATCCGCGCCCGGTGTGATGCAAATAGACGAACACGCCGCGATCCTCGGCGGCGATGGCTTGCAGTGAGCCCTCGATCATTTCGCGGCAGTCGCAGGCGGTCGAACTGAGCACATCTCCCGTCAGGCAATGGGAATGGACGCGCACGAGCGGCGGGCCATCGTTGGAAATGTCTCCGCGCACCAGCGCGACGTGAACTTCATGATCCACGTCGCTGGAATACGCGATCATTCGGAAATCGCCGTACTTTGTGGGCAAGATCGACTCGGCGATGCGGCGCACGTACCGTTCATGCTGCATCCGGTAGCGAATCAATTCCGCGACGGTGAGCAATTTCATGCCGTGCTCGCGGCAAAACTCGGTCAGCTGCGGAGTGCGCGCCATGGTGCCGTCGTCGTTCATGATTTCGCAGATCACGCCCGAAGGATCGAGCCCCGCGATGCGCGCCAGATCCACGGAGGCCTCGGTTTGTCCCGCGCGGACCAGCACGCCGCCGGCGCGAGCGCGCAACGTGTAAATGTGTCCGGGACGCGCCAAATCCCCCGGGAGAGTTATGGGATCGATGGCCGCCAGAATTGTGGTGGCTCGGTCGGCGGCGCTGATGCCCGTCGTCGTTCCGCGTCGCGCGTCGATCGGCTCGCAAAACGGAGTGCCAAACGCCGAGGTGTTGCGCGGCGAAATCGGCATCAGGTGCAGATCGTCGCAGCGCTGCTCGGTGAGCGTCACGCAGACGAGTCCCCGGCCAAATTTCGCCATGAAATTGATGGCTTCCGGCGTAATTTTCTCGGCGGCCATGGCTAAATCGCCTTCGTTTTCGCGGTCTTCATCGTCCACCAAAACGATCATGCGGCCCTGCCGAATTTCCTCGATGGCTTCTTCTACGCTGGCGAACGGCGGTTTTCGCTCGGTCCTGTAGGCAGTCACTCTGAAATACCCCCCCTTAGGGAATATGATATCGCATTGCGAGCCATTGGCGGGCCAAAAGCCGCAGCGCGCGACGCAAAGCGGATGACTTCGAATCGCGCACACGTTATCCTTTTGTGTGCCCTTCGGCCATTCCATTTTTCTTTTTTTTGCTGCGTTGCTTGCGGGAGTGTTGAATTCCGTCGCGGGAGGCGGCAGCTTCCTCTCTTTCCCGGCGCTGCTTTTCTCCGGTATCGCTCCCATCGCGGCCAACGCCACGAACACCTGCGCGCTCTGGCCCGGAACGATCGCGAGCACCGTTGCCTATCGCAAAGCATTTACCCCTGAAGCGCGAAAGATGCTGCCTCCGCTGATCGTGCTCGGCGCGATCGGAGGCGTTCTGGGCGCGAACATCCTGTTGCGAACGCCGCAAGAAACGTTCATGAAATTGATCCCGTGGCTACTTTTGCTCGCCACGCTTGTATTTTTGTTCAGCGGCCGGATCACTTCCTGGCTGCGGGCCCGAACGCCAAACCGCGCTAGCGGTCGAGTGTCGCTCGGGTCAGTTGCGCCGGAAAAACGCACTTCTCGCCTGCTGTTGGCCGCGGGACTCATCCTGGAATTATTGCTCGCCACCTACATCGGCTATTTCGGAGCGGGCGCGGGCATCTTGGTCCTAGCGCTGCTGGCGTTGCTCGGAATGGAAAATATCCACACCATGAACGGCGTCAAGACGCTGCTAGTCAGCCTGGTGAACGGCGTCGCTCTGGTGACCTTTATTGTGGGCCACCGGATCGTATGGCCGGACGCGGCGGTGATGGTCGTCGGCGCGGCGGCCGGAGGCTATGCCGGTGCGCACTTCGCGCAGAGGGTCAACCCGCTGCACGTGCGCAAAATCGTCATTGCAGTTGGGTTCGGCATGTCGGCATATTTCTTCGTTCGATACCGGTAGCCGGCGCCGTGCTAGGGCGTGGGAGGCGAAGTCGGAGCGGCCGAGTCTCCGGCCCCTTCGGGCGCATATTGGGCGGGATTTTCCAGAGCGCGGCGATTGGCATCCAAAAGGCTCGCGATCGTCTCCCGCGCGATGCGGTGGATGATCGGCTTAACGAACCAGGCCAGCAGAGCGGGAACGTCGCGGCTGAGCGAGATCGTTTCGACCTGCATGTACACGCCGCCATCTTTCTGTTCGTAACGCCAGTAGTCATTCAGGCGCCAGAGATAACCGGAATCCTTTCCGACAGGGAGTTCCGGACTATCGGCTTGCGATGGGTCCTTCAGTTGCGCGATTCGCGTGGATATGGAGCTGCTTGCGATTCGCGTGGGGCCAAGCGATATGTGGCGGACGTCAAAATCAGCGTTGTATGCGACTTCGCGGGGAGAATTTTTATAGAGCTGTAGATAGAGCTGAAAGCCGTCGCTGCTCCGCGTAAGAATTTTCGAGCGGCGAATCTGCGGCGCGTAGATTTGCGAGTAATCCCGATAGTCCTCGAAAACCGCCTCCGCGGCTTTGAGAGTGGCGCCCGGAACGAAAGCGATGCCGATCCAATGATGCACCATGCCGTCCGGAATTCCGATCGACTTGCCGTCATCCCGCGTGTGCAGCTGGCGAGTCACGTATTCGCCGGAGCGAAGCTCCTGGTAGTAATGCCTGCGGCTGGAATCCGATCGCGAGTCGATCCAAAGGAACGGGCCATCCGGGCGGAGCGTGGCGCTCGATTGCTCTGCGGCGACGCGGACGTAGCGACCGAAGGCTTCGACTGTCGCTTTTTGCAGTTCGGAGGCGGCGCAAACCGCGGCGAAGAGAACCGCGACACATGCGGCCAGGCTCGCACGGATGATGCGCCGGCGTTGAATTTCGATCTGCGAAGACTGCAAATGAACTCCACCGCGACGCAGGCGTTATTAAGCATCCATCGCTTCCGCGCAATTGCCGCCCGCTGCTTCGATCCGATTCGACTTCAACGCTGCTTCTGTCGGCGCCCGCTGCAAACCCAATCTATTGTAGCGGGTCGCTTGCATCGCGTCGATTTCGCAGCGCGTGCCGCGAACCTAAGTTGCAACGGTGGCTCGTGTGTGGTGATTCGGCCGAGTCCAGGGTGACGCGTGGATCCGCAAGGGTTCGTGGATGACACGGGGGCGCAAACCTTCCCGGTTGGCGTGGACGGCCCTCGGCAAAGGCGATCATTCTTCGGCGGAGAGCGGGTCGGCGATGGATTCCAGACTGGAGCGCTCCGCTTTCACTCCATACAAAAGCTCGACGATCGCGGCGGCGAACATCAGAACGGCCGCTGCCAGATAGCCGTAGAAGACATTCGTCGCTGAGCCGGAGCCGATCAGCGTCCCGAAAAGCCAGGGCGCCACGATGCCGCCGATGGCCGTTCCGAGCGCATAGAAAAATGCGATCGAAAGCGCGCGGATTTCCAGCGGGAAAATTTCGCTCACCGTCAGGTAGCCGGAACTCGCTGCCGCCGATGCGAAAAAGAAGATCACTGTCCAGGCCACGGTCTGAGTTGTGGCCGAAAGATCGCCGCGGGCAAAAAGCCAGCCGGTGACCGTAAGCAGTGCGGCGGAAATGGCATAGGTGGACGAAATCATCGGACGCCGCCCAATTGTGTCGAAGAAATGCCCAAGGAACAGCGGGCCGAAGAAATTCCCGGCGGCGAATGGCAGCAAGTACAGTCCGGTGCGCCCGCCCGGCACGTTGTAAAAGCGCGTCAGAATCAGCGCGTAGGTGAAGAACACGGCGTTGTAAAGAAACGCCTGCGACGTGATCAGCGACAGGCTCAAAAACGAGCGGCTTAGATATTTTCCGAACATGCGCCGCGCCACCAGCCTGAATCCAAAACTCTTCCGCGGATGAATTGCGAGGGCGTCGCCTTCTGGCGGCGGCAGCGGCCGGCCCAATTCATCTTCGGCGTTAGATTCGATTCCCACCATCACGCGTTCGGCTTCGTCGTGCGCGCCATGAGTCATCAGCCAGCGCGGGCTTTCGGGGACGTGCTTGCGCAGCAGCAAAATGAAAAGCCCCAGCAGTGCGCCCACTCCAAACCCGAATCGCCAGCCAAGCTGCGGCGCCACGATGCGCGGGTCGAGAATCACCAGCGTGGACGCGGCTCCCGCCGCCGCGCCGATCCAATAGCTACCGTTGATGATCAGATTCACGCGGCCGCGGAATTCCGCCGGGATCAACTCGTCGATGGCCGATCCAATCGCTGCGTATTCGCCGCCAATGCCCGAGCCGGTGATCAATCGGAACGCGGCGAAGCTCCAAAAGTTCCACGAAAACGCCGTCAGCAGCGTTCCAGTCAGGTAAATGGCCAGGGTGATGAAGAAGAGCCGCTTGCGCCCCCATCGATCCGTCAGATAACCGAAAACTAGCGCGCCGGCAACCGCTCCGATCAGGTAAGCGGAGGCGATCGAGCCGATCTGCGGCGCCGAAAAATTCATCACGCGCGGGTCTTGCAGCACGCCGCTGATGGCGCCGTTCAGGGTCACTTCCAGGCCGTCGAGCGACCAGGTGATTCCCAGCGCGATCACCACGAGCCAGTGGAATTTGTGCCACGGCAACCGGTCGAGCCGCGCCGGGATGTGAGTTTTGAACGGCTCGTGGGTGCGCGGTGGTGTCATGGCAAGTCTGATTGGAAGTGTCGGACGAGGGCCAACCTCCCGTTTATCATCCTGTTGCGATGCAGCGCAAGCGGAATGCGACATCAGAATTCAGACCCATTCAGTCCACAACGCCACACAGACTACGGACCCAATATATCCGAGCGGACCCAACTCACACCGGCCTGTGATCGGCATCACCGTCACGCCCTGCGGTGCGCACTAAAGTCCAGAAAGGGCAAGCAATGGAAAATGCCCCGGAGAAGCGTCGTCATGAAAATCCTTCTTGCCGTCGACGGTTTGAAAAACGGAGGGTCATCCGTTCAGGAGTTGCTGCGGCGTACCTGGCCGCCGGGCACGCAGGTGCGAATCATTTCCGTTGTGCACGCGGTTCCGCTGGTGACCGATCCGATCTTGATCATCGCCGCTTCGCACGTGGAATCGCTCAAGGAAGAGCAGCATCGCGCCGCTCGCGCGGTGGCCGAAGCCGCGGAGCAGATCACCAAAGCTGCGCCCGGACTGCAGGTATCCACGCAGATCCTCGAAGGCTCGCCGAAAAAGCTGATCGTCGAGGAAGCCGAGCGCTGGGGCGCCGATCTGATCGTGGTCGGATCGCATGGGCAAGGGCCTGGCGGGCACTTTCAGCTCGGATCTGTGGCGCAGGCGGTCGCGCAATCCGCGCCATGCTCCGTTGAGATTGCGCGTCCACCGCGAGCCGCCGCCGCGTAATGCGGGGCGAAAATCGCGGATGTGCATCGCGAAACACGGGTTCCCGGGAGGTATCATGGCCGTGGCCGAATCGTTGCCCTTCGAACCGAGGAAAATCCTTTGCGCCGTGGATTTAACGGCTGCGTCTGCTGAAGTTCTGCAATGGGCGCGCCTTTTCGTCGACGCGTACGAAGCGAAGCTCGAAGTCGTGCATGCCGACTACTTCGAGTATCCGCCGTATTTGCTTCCGGCCCAGTCCGAGCAGCTTTCGGCGGAGAGTCAAAAGCGGCGCGCGGAGCTGAATCATCGCCTGTCCGCGCTGGTTCGCGATGCTATCGGCGCGTCTCCAGCCGCCGAACTTGCCATTCTCGATGGCCACCCGGCCGAAGCGCTTCTCCGCCACGTGGCCTCCAACAGTCCCGGCCTGATCGTCATCGGCAGCCACGGGCACAGCGGCTTCAGTCGGCTGCGGCTCGGTTCCGTCGCCGAGCAGGTGATCCGAACGACCCTCACTCCTACGCTCGTGGCCCGCACGCGCGCGAATCGCCAGGCCCCGAAAATCGGCCGTGTGCTTTGTCCGGTGAACTTCGACGCAACGGGGCGCCGGAGCCTGCAAGTCGCTGCCATCGTGGCGCGTGCGTTCCGGGCCCAGCTTACGGTCCTGCACGCAGTCGGAGAAGCGCACCTCGACCTCGAGGCCAAGCATCGCGAACTCTGCCAATGGGTGTCTGCGGACGTTCGCAAAGCATGCGCGGTAGTCGAGGCCGTTCGCCACGGCAATCCGGCGGAACAAATCCTCCTGGCCGCGCGGGAGCAGTCTGCGGATCTGATCGTGCTGGGCGCGGTGCGCCGGCCGTTCCTGGACCTGGCCATCCTCGGCACCACGGCAGAACGCGTCATACGCCACGCCGAATCGGCCGTGCTGGTGCTACCCTTGAAAGCGGAGGATGCGTTGTGAGCGACTGGTTGACGCTGCTGATTTTCCTGATTGCCTACTTCGTGCTGATGAGGTGGGTTTTGCCGCGCCTGGGCGTGCCTACCTGAATGTCCGGCACCTGCGACGTTTCGTCGCGGGGAAACCAAACCAAGCCGAAAGAGCATTCACGCTTGAGTGGCTCCGGCACGTCCACTCCAGAAAGGCGAGAAAGGTAGGTTCCGGTATGTCAGTTACCGCAAAATGCACGTACGGCGATGTGCGGCCCACAAACTTCAGTTTTGACGAGACCATCTCGAAGCTCGAAGCGGCGCTCAAGAACGAAGGCTTCGGCGTTCTCACGAAGATTGACATTCAAGCCAAGCTCAAGGAAAAGCTGGGCGTTCAGTCTCCGCGCTACATAATTCTCGGCGCCTGCAATCCTCCGATCGCCCATCGGGCGCTGGAGCAGGATGTGAATCTCGGCCTGCTGCTTCCTTGCAATGCCGTCGTTTACGAGCGCGACGGCCGCATTTATGCCGGAGTGGTTGACGCCGCGAGAATGCTGTCGATCACCGGCCATCCGCAGATGGAGCCGCTCGCGCGCGAAGTGAACGATCGTCTTCGCCGCGCGCTGGATGCCGTCGCACCGTCCGCGGCTGCGGCGTCGTAGCAGGGCTCGCGGCTACTCGCTCATGGAGCGCTCATCAAAACGGATCTACGACGTCGTGGCCTTCGGCGCTCACCCGGATGATCTGGAAGCGGTTCTGGGTGGTACGGCCGCGAAGCTCGCTCGCAAAAATCTTTCGGTCCTCTTTGTCGATTTGTGCGAAGGCGAACCCGCCCGCCACGCCGCGCGCGGACTACGCCACGAGCAAGCTGTTAAAGCCGCGGAAATTCTCGGCGTCGATCGCGCCACGCTCGCTCTGCAGGACCGGCTCATCCGTGACACGGTCGAAGCGCGAATCGAAATTGCGCGCTTGCTTCGCGATCATCGTCCGCGAATGGTGTTTGCCACCTCCGGCGCTGGCGTTCATCCTGATCACCGGGCGCTCACCGACATCGTCGTCAACGGCGTCTTCTACGCGCGTCTGCCGAAATGGGAGGAAGTTCCGGGCGGGGAATCGCTGCGCGATACTCCGCCGCACGAGATCGAGCGTCTGTTCTTCGGCCACTGCCGCATGGAGCCTGCCTGGGACCGCTTCGATTTCGCCGTCGACGTCACCGAGGTATACGATCAAAAGGTCGCCGCTCTGCGCGCTTACGAATCCGTGTTCAGCGGCGATCAAGCCACGCTTCTCGACAAGTACAACGCCGAGGACCGTTACGTCGGCAGCCTCGTCGGCGTCCGCTACGCCGAATCCTTTCGGTCGCGCAGTCCACTTCTGGTCGCCGGGCCCGAAGTCTTCCTCAAATCGCGTTTCGGCTAATTTTCCGGCGACAGGTGACGCGGCGTTTGTTTCGCCACCGCGCTCTGGTTCGCGCCGTACAGCCCCCGTAGAGACCCCGTTCAGCCGCTATTCAGCCACCGCCCCTCGCTCCGGCGACCGCACTTCCAAGGCAAACACGCCTGGTTCCGCGGAGCCTGTAAGCGCCATCGATGTGACCGCGGTCACGCGATTCGGTGACTCCGGTCGCATTCCAATCTGCAGAACGGGGCTCAAATAAGGATAGTTGGAGGGGGGCAAATGCAGAACGAGACGACCAACTTCGGGGCGCGGGCAGGGCCTGCTGTGCACGTAAGCATTGGCAAAAAAGAGGAATGCTGGAAAACGTTGGCTGCGCTGATCCAGAAGCATGCATCGGCGATCTATCAGCGGCGAGCCGAAACCGCGGAACAGGGTGCCGAGTTGTGGAAACTGGCCGAGAGCCAGATCGAGCAGCCTTTGTGCTGCGGCATCCTGAATCTGACTGGCGGTTGGCTATTGAGCTTTAACGCTGCGGAGTTGGGAACGACAGACATTGAAGTCTGCGTCGAGCCGCGCCGTCTGATTCTTCTCGGCACCAATCCATCGATCGGCGGAACGGGAGCCAGCGATCCCGTGGTTCGCGTCTTGAGGCTACCGGACGCCGTCGATCCGTCTTCGCTGAAAGTCAGGCAAGAAGGGCCCATACTCGATATCGAGCTGCGCGCCGCTGTCGGAGGTCAGCAGAGGCACATAGCAGGGAAGGCTGCATAGACGCACGAACGGATTCGTCGGTTCTGTTCGCACTTGGTTTTGCATCGCGAATCACAAGGGAAGCTGCATGAAGCCGCCAGTCATTGAGCCGCATAAAAAGCCGCAGAACATGAGACCCGTCCACTGGGGCGTGATCTTTGCGTACGTCTTTCTCATGATTGCCATGCTGTGGCTGTGGCAGAACGCGACTCACCAGGCCGAATACCGCACCATCCCGTACAGCGACTTTAAGGCCTATCTCGCACACGGGGAAGTCGCCGAGTGCTCCGTGCAGGACACGAAAATCGAAGGAAAAATTCAGCCGCGCGCCGGCACCGCGGCCCAGAAAAACTCTCAGTCAGCCCCTGCATCGCAACCGCCGTCTCCGCCAGCTCCAGCTGCCGGCGGGTCTCAACCCTCCTCCCAAACCGCGTCGAAGCCCGAACCTCCGGGCAAAGTCGCCCCTCCGGTTTCCGAGCCGTTTATGTTCCAGACCGTCCGCGTCGACGACCCGGACTTGGTCCGCCAACTCGAAGCCCATGGCGTGAACTTCACCGGCGTGAAGAGCAGTTCCTGGCCGCAGTTTCTCTGGATCTGGATCATCCCGCTCGGATTGATTTTCTTGCTGTGGGCCTTCTTGTCGCGATCGATGCGCGGCATGGGCGCGTCGGCCATGCGCTTTGGGCAGAGCCGGGCGAAACTTGTCGCCGACACGGATGTGAAAGTCACTTTTGACGATGTCGCCGGGTGCGAGGAGGCGAAATACGAGCTGCAGGAAGTCGTCACCTTCCTGAAGGAGCCCGAACGCTACCAGGCTCTCGGAGCCAAAATCCCGAAAGGTGTGCTGCTCGTCGGCCCCCCCGGCACGGGCAAGACTCTCCTGGCCCGCGCCGTGGCGGGGGAAGCGAAAGTGCCGTTCTTTTCCATCAGCGGGAGCGAATTCGTGGAGATGTTCGTCGGCGTTGGCGCGGCGCGCGTCCGCGATTTGTTTCAGCAGGCCAAGGAGCACGTGCCGTGCATCGTTTTTATTGACGAGCTCGACGCAGTGGGCCGGCACCGCGGCGTGCACATAGGAGGCGGCGGAAACGACGAACGCGAGCAGACGTTGAATCAGCTGCTGGTCGGCTTGGACGGCTTCGAGCCCAATCTTGGAATTGTCGTCTTGGCGGCCACGAACCGCCCCGACGTCCTCGATCGCGCCCTGCTGCGCCCGGGACGCTTCGATCGCCAGGTGGTCCTCGATGCTCCCGATCTGGAAGGCCGCAACGCCATTTTGAAGCTTCACGGCCGGGGCAAACCGCTCGCTCCCGACGCGGATCTCCGCAAGATCGCCCAGGAGACTCCCGGATTTTCCGGAGCCGACCTCGCCAACGTCGTCAACGAGGCGGCACTGCTCGCTGTTCGGCACAATGGCACCAAGATCGGCCAAAAGGATTTGGAAGCCGCAGTCGAAAAAGTCGTTGCTGGGCCGGAGCGTAAGAGCCGCCGTCTGGGCGCCGAGGAAAAGCGCCGCGTCGCTTTTCACGAAATCGGCCATGCCATCGTCACCGCCTATAGCAAACATGCGGACGTGGTGCGCAAGATCAGCATCGTCCCGCGCGGGCGCGCCGCTCTCGGCTATACCTTGCAGTTGCCGGAAAACGAAAAATACATGATGAGCCGCGACGAATTGATGGACAAGCTTCGCGGCTTGCTCGGCGGGCGCGCCGCCGAGGAAATCGTGTTCGGCAACGTCACCACCGGCGCGGAAGATGATCTCGATCACGCCACCGCGCTCGTCCGCCAGATGATCTGCATCTACGGCATGGGAGAATCGGTCGGGCTGGTCCACTGCGCTGAACATCGCGAACAGTTTCTTCCCGTTGCCGGCGACGGCATCGTGCAACGCGATTGCAGCGAGCAGACTGCCCGCGACATCGATCAGGAAGCCAGGAAAATTCTGGACGCTGCTTACGCGGACGCCAAAGCGACGCTGCAAGAGCATCGCTCTCGGGTCGACCTGCTCGCCCAGGAGCTACTGAAGCGCGAAACTCTCGACGCCCAGACGTTTAAAGAGCTGATGAGCCGGCCCATTCCGGGCCCGGCGCAAATTCCCGCCGCGTAAGAGTTCGTCCTGCGCGACCCCGGTGGGACGGTCGCCGCGCCGTTCCCTGGTGGAAACCAAGCTTTCGTGAATGTGATGGCTGTCACTGTCTTGGCTCGTGGGTTTGCTAGTCTTTCGCGGGTGATCCCGGGTGGCCGGCGAAGCCGCCCAGTCTACAGCCCCGGACAAATTGTTGCTGTCGATACCTCAAACGAAAGGAGCTCTGCAATGTCTTCGCAAGACGTAATGGTCGTCTCGCACGACCTCGCAACCCAACAGGGCTTGGCCATCGCTCTCGGTCGATGCAACTGCTTTCCCATTGTCGCCACATCCGTGCAAGAGGCCCTCGCGGTCTTGAACCGGCACCCGGTGGCGCTGGTTTTTTGCTCGGATGAGTTGCCGGACGACGGAATTGAAGATTTCATTCGGCGCGTCTCGCGCCCACCGGACGGAACTTCGGTTGTCGTGGTTTCCCGCCTGGACGATTGGAAGCGCTATACCCAATTCTTGCAACTGGGCGCATTCGATTACGTCCTCTATCCACCGCACGGACACGAGATCGAGCGCATAGCGCGGGCCGTGCTGCACCGCGGTGAGATTTTCAGCGTCAAAGCCGCGGCGCCTGCGTAGACCCAAAGCCAATCCAAATTCCGGCTCTTGAACCTGATACGCAACGGGGAACGGGGGAACGGTTTTTGGAGAAAGAACTTTAGATACATTTGGGATGCCAAACAGGAACGGTTTATAAGATGCGGCGAACCTTGGGAAAATGGCGAAAGCAAGAAAACAGCAAAACACCCAAATTAGGACACCACCCGTTCCCTGTGGGGACGTTCGGCGCCGGAATCGAGGCCGCATGCGAAGTTTTTCCGCAAGTGTCACCGCTGCGCCGTCGATCTTGTTCCGGCTTGGAAATTTACGCTACCCAAGCCCGTTGAACGCAGGTACGGCTTAGGAACGAAACTGCGGCTGTGCCGGCGCGGCCTCTTTCCGATTGTCCGGTTTGAACTCCGCTTGATATTCCCCCGCTTCGTATTATGATGAGGGCAGTATGTCGGTTTTGACTGAACCCGGTCGCAAGGCTCGCCGGGGAAACCCGGTAGGCTCCGGGAGCAGCCTTGACTCGCAATTCAAATCGCTACACTTTCGAGTAGAATCACCTCCAAGTTGTTGTAAACAAAGCGTCGCCACCTCCTCAAATCGCTACACAGTTAGATCCCTCCGCGTGTCGAATTCCCTTTTCTTTTGTTCGTCTCGCAAAACGCCTCAATTTTTCCGGCCAGGATTTTCAGCATGAAAAGCTCCATCGCGGATTCTCGTCCCTCCGCGGATTCCGCCGCGGAGCTTCGCCGTCACCTTTTTTACGAGACTTCGCATTCGCCCGCGCTCGCCGATTTGGTCGGCTACGAGCGCGCCAAGGACGTCATCGATTTCTGCTTCATCGCCAATCCGTATTACCCCACGCCGGAAATGCTCGCCGATCTGCAGCGCAATCTGCCCAACCTCATCAAATCGTATCCTTCCAGCAATCCGCTGCTGAGCCAGCAGAACCTCGCTGCCGTGCTCCACGTCGATCCCGAACACTTGATCATCGGCAATGGCGCCACCGAACTCATCGCGCTCCTCAACATGACCTTGATCGATCGCCTCGCCGTGCCCATTCCGACGTTCGGCGAGTACATCGAAAAAATGAAAGACCAGCGCGATGCCGAGCTCTATTCGCTCAATCCGCGGCAGCGCTACGAGTTGAATTTGGACGACTATCTTGCGTGGATTCACGAGCGCAATCTGAAAGCGCTGCTGATCATCAATCCCGGAAATCCCACCGGTCAGTTCTTTTCGTTCGACGAAATGGAGGATTTTCTTCGCCGCGTGAAGGATCTCGAACTTGTGATCGTCGACGAATCGTTCGTCGACTTCGCCGGAGACCCGATTCCGAGCCTTTTGCCGGTTGCCGAACGTTATTCGAATCTTCTGATCGTCCGCAGCATGAGCAAGCACTGCGGTGTTCCCGGCCTGCGCATCGGATATTGCTACAGCTCGAATCTCTACGTGCTCAATCGCCTCCGCCGCTTCGTTCCCACCTGGAACTTGAACACGCTCGCGCAATACTTTCTTTCGCTTCTGCCCGCCACCGATGCCGCATATCACGAGGGCCGCAAGCGGCTGATCGCCGACGTCCGCAGCCTCTACGGCGCGCTGAAAACCATCCCGCGAATCGAGGTCTATCCCACCGGCGCGAATTTCGTGCTTTTCAAAATCTGCAACGGCATGACGGCCACCGAGTTGCAAGCGCGCCTGCTCAACGATCACGGAATGTACGTCCGCGATTGCTCCAATAAGCTCGGCATGGACGCGTACCACATCCGCGTCGCCTCGCAGGGGCGCGAAAAAGATACGCGACTCGTCGACGCCCTTCGGACGCTATCGCGCGGATACTGACACAATGACCCGCCCGATCGTCCTCGTCACCACGCGCCGGACGCCGCGCGGCATCCGCCACATCGATTACGTCGGCGAACTGCATCTCGAACTTCTGTTGCGGCTGAAGATTCTGCCGATGATTGTTCCCATCGTCGCGGGCGTGCTGGCATGCCTTCCGGAATACATCCGCCGGATGGATGGGCTGCTTCTCGTCGAGGGCGAAGACATCGAACCGAAACGCTACGCCGCGCAGAAAGAAAATTTTCGGTATCTGGAGAAAACGCATCCGCTGAAGGATGAAGTCGAGCTGCGGCTGCTGCGCCACGCGCTGCGGCGAAAAATTCCGGTGCTCGGTATCTGCCGCGGCTCGCAACTCGTGAACGTCGCGTGCGGCGGCGCCCTCTACGGCGACGTGCAAAAAGAAAAGCGCTCGCGGCTCCGCCATATTCATCCGCGCCGCTACGACGTCTATCGCCACTTGATCGACGTGGTTCCCGGCACGCCACTCGCGCGCTGGTACGGACACAAAACGCTGCGCGTAAATAGCTACCATCACCAGGGAATTCGCCGCCTGGCGGGCCGCCTTTGCCCCATGGCGCACGCGCGCGACGGCCTGGTGGAAGCCTACTTCGACCCACGCGCCGATTTTCTGGTGGGCCTGCAATTCCATCCGGAGCGCATGCTGCGCGAATACCGCGGAAACTTCCGCGTGTGGGAGGCTTTCGCAGCGGCGGTTCACAGGCGGAAGAAAAGGTAGTATATTCCCCTCATAGCAGGGTGCTGTACGGAACGGATCACATCCGTTCGGGGAACCAATTAGAATCTGGCCCGGCGTGCTATGAATTTTCGAGCCGCTTATGCGTTGACCGTCGCCTTGGCCTTGAGCGGGCTTTTGGCGGGAGCGGAGCGCGCGGGCGCCTCGCCGCAGCAAGTTCTCCAGCCGTCTTCTTCCATCTCCGGCGCGGCGCAGCCCGCCGGCCAATCGGAGCGCCTGACCGCCGGTTCGGAAGTTCTTCTGGTCCGCTACGTCGATGGCGAGTTCGCCAAGGCTGTGCGCGCGATTCCCGCCGGAAAAAAGGGTTTCAAGATCGAGTCCGGCAAGGCGGTGAATCCGCAGGATCTCAGCGACGCGTTGCGGCTTCACGGCACGGTCGCCAATCCCGGCGACACGGTGCAGGTCACCCGTCTCGATTTTGACGCGCACTCGATTCGCGTGGAAATCAACGGCGGCGGGCGGAAACATTTCGATTGGCGGCAGCACCTTCAAATCGGGATCGGCAATTTGTCCACGCCGCCTCCGAATCTCGATCCGCAGCAGCCCACCGGCGGCGTCCTCGTGGTCGATTTCGGCCACCGGGATGTTCCGAACCTGAGCGCTGACGAACTGAAGCGGGACCTCGCTTCGTTCCTGGATTTTTCCAAGCATTCGGCGGCGGTGAATTGGGTGGACACGCTGCCGGTAAAATTCCGCGAGGGGATCAAAGCGCATCACGCGGTGGTCGGCATGACCCACGAGATGGTGATTGCGGCCATGGGGCTGCCGGACAAGAAAATCCGCCAGTGGAATGAAGATGGCCGCGAGACAGAAGATTGGATCTACGGACTGCCGCCGTCTCCCTCTACGTTTGTCACCTTCGTGGGCGAAGACGTGGTGCGGGTGAGACAGTATTCGATGGAAGACGCGTCGACTAACCCTCGTTGACTTTTCCCTCCGCGGCTTTTAGCATCGGCTAGATCGTCAATTCAGTCTCGCACGCCAATCTCTCGCGAGGGCGGCACCCCGCGGCACATCTCCGGAGGACACCATGGCAGTCAAGGTTGGCATCAACGGCTTTGGACGCATCGGCAGAAATATTTATCGCGCCGCGATGGGCGATTCCGCAGTCGAGATCGTGGGTGTGAACGACATCACCGATTCGAAGACGCTGGCGCACCTGCTCAAGTACGATTCCATTCTAGGCAATCTTCCGAACAAGGTGACCCATACCGATGACTCCATCGTTGTGGACGGCAAGAGCTTCAAGGTCTTCCGGACGAAAGATCCCGCGGAAATCGATTGGGCGTCCATCGGCGCCACCATCGTCGTTGAGTCCACCGGAGCATTCACCAAAGGTCCCGACGCGCGAAAGCACATTCGCGGGCCGGTGAAAAAGGTGATGATCTCCGCGCCGGCCACCGATCCCGACCACACCATCGTTCTGGGCGTGAACGATAAGACGTACGATCCGGCGAAGCATCATGTGATTTCCAATGCCTCGTGCACGACGAACTGCCTCGCGCCCGTGGCGAAAGTGCTGCAGGACACGTTTGGCATCAGCGTGGGCTCGATGACCACCATCCACTCGTACACCAACGACCAGCGCCTGCTCGATTTGCCGCATAAGGACATGCGACGAGCGCGCGCCGCCGCTCTTTCCATGATTCCGACTTCCACCGGCGCGGCCAAGGCGCTGCATCTCGTAATCCCGGAGCTGAAAGGCAAGCTCGATGGCTACGCGATGCGCGTGCCCACTCCCAACGTGAGCGTGGTGGACCTCACGGTGATCACGGAAAAGCCGGCAACCGTGGAAAGCGTGAACGAGGCGATGAAGCGCGCGGCGGAAGGCCCGATGAAGGGCATCCTTCAATATGAGGAAGAGGAACTGGTCTCCGTCGATTTTCGCGGGAATCCGAATTCTTCGATTCTCGATGCCAAGTGCACGCGCGTGGTGGGCAACAACTGCGTGAAGGTGCTGGCGTGGTACGACAACGAGTGGGGCTATTCCTGCCGCTGCGTCGACATGATCAAACTCATGGCCGCCCGGTCCTGACGCGCCGCACGGATCCCGAGCATGAACAAGCTATCGATTCGCGACCTGGAACTTTCCGGCAAACGCGTCTTTATCCGCGTCGATTTCAACGTGCCGCTCGATAAAGGGGCGGTTTCCGACGACACGCGCATCCGCGCAACGCTGCCGACTTTGAAGCTGGCCATCGATCGAGGCGCGCGGCTGGTGCTCGCTTCGCATCTCGGCCGTCCCAAGGGCAAAGTCGATCCGAAATACAGCCTGCAGCCCGTGGCGGCGCGTTTGCGGGAGTTGCTCGGAAAAGAAGTCTCGTTCGCCTCCGATTGCGTGGGCGCCGGCGCCGAAGCGAAAAGCAACGCGCTAAAAAACGGCGACGTGCTGCTGCTCGAAAACGTCCGCTACCACGCCGAGGAAGAAAAGAACGATCCGGAATTCGCGAAGAAGCTGGCGGCTCTTTGCGACGGGTTGTTCGTGTGCGATGCGTTCGGGTCGGCGCACCGCGCGCACGCGTCGGTGGTGGGCATCACGAAATACGTGCGGCAATCTGCCGCCGGGCTGCTGATGGAAAAGGAGCTCGCTTATCTGGGCAAGGCGATTTCGAATCCGGAGCGGCCGTTCGTGGCGGTGCTGGGCGGCGCGAAGGTTTCGGACAAAATCGAAGTCGTCCAAAATTTGATGAAGCTCGCCGACACGATGCTGATCGGCGGCGCGATGGCCTACACGTTTTTGAAGTCGCAAGGCAAGCCGGTAGGGAAGTCGCTGGTGGAGGACGACAAGCTCGACCTGGCCAAGGGACTGCTGGAAGAAGCAGCCAAGCGCAATTTCCGCTTGCTGCTTCCCGTCGATCACGTGATCGCCGAATCTCCCGAATCCGAGCCAACCAGAATCGTGGATATCGGCGCGACTCCGCCGGGCTGGATGGGTCTCGATATCGGCCCGAAAACGATCGAGCTATTCAGCGGGGAAATTGCCAAGGCGCGCACGATCGTGTGGAACGGGCCGCTCGGCATCTTCGAGAAGCCGGCTTTCGCGAGCGGCACGCTTGGCATCGCGCGAGCCGTGGCTGCGGCGACAAAATCCGGCGCTACCTCGATTATCGGCGGCGGCGACTCGGTTGCCGCGGTCGAACACGCTGGAGTGGCGGACCAAATTTCGCACATTTCGACGGGCGGCGGCGCCTCGCTGGAATTTCTGGCGGGCGAAAAGCTTCCCGGCGTCGAAGCTCTCACCGACAAGCCGGGCAAGTGACGGAGAACCGCGTGCGGCGTCCGGTAATCGCTGGAAATTGGAAGATGTTCAAAACCCGGGAGGAGACGCTCGGGTTTTTCGGCGCATTCCTTCCGTTAATATCCGGGGCGAAGCATTGCGGCATCGTGATCGCGCCTCCGTTCACTTCGATTTGCGCGGCGGTAGATGCCGCGCGCGGCAGCCACGTGGCGATTGCCGGACAGGACCTGCACTGGGCCCAGGAAGGCGCGTTCACCGGGGAAGTGTCCGGAAGGATGCTGGCGGAATCGGGCTGCACGCACGTAGTCATCGGCCATTCAGAGCGGCGGCAGTACTTCGGCGAGACCGACGAGTGGGTTCGCAAAAAGACGAAAGCGGCGCTGGAAGCGAACCTTACGCCAATCGTCTGCGTGGGCGAATTGTTGGCGGAACGCGAAGGGAATCAGACGCAAGCCGTTCTGATGAGGCAGTTTGAGGGCGGACTGGGCGCGTTGACCCCCGCGGAGTTCTCGCGTATCCTTGTTGCGTACGAGCCGGTGTGGGCGATCGGCACGGGGCGCACGGCGACGCCGGAAATCGCAGCCGAAGCTCACCGGTACCTTCGGGAATTGGCCGCCGCACGGTTCACGCTCGAGAAAGCCTCGGAACTCCGGATTCTTTACGGAGGCAGCGTGAAGCCCGACAACATCAAGGGATTGATGGCGCAGCCGGAAATCGACGGCGCCCTGGTAGGGGGAGCAAGCCTGGACCCGAAATCGTTTGCGGCAATCGTAAATTATTCTTAAAGGCGCGCGACTGGATCGCGGCGCGGCAAGGTAGGAACTGGAAATGCCATGGTGGGCTAAATGGGGCTTGTCGATAGTGGTGGCCATGGGGTTGGTGGTGCTGGGATGGCGGTTCATTGCGCTGCTGGTGACCTTGCACATCCTGGTCTGCTTCCTGCTGGTGATCGTGGTGATGCTGCAGAGCGGCACGGCGGCGGATTTGGCCGGCGCGTTCGGCGGAGCGGGCAGCCAGACGGCCTTTGGCCCGCGCGGCGCGGCCACATTTCTATCGCGCGCGACCACCTGGTGCGCGATCGTGTTCATGATGACTTCGATGGCGCTTTCGGTGAAGCGCGCGGGGCCGAATGCCGCGGCGATCGGCTCGCTTTTGGAGAACACGAATGCGCCCGCTCCGAGCACGGCGGCTACTCCGGCCGAGGCTCCGGCGAAAACTCCTGCTCCTGCTTCGAAATCGGCTCCGGCAGTTCCAGCGGCGCCGCAAAAGCCGGTGCAGAACGCGCCTGCTCACAAATAACGGCTTCTGTTACAATTTGCTCGCCTACCTATGCGGGAGTGGCGGAACTGGCAGACGCACCAGCTTGAGGGGCTGGCGGTAGCAATACCGTGGAGGTTCAAATCCTCTCTCCCGCACCACTTTTTTAGCCTGATTCTCTAGCCTGAGCACCTGAATGGCGATTTTTCCGGCCAAGGTGCTTCGCCAAATGGCCGTGTGAAGCTTCACAACCGTCCTGGCGCGGCCCGAATTGCCGACTAGGCCTTTCCAGCCAGGATGCTGCCGCCGAGCCTGCCTACGGCGCTCTAAAAGCGAATTCCCGTTTTGAACTTTTCACCTCGGCTGGAGAAGCGCCGCGCGACGCGTGTCCTACCCGCGCCGGGGGCTCAATCGGCACTGCTTCCGCTGGTTGCCGTTTCCTTTACGGCTGAGGACGGGGATCGTCTTTTCGAGAGGCTTCTTGCAAGTCCTCATAATCAAGCAGGTTTTCCGCTCCGCATTTGGAGCACTCAAATGGATTCAAAATTTCCGGTGTCAATCCATCTACGTCCGGCAGACCTTCTGCGTTTCTGGAGGGCCGAATGGCCAATCGTTCGCCGCAAAATTTACACTTGGCCCACCACCACAGATTTGCGTTCTCAGTCATGG
Source organism: uncultured Acidobacteriota bacterium (assembly GCA_963715555.1). Taxonomy (GTDB): domain Bacteria; phylum Acidobacteriota; class Terriglobia; order Acidiferrales; family UBA7541; genus Palsa-295. Next base: position 1,218,621 of record OY970253.1, read on the forward strand.
TTTGAACTCGCGTTTCGGACGTGCACTCCGCCACGGATGAACAGCAGCGCGCCCAGCCACTGCTTTAGCCCTTTCCTTTGAAACCTGCGGAACTGGCCGAATAGACGACTTTTGCGGGGGCGGAAGCCTAAGGGTGGGAGTGGCTTAATCATGTAGGGGTCTCCAAATTAGCACAGAGCCCCGCTGCGGGTGTGCTTTCAATGCGCGCCGGGCTTCTGTATGATGTCGTGTTTGAATCGACAATGCGATTCTCTCCGGCATTATTCCGCGGCGGAAACGGGTGCGCGCAAAACGCGCGCGTGAATGGCAGGATGAGCGGCGCGGCGGCTCCGGCGCTGCTTCTGTTTCTCTCCCTGATTGTTTTCGTCGGCATCACCGTCTATCTTTTCGCCAGCGGCTTTTACGCGGCGCCTCCTCCGATCACGGCCGTGGGCGTGCAGGTCGATCATCAGTACAATTTGACGCTGTACGCGACGGGAGCCATTTTTGTCCTCGCGCAGCTTGGATTGGGCTGGTTTGTTTTCCGCTTTCGCGACCGCGGCAGGCCGGCGCGTTTCACCCGCGGCAATATCGGACTCGAAGTCGCGTGGACTTTGATGACCGCGGCCGTGTTTCTGGGATTGGGATTTCTTGGGACGCAGGCGTGGTCCGAATCGAGATTCCAGGCGGCGGCTGCCGGCGCGATCCAGGTGGAAGTGACGGAAGAGCAGTTCGTCTATTACTTCCGTTATCCGGGAGCGGACGGAAAATTTGGCCGCATCGATCCGGCGCTGATCAGCGCGCCGACCGGAAATCCGCTGGGCATCGACCCGAACGATCCGGCGGGACGCGACGACATCGTGGTGCCCACGCTGACGGTGCCGGTGAATCATCCGGTGGAGCTGCTGATTCGTTCGCAGGACGTGATCCACAACTTTTTCGTGCGCGAATTGCGGCTGCAGCAGGACGCGGTGCCGGGAATGGTGGTCCCGCTGCACTTCACGCCGGATCGCATCGGGCGCTACGACATCATGTGCACCCAGCTTTGCGGCATGGGGCACTATCAGATGCACAGCTATCTGAACGTGATCTCCGAAGCGGATTATCAGAGATTTCTCGAACAGGCTTCCCAGTAATGATCTTCAGACAGCCGATTCGGGAGCGCGAGTGAGCTCGGCGCCGCATTCCGTCCAAGCGCCGCCGCAAGCGCCTTCGGGATTTTTCCGGCGGTACATCTTCAGCACGGATCACAAGGTTATCGGGCTGCAGTATTACTTTCTCGCGCTGGTGGCGGTGACGATCGGGATCGCGCTGTCTCTGCTGATGCGCTTTCACCTGGTGTGGCCGCGCGCGCACGTGCCGTTTATCAGCGGTGGGGTCATGCGGCCGGAGCAGTATCTGGCGCTGATGACCATGCACGGCACGATCATGGTTTTCTTCGTGCTGACGACGGCGCCGCTGGGCGCGTTCGGAAATTATTTTCTGCCGATTCAAATCGGCGCGCCGGACATGGCGTTTCCGCGGCTCAATATGATGTCGTTCTGGCTGACGCTGGTGGCGTTCCTGTGCATGCTCTCGGCGTTTGCGGTGCCTGGGGGCGCGCCGATCAGCGGCTGGACGGCGTATCCGCCGCTGAGCGGGCTCGGGAGCATCACGGGACCGGGCGAGGGCATCGGCCAGACGATGTGGGTGGTGAGCATCGGGATTTTCTGCATCGCGTCGCTGCTCGCCTCGATCAATTTCATTTCCACGACCATCGAGATGCGTGCGCCGGGAATGCATCTGCTGCGCATGCCGCTGACGGTGTGGGCGTGGTTCGTGACGGCGGTGATGAGCCTGCTGTCGTTCGGCGTGCTGCTGGCGGCGCTGATCATGCTGGTGCTGGACCGGTCGGCGGGCACGAGCTTTTTCATTCCGTACGGATTGGTGGTGAATGGCGAGCTGCAGGCGGGGCACAGCGGCGGCTGGCCGCTTTTGTGGGAGCACCTGTTCTGGTTCTTCGGGCATCCCGAGGTTTACATCTCGATCCTGCCGGGCATGGGCGTAACGTCGCACGTTCTCTCGAATTTTTCGCGCAAGCCCGTCTTTGGCTACCGCGCCATGGCGGCCACGCTTTGCGCGATCGGGTTCCTCGGCTTCCTGCTGTGGGGCCACCACATGTTCGTGAGCGGCATGAACCCGTATTCGAGCCTGGCGTTTTCGGTACTGACGCTTTCGGTCGGGGTGCCGTCCGCGGTGAAGACGTTCAATTGGCTCGGGACGATGTGGGGAGGGAAACTTCATTTTGACACGCCGATGCTGTTTTCGATCGGCTTCGTGTCGTTTTTCGTCACCGGCGGGCTTTCGGGAATTTTTCTGGCGCAGCCGGCGCTGGACGACATGCTGCATGCGACCTACTACGTGGTGGCGCATTTCCACTTGGTGATGGCCGTGGCGGCGATTTTCGGAATTTTCAGCGCCACGTACTACTGGTTCCCGAAAATGTTTGGGCGGATGATGAACGAGACGCTCGGCAAGCTGCATTTTTGGCTCACGTTCGTGGGCGCGTACTGCATTTTCATGCCGATGCACTTCGAGGGAATCTACGGCGGAATTCGCCGGTACGCCGATTCGACCGGCGCAACGTATCTGGCGGCGCTGCATCCGCTGAATCTGTTCATGACGATTGCGGCGTTCGTGACGGCGGGCGCGCAGCTGATTTTCTTTTACAATTTTTTCCGCAGCCTGAGGAGCGGAGCGAAAGCTTCCGAGAATCCTTGGCGCGGCACAACTCTGGAATGGGCGACGGCCTCGCCTCCGCCGATCGATAATTTTGCCGGCGCGTATCCGCACGTGTACCGCGGGCCGTACGAGTACAGCGTGCCGGGCGCGCCGGAGGATTTTACGCCGCAGCATCTTCCGCCGAGCGAAGTGGCCGGAGCGAGCGAAGGAGCGCAGAATGCGTGACACCGCGATCGCGGAGCGGGCGGGACTGGCGGCCGGCGTAGCGGATCTGGGCCGCAACCACGGCGGGTTTGGCGGCGGAGACGGCCACGGCGAACCGGGCGCGGCGCACACGCCGCAGCGTGCGTATGTGACCGGCATGACGATCGCGCTCGGCGGCATCGCCATGTTTTTCTTGGCGCTGGTGAGCGCGGCGGTGGTTCGCAGAGGTTCGCCGAGCGGAGACTGGCAACCGCTGGTGATCTCGGGATGGCTGTGGCGGATTTTGTCGCTAAACACGCTGGTGCTTTTGGGCAGCAGCTTTACAATGATGGAAGCGCGGTCGCGTGCGCGAGCCGGCGATGAAGATGGATTCCGGCGATGGTGGATCGTCACCTCGGTGCTCGGCGTATGCTTTCTGGCGGGACAAGTGCTCGCCTGGCGGCAACTCGTGGCGGCGGGTCTGTACCTGGCGACGAATCCGAGCAGCAGCTTTTTCTACCTGATTACGGCGACGCACGGCGTGCATTTGGCCGGCGGGATCATCGCGCTGCTGGTGGTGGCGTTCCGCCCGGCGCGGCGCATGGCGCGAAGCACGGCGGTGAATATCGCGTCGATGTACTGGCACGCGATGGATGCGATTTGGATATGCTTATTTGTGTTTTTGTTGATGGGAGGGCGGAGATGAGCGCGCGGCGGTGGGCGAGGCGCGCGAAATTGGGCGCGCGCGGATTCAAGCGCACAGTGCTTCGCGGCTTCGCGGCGGCCCTAAGCGGTTTGGCTGCGGCGGCTGCACTTGCACCGCGAGCGGCGGCGCAGGGATGCGCGATGTGTTACCAGAGCGCGGCAGCGAGCGGGGACCACAGCCGCGTGGCGCTGCAGCACGGGATTTTGCTTTTGCTGATTCCTTCGGTCGGGCTATTTATGGGAATTTTCGGACTGATTTACACCCGGCGCAACGTGAGTCGCTGATCCCGCGGCATGAGGCGCGAGGCGTGAGCCGCCGAGCGGCGGCTCACGTAACGCCACACACGCCTACTTCTTGGGACCCAATCCGGTGCAGATCGCCACTGCTGTGTTCGGGTTGATGGCGCTTTCGTCGTACTGAATGTGTTTGATTCTGCCTTCCTTGTCGACGACGAAAGTTGTACGCCGCGCCCATTCGTATTCATCGCCGCTCATCGGGTATTTTTGGAGAATCCCGTACTCCTTCATGACCGTTCGGTTCATGTCGCTGAGCAGCGGAAACGTGACGCCGATTTGCTTCGCGAAGACCCCGTTTGCCGGAGGACTATCCGTGCTGATGCCGAATACGACCGAGCCGCTTGCTTGAATCTTAGCCAGATCAGACTGATAGGCTTTTAACTCATCCGTTCAACCGGGGGTGAAGGCAAGAATGTAAAAGGCGAGAATCACGTTCTTCTTGCCCCGGTAGTCGCTGAGCTTGATGGTGGTGCGCTGGTCGCTCGGAAGAGAAAAATCCGGCGCCATTTCTCCAATCTTCAGCGTTGTCTTCGCGATCACCTGCTTTTGCTGCGGTGCGGGCGCGGGAGCTGCGGGAACTTGCGCCGCCAGCAGGAAGAACGCGAGGCAGCCGGCGAGGGCTATGACCGATCGCTTCATGCACGACCTCCTTTAGATTTGCAGCACCTGAATTATAGGCATATAGGGCCGGAGTTTGAAAGAACTGGGCAGAGCGAGAGACCGAAGGGCATTGTTCGCGATCGACGCACGCATTCGAGCAGGCCGGAGCGGCCTAAACCCGCTCAAGCTCGGTGAGCAAAAACGGCTCGCTGGCCCTTTCGTGCAGACCGAGCCAGACGCGGTCGGGATGTGACAGGAACACCTGGACCACGCGCGGATCGAACTGAGTGCCTGAGTAGCGGTTGATTTCCTCGCGCGCGGCGGAGATGGGCAGCGCTTTGCGATACGGGCGGTCGGAAATCATGGCGTCCAAAGTATCGGCGACGGCGAAAATCCGCGCGCCGAGAGGAATCTGTTCGCCGCGCAAGCCGCGCGGGTAGCCGGTGCCGTCGTAAAACTCCTGGTGCGCCAGCACGATTTCGGCGGCTTCATGCAGGAAGGGGATTCGCGCGAGCACGGAATGGCCGATCTCGCAGTGGCGGCGCATGATTTCTTTTTCTTCGGGCGTAAGCGGTCCGGGCTTGCGCAGAATGTGGTCCGGAATGCCCATCTTGCCGATGTCGTGGAGAAAGGCGCCGCGCGCAATTTGCCGCAGCGAGGCCTTATCGACGTTCATGCCCTTGGCGATGGTGATGGTGAAGGCAGTGACGCGCTGGCAGTGCCCTTCGGTTTCGGCGTCCTTGGCATCGAGAGCGCCGCCGAGAGCTTCGAGCGTGTAATCGTAAGATTCCTCGAGATCCTGCAGGGCGACGGAAAGCTGCTGGGTGCGCTCGGCGACGAGCTGTTCGAGGTCGTTCTGATAGGCTTGATTTTCCATCACTAAGCGGCGATGTTCCAGCGCGCGGTGCACGCTGAGATATAACTGATCCTTCTCGAAGGGCTTGAGAATGTAGTCGTACGCGCCAGCGCGGATGGCTTCGAGGGCAATGGAGATATCGTGCATGGCCGTGACCATGATCACCGGCACGTCCGGATCGGAGCGGCGCAGTTCGGCGAGAAGCTTCATGCCGTCCATTTCCGGCATGACGATGTCGCTCATTACCAAGTCGAAGGTGTCCTTGCGAAAGGCCTCCAGACCCGCGCGGCCGTTGATGCAGAGAACGCAATGGTAGCCCTGGGCCTCCAGCAGGGTCGATACCACTTCGCGGATGGCTTCTTCGTCATCGACAATGAGGATTTTTTCGTTTGGCATCGGCTCTCCGTTCGCGAGAGCCATTATAAAGCACGGCACAGGGGCTCCGAGGGTTAGTTGCCGTATTGTGAAACCGTGTGCTAGTTTTCATAATGGCTTCCTGATATCCAAGGGAAAATACTGGCGGTGCACGGCAGGACGCGAACGTGTCGTAAGTTATAGATTTCTATGACATTTCTGTCCAACCCGGGATTTCTGGCTGTTGCCTTCATGGAGTGCTCTGCGGCCTTCCTTTTGCTCGTCCTGTATTGGCTGCTGCTACCGGGTTTCCCTGCGCGTTTTTTCCGTTTTTGGCTTGCCGGGTGGACGGTGTATGCCGGCCTGGAGTGTGCGCGAGTTGTGTCCATCTGGCGCGGAGGCCTGGGCGAATCAAGTTTGACCACGCTCGCTTCTCCGCTCGTGGCGGCCTTGATCCTGATGGCGGTGATGGAGTGTGCGGGCAGTACAACGGTCGTCCGATACCTTGGACCCTGGGCCGTAATCGGCGAAAGCGCCATGATTGCGCTCCGATGGGTCGCGGGACTTCCCCAGGCGGAGAAGTGGGCGAGCGCAATTGTTGTGTCCGCGCTTTACCTTGCGGCTGGCTGGATTTTATGGAGATCGCAGGGGCGGCACCGGGGTGCCGGATGGAAGTTGCTAGGCGCTGCACTGTTGCTGCGCGGGCTCGATGGGCTGGACCGGCCGGAATGGCTGTCGCAACAAATTGGCCTGTTTCGAATTTCCTTCCACGGGCTGCTGGGCATTGCCATGGGCGGGGCGATGGCCGTATTGGTGCTCGAAGCCAGCCGCGCTCGCGCTGAGGACCTGAACGATCGGCTCCGGCGGCTGGCGGTGATCAGCGCCGAGGCGATGCAGAATCCCCGTACCGAAGAAGTTTTCCGGGCAATCCTGTGCCAAGTGCTCGAGAGTCTCGACGTTACGCATGGGCAAGTGTTTTTGTTTGACGATGCAGTGCAGCGCACCAGACTGAGCGCGCGCGGATGCATCGGCTTTTCCGATTCGGAGCGAAGTCCCTACGCGCGCCTCTCGGCGAGCGAGTCGTGGGTGGAAGGAATTCTGCGCAGCGAGCAGCCGCTCGTGGTTTACACCGAAACCGAAGAGCCGGCGCTGACGCGGTGGATGCATACGGAGAAGCTTTCGGCGATGCTATGGATGCGCATCCCCGGAAAAGAGGCGCCGCTCGGGTTGCTCGCAATCGGTTCGACGGCCCCGCGAAAGTACGAGAGCGAAGAAGAGCACTACGTGATGAATGTGGCCAATCTTCTCGGCCTGACGGTGCAGAACCTGGGCTTAATGGAAAGCGTTTCCTACTCGCAACGGCAGTGGGAGGCCACGTTCGACTCCATCGACGATCTGATTCTCGTTCACGACGCGGACGGGCGAATTCTCCGGACCAATCGCGCGCTGGCGCGGCGGCTCCAGGTCGAGCCGATCGAACTGGTCGGCCGAACCACTCGGGACGTGCTGCGGCAAGGAAATACGCCTTGGAACCGTTGTCCCTATTGCGAAAGCGCAGCGGGCGAGACGGAAAAATTCGATCCCTCGTTCGCAGGATATTTCTTGGCCACCGATTCCGCGCTTCACGATTCGAAGGGCAAGCGCCTGGGAACGATCCACGTCCTGCGCGACGTGACCACGCGCAGGCAAGCGGAAAACAAATTCCGGACACTCTTTGAAAAAGTGCAGGAGGGAGTGTTCATCTCCACACCCGACGGGCACTTCCTCGATTTCAACAACGCCTTCATGCGAATTCTTGGATACGAGTCGGCGGAGGATCTGATCGCGGCGGACGTGGCTTCGCACTTTTACGTAGACCCGCTGGACCGCGAGCGGCGGCAGCGCCTGCTGCGCGAATACGGCGAGATCGCCGATTTTGAATTCCGGTTCCGCAGGCGCGACGGAGACATCCGGACGGCGCACGAATCGAGCTTTGCCACGCGAGATGAATCCGGCGCGATCGTGGCGTACCAAGGGTTTCTCCTGGACATCACCCAATTGAAGCGCGCCGAGGCGGACATTCGCCGGCGAAATCAAGAGTTGCTGGCGTTGAATGCCATTGCGGATTTGCTGGGCCAGCATCCCGCGCTGGAGGAGGGGCTCCGCGCTGCGCTTCTGAAAATCACCGAGCTCTTTGCGCTGGACCTGGCCGCGGTGTTTTTTCTGAACGAGGCCTCGCAAAAGCTGGTGCGGCCGGTGACCGTGGGATTTCGGTCTGAGAACGCGCACCGGTACGCTGAAATCGAGATGTCGCCTGCTTTGCTCGACCAGCTTCGCCGCGTGCATGCGACCGTCGTTTCCGGTACCTCTCCAAATCTTCCCGAAGCGTTCCGGCATCTGCGCGGCAGCGAGGGCATTCCCGTTCCGCAGGTCGTGGTGCTGTGGGCCAAGGACCGAATTATGGGGGTGCTCGTAATCGGGTGCCGCGATGCCCGGGAGTTCTCCGCCGCGGAGCTGAACCTGATTTCGGCGGTGGCCAACCAGATCGCCACCGCGATCGATAAATCGCTCTTGCTGGAGAAGACGCGCGAAGCCTACGAAACGCTGCGGCACACGCAACAACAGTTGCTGCAGAGCGAGAAGATGGCGGCCGTGGGGCAACTCATATCGGGCGTAGCGCATGAGCTGAACAATCCGCTTACCGCCATTCTGGGATACAGCCAGCTCTTGCAGTCCGACGATCTTTCCGGAAAGCGGGGCGCGGAGTACGTGGAAAAGCTTCACCGCCAGGCGCAGCGCACGCATCACATCGTGCAAAGCCTGCTGAGTTTCGCGCGGCAAAGAAAACCGCAGCGCACCCTGGTGAGCCTCCATCAGATACTGGAAGATACTCTGATCCTGCGTGAGTACGATCTGCGGCTGAGCAAGATCCGCGTGCATCGCGAATTCGATCCGCATCTGCCGGTCACGTCCGCCGACTTCAATCAGCTGCAGCAGGTGTTTTTGAATATTCTGAACAACGCCATGGATGCGATTCAGGAGACCGGCGAACCGGGCGAAATTTGGATTCGCACGGAGGCCAATTCCGGCAAGCTGCGGGTTGAGTTCACGGACAGCGGGCCGGGAGTCCAGAACCCGCACCGAATTTTCGATCCTTTCTATACGACGAAACCGGTCGGGAAGGGAACCGGGCTCGGGCTCAGCATTTGCTACGGGATCGTGAAAGAGCATGGAGGAGACATCGAGGCTCGCAATTCGCCGCCGCACGGCGCGACATTTGTAATTACGCTGCCGCTGTTAGTCGGCACTTCAGCGCCTCCGACGGAACGGGCCCCCAGCGGAAAAAGAGTGGTGCCGGGCAAGATTCTGTTGGTGGATGACGTGGAAACGGTGTTGCAGCTTGAGGAGGAAGTTCTCGGAGCGGCGGGAGCAGCCGTGCGCGTGGCGCGAACGGCGCATCAGGCGATCAGCATCCTGAAGCAAGAATCGGTAGATGCGATCGTCTGCGATGCGAAGCTGCAGGGAGAAACTTCCGCGGCGGATCTGTATGGCTGGATCGAGAAGGAGCGGCCTGAGATGGCGTCGCGAGTAATTTTTACGGTGTCGAACGCCGGCGAAGAGCCCGTGTCCGAATTTTTGCGCAAGACCGGCTGTCCATTGCTCAGGAAGCCATTCAAGATCGAGGAACTCTTGGCCGCGGTGCAATCCGTCCTTTCAACAGCGGTACCGACTCCGGCGCGCATCTGACCCGGCCCGCGCTGCTCATCATGTCCCCCAAACTATCGCTTGCGGTCCGCGGCAATTCGCATCATGCTGGCAGCGGGTCGCCAGAAAATTCCCCAATTCGAGGATCGGAAATGAAGAATATGCTGGCTAAGCCGTTGCGATTTTTCAGCTGGCTGGGATTCCAAGCGGCCGGCCGGATGGTCCTCTGTTGCTGCGCGGTTTCGCTGTTTTCCATTCCTGTTTTTGCCGGAGCGAATCAGTCGACGGCGGCTGAAGGGCAACAGCTATATAAGCAGTCGTGCGCTTACTGCCACGGTGCAGGCGCAGTGGGCGGGCAGGCCCGGAACTTGCGCGACCTGCGCCTAAGCGCGAAAGAACTGGAAGACGCGATCGCGAACGGCAAGCCGGGCGCGGGGATGCCTGCGTTCAACGCCACGTACAGTCCGGCGCAGATCGGCGAGATCGCCGCGTACCTTCTTTCGCTTTCAGCGAGTCCGGAAACGAAAGAGAGCGCGGAGACAAGAACCGCGCAGACGCCGGGCGCCACGATTTACATGACCCGCTGCGCGCGGTGCCACGAAGCTGGCGGGCCGCCATATTTGAATCACTACGTGCTGCAAGCCGCTTCGCCCGAGTACGTCGTGTACATGCTTTCGGCGGGCACCATGCACGAGCAGGGCTCGGACCTGACGCGCCAGCAGAAAATCGAAGTGGCGGAGTATCTGACCGGCAAAAAATTCGGAACCGAGCCCAGCGCCGCGCCGCCGGCGAATCAGTGCTCGTCTGCGCCATCGGCCAATTTTTCCGGCCCGGCATGGACTGGATGGGGAGCATATCTGGAGGGCACCCGATTTCAATCAGCCGCCGCGGCGGGGCTGACTGCGAGCCAAGTGCCGCATCTGAAATTGAAATGGGCGTTTGGAATGCGCGGCGGCTTCACCTCATATGCGCAGCCGACGGTCGCGGGCGGGCGCGTGTTCGTTGGGGGACCGCTGGGAGGCGTTTACTCGCTGGACGCGTCAACCGGTTGCGCGTATTGGGCCTATCACGCGAAAGCCGGCGTGCGCACGGCGATTACCGTCGGGCCGCATGGCCGCGCCTATTTTGGAGACCTGCGCGCCAACGTTTATGCCGTAAATGCTACAACCGGCCGCCCGCTTTGGCAGACGCCGGTGAGCTTGCATCCCTACGCGCGAATCACCGGATCGCCGGTGCTTTATAAAGACACGTTGTACGTGCCGGTTGCGTCGCGCGAAGAATGGATGGCGGCGGACGCGCACTATGAGTGCTGCACGTTCCGCGGATTCATCGCGGCTCTTGATGCGCGCACCGGGAAAATACTGTGGAAGACGTACACGATTTCCGAGCGTGCGCGGCCAACGACAAAGAACAAAATCGGCACGCAGCTTTGGGGACCGTCCGGCGCGGGGTTGTGGTCCACGCCCACGATCGATTCCGAGCGCGGCTTGCTGTACATCGGCGCGGGCAACAACTATTCCGATCCGGCCACGCCGCTGAGCGACGCGATTCTGGCCATCGATCTCAACAGCGGCAAAATTGTATGGTCGAAGCAGATCACACCGAACGACACGTACAACGTCAGCTGCTATCGCAGCGATCCGGCGAACTGTCCCGTGAAGCAGGGGCCGGACTCCGACTTTGGCTCGTCGCCGATCCTGCGCAAGCTGCCGGACGGCAAACGCGTGCTGCTGGTGGCGCAGAAATCGGGGATCGTCTTCGGGCTCGATCCGGATGACAAAGGAAGAATTCTCTGGCAGACGCGCATTGGCCACGGCGGGCCGCTTGGAGGCGTGGAGTGGGGGCCTGCGGCGAACGAGGAAACTGCGTTCGTGGCACTTTCTGATTTCGCGATGAAAGATGGTCCCGAGGGATTGATGCCGGATCCCAAAGCCGGCGGCGGCATGTTTGCCCTGCGTCTGAGTGACGGCCACATCGAATGGAATACGCCGCCACCTGAGGGTGGTTGCAGCGCGCCGCGATGCAGCCCCGCGCAGTCGGCTGCCGTCTCGGGAATGCCGGGCGCGGTTTTCTCCGGCGCCGATACCGGCCATCTCCGCGCGTATTCGACCTCCGGCGGCAAAGTTTTGTGGGATTTTGACGCTGCGAGAGAATTCAAGACGGTCAACGGTGTGCCGGCTCGCGGCGGGGCAATTGATGGCGGGGGCCCTGCAATCGCGGGCGGCATGGTGTTTGTCGATTCGGGGTACGGGTCGATCTACGGCCTTGCCGGCAACGTGCTGCTGGCGTTTAGCCCGCAATGATGCATGGGAGCTGCCCCGGGCGCGCTGTGAGCGAATCTCGCGATGCGCGCGGACGATCCGGTTTAGGCCATTCGTGGATCAAGCGAATCGCCCTCGCTGTCGTGTGGTTCGCGCTGGCGGGCGCAGCCGCGGGGCAGCAGCCGGCTGCATCCACGGCGACTGTGGATCATGGCGCCTCGGGCAAGCAGCCCTCGGCCGAAACGAATCAGCAGTTTCTGAAGGCGGCCGACGAGGTGCTCGCGCAGATGAGCCAAATTCTCGATCTGCCGATCAAGCACCCTCTAAAGAAGAGGCTTCGTTCGCGAGCAGAGATTCGCGCGTACCTGATCAAGGAAGAAAAAGGCGATAAGGACAAGAAAAAGCGCTACGCGGATGAAAAATCGCTCGAAGCTTTTGGCCTGATCCCTAAAAAGTTTTCGCTCGATTCCTTCATGATCGATTTGCTCACCGACCAGGTCGCCGGCTTGTATGATCCCAAGGCCAAGGAGTTTTACATCGCGGACTGGATTCCGATTGCCGACCAACGCGAGGTAATGGCGCATGAGCTGACCCACGCGCTCAAGGACCAGTCGTTCCATATCGAGCGCTGGATCAACGCGGCGCGCCCGAATGACGACGCCGAAACGGCGCGCGACGCCGTGAGCGAGGGCAGCGCTCTGGCCGCCATGATCGACTACACCTTGCGCGATACGCACGCGAGCGTGCGCGACTTGCCGGACTTGACGCTGCTGATTCGCTCCGGCGCGCTCACGGACATGACCGGCGATCCCACTCTTGCGAAGGCGCCGATTTACATCCGGGATTCCCTGCTGTTTCCGTATCTTGACGGCACCGCGTTCACGCAGGAATTTTTGAAGGCGCATGCCGGGTGGGCGGATTTGAAGCTGGTTTTCGAAAATCCGCCCGTTTCGACGCAGCAGATCCTTCATCCCGAGCTTTACCTGAAGGGCGTGAAGCCGGTCGACGTCACGCTGCCCGCCTGGAAGAAAAAGAAAATCGTGCCCAAGCACTGGACGCTTCTCGAAGAAAATGTGATGGGCGAATTCGGATTGCAAGAGCTGCTGAAGCAGTTCCTCGACGCGGATCGCGCGGCGGCGCTTGCGCCTGCATGGAGCGGCGATCGCTACGCGGTGTTCGAGGACTCGCAGACGGGCCAAACGCCGCTCGTGTTTCTTTTGCAGCTGGACAGCGATGCCCATGCGACGCAGTTCTTCGCGGCATACAGCGACGCGCTGGATAAGAAATATGCGGCGCGAACGGACGTCCATAGCCAGCCGAATTTGTTCGAGTTTCAGACGGCGAGCGGCGGAGTCTATCTGCGGTGCGTTGCGGACGAATGCCTCGACGTGGAGGGCGCCACGAATTCGACGTTCGATGCCATCGAGCACGCGATCGGCTGGACGCCAGCGCCGGCAGCAGCCACCGCTACTACATCCCCAGCGCTGCGATCGACGCCGGAGCTGGGCGGTTCAAGCCGCGTTGAAGCGGCGGTCGCGGTTCAATAAAATCTTGGGAGAGCTGTACGACCGATGTTCGAGTTGAATCGCATTCCGGAGCCGGAGGTAATGGACGATTCGGACGAAGTGGCAGCCTATTCGTCCGCCGCGGCGCAGACCTACTTGAATAGGCTCGACGAAACGTTTGTGGCGCATGCCTTGCGGCTCGTCGACCGGCGCGAGCGCGGACGAGCGCTCGATATCGGCACCGGTCCCGGCCAGATCGTGGTGAAGCTGGCGCGCCATCTCACCCGATGGAAATTCGCGGGCGTGGACCGCTCTTCGCACATGATCGCGGAAGCGGCGGCGACTCTCGCGGCTGCGGGACCGGAGCTGGCTGGGCGCGTGGAATTCCAGATCGCCGATGCCAACGCGCTGCCGTTTCCCGACGCCACCTTCGATCTGGTCATCTGCAATTCGGTGCTGCATCACATGGCCGAACCGGAGCGGCTGCTGGCGGAAATTGCGCGTTTGGTGAAGCCGCGCGGTGCGGTCCTGCTGCGCGATCTTCGGCGTCCCAACCGGCTTGCCTACCGGTGGCATGTTCGCTGGCACGGCCGGCATTATTCCGGCAACATGCGCGAACTGTATCGAACTTCGGTGCGGGCGGCGTACGTCGCACCGGAGCTGGAGCGTCTTGTGGAAAGCTCGCGACTCACGGGCGGGCGGCTTTTCAATCAGCCGGGCACGCATATTGGGGTCGAGCGCTCGCTCGGCGAGTGAAAGAATCAGCCTTCGAATCGCTCGGCTGCGGCTGGCGAAATCGCGCCGGAAACCGCATGGCGCGTCAGAGGACGCGGATTGGATCCGGCTGGATCGAGCAGCGGGCGCTGCCGCCTGCGCTCCAGGCGCGCTAAGCGGCGCGTGAATCGCTCCTTCTGCCGCTTGTACGCAACCGGCTCGATGGTGCCAAGCCGATTCGCCTTGCGAAGAATTGCGAGCGCTTCGCGCACCAGCGCCGCGGCATTTTCGTAATCGCGCGCGCGGCGCTCGTAAGAAATTGCCAGCTGCTCGTACGCCTCCAACCCCTCGCGCGAATCGCCCAGCATTGTTTTCCACAGCGCCTGGGCCTGGTCGAAATCGCCCGCGCGCTTTGCCAGTAGCGCCAGCGAACGCCGCGCCTTTCGGTCCGCCTCTTCCGGCAATTCGCAGTTGATCGAGCGCTCGTATAGATTGCGGGCGCGAACCGTTTCGCCGCGCCGCTCGCAAATTCGCGACACGCCGAAAAGCTCCAGCGCATCCTGCCCGTGCTCTTCCGGGTTTGCGAGCAGCGAAAGCACGCGAGTGGCAAGAGCTGCCAGCCCTCGCAGATCCATCTGGTTGTGGAGAAAAATGGGCACGAGCCCATCGGGCGAACCGCCGCGCAAGTAATCGAAATAAATCGATGGGATCAGTTCGGACATAACGTCGACGCCGCGATCCCAGCCGAGAATGTGGCGCTCGAGTTCGGCCAGGCGCACCGAGCCGAGCCGCGGGCGCCACAAATTCCGCGCCGGATGCAGAAAATCCAAATGCGCGCGGGGCGCGGGCGGCTTGATGGTGCGCGTCATGCGGTAGCGCGTTTCGAGCAGCGGCCAATCGAACGATTTGCCGTTGAATGTGACCAGCACGCGCCGCTCGGCCATGCGCTCCGCAAGCTCCAGCAGCAGCGAGTGCTCCTCGCTGTGCTCGCGCATGAAAAACTGCTCCACTTCCAGGCCGCCCGCGTCCCACCATGCGATGCCCACAAGGAACGCGTACGTTCCCGAGCCTCCCGCCATGCCGGTCGTTTCGGTATCGAGGAAAAGCCATTGCTGCGGGTCGACGATTTGCTTCGGCGCTTCGGGGGCGATCAAACGCAGCGCCGCCGCATCCAACTCGCCCTCCGGCGCGCCGGGATTCGCGCCCGCGCCGGGTTGTTCTGAAAACCAGCGCCGCAGTCCCAAATGTTCGCCGAAGCGATTGCGCCGCAGCGAAGCGCCCAAGATTTGCGCAAGCCGTTCGGCGCCCGGCGGAATGTCCGGCGCCATCCCGCGAACGGCGTCCGCATCGATTGCCTCCAGGCTCGCGCGCCGCCGCGCCGGTTTCAGCGCCGCCAGCCCCGCAAATGGATCGCGCGTCGGACTCATGCCGCGCTCGCCGCTTCGCTCGAAGCGCACAGCCGGTCGAGGATCGCCAGCGCCGCTTCTTTTGTCCGCTCGCTTTTTTCGCCCGCCGGTCCGACGCACGATGGACACCCGCTTTCGCACGGGCACGCCGCGATCATCTCGCGCGTGCGCCGCAGCAGCAGGTCGTGGACGCGAAAGAGCGGCTCGCTGAAGCCGATGCCGCCCGGATAGGCATCGTAGAGATAAAGGTTCGGCTCGAAGAATTCGCGTTCCTCATCCAGTTCGGCGATCGACCGAGGCGCGTCCTGCCATTCCGTCTCCACGCCCGGGCTGGGCGGACGCTCGCCCACGGCCGTGCCTAGATCGCGCCTGTCGCACATCAGCAGTAGCGCGGCCATCGATTCCAGCGCGTAGAGCAGCCCGAAGATGCCGCTTTGCCGCTCGGAAAGAGCAAACGGGAGGCTTTCCATCAGTGGCCTCTCGAGCGTGATCCAGAAAGCCGTGGTGTGCATCTCGTTTTCCGGCAGCTCCAGCTTGCCGTCGCCGACATTTTCGTTGGTGAAAAATTTGATCTTCTTGAAGCCGATCACCTGCGACCGCACCAGGACGTCCCCATGCGCCTTCGCGGCTGGTCCGGCCAGGCTTTCCTCTTCCGCGATTTCCAGCACGCGCACCTGCGTGTAGCGGATCGCGTCCGTGTAGTAGTCCACGTTCACCGGCTTGACGTACGCCTTGCGCTGGTCGAAATCCAGCCGGTCCACGTGATACTGCTGCCCTTGGTGCAGGTAAATAGCCTTCGGATGCACGGTGGTCAGCGCCGACGAAAAATCGACCTCGCCGATCACTTCGGGCTCGCCGTGGTCGTCTCCCTTCGTGTCGATGATGATGAAGTTATCGGACGTGACCGAGCGCAAGCTCACCGTATCGGCCGGGTACGCCTCCTGCACCCAGTGCCAGTTGCCGCCGCTGCGGTGCAGGTATCCGGCTTCGGCCAGCCGCGCGCAGAGCTGCTGCACATCCGCGCTGCCGAACTTCTCCTCGGGCGTGATGGGCAGCTCGAATGCCGCACACTTCAAATGGTTGACGAGAATTTCCAGATTGTCCGGCTGGATGTACGCATGTTCCGGCGAGCGTCCGAAGAAATAATCGGGATGCTGCACGATGAACTGATCGAGCGGCGCAGAAGACGCCACCAGCACCGCGCAGGAAGTGCCGCTGCGCCGTCCCGCGCGGCCTGCGCGCTGCCAGGTGGACGCGATCGATCCGGCGTAACCGGCCATCACGCATGCATCGAGCGAGCCGATGTCGATGCCCAATTCCAGCGCGTTCGTGGCCACCACTCCTCGGACTCGCCCTTCGCGCAGGCCGCGCTCAATGTGGCGGCGCTCGCCCGGCAAGTAGCCGCCGCGATAGCCGCGAATCGGTTCGGGCGCGCCGGGCTGCGGCGGGTTGGCCTGCTGCAGATAGGTGAGCAGCACTTCGGTGTGCAAGCGGCTATTGGCGAAGACGATTGTCTGCAGCTTGCGCGCCAAGAGTTCCTTGGCCACGCGCGTAGTCTCGTTCAAATAGCTGCGGCGGATGCCCAGATTGCGGTTGATCATCGGCGGATTGTAGAAGACGAACAGCTTTTCCGCCGAGGGCGCGCCGTTTTCCTCGACCGTATCCACCGGACGTTCGATCAATTGCCCGGCCAGTTCGCCGGGATTGGCGATCGTCGCCGAGCAGCAGATGAATTGCGGGCGCGAGCCGTAAAATTCCGCGATGCGCCGGAGCCGCCGCAGCACGTTGCCCAGGTGGCTGCCAAAAACGCCGCGGTAGGTATGCAGCTCGTCCAGCACGATGTAGCGCAGATTCTCGAACAGCCGCATCCATTTGGTGTGGTGAGGCAGGATGCCGGTGTGCAGCATGTCTGGATTCGTCAGAATCACGTGGCCGCGCTCGCGAATCGCTTTTCGCGCGTCACTCGGCGTGTCTCCGTCGTAGGTGAAGACGCCGAAGCAGTCATCGAGACGCGTTGCCAGATCGTGCAGTTCCGCCAGTTGGTCTTGTGCCAGCGCCTTGGTAGGGAAGAGGTAGAGCGTGCGCGTATCCGGATTTTCGAGCACCGCGTTGAGCACCGGAAGGTTGTAGCAGAGCGTTTTTCCGGAGGCGGTGGGAGTGACTACGACGACGTCTTTCCCGGCACGAGCCATCTCCGCGGCAGCTGCCTGATGCGAATAGAGCTGTTCGATTCCCTTAGCGCGATACGCCGCCGCAAGTTCGGGCCGCACCCACTCCGGCATGGGACGGAACTGCGCCTCGCGCGCCGGAATCTGCCGGATCGCGGTCAGCACTTCGTCGCTGCGGTATTTGGACGCCAGCGCGCCGAGAACCTCCTGCACGGTGTCGATGGTCGTCGCCGGCCTTACGGCTAACCTTCGTGTCGATGTCGCCATTCGCCCTCCGTTGCGGCCAAATAGGCGAAATTGGCGCGTCTCCGCGCCGTGATGCGTATTCGCCTTTTGTTCGCCAAAGCTAGCACGTCGGCGATCAGGTGAGCAAGAACTTTGCTTCCGGCGCGTCCACGACGAGCGTAGTTTTATGCAAAACGCATCGCTCTGAAGATGGTTGCCTGCGACCTGGAAATATATCTTTCACTTTCAGTGGATTACGAAGGCATCGCGCAGGAGGGTCGCACGTCTAATGAGTAGAGGTCATTGCAATGGGTCATCGCAATTGGAAATCTTCAAGCAGACCGTTATGGTGCCTTGCGATTGCAGCTTTCCTGGCAGTTCCGGCATGGGGAGCAGTAACGTCGCCCTCCGAAACCGCGTCTCCGGGCACCATCAACTACATCGAGGGAGAGGCCCGCATCGGCCATCAGACCCTCAGTTCCAAATCCGTGGGCCAAGTGGAGCTTAAGCCCGGGCAGTCCCTCGACACGACAAACGGCAGGGCGGAAGTTCTGCTGACTCCCGGCGTCTTCCTCCGGGTCGGCCACAACAGTTCCGTGAAAATGGTTTCGCCCAGCCTCATCAATACCAAGGTGGAAGTCACCTCCGGCGAAGCAACCGTCGAAGTGGACGAACTCCATCACCAAAACAACCTGATGATCGGGCAGGACAATAGCACCTCGTATCTGGTGCACACCGGCTTCTACGATTTCGACCCGCAGCAAGGCTACATGCGCGTCTTGAAAGGCCAGGCCGTTGTGCAGCGGAACGATCGCCACTTCCGGGTGAACGGCGGACATCAAGTAAATCTTTTGAACCAAAACGCACGGCTCAAGACGGAAAAGTTCAACAAGTCCGCCTATAAGAAAGAAAACGCTCTCTATCGCTGGAGCAAGCTCCGCTCGCAGTATCTGGCGGAAGCCAACGTGAATGCCGCGCCGTATTTTTACAACTCCGGTTGGTATGGTCCTGCTGGCCCGTGGGGCTGGTGGGGACCCGGCTGGTATTGGAACCCGTGGTTCGATAGCTACACGTTCGTTCCCGGCGGAGGCGTAATCTATAGCCCATTCGGCTGGGGATTCTACTCACCGTGGAACGTCGGATTGGCGCCGTATTCCATCTACGGCGACCGGGTGCGCGACTTCAACCGCGGCTTCGACAGCTGGGGCGTGCGAACGGACCATCGTCCCTTCGTGCCGCACGATGGGCGCGGATTCGTTGGTGGCCATGAAGTCTACGAGCCGCACGGCTTCCATAGCGAAGGCGGTTTCCGCGGTGAAGGCGGATTCCGCGGCGGGTTTCACAGCGAGGGCGGATTTCGCGGTGGAGACTTCGACGGCGGCTTCCATGGTGGTTTCCATGGAGACGCTGGCGGAGCGGGTGACCGTCGATAAAGCAGCGCGGACTTCGACTCGCCAATTGGCAGGGAACTGAGGCGTGACTCGCTCACGCCTCAGCATCATTTCGCGGAGCGGTACAGGATCACCCGCACTTTCTCCAGCGTGACCAGCCCGCCTCCGATCATTTCGTCCAACTGCGGCAGGATCTGCTCGATGCGTTCGCTCGATTCGATGACTTCCACGACGATCGGCAAGTCTTGCGACAATCGCAGGATTTTCTCCGTGTGATAGACGCTCGACCCGCCGTAGCCGCCCACTCCGCGCAGCACCGTGGCTCCACTCATTTTCTCGCGCCGCAGAAGCTCCACGATCGCCTCGTAGAGCGGCTTGCCGTGCCAGCGGTCGGATTCGCCGATGTGGATGCGCATCAGCGTGCGCTCGCCTTCGAAGCGTTCGTGCCTGATCACGTTCTTTGGGGCATGTTCCTTCGGCTGTTCCATCGCTCTCCTCCGCGCTTAAAGCCGGTCCGCCAGGTGTATGCCAAAAAATACCGCTAGGAGCCCTCCGATGATGCTCGCGGACAAATAGATGGCGGCATTGCGCCACTCGCCGTCCTGCAGCATCCTCACGGTCTCGTAGCTGAAGCTTGAAAACGTGGTGAACGCGCCGAAGAACCCCACCGTGATTCCGATGCGCCACTCCGGAGGAATCGTCAGATGCGTGAGCGCGTATTCTCCGACGGTGCCGAGCAAAAAGCACCCGATCAGATTCACCGTCAGCGTGCCGGACGGAAATCCCGGCCCGGTGCGTTCCTGCACCAGCCCTTGCAGCCCATATCGAGCCAGCGTGCCCGCCGTGCCAAATACGATCAGCAACGCGATGCGCACAGTATCTCCTTCTCCCGCTGAATTTTCGGACGCCGCTGGCGCCTACAAAAAAACTCCTGGCGCCGGCGGGCGGCCAGGAGTCATCAGTCCATTGGGACGGTTTAGGCGAACTCCATCGCCTTTAGGTTGTGCGCGCATTCTAACATGCTCCGCCCGCGCGGACACAGCGGACGTGGGACCCCGGCGCATTGGCGGACATCTGACAAGCAGGCTCCAACCCCAAAATCTGCGCTAAAATGGCCGCATCGGCCGCGGAGATTCAGCCATGCCCGACGAGCTCATCCACGATTGGAACACCTACGCCGGCCCGGAAATTCCGCCCGGGCGTCGCGTGATGCTCAACGACGAGACCTTGCGCGACGGTCTGCAGAATCCCTCCGTCCGCGATCCCTCCATCCCCGAAAAAATCGAAATTCTTCACCTGATGGACGCGCTCGGCATCGACCTGGTCAACATCGGTCTGCCCGGCGCGGGGCCGCGCGCTTTCGCCGATACGGAAGCGCTTGCGCGCGAAATCTTCCGCTCGCGCATGAAGCTGCGCCCGAATATCGGCGGCCGCACCCACAAGCTGGATATCCAGGCCATGATCGACGTCTGCCAGCGCGTCGGCGTGCCCATGGAATGCGCGATGTTCCTCGGCTCCAGCCCCATCCGGCGGCTGGTTGAGGACTGGAGCGTCGATCATTTGCGCCGCACCACGGAAGAGTCCGTGAAATTCGCCGCCGATGCCGGGCTCCCGGTCATGTACGTCACCGAGGACACCATTCGCACCGATCCAGAGACCATCGTTGTGCTCTATTCGACCGCCATTCGCGCCGGTGCTCGCTCCATCGTGCTGTGCGACACGGTCGGCCACGCCACTCCGCGCGGCGCGTTCAATCTGGTGAAATTCGTCATCGAAAATGTGGTGAAGCCTTCCGGCGAAAAAATTCGCGTCGATTGGCATGGACACAACGACCGCGGCCTCGCCGTCGCAAACTCCCTTGCCGCCATTGCTGCGGGCGCGGATCAAGTCCACGGCACGGCGCTCGCGCTCGGCGAGCGCGTTGGCAACACGCCGATGGAATTGCTGCTCGTGAATCTCCGGCTTCTCGGCCTGATCGACCGCGATCTTTCGCAGATGAAAAAATATTCGGAGACCGTCGCGCGCGCCACCGGCACGGTGATTCCTCCGAATTATCCGGTCGTCGGGCGGGATGCGTTTCGCACCGCCACCGGCGTTCATGCCGCGGCCATTGCGAAAGCCTATAAGAAAGGTGACTTGAAGCTCGCCGATGCGGTCTATAGCGGCGTGCCCGCGCATCTTTTCGGTCTCGAACAGGTAATCGAAATCGGGCCGATGAGCGGCCGATCCAACGTCGTCTTCTGGCTGGAAAAGCACGGCGTTCCCGTTTCGGACGAAGTGGTGGATCGCATTCTCGCCGCCGCCAAGCAGTCTTCGCGAATCCTCACCGAGGACGAAATTCTCGCCCTTGTTCATTCTTCCGCGGCCTGACAGTTGCGACCGAGAGTGCTCTGTTGGAGCCGTTGCGGCGAGAGTTCGTGAAAAGTGATGTTTTTCCCTAGCACAAGCGAATGCTAGTGCTTTGCGGTTACCCACAAGCTTAAATCGGACCGTAGTTGCTGTAATCGCGAGAGCCCCAGCTGAAACATACCGCGCTCGTAGGCGACTCCGGCGCCCGATCCGGTCGTCCAGCTATCACCCACAGCCTTACAGTACTGATCGCGATAGACCTTCCACGACTTTTGCGAGTCCTCCACACCAGACGCTGCGTTCTGGATGAGACCCTCCTCAATTGTCGAAGCCGCATCTTCAACGGCCGCTCTTCTCAGTCCGGCTGCGACCTGCTTCACGTATGAATCGAGCTGGACATCGACCTCCGCATGCTCTTTCGTGTAGCACTCGCGCATATCGACGTTTGATTGCTTTTTTCGGCACGGATCGTGCGCGGCCTTTCCGCCAGCCAGAGTTGGTTTGCTAAAGGCACAGATTGCCAAGGCAACAGCGATAGCTATCGAAAAAGGCTTCATGGCTACTTCTTAGCACACGTGGTCCCGACTTCAAAACAACTCCGTCGCGCGATTACGCGAAGAGTAAGAGCGCGCCTTTATTGGTAAAGTTGACCTATTGCGTTCGCCGGGCAATCGGCCATCTAATAACCGCATGTCCTCCGCGTCTCCCGTGTCCGAAGTGATCGTGCGCCCGCTGGTCGAAAGCGATCTCGACGAAGCCGCGCGGATCATCCGCGTCGCGTTCGCCACTTTTCTCGGTTTGCCGCCCGAAGATCCGCGCCGCCCCTCCGATAGCGACTACGCGCGCTCGCGTTGGACCGCCGACCCAGCTTCCGTCCTTGCCGCCGAACATGCCGGGCGTCTGATTGGTTCGAATTTCGCCGCCAACTGGGGCAGCTTCGGCTTCTTCGGCCCTCTGACAGTCGATCCCGATTACTGGAATCGCGGAATCGCGCAACAGCTCCTCGCCCCGACCATGGAAATTTTCCGCCGGTGGGGAAATCGCCATCTCGGGCTGTACACCTTCGCGCACAGCCCCAAGCACATCGCGCTGTATCAGAAATTCGGCTTCTGGCCGCGCGATCTCGTCGCGATCGTGGCCAGGGAAACGCAGCCCTCGACGGATTCTTCGCCCAGCCGCCCCAGCCGCGGAGACACCGGCGACATCTCCTATTTTTCGCAATGCAAGCGCGCCGACCGCGCGAGCCCCCTTGCCGCTTGCCGCGAGATTACGGATGCGCTCTTCGAAGGCCTCGATTTGCAGCGCGAGATTCGCGCTGTTGCCGATCAAAAGCTTGGCGAGGCGATTCTGCTGTGGGATGGTTCGCGCCTTGCCGCTTTCGCCGTCTGCCACACCGGCCCGGGCAGCGAAGCGGGTTCCGGCGTGTGCTACATCAAGTTCGCCGCCGTCCGTCCCGGTCCGCACGCGGCGGATCATTTTGCGCACCTGCTCGACGCCGTCGATGAGTTTGCCCGCGCGAGGGGCGCGCAAAAAGTCACCGCCGGAGTGAACCTGGTGCGCCGCGAAGCCTATCAGCAGCTGTTTGCCCGTGGCTTCCGCACCAACATGCAGGGAGTCGCGATGGAGACCGGCGGCGCGGGCGCGGGCTACAATCGCGCCGGCGTGTACATCCTCGACGACTGGCGCTAAAATCCTCGCCACGAAAGTCATGAAAACCTGCGTTCATCTGCTGTATCTTTCTTAAGATGGGCATTCTTTCCGCGCGTGCGACCGATGACTCCGTGGCGAAGCTCGCCGAAGATTCGCGCTGCGCCCGCGCGCTCGCTTGGATCGAGCGCAATTGCAGTTGGGTCACCGACCAGCAGATTCGCCTCACCGAAATTCCCGCTCCGGAATTTCAGGAATCGCGTCGCGCGGAGGCTCTCAAGACTTTGCTTGCAGCGAGCGGTTTCAAAGTTCGCATCGATTCGGTGGGAAACGTGGTCGCCGAGCGCGCCGGCGCCGATAAAGACAGCGTCGTCCTCTTCGCCGCGCATATCGACACGGTTTTTCCCGCCAACACCAACGTTACCGTGACGCGCGAAGGGCGGCGCTTGATTGCTCCGGGAATTTCGGACAATGGCGCAGGAGTTGCCACACTCGTGGGGCTGGCACAGGCTTTGTTCGAATCGCGGATTCGCACCGAGAAGACCATCGTTCTCGCGGGTGACGTCGGCGAGGAAGGCGAAGGCAATCTGCGCGGAATCCGCCATCTGATCGAAACCTACGGGCCCCGTCTTTCGGCAGTGATCGCCGTCGACGGCCCTGCCACGGACTACATCACCACGCAGGGAATCGCGTCGCGTCGTTTCGAGATCCGGATCACGGGGCCCGGCGGTCATAGCTGGTCGAACTTCGGAGTGCCGAACCCGATCACGGCTCTCGCGCGCGGCATCGTGCGCTTTTCCTCGGTTCAAGTGTCGCGCGCTCCGCGCAGCTCATTCAATTTCGGTTCGATCGAAGGCGGCAGCGCGGTGAATGTGATTCCCACGCGCGCCAGCGTGAAAGTCGATCTGCGCTCCGAAGAGGAAGCCGAGCTCAGCCGCTTGGAATCCGCTCTGCGCGATGCCATGGAAACGGGGATGCGCGATGAACTCGCGATCTCCGATTGGCCTCGTGACTTTCTCTCTTTGAATTTTTTCTTGCTGGGTGCGCGGCCCGCGGGAAGACTTCCGGCGGATTCGCCGCTGCTCGCCACCATTCGCAACGTCGACCGTTTTCTCGGCAACCGTTCGCGAACCGAACGCAGCTCCACGGATGCCAATCTCCCGCTCTCGCTGGGCATTCCTGCTGTGGCGCTCGGCGGAGGGGGAAGTGGCGGCGGAGCGCATACGCTGGATGAATGGTACGATCCCGCCGGCCGCGAACTCGGGCTGAAGCGCCTTTTGCTGATCGCCCTTGCGCTTGCCGGGCTCCATCCCTGACGATTTCGCCATGCCTGCGTGTTACCCCCTTGGCTCGCCTTTTGCGCCCGTTGTAGGGCATTGTGAAGCTTCACAGGCCATACTGAGCGGGGGCCCCCGGTGAACACACGATGAGCAAACGATGAGCAAACGCCTCCTCGCCGACCTTGCGCTGGGTTTTGCGTCGCTTATCTGGGGCGCCACGTTCGTTCTGGTCAAGGACGCGCTCGCCGATATTTCCGTATTCGCGTTCATCGCCGTCCGCTTTGCGCTGGCCGCCGCCGTCATGGCGGTCATCTTCTGGAAAGACGTCCGCAAAATGAACGGCCGCACCATCTGGTCCGGCGTGCAGATCGGCCTTTGCATGTTCGGCGGCTACATCTTTCAAACCACCGGCCTGAAGTACACCACTCCGACAAAAGCGGCCTTTATTACCGGAATGTGCGTGGTGCTGGTTCCGCTGCTGCTCGCGATTTTCACCCGGCGGCGCATCACGCGCTGGGTCTGGGCCGGCGTGGCCGCTGCCGTCGTTGGTCTTTATTTCCTGACTGTTCCTCCCGAGGGTCTCGGAGGACTCAACCGCGGCGACCCGCTCGTCTTTGTCTGCGCGGTGATGTTCGCGCTGCACATCATTTTCATCGGGCGCTACGTGGGAGAACATTCCGTTGGGGCGCTGGCATTCTTGCAGGTGGCCACCACGGCGGTGCTTTCGACGATCTTTCTACCTGTTGTCGCCGTGGCCGGTTGGGAGCAGCCGCGAATCATTTGGACCCGCGAGCTGGTGATCGCGATTTTGATTACCGCGATCGGTTCCACCGTGATCGGCTTCTCGTTTCAGACGTGGGCCCAGCAGCACACGTCGCCTTCGCACACCGCCATCATCGTGAGCCTGGAGCCGGTTTTCGCCGCGCTGACGTCGTGGATTTGGGCCCACGAGCACTTCGGCATGCGCACGCTCGGCGGCGCTGCGCTGATCCTCGCTGGAATCCTGATCGCCGAGCTATTGGGACCCGCTCCGGTCGTGGCCGAGTCGCCCGAACCCATCGCCGGCGCGCTGAACTAGCCGCAGTGCAATTTGCGCGTAACCTTTCACGGCCCCGGCGGTTTATCTAGATAGCGGAGGAAGAGGAAGGCATGAACAAAAGCGACTTTCGGCGATTGGCGCTCAGTTTTCCGGAGACAACGGAAAAAGTGCACATGAGCCACCCGGATTTTCGCGTCGCGGGAAAGATATTTGCCACTCTTGGCTACCCGGACGGGAAGTGGGCCATGGTCAAGCTCACTCCCGAGCAGCAGGCGGAGCTTCTAAGCGACGATCCGGGCGTGTTCGTTCCGGTCAAAGGCGGCTGGGGACGCAAGGGCGCGACGAACGTGAAATTGCGAGCGGCGAAAGCCGCTGCCGTTCGCAGCGCCTTGACCGCGGCGTGGTGCAATACGGCTCCGAGGCATCTGGCCAAAAAATTTGAGGCGCAACTGTGACTAGCTCGCGCGGGTTCAGAGGTTTGAACGTAGCGCCGGGTCCTTCAGCCCGGCACGCGTATTGAACGCGCGGAGAAGAACCGACTGGCAGGCACTTGAAATCTTGAAATCGGAACCGGCGGCGAATACCTGATGACGTCGAAAGTCGACGCGAGCGAACGGCTGCTGATCGAGGCGGCGCAGAAAGATCCGCGCCGGTTCGCCGATCTCTACGAAGCGAACTTCGAGCGCGTCTACGCCTTCGTCGCGCGGCGCGTGCGCGAACGCGCCGACGCCGAAGACGTGACCGCCGAAGTGTTTCACCATGCGCTCGTCAATCTGAACAAATTCGAATGGCGGGGCGCTCCATTTTCGGCTTGGCTGTTTCACATCGCATCCAATGCCATTGCCGACCGCTGGCAACGCGCGGCTCGCGAGCAGGGCAGCCCGGCGGAGCCGGCCGCGGACGATCCTCCCGATCCGCACCACTCAGCGAGTCCGGAAGAGATCGAGAAGCGCGCGCGGCTGTTCCGGCTGGTGGACGATTTGCCCGGCGATCAACGCGCCGTGATCGAAATGCGCTTTGCGGCAGGGAAGAGTGTTTCCGAAATCGCGCGCGAACTCGGGCGCACCGATGGCGCTGTGAAGCAGTTGCAGTTCCGCGCCATCCGCGCGCTGCGGGATCGATGGGAGAAAAAGCAGCGCAAGAAAACGAGCGGCAAAAATGGTTAAGCAACCGCCAAGCGAACAACTCGACCGCTTCGTCAGCGCCGTTCTTGGCGAAGCGGGAGTTCGGGTGGAAGGGCGGGACTTCAGTCCCGCCGAAGAGATGCACCAGACGTCCCGGCTTTAGCCCCGGAAGCCGGTTTAGTGAATTTGGTCACCAGCTTGAGCGATTTGCCGAGCTCGGATTTCAAAGCACGCCTCAAATCGGATTTGGAAAGGAGAGCAGGCATGGGATCAACTCCACAACCGGCGGTCAATCCTGTTCGCGCCGGGTTCCACACCGTCACGCCATATCTGATTATTTCCGGCGCGGCGCAATGGATCGACTTCGTGAAGCGTGCATTCGGAGCCGAGGAAAAATTCCGCGCGACGCGCCCCGGCACTGACACCATCATGCACGCCGAAGTGAAAATCGGCGATTCGATGATCGAACTTGCCGATGCAAATCCGCAGTTTCCGCCGATGCCTTCAACGCTGCTAATTCGCGTAAGCGATCCGGACGCGGCATACGACCGCGCGGTTGCGGCGGGTGCCGAGGCTTTCCAGCCCATGAAGACGCAGGACTACGGCGTGCGCGGCGGCGCGCTTCGGGACGCATCCGGCAACAACTGGTTCGTTTTCGCGCCGTTGCCCGGCGATAAAATCTTCACGCAATTTCGCAGCGTGACTCCGCATTTGCACCCAGTGCACTCGGCGGAGCTGATCGCTTTCCTCGAAGAATCCTTCGGCGGCGAACAGGTTTACCGGGCGGAATCTCCCGACGGAGTGGTGCACCACGCGCACGTTCGCATCGGCGACTCGCTGATCGGCATGGGCGACGCCCACGAGCCGTTCCCGGCAATGCCGGCCACGCTGCATCTGTACGTCCCCAACACCGACGCGCTGTACGAGCAGGCGCTGCGCGCGGGAGCGGAATCGATCCAGCCGCCGGCCGATCAGCCGTACGGCGACCGCAGCGCCGGTGTGCGCGACCCGTTCGGGAACCGCTGGTTTATCGCTACGCATCTGCGCGACGTCGCGCCGTAATCGAGCGTTGGCGAAGTGTGGTGTGCCGGGCGGGCGCGAAAAAACTTATCGCAGTGCAGGGGATTGGTTCGGATGTTCCTGCGCGGCGCGCGAGCGGGAGCGATCGATGGCGAGTCCCGCCTGCGCGGCGATCACGGTAAACACGTTCAATTCGTCCACGGTGAACATCCCGCGCCGCGAGAGATTATCCACGTAGAGCAGGCCGAACATCTGTTCCTTGGTCCCCAGCGGCGCGCACATCGCGGACTGAATGCCCGCCGCGACCACGCTCTTGCTCGCGGCGAAGCGAGGGTCTTCCTTCGGATCGGTCAGCAGCAGCGGCATCCCGCCGTTCATCACCTGCCGGATGATGCTCTGCGAAATCGTCAGATGCGGCGCCCCACTCGCCTGGCCGGTTTTGCTCTGGGCGCGGTAACGGATCACCGCGGGTTGGAATCCGTAGGGTTCCTTGCTGAAATCGCGGCGTCCCATCGATTCGGCGTCGAGCAGCATCGCGTAGCCGCGCTCGGCGCCGCCGATTTCGAGCGCCAGATCGATCGCTCGCCGCGAGATTTCCTCCACGCCCGTGAGTTCGGCGAGTTCGCGGCTCACGCGGGCAAGCAGCGTGAGCAGCTGATTTTCGTGCTGCAGCGAACGCATCCGCTCTTCCTGGTTCGCCGGCCGCGGCGGCTCGGGTGCCGCGATGTTGCCCAGCGGCTGCACCGGCAGAAACGTCCCGGAATAGGCGGACTCAGACATGACTTTGGTCACGCGCGGCGGCAGCTTGGCCGTGCCGTAGGTGACCATTTCCCGCGCCGAAGAATCCTCGAAGAATCGCAGCCGGTATTCGCCGACCAGCACCTCGTCGTTGGGATTGAGGATCGTTTCCTTGGTTGCCAGGCCGTTGACGCGCACGCCGTTGGCGCTGGAGCGGTCGATGATCTGCCAGCGGCCGTCCATGGTGGAGCGGAGGATGGCGTGCTGGCGGGAGACGCTGGCGCTATCGAGCACCAGGTTGCTCGACTTGGCGCGGCCGATGGAGATCGGGCGGTCGCCGAGAATTTCGAAGACGCGGGTGTCTTCGCCCGCGTGATGAATGAGGAATCGTGGCATGAAAAAAAACCGCCTATTCGACCTTCCGTTTTGATATTGGCGCGGCGGCGCGTTCGAATCAAGAAGCGCGCCGCGGGGCTTGCCCGATATTTAACCCCGCAGCGAGGATTTAGTTGTGGTGGTACTTCACGTCGAGCGCTGCGTGCATCGCCGGCACGTGGAGGTTGTTTTTCTCGTAGGCGGTGATATCGGTTTCGTGAACGAGGGTGAGGCCGATGTCGTCGAGCCCCTTGAGCAGGCAATCGCGGCGGAACGGATCGATGGTGAAGGAATAGCGCAGGCCCTTGTCGTCGGTTACGGCCTGCTGCTCCAGATCGACGGTCACCCGATAGCCCTCATTGGCCAGCGTGCGCTTGAAAAGCTCGTCCATTTGCTCGTTCGTCAGCGTGACGGGCAGGATGCCGTTCTTGAAGCAGTTGTTATAGAAAATGTCGGCGTAGCTGGGCGCCAGGATGGCGCGGAATCCATAGTCGAGGATGGCCCACGGCGCGTGTTCGCGGCTCGATCCGCAGCCGAAGTTTGCGCGCGCCAGCAGGACGCTGGCACCCTTGTAGCGCGGATAGTTCAGCACGAAATCCGGATTGGGCTTCTCGCCGGGCAGGTAGCGCCAGTCATAGAAAAGCGTGCGGCCGAATCCTTCGCGCGTGCAGAGCTTCAGAAACTGCTTGGGCACCATTTGGTCGGTATCGACGTTGACGCGATCGATCGGCGCGACGAGTCCGGTGTGCTTTGTAAATGGCTGCATGATTATTCCGCTCCTTCCGCGCCGTCCCACTTGCGGACGTCCACGAAGTGGCCTTCGACCGCCGCGGCAGCGGCCATGACGGGGCTGACCAAATGCGTGCGGCTGCCCTTGCCCTGGCGTCCTTCGAAATTGCGATTGGAGGTGCTGGCGGAACGCTCGCCCGGCAGCAGCACGTCGTCGTTCATGGCGATGCACATGCTGCAGCCCGCGTCGCGCCATTCGAATCCGGCGTCGCGGAAAATTTTGTCGAGGCCTTCTTTTTCCGCGGCGGCTTTCACCGCGCGCGAGCCGGGCACCACCAGCGCCTGCTTCAGCGACTTCGCCACGTGCTTTCCGGCGACGACGCGCGCCGCGGCGCGCAGATCTTCCAGCCGCGAATTGGTACACGAGCCGATGAACACGCGGTCGAGAGAAACATCTTCGAGGGCGGTACCGGGCTTCAGCCCCATGTAGACCAGTGCGCTTTCCGCCGCTTTGCGATCCACCGGATCGGTGAACGAGCCGGGATCGGGCACGCGGCCCGTGACCGCCGCGACCATTCCCGGATTCGTGCCCCACGTGACCATCGGCGCAATCTCGGAGGCTTGCAGAGTCACTGTCTTGTCGTATTTCGCGCCCTCGTCGGTCGCGAGCGACTTCCAGTACTCCACCGCTTTCTGAAAATCCTTGCCCTGCGGCGCAAACGGGCGGCCCTCCACGTAGGCGAACGTGGTTTCGTCCGGCGCCACCATTCCGGCGCGCGCGCCGCCTTCGATGGTCATGTTGCACATGGTCATGCGGCCTTCCATGGAAAGCCCGCGAACCGCCTCGCCGGTGTATTCGGCCACGTGTCCATTGCCGCCGCCGATGCCGATCTTGCCGATGATGGCGAGGATGATGTCCTTGGCGGTGACGCCGTGCGGGCGCTTGCCCTGCACGTCGATCTTCATGGTCTTCGATTTGAACTGCGAAAGGCACTGCGTGGCCAGCACGTGCTCCACTTCGCTGGTACCGATGCCGAAGGCCAGCGCGCCGAGCGCGCCGTGCGTGGAAGTGTGGCTATCGCCGCAGACGATGGTGCAGCCGGGAAGGGTGATGCCCAGCTCGGGACCGATTACGTGCACGATGCCCTGATTGCGGCTCTGCATGTCAAAAAGATTGATGCCGTTGTCGCGGCAGTTTTGCGCCAGGGCCTCGAATTGCGCGCGGGCGTCGGGATCGGCGATGGGCAGCGCACGATTCTTCGTCGAAACGGAATGGTCCATCACCGCAAAGGTGAGTTCCGGGCGGCGGACTTTGCGTCCCGCAGCCTTCAGCCCCGCAAATGCCTGCGGGGAAGTCCCTTCGTGGACCAGATGGCGGTCGATATAAATCAGCGACGGCTTGCCGGGTTCTTCGCGCACCACGTGCGCGTCCCAAATTTTTTCGTACAGTGTGCGAGCTGGCATGGCGCTAGAGATTATACCCCCCGGCGAAATATTGGAACGGTTGTGAGGCTCGCCGCGCGAGAAATGACGGAAAAACGGACAGCAGGGAAGCGCAGTTTTTGGATGCGCCGGGACGTTCCGGGTAGAACGATGCCCGACCGTTTGTTTTCAAAGACTTAGATGCGATTCTACTCGATTGACTGTCTCGGGTAGAAATGGCCCATTGCGCGTCCCAAAAGCGAAGAGAAGGCGAATTAAAGGATGCGGTTGCGGACGCGCCGGCGCATGCGTTGCGCGCAAGAACCTTCGCCGCCACGAGTGGCGTCATCTAAGCCTCTCCCCCTTCAGGGCGCTCACTTGGTCCCGCGCCCCAAATTCCTCAATTAGCATATTATCACGCGAGGGAATGCTTGCGGAAGATTTGCGGAGGCTCCTCAGGTAGCGGGCCCGCAAGGAAGGGGGGGCTTTCGGTGAAAAAAAGGAAGGCGATCAAGTGCAGGAGGGCGAGTCAGTAGCGGCGCTCTAGGCGGTTTTTCCGGGTTGGCGGAGGCACGCACCCTTATAACCCAAGGGCGCGGTACCCACACAATTTTTGCTCGGAAGCCTTATGCGAAGTGTTGTGAAGTGGTCATTGCGCGGCGTCAATTCGAAGCAATTAGAGGATGCGCCACCCGCCGGCACCCAGCGGGTTTACGCGGGAGACGTAGCGAACGTGTTCTGTGCCATTTTCAGCAGCGGCTTCGATCCTGCACGGAGGGACGGCCTAGCTCGCGCAGCTCCCCTCTTGAGTATAACGCCACCGGGGAGACAACCCTAGGATGCGCCACCGAAAGAAGTCTGTGCGCAGTCGTGGTCGAAATGATATTCTTGGAGCACCTTAACCTCCATGTCAATCGGACTCGAACAGTTCGATCCCCAGCCCGGAGTACAGGCACCGAAGGAACATTCCTTCTATGATTTCGTGAAGGATATTCTCTTACCTGCCGCGCCGACCATCGGGATGCTGCTGTCGCTGAAAGCGCCGTTGCGATTCGCGTTGTTCTTCTTTCTGACGCTCGTTTTCGTCGGTCTCGGAGTGTATCCGAGAATTGCCGGTTGGTGGCGGTTGCGTAAAGAGCTCGCCAAGGATGCAGACGTAGCAGCAAAAGGACTGACGGCG
This sequence comes from uncultured Acidobacteriota bacterium, assembly GCA_963715555.1. Taxonomy (GTDB): domain Bacteria; phylum Acidobacteriota; class Terriglobia; order Acidiferrales; family UBA7541; genus Palsa-295. The sequence continues at coordinate 1,250,573 of OY970253.1, forward strand.
CTGCGGCAATTGGTGAAGCGGTTCGGCGATTTCGTGAACACTGGTTTTGGCGGCTCACTGCACTACCTCATCACCTCGGAACTATCGCCGTCTACGAGAAACCAAGTAGGCCTCTGTGCGGGAGGCCCTACGTTGGCTCTATGGGCAGGTTTTTGGTCTTTTCTAAAAATTGGCTTGGACACCCAAACACTTACGCTCGACAACCTCAAGTTTGGCGTGATGGAGTTTCACCACCTGATCGTGCAGTTCAACAATCTGTGTGTTTCCTCTGTCTTTGATCGAATGGATAGTGAACTGCGACAGAAGTTAACCGATACCGATAAAAGCAAACTCAATGGCTTTCAGCAACGGTACTCAGCTTTCGTGGCCGAGTACGAACAGTTTGCGCAAACGCTGGCGGATTCCCGGCCTAGCCTGCAAGACCTTCCGCGATTCCTGCCCCACAGCAACCCACTCTAAAGGGAATATGGCCCTCTTCGCTCGACGCACTCTGCAATGTCTCCTGAACGAAAACTCCGAATTCCTAACTCGTGACCAGGCTCTAAAGGTGTGCGGCCTCTTAAACTCTGCGCACGATAACTATCTCTCGACCGAGTGGGAGCAAGCGGTTCTCAACACCGCCGGCAAGTACGGGAACGTGCAGCATGAAATCCAATTGGGCAGGAGCAAGCCGGATGTATTTTTCAAGTCGCACGACGGTCAACTTGAGTTCGTTGCGGATATAACCACGTGCTCCGATGAAAGCTTCCACAAACTCAATCCTGTTGAAGCATTCGAGCAAGAGTTCAACAGACTCACGCGAAAGGCTGGCTGTCCGCTCGGTGGATACTTCCTCAAGATTGATCCGCTAACAACCAACATCTATCGGGGCCTGGATGAGCGTATTCGGTTGAAATTACCGCCGCGCTCGAGGTGGCGCGAGTCTTTGTTTAACGCGGCGTTTGGGGCATTCTTGAGAGACGTAAAAACCGAGCCTGAAAAGAAGCACGCCTACGATGCCGTCTCACCGGGAGTTGGCGTACACATCAGTTACGATCCCGCGAAACGAGGGTTTTCGGGCGGTAGCCACATGGTCTACACCCTGTCACCATCCATCCAAGGGAATCCCGTTTATGCTGCACTCAAATCAAAGGGCGACCAGATCAAGAAGGCGGGATACCCAGGACCAGCGGGCGTTTTTGTCTGTGACGGCGACTGCAACTTGCTAACCGCTAATCCACCGTCGTGGTCCTCATTCAGTGTTCACGACATTGTGCAAGAAATCTGCCGTCAGTTCGATTCTATTTGGTTCGTGGTTGTGCTCGGAATCGGAGCGGACGGAACTAGGCTCTCGATTAAACCAAAGATCTACCTGAGCGCGAAGAAGAGAGGCTATGACTTTTCCCGATTATTAGAAACTTTGCGCGCAATCTGCGCTTCGTTTCCAGAGGTTCGAAATACACCTATCAACGCGAAGCATCAAATTAAATCGAAGCGCGTATCCGGTCGGTACTACGGGCGTCTGACACAGGGAGGAAACGTGGAAATGTCAGCGAGAGAGATGTTGGAAATTCTAGCTGGAACAAAGCCCGTGAGTGATTTCGAGCAAAACTACGGAATGACTGCGGACGCCAACCCCTTCAAACGAATGTTGCGGGAGGGGCGGCTCATTTCGAAAGTTACGGTAGAGCGTATTCCTGGGCGAGACGATGACAAGGTGACAATCGAATTCGGCCCTCCCGATCCCGCCGTCTCCAAATTTCGCGTGTGAGAGGGCGGGTGGAGCATCCTCTGACTGTTTCGAATTGACGCCGCGCAATGACCGCTACACAACACGTCGCATAAGGCCTGCGAGCAAGAGACTGTGTGGGTGCCACCGACGTAGCTAACGTGTTGCGTGCCCATTTTCAGCAGCGACTTCGATCCTGCGCGGAGCAAACCAAGTCAGGGGCGGTCCAACTCGCGGAGTTACGTAGCTCTTGAGCATAATGCCGCCGGAGGAAACAACCCTGGGATGCGCTACCCGCCAATCACAAATTCAACCGACCTCTTCGGATCAGACTCCTGAAGCTCCCGCGCCACGTGTTTCGTGGCGAATATTCGCGCGCGAAGCCGCAATGAGCAGCGGCTTCCGAAAGCAGCAGCCTTTTCGAACCGCTGCGGCGCAGATTCTGAGTGCCTTGTGATTGGAGCGCGTCTTAGGGCAGTTAGCTGAATGTTGTGACGCGGATCACAGGCGGGTGTGCTTGGCGTCGCATACGGCTTGGTCGATTTCTCCCAGACTGTGGTTTAGAAGGAGCACAGGCCATGGCGCGAGTAGTGGTTTTGGGCGCGGGCATTTCCGGGCACACGGCTGCGGCGTATCTCCGAAAGTGGCTTTCCCGCGATGACGATGTGATCGTGGTTTCTCCGCTTCCCAATTACAACTGGATTCCATCGAATATCTGGGTCGGCGTGGGCTTGCTCCAGAAAGAGCAAGTGGAATTTCCGCTGGCGCCGGTCTACCGCAAGCACGGAATCGAATTCAAGCAGGCGCGCGCCGTGGCCATTCACCCGGAAGGCGACGAAAGCGATTCCGCTCCGTTCGTGGAGATCGAGTGGACGCTGGAAGGCAAAGCCGGCGAGCGCGAACGCGTGAAATACGATTTCCTGATCAACGCCACCGGCCCGAAACTGAATTTCGGCGCCACCGAAGGGCTCGGCCCGGCGGGCCATAGCTACTCGGTCTGCACCGCCCAACACGCGCAGGATACGGCCGACGCCTTCCTACAACAGATTGAGGAGATGAAGCGCGGCGAGCGAAAGCGCTTCGTGGTGGGCACAGGGCACGGGACGTGCACTTGCGAAGGGGCGGCTTTCGAATACGTGGTGAACCTGGAGTTCGAACTGCGCGCGCACGGCGTGCGGGACAAAGCCGAGATCGTGTTTCTTTCGAACGAATATGAATTGGGCGATTTCGGCATGGACGGCTTACGCTTCAAGTACGGCGGGTACGTGACGCCGAGCAATATTTTCACCGAATCGCTTTTCGCCGAGCGGGGCATCGATTGGATCACGCGCGCGCACGTGAAGAAAGTCGAGCCCTGCCGCGCGGTTTACGAAGCGCTGGACGGAGACGAGCGGGAAATTGCGTTTGACCTGGCCATGCTGCTGCCGCCGTTTTCCGGCGTGGGGCTGAAGGCTTTCGATCGCAAGGGCGTGGACATCAGCGCGCAGATCTTTGCTCCCAGCGGTTTCATGAGGGTGGACGCCGATTACCAGGCAAAGCCATACGAGCGGTGGCGGGCTGCCGACTGGCCGCGCGTCTACCAGAGCCCGGCATTCAAGAATTTGTTCGCGGTGGGGATTGCATTTGCGCCTCCGCATCCCGTGTCGCGGCCTCACACCAGTTCTAAAGGGACGCCGATCTTTGCCGCTCCGCCACGCACGGGCATGCCTTCGGCGATGATTGGCCGGGCGGTGGCGGGAAGCATCGTGGACATGATCCATGGCAGCGAAAAACCGACGCGCACGGCTTCCATGGCGGAAATGGGCGCTGCTTGCGTCGCGTCGGCGGGGGCGAATCCGTTCACGGGAACGGCCGCTTCGATGATCGTTTTTCCGATCGTCCCGGATTACGAGCGATACCCGGAAACAGGCCGAGATCTGGACCATACCATGGGAGAAATTGGACTGGCCGGGCACTGGATCAAGATCCTGCTCCATCACATGTTCATCTATAAAGCGCGACTGCGGCCGGGATGGTCGCTGATACCGGAGTGAGCCATGCCTCAGCAACTGCTTGAATACGCGCCGCCACAGAAACCGCAGATGAAGCCGGCCTTCTATGCTACGAAGCCGACGAAGGCCACGATTTTCTGGCGGACGTTCGTGCCCTGGCAAGTAATCAGGTTCGCGTGGATTAACCTTAAGATGTTGACGATTATTCGCCGAAGTCACCAAAACCACTGCTAGAGCTCATTGGAGTTCCGGCGGGTTCGATCGTCCGCCGCGAGAATTCGGGAGGCGCGACGAAAAGCGCGGCGCGGCGGCGATGAACAGCTTCATCGCGTGTGCGGGTCGAGGAATGCCGCGAAGGGGAACTACAAATGATCACCGCAAAAGTGCAACTCACTCAGCCGCTCGGTGCGGGACGGCAATTTGTCGCCACTTCTGGCAGCGGACATCACATGCTGCTCGATGACGCGGCCGGGGCCACTGGCCCCAAGCCGGTTGAACTGATGGCGGTCGCGCTGGCTGGCTGCACCGCGTTCGACGTGATCACTATCCTGCGGCAAAAGCACCACCAGAAAATCACGGGGTACGAAGTGCGCGTGGAGGCCGATCAGGTGGAGCGGCCGCCGCAGGTGTTCGCGGAGGTTCGCATCCATCACGTCATCACCGGATTTGAAGTCGATTCCGCCGCAGTGGAGCTGGCGATCCACTTGTCCGAGGACAAATACTGCTCGGTGGGCGCCATGGTTAAGCAGACTGCCACGCTGCATACCACTTACGAAATTGTGGAAGAAAAAGCCGATTGGGTGCGCTCGGCTCCGGTAATCGCCTGACACCGGCTTGAACCGGCGCGGTATCGTCGCCTGAAGCAAGACAACTCCGTTCGTCATTCAGCGAATCTTGATTCGCGGACCTCCGCAAAATTTCAGGTTCTCTCTTGACATCCGTTGCCGGACCGTCCATGTTAGTTGGCTTTCCTTTGGGGAGCGGAGAAATCCGCAGGCTGCGTGAAACAGGAGACCGGAATTGAGAGTGCGTGTTTGTTTTCACGACAAATGCTTTGACGGCGCATCGTCGGCTGCAATTTTTTCGCGTTTCTATCGCGAGTGCATCCGTTCGGACGCGGAATTCCTCTATACCGGCATGACCCATAAGGCCTCGCAGCCGTTTGAAGACGGCATGTTCGACGGAGACGAAAACGCGATCGTCGATTTCAAGTATTCCAGTTCGCCGCAGCTCACGTGGTGGTTCGACCATCACCAGAGCGCCTTCCTGAAGCCCGAAGACGCCGAGCATTTCCGCAACGATCACTCCGGCAAGAAGTTTTACGATCCTACGTACAAATCGTGCACCAAGTTTCTGGCGACGATTGCGTCCGAAAAATTCGGGTTCAACGCCGCGCCGCTGGCGGAGCTAATCAAGTGGGGCGACATCATCGACGGCGCGCAGTTTGCGTCTCCCGAAGAGGCCGTCGGCCTTGGGGAACCGGCCATGCGCATCGCTTTGGTGATCGAAGCGGCGCCGGAACCGAACCTGGTCCCTTGCCTGATTCCCGATCTGGCCACGCGTCCGCTGGCACAAATCGAACAATTGCCGATCGTGAAGAAACATCTTCCCGGCCTGCTGGAGCGTCACAAGCGCTCCATCGACATCATGCGCGAGCGCGCGGATTCGCGCGACGGCGTGATCTATTTCGACGTGAGCGATCTCGATCTTGAGGGCTACAACAAATTCGTTCCGTACTACTTGTATCCGGATGCGCTGTATTCGGTGGGGCTGAGCGCTTCGCCGACGCGCGTGAAGGTTTCGGTGGGGACGAATCCGTGGAAGGAGCCTCCCGAGGACGTGAATCTCGCGTCGCTCTGCGAGAAGTATGGCGGAGGAGGACACGCGCGAGTGGCCGCCATTTCGCTTGGTCCCGGCGATCTGGTGAGGGCGCGGCAAGTGGCCAAGGAGATCGCCGCGAGCCTGCGCCAGTGACGCCACAAGCTTGGCTCACCTTCGCCGATGGCGCGTGCATCGGCTCATGCTAAAATGGATTTCTTTTCGGGCCGCTAGCTCAATGGTAGAGCAGCTGACTCTTAATCAGCGGGTTGCAGGTTCGAGTCCTGCGCGGCTCACCACTTTTTTTCAACAACTTAGCCTCGTTTGATTTTTCCGAAACGAAAAACTGTGCTCAATTTTGTGCCACACCCGGCTCAAGATCGGCCCCGCTGAGCGCGTCCACGGTGCGGCGCTTGGCTTCCATCTGAATGTGCGAGTACCGCTCCATCATGGCGCGGGAGAGGTGGCCTGCCAATGCCATCGCGGTAGAGTCTGAGGCTTGCGATTCGGCCAATACGTGGCGGCATGGACCAAGAATGCCCCCCTTTAGGATTTGAGATCACATATTCATTTAAAGGCGTGATTCGCAGGTTCCGCCAGGATTACATCGCTCAGCTCGCCAACGGGAAAATGATGAGCGTGCTCTCGGTTTTGGATTTCTTGGTTTTCGGTCCTGTTGGGCCTAAACTGCTCTCGTTTGTTGAGAATCAATGATGCGAGGAGAATCTGAGACATGGCCGGAACATACAAAATCACCGAACTGGTAGGAACATCACCCGTGAGCTTTGCCGAAGCGACCAAGGCCGCTGTCGCCGAAGCCGCGAAGACAATTCGCCACATGGAGTGGTTTGAGGTCACGGAAGAGAGCGGCAGGATTAAGGATGGCAAGGTCGAGGAGTTCCAGGTTAGGCTGAAAATCGGATTCAAGATCGAGCGGTAAATCGTAGCCCTGGTTACGGCTCAGACTGGTTCAACCGCGTGGATATCTTCGGCGGACGATAGCGACGCCCACGTTTGAAAGCTTGTTGATGAGCAGAGTTCATATCTTTGGACTCGACCATTTTCATCAGAGTCTTGAGACGGGGTGTATTACGTCCGCCGGGATTGCGGATGAGCAAGCGTAGAAGGCTGCGTTGGCCGCGGTTCTGCGTGCGCTCATCGTCGGCGAGAGGGTTGAGTTGGTGGCGGAAGAAGGCAAACCACGTTTCAAGATAGCGTTTCTGTTCTTCCGGCGAAAGCGAGCCAATTCCAAATTCGTTTTTTGTCGGGGCTTGTGCGGCTGCGAGGGGTGCGGGCAAGAGAAAACGCGAGGGGCGCTGAGGCTGGTTTCATTGCATCCCCTCAATGTGGATGCCGATGACGCGTGCGAAACTCGGCCGAAACTGATGCTTGGCGCGAGGGGCCGCTTGCGCTAGGCTACGTGAAATTTTGTCGCCAAGGAGACGTACCCGATGACGTAACAAGCCCCAGCACAGGCGGTTGTGGCGTGCTCGCAATGCGGCCGGATGTTCGCGCAGTCGGATTTGGTGCAGATTCCCGGGAACTCGGTGTGCGGCGAATGCAAACCCGCGTTTTTGAGCCGGGTGGTGGCGGGAGGAGCGTTCGTCTCTCGCCGGCGCTATGGTGGGTTCTGGATTCGCGTCGCCGCACGTTTTCTTGACGGGCTGGTGCTTACCGTCGTCTACCTTCCTCTGGTTTTCCTGTTCGCGTTCCCTTACTTCAAGACTGCGTTTGAACCAGGCAGGCCGCCTCAGCTGGGCTTGGTCTTTCAAATCGAAATAGGGTTCGCTCTCCTGTTCTGGGCGCTATGGCTCGTCTATGAAGTCCCGATGCTGCGGTACTGGGGCGCCACGCTTGGGAAGATGGCTTGCGGACTCAAGGTCATGCATTCGGAAGGACGGCCTCTGACGGTCACCGACCCGCTGACCGACACGACAACATTTACTTACGACTCCTCCGATGATCTCGTTTCCATAACCGATCCATTGAACCGCACCACCTCGCAAACGTTTGACGCAGCGGGCAGATTGATCAGCCGGACCGATCCATTGGGTGACACAACGAAGTACGCCTATGACACTTTGAACCAGATGACCAGCGTCACAGATGCTCTGAACGGTCAGACATTATTTACGTATGACGGCAACGGGAACCTGACCAGCGTAACCGACGTGAACGGCCACACCACGAACTACACGTACGACAATATGGATCGCCTCGAAACGCGCACCGATCCGCTGACTCGCACCGAAAGCTACCAGTACGATGGCGACGGCAACCTAACCCAGTTCACCGACCGGCGCGGCGAGGTGACCACCTACACCTATGACGATCTAAATCGCCGTACGTTCGCGGGGTTCAATACGCAGCCCGGGCCCACCTACGACAGCCAGATTAGCTACACCTACGACGCTGGGAACCGCCTCACGCAAGCCGTGGATTCGATCACCGGGACGATCACGCGCACATATGACGATCTTGACCGGCTGACTTCGGAAACCACGCCGCAGGGTTCGGTCAGCTACGCCTACGATGCGGCGAACCGCCGAACCAGCATGACCGTCAGCAATCAGGCGCAGGTCGCTTACTCCTACGACAACGCCAACCGGCTCACGCAGATCACGCAGGGGACTTCCACGGTATCCTTTGCCTACGACAACGCCAACCGGCGCACCTCTCTGACCCTGCCCAACGGCGTGACTATGAGCTACAGCTACGACAACGCGTCGCACTGACCACCATCAACTACGCGCTGGGGCAGGATTCGCTCGGAAACCTCACCTACGTGTACGATCTGGCCGGGCGACGGACCAGCATGGGCGGAAGCCTAGCACAGGTGAATCTGCCGAATGCGATTTCCACCACCGCTTATGATGCGGCGAACGAGCTTACGCAGTGGGGCACAGCAACGCCGACGTATGATGCGAACGGCAATATGCTGAGCGACGGCACGAACGCCTACGTGTGGGACGCCCGCAATCACTTGCAATCGATGGACTCAGGCGCGGACACCTTTCAATATGGCCCATTCGGGCGGCGCGTGGCGAAGGCGACGATCCTGGGAACCACGAACTATCTCTATGACGGCGAGAACCCAGCACAAGAGCTTTCCGGTACTAGCGTCACAGCGAACAGGTTGACAGGTCTCGGGGTGGACGAGTATTTCCAGAGGACAGATCCTTCGGGTACGGCGAATTTCCTGACGGACGCGCTCGGAAGCACGGTTGAACTAACCGATGGCAGCGGAAACAGCCTTGCGCAATATACCTACGAGCCGTTCGGCAATACCACTGGAACGGGCACGTCATCCAATCCTTACCAGTACACCGGCCACGTGAATGATGACGATGGGCTGTACTTTTATAGGAACCGCTACTACTCGCCAACACTCCAGAGATTCGTCTCCGAGGACCCCATCGAGTTTGCTGGAGGTTTCAACGTCTATGCCTACGTCACGGATGACCCAATTCGTTTCAACGACCCTCTTGGTCTAGACAAAAGGGAGCCGCAACCGCCCCCCATCTGGATGCTGCAAGCGGACGTATTTTTCTCGGCGCTCGGCCGAAATTTCGCAAATGAGTTTGAGCCGAACGGATGCTTCGCCCAGTTTGCCAATGGAGTGGGTTCCGATCTGTCCCAAGGTTTTCTGCCGTCTGGATCAACTCCAGAAAGCGTGATCCAAAGTGGCACTCAGATCTCGGCTTTCAACTATGCAGTGGGCCGAGGACTCTCGACCCCTCTACGCTCGCAAGGTTACCGCGATATTTTTGAGGGAGGAGAACTCTTGTCATCTGCGGCTACGATCTATGCGTTGGGAGATTTCGACAACACACTTTTGAACTCATATGAGAATGAAATGCAGAGCTTGGGAGCTGGGACGTGCCAATAAAAACGGACCGCAAGGCGCTGCTTTGGGGTGTCATCATTGGCCTGGCACTCGTCGTCTATGGCTTCGTCAGAGGTTTTGAGTTTGGGATTCGAGTTCCGGTTTCGTCGAGCTGGACCAGCACGATCCTCCTCACGGGGCTGGCAGCTTATATACTCATCTCATCGTACCGCGTCCTCTGGCGCAAGGTGGGTTTCTGGCTGCTTGTACTGCCGCTGCTCTTGATAAATGGTGCGGTGGACTGGTTCGTGTCGCCGCCGATCGTCGGAGGAATTGGGATGTATACGATCCATGCAGCCGCCTTCGTGGGTATTTTCTACGTGCTTGGGACCATCGTATTCAGAAGGTATAGCGTTAGACCTGACGTCAGCGCGTGGTTGGGCCTGCGTCGGACTTGATAATCTCACGCAGGGAACTTCCACGATATCCTTTGCTTACGGCAACGCGAACCGGCGCACCTCTCTGACCCTGCCCAACGGCGTGACCATGAGCTGCAGCTGCGACAACGCGTCGCAATTGACCGCCATCAACTACACGCTGGGGCAGAACTCGCTCGGGAACCTGACCTACGCGTACGATCTGGCCGGGCGGCGGACCAGCATGGGCGGAAGCCTGGCACATGTGAATTTGCCGAATGCGATTTCCACCACCGCGTACGACGCCGGAAACGAGCTGACGCAATGGGGCACGGCCACGCCGACGTACGATGCGGATGGCAATATGTTGAGCGACGGCACAAACACCTACGTCTGGAATGCTCGCAACCAGCTCGCCTCGATGGATTCAGGCGCGGATAGCTTCGAGTACGGGCCGTTCGGACGGCGCGTGGCCAAGGCGACGATCTTAGGAGCTACCAATTACCTCTACGACGGCGAGAACCCGGTGCAGGAGCTTTCGGGCACAACACCGACGGCTAATATGCTAACCGGCCTTGGAGTCGACGAATACTTCACGCGCACGGACTCATCGGGGACCGCCAATTTCCTGACTGACGCGCTCGGTAGCACAATCGAGCTGACGGACAACAGCGGCAATAGCGTTGCCCAATATAGCTACGAGCCGTTCGGCAACACCACTGCAACCGGCACGTCAGCTAATCCTTACCAGTACACCGGCCGAGAAAACGATGGGGGCGGGCTATATTTTTATCGCGCGCGTTACTATTCATCGAGCTTTAACCGTTTCATTAGCGAAGATCCCCGCGGCTTTGCTGGTAGCGGAATGAATTTTTACGCCTATGTCGGAAACGATCCAATCAACTTTGAGGATCCTTTCGGTTTAGACAAAAACCAGCCGTGCAGCGCACCGCCTCCGAGATTTTGGCAGAGGGTGGCGGTCGGCGCAGGTGGAGTCGGAAATATCATCTTGGGGGGCGTGGCTATAGTCGGAGGAGGAGCAGCGCTGGAAGGAACGGCGGGCTTCTCAGCGTACTTTATATATAACGGCCTCGGGCAACTAGCAGCGGGCGGAGCTAATCTCTATGGAGCTATCAGTGGGAATCTAGTACAGGGACAGCAATACGCAAATTATGCGGCCGCGGCCTCTACGGTTTCCGGGGCCACCACGTGGGCGGCGACTGGGAACGCTGAGTTTGGAGCAACTGCATCAGACATCGAAACCGTAGGCCTCACAGCTGGCTTGGGCGGTGCGGCATCCACTGGTGACCTACCGGAAGGATTGTCCCCTGATTCCGCGGCTTACGCGGGCTTGGGCCAGTCAGCAACTAATCTTGCTGGAGTGGACGGCAACGCTGGTTCGAATGTATGCCAGTAAGCAACAGTAATCTTCTGGGCGCCGAGGCGCAGAGGCAGTGACGAACACTATCCCCATGGAACTTTTCATATCGGCGTTCGTGCTGCTATGCGCATTAGCTTTTATTTTCGTTGGGCCGAAATTTACACCGCTGAGCCGAAAACAATGGGCAATCCTAATGGCAAGCGTAATGGTTCTGTGGTTACCAATAGGATTATACCTCTTTCACGTTCTCGGCTCCGCCGAGCCGATTGACCAAAAACGTGTTGCGCGCGTCGCGATCCTCAATCTCTTGATTTGTGTACCGCTCTTTATACTGATTGTGCGCAAATGGGTTCTAAAAAGGTAACTTCAGAGGAAGACCAAGGTGCCTGTGCTAATCTCAGTTTACCAGTGCAATTGCGGACAATTAGGACGCCGGTCGCTCAGGGCTCGCGCAGAAGCCAAGACTCAGTTGTAGTTGTCCCTCGCCAAAATTCACAACGGGTGCTGGGACGGCTTGCTTTGTCTGGTGTGCCTCGCCAAAATGCTGTCCGCGTCAAAATCGATGCGGTAGCGATTCTGTCGGAGCGGGAAACCGAGCCACCCGCGCCTACGGGTTTCGGTCCCGATACGGAGGTTCGTTGGGGACAGAAAATCGAGGCACACGTCGCGCATGGACATCCGCACAGTAGATCAAATTCTGCCCGAACTAGGCGGCTCTGTCGTAGCGGTGATGCAGCCCGCCGAGTCGCGGATGAGAGCCAATGCGACCGGAACCCGCACATCGAGTTCTGCCCGCAGGTTCCCTTACCGAGCCCCAGGTGCGTACGGTCCTCGTGATAATAGCGCACGTATTCAGCCAAGAGCCGCTTCAGATGCTTTTCGTTGATGGCGATCACATGATTCAGCAGATCACGACGGCAACTCTCGACCCAGCGTTCTGCGACGCCATTCTGCCAGGGGCTTTCAAATGAGGTTCGCAGCGGCGTTATCCCGAGGGACCGAACGGCTGCGGGAACATCGATTCCATATTTCGCATCCCGGTCGAAGATCAGGAATCGGGGAGCTGCATCGAACGGGAAAGCCTGCCGCAACTGCTGCACGATCCACCCGCTTGTGGGATGCGCGGTAACGTTGACATGCAGAATCTGGCGGCGGTCGTGGCTGATGACGAAAAAGCAGTACAGCACGCCAAACGTGACCGTCGGAACGGCGAAGAAATCCATCGCCGCGATGGCTTCGCGATGATTGCGCAGAAATGCGAGCCAACGCTTGGCTGGTTCCGGGTCTCGTGGCGCGCGCTTCATCCAGCGGGAGACGGTTCGCTCCGAGATATCGAAGCCCAACATAAGCAGCTCGCCATGAATGCGCGGCGCGGCGGCAACGCGGAGTACAGCGCTAAGGCGCTGGAGCGCAATTGACCGAAGCTCCGCTCCGATGGGCCGAGCAAGCGGCGAGTCAGGCGCGGAAGAAGCGTTCCATAATAAAGTCGCTGGTGATGGTTTCGCCGCTCAGCACCATGGCCAGCAATTCGCCGCCGAGCACTTCCGGCGCGATGACGATATCGGCCTGCACGAGCTTGATGCGCTCCATGTGCTTGCTGTCGTTGATGGCGACCACCGTTTTCGCCTTGCCCTTCAATTCCTTCACAGCGAGCACGATAAAAGCGTTGTCGGAATCGTCGGCGCGCATCGCCAGGACCGCCTGGGCCTGATCGGCGCAGGCTTTTCGCAGGGTTTCGAGGCTATTGGCGTCGCCGACGATCAGATCGTCGGGATCGATATCGCCGGAGACGGGCGCCCGCGGCATGATCAGCACCACCTGCTGGTTGCGCTTCTTGAATTCGCGATAGGTGTTGTACGCCAGAGGCGTGGCGCCGATCACGATGAAATGATTGCTGCGTTTCATGCGTTTCTCCTTCGGTGCGGTCAGCCGGGCGATCATAGGCCCGGCGATGGCGGTCACGGAGGTGGCGAAGACCGCCAGTCCGAGAAGCATCACGGAGATGGCGAACAGCCGGGCGTTGGTGGTCTTGGGCGTGATGTCTCCATAGCCAACCGTGCTCATGGTCACCACGGAATAATAGAAGCCGGTCATCAGATCCTTGATGGGCGGAGAAAACTGGTCGCCGAGATAGAGGCTGCCGAAGACGGCGTAGATGAGGAGCAGGAGGGCGCTGGTGACGGCAAATAGAGTGCCGGCCGCCAGGCTGGTGTGGTCGAACCAACTGTACGAGAGCAGCAGCGCGAGGAGCAGTAGTCCGTCGTAGTAAAAGAGACCGGAACCGTGGCGATGGCCGAGGATTACGGCGCTGAGAACCATCGACGAGGTGAGAATGATGGCCACGATCCAGGCGAAGCGCGAGCGGAACAGCAGTCCGATGGACATCACCAGCATAGCCACGCCGATCAGCACGTACGGCATGCTGCGAGGCTCGAACTGCAAAACATGTCGCGGAAAATCGGAGAGCAGTACCGATCGCTGGAGAGTGTAAACGAGCCTTAACAGCAGAAATCCCGCTCCGGCCAGGGCCAGCGCAAGTGGGATGTGAGGGAACCAGTAGCGCGTGCGGGCGATCTTCGCCACGCGCCGACTGGCCGTAACGAAGCGCGCCAAGCGGCCGGGCCGCCAGGCCCAGTGAACGATTCTCCTTTCGTGCATTTAGAAATTCCCCCGAAAACCAAGCCGCTAATATAACAGGCCTCCGCCGCCGAGCAGGGCGGGGAAATCGGCGCGGCATCGTGGAGCGTAGTCTGGCGGAGCGGGTCGAAATCCGCTGCTACGCGAGACGGAAATTATCGGCGGCTAGACGTCCGAGACCGGCGGGGACGCGGTGAGGGCTTCCAGCTCCGAGTCAGCGGGTCGTTTTTCAAAGCGCCCGAAGCGGAGGGCGAGGGCGGGCAGCACCAGAAGATTCAATGCGGCCGAGGTGGCCAGGCCGCCGAGGATGATGATGGCCATGGGGCCCTCGATTTCGCGCCCGGGATCTCCGCTGCCGATGGCCAGCGGCAGAAGTCCGAGGCCGGTGACGAGAGCGGTCATGAGAATGGGCGAAAGACGCTCGGAGGCTCCGCGCATCGCGGTTTCCCAATTCCAGGGCAGCCCCTCGTTCTGCACCAGGTGATCGAAGTGCGAGATCAGCATGATGGAATTGCGCACGGTGATTCCAAACAAGGTGACGAATCCGACGAGGGATCCGAGCGAGAAATTGCCGCCCGTAAGCCAGCCGGCGAAGACGCCGCCGACAAGCGCGAAGGGCAGGTTCAAGAGCACCAGCAGCAAATTCCGATAATTACCCATCACGATCGAGAGCAGCAGGACGATTCCGAGCGTGGCGAGGAGCGAATTGACGATGAGTTCGCGGCGGGACCGCTCCTGCGCCTGGGCCGTGCCGGTGAATTGGACGTAGGTTTCGGCAGGAAAGGCGATTTTCGAAATGCGGCGCTTGGCCTCGTTGACGAAGGACTCCACGGAGCGGCCGGAAACGTCGCAAGTAACCGTCTGTACGCGGCGGGCGCCCTCGTGCAAGATCACGTAGCGAGCGGGCGCTTCGTAGATATCGGCGAGCTGGCGCAAGGCGACGTAGTTTCCTCCGGGACTTTTGAGCAGCAGATTGCCAACTTCGGCGACGCGAGGCCGGCTATTGGGCGCGAGAATAACGGAAACGTTGAAGACGCGATTATCTTCGTAGACTTGCCCGACAACATCGCCGCTGTAAGCGGTTCGGACCACGTCGAGAACCTGCACCGGATCGAACCCCCAACGCTCGAGATCGGTTTTGCGCAGACGGATGACCATTTGCGGCATGCCGGGCTGTGATTGCAGCTGAACGTGCTCCGCGCCGGGGATGCCGTTTAGAACGTGGGCGACGCGGGCGCCATCGCGGTCGAGCTGATTCAGACTGCTGCCGAAAATATTCACCACGACGGGGTTGACGTAGCCGGTTAAGGTTTCGTTGATTCGTTCGACCAGGAAACCATTGGAGCTGAGAACCGGTCCGGGAAATTCGGAGAGCACTTTGCGGATGCCGGCCTGCGCGGCGGCGACTTGCGTTCCGCTGCGAGATTGCACGTTCACCTGAATTTCGCTTTGATGGGTTCCCATCGTATCGGTTCCCAGTTTCGCTCGTCCCGCTCTTTGCGACACCGAAATCACCGATGGGATCTTCAAAAGAGCCTCAGTGATACGCTTTCCCATGCGCATGGATTCCTGCAGCGAAGTTCCGGGCAGGGACGTCATGTGCACGGTGATGTCGCCTTCGCGGAGCGGGGGAAGGAACGACTCGCTGACGAAGAAGAGCGCGGCCACTCCCAGCGCAACGATCAGCGCGACGGCGACAAGCAGGGTACCGGTAGCGTTCCGGGTCGGTTCGAGGACGGCGCGATACACCTTCCTCATCCAGCGGACGGAGCGGGGCTCTTCGGGCGGCAGCGGGCGGCCGGCAAGCATGACGACGCACATCGCGGGCGTAACCGTGAGCGCCACGACGAGAGACATGAAGATGGCCCAGATATAGGCGGTGGCGAGAGGGCCGAAGAGTCGCCCGGCGACTCCGGGCATGCCGAGGACGGGCAGGAAAACGAGCATGACGGCGAAGGAGGCGTAGACGACGGCGCTGCGGACTTCGATGGAGGCGTCGAGCACGACCCGCAGAACGGATCGGGGATTCGCGGAGGCGCAATTTTCGCGCAGGCGGCGGTAGATGTTTTCGACGTCGATCACCGCATCGTCCACGACCACGCCGATGGCGATGGAAAGGCCGCCGAGGGTCATGGTATTGAGGCTGATTCCGCTATGCGCCAAGACGATGATGGCGGCGAAGAGAGAAAGCGGAATGGCCGTGCAGGAGATCGCGGCGATGCGGAAGTTGAACAGAAAGAGGAACAGGATGATGACGACCAGCAGCGCGCCGATCAGGAGCGAATCGCCGATATTGTGGAGCGCGACATCGATAAAATCCGCCGCGCGAAACAGATTTGTATGCAGCGACACGCCTTGCCGTTCAAGCGCCGGTTGCAGCTCGCTGAGAGCCTTGTTCAGCCCTTGTGTCACTTCGAGGGTATTGGCGCCGTACGCGGTATCGACGATCATGTCCACGCCCGGCGTTCCGTCAATACTTGCCGCGCCGATGGGCGGAGCGGGGGCATCTTTTACGTCGGCGACATCGCCGAGCAAGACGCTGGCACCCTTGCTGTGAACGAGGACGGTGCGGGCGAGTTGCGCCGCGGATATGGACTGTCCCTCGGTACGCAAGACGACGCGCTGATTGGGGGTGTCCGCGAAGCCTGCGCCGCGAACACCAGTAGCCTCGCGAGTGGCGGCGATCACGTCCGAGACGCTGAGACCATACTGGACGAGCTTCCGCGGCTTGTATTGGACTTGAAGCTGGCGCACATCGCCGCCCACGACCTCGACGCCGGCGACGCCGCGGACGGCGAGCAGGCCCGGTTTGACGGTCCAATCCGCTATCGTGCGCAGCCTCATGAGTGATTGGGTTTTGGACGTCAAACCGACGATCATGGCCCAGTTTGTGGAGGTGGTAAGGGGAGTCATGAGCGGGGTCTGGACACCGGCGGGAAGTTCGCCGGAAACGGAGGTGAGGCGCTCGGCGACGACTTGCCGATCGAGATAGATATTCGTGTTGGAGCGAAAAACGACGGTGATGACGGACAAACCCTGAATCGAGCGGGAGCGAAGCGTATCGATTCCCAATGCGCCGTTGATGGCGTTCTCGATGCGCTGGGTGACCAGCATTTCCACTTGCTCCGGCGAAAGACCGGGCGCTTCGGTTTGGATTTCCACCTGCGGGGCGGCGAAGTCCGGAAACACGCTGTAGGGAATACGAGAGAGCGCGAGAAAACCATCGACCAAGAGGGCGCACGCCAGCGAGATCACCAGCCAGCGATAGCGAATCGAGAAGCGTACGATGGATCTAAGCATCAGGCAGACTCGATTTCAGTCGTCATCGCCACCACCCTCTTCACCCTGGTTGTGTATGAGCAGTTCCTGGGAAAGCAGCGTGGATGCGCCGGTAGTGACGAGTTTCGTTCCCGGCTCGATTGCGGTTGCAGGGACGAAATAGCCGCCGGCGACGGGAATATTCGTTGGCACGGCGCGGCGCGAGAACTGGTTCGCGGCCGTCTGCTGGTAGGCCCATGCGGCGCCCTGCCACCAGACCACTGCATCTTCGGGAACGACGCTTCCATGAAGCAGCCGACCCACTGGGAGCATCGCGGACAAATTCATCCCGATGGCGACGCCGGCGCGCGCCGGGACGCGATAAAGATAAGTGACGCTTTGAATTTGCGGGTTCACCTGCGGCAGAGCGGAGACGAAAATCGCGCGAGCATACGTTTTGCCCGGAAGCGCCAGCGAAAGTGCGCTTGGCGGGCGGGCTGCGTCACCGGGAGGAAAGGTGACCTGGGCGAGAAATTCGTGTTGGTCGAGAACGGCGTCGAGTTCGGGAGCGCTGGACTCTATCCAGCCGGTTACGATGGATCCCCAGCGCTGGCGAACGACGTCGAGTTGAAGGCGCGCGTCCTGCTGATCGGTGGCCAATTGCGCCTGCGCGTTGCGAAAGGCGGTTTCGGCATCCTGCATCGCTTTCAGCGACATGTTCTGGTCCTGCTCGTAGAGCTTTTTCACGCGCCGGTATTGGCTTTCGAGGACGGCGACATTGGCGCGGTCGCGCTGCAGCTGGGTGCGCGCGGCGGAGATGTAACTATTGCGGGCGGTTGCCAGGTCGGCGACGCCGAGAATGACCGCCGTGCCTTGCAGCTCGGCGCGCATGGATGTGGCTTTGACCGGCTGGACGCGGATGCCTTCGCGCGCCTGCGCGGTCGGATCCAAGGTGACCAACGCCGTAGAACTTTGGTCAGCCGCATTCGGCGGCGCCGCATCGCGCTGATCGTTTTGGTTCGCTTGATTCGCGCCGGTTCGATGGGCAGCTTCTAGTGCGACGCCGACCGTTGAAGTTGCCGCCAGCGCGACCGCGACGATCAAAGACCACTTTAGCCATTTCCTCATGGTGACTTCCTTGGCGAGGGATTCAGCATCGGAGATTGTGCGTTCAGTGCGTGGATGTCTCCCGGGACGAGCGGGCGCTGGACCGCGTTTTCGATGTCGCCGAGCGCCTGCTGCGCTTTGTAGAGAGCGCTTAGCTCGGCGGCGCGGGTGATCGCGGTTTGGAGTTGGGCGGCATTGAGGGCCAGGCGATCGCTTTGGCCGGCACTGAGGGATTTCTGAGCCGCTTGTTCCTGAGAGCGCGATTGTTGCAAAAGTCGGCGGGCTTGCGCCAGTTCGTTGAGCGCGGATTTGTATTTGGCGAGGGCTTGCTCGCTACTGGCGATGCCAGCGGCTTGCACGGCGCGGAACGCAGCGGCCATTTGACGGCGGCGCGCTTCGGCCTCGGCGATCGGTCCCTGATTGTGATTGAAAATGGGAAGAACGATCGAGACGGGGACGGAGAAAAAATGGGAGCCTTCGTCGTAGGAGTAGTTCGGGCCGATCGAAAAGTTGGGATACTGGCGCGCGATTTCGAGGCGCAGGGCTGCTTCGGCGGCGGCGTAGGCGGCCAGCGCGCGGCGGATATCGAGGCGGTTGATGACGGCGTCCTGCTGAATTTTTTGCGGGTTGAGCGCGGCGAGGCCGGGAGGCGCGTCGAATTGCGGCCAGGCGATGTGAACTGGGTCGATGGCGGCAAGCGGGACGCCAATGGCGGCGGCCAGCGCAGCTTGCGTTACCGAAACGCGCCCTTCGGCGGCGCGCTCATTGAGGACCGCTTGCGTGCGCTGGATGCGCGCTAGGTCTAATTCCGGCTGAGGGATCATGCCGGCGGAGAAGCGTTGTTGGTACAGCTTGACCTGTTCGGCGCGCAAGCGCTCTTCGGATCGCAGCGCAGCCAGATTTTGTTTGGCGGCGAGATCATCGATGAGGGCGCTGCGGACGCGGGCCCGCACGCTCCAGGCGGTGGCGGCGAGGTCCCATTCGGATACGGCGGCTAATTTTTTGGCTTCGGCGGTGCGGTATTTGCGCTTGCCGGCTGTCTCAATCGGGACGGAAAAGCCGAGGCCCGCGAGCCAGGGAGTTTCGATGGCGGTTTCGCCGCCGATTTTGCCGCTCAGCGTGGGATTGGGCCGTTCGTGCGCCGTGATGATGGCTGCGTTCGCTTCGGCAACGCGCTCGCGCGCCACTTGAAGCGAGGGGTTGTAGTAGAAGGCGGCGAGAGTCAAATCGGCCAGGTTCCATTGTGCCGGGGGCCAAGCGGCCGGCGCGGGCGATGCGGCCGCTAAATATTCGCGAAGGCCGGCGCTGGTCATAGAACGAGCTTCGAGCGAGGCGGCGCTCTTGATGGGATCGATGGGGGCGGCGCGGTATTTCTGCATAGAGCAGCCGCAGGCGGCCAGAGCGGCGCAGGCCGCGACAATCGGCACGATTGCCGGATGAAATTTTCGTGTGCGTACGGCGTGCATCGAGTTCGCTCCGAACAGAGGAATTCGCAGGCTTAGGCGAAATGCCTTACCGGCTCGTTCGGAACGGTGGCTAAATGCGCAGGGGGACGGGCGGGGAGATGGTTGGCAGTACGCTCGCGACGGATTCAGACCGCAGAGTCAACCGGCCGGACGCAACGATGCCTACGCGCCGCAAGACCGCAGGGCGCACGACGGCCAGCAGGCGAGCGATTGCGAAGCTCAGTTCGACCAGCAACAGCACGAAAATTAAGGTTGACGGGGTGTCGTGGCCGCCCACGAAGATGGAGTTGTCTGAACGGAACACCATCTCGACCAGAGGGATGAGGGTGCAGACGAAAAGTACCAGACCAAGTAAGTCCTGCACGAATTTGGCTCTGCGGCTCATGGGCTGCCCACCAAACAAGGTAATCGCTTTGCGGTTCGAGGTCAAGGAAGGTCACGAAACGGGCTCCGGGACCGGGCGCCCGAGCGGACGACCGGGACGCATTAGGCATGTGTGATGAGGGTCACATCCATCCGGGCAGAGCAGCGGTATGAATGAAACGCTGCGGGAATGGCCTACGTCATAGATAGCGACTGGGTTGTGATGGCCGCATCCCCCTTTGGGTAGGGACCTTGCGATGTTGAGAAGTTCGCTGATATTGGCATTGGCGTTGAGCTTGGCGGGTCTGGGCGTTGCGCCAGACGTGCTGTGCGCCGAGGTGTGCTCGGCAAACGCGCAGTGCCCATGCTGCAGGGGCATGAAGATGCCCGCTGGGATGCACATGCACATGCGGCAGAGCAGCAGCGCACCGGCAGCGAACTGCAAGATGGCCTGCACGTTCTTCAAAGCGCCGATCCAGACATCGCAGCAGGACGAAGCGGCTCCGGCGGTTCCGCAGATTGCGACACAGGCGATGCATGCGCCCGAGTTGGCTACGCTCACTTCAGCCGCGCTGGCTCCGCCGCTGGTTCAGGATACTTCGCCGCCACCGCTGCGGTCTCTTCTCTGCACTTTCCTAATCTAAAGCTGTCCTAAATCCGATCGAGGCACGAGTGTGTGTCGATTCGTGCGACTGGTTCGTGTCCGTACGCGCATGCGCGGGCACCAAGCTTGATCGAAAGGACAGCGAATGAAGCTCCACTACGCAGCAATTTTTCTGACGATTGCATTTCTAGCGGTGCCAGGGCGGTCCGCGACAGCCGAGGCTCAAGAGGCCGCCGCACCGGCGGTGCCTGCAAAGCTCTCCGATTTGCTGGCCGAGGCAGGGCGAAACAATCCGCGGATACGAGCGGCTCAAGAGAACTGGCGGGCGGCGCAACAGGTGCCGTCGCAAGTTTCCACTCTGCCCGATCCCGAAGTGATGGTGGAGCAGGTGAGCGTGGGCAGCCCGCGCCCATTTTCCGGTTACACCAATACCGAGATGGCGGACGTGGGGCTCGGTTTTTCGCAGGACATTCCATTTCCGGGAAAGCTGCGGCTGCGCGGCAAGATCGCCGAGAAACAAGCCGAAGTGCAGGAGCAGTCGTACGAGTCGGTACGGCGAGCTGTGCTGGCCCAAGTGAAAGCGAACTACTACCAGCTCGGCTATTTGGCGACGCGGCTGACGATTCTGCACGGCGATGGGCAGCTGCTGAAGGAAGTGGAGCAATCGGCGGAGGCGCGGTACCGGAGCGGGCTGGCGAGCCAGCAGGACGTGCTGCAGGCGCAGCTCGAACAGACCCAGCTGTTGCGGGAAATCACGATGACGCAGATGCAGTCCGACACCACCGAAGCGAAGCTGAAGGAACTGCTGAACCGGCCGCAGACTTCGCCGGACGTCGCGGTGGCCGAACTCACGCAAACGCCCGTTTCATACACGTACGACGAGCTGCTGGCGGCGGCTGGATCGAGCAATCCTTCGATCGCCGGGACGCAGCGAATGGTGCAGAAAGCGGGACTCGAAGTCGATCTGGCGCACAAGAATTTCGATCCGGATTTCAACATCACTTATATGTGGCTGCGGACGGATCCATTTCAATACCGAGCGCATTACGCGTTGACGTTTGGCATGCGCATCCCGATTTACCGCAGCCGTCGAAACGAAAAGGCGCTGGCGGAAGCGGAAGCGAGCCGTTCGGAGGCCGCGAACGACCTCGAAGCGCAAAAGCAAGGAGTGGCGGCGGCGCTGCGGCAGGATTACGCCATCGAGGCGCGATCGACAGAACTTTTGAAGATTTATCGCGAGGGGCTGCAGCCGCAATCACGGGCGGAGTTCCAGGCAGGGCTGGCGGCGTATCAATCCGATCGAGAGGATTTTCAGGCGCTGCTGGCGTCGTTTGTGGACGTGCTGAACGTGGACGAGCGGTACTGGCAGACGCTTTCCGAGCACGAGACGGCCATCGCGCAAATCGAGGAATTAACGGGACTGACGCTGCGCTGAGACGCGCACAGGGGAAGAAAAATGAAGAACTATCGAAAAGCTTTTTACGCGGCGCTAACGGCAAATCTGCTGCTGATCGGAGCCGTGGCCGGAGGTTGGTATTACGAACGAGGGGGGCGAACGGCACAAGCCGCGGAATCGGAGAGCGTAGCCATGGCGTCCGGGGCAGAGAACAGCGCGCCGTCGGTGGAGGCGCCGCTCGCACCGGTGCAGCTCTCTCCCCAGCGACTGCAATCGATCGACGTGAAATTCGGCGTGGTGGAACGAATGCCGATCGTGGACGACATACGAACCACGGGAAACGTGGCGGTTGATGAAACGCAACTGTCGTACGTACAGACGCGTTTCTCGGGCTACATCGAGAAGGTTTTTGCGGATGCGACGTATCAATACGTCCGCAAGGGACAGCCGCTATTTACGATTTACAGCCCGGAGTTGGTGTCCGCGGAGCGCGAGTATTTGATCGCGAAGCAGGAGGCGCAGAGCTTGTCCAAAAGCACTGTGCCGGGAGTGGCCAGCGGGATCGATTCGCTGGTTTCGGCGTCCACGGACCGGCTGAAGCAGTGGAATCTGCCTCCGCGCGAAATCGCAAGGCTCGAGTCGACCGGCAAGATCCAGCAGGATCTGGAAGTGGATTCGCCGGTATCGGGATATATCACCGAGCGAAATGCGCTGCCGAATTTGACGGTGCAGCCGGATACGCGGCTGTACACAATCGCCAATCTTTCGACGGTGTGGGTGTTCGCACAAGTTTTTCAGAACGATCTGGGACGCATACACGCGGGCGAGCCGGCCTTGCTGACGGTCGATTCCTATCCGGGAAGGACATTTCACGGGCGAGTGGATTTCGTGTATCCCGATGTGGACATGACCACGCGCACCGCGCGCGTGCGGCTGGTATTTTCGAATCCGAAGTTGACGCTCACGCCGGGAATGTTCGTGAACGTCGACCTGCGCTTGCCGCTGGGCGATCAGCTGGCGATTCCGGCGAGCGGAGTGCTGCAGACCGGCACGCGAGAGATCGTATTCGTGGACCGCGGAGACGGATACCTGCAGCCGCGGGAGGTGCAACTCGGGCAGCAGGCGGGCGACGAGTACACGGTGCTGAAAGGTTTGCAGCAGGGCGAGCGAATCGTCACGTCAGCCAACTTCCTGATCGACTCGGAAAGCCAGCTGCAAGCGGCGCTGGGCTCGTTTGCTCCGCCGCCTCCTGGAGCGGGCGAAGCGGCGGCGATGAACAATGCTCCACAAGCCAAGGCCGATTTGACTTCGGACCCGAATCCGCCGCGGAAGGGCAGCAACGTGTTTCGCGTGAAGTTGACGGACGCGAAAGGAGCGGCCATTTCGGGCGCGAAGGTGACGGTGACGTTCTACATGCCCGCGATGCCGGCGATGGGCATGGCGGCGATGAAAGCCGTGGTGAGTCTGAGCGACAAAGGCAACGGCGTCTACGAAGGACCGGGGCAATTGGGCAGCGGCGGAACGTGGCAAGTGACGATTGCGGCGAGCAAGGACGGGCAAACGATCCTGACCAAACAGCTCAACGTGAACGCCACGGGAGGAATATAACGTGATTTCGCGATGGATGGATTGGTGCGCACGTAATCGCTTTCTCGTCTTCGCGGGCACGCTGCTGCTGGTGCTGGCGGGCATCTGGACGATGCGGGGCATTCCCCTGGACGCGCTGCCGGACATTTCCGACGTGCAGGTAATCATTCACACGCCGTGGGCTGGGCAGCCGCCCAACTTGATCGAAGATCAGGTGACCTACCCGATCGTGACGACGCTGCTCGCGGCGCCGGACGTGAAGGACGTGCGGGCGCAAACCATGTTTGGCGATTCGTACGTGTACGTGATCTTCAAGGACGGAACGGATCTGTATTGGGCTCGTTCGCGCGTTCTGGAATATCTGCAGCAGATTCAGGGCGAGCTGCCGGAGGGTGTGCATCCCGTGCTGGGGCCCGACGCGACCGGCGCGGGATGGGTTTACGAGTACGTGCTGCTCGACCACACGCACAAGTACAGCCTGGCGGACTTGCGCAGCCTGCAGGATTGGTACATTCGCTACCAGTTGGAATCGGTGCCGGGAGTCGCGGAAGTTGCGACGATCGGCGGGTACGTCCGGCAATATCAGGTGAATTTGGACCCGGACAAGCTGCGCGCCTACAACATT
Source organism: uncultured Acidobacteriota bacterium (assembly GCA_963715555.1). Lineage (GTDB taxonomy): Bacteria > Acidobacteriota > Terriglobia > Acidiferrales > UBA7541 > Palsa-295. Next base: position 1,274,756 of record OY970253.1, read on the forward strand.
CCGCTGCGAACCGTGATCGAGCGGGTGCGCGAGAGCACGAACGAGGTGGGAGGGAGATTGCTGGAGTTTGGCGGCGCGGAGTACATGGTCCGCGGGCTGGGATATCTGAAGTCGCTCGACGATTTGGAGAACGTGCCGGTGGCGACGAAGAACGGCACGCCTGTACTGATTCGCGATTTGGGGACGGTGACGTTCGGCCCGGACATCCGGCGCGGTGCGGCCGACTGGAACGGCGAGGGTGAGACGGTTGGCGGAATCGTAGTGATGCGCTTCGGCATGAACGCGCTGAACGTGATTAACGGAGTGAAGAAGAAGCTGGCCCAGATTGCGCCGTCGCTTCCGGCGGGAGTGGAAATCAAGTCGGGCTACGACCGCTCGGGATTGATCAAGGAGTCGATTCATACGCTGCAGCGCGACCTGCTCGAAGAAGCGATCATCGTCAGCCTGGTGACGATTATGTTTTTGTTTCATTTTCGGTCCGCGCTGATTCCGATTCTGACGATTCCGATCGCGATCGTGGCGTCGTTCATTCCGATGTACTACCTGCATGTTTCGACGAACATCATGTCGCTGGGAGGGTTGGCGCTCGCGATAGGCGTGCTGGTGGACGCGAGCATCGTGATGGTGGAAAACGGATACCGGCATCTTTCGGAGAGCCAGGAAGGCCCGGCGGCCGACGATCGGCCAGCGCCATCGGCGCCGACGCTTGCGCAGGATGCCGCAGAAACCGAACCACCCGTTGCGACGGAGACCGCACCAGCTCATGTGGCGGAGAACGCGCCGATAACCGAACGCGAGCGGCGGCGCATTCTGCTTCGAGCGGCGAAGCAAGTGGGGCCGGCGCTTTTTATTTCGTTAATCATCATTGTCGTGTCGTTCCTTCCGGTATTTCTTCTCGAGGCCCAGGAAGGAAGGATGTTTCGCCCGCTGGCGTGGACGAAGACGCTGGCGATCGGGTTCTCGTCGATTTTGGCGGTGACGCTGGTGCCGATTCTGATGCCGCTATTCATTCGCGGACAGTTGCGGCCGGAATCGAAAAACCCATTTTCCCGAGCGACGCAGGCGATTTACCTGCCGATCCTGCGACTGGCGCTGCGTTTTCGAAAAACGACCATTCTGCTGGCGATTTTGGTGTTGGCGCTGACGGTGCCGCTGGCGCGGCGAATTGGAAGCCAGTTCATGCCTCCGCTATTTGAAGGATCGGCTCTTTACATGCCGACGGCGTTGCCGGGAATTTCGATCACGCAGGCGACAGCGCTGATGCAGGAGCAGGACCGGATTATTCGGTCGTTTCCGGAAGTGGAGACCGTGTTTGGAACCGTGGGACGCTCCGATAGCGCGACGGACAACGCGCCGCTTTCGATGTACGACACCACCATCATGCTCAAGCCGAGGCACGAGTGGCCCGCGGGGATGACGTACGACAAGCTGATCTCGCAGATGGACGCGAAGCTGCAGTTTCCGGGACTTTCCAATACGTGGACGATGCCGGTGCAAAACCGCCTGGACATGGAATTGACGGGCATCAAGACTCCGGTGGGAATGAAGATTCAGGGACCAAACCTGGAGGGAATCGAGGCGGTTGGAACGCAGATAAACCAGATTCTTTCGTCGCTGCCGCAGACGCGTTCGGTATTTGCCGAGCGCGTGGCGCAAGGATTTTACGTGAACGTGGAAACGGATCGAGCGGCGGCGGCCCGATACGGACTGACGGTGGCCGACGTGCAGCGCGCGGTGGAGTCGGGAATTGGAGGCGAGGACGTTGCGGAAAATGTGGAAGGGCGCGAGCGCTTTCCGATCAATGTGCGTTACAGCCGGGATTTTCGCGACAATTTGGACCAACTGCGCCAGGTTGTGATCGCGACGCCGACCGGCGCGCAGATTCCCCTCGGCGAGGTTGCCAAAGTTTACTTTTCGCGCGGAGCGGCGATGATCCGCGACGAGGAAGGGCAGCTGACAGGCTACGTATTCATCGATTTGAACACGACCAATTACGGCGGGTTCGTGCAAAGCGCCGACCGGCTGCTGAAGGCGAAGCTGAAGCTGCCGCCGGGGTACACATATACGTGGTCGGGAGAATACGAATTCGAAGTGCGCGCGAAGCAGCGTCTGGAGTTGATCCTGCCGGTCGTGTTTTTCACGATTTTCCTGCTGCTATATATGGTGTTCGATTCGGCGGCGGAGGCGGCGATCCTGTTCTTTCCGGTGTTTTTCGCGCTGACGGGCGGGCTGATCCTGCAGCGGTTGCTCGGATATGAGTTCAGCGTGGCGGTGGCGGTCGGTTACATCGCCCTATTCGGAATCGCGGTGGAGACGGCGGTGGTGATGGTCGTGTACCTGCACGAGGCGCTCGATAAACGGATTGCGTCCGGGCTGCCGCTGGCGCACGAGGACGTTGAAGAAGCAACGATCGAGGGCGCGGTGCGCCGGTTGCGGCCGAAGCTGATGACGGTGTTTGCGGTGATCGCGAGCCTGGCGCCGATTCTGTGGGAATCGGGAGTCGGCTCGGACGTGATGAAGCCGATCGCCACGCCGATCGTCGGCGGGATGGTTTCGTCCACGATTGCGGTGATGATCCTGGTGCCGATTCTATTCGCGCAGCTCAAAGAGCGCGCCCTTCGGCAGGGGGCGCTGCGAGCCTCGACGGCCGACAAAGTTGAGTAATTTTGTCGCGCACGTTTCCGGCGAGGGCAGCGCGGGGCCGAGCGCTCAAGCAGGTTTCCCGAAAGGCGCTGAGAAGTCGCATCACATGTATCCGAGGCCATCACAACTTCCGCCGGTTCAGCGCGGGACCAGCTGATAGCCGGGCTTCAACTCGCAGCGATAACTTCTTGATTGGGTCTTGGCTACGTGCACGTTGCAATTGGCCCACGGAACCGATGGGTTAGGACCCAAGGGAAATATCGTTTCGATGGAATTTACTTCGGCTTCCAGCGACGGCCCTTCGGCGGGGGGCGGCAGGCTGAAGTTGATCGAGCCCCCAAAAATGACCGGGTACATCTCGCGAACGGGGTTGCTGATTTCGCGGCGGAAGACTTCGCCCTGCATGAGAAAGGTTGTTGTGCCGGACCAGCCCAGCACGGAGACGCTGATGGTGCGGCTCGGGTGCGAATAGTGGTCGGTCACGATCTTCGTGAAAGGGCATGGCCCAGCAATGCAGGAAACTCTGGCGTCGTCAAAGACGTTGCCCTGGCCAGCGTCCAGAGATGCCGAACCAATGCTGGCCTTCCAGCGGCCATCGGGTGAACACGGTTCTTGCCCGTTACACGGAACATTGGCCTGACTCTTCACCTCGAAAGTAGTGATTTCGCTGCCGATGTTTACCTGCGTTTCCGCTTGAGTGGAGTAACGAACCCTTATGTTCGATAGCTTTACGAGTGGGCCGGTAACCGCGGCTTTGCGCTTGTGAACCGGGGTCATGCTCACAATGTAGAGTTGATTGCCGATAAGCTCCGATACTTCGAGCGGCAGGTAATCGGGATGGCGGAACTGGAGGACGACCGATTCGCCCGGACGCGCGCCGAGCGGCAACTGCAGGCTAAAGAAACCGGAGAAATCAGATTTCGTGACGATCGGGACCTTGGCGCCCTGGACGCTGATCTGAACGTTGGCAATCGGCGACTGTTTGTTTACGTCGGCATCCTGCTTAATTACGGCGCCTTGCATCACGATGTGGCGTGCGCGATGCAGCCACACCGTTGCTCCCAGGCCGGCTGCCACTCCAACCGCCGCCAGGATCGCTATGGATAGCGCAATTCGTCTTCGGCTGCCCATGAATTCGCCTATATTGGGAGGATATCAGCAAGGCTTCTTGCCGAGGAGTCGAATTCTCGCTGGCAAGCCGGTTCGGTGAACGGATGTGTGCTTTCGCGCCGCATTCGGCTTTATCACTGCGGAAGAGCGGCTATAATTTTGGGGATGCGCGATATCTTCTCGCGAAAAATTACCCGGCGTAAGCTGCTGGAGCAGGCGATTCGCGGCGGTGCTTGCCTTCCGCTGGCAGCCGCCGTGGATTGGGGCCTCGATGCGTCAACCGGAAAGCAACGCCAGCCGACACTAACCGCGCGGTTCACGCCGCTGCCGGGCCAAGTCCCCTTGTCGCCTGCTGAAGACGCGCTTTTGGACGAGGTGGAGCGAAGCAGCTTCCGGTTCTTCTGGGAACAGGCAAACCCCGACACCGGTCTGGTCAGGGACCGCGCCAACGTATTCAGCGAGAAGCAGAACGAGCTTGGGAGCATTGCGGCGCTCGGATTCGGCCTAACGGCAATTTGCATCGCCGATGCTCGTGGCTACATTCCGCGTTCGCAGGCTCACCAGCGGGTCCTGAACACACTTCGCTTTCTTTGGAGAAAGCTGCCGAACCACCGGGGATTCTTCTACCACTGGGCCAACATCAATACAGCCGAACGGCAATTCGACTCCGAAGTTTCCTCCATCGATACGGCAATCTTGCTCTGCGGAGTACTGACCTGCTGCGAGCACTTCGGGCACTGGGAAATCGAAGATGTGGGGCGCAGAATCTTTGAGCGGGTCGAGTGGACCTGGTTATCCGAGGACACGAGCATCCTGTCGCACGGCTGGACGCCGGAGACCGGATTTCTTCCCAGCCGATGGAACGACTACAGCGAACTGATGATGATGTATCTGCTGGGGCTGGGCTCGTCGACGTATCCTTTGCCAAGAGCGAGTTGGGACGCATGGAAACGCGTGCCTTTCGTTTACGACGGAATCCGGTATATTGGGTCGTTCGCTCCGCTTTTCATTCATCAGTATTCGCAAGCCTGGTTCGATTTTCGGAACAAGCACGACCGCTACGCCGATTACTTCCAGAACTCCAAGCTTGCCACCGAGGCTCACAAGCGATTTTGCATCGATCTGGCCGGCCAGTTTCCGGACTACACGGACGATCTGTGGGGAATCACGGCGTCGGATTCCGTCAACGGGTACGTCGCTTGGGGCGGTCCTCCGGCGACGGGCCCGATCGACGGGACGGTTGTTCCTTGCGCGGCGGGCGGATCGCTTCCGTTTCTGCCACAGGAAACAGTACGGGTGCTCAAGACGATCAAAGAGCGCTACGGGAAGCAGGCGTGGAGCCGTTATGGCTTCGTGGACGCGTTCAATCCGCTGACGAACTGGTACGACACGGACGTGATCGGCATCGACACGGGAATCACCATGGTGATGGCGGAAAACGCGCGCTCTGGATTCGTTTGGGATACGTTTATGAAGAATCCCGAGGCTCGGCGAGGAATGCAACGCGCGGGATTTCACCCGAACGGCCCGAATTACCGGTTCAATGGCTAGACTCCGGATCAGATTGCGATAGCGAATTGCTTATTTGAATTCGAGAAGGACCAGACCTTGCGGAGGAATCGCGAGTTTTAACTTGCCATTTTTGAAGTGCATCGTTTGGGGCGGAGGCAATTCGGCGGCGCGGCGAAGTTCAGCAATTTGTTCGCGCGTAGGATACGCGGGACGACCCATTTTGCTGTAGGTTTCCAGCAGCGATCCGTGCGTGGCGTCCAAGCGAGACACCAGAACGGGCGTGCGGCCTTTCAGTCCATCGATAGCGATATCGAAGGTCTTCGCTTCGCCGGTCTCTTCCGGCAAGAACAAGTTCCACACGGCCATCACGAGCGTGCCATCGACGCGCCGCGTCAGCAGCGCCGAATCCGAATGAAGCTCGATGCGCACGTCGCCCAATTCGTGCAAGAGCTTGAAAGCATTGAATGACGGCTTCGGCAGATTGTCTTCGGCGATCAGGCCGAATCCTCCGTAAAACGGCTTTCTGACCACGCCTTGTTCCTCAAAGACGTCCGAGAAGGTCCAATACGACATCATGTCGGTCAGCCCGTCGCATTGGCGGATCGTGTTCGCCAGCCACGGGCCCATGTAGAGAGAATCCGTAACGTCCGATTCGTTTTTGTAGCTCGCGTTGTACTCGCTCCAGATGATCGGGATGTCCGGTCGAGGTGACGCTTTTACTTGGTCGTAGACCTTTCGAGCGGCGAGGCAGACCATCTGATTGCGAGACACGGGACGATTAATTCCGAGAACGTTCTCGGGCGAGTCGTTGCCGTACACGTGCGTGGAAACGAAGTCGAGAGGCACGTGATTTTCGACGGTGTGCTGGATGAAGCTGCCGATCCACGCAGCTTGCGCCGTAGCGGGACCACCGACCCGCAGGCGTGGACTCACGGATTTCAAAGCGCGGGCGGTGACGTCGTACAGATGATAATAGGTTTCTTGCCGGGGCTCGCCTGCCCAAAAGTCAAGATTCGGCTCGTTCCAGACTTCGAAGTACCATTGCGAGACCTCGTCGATTCCATATCGATCCACTAGGTGACGCGCAAATTGGGTGATGAGATCGGCCCATTTGTTCCAGTCTTTCGGCGGTGACACGATCGGGTGGTACCAGAAGGCTTGCTCGACCGGACTTGCAGCGAGCTGCTTAGGCATGAAGCTCAGCTCGACGAACGGACGAATGCCGTTTTCGAGCAATCCATCATAAATCTGATCGACGTAAGAAAAATTGTAGACTGGATTGCCGGCGGCGTCTTCGCTGTAGACTCCCACATCGTCATCAAATATTCCGTGAAAGCGAATGTACTTGAAATCAGTCGCTTGCTTCACCTCTCGAAGGTCCTGGCGGTAACTGGCTCGCAGGCTTAGGATCGCGCGACCCGATCCGAACATCTGTTCCCAATAATGAGGAAACGGGTGGCTTGGGGCGTTGGGCTCGACGCGAATATCCCGAACGGTCGGAGCACCGGTGGCCTGCCGGCTCATGCGCGGACGATCCTCGCGTGGGTTTCGAGCTGCACCGATCAGTGCGGCGGACGAGAGTAGGATTGTGGCGGCGATGAACGCCCGAAAAGAAAGCCTCACGATTGAGCCTTTCGTCCGGATCAAGCGGACTGCGTCCTGTACTGCGTGGTGGCTGCCGCGGTTGATGCGACAACGCTCCGGAGCTACGCGGCAGGTTTTGCGACCTCGGCTACCGAATCGGAATCAGCGGGCCGAAAAGCTGCGGCGATCTCTTGCTCCCAAGCCGGAATCGCTCGCGGCGGCATCTCGTGCAGTACCCGTTCGGCGGCGGCCACTCGTGAATCCGCATGGAATCGCCGCTGCATCGATGAATCGCACAAGACGTTGGCGATTGCTACCAGGGTCATTCCCTGGTGATGGGCCATCCAAGTACGAACGATCTCGTGCCGTTTGCCGCGCGCGATCCTACGGCTTGTGAAATCGGCCGCGTCGTAAAATCCATAAGCTCCCAGCCAGCCGAGTCCTTTTATTTTTTCCAGGTTCCGCACAGCCGCAACGGGTTCGAGCATCATGGCCAAGAACGTCGCATACGGAGCGATCACGACGTCATTCGAGTATTCATCGCGGTGCAAGGCCAATTTCGGGACGCCGAAAGCATGATATAGGTAATGACCGTCGGGCGTGTACGCGTTGCACGCGCATTCGGAAACTCCCCACGGAATGCCTCCCTTTTCTTCCGCAAACTTCTGCTGGACGCGGATCGCTGCCCGAGCGCTGCGCTCCAGCAGTGAATTTCGATGGGACTTCGTCCACAGACACGGCATGAGGTATTCGAACATCGTACCCGACCAGGAATACAGGAGCGGCTGGCGGTCGTGAGTGCCGTGGAAACGGCCAAGGCGAAACCAGGTCTCGTGCGGGATGGATCCCTGCGCGATACCGATAAACGCAGCCGAACGCGCTTCGGATGGAAGCAAGTCATAGTGCCACTTGCTGATGCATCCTTGGCCGGCATCGTAGCCGATCGAAAGCATCTCGCGCTTTTCGTCAAAGAAGATGCTGAAATCCATTCCGTCCGCAAGACCCTGGGCAGCATCGGCCAAACGAAGTAGCCGGTCGTGAAGTCCCTTTGCCAGGGCCGCCGACCGCTCCAGATCGTTGAGGAGGTGCGCTGCGGCGGCGCGCACGGAGGCGGTCGCATCGGAATGATTCAGGAAACGGCGAACCGCTGATTCCATGCTGGCATATGCTTTTGAACTATTCTCCAAGCTCAGATCGGATAGTCGCGGGATTTTGCTTCCGATTTGATCGCGCACCGCGGAATATCCAGGACGCAGCCAAGGCGTAAAATCGGCAATCGAGGCGGCTAATTGCTTTACCCGGCATTCGAGTTCGCCGGCCCACCAACGGACTTCTTCTCCGGCAGAGCACTCAGCCAACTTTTCGAGGAAGATGGCCGTATCAACCTCAAGCGTCGCAAAAGTCTCAAACTGGTCCCTGGCGGCGCCTGAAAGCATTTCAATCCGTTGCTTAAGATCCTCGACGGCTGCGGTGAGGTCTTCCGATTCAGGCTCGTCGATAATGATCTCAGCGAGCAGATCGACGTGATCGATGATCGCCTGCCATGCGACAGGACGGAAAATGGGATGGCTGACACTCTCCCGGCAACCTTCTTTCAGCGTCCAAAGGCTGCAAAGCAGATTGCCATTGTCCACGGTCGAGACGAACAGGGGCTCATAGGGTTTCAGAGTGTGCGTCGAATACCAGTTATAAAGCTGTCCATTGCACTTGGGCATGCGGTCGATGGATTGGAAAGTCCGCTCGGTATATTCGGCGAGTTCGCCCGGCGTGAGATACCCAAGATCGTAAGCTGCGAGTCGAGCGTTCAGCAACAGGCCGAGGTTCGTAGGGGAGATGTGATGCGCCACAGCGGGCGGCGTTTGCTGCACGAAATCCGGAACCAGCCAGTTTTCCGCGGAGCCGCTGAATTCCCGAAAAAATCTCCACGTACGCAACCCCGCATTTCGAATCAGGGCTTGTTCGTCGCGGTTCAGCGCCGGCTGGCGCGATGGCGCCGGCTTATCAAGCCAAACGCTGATTTTCGGCAAAGCGGCCCACAACAGGAGAAACGGGAGAGCCGTCCAAAGCACCGCAGCGTGCACGATAGCCAGCATTATCCCGATGCCGATGGAAAGAAGTGCGCTCGCACGAACGTGCGTGTCCACAACGTGCTCGCCTCGGGTAACGGACTCGGCGTCGGCAGCGGTCTCCCACTCCAGCATGTGACGGTGCGTGAATTTCATGCGAACCAACGTCCGAATGATGGCGTCCGCGGCGAGCAACGCCTGCTGGCAGAGAAACACAAGGCGAAAGAAAATTCTCGCTTGGTTCGACGCCCAGTCGGAGTAGAGACTCTTCCAGAACTGGCCGGAGAACAAGTTCCGCCTAGCCTGCAGAATTCCCGCGCCAATCCGCAGATAGAGTGGAAAGAGCAAAACGGCGAGCAAGACGAGAGTGCATTCGATCGCATCCTGCGGCATTGCGAACCAGGCGTACAAAAGCGCCGCGAAGACCGTAACGTCCGTCAACGACCGGCGAAGGTTGTCGAGTATTTTCCAGTGTGAGACATGGCTGACGGGATTGCGGACCACGCGGCCAAATGAATCGCGCACGCGCGGCAACAGCCAAGGGCTAATCTGCCAGTCGCCGCGGATCCAGCGGTGTTTTCTGCGATTCAGCGCGCTAAACGTCGAGGGATAGTCGTCAATTATTTCCACGTCGCTCAGCAAACCCGCCCGGGCGTAAGCGCTCTCGATCAAATCGTGACTCAGAATCGAATCGACCGGCAATCGGTTGTCGAGGACTTTCTGGAACGTCGAGATTTCGTAGATGCCCTTGCCGCTAAAAATGGCCTCGCCGAAGAGGTCCTGATACACGTCCGAAACGGCCCGCGTGTAGATATCGAGTCCGGTTTCCCCCGAGAACAGGGAGGCAAGGCGCGAGCGATGAGCTGAACGAGCGCTAATTTCCACGCGCGGCTGCAGGATGCCGTATCCCTCCACAACGGTGTTCGAGGCGGCATCAATGACGGCCGAATTAAGGGGGTGGGCAAGAGCCCCGACCATTCGGTGACCCGCGCCTGCTGGCAGCTGCGTATCGGCGTCGAGGGTAATCACGTAACGGACATTTGAGAGCACCGCGAGGTCGCCGGCTTTCACCGGGAAAGCATCCTCCTGCCCAAGCAAAAACCGGTTAAACTGAAGCAGTTTTCCCCGTTTTCGCTCCCAACCCATCCAAACATTCTCGCGGGGGTTAAACGTGCGCGGCCGATGGAAATGAAGAAACGCTCCACTCTTTTTGCCGCCATAGGTCTTGTTGAGCTGCTGTATGAGTTCAGAGCAGAGTCCGGCCAGCGCGTCTTTTTCATCGACCTGCTGCTTCGAGTCCGGAGGATCGGTGAGCAACGCAAAGTGGAGATTCCGGTCCCGATTGCCCAGGAACCGTATTTCCAGATCCTTGACGGCTTTTCTGACTTGCATTTCGCTGGTGAGCAGCGCCGGCACGACCACGATCGTCGCGCAGTCGTCCGGTATAGCCTTTGAAAAATCGAGCTTCGCCAACTTGTGCGGAGGAAGCAGGGCAGTGACCACGGAATTCGTGATGGCTATGGCGGATTCGACTGCTGCCAGCAAGAATAGAACGAGAACCCAGACAGCCGGAGGACGAGCGTGCAGCAGTGCAAGTGCAGACACAATCAAAGCGAGAGTCGCCAGTTCGAGGGAGACGAAGTAGAAGTAGTCCGGCGACTCGATGGCCGTACTCCGGACTCGTTCCCAAAGCCTCGGCCGGTAGCCGATGCGCTGTTTTAGCGTCTTCTGCCCGGGACCGATCAGGTAGTACCCGACATGGGTCCGCCGTTCCTTTGCTCTGCCGGTCCAGCCACTTGCGCGCTGCGATTGACGGGCCAGGACGATGGCCTCCTGCGCGATTTCCTGCTCGCTATAGCTCGAGCGAACGGCCATATTGCCGATGGCAGCCCGGTAAGCGTCCCGGCTTTCGAAATCCATCTTTGCGTAGACTCGAAGCGGGTCTGTTCGCAAAATCTTGTCGGTCTCGTCAATTTGCTCGAACAATTTCTTCCAGTCGAGCTCCAGAACTCGTCGCAGGCTTTCCGCACATCGGCGTAGCCGCCCTGGGTTCTTGGCGTTCAGAATATTGATTTGCGAGGAGGTTTGATTGCGAAGGTGCTGAACCAATTCCGCGATGCGCTCCAGGAGCGCAAATTCGAGGTAAGCCTTCAGGTTCCAGAGTTCCTTCATCTGGAGAGGGGACTCTTTTTGAACCGCCTCGGCGAAGACCGGGAACCGAATCTCGTCGAAGGTCTCATCAGACGCGTTCAGGTAGCTGACGGACACCGCGTACACCCGGGGGATTGGGGTGTTCCAGTCGTCTCGTTCCACTCGTGGAAGGGCGGACTTGGCGCGAAGAGCTTCCCTGCATTCGCGAAGCGCCGTGCGGATGGGCATCACATGCGCCAAGAGCACGGAGGCGTCGCCGTGCAGAACGGCTCCGCACGAAACCGATTGCTGAAGGCGCTCGGCGACACGCCCGATTTGTTTCGAGGCTACTCCCAATTTCCTGGCGAAGGGCTCGTTGACTTCAGCCGCGTCGATGAGGTGCCACGAGCGCGCTGCGTGGGATGCTTCCGCGCGCAACTTTTCGTCCCCCATGCCCACGGATAAACGCAGGCTTGCGAATGAAAGCTCATCGTGTACGCCGTTGCCGCCGGGGATCTCCGGTGGCGGCGTTAAGCCGGGATCGAATCGAGAATGATGTACCGTGGCCATTTTAGCTTCCTGCCCTCATCGATAATTAGCCGCTTGCAGCTCGAACATTTCAGCGTAGCGACCGCCATACTTGACCAGTTCGTCGTGCGGACCCTGTTCCGCGATTTTGCCGCCCTCCAGCACGAGAATTCTGTCCGCCATGCGGACGGTCGAGAAGCGGTGTGAAATCAAGACCGACATTTTTTCGGTCGTTAGATCCGCGAACCGCTGGAAGAGGTCGTGCTCCGACCGCGCGTCCAGCGCCGCGGTGGGTTCGTCGAGAATGAGCACCTGCGCATCGCGCAGATAAGCTCGCGCGAGTGCGATCCGCTGCCACTCTCCGCCGGAGAGTTCCACACCGCCTTCAAAGCGAACGCCAAGCGTCTGCTGGAATCCTCCGGGCAGGCGGCGAATCACTTGTTCGGCAAAGCTTTTCTGAGCGGCGGCTCGAATCCGGAATAGATCGTCACAGTGCTCCACCCGCCCGAGCCCGATGTTTCTCGCGGCAGTCATCTCGTAACGCATGAAGTCCTGAAAGATGACGCCGATTTCGCCCCAGAAGTCTTCGAGGTCGTACTCGCGAATATCGATACCATCGAGCAGGATCTGTCCGGACGTCACGTCGTAAAGGCGCGTCAAGAGCTTGACGATCGTGGTTTTGCCTTGGCCGTTCTCTCCCACCAAAGCGATCCGTTCCGAGGGACGCAGGCGGAAATTGATGCGGTCTAGTACCAGCCGGGAATTTCCGGGATAGGAAAACGAGACATCGCGAAATTCAAACCCTTGGGCGATGGGGCGCGGCATGCGCAAGCCGCCGGGCTTGGAAACGACTTTCGGCTTCATCTCGAAGAACTCGAGAAGATCCGCCATGAAAAGCGCCTGGTCGGCGATGTTGGAGAACGTCGAGAAGAGTTGCTGAATATTGCTGCTCGCTCCTGAAATTGCGCCGGCCAAAAGGGTCAGCGTCCCGATCGTCAGCACGCCGGCAATGGTTTCGTAGATCACGTAGGCGTAGGTTCCGTAGTAACCGGCAGTCCCGAGCAGTGTGAGGAAGGCACCTACCAAGAGCTTGCGCTTCGCGAGCGACACGTTTTGATGGTGCAGTGCATCGGACATTTCGGTGTAGCGCCGGACGAACAGCGGGCCCAGACCGAACAGTTTCAGTTCCTTAGCGCTTTCTTTGCTGCCGCCCAGAACGCGCAGGTACTCCATTTCGCGCTTTGCCGGAGTTTGCTGGAAGTTCAGCGAATAACCGAGAAATGCGAAATGGGTCTCGCCCAGGAACGCCGGAACCACGCAGACAATGAGTCCAACGAGGAGCAGCGGAGAAAATTTGATGATGGCGGCGGCCAAGCTGGCCGTGGTGATGAACTGTTGGAACAAGCGCCCGCTGGCCTGAATCATCACGATCCGGTCGGTGCCTTGCACGCGGGCGCGTTCCATCTTGTCGTAGAAGACCGGATCCTCATACGAGATCAGATCCAAACGCGAGCCGTGGTCCATGATCTTGACGCTGATGTAGCGGGCGTACTTGTCGGCCAGCACGGTGTCGCAGTAGTCGATCGCGCGACCGAGAATGGTACCCAGGCAGGCGAGAGCAAATTCCAAAACCACCAGCCACCAGAAATATTTCGGCAGTGCGGCCGCATGCCTGTAATTCACAATCGCATCGATGATGTATTTCGTGACCCACAACATTGACAAGGGCAATAGAGCGGCTATCGCGCGAACCACCAACTCTGCTACAACCACGCTCGGCGCAGCCTCCCAGACCAGTTTGGCCAACGGGCGGAAGTTGCTCAGCGCTTTCAGGCGCTCGCGCCATTTGGATCCCACGGATTGTGCGTTCTCAGTCATTGCGCAACGCTCGCCTGCCTGGGCCGGTATTTCCCGCAACCAGCGCCAGCTTACGTCTTATTCCGAGATGCGTATTGCAAAGATGCGATGAACTCGTCGCAACGCCTGCTTGCCTCATTGGTTGATTGCATTAGGCGACCGATTCGAAGAGGCCATCGGAAGCGATGACCTGAGCCCCTGTCCTGAAGTCAATACCGGGGCGGGCCCGCTGTGGAACCAAACGGAAGTCCGTCGAAATCGCCGCTGCAACTCCGTCCGGCAGTAACGCGTCAATTGTGACGCACCTCTTTTCAACAACCACAGGGAATGAGCACGTCAGATGCCACCACTAACTTGCACGTAAACCATAGAAGCAACGGTACTTGTCCTGTTTCTTGTGGATCGCCAGGCATATGCTTTTTGCTCGCTGGCCGCAAATTCTTCGCGGGGCATAAATCGCAGTCCTAACTGGCCTGATCTCCAGCCCTGGGGCGAAAACCGGAATAGCGCTGCCGCTACTTCCATGCATTCGTCCGCGCCCGTGTGTGGTACGTTTTAGGCAAGGAATCGCTGGGAGGCGCCGCGCCGGCAGGAAAGGCAAGTTCGGTCAAACACAGGCGCGGTCCAGCTTCATGCCGCTAACGGAGAAAACATCGGAAGAGCAAGCGGAGCGGCCTGTCGCGCCTCGGCGCATCGGTGCGCTGAAAAAGCTAGCCGTTATAGCGAATCCTGATTTCATCGCGGCCGTCGCGTTCGCGGCGATTTTCGTGCACCTGCTGCTGCGATTCGCCTTTCGCGCGCCCGCTCTCCTATCGCAAATCCCGCTCCTTGTCGCGCTGGCGATCGGAGGAGTCCCGCTCCTCATCCAGCTGTTGAGAAAACTCGCGGCCCGCGAATTCGGTTCGGACCTTCTCGCCGGAATTTCAATCGTTGTGTCCGTGATACTCGGTGAATATCTCGTTGGCGCGATCGTCATCCTCATGCTCTCCGGCGGCACGGCGCTCGAGCGCTACGCGAGCCATCGCGCTTCGTCGGTTCTGGACGCCCTTGCCCAACGCGTGCCGCAAATCGCCCATCGCAAGAGCGGTGCGCACGTTTCCGATATTGCTCTGGCCGAGATCGCCATCGGAGATTCGCTCGTAATTTTTCCCCACGAAATTTCGCCGGTCGATGGCGTCGTGGTCGAGGGGCAGGGAAAGATGAACGAGGCGTATCTCACCGGAGAACCTTTTGAGATCGCCAAAACTCCCGGCTCGGAAGTGATCTCAGGGGCCGTCAACGGCGAATCCGCGCTCACGATTCGCGCCGAGAAATTGCCCATCGATTCGCGCTACGCCCGGATCATGCGCGTGATGCAGGAAACGGAGCAGCGCCGCCCCCGCATCCGGCGCTTGGGCGACAAACTCGGCGCGTGGTACACGCCCGCTGCAGTGGGGCTGGCGCTGATCGCCTGGCTTGCCACGCACGACGCCAACCGGTTTCTTGCCGTACTGGTCATCGCCACTCCGTGTCCTCTGATCATCGCCATTCCGGTCGCCATTATCGGCGCGATTTCGCTTTCCGCGCGCCGCGGCATCATCATAAAAAATCCTGCGGCCCTCGAACAGATCGACCGCTGCCGCACTCTCATTTTCGACAAGACTGGAACGCTCACCTACGGGAAACCATCGCTTTCCGAAATCATCTGCGCGCCGGGATTCCACCGCGAAACCGTACTGCGGCTGGCCGCAAGGGTCGAATCGTACTCGAAGCATCCGCTCGCCGGCGCAATTCTGGAAGCGGCCAGGAACGCCAGACTGTTTTTGGAGCCGGCGTCGGAAATCAGCGAGCGTCCGGGCGAAGGGCTGCACGGCGTCGTCGCAGACCGAACGGTGTGGATCACCGGTCGCAGCACTGCGGCGGTTCCGGCCTCGGACCTTCCGCCGACCGCCCCCGGCCTGGAATGCTTGGTCTTTCTGGACGGCCGGTACGCGGCCACTTTCCGCTTCGAGGACGCGCCTCGCGGAGAAAGCCCGCAGTTCATCCGCCACTTGAAACCGCGGCACGCCGTTTCCCGTATCCTGATCGTTTCCGGCGACCGTCGCGGTGAAGTGGAGCATTTGGCTGCCGCCGTCGGCATCGAGGAAATTTTCGCCGCGCAGAGCCCGGAAGAAAAAGTAGCCATCGTCCGCCGCGAATCCGCGAACGCACCCACGCTGTTTCTTGGCGACGGGATTAACGACGCACCGGCCATGCAGGCAGCGACCGTCGGCGTGGCATTCGGTGTGAAGAACGACATCACCGCCGAAGCGGCCGACGCCGTCGTTCTCGAGACTTCTCTGGGCCGCGTCGACGAGCTCATCCACATCGGCCGGCGCATGCGCCGGATCGCGCTGCAGAGCGCGCTCGGCGGCATGGCCCTGAGCGTTTGCGGCATGATCGCCGCCGCATTCGGATTCCTGCCCCCAATTGGCGGTGCGATCGCGCAGGAGATCATCGATCTCGTGGCGGTGCTGAATGCCGTGCGCGTCGCCGTGTATGACGGCAAGCTCAGCGACTTTTAGCCTCCGCATCGATTGGCACTTACAGGCGCCTTGCCCTGCGCGAGTGGGTCGCACGTCACGTCGCGGCGTGATGCTTGTCACAGCGCTTTTCACAGCCCGGCGATACAAAGGAAATGTCGAAGGAACGAGCAGGTAAGCGGCGAAAGCTTCGCTCCTTCGGCGAGAGGCAGTGGCGGGGCACGAAGCGTGAGTAACGCGCCCAGGTTTTTCGACGCGCCGGCCCTTCAGGGCCGGGATCACTCCGCCGCCAGCCATTGCCTCTAAGTTTTTGGCCGCCGGTTTTTCGGCGGCAAGTAGGCCGTCCCAGGGTGCGCGGTCTCGCGCGAAATTCGTGGACTTTTTCCCGGATGCGCGGCAGAGTGGCGCGGAAGTTCTCTTACTCAACGGAGGCGGCATGAAAATCCTGCTGGCCATCGATCCATCCAAGCATTCCGAAGCTGCTTTGAAAGCGGTCTCCAGCCAGTGCCGGCCACAAGACAGCGAGGTGCGCGTGCTGCACGTATTGCAGCCGATCGCGTTTTCGGCGGCGCCGCAGATGGCTCCTACGTACACACCGGAAATGGAGCAAGAAGGCAGCGAAGCGAAAGCTCTGGTGGAGCGTGTGGCGAGCCAACTGCGAAGCGCGGGATTCCGCGCCGAAGCGATGGTTGCCAAGGGCGATATCCGCGAAACCATCGTTAACGCCGCGGCGGAATGGCCCGCGGACTTGATCGTCGTCGGCTCCCGCGGACGAGGCACGCTGCGGCGGCTGTTGCTTGGCAGCGTGGCGGAATTCGTGGCGCGCCATGCGCCGTGTTCGGTGGTGATTGCGCGCGCTCCCTCGGGCGCGTGATCGCGGCGAGGCCCGCCGCGAGCAAAGACTTTCGATGTTTGTCTCAGGGGGCGGAAGGAGAAGGCGATGAGAGTTGCAGATGTAATGATGAGAACGCCGGCCTGCTGCACGGCGGATATGAATTTGGCGGCAGCAGTCGAAATTTTGTGGAATCGAAACTGCGGAATGCTTCCGATCGTGACTCCCGAAGGCAGAGTAACGGGAGTGATCACCGACCGGGACATCTGCATTGCGCTCGGCACTCGGAACCGGCCCGCGGCAGAAATCACCGTGGGCGAGGTGCAGCCGGCGAAACTTTTCGCATGCCGCGCCGACGACGACATTCACACCGCGCTGGCGACTCTTGCCGACGCCAAAGTACGCCGCCTTGCGGTGGTCGATACCGAAGGCAAGCTCCAGGGAATTCTGTCTCTCGACGACATCGCGCTCCACGCGAATACCAGCGCTGCCGGCCGCGCTCCGGAGCTTTCGAACAGCGAGGTCGTCGAATACATGAAGCGTATCTACCGGTCGAATCTGCCGGAGGTGGTGCCTTTCCGGGCCGCCGTCGCTTGATGCCAGGCGCACGCTCGCGCTCCGGGGCGGAGCGGGCGCAAACTCGAATGACGAACGTGGGGAACACACTGGAAAGAGTCAGTTCCTCGCGCGCGTTTGAGCCTCCCGGGCGTCGCAGAAAGTAAAACTAGCATCCGGCTCTGCGCCTCGATCATCATATCCACCGGCTGCGTGTTGGGTACGCAACGGTTGGCATATACAGGAGGTTTTTCCATGGCAGCGCCGAAGGTTCTGATTTTGACGGGCGATGCGGCTGAATCGCTCGAGGTGATGTACCCGTATCAACGGCTGCGCGAGGAAGGCTACGACGTGCAGATCGCCGCGCCGAGCAAAAAAAAGCTGCGTTTCGTGGTGCACGATTTCGAGCCGGGCTTCGACACCTACACCGAAAAGCCGGGTTACAGCTGGGATGCCGATCTGGCGTTCAAGGACGTGAATCCGGCCGATTACGTCGCGCTGGTGATTCCCGGCGGCCGCGCGCCCGAATACATCCGCAACGACGCGGACTGCAAGCGCATCATTCAGAGTTTTTTCGGCCAGCAAAAGCCTGTGGCGCAGATCTGCCATGCGGGACTCGCGCTGGCAGCGGCGGGCGTGCTGAAAGGCCGAAAAACCGCGGCCTATCCGGCGATCGAGCCGGACGTGCGCGCCGCGGGCGCGGAATTCGTCAACTCCGAAGCGGTGGTCGACGGCGTTATGGTTTCCGCGCGCGCCTGGCCGGACCATCCGGCGTGGATGCGCGAATTCATCAAGGTGCTGAAAGCGAAAGCGCCGGTGAGCGGGCGCGGCGCCGCGGCGTAATCGGGAACGCAGCGAGGCCGCTCGCCTCATACAGCGGCTTCGCTGAACAACCTCCTCTTGGCAATTTCCACGAGCAACAAATAGATCACGATCGAAGCGCCCAGGAATGCGAAGTACGGCGCTGGCAGTGGCGTGAAACCAAGAACCGGGGCCAGCGGCGAGAAGGGCAGCAGCACACCGATCGCCACGACCGCAATCGTAGTGAACGCCAGCGGCCCGCTGGGCCGGCTGCGCAACGGATTGCCCATGGTGCGGATCACGAACAGCACCAGCGTCTGCGTAGCGAGCGATTCCACGAACCAGCCGGTGTGAAACAGCGCTTCTCCGGCGTGAAAATAATGCAGCATGATGTAGAAGGTCAGAAAATCGAAGATCGAGCTGATCGGCCCGATAAAAATCATGAAATTGCGGATCAGCCGCATGTCCCAGCGTTGCGGGCTGCGCAGGTAGGTATCGTCCACGTTGTCGGTCGGAATGGTGATCTGCGCCGCGTCGTACATGAAGTTGTTCAGCAGGATTTGCGTGGAAAGCATCGGCAGAAACGGCAGAAAAATCGACGCCGCCGCCATGCTGAACATGTTCCCGAAATTCGAGCTGGTTCCCATCAGCAGGTACTTCAGCACGTTGCCGGACGCCCTTCGGCCTTCGATGATTCCGCGATGAAGGATGCCCAGGCCGGGCTTGAGCAAAATGATGTCCGCCGCGTCGCGCGCCACGTCGACCGCCGAAGAAACCGAAATGCCCACGTCCGCGGCATGCAGCGATGGCGCGTCGTTGATGCCGTCGCCCATGTAGCCGACCGAGTGTCCGCGGCGCTTCAGCGCGGAAATGATGCGCAGCTTTTGCATCGGCGAGACGCGCGCGAAAACGGTCGCTTGCTCGGCCATGTGCCCGAGCGCCGGATCGCTCATCTCGTCGAGTTCATCTCCCAGCACGATCTCCGGATTTTCCAGGCCAACTTGCGCGCAGACATGGCGCGCGACCAGATCGTGGTCGCCGGTGAGAATTTTCACCTGCACGCCGTCGCGCTTCATCGCTGCGAGCGATTCGGCGGCGTCGGGAGTCGGCGGATCGGAAAAGGCGAGAAAACCGGCGAGCGTGAGAGCGGACTCGTCCGCCAGCGAAAATTCGCGGTGATTGCGCAGCACGCGGTATCCGACGGCCAGCACGCGAAGCCCTTGCGCGAAGAAATTTTCGTACGCCGCGCGGATGCGCTGCAGTTGCTCCGGCGCGAGAGCGGCGACCGCGCCGCCCGCTTCGTACGAGTCGCAAACGGCGAGGATTCCCTCCGGCGCGCCCTTGGTGATCAGCAGTTGTTCGCCGTCCGGCTGGCTTTCGTGCGCGACGACGATGGAAAGGCGGCGGCGGTTGAAATCGAAGGGGATTTCGTCGCGCTTGCAGTAGTCCCCGCTTGTTTGGGGAACGCGCAGAAGCGCTTCATCGAGCGGGCTGCGGATGCCGGATTCGAATTTGCTGTTGAGGTAGCCGAGCGCGAGCGCGCGGTCGGACGCCTGCCCGAAAGGATCGAACGAGCCGTGCAGGCTCATCACGCCGGTGGTGAGCGTGCCGGTCTTATCGGAGCAGAAAACGTCGATGCTGCCGAAATTTTGGATCGCCGCCAGGTGCTTCACGACAACCTGATCGCGCGCCATGCGCACCGCGCCGCGCGCCAGCGTAACCGACGTGATCATCGGCAAAAATTCGGGCGTGAGCCCGACGGCCAGCGCCACGGCAAAGACGAAGGACTCGAACGCGTCTTTGTGCATGGCCACGCGCACCACCAGGATGAACAGCACCAGGAAAAACACGGTGCGCGTGATGAGCATGCCGAAGCGGCGCAGCCCGTGCTCGAATTCCGTTTCTTGCGGGCGCTCGGCCAGACGTTCGGCGATCGCGCCGAATTGCGTGCGCGGCCCTGTGGTCAGGATTTTGGCGATGGCGGTGCCGCTGACCACCGACGTGCCGAGGAAAACGCGGTCGGGCGCTTCGGGCGTGCCTTCGGTGGATTTGTCGCCCGGGCGCGCCTGCTTTTCGGCGGGCATCGACTCGCCGGTCAGCGCGGCTTGCTGGACGTAGATGTCGCGCGCCTCGAGCAGCTGCGCATCGGCAGGCACCAAGTCGCCGGCGCCGAGCCGGACGATGTCGTCGGGCACTACTTCGTAGCGCTTGATCTCCTGCCACGAGCCATCGCGCAGGACCGTGGCCGTCAAGCTGACGTGCTCGCGCAGGCGGTCGATGGCGCGGCGCGAGCGGAAGGTCTGCGCGAAATTGATGGCAATGCTGAGGACGACGATGAATACGATGATCGCCGCGTCCACGCGCTGGCCCAGAATCGCCGAAATGACCGCGGCCACCAGAAGAATCACGACCAGGGGGTTCAGAAACAGCAGCAGAATTTCGAGGGCCAACGCGCCGCGGCGAACCGGAGTGGGATCGTTGGGACCAAAACGGTCGAGCTGTTCAGCGGCCTGATCCGATGTGAGGCCGGGCCAGGGAATGGGCGCGGAAGCGGCGTCGTGGGAAGAAGTGGCGGGTGTGGTGGGCATGGGACTAGAGGCGGATTCCGGCGCTCGGAGCGAGGTCCGAAGCGAAGAGGTGGCGAATGCATAAGGCGTTCGTTGCATGCGCCGGGATGTTCCGGGTAGACGGGTGCGCCGTCTTTTGTTTTCTATGAGTTACAAACGATTCTACTCGATTGACTGTCTCGGGTAGACTGCGGAGCAATTGGTGATTTATGAATGGTCGTTGGCGGGCCGGGCCAGCGAGGCGATGCGAGTGCGACTCGCGGCGGAATTCCATGGCGCCGATCACCCTCGACGCAGGGGCGCACGGCGGCGGTGGGTTTGGGTGAGCCCGCTCTGAGCCGAATCTTGCGCCCACAGAATGCATGGCGAGTTTAGCGTATCACTTACGTTCTATCGGAACTACTGGTCTCAGGTACAGTTCTAGAACCCTATACCTGGCGGACGCGGGGTCGAAAACAGTTCAACTGGGATACAATCCGGGGCATGACGCCGGGCAAGCACGCGCGTTGCGAGGCGGGGCGGCCCGAGAGGAGAGAAGCATGAACAGCTTTGCACGGAAGACTATTTTGGCGGCTTCGGCACTGGCGATGGCGTGCGGAATGGCGCTCGTCGCGCAGGCGAACAGCGCCACGCGGGCGCTGACCGGCGTGGTGAGCGACTCGATGTGCGGCAAGGCGCACGGCATGAAAAAAATGACCGCCGCGCAGTGCACGCGCATGTGCGTGAAGGGCGGCGCGTCGTTTGCGTTGGTGGTGGGCGACAAGGTAATCGATCTGCGCGGAGATTCCGAGGAGCTCAACAAGTACGCGGCGCAGAAGGTAACCGTCCGCGGCACGATGCACGGCAACGATTTGCTGGTGGAGTCAGTGAAGCTGGCGAAGTAGTTTGTCCCGCACGCTGCGCTTCCAACGAGCATGAGCGAAGCCGACACCAAAGCGCACTGGGAGCAAATCTACCGGCGGACTCCGGCCGAGCAGGTGAGCTGGTACCGTCCGCATCTGGAAACGTCGGTAGAGCTGATTGAATGTGTCACAGGAGGGCGTGTTGCCGGCGGGCGCGGCGCGCGGATCATCGACGTGGGCGGCGGGGAATCGACGCTCGTTGACGACCTGCTCGCGCGCGGATACGAGAACGTCACGGTCCTCGACATTTCCGAGACCGCCATCGAGACGAGCAAGCGGCGGCTGGGCGCGGCAGCCGCGCGCGTGCGATGGATCGCGGCGGATGTGACGTCGGCGGAGCTTGAGCGCGGCGCGTACGACGTGTGGCACGATCGCGCCGTGTTCCATTTTCTCACCGCGCCAGAAAAGCGCGTTGCGTACGTGCGCAACGTGGCGCGGGCGGTGCGGCCGGGCGGATACGTGATCGTCGGCACGTTTGGGCCGGAGGGCCCGGCGAAATGCAGCGGGCTCGACGTGGTGCGCTACGACGCGGAGCAACTGCATGGGCAATTCGGCGCGCAGTTCCGCGCCGTCGAAAGCCGCCAGGAAATTCACCGCACGCCGACGGGCGCTCCGCAGCAATATCTGTATTGCCTTTGCCGCGTAGAGTGATGTGCCGCCAAGAACTCGCGAGCTTTCCATTGCGGCCAGGCGGCGGGCTAGCGCTGCAAGTAGAGCATCAGCGCGGTGACGGCATACGCCACGAACATTCCCAGGGAATCCCAGGAAATCAGGAAGAACTTCTTCTTGGAGCGGTAGGTGAGCGCCATGGTGACGAGCGCCGTCATCGTCAGCGCTCCGCAGGCGGTGATGGCGTGGCTCCGGGAGGTATGCGTCAGGATGGGCCCTTTGAAATAGAAAATGTCGTCGATTCCCAGGATGGCGATGTTAAAGAGATTGCTCCCCAGGATATTTCCTACCGCCAGATCCACAGATCCAATTTTCAGCGCCGCCCGAGTGACCACGATTTCCGGCAGTGAAGTTGATAGGGCGACGAAGATGCTTGCCACGAAAGTTCGTCCCAGGCCCGTGAGCGCCGCTATCTCTTCGGCAACGTAAGGCAGAAAGACGGCGGCCGCGACGACCGGCAGCGCATACAGGCCGAACCGCAGGTACGCCTGGGATTTCGAAATCTTGCCGTAGTGGTCTTCCTCTTTCACCTCGCTGATGTAGGCCGCGATCCGCCGCTTCTCGTATTTGTAGACGGCGCGCATGGCCACCAAATAGAGCCCCAGGAAAACGAAGCTGTAGACGCCGACCCAGCCCGCCGCGGGGATTGAACTGGCCGACAAAATCGAGATGCTGACCGCTCCCAGTAGCACGCCGCCGAAAGCGGCGGTCAGCACCTGCCCCTGCTGAGCGACCGACGAGATGGGATCGCGGCGCCGTCCGACGTCCAGCACGGCGAGGATGAGCAGATTGAACATGCAGCTTCCGAGCACGTCGCCCACCGCGATATTCGGCGCGTGGTACAGCGCGACCGAGCTGATTCCGGTGATGAGTTCGGGAAGCGACGTGACCGACGCCATGAGCACCACGCCGATCCAAGTTCGCCCGGCGTGCGTCTTTTCCGCGATTACGTCTCCATAGCGCGATAGACGGGCGCCGCAGAACAGAATCACGGCGGTGCAGGCGATGAATTGAATCCAGACGAACATCTAGGGCCGCTCCGGATGAAGGCGTGGACGGAAAGCTTGCCGCAGGCGCTCCACGCGCCGAAATCGCTTGAAAACAGAGGCCGATGCTGTAAGTTGGAGGAGCTGGTATCGAATCGTCATGCGCGCACGCGAAATCATGGTAAGCCCGGTGATCACGGTCCGTGAGGACTGCGCTCTCGAAGAGGCCGCCAGGCTGATGTTCGAGCGGAACGTCGGATGCCTCATCGTGGTAAATGAGCAAGGCGACGCAAGCGGAATCGTGACAGAATCCGACTTCGCTGCCAAGGAAAAGGCGATTCCGTTTTCGGTGGCCCGGTTCCCGCAGGTGCTGGGCGAATGGATGCCGACGGAGGGCGTCGAACGCGTCTACAACGCAGCTCGCCGGATCAAGGTGCGCGACATCATGACCCGCGACCTGGTCACGCTCGGCGAAGACGATACCCTGGAAACCGTGCTGAAGAGAATGCTCGAAACCGGCTATCACCGCATGCCGATTCTCAAAGGCCGGAAGCCTATCGGCATGGTCGGAAGGCACGACCTTTTGAAGCTCTTGCTCACGCGAGTCTCCTGAACGTACCCGCCGCCTTTTCACTGCTAAACAAGCAGTCTTGCAGAATCGCGCCGAATGCCCGTGTCGGTGGGCCGCATGTCGCGTGGTTGATGTGGTCTCGCGCGAGAGCTGAACAATGCGGCCGCGCCTCACGGCGGCGGCAAGTCTAAAAGCGGGCGGAGCCTTCCATGCCGGCGAGGCGGCGCGGGTCGCTGCCGGGAATCATCATCGAAAAAATGGATTCGACGCTGGTGTAGTCGAAGTAGCCGAGGCGGGCGATGGGGCGCGCCTTGAGAATGTCGATGCGGCCGTCGGGCGTGAGGAAATCGTCGGCGATGTGAATGGCGACGACGCGGCCGAACACGATATCGACGGTGCCCATGGTGCCGTTGCCGGGCAGGCGAATCGTTTGGTGGTAGGCGCATTCGAAATGCACCGGCGATTCGGCCACGCGGCAGGGCTTCACAATGCGCGACGGAGCTTTGCTAACTCCCGCCAGCTCGAATTCGTCCACTTCGGGCGGGACTTCCTCGGCGGATTTGTTGACCGCTTCGCGCAGCGCGTAGGTGGCCATGTTCCAGACGAACTCGCCGGTCTGCTCGGTGTTGACCACGGTGTCCTTGCGGCGGCCGTCGATGGTCTGATTCGAGGCGAACATCACGTAGGGCGGATCGAACGTGAGATTCTGGAATTGGCTGAAGGGCGCGAGATTGTGGACGCCTTCGCGGCTGACCGTGGAAATCCAGCCGATAGGCCGCGGCACGACGCAGGATTTGAACGGATCGTGCGGAAGGCCGTGCGGCGTCTTGCCTGGTTCGTAGAACATGGATGGTTCCTCCGATTCGCGAAGCAAGCGCGTGGCGCTGTGCTGAATCGGAGGATTATAGACGGGAAATCCGTTCATGCGATGCGAGCTTGGTCGCCGGGAATCGCCGGGCGGGGCTCGCGCGCCGAAAAAGAAACATCCGGCGAGCGGTGGGCGCTGCGCGCCCGTTGGTTTATGTCGGACCTGAAGGTCCGACCCCCTAAGGTGCGGTGCTCTTGGGCGGCACTCCCTCTTGCACTGACGCGCTAAGGCAGCGGATTCGTAAAATCCTTCGGCGGCGTGAGCGAGGCGCCGGGGATGATGACCGGCGTCACACTGGTGTCCGCGCAGGTCATGGCCGGCGGGAAGTGATTCACCACCGAGTCCGGAATTTCCGCTTCCGCCGCTGCGATGGGCGGCCTTTTTCCCGCCAGGCGGGCCGGGTCGAAGCCGCCGAGCAGATTGGTCAAGCGCGGATTCGTATCGCGCGGGCCCTCGGGCAGATACGGCTTTTCATCCGGCAAAGATGCGAGCGGTGGCAATTGGAAAAGGACATCCAGAAATTTCGCAAAGGAGGCGTGGTCGCCCGGGTTCGAAATAATTCCGCCGGATTTGGCGTACGGCGAAATCAGGATCAAGGGCACGCGCGGGCCGTCCCCGCAGGGGTGCTTGTCCGGGCAGGGCTCGAATTGCGGCGGCGGAACGTGGTCGTAAAAACCCTCGGAATCGTCCCAGATAACGATGATGACTGAGTCCTGCCAGTATTTGCTGCGGGCCACTGCGTTCACGACTTTTGCCACCAGCGATTCGGAAAGCTGCGAATCGGAGTAACCGGGGTGATCGTCGTCGCCCAGAATGCCCCGTGCCAGAGGATCGGCGGGCTTCCACCCGAATGGATTTTTCATTCCGCCTTTGATGAAGACGACGCTCTTGGGCGGGAGTTCACCGTTCTCCACCGTCGGGAAAAAGTCCAGCAGATCGTGCTCGCCACGCCACATCGGCGCATTTTTGCGAATGTAGCCAAAATATTGCGGCGCGTTGTGATGCGGTATGTAGGCCGGATGATCGTCGCCTTCGCCGTTGCCAAAGCCTTCTTGATACCAGGCCCACGGGATCGCTTTATGGTTCAGCCGTGCGAGTTCTCCGATGTCGTCCTTTATGTCGTCGGAATCGACTTTTGCCTCGGGGGCATTGCGGCCGCTCAGCGAGAGCATGAGCGTCGCGTAGGTCTGGTCCATCTGGTGAACGCCCTTTGCTTGGGAGGGAAAGGCGTAGGGGCCGAAACCCGGATTCTCGTCGTTCACTACCGGCTCGCCGGGAGTAAATATCGAACGAAAAGCTTCGTCCGGATGGCGCGCCGCCTGGGTTTGGCCTGTTTGCCCAGCGATCAGATCGATGTTGCCGGGAGTCGAGGGGCCGTACATTGCCTGAAAGATGTGATCGTAGAGGGCGAAGCGATGGGCGTACATCCAAAGGAATGGAACCGTCGTGCAATCCTCGTGCGCCATGGTCAGGATCCCAATCTGCCGGGCAAGCTGCGGGGTCGCGAGCGGATTCTTTTCCTCGTAGGAGACAAAATCGTCCATGCGGCCGTGGTCGGACTTGGCGATGAGCGCCTCCCGGGAATGGTTGGCATCCTCAGAGTCGGCAGCCTTGAGGAGAAAAGGCGTGATCCAAGTGTGGCCCAGCGGGTCCCATTGGCGGAAGCCGTGCGCGCGAGCTTCGGGCGTGGCCAGATTATCCGCGCCCGGAAACGAGCCGAAGTACGAATCAAACGAACGGTTTTCCTGATACACGACGAAGACGTGGTGGATGTGCGTGCGAAGATTGGTGATGAGTTGTTGCTTGGGCGCAGGGCGGGTTGGCTTGCGAGATTGCGCGCTTGCGCGCGGCGACACGGCGATCGAGAAGGCCAGAACGAAGATGAATGCGAGATGCGAACTGCGAAGGTTGCGCTTGATGCGATAAATGGGAATCGTCACCTCGGAGCCTTTCTATGGCGATGAGTCGATATGTACCAGATGTTGCGCGCTTTATGAAACCAGAACGTTATACGCCCAACGGCGAATCCGCTTCGGTTAATTTTCTGTGACAATCAGGGCATCTGCAGGATTTGGGCGGAATTTTTTCGGTGTCCTTGGGCATAATCCCGCGGCCGAGGGCGTGATGCCGAAGCGTTAGACGAAGGGCAGGCGAAAGTCGGATCGAGCCGCGCCGAATCCGAAGTCGCAGGAACGGTCTTCCGCTCAATGGCGGGTTCAGGTTAAAATACTTCGATACGCTTGACGTGCGCACTCGGCAATGCGTGCGTCAACCCCTCTCGAGGGTCCGGCTGACAGGAGGCCAGGTAGATGTCGAATAGCGGCAATGGGAAACCCGCAGATCTAGGTGTGGATTGGAAGACAAATCCGCGTTGGGCGGAGATTACGCGTCCGTACAAGCCCGAAGACGTGGAGCGGTTGCGGGGGTCGATCCACATCGAGCACACGCTGGCGCGATTGGGCGCGGAGCGGCTGTGGAATTTGCTGCATTCGGACTCGCACGTCGCTGCGCTGGGCGCGATGACCGGCAACCAGGCCGTGCAGCAGGTGGCTGCCGGGCTGAAGGCCATCTACGTGAGCGGCTGGCAGGTGGCGGCGGACGCCAACGATTCGGCGGAGACTTATCCGGATCAGAGCTTGTATCCGGCGCATAGCGTTCCGCACCTGGTACGGCGAATCAACCGGGCGCTGGTGCGCGCGGACCAGATTCACCACGCGAATGGCGATCATGGCACCTACTGGATGGCGCCCATGGTGGCGGACGCCGAAGCGGGCTTCGGCGGCAACCTGAACGCCTTTGAGCTGATGAAGAGCATGATCGAGGCCGGCGCGGCGGGCGTCCATTTCGAAGATCAGTTGTCGTCCGCGAAGAAGTGCGGGCACCTGGGCGGCAAAGTGCTGGTGCCGACGTCGGAGGCGATTCACAAGCTGGTGGCGGCGCGGCTGGCGGCGGACGTGATGGGCGTGCCGACGCTGGTGGTCGCGCGCACGGATGCGGACAGCGCCACGCTGCTGACCAGCGACGTCGACGAGCGCGACCGCGAATTCATCACCGGCGAGCGCAGCTCGGAAGGATTTTTCTACGTCCGGCACGGGCTGGAGGCGGCGATCGCGCGCGGCTTGAGCTATGCGCCGTATGCGGAATTGCTGTGGTGCGAAACCTCCAGTCCCGACCTGCACGAGGCGCGGATTTTTGCCGAGCGCATTCACGCGAAGTTCCCGGGCAAGATGCTGGCGTACAACTGCTCGCCGTCGTTCAACTGGAGAAAAAACCTGGACGATGCCACGATCGCGAATTTTCAGCGCGAGCTGGCGGCCATGGGCTACAAGTTCCAGTTCATCACGCTGGCAGGTTTTCACGCGCTGAACCTCTCGATGTTCGAACTGGCCCGCGGCTACAAAGAGCGCGGCATGTCGGCGTATTGCCAGCTGCAGGAACACGAGTTCGAAAGCGAGCACGATTTCGGCTATGCCGCGGTGAAGCACCAGCAGTTCGTCGGCACCGGGTATTTCGATACCGTGCAGCACGTGATCACCGACGGGGCGGCTTCCACGGTGGCGCTGAAGGGCTCGACTGAGGCGGCACAGTTTCACGGGCAGAAGCCGCGCACCCGCGCCGCGCACACCGCGCCGGCGGGCGAGCGCTGCTAACGCAGGCGATTACCGGCGGGCGGCGAGGACGATTTTCGCGGTGGTGATCGCTTGGCCCACGTGGCGCTGCGTGTGATCGGCGACGTGGATCAACAGGCTGCCGACGGTGGTCGGCAGTTGCAGTTTGCCGACTTTTCGTGGCTCGTCAAATTGCGCGGGGCTGAAGGCGCGCACGCGGGACGCCGCGCTTTCCAAACCCGCGCGAAATTCCCTGAATAACTCCTGCCCGGTTGCTCCCGGATCGAGTTCCGATTTCATCGCCGCGGTCTGCTCGGGCGCGAGCTGCCGGGCGTCTGCGTAGGTCAGCAGGCGGTTGGCGCTGCGGACCATGTGCCGCAGATGAAAGGCGACCGGCGCGATGCCTCCCTGGCGCGCGTTCAGCTCGTCGTCGGTGAGACCAGCGCACCAGCGTTCGATATCTTCTCCGGCAAGCTGCAGGGCGTGCAGAACGGCGCGTGTCAGCACGGGGATTTCGGTGAGCGAGCCGCGCAGCCATGGTTCGGGGCCTTTGGCTTCGGCAGGCCTGGGCGCAGGAGACTGCGTCTCCAGAGATTTGCTTTCCGGCGATGCGCTGCGGTTCATGCGAAGTCTCCTTTCGCGGTAGCTTAGAGACTCGCCCGCGGAACGGCAACAGGTTCCATCATTCGCAACCATCGAAAATCAATCGCGTCCGGTAAGGCGGAAGCACAGATAGTTGCTTGACAAGCGCGCGATGGTCCAATACGTTAGTCGATTGCATGCCGAGCGGGAAGAAGACCGTCGGAGCGCACTGCTAAGTCGTGCCCCCGCGCAATTCCTGAGCGACACTTCCCGGTCGTTGCATACATCGCGGTTGCCCATATCAAGGAGAAGAAAAGGATGCCTCACAAGCTGAAGAACATACTCGCGCGCGTGCCGAGCGACATCGAGATCGCGCAGTCGGCCACGCCGATTCCCATCGGCAAGATTGCAGCGGAGGCGGGCATCCTTCCGGACGAACTCGATCTCTACGGCAAGACCAAAGCGAAAGTGCATCTTACGGTTCGCGACCGGCTGAAGGACGCGCCCAACGGCAAGTACGTGGTGGTGACGGCGATCACGCCGACGCCGCTCGGCGAGGGCAAGACCACGACGACCGTCGGATTGAGCCAGGCGATTGGCGCGCACCTCGGCAAAAAAGTGTTCACCTGCATTCGCCAGCCTAGCCAGGGTCCTACGTTCGGCATCAAGGGCGGCGCGGCCGGCGGCGGCTACAGCCAGATCATCCCGATGGAGGAGTTCAACCTCCATCTGACCGGCGACATTCACGCCATCACGGCCGCCAACAACTTGCTCGCTGCGGCCATCGATACGCGCATGTTCCACGAGGCCCATGCGACGGACGAGCAGTTGTACGACCGTCTGACGCCGCGCGCGAAAGACGGCAGCCGGAAATTTTCTCCCGTGATGCTGCGACGCCTGCGCAAGCTTGGAATCAACAAGACCAATCCCGACGACCTGACGCCCGAAGAGCGCAAAAAGTTCGCGCGCCTGGATATCGATCCGAGCACGATCACCTGGCGGCGCGTCCTGGATACGAACGACCGCATGCTGCGGCAGATCACCATCGGCCAGGGCCCGGACGAAAAGGGCTTCACGCGCGTCACCGGATTCGATATCGCCGTGGCCAGCGAAATCATGGCCGTGCTGGCGCTGACCACCAGCCTCGCGGACATGCGCGATAGGCTGGGGCGCATGGTGATCGGCACCAGCAAAGCGGGTGAAGCGATCACCGCCGACGACATCGGAGTGGGCGGTGCGCTGACCGTGTTGATGAAGGACACGATCAATCCCAACCTGATGCAGACGATCGAGGGCACGCCGGCTTTCGTGCACGCCGGGCCGTTCGGCAATATCGCGCACGGCAATTCCTCGATCGTGGCCGATCAAGTGGCCTTGAAGCTGGTCGGCAAAGACGGCTACGTGCTCACCGAATCCGGCTTCGGCGCGGACATGGGCATGGAGAAGTTTTTCAACATCAAGTGCCGCTACAGCGGCCTGGTTCCCGATTGCGTGGTGATGGTGGCCACCATTCGCGCGCTCAAGATGCACGGCGGCGGGCCGAAGGTCGTGGCCGGCAAGCCGCTCGATCCGGCCTATACCCAGGAAAATCTCGCGCTGCTGGAAAAGGGCTGCTCGAATTTGATCAAGATGATCGAAAACGCCCAGAAATACGGCATCCCGGTGGTCGTCGGAGTGAACCGCTTCCAGTACGATACCCCGGCGGAAATCGATCTGGTGCGCAAGATCGCCAAGAAGGCGGGCGCCGTCGATGCGGTGATGTCCAACCACTGGGCCGAGGGCGGCGCGGGAGCGGTGGAGCTTGGCAAGGCGGTGATCGCCGCGTGCGAGCAGCCGAGCAACTTCAAGTTCCTCTACCCGCTCGAGGGCACTTCCATCAAGCAGAAGATCGAAACGATCGTCAAGGAAATGTACGGCGGCGCGGGCGTGGAATACAGCCCCGAAGCGGAAAAGAAGATCGAGCTGTACACGAAGCTCGGCTTCGACAAGCTGCCCATGTGCATGGCCAAGACGCAGTACAGCTTGAGCCACGATCCCAACCTGAAGGGCGCGCCGACTGGGTTTATCGTCCCGGTGCGCGACGTGAGAGCCAGCGTGGGAGCAGGGTTCGTTTACCCACTCCTCGGCACTATTCCCACCATGCCGGGCCTCTCCACGCGCCCCGGCTATTACGACATCGACCTCGATCTCGCGACCGGCAAGATCGTCGGCTTGTCTTAAGCAATCGCTGCAATCAGCCGCGGGCCGCACTCGCCAATGCGCGAGTGCGGTCCCGCGCTCTCACGTAACTCCGCTGCAAGCCAATCGGCTTAGAAGATCCCCGCGCCAGCCTGCTGTGCCCTCAAGCTTGTCAGATTAGGATTGATTCACGGGAAGCAGATGCACCAATTGTCCGGTTAGCCGACTACACGGCCAATTGCTCACAATTAGTCGCGCTACTTATGTTCGCGTAAGAAGGCGGTGATCAGATCGTCCACTTTCCTGTGCCTGGTGATGCTCATCATGTGATCCGCGCCTGGAAGCTCGACAAGTTCCGAGGTAGCAATTTGAGTGTGGGCGTACTCGGCATCCGCGCTCGGTGCGCTTTGATCCGCCGTGCCTTGTAGGATTAACGTCGGGCAGGTGATCTTGTCGAGTGGCCAGTCATTGAGGCGCTGCTCCTGCACTAAATCATTCTTGGTCCCTACCCTGCGCGACCAGTAGGGCATGACTCCGTATAGTTCGGCTCTGGCGAGAGGCGTGATGAGATGATCGCTCGGGTTTTTCGCTTGATAAGGCGCGATGCCCGCATCTTGGAACAGATAGAACAGCAGGTCTCTGAAATAGGCGGCGAACGCCGTCGAAGGCAAGCGTGGCGTCGGTCCTCTGTAATTTCTGACGAGCGCCGACTCCAGCACGAGCGCTGAACATCGCTCCGAATGACGAAGCGCAAACTGCAAGGCAGCAGGGCCACCGCCTGATTCGGCAATGATTGCAGCTTTCTGAATGTTCAACGCATCGAGCAAGGCAGCAAATGCATCGGCCTGCTCTTCCGGTGTACGGCCTACGTTGATGGGCGTACGTAAATAACCGGGGCGCGAGGGAATGATATAGTGAAAGCCTCGATCCTCCGCATGCGTCAGTTTCAACACGGCGAGAGGCCCGTCATACCCGCCGGGCGTTCCGTGGCTCACAAGGACGGCCGGTCCTTTGCCGATCTCAGCGTATTCGATCGGACCGCTTGCTGTTTGAATGATCGTGCTGTTGCTTCTGAGCTCGCGTTCATGGCCGGTGAGCCAGTGCTGGTAAAACCCGACGCAGACAATGACCGCCAGCACAGCCGCCGCCAGAAGCCCGCCAACGATCCGAATCGTCCACTTCCACATGCGCCGCCCCCCCTACAAGATTCGTCGACACCGCGAGTTTCTCGGCCATTCCTCAGTTCGTCATTACGCATGAGAAGTGCGAGAAGTAACCGAACATGCAAAGGATTTTAAGAATTCCACTGCCATAGTCCTGGTTAACGGGGTAACCGGAAAATTGCGCGGGAAAGACGTGGGAAACAATTCCCGTCTTCTCGATGCTAGCTAAATTGGGCAAGAACAACTGGCCGGTTGATCCTTAGCTTGAAACTTGCCCGTCGAGTTGTGGCGCGCGGGCCGTCCACCAGCGGCGCAGCGCGACGACCGACCATACCGCTTCCACCAGGCCGAACGGCCACGCGCCCTGCAAAAATCCGTACGCCGAGCCGAGCATGCAGGAAATCGCGAAGCCGAGAATGAACCACGTGCTGCGTTTTTCCAGCGCGTAACAGACCAGCATCGCCGTCACCGCAAACAGGCCGAAAACCGTAAGTTCGCTCATTCAGAGTCCCCGATCACCGCTTCTACTGCTCCCATTAGTCTCTCCCGACTTTCCCCGGGAGAGAATTGATCGCGGACGCCACGTGCTTCAGCGTCGATTCCGCGTAGCGATTGGCGCGGTGTTCCCATTCGGCTCGCGTGGCAAACGCATCGCGAAAGGACAGTGGATCGAGCGCCAATTGCCGAAGATTCGAATCCGCGCACATCAAAAATACGCGCATCGCGCCGGCGAGCAGAGAAGTGGCCGCGCCGAGGTCTGCAATCACGGCGACTTGCGTGAGGCTCGACGCTTCCGAGCACAGCTCCAGTCCCGTGGCTGCGGAGCGAGCCGCCGCTAGCGGAATTTCGATGGCCTTGCGCACGGCGGCGTTGACGGCGCGCTGCCGCTCTTCGCGCTCGCGATCGGTGGCTTGCGGCAAGCGGCTGCTGGCCACGTAGGCGTTGAACGCAGCCATGTCCTCTTCCGCGAATTGCAGCATGCGCTTGCCTTCCGTGCGTACCGCATCGCAGAGCGAATCAATCTTCGCGGGGCTTCCCGAAAACTTTTTGTGCCGGCCGCTCACTTTCAAAACCTTTGCCAGCAAGCCCAGCGCGAAGCTGGCCGAGGCGGCCGAGATCGCCACGCCTGCGGGCATGGGCTCGCCGCTGGCCACGGCGGCGCGAAATTGTTCGAGCGTGGATTCCCAGATAGGGGCTGCCATCGCGAATCGCTCCTCTTGGATGCGGCGAAATCGCATCCCCGCGCCGAATGTTCGTTGCGAAGAGCGCCTAGAGTAACACCTTCGCGATGGCCTGCGCACCGATTCGATCTGCGGAAGCTCGATTGTCCGCGGCGTGCGGATAGGTTACAGTAGCGGACTTTCAGGAGAACAACCCTTGGCGGATACTCACCAAGAAGAGCGGCTGAAGCCGCTGATCCGGCGAGCTGCCATCGAAAAGCGCGTGCGGGATGTGGCGCGGCAAATTTCCCGCGATTTCCGCGGCCAGCGCGTGCATCTGATCGGCGTGCTGAAAGGCTCGTGCATCTTCCTGGCGGACCTGATACGGGAGATCGGCCTGGATACGTCGATCGATTTCATCGCCGTTTCGAGCTACGGCCGCAGCAAGGAATCGTCGGGGCAGGTGCGGCTGCTGAAGGATCTCGACAGCAACATCGCGGGCCTCAACGTGATCCTGGTCGAGGACATTCTCGATACCGGGCTCACGTTGAATTACCTTCTGCGCGTGCTGAAGCAGAGAAAGCCGAAAACGCTGCGCGTGGCCGCGCTGCTCGACAAGCCCTCGCGGCGCGTCCAGCCGGTGACGGCTGATTACGTGGGATTCAAAATTCCCAACGAATTCGTGGTCGGATACGGCCTCGACTACGCGGAGCGCTACCGCAACTTGAAAGATGTCTGTGTCCTGCAATTGCCCGAGGCCGCCGCTTAGAAGCTACTCGCCATGACTCCCGCTGAAATTGCGCTGCTGATCGACCACACGCTGCTGAAGCCCGAAGCGACGCGCAGCGACGTTCAAAGGCTCTGCGCGGAAGCGCTGCAATTTGAGTTTGCGTCGGTGTGCGTGAATCCGTGCCACGTGGCGCAAGCCGCGGAAGCGCTGCGCGACAGCCGCGTGCACGTTTGCACCGTGGTGGCATTTCCGCTGGGCGCGACGCTCACGTCCGTAAAGGTGTTCGAGACGGACGAGGCGATCCGGCTGGGCGCTCGCGAGATCGACATGGTGATCGATATCGGCGCGCTGAAATCGGGCGATGACGCGGACGTGGAAGCCGATATTCGCGGCGTTGTCGAGGCGAGCCATCGCGGCGGCGCAATCTGCAAAGTCATCATCGAAGCGGCGCTGCTCACCAAAGATGAGAAAATCCGCGCGTCGCGTGCGGCCATGAACGCCGGCGCGGATTTCGTGAAGACTTCCACCGGTTTTGGCCCCGGCGGCGCTACGGTCGAGGACGTCCGGCTGATCCGCAGCGCCGTTGGGCCGGAGATGGGCGTCAAAGCCGCGGGCGGCATCCGGACGTGGCAGGACTTCCGGCAGATGCTGGCGGCGGGCGCCACGCGCATCGGGACCAGCTCCAGCGTGAAAATTCTGGACGAAGCGCGTGCTGCCGCGGCGGGTAAGCTTTAGCGGCAGAGTGGTTCAGCCGGACGCAGTCGCCTGGCTGCCAAGATACTGCTTTTATTTCCGATCGCTATCTGATCTGCCTCACAAAGGCCCCGCAAGCGCCTGTTATAATGGACCGTCTTGCGTCCGCAGGGTAGGGGTTGAAATTCTGCTCGCTCGCCGTTGCGTATGATGCGCGCCGCGAGCGGATGTTTCTCGCGCGATATGGACTCGACTGAACTCAATCCGGTGCTGGAAATGCCTGCGGAGACGCTGGCGGTTCTCTCAGATATCAGCCAGGAGATCAACTCGTCGCTGAATCTCGACGAGGTGCTTGCGCGCGCGGCGGCGCAGGTGAAGCGGCTGATCGACTTCGAAATTTTCGCCGTTCTGCTGCCCACGGAAAACACCAACGAGCTTTACATCCGCTTCGCCATCGGGCACCGCGTGGAAGTGGTCGAGAACTGGCGCATTCCGATCGGCGACGGCATCATTGGCGCGGCCGCCGCGATCGGCCAGGCCATCCGCGTGGGAGACGTTTCCAAGGACCCGCGCTATCTGGCCGCGGTCGATGAAGTGCGTTCGGAGCTGGCCGTGCCGCTGATCGTGCGCGGGCGCGTGATCGGCGTGATGGATATCGAGAGCCGCCAGCTGGATTATTTCACTCCCGCGAAGCAGACGATTTTGAGCCTGGTGGCCGGGCGCATCGGAACGGCGGTCGAAAATGCGCGGCTCTTCGAGAACGCGCGCAAACAGGCGGAAACGCTGCTGCTTCTGAATGAAATTGGCCGCGAAGCCGGCGCCACGCTGCGCGTGGAAGAAGTGCTGCGCCGCGCGGCGGAGCTCGCCAAGCGCCTGATCGACTACCAGATTTTCAGCATTTTTCTGCACGACGAGGCGGCCAGCGTGTTTCGCCGCAGCGTGTCGGTGAAATTCGGCCAGCGCGTGCAGGAAAAATCGGTGATCCCGGAGCACGAGGGCATCGTCGGCGCGGCGGGAAAGCTGCGCCGGGCCATCGCCGTGCCGGACGTTTCGCTCGACCCGCGCTATCGCATGTCCAATCCGGAAACGCGGTCGGAACTTGCCGTGCCGATGATCTACAAAGGACGCGTGGTCGGCGTGATGGACCTGGAAAGCCCGCAGCTGAATTACTTCACTCCGGACCACGTGCAGGTGCTCTCGATTCTGGCCGCGCATCTGGCGGTGTCCATCGAGAACGCGAATCTTTACGAGCAGCTGGCGCGCGACGAGCAGCGCATGGAGCGCGACCTGAACGCCGCGCGGCGCATTCAAGGCGCGCTGCTGCCGCGCTTACCGGGAAGCGAATTCGGGCTCGACATCGCCGCGCGGGTTGTGTCGTCTCGCGAGTTGAGCGGCGACCTCTACGACTTTTTGCAGTACGGTCCGCAGGATCTGGCCATCGCGCTCGGCGATGTGAGCGGGAAGGGAAGCGCGGCGGCGCTATATGGCGCGGTCGCCGTGGGCACGATGCGCAGCCTTGGTTCGTCGAAGCCGCGGCCCGCGAATATGCTGCGCGCTCTCAACGGTTTCTTGGCCGAGCGGCTGATCGAAGGCCGGTTCATGACGCTGTGCTTTGCCACATGGAACCGCCGCGCCCGGCGATTGCGCATCGCCAGCGCCGGGCAGGAACAGCCGCTGCTGTATCACGGCGGACGCTGCGAAAAAATTCCGATCGCCGGATTCCCGCTCGGCATTTTCGATGAAGTGACCTACGACGAGCGCAGCTACATCCTCACACCCGGCGATATCGTGGTTTTTTACTCCGATGGCATCGGCGACGCGCAGTCGGCCGACGGAGAGTTCTTCGGCTCCGGCCGCGTGGGCCAGATCGTCACTGCAAACTTGGAATTATCGGCTGATGGCATCGCCGACAAAATTCTTGAGGACGCGGACAGTTTCTCTGGCGGGAAGCATCCGGTGGACGACCGCACGCTGGTCGTTCTGAAATGCCAGTGACCGGCGGATGAGGCGCGTCTATCGGCGCGCTGCCGGCTTCAGCGTTCGCCCCAGCGAAGCTTGCTGCGCAGAATCTCGAAGTAGGTCTTGTTGGGTGGACGCACCAGCGTGACGCGATTGGCGGACTTCGTGATGGTCACGCGATCGTTGGCCTTGAGTTGAAAGCCGGTTTGCCCATCCAGCGTCACGTGCACCGGATCTTCCGCAGCCGCGAAATCCAGATCGATGCGCGCCGTGCTGGGAATCACGATGGGCCGGTTCGTCAGCATGTGCGGGCAGATCGGCGTAATCACGAACGCCTCGAGCTCCGGATCGACGATCGGGCCTCCCGCGGCCAGCGAGTACGCCGTCGATCCCGTCGGCGTCGCCACGATCAATCCGTCCGCGCGATAGCGGCCCACGTGGTTTTGATTCACGTACACGTCGAAATCGAGCATGCGCGCGAGCGCGCCCTTGTTCGCCACGGCGTCATTCAGCGCGCATTTTCGTTCGGTGGTGTGCCCATTGCTGGAAACTTCCGCGTCGAGCATCATGCGCGAGCTGGTGCGGCAGGTGCCTCCCACTATCTGATCGAGAAGGGGATAGAGTTCGTCGAGCGTCACGCTGGTCAGGAACCCGAGCGCGCCGAGATTCACCGGCAGGATCGGCACGTCGTGGCCAGCGAGCGACCGCGCCGCCGAAAGCAGCGTGCCGTCGCCGCCCAGCACGATGGCCAGGTCGATTTTCGAGCCCAGCTCTTTGCGCGGAAACGCCTGCGGGCCGGAAACGACGCAGCTTTGCGTTTCTTTGTCTAACAGAACGTCGATCTGGCGGGCGCGCAGCCATTCGATCAGCGGCGGGACCACCTCGCAGATCCTCTCTCGGATGGGCTTGGAAATAATTCCGGCGGTGCGAATCATTCGCGTCGACAAAATTCTACTCTACAACGGCGGCCGCCAATAGATGTTTGTGCGCCGTTTTGTCATGCCGTCGGCCCTGATTCGACTGCCACTCGGTGGCGCGCGTGCAGGAAAAACTCCTGGTTTCCTTCGGCGCCCGGCAGGTGGCTCGGCTTCACCCCGATTATTTCCAGTGCCGCGGCTTCAGCGGCTGCCACCACCCGCTCGATGGCTTTCTGGTGCAGCGCCGCGTCGCGCACGATTCCGCCCTTGCCCACTTCGTTCTTTTCCAGCTCAAACTGCGGCTTGACCAGCACCAGAAAATCGGCGGATGCCGCCGCAACCGGCACAATTGCCGGTAAAACCTTGGCCACGGAAATGAACGAAACGTCGATCACCACCAGCGCCGCTTTCTCGGCGACGTTTTCCGGGCGCAGGTAACGGGCGTTGCGCTCGATGGTGATCACGCGCGGGTCCCGCCGCAGCTTCCAATCGAGCTGATCGATCGTGACGTCGACGGCGTAGACTTTGCTCGCGCCCCGCTGCAGCAGGCAATCGGTGAAGCCGCCCGTGGAACTTCCCACGTCGAGGCAGATTTTTCCTTGCGCGCTCACGGCAAAATCCCCAAGCGCGCCTTCGAGCTTCAGCCCGCCGCGGCTGGCGTATGGATTTGCTTCGCCCGCAATCTCAATGAGAGCGTCTTTCGCAACGCGCGCGCCTGCCTTGCTGATCGGCTGGCCATTGACGCGCACGAGCCCGGCCAGAAGCAGCGCTTGGGCGCGCTCTCGCGACGGCGCCAGCCCGCGAGCTACCAGCAGCACGTCGATGCGTTCCTTGCCGAGTTTCTTCATTTGCCGGGAAACCAGATCTTGGCGGATGACTTCGAAAATTGGGGAACTCGAACGCTGCGCACGCCGGAGGAATGCAGCGCGTCGTCTTTAGGACCTGCGCGCCACCAAAAATTGTGCCAGCTGCCGCAATCGTTGCGCGCGCGCGCCATACGGATCGAGTTCCTTCAGCGCCCGCGCTTCCAAATCCGCGGCAATCGCGCGCGATTTTTCCAGGCCGTAAAGCGCCGGATACGTGGCCTTCTGCTGCTCCTGGTCCTTGCCCGCCGTTTTTCCCAGCGCCGCCGACGATTCCTCCACATCCAGAATATCGTCCACCACCTGAAACGCCCAGCCGATCAGATCGCCAAATCGTCGCAAGCGTTCCACGTCCGCATCCGGCGCGCCGCCGGCGATGGCTCCCGCCACGATCGAGCCGCGAATCAGGGCGGCCGTTTTCGAGCGGTGAATGTATTCGAGCGTCGCGGCATCAACGGGCTTGCCGCCCGCCTCCACGTCGGCCACCTGCCCGCCGACCATGCCGTCGACGGTTCCCGCAGCGGCGCCGACTTCGGCGACCACCCGCACGCGCCGCTCCGGCTCGATCGGCGCATTCGCCAGCGCTTGAAACGCCAGCGTCAGCAGCCCATCGCCGGCCAGGATCGCCATGGCCTCGCCAAAGACTTTGTGATTGGTGGGCTTGCCGCGCCGCAGGTCGTCGTTATCGAGCGCTGGAAGATCGTCGTGGATCAGCGAATAGGTGTGGATGAATTCCAGCGCGCATCCGGCGTGGATCGCGCCCTCGAGATTTTCAGTGAACACGCGCGCTGCTTCCAGGCACAAAATCGGCCGAATCCGCTTGCCGCCCGCGAACACGCTGTAGCGCATGGCCCGGTGAATGGTCTGCGGAGGCGTGTTTTCGGGCGGCAGCAGGCGCTGGAGCGCCGCTTCGATCGCCGCGTGATCGGCTTGGAAGAAGTCGGGAAGCGTCATGCCCACGAGAGCAAGCGAAAGTTGCGGCGCGCGCGATCCAAGAATCGCCGCCTAGGAGGATTCATCTTCGGGCTCGAACGGTTCGGCGGCAATTTTTCCGTCCGCCTTTTTCAGCAAAATTTCCACCCGGCCTTCGGCTTCTTCCAGTTGCTTTTGGCATTCGCGGGAAAGCTTCACGCCCTCTTCGAAAAGCTTCATGGCTTCGTCGAGCGAAAGCTCGGTGCTCTCCAGCCGCTTCACCACCTCTTCGAGCCGGAGAAGCGACTTTTCGAAGTCGCCTTTCTTTTGCGTTTCCGCCGCCTTGTTTGCCGGTGAGTTCATGGTCTCCAAATCCGCGCGCTGCCGAAGCTGGCATTCTAGCGCACCGCGCCACAACGTCAATGCCGCACGCCGCGATTGCGAGCGCGCGCTAAGACTTCAGCTGCGCGATCACCGCGTCCGTGAATTCGGCCGTAGTAGCCTTGCCGCCCACGTCGCGCGTCAGATGTTTTCCGTCCTTATACACCTGCTGCAGCGCTTGCTCGATATTCAGCGCCGCGTCTGCCTCGCCGATGTGCCGCAGCATCATGATGGCGCTCATCAGCAGCGCCGTGGGATTGGCGATGCCTTTGCCGGCGATGTCCGGCGCCGTGCCGTGCACGGCTTCGAACATCGCCTCGTTCTCGCCGATGTTGGCGCTGGGCACTACTCCCAATCCGCCCACAAGTCCCGCAGCCAGGTCGCTCATGATGTCGCCGTACAAATTGGTCAGCAACAGCATGTCGAACTGGCACGGATTCAGCACCATCTGCATGCAGGCGTTGTCGATGATCATTTCTTTGTATTCGATGTCCGGGTACTGCTCCGCAACTTTGCGAATCGACGTCAGAAACAGCCCGTCGGACATCTTCATGATGTTCGCTTTGTGGATCGCGTGAATTTTCTTGCGCCCCCACTTGCGCGCGTATTCAAAGGCGAACCGCGCGATCCGCGTCGACGCCCTTTCCGTGATGATCTTCAGGCTCTCCACCACGCCGGGCACGACGGTGTGCTCCAGTCCCGCGTACAGATCCTCGGTGTTCTCGCGGATCAGGACCATGTCCACGTTCTGATACCGCGTGGTCACGCCCGCGAGGTTCTTCACCGGCCGGACGTTGGCGTACAAATCGAGCGCTTTACGCAGCTGCACGTTGAGGCTCGGCGGCCCGGTGGCAACGGCCGTGGCCAGCGGCCCCTTCAGTGCCACGCGATTCTTGAGAATCGACTTGAACGCCGGAGACTTCATAATGTCCGGCGCTATTTGGTCCACGTCGCCGCGCGCGCTGGTCTCCTCCCACTGGATCGCAACTCCCGCGGCCTGAATGATTTGTTGAACGGCTTTCGATACTTCGGTTCCAATCCCGTCGCCGGGAATAAGTGTGATGGTATGCGTCATGTAAGCATCTAATTTTAACAGGGTGCGAGATTTATTGCCGCAGCTACCTTGCGGTTCAGCGCGCTTTTGCCTCAAAAATCATGTTGTGAGCACTCGTGCCGCGGAGGAAATTGCCTGCGCCAGGGCTTGCGCGCATCTGTTATAATGATATAGAAACTTAGGCGCATCGCGCGTGCGTTCCGCGCCCGATTTCGGAGGGATCCAGAATGGTTCAATTGACACCCGTGGCTGTGAGCAAAGTAAAAGAGATTCTTTCGCAGCAGACTCCCGCTCCGACGGCTCTCCGCGTGGCCGTGGTCGGCGGCGGCTGCTCCGGTTTCAGTTATCGCATGGCGTTCGAGAATCAGGTCAACGAGAATGCCGACAACGTCTATGAATTCGACGGCTTGAAGGTCCTCGTCGACCAGATGAGCGCAATGTATCTCGACGGCGTTTCCATCGATTACATCGAGACGCTCGAGGGGGCCGGCTTCAAGTTCAACAACCCCAACGTCAAGAGCACTTGCGGCTGCGGCAGCTCATTCACTGTCTAGTTTCCAAAGGCTTCCAGGCTCGCCCTGCGCTTCCGCGCCGGACGGCCTGGGAGCCTTTTCTATTTTCGCTCCGGCATTTTCCCCGTTCCCGCTGCTGTTGCTCTCTCGGTTTCTCTTGGCCCAAGCGGCTGCCCGGCTAGGGCCCCATCCTGATAAAATCGCGACTGATGGGGTTTCGCCCGGCTTTCGATCGCTCCCAGGAATTGCCGAAGCGCGCGGCCGTGTTTGCGCCGCTTTCAGGAGCCGCTCGTAGGGCCCGGGCCGAATTCCGGTCATGACCGCCATCCAAATCTTCGGCATTTTTCTGCTGATCGCGGCGAACGCGTTCTTTTCCGCGTCGGAATTTTCGCTCGTGGCCGTGCGTCTGTCGCGCATCCGCCAATTGGTGCAGCAGGGTGACCCGCGCGCGAAGATCGTCGAAAACCTCCTCAGTGATCTCGGGCGCGTCGTGTCCGGCGTGCAAGTCGGCGTAACCGTCGCCAGCCTTTCGCTCGGCTATCTCGGCGAGGTCACGCTGGTCTCCATCCTCCAGCCGTTTGTGAAGGATTTGACGCCGCGAATAGCCACCATCGTTGAGCACAGCGCTGCCCTCATCATCGTCTTCGGACTGCTCACGGTTTTGCAGGTCGTCTTTGGCGAATTGGTGCCCAAGTCGCTCAGCCTGGCGCGCGCCGAGCGTGTCGCCCTGCTGATCGCCCGCCCGTTCTACTGGTTCGTGCACACGTTCCGCTGGGCCATCGATTTTCTCGACGGCTTCTCCGAAAAAGTGGTTGGCGCGCTGGGCGTTCTGTCGCCGCACAGCCACACGCTGGTGCGTTCCATCGAGGAGCTGCAGGTGATGATCCAGCAGGTGCGCGATCTCGGCTTGCTGCCCGCTTCCGAAGCCAAGTTCATCCAGAACGCGATGGAATTGAGCCAGGTGCAGGTGCGCGAAATCATGGTGCCGCGCCCCGATATCCACGCGCTGCCGGTCGACGCTTCGATCAACGACACCATGCAGATGTTCGCCACCACACAGCGATCCCGCATTCCCGTCTACGAAGGCTCGCTCGATCATATCCTCGGTTTCGTGCATCTCAAGGACGTGATCTGGGCCTTGCTCGATCGCTCGCGTGCGCACGAAGGTGAGCCTCCGCCGGAGTTTCACCTCAGCAACTTCCTGCGCGAAGTGGCCATCGTCCCGGAAACCAAGCCGGCCAGCGAACTGCTTCGTGAATTGCTGGCGCGCCGCACGGGCCTGGCCATGATCGTCGACGAATTCGGCAGCATTCTCGGCTTGGCCACGCTCGAAGACATCCTCGAGCAGATGATCGGCGAAATTCACGACGAGTTCGATGTGGTCGAGCGCCCGCTGACGCTTCCCGACGGCTCGATGATCTTCGACGCGGCCATCAACGTGCGCGACCTCGAAACGCAATACAATATCGTCATTTCCGAGGATTCTTCGTATTCGACCGTCGCCGGATTCGTGCTGGCGAGCCTGGGATTCATTCCCCGCGGCGGCGAAAGCTTTGAAGCCGATGGTTACCGCTTCACGGTGATGGAAATGGACCGCCGGCGCGTCTCGCGCGTGAAGATCAAGCGCCTCCAGCCGCCATCGGAAATTTCTTCGGACGGCTCCACGCCGCCCGGCCAATCCTCATCCGCTGCCGCCGCGCCGTCCGCTCCTCGAACCGCAGAGGAGCAAGCGCAAGTCCGCGCCGCCGCGCTTCGGGAGCGCCGCGCGCGATGATTCGCTACCTTTCGCTGCGCATCCTGCTGGCCATTCCCGCGCTTTGGCTGATCGTCACCATGGTTTTCATGC
Organism: uncultured Acidobacteriota bacterium; assembly: GCA_963715555.1. Lineage (GTDB taxonomy): Bacteria > Acidobacteriota > Terriglobia > Acidiferrales > UBA7541 > Palsa-295. The sequence goes on from OY970253.1 coordinate 1,317,996, forward strand.
TCGTCCACATCGTCCCCGGCGATCCCGTGCAGCAGATGCTCGGCGAAGGCGCCCGCGCGCAGGACCTACAGCAGCTGCGCCATACGCTCGGTCTCGACCTGCCCATTCCGGTGCAATACGAGCATTACGTCGTTGGCGTGCTGCACGGAAATTTCGGCGAGTCGTTCCGCTTTCAGCAGCCGGTCGCGCGCGTGGTCCTGGAACATTTTCCGGCCACGCTGGAGCTCGCGTTCGTTGCGTTGCTGGTCTGCCTGGCGATCAGTATTCCCGCCGGAATTCTGGCGGCGCATCGACGCGGCACTTCCGCCGATCACGCCGTCGGACTCTTTACGCTCCTAGGGCTTTCCGTGCCGAATTTTGCCCTCGGTCCCGTGCTAATTTTGGTTTTTTCGGTGCTTCTCGGCTGGCTGCCGGTCGCGGGCCGCGGCGGGCTAGGGCACTTGGTGCTGCCGGCCATCACACTCGGAGCGGCTCTGGCCGCGATTCTGACGCGCATGGTGCGCACGTCCGTGATCGAAGAGCTTTCGAGCGATTACGTCCGCACAGCGCGCGCCAAAGGCTTGTCCGAAACAGCCGTTCTTTTTCGCCACGCTTTCCGCAACGCGCTGATCCCGATTCTCACCGTCGTCGGCCTGCAATTCGGAACGCTCCTCGCCGGCACGATCGTCACCGAGACGATTTTTTCCTGGCCTGGCATCGGTCGCCTGACGGTGCAGGCCATCGAAGCGCGCGATTATCCGCTGCTGCAGGGCTGCTTTTTGCTGATCGCCTTTTCCTACGTGGCCGTGAATCTTCTGACCGATGTGATCTACGTGTTCGTCGATCCGCGGGTGAAGCTGCAATGAGGGCGCTGCGCGAATTTCTGCGCCACAGCGGCCCGGGACGCTGGGGCTTCGCGCTTTCGGCGCTGCTCGTGTTTCTGGCGGTCGCCGCGCCGTGGCTCGCGCCCTACGATCCCGCCGCGCAGCATCTGGCGGTGCGCCTCGCTAGCCCCAGCTTCGCGCACTGGATGGGCACCGACGAGCTGGGCCGCGACATTCTGTCTCGTGTTCTATATGGCGCGCGCGTGTCGATGTTCGTCAGCGTCTCGGTGGTGTTTGGCGGAGGCCTGATCGGCCTGGCCATCGGCGCGGTTTCAGGCTATTTCGGCGGCTGGTTCGACCGCTTCACCAACATCATCCTCATCAACGCGTTCCTCTCGTTTCCCGGCATCCTGCTGGCCATCGCCTTTGCCGCGTTTCTGGGCCCCAGCCTCGAAAACGTGATCTTCGCGCTGATCATCACCGGCTGGGCCGGTTACGCGCGCCTGGCTCGCGCGCAAGTGCTGCAAGCCAAGGAAATGGAATACGTGCTGGCGGCGCGTTCGCTGGGCGCATCGCCCGCTCGCATTATCGTCCGTCATCTGGTGCCCAACATTCTGCAGCCGGTTCTGGTGCAGGCCACCATCGGCATCGCTGGCGCGATCCTCGCGGAATCCACCCTGAGCTTTCTCGGAGTGGGCGTCAGCTATCCAACGGCCAGCTGGGGCTCTATGCTCAACGACGCGCGCAACCACCTTTTCGACGCGCCGCACATGGTTGTCTTTCCCGCGCTGGCGATCATGGCCGCCGTGCTCGCCTTCAATCTGTTGGGCGACGCGCTGCGCGACTGGCTCGATCCACGCATGCGCTCGTTCCTGATCGTCACGTCGCTGCTGCGCCAGCCAATTCCGCTAGGAGGCGCGCGCGTAGAAGCCGCTACAGCCGCAGACGCCGGCACGTCTGGTCTAACCGCCTAACCGTGTCTCGTTCGACGCTCCTAGGGGCATTGTGAAACTTCACACGCCAGTCCTACGCGCCGGCTTGGCCGGCTCATCCGCAGGTTTAAGGAGGTCTCAACTGGCTGGATGGCATTAAGTGCTTTGTTTTGTGTAGCGCCGGGCTTCAGCCCGGCAGCCTTTGCGGCCGTGATGGCGATGATTGCGATTTCCAGGGTCGCGCGTTTCTTTTGTGCATCTGTGGGACGAGCGCGAGCCAGCTTCGAAATTGCGTCCGTGGTCGCGTGCTGCCCTGAAGGGCAGCGCTACATACGGCGTTCCGAAGCACACGTGCGCGGTGGGAAATGTTTGTGTAGCGAGGCTTCAGCCGGCAGCCTACAGCTTCATTGTGAGCGAATTGCCGCTACAGGAGGGAACTGCGCGTTACCCCAGCTCGACCGTCACTTCGGCGCCGCGCGCCGCGCCCAGCGTCCTCGACGCGCTTGCCTTGTTCATCGCAATTTCGAGATACCCGGTCGAGCCGATCACGCCGACGGCTTCTCCCGGCGCGGCCTGCGAGAAAGTGGGTACGACTTTGGTGATCTGTCCGTTGCCAGCCTTGATGGTGAATTTCCCATCCGCTGTCGCGAGCGCCGGCACGTCCGCGGGCGTCAAATTTGTGATCAAATTTCCGAAATGATCGACGCGCAGCACGACGCCTTTCACGGTGTTGCCGTTGACCTTCGGTTTGGGCATCGCGAAGCGCACGAAATCGGTGATCGACTCGCCGAACGCCGACGTCTGCCACGATTTGGTCAGCCACGCCGCCACCGGCGCGAAAATGTCGCGGCCGTGGAACGTGTTACTCACCGGCTGCCGGAAATAGTGCTCGGAAATCACGTTCCAGACGTGCAGCGCCTCCGACTGGTCGTACACTGACGAAAACACGCCGTTATCCGGCCCGATGAAATAGTGCTGATCGCCGGCCACCAGCAGCGGGCGCCGCGTCGTCCCCACGCCCGGATCGACCACCACCACGTGTACCGTCTTCGGCGGAAAATATTTGTAGGCCTGACCGATCGTTAGCGCTCCGTCCAGCACGTCGTGCGGCAACACGTTGTGCGTGATGTCCACGACGGTCACGTCGGGATTGACGCTCAAGATCACGCCCTTGATCGCCCCTACGAAATAATCGCCCGTGCCGAAATCCGTGGTCAGCGTAATGATCGGTCTCGCCAAATTCAGCTCCTGTCGTGCTGCGCCTTCCAGCGTGGATTGAGATTTTTCGAATGCCTTTTGGGGGGGGCGGAGCTTGCGCTCCGAGATAAGCAGCCGCCATGTACAACGGGCTTTATCCCCTGAGGCTTCCTCGGCCTGTCTTCGACTCTATCGGACGGCCGCGCCCCGGTCAAAGCCTCCGCCCCGCGCTGCTGCCTTTGAGTAACGCACCGCTAGCTTGTAGTGTCGGGAGGGATGGAAGGAGCGACACCCGGTATTGCCGCCAGGACTTCCCGGGCCTGGATCAAATTGTAGGAGGCGGTAAGCCAAAGAATGCTGCCTGTCCCAATGGCCGAGGCCACATCCATTTCCGGCCCTTGGAATAAAACGAGAGAAGCGACGCACCAAAGTACGATCGAAACCCCGGTCGCGTAGTAAACCGGAGTTCGGAAGACCTTTCCCAGCGGAAGAAAATGCAGCCCAACAACCATCGCGATCCCGGCTGGAATCAGATCGTAGCGGCGCAGCAAATTGCAGATGATAACGACCGCCAAACAACCCGCGATCTCTGCAGCTACCGCCCACGCGAATCCGTTTCGCATCGTCGCGGGCCATTTCCCCGACGTTCCCGACAGGCGTTGCAATTTACGTCCGCGGCGGATTAGGAAGATCGAACCTGCGTAGAGGCCTAGGCAACAAACTGCGAATGCAAATGCCACCCACAACGACAACACACGCGCGGCCTGCAGACCCAATCCCAGCCAAACCGCTCCAAACACGGTGCCCACGATCGCGCCGCTGCCGCGGCCGATCATGATTCCGCCCTGCACTCCAGTATCCATTGCGGTGGCTCCGTTGCGCCGGACTCTAACGCCCGGACGCCCGTTTTCAATCCCCTTCGATCAAATCGATCTCGCCGACGCCGCCGTGCACGTTCATCTCGATGTTCTTCGCCGATTTGCCGTAGGCCGCGTTCACGTAGGCGTCGCCCTCGCGGGTGAGACCCTGTGCGTTGACAGTGCCAATCCCGCCCGAGACGAGAACCCGCACACCTTCATCTTTTGGCAAGCGTATGAGCGCGTGACCGGCACCGCCTTCGATATTTATCTCGGTATTACTTGGCTTTAAGTGGGTCAGGTCCAGGTCCATGTGGCCCACGCCGACGTTAATATCCAGCTCGCTCAAGATGAGCCCGTTAGGCCGGAGTTCTGCCTGTCCTGCTCCGATGTCCAGCTTCATATCGATGGGCGCCGCGCCGCCGAATTGCAGCTTCCATTCGTTGTAGCTGTTGCCGAAATGCGACGAGTTGCCGTTCTGCGTGATCTCCAGATTGCCTTGTCCGTCCGTCACCGAATAGTTCACCTGCGGCTGGCCCTGCCATCCGTCGAAACGGAAGTCGGCGTCCAGCAGCTTGCTCCCGCCCCCGTCCAGCCGCAGATGCCCCGCCGGCATCTGCACGTGGACGTTCACCGCCTTCGCGCCCTGCAGCTCCACCGACTGCGCCGTGTGTTGCGCGTTCGCGTGGTCGTTCCAATCGCCCCAATTTCCCCAGTTGCCGCCGTTCCACCAGCCGCCCGAACCGGTCGCTCCGCCGCGGCTGCCGGCGTGCGGGCCGCCGTGCCACAGCGCGAAAACAAACAGCGCCAGCAGCGCGATCCACGCCAGGGAAACTCCCGAAATTACGGAGCTACCTTCGGCATGGCTCTTGGCCCAAAGGCTGTCCCAAATCATTCCTGCGCCCAAAAAGATCAGGATCAGCGGCCAGTAGTGCCACAGAATCCACCACGGATCGGCGCCGGGCCGGAAATTCCACGCCAGAAAAATCAGCCCCAGCGCGATCAAAATCACCGGGCCGCCAATCGACCGCCGATGCCGCGGAACGCCCTCGTCTGCCATCGCGCACCCCTTTCGTCGCCTTTCGTTGCGCTTTCGATAAAAGATACGCTTTTCCCCGCCGAAATGTTTCCTGACCAGCGCCGTGTGAGCATATCTCAACACGGGCCCGCCCGACTCCGGCGGGAAAAGATGGGCGGTCCCGAAATCCGGAACCGCCCGGTAGCGCCGCAGCCGCTACAGCTCGCCTCGGTTTCGCCCTTTCTGCCTGAGGTTGAGCTGGATCGAGTCCTTGACCACCCCGCTGCCAGCCGATATTCTGAAGCTTCTCCTTTGTTCGAGGTTCGCAATGCGCGTCTATCTTGATTACAACGCCACCACGCCCGTCGATCCCGCGGTGCTCGATGCGATGCTGCCGTTTCTCCGCGAAAACTTCGCCAACGCCGGCTCGGTACACACGCCCGGCCAGCGCGCCCGCGCCGCCGTCGATGCCGCGCGCGAGTCGGTGGCCGCGCTGATCGGGGCGAAGGCGAGCGAGGTCGTCTTTACCAGCGGCGGCACGGAAGCGGACAATCTCGCCATCTACGGCGCGGTCGCGGCGTCATCGAAGCCGCGCAAGCACGTGATCGCCAGCGCCGTCGATCATCACGCCGTGCTGCACACCTGCGAAGACCTGGAGCGGCAGGGCATCGACGTCACGTTCGTCCCGGTCGAGCACGGGCCCGAGCGGCAGGGCATCGTCGATCCGGAAAATATTCGCCGCGCGCTGCGCCCTGAGACGGTGCTCATCACCGTGATGCACGCGAACAACGAGCTCGGCACGATTCAGCCCATCGAGGAAATCAGCCGGATCGCGCGCGAGGCCGGCGTCTGCTTCCATTGTGACGCGGTGCAGTCCGCGGGCAAGATTCCGGTGGACGTGAATCGCCTCGGCGTGGATCTGCTCTCCATTTCCGCGCACAAATTTTACGGCCCGAAGGGCGTGGGCGCGCTGTACGTTCGCACCGGCACTTCGATCGTTCCGCGCTTTCGCGGAGGCCACGCCGAGCGCGACCGCCGTCCGGGCACGGAAAATGTTCCCGGTATCGTCGGCCTCGGTAAGGCCGCGGAGTTGGCGCGCCTGAAGCTGCCGGAAGATTCCGCGCGCATTTCCGCGCTGCGCGACCGCCTGGAATCCGCGCTGATCGGGCGCATTCCCGACGCGCTCGTGAATGGCGACCGCACCCGCCGCGTGCCCAACACGTCGAATATTACTTTTCGGGGCGCGGGCGGCGAAGCGCTGCTGATCGCGCTCGATCTGCAGGGCATCGCCTGTTCCACAGGCGCGGCGTGCTCGTCCGGCTCGACCGAGCCATCGCACGTGCTACTCGCGGCGGGACTCTCGCACGACGACGCGCGCTCCAGCCTGCGTTTTAGCCTGGGCCGGCCTTCGACCGCCGACGAAGTTGACTACGCCATCGCCACGGTTCCGACCGTGGTCGAGCGCCTGCGCGCGATTTCGCCGCGTTCCACGGCCGTACCTGCGTCCGCTCGGTGACCTGCGGAAAATGCACGATGCCGACCGACACACAACTCGCAACCACACCCGGCGCCGCACTCAATTGCGGAACGGGAGAGCTTGCGTCTGCTGTTTCCGGCACGCACGCCATCGCTTCAACTGACGACGCGGTCGCTGTGGCGATGTCCGGCGGCGTCGATAGCTCCACCGTCGCGGCGATGCTTCGCGAGCGCGGACGCGCGATCGTCGGGCTCACCATGCAGCTGTGGAACCAGCGCCGCTTGCCGCAGCTCCAGGGCGATGGCCCCGCGCCGCATCGCTGTTGCTCGCTCGACGACGTGTACGACGCGCGGCGCGTGGCCGAGCATCTGGGGATTCCGTTCTACGTGGTGAATTTCGAGAGGGCCTTCGAAGAAACCGTCGTGCGGCCGTTCGTCGAGGATTATCTGGCCGGGCGCACGCCCATTCCGTGCACGCGCTGCAACAACGACGTGAAGTTCGCGGAATTGCTCACCACCGCGCGACAGATCGGCGCCGAACGCATTGCCACCGGCCACTACGCGCGCGTTCGCCACAATCGCGAGAGCGGCCGCTACGAACTGCTGCGCGCTGTGGACGAATCGAAGGACCAGACCTATTTTCTCTTCGGCCTCACGCAGGAGCAGCTTGCGCGCGCCGAATTTCCGCTCGGCGAGCTGACCAAGCAGGAAGTGCGCGCGATCGCGCGGCGGCTGGCCGTTCCGGTGGCCGAAAAGCCGGAAAGCCAGGAAATTTGCTTCGTGCCATCGGGCAGCTACGTCCGCTTCATTGAAAATTATCTCGAAGAGCAGGGAAGCTCGTTATCGCGCGAGGGGGGCGAGATCGTTCTCACGTCGGGCGAAGTCGTCGGCCGCCACGAAGGCTTGCATCACTACACCGTTGGCCAACGGCGCGGTCTGGGCGTGGCGATCGGGCGCCCCGTTTTCGTTGTGGCGCTCGACCGCGAGCGAAATCGCCTGATCGTCGGCGAAGATGCCGAGCTGCGCAGCGCCACCTGCGAAGTGCGCGACGTGAATTGGATTTCATTCGAGCAGCCGGATGTCCCGCTGCGGGCTTCCGTACGCATTCGCAATCGGCATCAGCCGGCGGAAGCGGAAATCACCGCGCTTTCGGCGACAACCACGCGCGTGGACTTTCACGAGCCGCAGCGGGCCATCACGCCCGGGCAGGCGGCTGTTTTCTACTCTGGCGAAAAAGTGCTCGGCGGCGGGTGGATCTCGCGTTGATGTGGTTGCCGGGATTTTCCGGCGTGCGAGAGTATGGCGGGCGCGCAGCGAAAGGCGAAACGGGCCGCTCGATGAAATTTAGATGAAAAGCTCTTCGTCCTGCGTGGCCGGCTCGCTGCTTCGTCTGCGGCGCGGAGTGCGCAGGAATTCCAGCCCGGCCTGAATGCCTTTGATCACCGCCGAAACCTGATTCACCGGCTGCCAGACTCTGCTGCGAAAGGTGCTCCCGGCCTCCTCGATCACTTCGAGCGTGCCGGTGAGAATTTGATCGGTGCGGATGATCTGTGCTCGCAGCCGGTCGGCGGCCTCGGTCACAATGCGATCCGCCTTTTGGACCTGGCTCCGCGCAAGCCGCGTCAGCTCCGAAGCGTCGCTCATGATGCTGGCGATGCGGTCTTCCGAATTTTCCAGGATCCGGTTGGTGCGCTGCAGGATGGGATCGATCTTATCCTGCAATTCTTTTCCGATGCGCGTGAAGGTGGTAACGGCGATGCGCACCTGCGCGAACATCGCCACCAGAATGCACATCTGGATAAAGATGGACAGCGCGGCAATTACGATGAATGCTTCAACCCAGCCGGACATTGCCTGTCCTCCAAAACTCTACGAGATTTTCGATTCTCGTTTGTAAGTTTCCTTCCCGGCATCGACGGCGGAGGAGAGAGCGTCCTTCTGGCGCGACATGATCTCCTTGCTGCGTTCGACAAGGTCTTCGGCGCGCTCGCGCAGCTCACGGGCCTTCTTTTGCGCGTAGTCGCGGCCCTCATCCGCCTTCTTCGAGAGATAATCCCGTGTCTCATCGCCGGACTTCGGGGCGTAGAGCAGACCCACGAGTGCGCCGATGCCCAATCCAACCAGGAAAAAACTGATTTTCGAGCCAGCGTTATCGCTCATTGAACACCTCTCGACTCGACACTAGCACACCGCCATCGGACAGGCAAGCAAGTGGAACTCTTACATTTGCTTATACATTGTTCGTCCATACGGCGGCGTATTGAAGCGCGGGAGGCGGCTAGCGGCGGACGAATTTTGAGTAGTAGAGAAGGCCCGAGATGGTCTTTGCGTCGCAAATCTTGGCTTGACGGATCCAGCGCTCGGCTTCGGCCAGCGTGAGGATTTTCTGCGAGATTTTTTCGTCGTCCTCGGGGCGCGCCTTGCCCCTGGTGAGGCCTTCGGCGAGGTAGACGTCCATGCGTTCGCCGAGCAATCCGGGGGAAGGGAAAATCTCGAACAATTTCCGGAGGCGCTTCGCCCTATAGCCGGTTTCCTCAATCAGTTCGCGGCGGGCGCCTTCGGCGGGGTCTTCTTTTGGTTCCTTGTGGCCGGCGACCAGCTCCCAAAGATACTGCCCGGCGGCATAGCGGAATTGGCGGATCAGCACGATGCGGCCGTCGTCAAGCACGGGAATTACGACCACCGAACCGGGGTGAGCGACAATGTCGCGGGTGGCCTTCAGCCCGCTGGGCTCGACGATTTCGTCGTGGCGCACGGCGAACACGCGGCCCCGGCAGAGCACCGTGCTGCTGAGCACTTTCAGCCGTCCGGCGGCTTTCTTTTTCGCTTTCTTCACGTTGGCCCCTGGAGGAATTCGTCCGGATGAGAGTGTACCGCACCGCGAGAGGCTGCCGAGCGAGGTTTTCGGCCGGGGCAGCGTCAGGCAGGGCGCTTTGCTATACTTTTCGTGAGAAACGCATGCCGATCAATACCGTGATCGTGGATGATGAGCGCCCGGCCCGCGACGAGCTCGCGTATCTGCTGAAATCGTTCCCCGAAATCAGCATCGTGGCGCAGGGCAAGAATGGGCTCGAAGCTTTGACGCTGATCAAGGAACACGAGCCGGATCTGGTGTTCCTCGACGTGGAAATGCCTGGGCTCGACGGGCTGGGCGTGGTCCGGAGATTGATCGAGCGGGGCGCGCAAATGCCGCAGATCGTTTTCGCGACGGCGTACGACCATTACGCCGTGCAGGCGTTCGAAGTGAGCGCGGTCGATTACATACTGAAGCCGTTTGACAAAAACCGGATCGCGAAAGCGGTGCAGCGCGTGAAGCGCACGGTGGAGGAACGCGCTTCGCACGCGGAGCGGCTGGGGACGCTGGTGGGCCAGCTCGGCGCCAGCCCGCAGCGGCCGCAAGCAACACAGCCGACGAAGCTGCTGGTGAAGTCGCAATCGCGCATGTTGCTGGTCGACGCGGAGGATATGATTTACGCGTCGATTCAAGATGGCGCGATCACCGTATTTGCGCGCACGGCGGAAGGCGTCTCGAATTACCGCACCGTGGAGGAATTGATGGAAGCGCTCGATCCGGGCGTTTTCTGGCGGCCGCACCGTTCGTATCTGGTGAACATCAACCACATCAAGGAAGTGGTGCCGTGGTTCAAGTCGAGCTACATGCTGAAGATGGACGATAAGCGGGCGAGCGAGATTCCCGTTTCGCGGGCGCAGACGAAGCGGCTGCGCGAGCTTTTGAAGCTGTAGCGCGGCCGGTTGCTGTTATCATCCCAAGGATTCCAGCCAATTCGGCGGCGATTCACATCCCAAGCGAGGAGAATTTTTCGAGAGTGGTGAAGCGCAAAGAGCCTAAGAAACGAGTCCTAAGCGGAATGCGGCCGACGGGCCGGCTTCATTTGGGGCACTATTTCGGCGCACTCTCGAACTGGCTGAAATTGCAGAAAGAGTACGACTGCTTTTTCTTCGTCGCGGACTGGCACGCGCTGACCACGCACTACGAAGACACTTCGTCGATCGCCGAAAACACGCTGCAGGTCGCCACGGATTGGCTTTCCGTGGGGCTCGATCCCGCGAAATCCACGCTGTTCGTGCAATCGAGCGTGCTGGAGCATGCCGAACTGCACGTGCTGCTGTCGATGATCACACCGCTTTCGTGGCTGGAGCGCGTGCCGACGTACAAAGAGCAGATCGAAAATTTGAAGGACCGCGACCTGGGAACGTATGGGTTTCTCGGCTATCCGCTGCTGCAATCGGCCGACATCGTGATTTACGACGCGGATTTCGTGCCGGTGGGCGAGGATCAGGTGCCGCACGTGGAGCTGACACGGGAGACCGTGCGCAAATTCAATTCTCATTTTGGATTCGAGGTGAAAAAAGAGTTGTTCGACCCTCAAAACCAGGAGCACTTGCGCGAACTGAAGTACAAGGTGGACTACCCGCCTTCTCTTCAGGGCTTGGCCGTGCCAGCAGAGGAAACGCTGGCAAAAAACCCTTGGATGTTTAAATGGGGCGCATCTCAGATTGGGTTCGGTAACTTTATCGAAAAGGTTGGCGAACGTAACAGGCGGTTCTTCCGCATGAACCAGATTCTGCGCGAGCCGGGGCATTTGCTCACAGAGACGCCGAGGCTGCCGGGGACGGATGGGCGGCGGATGGCGAAAAGCTATGGCAACGCGATCTGGCTGAGCGATTCGCCGGACGAGATTCGCAGCAAAGCGCGGAACATGATGACCGATCCACAGCGGGTGCGAAGGACTGATCCGGGGCGGCCGGAGATTTGTCCGGTATTTGCGTATCACAAGCTGTTCTCGACTGCCGAGAACGGCGCCGACCCCGAGACCGTCGTCCGGATCGACAAGGAATGCCGCACGGCTGCGATCGGCTGCGTGGACTGCAAGAAGGCCATGGCCGAAAACCTGGTGAAGTGGATCGAGCCGATTCAGGCACGGCGCAAGGAATTTGAGGCGCACCCGCAGGAAGTGTGGGATATTCTCGACGCGGGCTCGAAGAAGGCCCACGGGGCGGCGCGGCGCACGATGAAGCGGGTTCGCAATGCGATCTTCGGATGGGACGAGGCGCGTAAGAAGACGACGCCTTCCGTTCGCATAGCTGGCTCGGGTTAGCAGTGTATTGTGGAATGGGGCGCGGCGTTGCGGGCCGCGGGAGGGAAGTGAATTGGCAAGTCCGTATCGCGTGAACCTGCCGGTTTACGAAGGTCCGATGGATCTCCTGCTGGATCTGATTCGCAAGCAGGAGATGGACATCCACAACATTCCCATCGCCAAAATCACCGAGCAGTATCTCGATTACCTGCACCAGCTGGAAAAGCTCGATATCGACGTGTCGGCCGATTTTATTTACGTGGCGGCGACGCTGATCCACATCAAATCGAAGATGCTGCTGCCAGCCGATCCGCTGGCGGGGCCGGAGGACTTGCAGGACCCGCGCGAAGAGCTGATCCACCGGCTGCTGGAACACGAAAAATTCAAGAACGCCGCGCAGCTTTTGTATCAGAAGCAGCAGATTGAGGATCACGTCTGGTCGAAGCCGGACCGCGAGCTGTACACCGGCGACGCCATAGAGGGCGAGATGGTCGTGTCGCTGGTCGATCTGGTGAAGACGTTTCAGCAGGTGCTGGAGCGGCGCAAGGAAGTGCCGAAATTCGAACTGCACCACGAGACGGTGACCATCGCGCAGATGATGGACCGGTTGCGGCAGCGGCTGATCGTGGCGGATCAGCCCGTGTCGCTCAGCGAGTTTTTCGACGGCTGCGCGACGCGGAACGCCATGATCGTGGCGCTGCTGGCGGTGCTGGAAATGGTGCGCATGCAGGCGGTGATTCTGGTGCAGATGGAACTTTTTTCGGATATCGGATTGCGCAAGCACAAGATGTTTGACGCGGTGTTCTCCGGTCCGGACGCCATGGCGAAAATCGAGGAGCAATATTTGTGAGCATCGAACCACAACAGATTCAGGCGGCGCTCGAAGCGATTATTTATGCGGCGGACGAGCCGGCGACGCTCGATCAGATCGCGAACGCGCTGGGCGTGGAGAAGACCGTGGCGCGCGCGGCGCTCGATCTGCTGACGGCGGCGTATCAAACGGAAGAGCGGGGAATCGAAGTCCGCAAAGTGGCCGGCGGATGGAAGTTTTACACCAAGCCGCAGCACCACGACGCGGTGCGGAAATTCATCAAGAGCTTGCAGCCGCCGCTGCGGCTGACCATGCCGGCGCTCGAGACGCTGGCGGTGATCGCGTACAAGCAGCCGGTGACCGCGCCGGAAATCAACGAGATTCGCGGCGTGAACGTGGGCGGCGTGATCAAGACGCTGCTGGAAAAGCGTCTGATTACGACCGCGGGGCGCAAGGAAGTGATCGGGCGGCCGATTTTGTACCGCACTTCGAAGCAATTTATGATGCGCTTCGGGCTTTCCGATCTGGACGAACTGCCCAGCCTGAAGGAATTCGAGCAACTGGCGCAAGCGGCGCTTGATTCGGACGCGGGAATTGCGCCGACGGAGCCGGAACCCGGCGCGCAGCCGCAGGCAACGGATTTCGCGGAAGCCGCGAGAGCGCAATCGCTCGAAGCGGTAGAATCCGCCGATACCCCGGAGATTCTCGAATCCAGCGAGACGAACGATCTGGCGGAACTGGGCGAGGACGCGACGGAATCGCCGGAGCAATCACCCGAGCAGTCGCGGGCCGCTTCCGCGGGAAACAACGAAGCTTCGTAGCAGCGATGCGGGCCGCGGGCCTGGCCGTTCTGCGGCGTTTCTCCACCGGCGCAATTTCAGATAAGCTGTCTTAGCCGCTTGTACTTCGCGCGGCACACACTCATGGAAGAACGACTACAAAAAATTATCGCGCGCGCCGGAGTCGCTTCACGGCGGCACGCGGAAGAGATGATCGCGTCCGGGATGGTGACGGTCAACGGGCGCGTGGTGACGGAGCTTGGTACGAAGGCGGACGCGTCGCGCGATCACATCAAGGTTGCCGGGAAGCTGCTGCGGCCGGAGCAGGAGCGGATTTACCTGCTGTTTCACAAGCCGGCGGAGGTAGTGTCCACGCTGAGCGATCCGGAGGGGCGGACCTCGGTGCGCGATTTCTTGCACGGGATTCCCTCGCGCGTTTTTCCGGTGGGGCGGCTGGAGTTTCATACGTCCGGCTTGCTGCTGCTGACGAACGACGGAGACTTGGCCAACAAGTTTCTGAAGGCCCACGATATTCCGCAGGCGTATTTGATGAAGCTGAAGACGCTGCTCACGTTCGCGGAAATCGAAGGTTTGTCGCGAACGGCGGGCGCGCGGATCGAACGGCTGCGCGGCAAAGAACCGCCGTGGTACGACGTGGAGATTTCCGAGGCGCGGCGAGACGCTTTGCGCAACCGGCTTTTCCGGACCGGACATCCGGTGGAGAAAATGAAACGCGTGCGAATCGGCGGTTTGGAACTGGGCACACTTGCGCCCGGGAGACACCGCGAAATTTCCGCGCAGGAGGCGGCCGCGATCCTTCGCGCGGGCAGCGGGGCGGCAGCGCCTCGCAAAAGCGCCGCGCGCGGGCAGGCGGCGGGCGGAGGGCGAACTTCGCGCACTCGGCGGAAGCGTCCTCGGTAGTTCCGGTACTCCTAAGGCGGTCGGTCTCACCGCTCATTTGTTACTTTCCTTTGCGGCGGAATCCATTACAATGCGTTTAAGGGGCATCCGCAGGGCAGGCATTCGGCGAATGTTTTCCCGCCTGCTTGAGCCACGAACGAAAATTGAGCTTGCGAGCGTGTGCGCAGGTGCGTTTGTGTGACGACGCGTACGCTGGACTGAGCAAAGGGCTTTTAAGGAGAACGAAGGCGATGGATAATTCCGCTGAGAGCGGCACTACGAATATGAATCGCGAGCAGGCGCCCGTGGTTGATCCCGTCAGCGAGATTCTGAAGACCAGCCGCACGATTGCGGTGGTGGGACTCTCGAACAGGAAGTTTCGTCCGAGCTACGGCGTGGCCGAATACCTGCAGTCCGTGGGCTACCGGATCATTCCGGTGAACCCCAGCGAGACGGAAGTGCTGGGAGAAAAATGCTACGCGCGGCTGGAGGACATTCCGGAGCGCGTGGATATCGTGGACATTTTCCGGCGCTCGGAATTTGTGCCGGAAATCGTGGACACGGCAATTCGAATGGGCGCGCGGGCGGTGTGGATGCAGGAAGGCGTGATGCACGCGGAAGCGGCGGAACGCGCGCGCCGCGCGGGGCTGCTGGTGGTGATGAACACCTGCATCTTGAAAGAACATATCAAGCGTTTCCGGTTGCAATAAACGGCTTTCGATACGGACGCAGTTTTCAGGGCGGTTCGCTGCTGGGCCGCCGGCTTCATGCGGCAGTTGTAGTTAGTCCAGCGGGTAAATCTTCAGGATGCGCTTGCCCGGCTCGGTGATGGCAAGGGAATTTCCGTCGGGCGCGATTTGGAAGGCGTGATATTCCAGGTCGTGCAGAGCGGGAGTGAAGCTATCGTCGTGCAGCCCCACCCAGACCAGGTCATTTGACTGGCCCTCCGGTCCCCGCTTCAGCAGCACGCGCTGCTCGGTGGGGCCGAATTGAAAAAATCCCAGGCCTGCGTTCACGCGCACAGGCTTTGCGGGATTCGCAACGTCGATCACCTCGATTGTGTCTCCATTTGCGAAAAATCCCACTTTTTTACCGGACGGGGCAACCGTCAGCGAGCTGCGATAGCTGGTTAGCTGCGCGATGGGAGTGATGCGCTGCTGGAGCAGATCCAGCTCCACGAGAACGAGGCCGCCTTGCACGGTGAGATCTTCGCCGACGGCGAAGGCGCGGCTGCGAGGCGCGTCCCATGCGACGGCCTGGAAGGGGTGGCCCTCGAAGAGCTTGGTGGTGGCGCCGTCGGACGGGCGCACGCGCACGATTTGAGCGCCGCGCATGTAAACCACGTATTGATCGCCGGCGAGCCAGGTGGCGTTCGAAGCGCCCTCGATGAAGCGCGATTTTGCGCCGACAACATGAATTTCCTGCCCCTGATCGTCGAATAGCGCCACGGCTCTACCACCGGGAGCGGGCTTGGGCGGCTGGTAATCGCTGTCGCCGTCATCGTCGGAACTCTCGTCGTGCTTCTTTTTGTCCTTGTGCTTGTCTTTTTTTCGCTCGATCTGTTCTTCGAGCCGGGCCGGGAGCGGCTGGAGGGTCATGTTGACGGCGATGCGCTTGCCGTCGGGCGACCACGAGAGGGAATTGACCGCAAAGCCCTCGATGGGCGGGGCGGGAATGAATTTATCGGCGTCAACGATGCGGTTTATTTTGCCGTTGGTTGTGGCGATGAAAATGTCGTCGCGGTCGAGGATGTATTTCTTGATGAATTTGCGGTGCGGGACGGCGTAGACGATGTCGTTGTGGGAGGAAATGTCGAAAGCGCGGCAGTCCTGGTCGATGACGACTTTCGCAGCGCCTTGAGCGCGCAGCCCGGGCGCGAAGCACAGGGTGGCTGCAGACAACAGCGCTGCGAATGCGCCGCAAGCACGCAAGCGAATGCGGATCGTGCTCTGGCGAAATCGGAGCCGCGGGTTCACGGTTGGGCGCGCACGCCGGCGCGAAGCGTCACCGCTCATGGGCCTTCGGCGGCTTTTTCTGGATTCGGCGGATTTCTTCCAGGCGCTGCCGTATGCGCGCTTCGAAACCCTGATCGGTGGGTTTGTAGTAGGTGCGGCCAGCGAGGCTTTCTGGAAGGCAGGGCATATTGGTGACTTTTTCTTCCGCGTCGTGCGCGTATTGATAGCCTTTGCCGTAGCCGACGTGGCGCATGAGTCCGGTGACCGCATTTCTAAGATGCAGCGGAACGGGTTCCGCGATGGTTCGCTGCAAATCTTCCTGGGCCGCCCCGTATCCAGTGTAAAGGGCATTCGATTTTGGCGCGAGCGAGAGATAGACGGCGGCTTGCGCGAGAGCCAGATTGCCCTCCGGCGGACCGATGAACTCGAAAGCCTCCTTCGCGGCGATGGTGAGCGCCAGCGCGCCGGGCTCGGCCAGTCCGATATCCTCGCTGGCCATGCGCACCATGCGGCGGGCGATATAGAGCGGATCTTCGCCGGATTCGAGCATGCGGGCGAGCCAGTAGAGGGCGGCGTCGGGATCGGAATTGCGGACGGATTTGTGCAAGGCGGAGATGATGTTGAAGTGTTCCTCGCCGGCTTTGTCGTAGGGCAGGAGTTTCTTCTGCAGGACGTCTTCGAGGCGCGCTTCGGAAAGGATGCGGCGCCCGCCGGCGTCGGGCTCGGTGCCGAGAACGAGAGCTTCGAGTGTGTTGTAGGCGGAGCGCGCGTCACCATTGGCGAGGATGGCGATGCGTTCGAGAATGGCCGCGCCGGCTTCCACCTGTTCTTTGCCGAGGCCGCGAACGGGATCGGCGAGGGCTTTTTGCAGCAGCGCCACGATTTGCTCCGTTGAAAGCGGGCGCAGCACGTAGACCTTCATGCGCGAGAGCAGCGGCGCGTTGACTTCGAAAGACGGATTTTCGGTGGTGGCGCCGATCAGGAGAATGTTTCCCGCTTCGACGTGCGGAAGAAAGGCGTCCTGCTGCGCGCGATTGAAGCGGTGCACTTCGTCGACGAACACGATGGTGCGGCGGCCGTAGCGGTGCGCGCCTTCAGCTTTGGCCATCGTTTCTTTGATCTCTTTTATGCCGGAAAGAACGGCGCTGAACGGAACGAAATTGGATTTCGTGCGCTTGGCGATGATGCGCGCGAGGGTGGTTTTGCCGCAGCCGGGAGGTCCCCAGAAGAGAATGGATCCGAGTTCGTCGCGCTCGATCTGAACGCGCAGCGGCTTGCCGGGGCCGAGAAGCTCTTCCTGGCCTACAAATTCGTCGAGCGTTTGCGGGCGCATGCGGTCGGCGAGCGGACGCCCGGCGAGTGGTTCTTGTTCGGGCTCGATGGCTTGAAATAGTCCCATGTGCGTAAATTCGCGCGGCTATCCGGCCGCGACGCGCGCTTCGGATCGCCTCTGCCGGGCGGCCTCGTAGAGAACGATCGAGGCGGCGACTCCGGCGTTCAGCGATTCCACATTGTGGCGAATGGGAATGGTGAGCACCGCGTCCGCTGCGTGAATGATGTCGGACGACAAGCCGGAGCCTTCGTTGCCGATGAAAATGGCGGCCGGCTCGCGCAGGTCGATCTGATCCGGGAAGCCGGTCGTGGCTGCCGATTCCGCGGATGGCGCGGCGCTGGTTGCGTAAATTTTCACGCGAGCAATGCGCAGTTGCGCGAGTAAGACGGGTATGGCCATGCCGCGCAGAAGCGGAAGGCGCAGCGCCGCTCCCGCAGACGCGCGCAAGGCCTTCGGAGACCAAGGATCGGCCGTGCCGCGCGTGGAGATGGCGCCCGTGGCGCCAAAGGCTTCGGCGGACCTCAAAATCGTGCCCACGTTGCCGGGGTCCTGAATTTCCGCCAGCACCACCGCAAGCGGGGGCGCTCTCGCGCATTTCTCCGCAGCCGCGCAAAACGTCTTCGAGTCCCCAGACCCGCTGGCGGAAGAGCGCCGCGACCCCTTGCGGCGAATCGGTTCCGGCGATGCTTTGAAAGAGCTTGTCCGTGGTGCGCAGGATACGGGAGCGCGAGATGCCGGCTTCGGTCTCGCCTGCGGCGCGCAGGATGGACTCGGCCTCGCGTTCGGCGGATTCGCTGACCAGCAGCGCTTCGGCTTGGAGGCCTGAACGCAAGGCGTCCTCGACCAGTTTTGGGCCCTCCACGCCGATGGGCTCGCCGCTTTCAGGGCCCGAACCGCGCAGGGCCGCGCGAAAAAGCTTCAGCCATTTATTGTCGCGACTCGTGATGATGCTCATCGGATGGGCGGGAAGCCGTCCAGGGTTGCACAACAACCTCTTTCGGAAGGCTATCAAAAGGCGTTGATTGCGTAAACTGCGAGCCTGGCGCGCGGCGGGCCTGCGCACCTGCCAAGAGCGAATCGAAAGCGAAAAAATCGATGCACCGGGATGTTTCGGGTAGAGGGATACGCGAGCGAGTGTTTTCAGTGACTTAGGCGCGTTTCTACTCAAGTGACTGTCTCGGGTAACCACCCCAAAACGCAGAGCGTTTTGGGGGCCCCGGCGCTCTGGAGGCTGGGCACAGGATGCTGGAGTCCGGGACGCAGACCAGACAACTTCGCGCAGGTAAAACAGCGCGAAAGGTAGCGCGCTGAGGCGCGCTCGGATATGTCGGGGCCAAGGCCCCGACCCCCTAAACGGCTGGACTTCGCGCGGGTGATTCAGGGACGCGGTGAGCGGGGAAGCAATAGAGCACGGTGCAAGGGACTGAGGTGTCCTCGCCATCGTCGTTTTCCCTCCTTTCTGGGCCGCATGACGACACACGGCCGTGTGTGCTGCTGACGGTGATTCCCAAAATGGTCTGCCTGCCCTCAGTGGCTTGGCGCGGGCAACCGAAAACTACTCACGTTAGCATGGAATTGATGCATTGTCAATAGAGAGAAATTAGCGGTAGTGTCTTAGCTTGAACTTGCGTCGTGGAGCGCGGGCTTTTCGTTTCAGCCGTCCACAGATAAGATCAATGCCGCATCCGCAAAGAAACGTCCAATATGATCATCGACGCCGCACTTGTTCATAGGCTAATTGATGCCCAGTTTCCCGAGTGGGTGGGCCTGCCGGTGATACCAGTCGAGCCAAACGGTAGGGACAATCGCACATTTCGTCTCGGTGATCGCATGTCGGTGCGGCTTCCAAGTGCCGAGGCATATGTAGCACAAGTCGAGAAGGAGCACCGCTGGCTGCCCTTACTCCAGCCCGGTTTGCCACTGCCCATCCCCGCACCGATTGCCAAGGGGGCCCCCGGCGTAGGCTATCCTTGGCCTTGGTCAGTATATCGGTGGCTGGACGGGCGCGTGGCAGCAGCTGACCGGATCACCGATCCAATCGAGTTTGCCCGCTCGCTTGTAGACTTTCTCGTCTCCCTCCAGCGCATTGACGCCACCGGCGGCCGCCACCAGGGCAACACAATTTCTATCGGGGCGGGTCGCTCGCAGTATACGATTCGGAGACCCGTGCTGCGCTTTCTGCGCTTCGGGGCCGCGTCGATATCGCGGCGGCAGAAAAGGTATGGACCGCCGCACTTGGCTCGCAGTGGTTGCGCCCGGCGGTTTGGGTACATGGCGATATCGCTTCGGACAATTTGCTCGTCAAGAAAGGGAAGCTCTGCGCCGTTATCGATTTTGGATGTTTGGCAGCAGGCGATCCTGCGTGCGACCTTGTGATCGCGTGGATGGAATTTGCCGGCCAGAGCCGCGAAACGTTCCGCGCCGCACTTCCTTTCGACGACCACACTTGGGCTCGTGCCCGAGGCTGGGCTTTGTGGAAGGCGCTCATCACAGCTGCCAGCCAAGACAGCGACCGGCGCGCCGTACAAAAATCCCAGCGAGTTATCGCTGAGGTCTTGGCAGATCACCAACGAATTTGCTCATAGACGGCTGCGGAGCGCGCTCGGGAATCGAAACTGAGACACTACGGAATGAGCATTCCGTGGAATATCACATTCGGACAAGCATGGCACGTGTCAGCAGGGTAGCTCGTGCTGCCGGTGCGTTTCCGTTTCTGCCAACCGTCTAATTTGGTAGTCTCTGCACCAATGCGAAGGATTGGGGTAAAAGCATGAGCCACTTAACGCTCAATATACTGAGCGGATTTTCGATGTTCGGCTTCTTGTTTATATTCGTCGGTATGCCGGTATTCGGCATCGTGGAGTGGTATCGGAGCCGCAAGGGCCGAGCTCCGGGCTCGAAGTTCAACGCGGACACGGACGGATGAAGCTTCAACCGCAGTTGGTCCCAAGACCTTTGTAGGGCCTTAGCGCGCACGGCCTCCTTGGTCGTCCGACGTGGAAGCGCTCAGCGCGCCTGGCAAAAAGCGCACGCGGCGCACACTTGCCTGGGTGCAGGGCTAATTCTGCCAACAACACACAATTAGCCCGCTACGCTGGCGCGAGGAATCTTGCTCTTACGCGGGAGCTATGGTATTTTTTCCATGAGCACGGCTCAGTCTGCCGCGAGCGAACATTTGCCTCTCGAAGTCCTCAAGATCTCAGCCGACGCGCCGGAGCGTCATCTAATCGACTACGCCGCCACTTTCATCAAGCGTGGGCGAGTGGTGGCAATTCCCACCGACACTTTTTACGGACTTTCCGCCGATCCATTTAATTTGGCGGCCGTCGAGCGCGTTTTTCGAGTAAAAGGGCGGCCCGAATCGCAGGCGTTGCCGATCCTGGTGAGCTCCATCGAGCAGGCTGTGACGCTGATTCGCGAGGTGCCCGATGCTTTTCTAACGCTGGCGCAGAAATTCTGGCCGGGAGCGCTGACCCTGATCGTGGAAGCGACGCACCGGCTGCCGTTGAAAGTGACGGGAAACACGGGACGGGTTGCGGTGCGGTGGCCCGACTCCAAGATCGCGACGGCGCTGATCGAATCCGCCGAGGGACCGATCACCGGCACGAGCGCAAATCTTTCCGGGCACCCCTCCTGCAGCAACGCTCAACAGATCGTGGAGCAACTCGACGGGCGATTGCCGCTGATTCTCGATGGCGGCGAAAGCGGCAGCACGCTTGCTTCCACGATTGTGCGCATCGATGGCGATGAGTGGAGCATTGCCCGCGAGGGCACCGTTCCGAACGAAGAGATCGAGAAAGCCTTCCGATAGGTACTGCCATCTAGTGTGTTGAGTGATAGATTCCGTGCAAAGGTCCGTGACTTCAGGGGCTAAAGCCCCATTGGTTTTAGAATGCTTATTGTCGGAGCTAAAGCTCCGACCCCCTAAGAACCATCCAACGAATTTCTGACTCAGGACACTAGCAGGTCCTGCCTAGAGTTACTTCAGCAGGGTTTACTTTAGCTCAACGCGATCGAGAAAATTGTAATCGCCGCCGGGCGAGAGATGGACGTTGGTGACGCGCGTGCGGTGCGCGCAGGTATCGTCCAAATACCAAAGATCGATATACGGTTCGTCCTCGGCGACGATCTCCTGAATCTTCCAGATCAGCGCTTTTCTTTTGTCCTGGTCCATCTCCACGCGCTGCTGCCGAATCAATTCATCGAGCTCGGGATTCACGTAGTGCCCGCGATTGGCTCCAATCGGCGGCATCTGGTGGGAATCGTAGACGTAGCGAAAAATATCCGGATCGTCGTTGGAATAGCCGGTCCAGCGCAGCGTGTAGAGCTGGAAGCTGCCGCGCGAAATATCGGCGTAGAACGTGCCGGGTTCGAGAGAGCGCAGATCGAGCACCACGCCGACGCGCCTCCACTGATTCGCCAGCGCTTCGCCGAGCAGCCGCGCCGATTCTTCGGTGGATGTTTTTAGCGTGACGTGGAAACGAACGCCGTCCGGGCCGCGGTGGAAGCCTGCGGCGTCCAGCAGCCGATTCGCTTCGGCGGGATCGTACGGATACTGCTTTACGTTCGGATTGTAGGCCCAGTTGCTCGGAGGCAGCAGGCTGCTGGCCGGGCGCGCCTGCCCGCGCAAAAGATAACGGATCAGCGATTCGCGGTCCGTGGCGTAAGCGAGGGCTTGCCTCACTTCGCGATGGGAGAGAATCGGATCGCTGAAATTGAAGGCCACGTAGGCGAGCTGCGTTCCCGGCTGGTCGTCCACCACGATTCCGGGCTCTTTCTTCAGAGTGACGAGCATGTCCGGCGTCAGTGAATCCACGCCGCCGATATCGGCCGTTCCTTTGCGAAGTTCGAGCGCGCGGACGATCGCCTCGGGCACCACTCGAAAGCGAACGCGGCTGATATTTGGCACTTTGCCGAAGTAATCGGGATTGCGCTCGAGGACCACCTCTTCATCCGGCGTCATGCGGACGAACTTGAACGGGCCGGTGCCGATTGGATCCTGCGCGAAGCCGGCCCCCGAACCTTTCGGCACGATACCGATCGCCAGCCGCGAGAGATTGAAGATAAACGACGCGTAGGGTTCGCGCAGATGGATCACGACCGTCGCGTCGTCGGGCGTTTCGACGGATTGCACCAGTTCGAAAGCGCCGCGCTTGGGCGTTTGCAGCTTTCCGGACATGATGGAGTCGAGGGTGTATTTCACGTCGGCGGAGGTGAGCGGGCGGTCGTCGTGGAATTTCACGCCCTTGCGCA
Organism: uncultured Acidobacteriota bacterium; assembly: GCA_963715555.1. GTDB lineage: Bacteria > Acidobacteriota > Terriglobia > Acidiferrales > UBA7541 > Palsa-295. The sequence goes on from OY970253.1 coordinate 1,340,409, forward strand.
GGTGGAAGATGTACGTCAGCGGATCCGGGGTCTCCCAACTTTGGGCCAGATCGGGGACGACGCCCATGTGCGCGTCGCGTTGGACGAGCCCGTCGAAGATGAGGCCGTCGATGTTCTCCGATTGCGCGTCGGTGCCGATTCTGGGATCGAGATTGGTCGGCATCGATTCGATCAGGAAATTCAGCGTCCCAGGCTCGGCAGTAGCCGGTGATTTTTGGCAACCCGAGAGCAGCACGCCGGCCGAAGCAAGGCACAAGAGCAGGAGACCGCAGGCGAGTTGCCCGGAGCGCAGCCGCCTGCGGCGGTGCCGTTGTGGCTTTTCCGGGGCGCTCACTTGCGAGGCTCCGCGCCGTCCGCGTAAGCGATCTTTCCGAGGACAACCGGACGCCGCGCACCGGTCGCGGAAGGCAGGTTGTTTGCACGGCGGTGGTACGTTTCGTAGGCGAGCACGGCAAAAGCGAATGCTTCCTTGGCCTCCACCGGAACGCCGAAGCGATCGGCGGAAATGACTTTGATGCCGGGAAGGGCGGCGGCCAATTGCGCGATGATCAAAGGATTGCGAGCACCACCGCCGGTGACGATGAGTTCGTCCACTTTCGCGCGCGGCGCGATGAATCGCCGGAACGCGTCGGCGATGGAGAGGGATGTGAACATCGTGGCCGTGCGCACCAGATCCTCGGGAGCGGCTCGGTGCTGCTTTGCCCACGCCAGCAGTTCGCGCACATAGTTATTGCCGAATTGTTCGCGGCCCGCCGATTTTGGGGGCTTTTTGCGCAAGTACGGCTCGCGCATAAGGCGGGCGAGCAAGTCGGAAATCGTGCACCCGCTCAACGCAATGCGCGCGTCGCGATCGTAATTCTCTTTGCCGCGAGTGATGCGGCTCACCAGCGCGTCGATGACCATGTTGCCCGGGCCGGTGTCGAAGGCAAAGACGTGGCTCGGCCGCGCGTGCGCTGGGATCACGGTCACATTGGCAATTCCGCCGATATTCAGCGCCACGCGGCCATGCAGGGCGTCGCGGTAGAGCAAATAATCGACGAAGGGCACCAGCGGTGCGCCTTGCCCTCCTGCGGCCATATCCGCGGGACGGAAATCGCCGATGGTGGTGATGCCGGTGCGCTGGGCAATGATGCTGATATCGCCGATCTGAAGCGTGGATGGCGTGCGCACCCGCCCTTGAAAACGCGCCGATGCGCCGAGATGAAAGATCGTCTGCCCGTGCGAGCCGATCAAAGCGAATTTGCGCGGAGGCACGCGCCATTTCTTGCAGGCGTCCAGCGCGGCGCGGGCGTACTGTTCGCCGAGCAGAAAATTCAACTCGCTCAGGTCGGCGGTCGTGGTGGCCGCGCCGTTTGCAGACTGAAGAATCCGTTCCCGAATGTATGCGGGAAAGGGCACATGGTGATGCGCCTCAAACTTCGCGGAAAGCTTGGGGGGCGCGCCGGAGATGCGGACGGCGGCCACGTCGATTCCGTCGACGGAAGTGCCGGACATCATGCCGAGCACGCGCATCGGTTTGTCGGTTTTGCTCACGCGCGGTGATCCATCATTTTGCTCATTCGAGCTGTTTCTGCAAGGCGGCGAGCAGGTTTAGCGCTTCGAGCGGCGTGAGTTTGTTCAGGTCGGCTCCGCGGAGCGCTTGAATCACGGACTGGTCGAGCGCGGTGAAACTGGCCTGCTGGGGAGCGGGAGGCGCCGCTCCGGGCGATAGCTCCTTGCTGAGATTTTCCTCGCTGCGTTCGTGGCGGCGGAGAATTTCGCGCGCGCGGACAATCACGTCGTTCGGCAGCCCGGCGAGGCGAGCCACTTCGATTCCATAGCTTTTGTCCGCGCTGCCTGGCTCGACGCGCCGAAGAAATACGATTTCGCTGCCGGTTTCCTGCACCGAGACATGGACGTTTTTCACTCCCGGAAGCAACTGCTCGAGTTCGGTGAGTTCGTGGTAGTGCGTGGCGAAGAGAGTCCGCGGGCGCGCCTTGGCGTGGAGCGCCTCGACCACCGCCCAGGCGATCGAGAGCCCGTCGAAAGTAGCGGTGCCGCGGCCGACTTCGTCGAGCAGCACGAGGCTTGCCGGCGTCGCCGTGTTCAGGATGGCGGCGACTTCGCTCATTTCCACCAGAAACGTGGAGCGGCCGCGGGCCAGATTGTCCGAAGCGCCGATGCGCGTGAAGATGCGGTCCAGAATCGGCAACTTTGCCTGAGCGGCGGGAACGAACGAGCCCATCTGCGCCATCACGCAAGTCAAAGCCGCCTGGCGGAGATACGTGGATTTTCCGCCCATGTTCGGGCCGGTGATCAGCAGCAGGAATTGAGATTCGTCGCTGAAATAGAGATCGTTGGGAACGAATCGTTCGCCGCGCTCCTCGACCAGCTTCTCGATCACGGGATGGCGCCCGCCAGCCACCAGCAGATCGCCACGCGGGCCGCTCTTCGCGGGCGACTTTTCGGTGAAGCTGGGGCGCGTGTAATTCCGCGAAGCAGCGAGGTGTGCGAAATTGGCGAGAACGTCGATTTGCGCGATGGCCGAGGCGGTGCGGCGAAGGCGAGCTGCCTCCCTCGCGATTGACTCGCGGATTTCGATGTACAGGCGGCGCTCGATTTCGAGCACGCGCTCCTCGGCGGAGAGAACTTTGCGCTCGTGTTCCTTCAGTTCGGCCGTGGTGAAGCGCTCGGCATTGACCAGCGTTTGCTTCCGCTCGTAATCGGCGGGTACGAGAGGCAGGTTCGGCTTGGATACTTCCATGTAGTAGCCGAAGATCTGGTTGTAACGGATTTTCAGCGAGGCGATGCCGGTGCGTTTGCGTTCGCGGTCTTCCATCGCGGCGATGATTTGCCGGCCGCCTTTCAGCAGTTCACGTAGCTCGTCGAGTTGGGCGTTGAATCCGCCGCGAATCGCGCCCGGTTCATTGATAACCGCGGGAGGCTCGCTTGAAATGCCCCGCGCAATCAGTTCGCGAACGTCGGCCAGTTCATCCATCTGCTCGCGGATGAGTGTCAGGCGAGCCGCTCGCGGCTGGCTGGCCGCTTGAGCGGTGGTCGAATCAGATGCTCCCACGCTCGCAGCCACGCTCATGCATGCAGGCAGGAGCGAGCGTATGACTGGAATTTGTTCCAGCGTTTGCCGCAAGGCCAGCAGATCGCGCGGCGTCGCGACGCCAAGTGTGATCCTACTGGTGAGGCGCTCCAGATCGAGAATGCTTTCGAGTTGTTTGCGGATCTCCTCGCGCGCAATGGTTTGCGCTTTCAGCGCGGCGACGGCGTCGAGCCGGTCCTCGATTTCCTGGAGCGCGATCTCCGGTCGCAAGATCCACGCGCGGAGCAAGCGCGCGCCCATCCCGGTGCAGGTCTCGTCGAGCGCTCGCAGAAGCGTGGCGAACTCGTCGTCGCCGGCCGCCGGCTCGACGAGCTCCAGGTTCCGCACGGTTACTTGGTCGAGCAGCATCGCGTTTTGCTCATCGTAGTAGGCGATGCGATCGAGGTGTTCGAGTCCCGCGCCCGCCGGGCGCAGCGTTGGCTGCGCGGCGGTGTCTTCCGGACGACGCGCCCCGATTGCAGAGGTCTCCCCGAGGTAATGAACGATCGCGCCGGCCGCGGCCGTGGCCAGCGGGTGACCGGCGAGCCCGAAGCCATCGAGTGCGGCGACGCGGAAATGCTGTTCCAGCTTTCGCGCTGCATAGCTGGATTCGAAGACCCAGTCGTCCAGGCGGGTTTCGACGGCGTTCCGCCCATGGAGCTCGGCGGGCGCGGCTTCGGGAAATAGCGTTGCGGGCCTCGGAAGCAGAATTTCTCGCGGGCGCAGGACGTCCAATTCATCGCGCAGCCGCGCTTCGGCGTTGTCGCCGCGAAATTCCGTGGCGCGGAATTCGCCGGTCGAAAGGTCCACGTACGCGAGGCCGGCAGCTTGCCCGGAGCCTTCGCTCACGCGGTCGCCGCGGCGGACGCCATTCGAGCGAGCCACGGCGGCAAGGAAGTTATTCTCCTTCGGCTCAAGGAGCGACGAGCCCGTGGCGGTTCCCGGCGTCAGCACGCGAATCACTTCCCGGCGAACCAGTTTTTTGCCGGGGCCCGGAACTTCCATTTGCTCGCAGATCGCCACTTTATGGCCCGCGCGGATCAGCCGGGCGATGTAGTTTTCCGCGGCGTGGTAAGGCACGCCGCACATGGGTACGGCCTGGCCTTTCTCTTTGTTGCGCGCGGTCAGCGTGATCTGCAAAAGGCGCGACGCCACCACCGCGTCGTCGTAGAAAAGCTCGTAAAAATCGCCCAGGCGGAAAAGCAGCAGCGCCGTGGGATGCTGCTTCTTCACGGCGTGGTACTGCTGCATCAGCGGTGTAGCAGGTTCATTCATGGAACGCGCATAAATCCAGCGGCAGGGAAACGATTATGCTGGCTGGCGCGACACTTTGGCAATATCGATCCTGATCCGGCGCGGACGGACTTCTTACGGGCTGGGATATACTCTGCCGATGGCCGCGCGCACGAGGCAGATACGCGAGATCGAGATCAAGCTCCGCGTGACCGAACCTGAGGCGGTCATTCTAGACCTGCAGCGGTTGGGAGCCGCCGAGGGCCGGGTGCTCGAGCGAAACACGTTGTATGACACTTCCGATTCGTACTTCAGGCGAACAGGGCGGCTGCTACGCGTCCGAATCGAGATGCCAGCCGCTGCCGGCGCGGTCAAGGCCGGCAAGAAGCACTCCATCGTTACCTTCAAAGCTCCCGCACCAACCCGTCCGAACTCCCGATACAAGGAAAAGCTGGAGACGGAGGCACCGATCCGCCGACCCGAGCAATGGGACCGCACGCTTCGCTCTCTGGGCTTTCGTCCCGGATTCAAGTATGAGAAATACCGCAGTTCGTTTCGACTGAGCGGCGTTCACGCGTGCCTCGACGAGACGCCGGTCGGCGCTTTTCTGGAGCTGGAGGGGCGGCCGGCGGCTATCGACCGGACGGCCCGTCAGCTCGGCTACAGACCGCGCGAGTACATTCGCGGCACCTACTGGGACCTCTACGCTGCCGATTGCGCCCGGCGCGGCAAAGTGCCGCGAAACATGCTCTTTCGCGCGTGAAATTCCGCTAACAAAGCAGTCTTTGCTTGACAAAAACAGCATCTACATTTACTAGTCACAATGAGGGACAAGCGCACCAAGGCGAATGAAGCGTTCGTCCAATTCGGAGCCTGGAAGCGATCACCCTGGCGGGAAACTTTTCCGTTTCCTGCCTGGGCGCGGCGTCTTCCCGCAGATTCTCGACCGCTGTCCCCGCCGTGTCGGCGGGGATAGGAAGGCGAGGCCCGGCCTGAAATAGTCTCGGGGCAGTGAATTTTCTGCCCGTGGCCGGATGCATCGCCGGTCACGGGCTTTTTTGTGCCCGGATTTGCGAAAAATGGCCTCTGATTAGCCGATTTTGGGCAGAAGAGTGCGGCCAGGGGCGTCCGCCGGCCGGCTTGGCGCACTGGCTACCCGCGGTAAAGGAGCTTTCGATGCTGCACGCTACGGAAATTCTCGGGGCTGAGACCTACGACTCATACGGCAATTTTGTCGGTCGGGTAAAAGAGTTGTTCGTGGTGCCGGCCGAGCAGCCCAATCGCGTCTCGCGCCTAATGCTGGGCCGCGGCAAGTACCGGCCGCTCGTAGCGCGCTATGACCAAATCGAATCCGTCGCACCGGGGCGCGTGAGGCTCACCACCGATGAATCCGCGCTGGAGCTCTACCATCCCAATGAAGCGTGGCTGGCGGTGCGCAAAGACCTGCTGGACCAACAGATTATCGACACCAATGGCCGGAAAGTCGTGCGCGTGAACGACGTGGACCTGATGGACCAGCGCACCAACGGAAACACCGAATTGCGCATCCTACAGGTCGACGTGGGTCTGCCAGCCGCCGTGCGGCGCATGTTGCAGGGCGTAATCCCGCCAATGGCCATCCGGCGCATTCAATCCAAACTGCCGCCACGCAATATTCTCTGGGAATTCGTGAACCTCATCGAGCCCGACCCGCTCCGCCGCGTGAAATTGCGGCTTTCGAGCGACAAGCTGGCCAAACTCCATCCCGCCGACCTCGCGGACATCATGGAGGAGCTTTCGCCGGACGAGCGGCAGTCGATCGTGAATTCGCTGGACGAAGAAACCGCAGCCGAATCGCTGGCCGAGCTGGACAAGCGTTTGCAATCGCAAGTCGTCGAGAAGCTCGATCCCGAAAAGGCTGCGGACATCATCGAAGAGATGAGTCCGGACGAAGCCGCCGACTTGCTCCAGAACCTGGAGCCGGAGACGTCGCGCGAAGTACTCGAAGAGATGGACCACCGCGAGGCCCACGAAGTGGAAGAGCTGCTGCGGTTCGATGAGGACACCGCAGGCGGCATGATGACCACCGAAATCGTGGTCGTTGGCGAAGACGCCACCCGCGGTGAGGTGGTGGATCATATTCGTTTCCATGAGATTCCAGCCGATCAGTTGGACAACATCGTCCTGATCAATCGCGACGCAGCCCTTGCCGGGACTGTTCCCATTGCGCACCTGCTGCTGGCCGACGGCGAGCAGCGCATGGGCGAGATCGCGTCCGAGCCACTGCTTTTCGTGAAACCCGATGCGAACGAAAAGGACGTGTTCGAACTATTCGACAAGTACAATCTGCGCAGCCTGGTGGTGGTGAACGGCGAGAACTGCCCGATTGGCGCCATCACCGTGGACGACGTGGTAAGCCGCATGCGGGCGAAACTGTAGCGCAGGCGAAGCAACGGAACTTCCGGCGACTGGGTAGGGGAACGGTTTGAACACGTGGGGCACATTGACGGCGAATTTTTCGCGCCTGGCGGAGCGCGGCAAGGAGTTTAGCCGCCGCACGCGCCCATGGCGTCGGCGCATCGCTCTGTTCCTGGCCGTCGTGGGCCCGGGCCTGATTACGTCGAACGTCGATAACGACGCGGGCGGCATCAGCACCTACACGGCCGCGGGCGCGCACTTCGGCTATGCGCTGCTGTGGTCCCTGATTCCGATGACCATCGCGCTGTACGTCAGCGAAGAGATGTGCGCGCGCATGGGCGTGGTGACCGGCAAGGGCCTTTCCGATCTGATTCGCGAGGAGTTCGGATTCCGGTCGACGTTCTTCGTCATGGTCGCCGCGCTTTTCATTGATCTGTTCAATACCGTCGCGGAATTTTCCGGAGTCGCCGAAGCGTCGCAGGTCCTGCACGTCAGCAAATACATTTCCGTGCCTTTGGCGGCCATCGCCGTTTGGTTGCTGGTGATTTACGGAACCTATCGCGCGGTGGAGAAAATCTTTCTGGTCGCCTGCGGATTCTATTTTTCCTACATTTTGTCGTCCGTCCTCGCCAAACCCGATTGGATTTTCGCCGCGCGCCAAACCGTGCTGCCCTCCGTGCATTTCACCACGCCGTATCTCTTGATGCTGATCGGTTTGGTCGGCACAACGATCGCTCCCTGGCAATTTTTCTATCTGCAGGCGGGCTTCGTCGAGAAGCGTGTTGGTCCGAAGCAGTACAAGCACGCGCGAATGGACGTATTGATCGGCAGTATCTCGTGCATGGTGATCGTCTTCTTCATCATCGTGGCTTGCGCCGCCACGCTCCATGCCCACGGCCTCACAAATATTTCGAGCGCCGGCGAGGCGGCGCAGGCCCTGATCCCGCTCGCTGGCAGATGGGCCGGCGAGCTTTTTGCCTTCGGCCTGCTGAACGCGTCGCTTTTCGCGGCGTCCATTCTGCCGCTTTCTACCGCCCACGTGATCTGCGAGGGCCTCGGCTTCGAGGCCGGCCTGGACCGCAAATTCAAAGAGGCCCCGACGTTTTATTCGCTCTATACGCTGCTGATCGTGGTGGGAGCGGGAATCATCCTGATCCCGAAAGCGCCGCTCTGGAAAATCTTGATTTACTCCCAGGTGGGCAACGGCATCTGGCTGCCCGTCGTGCTGATTTTCATTTTGCTGCTCATCAACCGCCGCGATCTGATGCGCGAGCACACCAATAGCTGGTTTTTCAACGTGATTGCCTGGACCATCAGCATCGTGATGATCGGCCTGACGTTCGTCCTGATATACGTCGCGATCTTCAACCCCTCGGCTGCCGGTCTTTCTGGCTGAGAACGCGCGGTGCGCCGGCCCCGTCAACGGAGCGCGTCACGCGCGGTTGCGCGGGTTAGCGCGCTATGCTACTTTCGGTCGCGGGCATATCTTGGGCAATTTCCTGTGAAAACAAGCGAATTAGTGAAACCTTCTGACCGCGAAGAAGCGGCCCTGCTCGAAAAACTCGACGTGAGCCGTCTGCCCAGCCACGTGGCCATCATCATGGACGGCAATGGCCGGTGGGCGGGGCGGCGCCATCTGCCGCGCATCGCGGGGCATCGTGCCGGCGTGAAGGCCGCGCGCGACGTCATCGAAACCTGCGCGCGGCTTCACTTGCCGTGCCTCACGCTGTACGCCTTCTCGCTTGAAAATTGGCGGCGGCCCGAAGCGGAAGTCGACTTTTTGATGCGGCTTCTGCGCGAATACCTGAAGCGCGAACTACCCTCGCTGATCAAGAACAACATCCGGATGGGGTTCATCGGGCGGCACAGCGAACTTCCTGAAGCGGTGCAGAAAGATATCGACGAAGCCATGCGCGTGACCGCGCAGAACACGGGAATGAAATTGGTGGTTGCGCTGAACTATGGCGGTCGCGCCGAATTAACCGACGCCTTCAACGCGCTGCTCGAAAAATCGCGCACGAGCCGCGCGGCGGATTCGCGCGTGGACGAGCAAGCCATTTCCGACCACCTCTACACGGCCGGATTGCCCGATCCCGACCTGCTGATCCGCACCAGCGGCGAGATGCGAGTAAGCAATTTCCTCCTGTGGCAGATCGCCTACGCCGAGATGTACGTCACCGAGACCCTGTGGCCGGATTTTTCGCGGGTGTGTCTGCTTGAAGCGCTGATTGACTACCAGAAACGCGAACGGCGTTACGGCGGGCTCGGCGCGGGCCACGCCGCTGCACGGAAACAGCTGGGGGGCGCTGATCCGGCGGAACACTCCGCCGGAGGCGGAGAATCCGAGCGCGAGCAAGGGCCGGCCCATGCGGCGCGGTCGGGGCGGTTCTGAGCGAGATGCTCGCGCGCATCCTGACGGCTTGCGTCCTGATTCCTGTGGTGGTCGCGTTGGTCTGGTGGGGACCGTCCGCGTTGTTGGCCGCCGTCGCGGCCGCTGTGGCGCTGCTCGCGCTCCTTGAATTTTTCAACCTCGGCGAACGCGTTGGCCTGCGGCCTTTCCGCAAATGGACGATGCTCTCCGCCGCCGGCCTTTTCTACGCGCAGTACTCGCAGGGCCTGGTCGAAACGCACCCGCTCGGACGCGGCATCTCCATCGTGCAGGTGCGCGCGATGGGCGCGATTTCCGTGCAAACCGTATTTTTGATTTTTCTCTTTGGCGCAGCCGGAATCATTCTGGCCATGCGCCGCCCTCTTCAGGAGTCTTTGCCTGCGCTCTCGATCAGCTCCGCCGGACTTCTTTTCATTGCGTTGCCGTTCAGCTACTTGGTCCGCCTAGACGAAATGAGCAAGACTGGGCGGGAATTGATCCTTTTCACGCTAGTTCTGATCTGGGCGGGCGACATGCTCGCGTATTTCACCGGGAAGTCCATCGGCCGCATTCCCATGGCCCCGGCGCTAAGCCCCAAGAAAACTTGGGAAGGCGCGTTCGCGAATTTCGTCGGATCCCTGCTGGTCGCTGTCGGATTTTCCTATTGGATGCAGCTCGACATCTGGAGCCTGATCGCAATCGCCGGCTTCGCGAACGTCGCCGGCCAAATGGGCGACCTCCTGGAATCAGCCTACAAGAGAGGCGCGAACGTAAAAGATTCCGGCGCGCTGCTGCCGGGCCACGGCGGCATGCTGGACCGCATCGACAGCCTGATTCTGGCGAGTCCGGTGGTGTGGGCTGCGTATCAGTGGCTGACTATGCGCTAGCGCGCCAGCCTCAGTGCCCCGTGCGCCAGCCTCAGTGCGACGACCCGTCCGCAAAAAGCCGTCCAATGGCTACAAGCACCACGGCTCCAACCGTCGCCGCCGCCAAGCTCGCCCAGAATCCCCACGCAGGAATTCCGAGGCGGGTGAAAATCCAGCCGCCGATCACCGCGCCGATTAGTCCCAGCACGACATTTAACAAACAGCCAAAGCCGCGCCCGCGCGTGATCACGCCGGCAATCCATCCGGCCAGCAGGCCGATAACGACCCACGCGAGAAATCCGCGCGACGAAACGCCCACAAAATAGGCGTGTCCCTGCAATAGCGCCGCGAATAATGTGACGCTGCAAAGTAAAGTCATTTCCATGATCTCCCTCGGGCTCGGGCCGCCAAAAAAGACATCTCGAACATTTATACACAAGCCAGGCTGCGATAAAAGCTTTCGCTGGTTTTGCCGAAGGCGGCTCCCATGAATGTCCATGTATGTAGGGGCTTGCCGCGCAACTGTCGCCAGGCGCCACGAATCGTAGCCTGAATTCGATTTCGGTGAATCGCGCGGCAAATTCGTGCGCGATCGATGCAGGGCCGCTTGCCGCGCCTCTTCGGAAATTCTCGAATTTGTTCCAAAATGTTCTTTCGTTTGTCACCTCATTTGTACTATCAATGAGGCGCGCAATCGCGAACGGGTCACCGCCGTTTCGCCTGCACCGGAATCCCACTCTCTGCGAGGAAAACTGAATGGCCAAAAAAAAAGGCGCTACAGGTCGAATCCTGCACGATCCGGTGAAGGATCGTTTGACTCCCATCTATCCGTTGGATCTGGGAAAAATTCAAACGATTGACGATCTGGTGCGCGCCATGGGCCGCACCGCGTTCACCGGCCGCCAGATCGGCGATGCCGCGGATGTGCTCGAAGCGATGGCGCGCGATAAAGACTGCTTTGTGGTCATGACGCTTTCGGGCGCGCTGACCGTCGGAAAGATGGGCTTGCTCTTCTGCGACTTGGTCGACTCGGGCGTGGTGAAGGCGATCGTCTCCACCGGAGCGCTGATGGCCCACGGACTGGTCGAGGCCACGGGCCGCTCGCATTTCCGCTACGACCCGAAAATGGACGACCGCGAGCTTTTTTTCGCCGGTTACAATCGCGTCTACGATTCGCTCGAGCCGGAACTGAATTTGGATCACGTCGAAGAAGTTCTCGATCACGTACTCGATCGGTGGAATTCGAATGACGTGGTCTCGAGCTGGCGGTTGCACCGCCGCATCGGCGAGTATTTGCGCAAGCACGCAAAAGGGCGCGGAATTTTGAAAAGCTGCGCGGAAAAGAACGTCCCGGTGTTCGTGCCGGCCTTCACCGATTCGGAGCTGGGCATCGACTTCGCGCTTCATCAGCGCCAGCGCAAGATTTCAGGCAAGCCGCCGCTGGTGTTTGACGGCTTCGATGATTTCGAGCATTACGCGTCTACCATGCTCGCGACCAAACGCATGGGCATTTTTACCGTGGGCGGCGGAGTGCCGCGAAATTGGGCGCAGCAATTCGGCGTTTACGCGGAACTGCTCGCGCGCCGAGGGTACGAAAAACTGCCGCTCAAGCGCTACAACTACGGTGTGCGCATCTGCCCCGAGCCGGTGAGCTGGGGTGGGCTATCCGGCAGCACTTACACCGAAGCGGTGTCGTGGGGAAAGTTCGTGCCTCCCGAGGAAGGCGGCAAATTTGCGGAAGTCTTCGACGACGCCACCGTTGCGCTGCCGCTGATCGTCGGCGCCGTGTTGCAGCGCACCGGCTATCTAAAGCGGCGAAAAGCCAAACGGTAATTCCCCGGCGAATGCCGGAGCAAGGAAGCGCACCGAAAGGGAATCAGGAATCACCACTGAGGATTGCGTCGCAGGGAAGTAAGAACTAATCGTCGTCGCTCAGCAGAATGGCAGCGGCTAGGACCGTGGTCCACAGGCCGCGTTTGTCGCCCACCGCCGATTGCGTGATGTTCATCGTGCGAACGATCTTGTTCGAGATCCGATAGACCTCTTTTTTCTCGTCCCACGATAGGTCCGGGTCGAATTCCACGTTGAGCGTCGTCGCCAGCATCTCGGCGGCCAGCTCTTCGGCGTATTCGCCCGCCACTTCTTCCGTCTCGCCGAACGAGTGATGCTCCGAAAGATATCCGTACATCGACTTGTCGCCCGGAAGCGCAAGCCCTACGCCTGCGGCAATCAGCCGGTGCGGCTCGCGGGTCTGATTTTCGCTGATCACGGTAAACGCCACCTGGCCGGGCTTGAGATGCTTCAGCCCCTCGGCGCGCGAAATCAGCTTGCAGTGTGGTGGAAAGATGGACGAGACGCGGACGATGTTGCACGCTGCAATGCCCGCGTTGCGCAGCGCCAGCTCGAAGCTCGACAGGCGCTCGCGGTGCTTTCCGACTCCCTTAGTGAGGAAGATTTTCTTCGCGACGAACGCCATGAGTTGAGCCGGGTTGCGGTGCCTCCGTTGGTTGAACTGGGAAAAATTAGGCGTTCGAAAATTAACAAGCAGCGGAAGTGATGTCAATCACTATTCGCGCCGAATGATTACAGCCGCGTTACTTTCCCGCACGCGTACGGCGTCGCGTGCCGCTCGCGAAACGCGGCAAGCTTCATTCGTTGCGGCGCAAAATCACGCAGGGCGCGAGCGCCTCGCAAATTACCACCAGTTCCCGAAGCTGCGCCTGCGTGAAATCGGGGCCGGCGTCCGCTGCCTCCGCTGCCTTGCGCGAGACTTGCACAACGCCCACGACGCGGTTGTCCAGCAGGATCGGCGCGCTCATGATTTTCTGGATCTGCTCGCCGCGCTGGTCCTCGGCGATCGGAACTCCCTCGAATACCGTTGCGTGCGGCACCATCGAGAAGTGGTTCACGATTTCCGCCCGCCGCTCCCGTGCCGTCCGGACCGCGAGCGAACTAATGCTGCTCAGCGGAATCTCTCCGATCGGACGAAGATTATGGGGAGCCAGAAAGCGCAAGGAGCGTTCGTCCGGCGTGAATCCCAGAATCGCGACTTCATGCGGCCGGACGCCGAAGTTCTTGGCGATCAATTCGAGAGCGTGGCTGAACTGGACCGCCCCTCCTTCGCCATTGAGGCCGGCTGCTTCGCTGGCCCATTGTTTCAGTTCGCCGATATGTTCGCTTGCCATGGCCCGAGCTCTTCGCGCGGAGTCTACCATAGTCCAATCCGCGCCACCGTTTGAACGCGGCCGCGAGTTTCCATTTTTGCGCCTGCCGCCGCTCAATCGCGACGCGCAAGAAGCCGCCGGTGTGGGCGCAGAAAAAAAGCACGTCCGGTCCATGCGCTTCTTGCCATTCGCGCTCCGGTCGCCTATACTCCACAAGGTATTCGAGGCGGATTTTTTCTACCAGCGCAGCCGGCGAAATCATTTGCAAGCTCTCTGAATGACTCGCTGCGCGAGGAGTTTTTTTTCGGAGCGTGCATGGCATCTGCAGTCGGCGTAACCCGGACCAGCTACTTTTTAGATAAACTTCAGTCACTCAGCGGCGTCGTCCCTATCGGCGCGTACTTGACCGAACATCTTTTCGAGAATAGCTACGCCCTCGTCAGCCCCGCTAAGTACAACTACATCGCCAGCAAGCTGGAAACGGTTCCGTGGCGCATTCCCATCGAAGTCCTGCTGATCTGGGCGCCCATCCTCTTCCATGGTCTCTACGGGCTCTACATCTGGTGGAATGGGAAGGCCAACGCCATCGGGCATCCCTGGATGGCGAACTGGCTCTACGTTCTGCAGCGCTGGAGCGGCATGCTCGTCTTCGGATTCATCGGCTATCACGTCTGGACCGTCCGCTTCCTGAGTCACGGCAAGACCACCTATGCCGATATCGCACATTACATGGCCAACCCGTGGATCGTGGCGATTTACATAATTGGAGTTTTGGCCGCGTCGTTTCACGTCGGCAATGGTCTGTGGAATTTCGCCTGTAAGTGGGGCTTTGCGGTGACGCCGCAATCGCAGCGAGCCGCCGGCTGGTTCGGAGCGTCGGTGGCCGTTGTCTTCGCCTTGATTGGACTGGCGATCATCGCCGGTTTCCGGTTCCACTGGACTCCTTTCGATACATACCTCTGATGAGACAACCAAAGATCATAATCGTCGGCGGTGGACTTGCGGGCCTGATGGCCACGATTCGCGTCGCCGAGTTGGGCGTTCCCGTCGATCTGTTCTCCATCGTTCCGGTGAAGCGTTCGCATTCCGTCTGCGCGCAGGGCGGCATCAACGCAGCCAAGAACCTGAAGGGCGAGGGCGATTCCACCTGGAAGCATTTTGACGACACCATCTACGGCGGCGATTTCCTGGCCAACCAGGCACTGGTCAAAAGTATGTGCGAGGCCGCACCGGCGATCATCGACCTGCTCGATCGCATGGGCGTGATGTTCAACCGCACTCCCGAGGGCCTGCTCGATTTTCGCCGCTTCGGCGGCACGCTCTATCAATCGCACCGCGTTCGCCGGCGCCACCACCGGCCAGCAGTTGCTGTACGCGCTCGATGAGCAGGTCCGCTGTCACGAATCGCTCGACCGCGTGAAGAAATTCGAAGGCTGGACGTTCCTCTCCGCTGTTCTCGACGACGCTGGCGTCGCGCGCGGCATCTGCGCCATGAATCTGCGCACCACGGAAATCCGCACGTTCCCCGCGGACGCCGTCATTTTCTGCACCGGCGGAATCGGCGCTATCTTCGGCCACTCCACGAATTCCGTGGTCTGCACCGGCTCCGCCCAATCGGCGCTCTTCCAGCAGGGCGCTTGCTACGCCAATGGCGAGTTCATTCAGGTGCATCCCACGGCGATTCCCGGCGAGGACAAGTGCCGCCTGATGAGCGAATCAGCTCGCGGCGAAGGCGGTCGCGTCTGGGTTCCCAAGCAATCCCGGCGACACGCGCCACTCCAAGGACATTCCGCAGAACGAGCGCTTTTACTTCCTCGAGGAGTGGTATCCGAAATACGGCAACCTCGTCCCGCGCGACGTGGCCACGCGCGCCATTCACAAGGTCGTTTTCGAGATGAAGATGGGCCTTCCGGGCGACCCCGGCCGTTTACCTCGACGTTTCGCACATTCCGCGCGACGTTCTCGACCGCAAGCTCGAAGGCATTCTCGAAATTTACGAAAAGTTCGTCGGTGTCGATCCGCGCGAAGAGCCGATGAAGGTTTTTCCCGCGATGCACTACACGATGGGCGGCTTGTGGGTCGATAACGAGCAGCAAGCGACGAATCTTCCGGGAATCTACGCCGCCGGTGAATGCGAGTTTCAATATCACGGCGCGAATCGCCTGGGCGCCAACTCGCTCGTCTCCTGCATCTACGGCGGAATGATCGCCGGACCCGCTGCGGTTCGCTACGCGCGCAACCTCGAAAATGGTTGCGACAGCGTCTCGTCCGAAGTCTTTGAGCGCGAGCGTGTCCGCCAGCAGGATATCACCGACGGTCTGCTTCACCAGCAGGGAACCGAAAACCCGATCACCATCTGGCGCGAGCTCGGCGAGGCGATGACCGAAAACGTCACCGTCATCCGCTACAACGCCAATATCAAGAAAGCGCTCGATAAACTGGGCGAACTCAGCGAGCGCTACAAGAAAATCAATCTGCAGGACCGCACCCAGTGGTCCAACCAGACTTTGAATTTCACGCGCGAGCTAGGCAACATGCTCGTCCTCGCGCAGGTGATCGCTCTTGGCGCGCTGGAGCGCAACGAAACGCGCGGCGCGCACTACAAGCCGGAATTCCCCGAGCGCGACGACGCGAATTGGCTGAAGACCACCAAGGCCAGCTACAACCTCGGCAAAATCCGCCTGGAGTACGAGCAGGTGGACACGTCCTTGATTCCGCCGCGCGAAAGAAAATACACCGCAGCGGGGTAGCCACTTATGCCAGATAAAAAAGTTATCGTTCGCATCAAGCGCCAGCAGCGGCCGGACGAGCCCGCTCGCTGGGAAGAATTTGAGCTTCGCTATCGTCCGCACATGAACGTCATCACCTGCCTGCGTGATATCGCCGAAAGGCCGGTTACCCGCGATGGCCGCGAATCGTCGCCGGCCAGCTACGAGGCCAATTGCCTCGAAGAGGTCTGCGGCGCTTGCGCCATGATCATCAACGGCCAGCCACGCCAGGCCTGCTCGGCGCTGATCGACAATCTCGAACAGCCCATTCGCATCGAGCCGCTCACCAAGTTTCCTGTCGTCCGCGATCTGGTTGTGGACCGCTCGAAAATGTTCGAGGACCTCAAGCTCACCAAGTGCTGGATCCCGATCGACGGCACCTACGACCTCGGCGAGGGCCCGCGCATGTCCCCCGCCACGCAGGAGGTCGGCTACCCGCTGTCTCGCTGCATGAGCTGCGGCAACTGTCTCGAAATCTGCCCCAAGGTCAACGAGCACACGCAGTTCGTCGGTGCCGCGATCGTCAGCCAGGTACGGCTCTTCAATATGCATCCCACCGGCAAGCTTCATGCCGCCGAGCGCTTGGATGCTCTCATGGGGCCGGGCGGTATCGAGGATTGCGACAACGCCCAAAATTGCGTAAAAGTCTGCCCCAAGGGTATTCCGCTTACCGAATCACTGGCCTCGATCAACGGCCAGGTGATCCGTCACGCGCTCAAGACTTGGCTCATGGGGCGCGATTAACGCCGCGTCGCGGCCAAGTTGCTCGCGTTTCGTCGAGTTCTCTCGTAGCCATCGGAAGGACCTGACCGGTGCCCGCACCCGACTCTCATTCGGATATTTCCAGCCGGGCCCGCGATCTTCACTTCCGCTCCATCGTCGTCGATACGCACGCCGACACCACGCAGCGTCTTTTCGACCCCGCTTTTGATTTAGGATCTCGCCATTTGGACGGCGCGATCGATTTACCTCGCCTCCGCGAAGGAGGAGTGAGCGCAGTCTTTTTCGCGATTTGGGTTCCCGGTACGGTCACCGGCCCCGAAGCTGTTCGCCGTGCCGTCGAGCAGATCAAGGCAGTGCATCGCGAAACCGTCCGGTACGCCGGAGAAGCAGCGCTGGCGCGCACCGCCCAAGACATTCAGCGCGCGCACGCGCAGGGCCGCATCGCCATCCTCATCGGCATCGAAGGCGGCCACATGATCGACTCCAGCCTCGACGTGCTCCGCCGTTTCGCTTCGCTCGGTGCCAGCTATATGACGCTCACCCACATGCGCAACACCGAGTGGGCCGATGCTTCCACCGATCCTCCCGTCCACAACGGCCTCACCGCATTCGGCAAGCAGGTCATCGCGGAAATGAACCGCCTCGGCATGATCGTCGACGTCTCGCACGCCTCCGACAAAACCGTCTTCGACGTGCTCGAAATCAGCCAAGCGCCGATTTTCGCTTCGCATTCCTCCTGCCGCGCGCTCTGCGACACGCCTCGCAATCTCTCCGATGATCTCATTCGCGCGCTCGCGAAAAAAAACGGCCTCGTCCAAATCAATTTCCATGTCGGCTTTCTCAGTCAGGAATTCGCGGATCTCCAAGCAGCGCATCCGGAAATCGAAAAAGAAGTTGACGCGGAGACGAAGAATCGCTGCGGCGAATTCGAATCCCGCAAGCTCGTCGAATGGGATAAAATCGGGCGGGAGTTCGCGGCGAAGGGCAAGCTTCCGCGCGTTGATTGGACCGAGATCGTCGAACACATCGACCATGTGGTGCAGATCGCCGGCATCGACTGCGCTGGCCTCGGTTCCGATTTTGATGGCGCGTGCATGCCGTTTGGCATGGAGGACGCGTCACATCTGCCCCGGATTACCGAAGCTCTGCTGCGCAAAGGCTATGGCGAGGCGGACGTCCAAAAGATTTTAGGCGGAAATTTTCTGCGCCTCATGCAGCACGTGGAGGCGGCATCTCATCGAATGAAAGGCTCTACATGATGAAGCGCGTTGCTGTATGGTTCAGTTTGTGTCTGCTCGCTGCCGTGGCTGGCGCCGTGCTCTGGGCGCAATCTCACTCTGCGGCGCATCCCACTCATCGAAGGACGGAGCATATGGCTATCGATCCCGAACTCCTGCATCCCGAGAAACTGCACGCGAAGGCGCCCGAAACTTTTGACGTGAAATTCGAAACAACTCGCGGCGATTTTGTGGTTCAAGTTCATAGGAATTGGGCACCGCTTGGCGCCGACCGTTTCTACAATCTCGTCCGGCACGGCTTCTTTACCGGCGAGGCTTTCTTCCGCGTGGTTCCGGGCTTCGTGGTGCAATTCGGATTGAGTCCCGATCCTGCCGTGAACCGCGCCTGGCACAGCGCTAATATCAAGGACGATCCCGTCACGCAGAGCAACAAGCGCGGCACCATCACCTTCGCCACCGCCGGGCCCAACACGCGCACCACGCAGCTTTTCATTAACTTCGCGGACAACTCTGGGCTCGACGGCCAGGGATTCGCTCCATTCGGCTTGGTAACCTCGGGCATGGATGTGGTCGACAAAATCTATAGCGGCTACGGCCAGCGGCCCGATCAAGGCGCCATCACCACGCAGGGCGCGGCCTACATTCAAAAGAATTTCCCGAATCTCGATACCATCAAGTCGGCCACGATCGTTCCGGCCCCGGCTCCGGCGGCGCATTAGCGCCGGGGGCGGCTGCGGAAACCTGCGTGAGGTAGAACTTGGCTGACGCGCCGCTGCTCTCGAAGTGCGACGCGCGGCTCGGCCCTGGGAATCCTGCGTGAACGGGTGTGGACGCTCGCGCTCGGGCGAGAGAAAGGAAATAGACGGTCGCTGATTCGCGGCGTATTGATGTAAGTCTGCGTCTGCCCTCATGAGCAAAACACAGGCTGTTTTGGAGGAAAGGCCTCTCGCGTTTCCTCAGGTCGAGCAAGTCGTCGTCAGCGCCACGGCTCTGCTTCTCGGCCTGGCGCTCGTGAAGGTGCTGCTGCAGTTCGCCGGCATCGCTCACTACGGCTTTTTTCGCGACGAGCTTTATTACATGGCCTGCGGCCGGCATTTGGCCTGGGGCTACGTCGACCAGCCTCCACTCATCGCCTTCATCGCCTGGTTCGAGGCCCACGTCTTCGGCACTTCCATCTTCGCCCTTCGCCTGCTGCCGGTTCTCACCGGAGGAGCGGTCGTCTTCCTCACCGGCCTTCTCGCCCGCGAGTTAGGCGGCGACACATACGCCCAGTGCCTGGCCGCCATTTGCGCCCTGTTCGCTCCCGCGTTTCTGGCCTTCGACAGCTTTTTCTCCATGAACGCCTTCGAGCCGCTCTTCTGGGTGCTGTGCGCCTGGCTCGCGGTGCGCATCGTCGGCGGAGCGTCGCCTCGCTGGTGGCTGGCCTTCGGAGCGCTGGCGGGCATCGGCCTGGAAAACAAGCACACCATGCTGGTCTTCGGTTTTGCGCTCGTTGCCGGCCTCATTCTTTCCGGCGAAGCGCGCGTCTTCCGGTCGAAATGGATCTGGATCGGCGGCCTGATCGCGCTGGCGCTCTTTTTGCCGAATCTCATTTGGGAGGCGCGCCACGGCTGGCCGCAGATCGAAGTGGTGCGCAACGCGCAGCGCTTTAAAAACATTCCCATCTCGCCGCTCGATTTTCTCGGCGACCAGATCGCGTTCCTCAACCCGCTGGCGCTTCCGGTGTGGCTCGCGGGCCTCGCGTGGCTCTTCTTCTCGCGCGACGGCCGCCCGTTCCGCTTTCTCGGCTGGTGCTACCTGATCGTGCTCGTCATTTTCATGGTGCTCGACGGCAAGTCGTACTACGTGCTGCCGGCCTACCCGCTGCTGCTCGCCGCCGGAGGCGTGGCCATCGAACGCTTCGCCGAGCCGGATCGCCGCCGCTGGGTGCGCACCGCTCTTCCGGCGGTGATCGTGGCGGGCGGTTTGGTCATGGCGCCGTTCGGCGTGCCGTTTCTGCCCATCAACACCTTTCTGCGCTACGAAAAAATCATCCCCGCCGGAAAAATCGCCAAGACGGAGCGCGACGCCGAAGACGTCCGGCTGCCGCAGCTCTATGCCGACATGTTCGGCTGGCACAACATCGCCGTCACCGTTTCGCAGGTTTACGACTCGCTGCCGCCCGCCGAACGGAGCGATTGCGGCATCCTGGCGGGGAATTACGGTGAAGCCGGCGCCATCGACTACTACGGCCCCGCTCTCGGCCTTCCCGCCGCGCTCAGCGGCCACAACAGCTACTACTACTGGGGCCCGCGCAACTACACCGGCGCGTGCATGATCGTCTTCGGTGAGCGGTCGAGCGAGTACATCAAGCTTTTCGGCGACGTCCGCGAGGCTGCGGTCGTGAAATCCCCGCACGCCATGCCCAACGAGCGCTCCATCCCCGTGTACGTCTGCCACAAGCCGGTCGCGCCCCTCAAGGATCTGTGGCCGCACTTCAAAATGATCATCTAAACGATGTGGCGCGGCGAAAATTCGGATGCGCCGGGACGTTCCGGGTAAGGCGGTACCCGGTGCTTTGTTTTCTATAAGTTAGGTGCGTTTTTACTCGATTGACTGTTCCGGGTAGATTCGCGGTGCGGAAGGCGGGAGGCGCAATTGAAACCCACGTCCGGCGGCCGGCGCGCATATCCGCGTCCTCCCTTGGGCGCAAATAAGCCCGACCCATGCTAACAGAGAATTGACCAATTGTCTATTCCGGGGAGACTACGCACACCGGCGGGGGATGACAGAACGGCGAAAAGCAGATCCCTCACCACCATCCCCGACCAGAATCGTCGGGGCTGGGTTCGGGATGACAAGGGTGGGAGCGGTGCGCGAATGCGGACGCGGGGCGGGAAAGGCGAAGGCCGGAAAAGCAGGGGCCGGGGAAGCAGATCCCTCACCGCCGTTCGCGCCAATTTATTTTTCCCCATCCTGAATGGATGGGCGGCGCGGCTGGGTTCGGGATGACACGCGTGTGGACGGAGCGCCCGTGCGCGTTCGATGAGTGTGGGCGCGGCGGCGATGAGTATGCGGAAAAGGCGAGGCCGCGGACGTCACCGGTCAGAATCACCGGGACGCAAAAGTCTCGAACGTGACTACAGGGCAGGCGACCAAAACGAATTTGGTTGTCATCCCGAACCCAGCCTCGACGATTCTGGTCGGGGATGGGGGTGAGGGATCTGCTTTTCAGGCCTACGCTTTTCCGGTCGGTGTCTTTTGCCGCGCCCGCATTTCCGCTTGTATCCGGTCCTTTTCCGCCGCCCGTGCATTTGCAAGGCGCACCGCCAAATCCTCCCACAGCGGATTGCGGCGGTTAATCAGCCACAGTTTCTTCTCCCGCCTCCAGCCTTTGATCTCTTTCTCGCGGGCAATCGCCAGCCGGATGTCGCCGAATACCTCGTAGTGCACCAACCGGAAAATGCGGTATCGCGACGTGAAACCGGGAACGAGCCCCTCGCGGTGTTGCCTCAACCGCTGCTCCAGATTACTCGTCACGCCGACGTACAAGTTTCGCGAGCGGCTCGCCAGAATATAAACGCAGTAGGTGCGGGCCATACGCGCGACAGTCTAAAGCAGATCCCTCACCACCATCCGCACAAAACGCGGCTGGGTTCGGGATGACACGCGTGTGGACGTGGCGCCAGTGGGCGTTGAGTGAGCGGGGGCGCCGTAGCAATGAAGGGGCGGAAAATGCGGTAGCGCGACGTGAAGCTGGGAACGAGTCTCTCGCGGTGTTGCCTCAACCACTGTTCGAGGTCGCTGGTCACGCCGGTGTACAGATTTCGCGAGCGGCTCGCCAAAATGTAAACGCAGTAGGTGCGGGCCATACACGCGACAGTCTAAAGCAGATCCCTCACCACCATCCCCGACCAGAATCGTCGGGGCTGGGTTCGGGATGACAAGGGTGGGAGCGGTGCGCGAATGCGGGCGCGGGGCGGGAAAGGGCACAAGCAAAAGCGCCAATCTGGAGATTGGCGGTCCCGGGAAAGGCGAAGGCGAAAGCCAAGGCAAAAGCCAAGGCCAAGGCAAAGGCAAAAGCAGAGGCGCTACGCCAGCGGGGCGCGGCGGGGGAAGAGGGCGTCTTTTTCGAGGCGCGGCGTGTCGAGCCCCGAGGCGGCCAGGCTGCGGCTGATTTCCGTCCCATAGCTGCGCGCGATGCACAGCAGCACCGCTTCGGTGGTTAGGATGGGCAGCTTGCGCTCTCCGTCGCGGTCGGAATACGGCGCGATCTGCTCGGCCTGCCGCAGGACGTCTTCCAGCGCCAGCGATTTCCGCAGCGGCACATCGTCCTTGAGGACCGTGGGCGCTTTGCCGTCCCACGGCTCCGCGCCTTTGCCCTCCTGGAAATCCTGGTCGTACCGCTCGATCCACGAATTCCAGCGCTGCGGGCTGATCGCGCAGATCTTGCGCAATAATTCTTCCACTTGCTCCAGGTCTTCGTCTTCCCAGTATTGCGAAAGCCGTTCCCAGTCGGAGATGTACATGCCCGCCAGCACGTCGGACACTTCGATGATCACCGAGCCGCGGCTGCGCGCCAGCATGGCCGCGAATTTTCCCGCGCGGCTCAGGCTCAGCGTCACCCGGCGCGTCCCGCCCGCCAGGTCCGCATCCACGTCCGCGGCGTTGGGACGCGCCTCCGCGCCCGCTTTCGATTTGCGCTTGAACAATTTCATCTGCGTGGCATACCCGTGCCAAAATTTTAGCAGATTCGCAGGGGAGGGAGCCGCCGCGCATTAGGCCGGTTGCCGCAGTCAAAACGCCCATTGGGCGAGTTCGATCATGGGCGTGGTTCTCCACGCTCACAACCCGAGCGAGGGGCACCCGCGACGTGTCCTCAGTCTTCGGTTCCGATCAGCTTAATTCTCTCGTTCTCGACAGACCTCAGAAATTCCTGCATCGGTTTCATAGCGGATGCTACTGCCGTAGCGGTCAACCTCTTATTCCACATGTCGAACAGCTTGATGGTGCTTTCGTAGCGAGCATCCCTGATCCGCCTCAGGTGGAAGTAAGCGGGCATATACGTTTTGACTCGCTGACAAAACGCGATGGCAGTCTCTTGATATCCGAGGTCATCGTCGGCGACACCTGCCGCGAATGGAATGGCGAACGCCTCTAAGGTATTCAGATCGTCCACGAGCACAGCACCCACCTTCGGGAACTCGGCGCCTATGAGTTTTGGGTCGAAGTTGTGGTTAACGATCTCTCCGTTTTGGATCGACCATTTGTTTGTCACCCCGAGGAATTTCAAGCCAAGCTGATTGTACTCGTTGGCCGTCCTGGCCCCCGTCGGTACGGCGTGTTCGGCGAAATATTGGCACCGCTCCGCGGCAAACTTCAGGGCTTCGCGCTTGGCGCCGGTTCTGGCGATTTGCCTCGTGATTCGTAGCTGCTGCAGGCCCCAAACTGCGGCGACGGCGATCGTGATCCCCGAGGCAAAATACAGCAGCTCAAGAATCGAGCGCAAGGTCTGAAACCAGCCGATGGGACTGAACATGATTGCGAAGTTTACCAAGTTATCCGCTATTATTGCTACCGATAACCCCTAGCCCACAGAGGTTCCGCGACTCACGCGAGCCCCGAGCAGAAAACGCCCCGGGGTCGGCTAGCAGCAACCGGGGCATTTTGTGTGCGCCTTGCGGAGCGCGATTTTCAGGGGCTGGTTGGGCTGGGCCTACGTGTCGTAGTAAAGTATGGGGAGTGCGTTGCGACCCGCTGTAGGTGCTGACGTGGGGGTAAACAATGTCACTCAGAAAGACGATCGCGGCGATTAGGCCGTACCTGGCAAACACACCACGGGGAAGGATGTCTGCCCTGGCGTATGGCGCCGCCCTCTACGGAGCGGCTATGCTGCTTACGCGTCCCCGCCCTGACGTTCACGACGCGATATGGGCGTTCGTTGTGTGCCTTGCGCTCATTTGGGGAATCGTGGAGCAGGGGCGCGCCCTGCGGGCCGCCAGGCCAAAGAAGGTAAAGACAGACCCACGAAGCGAGTTGAGACTGCACTCGTCTTAGCGTTGCGGCGCGCGAATTCTTCCGGCCAAAGAGACTAGTTAGGGCTGCGCACTTACGCCTGCGGACGCAAAGCTCTCCTTCCACCGATCAGTGAGCGTTTTGGCGGCGCAATCTTAAAGACGCCGGCGAGGCGCCGGCGCTACAAAAAAAACAACGGCCTAATGCAAAAACGCCCCGGCGCTGGGTGACAGCGACCGGGGCGTTTTGTTTGCGCCTTGCGGCGCAATTTTCTAGGGGCTCGTTAGGGCTGGGCCTAGAAGATTGCAGAAGCCAAGATCGAAGAGAGATTCTTCAGCGATCCTCGCCGGATCGCTTCAGAATGACAGCACCTCATTCCCAAGCGGCTAGATGTCGTAATACAGCTCGAACTCGTGCGGGTGAGGACGCATCCGCACCGGATCGACTTCCTTCTTCATCTTGTATTCGATCCACAGGCCGATGAAATCGTCGGTGAAGACGCCGCCCTTGGTGAGGAAGGCCTGATCTTTTTCGAGTGCCTTGAGCGACGCTTCCAGCGATCCCGGCACGGACGGCACTTTCGCCAGTTCCTCGGGCGAAAGCTCGAAGATGTCCTTATCGAGCGGCCCTCCCGGATCGATTTTGTTCTCGATGCCGTCGAGCCCGGCCATGAGCATGGCCGAGTACGCCAGATACGGATTGCAGGAAGGATCGGGCGGACGAAACTCCAGGCGCTTGGCCTTCGGGCTGGCCGAATACATCGGAATGCGAACGGCTGCCGAACGGTTGCGGCGCGAATAGGCCAGGTTCACCGGCGCTTCGTAACCGGGCACGAGGCGCTTGTAGGAATTGGTGGTGGGCGCGGCGAACGCGACCACGGCGGCCGCATGCTTCAGCAATCCGCCGATGTACCACAGCGCCATCTGGCTCAAGCCCGCGTAGCCATCGCCGGCGAAGAGCGGCTTGCCCTTGCTCCAAAGCGACTGGTGGGTGTGCATGCCGGAGCCATTGTCGGTGAAGATCGGCTTGGGCATGAAGGTGACCGTCTTGCCGGAGCGATAGGCGGTGTTGCGGACGATGTATTTGTACTTGCACATGTTGTCCGCGGCTTTGATGAGCGTGTCGAACTTGAAGTCGATTTCGCACTGTCCGGCGGTGGCCACTTCGTGGTGATGGCACTCGACGAGGATGCCTACGTCCTGCAGGCGCATGACCATCTCGCTGCGCATGTCCTGGTAGTGGTCGGTGGGCGGGACGGGGAAATATCCTTCTTTATAGCGCGGGCGGTAGCCCAGGTTGTCGGCGGCGCGCCCGCTGTCCCAGCGGCCCTCGTCGGAATTGATGAAGTAGAAGCCCTGATTCTGGCTGGTCTGGAAGCGCACGTTATCGAAAATGAAAAATTCGGCTTCGGCGCCGAAGAAGGCCTGATCGGCGATGCCGGTCTTCTGGAGATAATCCTCGGCGCGGTGGGCGAGATTGCGGACGTCGCGCTCGTAGGGCTTGCGCGAAATGGGGTCCTGCGCGTCGCAGATCATCACCAGAGTGGGCAGATCGCGGAAGGGGTCCATGAACGCGGTGTTGGGATCGGGAATCAGCAGCATGTCCGACTCGTGAATCTGCGCCCAGCCGCGGATGGAGCTGGCGTCCATGCCGAAACCGTCCTGAAAGGATTCGGCGGTGAGCTCTTCGATGGGGTAGCTGACGTGTTGCCAGACGCCGGGCACGTCGATAAAGCGCAAATCAAGGATTTTTGCGTTATTTTTTGCGGCGTACTCCAGAACGCTCTTCGGGTCCATCCGTCCTCCCTTGCACAAGCGACAGCTGAATGAAAATGTAAGCGCGGAGGTTACTCTAGCGCTTGGCTGGCGTCAAGATTTCAGGGCCTCCCGGCCGGTTATTTTGCCATGAATTTTATGGATAGGATGGATCACTTTTTCAATGGCCCGCGGCGGCGGTTCGCTCGGGGATAATTTGGTGCATCCGATATTTCGATTGGACCGGAGGAATCCGGGCGCGTACGCTTGGTAGCGTTGCCAAGAGCGGATTTTTGCTTCGGTTGGCCGCGTGGGGAAGCATTCACCTAAATATTTAAAGAGCGAAGGAGATTCATGTCGAACGAACTGCGCAATTTCCTGGAGTTGCCGTATGCCGAGCTGGAAGAACTGAATCTGAAGGCGAAGGAACTGCGGCAGAGCCGCGTGCCCATCGACAAGATTCGGGAAGAACGCATCAAGTATCTGACCGACGAGAAGCGGGTGAAGGCCATCACCGTCCTTTTCAGCGATCTCGAGGGCCGGCTGCACATGCTGGATTACGACAAGAAATTCCTGCTGAAGAGCTGGGACAACCTCACGTTTGACGGCTCTTCCATCCGCGGATTTACGGCGCAGCGCGAAAGCGACCTGCGCCTGGGCATCGACTGGAGCGCGTTCTACTGGGCGCCCGCCGATTTTTTCGGAACGGGGAAAATCCTGGTGTTCGGCGAGGTGATCGATAAGGACGGGAGCCCGTACGCCGGCGACATGCGCGCCATGCTGAAAACGTTCGCCGACGGGCTGCACAAGAGCGACGGCTACACGCTCAACGCCGCCAACGAAATCGAAGGCTTTTTGTTCGCCGGCGTGGACGCGGAAAAGCGCTTCCCGGAAACCGGCAAATTCGAATACGTGAACACCGGCGGCTACTATCACTCGCTGCCGGGCGATTCGCTGCGCACGTTCATCGACACCGTCGCGGAAGTGCAGCGCGCCATGGGCTTCCAGAACGAAAAGGACCACCCCGAAGTGGCGCCGTCGCAATTCGAGATCAACTACGGGTATGGCGAGGTCGTGGCCGCCGCCGACCAGATCCAGCTCTACAAGTTGATTTGCCGCCAAGTGGCGACCAAGTCGGGCATGACCGCGAGCTTTTTGCCCAAGCCGGTGGTGGGCGTGAACGGCAGCGGCATGCACACCAACGTGTCGATCAGCAAAAACGGCACCAACCTTTTCTGGGATCCCAACGGCCAGGAAAAGCTGGCTCAGATCGGCTGGGAATTCGTGGACCGCATCCTGACGCACGGGCTCGACATCTGTCTGGCCCTGAATCCGAGCGTCAATGCGTACCGCCGCCTCGACCCGCATTTCGAGGCGCCCAACCAGATCAAGGCCTCGGCCACCGATCGCGGCTCCATGGTGCGCATTCCCATCGGCAACTCCAAGAGCATGCGCGTGGAGGTTCGCTCGGTGGCGCCGGACGCCAATCCGTACCTCGTCATGCTCAGCGTCTTCAAGACCGGCGTTCGCGGCGACACGGCGAATATCAAGAACCTGCGGCAAGCCGAGCGCTATCTGCCGGACAACATCTACACGGCGATCGAAGATTTCCGCAAAGCCGAATGGACTACGAAGCTGCTGGGCGAGGACGTCAAGGGCCGCTACGCCGATCTCAAGCAGGCCTCAGCCGACCGCTGCCCGCGGCTTCTGGGCACGTTCGTAAAAGCGCCCGAGGTCCAGTACCATCACGAAGTCTACAACCAGTTTCTCTGGAACCAGTTCTAACCCATCTCCGCAAGGTTGACGGAAACGCCCCGGTGAGCACGTCGCCGGGGCGTTTTCTTTTTCGCGCGCTCCGTCTTTGTTTGAAATAGAGAGTTCTCAGAGCGAACGCCCGGGCAGCTGCACCACGTCGTCCACCTGCATCACTTCCTTCACCACGAACCCCTCCGCGTATTTCACGCCGATCAGATGCCCGTAGTGCCGCGCCTGCAGGTTCATCCGCTCTTCCAGCTGGTCGAGCGGCAGAGGGACGCGCGATTTGCGGTCGTGCTTCGGCGGACGAAATTGCGAAGCGTACGCCAGAATGGCGCGCCGGCGGCGTTCGTATTGCGCGGTGATGTCGACGGCGAACGTCGGCCGCACTTCGGCGTACGCGGCGGCGTAAAGAATCTTCGACGGACGGAACGGCTGACCAGGCAGATCGTAATTCTTCAGCCCGGCCACGAAACACGCCTCGTAGCAAAGCATTCCCGCGGTGTAATGGTCCGGGTGGCGTCCTTCCCAGTAGGGCAGAATCACCGTGCGCGGCTCAAGCTCGCGAATCACTGCCGCGACGGCCGCCTTGTATTCTTCGCTCACCTCCAGATGTGCATCCGGCAGGCAGAGATTTCGGCGCACCTTCACGCCCATGATTTTTCCGGCGCGCGCCGCCTCGCGCAGGCGCGTGTCGGGAGTTCCGCGCGTGCCGGTCTCGCCGCGCGTCAAATCGAGAATGCCGGTTTTGTATCCGGCTTGGGCCATGCGGATCATTGTGCCGCCGGACGTGAGTTCCACGTCGTCGGGATGGGCGGCAATCGCGAGCAGATCGAGCTTCATGATTCCTCCGAATGAATTGAGCGGCAGACGGAAGTGCTCCCCGCCGCCCGCCGCATTTTACCGCGCAGACGGACACTTTCTCGCACTTCGCCTAAATCGCGAAGAATGAGCGCCCCGAGAACCATCTGATCGAGGCGCAATCCGGTGTCCAGGTGCGCCCCAGGAATAGGCGTGTGAAGCTTCACAATGCCCGCTGAGGCACCCAACACGCCCGGCTCGATCCCCCAGCCATCCTGCGAAAATGTATCGCCCAAAAGCCTCGCAAAGCTTTTCCGACGTGACCTTTTGAAGGCACGCTTCAGGGCGACACCGCAAAAGCAAGCCAGATCAGAAATGCAGGACGATGCCTGCCGAAACTCGAGGCTGGTTTTGCGACATTCCGTGCCAACTGGTGTGCAGGTAATCGACCTGAATGAGCCGCACGGCCACGAATGGGACCATTTTGACGTCGATGCCGCCTCCAATCGCGGTGGCAAACGACGTGTCCGAGCCGAGGCTGAAATAGGCGGGATTCGCGATCGCATCCTGCTGCTCGTGAGCCGCGCCGACCAGGACGTGCACGAAGGGAGAGACTTTGCCGGGAAGCGAAAGCTGCGGCCCGAACAGGTACGTGTTGACGCGCACGGTGGCGCCGTTGAGCGTGCCGTAGTTGCCGCCGAAGTCCGCTACGGCTCCGAGCAGCGGGGAAAAACTGTATTTCGCCGAGACTTCCCATCCATTTGCGAGATTCGCATCTTGCGAAATCACCGGCGGCGTGCCGCAGTTCGGAGGACACGGCGTTCCCGGCCCCAGGGGCCCAAACTGTCCCACCGGCACGGACGCGCGCAGATACGAGTATCCTCCGAAAAGCGAGACCTGCGCCCGAGCACTCGATGGCGCCGCGAGCATGGTGAATCCGAGCACCGCAACCACAGCCGAAATCCTCAGCATCCACTTCGATCGTGCAGCAACAAGCGTCATCATGCGCATGAACCTCCCGATTGTGATTGGCGCTGGGTTGTTCGTGCGATGCGCGCGCATTCGGCTCCGTTGCTCCTACCTCACCCTGGTGTGTCCATAGCTAAACCAATCTCCAGATTGGCGCTCCTAGCAGGGTGCTGCAAAACGGATGATTTTCGAGATGAGGACGGAGTTCAGGGCAAAGTGGCAGGCGAGCAGGGGGCCGTGTAAAACTTCTCGCAGTCGCATTTTGTCTTTCGGCACTGCGCCCTGCTCTCGATCCTGTCTATGTAGCGGCCTCCAGATGGGCCAAGCGCAGCAGGTTGAACGCTGCAGCCCACAGGTAGGCTACCTGCTGAATCTTCCAGCGGCCCACGTGACGCACTTTGCGCAGCCCGCCAGCTTGCTTCATCCAGCCGAACATCTGCTCGATCTTCTTTCGTGCTCGCTGACTCAGCGCATATCCCTGGGTCTTCATCCGCCGCAGCATGCGGCGGCGCGCGTCTCCTGCGGGACCTTGGCTGATCACGCGCTCCGCGGTGAGCGGCACGTGCGGCGTGACGTGCAGGTCTTCTTCCAGCGTGCGCAAAAACTCGCCCGCCTCGAATCCGCGGTCGGCACCCACGGTCTTGGGCTTGATGCCGTGCCGCCGCGCCAAGCGCCGCAACAGCTTTTCCGCCGTGTCTCGCTCGGCGTGCCCGTCAGCCACGGCGATGGCGATGTCCAAGCACAGCCCATGCCGGTTCTCCATCAAGGCGTGCCCGCTGTGGCAGAGCAGCGCCGCCATGCCCTTGCTCTTCCGCGCCAACCGCGCCTCGGGATCGGTCGTAGACTGATGCGTTTCATTGCGGCGCTTCTCGCCGCGAAAATCCACCGAAGGATTGCTGCCGTCTTGGGCGGGCGGCTTGTTCACCGGCTCTTCCTTGGGACGAAAACTTTTCAGCGAGGCCCAGGACTGGATCAGCGTCCCGTCCACGGTGAAGTGATCGTTCGAGGCGTACTGCTCGACCAGCGCGCTGGCCACCACGCGTTCAAAAAACTTCTGCACCAGCCCGTGCCGCTCGAAGCGCTCGCGATTGTGGGTGAACGCCGTGGCATCCCACACCGCTTGGTCCGCGTCCAGATCGCAGAACCAGCGGTACAGCAAGTTCCAGTTGATGGCGTCCACCAGACGCCGCTCCGAGGGAATCGAGTACAGCGCTTGCAGCAACAGCGCCTTCAGCAGCGCCTCCGGCGGAATCCCCGGACGCCCCGTTTCGCTGTACGCCGCATCGAACACGCGCTGCATCTGCTTCAGCACCTCGTCGGCACGGCGCTTGATCGCGCGCAGAGGATGATCTTTTGGCAGCCGCTCTTCCGTGTTGGCCACGAAAAACATCGGATTCTGCAATTTGGGATTTCCGCGCACGAAGTGCTCCTGTTTTTCAGAGAATCGCCGCACAAATTGCGGCGTTCAAGCTTCGTGCAAACTAAACTGCAATCACAGCTCCAAACACGGAGTTTTGCAGCACCCTGCTAGGGAAGAGCAGAGGCGGACGCAGCATGCTGCGCCCCTACGGGCGATAAGATGCGCGCAGCGGGTGTTAGCGATCGGGAACGAGGGGCGTCGGAGGCGGTGCGTCGGCGCGCGAACTGGTGGTAGGTTGGGGCTGCGGGGCACGGATCTGGAGCGGTTTGCGGCGGGTTACCCCGGACAAGTTGGATCTTTCCATTTCGAGGCTCGAAACACGATGGCGATTACTCAAAAAAAGTCCGCGAAAGCGCAACAGAGGCGGGCGGTGAAACGATGTTCGATGGTGGCTTCCGCAGAAGTGACCGATCTTGGCTCGAACACGCGGCTTTCGGCGCGGACTTCGGAGATCGGCATCGGAGGCTGCTACGTGGACGCGCTGAATCCGTTTCCGGACGGGACCGTCGTCCAGGTGCGCATTCTGCGGGACAAAGGCACGTTCGAGGCCAGGGCGAAGGTCGTTTACTGCGATTCGACGATGGGCATGGGGCTGGCGTTCACGGAGATGGCGCCGGAGCAGAGATTGCTGCTGGAAGATTGGCTGGCGGAAATTGTGAGCCAGATGAAGTCCGCGTGAGATGGCGCTGCGGGGCCGCGGAAGTGGACGGCCGAAGACGCTAAAAAGCAAAGATCTGCCGGCGAGACGCCCTTCTTGCATCGGGGTGAACCGGCAAGCTACACGGCGAAAGGCGCGCAACCCCACCGACGAGACGTTCTTCCCCCTTCAGAGCGAACCGACGCTACAGACAAGGACTGGCAGTGGAAATTTTCAACGGCGGCGCTAGCGCGCGTCCGCAAAGGGACGGCGAGGCGTTGCGTGGGCGCGGTGCGCCAGCTTTTGCGCCGCAAGACGCACGGCGCGGATTGCACGGGCGGCGGGCATAGGCTAGAGTTGCGGCGTGACCACGCAATATTCCTCGGTGCCGAGCTGTTTTCTGGCTGCGGTGGACCGCTACGGAAATCCGCGCGCGCAATTGCACCGCGGACGGAAGGGCTGGCAGGCGGTTTCGTCGAAGGAAATGCTGCGGCGCGTGGCCGGGCTGGCGAAGGCGCTCGCCGAGCTCGGGATTCAGCCCGGCGACCGCGTGGGAATTTTCGCTCCCAACTGTCCGGAATGGCACGTGGCCGATCTGGCGATCCAGGGAATCGGTGCGGTCACGGTGCCGGTCTATTTCCACGAATCGGCCGGGCGGCTTACGTACATTTTGAAGGATTCGGGAGCGCGCATCGCGATCACGGCGGGCGCGGCGCAGGCCGAGGAGTTGGCCAAATGCCGGAAGGATTTGCCGCAAGTGGAACAGATGATTTGCGCGAGGGCGCCGGCCGCAATGCAGTCCGAAGTGTTGCAATACGAGGCGCTGATCGACGCAGCGGGCGAAAACGACGTGGCGGCGTACCGGCGGCGAGTCGCTGAGGTTGCCGAGGATCAGCTGGCGACGATCATCTACACGTCGGGCACAACGGGCGAACCGAAAGGCGTGATGCTGAGTCACGCGAACCTGGTGTCGAACGCCACGAATTTCAGCGAGGATTTTAATTTATCGCCGGACGACGTCGCACTCTCGCTGTTGCCGCTGGCGCACGTGTACGAGCGGACCATCGACTACGGGTACATATTTCACGGCGTGTCGATCGCGTACGTGGAGCAGATGGAGACGGTGGCCGAGGCGCTGCTGGACGTGCGGCCGACGATGGTTGCGGCGGTGCCGCGATTCTACGAGAAGATTTACGCCAACATCATCGATACGGGCCGGCGCACAGGCGGAGTGCGCGAGAAGATCTTCAATTGGGCGCTGCGAGTGGCGGCGCAGGCCGCGCTCTGGCGTGCGTACGCAAAGAGAGTGGCGCCGGGAGTTCGGTTGCAGTGGCACCTGGCGGATTGGCTTGTTTATTCGAAGATTCGCAAGGGAGCGGGCGGGCGGATTCGCGTGTTTAGTTCGGGCGGCGCGCCGCTGGCCACGGAGCTCGCGGTATTTTTCTGGAGCGTGGATTTGCCGGTGTATCAGGGATACGGGCTGACGGAAACTTCGCCGGTGGTGACGGCGAATACGCCGAAAATGAATAAAGTCGGGACCGTCGGCCGGCCGATACTGCACGTGCAGGTGAAGATCGCCGAGGACGGCGAGGTTTTGGTGAAAGGCTCGTGCGTGATGCAGGGCTACTACCGCAAGCCGGAGGAAACGCGGGCGGTGTTTACCGCGGACGGATGGTTTTGCACCGGCGATATCGGGCGGCTGGATGAAGGCGGATTCCTGATTATCACCGACCGGAAAAAGGAGCTGCTGAAGACCGCGGGTGGAAAATTCGTGGCGCCGGCGCCGATCGAAAACTTGCTGAAGGCGTCGCCATACATTTCCAACGCATTAGTTGTCGGCGACCGGCGAAAATTCGTTTCCGTGCTGATCGTGCCGAATTTCGCGGCCATCGAGGCGCGAGCGCGAAAGGAGGGACGTGAGTTTGCGAGCGCGGGGCAGATGAGCGGAGATCCGTGGGTGCGGGACCTGTTGACGGCGGAAATGGAGCGGCTGACGGCGTCGCTGGCGCAATACGAAAAGCCGAAGCGCTTCGCCATCGTGGAGCAGGACTTCACGCACGCAAGCGGTCAATTGACGTACACGCTGAAGCCCAAGCGGCGGGTGATCGAAGAACAGTATCGCGACGTGATCGAGCGCATGTACGCGGACGTGGAGGAGCCGAGGCCGCAGCCGCTGGGATAGGCGGCAGTTTCGGACCCACGATGGCGGTGCGGTAGAATAGGGACGGAGAACTGCAGATGACTGACCAACTGGTGATTGCGGGACGCGCGTTCAAATCGCGGCTGATCGTGGGCACGGGTAAGTACCGCAGCTTTCAGGAAATGGCGCGGGCGCACGCGGCTTCGGGCGCGGACATGGTGACGGTCGCGGTGCGGCGCGTAAATCTGACCGACCGCAGCAAGGAATCGCTGCTCGATTACATCGACCGCGAGAAGATTTTTATTTTGCCGAACACGGCCGGATGCTACTCGGCGGATGAAGCGGTGCGCACGGCGCGCCTGGCGCGCGAAGTGGGGCTTTCGGAATGGGTAAAGCTAGAAGTGATCGGCGACGAGAAGACACTTTTCCCCGATACCGCGCAGCTGATCGAAGCCACGCGCACGCTGGTGAAGGAAGGTTTCGTGGTGCTGCCGTACACGAATGACGATTTGATCGCGGCGCGCAAGCTGGTGGACGCGGGCGCGGCGGCGGTGATGCCGCTGGGCGCGCCGATCGGGTCGGGCATGGGCATCCAGAATCTGGCGCATCTGCGCATCCTGCGCGAGCGCATCACGGAAGTGCCGCTGATCGTCGATGCGGGCGTGGGCACGGCTTCCGATGCGGCGATCGCGATGGAGCTGGGCGCGGATGGCGTGCTGATGAACACGGCGATTGCCGGGGCGCAGGACGCGGTGCTCATGGCAGAGGCGATGCGCGCGGCTGTGGAGGCGGGGCGCAAGGCATATCTGGCGGGGCGAATCGAGAAGAAGCTGTACGCCACGGCGTCAAGCCCCGTGGCAGGCGTGGTGCGCTGAAAATTCTGCCGGGCTTCGCGTCTCTCGCAGCTCCGCAGCGCCCGTTCAGCGAAAGAGGACGTGCCAGGTAATGTCTACGAGCGCGTGCATGAGCACGCCCGGGACGAGCGAGCGGGTGCGCATCCAGGCGAGACCGTAGAAGACTCCGGCAATGGAGGCGAGCGCGACGTACCTCCAGTTCGGAAATGGCGAGTGGAGAATATGCGACAGGCCGAAAATCGCCGCGGCGACGAACAGACCCAGCCAGGAACTCTTCAGCGTTCTCGACAGCAGATTCTGCAGCAATCCGCGAAATAGAAACTCCTCCGGCCACGCGGTAAAGAACACAATCCCGATGATCGTCAAAGGAAGCGCGCGCAGGCGCCCGATGGAAGGCTCCCAGACGAGAAAGCCCATTTTCATGCCCAGCGGAATGGCGATGGCGGCGAAGATCACGAACAGCAGGGCGAAATGAACGAAGTAGCCGCGGCGCCAGTCGAGCGCGTAGCCGATGCCGTCGAGGCGGCGCAGCAGGATGAACGCTGCGACGCCCGTGCTCAGCGCCAGCAGGATCGTCAGCGTGTGCGTGAGCGGCGCGGAGTAAGGAAACAGGCGATACATCCAGCGGAACTCCACCGGGAGCCAGATGATGGCGACGGCGAGGTAATCCTCCCACGTGCCGGGCGCCTTTCCGGCGCTGCTAGCCAAGATGAGCGCGGGAGCGATCACGTACGCCGCGCCCGCCAGCCAGGGGCGGTGACTCAGGCCGACGGAGTAGATGAGGAACAGACCGAGCGGGACAATCGGAGCGAGGATGCCCAGGCGCGCCCCGAAAGAGGTTTGCAGCGAATTTTGGATGCTCGGAAGCGCCAGGAAAAATTCGAAGGCGAAGAGCGCGACGGCCACGCCGAACGCCAGGTTCGGACCGCCAAAGCCGGCCCGCACGGCGTACATGGCGGCGAGCGCCACGATCAGGGTCCAAATGGCAATCGCGGCCAGGAAGGGAAGTTGCCGCGAGCTGGAATTGGGCGTCACGCGCAAAGATTCTAGCCGAGCGGCGCGGCCACGCTGAGGAAAACCTGGTGTGCGGCTCGTTCGGTTTCCGAAAAACGGGCCCGGGAGGGGCCCTGGTCCGGCGCCGGCTGGAGACCACAGCAAGGGCTTGATTTGGCGGCGCGGCTCAGCGATTCTGGATCAACGGCAGTTGCGAGGAGAGAATGGGCACTGACACCACCCCAAAGCGCAAGAGCGCTTCGGGGGCCCCGGGGGCACAAAGGCTCGGCTATATCGATTGGCTGCGCGGCTTTGCCTGCCTGGGAATGTTCGAGGTGCACGCCTACGACGCCTGGCTGGGTGGCGCGGCGCGGCAGGGCAGCTTCTTTCACTGGACGCAATTCAGCGGGTCGATTCCCGCGCCGCTCTTCGTGTTTCTTTCGGGCGTGGCGTGCGCGCTGGTGGCGGACCGTATGCGGCGGAAGGGAATCGCCGACAAGCGCATCGCCCTGCGCATGATCCGCCGCGGGGGCGAAATTTTCGCGCTGGGGCTGGTCTTTCGGCTGCAGGAATTTTTTCTGGCATGGCCGAACGCGCCGTGGACGGATCTGGCGCGCGTGGACGTGCTGAACATGATCGGGCTTTCCATCGTGGGAATGGGTGCGGTCTGCTGGATGGCGCGGACGCGCGCCGCGAATGCGGCATTGGCGGCCGCCACGGCGCTGGGAATTGCCATGGCCACGCCTCCCCTGTGGACCACGTGGAGTCCGGACTGGCTGCCGTGGTGGATCGAGTCGTACGTCAACGGAGTGCACACGTTTGGGACGCCGCAGCCGTGGCTCTTTCCGCTGTTTCCGTGGTCGGCGTTTGCTTTCGCGGGATTGGCGGTGGGCATGCTGCTGTTTGCGGACTGGCCGTCGCAACATCCGGTGAAGGCGCTGGGCATTCTCGGCGCGTCGGGGATTGGGCTTTTCTTTTTGGCGCATTCGCTGGATGCGAATTCGTGCCGGCTCTACGCGTCCTACGATTACTGGCACACCAGCCCCAACTTTTTTCTGGCGCGGCTCGCGATCGTGCTGGTGCTGATGTTGGTGGGGTTCGCCTACTGCCAATGGGGACCGGGCAGAATCAAATTCAGCCCGCTGATGCAGATGGGCCAGACGTCGCTGCTGGTCTACTGGGTCCACATCGAATTCGTGTACGGCAAATTTTCGATTCTGCCGAAGATGGCGGAGTCGGTGCCGATGGCGACGCTGGGGCTCGCAATTATTTTCGTGGCCATGCTTCTGCTTTCGATGGCCCGCACGCGCACCAAGGGACACGGCGGAGAAGCTTGGGCTTGGGCGAAGCGGCGTGCAGGACAGCTATTCGGCGCGGAGGGCGCGGTTACGGAAGGCTAGTGCGTTTTCGCGGGATTGGACGCCGCAGCGCCGTGAGCCTTTGGCGGGATTTTGAAAATGTATTCGCCGGGGCGGGCCAGTCCCATCTGCTCGCGCGCGATGCGTTCGATGGCTTCGGGATCGGATTTCAGCGAATTGACGCGGCTCTGCAACTCGACGTTTTGCTGATTAATGCGGTCGATTTCCACTTGCTCGCGGACGGCTTCGTGCTGCGCGCGGCGCATGGCCAGCACGCCGTGCATTCCGAAAACGTCCTGAAGGATCAGCAGCCCCAGAGCGGCCAGCAGGAACCACATCACATTGCGCCGCCAGAACTGGCGTAGCTGCTCGACGAAACCCTCGAAGCCGCTGCCCGCGGGTTCGGGCTCGGGCGGCTTATTATTCACTGGACCGAAATTCATCCCTTCACCCAGGCTTGCGCGTCGGCGGCCAGCTTTTGCGACTCGGCGACGCTCGCCGCTTCCGCATAGATCCGAACCACGGGCTCGGTGCCGGAGGCGCGCATCAGAAGCCAGTCGCCATTCTCAAAGATCAACTTCAAGCCGTCAATGCGATTCGTGCGCGCCACGCGCCTGCCAGTAAACTCGGTAAAATCGGCGCGGAGGCGCTCCGGCAGTTTGGCCTGCACGTCTTCGGGAAGATGCAGGTTCAGGCGAATGGGCCAGAATTCGCGGCCTACGCGCTTGAAAAGATCGCGCATCTGATCGGCGAGCGACGCCTGGCGCGCGGCGATCATTTCGGCGACCAATAGGCAGGCGAGGATGCCGTCTTTTTCGGGCAGGTGGCCGCGAATGGTCATGCCCGCGCTTTCTTCGCCGCCGAGCGCGATTTTGTCCTCGCGCAGCAGCGGGCCGACGTATTTGAACCCGACCGGCGTCTCGTAGACCTGCGTGCCGTGGATCTGCGCGACGGCGTCGAGCAGGTGCGTGGTGGCCACGCTGCGCGACGCGCCGAGTTTGTAGCCGCGCGTTTGCAGCAGATAGTCGAAGACCAGCCCGAGAATATGGTTCGGCGAAACGAACGAGCCGTCGCGATCGACGATACCGAAGCGGTCGGCGTCGCCGTCGGTGGCCAGCCCGGCGAGCGCGTGCTTTTCGACCACATCTTTTCTAAGTGTGGCGACGTTGTCCTCGGATGGATCGGGGCCGGTGCCATCGAAGAGCACATCGCGGCCGGTGCGGATCGGCACGACGGAAACGCCGTGCTCCGCGAGGATGCGATCGAGCCAGCCTGCTCCGCATCCGTGCAGCGCGTCGTAGACGAACGAGCCTTTGGCTTTGCCGAGAACTTCGAAGCGAATCATCTTGCGCAACTGCTCGAAATACGGGCCGCGCGGGTCGATCGGTTCGAACTCGGCGGCAGGCTCGTCGTGCGCGGGCGCGTCGAAATCGTCCTTTAACGCGGCGGCGCGGTTTTCGATGTCTTTGGTGACTTCGGGCAGCGCGGGTCCGCCGTCCGGCCCGGAAAATTTCAGGCCGTTGTACGCGGCTGGATTGTGGCTGGCGGTGATGTTCACGGCGCCGTCGAGTTTTCCGTGCAGCACGGCGTGCGCGATCACGGGAGTTGGCGTAGCCTCCTGGCACATCAGCACGCGGCAGCCGTGGGCACGCAGCACGGAGGCCGAGGCGCGCGCGAAATCCTCGGAGAAAAAGCGCGTGTCGTAGCCGACGATGATTACCGGCGACTTTTTCGCGGCGCACACATGCTGGGCAATGGCCGTGGACGCGCGGCGCACGCCCGCGAAGGTGAAATCCTCGGCGATGATGCCGCGCCAACCGGAAGTTCCGAAATGGATGGCTTTGCTCATAAAACGCAAACATTGTATCGTGTCGCGCAAGCGGCGTGAATCAGGGAATCGCCCGCTGGACAAGTTTTCAAGCGAATGCCGGGCGGCGCGGCATCAACCGCGGAGACATGAGCGACCAAATCATCGTGCTGGTCACATGCGGATCGCAACGAGAGGCGCGGCGCATCGCCCGGTCCGTGGTCGAGGCGAAACTCGCGGCGTGCGTGAACGTCCTACAGACGCCGGTCGAGTCGATTTACCGCTGGAAGGGCAAGGTCGAGACCGCGCGCGAATTTTTGTTGCTGATCAAGAGTACGCGGAAGCGATTTGCGGCGCTCGAAGCCGAGGTGCGGCGGCAGCACAGTTACGACGTGCCGGAAATCATCGCCCTGCCCATCGAGCGAGGCTCGAAGGCTTACCTCGCGTGGATTGACGATTCGGTGCGCGCTGCAAAACCCCGCTGACGGCGCGGCCTGAGCGTAGAGAAACCGCACGCCGTGCC
This sequence comes from uncultured Acidobacteriota bacterium, assembly GCA_963715555.1. GTDB lineage: Bacteria > Acidobacteriota > Terriglobia > Acidiferrales > UBA7541 > Palsa-295. Next base: position 1,379,244 of record OY970253.1, read on the forward strand.
TTTTCTGCGCCCTGCGTCCTAACTACGCCAGCGCCAGGCCCCGATCCAGATCGGCGATCAAGTCTTCCACGTCTTCAATTCCCACCGAGAGGCGAATCAGGCCGTCCGTGATGCCAAACTCGCGCCGAACCTCGGGTGCCATCGAGGAATGCGTCATCGTCGCCGGATGGCAGATCAGCGTTTCCACGCCGCCGAGGCTTTCGCCCAGCGAGCAGATGCGCAGAGCATTCAGCGTCTTGCGCGCCGCCTCGGCCGAGCCTACGTCGAACGACATCATGGCCCCGAAACCGCGCTGCTGGCGCTTGGCAAGCTCGTGCTGCGGATGCGACGGCAAGCCGGGATAGTTCACGTGCTTGACTTTCGGGTGGGCCGCGAGGTATTTGGCGATGGCGATGCCGTTGGAATTGTGGCGCTCCATGCGCACGGCGAGCGTCTTCACGCCGCGCGAAACGAGGAAGCAATCCATGGGCGCGAGGCCCGCGCCCGCGGCGCGCTGAATGAATTGAATCCGCGCGGCTTCTTGCGGCTTGGAGAGGATCACCGCGCCGGCGGTGAGGTCGCTGTGGCCGTTGAGGTATTTGGTCACCGAGTGGATCACCACGTCCGCGCCCAGCGCCAGCGGATTCTGGAAGTACGGGCTCATGAACGTGTTATCCACCACGAAAGTGAGATTTTTCGCGCGCGCGAGCGAAGAAACCGCGGTGATGTCGGTCACAATCAAAGTAGGATTCGTCGGCGTATCGACGTAGATCATGCGCGTGCTCGGCTTAATCGCCTGCTCCACCAGATCGAGCCGCGTGGTATCGACAAAGCTGAATTCCAGGCCGAACTCCACAAGGAACTTGGTCATCAGCCGGTAAGCGCCGCCGTAGATCCCTTTGGTGACGACCACGTGGTCGCCGGGGCGAAGCAGCCGCAGCACGGAATCGATCGCCGCCATTCCGGAGCTGAAGACGAACGCTCCGACGCCTCCTTCGAGTTTCGCCAGCGTGCGCTCCAGGGCTTTGCGATTCGGATGATTCGCGCGCGCGTAGTCGTAGCCTTTGCTTTTGCCCAGCTCCTCCAGCACGTACGTGGACGTCTGATAGATGGGCGCCACGACCGCGCCGGTCAGCGGATCCGGCTCCTGTCCCACGTGAATCGCGTCCGTCGAAAATCCCATTCAATGCCTCCTGGTTGCGCGTTGGCTAGCGTGTCGCACGCAGGCGAACACGCGTCTAATAGGTTGGCTGCTCGCCAGCCGGTCAAAATTCAAGACCGGATATGATACCCCGGGCGCGGATAATTGCGGGCACGCAGGGTTGAGAGCAGGCAAAAATTGGAGTAAAAGGGTAGCAATATGGGCGGGCATTCATTCCGGCTAAGATCGGGACCGGCGATTTGCTTGGCGGTTTTCTCAGCGGCCGCGGTTCTGTGTCTGACGTTCGCTTCAGCGCCGATGGCGGCTGCGGCTTCGCCTGCCGTCGCTCGCCCGGCCGCCGCAGGGCCGGGCGACCTACAGCCTCCCACGGGGCCCACGACCAAGCTCAAGCTCCTGGTTTTGACGGCCGACGGCAAGCCGGTGGGAAACGCCAGCGTCTATGTCCGTTTTTACACGGACGGCGGCTTGCTCCATCACGATAAGCTGGCCGAGCTCGATCTGAAGACCAACAACGACGGCTCGGTGAAAGTTCCGCCGGTTCCCCGAGGCAAAATCTTGATTCAAGTGATCGCCACGGGCTGGCACACGTTCGGCAAATGGTACGACGTGGAAAAAGAACAGCAATCGATTACCATCAAACTCGAGCCGCCTCCTCACTGGTACTGAATATTTTTCCCATATCGGCGCTCACCGGTGCCGAATCGGCAAAGCTGAAGTTCCCGCCCACTTTTCTGCAGGACGTGTCGCTTTACTCCGCGTGACAATTTTTTTAGACGGCGCTGGTTGCACGAATTTAGTGCAAAGAGGAGTAAGCCCCGTATTGGCCAGTGATTTCGAATTTCGCGGAGGCCTTTTCCACACGGTTTTCAACAGAACTGTTGAAAACTTTTACAGAAAATTCATCGGCAGTTGTCTGTACGGAAAGCGATGTGGTTCGAGAATTGCTAGGCACTACGCGCTTTGCGCTCACGTATCGAGTGTCGAAGCTGAACGCGGCCGCCGCTCTGGTTCTTCCATCGCGCGCTTTGGTTCAAGACCCGCGTCGCCGCTCCTTCGTGCTATGATTCCATCCTGCCTGTTCGTTTTTCCTGCGACGGAATGAAAGAGCTTATTCTCAACGCCGATGACTTCGGCCTCACGCAAGGTGTAAACGAAGGCATCGTTCGCGCCCATCGAGAAGGAATCCTGACCAGCGCGACGCTGATGGCCAGCAGCCGCGCCTTTGACGACGCGGTCGCCCGCGCCAAAGCCGCGCCCACGCTCGGAGTGGGCTGCCATCTGGTGCTCGTCGGCGGCACGGCGGTCTCGCCGCCCGACGAAATTCCGTCGCTTGTCGGCGCGGACGGCAAATTTCCCCGGACGCTGCCTCAATTCGTCGCCAAGTTGAGCTCGGGAAACGTGCGGCCGCGTGACATCGAGAGGGAATTGCGCGCGCAGATCGAGAAAATCCGCCGCGCCGGGATCGAACCGACCCACGTGGACACGCACAAACATACGCACGCGCACCCGATGGTGATGAACGCGCTCGGCAAGGTGGCTCGCGAACTGGGCATCAAGCGCGTCCGCAAGCCGGCGGAAAACCTGGCCGATTCCTGGGAGACGCAGAGCACCGGCGAACGTTCCTGGAGCAGGCTCGCGTCGGCCGCCGCCGTGCGAGCGATCGAGCCGTGGTTTCAATCTCTTGCGCGAAAGTATGGACTCCGCACGCCCGATCATTTTCTGGGCTTGGCGATGACCGGCCGGTTGAGCGCCGCTGCCTTGTGCCACCTGATCGACACGCTGCCCGAGGGCCGCACTGAAATCATGCTGCATCCCGGTGTTTGCGACGCCGATTTGGCGAGCACCGGGTCGCGCCTGCAAGAGCAGCGCCAGTTGGAGCTTGACGCGCTACTGTCGCCGGAAGCGCGGAGCGCCGTGGAGCGCCACGGCGTGCGACTGATCACCTACCGCGAACTCAACTGATCCCTCGCCCGCACCCGGCGCTCCAGGCATCGCTATTCGCGCCAGTTGCGTTACAATGGCCGCAAATTCCGGTAGCTAAGGCCGGAGCAGCTGTTTATCTGAGGAGAGATCATCATGACAGCATTGAAGCAGGCCGTGATCGCAACGCTTTTCTTGCTGACCGCTTTGCCCGCCAGCGCGCAAATGGGAATGGCGCAGCGGCAGGTGCCCAGCGGTGTCTTCAATCCGGTGATCGGAGCGGGCGCGGTGTACGAAACGCAAGCCGGCAATGGCCCAAAGAATACGGTGGAGTACGCGATTGTAGGCAAGGAAAGCGTCAACGGCAAAACCGGCTACTGGATGGAGTTCACGGTTTCCGGCACGCCGATGGGCGACATGGTGATCAAGACGCTGGACGTGGTGGCGGACGGCAAGCTGGTCGTGTCGAAGACCATTATGCAGATGCCCGACCGCCCGCCGATGGAGATGCCGTCGGGAATGCGAGGGCCGAACGGAGGAGGCGCACCAGCGGATGTGCGCTCCGAATCCGAGGATCTGGGCGTCGAATCGGTCACTACGCCGGCGGGAACCTTCTCCTGCCATCACTACCGCATGAAGGACGGATCGAGCGATACGTGGGTGAACGAATCCGTGCCGCCGTTCGGGCTGGTGAAGAGTCAGACCAAGGATTCCACCACCGTGCTGGTGAAGACACTGACGGGAGTGAAGGACAAGATTACCGGCACGCCGCAGCCATTCAATCCGATGATGATGATGCCGCAGTCCACGCAATAGCCGATTGCGGACCACGCGGGCCTCATCGCTGGCAACGAACCGCGCGTGGCAGACGTACTACTCGGCAGCAGGCGCCGTGACCTTCGCTATCCACGCGTCGTAGTTGCCGTCGTAGCCGACGCGCTGCTGGAACGCGCGAATGCGCTCTTCGATCTTGGTGACTTGCTCCGGTGCAAGCGGCGGCCAGGCCTCCACGCGATCGACTACGGCCTCGGCCCGTTCCGCGGAGCGCTCTTCGGCCGAACCGCTGATGGACTCGATATCTTCGGTATCGCTGCCGATCCGCGCATACTCATCGACGAGCCGCTTCGTCACCGACTGGCTGTGCACCAGTGACACGCGAATGTTTCCCTGGCCGGTCACCACGTTGCCCACGCCGAACACGTGGCGATGCTCGGTGTGCCGCGGGTTCGGCTCGTCGGCGAAGGCGTAGTATTCGCCCTTCATCGAAATGCCCGGCAAAATTTCCGGGACGGAGCCGATCGAGGAAATCACCATAGGCGCGCGCAGTTCTTGCTCGGTTCCGGGAATCGGCTCGGCTCGCCGGCCCTCGATTTTTGTTTCCGCCACTTTCAGGCCTGCCAGCCGTCCGTTTTCGACGATCAGGCCGGTGGTAAGCCGTCGCTCCTGAAAGCGAAAGAGATATTTGTCCCGCGCCAGCCGCAACACTTTTCGGCGGACGTCTTCCGTCTTGGCGATTTGTTGGGGAGTGGGGTTATCGGGTGGCTGTGCGAGCGGCATGTCCTGTTCGCGACGGCGGTAGATCAGCAGGCAGCCTTTCACGCCCAGATCTTCGGGCCGCACGCCGTGCGCCTTGCAGAAGGCGGGAATCCCTTTTTCCAACTCGACGAAGCTGGCATGGATGCCGCGGGCCTTCAGCGCGCGCTCGTAATTTTCGAGCTGCAGCACTTTCACCACGTCAATGGACGCCAAGCCGCCGCCCACCACGAGCGCTCCATCGGGCGTTTCATAACGCGGCCCGGCGTAGCCCCGCTCATTCTTGTGGTTGTACCAGTAGATGAACGGATTCTGGTACACGAGTCCTTTGCCGATGTATAGATTTGCTTCCGGAACACCCAGATCCCGATCCCGCCACGCGCCGTTTGCCAGTATCACGGCCGAAAAGCCCCAATTGTTGCAAAGGTCGTCGAACTTGATGTCGCGGCCAAGCTTGGTGCAGGGAACGAAATAAACGCCCGGCTTGCGCAGGCGCGCGTCGATGCGCTTGTACTCCTGTTTGCGCTGCTCCACGTGCCAGCGCGGCAGGCCGTCTTCGATTTTTCCGTAGGGCCGCGCGTTCTGCTCGAACACGGCCACGCGAATGCCGTGCTCGGCCAAAATTTCGGCAGCCACGGAGCCGGAAATCGCTCCTCCAATCACAGCGACGAAATGTTCCTGGGGATTCGACACTATCGGTTAGGTGTTCCCAAATTTTAGACGCAAGGCATGGGGGATTGTACACCGCCCGGCGAGTTTTGCCGCGGCTTCAAACGAGTTGTGCCCCGCTAAGCACGTCCTGATGGCATCGGCGGCGTGGAAAATTGACGTGCCACCGCCGGGCGCTGATCTGCAACCGCCGAATTCTACTCCCGCAAGCGTTGCGTTCGGGCCGAAAACGCCCGCTCGCGCCCACCGCGCCAAAAAATTTGTTTGTTCGAGTTCGGACGCCATCCAGAATGCCCGTGTGAAGCTTCACAATGGGTCTTAGAGCCACGAAATGTCCGTTCGCGACTCGGAAAGGCCAGGAAGCCAGTGCGGGACGCTCAGGCGCGCTCTGAGGCCCAATTGCCGTTCGCGATTTCCGCTCGTTGCCCGCCATTGACGAAACTGGCTCGCCGCAGGTCCATTTTGATATAGTGCGCCAACAGATGGCGTTGTTGGGGTGGGAGTTTGCTGCAAACCTTGGGGGGACGGACAAAACGACATAGGAGGTGGGTTCTATGCACGTTGGATACGGAACCGGTTTTCAACATTTGGGCGATTATCCCGACAGGCTCTTCATCAAGCGGGAAGTGGGCCTGTGCGTGATGGCCGAAGAGCTGGGCATGGACTCGGTGTGGGCCACCGAGCATCACTTCGACAATTATTCCATCAGCCCGGACGTGCTGCAGCTCATGTCCTACATTGCCGGGCGCACCAAGCGCGTGAAGCTCGGCTCGATGGTGATCGTGGTGCCGTGGCACGATCCCGTGCGGCTGGCCGAGCAGATCGTCCTGCTCGATCACTATTCGGACGGGCGCTTCATCCTCGGCGTTGGCCGCGGGCTGGCGCGCCGCGAATTCGAGGGCCTGCGCATCGATCAAAACGAAGGCCGGCGTCGCTTCGACGAATTCACTGGGCTGATCCTGAACGCACTCGAAACCGGATTCATGGAAGGCGGCGCGACGGTACAGCAGCCGCGCCGGGAGATTCGTCCGCGGCCGTTCAAGTCATTCAAGGGCCGCTCGTTTGCCGCCGCGGCATCGACGGACTCGGTTCCGGTGGTCGCGCGCCTGGGGCTCGGCATGCTGGTGATCCTGCAGAAGGCGTGGAAGCAGGTAACCGCGGATTTCGAGTTGTACCACAAATGCTGGCAGGAGCATCATCCCGGCACCGAGCCGCCGAAGCCTTTCTGCTCCGGCTTCTGCTTCGTGGACGAAAGCGCGGACCGCGCCGAAGAACTGGCGCGGAGGTACCTGGCGGCGAATTACCGCGCGGCGCTCGATCACTACGAAATCATGGGTAAGCATTTCGACACCACCAAGGGCTACGAACGCTACGCCGAACTGAGCAAATACATGAACTCGATCGGAGCGGATAAGGCGGTCGAAGACTACATCCAGCTGATGCCCTGGGGCACGCCGAAGCAGGTGCTCGAGAAATTTTCCGCGATGAAGGATTTGATCGACATGCAGGGTGTGATGCCGAATTTTCACTTCGGCGGCATGCCTTATGAAGAAGCCGAGCGCAACGTGAAGTGCTTCGTCAAGCACTGCATGCCGGAGCTGAAGAGCTGGCCTGCGGCGTCGCTGGAGGAGCCGAAGGAACTGGCGGTTACCGCATCGTAGTCAAATTTTCATCAGACGGGCAGGGAAGTTTCGAGAGGGTCGACCGGAGGGCCGTCCCTCTTTCTTTTGTTGCAGATCCGCTACAGGCGAGCGGCCTTAGCCGCGTTGCGGTTTGAAGTACAGGACGGCCAGCGGCGGCAGGCGCAGCTTGATCGAGTACGGCCGGTCGTTCCACGGAACCGGCTCGGCCATCACTCCGCCGGAATTGCCGATATCGGTCCCGCCGTAAAAATTGGAATCGGTATTCAGGATTTCGCGGTAGTATCCCGCGCGCGGCACGCCGGTGCGGTATTCCCGCACGACCGGCGTGAAGTTGCACACGGCTACGACGAACTCTTCAGGGTCCTTGGCGCGGCGCGAGAACGTCAGCACGCTCGCCGCCGCGTCGTTCACTTCGATCCACTCGAATCCGGACCATTCGAAATCGATTTGATGAAGCGCCGGCTCCTGCGCGTGCAGGTGATTCAGGTACGCAACGAGCCGCTGAATCCCCAGGTGCGGCGGCGAATTTTCCAGCGCCCATTCCACCGACGCTTCGTGCCAGAACTCGCTGCGCTGCGCCAGCTCGCTGCCCATGAACAGCAGCTTTTTGCCCGGATGCGCGTACATGTACGCGAAGAGCAGCCTCAGGTTCGCGAATTTCTGCCAATCGTCGCCGGGCATCTTTTCAAGCAGCGCGCGCTTGCCGTGCACCACTTCGTCGTGCGAGAAGGGCAGCACGAAATTCTCGTGGAAGGCGTAGAGCATCGAAAACGTCAGGTCGCTGTGATGGAACTGCCGGTGAATCGGATCGTGCTCGAAATACCGCAGCGTGTCGTTCATCCAGCCCATGTTCCACTTCAGATCGAAGCCGAGCCCGCCCACGTACGTTGGCCGCGATACCGCCGGCCAGGACGTGGATTCTTCGGCGATCATCAGCGCGCCCGGATTGCGCTCGTGCAGCACTTCGTTCAGCCGCTTCAGGAACGAAATCGCCTCCAGGTTTTCGCGCCCGCCGTACATATTTGGAATCCACTCGCCGGGCCGCCGCGAATAGTCCAGATAGAGCATCGACGCGACCGCATCCACTCTTAGTCCATCGACGTGATACTGCTCGATCCAGAAGAGCGCATTGGCCATCAGGAAATTGCGCACTTCGTTGCGGCCGTAGTTGAAGACCAGCGTGCCCCAGTCCGGATGCGCGCCGAGCCGAGGGTCTTCGTGCTCGTAGAGATGCGTGCCGTCGAAAAACGCCAGGCCGTGCCCGTCGCGCGGAAAGTGCGCCGGCGTCCAGTCGAGCAAAACGCCAAGGCCCTCCTGATGCGCGCGATCGACAAAATATTTGAAATCATCGGGGGTGCCGAACCGGCTGGTCACCGCGAAATAGCCGAGCGTCTGATAGCCCCACGAGGCATCGAGCGGATGCTCCATGATGGGCATGAACTCGATGTGCGTGAAACGCATCTTTTTCGCGTAGGGAATCAACTCGTCGGCCATCTCGCGATAGGTCAGCCAGCGGTAGCCCTCGTCTTCTTTGCGCCGCCAAGATCCGGCGTGCACTTCGTAGACAGTCATCGGCGAATGCAGCCAGTCCTGGGACGCGCGCGCGGCCAGCCACGCGGAATCGTTCCATGCGTAGCGGTGAATATCCCACACCATGGACGCGCTTTTCGGACGCATCTCCGCGGCAAACCCGTAAGGATCGGCCTTCTGCGCCAGGTAGTGGCCGAAGCGCGAGAGAATATCGAATTTGTAAAGCGTGCCTTCCTTGAGTTCGGGGATGAAAATTTCCCAAATGCCGCTTTCTCCGCGGCTGCGCATCGGATGCGCACTGCTGTCCCACCCGTTGAAGCCGCCGATCACGCTGACGCGCGAAGCATTCGGCGCCCAAACGCCGAAATGTACCCCTTGCACGCCCGCCACTTCGCCCAGATGCGCGCCCAGCTTTTCGTATTTCAGCAGGTCGGTGCCTTCGCCCGAAAGGTGCAGGTCGTATTCGGTGAGAACCGGCGGAAACGCGTAGGGATCGTAGCATTCAAACTCGGCCCCGTCCGCCAAACGCAATCGCCAGCGGTACGCGTCCGGTGCCACCGGCTCGCCCTCCCGCAAACCGGCGGAATCCGGCGACAGAATCGCTTCAAAGACGCCGTCCGGATGGATTGGATCGGCCGGATACACCGCGCCATTTGATTTCCAGACGACCTTCGCCTCGGTCGCGCCCCGGCGAAACGCGCGCACCGCCAGCCATTGTTTTCCGTCTCGCTCGATCCAGTGTGGGCCCAAGACGTGAAACGGATCGCCCCATTCGGCCCGCGCGAGCGCCTGAATCTGCTCTTCGAAGTCGTTGTGAACCGTCGGGATGCCGCCTGATGCGTGTTCGACCGTGGCCATTGTTTTCAAAAGATCCGGGAAAGCCTGCCCGCGATCCCCGGTTCCTATCTTACCGGACGCAACCTGCCGCGCAAGGCCCTCGCTCACATTTCAGCCATGGCAATTGTGGTACGGACGTACCATTGTGACGCCGATCACGAATCGTTATATGATATGTATGGGGCGGGGTTGATCCGCATACTTGGGGGCCTAAGCTCTTAGCCCAGTTAAGTTTGGACTCATGCCGACTCGAAAAACCGCGAGCACCCGTAAGGGGAAGCTCGCCTCTCGCGCTGCGAAATCCACCGAAGCAAACTCTACGCCGCGCCGGCCGGCGCTCCAATCCGTGCCCAATGCGGCGACTCCGGCCGTCGGCGTCGCCAATTTCGAGCTCCTGTTTTCCACCAATCCGTATCCGACGTTCGTCTTTGACAACAAGACTCTCTCGTTTTTGGAAGTGAACGCTGCGGCCATCGCCGCGTACGGCTATTTGCGCGAAGAGTTTCTCGACATGCGCATTACCGACATCCACCCCAAGGAAGATATTCCCCGTCTGCTGAAGGTGGTTCGCAAGCGCAAGAGGGTCGTGGAGAGCCAGGGCCGCTGGCGGCACCGCCGGAAAAATGGCGAGACTTTTGACGCCGAAGTAGCCACCCAGAAGATCTCCTTCGCCGGCAAAGATGCCGCGATCGTGGTGGTGCAGGATGTCACCGCTCGCATCTCGGCCGAACGAAAAATCGCCGAAGACACCGCCTACCTCCAGGCGCTCATCGAAAATAATCCGTCGGCCATTGTCGCCATCGACATGAAGCGCCGCGTGCAAATGTGCAATCCGGCGTTCGAGCGGCTCTTCGGCTATTCCTTGTCCGAAATTCGCGGGCGCGCCTTGGAAACGCTGGTGGCCATCCCCGGCCGGGAAAACGAAACGCTCGGACTCCTCGATGACATCAGGCGCGACGGCATCATTCGCACCGTCTGCAAACGACGGCGGCGCGACGGGGCCACAATCGACGTGTGCATCACGGGTGTCCCTCTGGTCGTCAACGGCGAGCAGCAAGGCTGCTTCGGAATCTACGAAGACATCACGGCCCGGAGCCGCGCCGAACGCGGCCAGCGCCGCGCCGAAGCGCGTTACCAGCGGATTTTCGAAAATGCCATCGAAGGATTCTTCGAATCGACGCCGACCGGCAGGTTCCTGACCGTCAATCCGGCCATGGCGCGCATTGCCGGCTATTCCTCGCCTTCCGAGATGATCGCCAGCATTCACGATATCGCCAAACAGCTCTACCTGGACTCTTCCGTTCGCGAAGAGGTCAAGCGCCAATTGCAGGAAAAGGGCCAGTTGAACGGTTTTGAATGCCAGATGCGGCGCAAAGATGGAAGCATCATTTGGGTTTGCCTGAACGTTCGCGCCCTGCGCGACTCGAAAGGCCGGGTCGTCAGCTACGACGGCACCGCCGAGGATATTACCCACCGCAAAGTCGCCGAGCTGCGCCGCCAGGTGAGCACGGAGATCATCCACGCCGTCGGCGCCACCGAAAACCTGGACGATCTGCTTCGCGAAATTCACAGCATCATCAATAAATCGATCGACGCGGAAAATTGTTTCGTTGCGCTGCACGAGCCGGCTTCAGCGAGGTTCACCTTCCCGTTCTTTCGCGATAAGTTCGACCCGCCTCCGGCTCCGCAGGAGATTGGCCGTGGCTGCGCGGCGTACGTCTTTCGCACCGGCGAGCCGCAGCCGATCTCGCCCAAACGCCTTGCCGAGCTGGTGACGGCCGGCGAAGTTCAGCTCGAAGGGACTCCCTCGCGGTCTTGGCTGGGCGTGCCGCTGCGCACCCCGTCCGAGACGATCGGCGTGCTGGTGGTTCAGAGCTATGAGCGCGAGAACGCTTATACGCAGCACGACCTTGAATTCCTGACTTCCGTCGGAGGCCGGATCGCCCTCGCGATCGACCGAAAGCGCGCGGAGGACCGAGTGCGCGAAAGTGAAGCTCGCCTGCGCGTGCTCATGGAGCAGTTGCCCGCGATCGTCTGGAGCGTCGATACCGACCTGCGATTCACGTCCTCGCTGGGTGCTGGCCTGGCGCGCCTCGGCCTCAAGCCCGGTCACGTCGTCGGCATGCTGCTCTCGGAGTACTTCGGGACCACCGATCCCACGTTCCCGCCCATTGCCGCGCATCGCCGCGCGGTCGCCGGCGAGCCCGTCACGTTCCAGTGCGATTGGAAGGAAGGCTCCTACGCGTGCCACGTGGAGCCGCTGCGCGACTCTTCGGGCGAGGTTCGCGGCGCCATCTGCATGGCGCTCGACGTCACCGACCGCAAGCGCCTCGAAGAGCAGTTCCGCCAGGCCCAGAAGATGGAAGCCGTGGGTCGCCTGGCCGGCGGCATTGCCCATGATTTCAACAACTTGCTGATGGTGATTCAGGGCTACGCCGATTTGATGACCGAGCGCCTTCCCGCGGGCGACTCTCTGCGGCGCAGCGCCGAGCAAGTCCAGAACGCCGCGCGGCGTGCTTCGTCCCTGACGCAGCAGTTGCTGGCTTTCAGCCGCAAGCAGATGCTGGCGCCCAAGATCCTCAACATTCATAGCGTGGTTGGCGACACGGAGAAAATCCTCCTCCGCTTGATCGGCGAAGATATCGAGCTGAAAACATCCACCGAGCCCGACCTCTGGCTCGTGAAAGCCGACCGCAGCCAGGTCGAGCAGGTGATCATGAATCTGGCGGTCAACGCCCGCGACGCCATGCCGCGCGGCGGACGGCTCATGATCGAGACGGCCAACGTGGAACTCGGCGAGTCTTGTTCCCAGCCCCCGAAGGTTCTGAACGCCGGCAAATACGTCATGCTCGCCGTCACCGACAACGGCATCGGCATGGACGCCGCCACGCAGACGCACATCTTCGAGCCGTTTTTCACCACCAAGGAAAAGGGCAAGGGGACCGGCCTGGGGCTCGCTACCGTCTACGGAATCGTCAAGCAGAGTGGCGGCTATATTTGGGTCTACAGTGAACCCGGCCGCGGCACCACCTTCAAGATTTATCTTCCGAAAATCGAAGAAGAAGTGCCCGGAGAAAGTTTCGACCGCCCCGGTGCTTCTCAGCTGCCGCGCGGCTCCGAGGTCATCCTGCTCGTTGAAGACGAGAAAGGAGTGCGCGAACTCGCGCGCCAGTACCTGGAAATGAGCGGTTATACGGTGATCGAAGCCGAAGACGGCCACACCGCCCTCGAACTTTCCGCCATGCACACCGGGCCGATCCATCTGCTCCTCACCGACGTGGTGATGCCCGGCATTAGTGGCAGGGAACTTGCCGATCGCGTCTCCCGCCTGCGACCTGGAATTAAAGTGCTGTATATGTCCGGTTACACGGATCAGTCCGTGGTTCATCACGGCATTCTCGAAAATGACGCTGTTCTGCTCCAGAAGCCGTTCAACATGGCATCGTTGGCGTCGAAGCTTCGCGAAGTTCTCGCTGCCGAAACGGTCCAATAGGCGCTGAATCTCTGCCCGGATAGTTCGCGCAACGCGAGGTTCGACTGATCCCAACCGAAACACGTGCGCGGACTAGAACCACGTGATGGCTGGCGGTGTGCCGTTCGCAGCTCGCCGTTCTGACCTACACTTTGAGCGCAAGTTCTTTCCTTGCAATGCGTCAGTGCATTTCGTGTCGCCTCCCCTGTCAAGGAGGCACGTGGCTGCCGGCGTGCATTCTGCACTTGTGAGCTGCAGACGGAAACGCGCAGCGGCTGTTATGAAGCAAGGGGGAAAAAAACAATGCTCGAGAACGTCGCCACAAGAACGGAAGGAAGTCCAACCGAAGACTGCATCGCCGAGCGGCGCCTTTGGATCGCTGTGCTGGTTGCCGCCGTGGAGGACTGGCGCAACGGTAACTTGCGCGAGCGCCGCGAAGCGCAAAAATTCCTGTTCGAGGATAAGTCGGACTACGATCGCGTCTGCGGCTCCGCCGGTGTGGACCCGAGCGGCTTTCGGTCCTGCCTTCTGCGCGTCGGCAAGAAGATCGATATGGAGGGCGCATGGAACAGCAGAATGGCGGCGTGATCGCGCCGCAGTTTTTGTGCGCGCGGCTTGCTGCCCGCAGTGCGCACCGCTCCTTCGCCGTGCTGACCGTGCTAACGCTGTAAACTGACGCGGCGCACGTCCTGCGATCTCGCGCCAGATAGCGTACTATTCTCTCGCCGGTCGTTCGCCGGCGTTTCATGACATCTTCTTCGAATGATGGCACATGCCCGGAAAAGCAGCTTCTCGTTTGCTGTTCCCGCACGCGCGTCGAGCCGCCCGTCGCAAACGAGATTCGCGGGCTGGTGGCCCAGCCTCTCGATTGGGATGTCCTCCTCGCGCAAGCTTCCGAACATTCCGTCGCACCGCTTCTCAGCCGTAATCTTTTCGCGATCGCTCCGGACGCACTGCCGCCCGCGCCGCTCGCGCGCCTGAAAACTCAGGTCCGCGCCAACTCCGTTCACAGCCTGGTTTTGACCGCCGAGCTGATTCGCATCCTGGAATCCTTCGCCACCGCCGGAATCGAATCGTTTCCGTACAAGGGGCCGGTGCTGGCCGTGCAGGCCTATGGCGACGTCGCGTTGCGCGAATTCGCCGATATCGACCTCGTCCTTCGCCAGCGCGACGTGGCTGCCGCGAATCGCGTGCTGGTCAGTCTTGGCTTTGCGCCGCAATTTCCGCCGATTTTCGCGCCCGGCAAAACCTCTTCGCTCATTCCCGGCGAATACGACTATCGCGACACCGAACGCCATCTCACCGTCGAGCTGCACACTGAACGAACGCTGCGTCATTTTCCCGTTCCGCCGAATCTCGACGATCTCGCCCGCCGCGCCGCGCCTGTTTCGATCAGCGGCCATGAGATCCGCACTTTCAGCCCCGAGGACACACTTGTATTTCTCTGCGTTCATGGCTCGAAGGATTTTTGGGAGCGTCTTATTTGGATTGCGGATGTGGAGGAATTTGTCGCTTCTCATCCGCGGCTGGATTGGGACCGCGTCTACGCGTTCGCCGATTCCGTGCGCGCGCGTCGCATGTTGCATCTAGGGCTCGCGCTGGCGGACCGGCTCTTTGGCGGTTCACTGCCGGACGCGGTACGCTCGCGCGTCGGCTCTGACCGGGTCGCCGATTCAGTCGCGTCGCAAATCGAAGACCGCCTGCTCAGCCGCTCGATGCCGCCGCTTGGTTCGCGCGCGACGTTCCGTTACCGCCGCTCGATGGTGCCCGGCGCTCTCGCTGGATTTCGCTATGCGCTTCGACTTGCCACCGCGCCCGCCGCCGAAGACTGGCACACGATCCGCCTGCCGCGCGGGCTGGCGCCGCTCTACGCCGCGCTTCGCCCGTTCCGCCTGCTGCGCAAATACGGCGCATCGCATGGCAGCCCGGCGCGCCCGCGATCCTGAAAATCCACCCGCCGCGCGCCGTTCAGCGCCTGACGCAAAGCCGCGGCCACCGGTCATCGCCGGAAGTTACGGCCTCACGATCATCACTTCCGTCGATTTCACCAGCGCCGCCGCCGTCTCGCCCACCTTCAGTCGCATTTCGCGTACCGCGTCCGCCGTAATGATCGACGTGATTCGCTGCCCGCCGATCGACAGCGTCACCTGCGCCATCAATCCGCTGATCTGAATATCCGTGACGCGCCCTACCAGCTGATTCCGTCCGCTGATGCGGCGGAAATTCGTCCGCCGCTCGCTCACCTCGCCCTGCTCCGACGCGCGGTAGAGAAATCGGTCCACTTCCTTTTCCGGGACGCGGTGATGCCCGCCGGCCGTCTTCACCGTGTGGATCTTGCCCTTGTAAATCCACTGCTTCAGCGTGGGGTAGCTGATCCCCATCACGTGCGCCGCTTCGCGCGGCGTGAATAACTTGGTGTCGTTTGCCATGGACGTATGCGCGCCAGCTTGTCATCCCGCGCCGAATTTGTAAAGACGTTCACTGGCGTCTGTCTTGGCCCAATAATTGTGTCACCCCTTAATGGCCCAGTGAAAATGTCACCCTATGAACCGGGAGACATTTCGGTTGAGTCAGAAAGAGTTGCAACGAGTGGCTGTGATTTCATCCTGCAGCAAGGGAACTCTGACGTGTGCCAGGGCCGCGGAGCTGCTCGCTCTAACGCCTCGGCATATCAAACGTCTCAAAGCGCGCTATCGGCAAGGCGGCGCAGCGGCCCTGGCACACGTCCGCCGCGACCGTCCCAGTCCGCGCCGTCTCCCCGATCCCCTGCGCACCCGCATCCTCGAACTGGCCCGCACGCGCTACGCGGGCTTCAACGATCATCATCTCCACGAGAAGCTCTGTGAGGTCGAAGGCCTTTCTCTGGGCCGCGAAACTCTCCGCCGTCTTCTCCGCAGCGCCGGGATCGGTTCGCCCCGCAAACGACGCGCTCCCACTCATCGCCAGCGCCGTTTGCCTCGCGCCCGCGAAGGCGAAATGCTTCTGCTCGACGCCAGCCTGCACCGCTGGCTCGAAGATCGCGGCTCCGAACTCGCCCTGCTCGGCTTCCTCGACGATGCCACCCGCAAAGTCCTGGTCGCCCAGTTCTTCCCCACCGAAGACGCGCGCGGCTATTTCCGCCTGCTCCATCGCTTGCTGCGCCGTTACGGCGTGCCCCTCAGCTTGTACGGCGATCGCCACAGCATTTTCGTCCGCAATGACGATCACTGGTCGACCGAAGAGCAACTCGCCGGCAAACGCCAGCCCACTCAGTTCGGCCGCGCCCTGGCCCAACTCGGTGTCACCTACATCGCTGCCCGCAGCCCCCAAGCCAAAGGTCGCATCGAACGCCTCTGGGGCACTTTTCAGGATCGCCTCACCAGCGAACTGCGCCTGGCCGGCGCCTCCGATATCGCCACAGCCAATCAGGTCCTGCGCCGCTTTCTTCCCGACTACAACCGCCGCTTTGCCCGCGCCCCGCGCCAGACCGAAAAAGCCTGGCGTCTGGCTCCGCAGGATCTCACCCGCATCTGCTGCTTCCTGCACGAACGCGCCGTCGGCAACGACAACGTCGTGCAATGGGCGGGACGCCGCTTCCAAATCCCGCCCCAACCACAACGCTTTAGCCTTGCCGGAGCCAAGGTTCACCTCTACGAATCGCTCGACGGAGACGTGACCATTTACCACGGACCAAACAAACTCCACCACCTCGGTGGTTAACTTCTCAGGGCGTGACATTTTCATCGGGCCATTAGGGTGACATTTTCACGTTGCTATAACAGATGTTCACTGGCGGCACGCGCGTTGGACTCACCGAGAGTGTCGGTGTATTCTGCATCTATGAATGCTGATCCCATAATACGGCCCTGCAAATCGACGGTGGGTAGCACCAGCCGTGCAGCGGGGTCTTATAAACCCCGGAAAACGCCAGATTAGCGTGCCGGGAGGGGGCAGCACCCTCACCCACCACCATTCCCTCGCAGTCGAATCAATTACGGCTGTCTGCGCGTCCGACCGCCGCGGCCGAACATCCAATCGTGCTAGCTTAGCGGCTGTAATCTCGCTCAGGAGGCAATCGCATGGAACTCGGACTCAACGGCAAGGTCGTGCTCATCACCGGCTCGAGCAAAGGCATCGGCTTCGCGATCGCTCAGGCGTTCGCTCGGGAAGGCTGCAAGGTCGTCCTCAACGGCCGCCACACCGCCGATCTCGATTCCGCCGCTGCGCAAATCCGCAATGCCGGAGCCTCGCCCGCCGCGGTCCACACGGTTGCATCCGACGTCGCCGCTCCCGGCGGCGCCGAACGCGCCGTCTCCGAAACCGTCTCCCATTTCGGCACCATCCACATCCTCGTCAACAACGCCGGCGGCATCGGCCGCTTTGCCGCCTTCGCCGAGCTCACCGACGACGAGTGGCTGCAAGTTTTTCAGCTCAACGTGATGTCCGCCGTGCGCGCCTCGCGCGCCGCCATCCCGCACATGCAGCGCCAGAAATGGGGCCGCATCATCAGCATCTCCTCCGAATCCGGCACGCAGCCCGACGCCCTTATGCCGCACTACAACGCCTCGAAAGCAGCGGTCAACTTGCTCACCAAGAGCCTTTCGAAAGCCTACGGCGCGGACGGCATCCTGGTGAACTGCGTCTCGCCCGCACTGATTCGCACGCCGCTGGTCGAGGAGATGTTCGCCGATCAGGCCAAGTCTAGCGGCGTCTCCGTTGACGAAGCCGAACGCGCCTTCGTCCGCGAACTCCGTCCCAACATCGTTTTTGGACGCGCTGGCCGCCCGGCAGAGACTGCTGGCATCGTCGTGTTCCTCGCCTCCGAGCAGGCCTCGTTCATCACCGGCTCCAACTACCGCGTCGACGGCGGCTCCGTCGCCAGCATATGACTGGTTCCATTTGTAGAACCATCTGGACCGCCAGCCCAGCAGCTGATCTATCATAGCGATGCTGATCTGCGCGCTTGGAGGGGCTGTCGCATGACTGACGACCACGCTCCTGAACTGGATTCCGACCTAATACAAAAATTGCTCGGCAACGTGCTCATGCTCAGCGTGAACGAAGGCCTCGTGGCGGCGCAGCTTGAAGCGTTCTCATTCTTTGAGCCAATGCCAGCCAAGCTGGATCTAACAGCAGGAAGTGACCTCGATCGCAACCTGCTTAATTTATCCGTTGCCATGGGCGGTCCGCCGAAGCTGATTCTTGCGAAGGACGGCGAAAATAGGCCGCAGTTCGACACCTATGCCGAGGCCGCGATTTCTGAGGTCGTCAAGGCTTTTATGCTAGCTCGCTCCTCCGTGTGTCGGAGTCACATCTACTGCATCGGAAGCGAGCTAATCAAGAGGCATCCGGAATTGATGCATCTACCCGAGGACCCCAAAGTCGCACAAATTCTTATCGCGCAGGTCGGAAAATACTACTGGGAGCACGTCGAAACTTCGTATGTTCGTCTTGCGTCATTTTGGGACCGTGTTGGCCAACTCTTGGACTTTGTCTTTTTTAACATCCGCCAGTACGAGCGGGACGGGTTCGCTGCCGTGATGGATCGCATCCAGGCGAATTTTTTGCCGCTCGTGGAAAGCAAAGTGACGTCCGTGTCATGGTCGCGGCTGAGAAAATTTCAGACGTCGGAACAGCCTGACGGATTGAAATGGCTCGTGCGAAGGCGAAACCTGCTTATCCATTCCTTGCACCTTCGTCCCTCGGCGGAGAGCGCGGCGGAAAACCCAATCTTTACAAGCGCTTACAACCATCTGGAAGCTACCGTAAGAGGTAAACTAGCCCAAGGCACGGCCGAGAGTGAGCTCAACATCTTGCACGGTCAACTTTCGAAAGCCGTGGTGCTTTTTCCAGACGCGGTAGAAGTTGCGCTTATGTATTCCCCAACTGTCCGCGCCAAGTAGTACATCAGTTCTGGTGCTAAGTTCCTCCTCGCCCGCCCAGCAGCCCTGCGGTAAAATGCCGGTCGGACGAGAAGCTTCCTAGCGCCCGTTGCAGCCGCCGCCTTGTCCGCGGCGTGCCCGTGGTTTGCCGTTTCTTTCGCCAGAGCCGCTCGCAGCCGAACGTGCCGCGGCACAGTTTGCGCTCCTGACCCTCTCGCGGGGCGCCGTGCATCCAAACGACCAGGGTACTTCGAGCCCGGAACAAATTTTCGCAGCCACAAGGGGGACATCATGAGCACCACGAAGTCAACCGGCAGCGCCTCTTCATCCACGCAAGCCCAAAATCCGCTCCAGGCCCTGCTGAGCTTCGGCCAGTCCGTCTGGCTCGACTACATTCGCCGCAGCCTGATCGATACTGGCGAGCTCGCGCGCATGATCCGCGAGGACGGCCTGCGCGGCATGACCTCCAATCCCGCTATCTTCGAAAAAGCGATCGCCGGCAGCACCGATTATTCGCAATTACTCGCCCAACTCGCCTCGCGCGGCGGCCTGAATGCCACGCAAATTTACGAGCATCTCGCCGTCCGCGACGTGCAGGATGCCGCCGACGCCTTCCGCGGCGTCTACGACCAGTCGAAGCGCCGCGACGGCTACGTCAGCCTCGAAGTCTCGCCGTATCTCGCGCATAAAACCAACGAGACGATTGCCGAAGCGCGCCGCCTGTGGAAAGCCGTAGACCGCCCCAACGTCATGATCAAGGTTCCCGGCACGCCCGAGGGCATTCCCGCTTTTCGCCAGCTGATCAGCGAAGGCATCAACGTCAATGTCACGTTGCTCTTCGCGCAGGAAGTGTATGAGCGCGTCGCCGAAGCCTACCTCGACGGCCTGGAGCAATTCGCCAAGAGCGGCGGCGATGCCAGCCAAATCGCCAGCGTGGCCAGCTTTTTCGTCAGCCGCATCGATTCGCTGGTCGATAGCCAGCTCACCGCTCTGGCACAATCCGGCAAACCCGATGCCGCGCTCGCGAAGAGCTTGCAGGGCAAAGTCGCCATCGCCAACGCCAAGCTCGCCTATCAAATCTATAAGCGCCTCTTCAGCGGATCGCGCTGGCAGGTGCTCGCAGGACGCGGCGCGCAGACGCAGCGCGTCCTGTGGGCCAGCACCAGCACGAAAAATCCCGCCTACCGCGACGTTCTCTACGTCGAAGAGCTCATCGGCCGCGATACCGTCAACACCATTCCCCCCGCCACCTTCGACGCGTTCCGCGATCACGGCGTCCCGCGCGCCAGCCTGGAAGAAAATGTCGATGACGCGAAGAAGATCATGCAGGACCTCGCCCGGGTTGGCATGTCGATGAAAGCCGCAACCGACCAGCTCACCGAGGAAGGCGTCAAGCTTTTCGCCGAAGCGTTCGATAAGCTCCTCGCCGCGGTTGAAAAGAGCACCAAGAAATCGGCGTCCGCGCAGGCATCTCCCTCCGTCAGCCGGCTTGCGTACAAGATGCCCAAAGATTTGCAGTCAGCCGTCCAGGCCACCATCGACGACTGGAAAGCCGGCGAAAACAGCAAAGTGAAGCGCCTCTGGGCCCGCGACGCCTCTCTCTGGACCAATTCCGACGAAAGCAAGTGGCTCGCCTGGCTTGGCATCACCGAGGATCAAATCTCTAATCGCAAAACCTTCGATCGCCTCGTCGAAGACATTCGCTCCGGCGGTTTTACCCATGCTGCGCTGCTCGGCATGGGCGGTTCGAGCCTGTGCGTGGAAGTTCTCGGCCTCACCTTCGGCAAAATCGCCGGCCATCCGGAAATGTTCGTGCTCGATTCCACCGATCCGGCGCAGATCGTCGCTCTCGAAGACAAGCTGGACCTGGCCAAGACCATTTTCATCGTTTCCAGCAAATCGGGCAGCACGCTCGAACCGAATATCTTTAAGCAATATTTCTTTGAACGCGTCAAACAGATCGTCGGCCCCGCCGAAGCCGGCCGCCGCTTCATCGCCATCACCGATCCCGGCTCGCATCTGCAAAAAGCCGCCGAATCCGAAGGCTTCCGCCAGATTTTCTTCGGCGTTCCCGGCATCGGCGGACGCTATTCCGCGCTCTCGAATTTCGGCATGATTCCCGGCGCCATTCAAGGCGTTGACATCGGCAAATTCCTCGATCGCGCCGAGGAAATGGTCCACGCCTGCGCGTCCGTGGTTCCCGCGGACCAGAATCCCGGCGTCGTTCTCGGCGCCATTCTCGGCACGCTGCAGAAAAGCGGCCGCGATAAGGTCACCATCATCGCCTCGCCCACCATTTTCGATCTCGGCGCGTGGCTCGAACAGTTGCTCGCCGAATCCACCGGCAAGCAGGGCAAGGGACTCATTCCCGTCGATCGCGAACAGCTTGGCGCGCCCGGCGCGTACGGCAACGATCGCGTCTTCGCCTATCTGCGCCTGGAATCCGATCCCGATTCGCGCCAGGACGCCGCCATCGACGCGCTCGAAAAGGCCGGCCAGCCCGTGGTGCGCATCTCTCTTCGCGATATCTACGACGTCGCGCAGGAATTTTTCCGCTGGGAAATCGCCACGGCCGTTGCCGGCTCCGTGATCGGCATCAACGCGTTCAATCAGCCGGACGTGGAAGCCAGCAAGATCGAAACCCGCAAGCTCACCGACGCGTACGAAAAATCCGGCTCGCTCCCGTCCGAATCTCCGATTCTGAAAGACGGCGATCTTCAGCTCTTCACCGATCCGAAGAACGCCGCCGATCTCGCTAAAGCCGCCGGAGCCGATAAATCGCTCGTCGGCCATCTGCGCGCGCATCTGCGCCGCCTGAAGGCCGGAGATTACTTCGCCGTTCTCGGCTACCTCGACCGCAACGCCGCCAACGAATCGCGCCTGCAGGGCATGCGCCATCTCGTTCGCGACAAATGCCACGTGGCCACCTGCCTCGGCTTCGGCCCGCGCTTCCTGCATTCCACCGGACAGGCCTACAAGGGCGGACCCAACTCCGGCGTCTTCCTGCAAATCACCTGCGACGATGCCGCCGATCTTCCCGTGCCGGGGCAGAAGTACACCTTTGGCGTGGTGAAAGCGGCGCAAGCCCGCGGCGATTTCCAGGTTCTCGCCGAACGCAACCGCCGCGCGCTGCGCGTCCATCTCGGCGCGGACGTGGCTGCCGGCCTCGCCCGCCTCGAGGCTGCCATCCGCGAAGCCCTCGCCTGAGCCCTAGGCGGCAGCGGATGCGCCGTCTTCGCAACGCCGGCCTGCCTCGACTGCGGCCGATTTTCGTTTCGTTGGCCGCGCCCCGGGGCGCCAATCTCCCTATTGGCGCTTTTCCCGCCGCACCGAATGCCGTAGCCTTTGCCTCTCGCGCGCTGCGTCTGCGATAATGAATCCCAGAAACTTCATACATGTAAGGATCGACTGCGCGAAAAGCCGCGAACCGTTCACCAGCTTTCGCGAGCATCGACGAGCGAGCGCAAAACTAAAATGACCGGCAACGACGTCCGCAGCACATTCCTGAAATTTTTCGAAGCGCGCGACCATCGCGTGGTGCGCAGCTCTTCGCTCGTCCCGGCGAACGATCCCACTCTGCTTTTCGCCAATGCCGGAATGAACCAGTTCAAGGATGTCTTTCTCGGCCTGGAACAGCGCGATTACCGCCGCGCCACCACCTGCCAGAAATGCGTGCGCGCCGGCGGAAAGCACAACGACCTCGAAAACGTCGGCTTTACCAATCGCCACCACACTTTTTTCGAAATGCTCGGGAATTTTTCCTTCGGCGACTATTTCAAGAAAGAAGCCATCGCCTTCGCCTGGGAACTCATCACCGGCGCGGATTGGTTCGCGATTCCCAGGGAAAAGCTCTACGTCACGATCTTCAAGGGCGAATCCGGCGTCCCGCGCGACGCGGAAGCGGGGAAGGCCTGGCTCGCGCAGGGCGTTGCCGCCGAGCGCATCTTTGAATTGGGCGCCAAGGACAATTTCTGGGCCATGGGCGAAACCGGCCCCTGCGGCCCGTGCAGCGAAATTCATTACGATATGGGCCCGGCTGCTTCCGATCAGGGTCACAAGGATTGCCAGTTCGGCTGCGAGTGCGGGCGCTACGTCGAAATCTGGAACCTGGTGTTCATGCAGTTCAATCGCGACGACGCAGGCAAGCTGAATCCCTTGCCGCGGCCATCGGTCGATACCGGCGCGGGCCTGGAACGCGTGGCCGCCGTGATGCAGGGCAAGATTTCCAATTTCGATACCGATCTTTTCATGCCGCTAATCGCCGAAGCCGAAAAGCACGTCCCGGCGAAATATGGACGCGACCCGAAGGTCGATCCGTCGTTCCGGATCGTCGCCGACCACGCCCGCGCGACGACTTTCCTGATTGCGGATGGCGTGATTCCTTCGAACGAAGGCCGCGGCTACGTGCTGCGCAAGATCATGCGCCGCGGTATGCGCCACGCGCAGCTCTTGGGGCCGGAGAAGCCCTTTTTTACCGACATGATCGTGGCTGTTCGCGATCTGATGGGCGACGCGTATCCGGAACTTCTCGGCGAAGCCGGCGCGCACGTGCTGAAAGTTGTCTCAGAGGAAGAGCACCGCTTCCAGCGTACGGTTGATGTGGGCTTGCGGAGACTTGAAGAAGATTTGCGCCGATGCTTGCGGCTAGCGAGGGCGCTTCGACCAAGGGAGCCACCTATTCCGGGGAAAGCGCATTCAAGCTCTACGACACTTACGGTCTGCCGCGTGACTTTATCGAGGATGTTGTCCGAGACGCAGGGCTTCAAGTGGATTGGGCCGGATTTGACCGCGCGATGGAAGAGCAGCGCACGCGAGCGAAAGCTTCGTGGAAAGGCACGTCGAAAGCCCTGGCAAATCCGGCTTACGCGCAGCTTGCCGGGACCTTTCGCACCGAGCCTGACTTTTACTTCGGCACGGCCGTCAGCGATTGCCGCATCGAGGCCATCATCACCAAGGAAGGCTCGGTGAACGAAATCCGCAAAGGCCAGGAAGCGGAAGTCGTGCTCGACCGCACCTCCATCTACGCCGAATCCGGCGGGCAAGTGGCGGATACCGGCGGTTTCTACGACGACTCCCAGACGCTGCACCTTGCCGAAGTGCGCGGCGCGTATTATCCGGTCTCCGGGCTTGTGGCGCATCGCATCCTTGCCAAGGAAGACTTGCAGGTGGGCGATCGCGTTGCCACCGTCGCCGATGCCGATCGCCGCGCCCACAACCGGCGCAACCACTCGGCCACGCACCTGATGCACGCCGCTCTGCGCAATATTCTGGGCACGCACGTGAAGCAGGCCGGATCGCTCGTTGCGCCCGATCACCTGCGCTTCGACTTTTCTCATTTCGCGGCCGTCGATTCGAGCGAGCTCGCCGACATCGAGCAGCAGGTGAACGAAGAGATCCTGAAAAATCTCGAGCTGCGCACCGACATTATGAATATCGACGACGCGCTCGCTTCCGGCGCGCTCGCCTTTTTCGGCGACAAGTATCCGGAATCGAATGTCCGCGTTGTCACCATCGCCGATCCCACTTCGCCGAGAGGCTTCTACAGCAAGGAGCTTTGCGGCGGCACGCACGTGGCCCGCACCGGCGAGATCGGTATGTTCAAGATCGTTGGCGAACAATCGGTCGCTGCCGGCGTTCGCCGCGTCGAGGCCATTTCCGGCGACCGCGCCCTGGCCGATTATCAGCGCGCGCTCGGCATTCTTCGCTCCGCCGCCGGATTGCTGAATTCGTCCGAAGACGGCGTCCTCGAAGCCATCGAACGCCAGCTGGAAACCACCAAGCAGCTCGAAAAGCAGCTCGAAGCCCTAAAGCGCAAGTCCGCCGGTTCGCTGGCTGACGGCCTGATTGAGAACGCACGGGACGTCAAGGGCGTCCGGGTGCTGGCGGCGGAAGTGCCCGGCTACGACCGTGCAGCCCTCCGCCAGCTCGTGGACGTGCTGCGCCAGAAGCTCGGCTCCGGAGTTGTGGTTCTCGCGTCTGCCGAGGACGGAAAAGTTTCTCTAATTACAGGAGTTACGAAAGATCTCACCTCCAAGCTTCATGCCGGAAAAATCGTCCAGGAGCTGGCCAAGCTGGTAGGCGGTTCCGGGGGCGGAAAACCGGATTTGGCCGAGGCTGGCGGAAAGGACACATCCGCCATAGAAAAAGCCCTTAGTCACATTTACCTCCTTCTCGACCAGTTGTTATAATTCCCAGCGCGCCAGAAAGTTACGCCGGATATTCGCCTTCCGGCGAGCCGTCGATCCCTGACGGCTAACCCTGATTTTTCGTTCGCGAATAAAGACGCTCTGCCTTCCCCAAGGGCACGAGTAAGCGCCAGTGAAACCGACTTCTACCATCGCGATTGTTGCAATGATGGCGGGGATCTGGTTATCGCTGCCCGCTTCGACTCACGCCCAAATCGTGGCATCTGTAGGCGCAGACGGTAAGGTCGTCTACGTCAACGGGGATTCCCCGAGAAACCGCCATGGGAGTACTATTAGTTCTCCCTCGGCGGCGTCTTCGAGCCGCTCCTCAGGCCGCGGAAACGATGAGGCAACCAGCGGGTCATCCGGAGTATCCGACCAACGGCTGGACCAAATCGTCCGCGAAGCTGCGGAACGGCACGATCTAGACCCGGCGCTGGTAAAAGCCGTTATCAGCACGGAGTCCGGATGGAATCCATATGCAGTTTCGCCCAAGGGGGCCATGGGACTTATGCAACTGATCCCGGCAACGGCAGAACGCTTTGGCGTTGGCAATCCTTACGATCCCGCACAGAACGTGGAGGGCGGGACGGCGTACCTGAAAGAACTGCTCGACCGGTATCACGGGAATCTTCGGAAATCGCTGGCGGCATACAACGCCGGCCCGGGAGCCGTGGATGCGAGCGGTGGCGTTCCGTGGTATCCGGAAACGCGACGGTACGTGCGAAAGGTGACCAACGCTTACTTCCGGTCCGATTCGGGCCATGATCCGACGCTTTCCGGATTTCGCAGGGCTCCGGTCCGTCGGGTAGTGGAACCGGACGGGCAGGTGGTTTTCACGAACGAATGAAACGCTGCGCATCTACTTCGCCACAATCCGCTCTTGAACGAGTCCTGGCAGCCGCCGGGATCGCTCTCGTGCTGTCTCTGTGCCTCGCGGTTCGCGTTCGCGCGGATGATCTCTCGCGAGCGCGCAGCCAGTTCGCGCGTGCGGTGACGTTGCGTACGATGCTCGAAGGCTACCTCGAAAAAGACCGCTCGCTCGCCGATTACGAGAAAACGATCGCCGCTTACCGTAGGGTTTATCTCATAACGCCGGATTCGGAAGACTGCACCGCTTCCTTCATGGCCGAAGGCGAACTCTACGAGGAAATGGGCCGGCTGTACGATGCGAAATATTACAATTCGGCGATCGACGTATACCGATTTCTGCTGAAGCAATACCCGGGCAGCCGGTACCGCGGCGAAGCGCTGCTGGCGATCGCCGCCATTCAGAAAGACGATTTGCGCAATCCGAACGATGCGCAGGCAACGTACAAACAATATTTGAGAATGTTTCCGCATTCGCAGAAGGCGCACGAAGTGCTGGCCGATTTGCGCGACGTGACGAATCCATATGCGAATCAGCCCTTTGCGAACCCGGGCGAATTGCCGGTGCTGCAAGGGCGGCGAGTGGAACCGCGCGCTTCGGATGGCCGAGCCTCCGACGTGACCAGCATTCGCGCATGGAACGTCGGCAACTCCACGCGCATCCTGGTGGGGCTCAACAATACGATTCGTTACACCGCTGCCCGGATTTCTTCGCCGGATCGGATTTACTTCGATCTGTACAAAGCGCAGCTGAGCCCGAGGTTTTCAGGCAAAGTACCCGATTTTCCGGACGGTCTGCTCAAGTCCGTGCGCGTGGCGCAGAACCGGCAGGGTGTGGTGCGCATCGTGCTGAACGTGAAGGGCGCCAAGAATTATTCCGCGTATCTGCTGGGTAATCCGTACCGGCTGGTGATCGAGGTTCGCGGGCCGTCGGCGGACGCGGCCGGAAACCGAGCTGCGCCGGGAGCGCCAACCGCTGTCGACGAGAGAGTTGATGTGCGTGCAGGCTCCGGAGCCGCTTCCGATTTGCGCAAAGCCGATACGAGGATCGCAGTCGAAAGGCTGCCGTCTCGCAGGGGCAAAGCGGATGATTCCGATTCCGCCGATTTGCAACCTCCCGTTGTTCCGAAACCAACTCGGGACGGGAGTCGTTCGCTGGCGCGCATCCTGGATCTGAAAGTACGGCGAATCGTGATCGATCCTGGCCACGGCGGGCACGACACGGGAACCATCGGCCCCCACGGGCTCGAGGAAAAAGATGTTTGCCTGGATGTGGCGCTGCGGCTGGGGCGGCTGATCGAACAGCGGCTGCCGGGAGCGCAGGTGATTTACACGCGCAAGACCGACGTTTTTATTCCCCTCGAGGAACGCACGGAGATCGCCAATCGCGCGCACGCCGATCTCTTCATTTCCATCCACGCAAATTCCAGTCCCGATCCGCAAGCGCGCGGCGTGGAGACGTATTACCTGAACTTTGCGACGTCTCCGGAAGCAATGGCCGTGGCCGCACGCGAGAACGCGACTTCCGAGGAGACCGAGCACGACCTGCCGGACCTGCTGAAGAAAATCGCGCGCAACGACAAGATCGCGGAATCCAAGGAACTCGCGGAAGACATTCAGCAATCGCTATCGCAACGGCTGGAGCTGGTAAGCCGCAACGAGCGGAACCGAGGCGTGAAGAAGGCTCCCTTCGTGGTGCTGATCGGCGCGAACATGCCTTCCGTACTGGCGGAAATTTCGTTCCTGAGCAACCCGACCGACGAGCGGCTGCTGCGCGAGCCGCAACAGCGGCAGCGCATCGCCCTCGGACTCTATCGCGGAATTGCAACGTATCTGAAGAGCCTGAACAGCCTTACCCTCGACAAGCAGAAGATTGCCTCCGACCGCCCGAGCACGGTCCCTCTGGAAGCTGCGGCAGCAGTGGCGTCCACCGGGAACCCAAAGTAGAATTAAGGTATCTAATTCAACAGGTACAAACATGCACAGGGTGACTATTTTGCTCGCGAGTGTCTTTTTGCTGGCCGGGCCTGCCACGGCCGCGCCGCAGCTGCTTCCGGGTTCGTTTGGCGGTTGGAGCGGCACAGTGCAGCCGGGGCTATCGCCATCGGCCGCGATCAGCTCGGACCATCAGGCGGGCGTGAAGGTGAGCCAAGGATCCTCTGCGCTGCCGGAATACGGGTTCGTGGCGGGCGAAAACGGGAAATATACGAAGGGCCCTGAGTCCGTGCAGGTGGATGTTTATAGGATGAAGGATCCGAGCGGCGCCTACGGGCTTTTGACGTATCTCCGTGCGCCGGATATGGCCCGCGCCAAACTTGCGAATCATTCGTTTATGTCGAATGATGAGGCGCTGATTCTGACCGGCAACCTGGTGATCGACGTTCACGGCAGGGATTTGCACAGGCATGAGGCGGATTGGAAAGCGCTGGCGCAGGATGTTGGCGCGCACGCGGAAGGCGGAGCGCTGCCAACCCTATGGCAAGAGCTGCCAGCCAAAGAGTTGATGTCGGGGACGGACCGCTACGTGCTCGGGCCGCGAACTTTGAACCAGTTTTTCCCGATGGCCATTGGAGATTCGGTTGGGTTTGGGACCGGCGCAGAGGCGGAAGTGGCGCGATACCGCGCGGGAAAAGGCGAAGCGACCTTGCTACTCGTCGATCTGCCCACGCCGCAGATCGCGACCCAGACCTTGAAGCAGCTCGCTGGGCAGTACGATGTAAACGGCTCGAAGCCTGGTACCGGCGCTCCGGTCTACGCCAAGCGGCTGATGACCACGATTGCGATCGTAGCGGGAGCGCCGACGGAGGCCGATGCGCAGGCGCTGCTGAACGAAGTGCAATCCAGCGAAGTGTTCACGTGGAACGAGCCGACTCCGAAGGGGAAGCAGGCGGACATCGGCACGATCGTGGTGGGCACAATCGTCGGGACTGGCGTGATTTGCGCGTTTTCGATCGTGGCGGGACTGGCTTTTGGTGGGTTTCGGCTCGCGGTGAAGCGAGTTCTGCCCGGAAAGGTGTTCGACCGGGAGAGGCACCTTCAGGTTCTCCAGCTGGGGCTTTCCAGCAAGCCCATCAGCGCAGAAGACTTCTACGACCGTAGCGGACCTCGGATCAAAATGGACGCCGTGGACAAAAATCTGCCCGACAGAGTGGCTTTGCGGCTATTTCGTTGAAAAAAAGCAGCTTAAAATCCGGCCAGATTGTGGGTTTCTCGCTTGACTTCGATTCGGTCCATAACTAGACTGCGGTCGAGAAAAGGTTTCTGTGGCCATCCGCGCATTGGCCGTAGAACTTTCTCCCTGAAGGCCCGCTGAAAGGTGGGCCTTCTTTTTTATGCGCATGGTGATGCGCGCTTTTTCCTTAATAAAGCGTCTATTTTCAGCGTTTTACGAATATGGCAGCTATTTGCCCGCTGACCGCTCGCACCGGACGGCGGCTGCGGGAGTGCTCGCCGATTTCAGGACCGTTTCGTAATAGGCTTCATAGCG
This sequence comes from uncultured Acidobacteriota bacterium, assembly GCA_963715555.1. Lineage (GTDB taxonomy): Bacteria > Acidobacteriota > Terriglobia > Acidiferrales > UBA7541 > Palsa-295. Next base: position 1,408,392 of record OY970253.1, read on the forward strand.
GGGAATGATGTCGTTCGAGCAGTAACGGCGGCGGGCGTTGACGCGTGCCATTTCGCCCATGGCCCGACCGCGATCTGAACGGGTCAGGACATCGAGAGCATATTTGGCAGCGGTTTCGACGTCGCGCGGCTCGAACAGATAGCCGTCCGCTCCATGACTGACAACTTCCGGAAGCCCTCCGACGTTGGTGGCGAGAACGGGCATTTCGCATGCCATGGCTTCGAGCGCCGCGAGACCAAATGACTCCGAATCGCTCGGCAGCAGGAATAGATCGCCCACTCCCAAAATTTCGTGAACGCGATCCTGCTTGCCGAGGAAAAAGACGTCCTTAGCGAGCTTCTTCTTGCGCACCAGGTATTCGGCGGCGCCGTGGTCCGGGCCGTCTCCAATCATCACTAGCTTGGCGGGAATTTTCTCGCGGATCAGTGCGAAGATTTCGATCACGTCGGTGATGCGCTTCACGGGACGGAAATTCGAGAGATGCATCAGGACGGGCTCGCCGTTGCGCGTCCAACGCGCGCGGAGGGATTGGTCTTCGGAGCGCTTGTAGAGATCGCAATTGACGAAGTTCGGGATGACCTCGATCGGGCGGTGGATTTCGAATTCGCGGATGGTGCGGTCGCGCAGATAATTCGAGATGGCGGTGACGCCGTCGCTCTGCTCGATGGAAAAGCGGGTGATGGGCAGATAGCTGCGATCGCTGCCGACCAAAGTGATGTCGGTGCCGTGCAGCGTGGTGATGAAGGGCAGACTGCGCGGCGCGGCCATCAGGCGAGCCAAGTAGAGCGCTGACGGAATGCGGAATGGCATAGTGGACGTGCAGCAGATCGAGCGAGGCTTCCTCGGCCACCTCCAGCATTTTGGTGGCGAGGGCCAGAGTGTAGGGCGGGTGATCGAAGAGCGGGTAGGTGGCCACTTCGACTTCGTGAAAGGTGATTCGCTCGTTCATGCTGTTCAAGCGGATAGGAACGGCGTAGCTAATAAAATGAATGTCGTGGCCGCGAGCGGCGAGCTCCATGCCGAGCTCTGTCGCAACCACGCCGGAACCGCCATACGTTGGATAGCAGGTGATGCCAATTTTCATGGGTTTGGGGCCAGTGCGCTTGCGAGTTCTTGCGGACTCGCGAAGCGCGCGCCGGGTAGCGGTGAGATTCTATTGTCCGTTACTGCCGCCGTTCGACGCGTCGTCGCCGTCTTTATATAAATAGCGAATGCAATGCTTATATATTAGAAGATTGGGACTGCCGTAGCGCGTCAGTTTGATGCAATCGCGATCGTACCATTCGACGGTGCCGCGAAGAACTTCGCCGTCCGTTAAGACCACCGCGACGGGCGTGCGGGACTGCATTTGCTTCACGAAATAGAAATTTTCCGCATAGGTTTGCTCCGGAGGAGCGGGCTTCTTGCGTGGAGGGATCGCCGTTTGCGGCATGGGCTGCGCGGAGCGGGGGCCAAAGGAGTCTTTCGCTTCGGCGAGGACTGGGCGAAAAAGCTTGCGGTTCACCATAAGTGCTCCTTGGAATTTATGAAATGGGATGCTAGTTGATATGACTATAGAAATCCAAAATCGGTTGCAAAGTGTTTACGAAATACTCATGCGTCGGCTGAAATTTTGCCGCGCGTCACGCACCGAGCGAAACCACGAGCGAGTCCAGACCCAACTGGCGACCGATGTTCCGGCGCAGCCTTACTTCGAGGGTGTCGAGACCGCGCGCAGCCTGCAGGACCCAATGCCAATCAACCTGTTTCGCAAGAGCGTCGATCTCTTGCCGCAGGTCCGGGTTTCTAGGAAGACGGCTCTGATTGCCCTGTGAGGCTTCGAGCAAGTCCGTCAGAAGACTATAGAACAGCGACAAAACGTTTTCAAACGATTCCTTTTCCTGCTTGGCAAGCTGAGCAGTGGCGGCGAAGATCTCGTTGTATTTTTTCGCCGCGGCGGCGTTTTGCAGCAGCCGAAGAATGCTGCCGCGCAGGCGTTGCGAGTCTTCGAGGTCGAGCGAAAGCGCGGCGCCCGGGCTGCCGGCGGACAGCTGCGCGGCGAGTTTGCGATCCGCCGGCTTGAGGTCAGAGCGTTCCTTTAGAAATTTTTCGATTTCCTCAACCGGTACCGGCGCGAACTGGAATTGCAGACAGCGCGAGCGGATGGTCGGGAGCATGGCATCGGGCGATTGCGCGAGCAGGATCAGGGTGGCCGACTCGGGCGGCTCTTCGAGAATTTTCAGGAACAGGTCGGCGTCGTCCCAGCGCATGGTGTCCGCGCCATCGAGGATGAAAACGCGTCGGCGGCCGAGGGGCTGAAAATAAGCGGCGCGTTGCACGGCGCGCAATTGCCCGACCCGAATCATCGGGCGAGCCACCGGAGTGCGCAAGCGCACGGGATCGGGAACGATGAGCCAAACGTCGGGATGCGGCTCGATGATTAAAGGCGTGCGCTCGACGGCGGAGGCATCGGCGCTTTCGCCGCGCTCGGTGAGCCCGGCGGCGATCAGTTCGGCGGGACTCGCGAGAGGCGCCATGTGGCGGCAGGAGGCGCATTCGCCGCAAAAATCGTCCTTAAGACGCTCGCAATTGGCGGCTTGCGCGAACATGCGCGCGAGCGTGTACTTGCCGATGCCCCGCGGCCCGGTAAAGAGCATGGCGCTGGGGACGCGTTCTCGCTGGAGCATGCCGCGCAGGGCGCGGATGAGGCGTTCGTTGCCGAGAAATTCGCTGAAGCCCATGTTCATCCTTCCGTGCGCAGCGCGGGCCCGACGCGCGCTTCGACGGCGGCGAGAATTTCGTTGTGAATCGCTTCGGGCGAGCGCAACGAGCCGCTGACGGCGTCCAGGCACTCGATGCGCACCCAATGGGGCTGCTGCGCGAGTTGGTCGTAGACGCGCGAGGCGGCTTCGAGGTGCGCCAGGTCGGCTTCCTGGATGTCGTGCGTTTTGTCCGTGTAATCGCGGGCGTTTTTCGAAGCGACGAGGCGGTGCGCGTGAACGACCGGGACGCGCAGATAGATGACGAGATCTTCGACGGGCAGGCCGTAGATTTCGTATTCGAGCTGGCGCAGCCAAACCAGGAACTCATCGCGCTTCGCGGACGGGACGCGCGAGCCCTGGTGCGCGAGATTTGAGGCGATGTAACGGTCGGAGATCAGGATTTTCCCGGCGGCGAGAGCCGATTCCAGCGCGGGCTTCGATTCCAGGCGGTCGCCGGCGTAGAGCAGGGCAGAGAAGTGCGGATCGACGGATTCGAGCGAGCCGAATTCGCCGTTCAAAAAGCGCGCGACCAATTTTCCGAAGAAGCCGGCGTAATTTGGAAAGCTGACCGGCGAGAAGTCGAGACCGCGGCCGGACAGGGCGCGGGCCAACAGCTCGAGCTGCGTGCGCTTGCCGGAGCCGTCGATCCCTTCAATGACGAAAAATTTCCCGCGCGCTGGCATCGGATTGTGGCCAGTTTAACATGGCCGCGAGTTTGCGGCTGGACTCGGCGTAAACGCCCAACGCACCGTGGCGCGGACGATCTTTCCATTGTCGAAGTATCTGCGCTAGAAAGTTTGAACCACACGGCAATCATAACGTACCTGCGCCGTGCGGTGAGCCTGAACCGACGGACTGGTCTGGACAGCCGAAGATACGTTGCCCGGGGGCGCAGCCGCTTCAGAGGAACCAGGCGCGCTGGCCGTCGCGGTTTGCTCGATGCCCCACTGCGTGGATGTGAGGCCGGAGCTTGCCAAGACATTTCCTATTTGGCGAACGAGCGGTGGCGCCTGATTTTCCGGAGCACCGGGCGGAAGGCTGTACGTGATTGCGAGGCGTAGTGAAGGGGTGGCAATCACCGTTTTCGCCAGGCTCTCTATGGCGCGCCGGTCCGCGAGGCTCAGGACGCGCGCCGAAGGCGTAGCGCCGAACGAAAAGCTGTAGGCGTTTCCCGAGAGTTCCACTACTCCGTGCAACTGGATGGGAACGGTCATTTTGGAAGATAACTGCGATTCCAGCAATTCGATCGTTTGCAGCCCCACGAGAGCGGGTGCGGACAGCGTGGTGTTGACGGCCACCGAAGGCAGAGCCTCGCTCAGATGTAGATGCACCGGCGCTCTCCTTCTGATCGGAGACGCCGCGAGAAGGTCGTCAAATTGCGATTGCAGGTGCTGGACGAGCGATGTTTCGGAAGTCTTGAAATCAAAGGGAGGCGGCTGCTGTACGGGGCGAACTCCGCCGCCCGAGATGGCATTTTGCGACGGGGCGGGCGCCGGCGGAGGAGCGCTCACGCCGCCTACGGCGACCAGAATCTGGTCTACTTCAAGGCGCGTACTCGATCCGAAGCGGTCTCGCAGCGACTTTTCCACCGTGTCGATTTGCGAAGGGTCGAGATATTTCCGAGTGCGCGCGGTGGCGTGAACCTGGAGTTGCCGGTTGACGAAGGAGAGAGAAAGGTCGCCGAGGGAGGCGTTATCGGCGCGGAACTGTGCACTCAGCCAACCGCTGACTTCGCCGCGTATCCGAATTTGCGACACCGCACGGCGAAGCGTGAGGAAGAGCGGTATCGAAAGCACTAGGAGCACTCCGGCGCTGATGGCCATGCGGTATTTCAGCTTCCAGCGGCCGGCTTCCGCGGCTCTTTGCGGGCGGAAACCCATCGAACGGAACACGAGAGCCGCGCTGATGACGATCGCCACCAGGTTGGTCAGGAAAAGCAGAAACGCGCCCCCCGCGATGGAAAATTGGCGCGTGCTGAGGCCGTATCCGACGACGGCCAGCGGCGGCACGACCGCAACCGCGATGGCGACGCCCGGGAGGATCATCAAGCTGCTGGGACCGCCGCGGAGCGCCAGCGTGCCGGCGATTCCCGACAGAAAGGCGATGAAGAGATCGAGCAGGTTGGGCGTGGTGCGCGCGAGAATCTCAGGCGTCAACTGATGCAGAGGAATCAGGATGGCAATAAACGAAGTGATGGTGACGGACGATACGACGCTGCCTCCCAATACGAGCGACGAGCGCCGGCCCAGGCTGCCGTCGCCCAACAGCAAAGCAAGCGCACCGGCCAGCAACGGATTCATCATCGGAGAAATCAACATCGCGCCGATGATTACGGCGGCGCTGTTCTGCAAGAGGCCAAACAGCGTGATCAGCGCGGCCAGCGCGACCAGAGACGCGTATTCCATGTCGGCACGGCTGCCGGCCTGGAGGGAGTCGTAAATGGTTTGCCGCTGCTCGGAGGGAACGCGCAGGTGAATGTGCCGAAGGGCGAAAAGACCCCACCGCGGTTCAGTCTTCGATCCGGTGGTAGAGGTGGTAGGCATCTTCAGGCGACGCTTGAGAAAATATAGCGTGAACCGGGGCGCAAGGGCACCCAAATCGAGATGCACGGCCAATACGCGGGCGAGCCACGCGCCTTGCCGAGGCGAGGCTATCGGACGGATATCAGAGCGACGATCGAGATTGCAAGGGCGGCGGTAGTGACGATACCGCTTGAGAGCGCGATCCAGAATATGGCGTTCAGGCGGCGCGCGAGCGATTCCGTTAGAGTGGAGGCGACTTCGAGGCTGGACTCCAAAGCGGAGATCCGCGCTGCCTGATTCCTGGCCAGCAACTCCAAATCGGCGATTCGCCGGTCGAAAGCGCCCACGTCGGTGCTGTGCGTGTACTCGATGGGCGGAGCCGTGCGCAGCGAATCCACTTGCTGTTTCAGGTCCATCGCACGGCGAACCAGTGAAGTGCCCAGCGAGATCGCCTTGAAAATGTCATCGAGTCCCATCGGAGTTGTCTCCTTCCGTGTTCATTTCCGGCTCGCCCTCCGCATCGGGCAATTCCGGCAAATCGCCGCGGGTGATGCCGCGCAGTTCGGAACGAATGACGTCCGCGGCGAATCCGGCACGGAGCAGGCTGCGGTAAATGCTGGCGATTTGGCGCTGCCCGATCGGACCGCGAACATGAGAAAGACGGCGTTTTAGGCGCGCGCGGACGAGTTCGGCTTCGCCAGTCTCGGCAAACACGGATTCGAGCGCGGTCTCGATGTGCCGGTCCGGAACGCCGCGTGTGCGGAGTTCGCGGCTGATGCGGAAGCGTCCCTGGCGCCGGGAATTGGCGTGCCTGCGCGCGAATTCCAGGGCGTAACGGGCGTCATCGAGATATTTCTGCTCGCGAAGGCGGGCGATCACGCGGTCGATAGCTTCTTTTTCGACGGCGCGGCGTTCGAGGTATGCGCGCATCTCGTGGATCGAATGTGCGCGCCGCATCAGCGCGCGGAGAGCGGCGGTATAGAGTTCCTGCTCGGTAGCAAGTTGGCGGGGAGCAGAACGAGAGCGCACGAGCGAAGCATAGTGGCAACGGAGAAAGGAAGCAAGGCGGCACGGAAGCAAGGCAGCACAAAATTCTGGCACGTCACGCGGCCGCCAAATGAATACGAGGGTTGAGAGCCACGGACAGTGTTCCGTTTCGACACTATGCCGCCAGGCCGGCGGTTGAACGCCTTTCGCGGGCCGTAAAATATATGCGGAGGAACGAGATTATGTCCCTTGCGCGCCGGTTTACGTCACTTTCGATTCTGATTGGGTGCTTAGCACTTGCGGGCGCTGCTTGCGTGCAGGCTCGAGCGGCACGCGCCGGGACTCCTGCTCGTGCGGACAAGACGGCCACGGAAGCTGGCCCGCCCTTGATCGATCTGGCTGGTTACAAGCAGATGGTGGCGAGCCATCGCGGCAAAGCGCTGATGGTAACGTTCTGGGCCACATGGTGCGAACCATGCCGCGACGAATATCCGATGATTGTGGATCTGGCGAAGAAGTACGCGCCCCAGGGGCTTGTGGTAGTCGGCATCAGCCTCGATGAGACGTCAGATCTGAATTTGGTGCATCAATTCCTGGCGCAGGCCCATCCGGATTTTCCCAACTACCGCCAGAAGTCCGGGATCGACGTGAACGCGTTCTATCAAGGCGTGAATCCAGACTGGCACGGCACGATGCCGCAGACGGTGTTCTACGGGCGGGATGGGCACATCGCGCGCTATTTGATCGGGGCGAGTCCGCAGGCAGCGTTCGAGAACGCCATCCAGCTGATTCTGTTGAAGTCCTCAGCGGAAAATAGCGGGTCGAAGACCACGGCCACGGGCGAGTAGGCAGCCCTCACGTCGATTCAGAGCTGCCCCCTCGCTACGAGTTTGCGATTACTGCTGGATGGTTAGCCGCTTTTCGAGTTTGAAGTGAAGCCTGGTTTCCGCCGGCAGAGTGATCTCGCGCTTGCCGGTAAACGCAGCCCCCGCGGTTCCGGCGCCGCCGCCGGCCAGAGCGCCGACCGCTGCGCCTTTGCCTCCGCCGGCGATCGCTCCCACGATGGCTCCAAATGCGGCACCGCCGCCTCCACCAATTAGTGAACGCTTGCCGCGTCCCTTGGTGGCTTCTTCAAATGCCGACGTTTCGATGGCGTATTTCTGGCCCTGGATGCGCAAGCCATCCAGCCGGAGTTCGAGGATCGCCCCGCCTTTCAGGCGGCCCGCCGACTGCGCCTGCACGACGGTCCCGGTCGCTTTGGTGCCAACCGGAAGCACGGTTTCGCCGTCAACTCTGACGGGCTCGGCCAGCGAAGCGGCAAACTCGTCGCCACTGGCGTTGTCCTTGGTGCTGATATTTTGATCGACCGTAACCGTGAGGACCTTTCCCGCCTCGATCACCACGGGAGCGGGTGCGGGCGGCGGAGGAGCCGGAGCGTTTTGAGCCGTGTTATCGCTCGTGGCGGATGCCGTGTTTGCGGTGCCGGGCGCGTTCGAATGGCTGCACCCGCATAGCGCCGCCAGGGCCGCCACAGCGAGCCACCGGCCCATCGATGATGTCCGCATCGTATTCACCTCTGTCAGAGTTTGGGATCGGATTGAGGACTGGAGTGACCGACACAATTGTAATTCGGGAGGAGGGCTAACTCAACGAGGGAAAGCAGCCGGAGCGCCCGAAAAATTACGGTTTCTCGGGCCGCTCCGGAAGTTGACGGTGGACTCTTAGTGCTCTCTCGCCGCCAGGTATCGTTCTGCTTCGAGAGCGGCCATGCAGCCGGAGCCAGCGGCCGTGACCGCCTGCCGGTAGCGATGATCCTGCACGTCGCCGGCGGCAAATACGCCTTCGACGTTGGTCTTGGGGCCATCATGGGTGATCAGATAGCCGGCATCGTCCATTGCCAAATGACCCTTAAACACTTTCGTGTTCGGATCGTGGCCGATGGCGACGAAGACGCCTTCAGTGGCCAGGGTTTTCGTTTCGTTCGTCTCCATGTTGCGAACCTTCACGGAATCGACGGCTTGGTTGGCGACGTTCTGGACTTCCTCGATCACATACGGCGTGAGGAATTCGATTTTTTCGTTATTGTGCGCGCGATCGAGCATGATCCGCGAGGCGCGAAACTCCTTGCGCCGGTGAATCAAGGTAACTTTCTTGGCGAACTTAGTGAGAAACGTAGCGTCTTCCATGGCCGTGTCGCCGCCGCCAACGACCACGATCTCGCGATTGCGGAAGAAAGCGCCGTCGCACGTGGCGCAGCTGGAGACTCCGTGGCCGAGCAGCTGGCGTTCGGATTCGAGCCCGAGCGTTCGCGCCGATGCGCCGGAGGCCACGATGAGCGTCTCGCACTCATAGGTTTCCTTGCCGGCGGTGATCTTGAACGGCGGCTTTCTCAGCTCAACTTGGGTCACCGCACCCGAACGAAATTCGGCGCCAAACTTCTGCGCCTGCTTGCGCGCGCGTTCGATGAATTCCGGCCCCAAAACTCCGTCGGGAAATCCGGGAAAATTTTCCACCTCGGTGGTCAGCGCCAGTTGGCCTCCCGGCTCGTACCCATCCAACACGATCGGTTTGAAATCTGCCCGCGCCGTGTAAATCGCGGCAGTCAGTCCTGCGCAACCGCTACCAATGATGACGACCTTGTGCACTGAGTTCTCCTAATTTGTGAAGATGACTTCGGAAGGCCCGGCGATGCGGCGCCACAAAGCCGATCAGTATACCATCGCGGCGTTCCGGCGCTTACTGGATAAAGCTTCCGTTGCTCGGTCGCGCGGGAGTTCAGCGTTGGCTGTGCGCGCCGGTCCGGCATCGCGGGAACTTGCCAAGCGCTGCGGTTTGCCAGTAACCTTCCACCCTTACTTGTAGACGGAAGAGGCGGCTTGGCCGTTTCTGCCCAATCGTGCGGGCCCCGTAGGCCCGCCGAGAGACCGTCCGGAGGTCATCCATGCTGAAAGAATTCAAAGCATTCGCGATGCGGGGCAACGTGCTCGATATGGCCGTCGGCATCATCATTGGCGCCGCGTTCGGCCGGATCGTAACGTCGCTGGTGAACGACATCTTGATGCCCCCCATCGGACTGATCTTGGGGAAAGTCGATTTTTCCAGCCTGTTCGTGAACATTTCCGGGAAGTCCTATCCGACGATTGCGGCCGCCAAGGCGGCGGGCGCGGCCACGATCAACTACGGCGCGTTCATTAACACCCTGATCGACTTCGTTCTGGTCGCCTTCGCGATCTTCTTGGTGATTCGCCAGGTGAATCGCTGGAACAAGCCGGCTCCCGCGGCGGCTCCGGCCACGAAAGAGTGCCCATATTGCTTCACGTCGATTCCGATCAAGGCGACGCGCTGCCCGAACTGCACGTCGGCTTTTGCGGGCTAAATGGCGAGGGGGAGGAGTTTTCAGCGCAATGGCCGGAGACGGCCGGCGATTCCTTGAGGCAGATTGGCGCTGTGCGGAAACTTGGCCCCGGCAGGGTCAGGGCTTTTCGCGGCGGTTTTCGATGTTGGTCAGGTGATCGTGCAGCCGTTTAAGCACGTCGTCTGTCTGCCCGTCTCGAATTTCGCGCTCGACCTCATCCAGCGCGAAGTGAACGATGTCGTGATGGTGAATTTCCTGCCCCGGCAGTTGGTCGCTGAGTTCCAGCCAGACCTTATGCAGCAGGTCGATCTCCTTGGGAGTCATGCGCGGCGCGTGCGGCCCGAGATAGAAAATCTGCTCCTGTCCGGAGGGCGTGAAGAGTTCCAGCGTGACTCGCGGCCGGGGCTCCGCCATGCGTTCCCAGGCGAGGCCGATTTCGCGCGCTTGTTCGGTAATGCTTTCGTTGGAGGAGCTGCCGGCCACCACGGCGCTCGATTCCAGATTCGCGGCCGTCCTCAAGATGCCTTCCCAAAGATCGTTAGCAGCGACCACCGCGAGCCGCACCGGCTTGCCTTCCTTTTCCGCCATCGCCAGCACTTTGGTGAACAACATCTGCTCGATCGCAGTGAAGAGCTGATCCGGCGCCAGATCGTATTCGCCCGAGGTGGCGCGGCGGAGCATGCGCACGTGCAGCACGACGATCTCCGCTTCGCGGCGTTTGGCTCGTCGCAGAGCCGCTTCCAGCGGATACAGAGCGTAATACGTGCTCACCGGGACGAGCACGTTGCCGGGCTGTACGCCCACGTTTTCGGTGGTTAAATCGGCCGCTTGCGACAGGTTGAACTTGTCCAATTCTGCATGCATGCCAGACCGTTTCTTCGTGACGTGCTCGGACATTTCGAACACGCCGAAGAAAATCACGGTGAAAGCGACGCCGGAAACCGTGGCCACCTGCTTGGTGAACAGGTTGATGATGCACAGGGCGAAGAGCGTCATGGTGATCAACGCCACGCCCACGGGTATTTCTTTTCCAAAAACCGTGAAATTCAGCGGCACCTTGTATTCGCGATGCTCCGGTTTTTTGTAGCGCAGCACCAGCACCGCCAGCCCCTTCATGGCGAAGCTCCACATCACGCCGAACGCGTACGCCTCGCCGAGGAGGAAGATGTTGCCGCGGCTCAGAATGATGGTCAAAAGCTGCAGGCCGACCACAAGATTCAGAATCCGGTAGGAAGTGCCGAAGCGGCGGTGAGGGCTGCGAAACCAGTCGGGCAGGATGCCATCTTCGGATACACGATTCAGTACGCCGTTCGATCCCACGATCGCCGTGTTTACCGCTCCGGCCAGCATCAGCACGCCTACGACGACGACGAAGATGCGAAAAATGATCCGCAGCTCGATGGGGCCGGCGAGATACATGGCCAAGCCGCTGATTGGGTTATCGGAATAAGTGCCGCGCACCGAGTCCGGAATGATCATCACCGCAAGAAACGCCACACCCGCGGTGAAGATCAGGCTGTACAGGAAAATGACCATACCAGCTTTTTTCAGGTTGGGCAGCTTGGGATGCTCGATTTCCCGGTACACCTGAGCCATGGTTTCTTCACCGCTCATGGCCAGCACGGAGTGGCCCAGGCCGATCATGATTCCGATTAGCCCAAAGGTATAGGGCAGCGAGGTGTGCTTCAACCAGCCGAGCGCATCGCCGGCGTACACGAGGTTGTGAAGCGTCGGCAGCGGCGGCAGATGCGCTCCGCGAACCCACAGCGTGTAGCCGCACCACGCCACCAGCACGATCACCATCAGCGTGGTCACGTACATGATGCGCAACGCTTTTTCGCTGGATTCGTGGATGCCTTTGACGTTTTCCCACCAGAAATACAGCGTGACGATCATGGCAAACACGGCGGCGCTGGCGTTCGTCGGCAGCACCAAGTGGATGTGCGCGTATTTGAACAGCTCGTTCAGCAGCCCCACTAGGTACAGCCCGGCGGATACGCCGCTGATCGGGCCGGTGAGGATGTAATCGAACATCAGCGCGGACACGGAGAACTTCGCCAGCGTCGAACCCATGCCCTCCTTGACCACGCGGTAGACGCCGCCGCGCACGAACATGCCGCAGCTTTCGTAATACAGCGTTTGCACCGCGAAGGCGAAGAGCATGATCGCCAGGACGAACCACGGCGCGGTCTTGCCCACGAAGTGTTCCGCGATGGCGCCGGCGTAGAAAGCCGACGAACCGAGGTCGTTCAGAACGATGGCGGCGGCCCGCCAGTAGGAAATGAACGCCAGCATCGCCGTGGTGGCGACCAAAACCTTGGCCACCGGACGGACGGAGCCGCCTACGCTGGAGCCGTTAGGGTTCGATGCCATAAGGGAGTTTGGTTATCACGCGGGAAGCAACTATACGTTGAAATTGGCCGGAAAGGGAAGTCCATCGGGCCACTGTATTTCCGAATCCCTTGCATCGAATTTTTCGATTTGCATGCGCGCCAGCCGTTCCTAAGATGCCAGCCGCGTCACGCCGTGGCTTCTTCCGATTCCGCGCCCGATGCCGCTCTTCGGCACGCCTCGCACGGGCAAATGCCGCGCAAATAGCCGAAGCTGTAAATTCCGGTGGCGTGGCTGTCGCTGAACTCGAACTGAATCGCATAATTTCCCACGGCCGCCGCTGATTTCGCAGTCACTCTCGGCTTGTACATCGGCAGGACGTCGCTGCGAATGCCCGTGGCCTTCTCCTGCTCCTTACGGTCGCGCTCGTCGTTGCAGTTCGCGCAGGGGCAGTGATCGCGCAGGTACGCGAAGTCGTAGTGGCTCGTGTGTCCGTCGGACCAGACGATGTCCACACCCTCGCCGGTGCTCACGTGCACTTTCACCGATGCAGGCTTCATCCGCGGGTCCTGTTGTGTAGGCATGCCGGCTAGATTTTACCAGAGTTGCGTGGCCGCGACATTGGGATGAAGTTCACTGGCTCGCCGCTCGGCCCGCGCCAGAGCGATCGCCGCGCCCAAACGATGGAAACGGAGTGCGCGGGCGCGGCGCCTCTTTCGCGCACGCGTTCAGTTCCGCCACTCCGCCCCAGCCGTTCAGCAACTTCTGTCCCTGTTGGTCGATTTCGTCGATCGACTTCGGCCGGTGATCGCCCGATCCCGGGAATACCAGGTAGAGAACGCCCCACCATGTGCCCCCCTCCCGCGCGTCGGACGAAATGCCCAAATGATTCGCCAGCGCAACCGAGCCTTCCCCGAGCGTTCCCACGTCAGCGAAAATTGCGTACGAATAGTCGCCGTTCCAGATATTTACGGCCACGGCCAGATCGCCGGGGCGCGCTCCGGCCTCGCGCACCACATCTTCCGGCAGCACGATGTACGGAATTTTCGTCGCGTCCACGAATCGCGCCGGATCGTGCAGCGGCTTGGTCCAATCCGCCAGCGAAGTGCAGGAAATGTAGTAACCGGGGAAGGGATCGCCGGGGCCTTGCACCAGCGGGTTGCCGTCCTTGTCCTGCAGAATGCCTACCCAATGGCCGGGAGATCCCGCGTTGGCCAAATCGTCGAGCGCGGTATTTTCGGGGTTGTAGGCGTTGGGCGCGCCGTCCGCGTCGATGGTCATTCCGGACGTGAAGGAGAACGCGTCTCCATCGCGATACTGCCAGATCGGAACTTCGTGCACCGGATGAGTGGGACGCGGGTCTTCGTAGTTAAGGAGCAGACTCCTGGCGGGGCAGCTCGCGGGCGTGGCCGGAGTGGAAGCGCTGCTCTGATCCGACTGTGTTTCCGGATGCGCGCTTGTGGGAGTAGCTTGACGGTCGGCGCTGGCCGCGCTTGGCCGCGCGCCGGACTGCTGCGGTGCGGGTTCGGCTGCGCGACTCGCCGTGCGCGCCAGCGCGAACACCACCAGCGGCAGACCCAGCAGCGGTATCAGCAGCAGTCGAGGATCAAAGCGCGCCATGGCTGTTTGCTCCCGGCAAATCCTTCAGACAGCTTACCCCATCCAGATAAGACCGTAGCCGTGGTGGTTTGCGTTTCCTCCGCTCTGCGGTGTGATGCGTGACTGCCGATTCGTGAACGCCGAATGCTTTCACCGCGGGCGGGCGCGAGAGGGCTCGCCCAGGAATTAAACGTAGCGCCGCGGCCTTTAGCGCGGCATGCTTGCTCGTGATTGCGTTTAGCGCCTCGCCCAAAACTTGTCATTCCGACGGAGTCCCGGTGCGCGAAGCGCGAAGACCGGGGCGACGAGGAATCTGCTGTTCACCGGGACGCAGCCAAATCGTTAGTACGCCAGAGTCAATATCTGGAGTATCATCCCACCTGGACCGCGATCGGATGACGAACAAACCATGAAGCTATCGAAAATTAGAATTCAGAATTTTCGCTGCTTTGACGACGAGACCATCCCCCTCAACGATTACACGTGTCTCGTCGGAGCCAATGGCTCGGGGAAATCAACTGTTCTGACCGCGCTGAGGGTGTTCTTTGGAGACAGCCCCGGAGTGGCAGAAGAATTCACCAGACTTCAAAAAGACGACTTTCATAACCGCGACACCTCCAAAGAGATCTGCATAACGCTCACGTTTTCCGACTTGGAGCCCGAGGCCGAGCAGGAGTTCCAACACTATGTGCGTCAGGGCCAACTTGTGGTCTCCGCCGTTGCGTCGTGGGATGGCGCCGCGAACTCCGCAAAGGTGGAGCGATTCGGCGAGCGGCTCGTCATGAGAGACTTCGCAACCTTCTTCAAACCTTACGAGGACAACAAGACCAAGGTCCCGGAACTGAGGGTGATTTACAACAGGCTCCGCGAATCGCATTCTGAGCTACCGCCACCGGGCGCAAAAGAAGCCATGAGAACCGCACTAGGGGACTTTGAATCAAACCATCCAGAGCTATGCGAGCTTGGTCGCTCAGAGGATCTCTTCTACGGGTTCACCGGCGGGTCAGAGCGACTGAAGAAGTTCGTTGAATGGGTCTTTGTTCCCGCCGTCAAGGACGCCGGCACGGAACAACTCGAAGCCAAGAAAACCGCTTTTGGGCTCCTGCTCGAACGAACCGTAAGGTCCAAAATATCTTTCGGAGATAAAATCAAGGAGCTGCGAGGTGACGTGGAAAAGCGGTACGCCGACATCCTTTCTGAAAATCAGGAAGCCCTAAAGTCACTCTCGGACTCACTGTCCGCCAGACTTCAGGAATGGGCGCACCCCGAAGCTCTGTTGTCCCTTCTTTGGCGCAACGACCCATCCAAAAACATTACCATCGACCCGCCGAAGGCCGAGGTACGAGCCGGCGAAAGAGGATTTCAGGGTGCGCCCTTAGGTCACTTCGGCCACGGACTGCAGCGCTCCTTCATATTTGCCTTGCTGCACGAGCTCTCAGGCTGCAGTGACGAGGGAAACCCGCGACTGCTTCTGGCGTGCGAAGAACCAGAGCTCTATCAGCACCCCCCACAGGCTCAACATCTTTCGTCCGTTCTACAAAGGCTAAGCAAGTCAAACTCGCAGGTACTGATATGTACCCACAGCCCATATTTCGTGTCCGGCCGCGGCTTCGAGGATGTGCGAATCTTGAGGCAAGAAGCCCTCGACGCACAGCCCTCGGTCAGATATGCCAAATTCGACGATTTGTCTGGCTCAGTTGCCGAAGCACGACAAGCAAACCCGATCCTCCCGAGAGGTGTGGCGCTCAAGATCCAGCAAGCACTAGAGCCAGGGCTGAGAGAAATGTTTTTTGCGAACGTACTCGTCCTCGTAGAGGGCCAAGAGGACCTCGGATACATCTCGGCCTACCTCACCCTGACGAACCGCTACGACGAACTTCGTCGCCTAGGCTGCCACATCGTCCCCACGACGAAGAAGAGCAGCATGGTCTACCCCCTCGCGATTGCGAGGTCCTTGCAGATTCCCACTTACGTCATTTTCGACGCTGACGGAGACAGAATCGCAGATGATAATGAGCGGCGCGCCCAACACGAGGGCGATAATCTAGTCCTACTCCGCTTGTGCGGCATCCCAAATCCGCAGCCATTCCCAAACGTCGTTTTTCAAACTGACTGCCTAACAATGTGGCCAGACAATATCGGAGCCGCAGTAAGAGAGGAATTCGGCGCCGAGAGCTGGTCGCAGATGGCGGATGAAGCCCGGCGGAGGTGGCAGCTTGCAGGTGTGCCGGACCTCAAGAAGAACGGCACGTTCATCGGTTATGTGCTGGCAATCGCTTTTGAAAGGGGCATACGGTCAGGCGTACTAGACCAACTTTGCAACCAAATAATTTCCTTCGCCCGGTCAACAAGGGCTGCTCCGCCGAATGCGAATCCGGCACCAGCCGCCGAAGTCGCCAGTTCATAACGTCGTCCAGCTCTCCGTTTGCGCCGTCCTCGCTCCAGTATTGGGCCTTGCAACGGTAGCGGCAGCCCGGTACTGGACCACAAGTCCAGTTCTAGTCCCCTGTACCTCCGACCAGTAGAAAACTGTCCCACCACTTCTGCTACCGTTGAACCGAAGTCATGCTTGTGGACGAACAATACGCCAATCCGGCGAGGATTGGCGTCCTGAGCGACCATCGCGAGCGAAGGACCTCTCTTCTCGCCAAAGCGGCCGAAGCCAACCGGCCAACGCACCCCTGCGCCCGCTCGCGCGCCAAGGTGGAAGGGCGGGACTTTCGCCCCGCCACAAACGAGCGCGCCACCGCCGCACCACGGGTCCTAGGGGGGCGGAGCTTCAGCTCCGCCATTTGCACACGCGCGAAAGCGCGCTACCGCTCGCGCTGTCTCACCCGCGCGAAATCTTCGCTTTCGTCTTCCACCCACTCGCCACGATTCACTCGCCACTGCCGTGTTCTACCCGGAACAGTCAATCGAGTAGAAACGCACGTAAGCTATAGAAAACAAACGACCGCGTATGTGTCTACCCGGAACGTCCCGGCGCATCGATTTCTTCACCAATCTTTCGCCTCATGCGCAGCAACACACGATCCGTGCCGCGCTAAAGGCTGATTGGATAAAGGCGTCGGCTCCTTCGAGCGAGTAGACTTGGCGGTGTTGAACGACCAAGGCTCGGGGGGAAGGAGCCGAGCGATGAGGATTATAGGCTGTGATTTTCACCCGCGCCAGCAGCAGGTCGCCCTGCTGGACACGGACAGCGGAGAGTTGGTCGAGCGGCAGTTGCAGCACGAGAATGGCGAGGCGGCGCGGTTTTACAAGCAGTTGCCGCGGCCGGTTCGCGTGGGTATCGAAGCAACCGGTTACACGCAGTGGTTCGAGCGGTTGCTGGAGTCGCTGGGGCACGAGCTGTGGTTTGGAGATGCCGCGGCCATTCGTGCTTCGGTGGTGCGGCGGCAGAAGAACGACCAGCGGGATGCGGCGCACATCCTGCAGCTGTTGGTGGAGAACCGTTTTCCGCGCATCTGGGTGCCGACGCCGGCCGAGCGCGACCTGCGGCAGTTGTTGCTGCATCGCGTGAAGCTGGTGCAGATGAGGACGAAAGTGATGAACCAGTTGCACGCCTTGGCCATGAGTGAGGGCGTGTGCCGCAAGAACAAGCTGTGGAACCAAGCGGGGCGGCGGGAACTCGAAGCGTTGCCGCTGGGGCCGTGGGCGGAGCGGCGGCGGCGCGAGTTGCTGGTGTGGCTCGATCAGTGGAAGGTGCCGATTGCCGAACTGGATCGGGCCGCCGAGCAGCAAGCGGCGGCGCATCCGCAAGCGAGACTGCTGATGACGCATCCGGGCGTGGGGCCGCTCACCGCACTGTCGTTCGTGCTGACCGTGGGACCGGTGGAGCGGTTTCCGCGCAGCCGGCAACTGAGCGGGTATCTGGGCCTGGATCCCAAGATGCACGCGTCGGGGCAGCACACGCGCATCGGATCGATCAGCAAACAGGGCAACTCGACGGTGCGCTGGCTGCTGGTGGAGGCGGGACAAACGGCAGCGCGTCGAGATGCGGAACTGCGGCGACTGTATCAGCGGTTGAAATTCCGTCGCGGGAGCCAGATCGCCAAGGTGGCCGTGGCGCGCCGCTTGGCAGTGAGGTTGTACTGGATGCTGCGCAGTCAGGTGGACTATGCCGGACTGACGACGCAGCTGGTTCGGTTGCGGGGCAGCTTGAGTAGCGCCGTGAGAGAGCGGTAAATCCTTGAGAGGCTGAGTGAGCGCCCCGCCTCCCCGCATGGCCGGGGAGTGCGAAACAACAATCATGGTGGAAAGACCGCATAGATGGCTGGTGGAACCAGGGTTTCCACCGCAGGATTGAACGCGCGAGCCTTGGTCGGCAAATGCGAAAGGCCCCGGGTAAGGAGAAAGCAAACCAGGCCGGAAAAGCCTCCGGCCTTCGACCCGCGCGGAAGTGTGCCTTGACAACGCCGACGCCTTTATAGACGGCGCTACGCTTAAACCTAATTCCAAAACCAAAAGCAGATCCCTCGTCGGCCAAACGGCGGCCTCTGTCGGGATGACAGCCGTCAGGAGGGCAGCGATTGCTTTAGCGGGAAGGGCAGCAGGGGCCGGGCGGGATGGGGTTGCCGTGGGGGCAGGTTTTGGGGTGGCCGAGGAAGGTGCAGATGCGCTGGTCGAGTTCGGGGCTGATGATGTGCTCGAACTTGCAGGCGTGCGAATCGGCTACCGCCTCAGCCACGGAGAATGTATCGGTCAGCAGCCGCTCGGCCAGGCGGCGCCGCCGGACGATGTCGCGCGCGCGATTTTCTCCGTGGGGCGTGAGCGCCACTTTGCTGCTCTGCAATTCGAGCAGGCCCAAATCCTTCAGCCGCGCGACCACCGCCGCGGGATCGCGCACGTCGAATTGCCGGACGCGGTCGAGTTCGGGAGTATCGCCCTCTTCGCCGACCATCCAAATCTGCTCCAGCAGGTGATCGAACTGCGCTTCGTCCTCGGCGGACATTTCGGTGATCTGCACCAGCCGCCCGTGAGCCAACTCGATGCGGCGGTCGGCCAGCTGACCCATCGTGGCGGCGTGCGTGACCATGAGGATCGTGTGTCCCTCGGAATGGAGGTCGCGCATCAGCTGGACGATGATCTCCTGATTGGCCTCGTCCAGGTTGCCGGTCGGTTCATCTGCCAAAATCAATTTCGGATGGTTGATCAGCGCGCGGGCCACGGCCACGCGCTGCTGCTCGCCGCCGGAAAGTTGCGCCGGCAAGTGCTGCAAACGGCCGCCGAGTCCCACGCGCTGAAGCGCCTCGCGCGCTTCCTTTTCGTCCGTGGTGCTATGGAAATATTGCGCCAGCATCACGTTTTCGACGGCGGTCAGGTAGGGCACCAGGTGAAACTGTTGAAAGACGAAGCCGATTTTTTCGGCGCGAAAGCGCGTGAGCCCGCTTTCGTCGAGCCGCGCCACGTCCGTGCCGTCCACCAGCGCATGGCCCGACGTGGGCGTGTCCAGCCCGCCGAGAATGTTGATGAGCGTGGTCTTGCCCGAGCCGGAGGGGCCCATGATGGCGATCCATTCGCCCTCTTCCACGCTAAGCGTGACGCCGTCGAGCGCACGCACGTTGCCGTACTCTTTGCGCAGATCTTCGATTTGTACGACCGCGGCCACTATTCTCCCCGCAAAATCAACGCCGGCTTCACGCGCCCCAGCAGCCGCAAGGGCAGCGCGCCGGTCATCGCCACCAGCGTCATCAGGACCATCGTCACCGGGAAAATTTCCCAGCGCGGCGTGATCGACGTTCCGAACACGCGCTGGCCCATCCATTCGGCCAGCACCACGCCAATCGCGCAGCCGATCAATCCGCCCGCCGCACCGAGCACTCCCACTTCCGCCACGAAAAGCGCCACGATGCGCCCAATCGACCCGCCGAGCGCTTTCATCAGGCCCACGTCCTCGCGGCGCTCCATCGCCAGCGCGGCCATGGTGGCCAGGACGCACAGCGCCGTCAGCGTCAAAATCAAAATCACCATCGACCCCACCAGCAGCCGCGTGCGCTTCAGCAAGTTTCCTTCCGCCTGCGTCGCTTGCGGAATGGGGCGCACTTCGTAAGCGGGAAGCGCGGCTGCAAGCCGCTTCGCGTATGCGGCAATCGCCGCGTCGTCGCCCTTCGCGCGCAGTTGCTCGATCTCGATGCGCCCCGGCAACGCCGCCAACTGCTGCACAGCGGGCAAGGGCGCGAGGATTTGATCGTCCTCGGCGCCGCCGGAATCGAGGACAGCGGCCACGGTCATCTCAGCGGTGCGGCCGACGTATTGAATCTGAAACTGCGCACCGGGCGCGAGATTCAGCCGCTGCGCGACGTTGCGGCCCACGATGCAGCCGCTCGCAGATGCATCTCCCTCGAGCTTCCACGAAGGGTTCAGCGCGCGCGCCTCGTCGAGCTTCGTTCCGGCGATCATCACGGGCGTGCCGCCCACGCGCGCCACGATGTAAAGATACGGCGCCGCGCCGAACAGATCTCCCCGCGGCGCTTGTGCATTGGTTTGCGAAAGGGCGCTGGAGACGCTGCTTTCGTCCATCAGCACGGCGGAAGCCGAGCCGGCATCGTCCGTCTGAATCCCTCCGCGCGGCGCGATCACCAGATTCGGCCCCAGCGTGCGAAATTCCTGCGCCAGCTTGCGCCCGATGTCGAATTCGATGTTCAGCAGCGCCGAAGTAACGGCGGCGCCGCTGATCACCGCGACCAGCGCGATGGCCAGCCGTCCGCGATTCCCCCGCAAAAGCCTGAAGAGCAGACGCCCAAACATCATTCGCCTTTCAAAATCGGCGCGGGATCGAGGTGCGCGGCGCGCCGCAGCGGAATCAGGCTGCCAATAATCGCGACGGCCGCGGCGATTCCCAGCACGATCGGCAGCAACACGAAGTTCAATGGCGCGGGCGATCCGAACACACTTTCGCCCAGCACGCGCGCCAGCGCCGCGCCGCAGACAAACCCAATCGTCCCGCCGACGATTGCCAGCATGAGCTGCTCAGCCAAAAAGATTCCGGACACGAGCGAATTCGACGCGCCGATGGCTTTCATGATCCCGATTTCCACGCGCCGCTCCAGCACCGTGGCAGCCGAAGTTGCCGCCACGGCCAGCGCCGCCGCGGCCAGCGCCGCAATCGTGACGATCCATAGCAGCGTGCTGATGCGCGAAAGCACCCGGCCTTCGGTATCGGCGACGCGGCGAATGGTCCGCACTTCCGTGCCGGGCAGCGCCTGCTCGATCTGAAAGCTGATGGATGAAATATAGGGCGAGCAGAACCAGCGATCGTATTCGGTTGGCGTCAGAGTCTTGGGATCGCGTTCGGCGAACGCATCGGCGGGTTTCGTCAGCGCGCTGACGAAAAGCTCGCGGAATTGGCCGCTGTGTCCTGAAAATTGCTGCGCGATGGAAAGCGGCGCGAGCACGGCGTTGTCCTCTGCGCCGCCCGTCGAAACGATTCCGACAACGGTCAGTGCGAGCGGTTGCGCCGCGGGGCCCGGTCCCGCTGCGCGGCTGGCGATTTCGATCGTCTGGCCGGGCGTGATGCCCCCGGGATAGTTGGCCGCGAGCGTCGCGCCAACAACGCATTCTTTCGCGTCGTCGTCAAACCACCGCCCTTGCATTTTCCACCAGGGATGCGTGGAACGAACGCCCGTCTTGAACGACGTGCCGTCCGGCACCGGCACTTCGTGCTCGTACCAGGTGCCGATCAGCGTGGTATGAATTTCGCTTTTGCCGGAGATCGTGGCGGGCACATCGAGAAACGGCGCGAAGCCAAGGATGTTGTTGCGCCAGAAAATCATTTTGAGCTTGCCGAGATCGGCGACGTTGAGGTACGCGCCTTCATTCACCGGGCGGTAATCCACGCCGCCGATTTGCAGCGGCAGCGTATCCGATTCCGGCGTGACCAGCAGGTTGGCGCCCAGGCTGCGAAACTCGCGCGCCATGCGGTCGCCCACTTCCAGCGCCACGCTTAGAGTTGCCGTCGCTACGGCCATGCCCACCACGAGTGCCGCCGCCGTCAGCACTTTGCGGCGCGGATTGCGGACGAACGATTCCTTTACGAGACGGGCAAACATAAGTTTTCTACGAGTGAACTTTCGCCGCGGCGGTTTTGAGCGCGGGAAGATCGATCACGACGTTTGCGCCTTCCACGGCCGACTTCACGGGTATCGGATTGCAGCCGCCCTTTTGGCCAATGGACGGAATATAGATCGTCGCGCCGCAGTTGCGGCACACCACGTTTTGTCCCTGCTGCCGGTAGCCGGCCCAGCCGCAAATCTGGCACGCGTCCAGCGCCACGATGTAATCGCCGCCGTTTTCGTGAATGATGAAAAAGCGGATGGCGGTGTTGTTCACGTCGGCGGTGTAAAAGTGCATGTTGGTGTCGCGAAGCGCGGAAAGAGGGATGCTGACCTCGCCGTTTTTGGCGCGAAGTATCGTCGCCGGCGATTGCGCGTTGGTCACCCGCGCGTACGCAAATTCCGCCGCCAGCGAGATCACCACCACCGCGCACAGCGTGGCCGCCGCGAAGCTCCAGCGGCGCTGCTTCTTGAATTCCCATTCGAGCTTGCGGCGCTCGGCCGCGTTCAGATTGGGATCGTCGGGCGGACGCCGCGCGGCAAACCATTCACGCATCACCACCAACGCCGCCACGCCCAAAATCACCGCAAAAAAGAAAACTTCGTTGCGCACGATGGGCCCGATCGTGGCCATTTCCATTTTGCTCGACCAGATCCACATCGCCTCGCTCAGCTCATGCAATCCGGTCAGCGCCAGTTGGAACGCGACCACCATCAGGATGATGCTGGTGGCGCGGAAAAAGCGGTGCAGGGGAATGCGCAGGGTTCCCTGGAAGAAAAAGTAGCCGACGGCCACGGCCAGCGCGATGCCGAGGATCGTTCCGATCCAGACCTGCAATCCTTCGGTCGAAAGCTCCACGGCGCGCAGGATCAGCACCAGCTCGGCGCCTTCGCGCACGACCATGAAGAACACGAACGCGCCGATACCCCACCCCGCGGCCCATGTGGTTTTTTCCGCATAGCTCGCCACGCGATCTTCGATTTCTTTTCGCAGGCTATGGGCCACGCGGTTCATCCAGATGATGACCGTGACGACCAGCGCCGATGCGATCAGCATCAGCACGCCTTCGAATCCATCTTCGCTAATCTGCAGCTTTTGGAGGGCCGCCGCGGCGGCTATACTAGCGAGGGTTGCGAGGATAACTCCGCCCCAGGCATAGCGCTTCAGGGCGCGCCGGCCGCTGCGGTCCAAATAGACCAGCACGATGCCGACGACGAGCGCGGCTTCGACGCCTTCTCGGAGAGCAACTAGTAAAGCTGAGATCATTCAAAAAGCCAGTTGTAAACGATTTGCAACTACACAAAGGAGTTTACCCCACTCCGCCATCTGGCGCAATTACTTTTGCTAGTTGCCGATACACGGTACTGTCGGCCGGGAAGTGGCTCCTGCGGCAGACGATGTGCCCTGGCGGAAACTTCTCCACACCCCCTCTGACCCGACGGCAAACCCTGTACAATACGCATCTCACGTTCTTTATGTCCACTCCGCTACTTGCTCGACTGCGGCTCACCCTTGCGCGCTTTGGGAATCTGCTGCTTACGCCGGCGATTTTGCTCGCTACGTTGGGCATTTCCGCCCGAGCGCAGACACGCGCGAATGTGCAGCAAACGCCGTCCATGCCCAAGGTAAGCCTCGCGCCTGCGGCTAAACCCGATGCCAAAAAAGCCAAGCAAGCGTATCGCCAGGCCCTCCGAGCTGAGAAGGTGCAGGACTGGCAAACGGCCTACGACGATTACGCCGAAGCGGTAAGCCTGGCGCCCAACGATCGTGAATACTTTTTGATGCGCGAGATGGCCAAAAGTCGGCTCGTGCAGATCAAAGTGAATACCGCGGAGCGCGACGCCATTGCCGGGCGGGTCGACGAAGCCTTGAACCAGCTCCGCGAGGCAGGCTATCTCGATCCGTTGAACGGCGTGATCCGAGCGCGCATCGCCGAACTGACCGCAGCGAAGCCGGTGCAAGTGCGCGAGACGCCCGGGCCGAAGCTCGCGGGCGAACCGCGCCTCGAATATCAGCGTGGCACGCGGAATTTTGATTATCGCGGCGATGCGCGCGGAGCGTGGGAAGATCTCGCGCGAAAATTTGGCGTCGACGTGGCGTTCGATGTGGATTTGCTTCCGCGGCAGGTTCGTTTTCGCGTCAGCGGCGTCGATTTCCTCACCGCCGCGCGTCTGCTCGGCGATGCCACCGGCACATTCTGGCGCCCGCTCGCTCCGCACCTGTTTTTCGTGACCGACAATACGCCGGCCAAGCGGCGCGACTACGAGCCGTCTCTCGTCCGCACCGTGCTGCTGCCCGACTCCGAGACTCCGAATGACATGACGGAGATGTTTCGCGCCGTGCGCGAGATCACCGGCATTACCCGCTCCAGCCTCAATCTCGCGAGCCGCACCATCACGCTGCGCGCCGGTCCGCGGGCGATCGCCGTCGCTTCCGACCTGATTCACCAGCTGGAAGAGCCGGCCGGGGAAATGATTCTGGAATTCGAAGTTCTCGAAGTCGATCGCAACTACGCGCGCCAGCTGGGCGTGGTGCCGCCGCAGACGTCTCACGCATTTTCCCTGAATACGCAGCAGATTCAGCAGATCGAAGCGGGCGGGTCTTCGCTAGTCGACGTAATCAACCAGATTTTCGGGTTGCCTTCGTCGCTTTCGGGGCTTTCGCCCACGCAGATCGCGTCGTTGCTGGGCGCGGGGCAGTTGGGGCTCGGTTCGCTGATTCCGCCGCTGGTCGCTTTCGGCGGAGGAGACAGCACGTTTCTGGCCACCATGCCCGGCGCCACCGCGAACTTCTCGGAAATGCTGTCTCTGGTAAAGAGCGGGCGCCGCGTATTGCTTCGGGCGCAGGATGGCCAGCCCGCCACCTTTTTCGTCGGCGACCGCATTCCCGTATCGCTGGCCGTGTATTCGTCGAGCTTCGCGGGAACCGGGGCCAGCGTGCCGGGTGTAAGCTCGGAGAATTTTCCGACCACGAATTACGCGGTTGGAAAAACTCCTTCCGCGATCGTGGCCGCGAACTTTGACGATTCCTCGTCCACGACGACCACGGACCTCGCGGTGGCGAACCAGGCCGACGGCACCATCTCGATTCTGCAGGGCAACGGCGACGGCACGTTCCAGACGCCCAGCACGGTGCAGCTGCCGGCCGGATTCGAGCCCACCGCGCTCGCCGCATACGATTTCAATGGCGATGGACACGAGGATCTCGTTGTCACCAGCACGAACGCCAGTGGCCAGGGCGGAAACGTCTCCATCCTTCTGGGCAATGGCGACGGCACATTTCAGCCGGCGATCAGCGCTGCGACCGGCAATTTGCCGGTGTCCGTGGCCGTCGCGAATTTTCACAACGGACTGGTCGGTAACAACGTCGATATCGCCGTTGCCAATCAGACCGACAATTCCATCTCGATTTTTCAGATCAATTCCGACGGCACCTTCAGCACTTCATCTTCCTCACCGGCGCTGATCCAGCTTCCGGCCGGCTACAAACCCGCGGGCCTGGCGACGGGTACGTTCACCAACAGCGGCCACATCGATTTCGCCGTTGCCGACGAAGGCAACGACACGGTCTCCGTGTTTCTCGGCAATGGCGACGGCACTTTTCAAACACGCACCGATTACGCGACAGGGAATTCGCCGATTTTCGTTGCCACCGGCGACTTCAACGGCGACGGCATCACCGATCTGGCCGTCGCCAATAACGGCGCGCCGACTTCCACGAACACCGGCAACACCGTATCGATTCTGCTCGGCCAGCCGAATATCAACGATTCGAGCGTCGGCAATGGCACATTCGCAGGCGGCACCATACGCGACTTTCCGGCGGGCAACGGCCCCACGGCCATCGCCGTGGGCGACTTCAACGTCGATGGCACGGACGACCTTGCCGTGACGGACGAGACGGACAACGCCGTTTCGGTGCTGCTGAATCTCGGAAGCGGGCTCTTCGGGCCGAATTTTGAGCTGCCCGTCGATCAATCGCCCGTCGCGATCACCTCGGCGGATTTCAACGGCGACGGCAAAATCGACGTGGCCACTGCGAATAAGGATTCCAACGACGCAACGGTCATCCTGAATTCGTCCAGCTTCGTCGGGCCGGGCAATGGGCTCCCCGCCAGCGTATTCCCCGGCGTGGAATATCTCGATATCGGGCTGAAGATCAAAGCGACGCCGCGCATTCATCCCGATGGCGAAGTCACGCTCCAGCTCAAATTCGAAAACAGCAGCCTGGCGTCGCAAAGCTACAATTCCATTCCGGTGATCAACAATCAGTCGGTCGACCAGACCGTTCGCGTGAAGGAAAATCAGACGGCCATCCTGGCGGGTTTCATGCAATCGCAGTCCACCACCGCGCTAAACGGCCTGCCCGGAGCCGGCCAGCTGCCGGGAATCCAGTGGCTATCGTCCAATCACAACGCGCAGGAACAGCGGACGGAGTTGCTGGTCCTGGTAACGCCGCGGATGGTCCGGCTCGCGCCGCACAGGGATCACGTCATCTACGCCGGGCAAGGCCCTCCTGAAGGCCAAGTCGGGGGATTCACTCGCGGCGGCTTTGCGCCCGGCGGCCAATTCCCGCCTCGCCCGCGACCCGCTCCGCGCGAGCCATTCAATGTCCCCCGCTCGGAGCGCCAGAGAGAAACTTCTCCGCAGCAAACAGCCCCGCAGCAACAAGTTCCAAGCGAGCGCTAGAGCGGCTTCACGGCACGTCTGGGGCGTGATCTTTCTCGCAGCGAAACGCCGAGATTTCACGCGCAATTTAGTCAATCAGCGGGGGCGGGTGAAAAGGCGGGTTCGGTAGCCACGTAGAATGGCGGTGTGAAGCTTCACAAACCGCGTAGAGCGTCCGAATTCCCGGGAAGCAGGCCTGGGGGCCGGGAAGCGGCGACCGAACCTGCAAAACGGCCCTAAACGGCTCCTCTCAGGAGTTCAGTGTGCCCGATTTGTCCGGTTTTCGCGAGAGTTACGGTCAGGGCTGTGCGGCCGCTTCGAGCACCAGCACTGGCTGATAGGTCCGCGGCACCACCGCCTCGGCGATGGCGATCAGCTGCCCTTGCTGGTTGAAGACGCGCAGCCGTGGCGGCTTCCAATCGCCCGAATCGAGCTGCGCGGGCGCGCCCTGCGCGGCCGTCGTCTGACCCGGCTGAATCTGCGCGAGCGGCAAATTGAATTTCGCGCCGTGCCGGATGCGCTTTTCGACGATCGGCAGCACCACCGCGCGGGGCAATTCCGGAAGCAGATTTTCGAGCGGAATCACGCGCGAGGCGAGTTTTCCCGCTTTGGCGTCTTCGGCCAGCTCTTCGATCGAGACGGCCTGATCGAGAGTAAATTCGCCCACCGCCGTGCGCTCGATTTCCGCCAGATGCGCTCCGGCTCCGTGCAGCTTGCCAAGATCATGTGCCAGCGCGCGAATGTACGTGCCAGCGCCGCATTCCACCACGAATCGCGCCACGGAGCCTTCCACGCCGGTCAGCCGGAATTCGTACACCTCCACTTCGACCGGCGCGAGCTCGACGGGCTTGTGTTTCCGCGCGAGCTCGTGCGCGGGACGCCCGTGAATCTTCTTCGCGGAAAAGGCCGGAGGCGTTTGCTGAATTTTCCCCACAAACCTCGACGCGAGATCCTTCAATATTGAAGCATCCAGCGACGGTGCCGTGTCCGGCGAAACCGGCTCGCCGTCGGCATCGTAGGTGTCCGTCGCGAATCCGAACCGTGCGGCGCAGGCGTAGCGCTTGCGGCGTCCGGCGTAAAACCGCGCCAGCCGCGTGGCCCGGCCCAGCGCCAGCACCAGAACTCCCGTCGCCAGCGGATCGAGCGTGCCCAGATGCCCGATCTGCCGGAATCCGACGATTCGGCGCACCGCTTCGACCACGTCGTGCGAGGTTTTCCCGCGCGGCTTGCGGACGACCAGAATCCCGTCGATGGGAGGTGGCTGTGGAGTGCGAGGCATCAAATTTGCGGCGCGCCCGTCGCGATCGGTGCGGCCTCCCGGCTATTCACAAGGAACAGCCGGACGGCCGCCATCGCGGCGCGCCTTCAGGATTTTTCCGGGTGCTGCACCTTTTGCAGAAGCTCGTCGATATGGTGCCCGTATTCTTCCGATTCATCGAGCATGAAGAGCACTTCGGGCGCGCGCCGCAGCCGCAGGCGCTCCACTAATTCGTGCCGCACGAAGCCAGCGGCCTTCTTCAATCCGGCCAGCGCCGCGGCGCGCTCTTTTTCGGTTCCTTCCAGCCGCACGAACACGTGCACCGCGCGCATGCCCGGCCTCAGGCGCACTTCCGTGACGCTCACCGGCACCGCCAGGCGCGGGTCTTTCAGCTCGCCCGCAAGCATCAGGCTGACTTCATTGCGAATTTCCTCCGCGACTCGTTCCACGCGGTGTCCGCTGGCGCTCATATTCCGTCCTCGAAGTACTCGATCTCCTGCGACACCAGATCGCGCCCCAGCACGCGCTCCGATTCCTCGGCGATCGCTTGCAGCGACTGCTCCAAGTGCTTGCCGTCGCCCGAAATGCTCACCACGCCCACGCGCGAGCGCTGCCACAGATCCTGATGATCCAGCTCCGCCACCGCCACGTTGAAGTGGGCGCGCAATCGGTCCTTCAAGCTGCGCAGGACCTGCCGCTTGTCTTTGAGAGACCGCGCATCACGGATGTGAATTTCCAGGGTGAGAAGGCCGATCGGCATTTCCGCCCCCCATTGCATTCCGGAGAAGAGATTCAGCGCGACGATTGCGTCACCCGCGCCGCGCATCGGCGCGTTCCGCTCAGCGAGCGCTCTCTCCTGCCAGCACCTCTGGGGCCGCCATCTTTTCCATCTTGAAGCATTCCAGGATATCGCCCACTTTCACGTCGTTGAAATTCGAAATTCCCACGCCGCATTCGAATCCGGATCGCACTTCATTCACATCTTCCTTGAAGCGGCGCAGCGAAATCACCTTGCCGGTGTAGATCACCACGTTGTCGCGCAGCACGCGCACTTCCGCGTCGCGCTTCATGATGCCGTCCTGCACCGAGCAGCCAGCGATCATACCCACGCCCTTCACGCGGAACGTATCGCGCACCTCCGCGCGTCCAAGGACCGTTTCCTTCACTACCGGCGTCAGCAATCCGACCATCGCCTTCTTCATCTCGTCGATCAGCTCGTAGATGATCGTATGCAGCCGGATATCCACGCCTTCGCGCTGCGCCAGTTCGGCGGCTTTGCGTTCGGGCCGCACGTTGAACGCCACGATCACGGCATTCGAAGCGGACGCCAAAATCACGTCCGATTCCGTCACCGCGCCGACGCTCGCCTGGATCACCTTCAGCTTCACCTGGTCCGTGGAGATCTTCGGCAGCATTTCGCTCAGCACTTCCACCGAGCCTTGCACGTCCGCCTTGATCAACACCTCCAGTTCCTTCACCTCGCCCGCGCGCAACTGCTCGTGCAATTGATCGAGCGTAAGCCGGCCGGATGCCGTCTTGGCCAACGATGCTTCGCGCTGTTTCGACTGCCGGTATTCCACGATGTGGCGTGCCTTCGCTTCGTCCGCCACCTGGAACTGGTCGCCGGCCTCCGGAACACCCTGCAATCCGAGCACTTCGACGGGAGTGGCCGGTCCGGCCTGCTTGATGGGGCGGCCGCGATCGTCAAACATCGCGCGCACTTTGCCGTACACGGCGCCGACGATAAACACGTCGCCCACGTGCAGTGAGCCGTTTTGCACCAGCACGGTCGCAACGGGGCCGCGGCCTTTGTCCACGCGCGATTCGAGCACTGTGCCGTTGGCCGGCGCATCGGGATCGGCTTTTAGCTCGCGCAAATCGGCCACCAGCAAAATCATTTCGAGCAGCCGCGGCAGATTCTTTTTGGTTTTTGCGGAGACATCCACCATCACCGTCTCGCCGCCCCATTCTTCCGGCATGAGGCCGCGATCGGCCAACTGTCGCTTGACGCGTTCGGGCTGCGCTTCGGGCTTGTCGATCTTGTTCACGGCCACGACGATCGGCACGCCGGCAGCCTTGGCATGGGCGATAGCTTCTTCGGTTTGCGGCATCACGCCATCGTCAGCGGCTACAACGAGCACGACGATGTCGGTGACCTTCGCGCCGCGTGCGCGCATGCGCGTGAACGCTTCGTGGCCCGGCGTATCGATGAACACGATTCTCCGGTCGCCCACGTGCGCTTCGTATGCGCCGATGTGTTGCGTGATTCCGCCGGCTTCGCCCGCGGCTACTTCGGTCTCGCGAACCGCGTCGAGCAAACTCGTCTTGCCGTGGTCGACGTGGCCCATCACGGTCACCACCGGAGCGCGCGGCAGCAGATTGCCGGTGCGCTCTTCGCGGACTTTTTCTTCTTCGACCAACTGCTCTTCAAACGTGACCACCTTCACGATGCCGTTGAAGGCTTCGGCAAGGCTCGTGGCCGTGGCGACGTCCAGCGCCTGGTTGATGCTGGCGAACATGCCGCGATCGAGCAGTGTTTTCAGCAGTTCCTTTGCGCGGAGGTCGAGCTTCTCCGCGAGTTCCCGAACGGTGATTCCTTCGGTGACCGTCACCTCACGCGGTTCGCGCTGAACCGGAGCGACCGGCTCGGCTTGAGCCGTTCCTCGGCCCGCGCCGGCTCCCGGGCGCGTCCGCACGGGATGGAGTCTGCGCTCGCCTTCCGCGAATCGTTTCTCAATGAGCGGGCGCCCGCGGGTCGCGGGCGGCTTGCGCGCGTAAAGCGGCTTCCCGGGCTCTGCCTTCGGAATTCCTGCACCTCCCGGTCCGCCGGGGCGCGGCCCTCCGGGCCGTGGTCCTCCCGGACGCTGGCCGCCGGGACCTTGCCCGGGACGTCCCGTTCCGGGGCGTTGCGGAAATCGTGGTGGAGGCCCGCCTGGGCGCTGCGGAGCGCCGGGGCGCGGTGGCCCTCCGGGACGATTCTGTCCGGGAGCTGCCCCTGGACGCATTCCTTGCGGTGCACCGGGGCGGTTCTGAAACGGCTGGCCGGGGCGGCTCTGCAGCGGCTGGCCGGGACGCATCGGCGGTCTTTGGCCAGATGGTGGCGCGCCCGCGGGTCTTGGAGGCGCACCAGGTCGTGGCGGCGTCATTCCGGGCCCAGGCGCAGGCTGCCCCGGTTGCGGGGCCGGCGCGCCGGGCCCTGCTGCTGCCGGACGTTGCTGCACCGGAGTGGTCGGATGAGTTGGATGCGCGGTAGCTGGCGCTGTCAGTCTGGCTGCCGGAGCTGCCGCAGCCGGTCTCGCCGCCGCTGGTTGGGCAGGCGCGTTTGCAGGAGAAGGAGTCGGCGCAGCAGGCGGAGGCGCAGCAGCAGGGCGCGCAGCTCCAGCCGGAGCGGACGGCGCGCTCGGCGCAGGGATTGGAGCAGTCTGCGGCGGCGCGGCCGGAGGTGGCGGCGCGGGAGCAGCGGCAGTGGGAGCAGGGCGCGGCGCGGGCCTCCTGGCCGGTGCGGATTTCGCCGCTTCGGCCGCGGCCTCTTCTGCCGCAAGTTGCAGGAAATGTTTGCGCACCAACTCCGCATGGTCGAGATCGAGCGAGCTGGAGTGCGTCTTTTTCTCGGCGACGCCGATCTGCGGCAGGTACTCGATCAGCACCTTGGCCTTGATCTCAAGCTCCCGAGCTAACTCATTAATCCGAATTTGATTGGAATCTGTCATTCGCTCCTAACTTCTTACTCTTGAATTTCGTGGTCGAGTCTCGTTGGCCGCGCTATTTCTCCGCACTGTCCTCCGCGGCCGAAGCCTCTTGCTCTGCCGGGGTCTCCGGCGTTTCGACGGCGGTGTGCTCTTCCGGCGCGGCTTCCAACTCGCTATCGGTTTCCGTTTCAGCCACAGCGGATTCGCCTGAGTCGTCCACCGCGCTTACTTCGGTGGCTTCCGCCGTTGTCTCCTCGGCTGCCGCTATCGCTTCGCCTTCGCCAGCCGTCTCCGCGGGCGACTCCTCCGCGACTGGTTGTTCTGGTGCGGCTGTAGCCTGCGCGTCCAGAGCCTGGAAATACGCCGCCACGGATTGGTGAATCTTCTCCACCATTTTCTCACCGATGCCGGGGATTTCAACCAACTGCTCCGGGGTCATGTCCGCGAGTTTTTCGATGGAGGTAATCCCCGCCGCTTCCAGCTTTTCGATGGTTTTCGGCCCCACGCCGGCCAGTTCGGTGAGGGAAGTGCCGGGAGCGGTGAGCGCGGCCATCTGCGCTTCGATTTCGCGCCGCTTTTCCTCCTCGCTCTTGATGTCGATATTCCAGCCGATCAGCTTGCTGGCCAGGCGGACGTTCTGTCCCTTCTTGCCGATGGCCAGTGAAAGCTGCGTATCCTCGACGATCACCTCGAGGCGTTTTTCTTCGGGATCGACGATCTGCACGCGCGTCACTTTCGCCGGGCTCAACGCCTTCTGGGCGAACGCCACCGTCTCTTCACTGTACGGAATGATGTCAATTTTCTCGCCGCGCAGTTCGCGGATGATGGACTGCACGCGCATGCCCTTCATGCCCACGCAGGCGCCGACGGGATCGACGTCCTTATCGCGGCTTTCCACGGCGATTTTCGTGCGCTCGCCCGCTTCGCGGGCCACCGCGCGGATCTGCACCGTGGCGTCGTAAATTTCCGGGACTTCCATTTCGAACAGCCGCTGGACCAGGATGGGATCGGCGCGCGAAACCACCACCTGCGGACCCTTGGCGGCGCGCTCCACGGCGCGAATCGTCACGCGCAGCCGGTCACCGATGTTGTAGGCCTCGAGGCGCGATTGTTCGCGCTTGGGAAGGCGCGCTTCGGTGCGGCCCAAATCGACGATCAGGTCGGGGCCCTCGGTGCGCTTGACCACGCAATTCACCAGTTCGCCGACGCGTGTATGATATTCGTTGTAAACGGTGTCGCGCTCGGCTTCGCGCACTTTTTGCAGGATCACCTGCTTGGCGGTTTGCGCCGCAATGCGGCCGAGCACCTCGGTGGGTTTGGGACGCGTAATTTCGTCGCCTACCTCGATCGCCGGATCGACTTTGCGCGCATCGGCGAGCGAAATTTCGCGCAGCGGGTCGGCGACTTCTTCGACGACGGTCTGCACCGAAAACACGTCCACGTGCCCGGTATCAGCATTGAACTTGGAGCGGAGGTCTTCCTCCGTGCGGTAATACTTGCGCGCCGCCACCACCATGGCGTCCTCGATGGCCGCGACGATGATCTCCGGTTCGATATGCTTTTCCCGGCTGATCTGCTCGATTGTCTGGTACAGCAGACTCGCCATGTCCGTGTCTCCCTAACACCTGAACCTACAGCTCGACCACCAAATTGGCTTTGCGAATGTCGGCGAACGGTACCGACAATTCGCGGTCTTTCACGGCCAGCTTGACGTTACCTTCGGCGAAGCCGGCCAGCCGGCCCTCGAGAAACTTCTGATTCTCGATGGGCTCGTTCACCCAGATGCGCGCCAAGCGCCCGGCAAACCGCTCATAATCAGCGGCTTTCACCAGCTTGCGATCGAGACCCGGCGAGCTGATTTCCAGAACGTAACCGGGGCCCGGTACTAAATCCTCAACGTCAAGAATTACACTCAACTGGTCGCTAACGCGCTGGCAATCATTGTGGCTGATCCCCGCGTTGCTTTCCGGATTCGACGGGTCCGGAACGCGGTCGATATAAACCCGCAGGGACCGCTGCTTGCCGATCTTCCACTCCACGTCGAATATTTCGAGGCCCTCCGAACGCGCCACTCGCTCCGCAGCCTCGCGTATCTTTGCCAAGTCCATCGTTTTCGCCGGGGCCCCCAACGCACCGCCGGGACCGCTGCTCGGAAACCGGAATATGCGCCCAACAAAAAAGTGGGCTCGCGCCCACTGTTTCGTGCGACCCAGTCTCGAAGCATCTTCAGTATAAACGCCGGGGCCTCTGGAACGCAAGGCGCTTGCACGAAGCAGCAAATCACGCGCGCATGGCAGCGCGATGATCGATCTGTTAAGATCGCGGCCATGACTTCAAGCGCGCCTAAGCCCGGCGCCGGCTTGCGGTTACGCGAACTGGTGGAGCGCTACCTCGCGGCCAGCGGCGGGTACGGCCAGCCCGCGGCGCTCAGCGCGCTGGGGCTTTCCCGCGCGGAGGCGGAAAGCGCGTTCAGCGCGTTCGACGAAGATTACCTGATTTCGCGGTACCTCCATTTTCGCAATGACTCCGGCGAGACCTTTCTAATAAACGGATTTCCGCAGACGCACGTGGCCATCGACGCCGCGATCCAGTCCATTTTGTAATTCATAGGCTGCCAGCATCCTGATTCGCCACTTCCAACAATGAAATCAACATGGCCTCAGGGGCTAAGGCCCACTGAATCCATACGCCATTACGTCGGATCTGAAAGCTCCGACCCCCTATAAACCAAGCGGCGTATTCGCATTTGAGCGCTACTGAAGCGGCGGGTTGAAATCGAACGTCGGATCGACGTCCACCGGCACGTTCGAGCATTTCGCCAGCGCAGCGGAGAGCTCCGGCGGCATCACGGCGTATCTCTTGAACCACGCATGAGTGCCAGCGCGGTCGCCAGTGGCCTCGATCGTGAGCAGCTTCTTTGAGAGCGAGTCAAACGCAGCGGGCATTTTCGCGAAATCGACTTCGTAGAGGCCGGTTCCAGAATCCCGGCGGATGGCGCCCTGCTCGGTCAAGTAATTGATCTCCATCATGCTGCCTTTGCCGTGCGCTTCGGCGATGCCGAAGCGGATGGTGCGAAAGGTCTCGCCGAGGTAGGAGGCGTAGATACCGTCGAGCTTGTCTTTGGGGATCACGCCGTGCTGGACCAGCCAGTACACGCAGCGCATGCCGACGACGTCCGCTTTCGATTCTTCCAGCGCCGAGTAATCGGGGCCGATCGCTTCGCCGATATCGACCTTGCCTTTGGGCGTGCGCACGAACGACGGCCCAAGGCCGTGCGAAATCTCATGCAGGATGACGAATTGCAGCGTGCCGTCGCCGGAGACCATGGCGGCCTGATCGGGAACCATCAAATGCTGGACGAGCGGGAGGATGACGTCGTTGACGCGCGCGTCCATGAAATTCTTCCAGAAAATCTTCTTCGAGCCCTTGAGCACGTGGATGCGCGGATCGTTGGGCAGATTATCGGCGACGGCCTGATAGCCGTGCAGCAGATCGCCGGAGCGGTAAATCGCGTCGACGACTTCCATGGGCGATTGGTGGCCGCGCTTGGAGGGCAAATCCGCGGCAGGCAAGGGAAGCGATCGCTGCAGTTGCGGGATGTATTTCTGATAGACCTCGAGCTTTTTGCTTTCGGCGTCGTTGCGGATCATGACCGACGCGCCGTAGGACGTTTTCACGCCGAGGAGGCCGTCGAGATAGACCTCGTAGGGCGCGAAGATGATGTCGAACTTCGGATTCTTCAGGTCGAGCCAGGCGATGTCGCTCGGGAAATAGTCATCGGTGAGCAGCGCGTGGGCGCGCAGGCGCAGGAAATTGGCGAACGCGGGATCGGGAGTGAGTTCGGAGGCTTCGCGCAGGTCGCGCGCCATCGGCACCAAAAATTTTCGGAACGCGGTGTGATAGGGAACGGCCTTTAACTGATCGCCATCGCGAACGACCATGGCCCGCGGATCGTAGAGCGCGACCTTTTGGTCGGGATGCGCGGCGACGTAGGAATCGAACTCCTGCTTGGTCATGCCCCAAGGGAAAAATCCGGCGCCGGGCGGCAAGGGCTTCGTGCCGACGAAGGGCTTGTTGTCGTCGATCAGATCGAAGCGGCCGCCGTTGATTTTCAGATATTTTCGGAGGAGCTCGCTTTGGCGATCGTGTTGATCGGCGAGCGAAAGATAGAGCTTCAAACCTTCCGGATCGCTTTGGCGCCAGTAGATGCAGTCGAGCAAGCCGGCGGCGTCGACGAGCTTATCGACCATTTTCTTTTCGTTCTCGGTGAGGCCGCTCGGGTCGAACGAGATATGGATGGGCTTGAATTTGGCGACTTGCTCGGCGAGATCGGGAGCGACCATGAGTTTGGTTTCCATGGATGATTTTGATTTCGATGCGGCGGCACGTTTCATATGCTTGGACGATTGCGCGGCTTGCGCTGGATATGCCGCGAGCGCGAAGAGTGCAACGAGTGCGGCAAAAGCGAAGCGAAAAATTCGGTGCGCCGGGACGTTCCGGGTAGAGCGGGTCGCGAGCGTTTGTTTTCTATGAGTTAGACCTGATTCTACTCGATTGACTGTTCCGGGTAGCGCACCTGAAATTGCACTGCGGGATGGGCTGGCTTCCGGCTGACGGCGAGCCCAACTTCGAGCACCTAGATTGCGCGTCAAGGCCGATGAGATTTTGTCGCAGGCCGTCCATCGTGCCTCTCGCGATGCCATTCGGTCTCCCCTCCTTCGGTCTCAGTTCGCCAGCGAATACAAGCTTCTACGTTCGGACTTCCGTGCGCGGATTTCAACAGGAATTACGAGGAAAGAAGTACAGGTGCGTCGACCTGTACTTGCGATCCAGTACCGCGAGGTTATTCGCGGCGGCTTGATTTGGAATGTTTTGCAGGAGGTTCGAGCGTGAGTTGCTCGGCTTGCGCAGGGAGGGCTTTGGGCGCCCGCTTAAATGTGACGTTCGACGGATGGGGGTAATCGATGCCTTTGCCTTCAAGAAGCTCTGCGATGGTGAGGATTTGGAGGCGCGGATGGCTGCCCCAGGGAGATTTGTAAAATCCCGCAGCGGCGGCTTCGGTCTTCATCGGCTTCGTGGCATCTTCCAGAGTAAGCAGGACGCCGACTTCAGCTTTTTCGCGCTCGATGACGCCGCGCAGGTCGCGGATGTCCTTGACGCTTACGTGGCCGGATTTCACGGAGAGGATGATCTGCTTTGTGCGACCGGAATCGCCCTCGTCGTGGAAATAAAGGCGTCCGTCGATGCCCTGATCGCTGCCTTTTCTTTGTTCGCTGCGCCGCGCGCCGACGAGTCCGAGCGCCCACCATTGGAATTGATAAGGATCTTCCTTCGCGAGTTCAAGCGCATCGGGAACGGAGACCGGCTCGCCGACTACTTCGTAGGTTTTCGAGATTTCGTCGCC
Source organism: uncultured Acidobacteriota bacterium (assembly GCA_963715555.1). Taxonomy (GTDB): domain Bacteria; phylum Acidobacteriota; class Terriglobia; order Acidiferrales; family UBA7541; genus Palsa-295. The sequence continues at coordinate 1,444,997 of OY970253.1, forward strand.
GAAAGCGTCGCGCAGGCGGCTCTTAATCAGGCCAATTGCGAGGTGCGTGATGTCGATGCCAATCCAGTTTCGGTTGAGGCGCTGGGCGACCACGATGGCTGTGCCGCAGCCGCAGAATGGGTCGAGGATCGTGTCGCCTTCATTGCTGCTTGCTTTGGTGATGCGTTCAAGCAGCAACTCCGGTTTTTGCGTTGGGTAGCCAAGTCGCTCCTGCGCCTGGGAGTTGATTGGGAATATCTCCGTCCATACGTCCTGCAGGGGGAGGCCTTTCGCTGTATCAAGATATTTTTTCAACCTTGGCCAACCGCCCTTTTTCTCGGGCCAGTAGATCAGGCCGGCAGAATCTAGCTTGTTCAGCTCACTCGGCGGGTATGCCCAATGTCGCCCTTTAGCCGTTACATCGAAGCCCCGCCATACTTCCCCCGTTTCGCCCCGTCGCACGCCGGATCCAGTTAGATCGGCGTCTTTCCAGGGCCGCTCCTCACCGCGCGCGAAACGCTGCTTGATGTACGAGTCGTCGTAGGCTTCGTGTCCGCCGATCCATCGCATCTCTTCTGAACGTTCGTAGAACAAGATGACGTCGTGAACCGGCCCATACCGCTTTGCGCTGCTGTGGGCACTTGTTCTCTTCCAGATGATTTCGTTTCGGAAGAACTGAGGGCCGAAGATTGCGTCCATCAGGAGCTTGAGGTAATGGCTTGCGGTCGGATCGCAGTGGAGGTAAATGCTGCCGGTTGACTTCAGCACGCGGCGGAGTTCGACGAGGCGCGGGGCCATCATGGTGAGGTAAGCGAGCATGTCGTTGGTGCCCAGGAATCGGCGAAACGCTTGCATTACGTCCGAGACGCGACCGCCGGCCTCCACGACTTCCTGATACTGGGCGGCGGCGGCCTGGTTCCACTCCCAGGTGTCCTCGAAGGCTTTGAATTGCGAGGCGGCGCCCGTTCCGTCTTTTTCGGCGAAGAGGACGTTGTAATCCTGATTGGATTTGAAAGGAGGGTCGAGGTAAACGAGGTCGACGGTCTCGTCCTTGATGTGGCGGCGGAGGACGTCCAGGTTGTCGCCGTAGTAGAGAGTGTTCAAAGTCGCGTAGGCTCGGCGAGAGTTTACTCGTTTTGGGCAGAGGCGATCAACGGCGTGGCGCGAGACAGTAAATCCGCCCGTGGCAGCAGCCGGATCAGGCGCAAGGCAAAAGCAGATCCCTCGTCGGCCAAAGAGCGGCCTCCGTCGGGATGACAGCTTGTGGCGGGGAGGCGATGAGCCATTGGGAGAGGCTCGGTGGATCCGCTGCGCGGGAGAGTTGTTGATGCATCCTAGTAGGAATGAATCTGGACGAGCATTTGCGGGTGGCGGGCGGGGCGCTGAAGAACTGGCTGATCGCGCAGACGGAAGATTCGCTGGCGGTGGGCGCGCTGTGGTACATCGGGCTGCACGCGCTGGGAGTGCCGCTGGCGCCGCTGTGGGCGGGACTAGCGGCGGTGCTGCAGTTCGTCCCGCACCTGGGGCCGGCGTTGGGGATGGTGGGCCCGACGGCGATGGCGGCGATTCACTGGGGCGACTGGCAGCATCCGCTGTACGTGCTGGGGATTTACGCGGGCATCGTGGCGATCGACACGCTGGCGCTGCAGCCCTGCCTGATGAAGCGCACGGCGAAGGTGCCGATGTGGGCGTCGATACTGACGCCGATTGTGCTGGCGTTTGTGATTCCGATTTGGGGAGTGTTTCTGGCGCTCGCCGCTGCTGGCGGTGGTGTATGCGTATAAGAGGCATTTGGAAACGAGTGCGAAGGCGGATTAGCGTGCGAGACGAGCGGCGGGCAAGGGGTTGCCTAACAAAAGCGCGAGTTCAGCTGCAGTCCGGAAAACCCGCACCCTTCGCGAACACCGCGAAGAGTGCGGCACCCGGCAAAGCGCGAACTGGCCGCGCCATCGCGGCTTGGGTCGTCGTTGCGATTGTCGCCGTCGCTTGCGGGGCCGGGCTGCTGCGGGCGTCTGGAGCGCCGAGTGCAAAATCGCGAGCGCATGGGAGCGAGTTGAGTGTCGTGGCGGCGGATGTACAGCTGCTGTTGATTGCGCGAAATGGGAAAGAGACCGGGTACGATCCGCGAACGAAGAAACAGGTGCGGGAGATTCCTGGAGCTTCATATTTCGAGGACGCACTGGCGGCGTTCGATAGCGGACGTGTGGACACGAGCACGACGCAGACGTTGCAGGTGCGGCGGCCGCAGGCTGGAAAATACCGGCTGGTGATTTCGCCGGGGAATCTGGCGGACGGCGAGGGGTACGAGGTGCGAGTGAAGCTGTACCGTCGGGATGGGAGCGAGGCGGCGAACGCAAGGATTGATGGGACGGTGAAGCGAGGCGAGGCGGTCGAGTATGAAGTGGAATTGCGGGCCGGCCGCGCGGGCGCGGCCAGAACGATTCGCGTGGTGCGTGTGACCGCGGCGCGAAGAGTGCCCTTCGGCTGCGCTGAGGGTAAACGGCACCCGCAAAACCAAAAGCAGATTCCTTTCCGGCGGAAGGCGCCGGGACGCACACTGCGCGCGTCGCCTCGCTCCTCGGAATGACAATCGGTCAAGGACAGCCGGATTACAGGAAAGGCCCCACCCTTCGCAGAAAGCGCGAAGGGTGGGGCACCCGAAAAACCGTAAATAATTTCTAGCGGGTGACGACGGACGAGCCGGAGAGGCGTTCGCCGAGGGCTTTGTGCTGGTCGCGAAGCGCGGCCGGTAGACGGCCGCCGAATTTCTCGAAAAATTTGCCGACGGCCTGGTCTTCCTCCGCCCAATCGCCAGCATCGACGCGGAGAAGCTCGTCGAGGGTGTCGCGCGAGATGGAAAGCCCGTCAAGCGTGAGCGAATTCGGCGCGGGAACGAAGCCGATGGGAGTTTCGTTGGCGCCGGCATGGCCCTCGATGCGGTCGAGCATCCATTTCAGGACGCGGACGTTTTCGCCGTAACCGGGCCAGAGGAATTTTCCGTCCGCGTCGCGACGGAACCAGTTCACGTGAAAAACTTTCGGAGGATTCTTCAGCTTCGGCCCCATTTCGAGCCAGTGGCCGAAATAGTCGGCCATGTTGTAGCCGCAGAAGGGAAGCATGGCCATGGGATCGCGACGGGTGACGCCAACGGCGCCGGTGGCCGCGGCGGTGGTTTCAGAAGCCATGGTGGCGCCGAGGAAGACGCCGTGCTGCCAGTTGTAGGATTCGTAGACGAGCGGGGCGACGCGCGCGCGGCGTCCGCCAAAAATGAAGGCGGAAATGGGAACGCCGGCGGGATCTTCAAAGAGCGGCGAAATGGACGGCGATTGCGAGGCGCGCACGGTGTAGCGGGAATTGGGATGCGCGGCGGTCGCTTTGGCGGACGAATACGAATTGCCGTGCCAATCGGTCAGGCCGGCGGGAGCTTCGGGGTCCATGCCTTCCCACCAAGGCTCGCGCGATTCGGTGAGCGCGACGTTGGTGAAAATCGTGTCGTGGTGGATAGCGGACATCACATTGGGATTGGTCTTGGGGTTGGTGCCGGGCGCGACGCCGAAAAATCCGGCTTCGGGATTGATGGCGCGCAGAGTGCCGTCTTCGGCGATGTGCATCCAGGCGATGTCGTCGCCGATGGTCCAGACGCGATAGCCCTGAGATTCGAGCGCGGAGACCATCATGGCGAGGTTGGTTTTTCCACAGGCGCTCGGGAACGCGGCGGCCATGTAGGTGACTTTGCCGCTGGGATCTTCCAGGCCGAGGATGAGCATGTGCTCGGCCATCCAGCTTTGTTCGCGCGCCATCCAGCTGGCGATGCGCAGCGCGAAGCATTTTTTGCCGAGCAGGGCGTTGCCGCCGTAGCCGGAGCCGATGCTCCAAATTAATTTTTCCTCGGGGAAGTGCAGGATGAAGCGGCGTTCGGGATTCAAGTCGGCAACGGAATGAAGGCCGGGAACGAAATCGGAGGAACTGCCGAGACGGTCGAGGGCGACCTGGCCCATGCGCGACATAATGCGCATGTTGGCGACGACGTAGGCGCTATCGGTAATTTCCACGCCGATTTTGCTGTACGGAGAATTAGCGGGTCCCATGATGTAGGGGACCACGTACATGGTGCGGCCCTTCATGCAGCCGTCGAAAAGCGGACGGACTTTTTCCTTGGCGTCGGCCGGAGCCATCCAGTTGTTGGTGGGGCCGGCGTCTTCTTTTTTATGAGTGCAGATAAAAGTGAGGCCCTCGGTGCGGGCGACGTCATTCGGATTGCTGCGATGAAGGTGACAATTCGGATAGGTTTTCTGATTCAGGTCGACGAACGTTTTGTCGCGAAGCATTTCGTCGGTGAGACGATCGATTTCCGCCTGGGAACCATCGCACCAGACGATTTTTGAGGGTTTCGTGAGACGTGCCGATTCTTCTACCCAACTTTCGAGCGGCGTGGACACCTGACCTCCAGAGTAGTTACGCGCTCGCGGCGCCGGAAAGACATGAGCCAGCGCTGTTTGCGCCAAATACGAGCCATGCTAACTTAAAATTTTAGGTCACGAGTAACCAAAATGCAAGGCAGGATCGAGACGTTTCTCGATTTTGACGCGAAGGTGTTAGTCTTCGAGCGGTGAAAACCAGGATCATTCTCTCCGCAATTTTTGCCGCGCCGTTTGCGGTGTTGTCGCTGGCCATTGCAGACTTTGCGAGCCTGCCGCCCGCGATTCGATACGCGGTGTCGCCGGGATTTATCTTCGGAATACACGCGGCGCCGAGCGGCAGCTGGATCGGCGACATCTCGGACGCGTTGCGATGGGCGCTCGCCGGGAACGAAGTGTACTACGCGGTTTTGATTTTTCTTGCGCTCAGCTGGTTCAGGCGCAAAAAGCTTCCGAGGGAATCCGCCAAAGAGGACGAGGTTATCGAGAAACGGCGCCAGGCGATGTGAGCGGATGCGCGATGCTATACTGCGCGCATGTTTGCGCGAAAATTGAGGGTGGAAATGACCAACGGCGCGGAGCGAAAACCAGTGCCGCTCGATTGGCTCGATAGCTTTTCGATGCGCAATTTCACCGGCGCGGCGGAGTTTGACGACACGCTGCCGATCGGCGAAGGGCAAATGGAAGCGGGACTGCGCGTCGATCCCGCGCGCTTGGCGGCGGCGATGAGCGAGTGGTTCACGAAGCGCGGGAAGGGAAATGGGCAGCCGGTCGCCGTGGAAATTGTCGAGTTGACCGCGAAAGTGCCGGCAAACGGTCCGCATGGAACCCCAGGCGCATTGCGGGGGTGAAGAGCCGAACGCAGGCCGCGCAGCATTGGGGCGTTGCAGCGATCCACGCGATCAGCGCCCGGCTCTCCTGCTTCATTTTGATGCCGCGAAAAATCGATCGTGAGCAGAGAACGACAGAGCCACGCAGAAATCCTCCCGACAGATCAGAGCTGACGCAACAGATGACTCGACTTATTTGCGGGTGAGCGCCCGGGCCGGTTGGCGGACGCGTTCCGGCAGATTGCCGCGCAACGCCTCTTTGATTTTCGGCAGCGCCGCTTCGGTGGCCGCCCGGCCGGCGACGACCAGTTGCGGCGTCTTGGAAAATTCGTGCCACAGCACGTTGTTTACGTCCGGTTCGATCAGAATGTCGGTCCGCGTGCGCCAGGGCTGAACGAGGTGCGTTTGGATGATCGAAAACGAGCGGCTGATCACCTCGATGGTGTTGCGCGGGCGCTCTTCAAGCAGTCCGGGATCGAGATAGACGGAAATGACGAGCTCGGCACCGAGTTCGCGCACCGCTTCGGCAGGCGCCGCTTCGGTGAGAAATCCATCGGCGAGGAAATGTCCGCGATATTCGACGGGAAGAAATAGTCCCGGATACGCGCACGAGGCGCGCAGCGCGGGGCCGATTTCGCCGTCGGTAAAATGCACGCTTTTGCCGGTGACCAGATCGCTGGCTACGATGCTGAGAGGAATTTTCGTCTGGTGAAAATATTCGGCGCTGGTGAAGCGATGCAAATAACCTTCCAGGCGGTTATTGGACGCCATGCCGTAGCGCGAAAGAGTCCAGCGGCCGAAATCGTGGAAGGTGGTGGCGCTGCCCTGGCTTTCCATGAAATCGAGCGACGCTCCGCTGGCGTACGCGGCGGCGATGAGGGCGCCGACGCTGGTGCCGGCGATGAAATCGATGGGAATTTCGTTTTCTTCGAGGACGCGCAGCACGCCGAGATGGGCGATGCCGCGGGCGAAACCGCCGCCGAGCGCGAGCCCCACTTTCGGGCGTATGCCGTTTTCTGGATACGCGAAGGAGCGCAAGCCTCGCAGAGCTCGCGAGAACCAATTCGTCCCGGCTGCCATGGCAGGTGTCTCCCGCTGTAGATGCTGTAGATACTGTAGCAAAGTTCAGGCGTGCGAAGGGTTTCCGGTTGACCCCTACTGACCGTTCTGTAACCATGAGCAAGCGAGGAGCTCCTGATGAGACGCCCGATCGAACGAGCTGCAGTGCTCGGCGCCGGCACGATGGGTTCGAGAATTGCCGCACACCTCGCGAACGCCGGAATTCCTTGCTTTCTGCTCGATATTGTCCCGCCCGAACTGACCGCTGACGAAAAACGCAAAGGGTTGACGCTGGGAAGCCCGGCAGTTCACAACCGGATCGTTGTGAGCGGGCTGGAGGCGGCGAAAAAATCGCGTCCGGCGGCGTTTTTCACTTCTGAAACGGCGCGGCTGATTACGCCCGGCAATTTCGAGGACAATCTGGAATGGTGTGCACAGGCGGATTGGATCATCGAAGCCGTGGCGGAAGATCTGGAGATCAAGCGAAAGCTTTTCGAGCGCGTGGATGCGGTGCGCAAGCCGGGCACGCTGGTGACTTCGAACACGTCGGGACTGCCGATTCGGAAAATTGCCGAGGGACGTTCCGAAGATTTTCAAAAACATTGGGCCGGCACACACTTTTTCAATCCGCCGCGCTACATGAAACTGACGGAGTTGATCGCCGGACCGAAAACGCTGCCGGAAGTGATGGAAATTCTTTCGGAAATCTGCGACGTGCGCCTGGGCAAAGGCGTGGTAGTAGCGAAGGACACGCCGAATTTCATCGCCAACCGCATTGGCACGTTTTCGATTTTGAACGCGATTCGGCAGATGCAAGCGCTCGACATGACCATCGAGGAAGTGGACGCGTGCACGGGACCGGCGATCGGCTGGCCGCGGTCGGCGACCTTTCGCACAGCGGACATCGTGGGGCTCGACGTGCTGGTACACGTGGTGCGCAATATTTACGACGGCATTCCGGACGACGAGTCGCGCGAGATGTATCGAGTGCCGCCGTTGATTGAAGCGATGATGGAGCGCAAGTGGCTGGGCGAGAAAACCGGCAGCGGATTTTACAAGCGCGTGAAAGGCGCGGGCGGCGAATCGGAAATTCTGGCGTTCGACTGGCACGCGATGGAGTACCGGCCGCAAAAGAAGGCGAAATTCGCGTCGATTGAAGCCGGTAAGCCGGTTGAGGACACCACCGCGCGCGTCCGAGCGCTCTTCCAGCCGGCGATCGAGGGAAAAGGCGACAAGGCCAACAAATTTCTGTGGGCTTGCATGGGAGACACGTTTCTTTACGCGGCGCGGCGCATTCCGGAGATCGCCAACAGCATTGTCGACGTGGATCGGGCGATGCGCTGGGGATTCGGCTGGGAGCTTGGCCCGTTCGAGATGTGGGACGCGATCGGAGTGGAGCGCGCGGCGCAGGCGCTGGAGCGCGAAGGCAAACAGGTGCCGCCGCTGGTTTCGAGAGTGCTGGCCTCGCCGCAGAAGGCTTTCTATGAAACGCAGCAGGGCCGCACGCGCTATTTCGATTTTGGCTCCTCCGCGCTGATAGCCGTCGACGAGCCGCCCGGCGTGATCGTGCTGAAGTCGCTGAAAGACCGCGAGAAAGTGGTGCAGCAAAACACCGGAGCGAGCCTGATCGATCTGGGCGATGGAGTGCTGTGCTGCGAGTTTCACACCAAGATGAACGCCATCGGCGGCGATATCGTAGCGATGCTGCACGCCGGTGTGGCGCGGCTGGAAACGGAATTCGAGGCCATGGTGATCGCCAATCAGGGCCAGAATTTTTCCGCGGGCGCGAATTTGATGTTGCTGCTGATGACCGCGCAAGAAGGCGAATGGGACGACATTCATCTGGCGGTGAAGCAGTTCCAGCGCGCGACCATGGCGATCAAGTACGCGCCGCGGCCGGTGGTGGCCGCGCCGCATGGGCTGGCGCTCGGAGGCGGCTGCGAAATTCCGCTGCACAGCGCGCGGATTCACGCGGCGGCGGAAACCTACATGGGGCTGGTGGAGGCGGGCGTGGGGCTGATTCCCGCGGGCGGCGGCTCGAAGGAAATGCTGATTCGCGCGAACGAGCAGGCGGCCGCCGGCGGGGATCTCGATTTATTTCACGTGTTGCGGCACGTGTTCGAAAACGTGGCCATGGCGAAAGTTTCCACCAGCGGCGAAGAGGCGCGTTCGCTCGGATTTGTGCGCGATTCGGATTTGATCGCCATGAACCGGGACCGGCAAATTGCGGACGCGAAGGAGACCGCGCTGGCCATGGTGCGCGCCGGATATCATCCTCCGGCGCCCGCGGAAATTCGCGTGCTGGGCGAGGAATTTTACGCCGCGGCGAAGCTCGGCATTCACATGCTGGTGCGCGGCGAATACGCCACGGAATATGACGGAATGGTGGCGCGCAAGCTCGCCTACATTCTTTCCGGCGGCGGGCTCACGGCGGCGCAGACGGTTCCCGAGCAATACATTCTCGACCTGGAGCGCGAAGCGTTCGTCAGCCTGTGCGGCGAACGCAAAACGCAGGAACGCATCGCGCACACGCTGAAAACCGGTAAGCCTCTGCGGAATTGACCGCGTTTTCGCGAGAGCGGAGCGGAGTGCGCATTTTTCGAAGCCAAAAGCGCCGCTCGCGGGTGAACAACCTTTTCCGCTGGCGCGTGTTCGTACGGATGGGATCCGCGCGTACATGAGGCACCGCCCATGGCTCGCCGCCGAACGGGGTATCCGCAGAGAAACCTTTGTGGAACTCTTTCTGGCAGCGGACGGAAGTACACGGATGATTGTAACTGCGCCCGCGCAAGCGAGTGGGCGATACGGTGGAATACAACCTTGGGGGCTTTCTCCATGCGGATTGGACGAAGCAGTCTGGCATTCGCGGTGATTGCAGTGGTGACGGGATTGGCTATTTCAGGTTGCGGCGGCGGGAACGGCGGTGGCGGCAGCTCGACACCTCCCGCGAGCGGAGTGGTTACCGTGTACCCGGGCACTGCGAGCGTTCCGGCCGATGCGAGCGCGCAGGTGCAATTCAGCGCGTTTCTGCCGAGCCAGCCCAACGCGACGTTCACGTGGAGCGTGAGCGGCGCTTCGAGCAACGGCGCCATAAACGCGACGACGGGCTTGTACACGCCGCCTTCATCGGTTCCAAGCCCCGCGACGGTGACGATTACGGCGACGGATACCGCCGCCACGAGTGAAATCGGAACGGCCACGATCACGATCGTAGGCGCGCAGGGTGTGACCGTCAGCCCGGCGGCGCTGCCCGTGCCTGCAGGCGGTACGCAGATCTTTACGGCTACAGTGGGCGGAAATCCGGTAACGCCAACCTGGGAAGTGAACGCAATCGCCGGCGGGAACGCTACGCTTGGCACGATCACGACAAACGGCTCGGGACAAGGCGTCTATGTGGCGCCGCTCACGCCGCCAGCGGGCGGCGCGGTGACGATCACCGCAGTGGACGGCGGAAACACCGGGACAGCCGCGGCGACGATTGTGTTTTCGAATAATTCGCTCAGCGGCTCGTACGCGTTTTCCTATTCGGGCGGAGACGCGTCGGGCTACCCTGTGGCGGTTGCCGGAAGTTTTACGACGAATCCGTCAACGGGCGCAATCAACGGGCTTGAAGATTACAACGCAGACGGTTCGGCCACGATCGCTTTGGCCGTGCCGGTGAACGGCACCTACCAGGTAAATCCCGATGGTAGCGGCAGCGCGACTTTAAGCAACAGCGCGACGCTTGTAGGCACGGAAACGTTGCAATTCACGCTGGGCGCCGGGACTTCCGGAGGCGCTTCGAAGCACGCGCTGCTGGTGCGCTTCGATAACACGGCCACTGGAAGCGGCTCGATCGATCGCCAGAACACGGCGGAGCTGAATAGCTTGTCGTCGGTTTCAGGGAACTACGTTTTTAGCCTCTCAGGTCTTGATGCCAACGGCTACCCGTTGCAATTCGCCGGAATTTTCAATGCCGACGGCGCTGGGAACATTCCTCTGAATTATGCCGAGGAGGATATCAATGACGCCGGCATTGCTACGGTCAACGCGCCCGATCTTTCGTTGCACGGCGCCTACTCGCTCGATACGGGCAATCCAGGGAGCGGCCGGGGTTTAATCACGCTGACGAACACGAGCAGCATATATCCATGCAACTGTGAATTCGCTTTTTACATGGTGGACAGCACGCACTTGAAAGTGGTGCAAATTGTCGCGAATTCGCTCGAGTTGCTCTCCGGCGACGTCTACGCCGCGCCGAATACGGCGCGGGGTTCGTATGCGCTCGGGAGCCTCAGCGGGAATTATGCGTTTACGCTCGGCGGCGTGGACCTGTCGCGGAACACGGGCTTCGCGCAGGGCGGAGTCTTATCCGCGAACGGTTCGGGCGGAATCACCGGCGGAGTGGTGGACACCAACGATGGAGGCAGCACGAGCTTGAATCATAGCGTGGCGACGTCGAGCTACACCGTTGACACGAGCCTAGGCCGGATCGGGCTGCCGATCACCTACGGCAATTCGACAATCAACTTCGCGGGATATGCGGGGTCCAACGGAGTGCTGGAAATGATCTCGCTCGATCAGAATCTGATGGACTCGGGCAATGGATACCTGCAAACGAGTACGGCGGCGCCGCTGGGCGCCTTTGCGCTGAACTTCAGCGGAATCGTGAACTCCAATAGTGGGAGCGAAGAAGATGTGGCCGGACAGATGACGATTCCCGGCAGCTCCGCACCCACGGGAAACCTTTTCATCAATAACTCCGGGACCTTGGCGACGGGAACGCCGCTCGGTTCGGATAGTTCCATCGGCACGCCCGCTTCGAACGGTCGCGGAACGGCATCGATCGCGTCTCATTTGGCCACCTATCCGGTGGTCTACTACACGATCGATGGGAATACCGTGCTCATGCTCGAATCGGACGGATCGCGAACAATGACGGGCGTGCTATCAAAGCAATTCTGAGCGGGGCGGCGGTCTCCGGCTGGGCTGGGATTTCGAGAGCAGCAGGATATCCCTGAACGTCGCCTGATAGGCGCCCGATCATCGCCCGATGGGCGCCCGTGGCCCTTGCTTGATGCGGGCCGCGCGCGTTTTCTTCGCTATTGTCCGCACTCACACATGATGTTCCACATGGGTACGAACGTACTATTGCCGCGGGTTGTTCCGCCCCTCAAAAATCGAATAGTACGAATTTACTAGCCTCGCCTGGGGGGCGGCTACTAGCCGTTTGCATCATTTATGACGCCAACAAAAGACACACTCGACACCGGAAATACTTTCGCAGAATCCGAGATATCTCAGACGAAAAGAAGGCAGAGGCCAGAATCGCCACATCTTCGCGCCGATGCGGTATCGCTTGAAATTCCCGTGAAAGTACACGGATCGCTGGTACCAAATCTCGTGCCGGGAGCGTCTTCGCAAGCGCAACCCTTCGAAGAGCAGACGTCGACCATGATCGTGTTTCCGCAGGGCGGCGTGCTGAAGATGTCCACGGGAGTGAGCGCAGGCCAGGTGATGGTGCTCACGAATTTGAAGTCGCAGCAGCACGCGATCTGCCGGGTCGTTAAAGTGCGCGCCTACGGGAAAACGCAAAGCTATGTGGAAGTCGAGTTCACCAGCCCGCAGCCGGGGTATTGGGGAGTCTATTTTCCAACCGACGGGCCGGAAGTTGCGCGCATGGCGCCAGCGGAAGAGCCGGCTGTTGCTCCCGCGTCTGCGCCAGCGGCTGCGGCGGGTGAGACGCCTGCCGAACCGGCCGCGGCGCCGCTCGCCGCTCCCGCTGCCGTTGCTAAAGCCAGCGCTCCTGAATTATCCGCTACGCCTGCGGCTTCGGCGGTTTCTCCCGCGGTGAACCAGCCGCGGCCGGCGGCCCAGGAGGAAGTGCCCAAGCCGGCGATTGTTCCGCCCTCTGTGGCGAAACCGAAGCTGCCGGAATCGACGTTCGCGTCGATCGGCACGCGAGAAGATGTGCTGCCTTCCGCATCCGTAACGAAGGTTCCGCGCGAGAGCTCGTTCGTCAGCAGCGCGAAACTGGCCGCGAGCACCGATAGAGAAATTAGCGATGCGATCGATGCGTTGATCGTGCCGTCGCCGTCCGCGGCGCGGCCGGCGCTCAAGCCGGAGCTGGGCGACCGTGGACCCTCGGCGTCAAACACCGGCGGAAACGTAGCGACCGGGCGAAATGCCAACGCTCACGGCTCGCTCAACTCGGCATCGGAGCAAGGTCTTCCCACTCCCAAGCAGATGTTCGGTGTGGCGCTGGATTCTGCGTCGCGCGTTAGCGAAAAATCTTCGGAGCGCAAAGGCGGCAAAGCTCCGATTTTTATCGGCGTGGCAGCCGTGCTCGCCGTGGCCATTGGAGGGGCATACTACTATCTCCACATGCGACCGGCCGCGAGACCCTTCGCCTCGCAGACCGTCGCCGCCGCTCCAGCGGTTCAGCCGGCCATAGCGCAGAACACGGCCACACAGAGTGCCGCGGCGCAGGAGCCGGCTCCGAATGCCGGCGTGGCGACGCAGCAAGTTTCCGATCAAGCGCCCGATCAAGCAACCGGCGCGGTGCAACGGGCCGCAGTCCCGCCGGTGAATGTTGCGGCGAGCGAATCCAAACCTGAATCGAATTTGCACGCAACCGAATCCCGCGAGAGGACGCGCGAGACGGAATCCTTGGCGCCGCGCCGTGAAAGAGCTGCGTCCGTGGCTGCGAGCGAACCGAGCGCCCCGGCGCAATCTGCGCCGAACGTGGCGATTCCCAGCACATTCGGTGCGCTGAACACTCGCCCTGTGGTCAAAAATCAAAGCGCATCGGTGGGAGCAGCGCCTGCGCTGGAACCGAGCGGAAGTCCCGCTCCCGAAGGCGCGCTTTCCGGAATCGCTGCGCCTCCTCCACCTCCGCCGAAATTGGCTGCTCCGCCAAAGCCCGTCTCAAATGCGCCCGTGCTCGTGGGCGGAAAGATTCTGCCGCCGAAGCTCGTCTCGTCCGTGCTTCCGGTCTATCCGGCGCTCGCTCAACAGGCTGGTGTTACCGGCACGGTGGTGATCGACACGACGATCAACAAAGAAGGCCGCGTCGAAAAAATGAAAGTCGTTTCCGGTCCGGTGCTGCTGCGCGACGCGGCGCTCAACGCGTTGCGCCAGTGGAGATACGCGCCATCGCAGCTGAACGGCGAGCCCACTTCGGTGCAAATGATCGTCTCGATTCAATTCAATCGCTAGGATTTGTCCCGCAACAGCCCTGGTTCCACGCAACCGCCCGGCGCAGGCCGTGGCGGTTGCTTTTTTTTGCGCCCTGGCATCCAATGGGGTGTTCGCGGCGCGGCGAGTCCTCCGAGGTGCAACATGAGAGAAGCGGTGATCGTGAGTTCGGTGCGCACGGCCGTCGGAAAGGCGCCCAAAGGAGCCTTGCGCGCCACGCGTCCCGATGACCTGTGCGCGCTGGTGATCGGGGAAGCGATTGCACGCGCCAAGGGCCTCGAAGCCAAGGACATCGAGGACGTGATTATCGGCTGCGCCATGCCTGAGGCAGAGCAGGGAATGAATGTGGCGCGAATCGCGTCCCTGCGCGCCGGCGTGCCGGTCACCACCCCGGCGATGACCATTAACCGCTTCTGCTCCTCGGGACTGCAAGCCATCGCCATCGGAGCGCAGCAGATTGTGGCCGGGCAGGCTGAAATTGTGCTCGCGGGGGGCGCCGAATCGATGAGCATGGTGCCCATGGGCGGACACAAAGTGGCGCCCAATCCCTGGCTGATGGACCATTACCCGGACACATACATCAACATGGGTCTGACCGCGGAGAATCTGGCGCGCAAATATTCGATCACGCGCGAGCAGGCGGACGAATTCTCGGTGGCTAGCCACAAAAAGGCTCTGGCGGCGATCGCGGAGGGCAGATTCAAAGATGAGATTGTGCCGGTGCCGATTCAATACTCGGTCTTGGAGGCGAGCGCGAATGGCCCGGCGAGCGTAGGCAAGCCGAAAACGGTTCAATTCAGCTTCGATACCGACGAAGGGCCGCGCGTGGATACTTCGATGGAAGCGCTCGCCAAGCTGAAACCGGCATTTCACGCGAAAGGAACCGTCACGGCAGGGAACAGCTCGCAGATGAGCGACGGCGCGGCCGCGTCCGTGCTGATGAGCGCCGAAAAAGCGCGCGAATACGGGCTGAAGCCGATGGCGCGGTTTATTTCGTTCGCCACGGCTGGATGCCCGCCGGAAGAGATGGGCATTGGGCCTGTGTTTGCGATTCCCAAGGCTCTGAAAATTGCCGGACTGAAGCTCGATCAGATCGACGTGATCGAGCTGAACGAAGCGTTCGCGGCGCAGTCTCTTTCGGTGATTCGCGAGGCCGGACTCGACCCCACGCGCGTGAATCCCAATGGCGGCGCGGTGGCGCTCGGCCATCCTCTGGGATGCACCGGCGCGAAGCTGACGGCGACGATCCTGCGCGAAATGGAGCGCCGCAACGCGCGCTACGGGATGGTCACCATGTGTATCGGCGGCGGCATGGGCGCGGCTGGAATTTTCGAACGCGTGGCTTGATCGCGAGCGTATCGCATTCGCGCCTTCAGCGCTGCATCCCCGAATTAGCGCTTCGCAAGGGTGTAACATAGCTCACGCAAGGGCGCGCATTCGAGTCCCTCTCGCGCGGAAAACCCAACAGGAGGGAAGCCATCATGGCCACAGCCCCAGTTTCCCAGGATTTGAAGCGCGGCGGATCGTTTCTGGTCGCGTCCATGGCGCCCGACGAGATTTTCACTCCCGCCGACCTCAATGACGATCAGCTCCTGATTGGCCGCACCGCCGAAGAATTTATCGCCAACGAAATCGTCCCCCATATTCCCGAGCTCGAAAAGCACAAAGAAGGGTTGATGCGCGAGCTGGTAAAAAAAGCCGCCGAAATTGGGCTGCTTGGGGTCGGAATACCGGAAGAGTACGGCGGGGCCGCACTCGACAAAGTTTCCTCGGCCGTGCTTTCCGAAAAGCTCGGCCTGTACGCGTCCTACGGCGTGGCATTCGGCGCGCACACCGGCATCGGCGCGATCCCCATCGTCTATTTCGGGACGGAAGCGCAGAAGAAAAAATATTTGCCGCGAATGGCCACCGGAGAGTTGCTGGCCTGCTACGCGCTGTCCGAACCACAGGCCGGATCGGACGCGCTGGCCGCGCGCACCCGCGCCGTTCTTTCGCCGGATGGCAAGAACTGGATACTCAACGGCCAGAAGATGTGGATTACCAGCGGCTCGTATTCGGATATCTACACGGTCTTCGCGAAAGTGGATGGCGAAAAATTTTCGGCGTTCATCGTCGAGCGCGGCACGCCCGGATTTTCGGCCGGCGCGGAAGAAAACAAGATGGGCATTCGCGGCAGCTCCACGGTGCCGCTGTTTTTCGAAAATGCCGTGGTTCCCAAAGAAAACCTGCTCTATGAAATCGGCCGCGGGCACATCGTTGCGTTCAACACGCTGAACGCCGGACGATTTTCTCTCGGCGGGAGCTGCTCCGGCGCGGCCAAGAAAGTGATCGCGATTTCTTCGAAGTACGCGAAAGAGCGCACCGCCTTCGGCAAGCAACTTTCCGAATTTGGCCTCATCAAGGCGAAGCTCGGTGAGATGACCATCCGCGAGTACGCTCTGGAATCGATGATCTACCGCACCGCCGGGATGATCGAAGCGGCCATGTCCGCTCCGGGCGAGGACAAGATCAAACAGGCCATGCAGGTGCTTGAGGAATACGCCATCGAAAGCTCGATCAGCAAGGTGCTCGGCAGCGAGACGCTCGATTTTTGCGTCGACGAAGGCGTGCAGATCTTTGGCGGCTACGGCTTCCACGAGGATTATCCCGTGGCGCGCATGTATCGCGACAGCCGCATCAATCGCATCTTCGAAGGCACCAACGAAATCAATCGCCTGGTGATCATTCAGATGCTGATGAAGCGCGCCACGGCCGGCACTTTGCCGCTGATTTCCGCGGCCATGAAGCTGCGCGAGGAATTGCTCGCCGGCCCGTCATTTGAGGAACCTCCCGGCGGTGCGCTTGGAGAAGAAGAGCGTACGCTCGCGCAGGCTAAGAAAATTTTCCTGCTCGCAGCCGGCACGGCCGTCGAAAAATTCCGCGACCAGCTGGCCAACAACCAGGAAGTCGTCGCGTCGCTCGCAAACATCGTCATGAACGTCTACGCGATGGAGTCCGCGCTGCGCCGCGCGCAAAAGGCCGCTGCCAGCCGCTCTGCCGCGGCCGGCGCTATGGCTGATGCCACGCGCGCGTTCATATACGACGCGATGGATCACGTCGAAAAAGACGCTCGCACCGCTCTAGCCGGCACCGAAAACGGCGACACGCTGGCCACCCTGCTAGCCGCGCTCCGCCGGTTCGCCAAGCACGCTCCTGTGGACACGATTGCGCTTCGTCGTCGCGTCGCCGATGCCGTGCTAGAGCAGGACCGCTACCCATTCGAGGGCCGCTAGTGCACAGGCCGTTCTCAGCTTCGCCGCGAACTCACGTTCTATAGCGAAACAAAACCAAAATCGGGGCCCTTACTCCGCTTTAGGTGAGTACTGGAGCGAGGTACTGGGACCACTTGAATGAATTCATGCACAGCGGAAATCGTTTTCCTGTCTTCGCCTGATCGAAAAATCGCAAGCCGCAGAAAAGCCGCCACTTCGCGTTTGTAGCTTTTGGTGTGCATCGTGCATCAAAAGCCGTAGGAGGTGGGGTTAATTCGATGAACAGGCTTTGGGACCAGTTCGGAGCAGTGTCAGCTCGTGTTTTCAAGAAGAGCCAATTTCGTAAATGGGTAATTGCATTGTTGGCAGTTCTCTTTGTTCTACAGCTTTACTTCGTGCGCGAGATGCTCGCCGCCGAAGTGCTGTTTGGGATGGGGTTTACCGTGCTGCTGGTTCTGTGCGGGATTTTCTACGTGGTGGGAGCGGTAGGTGAGCGGGGGTTGGATCTAGCAGAGGGCGGAATTCGAGTCGCGGCGCGTTCGGCGCGCTGGAGTTTCAATACGCTCGAGGAAATCAGTAAAAAACAATTCCGCCATCGACATTCAGAGTCTGCCCCGTAATCGCACTCGCGAGATCGGATGCCAGGAAAAGGGCCGCAGACGCGATTTCATCCGGCGTCTGCGGCCTTCCTTGTAAAGTACCCTGTGCCATCTGTTCGCCGATCGCCTGAGAACCTCCTGGCCGAACCTTCGCCAGCTCGCTCCTCAATCCCTCTGACATCTTCGTTTCCAGAACAGGCCCCGGGCCGATCGCGTTGACGCGCACGCCCTTGCGCGCGCCTTCAGCCGCAAGCGTGTGCGTCAGCCCAATGAGCCCGGCCTTCGATGCCGCGTAGGCGCCGCTCCACTGATACGCTGCTTTTGCCGCCACGCTGGTGATGTTCAAAATAACGCCCGATTTTTGCGCGTACATCTCCGGGAGGACGAGCGCGGAAAGCAGAAACGCGCTGCGCAGATTCACCGCCAGCACCTCGTCCCATTCCGCCAAAGAGATTGTTTCGATGGACCGCACCGGGCCGTAAATCCCTGCGTTGTTCACGAGGATGTGGATCGCGCCAAACGCGTCGCGCGCCGACTTTACGATTCGCTCGCAATCGTTTTGCTGCGCCACGTCGGCGGCGATGGAGATGGCTTTGCCGCCTGCGTCCCGAATTTCCGCTGCAACGGCGTCAACCTCATTGAGGCTACGCGCCGCGAGCGCCACCGGAGCGCCCTCTGCCGCGAATTTTTTCGCGATCGCGCGCCCAATCCCTCGCCCCGAGCCGGTCACGATAGCCACTTTGTCTTGCAGCAGCATCCATCCTCCTCGAAACGACCGGTAAGAATACCATTCCTGCAGCGCAGAACCGCCGTGGCCGGCTCAGCGGGAGTGTCTGCGTCGTTGAGATGTTCCCCTGTAATCGCGCGGCGCATTGACTCGCGCCCGGCGACGGCATAGCATGCCGGGCAGCCTTTCAAGGGGGAAAAGGAAAGATGGCGAGACATTTCGATCTACTGGCTTCGTACTGGACGCTGGCCGGCGCCACGCAGCCTCATACGGAGCGCGAATACAGCAATTTTGAATTCAAGGACCGCGTGGCGGCTGCCGCGCGCGCGGGATTCACGGGCGTCGGAATCTGGCACGCCGATCTGGAGTACACGCTGCAGAAGCACAGCCTCAAGGAGATGAAGGAGATCCTCGACGGCAACGGGATCAAGCACATCGAGCTGGAATTTCTGAGCGACTTTTTCCTCGAAGGCGAACCGAAATTTCAGTCGGACATCGCCAAGAAAATGCTGCTGGAAGCCGCCGAAGCGTTTGCCGCGCACCACGTGAAAGTGGGCAGCTTCGTGCGCACCGATTGCCCCATGGCGAAAATGGTCGAAGCGTTTGCCGCACTCTGCCAGGAAGGCGCCGAGCATGGCACGCGCATCGGCTTTGAGATGATGCCGTTTTGCGACATCGATTCCGTGGAAAAGGCCGTCGAGCTGGTGAAAGGTGCGGGCGCGGCCAACGGCGGAATTTGCCTCGACTTGTGGCACATCGCCAAGCTGAAGATTCCGTACGAAAAAGTGGCGCGCATGCCGCGGAAGTACATCACTTCGATCGAAATCAACGACGGCACGCACGAATGCCCCTGGAGCCTGCACGAGGACACGATCAACCATCGCCTCTTTTGTGGCGAAGGGGAATTCGAGCCGAAGCGGTTCGTCAGCGCCATGCTGAAGGCGGGTTACGACGGTCCGTGGGGAATTGAAGTGCTGAATCTGGCGGCGCGCAGTTGGCCGCTGGAAAAATTGGCCACGCACGCGTTCAAGACGACCATCGCGCAATTTCCGGGGCAGGGAAGCAAGCAACGCCCGGGGAAACCGGCCGCCGCGGGAACGAAGAAAGCCGGGCGTGCAGCGAAGCCCAAGGCAAGCAAATCGAAAACGGCAAAGCGCGCGAAGCGTGGCGGCTCATCTGCGCGAAGGCGCCGGAGGTAATCCGCTAAATGGCCGCGGCGCGGACGGGCAAAACCGACTTCACGGCTTTGATGATTTTCTCTTCGTTGGGCAGGACGTAGCTTTCCATCGGCTCGCTGTAGGGAACCGAGGTATCGAGCGCCGTGACCATCTTCACCGGCGCTTTCAGATACTCGAATCCGCGCTCGGCCACTTCACCGGCAATCACGGCAGCCGCCGACGCGTGCCGCGGGGCTTGATCCACCAGCACCAGCCGGCCTGTTTTCTTGACCGACTCGACGATCGTATCCACGTCGAGCGGCGCGAGCGTTCGCGGATCGACCACCTCCGCGCTGATGCCTTCCTTGGCGAGCTGTTCAGCGGCAGCCAGCGACTTTTTCACCATCCACGCCGTCGCCACGATGGTCACATCGGTGCCCTCGCGCTTCACATCCGCCACGCCGAAGGGCACGATGTGCTCGCCTTCGGGCACCGGACCCTTGTCGATCGTCAGCATGTAATGGTGCAGAAAAACGACCGGATTATCGTCGCGAATTGCGGCCCGCATCAGGCCCATGGCATCTGCGGAAGTGGAAGGCACGGCTACTCTCAACCCCGGAATGCCCATCATCGTGTGGTAGATGCAGTTGGAGTGCTGCCCGGCCCAGCCGGCCGCGAAGCCGAAGCCCGCCTTGAAGACGCACGGCACCTTTACCTGTCCACCGGACATGTAGCGCAGCCGCGGCGCTTCGTTGATCACTTCGTCGAACGCCACCAGCATGAATTCCGCCATGTATAGCTCAACGATCGGGCGCAGCCCGTTCACGGCCGCGCCGACGGCGATGCCCAGCTCGGCCGTCTCCGAAATCGGCGTGAGGCGCACGCGGTCCCGGCCGAATTTGCGCACGAACGGGTCGCGGTCCGTCATGGCCATGTTCTGGCCGTAGAACACCACGCTCGGATCGCGCTGCATTTCCTCCGTGATTGCCACCGCAATCGCTTCCGCGAACATCATTTCGCGCGCCATAAACGCCTCCTTCGGCTCGTCCCTTGGCAGATTCCGTACGAAATTACTGCTTACGCGTACACGTAATTCAGCGCGTCTTCCGGCGCCGGCATCGGGCTCGCCAGCGCGAACTTCACCACCTCGTCCATTTCCGCGCGGACAAAGTCCTCGATCTTCTTGGCGTCCGCTTCGGACAAAGTCCCCGTGCCGACCAGGTGCGCGCGGAATTTCTTGATCGGATCGTTGGCCTTCGCGGCTGCGAATTCGGCCTTGTTGCCGTAAACCTCGATGGCCTCGTGCTCCTGGAATTGCGTCGGCACGGGCGGGACGGTGATGGCGTTGCCATGCGGGCTGAACCGGTAAAACTTCGATTCGATTAGGCTCGGCCCTTTGCCGGAGCGCGCCCGGTCCACAGCCTCGCTCACCACGTCGTAAACTTTCAGCGGATCGGTGCCGTCGACGGTGACGCCCGGGATGCTGAACGCCTTGGCCTTTTGCGAAAGCGGATCGCCGGCGATGGCGTTGGCGTCTTCGAGCTTGACGTCGGTGTACGCCTGATATCCGTTGTTCTCCAAGACGAACACCACGGGCAGCTTCCACACCGCGGCCATATTCAGAGTCTCGTAGAACGCGCCTTGTTTGGAGGAACCATCGCCGAAGAACGAATACACTACCTGCCCGGTTTTCTTCACCTGAGCCGCGTAGGCCGCGCCCGCGGCGTGCGCGATTCCTTGCCCGACGATGCCGGAAGCGGTGGGGAAGTGGTGCGCCGGGTCGGCCAGATGCATCGACCCGCCGAATCCTTTGCAGACGCCGTCTTTGCGCTGATAGATTTCGGCCATCAGCGACTTGGCGGGCGTACCGAGCACCAGCGGATATCCGTGGCAGCGATAGCTCGGCATCACCAGATCGCTTTCCTGCCGCGTGGCCAGCGAACCGACGATGCTCGCCTCCGCGCCGTCGCCCAAATGCGCGTGGCCGCGAATCACGCCCGGATGCTCCACGAAGGTGCGCTTCACCCGCTCCTCAAACTCGCGGATGCGGCACATCTGCGTGTACATCCAGGTGAGTTTTTCTTTTCCGAGCGCGCTGCTTGTTCCCATGGCTCAATCCTCCCGCTTCAAATCCAGCCGCGATTCGCGGCGCAAATCCGATTGATCTGAGACTTCGCCAATTTCGAGCATCGCACCCGCGCGCGTGCGCGGGCCGAGTTTACGCCGCCGGGACTTTGTCGCCCGGCTGGCCCAAATAGGCCAGCAAGCCGCCGACTTCCACCTCGGCTGGCTCCGCGATCACGATCTTCAAAAGCACGCCGTCTACCGGCGCATCCAGCTCGTAACTGATCTTTTCCGTTTCAAGCTCAACCACGCCTTCGCCTTGCTTCACCGGGTCGCCTTCGTTCTTCAGCCAGCGAACCAAGTTCACTTTCGTCGTGTTCATTCCGCCGGTTTTTGGCACTACGAGATTGGTTACGATGGCAGGTCCCTTTCTTGCGTGTGAAGTTCGGTCTGGAGCCAGCAGAGTGGCAGCCTGATAGACGGGCCGATCGCCGCTTCGCCCACAACCTTGAAGTTCTTAACCCAATCGTGGAGCGATGTCAACCGAAGTCCCGGTACGGCGGATGGTTGCGCGCAGAATCGCGGCGTCGATCGCAGAGAGGTTGCGGCGAAGGCGGAGCGAAAATTTCCATGCGCCGGGACGTTCCGGGTAGAACGGTGCGCGGTCGTTTGTTTTCTATGAGTTAGGTTGGTTTCTACTCGAGTGACTGTCTCGGGTAGATTGATGCAGTGGCGAGTGACTAGTGGTGTGTAGCTAGGAGGCAAAACCGAGGACTCCGCGCGGGTGAACCAGCGCGAAAGGAAGCGCGCTGATGCGCGCTTCCTTATGTCGGGGCCAAGGCCCCGACCCCCTAAACTGCTGGACGCCGCGCCGGTCGACATCGATTCGCCCTCATACGCTTGGGACGAAGGGCAGGGGTATTCGCCACGTGTGTTTATCGCGGGAGTGATCTTGGCGGGAGCCGGGCTGGGGAAGGGATGCCTCTTCGGAAACCACCGGCAACGGCTGCCGCCCGTAAAGGGCGGCGCTACACGAACACGGCGAGATTGGCGCGCGAGGCGTGAGAAAGGGCGGGAAGCGCGGGGTGCGGGGCCGCAAATCGAAGGAGACGGCACAAGCCGCGCTTCCACCGAGAGAGGCGGACGGGCAGAGGAGTGCCTTCGGCTGCGGGCAGCCGGTTTGGCGACGAGTTTTTCGTCAGCACACATAAATACAGATCATTCATAGCAGATGGAGGGAAAAGTTCCACTGTCCCGAGGTGCAAATTAGGGACAGGGACTAGAACTGTACTTGTGGCCCAGTACCGCGCTCTCGCAGGCCTTTCGAAAGCCGGAGTCTCGGCGCGCGTGTTCGCCGGCATCGAGCTTCTGATTCGGAGACTCGTTGCCGCGTTATGGAGCGAATGATCGGTAACCCCGTTTACCAGGACTTACGCTATCTGGTGCGCGAGAAGGTGATGTAATCTCAGGCTTACGGTGAGTTTTAATGCTGAGACGGCTTCTGTTCGTTCCCCTGCCTAACATCCGCGGCAAGAGATCGGATGCGCGAGCGCATGAAACAAAAGATGGCGGGGCTTCCCCAAGACTCCCCGCCCGAACTAGTTATGTCCATTTTGCCAAAGTTGCAGGCGCAAAACGACCGGGTCATCGCCATGTTGCAGGGGCAGAGCAGGCTAATTAGGGAGCAAGAGCGAACGTCTGTGTCTGGGACTGCCGCCTAAGGGAGGGTCGAGCGATGGCAGACGAAGGAATCGCAGAGCATCGGTTAAACGCAATCGGGTCCGGTCTGTTTTTCATATGGATCGGCGTTGCTTTGATTGCACACCTCGGTTGGGGCATAGGTCTTCTCGGCGTCGGCATCCTGATGCTCGGTGGGCAGGCTGCGCGGACCTTGATGGGGCTGAGATTCGTGACTTTCTGGGCTGAGGTAGGGGCGCTTTTCGTCCTGGGCGGTGTTTGGGAGTTGGTCGATGTTCGTGTGGGATTGGTACCCATTCTGTGCATTGTGGCGGGCGTTTTTCTCATAGTGTCCGCGCTTGCTGGCCAGCCCAGAGAGGCTAGGCCGCAGTGAGCTGGCTTCTGATTTTTAGAAACACTTGCTGTCGAAGTGGAGCGCAACGTCGACCAGACCAAACTCCTGATTAGTCGGCAAACCGGACATTTGGGCGGGGCGGTAGATTGCTTCTGAACGTTGCGTATCCCGCGTGGTTCGCGTGCAGCGGAGGGTCCCGTACAACGTTAAGTCAATTTCGGCTGACTCCGTGCGCGGGCCGCGCGTCGAAACCGTATCTTCCTTCTTTCTTCGCCTCGCAGAACGGCCGAGATTCCAAAAAATTGTGCCGCTGTGCCGCTCCGGATTCAGTACAATTCCGGGTTTGGGTGGGATTCCAGCGCGCTGCGGGATGCGTGGCAGAAACGGGGAAGACTAATGTCGATTCGGAAGCGTGGATGGTCCTGGACGATCGCTAGGGTTCTGGGCGCCGGGATTTTGGGCGCTGCGACGATTTTGGCTGCGATGTACGCGCCGACTTCGCTGGCAAAGGCGCCGCAAGGCACGCGCACCGGGCCGCCGATTGACCGTCCTCGCGCGCGCCAGGTACCGCCCATTCACGCCATCACCGTCGCGCCCGACCAACTTACCGACCGCTGCCCGGATACGCTGAAGCCCGCGCCAGCCAACGCGCCTTCGTGGGCCGGCTGGAGCCCTGCTCCCGACAACTGGCGCTTTCAGCCCAAAGCCGAAGCCGGCATTCCCGCGTCCCACGTTCCGCACTTGAAACTCCAATGGGCCTTTGGCATTCCGAATGTGCGAAGCGTGCGCTCGCAGCCGGCGATTTATGGAGGTCGCCTTTACGTGGGCGCCGAAGACGGCACCGTCTACGCGCTCGATGCCAAGACCGGCTGCAGCTTCTGGGCTACGCGCGCTTCGAAAGCCGTGCGCTCGGGAATCGCGATCGGCGAGGCTGGCTCGACGGAAGCCGTGTTCTTTGGCGATGCCGGCGGCGACGTGTACGCGCTCAACGCCAATTCCGGCGCGTTTCTGTGGGCCGCTCATCCCGAAGATCATCCCGCTGCGATGATTACCGGCACGCCCACGTACTACGACGGCCGCCTGTACGTGCCGATGTCCTCGGGCGAAGAGCAGATGCGCCGCCGCCCCGGCTACGAATGCTGCACGTTTCGCGGCAGCGTGACCGCGCTCGACGCCGCCACCGGAAAAGAAATCTGGAAAACGTACATGGCGCCGCAGACTCCGTCGCCGCAGGGCAAGTCGCCGAAAGGCGTAACGATGATGGGACCATCCGGCATGGCGGTTTGGTCCTCGCCCACGCTCGACGTCGCGAAAAAGCGCATTTACGTAGGGACGGGCGATAATTACGCACCGCCCGAAACTCCGACCGCCGATTCCGTGGTCGCGCTGGACATGGACTCGGGCAAAATTCTGTGGGCCACGCAATTCACGCAGCCGAAAATGGACGCGATCGTCTGCGGCACACCGGCCCGGCCGGGGTGCAACCCGCCGCACGTCCCGGAATTCGATTTGGGTGCCTCTCCGGTGCTTGTGAAGCTTCACAGGGGCAAACGCGTGCTGATCCTAGGGCAGAAAACCGGCATGGTTTACGCCGTCGATCCGGACGATCACGGAAAACTCTTGTGGTTCGATCGCGCGGGCAAGGGAGGCCTGCTCGGCGGCGTGCAATGGGGCATGGCCACGAACGGCAAGCGGGTGTTTGTTGCCGTTTCCGATCTGGCGTTTCTGGGGCGCGGCCCAAATCCCAACGAAGGCGGGGGAATTTCGGCCTATCGCGTCGCCAACGGCAAGTTGATTTGGCACACGCCTGCTCCGGGCTGCGGCGAACGCCGTCCGTGCAGCCCCGCGCAGTCGCAAGCCGTCAGCGCCATTCCGGGCGCGGTTTTTTCCGGCTCCATCGACGGCCATCTGCGCGCCTATGCGGCGGGCAATGGCAAGATCATTTGGGATTTTGACACCGCGCGCCCGTTCGAAACCGTGAACAAGATCAAAGCAAAGGGCGGGTCGCTGGACGTGGGCGGGCCGGTGATTGCGGGCGGGATGATGTTCGTGGTCTCCGGCTATCCCGGCTTCGGCGCCATGCCCGGCAACGTGCTCCTGGCTTTTTCCACGAAGTGAGTTTGCCTGTCCGGCTTTCGCCCTATCCTTGGAAAGACGATCTGGTCCGGCGCGATTTTTACCGAAAGGTCGAAGGCGCGCAGGGATCAGCGCTTCAAAGAGTTATGGGGATGTGCAGCAGGCTCAGGAGGCGGGACGGTGAAATATTTGCGGTATTTTTCCGGGAGCGATTTGGGCTGGCCGCTGTGGTCGCAGATGACGTGATTGGTTTCGCCGGTGGCAAGCTGCTCGCCGGACTCCTGCTTGAAAATCTCATAGGCGAAGCGAATGGTACGACGGCGCGATTCGATGAGGCGCGTGCGGACGACCAGGATGTCATCGTAGTGCGCGGGGCGGCGGTAACGGCAGCTGGCCTCCACAACGACGATGAGGCTATCGTCATCGATCTCCATGCGCTTGTAGTCGAAGCCGAGCTGGCGGCAGAACTCCGAGCGGCCGACTTCAAACCAGGTGAAATAGTTTCCGTAATAGACGACGCCCATCTGATCGGTTTCGGCGTAACGCACGCGGATGGTTGCGTCTGCATGTTGGATCATCGAGGGCTACTCTCCGGACCATTCCGGCGCGCGCTTTTCCAGGAACGCGGCGATGCCTTCGTGAAAGTCGGGCGTGGAGCGGATGCTGGCGTTGGCGTCGATGGCGGCTTCTAGCTCGGAGCGCAGCGCGGCATCGTCGAAACCCAGCAGGAATTTCTTGGTGCGGACGACGGCCGTGGGGCTGGCGGCGATGAGAGTGGCGGCGATTTCGCGGGCGCGGTCCATCAGGCGTTCGGGCGGAACGACTTCGGTGATCAAGCCGATGCGAAAAGCTTCGGCGGCGTCGATGATCCGGCCGGTAAGGAGCAGGTCGCGCGCGGGCTTTTCACCAATTTGGCGGCAAAGATAAACGGCGACCAGCGCGGGCATGAAGCCGAGCTTGACCTCGGGATAGCCGAATTTTGCTTGCGGGACTGCGAGAGTGAAATCGGCAAGCGTGGCGAGGCCGCACCCTCCGGCGATGGCGGCGCCGTTGACGGCGGCGATCACCGGCTTGGGAAACGTGTAGAGGCGGTGGAACATTTTCGAGACGCGGCGGGCATCTTCGAGATTTTTCTGCAGCGTGGATTTGGCGAGAAGCTGGAGCTCCTCCAGATCCATTCCTGCGCAGAAGGCTTTTCCGGCGCCGGTGAGGATCACGACGCGCGCGGGGCTGGACTCTACCTGAGCGAGCGCGGCGAGCAGATCGACGACCATCTGCTGCGAGATGGCGTTGCGCTTTTCCGGCACGGTCAGTGCGATCGTGTCGATCCGGCCGTCGCTTTGGTAGGTGAGGGTGCTGTAGCCCATCACGATGCCTTTTCCGCGCTAATTGGGCCGCGCGGTCTGATGCGCGTCCTGTCCGGGGTCCTCGGCGTGGTCCGCATGGCTGGGCGCGCTGGGGTTGGCCGCGTATTTTTCGCGCAGATCGCCGGTCATGGCGCAGGCGATGGCGAGCGATTTGGTGTCGATGCCGGTGGCCACGCCGCGCGCGGCGAGCGTAGCGAGAATGATTTCGGTTGGAATATTGCCGACGAGTTCGTCACCCGCGAACGGGCAGCCGCCGAGGCCGGTGAGCGCTCCATCGAAGCGGCGGCAGCCTGCCCCGTAGGCGGCGAGAACTTTTTCGGCGGCGCCGTCTGGGCGGCTGTGAAGATGCACGCCGATTTCGATTCCGGCGACGCAGCTATGAGCGGCGCGCACGAGATTGGCGACTTCTTCGGGCGAGGCTGCGCCGACGGTGTCCGCGAGCGAGACGGTGCGCACGCCGATGTCTTTCAGCCACACGAGCGTGTCTTCGACGATTTCGGGGCCCCAAGGCTCGTCGTAGGGATTGCCGAAGGCCATGGAAATGTAGACGACCAATTTTCGCGAAGCGGCTTTGGTCTCGCTCTGCAGCTTTTCGACGAGTGCGCGGGATTCGGCGCGGGACATGTTGGCATTGGCGCGGCGGAAATAGGCCGAGATCGAGTACGGATAGCCGATCGTGGTGACGCCGGGAGTCGCGAGGGCGCGTTCGAGGCCCTGGTCGTTCACGACGATGCCGATGATCTCCGGGGCTTCGCCCTCAGGCGTGTGCGCTTCGCTCAGGCGGGCCATCACGGCTTCGCTATCGGCCATCTGCGGGACGTGCTTCGGCGAGACAAAGCTGACCGCGTCGAGATGGCGGAAGCCGAGCGAGACGAGGCTCGTCAGATATTTGATCTTTTCCTCGGTGGGAATGATCTGCGCGAGGCCCTGCCAGGCGTCGCGCGGGCATTCCACGAGGGTGATGTTCGGTTCGGTCATTTGAATTAGGTTTGCAGGACTCCGGTTTTGAATTCGCGGATTTCGGGATTAAGCGCCGCGCATTCGAGCGCTTCGATCAACGCTTCGCGCGTGTGCGCGGGATCGATAATGGCGTCCACCCAGAGGCGCGCGGCGGCGTAGCGCGGATCCATCTGCGATTCGTAGGTGGCGTGAATGGACTTGTAAAGCTCGTCTTTCTTCAGCCGGACTCAGCTTCTTTCCCTCGCGCTCGAGCTGGCGGACTTTTAGCTCCACCAGAGTCCCGGCGGCGGATTCACCGCTCATCACGGCGTAGCGTGCCGTGGGCCAGGCGAAAACGAAGCGCGGGTCGTAGGCCTTGCCGCACATGGCGTAATGGCCCGCGCCGAACGTGCCGCCGGAAATCACGACGATTTTCGGCACGACGCTGTTGGCGACGGCGTTGACCATTTTTGCGCCCGCTTTGATGATGCCGCTCCATTCGGCTTCCTTGCCGACCATGAAGCCGTTCACGTCGTGCATGAAAATCAGCGGGATGAGATTCTGGTTGCAGTCGAGGATGAAGCGCGCGGCTTTGTCCGCGGATTCGGTGTAGATCACACCGCCGAATTCGACGCGGCGCTCGCCGGTGGCGGGAGCGGCGACCGTGGCGTTCTTTTTATTATTTGCCACGATGCCGACGGCCCAGCCGCCGATGCGGGCATAGCCGCAGAAAATCGTCTGGCCATATTCGGCGCGATATTCCTCGAATTCGCCGCCATCGACGATGCGCGCCAGAATGTCGCGAACGTCGTATTGCTGCGAGGGATCGTCCGAAAAGATGCCGTAGATTTCTTCGGGCGGCTTTGCGGGCGGCTTGGGCGGTTTGTGATCGAACGGCGCGCGCGGGCCGTGGCCGATTTTGTCCACGAGCGCACGAATGCGCTTGATGCACGAGGGATCGTCCGGTTCGCGAAAATCGACCGTTCCGCTGATCTGCGCGTGCATGCGCGCTCCGCCCAATTCCTCCACGGTGGCCTTTTGTCCGATGGCGGTCTGCACGAGAGCCGGGCCGGCAACGAAAAGACCGCTGCCTTCGGTCATCAGGATGTGGTCGCACATCACCGGCAGGTACGCGCCTCCGGCGACGCAGAGGCCCATGATCGCGGTGATCTGCGGGATGCGCATGGCGCTCATCACGGCGTTGTTGCGGAATACGCGGCCGAAATCGTCGGTGTCCGGGAAGACGTCTTCCTGCAGCGGCAGAAAAACGCCGCCGGAATCGACCAGATAGATCGTCGGAATGTGGTTGTCGATGGAGATGTTTTGCGCGCGGATGACTTTCTTGGCTGTCATCGGAAAGAATGCGCCGGCCTTCACCGTGGCGTCGTTGGCGATGATCATCACGCGGCGGCCCATGACCGTGCCGAGTCCAGTGACCACGCCTGCGGCGGGCGCGCCGCCCCATTCCTGGTACATCTGGTGCGCGGCGTAGATGCCAAGCTCGAAGAACTCGGTATTCGGGATCGATCAGCATGGCGACGCGTTCGCGCGCGGTCAGCCGGTTTTTCTTGTGCTGGTGTTCGACGGCCTTTGCGCCGCCGCCCTGGCGGATTTGCTCTTCTTCATTTTTGATTGCGGTGAGGAGATGGATCATCCGGCGAGCGTTTTTCTCGAAGGCCGCGGACTGGCGGTCGGAGCGCGCGTCGGAGGCGCCGCGCTTCACGACAGACCTCGCGCGGACGCGGGCAAGGGATTCAGCGCGCGGTCAATTTCAACGGATGCGCGGATGATCATGCTCCCTTCGGCGCCGTGGCGACGCGCTGGCGGATGAAATCGACGATCGCTTGCGTGGAGGTGCCGGGAAGGAAAACTTCGGCGACGCCGGCTTGCTTGAGGCCGGGAATATCGGCTTCGGGAATGATACCGCCGATCGAGAACGGTGACGTCGGTCATGCCCTTGGCGCGGAGCAGATCCATCAGGCGGGCGCAGAGAGTATTGTGCGCGCCGGAGAGGATCGAGAGGCCGATCACGTCCACATCTTCCTGAAGGGCGGCGGAGGCGATCATTTCAGGCGTCTGGCGCAGGCCGGTGTAGATCACTTCCATTCCGGCGTCGCGCAGGGCGCGAGCGATCACTTTGGCGCCGCGGTCGTGGCCGTCGAGGCCCGGCTTGGCAATCAGGACGCGGATTCGTTTTTCCGGCATGGACTTAGCTGCGTTCATTCCTTGTCGCTCGGACGCGGATAGCGCGTTCCATCTCAGTTTAGTAGAGCGAAGTTCAGTGATTCCGCAAGAAGACGCAAATAAAGTATCACGTTTGGCCGCGAATTGAGGCGATCCGCGGGCGAAGTTTCTCGCGCGCCGCGCGGCTTCGATTTAGGACATGGCGGCTTCTTCGTACACGCCGAAGACTTCGCGAAGGCAATCGCAGATTTCGCCGAGCGTGGCGTAGGCTTTCACCGCTTCGTAGACGTAAGGCATGAGGTTTTCGTCGCCCACGGCAGCGGCGCGAAGCGATTTGAGGCGGCGCTCGACTTCGGCGTTCGAGCGATTGGCGCGAAGATCGCGCAGGCGCTTCGATTGGTGGTGGCCGACGGATTCGTCGATCTGCAGAATTTCGATCGGTGCTTCTTCGGTGATGTAGTCGTTCACGCCGACGACGATCTTTTCCTTGCGATCCAGCGACTGCTGATACTGATAGGCGGCATCGGCGATTTCGCGCTGCGGGAAGCCGCGACCGATGGCGGCGATCATGCCGCCAAGCGAGTCGATCTTGTCGATGTAGGCGCGGGCGTCGCGCTCGATCTCGTTCGTCAGCGTTTCGAGGAAATACGAGCCGCCGAAGGGGTCGGCGGTGATGGCGACGCCGCTTTCGTGGGCGAGGATCTGCTGGGTGCGCAGCGCGAGCGTGGCGGCGGATTCGGAGGGCAGCGCCCAGGCTTCGTCGAGCGAATTGGTGTGCAGCGATTGCGCGCCGCCGAGCACGGCCGCGAGTGCTTGCAGCGCGGTGCGCACGACGTTGTTGTAGGGCTGCTGCGCGGTGAGCGAGCAGCCGGCCGTCTGCGCGTGGAAACGCAGCGTCCACGAGCGCGGATTCTTCGCGCCGAAGCGTTCGCGCATCACGGCGCACCACAGGCGGCGCGCGGCGCGATATTTGGCGATCTCCTCGAAAAAATCGTTGTGCGCGTTGAAGAAAAACGAGAGGCGCGGGGCGAATACGTCGATATCCAGGCCTCGGCGGAGGCAATCCTCCACGTATTCGATGCCGTCGCGCAGCGTGAAGGCGAGTTCCTGAACGGCCGTCGAGCCCGCTTCGCGAATGTGGTAGCCGCTGATGGAAATTGGGTTGAATTTGGGCGTGTGCGCGGCGCCGAACTCGACCGTGTCGGTCACCAGGCGCATCGACGGCACGGGCGGGTAGATGTATTCCTTCTGCGCGATGTATTCCTTCAGAATGTCGTTTTGCAGGGTGCCGGAGAGCGTTTTCCAGTCGGCGCCCTGCTTCTCGGCGACGGCCAGGTACATTGCCCAGATCGGCGCCGCAGGCGAGTTGATGGTCATCGATGTGGTGACGTCCGCCAGCGGGATACCGTCGAAGAGCGTTTCCATGTCCGCCAGCGAGCTGACGGCCACGCCGCATTTGCCGACTTCGCCTTCGCTGAGCGGGTGATCGGAGTCGTAGCCCATCAGCGTGGGCAGGTCGAAGGCGACGGACAGGCCGGTTTGTCCCTGATCGAGAAGATAGCGGAAACGGCGATTGGTGTCTTCTGCGGAGCCGAAGCCCGCGAATTGGCGCATGGTCCACAGGCGCGTGCGGTACATCGCGGGATGAATGCCGCGCGTGTACGGCGGCTCGCCCGGAAGCCCAAGGTCGCGATGTTCGTCCCAGCCGGCGAGATCATCTTTTGCGTAGAGCTGGCGGATGGGAAAGCCCGAGACAGTGGTGAAGCTGGCGGCGCGTTCGCGCGGGCGATCGGAGGAATTAGACGGCGCGGACGGGCGAGCGCGCGTATCGGAATTGCTAGCGCGCTCGCCCTCCGGCGAATTTTGCGGAGTGTCAGATTTAGACATCGGGGAGCGTTTGGCTCCAAAGTACGCCGAAATTCAGGCGCTTCCCGATCTTACTACGGCAGCGTCTTGTCCGGCGTGCCGGGAATATTCATCGGCTGACCTGCGCTTCCGGACATCACGCCTTGGATGCTGATGTTGTGGTCTTGCAACGTCTTGCCGACGGCTTGCTGGTAGACGAGTTCCGCTTGGATCAGGTTGATGCGGTCGCGCAACTCCGTGCCTTCGGCAGCGGTAAGCAACTGCTGTTTCTGGACCACGGTGAACGCCGTGGACGTGCCGAGCTGGAGTTTCTTCACCTCATCATCGTAACTCTGCTGATTGTAGATGCGCGCTTCCTGTGCGGCGGCTACGGCGGCGCGATCCTGCTCCAGAACGATGAGCGCCTGGCGGACATTTTGAATAACGGTAGCGCGCGTTTGCATGTAGGAGACTTCCTGCTGGCGCTGGTTGATTTCGGCGGTCGCGTAACTTGCCTGCGCGGCGCGATTGCGGATCGGCAGCGTCAGGCTGATTGTGCCCTCGATCGTCGGGGCGTCGCCATGGAACATCCGGCTCAAGGAGTCCCCGACTCCACCAGGAAACGCAAAAACACTGATGTTAGATTGGGACAGGGGCTCAAAGAGCGTGGTGGATGGACCGCCAGGCGCAGTGGTGTCCCAAATCGGCGCGGCGAGATCGGGGCCGATGATGGCGCTCGTGGATGTTGTTTTCACCTCACGCCCCCCGAGGCCGACCGCTGAATACTGACCGCTGATATTCAGTTGCGGTAAGAGCCCGTTCTTGGTGGCCTTAATTTCAACACCCGCGTTCTTCAGGTTGAGCTCGGCCTGCTCGATTTCGGGCCGGTTCTGCAGCGCTTCCTTGACAGCGTCTTCCAGCGAGATATCCGTCGGAGTGGGATTGAAAATCGGAGTGGTGGGAACGATTTCCACGCCTTGGAGCGGAGCGGCCAGGGGATCTTTTGTGATGTCCACGAGCAGGTTGGTCTGGTCTAGCAGTTGCGTGGTTTGCGCCTGCACCAGGGCCTGCTGATCGGTGGCCAATTGCGATTGCGCGTCAATCACATCCAGGGGCGCCATCGTGCCGATCTGCATCTGTTTTTTGTTGTTTTCGTAGAGCTGTTGATCGGCGGCGACGGTGACTTGCTCTACCTTCACCGCTTCCCTCGCATAGACAAGCTCCCAGTAATCGTGAGCGATCTGGGTCACGGACGTAATCACTTGATTCCGAAATTGAGACTCGCCGATCTTGACGGTGTTTTTCGCCTCGATGATGTAACGCGTGTTTGGAAGCTTGCCGAACCCGTTGAGGAGCGGCTGAGTGAGTTGGATGGTCAACGTGGACTGCACGTAGGGATTGAACAGGTCAATCGGAATGCTGGTGGACCCCCTCGTCATATCGAGAGTCACGGAGGCCTGCGTGCCGGTCCAGAAATTCTGCGTAAATCCGAAGTCGGAGTTAAATGCATGTCCGAAGACGAGAGGAGGCGGAGACTTGACCGGGCTTCCCGACGAGCTGAGCGTGCCCAAGCCGCCAAAAAACGGGTTATTGACGACCGACGTTTGCTGTTGCAGGCTAAAACTGCTCGTGAAATTCGGGTCGAAGGAGAGCAATCCATTTCGTCCGGATTGCGCCAGCAGCAAGCTGGCCTGGTCCAATGCCGGGGTGTAACGCGAGACGGCGATGGCAAGGTTGTTTTCCAAGCCGAGCGAGATGGCATCCTCAAGGCTCAGCATCAGCTTGCCGTTCTGGATCAGCTGTTCGATGTGCGGCGTGTTGGTGAGCACCGGCTGCGCCACGTGAACGCCCTTGTAGGGCGCGGTGATATCCGGGAACCACGAGCGGCTGAAATTGTGGGTTCCGAGCGAGACGCTGCGAGCGGGCGACGGAGGAGGCCCCTGCTGCTCGGTTGGCGGCTTGTATTGCGGCGGCGGAGTCTGCATCCGAACCTGATTTTGCGCCGGTGCTGAGGTTGCGGGCGCGGCTGGCGCGGGCGTCTGCTGATCCTGAGCGTACAGCGGAGCCACCACCATGGTGCCGGCCATCAAAAGCGCTATCGCGGCGTGCGTAATCCTTCCCCTCATTCGTCTATCCTCTCCCAAAGTTCGATTGCGCTGAGTGCGTGCAAAACCCAAGTTATTGAAACGTCCGGGACGGGCAATATGTTTCAGAAACAATCGATCCGGGTTGTATTTGGTCACTAGCCGGCCGGAAAACGGCTCTTTAGGGCCAGTCCCGGCACGTTGAGGTCGTTGCCGGCAGCTGACTTACGGGTTTCCATATGCGGGACACGCGAGTGTAGCATCGCCGCCACAGGGTGACAATCCAATGCGGGGGTAAGGGATAGGGCACCCCAAAAGTACCCCACCCCCTTGCCTCATGTTTGAAATCAATTCCCTCGCATGAGGGACGGGCTATTCTCACCTCTGGAATTTTTCGGGGGACGTGGAAGCTTGAAGTTTCTTTTTGAGGCGTCTGAACTGCTTGTCGAGCGCACCGGGATCGTGATTTCCTCGCCGCCCGCAGTTGAACCGATTCGAACTGCGCACCCGCCAGCGGTCCGTTCCGAAAGCCCTACTTCACGTACTTGAGTGCGATGTTGCCCGACACCGTGCGAGCGAAGATCGGCGACACGCGATTGTCTAACAGCACCGTGTATATTCCGGGACTCACAACGTCCTGCTGAACATCGCAGGCGTTCGCTCGGCACTGGTAGATGGGCTGGCCTTGAAAAACGACGGTGACGGAAATTTTGCCGTCCAGACCGCCCGTTGAAGTTACATAGCCTTGTATACCGGCATCGCTCATCACGTTGGGATTGAGTGCAAAGGTCCACATTCGAGCGTGTGCCGCCGGGATTGTGAGCGAGCCGCTGAAAATATTCTGCCTGACCGTGTTTTCCGCAGCCACATTCGCGAGCGAAGTTGCCGTGCCGCCGCTCAAGTAAGGCTTGGCCCAGTTGATAGGAACTGCAAAATTCAAATTCTGCCCGTCGGCGACCGTCGCCACCGAAATTCCGATTACTTTTCCGTGCTTGTCGAAAACTGCGCCCCCGCTCGATCCGGGGCTGATGGGATCGCTCATCTGGATTATTCCGCCTCGTAAGCCGCTGACGATTCCTTCAGATAGAGTGTTCTGAAGGCCCAAGGGCGAGCCGATGGCGACGATCTTCTCTCCCACTCTGACTCGATTCGAGTCACCCATTTGTAAAACCGCTCCGCGTGGGGCGTCTAGTTTGATGACGGCGACATCGCGAGCCGGATCGTACCCGAAAACGCCGCTAACTTCGCTCACTGTCCCGTCACTGAATTTTGCGGTTGCTCGCGAAGCTCCTCGGATGACGTGATAGTTGGTCAATGCCAATCCGCCCGAAGAGACTACGAAGCCGCTGCCTTGCTCGCGTTTCCGTCCGTCAGCATCGTACGTTTCTATTAGGACCATTCCGCCGCTAGCCATCCGAAAGATTTCCTCACCCGAAAGCACGCGTGGAGGGGGAGGGGCACTAGCCTTTGGCGAAGTGCTCGCACTGGCGAACGACTTCAGCACAACAGAGAGAGGGGCAGACGGACTGCGGACGAAGAACTGCCATGCACAAATTCCGACCGCACCCGCCGCTAAGATCGCAACGACCGGCACGATTGAACTTCGTCTCGGCTTCGACTGTTTTGGAGCAAGTCCGGCTAATGGTTGGCCGCACTTTGGGCAGAATTGCGAGTCGGCCGGAATTTCTTTTCCGCATTTAGAGCAAAACACGATAGACCTCGTTTCTTCTCATCGGACGGTATGTGTGACTTTCTTGCCCTGCGATTCGATCTGCGCGCCCGGCGAGCGGGCTGTTGAAACGCGAGCTATCGTCCACTCTCTAGAGAATGTGCCCAATGTTTCGCCAAGCATTCGGAGGATGATTGAAAATTGTCCTTGCCCGTCTTTTTGCAGGTGTACGAGTACACGACGGCTCCCGTCGCGGCATTGGATACAGAAAGGGAGAGGCTGTTGTTAGCACCGCTCGACGGTGCGCCAAAAAGCAAGCCGGTCATAACCTCGTGTGTCGCGCTCCCCTTCTTACTGAAACCAGTGACCGTAGCAATATAGTTCGCGCTGGCCTCGTGCGTTGTGAATTCAACCGGAGCATGCTTCTTGAGCGCAGCCGCTTCAAGATAAGAGGCGTAAGGATTCTGCGGATCAATCCAAACAAAATTACCCCCTGCGACGCGACTGGAAGCCTCTTGGCCCGCTGCTGCTGGCAGAGTAGAGTGCGTAACGGCGGGAGACGCTGTAGCAACTGCCTCCGCAGGAGCCGCTGGCGGATCGTTCGCTACCTTGGCAGTTTGAGTCGGCTGCGAAGGCGACGAAGCAGGGGTTACTACGATTTTGCAAATCTGGTTGCCGACAATTTGTTCGTCCGGCTGGAGAAATGTGTTGGAATCCGATAACGGACGGCAAGCTAGCGTTGGTTTTTGCGCAAAGAGAACCACTGGCGAGAGAAGTGCGAACGCGACGGTACAGACCTTGAGCACGGGCTTCATACATTCTCCTAGTTTTAAGATACGCGATGGTCGCGAGCCTATAGGATTGGCGATCTAGCTTGCATCGTGGCGCGCTGGCGAGACACCTGTACGGAAGTACAGGTGTTACGCAAGAGGAACGTATTTAGTTGGGTCAGATGTTGCCCCGCAACGTTTGATGTCCAACCAGTGAAGGCGCGCCCGGTGTTTGGCGTAGTTTTGGGCCTGCCCCGTTCAGGCCAGCCTGCCACACCACGCCCTATGTCCTTGCAAACCGTTATCGGCCGATCAGCAAGTTCCTTCTCGTTCAGTTTCTGCTCGGTTGCTCCCTCCAACACATGCTTTTTGCTGTTCACGATGAAAACTCCGGCGCGAATCGGGTGCGTTTCTATT
Source organism: uncultured Acidobacteriota bacterium (assembly GCA_963715555.1). GTDB lineage: Bacteria > Acidobacteriota > Terriglobia > Acidiferrales > UBA7541 > Palsa-295. Next base: position 1,481,640 of record OY970253.1, read on the forward strand.
GGGGGTTCGTCTCCCATGTAATTGGACACTTCATTCCACTTTTAGAGTGACTGACGTTGAGTGCTGCAACTGGTTCGCAGTTCCAGTTACCGTTACGGTATAAGTTCCAGTTGGTGTGCCGGGATTTTGCGATCCACCGCTACCATTGTTTCCGCTGCACGCGACGATGGGCGAGGCAAGGCAGATCAGCAGGGCCGCGAAAGCGCAGCTAGCGGCTAGCTTTCGACCCGTTCTCTTCGCTTTAACGATACTGATAAGCAGTATGAGAATTAGCCCTACCCATGCCGCGAATACGGGAAGGTTCGGCCAGCCGTTCGGCTGTGCTGGAAAAACCAGAGACGGTGCGGTTGTTGAAATCGTCAGCGTGGAAGTTGCCGAGCCAGAGCCGGGAGTCACGGTGGGTGGCGAAAAAGAGCACGATGCAAGTGACGGCAGCCCCGAGCACGAAAGCGACACTGGGTTACTGAATGCTCCGAATTGTGAGCCAACCGTCACAGAATAAGTCGCCGATTTTCCCGCCTGCGCAGTCGCCGTCGGTTGGGCGACGGTCGTATTGAAGTCACTCACAGTAATTTGCACGCTGCTTTTCGGAAGCGATGCCGTTACTCCGCCATTGCTTCCGGCTAGTATTTCGGTATCGTTCCCAACCGGGCACATCAAATTCGCGCTCGCGCCTGATGCCGTGCCGCAACTCCCCGACCAGCTTAACGTCACGGAACAGCTATCGGGGTCTGTGGCCGAGCCATTGAGAGTTACATTCGCTCCGCTGGCGCTAGTCGCGTTTAAGACTTGGCTCTGGCCCGCATTCACGGTTGGTAAGACTGCTTCGATTGCTGCGAGTGCGTTTACGAGTCCAAATCCTTCGATGTTATTCGGAACGATTTCAGAAATTCCGGGCAGCGGGACTGCCGTTCCTGTAATCAGATTACGAAGGTCCGCGCGGGCTGTCGCAGGCGGGTTGACGGTGGAATTGGACAGTAGGCAGGGTGCGGCTTGGAGCGCAAGCGCGGCGATTGCTGCAACGTGCGGTGCTGCCGCAGAAGTTCCAGCGAAGTAGCAAGGTGTCTCGCCGAGAGCGCACCCGCTCGTCGCGCTTCCGTTGGGACCGTTAAAGCCGAAGCCGCCCGCGCCAGTCACGGCCACGTCATCGGTAGCAGTTACATCCGGCTTCATTCGCGCTGCCGCTTGAGGTGTCGCCTCTGTAGGCCCTTCGCTACTGTAAGTCTCAACAGAGCCAACGCAATTTCCTGTATCGCTGCATTGCGATTGGTCGATTGCGCCCACGGATACGACGCTCACGGGTGAGCCGCCAGCATCGGACTCGGCCGGTACGCTCCCGCTCGGCGTGTGAAAGTTCATGTCATTCGTATTGCCAAAGGAACCCGTCACAAACAGATCGAAATTTCGTGCAGCGGCGGCATTGTTAACATTCTGAATTAGCATTCCCACCTCTTGCGTTGCGCCAGAATTATTTGTGTATGTCAACGCTTCAACGGGGTGCTGCGTGCCCGTTTGGGGATTCGTGCTGCAAGCCAGTGGTGCAGTCAGGGTGCCGGTCTGTATCTGATACAGGTAAAGGTCGTAGTCATTGCTCGACCCGGCAAACGGGTCATTCCACGCGAGAAAGACTGTCAGCGTTCCGCCATTGAGCAAGGTTATGGGGTTTGCGAGGTACGGCCCAAGACTTGCCGAATCTTTCGTATTCGCTGTGGCCTGAAAAAGTTGTACGTCTCCTACGGTTGACGCGCCGCCCGCACTTGCCGGACACGACAGCGTAAGATTCGTTCCAGAATTAGAGTACGGCTCTCCCCAATGGTCGAAGGCTTGGTTTGCAACTGCCGTGAAGTAGCCTCGAATTGGATTTGCGTCCGTATTCAGAGCGGTTGCCGTGTTGGTTGAGACCGCGCTGGTGCCGTCAAACGGGGGGATCGGAAAGCTGATGTCGTCCACGACTACATCTGTATTTGCGGCAAGATAGTTCACAGCTTGCTCGAAAGACAGCGAAGTTCCGTCTGCCGCATTAGCGAAGTAAAGCTGTGCTCCTGGCGCAAGGTCGTGGACTATTTCCAGCATCGCGGTCCCTTCGGCATTGACTCCGGCGGGACCATCGGGCTGCAAGTGATCTTCTAAGTCAGGCGATGACGATGGGAATGACTGTGCGATTATGCCGCCGCTGACGGATGTTAGAATTCCGCTCGCGTTTCGCGTTCCAGTGGCGCTCGGCAAATCGCCGAGAGTGATCGGGTTGGGCGTTTGAGTCGAAGGACCGCAAGTTGTGCATCCGGTTGCAAAAATGCCTCCGATACCGCCCGAAATCACACCGACTTTGACGCCGGTGCCATCTACTCCAAATTGGCTTCTAGCAACCGCTGCCTGCAAAACAGCGTCGCCTTCTGAATCAACAGAGCCCGTGTTTAGGATGCCGTAGTCTGGAAGCCTGATGTAGCGAACGAAAGGCAATTCGCTTACTCGGCTAATCATCGTAACGGGCAGCAGACCTTGCACTGTGGGAACAGTCGTCAAGACTTCGCCTTTACTCTTGTCCGGCTTCGGGTTGCCGACGATCTGTACGGTGACGCCATAACTTTTCAACTCGGCTAGGTTCTCGGAGCTAGTCGCGCTGACTTCGATGTAAACCTGCACTTCACCTTTCGCTGTAACGTGCATTCGCCCCGCTCGAATTTCATCGCGGAGCAGCTTCGGTAGGGCCTGCGTGGAAAACCCTTGCGGTGGCCGGATTACGGCAGCCGACGATGGTCGGGAACTAGCTTGTTTAACGTTCATGCTCAGCAGGTATAGCGGTGTGCTGAGTTTGGGATTCTTGTTGGACTTACCAATGGCCGCTACGCTTGACAGAGAACAGAACTTCGCAGCGATAAAAATGCTAAGAAGCAATAGACCGCAGGCCCTCAGAGTGGGCCTTCTCTTGTGCAGAGCTTTCATATTCCCCCGTCCTTCAGTTGTGTGTTGGCCCACAGTCAAATTAGAACTTAGCAGCCCAATAAAAGCGGTATGGCATTAAACGACTAAAGCTGTATCTCAACAGTAATCGAGGCAAGTGTACGACGCGGGGAGAAAAGCGCAACTTCTCATGGATACGATGCGTACTCTTAGTAACGTTGCCGTTTAGGACAAACTACCCGATATAAGAAGGCATGAAACGGACTACGCAAGTGAACGTGAAGATGAGCCAAGAGGATTTCGAGCTGCTGAAGAAAGCTGCGGAGAAACACTGGCCCGATGCAGTGATGACTAATTCCGGGATTATGCTTGGTCTTGCCAAAATTGCCGCCCGCCAAATTCTTGGGAAGCGAAAATCGTGATTCTTTTGGCCGCATGTTTAGAGCGCAGGCATGTGAAGGGGGGCTTCAGACCCCGCGATTCTCGCGAGAACCTGCCAATGCCTCGGATGCGGGATGCGCCTGCCCTTGCGAATGTCGATTGCGTACGGCATCGATACGCTTAGCGCTGACTTGATCTTGCTTGGAGAAATCTCCTTCAAGCGAGGTTGAATCTTCTGAACGAAAACCTTCCGATTCAGCCAAGACGGTAGGTCAGATTCCTTCCATCTCCATATCGCAGTTGTATGCTTTCGCTGGGTTTCGGAACGACGCTTTTGCGCTTGGTCCAATTGCGCCGCGATGCGCCCTTGCTTTGCCACTTCTACCACGTCAACGGCACTCCGTTCCAGTCGGCAACTGCGACAAAACCGATACCCCCTGGCAATTGCCGCGCCGCAATCCTCGCATGAGGTATCGGGTCGAGGCGGTCGAACTCTTGGCAGCATCGGAGCCGCACCCTTCGCTTCGCGCCGATGACTTTGTGTTAGGTGTGTAGGCGGTCGCTCTTGTTCAGTTTTCTTCCGGCTGATCGCCCAGAGCTTTCTGTAAACCGACTCGGCGATTGGCGCAACCGCGTTCGCCCACGTCGGAGCCGTTTCCGAAAGCTTCACCGCGAACGATCCCATCAACCGACAGCACCCGTTCGGCTGTTCAAAGAACCACTCCCGCCGCAATATTTCGCGGCTAATCCAATCGAACAGGTAAGCATCGATTTGCGGGCGAATCGGTTCCATAACATCGGACGCAAGGCTATCTCTTGAGGGCGAATCTACGTGCAAAACTCCTAGCCCAGGGTCGAGCCCCAGCGCGGCAAGCGCGAGACGCGTTTCCGATTCGAGAACCGCGTACAGATAATTCAGCATCGCATTCGTGGGATTGGTTGCTAGACGCGGAGAACCAGTCAAAAGCGATGCGCGCGTTCCGAATGTCCGCCAATGATCGGGAGTGCGTCGGAGGTCTCGATTCGGAAAGTTGACGGGAAGAGTCCGCCACGCACCCCAATAATGGCTTGCGGCTTGCGATTCGAACCAGCGCACTTCGTCTATGCTTCGCGCTCCGTCGAGCCTGTCGCGCATCTGATAAATCGACTCTGCCGCAACAGCGTTGTTTAGACGGTCCTGCGCGAGACTGGCTTGTCCTTCGATTTTCTGGCGGATCAGCTCACGCGAGATTTCGAGGGCGGCACCGGAGCTATGTGCGAGAGCTTGTGCGCGTCTGATCCGTGCATCCGATGGCCGAACTGGGCCTGTCGTGGCTAGCACAGACCCATCCCGGTCGAGCATCACGAACGCGGCATCCTGTTCGGCCAGCCATTGAAGCGCAGCTAACGAAACTACCCCGTCAGACCCGATTACCACGAGCCGCTTAATGCCGTGTGCGACTCGCGGGAAACGCGCTTTTTTGCGCTCGCCAATGCCGTCTTCTAGGGTTAAATGGCCGCGTTCCACGAGCACACGAATCCCGTAGCCAAAGAGGGTTATTACGTGGCGAGATGACCGCAAAGCACTTAGATTCTATCAGTTACGCCTCATTCGGGGAATCGGAATCTTCCGAATCAAGTGCCTCGGACAGCGTTTTTTGGAGCTTTAGTATCGTAGACTTTTGCAATCGTTTCCCGCGCCGCGCGGCGCGCACCGTGCGAGTACTCAGGCCTGATTTTTGGGCCATTTCGCGAATCGACATTTGCCGGATTTTGCTCGGCAACACAGGATCGGAAACCATTTTTTCAGTTTCGTTGGGCAGATATTCCGGCAAAAGCGGAAACAAAACGCTGATATCTTCGCCCCGTTCCCATTGGCGGTCGGTTTCTTTTCCGTGAGCGACTACGCTGGTACAAATTACATGTGTTCGCTTGAGGAGTCCGCGCGTGTCGAAATCACATGGTTTTCCGTCCGGAGCACGGCTTTTGCTTTCGCGGTGGACGCAGAATTCTTCGACAATCTCCCGGTGCGTTTCCGTGGGCACCGGAATAGTCCTGTAAATTCGTCCGTTGTGAATGTTTACCCAGTGCTGTCGGCTTAATTGTTTCGGATCGTGTGTGAATGGAGTAATTAGCGTGATGGGTTCCGGAAAGCCCGCGAGCACAAAGCGATTTAGAATCGGACTCAGAACAAAATTGTACGGCTTTGCTCTCTTGCAAAGCGAAACGTTTTTCTGTAATCGCTGTAACGGTTTGAGAACTTGAGGGGTCGTAATGGTAAAGCGCATCATTGCGGACTGATCGAACCACGAAGGAGTGATCGGCGGAAGAGATTCGACCCCTCGCAAAATATACTCCCACAATTCAACAATCCAGTCCGGCGCTCCAATATCATCGTTGAAACCAAATTTTGGGGGATATAAATAACCAAGTCCGTGTTCGCTGGCCTTTTCAACCTTTACCCCATCCACCGTCCGGGAATATAGGGCATAACGCTTCGTGCTGATAGCGTAGCCATTCAGTCCCGACTGCATTTTTTCGATCTTCAGGAGATCAGAGACTAGATTTTTATCGTAAGGATTCAACGGATCGAACGCGAGTACAATTTCGCGCACGTTTTCGAACGAAAATGCCTTTACTGCCTCGCCCCCGTTCGGCAAACGGTGCGGTCCTCCAATGCAGGGAACCAGCCCACCTCTTTTGGTCGCGACAATCCCCATGCTGTCGGTATCTGCAAAAAGATACGTTCCACCAGCCTTGGCAACGATGCACTCCAACATAGCCAGCAACAATCGACCGCCCCCAGTGATGAGCGCGGCAATCGGCGGAAAGTACCAGTTTCCCTTCGTTTCAATAATCTGCGCAGAAGAAGAAAACCGATCTTCTCCCGAAAAGATTCGCACGTTATCACGCCCATTTACCCGCGTTGGATTAACTTCCACAAAGAGCCCATAGGACGTGGCGTTTGCGAGAATTTTAAGGGCATAGGCGAGTGCTTCTTGTTTCTTCTCTTTGGCGACAGCTCGCGCTTCGATTACAGTCTTGAAAAAATCCACCTTTCGCGGATCGATGAGCGTCTCACCGCGAAATTCGACTGGTTTGAGTCCCTTTTGTTTTCCTTTTGGCACCATGCGAATGGCGCGAAGAATTTCGGGAGGTTTCCCGGTGTAGAGCACAGACGCCACGACGTCCGGACCGCTCAACCAAATTGGCTTTCCGGAATCCAAATGATTTAGGCCGATGTTGTAGGCGTCCGCGTTATACGTGGTCCGCACCGGGAGAACGTCTCCCTCCGGACGTACCAGAGCGAACCACGACAGTCGTTTCCAGAACTTCGGATTACGTGCATCTTCAAGCGTAACTTTTGAGACCATCCTGCGAACCTCATCCCTGGCGTCTTCGAATCGAATGCTTTCAGCCGTCAGAACATTCCACAATCCCAGCAGCGTGTTTACGGTCGGATATTGTGAGGTGAAATCCACGAGCGCGACTGGGACGCTTGTATTGCGGATGCGGCATTCCGCGCGCCCGCCGTAGTAGGCCTGCATCGCGACACCAAGAATTGCGGGCGAGACCCGGAACTTCTGTAATGGCGGAATGACTCCCATTTCGGAGAGGTAAGCTTTTCCTATAGAGGCAGAGGACACAGCACGGTCCGGCAAAAGATCAATCGGATGCGAGTCGAATTCGGCAAGTTCCGCGTTCAATAGTGCTACGGATGCCCGCACATCCTGTCGGCAATAGTCGATTTCATCTGACGTGATTGTTCCAGACGGCTGATGGTCCAGTTTTCCCGGAACGCTGAATGCTTCACAAGCACTGTCCAAGCGATAGGACTCGTTTCGCAGAGCCCATGCCAAGGTACGAAGATCGAGAAAGCGTGCGCGTTTGTACCGTCCATCCTTGCACCCGGCAAAGGTGATAAATGCAGCCTTGCTGTCTTTGGGCGAAATGATGATTCGCGGACGAAAGGGATTCTCGCGCTGACGGCCTGTTTTCTTGTCCTTGTAGTGAGACATAATGAGGGACCAGCCCCTATTGCCGCGTGCCTCGCGCGCATCCAGTGCCAATCGGGATAAATCGAAGGGCAAATTGAATCCACAAATCAGCGCGCCAGCTTCGTAGGCCAGAGGAAAGAAGACCTTCTCGATAAAGCTGCTCTGGCTTAGGACGCGGATGTTCGCTGGTCCCTCGCAAGCTTCAGTATCGTGTGATCGTGCATATTTGCGGACAGTCAATCGCTCTTTCGCAGTCACTCCGTCTGCGACAACCAGCCCCTCTTCCACACAGAAATACCAACTGTCCTCGTCTCGGCGACATATCTGATAGCCACAAAAAGTCAGCGCTTGGCTTGTGTCCAACAGCGTTTCGCAGTCGAAGACCAACGCATATTCTGGGTATTTCGGCGGTTGCCTCTTGTTACGCTTTCGAGGACGCTTCGTTTCCGCCAGTTCGGTATGTGCGCGCAGATAGATCGGCATTGGCTCATTCATTGGTGTTCCTCCAGCAGTTCTCGTCCGAGTTTTTCAATAATCTCCGCATACTTCCTGAAAAAGACTGCGCCACTCAGTAGTGCGTACGCAGCGCGTTTGACTGGATCACGTTCGCGCACCATTGGAATGCCCGCTTTCCGCAAATCCTCAGTGACTTCCGCATGGCAATTGCGGCAAAGCGTCACGGTCAAACCCAAATCGCGTTTGCGCCCGAAAAGGTGGTGAGCTTCAAGCAAAGTTCGGGGCACGGCGATTAGTGCGAACGGATTGCGATAACCGCACAGCGCACAGGCGCAATCAGGACCGAGGTGCTCGATTCTTCGATTGCGCCTAGCAGCCGTGCGAGCTGGGTCAACGTCCACGCGTTACCCCTGCATAGAGGCGGTCGAGGCCCAGCAAACCCGCATCGGCAAGTTCCTTTAGCCTTTTGACATGTGTGACAAATCGATAGCCAGATACGCTCTTTCCCTTGAATGGAGCGAGCGCAGACGCATCCCCTTTGTAAATCAGAGTCCTTACGGCATTCAGATATCGCGCGACCTGGGACGCAGACCGGGAACCACGAACTCCGAGCGGTCGCATCCCTTTCGAGCCAACGACGTTCAACGAGCGCGGAATACGGTCGAAGGACTTAACGCGGTATTTGCCTTTGTGCTTTTCAAGCACGGACGGAGCGTAACGGCGGATCGTGGTGAGACGGGTACCCTCGATTTTGGCTGCGTGGCGAATATCTATCTTCTCGCGCCTCGACAGCGACACCGCCGCGAGCACCTTTTCGAAGACCTCAGTTTCGCGCTTGGTTCGTGGAACGAACCGCTTGCTTTGGCGCTTTCGACCCCTGTGTTTGCGATTCTTTGGCATAGCAGCCGCATAGATACGCGATGCCACGCCTTTTGTCAGGGACGCGAAAATTAATTTCGTGTCCCTCAATCCCCATCGAGACACGAGAAGTGCGCTAAGATTCGCCCATGGGTGCCACGCACCACAGTTATAAGAGAAAACTTCAGCCGATATTCTTTGATGTAGTGGAGATCATTCGGGAGTTTGAATCCAGGCGTGCCGACGCACAGCGAGAGTGTGAACGTGGACTGGCGTCACTCGGTCGCTCCGCTGACTCGAACGGTAAAAAGGAAATTCTCGATAAATTCAAGCAGCGACAAATAGAACTGGGGAAATGGACCTATCAGAAATTGGTAGATATTCAGGATCGATACGGTGCACTCAAATACGATCCGTTGGCTTACAGCTATCTTTCATTCAATCCGGAATCCACCGATGACGAACGAGGGATTTTCGAGTTAATTCATTGGGAACGCCACGGCGAATCTCTTGAAAGGACAACAGAGTTGGTCACAAAACATGATGTAGGTGCGCTGCGGCGATATCATCGCACGGAAGAGGATTATTTTCGGCGGGTAACTGATAATGGACCAATCAAGCCGTTTAAGGGTGATTTGGCGCATCGGGAACTGCTCGAATTAATTCTATGTTTTCAGATGGAGCCACTAACGAAAGAGGAACGTGCGGACTGTGCTGACGACTACTGCCCCTGCGGTAAGGTTCACGATCCCGGTGCGCTCGACAAGCAGTTCAGACGCCTCAAAAAGAAACTTCAAGCTTCCACGTCCCCCGAAAAATTCCAGAGGTGAGAATAGCCCGTCCCTCATGCGAGGGAATTGATTTCAAACATGAGGCAAGGGGGTGGGGTACTTTTGGGGTGCCCTATCCCTTACCCCGACAATCCAATGCGGGGGTATATGGACAGACACCCTCGAAGCTGGCCCACCCTCGGGCATGCACGTGATTCAGATGTCCCAGTTATTGTGATATTTTATCGAATGATGGTTCTTCCTGATTTGGCGTTCTTTCGGTGAAATTCTTGCGACGCCTTCGCCTTTCAAGCGAAACAAAGGCATGGGCTCTCCACTTAACGTGGGCGCGCGCAGCCGGTCCGGCACGTCGGGGCGTTTCCGCATGGCACGCAGGCGCGTGAGCTGGTGCCAATGGTGAAGTACGGGACGCCGCCGACGACGCCACAAGCCGCAACACTCAATTCGGCCTCGCGGCTGGGCTGGGCCAAGGGAATCGAGCAACCGAAGCCGGGCTGTTTCGTGGATAGCATCGTCGTGCCGGACGATCCGCTCGCCGACATCGGCGCACTCGAACACGCCCGGTTTGCGATGAAGAACGGAGTTATCGCACGGCGGTAGCCGCAGCTCTAATCCTGTTTGGTGTAGGAGAACTTGACGGTGCGTGGAGCACCGCCACCGCGGCTGATCGTCATGTCGTCGGTGTAGTGTTTACCGTCCTTAGCAAGCGTCCAGACATCGTGGAACTTCGTGCCGTTCTTCATGGTGGTATCGACGGTTAGAACGTTGTCTTCCATCTTACCGGTCGCTGTCGCGCCGGCCCACATCCCGTTGTCCATTGTGACTGTGCTTCCGTCGGTCGGGTACTTGCGAATGATCGTCATTTCCGGTCCGCCATTGCGGCCGGGCTGCAACTCAGTCATCACGATCACTTGGCCGTCGAGCGCCAGCTTGCGCGTCATCGTCGGCGTGCCCGGATCACTTTTCCAGTTTCCAACGAAACCCTGTGGGCCTTGCGCGAAGACAGGCAGGGCCATCATCAGAAAAATTGTGGCGGACATCAGTCTCTTCATAGCGGCTCTCCTTGATTGTGGCTGCTTCCCGCGAGGTACTCTATCACGGCTGCGGCAAAGTCCACATCCAACTAAGTACCGTCCGGTCGAAACTCGAATCACGGACATATGCCTGTAGTGCTCCCCGCTAAAACTAGACAACCTGCTTGGGTAGAGCCGCGGCCTCCAAACCCGGACGCGCCATGGCGTGCAAACCGTGGACCAGCCGACGTGCGCGATCACATTTGTGACACATATCACAGAGCTGCGGCAATCATTCGCGATACGGTGCGGCGTCGAATGCTGTTTGGGAAGCGCCTGGTTCGTCAGGCGCAACAGGAGCCCGCCCGCGACGCCAAAATGGAAACGGCGGAGATATTTGCGGGCTTCGCGCCGATGCCGAAGAGATCGAGCATCGGCCCGCGGATTTCTTGGAGGAACACGGAATGGCACGAATCATTGGGGCGGTAGCAACTTCGCATTCTCCGACGATCGGTTTCGCTTTGGACCGGCAGAAGCAGACCGATCCGGCCTGGGCGCCGATCTTCGAGGCGTACGAGCCGGTGCAGCGCTGGCTGAAGGAAAAGAAGCCCGATGTCCTGTTCATGATTTTCAACGATCACGTGACTTCGTTCTTCTTCGATCATTATTCGGCCTTCGCGCTGGGCATCGGCAACGAATACCAGGTGGCGGACGAGGGCGGAGGCGTGCGCGCGTTGCCTGCCGCGAAGGGCCACTCGGCCCTGGCGCAGCATATCGGCGCGAGCCTGGTGGCCGATGAATTCGACATGTCCTTCTTTCAGGACAAGCCTCTCGATCACGGCTGCTTTTCGCCGCTTTCGATGCTGTGGCCGCACGAGCGCGAATGGCCCGGCGCGATCGTTCCTCTGCAAGTGGGTGTGTTGCAGTTTCCAATTCCCTCGGCGAAGCGCTGCTACAAGCTGGGCCTGTCTCTGCGAAAGGCCATCGAAAGTTATCCGGAAGATCTTTCCGTGGTGATCGTCGCCACGGGCGGGCTGTCGCATCAGGTGCACGGCGAGCGCTCCGGCTACAACAACACCGAGTGGGACATGCAGTTTTTGGAGATGATCGAGAAAGATCCGGTGAAGCTGACGGACGTCCGCCTGGCGGATTACGCCAGGCTCGGCGGCTTCGAGGGCGCCGAAGTGATCATGTGGCTCATCATGCGCGGCGCGCTTTCCGAAAACATTCGCAAGATTCACCAAACCTATTACCTGCCGACCATGACCGCGCTGGCCACGGCCATCTATGAAAACGAAGCCATCCAGCCCATGGCCGAAACCAACCAGGGCTACCGCGACCACGTGCAGTATCAGCTGGCGGGCGTCGAGAAGATCGCAGGGACCTATCCGTTCACTCTGGCGCGCAGCGTGAAGGGCTACCGGCTCAACAAATTCCTGCATGAGCTGATCGTGCCGGGGCACCGGGAGCGTTTTCTGAAGGAGCCCGAAGTCCTCTTCGAAGCGTGGAAGCTGAGTAACGAAGAGCGCGACCTAATCCGCCGGCGCGATTGGCGCGGCATGATTCAGTACGGAGCCATCTTCTTCATGCTGGAAAAGCTGGGAGCGGTGGTGGGCGTGTCGAATCTTCACATCTACGCCGCCATGCGCGGGCAGCCGCTCGAGGAATTCCTCAAAACACGCAACCAGCCGGGCGCGCTCTATTCCGTGGCGGGCAAGGACGCCAAGAAGCTAGAATGGGAAGAGAGCACGGCGGGCAAGCGGAAATAACCGCGAAGTCTTCAGCGGCTGAGATTCGCGGCACGCTCTTGCGGTGGGCGATAAGGGAACAGCCTAGGCGGGCGGACGAAGTGCGGCTATAATCAACGTCCAATCCATGTTTTCGATTCGCCCTGCGACCATCCAAGACGCGCCGCTGATCACCGCGATGATCCATGAATTCGCGGAATTCGAGCACCTGGAAAACGAAACCAGTGTGATCGAGGAAGATATCGCGCGCGACGGTTTCGGCCTCAAGCCGATGTTCCGCGCGTTGATCGCCGAATGGAACGGCCAACCAGCCGGCTACGCCATCTTCTTTGAGTTTTATTCCTCCTTTCAAGGCCGCGCGGGTCTTTTTCTTGACGATCTCTACGTCCGCCCGCAATTCCGCCAGCAGGGAATTGGCAAAGCCCTGCTGGCGCATGTGGCCGCGCTGGCGTGGAAGGAAAGCTATTTCTGCCTGCGCTGGGAAGTGCTCGACTGGAACGCCACGGCCATCGACTTCTACCGTGGCATCGGCGCCTCGTTCATGGACGAGTGGAAATCCGCGGTTTTGATCGGCGACGCGCTCGAAAATGTAGCTGGCCAGGCCAGCACCAAGCCGAGTTAGGCGCAGTACTGGCCCTCGTCCGGTCTGGGTGGCTCTCCAGAATGGCCCTGTGAAGCTTCACAACCGCCCTTAGAGCGCGCGAATCTTCGGGCAAAGGGTACAGCTTATCCCGGGCGTTTTGCAACGGTCCAGAGCCCCAATTTCGATGGCGGCCGGGTCTGCGGCGAGAGAGCACCCGGAGACTGGCACGAACGAGTAGACCGAAACGGAAGAGCTATTCTTCGATGACCGATTTGCCTGTGGGCACCGGGGGAATTGCCTCGGCTTCCGCACGCGTGTCCTTGCGGTCCACGATGAGTCCCGGCAGCAGGAAAACGAACGGCAAAGCGATCAATGAGACTGCGCCGTTGGCGATTGCCATCGTGCTGAAGTGAAGGTGATACGTTTCCATCGCTTTCGAGCCGAGCCAGTCAGCGCCAAAGAGGGACAGATTGCGGACGCTGACCATCAGCGAGAAACCGAGCGCCTCGCTCCCCTCCGGGGTGGCGCGCATGTAGAGGTCGGTTAGGGCCATGTCCGCGGACGCCCAGCCCAGTCCCCAGAGGCTCTCGATAACGTAGGCCTGATCCATCGAGTTGTAGAAGGCATAGGCCATCTGTGCGAATGCGCCGGCCAGGATGCACCAAAAAAGAAGCTTTCGCAGGGTCCATCGCTTGGCCGCAAACGTGCCGTAAATCGTTGCAGTCAACATCGCAAAGATGCCGTTTAGAAAGAACATCAAGCCCTGTTGATTCGTGCTCATGTGCAGCACGTTCTGCTGCCTATAGAACAGAGCGGTCTGAATTCCGGGCGCGAAATAAAAGAGGAAACTGAATCCGGCCGCCGCCCACATCGTCTTCGCCTTCGCAATTTTCGTGAGCTGCTTTCTGGCGTCGCCGAGCAGCCTTTGCGAATCGACCTGGATCGGTTTCTCTTTGAGGAAAAAGAACGCCGCCGGTATGGGCAAAAACATGATTGCCGCGCTGGCGACGCCGGTCCATCCAAATGCCGTGGTGGCCAGAACTCCACCGAGCGGCCCTCCGATGACGCCTGCCGTCTGATACGCGATCTGGAAGACGGACGCGAAGCGACCGGACGCTTTGAACGCTTGCGCCTTCTCCGTCATGTAACCGCCGACGGCGGTGCTGGTGATGACCATGAAAACGTTGATGGCGATGCACATCGCCAGCAAGGCTTCGTACCGGTGTGGCGTGTAGATCAGCGCGATGAAACTGGCGACGGAGAGAACGGCGCCGGTCAGGATATAGCTTTTGCGGCGAGTGCCGAAAAACGGAAACGCGTCCGTGAAAATTCCGAAGAAGGGCTTGAAGTACCACGCGAGACCGAGCCAAAAGAAAAACGCCGCGGTGGCGGCCTTGTCTTCGTGCAGCTCGTTCTTGAGAAGATTTTTGAGCGGGATCAGCCCGATGGCGTTTTGCTGGCTGAGGGTGACCGCCGTGATCCCGAAAAAGACGACGATGAACGCGTAGAGAAGTTCGCGCTTGTTCTTCGTCGCGTTAGGGCCGCCGGCAGATCCGGCGTTCGCCTGCGTGATGTCGGTGGCCAATGCTTCCTGTTGGCGCCGCGATTGTGCTTCGGCGCTTATGAGACCGATTGTTTGCCGAATTCAGCGTTCATCATACTGAAAACGCTGTGCCTGCGCTATTCGCTTTAGTTTTTGGGCTGATAGAAATTCACTGCCTCAAGATCGGCCGCCATCTGGCAGGCCGGGGGGAGGCCAGTAGGGTCACGCACCGTTCTTCGGAGGCGCCACCTTCGTGGTCGTGGTCTTATCGGACAAGATCCAGTGGTCCGGATCGAGTTCGATGTGGTCGGGCACGTGTGGCACGTGAAGCGTGACCTGCCTGCTCGGGCCGGCGGCAAAGACGAGGCCTTGCGCGAATTTTCCTTTGCCAAAATGCATCACGATCGGCAATGGCATCAGCCACTGCGCCGGCACGCCGGTCTGCGTGACTGTGCCGTGAATCAATGCCGAGCCGTCCGGCTTCCGCTCGATCCAATAAGAGAACCCATAGCTGGGCAGGCTGGTTCCGTAAACCCATTGCCGAAAGAACCAGTTCAAGTCTTGTATCCGGTAGGTCCTGGCGATGGGCGTCTCGGCGAAATGCTGGTTCGCTACGGTTATGAAATCCTCGGTGCTTGCGGCACGATTGGCGTAGCGCTGGACGAAATCCTTCATCATGTCGAAAAACGCGGTGTCGTTTCCCGTCGATGGATCGGAGAAGAGAAAGTCCAGCATGCGAAGCACGAGCGCGCCTTTCTTGTAAATCAGCGCGTTGTATGCGCCGAAGGACTCCCGCGTATTCAGCCGATGGCCGAGAATGATGGGGCCGATGTCCACCAATCGCCCCTTGCCGATTCCCGTCAACGTATGGGGTGACTCCAAGAGTTCATCGTGCATGGCGCGGAGCAGGTCCTGCGAGTCTTGCGGGTTCTTGTCGCGGCGTTCGGTATAGAGCACGCCGGAATAGTCAGCGAAGCCTTCGCTCAACCACTGGTCGCGGTAGGAGCGCCAAAGCACCAGGTCGCCCCACCATTCGTGCGAAGTCTCGTGTGCAATGAACGAATAGGTGCTTTTATCCGCGTAATCGGCTTTCGGCAGCATCAACATCGTCGGGAATCCCTGCCCGAACGGATACGGATGGTAGGCGGCGCCGAACGTGGAGTATGGGTACGGCCCGAATAAGGCGCTGAAGTAGCGCACGCAGTTGCTGAGTTCCGCGAGGACGAAGTCGGTTTTTACGCCGCCTGCGTAGTCGAATACTCCCCGTGGGAGGCGGTAGAAACGAATGTCGAGATTTCTGCCGTCCTCCATTTTTACTTTTTCGGTGTAGACGTGGAATCCCCCGACGGCGAAGGTCACCAGCGCCACCGGCTGATCCATGCGCCATTCAGTCAGCATGCTCCCATCGGGCTCTTTCTCCTCGCGCACGTTTTGGCCGATTGACGCCACTTCCGTGCCTTTCTTGTGCAGAAAAGTGATGTCAAACGTGGCGCGATTCAGATCCGTGTGCCGTGGGTACCAGCAGTCGCAGCGAACGTAGCGTGCGTTCAAATCGCTCGACGAATCGCCGATCAAAAAATTTCCGGCGAATTGCAGGACCGGCTCGATCGTCTCTCCCTTTTGCAGGGGCTTGTCGAGCAATAGCGTTACGCCACCCTCCCAGTCTTCCTGAATCGCGGTCAGATGTTCGCCGTCTGCCAGCTTTGCGCCCTGCAAACGCAACGCATGCTTCAAGCGGTCGTTATCTTCATCCGAGAGCGATTCGTCGATCATCAGTGGGATGGCGCGCACGCCGTCTGCGAGAGCGGTCATGGTCATTTTCGTTTCGAGCTTCATGTGTTTCCAGTCGCGCACGTCCACGTTCATGTCGTAATGGCTGATCTTCACGATCGCATGCGCGTCGGAATACTCGACGATGCCCGATTTGTAGTCTGCCAGGGAATAGAAGGCCATCCAGATGTCGGGAGAGTTGATGACGTCGTCGTAGGCGAAAAAGAGCCCCTGTTCACCGCCATCGAGGCCAAAGTCGGAGGCCGGGAGCCGCGTCTGATAATCGAGAATTAGACCAAATCGTCCGCGCGAGCCGCCGGCGAACTCCGCGAAGAAAAATCCGGGCGTCTCCCGATTCAGAATGGAAACCGCCGTTCGCGACGCCAGATTGGCTCCTGTTTCCTTCAACAGACGCGGGTTTAGTTCGGTGGCGAGCTTCTGCGCGTTTTCGGGTGCCGTCCCTCCAGGCTCGATCTTGAGCCCTAACAGGGTGCTGCAAAACTCCGTGTTTGGAGCTGTGATTGCAGTTTAGTTTGCACGAAGCTTGAACGCCGCAATTTGTGCGGCGATTCTCTGAAAAACAGGAGCACTTCGTGCGCGGAAATCCCAAATTGCAGAATCCGATGTTTTTCGTGGCCAACACGGAAGAGCGGCTGCCAAAAGATCATCCTCTGCGCGCGATCAAGCGCCGTGCCGACGAGGTGCTGAAGCAGATGCAGCGCGTGTTCGATGCGGCGTACAGCGAAACGGGGCGTCCGGGGATTCCGCCGGAGGCGCTGCTGAAGGCGCTGTTGCTGCAAGCGCTGTACTCGATTCCCTCGGAGCGGCGTCTGGTGGACGCCATCAACTGGAACTTGCTGTACCGCTGGTTCTGCGATCTGGACGCGGACCAAGCGGTGTGGGATGCCACGGCGTTCACCCACAATCGCGAGCGCTTCGAGCGGCACGGGCTGGTGCAGAAGTTTTTTGAACGCGTGGTGGCCAGCGCGCTGGTCGAGCAGTACGCCTCGAACGATCACTTCACCGTGGACGGGACGCTGATCCAGTCCTGGGCCTCGCTGAAAAGTTTTCGTCCCAAGGAAGAGCCGGTGAACAAGCCGCCCGCCCAAGACGGCAGCAATCCTTCGGTGGATTTTCGCGGCGAGAAGCGCCGCAATGAAACGCATCAGTCTACGACCGATCCCGAGGCGCGGTTGGCGCGGAAGAGCAAGGGCATGGCGGCGCTGCTCTGCCACAGCGGGCACGCCTTGATGGAGAACCGGCATGGGCTGTGCTTGGACATCGCCATCGCCGTGGCTGACGGGCACGCCGAGCGAGACACGGCGGAAAAGCTGTTGCGGCGCTTGGCGCGGCGGCACGGCATCAAGCCCAAGACCGTGGGTGCCGACCGCGGATTCGAGGCGGGCGAGTTTTTGCGCACGCTGGAAGAAGACCTGCACGTCACGCCGCACGTGCCGCTCACCGCGGAGCGCGTGATCAGCCAAGGTCCCGCAGGAGACGCGCGCCGCCGCATGCTGCGGCGGATGAAGACCCAGGGATATGCGCTGAGTCAGCGAGCACGAAAGAAGATCGAGCAGATGTTCGGCTGGATGAAGCAAGCTGGCGGGCTGCGCAAAGTGCGTCACGTGGGCCGCTGGAAGATTCAGCAGGTAGCCTACCTGTGGGCTGCAGCGTTCAACCTGCTGCGCTTGGCCCATCTGGAGGCCGCTACATAGACAGGATCGAGAGCAGGGCGCAGTGCCGAAAGACAAAATGCGACTGCGAGAAGTTTTACACGGCCCCCTGCTCGCCTGCCACTTTGCCCTGAACTCCGTCCTCATCTCGAAAATCATCCGTTTTGCAGCACCCTGCTAAAGCTTCGGGTGTGTCGTCGGAAAACCGCAGCACGGCGGTCTTGAAGTCCGAATCAACGGCTTTGGCGTGCAGCATGCGTTCGAGGTTGTCTTGTTCGAAGATGCTGTTCGGTGCGTTCGCATGAACCGTGCCCTTGCCGATAAACACAGCGCCTCGGACGTTGCCGTCGAGCGGCGCCTCGAAATAGAACGTGCCGCTGAATGTCATCTGCATCCGATCGCGCACCAGCACGAGGTGCTCGGCTTGCGCGCTGCCACCGTTTAATTCGAATCGAGCGAGCGCCTGGTAGAGAGCTACGCTGGAGTTCGCGCTGTTGGCGGGTCGCGATTGGGCGAGCGCGCACGGAGTCAGCGCCGCCAGCGCCACAGCGACGACTAGCCGCGACCAGGAAAATCGAGTGGTGACCGCCATCTGTCCTCCTCGCGCCTTCGAGTGTGCGGAATTGTATGAGAAATAAACTGCATGTCAATGTACTTGATCGCCTAGGTCGTGGCACCGGGCTGGGCCTTCGTGCGGAATTCGCGCGCTGGTGAGTGCCTTGCGTGCCGCGGCCAGATGGGTGCTGGGCATCCTGCGCGGCGATTCGCACGTCTCAAAAAAGCGGTCGAGGATCTTCGCTATTTGTGCGGGATGTGGAATATGCGCTCGGCACGCGGAGCAGTTCATTCCGCCTACGTCAGCTGTTGCGAACCGGGCTTGATCGAGTTTCATCGATCCGCCGTTTCTCCAGCTTGTCATTCTGTGCCGACGGCGCGATATTTGTTTCGGAGCTTTCGAACCTAAGGTGCCTATGAAATTGAAAAAGAATCGAGCGGCTGGCCGCTGGAACACATCATCCGGATCATTCCGATCGGGCGGATCGGGGCGCGAAATCGGGGCGATCGCTTCGTTCGGCTTCGTGCTGGCCATCGCGTTAGCCGCGCTGGTCCTGTTTATCGGCCCGGGTGGCCAAGTTGCCGAAGCGGGGGCGCTGCCGGCGTCTCCGGTAACTTCTGCGCTGCCACTCGCGCAGGCGGGCCAGTTCCGCAACAGCCTCTACGACGACACGCTGGGCCGCGGATATCGCTTCGAGCGCAACGGCTGGATCTACGTCCATCTCGAAGGCTCCCCGCACGATATTGGCGTGCAGCACGGATATCTGCTGGCGCCGGAAATCGCCGACGCGTACGGCTTGGTTCGCCTGGAGATGACCCATGATACGGGCCGGGATTGGGGCTTTTTCCGCCGCGCAGCCAAAGAAATGCTTTGGCCCAAGATCGACCCTGAATATCAGCAGGAATTGCAGGGAATTACGGACGGGCTCAACGAGCACGGCGTGAAGCTGGACATTTGGGACGTGGTCGCCATGAACGCGTTCTCCGAGCTTCCTGACTACTACGTTCCCTGGCTCGACGAGCAGACGCACGCGCAAAATCAAACCAACCTGGTGCCGGAAGGGCATTGCAGCGCGTTTGTGGCCACTGGCAGCTGGACGAAAGACCATCAGATTGTTATGGCCCATAGCAACTGGACCACGTACATGGAAGGCTCGCGCTGGCGGATCATTTTCGATATCGTCCCGCAGCATGGTTATCGCATTTTGATGGATGGTTTTCCCGGCATAATCACCAGCGACGACGATTTCGGCGTCAATTCCGCCGGGCTGATGGTCACCGAAACGACCATCTCCAATTTCCACGGCTGGGATCCCAACGGCAAACCGGAATTCGTCCGCGCGCGCAAGGCGCTGCAATACGCGTCGTCCATCGACGACTACGTCAAGATCATGCTCGACGGGAACAACGGCGGATATGCCAACGACTGGCTGCTGGGCGACCGCAAAACCGGAGAAATCGCGCGATTTGAATTGGGCTTGAAGCACTGGAAAGTTTGGCGCACCAAGGACGGCTACTTTTCCGGGGCCAATTTCCCAAGCGATCCCGACGTGATCCGTGACGAAACCACTTTTGATCCCAACAATCCCGCCAATAGCTCCAACGCCCGCCGCATCCGCTGGCACACGCTCCTGAACGGCAACAAAGGTAAAATCGACACGTCTCTTGCGGAAATATTTTTGGCCGATCACTACGATACGTACGAGAAGAAAATCGACCCGGATCGCCGCACCCTTTGCGGCCATGGAGACAATGAGCCGATAACCATACCCGACTCCACCGCGCCGCCTTTCGACCCCTTTGGTGCAGTTTCGGGAAAGGCGATCGATAGCCAAATGGCTGCAAATATGAGCTTTATCGCCCGGATCGGACACCCCTGCGGGATCAACTTCAACGCCGCGAAGTTCCTGGCCGCGCATCCGGAGTTTTCGTGGGAAGCGCCCGTTCTGAGGAACATGGAAGCGGGGCCCTGGACCGTTTTTCGCATCGGCGAACACGCGCCGCAGCACGGCCAATTTAAATAAATAATCGGCGCGGATTTCTCAGGACCCGCCCAGGAAGCGGATACGGCATAGGGCGCCGGTGCCGGGTATCGCATACGTAGCATTACCGTACCGTAAACTGGAATTCGAGACGGGAAGATGTTAAATATCAACCGTTTCCCGGGATGGGTCCGTGCCAGAGCCGTGCACAGCAAAAGGATGCAAGATGTCGGCGCCATCAGGTATGGCGACGGAAAGCCTCTGCGTATTGCACTTCACCCTCTTTATCGAGCAGGAGTGCGCCGAAATCCGCCGGGCCATGGCCCTGGGGAACGCCGCTCACGAACAGCAAGTGGAATTTATCCAGAAGATCTCCGCTCGTGGCGAAGCGATGGTGCGCGTCGCTACCAGCGGCTTTCCCATGTCCGATGAGCTGAAAGCCCGCATCCTCAGCACGCTCCTCACTTTGATGAACTGCCGCGAGAATATCGACCGAGCCGCCATGCGCCACGCCGCTCTTCGGCGCTTCGCCGGCTGATCGGCGCGCGATTCCAACCGCCCACCATTCCGATTACGCGCCGATATAGCGCGCGTAGAGCGACCTCGCTACGGCCGCGTCCTTCGTGCCTTTGATGATGGCGCGCCCGTCGGCAAACACGGTCAGTTCATAAGGCGGGACGCGGAAGCGCAGCAGAAAGTCGTTACAGCGGACGTCGCGCGAAGCGCCGTTGAGGCGCTGGCCGAGCTCGGCCAGATCGAGCTTTCGGTTGCGCTCGTGGATTTGTACAGAGTCGCGTCCGCATAAGGTGATGTGCGGCTGCGCATCGCCGTTTAGATAGACGAAATCGCGGCGGACGCAGGCGCGGCAATCGGGATTGCGGTCCACGCCGATGGACTGAAATTTCCCTGTCCACACGTCGCAGCTCACGAGCCGCCGGTTCAACGCTTCCGGCTTTCCGGCAAGCAGCTTCATCGCCTCCGCCGATTGGATCGAGGCGATCGCGCCGACGGCGGCTTGCAGCACGCCAACCGTGTCGCAAGTGGCGTCTCCGCCCAGGGCCGCGCCCCGCGCGCCGTCACTTTCGCTGCTTTCGAGCAGGCACGCCAGACAAGCGGTTTCGCCCGGGAGAATCGTCATCGTCACGCCGTAACTTCCCACGACGGCGGCATAGATCCACGGAACGGCGAGCGATATCGCCGCATCGTTGAGCAGCAGTCGCGTCTCGAAATTGTCCGTTCCGTCGAGGATCAGATGGAATCCGGAAAGGAGTTCGGCCGCGTTTTTCGGCGTCAGGTCGCCGGTGATTCCTTCCAGTTGCACGCCGGAATTGATGGCGCGCAAATGGCGCTCGGCGGCGATGGCTTTCGGGAGCGCTTCGCGGGCGTCCGCCTCGTCGAAGAGCGTCTGGCGCTGTAGATTCGACGGTTCGACGAAATCGCGGTCGATGATCCGCAACCGTCCCAGCCCGGCGCGAGCCAGCAAACTGGCGGATGCGGTGCCGAGCGCTCCGGAACCGACCAGCACGGCGGACGCGCTCAGAAGACGTTTCTGGCCGGCTTCGCCGATGCCGTCGAACAGAATCTGGCGGGAGTACTCTGTCTTGTTCCTCGGGTTTCATGCTGTGAGCCCAACCGCGTTTATGATAGCGCCATTTCGTGCCGAGCACGCAAAAGGCCTGTGCTAACCTTGGTTGTCGCGCGAGGGGACTGAGACTGTTTAGGCGATTCCTACATCCTGGCGGCGTTTTACCCCGGCTCGTAGTGTCGCCGATTTCCTGCGCGCTTGCGTTGTTGCTGGCCTGCGGCGCCTCTCTTCCCGCGCAAGAGCCGCCGATTGAGGGCCAGCGCGTGGCCGAAGTGCGCGTGCTGGACGAGTCCGGCCACGCCGTGCCGGAAAAGATCCCTCCGTTGGCCCTAAAAACGGGCGAGCCGTTCGGTTTCGATGCGGAGCGTGAAAGCCTTCGCCGTCTGTACCACATGGGCGACTTTTCCGATATCCGCGTTACGGCGTCGCAGGTGCCCGGGGGCCTGCAAATCTACTTCGTCGTACAGCGAAATTTCTACAACAACGTGATCCGGATCGAAGGCCTAAAGCCGCCTCCGAGCAATTCCGCTGCTCTCGCGGCCATGCGACTGGGGCTCGGGCAGCCCTTTCGCCAAAGCGCATTGCGCGAGGCGATCGCGCGCTTGGAAGGCGTTCTGCGCGACGAGGGGTTTTATCTCCCGAAGATCACGTGGTCGCTCGAGCCTCATGCGGATACGAGGCAGATGGACATCACGATTCATGTGGAGCCGGGACCGCGCGCGCGCGTGGGCGACATCAGCATCGACAACAAAACGGCTTACCCGGACGCCCGGGTTTTGCGCGAGTCGAAACTGTCGCGGAAAGATTCACTCACCAGCGCGGTAGTGTCGAGAGCTTCGCAACGGCTGAAGAAGTATCTGGTCGATCAAGGGTATCTGGGGGCTGGCGTCGTGATTGCGCCGCAAGCGTACGATGCGCCATCCAACCGGGTGCCGCTGAAGCTGGCGGTAACGGCGGGCCCGCGAGTTCGCATCGAAATTAGCGGCGCGCATGTTAGCAAGTCACGGCAACGCAAGCTGCTCCCGATGTACGCGGAAGGCGCGGTGGACGAGGACCTGCTGCAGGAAGGCCGCCGCAATTTGCGGAACTACTTCCAGAGCGAGGGCTATTTCGACGCGACGGTGGCAGTGCAGTCGCGTCTCGACCCTTCTGACAACGAGCGCGTGATCAGCTACCAAATCACGCGCGGCGACCGCTACCGGCTTGCGGGCGTGGCCTTCGACGGCAACAAGTATTTCGGCACAAGCCTGCTCGCGGGGCGCCTCAAACTGCAGACGGCCTCGTTCGCGTCGAACGGACGCTTCAGCCAGCAGATGATGCGCGACGATGCCGACTCGATCCGCGCGCTCTATCTTTCCAACGGTTTCCGCGATGCGCAGGTCTCCACCGAAGTGGACGACCGCTATGGCGGCAAGCGCAACAACCTGTTTGTGCCCTTTCATATCGTTGAAGGGCCGCAGACTCGCATCGCCAGCCTGAAGATCGACGGGAATCACGCCATCAGCACCGCGACGCTGCTTTCCGTCAGCGGTTCGACGGCGGGTCAGCCGTACTCCGAATCCGGAATCGCCAGCGATCGTAACAACATCCTTGCGCTCTATTTCAACCAGGGCTTTCCCGACGCGCGGATGGACGACCAGGTGTCTCCTGCCGCCGATCATGAAGTGAACGTCGTCTACCGCTTGATCGAGGGCCGGCAAGTGGAAGTCTCCAAAATTCTGCTGACGGGCTACGAATTCACGCGTCCGGGACTCATCCGCCGCCAGGTAAGCATCCAGCAGGGCGAGCCGCTGCGCGAGGGCGACGTGGCCGCAACGCAGCGGCGGCTCTACAACCTGGGAGTTTTCAATCGCGTGCAGATTGCGCCGCAGAATCCGGACGGCACCGATCCCCAAAAGACGGTCGTTGTGGATGTCCGCGAGGGCGACCGCTACACCATCGGCTACGGATTCGGATTCGAAGTGCAAAGGATCGCCGGAGGCACCAACAATCCAAACGGCACGACCATCGGCGCGAGCCCTCGCGGCATTTTCGAGATCGCGCGATCCAACATGTTCGGCCGCGCGCAGACGCTTTCGCTCACCACGCGCGCCAGCACGCTCGAATATCGCGCCTCGCTCGACTACCTGGCCGGCAATTTCCTGAACGACCGCAACCTCGGGTTGCAACTCACTACCTACGCGGACAAAACGCAGGACATCAACACGTTCACCTCCACCCGGTTCGAGGGAGGGTTCCAGGTATCGGACCGTCTGTCGCCTTCGAGTTCGCTTCTGTACCGCTATTTTTACCGCCGTGTCGAAGCCTCCAATCTCGTTTCGACCATCAACCCCGAGCAAATTCCGCTGTTGAGCCAGCCCACCCTGGTTTCCGGCTTCGGCATCACCTACGCGCGCGACCGTCGCGATAATCCGGCGGACGCCACGCGCGGCACGTTCAACAGCGTCGATTTCAGCGATGCAATCGAGAGCATCGGATCGAGCGCCAGTTACCTGCGCGGATTCTTTCAGAACTCGTCGTTCTATTCGTTCGGCAGGGCGTTTGTATTCGCGCGCTCCCTGCGATTGGGCGTGGAAGAGCCTCTCGGCAACACCGTTCCGCCGTATTCGGAGGGCTGTCTCACCTCCTGCATTACGATTCCGCTGCCCGAGCGGTTTTACGCCGGCGGCGGCACTTCACTGCGAGGCTTCGGGCTCAACCAGGCCGGCCCGCGCGACACCACCACCGGCTTCCCGGTCGGAGGCTTGGCGCTGCTCATCGTCAATCAAGAACTGCGATTCCCGATGCGGCTCCCGTTCGTCGGCAACCGGCTGGGCGGCACGGTGTTTTACGATGGCGGAAACGTCTACGACGATATTTATCACATCACGCTGGCGTGGAAATCGAAGTCGCTTACCGACCTCAATTATTGGTCGAATACAGTGGGATTTGGTTTGCGCTATCCGACGCCGGTTGGCCCCGTGCGGGTTGATTTTGGCTTCCTGCTGAATCCGGCTCAATACCAGTTCACGCCCGTGGCGACCCCGGGCAATCCCAATCCGTCGCCACAAATCTTCCAGATTTCGCATTTCGGATTTTCCTTCAATATAGGACCGGTGTTCTGATGCGCCGCACCCTGGCAATCGCCGCGTTTCTTGCATGCCTGGCATCGATGCCCGAGACTGCAGCGGCTGCGTCCGCGCGCGTTCAAAGCGCAAGCCCTGCGCTGGCGGCGAAATCATCCGAGCCCGAGACCGTGGACGGGATCGCGGTGCGCATCGAGTCGGACATCATCACCGACAGCGAAGTGGAAGAGCTTGCCGCGTATCAAAAGCTGGTTGACGGCCGATCCAAGTCACGCGCCGATGTGATCGGCGAGCTGATCGATCAATGGATCGTGCGCGGTGAAGCTTCGGCGGCGCAATATCCCGAGCCTTCGGCGGCGGACGTGGATCGCGCGTACGCGCAATTGCAAAAGCAGTTTGGCTCGGCGGACGAGTTCAAAAAGCGCTGCGCCGGCGCCGGGATCAGTGAACCAGCCGTGCGGCGAATTCTGGCCCAGCAGATTTATCTTTCGCGCTTTCTCGACTTTCGCTTCCGGCCCGCGGCGCAGGTGAATTCGCAGCAGATCGAGGAATACTACGACACGCAGCTCGTTCCAAAACTGAAGGCGAAAGGCGAGAAAATTCCGGCACTCGCGGAAGTGCAGCCGCAGATCCGCGAAGTGCTGGTTCAGCAGGCGATCGATACGCTGTCAAGGCAGTGGCTCGACGATACCCGCAGCGGGCTCACCATCGATATTCTGCCTCAAGGAGAAGGGCAGTGAAGGTGCGCTGGAAGCGACTGTTCTTCGGCGCTTTGATCGCCGTGGTGGCCATTGTGGCCGTGGCGATTGGTCTCTTCGAAACCGGAATCGCTCAGCGCTGGATGCTCCACAAGCTGATCAGCGAAATCCAGCAGCGAACGGGCGTGCGAGCCCAGATTCGGCGATTTCACTTCAGCTTGTGGAAGTTGCATGCGGAAATCGATGGCTTGACGCTGCACGGGCTCGAACCGCCCGGTTCGCCCCCGCTATTTCACGCCGACCGCATCGATGTCGGCGTTCGCGTTCTTTCGTTTGTTGGTCATCAAATTGCGCTCGATGAGCTGATTATTGACCGGCCCGAAGTGGCCGTCCGCATCGGCTCGGATGGGCGCAGCAACATACCGAGTCCGAAGAAACCCTCCAGCAGCCAGCCCTGGCGCGAGACCCTGTTTCAACTCCGCGCCGGCCAACTCGCTCTACGCGATGGAAGCATCGTCTTCAACGACCGTCGGACGCCGCTTTCCGTAAGCGGAAATAATTTCCAATTCGATTTGCGGTATAGCGCGCCCGCGAACGCGCCGGATTTCTACACTGGCCGCGTCGATTGGCAGAATGTGAAGCTCGAGCGCAGCCCGTGGCGTGAATTTGCTTCCGATTTCTCCGCCAAATTCACGCTGCATCGCGATTCGTTCGATCTCAACGAGTTCGTCTGGAAGCTGCCGCATTCCGAAATTCGCGTGCGCGCGAGCCTGGCGAGTTTTGCGCATCCGCAGTGGGATCTGCGATACCGCGGCAATTTGTCTCTCACCGATTTGCGGACCATTTTCCGCAAGCGCGAGATTCCGGATGGAGCCGTCGAATTTTCCGGGCAGGCGCATTACGCGGCAGCTGCCGCAGGATCTCAATCATCGGCTGCAAACCGGCAGACCGCGCCGCCCGGGCGGGGCACACAGCAGGTCGCCGCCGCGCATTCAGGAGAATGGACCGCGAGCGGCTACTACAAGGCTCAGAAGATCCGCCTTCCGTACGAATGGTTCCACACCGGCGGAATTTCCACGTGGGGGGATTTCCAAGTCGCGCAGCGCCATCTCGCGATCCCGAATCTGCATATTGAGGCGCTCGGCGGCGCGGCCACGGGCCGGCTCGATATGAGTTTCTCCGGCCTGCGCTTCCGCACCAAAACGCAAATGCGCGGCGCCAGCCTCGCCCGGATTTTCGCCGCGCTCGATCATCCCGGTTTTCCCGTCGATGCGCTGCATTGGGATGGCATGCTCGACGTGGATTCAGTCAACACGTGGGCGCGCGATTTTCGCGACTTCCGTTCCACCGGGCAAACGAGATGGTCGCCGCCCGCCGCGCTGGCTGCCGGCAAAATCCCGGTTACCGCGAGCATTGACTACGATTACTCCGACGAGCTCCACCAAGTCGCAATTTCGCAGGGCGAAATCGATACCCCGGCATCGCGCGTTCGTGTATCCGGCCCGATCAGCAACAAGCATTCGGACCTGAATGTTGCATTCCAGACCAGCAAGCTCCTCGATTGGGACGATTTCATCAACATCCTCCGCGGCGAGCACGCGACGCCCGAGCATATCGCAGGCGGCGCCACCTGGCGCGGCAGCATCGTGGGACCGATCACGGCGCCGACATTTGCGGGACGCGTCACCGCCACGGATGCCAGTTACGGGAAACTCTATTGGGGCCAGATCGTCGGCGACATGCAATATTCGCCGGACGAATTCCGGATGAGCAACACCATCGTCCGTCGCGGACGCAGTCAGGCGAATTTCGATCTATATCTCGGCCTCGATGGAAACTGGGGTTTCCCGCCATCAAGCACTTGGACTCTGGACGCTCGCATGCAGCATTCTCCGAGCGACGATTTACAATCCATTTTCGGCACCAGCTATCCCGTCCGCGGCTATCTGAGCGGCGATTTTCACGGCCGCGGCACGCGCGTGTTTCCGGAATTCGACGCCGACTTCACCTACGACGATATCGACGCGAAAGGTTTCCACTTCGACAGCCTGACCGGGCGCTTGCACGCCGAACACGACGAAGTGCAGGTGACCAACGCGACCTTGCGGAAGGCCGGCGGCGATATCACCGGAAATTTCGAATACCGCATGGAAGAAGGGGAAGCCATATTCGATTTGGCCGGAGAGAAAATTCCGCTCGAAAGCATCCGCAAGCTGCAGACCGCCGCGCTGCCGATCGCCGGCCAGCTCAGTTTCCGGCTGCGCGGCAGCGGTCCTCTGCGTGCTCCGGTGGCGCAGGGCGATGTGCATGTGGCCAATTTGAAACTCGGCGTGGAATCGGAAGGCAACTACTCCGGGCGCCTCGATTCAGACGGCACTCAGGCCCACGTCACTCTGGCCTCGGAGCCGTCTCCGGACCGGTTGCAGGGTGAACTCACCATCGGCTTTGGCGGCGACCGGCCCATTTCCGGGCATCTTTCGGTGACAGATTTTGATCTCGATCCCTTCATCAGCTCGGGCCTGCATCTGAAGCAGCTTACCGGTCGCGGCTCTGCCGACGCGACCGTCGCGCTTTCCGGCAATCTCCGGCAGCCGGACTCGATTCAGATTCAGGCCAACATCGCGCGCATCTCTTTCAACTACGAATTGGTCCAGCTGACCAACGACCAAAATATCCGGCTCACCTACCAGCGCAATGAAGTGCGCATCGAGCAGGCCCATCTGCACGGCCCGAACACGGATTTCAAATTGAGCGGATTTGCGCGATTCGACCGCGACCGCCCCCTCAACTTCGCCGTCGCCGGCGGCGTGAATTTGCGCCTCGTAAAAGGCCTGCTGCCTGGGCTCGACGCCCAGGGAAGGGCCGACGTCAACGTTTCGATCGACGGCACCATGTCGCGGCCCGAAGTGATCGGCCAGGCCAGTGTCCGCGACGCATCGGCAAACTACGC
The DNA here is from genome assembly GCA_963715555.1 of uncultured Acidobacteriota bacterium. Taxonomy (GTDB): domain Bacteria; phylum Acidobacteriota; class Terriglobia; order Acidiferrales; family UBA7541; genus Palsa-295. Next base: position 1,510,169 of record OY970253.1, read on the forward strand.
CGATTTTCCGGTCGGCTTGAGCAATGTGAACGGCACTTTCGTATTCAACCGCAGCCAGTTGCTCTTCGATCGCGTCACGGCGGAGGCGGGCGGAGGGCATCTGTCTCTCAGCGGAAGCGTGACCTACGGCGAGGGGCCGTTGCGCTATGAAGTCACCGCGACCACCTCGACTGTCCGCATCCGCTATCCGGAAGGCATGAGCTGGCTTGCGGGCGGCACGCTGCGCTTTTCCGGCACCACCACGGCGGCGCTGCTCAGCGGCCGCGTGCAAGTGGATCGACTGCTGTTCGCGCCGGGTGTGGACATCACCTCATTCTTCAGCGCGGCGGCTTCGGGAACTTCTTCCGGCGCGCCGACCACTTCCTCGTTTCTGCAGAATCTCGCGTTTGATGTGGAAGGACAGACGTCTCCCGGCGCGCGCATCGAATGGACCGGCGCGCACATTGAAGTGGACGGCAACGTGCGCCTGCGCGGCACTTGGGACCGCCCCGTGCTGCTCGGCCACGTGCACCTGCTGAGCGGCGAAATGCCCTTCCGCGGGAATACATTCCAGCTGACGCGCGGCGACATCAATTTCGCCAATCCCTTCCGGCTCGATCCGGTTCTCGACGTGGAGCTGACTTCCACGATCAGCCAGTACCAAGTCACCGTCGACTTTTCAGGTCCAGCCGACCGCCTCACCATGAACTACCGCTCCGATCCGCCTCTCTCCGATTCGGACATCGTCGCGCTGCTCGCGCTCGGCACTCCGGGCGAAGCCAGCGCGCTGCGCTCGCAACCGGGAGCGTCGCAAAACTACGGCGCCACCGCTCTGTTATCGGAAGCGATCACCAGCGGGATCGGTGGGCGCATCGAACATCTCTTCGGCATCAGCCAGTTCCGCGTCGATCCGTTTGCCGCGGGAACGACTACGGAATCGAACGCAGCCGCGCGCGTCACCATCGTCGAGCAAGTGGCCCGCGGCCTGACCATCACCTACTCGACGAATGCCGCTACGACAAACCAATACCAGCTGATTCAGGTGCAATATGCGGTGAAGAGAAACGTCTCCGTGGAATTTCTGCGCGATATCAACGGCACCTACGGTTTCGATATCAAGTGGGTGCGGCACTTCAAGTGAGAGGTTCGGCGCGCAGCTGGCGGGCAGCGGGATTGACGCGAGGCGGCCGCCGGTCATGTTCAGGCGGCTGCCCCGCGTCCACGTTCCCCGATCGAGTCGAATAGCTACGGGAAACAGTACCGCAGGGTTATTTTTGCGGCGCGGGAGCTTTCTCCGGTTCAGCCGGAGCGGGGCCGCCTTCTTGTGCCGGCTGGTTGGCGTCCGGCAGTATCTTCTTCAGCTCGGGGTAGTCGTTGGACATCCCCCGAAGCACGTTGAGCGCTGCTTCCTGATCCATTTTCGCGGCGGTATTCTGCGAATCCTCGACCACCTGCGGCAGCACCTTCACCACATGCTGCCCCAACGGCGATTCGTAAAATTTCACCAACCCTTGAATGTCTTCCTTCGAGAACGCGCGATCGTAGATCGGCACCATCGCATCCGTGATGTTCTGCGGCGGCGCGCTCGCCGCGAATTTCTGGTTGAACGTGTCCATGAATTTCGGCAGGGCAGCCGGATCCATCGAATGGCTCATGAACGTGCGGACCTGGTTCGAAATGTACGCGGACATGCTGTCGCCCAGTTTCGAAGTCTCGGTGATGTCGATCAAATGGCGAATGGCCGCTTCCTTTGCGGGATCGATTTTCGCTGCGGTGGACGCCTTCGATCCGGCGGCCTTGGCCGGTTCCGCGGCTTGCGCCGCGTGATGATGCGCCACCGGCGCTTTCGGCAGATTCCCGGATGGCGTCTGCGCCAGCGCCGGGCCTGCGATGCACAGTCCTGCTGCAATCATCAAACTCCTGAGTTTCATGTTCTCTCCTGGAATTCTTTTGGTCCGGGCTGAGCTAAGGGAGTGTCCGCCGGGTGTTTGTATCCTACCCAAGGGCGGCGCCACTTGCAATTCGCGCCGCTGCGTTTCGATGGCCTATCTCATGTGCGTTGTGATAGCTTCCGAACGGCATCGCCTGCGCCGCGTTTTGCATCGTAGCTGTGCGCGCGCTCGCGAGAATATGAGCTCTCTCACCAATCCACGCGTCACGAATCGAAGTGCCTGTTGGGTCGCCGGGACCAATCCATTTCCCGGCGCCAGTCGGGAGTTCGAGGCTTGCCGGCGCTATATGGTTGCCCGCCGGTTTTCTGCCCTGGACGCCGCTGTCTTCAGCGCGTTGGCCCGGCCAGCCGCCATCTTTGCCGAGCGCGCCGCCTCCCGATTCTCATCCGCTTTCAGCAGCAAGGTGTTGTTTCTAGACGAGGCGGAAGTGTACGGCTGATGAGCGATCCGGCCCCGGAACTTTCCATCGTCATCCCCGCGTTCAACGAGGAGAATCGCCTCGGCGCCACTCTCGCCCGAATTCACGACTATTTCTCCGGGCGCTCGCCGGCCCTCGCCGGAATCGAAGTCATCGTTGTGGACGACGGATCGACCGATGCCACCGCTCGGGTCGCTCAGGATTTGTCGCGGTCGATGCTGTGCCTCCGGGTAATTTCGAACGGCCGAAATCGGGGAAAGGGCTACAGCGTGGGGCAGGGAATTCTTCACGCTCGCGGCCGCATCGCACTTTTTACCGATGCCGACCTTTCCTCGCCCATCGAGGAATGCGAACGGCTATTCGACGCGATTCAGGCGGGGAACGATATCGCCATCGGCTCTCGTGCCATCGACCGCACCCTGATCGCCGTGCATCAATCGCGCTTTCGCGAAATCGCCGGAATCATTTTCAATCGCCTCGTCCGCATGTTTACGGGATTGTCGATCGAAGACACGCAGTGCGGCTTCAAAGCCTTTCTCCTGCCCGCCTGCCGCATCATTTTCGAGCAGCAGCGCATCGAGGGATTTGGCTTCGATCCCGAAATCCTCTTCCTGGCGCGCCGCCACGGTCTGCGCATTGCCGAAGTGCCGGTCAGTTGGTCGCACCACCCGGCCACCAAGGTCCACGTCTATCGCGACAGCATCGTAATGTTTTTGGATCTTCTGCGCATCCGGCTGAACGGCGTGTTGGGCAGGTATCCGGTCAAGCGCACCCCGCGCTAGCGGACGCGCCGGATCGCGCGCCCGCCGTACATCGCATCTTCCGAGCGCCCGGCGAGAAGTCGCGCGCCGGACGGCACGTTTACATCCGGTGCTGCTTCGCGGTGGGCGGCAACAGCCCGTTCAGCCGCAGGTAACTCGACGCCTGGCTGTAATGATCGCCGTAGTCTTCCGCCATCGTGATCATCATCGCGCCGCGTGTCATTTTGCGCATGCCAAAGAATGGAATTTCTTCGTTGAGACTCGAATCCTTCACGTTTTTCAGCGAGTCGGTGCAAAACTGAAACGAGGCCTTCAGCGCCGACACGAGTTTGTCCTTCGGGTCCGTATCCTTCATCTGCCCCATCTTCGGCATCGGAACGCCGCCAATCGACGAGCACATCCCATAATTCGCGCCGATGATGTGCACCACCAGATGGCCGAACGTCCACTGCGCCGGCGTCGGATGGTAACTGAACTTGTCCGCCGGCATTTCTTCGACGGCGCCAACCACATTCGGTGTTTCTCTCGCAACCAGTCCTCGCAGCGCATCCGAAACCGGATTCGCTCCGCTCGCTTGGGCCGCTTGTGCGTTGCCGGCGAAGCCGAGCAGCAGCAGCACCGCGAGTCCCAGGGTCCACTTCTTCATGGCGCAACCTCCTTGGATTTTTTGCGCCCCAAGGATATCCCTCAGGCCATTCCGCCACAAGAGATTCCGAAAGCCAGCCGGTATCGAAACGCTTGTCTCCCGCAAGCGGTGCGTGCCCACCGGGGCGCTTCGCGATCGAAACTTTGCCATGCAAAGTACTTGACAGGTTTGTGCGCGGTGCTAGTCTGCCGCTATGCCGCAACCCGAAGCACGTCCGCCACGGCCCGTGGCCCTCGACGATCACGCCCGCGACAATCTGCGCTTCATCCGCGAAACCATGGAGCGCGCCGGATCGTTCACTGCGGTCCCCGGCTGGGGAGGTGTGGCTATCGGAATCACGGCCATCGGCGCCGCCGTCATTGCTTCGCGCCAGACCGCTTCCTTCGACTGGTTTGCCACCTGGATCATCGAAGCTGCCGTCGCCATCTCCATCGCCGTCTGGACCACCATTTCCAAGGCTCGCCTCGCCGGCACTTCGCTGCTCTCCGGTCCCGGTCGGCGTTTTGTGTATAGTTTCGCACCGCCTCTGTTTGCTGGCGCTCTCCTGACGCTGTTGCTCGCGCGCACCGAACCCATCGGCGCAATCGCCGGCGTTTGGCTGCTTTTGTACGGCACGGGGGTCGTCACCGGCGGCGCATTTTCCATCCGCGTGGTGCCCTTGATGGGACTCTGCTTCATGGTGCTTGGCACCGTGGCGCTCTTTTGCCCCGCCAGTTGGGGCAATGCGCTGCTGGCGGCGGGCTTCGGCGGGCTGCACATCATTTTCGGAGCGGTGATTGCGAGGAGCTATGGCGGCTAAATCAGGCGCGCTTCGTCCCGCGCGCGAGGAAAACGCGAAACGCGGCACCGCATCTCAGCGCTTCCCCCAAGCGGCGGCTGCGGAACTCGACCGCCTGATCCACGAACGCACGCGCCTCGGCATCGTCAGCGCACTCGCTGTGAATCCCTCGCTCACTTTCAACGAGCTCAAGCTCCTGCTCCGCGTCACGGACGGCAATTTGAGCGTTCACGCGCGCAAGCTCGAGGACGCCGGCTACATCTTGTGCACCAAATCGTTTGCGGGCCGCCATCCCAAGACCGAATATCGGCTTGCACCTCTCGGGCGGCGCGCTCTGGAAAGGTATTTGAATCACATGGAAGCCTTGATCCGCGCCACGCGGGAGGGCTGATCGCCCGCGTATCCCCATGCAGGAGCGCACAATGAACAGCGTATGGTTCAAGCCGCTCGGTTGGATTTACAGGCCCGTTTCCTGGCAAGGCTGGGCGTTGCTGCTGTTTGCGCTGGCCTTCTGCGCGCAAGTCTTCCACGCCATTGACCGCCATTCGCATTCCGCCGGCGACACGCCTACGGCGTTTTCCCGTACTTCGTTTGCGCCGCCGGTCCGCTCAACTGGGTCGCGACGAAAACCGCGCGCCCGAAAGAGATTGGAGTCCAATAAGTCCCCGTTCCGCTTGGCGCGGCAGGGCTGAGAAAGGCCATTCCCGTTTATGGGCAACAGCAAAGCTAGAGTGATCTCGGACCCGCAACTCCACGTTGCGATTCTTCTCGACGGCAACGGCCGCTGGGCTGCCGCGCGCGGACTCCCGCGCTCCGAGGGCCACCGCGCCGGCGTCGCCGCCGTCCGGCGCATCGTTCGCGGCGCTCTGTCGCTCGGCATCGGCACTCTCACGCTGTACGCCTTCTCCTCGAACAATTGGGATCGCCCTGCGTCCGAAGTGGCCGCGCTGTTTGCCTTGCTCGAAGATTTTCTGCGCAGTGCCACCGCGGAATTCGAGGGGGAGCGCATCCGCCTGCGCGTCATCGGCCGCCGCGACCGCATCCCGCCCTCTCTCGTCGAAGCCATCGAATTCGCCGAGCGCAAAACGGCCTCTGGCCGCCGCATGGACGTGCGCATCGCGCTCGACTACTCTTCGCGCGATGCCATTTTGCGCGCCGCCTGCTGGATGATGTCCAGTCTGGAAGTCACCCAGAGCGAATTCGCGCGGCGTCTCGGTCAGGTGACCAATGGCGGCGAGCCCGCCCCGGACGTGGACCTTTTGATCCGCACCGGCGGCGAACGCCGCCTGAGCGATTTCATGCTGTGGGAATGCGCCTACGCCGAGCTCTTTTTCACTCCGCGCATGTGGCCGGAATTTGAGGCCGCCGATCTGGAAGCCGCCGTCGAAGATTTTCTCGGACGCGAGCGCCGCTTCGGCCGGTTGCCGGAAACCGCCGCGGCCAGCTGATTTGTTCAGGGAAGGGAACGCATGAACGTTTCCAATGATCTGCATCAGGGCTCCGCTGAACAGCCGCACAATCCCTTTCGCGATATCCTCAGCGACGCCATCGGCTACTGGGAGCCGCGCCGCATCGCTTACAATCTGCTGCTCACCGCGATTGTCGTGGCGTGGGTCGCCTGGAGCTGGCCGCACTTCCGCCCGGCGATCACCTTCGAGTCGCTTGTTGCTGTCACGGTTCTCGCCGTCCTGGCAAACGTCTGCTATTGCGCGGCGTACGTAGCCGATCTCGCGATGCAATACTCGCACTTCGGCCGCTTGTGGGTCCGCTGGCGATGGGGGCTGTGGGTTGGGGGAACGCTGTTTGCCGTGGCGCTCGCCAACTACTGGATCGCCGACGAAATCTTCCCTTACGTTCGCTGATTCGCTCGCCGAAGGCTCAGCGGTGATGGTGGCCTGAGCCTTGACCATCCTGCGCCGCACGCGCCATCTCAAATGTTTTCATTCAGGATCATGCGTGTGGCCGTGCTCCAAGTCAGTCAAGCTCGTGCCGCTGGTGTTTGTCTGTTGCAGTACCGCTGGGTGCCGCTGCAAGTTTGTCGCGGCTCTCTCTCTCCCTGATTGTTACTCGCGTCCACTCTATCGCACAACTGTCGGCTCGGTTTCGAAAGCATTACTGGAGACTTCAGCACAACATCTCGGATACATCCTTGTCATCATTCGTCCGCAATCCCATTATTGCGCCGTAGGCGATTCGGTGGAGACTTGTCGAGTCTGGTGTCCTGGTAGCAGTAATAATTAGCCGAATATAATTCGATTTCCGGGTAATCGCACACCACCCGACTTCACCGCTGCTCCAAGGCTGATTCTCTGAAAAATTAGGGCTGGGGCTTCGATCGCGCCGCATGGACATTCGTGTCCTTTTGGCGCGTCGACCAAATTCACGTTCACGTTCGCTAAAGGAGCGTCCATGAAGCGCGTCATTCTGTGTGTGTCTGCTTTGTCTTTCTTGGTGGTTACGGCCATCATAGCAGGTTGTGGCGGTGGGGCCGGCCTAAACGTCAGCTTATCTACCGGTTCCGCAGTGGCGATTGACCACGGGCAACAAGTCGCCATCACCGCCACCGTCACCAACGATGCCACCAACAGCGGAGTAACATGGACCTGCACGGGCGCGGCATGCACGACGCTTACTAGCTCGACGACCTCTGCAACATTCATCGCCAGCGGCGCTGCGGGCACGGCGACGATCACCGCCAGCTCTGTGAAGCAGCCCACCATCTCCAAGAGCGTCGTCGTCACCGTCAGCGCGCCTCCCAGTGCCACCACCACACAGGCGCAATTGACGGCCGCCACTGCCGGGCAAGCCTACTCCTTCTCGCTCACGTATTCGGGCGGCACCGGATCCCTCACCTGGACGGCTACGGGGTTGCCCTCGGACGGTCTCTCGCTTAATTCCAGCACCGGCGCTATCACTGGCACGCCCACGTCAAAAGGAACGGTAACCTTCACCTACACGGTCAAGGATTCCAGCGCCGCAGGGCCGCTGAGTTCCACTTCGGGCTCGCTTACGATCACGGTCAATAATCCTCCCGCCCCGGCGATCACCACAACTCAATCTCAAGTGACCGCAGCAACAGCCGCTTCGGCCTACTCTTTCAAATTTCAGGCCTCCGGCACGGGCACGCTCACTTGGAGCGTCACCGGCCTTCCCGCGAATGGACTCTCGCTCAATATGTCCAATGGCACTGTTTCCGGAACGCCGACGTCGCCCCAGACCGTCTCCATTACTCTTACCGTGAGCGACACGTACGGCCAGTCCTCTCCGGCAACCGCTTTCACCATTACCGTTAATCCCGCGCCTCTCGGCATCACCACCACGTCGTTGCCTCAAGGCACCATCGGCACTGCCTATTCCAGCACCGACGTGGCTATCACGGGCGGCACGGCACCTTTCACGTGGTCGGTCAGCTCCGGCGTGCTCCCTGCGGGGCTCTTGCTGAACTCTTCGACGGGAGCCATTACAGGAACGCCTACTTCCGCGGCGGTCACTTCCGGCGCCACCATCAAAGTGGTCGATTCCAGTACGCCGCAGATGACGGCCACTAAAAACTTCACGGTCGCCGTAACGCTTTCGGTGACCACCACTTCCTTGCCCAACGCCGCGATTGGCACGGCCTACACCACAACTCTCGCCGCCGAAGGCGGTCAGCCGTCTTATAGCTGGTCGATTACCAGTGGTTCGCTGCCTGCCGGCCTCACTCTCAACGCTTCAACCGGAGCGATCAGCGGTACGCCGGCCAACAATGGGACCAGCTCCAACATCACCGTAAAAGTCCAGGATTCTGCCGCCACGCAGCAGTCGGCCACCCAGGCTTTCTCGATCTTTATACCGCTGACTATCGAGACCAGCAGTCTGGCCAACGGCGCGATCGGCTCAACCTATAACCAGAGTGTCGCGGTCGGCGGCGGCACCACGCCATACACGTGGTCCGTCACCTCCGGTTCGCTTCCTGCCGGGCTGTCTCTGAACGCTTCAACCGGCGCGATCACCGGCACGCCCGCGAACAACACCACCAGCTCAACTTTCACGGTCAAAGTATCCGACAGCAGCGCGACGCCCCAGAACGTTTCGTCATCGTTCACCATAACGATTCCGCTCAAGATCGAAACCACTTCGCTTCCTTCAGGCGCGCCGAACGTCGCCTATAGCCAGAGTGTCTCCGTCGGCGGTGGCATCACTCCGTACACTTGGACCATCACTTCCGGCGCTTTGCCTCCTCCGCTCGCGATCAATGCCTCTACCGGCGCGATCACTGGCACCCCGTCGCCCACGGACAACGGAAACTATGCATTCACCGTTCAAGTGGTCGATTCGTCGCTGCCGTCGCCACAGACCGTCACGCAGAACCTCTCGATCGATATCAGCGCGCTTGTGATCAACTCGTCGTCAATGCCCAACGCTGTCATCGGCACCTCTTATAGCAACACTCCTGTCACCGCTTCTGGTGGCACGGGTCCTTACACCTATTCGGTCGCGTCCGGCACTCTGCCGAGCGGCCTGAGTCTCAACTCTTCCACAGGTGCAATCACTGGCACGCCAAATTCTTCCGCGATCGACGAATCGTTTAGCATCAAGGTCAAGGACTCCAGCGTGCCGGCGCAGACCGCCACTTCATCCACGCTGGCGATGATCGTCAACATGGTCGTTGCCACGCCCTCGCCTCTTCCTTCCGGCGGCGTGAATGTGGCGTACAGCCAGTCTATTAGCGCCGAGGGTGGCCAGCCGCCTTACACCTTCTCCGTCGACGCCGGCGGCAATCCTCTGCCCACCGGACTTTCTCTCAGCTCCTCCGGTGTGGTCTCGGGCACTCCAACCGTTACCGGCACGACGAGCAACATCGTCGTCGATGTGGCGGACTCAGCGACCACGCCCCAGACGGCGCAACCCGTCTACTCAATTACCATCAACACTCCCTGCGGCAGCGGCAGTGAGTCCTTGCTCAATGGTCAGTATGCGTTTGTGCTGACCGGGCTCGACAACGAAGGGACGCCCGAACCTGCGCTGGTTGGTGGGGTTCTCACGCTGAACGGCAGTGGCTCGATCACCGCCGGTACGGTGGATATGAATCTGAGCACCACCGCGGGCGTGCAAACGAACTCCGTGACCTCCGGAACTTATAGCATCGGTTCTGACCATCGCGGCTGCATGGCGATCAGCACCGCCGCCGGAACGCAGAACTACCGCTTTTCGGTCGGAAACATCACCTCGGGCGTTGCTTCCACCGGCCATATGATCGACTTTGACGCGACCGGTCCGTTCACCGCAGGCGAGTTGCGAAAGCAAGATACCACCGCCTTCTCGACTTCGAAGGTCACCGGCAAATACGCCTTCGGTATTTCCGCTCCGCAGAACATCAACAGCTGCAATCAGTCTGTCTGCGGCGGAAAATTTGCCGCCGCCGGCGTATTCGACCTCTCCAGCGGCTCCATCACTGGCGGCGAGGTCGACTTCAACGGAAACGGAAGCATCGACAATAGCTTTACAACGTTCCCGGCCACGGCGGAGCCCCTCGGCAGTGGCACGTATACCATCGGCGCCAACGGACGCGGCACGATGTCGTTCCTGCCGCCCGGCTCGGCCTCCAATGCGAACGCGATCGTCTATGTCGTCTCTGCGACCGACGTGCTGGTCATGAGCAGCGACGATCAAACCCAGACCAGCATCTTTGCCGGCGAGTTGCTCCAGCAATCCGGTACATTTTCTGCCTCAACCTTGTCCGGCAACTACATCCTTTACAACTCCGCCATAAACGGGTCGGGCGGAACGAACGTCTCTTTGATTCGTGTAAACACCTCGAGTGGAAACTTGAATGCCACGCTGCAGCAAAACCACGGCGGGACATTCGGTTCACAAACCGGCTCCGGCACGTACACCGTTGACTCAAACGGTAGGTCGCTATGGACCATCTCTGGAGGCAGCAACAACCCGCTCGTTTATCTCGTGAACTCCAGTGAGGGCTTTTTCCTAGGCTCTAACCAGGGTGTCGAGTCAGGCGTGTTGATGTCGCAAACGGGCAGCCCGTTCTCTGCCTCGTCTGCGAATGGAACTTACGCTTTCGGAACCATCGATCCGGCAGCCGCCACGGTCAGCGACAGCTCGGGCGATGTGATTTTCGACGGCGTTTCCGCAATCACTGGATCCAGCGACGATAATTCCGGAGGCTTCCTGACTGTGGGACAAGCGATTAATCAGTCCTACACCATCGACCCCACCGGTTTGGGTCTCTCGCCGGCCGGATGCACGGTCAGCTCCACCAGCACGAATTGCAATACGATCTTCTACGTCATTTCTCCGACGAAGGCGGTCGTCATGGATCCGACTAGCACGAGCCCGGTCGTCCAGATCGGAGACAAATAGCCACGTGTAACTCCTCCGCCCATCTGGGGGGGACAGTAGTTAGCTGTAAGAAGGGCCGGCGCGATATCCGCTCCGGCCCTTATCCATTTCGCAAGGATCGAGTTCCTGAATCGCGCGGCCTGCTCACGCGGCACATCAACATTCTCGTGGGGGATCGTTACGGGTCGATCCAGTAGAATTCCAAACGTGCTCGCACCAAGGTCATATCGTGCGCTCGCCGAAGGCTCAGCGGTGATGGTGGCCTGAGCCTTGACCATCCTGCGCCGCACGCGCCATCTCAAACGCCTTCAAAATCACGCGCGTGGCTGTGCTCGATAGCGAATACTGCCCCAGCTCTTCTTCGCTGGCCCATGCCACGTGCGTCACGTCGCTGCCTGCGCGCGCCTCTCCGCTCACCGCTTCGCATAGATAGTCGAGCACCACATAGTGGTATCGAGCCCTGCCGCTCCCGTCGAGATCGATGCGCTCGAATACCTCGATCAGATCCACCGGACGCACTTCGATGCCCGTCTCTTCACGCAGCTCCCGCTTCACGCCTTCCTGCAGCGTTTCGCCGATTTCCAGCAATCCGCCCGGAATCGACCAGTGGCCCTGCAACGGCTCATTTCCGCGGCGAATCAATAGCGCGCGGTGATTGGAAATGATCACTCCACCCACTCCGACCACCGGCTGGTTGGGATATTCGCGGCGCGTCATCATTTTTTAGGCGATCCTTCCCGAGAAACCTTGACACGGGCGTTATATAATACGCCCTCTGGATCAAGTTCGCCGCAAGAGGAGAGTATCCGTGACTCGATGCCCGGAATGCGACGCCGAGATCGACCTCGACGAAGACGAAGTCGAAGAAGGCGAAATTTTAAGTTGCCCCGAGTGCGATGTGGAACTGGAAGTCACTCAGACCCATCCCGTGCATCTGATCGTCCTTTCGGAAGATGACGACGAAGAAGAGGACGACGAGGACGAAGAAGAAGAGGACTCCGCCGACAGTTCCACTCCCGACGAGGAGGATGAAGAATAGCTCTTCGACTCAATCGCGAGCGATTGTTTTTGGGGAAGCGGCGCAGCGGCGTGAACCTTCCCGAGGCTTCGCAACAATCGTTCCCGCGAGACGCGCCCCTAAGGAGGACCTGTTGAGGAATGGCCGAATGTTCCGCCTCGCTCTGGTGATCGCGCTTTTCTCGGTTGCCGCGGCGACGGCACAAGCGCAAAATTCCCAGACCGAACTCCGCACCGTCCACGGCGTGGTGCTGGACAGCAACCAGAATCCCGTGGCGTCCAGCATCGTCTACCTGCTGAACACGAAAACCCAGGCCGTGAGAACCTACATCGCGGATGCCGCCGGCCAGTATCGCTTCAGCGGTCTCGATCCCAATGTCGATTACGAAATTCACGCCGAACACGGCGACCTCACTTCATCCAATCGCACCGTGTCCAGCTTCGATTCACGCCGCGATATCGAGATCGTCCTGAGGCTCTCGCACAAAAAAGCCGGGCACTAGCAGAGCGGGGAACTCGCCGTCCTGCTGGCGCAACTCACGCGCGCAACGCACGACTCGGCGTGCAAACGCTAAGATTCGCCCGCAGGCGGTCTGAAGCGCTCTCCTAAATGGCCGTGTGAAGCTTCACAAGCCGCTCAGGGCGCGCAAATTCCCGCGGACGTATGAAAAGGCTTGCGGCGAGCGCTGCGTTGCGCTCACCGCCTCCTAATGGCTTTCGCGATTGGCTACGGTAGGCTGAAAGTGAAGATGGAATTGCCGGCCGCCGCTTCCACGTACTGCTTGCCGTCCACTTCGTACGTGATCGGGTTGGCGCGCAGGGAATTGCCCAGCTGCACGTGCCACAGAGGCTTGCCGGTGGCGGCGTCGAGCGCGAAGAAATTGCCCTCGGCATCGGCGCAGAACACCAAATTGCCCGCCGTCGCCAGCGTGCCGGTCCACGAGTCGCCCACCATCTTGAACTGCCACTTGCGGTCTCCGGTGGTCGCTTCCAGCGCGCGCACGGCGCTATACGCCTTGTCGCCGCCGATCACTTTCTGGCCGCCGCCTCCGCCGATGTCGCGGGGATTGGCCGGCTCCATGGTCGGATTGCCCTTGTAGTAGTACGCGCCTTGCTCGCGCGTGTTGACGTACACGTACCCCGTCAGAGGGCTGTACGACGGGCTGGTAAAGTTCACCGCGCCGGTAATGCTTGGGTAGATCAGGTTGCCTTTCAGCGTGGGCTCGTTGTTCGGCTCCTCGATCGGCCGCCCGCTTGGGCTCAAACCCTTGGCCCAGGTCTGCTTCGCGAACGGCTGTCCGGTGATGAATTTCCCGGTATCGCGGTCCAGCACGTAGTAGAACGCATTCCGGTTTGCCTGCGCCACCAGATGCCGCATCTTCCCGTCGATCTTCGCGTCAAACAGGATCGGCGGCTCGGCCGAATCCCAGTCGTGCGTCTCGTGCGGTGAAAACTGGAAGTACCACTTCATTTTTCCCGTGTCGGCGTTGATCGCCAGCAGGGAACACGAATACAGGTTGTCGCCCTTTCGCGCGTCGCCGTTCCAGTCCGGCGCCGGATTGCCGGTGCCCCAGAAGATCGTGTTGGTTTCCGGATCGTACGAGCCGGTGTTCCACGTGGTCGCGCCGCCGTACTTCCAGCTGTCGCCCTCCCACGTGTTTACGCCCGGTTCGCCGGGCGTTGGAACGGTGTACAGCCGCCACAGCCGCTTTCCGGTCTTGGCGTCGTAGGCGTCGATGAATCCGCGCAGGCCGGCCTCGCCACCGCCCATTCCGACGATGATCTTTCCATCAAGCGCCAGCGGCGCCTGTGTGATGGCCACGCCTTTCGAATTCATGCCGACTTCAACACTCCACTTCACCGCTCCGGTTTTCGCATCGAGCGCCACCAGATGCGCGTCGATCGTGGCCACATACACCGTGTTGCCCAGAATCGCTACGCCGCGATTGGTGGGGAAGAGACCGATGGTCAGCAGGTTGCGCGGCAGCTTCGCCGTCCACGTCCAGATCGGCCGTCCGGTGTGAACGTCCAGCGCCGTCACCGTAGTCGGCGGCTCGGTCACGTACATGATTCCGCCGACCACGATGGGCGACGATTCGAAAATGCCCTGGTGGCTCAGCTGATAGACCCACTGCATCTTCAGCTGGTTCACATTCGACGTATTCACCTGCTTCAGCTCCGAATACCGCCACGACGAATAATTTCCGCTGTACGTCAGCCAATTCTGCGGATGCTGATCGGCGTGCAAAATCTCGTTGTAGGTCACGTTCTGCGCGAAACTCGGTGCGCCCATTCCCAGCCCGAGTGCCAGCAGCACGAATGCGTACATCAGATTTTTCGACGCTCTCACTGTGCACCCCCGAGGCTGGAAAGATAGGCCACCAAGTCATCCAACTGCGCTTCGGAGAGTTTGCCCTTATAACTCGGCATGAAACTCTTCTCCGGCAGTTCTTCGATATTTTTTGCCGTCAGCTTGTTCACCGAAACGATGTTTCCCTCCGCGTTTCGAAGCTGCAGCGAGAACGAATCTTCGTTGACCCGCGTCCCGGTGACCACCTTGCCGTCCGGCAGCGTCACCCGGTACATCAAATACGCCTCATACGCCGCCCGGTCCGGCAAGCCGGGCGTCCCCGTGGGCCTGTTGGCGCCAGGGTTCAGCAGTTCATCATGCAGGAACGCCGCCGAACGCTGCCCTCCGATGCTCGACAAGTCCGGCCCCGAGCTGCCGCCCTGCCCGTCGATGCTGTGGCACGACGCGCATCCGTTCGCATCGTAAACTTCCTTGCCCTTCTGCGGGTCGCCGGTCAGCAGACCGTGCTGCACCTCGCCCAGCGTGCTCACGTAGTCGACCACTTCCCAAATTTTGTCCTGGCCGAGCGAAGCAAAACTCGGCATTCCCGAACCGATCAAGCCGCCGTAGATCCGGTTGTAGAGGCCTTCGGGACCCATCATCCGCGCCGCGCCTCGAATATTCGGACCGTTCGCGCCGCTACCGTCGATTCCGTGGCAGTTCGCGCAGGTCCCGTCAAAGATCTGTTTCCCGGCGGCAATCCGGGCCGGCGTGGCCTTGGGACGCGCCTCGTGCGGTGGCGCTTGCCCGCGCGGAATCTGCGCTGCAGCGAACGGCGCTGCTCCCAGGAACGCACACGAAAGGATCAAAACGGCTGGATGCCAAGGACGCATTGACGTCATTTTCGTTTCCCCCCCGCGCAACATTGTACACACTCAAAATACAGCGCGGGCGGTGAAATTGAAAGATCGCCGCCCGCTGGAATGAAGATCGCCCGTCGCTTCCGCAGTTCCGTCTTGCGCCGTTCAGTTTTGCGGAAGATCGAAGACGAACAACGAACTCCCGGACGAATCCGCGATGTACTGATGCCCATCCACCGCGTAGGTCATCGGATTCGACCGCAGCGCCGACCCAAGCTCCAGGTGCCACAGCGGATCGCCCGTCGTCGCATTCAGCGCGATGAAATTCCCCTCGGCGTCTGCGGAGAAAACCAGGTTCCCGGCGGTCGCCAGCACCCCGGTCCACGAATCGCCGATCATCGGGAAATTCCACACGCGCTTGCCGGTCACGGCATCCAGCGCGCGAATGGACGTCGTATCCTGATCGCCCACCATGAACCGACCGCCGCCGCCTCCTCCGCCCACCACTCCGACGGAATTGCCCGGCGCCATTTTCGGCTCGCCCTGGATGTACCACGCGCCCGCATCCCGCGCGTTCACGTAGAAAAGCCCCGTCAGCGGGCTATAGCACGGGCTCGTCCAGTTCACTCCGCCCGTCAGCGACGGATACACCAGCGTTCCTTCCGGGCTCGGTTCGATGTCCTTCGCCGGATACTTGATCGGCCGCCCATTCTTATCGAGCCCCTTGGCCCAAGTCTGCTTCGCAAAGGGAACTCCGGTGATGAATTTCCCGGTGGTGCGGTCGAGTACGTAATAGAAAGCGTTGCGATTCGCGAGAGCCACGAGCTTGCGCATCTGCCCATCCACCTTTGCGTCGAAAAGGATGGGCGGCTCGGACGCATCCCAGTCATGCGTCTCGTGTGGTGTGAACTGGAAATACCATTTCATTTTTCCGGTATTCGCATTGATGGCCAGCAGCGAGCAGGTGAACAAGTTGTCGCCCATGCGGCCCTTGCCGTTCCAGTCCGGAGCGGGATTGCCGGTGCCCCAGTAAATCGTATTCGTCTCTGGATCGTACGATCCGGTGTTCCACGTGGTGCCGCCGCCATTGGACCAGCTGCCATTGGCCCAGGTGTTCGCGCCGGGATCGCTCGCGCTGCGCGGCACGGTGTAGAGCCGCCACAGCAGCTTGCCGTCGTTCGCATCATAGGCGCTCAGGAAGCCATGCGCGCCGGCTTCGCCGCCGCCCACGCCGACGATGATTTTTCCGTCGATTGCCAGCGGCGCACCGGTATCCGCGAATCCCTTTTTGTTGTCGGCAACCTCCACTCTCCACTTCTCTCGGCCGGTTTTGGCATCGAGCGCCACCAGATGCGCGTCGATGGTGTTGAGGTAAACGGTGTTGCCGAGAAGCGCCACGCCGCGGTTGGTGGGGAAGAGTCCGATCGTCACCAGATCGCGCGGGATTTGCGGCGTGTATTGCCATAGCGCCTTGCCCGTGCGCGCGTCGAGCGCGATCACCGTGCTCGGCGGCGCGGTCACATACATGATGCCGTTGTTCACCAGCGGCACGGACTCGATCACACCGCGCCCGCCCAACTGGTATACCCAGGCGACTTTCAGCGATTGTACGTTACCCGTATTGATTTGCTTCAGCTCGGAAAATCGCTGCGCGGCCAGATTGCCGCCGTAGGTGAGCCAGTTTCCGGGATTCGGCTCCGCGGCCGAGTGAACGATGTCTTCAAACGTCACCGGCGTCTGCGCGAAGCAGGCGACCGGAATCAGCAACGCCAGCGCGATTGCGATGCGGCGTACGATTTTCATTGGGCCCCCTTCAGTGTCATCAGATACGCCACCAGATCGTTGCGCTGCGTTTCCGAAAGATGGCTGAAGCTCGGCATGTAGCTCTTCCCGATCTGCTTGTCGACCGACAGCAGGTTCGACTTGTAAAACGTGTGGTAGTTCCCGGCCATGTCGCGCAGCACGATCACGAAGGTGTCCTCGTTCACCCGCGAGCCGATGAACGTCTTGCCGTCCTTGGTGACCACTTTGGTCAGCACGTAGCCGGTCCACATGCGCCGGTCCGGCAGCGCCGGATCGGATGGCGGATTTTTCGCCGGATCGATCAGAACTTCCTCCAGATATTTCGGCGAGCGCATCGCGCCGATGCCCGTCAGCGACGGCCCCACCGCGCCGCCCTTGCCGTCCACCTCATGGCACATCGAGCAGGCGTTCTTGGCGTAGAGCTCCTTGCCGGCCGCCGGATCGCCGGTCACTTTCATCGATCCCGCTGCCGCGTGCAGCGTCTTCAGGTAACCCACCACCTGCCACGCACGCTTGTCGTTCAGCGAGCTTACCGGCGCCATCGCCGTGCCCGGCAGGCCGCGGCGAATGATATCGAACACGCCCTGCGCGCCGCGCTTCTGCACCACTCCGTGCAGGTTCGGCCCCACGCCGCCGCTCGCGTCCACTCCGTGGCATTCGCCGCAGGATCCTTGAAAATTCATTTTGCCGCTTTGGATTTCCGCCGGAGTCATGTGCTCCGTCGGATCGGTCTTCGCGGCGTGCTGGGCGTTAGCGTCCGGCCCTTCCTGCGCGCGGGCCGCGGGCGCCCCTGACAGTTGCACCACTCCCCACGCTACGGCCAGCGCCAATGCTCCGGCCGCGCCCAACCATCTCAGCTTGGACATACTGGTTCCCCCTGAAAATTGCGAAGTGCTAGGTAATACGACGCCGCGAGTTATGTCAAGCGTTGTTCGCGGCTTCCACGTACCATGACACTGCGCACACTCACACGCATAGAAGTACGCACCGCCCGCGCAAAAGTTTCGGAAAGGTTTGGTAGCGCTGGCGTCGCGCCGGCGGTTTCGTTTTTCCGGGCACCCCATCCTTCGCGGGTTTTGCGAAAGGTGGGGAGGTTCGTAGCGCCGTCTTGCCGCGAGGTACAAAGGGCGCCTCACCGGCGGTCTTCCCGGGCGGCGCACCTGTCATGCCCGCGTCACGCGAATTCAGCAATGGTTCTGTAGCCCGGCAGCTCTTTCTTGCAGTTGTGCAAATGATGCGCGGAAGGATGCGGCATTGGAGCGGTATTGGTGCCGGCGGGGGGAATCGAACCCACGGCCTAGGGATTATGAGACCCTCGCTCTACCACTGAGCTACGCCGGCACGCGCACGAATATTCGATGCTACGGTGTCGCCGCTCAAAGTGTCAAGACACCGCTCACACCGAGCAATAGAAGTGGTGTCATCCCGAACCCAGTCGCGCGCTCTTGGCGAATGGGGGTGAGGAATCTGCTTTTGTTTTTGAATTTGAGGGTGCCCCATCCTTCGCGTCTTTTGCGAAGGGTGGGCTCTCGCACCGTAATTCCGAGCCCCGTGCCCGCAACGAGCTCGAAGGATGCGAATCCGAACCCCGGCTCCCGCCACGGCGTCGCGCCCCTATTGACATATCATCTAATCCGGTATAACGTAATTTGGGTTGCTTTTGGGCCCTGCGGGAGGTTGTATATGCATTGCGCCTCCGGCTTTGAGGCGCGCACTTCGAGCTATTTCCCGCCGCGACGAACTTCTACCGCGAGCTTTCACCCCCTCCCAACCGCCATTTCTACCCGGAACAGTCACTCGAGTAAAATCGCTCCTAAGTTATTGAAAATAAAGCATTGGGCATGCCTCTACCCGGAACGTCCCGGTGCATCGCCAAATTCGCAATTTGTTCGCTGTCGAATTTTCGCCAGACGCAGCGCGAGGATGCTGCCGCGCCCGCTTGTGCCGCTCCGTGGGCTCCTAAACTTGCTCGGTGGTGGGAGTGGTGATGTCGGCTGCAGTGGGGACGGCAACGGCGGCCGGCGCGCGCAGGCGGAAGCCGCTGAAGTAGGTTTGCGCCAGGGACATGACGCCGGTATAGAGGTAGCCCCAAACGAACAGAATGAAGAAGGGAACCGTGGCAAAATTTTCGTTCTGAATGGCGTAGACCACCGCGGCGGCGAAATAGAGGCCCAGCGCAATCTCGATGAACGGCATCAGGCCGGGACGCTTGCGGTAGCTTTTCTTGGTCCACGAGCCGCTCTGCTTCGCGCCGGCTTCCACACGATATTTCGGCGTGCGCACGAATTCCGATTTCACTCCGCAGAGCGCTTCGATCACGGCGAACGCATTCTTCACCGAAAGCCCGATGCCCACGGCCATCACCACCGGCAAATACCAGAAGGTGCGTTTCCAGGTCTTCGGATAGAGCGCGCGCTCCGCGGCCAGATAGAACGACGAAATCGAGCAACTCGAAGCCACGAACAGCGGGAAATCGATCAGCATCACCTGAAACCAGCCCTGGTAAAACCGCACGATCATCGCCGGCAGCAAAATGATCGAAAGGAAAACCATCAGCGGATAGCTGATGTTGGCGGTCAGGTGAAATACGGCCTCAGCCTTGCGCGCGGGGGGCTCGTCCGAACGCAACATCCGCGGCAGAACCTTCTTCGCTGTCTGCATCAGGCCCTTGGCCCAGCGCGCCTGCTGCGATTTGAACGCGTTCATTTCCACCGGCAGCTCGGAAGGGCAGTCGATTTCCGGCAGATAGAGGAAATGCCAGCCGCGCAGCTGGGCGCGGTAGGAAAGATCGGTGTCTTCTGTGAGCGTGTCGTGTTGCCAGCCTCCGGCGTCGTCGATCGCCTCGCGGCGCCAGATGCCGGCGGTGCCGTTGAAATTGAAGAAAAGGCCGCTGCGGTAGCGCGAGGAATGCTCGATGGCGAAATGGCCGTCGAGCAGGATGGCTTCGACCTCGGTAAGAACGGAATAATTGCGGTTGATGTAACTCCAGCGCGTCTGCACCATCGCCAGCTTGGAATCGACGAAGTACGGCACGGTGCGGCGCAAGAAATCAGCCGGCGGAATGAAGTCGGCGTCGAAAATGGTGACCAGTTCGCCGGAAGCCGTTTTCAGCCCTTCATGCAGCGCGCCGGCTTTGAAGCCTTCGCGGTTGGTGCGATGGATGTAGCTGATCGGCACGCCCAGCGCGCGGTGGCGCTCCACGCAGTCGCGCGCCACTTGCTGCGTCTCGTCGGTGGAATCGTCGAGCACCTGAATGTCGAGCAGTTCGCGCGGGTAATCGAACTGCGCGACGGCTTCGACGAGCCGCTCGATCACGTAGCGCTCGTTGAAAATCGGCAGCTGGACGGTGACTTTCGGCCATTCGGTGATTTCGGGCGGCGGCGGCGCGACGTTCTTGCGATTCTTGAAATAGTTGTAGACCAGCGTGTAGCGATGGATGCCGTAGACGGACAAGACCACCATCACGAAAAAGTATGGAAGCATGATGGCCAGGTCGAAGGCGTTCGCCTGGTAAAGGCCGCGAAACGTCGGATCGGTGATCTGGTGCCAATAGCGCGCCACTGGGCTGAACTGGAGCAGCGCCAGCGCGGCCATGCTGTATGGCGAGGTCAAGGCGTCCCTGCTTTCAAGCCGAACTGCACGATAAATCCGCGAGATAGGCGGGCCAAGCTGTAATTATACGGGGAGGGTAGGTAGTGTCAATCATTGCTTGTGGATGGAAGCGATTCGAGATTTCACGGGGACGTGCCGATGGGCAGCGAGCAATCTGGGGCGGGCAATCTAAAAAAAAACCGCCTTCGCCCTCTCGGCTGCGGCGCGGCAGCTTTCCGGCGCTTTGCGGCAAAAATCTGGTGGGGCTGGGGAGAGTCGAACTCCCGACACGCAGTTTAGGAAACTGCTGCTCTATCCATCTGAGCTACAGCCCCACAGGGGATGGCTTGATTTTATAGCCGAAAAGCGAAATTGCGACCAAGTTTAACGTCGGAAGATGCGGTGAATGCGGGGATGGCGGAGCGATTTCCGCCGCGGGAACGGCGGCGAAGAGATTCGTGCAAATGGATGAATTTTCCGAAAAGTTGTTATAGCAACGTGAAAATGTCACCCTAGCAGGGTGCTGCAAAACGGATGATTTTCGAGATGAGGACGGAGTTCAGGGCAAAGTGGCAGGCGAGCAGGGGGCCGTGTAAAACTTCTCGCAGTCGCATTTTGTCTTTCGGCACTGCGCCCTGCTCTCGATCCTGTCTATGTAGCGGCCTCCAGATGGGCCAAGCGCAGCAGGTTGAACGCTGCAGCCCACAGGTAGGCTACCTGCTGAATCTTCCAGCGGCCCACGTGACGCACTTTGCGCAGCCCGCCAGCTTGCTTCATCCAGCCGAACATCTGCTCGATCTTCTTTCGTGCTCGCTGACTCAGCGCATATCCCTGGGTCTTCATCCGCCGCAGCATGCGGCGGCGCGCGTCTCCTGCGGGACCTTGGCTGATCACGCGCTCCGCGGTGAGCGGCACGTGCGGCGTGACGTGCAGGTCTTCTTCCAGCGTGCGCAAAAACTCGCCCGCCTCGAATCCGCGGTCGGCACCCACGGTCTTGGGCTTGATGCCGTGCCGCCGCGCCAAGCGCCGCAACAGCTTTTCCGCCGTGTCTCGCTCGGCGTGCCCGTCAGCCACGGCGATGGCGATGTCCAAGCACAGCCCATGCCGGTTCTCCATCAAGGCGTGCCCGCTGTGGCAGAGCAGCGCCGCCATGCCCTTGCTCTTCCGCGCCAACCGCGCCTCGGGATCGGTCGTAGACTGATGCGTTTCATTGCGGCGCTTCTCGCCGCGAAAATCCACCGAAGGATTGCTGCCGTCTTGGGCGGGCGGCTTGTTCACCGGCTCTTCCTTGGGACGAAAACTTTTCAGCGAGGCCCAGGATTGGATCAGCGTCCCGTCCACGGTGAAGTGATCGTTCGAGGCGTACTGCTCGACCAGCGCGCTGGCCACCACGCGTTCAAAAAACTTCTGCACCAGCCCGTGCCGCTCGAAGCGCTCGCGATTGTGGGTGAACGCCGTGGCATCCCACACCGCTTGGTCCGCGTCCAGATCGCAGAACCAGCGGTACAGCAAGTTCCAGTTGATGGCGTCCACCAGACGCCGCTCCGAGGGAATCGAGTACAGCGCTTGCAGCAACAGCGCCTTCAGCAGCGCCTCCGGCGGAATCCCCGGACGCCCCGTTTCGCTGTACGCCGCATCGAACACGCGCTGCATCTGCTTCAGCACCTCGTCGGCACGGCGCTTGATCGCGCGCAGAGGATGATCTTTTGGCAGCCGCTCTTCCGTGTTGGCCACGAAAAACATCGGATTCTGCAATTTGGGATTTCCGCGCACGAAGTGCTCCTGTTTTTCAGAGAATCGCCGCACAAATTGCGGCGTTCAAGCTTCGTGCAAACTAAACTGCAATCACAGCTCCAAACACGGAGTTTTGCAGCACCCTGCTAATGGCCCGATGAAAATGTCACGCCCTGAGAAGTTAACCACCGAGGTGGTGGAGTTTGTTTGGTCCGTGGTAAATGGTCACGTCTCCGTCGAGCGATTCGTAGAGGTGAACCTTGGCTCCGGCAAGGCTAAAGCGTTGTGGTTGGGGCGGGATTTGGAAGCGGCGTCCCGCCCATTGCACGACGTTGTCGTTGCCGACGGCGCGTTCGTGCAGGAAGCAGCAGATGCGGGTGAGATCCTGAGGAGCCAGACGCCAGGCTTTTTCGGTCTGGCGCGGGGCGCGGGCAAAGCGGCGGTTGTAGTCGGGAAGAAAGCGGCGCAGGACCTGATTGGCTGTGGCGATATCGGAGGCGCCGGCCAGGCGCAGTTCGCTGGTGAGGCGATCCTGAAAAGTGCCCCAGAGGCGTTCGATGCGACCTTTGGCTTGGGGGCTGCGGGCAGCGATGTAGGTGACACCGAGTTGGGCCAGGGCGCGGCCGAACTGAGTGGGCTGGCGTTTGCCGGCGAGTTGCTCTTCGGTCGACCAGTGATCGTCATTGCGGACGAAAATGCTGTGGCGATCGCCGTACAAGCTGAGGGGCACGCCGTAACGGCGCAGCAAGCGATGGAGCAGGCGGAAATAGCCGCGCGCGTCTTCGGTGGGGAAGAACTGGGCGACCAGGACTTTGCGGGTGGCATCGTCGAGGAAGCCGAGCAGGGCGAGTTCGGAGCCGCGATCTTCGAGCCAGCGGTGCAGGCTGGCGTCGAGCAGAAGCATTTCGCCTTCGCGGGCGCGAGGCAAACGGCGCTGGCGATGAGTGGGAGCGCGTCGTTTGCGGGGCGAACCGATCCCGGCGCTGCGGAGAAGACGGCGGAGAGTTTCGCGGCCCAGAGAAAGGCCTTCGACCTCACAGAGCTTCTCGTGGAGATGATGATCGTTGAAGCCCGCGTAGCGCGTGCGGGCCAGTTCGAGGATGCGGGTGCGCAGGGGATCGGGGAGACGGCGCGGACTGGGACGGTCGCGGCGGACGTGTGCCAGGGCCGCTGCGCCGCCTTGCCGATAGCGCGCTTTGAGACGTTTGATATGCCGAGGCGTTAGAGCGAGCAGCTCCGCGGCCCTGGCACACGTCAGAGTTCCCTTGCTGCAGGATGAAATCACAGCCACTCGTTGCAACTCTTTCTGACTCAACCGAAATGTCTCCCGGTTCATAGGGTGACATTTTCACTGGGCCATTAAGGGGTGACACAATTATTGGGCCAAGACAGAATTTTCCGAAAAGTGTTCCGAGGCTAGTTCAAGATGCTATCCTAGTGCGCGAAGAGATGGGCTGCGGGATGCCGGGCAAGCGGATTGGGCGCCTCACGCATCGTTGGCGGCCCGGCCCCAGAATGCCTGGGACGTGAGATCCGGCGCGACAATGCCGTCACGGGCTTGCGGCGCGAACGTTCGTGGGGCTCCCCTCCAAGTCCCGCCCGCTCGATCGCCGGCGGTTTTATAGCTTGAATCCCATAACCAGTGAGGAATTGCCTTGCGACTCAGCCTGCGGCTAATTCTGCTACTGGTGATCGGGGTCACCGTAGTTACCTTCCTGGTGGCCCGCAATCAAGTGCGTGCGGAGAAGCGCGGGCTTCGAGACGATCTCCAGAGACGATCGGAAATCCTTGCCGACAGCTTGCAAGAGTTGGTTGAGCCGGCGCTCGGGAACGGAAGGCACTCGCAGCTGGAATTGCGGCGCATCGTGGAGCGATTCGGCAACCGCGAGCGGCTGGCGGGCATCGCGGTTTACGATCTTACCGGCAAGCTGCTAGCGGAGAGTCCCGGCCTGACCGAACGGCTGAATCCGCCGGCTCCGCCGATTGCCGCGCATCAAGAACGACCAGTCCGACGGCGAATTCGTCAATCTCGCCGGGACTCCGATGCACGCGTACTACTGCCGCTGCACAACAACGGCGCGGTGGTCGGCGTGCTCGCCGTGTTCCACGACGCGACCTACATCTACGCAGCAAAGCGATCGCATCTGGCGCGAACCGATGTGGCACGTGATTGCGGAAGTGCTGCTGATCGTGTTCGTGACGGTGCTCATTATCCGCTCGACGATCGTGGTGCCGATTTCAAGGACGACCCAATGGATGAAGGAGCTGCGCAGGCGGAAGGGAAAAGTCCGCGCCGCGCCGAAGCTTTCCAATGAAGATTTTCTGGCGCCGTTCTCGGCAGGAGGTGTGAAACTTGCGCGCAGTCTGTCGGAGGCTCGCTCGGCGGCCGAGGAAGAGGCGCGCCTGCGCGAGTCGGGCGAGTCGATTTGGACGCCGGAGCGCTTGCGGGTTGGCGATCGCAGCAACACGGTTCAGAGGTCGCTGTTCGTGGTTTCCAATCGCGAGCCGTACTCGCACGTTCGCACGGGCGAAGGGAATCGAAGCGTTCAGGTTCCCGCGAGCGGCTTGGTGACGGCGCTGGAGCCGATGCTGCGCGCCTGCGACGGCACGTGGATCGCCATGGGCTCGGGCAGACGCGGATCGCGAGACGGTGGACAAGGACGACCGAATCCGCGTGCCTCCCGACAGACCGCGAATACACGCTGCGGCGCGTCTGGCTGCCGAAGGAAGAGCGAGGACGGCTACTACTACGGATTTGCGAACGAAGGGCTGTGGCCGCTGTGCCATATCGCGCACACGCGTCCGATCTTTCGGCGAGCGATTGGGAAGCTATCAGGACGCCAACCGAGGTTCGCGGATGCCGCGCTGGAGGAGATGGCAGACGCGAACCAGCCCTCGCTGCTGGTGCAGGACTATCACTTCGCGCTGCTGCCGCGGATGATCAAGGAAGCGCGGCCCGATGCGCGCGTGGCGATTTTCTGGCACATCCCGTGGCCCAATCCGGAAGCGTTCGGCATTTGCCCGTGGCAGCGGGAATTGCTGGACGGTTGCTCGGCGCGGACTGATCGGCTTCCACACGCAGGCACATTGCAACAATTTCCTGGAGACGATCGACGCAGACGCTTGCAGTCGCGGATCGAATGGGAGCGTTTCGCGGTGCGGCGCAACGATCATCTGACGATGGTGCACCCGTTCCCGATCAGCGTGGACATACACGACCGAAGATCTTCGAATGAAGCGGACTCGCCGTATGTGCTGCGGGCCAAGCTGTTGAAGGACCTGGGCAGTTTCGGCGCAACTTCCTGGGCGTGGGCGTGGACCGCATCGATTACACCAAGGGGCTGCTGGAGCGGTTCCGCGGAGTGGAGCACTTCATCGAGACGAATCCGTCGTACCGCGGGAAGTTCACCTTCGTGCAGATCGGCGCGCCCAGCCGCACGCGAATCGAGCGCTACCAGCAGTTCATGGACGACGTGCAGGCGGAAGCGGTGCGGATTAACAACCGGTTCTCAGACGGCGAATTGGCGGCCGATCGTGCTGCTGACGCGCCATCACAGCCACGAAGAGATCATCCCGTATTACCGGGCCGCGGATCTGTGCCTGGTCACGTCGCTACACGATGGCATGAACCTAGTGGCGAAGGAATTCGTGGCCGCGCGGGACGACGAGGAAGGCGCGCTGATTTTGAGCCAGTTCACGGGCGCAAGCCGGGAACTGCGCGATGCGCTGATCGTCAATCCCTACGACACCGAGCAGGTGAGCGAGGCGATCCGGCTGGCGCTGGAAATGGACCCCGAAGACCGGCACGAACGCATGCACCGCATGCGGCGAATGATTCGCGAAAACAACATTTACCGCTGGGCGGGCACGCTGATCACGGAGCTGTCGGAAATTCGCGTCGAGGAACCGAATCTGGCCACGCAGCCGCGGACCTAGCGAGCCGCGGCGCGTGGGGATTTACTTCGCCGATTGGTGATTGGGGCGTATGGAGCTGTCTTGCAGGTGGTACGTGATTTGTGCGCTCTGCGCCTCGCCCTTTTCCGGAACAATTTCAAAGCGAGCGATATAGGTATCGGGCTCCGTGCGCTTCATCAGCCAGTGCTTTGGCTGCCCGTTGTCTTCGTTTTTGAACAGCATGGATTTCGAGTCGATGCTCGTGAGTTTGAGCACAGATGGGGCGTTTGTCTCCCATGCGGTCAATGTGGGCGTGAAGTGACGAACGCGCAGTTCGATACCATGTGGCGCCGCGACAATGGTGTATAGCTCGACCACGAGGGTCTTGCCGTCTTCGGTGAGTTGGAAGACGCCGACCATGACCCCGGATTGCGGCGGCATCCAGACTTGCTGTGCGACGCGCGGCCCCCAGTCTCCCTGCCAGCGTCCCGTGAGCCATGCAAATTGCTGGAGCGTCGCCTTGGAGACGGACGGTGCAGGCGGAGCGGATGGCTTGGCTCTCGGCTTCGGTTCTGGCGCTTGCGTCTGAGCAGGCTGCGGGGTGCCGACGCCTTGCAGCTCTTGCGCAGAGGTGCGGGTGGGAAACACGGCAGCGGGCAACAACAAAGATATGGTCACGAGCACGACTGTCAAAGTGCCTGCCATCGCGGTGCGCGTCATAAGGTCTCCGTGGTACTCGCCGACAGACCGAAAATAAGTGTACTAGAGGAGGCCCGGGATTCGTCTAATAAGTGGCATCCTGGCGGCGCCTTCATGCGTCGTAGATGTTAAGACAAGAACCGGTGGATGGGTTTGCTTTGACGGACCCCACTGGCTATACGATAATGGAAGCTTCTCAACCTACAATGAAAACGAAACTGATCGTCGCGCTGCTCTGGCTCGCCCTTGGGACGCCGGTGGTTCTGGCGAAGACGCCGCAGGCGGAGCAAAAGGATTCAGATCCCGCGGTTCAGGCTCTTTCCACCCAGACGGTGACAGGGAATTCGCAACAGGCCGACCTCTATTACAACATCATGATGGGCCACCTGAAAGAGCTGCAATTCGAAGAGAGCGGCAGTGCCGATGTGGCCGACGAGTCGATTGCCTATTATAAGAAGGCGTTACAGATCGCGCCGCACGCGGCGGTGATTTTGGAGCGGCTGGCGGAGATCGACGCGAAGTCGCAGCGCAACGCCGATGCGATTACCGAAGCGCAGGCGGCGCTGCAACAGGATCCCAGCGATGTGGACGCGCACCGGCTGCTGGCGCGGATTTACGTGCGCTCGTTGAGCGATCAGAGCGTGGGGGCGGCGCAGCAAGAATATCTGACAAAAGCCGTGCAGCAGTTCGAGGCGGTGTTGCAGCTCGATCCGAAGGACACGTACTCGGCGTTGTGGCTGGCGCGGCTCTACGGATTTGAGAATCAGCCGGACCGGGCCGAGAAGGTGCTGCGCGGAATCCTGCAGCGGGACTCCGGGAATGAACCGGCCCTCGAACAATTGAGTCAGTTGCTGATCGACGAAGGGCGCGCACAAGAAGCCGTGGCGCTGCTGGTTAAGGCGGGGGATGAGAGCGGATCGCCGGATGTGTACGGAATGCTGGGCGATGCCTACTCGCACATCCAGGACTTCGCCAAGGCGGAAGACGCCTATCGTAAGGCGGTGGCTGGCGATCCAACGGACGCGAGCCATCGTCACGGTCTGGCCGAAGCGCTGATGGCGCAGGACAAGTACGCTGATGCGCTAGCGCAGTTCAAGCGGTTGACGCAGTTGGAGCCGAACTCGGCCCAGAATTACGTGCGGATGGCGGAGCTGCAACGGCGGCTCGGCAAGCTCGACGACGCGCAGGCGAGTCTTGCGCACGCGAAGCAACTTGCTCCGGACAGCCTGGAAGTGCGGTACAACCAGGCGTTGCTTTACGAGGACGAGAACCGGTTCGACGACGCGGCGAAGCTCTTCGCGGACGCCATCGCGTCGCTCAAGGGACAGAATGGCGGCCAGGGGAACGCCAGCGCTCTGGCGCTTCTATACGAACAACTGGGACACGCCTACCGGCGCGCGCACAATTACCCGGCGGCGATCGATACGTTTGAGGACATGAGCAAGTTGAGTCCGGCCGCGGCCAAGCGAGCGCAGCTTTTGTTGATCGATACCTATCGCGCCGATCACCAAATCGACCGGGCCATCGCTCTGGCGCAAAAGGCGCGCGCCGAATCGCCCAAAGATCAGGATCTGACGATTACGCTGGCGATGCTCTATGGCGAAAAGTCCGAGACGTCGATGGCGACGCAGCTTTTGCGAGGACTGCTGAAGGGCGACGACTCCGACCAGGGCATCTATCTCGACATCGCCCAAGTGCAGGAGAGCGGCAAGAGGTTCGCCGACGCCGAGCAATCCGCGCAGAAGGCGGAGCAACTGGCGAAGGAGCCGTCGGACAAGCAATCGGCCTGGCTCATGCTTGGCGCGATTTACGAACGGCAGAAAAAATACGCGCAGGCTGAGGCACAGTTTCGCAAGGTGCTGGACGTGAATCCGGATAACGCGGCGGTGCTGAATAATTACGGGTACATGCTGGCGGATCGCGGCGTGCGCGTGGCGGAAGCCACTTCGATGATCCAGCGGGCGTTGAAAGTCGATCCGAACAATGGCGCGTATCTCGACAGCCTGGGCTGGGCGTATTTCAAGCAGAACCGCTTGACGGAAGCCGAAGAATATTTGCGGAAAGCGATCGAGCGGCAGGGAAATGACCCGACCATTCTGGGGCATCTCGGCGACGTGTATCTGAAGCTGGGCGACACGCAGCGGGCCGCCGAGACGTTTGAGCGCGCGCTGGCGCAGTGGCAGAAGACCGCGCCCGCCGATTACGAGCCGGCCAAAGTGAACGAACTCGACAGCCAGCTGAAGAAATTGAAGAAGCGCCTGGCGCAGAAATCTTCGCCGGAGATGTCCAAGCCGCAGTAAGCTCCCGCGCATGAAAAAGTCCGTTCGCCTGCCTGCCTTCGCAAAAATCAACTTGTGCCTGCATGTGGTGGGGCGCCGTCCGGACGGTTACCACGAACTCCGCACCATCTTTCAAACCATCGGATTGCGCGACACGCTGGAGCTTTCGCGCGCGCGGGAGCCGGGAATTCATTTGCAAGTGAGCGATCCGGAGCTCTCTGCGGGTCCCGATAATTTGGTTTATCGCGCGATTGAATCGATCGGCCGCGAAATCGGTTTCCGCGGCGGGATTCGAGCGAAGTTGACGAAGCGAATCCCGGTGGCGCGCGGGCTGGGCGGGGGATCGAGCGACGCGGCGGCGGCATTGATTGGAATGCTGCGGCTAACGGGCAAAGAGCGCGCGTTTCCGCTGCATCGGCTGATGGAGATTGCGTCGGAGCTCGGCGCGGACGTGCCATTTTTCCTGTTTGGAGGACGGGCGCTGGCGGTGAATCGCGGCGATGAAATTTATCCGCTGACGGATGCGCCACGGCGGACGGTGGTGGTGGTTTCGCCGCGAGAAATCGGCGTAAGCACGAAGGAAGCCTATCAATGGGTCTCGGCGGAATTGACAAATCGCGCCAATCCCCCTAATATTTGGAGGTTCTGTGCTCTGTGCTGGAGCCGGCAGGGAGAGGTCTCGAACGATTTCGAGGGACCGGTTTTCCGCCGCCATGCGCGACTCGGAGAAATCCGGGACGCGTTGCTCAAGCGAGGAGCCGCAGAAGCCGCGCTGGCGGGTAGCGGGTCGGCGGTGTTCGGAGTCTTCCGAAACCCAGCGCAGGCGCGCCGAGCCGCTCGGAAGTTCCCGGAAGATTCGGTTTTCGTAGTCGAAACCTTGTCCAGGGAAAAGTATGGCCGCGCCATGGGCTGGCGCGCGGCCGTTTAGGGGATAACTTTGGGCGACGGCAAGTTCAAAGTGTTCTGCGGGACCGCCAATTCCGCATTGGCGCACGCGATTTGCGGGTATTTGGGAGTGCCGCTCGGCAAAGCGGAGCATGGGCAGTTTTCGGACGGCGAGACGCGCTATCAGATTTTGGAAAACGTGCGCGGCGCCGATGTGTTCGTGGTGCAGCCGTGCTCGCATCCGGTGGACCACCACCTGATGCAGCTGCTGCTGATGGTGGACGCGTTCAAGCGCGCGTCGGCCTGGCGCATCACGCCGGTAATTCCGTATTACCCGTACGCGCGCCAGGACCGCAAGGACCGGCCGCGCGTGGCGATTTCGGCGAAGCTGGTGGCGGATTTGCTGGCAACGGCGGGCGCGAGCCGCGTGTTGTCGCTCGATTTGCACGCGCCGCAGATTCAGGGATATTTCAACATCCCGGTGGATCACCTGTACGCGTCGCCGGTGCTGGTGGAGTATTTTCAGAAGAAGAAGCTCGGTCCGATCACGGTGGTTTCGCCGGACGCGGGCGGCGTGGAGCGCGCGCGACTTTTTGCCAAGCGCATTGATGCGCCGCTGGCGATCGTGGATAAGCGGCGAATCGACGTGAACGTGAGCGAAGTGATGCACCTAATTGGAGACGTTTCCGGGCGTCCCGCGCTGGTGATCGACGACATCATCGACACGGCGGGAACGCTGGTGAAAACGGCCGAGGCGCTGCTGGAAAACGGCGCGACCAAGGTGTTTGCGGCGGCGACCCATGCGGTGCTTTCAGGGCCGGCCGTGGAGCGCATCACGAAGTCGAAGATCGAGGAAGTGGTGGTTACGGATTCGGTTCCGCTGAATTGCGAGGCGCAGAAGCTCCAGCAACTGAAAGTGCTGAGCGTGGCGCCGCTGCTGGCGCGGGGAATCCAGTCGATTCACGAAGAGACTTCGATCAGCGAGCTTTTCGTTTGATGGGGGGCGCGGCGGGCCGCCGCGAGCGCAGGACTTTGGCGGGAATCCGGAATTAGAGGGCGAGAGGAAGACGATGGCGACGTTTACAGTAGAAGGCAAAGTTCGCGAGGAACGCGGCAAGAACGCCGCGCGGCGCACGCGCCTGACCGGGATGGTTCCGGCGGTGCTGTACGGAGGCCGAGGAAATTCGGTTTCGCTTTCCGTAAATGCCAAGCAGGTAGCGAAGATTCTGCGCTCCGAATCGGGGCACAACACGATCTTTACCGTGCAGGTGGCGGACGGTAAGGACGAGAAGGCCATGGTGAAGGATTGGCAGGTCGATCCGGTGACCAATAACCTGCTGCACGTGGATCTGTTACGGATCGCCATGGACGTGCGCATGCGCGTTCGCGTGCCGGTGCATACGTTCGGCGAGGCGCAGGGCGTGAAGCTGCAGGGCGGAATTTTCGAGATGGTCACCCGCGAAGTGGAAATCGAATGTCTGCCGGGCGACATTCCGGAAGAGTTCAGGATGGATATCAGCGACTTGACCATTGGCAAGCAGCTGCGCGCCAGCGATCTTCCGATCGATCCGCAGAAGATCAAGTTGGTGACCGATCCGGCGCGCGTGCTCGCGCACGTCGTGATCTTGAAGAAGGAAGAAGAGCCCACGGCGGAAGCGGCGGTGGCGGCGGAAACGGCGCCGGCCGAGCCCGAAGTCATCAAGAAGGGCAAGAAGGAAGAAGAGGGCGAAGGCGAAGCGTCCGCAGCGGAAGCTCCGAAGCCCGCCGAGAAGAAGGCGAAGTAAGCGCTTTTCGCGCGCCGTCGGATTGCGGCTTCAAATTCGAACTCGCGTATGCGCGTGCGCGCGATGGCCGCAAGCAGCATGGCGCATCGGTTAGCGCGGGATTATGAGATTGATCGTGGGGCTCGGAAACCCGGGTCCGGATTACGAATGGACGCCGCATAACGTCGGTTTTTTGGCGATCGACGCGCTGGCACAGCGAAGCGGTATTCGCGTGACGCGTCCCGAGGCGAAGTCGCTGATGGGGCGCGGAAAGCTGGCGGGGCATGAAGTAATCCTGGCCAAGCCGCAGACGATGATGAATCTGAGCGGCGTGGCCGTGCGAATGCTGCTGGAGCGGTACGAATGCGACCCGGCGGAAATGATCGTGTTGCTGGACGAGACGGATTTTCCCTGGGGCATGCTGCGCATCCGGACCCGCGGCCGGAACAGCACGCATAACGGATTGCAGTCGATCATCAGTGCGATCGGTGGCGATGATTTCATCCGGATACGGATGGGCGTGCAGCCGAAACAAATGTGGGGCGACCGCCGGGATTACGTGCTGTCGCAGATGGGACGCGATGAGCGGCAGATCGCGGAGGAAATGGCGGTAGCGGCGGCGGATGCCGTCGAAGTGATTTTGACGGAAGGCGCGGAAAAAGCGATGTCGCGGTTCAATCGCAAGGCGCCTCCGGAAGAGAGTGCGGAGTAGGGGATCGCCCGGCCGCGGGCGCGGCGGCCAGGAATCGAGAGGACACATGGAAGAACGTCAGTACGATCTGATTTTTATCTGCCGGCCGGACACGCCGGAGCCGGAAGTCGACAAGATCATCGCCACCGTGGAGCATGCCGCGACGGAAAAGGGCGGCAAGGTGGAAAGCACGGAAAAGTGGGGCCGCCGGCGCATGGCGTACTTCGTGAAGCGGCTGCGCGAAGGGTATTACGTTTATATGGTGGTGCGTTCGACTCACGGCGAAGTCATCAAGGAACTGGAGCGGCGGTTGAAGGTTGCCGATGTGGTGATCAAGTATTTGACCGTGCGCGTTGACGAAGAGTTAAAGCGGCAGGAGAAGCTCAAGAAGCATCGCGAACGGCGCGCAGCGCGGCGTCCGCGAAAGGCCGGACCGGCGACGGCCGGCGGCGAACACTCAACCGCGACGGCATAACGTCGAGACTTTAGCTGGGGGAGATTGCAAACAATGGCAGACGAACAAGTACCGAATCAGCAGCCAACGGCTCCGGTGGCTCCGGCGGCGTCCAGTACGACAGGGCGTGCGGCTCCATCCGGCGCATATCAGCCGAGGCGTTCGGGACCGGGTGGTCCCCGTCCGCAGGGAAGGCCGAGCGGGCCGCGGCGGGGCAAGAGGAGTTTTGTCCGGAAGAAGAAGGTGTGCCGGTTCTGCGTCGATAAGAGCGATTTTATCGACTACAAGAAGGCCGAGATCCTGGCGCCGTTCCTTCAGGAGCGCGGCAAAATTCTGCCGCGGCGGATGACCGGCACGTGCGCGCGGCATCAGCGGTGGCTGGCGGTGGCCATCAAGCGGGCGCAGAATATCGCGCTGCTTCCATTTGCAGCGGAACTGTAGTTTTTCGAAGCGGCCTGACTGGGAGTCGAAAATCGGCCGCGTAGTTGTGGTGTAGACGGCAGCCGCGAGCGGCCAGCCGGAGAAATTCCGAGGTAGAGAGATGCAGATCATTTTGCAGGAAGACGTGGAAAAGCTCGGGAATCGCGGTCAGGTGGTGGAAGTGGCGGAAGGCTACGCGCGGAATTATCTGCTGCCGCGCAAGATCGCGCTCGAAGCCAGCGCTGGCAATTTGAAGCGGCTCGAGAAGATGCGCGCCGTGTTTGCCAAGAAAGAAGCGGTGGAGAAAGCCGACGCGCAGAAGCTTGGGGAACTGCTCGCCGGTGTGACGCTCGAGTTCACGCGGCGCGCGGGAGAAAACGACCAGCTGTTCGGATCGGTGACCTCCGCGGATGTTTCCGAGGCGCTCGCGGCGCAGGGCTACACGGTCGACAAGCGAAAGGTCGTGCTGCCGGAACCGGTCAAAGTGGTCGGCGAATTCGAAGTGCCGCTGAAGCTGCATCGCGAAGTGGGCGCGAACGTGAAGGTCGTGGTGAAAAAGGAAGAGTAGGCGCGGCCGCCGATTCGATCGCGCGTTTATCCACAAAACGTTCACAGGATTCAAACAGCTTTTTATCAGAAAAGATGATCTCGCCGCGATGGAACGATTGCGCGGGCCGCGATTTCGAAATACATTTCCTTCCTCGCGTTTTTAAAACACTTTAAATCGGCGTTGATTTCGGGACGGGAACGCGCCCCGAAATCGCCGTTGACAGTGTGGCGAAACAAAGGCGAAT
This sequence comes from uncultured Acidobacteriota bacterium, assembly GCA_963715555.1. Lineage (GTDB taxonomy): Bacteria > Acidobacteriota > Terriglobia > Acidiferrales > UBA7541 > Palsa-295. The sequence goes on from OY970253.1 coordinate 1,544,216, forward strand.
ATAAGGCGCACACCGAAATGGCCAGTGATACCGGTATCGAGCGGCCCCTGCCGCACTATTTAGTAGCTGAAAAGACGCTTTTGGGCGTGGTGCTGCTGAACAACACCGCGTTGGTAGGCGCTATGGAAAAGGGCCTGACGGCCGACGATTTTTTCCTTTCCGAGCATCGCAATATTTTCGAGTCGATGATGCGGCTTGACGAGGCACGGAAGCCGATCGACGCGGTCACCGTGACCGAAGACCTGCACCGCAACGGCAAACTAGAGGCTTCTGGAGGTCCAGCGTACATCTCGCAGCTGGCGGACGGCATTCCGCACGCGATGAACGTGGAGCATTACACGCAGATTATCCGCGAGAAAGCCGTGCTGCGCGGATTGATCCACGCCGCGGAAGCGATTCAGGAGCGCGCGTTCGAGGGGCGCGACAACGTCGACGAGATCCTGGACCAGGCGGAATCGTGGGTATTCAAGCTGGCCGAGCAGCGGATCCGCACGGGATTCGTTGGCATCAAGCAGCTGGTTTCGGACAACTTCAGCCGCATCGAGCGGATTTTCACCGAGGGCCGGCGGGTCACGGGGCTTCCTACGAGCTACATGCAGCTCGACAATCAAACATCGGGTTTGCAGCCGTCGGAGCTGATCATTCTGGCGGCGCGGCCGTCGATGGGGAAGACGGCGCTGGCGCTGAATATCGCGGAAAACGTGGCTTTGCGGCAGCAGCAGCCGGTAGCGGTGTTCAGCCTGGAAATGTCCAAGGAATCGCTGTTGCAGCGCTTGATCGGTTCGCAGGCGCGCATCGATTCGCACCGGTTCCGAACCGGGCAGCTCGGCAAAGAGGATTGGCAGAAGATTGTCAGCGGGCTGGCGGTATTGGGTGACGCGCCGCTATGGATCGACGATTCGGCCGCGAGCACGGTGCTGGAAATGAGCGCCAAGGCCCGGCGGCTGAAAAAAGATAAAGGCTTGTCGATGGTAATCGTCGATTACCTGCAGCTCATTACGGCGCACGGCCGGTTTGGAAACCGGACGGAGGAAGTGTCGTACATTTCGCGAGCGCTGAAGGGCATGGCCAAGGAGCTGCAGGTGCCTGTGTTGGTGCTTAGCCAGCTTACCCGCGCCCCCGCGCGCGAAGAACGCGAGCCGCAACTGGCCGACCTGCGCGAGTCTGGCGCGATCGAGCAGGACGCGGATGTGGTGCTCTTCATTCACCGGCCGCATTTCTATAAGCCGGATGCGCCGGAAGAAGACCGCGCGAAAACGGACCTGATTATCGCCAAACAGCGCAACGGGCCCACAGGCAAGCTGAGTTTTGTGTTCCTCAGCCGGTACACGCGTTTCGAAGAGGCGGCGCCGGACGCGTGGGACTCCTCACCGGAAGAGTAACGTTCGCGAGCGGATCTGTCGATTCTGTCCACGCCAAGCCACAATCGTGTCCACCGGAATGCGCCGAAGTGCGAGCGGATGTGCCTTGCGAAATGGCTCCCATGGGGCTAAGCCTTTGGGTTTCTGCGACGTTGGCGAAGCCGGGCGCAGCGGTTGCCCGAATGCATAGGTGATCTCGAATCTGATGTTTACCCAAACGCTGCGCGACGGCTCGGCGGCTCGGATTTTGATCGCGCGCCTGTGGGGAGTCTGGCATCCTAAAGACAATGGCGAAGACAATTCATCATGGGGGAAGGCCGGTCTGGGCGGAGATTTCGCTGAAGGCGATCGCGAATAACCTGCGCGTCACGCGGCGGCACATCGGCCCGAAGCCGCAGATTTTGGCGGTGGTGAAATCGAACGGCTACGGCTTGGGCGCCGTCCCTGTGGCAAAAGCGCTGCAAAAGGCGGGCGCGGATCGCTTCGGGGTGACCTGCGCGAATGAGGGCATCGAGCTGCGCGAGTCGGGCATTCGGAAACCCATTCTGGTTCTCACTGGATTCTGGCCGGGAGAAGAGAAGCGGTTCATCGATAACCGACTGACCCCGACGGTCACGCGGCTCGACGACGTCCGGCGCCTGGAGCGCGCGGCGAACGCTTCGCGCGTAAAATCGCCGCTGAAAATCCATCTCAAGATCAATAGCGGAATGAACCGCTTGGGGCTCGCGCCCTCGGAACTTGACGCGTTTGCGTCGGCATTCGCCGATTGCCGCCACCTGCAACTGGAAGGCACGTTTACACATTTTGCGTCTGCGGAGGATTTCAGCGCGCGGCAGACGGACGATCAGGAACAGGTTTTTCGCGGCTGCCTGGCGCGCATGCGCGACCTGGGCATTTCGCCGGGAATTGTCCACATGGCGAATAGCGGCGCGATCTGCGCGCGACCAAGCACTTGGGCGGACATGGTGCGGCCCGGCGCGATTCTCTACGGCTACTATCAATCGTTCGATCCGCCACAGAAAGGGCAGGAGGTCCGGCGGATGCTGCCGGTCGAGCCGAGCCTTTCGCTGCGAGCGCGGATCATCTCGCTTCGGGATTTGCCTCCCGGACAGCCAGTGGGATATTCGGCGCGATTCGTCACTGAACGGCCATCGCGCATTGCTGTGATCAATGCCGGGTACGCGGACGGCATCTTGCGGCAGCGGACCAATCACGGATGTGTGCTGGTTCGCGGACGGCGCGTGCCGCTGGTGGGTACGATCTCGATGGACCTCACAACTCTCGACGTGACGGACCTGCCCGACGTGCAACTAGGAGATATCGTCACGATCTACGGCAAGGACGGCAACGACCAGATTCGCGTCTCTGACGTCGCCCACGAAATCGGTACGGTGACGTCCGATCTCCTTTGCGCCTTGGGCCGGCGCGTGCCGCGCTATTACCTCTAACGTCCAAGTTCTTCCTGCACGAGCCTCCTTTTGCGCGCTTCAGGTGGATACCTTGATCTGTTCCTCAGGTGTTGACTCGCGATTGCTTGCGGGTGCTATACTGCACAAAGAAGTTGTTGATTATCCTGTCCCTCGGCTGGACGTGCATTCAGCGCGCCAGCCATTACACGGTGATAATTACGGCCCAGTGATCATAAATGTAATCATACGATTCATCAGATAATAAGGCGGTACACATGCCAAGAGCATCCAGCGCGCCCGGCCACATTGCGGCCGGCCCGGACCCCGAAGCGCCCGTTAAGAAGCCCGTCATCATTTCGCGTCCTACACACGATAGTGTTGGCACGTTTTGGGACATGCTCATCGTGAGGGTCATTTTTGTCGGAGTATGCACCGCGGCCGGATTTCACTTCCAGCCGTTCAGCTTGCCGCGGATTCACGGTGCGATTTCCGGATTCCTATTTGCGTTTGGCGTCATCCTGTTTGAGCTACGTCTGCGAAAGGCGAGCCTGCGCCGGTTAATCGGCGCTGCCACGGGATCGATCCTGGGAATTCTTGGCGCGTATCTGACCTCGCTGATCTTCATGCATACCACCATGCCGGAGGCCACACGGTCGTTTTTCAGCCTGTCAATCTTCCTGGTGATGGCGTACATCGGTTTGGTGCTGGGAGCGAACAAGGGCGACATGCTGAATCTGCAGGCTCTTGGCGGCCTTTTCGGCAGTGAACGAAGCGCACGTCATTCCGTGAAAGTGCTGGATACCAGCGTCATCATCGACGGTCGCGTGGCGGATATAGCCGAGACGCTCTTCTTGGATGGCACCGTCGTGATCCCCCAGTTCGTGCTGCGCGAACTGCAGCTCGTGGCCGATTCGGCCGATCCGCTGAAGCGGCAGCGCGGCCGGCGCGGGTTGGAAGTACTGCAGCGCATCCAGAAAATGACTGAGCTCGACGTGCAAATTGCCGAGGATGATTTTCCGCAGATCCCGGAAGTGGATTTGAAGTTGATCGAGCTGGCCAAGCGTTACGACGCGAAAATCGTCACAAACGATTTCAATCTCAACAAAGTGGCGACGCTGCAGGGCATCGAAGTGATGAACGTAAACCAGCTGGCCAACGCTCTAAAGCCCGTGGTGCTGCCCGGCGAGACCATGCGCGTGTTCATCCTGCGCGAAGGCAAGGAATACAACCAAGGCGTTGCGTACCTCGATGACGGTACGATGGTGGTCGTCGATGGCGCCCGCCGCATGATCAACAAGACAATCGATATTACGGTCACATCGGTCCATCAGACCACCGCTGGGAAGATGATTTTCGGACGCTACGACGAGCGCGGCGAACAGCCGAGGCCCGGCCCCACGGTGGCTGCGCAGCCGGAGTCTCAGTCTCACTCTGGTCGCGGGGGCGAAACGGGATCCGGCGGCGACCGCCCGCGTCCTCTATATCCCGAATCGGGGCGTTCCTAACCCGTCTGAGCTTCCGATTGTCCCCCACCGCACACATCGGATGCGCTAGACTATCAAACCGCCAATGAGCCGAATTGCTGCTATCGTTCCGGCCGCCGGACTCGGCACCCGCATGGGCGCCGAGATGCCGAAACAGTTCCTCGAACTGGACGGCGTGCCGCTGATCATCTTCACGCTGCGCCGGTTAGCGGCGTGCGACGCCATCACTGAGTTTTTCATCTCGACACGCGCCGACGATGTGATGGCCCTCGAAGCCATGGTGGCGAAGGCCGGCCTCGGGAAACCGGCGCGGGTGGTGCACGGAGGCGATACCCGCCAGCAGTCTGTCGCCAATGCGCTGGCGCAGGTGGATCCTTCGACCGAAATCGTGCTCGTGCACGATGCGGTGCGGCCGTTCGTTACTGTGGCGCAGATTGAGCGTGTGATTGCCGAGGCGCGCACGCGAGGTGCTGCCATTCTCGGCATTCCCGCGATCGACACCGTCAAAGAAGTGAAGCGCGCCAGCTTGCCGGAAGACGTGGCCCTGATATCGGCGACGATTCCGCGGGAGCGGATCGTGCTGGCGCAAACGCCTCAGGGATTCTCGTATGCGCTGCTGCGTGACGCGTTCAAAAAAGCGCAGCAGGATGGAATCACAGCGTCGGACGAGGCGGCGGTCGTCGAACGATTTGGGCATGACGTGTTCGTGGTGGTTGGTTCGGAGCGAAATCTGAAAATCACGCGCCCCGCGGATATGGAGCTGGCGGCGTTCTACCTGGAACAGGAGCGGCGCGGAGCAAGGAAATGAGTTTTGTGCCGGGGCAGCGGCGGCCGCTTGGAACGTTTAGTCCCGTCCGCACGATCCTGTTCTGGTTCCTGATGGTGGTTCTGGCTGTCGTTCTTTGGCAGATGGCTCCGCATCACAACCAGCGAACTGGCCGTACGTCGATCCCGTATTCATCGTTTATGGATCAGGTTGACCGGAACAACGTGGCCAGCGCGACGCTCTATACCTCACCGAGCACTACGGACGTGCAAGGCGAACTCCGCCAGCCGGCGGAACGCTTCGAAACGACCGTTCCGAAGCAAGCGATTCCGGATTTGACGGACCGCCTGCGAAAGCAGGGTGCGACCGTCAACGTTTCTGAAATGCACAGCGACAACTGGACGGATCGGGCGATCGATTGGGGCACGCTGCTTTTGCTTCTTGCCGCTTGGATTCTGTTGTCCAGGCGAAGAAATCAAAGTCGCGGAAGTGCGCCGGCCAATCCGGAGAACAGGCCTCTCGGATGAACTATTCTGGAATCGGCTACGATTTGCACCGTCTCGAACCCGGTCGAAAGCTGATGATCGGCGGGATCGAGATACCGTTCGAGAAAGGCTCGGTGGGCCACTCCGATGGCGATGTGCTGTGCCACGCGCTTTGCGACGCGCTCCTCGGCGCCGGAGCGCTCGGCGACATCGGCACGCATTTCCCGGATACGGATCCGAAGTGGAAAGGTGCATCGAGTGTGCTCTTTTTGCAGCACGCGCGGAAATTGCTTGCCGATCGCAAGATGCGCATCGTGCATGTGGACGCGGTGGTGATTTGCGAACGCCCGAAGCTCGGGCCGCATTTTCCGGCCATGCTCGCGGAGCTGGCAAAGGCGTTGGAATTGACTTCCGACCACATCAGCCTGAAGGCCAAAACCAACGAGGGCTGCGGCGAAATCGGGCGTGGCGAGGCCATCGCTTGCCACGCCATTGCGACCATCGGGACCCACTGATCTACTTCCACTTGCCTCTATGAACTGGCTGACAGGATTTCACGCAATCGAAGAAGCACTGAACGCGGCACGTCCGCTGGATCGAATCGTGATTGCGCGTGGCAGGCACGGCGAACGCGTGGAAGCCATCGTGCAGCTGGCGAAATCGCGCGGCGTGCCGGTACGATTTGAGGATCGCCAGCAAGTCGACCGGCTCTCCGGAACGCGCGAGCATCAGGGCATAGCCGCTCTGGCCGCTGCAAAGCCTACCGCGGACCTGGAGAACCTGCTCGCCGCGAAAACCGAGCGCGGACTGCTGGTGATGCTCGACGGCATCGAGGATCCGCACAACTTGGGCGCGATTGTCCGCACGTCTCTTGCCGCTGGCGCGCAAGGAGTGGTGATTCCCGAGCGGCGCGCTGCTGGCTTGAGCGATACAGTCGAGCGCGCGTCCGCCGGAGCGCTGGCGCACTTGCCGGTGGCGCGCGTGAAAAATCTGGTCCGCGCGATGGAGCAAATGAAAGAGGCCGGCTATTGGCTCGTGGGTCTCGACGAGCGCGCGGAAAAGAAGCACACCGATGTGGACCTCACGGGTCCTGTCGGGATCGTGCTGGGGCGCGAAGGCGAAGGACTGCACGAGCTCACGCGGAAGCGGTGCGATTTTCTGGTGTCGATACCAACCGTCGGCCCGGTGCGCTCGCTGAACGTATCCGTCGCTGCGGGAGTGATGTTGTTTGAAGTGATGCGGCAAAGGCGCGCGAAAGGTCTGGTCTGAAGCGGCAGGGAATCGGATTTTCGCGAAGCCCAGGGTGACGCGGCGTGGTTGGTCAGCGCGGGTGCTTTATCGCAGCTGGCCCATGTAGATGCGGCAATTGACCGGCAGCAGTATCTTGCCGTCGCGCTGATATTTTTCGAAGTAGCGTTTCAGCGCTTCCTGCATCGCCGGGAAGCCCGGATGGTCCGGCTTCGGCATTACCGATAGCGACAGCGTGTGGCCCTCCAGCCCTTCATACGTCAGCTCTTCGGCGCCGGGAAAGTCGGCTTCCTGCAGCGCGCCTCCCGCGAAAAACTTCTTCGCTGCTTCTTTCACTTTGTAGCGGTCGCCAATCTGCGCCCAGTCGACGCCGTGCTCGCGCATAATGGCCTGATATTCCTGCCGGACCGGTTCCTTGCCTTGTCGCGGTCCCAGGCCGGCGAGCACGACCCAGCCGCCCGGCCGCAAAATCCTCTGAAATTCCGGGCGGCATTTATCGTGGTCGAACCAGTGGAACGCGCGTCCGACGGCGATCGTATCGACGGAGTGGTCGCCAAGATTCGTATGCTCGGCGGTGCCGTCGATGCACGTCAGCCGCGGGTATTTCGGCGTAAGCTCCTCGCAGGCCGCCCGCATCTCGGCGTTCGGCTCGACGGCAAACACTCGGTTGCCGTTTTCGAGGAAAAGCTCGGCCAGCATGCCCGTCCCGGCGCCGATGTCCGCGACGACGGAATCCGGCGTCAGCCCGCATTTTTCTCTCAGCAGCGGAATGATTTCGCGCGGGTATCTGGAGCGGTAGCGGCGGTAAGCCTCTACGCGCCCGGTAAAGCGGCCGGTAGGATTGATCGAGATTTCGCCTTGAGCCATCCCGCGCGCCGAATCTACTTGTCGTACTTCAGCAGCGAGAAAACATCCACGCCGGGCAATTTCGACCGCCCGTTCAGAAAATTCAGTTCCACGGCGAACGCCGCGCCGACCACTTCGCCGCCGAGCTTGCGGACCAGCGCCGTCGCCGCCGCGGCCGTGCCGCCGGTGGCGAGCAGATCGTCGCAGACCAGCACGTGCTGGCCTTGCGTCACCGCGTCCTGGTGAATTTCCAGCGTGTCGGTGCCGTACTCGAGCTGATAGGTTTCCGTCGCAGTCTTCCACGGCAATTTCTTCGGCTTGCGCACCGGAACGAATCCCGCGCCCAGGCGGTACGCGAGCGCTGGCGCGAAAATGAATCCGCGCGCTTCGATTCCGGCGACGATGTCCACGTGCTTGCCCTCGTAATGATTGCAGAGCTTATCCACCAGCGCGTGGAAGCCTTCGCGATCCTTCAGCAGCGTGGTCACGTCGTAAAACAAGATGCCCGGCTTCGGATGATCCGGAATTTCACGGATGAGCTTCTTCAGATTGTCCATTCGATTCTTGTCTTCCTCTCGTCTTTAGTTGACGCGCTGTGATTTCGCGTGCGCCGCGAAATCACCGCCTCCGCTCGGCGTTTGTCATTCTGAGCGACGCTCTTTGTCGCGAAGAATCTCTCTTTTTCCGATATTTCGCGTAGGCTCACGCGTCGTACTCGATCGAAAATTTGTTTGCGTACGCATCCTGCACGCCGGTTTCCTCTTCCGCTACGCCGGAAACCGAAGCGCCGAGCGGTCCGCGTTCGAGTTCCGCGCGAAGCGCTTCCAGCGGCTCGCGCGCTCCCATCGCGAACACTTCCACGCGCCCGTCGAAGAGGTTCCGCGTGTAGCCGCTGATGCCCAGCCGGCGAGCGGTGCGTTGCGCGAAGTACCGAAAGCCGACTCCCTGCACGATTCCGCTCACGAAATAGCGCTTCGCTATGGTGCCATCGTCCACGGCTCGTCCGCTCCGCAGCCTGCAAACTGGAGATTTTATCAGACGGCGCAACGCAGGCCGAGTTTTTCCGCGAAAACTGGGTGCAAAAGCGTGCGCCGGGACGTCTCGGGTAGACAGGGGCGCCGTTGTTTATTTTCAATAACTTAGATGTGTTTCTACTCGATTGACTGTCTCGGGTAACCACCCCAAAACGCGAAGCGTTTTGGGGGCCCCGTGTAGAATGCGCTGATTGTGAAGCGGTAGAGGCGCACAAAAGGCGAAAGCGATCTGCAGCTTTCAGCGCAGGCACGCGGGTTGGTCCTGACAGGTCCCGGTAGCGGATTTTAGCGATGCGGTTCATTCGTCTGTTTGTCGATTCGTCCTCGCGCCTGGCTTTTGCCGGGTGGTTCGCCGTTGGTACTGATTGATCTCCGATGGTTTCGAATTTCGGAGACCGCGTACAGCTCGTGCCCACGGTAGCGCAATGCTTGAGGAAAAATCTACTGGCCGGAAGTACAGTTTTAGTACTGCTCTGGATACGCGGTGCGATGGCGGTGGAGTGGGCGACGGAGTTTGCGCGGGCTGGAGCGGGCGATGGGAATCGAGGCTACGTGCGGGGGTAGCGAAGTTCCTGTTCTGCGGCTGGGCTGCACCCGTTCGAGTTCAGCGGGGATTCTGCGGCCCTTCGCAGCTTGCCTGGCCCGCCTCTGGCTGTCGTCCTCGGCGAATGCTCTTGCCGTGCGTGTCCGGGCACCGACGGGGTTCTCGTCAGCACTAGCCGACATTGCCTGATTTGGGGGCATCGAGTTCCGGAAATGTGGCCGATCGGAAAAGCGAGCTGGCCAAGTAACCTGCCGTTAATTCGCTGTGCTAGAATTCCGCGGGGGATTACGCACCGCGGTCCGTTACACGGACGAGCTCGCGCTGGGCTATCTAGGGGAGAGGGCATGTACGAGGATATGTGCTACAGAAAGCCGTTCTTGAAGGCGGTCGTCGCGCGCCTTGACTTTGTTACTCCTCTTGTCGGGGTTGACAATGCGCTGCCGGCAAAACTCGGCAAGGTTATCTCTGATCACTTTCCGATTGCCGAGCCGACAGAGATGTTCACGCACGAGGTTCAGGTGAATCTGAACCCTGCTGGCAACGATGTTCGCCAGCGGAGGACACCGGCAAGGGTGTGGAATTTCTTCGGCAAGGAGCGGGAAAAGAAGCTCTCGCTCGGTTCGAAGTTCGTGTTTATTGAGTATACTTCCTACTTAAGCTATGAGGACCTCCGGGACAATTTTGTTCCTGTCGTCTCGTCGATTGACGGCCTATTCCATGACACTAGGGCCGCGCGCTTCGGCCTGCGGTACGTCAACGAAATCGCTATAGAGGGGCTTCACCCTGTAAATCAATGGGATGAGTATATTTCGAGTGCTCTTTTTGCTTTGCCCGCGCTGTTTAGTCCGGAACGGCTGACAAGGCTCGTTCACATAGCGGAGATGAAATGCGGTGAGCTCGACGTGAGATTCCAGTTTGGTCTGCCCAATCCAGATTATCCATCGCCCCTGAAGCGTCCTTCATTCGTGCTGGACTTCGACGCATACATTCAGGCTGCGCACGAACTTCGGGCTTCGCTGGGGTATCTAGACCAGGCGCATGCGTGTATCCAAGAGATTTTCGAAAGGAGCATCACGGACAAGCTCAGGGAGAGGATGGATGTCAGACCATCGCCTGCCGTTCAAGAGTGATTATAGCGGCGAAGACTCAAACACTGTTGCTGGCCCGCCGGCGCCGGAAAGCCGAATGCCTCCTGGACAGGCTCCAGTTGTGGCAGAAGCCGTCACTGAGGCGCCGTCTATCGAATCGTACCTTAGGCGGGGAACCGAGACCCCTCTCACGAGCAAGCCGCTCGGAGCAGAGAAGCCGCGCCGAATTAGAGTACGCGGGAAAATTTCGCAATGACGAACGTCAGTGTGAAGACAAAGAGGGTGAGGCGGATCTCTCAAGGCGACGTTTTTCGGAACGTCGAGTGCATAGAGTCTGTCTCTGAAAGAGCTGGGATTATCGAGGTAAACAAGATCGTGTTTCCTTTAGTCGTCGTCCTGACGCAGGAGTGCGACTTAGAGCAAGATGCCCGCAACCGCGCTGATGCGCAGCGTGCCAGCGATGACAAGGTGCTGTTCGCCGTGCTTGTATCGCCGCTATACAACGCAGAACAGGTGTTCCTTGGCGAGCATCTCAGCGAGCTCGGGATGACGATGAGCCCGATAAACAAAAAGAGGAGTCCGGGCGAAATGCTGATGAAGAATGAACGGCCACGGTACCACTATCTGGATTTTCCCAGGGAAGTTCCGATCGTCGCGAGTATAGTTGACTTTAAGCACTACTTCTCTGTTAGCGTGGCCTATTTGGAGAAAATTAGGCCTCGGAGCTTTGTTTGCAGGCTATCGGAACTTTTTCGGGAGGACCTTTCGCAGCGTTTCGCTGCATATCTCGCTAGGATAGGCCTTCCTGAACTTCAAGTGGTGAGGGCGCCGGCGGCGGCAGGTCCAATTCTCCCTTCGGCCGCGTCCCCCGTTGTTCCCCCGCCCGACGCACCAACGGACACTCAAACATTCTGAGGCCGGTGAAGCGGTCCACGTTGAGGCTCGTCACGCCGTCCCGAGGAGGGCGCTCTGGCGCCAGCGCCCCGCGAGGCAGGCCGTCTTCGGAATGAGCGGCACGCGAATGATTAGCGAACGATCAGTGGCGCATCTGCTTCGTGTGGAAAGAGGGCGATGCGTTCGGGGTCGAGATTGTGGATTACCACTAGGAGGCCGCGATGGCGAGGAAACTGAAGCCGGTGCATCCGGGCGAGATCTTGCGGGAGGAGTTCATGCTGCCGCGCGGGCTGAGCATGAACAAAGTGGCGATGGACCTGCGCGTCCCGGTGACGCGGATCGCGGAGATTTACCACGAGCGGCGCGGCATCACGGCAGACACCGCGTTGCGATTGGCGCGATACTTCAACACGTCCGCGGCGTTCTGGGTGAATTTACAGTCGCGTTATGAGCTGGAAATTGCCGAGGATCGCGAGGCGGCGAAGATTGCGCACGACGTTCGGCCGCTGGAGTCGTCTGCACGCTGACGCCGCCTAAGGCAAAATCGCCAGCGAGACGCCAGCGCTACATACGACGGTGCCAGGATTCGCGTGGTGAGCGACGGAAAATGCTGCCGCGCTTCCCGGTATAAGCCACCGGGACGCAAACGGCGCGAAAGACCGCGGCGCTACGTTTAAACCTTGGGCGGCGCCGGTGCGCTAGTCTGTTGGCGCTAGCGGCGAGACCTCGCAATTTGCTGCGCTAAAGCGCAGCGCTACACCACCATCTCTCAGTTGGTTCTTTTGCTGGCAACACGGGGGCGGAGGTGCGAGCATCTAAGATTCGCAATGAGAACCAGATCGATCCTGGCGAGAATTGGGATGGCGGCGCTGGCGGCGGCGTGGTTTGCCGGCATGGCGGGCGTGGCAGTTCTGATCACGGTCGGCGTGACCACGGTAAGGGCGCAGTCCGAGGGGCCGTTGCCGCCTCCGCCGAAATTCGAGGTGAAGCGGATACCGTCCGTGCCGCATCCGGGGCCGCCGCCGATTCCCACCGAGACGATCATTCAGAAATTCGCCGCCAATGAGGATGCCGAGCAAAAAATCTACGGCAGCCTCGATTTCGTGCAGGACGTGCGCATCGAGGAGCTTTCGACTCCTAGTTCGAATGGCGGCGGCAGCTTCGAAGCGATCGGCGAGATGTACACGCGGCCCGACGGCAAACGGTTCTGGCGCGTGCTGCGGCCGATCCAGTCCACGCTGAAATTCACGAGCTTCACGATGGATGATGTGCGCGAAATCGTCGAGCAGCCGCTGTTTTTCCTGACCAGCGACCAGATCGCCGATTACGATTTCCTGTACGCGGGCCAGACGCAGCTCGATCAGCTCGCGCCGTACGTGTTTCAGGTGAAGCCGAAGCAGCTCAGCCCCAAGCGCGTGTTCTTTCAGGGCGTGATCTACGTGGACAACGTGGATCTATCGGTGGTGGAGACCTACGGGAAATTCGTGAGCGAGTTTTACGAAAACAATTCGAATCTGCCGTTCAACATGTACGACATCTATTGCCAGAACCTGCAGGGCAAGTATTGGTTTCCCACCTACGTCAGCTCGGACGCGTACCTGAAGCAAAAAGACGGCTCGGAATTGCATTTGCGGCTGGTCGTCCGATCGAGCGAGTTCAAGCCCAGCGCCCCAACCTCTGCCAGTCCGCCCGCGCAGCCATCTTCGTCGTCAACCTCGCAGCCGCCTAACTCGAATGGCGCGCCTTCCGCGACGAAATAGCACTTCGCGCTTTTATTTCGTAGAGAAGGCGAGGATCACGTTTCCCGGCATGCCGTTGCCGGTGCCGACATAGCCTGAGCCGACGAAGAGCATTCCTCCGGCCACCACCGGACCGGGCGCGCCGAGCGAACCGCCATGCGCGGCAACTCCATTCACCGTCTCGTACGCACGCGCCGTGTCGTACTGCCACAGCTCGCGGCCGTCGGTGGTGGATAGCGCATGGAGCACGCCGTCCCAGCCACCCGCGAAAACCACGCCGGGAATCACCGTGACTGCCGCTTCCATGCCGCTGCGAGGACGGCCGCGCGCGTCGAGATGCTTGGCGGAAGGCTTGATCGGCACGCGCCACATGATCTTTCCGTCGGAGAGGCGCACGGCCGCGACGGCGCCGGCTTGCAGCGGATAGTAAACGTTTTGATTGTCGGCGGCGCCGCCCCACAAAATCTGCACCTGGATCGGACCGCCCGGCCTGCCGCCGGTTAGGTCAGCCTTCCACAGCAGCTTGCCGCGATGATCGGGATCGAGCGCAACGACCGTGCCGCCTTTATCGGCGTCGATCAGGACGCGCTTGCCATTGGGAAGCGTGCGCAGAATCGGCGAAGCGCCGTAGTCCCAATCGGGACCTTCGACTTTCGGGCACTCCGCGCCGCGCGGGCCGGGACCGAAGCAGCCGCCCGGCGAAGCGTCGTTGTGCACGCCCTGGTAGTGCCAGAGAATTTTTCCGGTCTGCATGTCGAACGCGACAATCGAATCGGAAAGTTCGGCGGGCGGATCGGTGAACGCGTTGCCGACGCCGGCGTAGATGGCGTGCTGCTTGGGATCGATCGTCACCGCGTCCCAAATCGAAGCACCGGCGGGAGCCCAGAGCTGCGTGCCGATGGAATTTTTCTTTGTCGGTTTCGGCGCTTCGGGAATCGTGTAGGTGCGCCAGAGCACTTTCCCGGTGTTCGCGTCGAGCGCCCAGAGGCTTCCGCGATACGTGCAACACGGATAGTGCGGATCGGATGAGACGAGCTCTTCCGATCCGGCGAGGCCGACGTACAAACGACCCTTGTAAAACGCGGGCGCGCCGGTGATGTGCGAAAGCAGGCGCGAGGAAAGGCGGTGCTTCCAAATCAACGCGCCGGTGCGCGCATCGAGCGCGTACACGTTGGCGCGTTTGTCGCCGTAGAAGACCGCGTCGACGGCGTGGCCGCCGTGATGAATGCGCGCCACGAGCGCAGCGGTGCGAATCTGCGCCCCGGCGTGATACGACCAGTACACGCATCCCGTCGCCGCGTTGACGGAATAGGCGAACGCATTGTCTTCGCCGAAGAACACGCGGCCATCCACGATGGATGGCTGGCCGGATGTTTCGGCGCCGGCGGGAATGCCGAACGCCCATTTCAATTTCAGCTTCGGCAGATCGTCGGCTGTGAGTCGGCCCGCTTGAGCGGATTGAAAGTGCGTGTTCTCGAGGTCGTTGCCCCAGCCGTTCCACGACGGGCTCGCGGACAGCTCGCCCATCGGCGGATTCGACGAGCAGCGGTTGGCCATGTGCAACGCTTCGCCCTCTTCCGCGCTGCCGAGCGGATGGCCGCCGAAAAATTCCGCGATCATGCGCTTCTGGTCGTTGGTGAGGCTCTTGCCTTGCTGGACCATCACGCCGGTGGTGAGCGCGGCGTAGATTGCTTCGGTGCTCATCTGCCCGAGCACTTCGGTGTTGGGAGCGGTGCGTCCCGTCAGAGGGATTGCCTTCGCACTGGCTTTGGCGTTTTGGTGGCAACTGGCGCAGTGCTGATTAAAAAGCGCATTCGCCGCCATGCGTTCTGGCGGCCCCACGACCTCGCCGCGCGAGTGCGCTGGCCGTTGCGGCGCTCCCTGGCGCGCGGGCGCCGAAAAAGCGGGCGCTGCGAGAAGCAGGCCGAGCGCGCAAATCATCGCGAAACATCGAGTGTCATGCGAGGCAGTCCGCCGCAAGCGCGACCCGTTGTGAACTTCGTTTCTTTGCGCGTAATTTGACATCTCAGGTTTCTCCATGCCGTAAATGTAAAAGTCGTTTTGGTGCTCGCCGCTCAACCTAACTGCCGGTTTGCAGCAGCAGCTTGCCGGTTGTCGTGCGCGATTCGAGCAGGCGGTGCGCCTCAGCGGCTTCTTCGAGCGGCAACGTGCGATAAACGCGAATCTTGAGCCAGCCCTCGCGCACTCCAGCGAACACGTCGTTGGCGCGCCGCATCACTTCCTCGCGCGTGTTCATGTAGTTGTAAAGCGACCCGCCGGAAATCGTCAGCGCTTTCATCATCAGGGAATTTGGAACCACCGGCTCGGCCGGGCCGCTGGCCATGCCAAAAACCGTGGCCCAGCCGCGATTGCGGAGCGCGTCGAGGTTTTTCGTGAAGGTGGTTTTGCCCACGCCGTCGACGATGTAATCGACGCCCTTGCCGCCGGTGAATTTTGTGGCTTCTTCGGCGAAATCCTGCTGCGTGTAAATAATCACGCGATCGGCGCCCGCTTCGCGCGCCACTTTGGCTTTTTCTTCCGTTGAAACCGTGCCAATCGCAGTCGCTCCTAAATGCTTTAGCCATTGAACGAGCAGCCGCCCCATCCCGCCTGCCGCTGCGTGCACGAGAACCGTGGAACCTGAGCGGATGGGGTAAAACTCGTGCAGCAGATAATGCGCGGTCATTCCTTGCAGAATGATTGCGGCACCTTGTTCGAAGCTCAGATCACTGGGAAGCGGCGCGAGGAGCCCGACTTTCACCACGTGATATTCGGCATACGAGCCCGGTCCCGAAGCGTATGCGACGCGATCGCCGGGCTTCACTTCAGTTACGCCGTCGCCGACCGCCTCGACCGTCCCGGCGCCCTCGATTCCAGGCGTGAACGGGAACGGCACCGGCACGCGCGCCGAGCCGTTACGCATATAGATATCGGCATAATTGACGCCCACGGCGTGATTGCGCACGAGCGCTTCGCCCGGACCCGGTCTTGGTTGCGCTATGTCTTCCAGGCGCAGGACGCCCGGATCGCCCGCTTTCGTGACGCGCATGGCTTTCATCGCATGATCTCCTGGAGAGCGGACGATTATCTTCCCGCGCGCGAGAGCGTTCAAGGGAATTGCGCGGCCAGGTCAGCGCGATCGATCAGCGCAAACCGATCAGCGCGAGGCGGCGCGGCGGAGAATCGCAGTAATCTGTGGCTGCCGGACGAAGTCGAAGTCACGATGTGCGCAAACAAAATTCACGGGAGGAACGAATGAAAGTTGGAGCGCGGAACCGAATTATTGGCAAGGTGAAGGACATCAAGAAGGGTTCGGTGATGTGCCTGGTGAAGGTGGAAATTCCGGCGTCGTCAAAAATGGCGTCGGTGATGACGCTCGAATCACTGAAGGAATTAGGCGTGAAAAAAGGCGACCAAGTGGAAATCGTTGTGAAAGCCGTCAACGTGCTGCTGATGAAGTAAGGCGCGTCCGAAAAAGCAAGCGTCGCGACGTTCCGCTCCGCGCTCGAATGACCAACCGCGTGTGGTGAGTCCGTTTACAGGCGTGACAAGTGTCCCCGCGCTCCGGAGCGCTAGATCTCCTCCTCGGTGATCAGCAGCTCTTTGGCGCGCTGGGCCGCTTTCACGACGGCCTTGATCAGCGTCACGCGAAGGCCGCCCTCTTCGAGCTCGAGGATGCCGTCGATCGTGCAGCCGGCCGGAGTGGTGACGGTATCTTTCAGCATCGCCGGGTGGTAGCCCGTATCGAGGACCATCTTCGCGGCGCCCAGCGTCGTTTGCGCGGCCAGCAGGGTGGCCAGATCGCGGGGCAGGCCGACCTTCACGCCGCCTTCGGCGAGCGATTCGATAATGATGTAAATGAACGCCGGGCCGCTGGCGGAAAGGCCGGTAATCGCGTCCATGTTCTTTTCATCGGCCACCACGGTTTTTCCGACGGCGTCGAACAGCTTCTGCGCCGTTTCCACGTGCTTCGGGCCGGCATATTGCCCCTTGCAGATTGCCGTAATCCCCGCGCCGACCATCGAAGGAGTATTTGGCATCGCGCGGACCACCGGAACGTGAGAGCCGATGCGGCGCTCGATATAGTCCGTGGGCACGGAAGCGGCGATCGAGATCAGCATCTTTTTTTCGTCGAGCTCGGGCTTGATTTCGTCCAGCACATGGCCCACGGCCTGCGGCTTCACGCACAGCAGCACCACGTCAGCGCCGTGCACCGCTCCGCAATTATCCGTGCCGAGCGACACGGCGAGCTTCGCGCCGTTCTTGCGCTCGATGCCGGGGTGCTTCACGGTGGCGCGAATGTTTTGGGGTGAGACGAGGTTTTGCCGGACGAACGCCTCGATTAAAATCCCACCCATTTTCCCGGCGCCTAGCACCGCCAGCCGCATGTGGCTCCCAAACAGTGACATTCGAATCTTGTCCCCTTTCGCGCGATTCGGGCCCAGTGCGCACTTCAGCGGCAGCGCCGGAGTCCGAAAGCGCCCCCGTGCAGAATAAACCGATCATACAGGAGCGCGGATTCCGATGCACGGGCTCGTGCGTAAATTGACGGGAGAACGCCTAACCACGCCAGAAACGCGACGCCGATGCGGGCCCATCGCCGCACGCTGGTCTGAGTGGATTGCACCTGTGCGGGCGGCTGTTAGTCGCCCGCTACCGCTGCTCGCTGCGGCGAGACTTCGCTTAGCCGCCCGGTTTTCACGTCAAAAATGAAGCCGCGGACCGGAATCGACTTCGGAACCCACGGATGGGAGCGCAGCTTCTGCATCTGGCGCCCTACGTTTTCCTCCAGGTTCGAGAACGAGTGAAACTGCGCGGGCGCAAGGGAAGCGCTGCCGGATTCACGCTCCAGCCGCGAGCGCAACTCTTCTTCCTTTAAACGTCAGCATGCCGCAATCGGTGTGGTTGATGATCATGAACTCGTTGGTGCCAAGCAAGTAATGCGAGATGATCAGCGAACGCACGGCGTCTTCCGTGATGATGCCGCCCGCGTTGCGAATGATGTGTGCGTCGCCGGTTTTCAGGCCAAGCATCGGTTCGATGGTCAATCGAGCATCCATGCATGCGACGATCGCGATCTTGCGCCCGGGCGGCATTGGCAGTTTGCCGAGGTCGAAATTGCGTGCGTAAGCTTCGTTAGCCTTTAGCAGGGTGCTGCAAAACTCCGTGTTTGGAGCTGTGATTGCAGTTTAGTTTGCACGAAGCTTGAACGCCGCAATTTGTGCGGCGATTCTCTGAAAAACAGGAGCACTTCGTGCGCGGAAATCCCAAATTGCAGAATCCGATGTTTTTCGTGGCCAACACGGAAGAGCGGCTGCCAAAAGATCATCCTCTGCGCGCGATCAAGCGCCGTGCCGACGAGGTGCTGAAGCAGATGCAGCGCGTGTTCGATGCGGCGTACAGCGAAACGGGGCGTCCGGGGATTCCGCCGGAGGCGCTGCTGAAGGCGCTGTTGCTGCAAGCGCTGTACTCGATTCCCTCGGAGCGGCGTCTGGTGGACGCCATCAACTGGAACTTGCTGTACCGCTGGTTCTGCGATCTGGACGCGGACCAAGCGGTGTGGGATGCCACGGCGTTCACCCACAATCGCGAGCGCTTCGAGCGGCACGGGCTGGTGCAGAAGTTTTTTGAACGCGTGGTGGCCAGCGCGCTGGTCGAGCAGTACGCCTCGAACGATCACTTCACCGTGGACGGGACGCTGATCCAGTCCTGGGCCTCGCTGAAAAGTTTTCGTCCCAAGGAAGAGCCGGTGAACAAGCCGCCCGCCCAAGACGGCAGCAATCCTTCGGTGGATTTTCGCGGCGAGAAGCGCCGCAATGAAACGCATCAGTCTACGACCGATCCCGAGGCGCGGTTGGCGCGGAAGAGCAAGGGCATGGCGGCGCTGCTCTGCCACAGCGGGCACGCCTTGATGGAGAACCGGCATGGGCTGTGCTTGGACATCGCCATCGCCGTGGCTGACGGGCACGCCGAGCGAGACACGGCGGAAAAGCTGTTGCGGCGCTTGGCGCGGCGGCACGGCATCAAGCCCAAGACCGTGGGTGCCGACCGCGGATTCGAGGCGGGCGAGTTTTTGCGCACGCTGGAAGAAGACCTGCACGTCACGCCGCACGTGCCGCTCACCGCGGAGCGCGTGATCAGCCAAGGTCCCGCAGGAGACGCGCGCCGCCGCATGCTGCGGCGGATGAAGACCCAGGGATATGCGCTGAGTCAGCGAGCACGAAAGAAGATCGAGCAGATGTTCGGCTGGATGAAGCAAGCTGGCGGGCTGCGCAAAGTGCGTCACGTGGGCCGCTGGAAGATTCAGCAGGTAGCCTACCTGTGGGCTGCAGCGTTCAACCTGCTGCGCTTGGCCCATCTGGAGGCCGCTACATAGACAGGATCGAGAGCAGGGCGCAGTGCCGAAAGACAAAATGCGACTGCGAGAAGTTTTACACGGCCCCCTGCTCGCCTGCCACTTTGCCCTGAACTCCGTCCTCATCTCGAAAATCATCCGTTTTGCAGCACCCTGTTAGAGCTTCGTCGATGAATCCCATTACCGTTCCCCTTTTGTGAATTTGGACCGATTGGGCAGCGATCGTAACACAAGCGCGTAGCCAAGGTTTCCTGCTGGATGCTCGCCGGAAAGGACTGCGGCGAGCGGATTTTGGAACTTTTCCTCGCCCCTCCCGGAAGACCTGTCATCAGACCAGCTGCGGAAAGTTATCTACGGCTAAGCGCGGGAGGTTGGAGGTGCGAACCCAGGGATGCGAAAGCCACCGTCGCGTTGCAACTGCCGAAGTTGTGCCATTCGTTTTGATTGCTTTTTCAGCAATTGTCTTCGCCGCCAGACCAGCCGCGGCGCAACATGCTCCGGCCGGGCCGCAGGCAGCCGCCGCTCCATCGGATCAAACGGCGCAAACGAGTTCAGCCGATGGTTCGCAGATTGGCGGCAGGCTGAATCTGGCCGGCATGTGGAAGCTGAACAAAGACCAAAGCGACAATCCTCAGCAGAAGCTGCAAGAGGCAGGCGGCTTCGGCGGGACAGGTCGCCGATTCGGCAGACGCCAGCGAAACGCCGGAGGATCAGGTGGGATGATGAGCCGGCTTTCTCAGCTAACGGTCGTGCAGACGGATTCTACGGTCAAGGTGACCAACGCAGACGGCCGCGTGCTTGCCTCCTACGCGGCACGCAGCGCGGGGAATTCGGCGAATACCGATCGGCCGTCGCCGGCGGCGCAATGGCAGGGCAACAACCTAGTTGTCACGATGCAAGGGCGTGGGGGAGGAACGACCACGCGCACCTTTGAACTTTCGCCCGATGGCAAGCAGCTATACATGATCAACAAGATCGATAATCCCCGGCTGCAGCAACCGGTGACGATTCGTCTGGTGTACGATCCCGCGAAATCTAGTGAGTAACCGATTCTCGCGACGCACGTCGAAAGACCCAACGGCTACCGAGGGGGTACAGCGGTCGACACGTTCATGATGGAAAAACTAAGCCGAAGATTGTGGTCATGCTTCTCAACTGCGATCTGCGCCGGGCTTCTGCTCGTCGCCGCTCTGCTTTTCTGCTCCGCGTCGAGTTTCGCGCAACAGCCAGTCGCGCGGGGAAGTGTCGCCTCGGCGGAGGCAAAGAGCCAGTCGGCGAACGAGATCAGCGCAGGTCCGTCGACCACGTTGAGCGGTACCGTGCGAACCGCAAGCGGCGCGGCCGTTCCCGGCGCGGCCGTTCGCGCATCCCGTACGGACACGAACCAGGCGTGGGTCACGTGGACCGACGAGTCCGGCAAGTTTGAGTTTCCATCAATTCCCGCGGGGCAATACACCATCGCGGCCGAACAACTCGGCTTCGTGAAAATTGAGCGCGCAGTGCAGGTAGCGGCGGGACTTCCACCTCCGCCGATCCAGTTGACACTGCACGTCGCCACGCTCGCGGACCTCGAAGCGCCGGCGGAATCTTCACGCCCCGCAAATCGTGGGGCGGGGCGTTCTGGCCGACCGGGTTTTCCCGGGGAACGCGGTCAGGGCCCGCCGCAAGGCTCCTCAAATACCCCTCGTGAAGCTTCACAACGGGCGCAGCGCGGCCGATTGGGCGCGGGCGGGCAGCTACCCCCAGGCGTGGTAAACGCGCTCAGCCAGGGGCTCGCCAGCAGTGGTTTCCAGCAGACGGATTTGACGGGCGATTCCGGAGCCAATGGCAGCGAGGAAATCGCCGGCGCAGAGGCAAACACTCAAGCCCCGGCCATGTCTGCGGGAGCCGGTGCGAGTACCTCCGACGCGTTTTTGCTGCAGGGCACAGTGGGCCAAGGTCTCTCAACAGCGGGCCCGCGCGGCTTTGGCCCCGGCGGCTTCGGGCAGGTCGGGCTGACGCCGCCCTCGCCGGGAGGCCCAGGTGGGCCTGGAGGTATGGGAGGTCCCGGCGTGCAAGGCGGCCCCGGCGGCGCGGTATCCGCGCAAGGCGGTCCGGGAGGAGGCCCTCCGGGTGGCGGCCGGCGCGGTTTCGTGGGTCGCGGAGGCGGTGGCGGCCGGGGCCCAATGCTATTTGGGGGCGGGCGCGGCGGCATGTTCTTTCGCCAGCAGGTGAACCGGACGCGTTTCAGCTTTTACGATCGCCTGGATGATTCCGCATTCGACGCGCGTCCGTACGCGATCACCGGCCAGCCCTCGCCAAAGCTGGGCCATTACAACGATCGCTTCGGCGCGAACCTCGGTGGCCCGCTGCGAATCCCGCATATTTACGACGGCAGCGACAAAACCTACTTTTTCGCGAATTACCAGCACGTTATCCAGCAGGCGGCCGAGAACACCTTTTCCACCGTGCCCACGAACGATCAGCGCAACGGCCTTTTCTGCGGAACCACTCTGTATCAACCGTTTTCGAATCCCTCGACGCCGTATCCCACGGTTTCCGATCCGAATTGCCCCGGCGGCGTCGCTCAGCAGATCACCGTCGACCCAACCGCCCAGGGCCTGCTCGCCTACGTTCCCACGCCAAACCTCTCCGGCACGGTGCAGAACTTTCTGCTGCAAGCTACCGTCCCGCAAAACACTGACTCCGTGAACGTGCACGTCCTGCACACGATCAATTCGCGCTTCAACCTGAACGGCGGCTACAATTTCCAGTCGGAGCGCGGCGATACGATCAGCAATTTCCCCGGCATCGGCGGCCACCAATCGACGCGCGACCAGAGCGTCGATCTCGGCGTGTCGCACAACTGGTCGCCGCGCGTGGCAGAAAGCACGTCCGTGAATTGGAGCCGTAGCCGAGTGCAGTTGCTCAGCGACAATTCAAACGGCGCGGATATCGCCGCGAACCTCGGCATCACCGGCGTTTCGACCGCGCCGATCGACTTCGGCATCCCGCAAATCAGCTTCACCAGTTTCTCCGGCCTGAATGACCCGATCCCGTCTCTTGCGCGCAATCAGACGCTGCGCTTTTCGGACGGGCTGACCTGGGTTCGCGGGCCGCACTCGATGCAGTTCGGCGGCGAAATCCGCCGCATGCAGCTCAATTCCGCTTCCAGCCCGAATCCGCGCGGCCAATTCGTTTTCACCGGCTTGCTCACCAGCCAGCTCGATGGCAATGGCGTTCCGGTGCCGGGGACGGGAAGCGATTTCGCGGACTTCCTTCTCTCGCGCCCGTTCAGCACCACCGCACAATTCGGCAATCCGAACACGTATTTCCGCAGCTGGGGCTTTGCCGCTTACGCGCAGGACGATTGGCGCGTGAACAAAGTCTTCACATTCGAGTACGGCATACGCTACGACGCGGTCACTCCGCCCGTCGAATTGGCCAATAATCTCGTCAATCTGGACGTGAATCCCGCGATCGCGAGTCTCGCAGCGTCGGGTGCCACCTGCCTCGATTGCGTCAGCGTCGTGCAGCCCGGCGGGACAGGCTCGTTCAACGGAGCATTTCCGCGTGCGCTGATTCATGGCAACTACAACAATTGGGCGCCGCGCGTCGGATTCGCCTGGCAGCCTACCTTTATCAAGCCCCGCACCGTGGTCCGCGGCGGCTATTCAATTTTTTACAATGAATCCGGCTACGATACGCTCGCGCGCGAGCTCGCTTATCAGCCGCCCGTCTCCACGGCACAAACGCTGACGACCGCCGCCGCCAATATACTCACGCTCGAAAGCGGCTTTTTGGCGCCGCAAACCCCCGGCAATTTCATAGCGAATACGCAGGCGGTCGATCCGTTCTATCAGAATGCCTACGCGCAGATCTGGACGCTCGGCACCGAAACGTCGATCACCCAGGATTGGGTCCTCGATCTCACCTACACCGGCACAAAGGGAACGAATCTCGATATTTTGCGCGCTCCCAATCGCGCTACGCTCGGCACGTCGCAGAGCGACATTCAGGCCAGCCGCGTCGACCCGAACGCCACCGGCTTTACGTACGATCAGTCCGGCGCGAATTCCATTTACAACGCGCTGCAAGTCCGCGTGCTGCACCGATTCACGCACGGCTTGATGCTGATGGGGGTTTACACCTACGGAAAATCGCTCGACGACGCGAGTTCGATCGGCGGCGGTGCCGGTACCGTCGAGCAGATCGATGGCAATCTGGCTGCCGAGCGCGGCCTTTCCACTTTCGATATTCGCCACCAGATGCGCATCTTCTCGATGTACGAGTTGCCCTTCGGCCAGCGCAGCCGCTGGGCAAACCACGGCTGGGCCGAACGCGTCCTCGGCGACTGGCGCCTGATGAACATCTTCACCTGGCAGACCGGCACGCCGTACACGGCGCTTCTCGGCGGCACGGCCTCCGACAACGGGACCGGCGCTAATTTTTCCCTGCGCGCCGAGCAAAACGGCAACCCGAACACGGGAATTTGCGGTGGCGGGCCGCTAAATTACTTCAACACGTCCGTTTTTGGCCTGCCGCCAACGGACGTAAACGGCAACCCGACTTACGGAAACGAGCGGCGCGGCGCAATCGGGGGCCCGTGCACGTTGAGCTGGAACATGTCCATTGCGAAGACGTTTCGATTCGGTCCCGAGCGGCGCCATATGCTCAACCTCCAGTGGCAGATTCAGAATTTGACCAACACGCCAAGCTTTAACGGGCTGGGAACTGTTTTCGGCAGCTCG
The DNA here is from genome assembly GCA_963715555.1 of uncultured Acidobacteriota bacterium. Taxonomy (GTDB): domain Bacteria; phylum Acidobacteriota; class Terriglobia; order Acidiferrales; family UBA7541; genus Palsa-295. Next base: position 1,568,199 of record OY970253.1, read on the forward strand.
TTTTTCGGCCAGGTCACCAGCGCGTCGTCGATGCGCACGATGAGCTTGATGGCGCGTTTCAACCTCTAGCGGGCGAGTAGAGGATAGGGTTACACGATGCTGCGACGAAGCAAAACGACAGGCACCGCCGAATCAGCGCACTCGCATGTGGGATCGAGCCGGCGCGCTTCCATCCTGGCTTTAGCGGCGGCAGGCGGCCTGCTCGTTGCTTCAGGCGCGCGAATATACGCGCAACAGTCGCCGCCTGCGTCCGCGCCGTCGCCGCAACCGGCAATGGCCGCGCAGCAACTGCACCTCAGCAGCAGCGTGCTGCGCGCCCAATCGCAAATCGTCCGCATCGACGTGGAAGTTACCGACAGCAAGGGCCGGCCCGTCAAAGGATTGCGTCCCGATCAGTTCACGATCACCGACGACGGCAAAATCGAGAAAATCGCCACCTTTTCCTACTCCGATATCGAGAGCATGGAAACTGCGGGACCCTCGGATACAAAGCCCGTCGTCGTCCCGGTCGATAATCCCGGACCCGGCGCGGCTCCTGCGCAACAAGAAGCGATCAGCAATCAGGTTCACGACCGGCGCATGATCGTCCTGTTTTTCGATCTGACGTCGATGGCCACCGACGACATCCTTCGCGCGCACGATGCCGCCGAAAAATTCCTGAAAACACAGATGAGTCCCGCCGACCTGGTTGCCGTGGTGACTTTCGGCACGAATCTCTCGGTCCTCGCGAATTTCACCAACGACCGCGCCACGCTCGAGAAAGCCGTTGCAGCGCTCGTGCCCGGCGCCGCCTCGCAGCTTGCCAATCCGCTCTATGCCGCGGCACAAAATGGCGAATACGACGTGCAGCAGGATACCGGCGCGGCCTACACTGCCGATGAAACGGAATTCAACGTCTTCAACACCGACCAAAAGCTTGCCGCCATCGAAGGGCTCACCAACGTGCTCGCCGGAATTCCCGGACGCAAGGCGCTCGTGGAATTCACCGGAGGCATCACGCAGACCGGTGAAGAAAACCGCGCCGAACTCCGCGCCGTCACGGACGCCGCCAACCGCGCCGACGTTTCCATCTATTCGATTGACGCACGCGGCATGTTCGCCACTCCGCCGGGCGGCGATGCCACCACTGCAGCCTCCAGCGGTAATTCGATGTTTTCGGGCGCGTCCGTGTTTCATCAAACCGATCAGCGCCAGGATTCCCGCGACACCCTCGCCACGCTTTCCACTGACACCGGCGGCCGCGCGTTTTTCGATCTCGGCGATCTGAGCGACGCGTTCCCGAAAATTCAGAGCGAGAATAACGGCTATTATTTGATCGGCTACAACCTGCCTCCGGACGTGAAGCGCGACGGCAGCTGGCACGCCGTGCGCGTGAAAGTCGAGGTGAAGGGTGCACACGTCCGCTATCGCAACGGCTACTACGCGCCGCGCGATTTTCAGCACCTTCAAAAAGAAGACCGCGACCAGCAGCTTGCCGAAGCGATGAACTCCGAAGATCCGGAAGTGGATCTCCCCATCGCCGTTGAAACCGGCATGTTTCGCATCAGCGACCAGCAAGCATACGTCCCGATCGCGGCGAAGCTTTCGTCCACCGCGCTCGATTGGGCAAAAAAACACAGCCGCCGCGAAGCCCAGTTTGATTTCGCTGCGGAAGTGCGCGCCGTTCCCTCCGGTCTGATCGTCGCGCAGCTGCGCGACACGATTACCGTGCACTTAGACGAGCAGCGCTACCAGCAGGTCAGCCGCACCGATCTGGTCTACCAAGGAGGCGTGGTGCTGGCGCCCGGAAATTACCGGCTGAAATTCCTGGCGCGCGAAGACGAGTCCGGCAAAATCGGCACGTTCGAAGAGCCGCTCAATATTTCCGCGCGTCCCGCCGCGCGCATGACGCTGAGTTCCGTCCTGCTCTCCAGCCAGCTCGTCCCCGCGGAAAAATCCTCCGAGGTGCGCACGCAAGCCGAGGGAATGCGCGCGCGCATGGTCTCTTCGCCGATCGAGGTACAGGGCGAAAAAATCATACCCAGCGTGACGCGCTTCTTTAATCAGGGGCAAACACTCTACATCTTCTTCCAGGCCTACTACCCGGAGAAGGCGTCGAAATCCACACCGTTCGACGCGAGGACTCTTCGCGGCGGGCTCGTGTTCTTCCGCAATGGCGTGCAGGTGAACGCCACTCCATTGCTCGCTCCGGCGGAAATCGACGCGCACTCGCACACCGCGTCGTTCCGCATCAGCCTGCCGCTCGCGAAGTTGCCGAAGGGACGTTACACGGTGCAGGCGGTCGCCATTGCGGCCGGCACGCAGCAAGCCGCGTTCGGCCGCTCGTATTTCGCGCTCGAACAAGCGCCTACAGTCCCCGCCTCGCCAGCCGCGCCTAATTCGGAGCCCGCAGCGTCAGGCGCGCAAGCCAATCCACAGCCGAACTAAAGCTGGCGCTCGCTGCATAAACTCCGACGACCCGGTTTCCCGGGCCGTCGGAGTACGCACGCGCACATCAACCTAAAGTTAGTGACGTTGCGAATCGTGTCCGCCGCGATTTTCCTGCTGATGCGACGAAGGCGCGGAATGCTCCTGACGCTGCGCAGCGCCGCGCTGCTCCTGCTGCCTGGGAGGCGCTTGCGTCTGGTTCTGGTTGCGGTTGGGCGGCGAAGTTTCGAGTCTTCGCGCGGCCCCGTCCGTGACGTAAATCACTCCTGGACGGCGCGGCCCCGATTTCTCGGGGCCGTCGAAAGTTCGATCCATGTGCATCGGCGCTAGCGTCCGTGGCCGCCGCGACCTCCGCCGCCACCATGCCCGCCACCGCCGTGGTCGCCACCACCGCCGCCGCGCGAGCCGCCGCCATGATAACCACCGCGTTGACCTCCGCGAGGCGCGTTATATCCTCCGTGCGGGCTGCCAGAGTTTCCTCGGGGCTGGTTGTAGCTCCGCGGTGCCCGGTAGTTTCCGCGCGGTCGGACGATCGGCTGATGCATGTTCAGAGGCGGCCGGTTCGACCGATTGTTCGAATATCCGCCGCGATATGGATCGGCTTGTCGTCCATACGCTCGCTGCTGATATGCGCCGGGCTGTCCGTAATTTCGATTGGGGCCGTACGATCGCGTATCGGGAGGCTGCGGAGTGAAGCGCTGCCAATTGCCGCGATTGGTATTTCCAGCGCCCGGTTGGTGAGCCGATCTGGGTGGCTGGTTGCCATACGATCTGCGGTTCGCATTGTTATATGGCCCCTGGTTTCCGCGGAAGCCATGGTTTGCACTCCGCGTGTTGCCCGATTGCGGAGGAGTGAATGTGTGCCAGCCTGGCCGAGCGGATTGCACGGAACCGCGATTCGGTCCGCTGTTCCGGTTTTCCTGGAAGCCTTGCCGCGGGCGATTTTCGGCCCCCGAACGCTGCGGATTGAACGTCCGCCAACCGGGCCTGCTCGAGTTCACGGGCCCGCGCGCTCCGTTTCGGTTGGAATTCATCGGGCGGAATCCATTCCGCGAATCGGCCGGCGAATGGGCCCGCGCAAACGATCCGGCGTTACGCTCGATGCCGGTATTCGCGCGAGTGACGGGATGGAAGAAGTGCTGCGACGCCGGTGGAGCAGAGCGAAACGACCGTGGATCGGCGCCGCGTCCCGTTGGACTGTAGCTCGCCCGCGTTGGATTGAACGGCATGCGCCCGCCGACCAGCCGCGCTTGGCCGAATCGTGAAGCACTGATCCGCTCTTGACGCATTGAAACCGCTTGGTGCCCGAAATTGCGGCCTTCCATCGAGGAGAATCCCGCTCGAACCCGATCGTTGCGAAACGCCTCGTTGAAGTTCGAGAACGCGTGACGCCCGTGATCGAGAGGAGAGAACCCATCGTGGAAACGCCCGTCTCGAAAACCCTCGTGCACATCAACGTAACGGTAGTCGCGGCCCCAGCGGCCATACCACGGGCGATACCAATCGCCCGGCCCGCACGGGAGCCAGCCGACGCGTCCGAAGCCGCCAAATCCAACGCCGACACTCACGCCCCAACCGCCACCACCCCATCCAAAAAACGAGACGTATGCCGGAGCCCAAACTGGATAGTAGAAGGGATTGTAGACAACCGGCCCGGGCCACCACACCCAGCTTCCGCCCCAAACTAACCACCGGCCGTAATGATAGGGCGCCCAGCCCCACGGCTCGTAAGAAACCCACGTCCAACCGTAGTACGGCTCATAAACCCAGCGACCGGCGCGATACGGCGCCCAGCCGGGAGCCTCCGACGGAATCCACACCGGTCCGTAGTCCGGGACTTCCGACCAAACGCCATAACCATCTAGGTCGCTGGAACCTGTGTAATACGGATCGGTCTTGCGCCAGCTTTGCGCCGTCTCGATCTTTTGATTGCGATCGTTGTTCCACGCGTCCCATTCATCCGGTGCGGGAGCGGGCGAAGTCTTGTATTCCGGGTTATCGGTTCCGGCGACGGTGATCATCTGTCCGGAATCCACGTTGGTGCTGCCCTGCGGTGTGGAGACCTCGGCCGAGCCGCTGCGCACGACGATTTCGGTTTCCGCGTCCGAATTCACCAGGATGCGGTATTCACCGGGACCGTTGGGGTGCAGCGCAGCATTGGGCGTATCGATTTCTGGTGTGGCCTGGCCGTCTTTCAGGACCGTGTACGTGGTGAGACCTTGGCCGATCTGCACCTGAATATTATTACGATCCAGCTGAGCTATTTTTGCCGTGGCGCTACTGGACATGCGCAGAATGTCGGCATAGTCGAGTTGCAGTCCGGCGCGGCCGTCGGGGCCCGTCGAAACGCGGTCGCCGACAGCCACTGGCGTGTTGACGATCGCCGGAACCCAATCGCCGTTATCGCCGCGCTGCGTGGAAACACTGCCATGGACGAAGCTAACGCGCGCCATGCCTGGCGCGTTGGGATCGGCCGATTGGGTAGCTTGATCGTTGGCAGGACCGGGCTGGTCTTGGGCGCGGACGGAAGAAATTCCAACCAGGAAAGCTGCCGCAACCAACGCGATGAGATATTTTTTCATTGCCCGCCTCCTGGCTGTGCTTTCAAAACCTATGAAGACAACCTTGCGAGTGCAGGGCCGGTGCCAAAGTGGGCCATTTTTGGCGGCTTGTAAGTTGCCTGTTTGTAGCGTGTTGCGGGAAGGAAGGGTAGGTCGGGGGCGCGCCACAATCGAGGGCTGGTGGTTTTGGCGCGGGGATGGTGCTTTTCAACCACCGCGAGGCGCTTCCGGACTTGGAATGGGAGTTGGCTCGGAGGTGTCTTCGGGATCCGGAACGCCCATTTTCGAAAGCCGGTAGCGGAGCGCGTTACGCGAAAGCCCGAGAGCGCGGGCGGCCTGGCTCTTGTTTCCGTTCGCCTGGCGCAGAGCTTCGCGGATGATTTCTTCCTCCCATTTTTCGAGCGTCATTCCGGCAGGCAACACCGGCGCCGCATTGGCCGCCGCGCGGCGCGAGGGCGACTGGCTATCGAGGTGAATGTCGGCGGCATCGAGCACGTCGCTGGTGGCGAGTGTGGCGCCGCGGGCGAGAATATTTTCGAGTTCGCGGACGTTTCCCGGCCAGTGGTAGTCCATCAGCTTGCGCAGCGCTTCGGGCTTGAGCTTGCGCACAGGCTGATTCGATTCGCGCGCGAATTTTTCCAAGAGAAAAGCGGCCAGCGCGGGAATGTCTTCTTTGTGCTCGCGCAGCGGCGGAATGTCGATGGCCACGACGTTGAGCCGATAGTACAAATCCTCGCGAAAGGCGCCTTCCTCGATCGCGGCACGGAGGTCGCGATTGGTGGCGGCGATCAGGCGGACGTCTACTTTGAGGGTTTTGGTGCCGCCGAGGCGCTCGAACTCGCGGTCTTGCAGGACGCGCAGAAGCTTGACCTGCGTGGCGGCCGGAACGTCGCCGATTTCGTCGAGGAAAAGCGTGCCCTTGTCCGCCAGTTCGAACTTGCCGGGCTTGCTGGACGTAGCGCCGGAGAACGCGCCTTTCTCGTAGCCGAAAACCTCGCTTTCGAGAAGATTTTCGGGAATGGCGGTGCTGTTAATCTTGATGAACGGGCCGGCGGCGCGCTGCGAATGCTCGTGAATGGCGCGGGCGATCATGTCTTTGCCCACGCCGCTTTCGCCGCCGAGCAAGACGGTCGCATTGGTGGCAGCCACCCGCTCGACCAGTGCGAGGACGGCCTGCATTTTGCCGCTTTGCGCGATGACATTCTTGTACTCGTAGCGCTTGCCGAGTGCTTCGCGCAGCGTGCGATTTTCTTCGCGCAGCTCGCAAGCCGCAAGCTCCTTGCGGATTACGAGCACAAGTTCGGCGAGCGAGAATGGCTTGAGCACGTAGTCGGAAGCGCCGGCTTTCATCGCGCCAACGGCGGATTCCACGGTGCCGTAGGCCGTCATGATCACGACCGGAAGATTTGCGTTTACGCGCTTGAGCGCTTGCAGAAATTCGAGGCCGGTCATGCCGGGCAGCTTGAAATCGGTGACCACCAGATCGAACGGTTCCTGACCCGCGAGATGGAGGCCTGCTTCGGCACTTTCGGCCGTGCGGGCGCGAAAGCCTTCGTCGGCGAGCTGCAGTTCGAGTAGGCGGAGGAGTTTCGGCTCGTCTTCGACGACGAGGATGGATGGCTTGGCGGCGGTCATGTGCGTTGCGGCTCGCTGGGAAGAAAAACGCGGAAGCACGCTCCGCGCGGCGAATTTTCCAGGCGAATCGAGCCACCGTGCTCGTCGAGAATTTTCGCCACGATGGCGAGGCCTAATCCAACGCCATCTTTTTTCGAGGTGAAGAACGGATTGAAAATTTGCTCGCGCAATTCGGACGGGACGCCGGGACCGGTATCTTCAAACACGACCGCGACGCCTCTGCGCCCGTTCGAGTTGTCGGCGGCAGCAGCAATCTTCAGCGTGCGCTCGTTGCCAGAGTCCGCGGCCGCCATTGCCTGGAATGCGTTTTGAATCAGATTCACGAAGACACGCTCGCAGAGTTGCTCATCGACCAGAACGTCCGGAAGCGTAGCGGCGTCATTGCGCTCTACGCGTACGTTGGCGTTTGGAAACTGGTGCTCGACGGATTCGAGGGCGCGATCGACGATTTCGGAAATACGCTGCGGGTGCGTCTCCAGCCGCAGCGGGCGGGCAAAATCAAGAAAGCGCGCCACGAGCGCGTTGAGGCGATCGACTTCGGACGAAATGTATCCGGCAAGCTCGCCGGCAAGCGGCTGCGCGCCGGCTAATTTCTGAGAAAGCATTTCCGCGGAGCCTTTGATGACGCCCAGGGGATTGCGGATTTCGTGGGCCAGGCCGGCAGACATCTGGCCGAGAGCGGCGAGGCGCTCAGAGCGGCGCGCTTCGGCCTCCGCGCGGCGCAACTGGCGGTTGGTTTCTTCGAGCGTTGCGGAGAGTTCCTGATAGCGCTTCACCTGCCGCCGGTATTCAATCACGAAGCGATTGACGAGCATCGCGGCCAGAAAGAAAAAGAGAATGCGAATGGCGAGGAGCGTGATGGCGTCCGAAGTCAGCTCGTATTCCTGCAATGCCGGTATCAAATAGGAGCAATAAGCCGCGGATGCGAGCGCAGTCCACAGCAGCGTGCCAAGAGGACCGTAGTAGATCGCGGCAGTGACCACCGGAACATAGAAGATCGGCCAGTAGCTGCTGTTGATGCCGATTCCGCCGGTGTGGTCGAGCAGCAGCGCAGCGAGAAGAATTTTGATGACGACGCAGTAGGCGCGCCCACGCTTGGGCAGCGCGCTGACCAGGGAGCCTTCAAAAAGCTGGAAAATCGCAAATCCGAAAAGTATTAACTGCTTATGGATTTCGTGGATCGGCGGCAGGAAAGCGAGTCCGAGAACGAACAGCACCCACACAACATCGATCCAGTCGACGGCCGCTCGTTTGCGGTCGAAGATTCCCCAAGTGTGTTCCGCGCGCGTTTTTGGCATGAGTGAGTCTTGATCGAATCTAACACGGACTTTGGGTGGGAGATGCGCGGAGGCGCGAAACCCTCTTCGCGATTGGTCTGCGAGGCCGGCGGCGCCAGATTTCTCGTTGTCCGGCGGGTCCGGGCGGGGATCTTGTGCGACCTGTGCTCCCTCTGCCGATTTTGACATCTCGTCCATATTCGATTCACGTTAGCACGAACGGAATTGGGCGAAGCAGAAAAGAAGTACAGGTGCGCCGACCTGTACTTGCGGGCTAGAACTGGCGTTGCTGCGGGAGATTTGACCTAACTGGGCGCGGCACTTTGACGGAGCATGTCTTCGGGGGGCGATGCGACGGAAACGCGAAAAGAGCCGACGGGACGCCCTGCGGCCTTCAGAGTGAGTCCCTCGCCCCTCAGGGCAAGCCGGCGCTACGACGCGGCGAGGCTAACGGGACGAGAGAATGAGGTCAGCTTCGGCGAGGATCGCGGCTGCGTTGGCGGCGAGCGAGCGACGGACGGCGGAATCGAGCGACCAGCCCACGAGAAGGATCGAGGGCGCCGGGATGCGGGGAAGAGAACCGAGTTTTCCGAGAGTGGCGCATTGGACGGCTTGATCCGGAGACGCGGCGCGCGAAACGACTGCCGCGGGAATTTCGGGTGGCAGGCCCGCGTCGAAAAGCTGCTCGCGAAGATTCTCGAGATCGTGGCCGGGCATGTAGATGACGAGAGTAGCGTCCTCGCGAGCGAGAGTTTGCCAATCGCGCTGCGTGGCGGCTTCGCTTCCGGCGGCGCGGTGATTGGTGATGATAACGACACGAGCTGCTTTTCTGCGATCCGTAAGGGACGCGCCGAGGGAAGCGGCGGCGGCGAGGCCCGCGGTGATGCCGGGAACGATTTCCCACGGGATATGTTCGGATTCGAGCGCGTCGATTTCTTCGGCGAGACGGCCGAAGATGGCGGGATCGCCGCCTTTGAGGCGCACGACCGAGAGACCCGCGAGCGCGGCAGAGATCATGCGGGCGTTTATTTCGGGTTGCGTGGCGCCCTTTGCGCCGCAGCGTTTGCCGACGTTCACGACCTCGGCCCGCGGGCCCGCCAGGGCAAGAATCGCCGCGGGCACGAGATCGTCGTGGAGAATTACGTCGGCCAGCGCGAGCAGCTTGTGCGCTTTGACGGTGAGCAGGTCGGGATCACCCGGGCCCGCTCCAACCAGATAGACTTTTCCAGCTTCGATCATTGTTTGGCCCGAAGTTCCTCTGAGCGTTATTAATTCTGCCGCCTTGAGAGGGCGGCGTTACGCAACCGTTGTTTTTATGTTTCGTTTTGCCTGCCGCGGCGATGGGTGCGCGGCGCGACGAGCGCGGCATCCGCGCCGATCACGGCATCGCTCGCGTGCCGCCCTGAAGGGGCGGCGCTACATAACCATCTCGAAATATGCGCCCGCGGCTTTTGCACGCGGGCATTTAGTCTGCGACTGCCTCCGCAGCGCGACCGGAGGCCGCTTCGCCGAACGCGGCGGGCACGACGCCGGAAAGCTGGGCGCGCAGCTCTTCGTCGGAATAGCGCGCGAAATAGGCACGCAGATTTTCGCCGGGCTCGCGCAATTCGACATACGTGGTGAGCAGGCGCGCGATCGCGTCCGGAACCTCGGTAGCGGGGCAGCGGTAGCCGACGGGACGGGCAATGCGTTGATATTGGCCGAGCGCGCCGCCGAGCGAGAAATAGAACGCGTCGACGACGTCCTTGCCCTGCTTGATCTTTTTGCCTTCGAGGCCGATATCGGCGATCCAGTGCTGGCCGCAGGAATTGGGGCAGCCGGTGACGTGGAGCTTGAGCTGCTGGTCGAATTGCGGGACGCGCTCCTCGAGTTCGTCGACGAGCCAGCGGGTGAAGCCCTTCGTCTCCGGTGATGGCGAGTTTGCAGAACTCAGTGCCGGTGCAGGAAATGGCGCCGCGGCGGAAGGGAGATGCTGCCGACGGGCAGCCCGGCGGCGTCGAGTTCGCGAGCGACGGTTTCGGTTTTGTCTTTTGGAATGTTGACCATGAGCAGGTTCTGCATGATGGTGGCGCGCAGCTCGCCGGTGCCGAATCGCTCGGCGAGATCGGCGGCCAGGTGCATCTGCTCCGGAGTGATGCGGCCGCGAACCACGGACGCGCCCACATAGCACAGGCCCCGGTTGCTTTTGCGGGTAGATTCCGACGTGATCGCGAAAGACGTCCGCGGGCGGATGCTCTTCGACGGCGGGATCGAGCGCGAAACCGAGGCGGCGATTGCAGCTCTTCGAGGAAGCTTTCGGGCGTCCAGCCGAAATTCATGAACAGGTATTTCATGCGGGCACGCTTGCGATGTTCGCGCAGCACGCCCGAGTCGCGGAAGAGCTCGGCCGTGGCGCGGACGACCGCCGTGACCTGGTCGGGGCGGACGAAGGCGTTGAGACGAGCGGCGAGATGGGGCTCGGTGGAGAGGCCGCCGCCGACGCGCAGAGAGAAGCCGACTTCGCGCTGGCCGCGGAAGGTGCGTTCGACGGCGGTGAGGCCGATGTCGTTAATCTCGGGATACGAGCACCAGACCGGGCAGCCGATGATGCAGACTTTGAATTTGCGCGGCAGATCGTAAAATTCGCTGCGGGAGCGGATGGCCGCGCCGGCTTCCAGTACCAGAGGCGAGGCGTCGTACAGTTCGTCGGCGGCGACGCCGGCGAGAGGGCAGCCGGTGACGTTGCGAGCCACATCGCCGCAGGCGCCTTTGCAGCTGAGGCCGACGGATTCGAGCGTGTCGATGATTTCGGGAATCGCTTCGATGGGAAGCCAGTGGAGCTGAATATTCTGACGGACGGTAATATCGGCGACGCCGCGAGCGTGGCGCTGGGCGAGACCGGCGATGGTGCGGAGTTGATGCGAGGTCAGCAGGCCATTGGGCATGGCGATGCGCATCATGAAGTAGGGAGTGGTTTTGCCTTCCCCGCCAACGCCGCCGACGGCGCCGACGCCGTCACCCTGCGTGTAGATGCCCCACCACTTGAAGAAGAAGCTCCATTCGGGGGGGATGGAATCGTAGCCGTCGCGCGCAAACGCGCGGATTTCTTCGAGCGCTTCCCAGGGGTTCTTTTCGCGCTTGAGGCGCTCGGCTTTTTGGGCGGAGGTTTCTTTTGATGGGCTTGCTGTTACCATTGCCGGTCAATTTGAATCTCCCGCTGGTCGGTTATGACGTTGGCGCGTACCGAAAAGCGCCTAAAAACAAAAAACCCGCTTGCCAGATGCTTAGCTGGCCAGCGGGCTGATAAATCCGGGTTTAGTACGTTATGCTTGTCGGATCACACGCCCAGACCGGCTGCGCCTGTACAACAACAGGCAAGACAGCGTCCGGTGTGGGAAAAGTAATCCACTTAAAAATTTTACGCCCCTGGCGACTGAGGGTCAAGAAGCGAGTGGAAATTCGATGGCGCGGGTTATACGGGTTGATGGCGCGAGAACGATTTCGGGAACTTCGGGTCCGCCCAGCCGGAAAAGATGACGAAGGGCAGGGCAGGCCGTCCAAAGCTGAGAAATGAAACGGTCGACTGAACCGACAGACGAAGGCCTGCTGGGCCGAATGATGGCGGGGGACGAGGAAGCGTTTCTGCTTCTGTACCGGCGCAAGCACCCGCCGATCTACCGCTTCGCGCTGCATATGAGCGGGAACGCGGCGGTGGCTGAGGATGTGACGCAAGAAGTGTTCATGGCGCTGATTCGGGATGCTGGGCGGTTCGACCCGGCGCGCGGGAGCCTGGGAGGGTTTTTGTTCGGCATCGCGCGCAATCATGTGAGGAAGCGCTGGGAGCAGGAACAGAGATTCGTCCCGTTCGCGGGCAATGCGGACGAGATCCGGCCGGCGGCGTCGATGAGCGGGAACGGGAACGGCCGGCACGGCGACCGCCGCTACGACGATGAGGCCATGGAGCGGCTGCGGCGGGCGGTGGCCACGCTTCCGGAGAACTACCGCGAGGCGCTGGTGCTCTGCGACTTGCAGGAGATGAGCTACGACGAAGCGGCGGCGACGCTGGCTTGTCCAGTGGGGACGGTGCGCTCACGATTGCACCGGGCGCGGGCGCTGCTGACGGAGAAATTGCGGGACGATCGGCGCGTGGATCGTGCGCCGGCCGTGGGCGAGTGAGCGAGGAGATGATCCGATGATGGATTGCTCTCAATTCCGGGGATTGCTGGCCGACTTGGATCGGCCGGGCGTGCTGTCGGCGGAACTGCGCGAGCGGGCGTTCGCGCACGCCGAAATTTGCAGCGATTGCGGGCAGTTGCTGACGGAAACGGAGTCGCTCGATTCGGAATTGCGGCGGATTGTGACGAGATACGGCAATTCGAAGGCTTCTGGACGCGTCGAGGCGCATTTGCTGAATGCGTTTCGCGGGCGGAAGGCGGCTGCGGCGCGCGAGAGCATGTGGCGTTTTGCGGCCGTGATTGGAATTGCGGCGATGATGCTGCTGGCGCTGGGATTTTGGCTGCATCGGCGGTCGAGCAGCGGCGTTGGTGCGCCAAGCTCGACCATTGCAGGCAAGGCCGGCACGGTGCAACCAAAGATCGAGGCGAGCAATACGCGGCCGCAGGATATCGAGTTGAGCAATCCGAAACAGACGGCTGCGGCGGATGGGCCGCGGGAAGGCGCCGCGACGTCGAGGGGACAGAGTGACGTGGCAAGCGAGGGTGGGGCTGCGTTTATTCCGCTGCCGGATGCGGAAGATCCGGCGGCGCTGGATGACGGGGCGGTAGTGCGCGTGGTGATGCCGCGAGCGGACCTTGCATCGTTCGGTTTGCCGGTGGAGGCGTTGGAGGGCGACGGGACGGTGCGCGCGGATTTGATCGTGAGCGCGGATGGAACGCCTCAGGCGATCCGGCTGGTTTCGCAGGACGATGAGGCGGGCGGGGCAGCGCAACGCTGAGGAATTTGGAATTGGCAGGGAGGAGTCGGATGAAGGTAAGGAACGTTTCGAAAGCGGCCGGCGTGGCGTTCTTGCTCGCGGGGCTGGCGGGCCAGGCAGGCGCTGCGAAGGCGCAGTCCACGGCGCCGGCAACGCCAAATCCGCCGCCGGGCGAGAACGTCATGTACTTCCGCACGGGGCCCGGCCCGATGGGAGCGGGCGACGCGATGGATTTCATCGGCTTCGAGGCGGGACTGGGCGGGAAGACGGTTACCGGCGCGCCGTTTAGCGCGACGATCAGTACGCAAAGGACGCAGATGCTGTCGGATGGCAACGAAATCAATCGCACGACCACCGGGAAGATTGCACGCGATAGCCAGGGGCGCGTCCGGCGCGATATGACGCTGCCGGCGATCGGCGCCTGGGCCACCACGAGCCAGGGCGCGCCGCACGTGATCTTCATCAACGACGTGGTGAGCGGGACGCAGTACATCCTAGAGCCGGACCGCAAGATCGCGCATGAGATACGGCCGTTTCGCGGCGGGAAGCGCATTCGCATTGAAACGAAGCTCGCACGGCCGGAAGATGCCGGAAATGTGACGACCACTTCGCTCGGCACGCAAACGATCAACGGCGTGGTGGCGCAGGGAACGCGTTACACGCGCACGATTCCCGCGGGCCAAATCGGCAACGAGAAGCCGATCGTGATCACCACGGAGCGGTGGTATTCGCCGGACCTGCAGATGTACGTGTTGACGAAGACGACTGACCCGATGCGCGGGAACAGCCTGCGGCAACTGACGAATATTCAGATGGGCGAGCCGGATCCCGCGCTGTTTCAGGTGCCGTCGGATTACACGGTGAAGAAGGGAAAAGTCCTGAGGATCCGGCGTCGGCGAAGACTCGGAGCGGGGCCAGCGATGCCGCCGCCACCGCCTCCAGACGACGCGCCGGAAATGGCGCCGCCGCAGAACTGAGTTCACCCCTGTACTAACGTGCTTGCGGGCGGGAAACCACACACACGCCTCGCTCGCAAGCACTCCCCCCTTTTCGGCAGCTGATAATGCTGGGCGTGGCTACTGTGCGCTGGTGCGAGTGACTCGCGCGGGCGCGGCGAAGTAGCGACGCTGGAACCATAGGGAGACGTTTACAAGGCCGATCAGCGCGGGAACTTCCACCAGAGGGCCGATGACGCCTGCGAACGCTTCGCCGGAATTCAAGCCAAACACGGCCACAGCTACGGCGATGGCCAGCTCGAAATTGTTGCTGGCCGCAGTGAAGGAAAGGGTGGCTGTCTGCGAGTAGTCGGCTCCCAGCTTCCGTCCCATCCAGAAGCTGATCAGGAACATGACTGCGAAGTAAATGACGAGCGGCACTGCGATGCGCAGCACGTCGAGAGGCAGGCGGACGATGAGGTCGCCTTTGAGGCTGAACATCACGATGATGGTGAACAGAAGGGCCACCAGCGTAAGTGGGCTGATGCGCGGAATGAACCGGGTGCGATACCACTCTTCGCCCTTGGCGCGCAGGAGCAGAAAACGGGTGAGAATGCCGCCGACGAAGGGCAGTCCGAGGTAGATGAAAACCGTGTAGGCGATTTCGCCGATGCCCACATTTACCACGCTTCCTTTCAATCCGAAGAGCGGGGGAAGTTTGGTGATGAAAATCCACGCGAACACACTGTAGAAGAGCACTTGAAAGATGCTGTTGAGAGCGACCAGTCCGGCGGCATAGTCGGTATCTCCGGCGGCGAGCTCATTCCAGACGATGACCATGGCGATGCAGCGAGCCAGGCCGATCAGGATCAGGCCGCGCATGTAGGCGGGTTCGCCGTGGAGGAAGGCGATCGCGAGCGCGAACATCAAAATCGGGCCGATGACCCAGTTTTGCAGCAACGAAAGAAGCAGAACGCGCCGATTGCGGAAAACCTCCGGCAGCTTCTCGTAGCGCACCTTAGCCAGCGGCGGGTACATCATCACGATCAGGCCGATGGCGATGGGAATATTGGTGGTGCCTGACTGAAAGCTTTGAATGAATCCGGCGATTTGCGGAATGAAATGTCCGAGGGCCACGCCGACGCCCATGGCGAGGAAGATCCAAAGCGTCAGGAAGCGGTCGAGAAACGAGAGGTGGCCCCGCGGCAGCGGAGCGCAGATGGGAGTTTGGACGCTGGGGGCGGTAGTCATGGGCATTATTCGTGTCCGATACGATCAATTTCGCGTTTGGTGGCCAGCTTGTCGAGGCTGGCGAATGGTAAGCAGAGAAACAGGCTGATGCGGCGCTCCAGGGCCATGAAGGCGTCGCGGAAGGCTTTGTCGATCTGCTCCGGCGTTCCGGCCACGGCGGCCGGATCGGCGACGCCCCAGTGAGCGGTCATGGGCTGTCCGGGCCAGACGGGGCAGATTTCCTTGGCGGCGTTGTCGCAGACGGTGAAGACGAAATCCATTTTGGGCGCGCCCGGTTTGGCGAATTCGTCCCAGCTCTTGCTGCGCGCGCCGTTGGTAGGCAAGTGGGCGCGTTCGAGCTGCCCGAGAGCTTCCGGGCGAACGAGGCCGGTCGGATGGCTGCCGGCGCTGTAAGCAGTGAAATGCGGCCGGCCTTTGGCGTTCATGATCGCTTCGGCCATGATGGAGCGGGCCGAGTTGCCGGTACAGAGAAACAGAACGTTGTAATGATACTGCATCGTTCAGCGCCTCGCAGTTACAGCGGCAGAGGTGGCATTTTCCGTGGCGCTGGCCGGCTTGACGGCGCGAATGAAGGCGCTCATGAATTTGCCGTCGATTTGCGGAGCGAGAGCGTCGGGATCAAGGCCGGAGGTAGCGAGAAACTCGCGGGCGTCTTCGACTTTGTAGACGCGGGTGGGCTCGATGTCGATGTGCTCGAAGCCGGCCGATGCGAGTTTGGCGCGATAGTCGGATTCGTCGAGCGCGCCCGCGACGCAGCCGATCCAAAGAAGAACGCTTTGGCGGACTTCGGGAGCGACTTCGCCGCGCGTGACAACGTCGGAAACGGCGAATCGCCCGCCGGGCTTGAGGACGCGGAAGGCTTCACGCAGAACTCGGGCCTTATCGGCCGAGAGATTGATCACGCAGTTGGAGATGATGACGTCGACGGAATTATCGGGCAAGGGAATGTGCTCGATTTCGCCTTTGAGGAATTCGACATTCGATATGCCAGATTTGCGTTGATTTTCGTGAGCCAAGGCCAGCATTTCGTCGGTCATGTCGAGACCGTAAGCCTTGCCGGTAGGGCCGACGCGGCGCGCGGAAAGCAGCACGTCGATGCCCCCGCCAGAACCGAGATCGAGGACGACTTCGCCGGGATGAAGTTCCGCGAGAGCCGTCGGATTTCCGCAGCCAAGCGAGGCGCGCAGCGCTTCTTCGGGAATCGAGGCGATATCGGCAGCGCCGTAGAGATTCGAAGTGATGGCGTCGCAGCAGGAACTGGCTTCGCCACAGGAGGGCTTTCCGCCGGCTTGCGCCTGGCGGGCGAGCTCGCCGTACTTTTCGCGGACGACTTCCTTGATCGCGGGTTCTGTTTCGAGATCGCGCGTGGATTCGGTCATACGAGGCTCCTATTTGCAGATTTGGACGATTTCGCGCGGATTCAGCGCCTTATTGCGCGTGCAGCACTCGGAATAGAGGAAGCTAAGCAGTTCCTGCAGCGCTTCCGTATTGGCGGTGTAGCGCAGAAAGGTGCTTTCGCGGCGAACGTTGACCAGGCCCTCGCTCTTAAGTTTGTCGAGATGATGGGAGAGCGTGGAATTCGGAATGTCGAGCTCGCTTTGAATGTCGCCGACGACGAGGCCCTCGGGATGCGCGGAAAGCAGAAGCTGCATGATGCGCAGGCGCGGCTCGGTGCCCATGGCGGAGAACATGTCCGCGTAGCGGGCGACCTGGTTGGCGCTGGCCTTGGAAGATGCGGTGGAAGTCGGGCTCATGTTTCGATGATTGCGGAAATACGGAAGTCTGTCAAGAAAAAAGACCGTGCCGGCGTTAAACAGGCGGTGGCATACCTTGGAGTGCAGCGCCAAGACGAAATTCGTTTGCGGATCTTGCCAGCAATGCAAACGGCCCGACTGTGTTAGGTTGTTGACATGACGAGAGAAAGCGGTAGGGTGCCCCTCGCGCGCGGAGCAGCAGTTGGTTCCGCGCTTGCTCTGGCGGTAACCGCGCTATTCCTATTTTTCGCGCAGAACCTGCACGCGCAAGCGAAAGAGCCGCACTGGACCGTCGCGCAGGCGCCGATCGCGAAGAATATCGCGGGGCTGCGTTCGTTGGCGGACGACGTGCGGCCGCGCGCGACCCAGTTGCTGGCGATGCAGATTCGCGCGTTGCCGGCGTCGGCGAACAAGCTGACGCTTGCCTACGACCTGGCGAATCTTTGCACCGAAGGCGATCAGGGACAGGACACTATCCAGCAAGTGGCCACGACGCTGGCGGATGCTCTGCGGGAGCATCCGGTTCAAGATGTGAACGGCAAGCCGGCCGAACAGTATGTGGAGCTGGCGTCGCTGGTGAAATACGAGGATGCGCACGTGCTGCTGGACACTGCGCAATTCCGTCAGGCGCTGAAGAAGCTGCAGGTGGACGATCTGCGGCGCGAGCGCGTCAACTTCACGTTGACTGGATTGGACGGCCGGCAGTGGACGCTGCGGGATTTGCGCGGGAAAGTGGTGCTGGTGAACTTTTGGGCGACGTGGTGCCCTCCGTGCAGGAAGGAAATGCCGGACCTGAACGCGCTCTACAAGGAATTCAAGGCCAAGGGATTTGTGGTGCTGGCGATTTCGGATGAGAAGCCGGAAACGGTGCGGTCGTTCCTGGCGAAGCACAAAGTGAGCTATCCGATTTTGATCGATCCGGGAGACAAGGTGCACAAGGAATTCGACGTCGACGGAATTCCCAAGAGCTATCTTTACGATCGCGACGGAAAATTGGTGGCTGAAGCGATGGACATGCGCACGCGACGGCAATTCTTGGAAATGCTCGCGAAAGCGGGGCTACACGCTCCAAAGCTGCGAAAGCCGATCTAGTCGAAATGACCGTCCAGAACGGCGCGTTGCTTTAGTCTCGACGGGGATTGCTTTGAGTGTTTTTCAGTTTTTTGGCGGCCCGCCGATGTTGTTTCTACCCGCAAGGGAGTAGTGGTAAATAGCTCACGATGCCTACCACTCACGACCTACCCGGAACACTCATTGAACTGGGCTTGGTGGTGATGGGCCTGGCGGTGGTGTCGCGTCTCGCCAGCCGGTGGAAGTTTCCGTCGATCCCCCTGTATCTCCTCGCCGGTCTGGCTTTCGGAAACGGCGGACTGGCGCCGCTGCAGATGAGCGGCGAGTTCGTCCACGTCGGCGCCGATATCGGCGTGCTCTTGTTGTTGTTTATGCTGGGATTGGAGTACACCGGCGAAGAACTGAAGCAAAATCTGCACACGGGGATTCCCGCCGGGATAGCCGACCTGCTGCTGAATTTTCCGCCGGGCCTGGTCGCCGGACTGATCATGGGCTGGCATCCGCTGGCGGTCGTCCTGCTGGGCGGAGTGACGTATATTTCGGGCTCCGGAATTGCGGCCAAGGTGCTGTCTGACCTTCGCCGGTTTCAACATCCGGAGACGCCGACGGTGCTGTCGATTTTGGTGCTTGAAGACCTGGCGATGGCTGTCTATCTGCCGCTGGTCGGCGTTCTTTTGGCCGGTGGCCCGGCGAGGCACATGGTTCTATCCGTGCTGGTGGCCGTGGCCGCAGTGTCCGTGGCGCTGTTGATTGCGGTGCGTTACGGGGAACGGCTCAGCCATCTGGTGGCGCACGAATCGGACGAGATCATACTACTGACGGTGCTCGGGGCGGTGTTGCTGGTGGCGGGCGTTTCAGAGCGGCTGCACGTCTCCGCGGCGATTGGAGCTTTCTTGGTGGGCATAGCGGTATCAGGGCCGATCGCGGAGCAAAGCTACCGGCTGATCGCCCCGTTGCGGGATCTCTTCGCGGCCACGTTCTTTTTCTTCTTTGGGCTAGAAATTGACCCGATGTCGCTGCCGCGAATGTTGCTACCGGCGCTGGCGCTGGCGGGCGTAACGGCGGCGACAAAAATTGCGACCGGCTATTGGGCTGCCCGGCGAAACGGCGCGGACCGGCGCGGGCGCTTGCGCGCGGGCATGGCGCTTGTGGCGCGCGGCGAGTTTTCGATTGTAATCGCGGGCCTGGGCGTTGCGTTGGAGCCACGGCTCGCCCCGCTCGCAGCAGCCTATGTGTTGCTTCTGGCGGTGGTCGGTCCGGTGCTCACGCGCGCGGCGAAGTAATGCTCGCTAGAAAAACGCGACCGATCCGAATCGCCTGCGTAACAGCACGCGCGCAGTCGCGACCCGCAGAGCACCGGACCGTTCCGCTTCCGGACTAGGGCAGCGCGAAGACCAGCAACGCAGGGCCAGGGCCTGCTTGGCCTTTTGCGCCAAAAGCCGCGCCTGCGTCCATGACGGCGACGTACTGCTTGCCGTTTTTCCCTTCATAGGTGATGGGCACGGCCGTGGCTTGATAGGGAAGATGCATCGACCAGAGAATCTTTCCGGTGCGTTCATCAAAGGCGCGGAACATGTTGTCGCCGGTGGCGCCGATGAAGATGAGTCCACCCGCCGTGGCGATGGGACCGGCGAAAGCGCCCGGACGCCCAGTGTTCTCCTTGGCGGGCGGCAAGCCCTTGGTGATGCCGAGAGGCACTTGCCAGACGATATTGCCGGTGTTGGCGTTGACGGCGCTGAGAGTCTCCCATGGCGGTTTCTGGCAGGGCCAGCTGCCGAGAGACTTTCCGTTCGCGTCGCGAGCGATGGCCGTGAATTGGGCGTACTGGCCGGCGAAAGTGGCGTTGCTGCCGCGATCGTAGGGCAGTTGGATGTTGCCCGGGCCGGGCTTATATTTCGGATTCTTTTCGATAAAGCCGAGCGCGCCCTGATTCTGCATGTTCACGAAGACGTAGCCATTGGTCGGATCGGAAGCGGTGCCGCCCCAGTTGGCTCCGCCGGTGGCGCCGGGGAACACAAGCGAAACCTTTAGCGGTTTCCCGAGCTCCTGATAAAGCCACGGAGTGAACGGGCCGGCGTTATAGAAGCCGCCGGCCTTTTCCCAGAGCTCGTGGCAGGCCCGCGCATGCTGGGCAGTGGTGTCGTCGGCGGTGACCATATCGTTCAGCGTGAAGCCGACATCCGCGAGCGGCGGAGGTTTCACGGGGATGGGCTGCGTGGGTGAGTAGGCCTCGGTCGGAACATTGCCTTTGGGAACCGGCTGTTCCTTTACGCCAAAGACCGGCTTGCCGGTCACTCGATTCAGAATGAACATGTAGGCCGTTTTGCTGGTTTGCACCACGACCGGGATCTTCTTGCCGTTGTGATCGATAGTGATGAGATTCGGTTCGGGCGGCAAGTCGAAATCCCACAGTTCGTGATGGACGGTCTGAAAATACCATTTCAGCTTGCCAGTGTGGGCATCGACAGCGACGAGAGTATTGGAAAAGAGATTGTCGCCGGGCCGGTCGCCACCGTAGTAATTGGCGGCGGGTCCGCCGACGGGCATGTAGAGAATGCCGCGCTTGGCGTCGACGCTCATCGTGATCGACCAGACGTTGGCGCCGCCGCGGTCTTTCCAGCTGTCGCCGCCCCATGTGTTGTTGCCCACTTCTCCGGGATGGGGCACGGTGTGAAAATCCCAGAGCTTTTTGCCGGTGCGCGCGTCAAAGGCGCGGGAATCGCCGGGAACGCCCTTGGCGACTTCGTCCTGCGGATGGAGATTGGTCTCGCCGGGGCCGTAGACGTTCGCGCCGATGATGAGGATGTTTTTGTAAATGGTCGGGACCTCGGCGAAGGGAACTTTCAGGGTGATCGAACCATCTGTCCCGAAGCCCGCGGCCAGTTTGCCGGTAGCGGCTTCCAGAGCCATGATCTTATGGCCGCTGGTGAAGAAGATTCGCGGAGCGTCGTGGCTGGTTCCCGGCCAGTAGGCCACGCCGCGCGCGGACGCCATCCCGGATTTCAGTTCGAATCGCCAAATCTCCTTGCCGTTGTCGGCATCGAGCGCGACAACCTTGTTGCCTGCGGGAAAATACATAACGCCGTTCACGACGATGGGAGTGACTTCGGCGTAAGCTCCGGAAGCGGGGCCGACGCCTCCGGGGCGCATGGCATAGGACCACGCTTTGGTGAGCTTCGCGACGTTTTCGGTGTTGATCTGCTTTAGCGGCGAAAAGCGCGTGGAACCGAGATCCCGATTGTACATGGGCCAATCGGCGGCTGGTGCATTCTGCGCAAGAGATGGGGAAGGCGAAATTCCGAACGACACGGCAGCGGCAAACAGCACGCCCCCCAACGCATACCTGCTCACAGCATTACTAATCACAGGGTCCCCCTTTGGCTTTCGAATCTAGCGCTTTGAGCCGCAAGCGTTTAAATCGTCCGCGCCGACAGATAGGGGCGCGGGAAACCGCGGGAGTATATATCAGGAGGCGCACGAATCAGCCCGCGAGCTGAAAATAAAGTTGAAAGATTTCCACAGCGCGCAGGGGTGTGCTAGACATGGGTAGTGGCGCGAGTATAGTATCCCGCTCTCTCGGACGCGTGGGTCCGAGAACTTGAAACTCCGCACGACAAGAAGAGGAAGGAACGTTATGACTGATACGAGTATTCAGCGATATCGCGGTGTCCTGTGCCGCTGTTGCAATCAACCCATCGCATTGCCGGCAATCATTTCAAGACTGGAAGAGGAAGATCGGAACGAAGCGAACGACAGCGCGAAGCATCTCAGTGGGCATGTGTTTACGCTGCGGTGCGGAATTTGCGAGAAGGAATACCCCTATACAGAGACAGCAATTATAGAAGTTGAGGGAACGCCAAGACCGCGATTGACCCGTTCGAACGGAGCCCGCGCCCTAGGGCGGCGGCTATCCGGAGAAATGGCAAGAGTGGCGCACGCTTCCTAGTATCATTATTTTTCCCAATTAGCACTAACCATTCCTCGATCTAATCCGCCAGACGGTAATCATTCTTCCTCCCGGCCCTGCGATTTGGCTAGGCGTTCGATCACGGCCATGTCTTCGAGGGTGGTGGTGTCTCCCGAGATGCCGCCCTTGTGGGCGAGCTCGCGGAGCAGGCGGCGCATGATTTTGCCGCTGCGCGTTTTGGGCAGCAGGTCGCAGAAGCGCACGTCGGCCGGGCGGGCGATGCTGCCGATGGTGATGGCGACGTGCTCGATGAGCGCGGAGCGCAATTGGGTGGAAGGGGTCTGGCCGGAACGGAGGGTGACGAAGCAGACGATGGCCTCGCCTTTGATATCGTCTGGGCGGGCGACCACGGCGGCTTCGGCCACCGAAACGTGGCTGACCAGCGCGCTTTCAATTTCCATCGAGCTGAGGCGGTGGCCGGCGACTTTGATAACGTCGTCAACGCGCCCGAGCACCCAGATATAGCCCTCTTTGTCGCATTGCGCGGCGTCTCCAGCGAAGTACACGCCGGGAATGCGACTCCAATATTCGCGGGCGTAGCGTTCATCGTCTCCGTAGATGGTGCGAAGCATCGAGGGCCAGGGTTTTTGAATCGTTAAGTAACCAGTTTCTCCGGGAGCGACGGGTTCCCCCTGAAGATTGACGACCTTGGCAGCGACGCCGGGCAGCGGCAGAGTGGCCGAGCCGGGTTTCGCAGGAGTGGCGCCGGGAAGCGGCGAAATCATGATGGCGCCGGTTTCGGTCTGCCACCAGGTATCAACGATCGGGCAACGGCCTTTACCGATGGCTTCGTGATACCACTTCCACGCGGCGGGATTGATGGGCTCGCCGACGGTGCCGAGAACGCGCAGGCTCGAAAGGTCGTGCTTGTTGAGCCAGTCCATGCCCCAGGACATGAACGCGCGGACGGCTGTAGCGGAGCTGTAGAAGATCGAGACTTTGTATTTTTCCACGATCTGCCAGAAGCGATCCTTCGCCGGATGATCGGGCGCGCCTTCGTACATGACGACGGTAGCGCCGTTCGCCAGTGGGCCGTAAACGATGTAGCTGTGGCCGGTGACCCAGCCAATATCTGCGGTACACCAGTAGACATCCGAGTCGCGTAGATCGAAAACGAGCTGCATAGACCACATGGCTTGCAGAAGATAGCCGGCGGAAGTGTGCAATACGCCTTTCGGTTTTCCGGTGGTGCCGCTGGTGTAAAGAATGTAGAGCGGATGCTCGGAATCGAAGGGCACGGCGGGGCAGTCCTTGGACGCGGTTTTTTCGAGATCGTGCCACCAGAGGTCGCGGCCGGATTCCCAATCGACTTTTTCGCCGGTGCGCTTTACCACGATCGATTTTTCGATGGTCGGGCAATTCTTCAGGGCGGCGTCGGCAGTGTCTTTCAGCGGGACAACTTTCCCGCGGCGAAACCCGCCGTCAGCGGTGATCAGGATTTTCGCTTTGGCGTCCGCGATGCGATCGGCAAGCGCCGTGGCACTGAATCCGCCGAATACGACCGAGTGGACCGCGCCAATTCGCGCGCAGGCGAGCATGGCGATGGGCAGCTCGGGAATCATCGGCATGTAAATGGCGACGCAATCGCCGTCTTTGACTCCCAGAGATTTCAGCGCATTAGCGAAGCGCGAGACGCGCTCGTGAAGCTGCGCGTAGGTAAGCCGGACCGTCTCGCCGTCTTCGGCTTCCCAGATGAGCGCCATCCGTGCGGCATTTTTGGCAAGGTGGCGATCGAGGCAGTTATAAGCGACATTGAGCTTTCCGCCCACGAACCATTTGGCGTGTGGCGATTTCCAGTCGAGGACTTGTTTGTAGGGTTCGAGCCAGTCGAGCATTTTGGCCTGTTCGGCCCAGAAGCCCTCGGGATCTTTGGCGGCCCGATCGTAGAGCAGCCGGTACTCGTCGAGCGATTTGACGCGGGCGCGTTTGCTGAACTCCGGAGGGGGCGGAACGGGCTCTTCTTCCAAAACGTGCGGATCAAATTCTTGCATGGCTCCTCCTGAACGCCGGGTCGGCCAAGACACGCAAGCGCGAAGACGGCATTTTTTGCTGGCAACGACCCACTAAGTTAGGGGAGCAGAAGGCGTTGGTCAAGGACTGCAGCACGGGTATGTCGAACCACCCGCTGTTGGCTCTCCGGGCGTACTGCGCGCGATGTGGCGTTGCACCGGGACGTTCCGGGTAAGATGGGTCGCTGGCGTTTGTTTTCAATGAGATGGAGGGAGTTTTACTCGAGTGACTGTTCCGGGTAACGAAGGGCGGTGAATCATGACTCGTGATTGGTGATCCGTGGGTCTCGATCGTGAGGTTTATGCCGATGGCGCGAGCGGAGGCACGGCAACCCGCAGAGTGCCGCGCTAAAGACCGCGGCTCTACATTTAATTCCTGGCGTCGCCGAGGCGGCGCTTCACGATTGCCGTTGGTATTCCTTCCGTCGAGTTTTTCCCCTTCGCGCATCATTACAGATCGACCATAGCAAATTGGCTGATTGCGTCTACTGGCCGAAGGTACAGTTTTTGGGCAGGGGACTAGAACTGTACCTTGGCGGACTGGCTACATTCGAGGCTACAACTTAGGACCGCGCATACACGGGGTTAGGAGGGGGATGGCGCGCGGCGCGGTATCGAAATGGAGGAGAAAAAAGCGTGCCGGGCATAAAGCCCGGCGCTGCACAGACACGGCGGAATGGTGACGGGAAAGCGGTGGACCACCTGGGAGCCGGATCGAGGCGGAGGCGAAAAAGAGTTGCGGCGTTCGCCGAAGCGAACGCCGCAAGCTGGTTGAAGGCAGTGATTGCTGCGCGAGTTAGAGGCGCCGGCTAGTGTCCGGAGTGGTCGCCGCCGTCGTGGTCGTGGCTGCCAGCGGCGAAACCAGGGCCACTGGGTTCGGCCTGGTGAAAGTTGAACAGATCAAACAGGTCGCCGATGGCCGGACGGTTGAGGGGAACGTAGGGATTGCCGGGTGCCGTGATGGGATCGGGCATGTTGTCCCGGCTGCGATTGGTGATAGTGGGGAGATTCCAGTTGCGCTCGATGAACTTCAGCAGGGAGACGTGATCGGTGTATTCGTGCGAGACGTAGCCCGGCTTCGCCCACGGAGACACAACGATCAGCGGAATGCGGGTGCCATCGCCGAAGAAATCGAGCGGCTGAACGTAACCTGAATCGTAGTAGCCGCCGCCTTCGTCGGAGGTGATGAAGATCGCGGTGCTGTTCCAGAGATCCGGCTTGGACTGCACTTCCTGCACGACTTTCCGGACGAAGCCCTCGAAGATATCCCACTTGGAGGAGGCCGGGTGGCCGTCGGCCCATCCGCTGGGCTTGACGAAGGAGACGGCGGGCAGCGTGTCGTTTTGGATGTCCGTGTAGAGCTGAGTGACATCGAACATGTGCGTGGTGCGGATCGAGGCGTTGGTCATGATCTGCTTCTGGTACTGGAACGGGTTGCAGATGTTGCAGTACGCGTCGCTTTGCGGACCCACCTTGCCGTAGTCGAGCTCGTACTTGTCATTGACATAGGCGTTCCACTGATCGAAGTAGGTTGCCCAGGAAACGCCGGCGGCAAGCATCACGTCGGCGATGCTGCGTTGCGTGGTGCCCGGCACGGTGAACGGGATGTTGTTGGGGTTGTTATCCGTGTAGGCGTCGCTGCCGTCGCCAAAGTAGCCGGGGTTGTAGTTGTTCAGGAGGTAGTAGCGTCCGGGCTCGCAGTTCGGCTTGATGCCGATGGACTTGAGGTAGCTGACCACCGGCCCAACTCCAGGCTGGGAAGTATCGGAGCACTCACTATAGCTGCCGCCACCGTACACGCCGGTGGACGCGCCGGTGAGCGTGGTGGCGTTGCCATAGCCGCCGTAACCATCCTGGCTGTACCAGTTGTTGGTGCCGGCCTCGGGGTTCGGATTCTCGACTTCGTCGACCGGCCCGCCGAATGGAGTGGTGACGTTGTGCGGAGGAACGAGCGGATGGCCGTTCTCATCGCTAAACGAGATATCGTCACCAAAGCCCAGCAGGATGTGATTCAATCCCGTTCCGCCCATCCCGGCCTGGTGGTAGTTGTCGCTAATGGCAAAGGTATCCGCGAGAGACTTGGTATACGCCAAATCGCCCTCGATCATGTTGTAAAAGCCCATGGAAGTTGAGCCCTCACCGGTGGTTACTTTTCCGGGGGCGTAATCGGTGCTGAAGTTCGACGGCTGCGGACGGCCGTTCGATCCCGCGCCCTCGGTCACTTCAACCCACGGGAAGAGGTCCGCCCTGCAGCCGCTGGGATTGGAGCGCGTTGCATGGGCGACGCTGCAATCCTCCTGCTGCCACATCTGGTAGAAGCGGTGAACGGGGCTGGCGGCGTAGGAATCGTCGGTCATAGCCGTCTGATTGGTGATTTGGAACGGACCGGCCGGCAGCGACGAATACGGCGCGGTGCTGGAGACGCCGGTGATGCGCGAGTCGGGGACCTTTCCGGTTAGTCCCGTTCCACCGGTGAGCAGAAACTCATTGTAATCAACGGGAGATTGGGAGAGAGCGTATTCGGACGACATCGAATCGGCCAGCGTGCACATTCCGTAGCTGGTACAAGGATTGGTTGGCCCGCCGTTGAGAGGCGCGGGCAGAGGCGACAGAGAACCGGTGATCGTCGGGCTGATCGAAAAGGCGCCGGTATCGGTTGCGGCATTCTGCTGGGCCAGCTTGTAATTGCGACCGGGCGTGCCGTCCGGCTTGACGATGCCCTCGGACAGCAAATTCCAAATGCGCTGATGGTGTTCGGGTACGTAGGTGGCAAACAGATGATCGAAGGTGCGGTTTTCGCCAATGATGATGATGACGTGTTTGATGGGCGTGCGCGTGGAATGCTGATTTTCCTGCTGGTGCGCGCCGGCGAGCGGAGCGCCGATGGCGAACTGCGATACGGCCAGCGTGGCGAGCGCCAGGCGAGCCAGACGCATCGAGCTTGCTGCGAAGCTTCTTAGCGACATCAATTCCTCCTGAGAGTTGATTGACCAGCCGGCTGGGTGCGGGATTGTTAGCTGAGGGGTGTTGCGCGAACGTGTGTGGGCTGTGACAGACGGGATAATTTCTCTCCGGTGACAGGGTTCGTGGTTCCGGATTTGGGAATTCGAGGCATGGGGCGCCGCGCAAAGCGCGGAATTCGCGACGTCCACGGCGCAGGCGCGGGATGGTGTATCCTCGGAGCTAACGGGTACGTCTAACGGTCCGTGTCCAGTTTTAGGCGCAAGGATCAGGTATGTCGGTAACGGAAGCTACGCACGCAACGAATCAACCTCTCGCTGAACCTCCCCGCGGCGATCGGCCGAAAAGCCACAGATGGGTATGGGGGGTGCTGGTCCTGCTGGTGGTGGCGGGCGCGATCGTTTACCAGGTGTCGCGAACGAAGGAATCCGCCAAGAACGTGAACGCGGACCAGCCAATTTCGGTTGGTGTGGTGCCGGTGTTGAAGACGAATATGCCGTACTACCTTACCGGATTGGGAACTGTGACAGCCTACAACACGGTGACCGTCCACTCCCGCGTGGATGGGCAGATCATGAAGGTCTATTTCCGGGAGGGGCAGTTCGTGAAGGCGGGCGACGAGTTGGCGGAAATCGATCCGCGGCCATATCAAGTGGCTCTGGAGCAGGCGCAAGGGCAGTTGGCCAAGGACCAGGCTTCGCAGAAGGATGCGAAGGTCGACTTGAATCGCTACGAGCAACTCTGGAAGGACGGCGTGATTTCACGCCAGCAACTGGACACGCAGCAAGCGCAGGTGGGGCAATACGATGGTGCGATCCAGTCCGACGAAGCCCAAATCGCCAGCGCGAAGCTCAATTTGAGCTATTGCCACATCACGTCGCCGATCGATGGGCGCGTGGGGCTCAGACTGGTGGATCCGGGCAACATCGTTCACGCCACGGACGCGAATGGCATGCTGGTAATCACGCAAGTGAATCCCATTGCGGTGATGTTTACTCTTCCCGAAGACGAGTTGCCCAAGGTCATGAACGAAATGCGCGGGCGCCAGCTCATGGTGGAAGCGTACGGCCGCGACAACAACGTGAAACTCGGAACTGGGAAACTGCTGACCATCGACAATCAGATCGACCCGACGACGGGAACCATCAAGCTGAAATCGGAATTCGCCAATCCGAAGCTTGCGCTTTGGCCCAATCAATTTGTAAACGTGCGACTGCTGCTGAGCGAGCGCAAAAACGTGATCGTGGTTCCATCCGCGGCGGTGCAGAAAGGCACCGAGGGCACGACGTTTGTGTATCTAGTGGGAAACGATCACAAGGCGGACGTGCAGCCGGTGCAGGTGGATTGCACCGAGGGAAATAGCTCCGTGATTCGCCAGGGGCTGAGCGCCGGCGAAGATGTGGTGGTGGACGGCGGAGACAAACTCCAGCCCGGCGCCGTGGTGGTGACGCATTCGAGCAATCCGAATGGCGCAGCCGATGCAAACGCGGATTCCGGGCTGCACCCGTGAGCCCGTCGCGGCCGTTCATACTCCGCCCGGTAGCGACCTCGCTGCTGATGCTGGGGGTGCTCCTCGCAGGCGCGGTGGCGTACACGCAGCTTCCCGTTTCGGCTCTTCCGCAGGTTGATTACCCCACCATTCAGGTGCTGACGTTTTATCCCGGCGCGAGCCCGGACGTGATGGCTTCGTCGGTGACCACGCCGCTCGAACGCCAGTTCGGCGAAGTCCCTGGGCTGACGCAGATGACGTCCACGAGCTCCTTTGGTGCGTCGCTGATCACGCTGCAGTTCGATCTGAAAGAAAACATCGATGTGGCCGAGCAGGAAGTGCAGGCCTCGATCAACGCCGCAACGACGTACCTGCCGCGCGACCTGCCCAACCCTCCGACGTACAGCAAGGTGAATCCTGCCGACACGCCGATTTTGACGCTGGCGCTCACGTCGAAGACGCTGCCGCTGCAGAAGGTGGAAGACTACGCGGACACCAATCTGGCGCAGAAGATTTCGCAACTCTCCGGAGTTGGGTTGGTGACCATCAGCGGCGGGCAAAAGCCGGCGGTACGCGTGCTGGCAAATCCGCTGGAGCTGGCGTCGTACGGGCTGAGCCTGGAAGATTTGCGCGTGGCGCTGCAGAACGCGAACGTGGATCAGGCGAAAGGCAATCTGCAGGGGCCGCGCCAGTCCTACACGATTGAGGACAACGACCAGCTGCTATCCAGCGCGAATTATTTGCCCCTGATCGTGGCGTATCGCAACGGCAGCCCGGTGCGGCTGTCCGACGTGGCGCAGGTGATCGACGGCGCGGAGAACGACGCGCAAGCCGCGTGGATGAACAAAGAGCCGGCGGTCATCTTGAATATCCAGCGTCAGCCGGGCACGAACATCATCGGCGTGGCGGATCGCGTGAAGGAGTTGCTGCCGCAGCTGCAGGCGTCTCTGCCGTCGTCGGTCCACGTGGTGACGCTCACCGACCGCACCACGACGATTCGAGCGTCGGTGAAGGACGTGCAGTTCGAGTTGCTGCTGACCATCGCGCTGGTGGTGATGGTCATGTTCCTTTTTTTGCGCAGCGCGTCAGCCACGATCATTCCCAGCGTGGCCGTGCCGCTTTCGATCGTGGGCACGTTTGGCGTGATGTATCTGGCGGGATACAGCCTGGACAATTTATCTCTGATGGCGCTGACGATCTCCACCGGCTTCGTGGTGGACGACGCGATCGTAATGATCGAAAACATCGCGCGGTTCATCGAAAGCGGCGATTCGCCTCTCCAGGCGGCTCTGAAAGGCTCGGAGCAGATCGGATTCACGATCGTTTCGCTGACGGTGTCGCTGATCGCCGTGCTGATTCCGCTGCTCTTCATGGGCGACATCATCGGGCGGCTCTTCCGCGAGTTTGCGGTAACGCTGGGCGTGACGATTCTGGTGTCGGCATTTGTCTCGCTGACGCTGACGCCGATGATGTGCTCGAAGCTGCTGAAGCATGAAGAGAGCTGGAAGCAAAGCCGCTTCTCGCGCGCGTCGGAAAACTTCGTGAACCGGCTGAATCATTGGTACGCGAAGACGCTGCGGGTGGTGCTGCGGCACCAGACGGCGACGCTTGTGGTGACCGTCGGCACGCTGGTGGCGACCATCCTGCTTTACTACTACGTGCCCAAGGGATTTTTCCCGGTGCAGGACACGGGCGTGATTCTGGGCGTCTCGGACGCCGCGCAGGATATTTCGTTTCAAGCAATGGCGCGGAGGCAGCAGGCGCTGGCAGACGTGATCCTGAAGGATCCGGACGTGGTGAGTTTGTCGTCGTTCATCGGCGTGGACGGGACCAACATGACGCCGAACAGCGGGCGGATTCAGATCAACTTGAAGCCGCGCGACGAGCGCAGCGACGCGGCGTCCGACGTGATTCGGCGGCTCGAGCCCCAGCTCGCGAAAGTGCAGGGCATCACGCTTTACATGCAGCCGGTGCAGGACTTGAGCATCGAGGACCGCGTGAGCCGCACGCAGTATCAGTATTCGATCGAGGACGCCGACGCACAGGAATTAGCGCAATGGGCGCCGAGGCTAGCGGCGAAACTGCGATCGCTGCCGCAATTGCGAGACGTGGCCACCGACCAGCTCGACAACGGCCGCGCCGAAAATTTGGTGATCGACCGCGACACGGCCGCTCGGCTGGGCGTCTTGCCCGCGGCCATTGATGCGACGCTTTACGACGCGTTCGGCCAGCGGCAGGTCTCCACGATTTTCACGCAGGAGAACCAGTATCACGTGGTTCTCGAAGTGGCTCCGCAGTTTCAGCAAAACCCCGGCGCGCTGAAAGATATTTACGTGAAGTCATCGAACGGGACGCAAGTACCGCTCAGCGCATTTTCGCACGTCGAGCAAAAGACCGAGCCGGTTGCGGTGAACCATGAGGGCCAATTTCCGGTGGTCACTCTTTCGTTTAACCTGGCCCCGGGCGCCTCTCTCGGACAGGCGGTGACCGCGATCAACAAGGCCGCGCGCGAAATCGATTTGCCCGCTTCGATTCATCCGAGCTTTCAGGGAATGGCGCGGGCGTTTCAGTCGTCGCTGGCCAACGAGCCGCTGTTGGTGCTCGCTGCCATCGTGACCGTGTACATCGTGCTCGGCATTCTCTACGAAAGCTACATCCACCCGCTCACGATTCTTTCCACGCTTCCGTCCGCTGGCGCGGGCGCGATTCTGGCGCTGTGGGTCTGCGGCACCGATTTTAGCGTGATCGCGCTGATCGGAATTATTCTTCTGATCGGCATTGTGCAGAAGAACGCCATCATGATGATCGATTTCGCGCTCGACGCGGAGCGCAAGGAAGGGAAGCCGCCTGGCGAGGCCATCTATCAGGCGTGCCTGTTGCGGTTCCGTCCGATCATGATGACCACGATGGCGGCGCTGCTCGGCGGCGTGCCGCTCGCTCTGGGCACCGGAACGGGTTCGGAATTGCGCCGCCCACTGGGCATCAGTATCGTCGGCGGGCTGCTGATCAGCCAGGTTCTGACGCTCTACACCACTCCCGTCGTGTATCTGGCGTTCGACCGGCTGGCGAAGAGGTTCCGGCACGTTCGCGTCGGCAATTCTACCGGCTCCGAAGCAGTGATTGACTCGATCGACTAGAGGAACGGGGCGCCGAACACCATGAATATCTCGTCGGTGTTCATTCGCAGGCCGGTGGCCACGTCGCTGCTGACGCTGGCGGTCCTGCTGGCGGGCGTGATTGCCTACCGTTTCCTTCCGGTTGCGCCGCTCCCGGAAGTCGATTTCCCCACGATTTCCGTGCAGGCATTTCTGCCTGGCGCGAACCCCGCGACGATGGCTTCTTCAGTGGCCACGCCACTCGAGAGGCAATTCGGGCGCATTGCGGGCGTGACGGAAATGACGTCGACCAGTTTGGCCGGCTCGACCTCGATCACGTTGCAGTTCGACCTGAATCGCAACATTAACGCGGCCGCGCGCGACGTCCAGGCGGCCATCAACGCGGCTGCCGGCCAACTGCCCACGAACCTGCCCAGCCTGCCGACCTATCGGAAGACCAATCCTGCCGATTCGCCGATCATGATCCTGGCGATGCGGTCGGATACGCTGCCGCTCAGGCGCCTCTACGACGTCGGCGAATCGATCATCGCGCAGAAGCTTTCGCAAGTCGACGGCGTGGGGCAAGTGAATATCGGAGGCAGCGCCCGCCCGGCGGTTCGCGTGGAGCTGAATCCGGCAGTTCTGGCGCAGTATGGGATCGGGCTGGAGGACGTGCGCAACGCGATTGCGTCGGTCAATTCCGATGAGCCCAAGGGAGAGGTCGAGAACGGCCTGGTCCGCTGGGTGCTGGAAGATAACGACCAGCTCTTCGACGCGGATCACTATCGCAAGATCATCGTCGCGTATCACAATGGCGCGCCAGTGCGGCTGGGAGACATCGCGACCGTGCGGGACTCGGTTGAGAACATCTATGTCTCCGGTTTGCAGAACAGCAAACCATGCGTTGTGGTCATCGTCTTTCGGCAGCCAGGGGCAAACATTGTTGGCACGGTGGATCGGATCGATGCCGTGCTGCCGTTCATTCGCGCCTCGATTCCTGCGGCGATTGACTTGGTCGTTGCCTCCGACCGCACCACCACCATTCGCGCCTCGGTGAAGGATATTCAGATCACCTTGCTGATCACCGTAGTCCTGGTGATCCTGGTCATTTTCGTTTTTCTGCGCAACGTGTGGGCCACGCTGATACCGGCATTGGCATTGCCCGTTTCGCTGGTCGGTACGTTCGCCGTGATGTACCTGCTGGGCTATTCAGTCGATAACCTGTCGCTGATGGCGCTGACGATTGCCACCGGCTTCGTGGTGGACGACGCCATCGTGGTGATCGAAAACATCACCCGCTATCACGAAGCGGGCCTGCCTGCCTACGAAGCGGCGCTGCGCGGCTCGCGTGAAATCAGCTTCACGGTGCTCTCGATGAGTGCCTCGCTGATCGCCGTCTTTATTCCGATTTTGCTGATGGGAGGGATCGTCGGGCGGCTGTTTCGCGAGTTTGCCGTAACTCTGAGCATCGCCATTGCCATGTCGCTGTGCGTTTCGCTTTCGACCACGCCGATGCTCTGCGCGAAATTTCTGAAGCCGGTCAAGAAAACAGGCCACAACTGGATCTACCGGCTCAGCGAACGCGGCTTCGAGAATATGCGCTCGGCCTACGCGCGCGGGTTAAGCTGGGTGCTCGACCATCAGCCGCTCACGCTGGCGATCACCGTCGCCACGGTGATTTTGAACGTCGCGCTCTACATCTACGTACCGAAAGGATTCTTCCCCCAGCAGGATACCGGCGCGATCGGAGGCAATATCCAGGCGTCGCAGGATATTTCGTTCGCGGCGATGAGCGCGAAGCAGCAGCGATACAGCCAAATCGTCGCCGCTGACCCCGCGGTGGCCAGCGTAATCACGTTTGCGGGCGGCACCGGCGGCACCAGCAACACCGGGCGAATGTTCATCACGTTGAAGCCACTTTCAGAACGAACGGCGAGCGCGCAACAAGTGATCGGCCGCCTGCGAAAGAAGCTAGCGGTCGTGCCCGGCGCGACGCTCTACCTCCAGGCCAATCAGGACATCCGCGTCGGCGGGCGCTCCAGCAACGCGCAATATCAATACACGCTCGAAAGTTCAGACCTTTCCGCCCTCAACACCTGGGCGCCTCGTATGCTCGCCAAGTTGAAAACCTTGCCGCAATTGCGCGATGTCTCCACGGACGAGCAGAACCGCGGCTTGCAAGCGCGGCTGGTGATCGACCGCGATACGGCTTCGCGCCTCGGCCTCGATGCCGCGACCATCGACAACACGCTTTACGACGCGTTTGGCCAGCGCCAGGTCTCGACCGTCTTCACGCAGTTGAACGAGTACCACGTCGTCATGGAGGTGGACCCGAAATATCAGCAGAATCCGGATTCGCTGAAAGGCATCTACGTTCGCTCTTCCACCGGCATGGAAGTTCCGCTCAGCGCGTTTACGCACTTCGAGCCGCGGACAACGTCTTTGGCCGTGAATCACCAGGGCCAGTTTCCCGCGATCACGCTCTCGTTTAATCTGGCGCCCAATGTCGCGCTCGGCGATGCCGTTGACGCTGTCACTCAGGCCGCCGACCAGATCGGCATGCCATCGGTGATTCACGCCACGTTCCAGGGGACGGCTCAGGCGTTTCAATCTTCGCTCAAGAACGAGCTGCTGCTGATTCTCGCCGCGCTGGTCGCGGTCTATATCGTGCTCGGCATGCTCTACGAAAGCTACATTCACCCGGTGACGATTCTCTCCACGCTCCCTTCAGCGGGCGTGGGCGCGATCCTCGCTTTGCTGCTTTGCCGTATGGACCTGAGCGTGATCGCCATCGTCGGCATCATTCTGCTGATCGGCATCGTGAAGAAGAACGCGATCATGATGATCGACTTCGCGCTCGATGCCGAGCGCAAGGAAGGGAAGTCGCCGCTCGAAGCGATTCATGAAGCGTGCCTGCTGCGTTTCCGCCCGATCATGATGACCACCATGGCCGCGCTCCTGGGAGGTTTGCCGCTGGCGCTCGGCACCGGCATGGGCGCGGAGTTGCGCCGCCCGCTGGGCATCAGCATCGTCGGCGGGCTGATCGTCAGCCAGATGCTGACGCTTTTCACCACCCCGGTCGTGTACCTCTATATGGACCGCCTGCGCCCGGGATGGGCGCGCCGCCGCCATCTGGCGTCCGTGCCCGCCGACGGCGCGCTTCCGCAGGTATGACGATGGAAGTCGCTATCGTCTTCGTGGATGTGAATGCGGTACCGGGCACATGAAGTCAAGTGCCCGGAACGCGGCGGATTTCTGCTCCGGCTCTACGCCTTGATCCAGCGGCTCGCGCGCGGATAAACGCGCCGCGCGTTGGCCGCATAAATTCGGTCCTTGTCGGAGGCGCTGAGCTTCGAATCGTCCACATAGCGGCGCGTATTGTCGTAATGGTCGTTCGTCGCCTCGTTCACGACACCAGGGAATGCGCCATCGCATTCCGAACCAAACAGGATGTTGTCGAGCGGCACGGCGTCGAACAGCATCTGCATGTTGAGGTCGTTGTAAACGCAGGTGTCGACGAACACATTGCCGTTGCCGAGAATCTCGTCCGGACTGGCCCAGTTGTTGTGCTTGGCGATCGCCCTCCAGCGCCCGATTTGGCAAGGCAGCGCGCCGCCGGCATGCGGGATCAGAAAGCGCAGGCGCGGGAAATCCCGGAACAGATCCTTGGCCATCATCAGTTGCACGAAGCCTGTGATGTCGGCCACCAGATATTGCACCGCCGTATGCGGGAAGTTTTTGTTGATCGACTCGCTGCCGTGCAGCACCAGCGGCACGTCCAGCCCCTGCGCCACTTCGAACACCGGATAATTGTGTTTCCCGGTGAAGGGTTGGTTTAGCCAGCGGCCGCCGGTACCGTCGGGATCGAAATTGAATGCGACGAAACTCTCCTTGGTCCAGCGCTCAATCTGCTTAGCCACTTGCTCGGACGGGCACGAGGGATGTTGCCCGAGCATGCCCACCGGCACGAAGCGCCCAGGAGTCAATTGGCACGCGCGGGATATGAGGCCGTTGTTGAGATCGGCCCAGATGGCGTTCTGCTCCACCGCGCCTTCATGCGTCGCCATCGCCTTGGCGCGCGGAGAAGCGAACGCGACATCAATGCCGCGTGATTCCATCAAGCCGACCACTTGCTCCAGACTCTTCTTAACGTCGGCATCCGAGATGTTGGGCAGCGCCTCGGGATTTTTCCCGGCAAGCTGTTCTTTACGGAAGCCCTCCACGTCCGGATGTTTTGCGAGACGAACGAAATGCTGGTGAGAGTCGATAATCATGCCTGGCTGGTAGAACCTCCCTCCGGGATAATTGCTTGTCGCCGAGCCGGAAACAGCGCACCGCGGACCAGCGTGCAATCAGGCCGCAATAGCGCGATCAATTTCCGGCATTCCACTGAAAAACGCGCGACCGGCCCGATTGGGCCAGACTCCGAATCGATTGTCAAGCTGCCGCGACCTGTAGTAATCGCCGGATGCTTCGGCTAGGGGCAGCGCACCCTGATCTACTTGCGGTCCGGTTTCAGTTTGGTAGCGGAGCCATCACACGCAAGACCGGGCGTCCGTTCACGTCTTCGAGGGGGAAGTAGACCCGATCCTGTCTGTCCACCGCCACTGAATGCGCTTCGTACGCCAGAAACTCCTGTCCGAGTTTCACGAGCTTTCTGTCTTTCTCCTCAAACACCGCCACGACTCCGCTCTCGCTCGCCACGTACAGGCGCTTGAGTTTTGCGTCGAAGCACAGGACGTCGGGGTCCTTGCCCACGGAATCGATTCCGGTCTGGCGCATCGTTTTCAGATCAAAGGTCAACAGCTTCGCGTTGCCGTCGCACGCGATGAACGCTAGCCGGTCGGGAACGTCGATGTTCAGGCCGTGATCGTGCTCGCAGCCGGGCAGCGCATAGTGTCCTGTGATCTTTTTCGTCTCGGGATCGATCGCCACCAGCTCATTCTCGGATTGTGCGTCCACATACATCTGTCCGGACGCGGCATCGAACTGCGTGTTCCCGGCCTCGCTGCCCAGTTGCACCGTCGCGACTCGCCGCTCCGTGTCCGTATCGATCACGGTGTCGGTTCGACCTGCCTCGTCCGAAACGAAAAGTTGGTGGTCCTCGGGATCGAAAGCCAGCCCGTCGGGGTAATCTCCTCCCGGAATCCGCGCCACGATCCGCAGGGTTCGTTCATCGATGGCGACCACCTCGTTGGTTCCCGTGGCGCTCGCGTACACGCGCCCGAGCGACGGTACGGCGAGAACGCCGTGAACCTTGGAAACATTCGGAATGTCAGCCACCAATTTCTGCGTGTTGGTATCGAAGGCCAGCACGTGACTGTCGCCCAGGTGCGCAATGAAGAGCAGGCCGGTCGTGGAATCCACGCTCTCGTAGTCGAATCGCGTGGTTCGTCCCGGCAGCGGAATATCGCGGACAAGCGTCAGCGGCAACCGCGGCGACGGTGCTGCCGTGCTGGTGCACCCCAAAAGCACGACGGCCAGGGCGCCAATTGCCGCTTGCCATAGCAGCGATGCACGGCGCGCACCTCGCCAATGCCGTGTCACAGGCGAATCAGGAAACGGTGGCCGCGTCATGAGCACGGGTGCGACCTCCATCGTCGTAAATCGGCTGCCCGTTCTCTGCTGGGAGCTTTGGGCGGATGGCTCACTCCAAAGATCGAAACGCACTTCACCGGCGCATGATACATCTTGGCAATTGACTTCAGGAGACGTTTTGCGGGTGCCCCGCGCTTGGTGTGCGAACTTGGGGAATTGCGCTCTTATTCACGCGAACAGCAGTCGAATCGAAAAAGAAGTGGCGCGCCCGGAGAGATTCGAACTCCCGACCTTCTGGTTCATAGCGAGATGGCCGGTGGGGCATACGAAGGGAGAAACTCTGCTTACCTGGCTGGCGTTCTCATCGGCATGTATGAGCCAGCCAAACACCTTCCGACGGAGCTAGCCCAACGCATATTTCTTGATTTCCGAAAGCAGACTCTCGGTGGATTGCGGTGCAGCGACTTTCCCATTCAGAATTTGTTCCGTATGCACGCTTGGTCCGTACATTGCCACATCGCCGTCCTGATCGGGTTCAAATACGGCTCCGTTTAAGCTGATTCCGGCAAAGATGCCCCGGCTACGGGAATAGGTGAGTATTTCGGCGTGAAGTTCCAGATCGGTGGACGCGCCCACGTGGCGTCCTATGGGTCCTGCTGCCGCCGTTGCGTCCCCGCCAAATTTAAATTTGTCGCTCAGGAGTTGCTTCAGGCCATCGCGGTTGCGAAAAACCAAAATCAAAGAGGTCGACGATCCACCAAACTGGAGACCAAAGCTTCCGCCACTAATCATCACGAACGCCGGCGCGCTCCACTGCTGTCCGACGCGGCATGTGACCAATCCCTTTCCGTACTGGCCCCCGAAAAAGAAAGCAAAGCGCTTATCGCCGGGAATGATGGCGATGCACGCCGCGGATTGGATGACATCGAGTGGGATGGAGCTGTCCGGCGTGTCCACGATATCGTGGAAGACGTCCGTGGCGCTCGCGATTCGGGCGAGATCGTCGTTTCGAGTGGAACCGGCAAAAGCCGGGAGAGCCAAGCCCAGAATGAGTGACGCGCAAATCAAATAGTGCATGCGCATGTTCGGTTTATGAGATGGCAGATCGGGGATTAAGGTTGACAGCTTTTTTCAGGAGGTCGATTGCAGCGGGCCGGTATCGTATCTGGTAGCATTGGGACCAGACCTCTGATGATCGGGCGGGCGGCCCGCTCCAAAGATCGAAGTTGGCTACTCGGCGATCAGTTGCCAGCTACGATCAAGGTGACGCCCGCTTGGAATTATCCCGCCGAGCTAACTTTCTCAGGCTCGATCTTATACAGTACACGGACCTCTCCCGGCTGGCGGTAGGGATACTCATCCTTCCCAAGATATTTTTTCGCCAAGCTGTTGATGTGCTCGTCCGCGCCCTTTTGGGTGATTTCGACGACGCGCCCGCGAATCGCCAGATAGCGATACGGATTGGCTGGATCGAGTATGGAAAGCGATACGCGCGGATCGCGGCGGACGTTCTTATCCTTCACGCGGCCCAGGGCCGAATTGAACCGCACATGTTTCCCGTCGTAGTCCACCCAAACGGGCGTGACTTGCGGGCTGCCGTCGCTCATGACGGTGGCCAGATTGGCGAACGCCTGCTTCTGAAACAGATCGAGAAATTTTTCGGGAATCGCTTGCGCCATTGCCGCCCTCCTGCAAAATTCTGTGACGAGCATAACTCAGCCGCATGCTGCGTTCCAGCTGCAAGTGTGCCTTGGGCTGAGTGCTGGGATTCTTCAACTTGCGGGATTAGCAACCGAATCAAGAAAGAAGTGGTGCGCCCGGAGAGATTCGAACTCCCGACCTTCTGGTTCGTAGCCAGACGCTCTATCCAGCTGAGCTACGGGCGCACTTGCAGCAGGTTCTGCGAACGAGAACCGGCTTCCATGAAGTGTACCACACCTGCAGAGGGGCACCGCTGCTTTCGCGGTCATCTGCGGCGAGTTTCCCGGCCCTCGCATCCAAATTTCTTGTGGCAAAGATGCACATTTTGGATCAACGCCTCCCGCATTTGCGAATCGCCCGCCGTAAAATGCGCTATATTGGAATAGGAAAGTTGATGGAGTGGCTTCACTGGCCATCGGAAAGGTCTGGGGAAAATGGTCACGCGTGCTGACGTGCATCCAGGGGAAATCGACGAGCTGGAAGAAGTATGGGAGTGGATCGAGTCGTTTGACGCTGTAGTGGACCAGGGCAAGCCCGGCCTGGCCCAACGGATTCTGCGTGAAATCGGCGAGCGAGCGACCGCCCGCGGCGTCCCGGTTCCATTCGCTGCCAACACCCCTTACGTCAACACGATTCATCACAGCGAGCAGGCGCCCTTCGACGGCGATCAGGAACTCGGACGAAAAGTAAAAAGTCTCGTCCGCTGGAACGCACTCGCGATGGTCGTCCGCGCCAATCGCCTGGAACACAATATCGGCGGCCATCTTTCCACCTACGGCTCCATCGCTACTCTGTTCGAAGTCGGTTTCAATCACTTCTTCCGCGCCCGCAGCGATGAATTCGAGGGCGACTCGGTTTATTTGCAGGGCCACGCCGCGCCCGGCGTATACGCGCGCGCATTTTTGGAAGGGCGCCTCACCGCCCAGCAGCTCGAAAATTTCCGGCGCGAACTCAAGCCCGGCGGCGGGCTGTCGTCTTACCCGCACCCTTGGTTGATGCCCGACTTTTGGGAGTTTCCCACGGTTTCCATGGGCCTTGGCCCGATCATGTCCATCTATCAGGCCCGCTTCATGCGCTATCTGGAAGATCGCGGCCTCAAGGCGCCTTCCGACGCGAAGGTCTGGGCGTTTGTGGGCGATGGCGAAACCGACGAGCCCGAAACCCTCGGCGCGATCACGCTGGCCTCGCGCGAACATCTCGACAACTTGATTTTCGTCGTCAACTGCAACCTCCAGCGCCTCGACGGTCCCGTGCGCGGCAACGGCCACATCATTCAGGAACTCGAAGCGGCCTTTCGCGGCGCGGGCTGGAATGTGATCAAGTGCGTCTGGGGTTCCGACTGGGATCCTCTCTTCGACCAGGACACCGAAGGACTGCTGGCCAAGCGCCTCGGCGAAATTGTCGACGGCGAATATCAGAAGTTCGTCGTGGAATCGGGCGCATACGTCCGCGAGCGTGTTTTCGGCGCCGATCCGCGTTTGCTGAAGATGGTGGAAGGCTACACGGACGAGCAGCTGCAGAAGATGCGCCACGGCGGCCACGATCCGAAGAAGGTGTACGCCGCGTTCAAAGCGGCCGTCGATCACAAGGGCTCGCCAACCGTCATTCTTGCCCGCACGATCAAGGGCTACGGGCTGGGCGAGGCGGTGGAGGGCCGCAACGTCACGCATCAGCAGAAAAAGCTCGATGAAGACGCGCTGCGCCATTTCGGCGAGCGTTTCGGACTGAAGATTCGCGAAGACCAGATCGAGGACGTTTCCTTCTACCGTCCGCCCGACAACAGCCCGGAGATGCGCTACATGCAGGAATGCCGCAAGAAGCTGGGCGGCTACGTCCCGCAGCGCCGCGTGCGTGCGAAGGCACTGGTTGGCGACCGCAAAGAGCTTTTCTCCGAGTTCTTGACCGGCAGTGAGGGCCGCGAAGTTTCCACCACGATGGCGTTCGTCGCCATGCTGCGAAAAATGCTCCGCGATCCGGAAATTGGCAAGCTGATCGTGCCGATCGTTCCGGACGAAGCGCGCACCTTCGGCATGGAGTCGCTCTTCCGCCTGGTCGGCATCTACAGCAGCCAGGGCCAGCTCTACGAGCCGGTCGATATGAACACGCTGCTCTATTACAAGGAAGCGAAAAACGGCCAGATCCTCGAAGAGGGAATCACCGAGGCCGGTTCGATTTCCTCGTTCATCGCCGCCGGTTCGGCCTACGCCAACTACGGCATCAACACGATTCCATTCTTCATCTACTACTCCATGTTCGGTTTCCAGCGCGTCGCGGACCTGATCTGGGCCGCCGCGGATTCGCGCTGCCGGGGATTCCTGATCGGCGGCACGGCCGGAAGAACCACGCTCGCCGGCGAAGGTTTGCAGCACCAGGACGGCAATAGCCACGTGCTGGCTCTGCCCGTGCCCACGCTGCGCGCCTACGATCCCGCGTATGCTTTCGAGATCGCCACGATCATCGAAGACGGCATCGATCGCATGTACAACAAGGGCGAAGCCCTCTTCTATTACATCACTGTGATGAACGAGCCGTACGAAATGCCGACGATGCCCGCTGGTTCTCGCGAAGGCATTCTGAAGGGCATGTACCGCTATCGGCCCGCCGCCGGCAGCAAGTCGAAATTGCGCGCGCAGCTTTTCGGCAGCGGCTCGATCCTCCGCGAAGTGCTGAAGGCGCAGGAAATTTTGGACTCGAAGTACCATGTGGCCGCCGACGTATGGAGCGTGACCAGCTATAAGCAGCTTTACACCGACGGCATCGAGGCCGAGCGCTGGAACATGCTGCATCCGGCCGAAAAACCGCGCGTTTCTTACGTCTCCGAATGCCTGGCCGGTGCGCCCGGCGTTTTCGTCGCCGCCAGCGATTATCTGAAGGCGCTGCCCAACATGATCAGCAAGTGGACGCCTCGCGGCATCGCCTCGCTCGGTACCGACGGCTTCGGCCGCAGTGAGAGCAGGGCATCGCTCCGCGACTTCTTCGAAGTGGACGCGCGCTTCATCGCCTTTAACACGCTCCACGAGCTTTTGCGCGAGGGCAAAATCGAGGCTTCCGTGGTGCAAAAAGCCATCAAGGACCTCGAAATTAACCTCGAAAAGCCCGATCCGCTGACAACTTGATTCCGCTTTCGCATCCAACCGGGCTCGGGACGTTTTGCTTGACGGAATCTGCCTGTATCCGCAACAATCTCACGTAGCGGATTTTGAGTCGGTGAGAGCTCTCTTCGGGTGAAGGTGGGAAGAGAGTCGCACAGCATACAGCACGCTCCGACCGCACAAAAAAGAGGAGTAAAGCCATGGGAAAGATTGTCGCAGCGATGGGGACCGTTCACGCGCCGCAGCTGTTCGACCGGCCGCCCACGGAAGATCTCAAGCAGCTTGACGCCGATATCGAGGCGATGCGCCTGATCGGCAAGGATGTGGAGGAAGCCAAGCCGGACGCGGTGATCGTCATTGGCAGCGATCACCTGGAGACGTTTTTCCTGACGTCCGTGCCCACCTTCGCGATCCTTTCCGGCGAGTTTTCGCACGCCGACTTTGCGGGCCGCAAGTACGAGCTTCCCATTCATCAGGGCCTGGCGGAAGACCTGCTCGATAAGCTGATGAAGGCGGGCTTCGACCTCGGCTATTCGCAGGACGCCGTGCTCGGCCACGCGTTCGCGGCCGTGTACGAATGGGTGATTGAGAAGCGCCCGATTCCTGTCGTCCCGATCTTCGTGAACGCCTATCTTCCGCCTTTGCCCACGGCCCGGCGCTGCGCCGAACTCGGCAAAGCCATCGGCAAGATCATCGCCAGCCGCCCGGAAAACGTCGCCATCGTCGCCAGCGGCGGCATGTCGCATTTCCCCGGCACCTGGAAATATCCCAAGCCGGATTTCGAGTTCGACCACTGGGCCATCGCGCAGATGGAAAAGGGCAATCTCGACGCGCTGATCAACCTGACCAACGAGCAGCTCGACGAGGTCGGCAACACCGAACTGCTTTCCTGGATGATCATGTTCGGCGCCATGGGCAGCCAGCGCGGCGAACTCGTCACCTATCAGCCGACGTGGCATCACGGTCAC
Organism: uncultured Acidobacteriota bacterium; assembly: GCA_963715555.1. Lineage (GTDB taxonomy): Bacteria > Acidobacteriota > Terriglobia > Acidiferrales > UBA7541 > Palsa-295. The sequence continues at coordinate 1,610,842 of OY970253.1, forward strand.
GCCGTCATGCGTTTCTTGCCGCACAAGGGCATCCCGCAATCGAAGGAAGGCGCGTCCGCTCCGGCAACGTATCAGTTCAAGGGCGGCTTCGAATTTTATAAGCACCCTTCGCCGGCCTCCTACAAACTGAACAAGGTTCTTTACGACAGCCGCTTCAGCCGCGAACTGCGCCTGCGCCTGGTCAATGATTACAAATCCGTGGCGAAAGACTACGGCATGACGCCCGAGGAGGGGAAAGTTCTCGAAACGTTGCAGGACGACGATATTGAGAAGTTCCGCGACGGGCAGGTTCACCCGTTGGTCGAAGCCGGAGCGCATCCGCTCGGTATGTGGATGGCGGTGATCCGCATCCATGCCGAGTTGCGCAAGCTCCGCGCCTCCAAGGCTGAGCTCGAAAAGAAGGCTGGCTGATCTGATTTCCAAAGGGGGGTGGCTATGAAGGTAGGCGTCGCAGGGCAGGGTGCGTTCGGTCAGAAGCATCTGGACGCCCTGGCGAAAATTCCGGGCATCGAAGTGGTCACGCTAACGGGCGGCAATCCCGCGTCCACCGAGGAAGTCGCCAAGAAATACAAGATTCCTCACTGGACCTGCGATCTTGCGGAGAGCCTCAAGCAACCGGGCCTCGAAGCCATGATCCTCGCCACGCCGACGCCCATTCACGCCAAGCAAGGCGAGCAGTGCATGCGCGCCGGTAAGCACGTGCACATCGAAATTCCCATTGCCGATTCTCTTGCCGACGCCGAGCGCCTGGTGAAAGTGCAAAAAGAGACCGGCGTCGTCTGCATGGGCGGCCACACGCGGCGCTTCAATCCCAGCCATCAGTACGTTCACAAGAAAATCAAAGCGGGAGAGCTGAAGGTCCTGCAGATGAATGTGCAGACCTACTTCTTCCGCCGCACCAATATGAACGCTCTCGGCAAGCCGCGCAGCTGGACGGATCACCTGCTCTGGCACCATGCCTGCCACACCGTCGATCTCTTCCAGTATCAGACCGGCGAGTTGGTGTCCGATTGCTACGCGGTGCAGGGCCCCACACATCCGGAGCTGAAAATCGCTATGGATATGGGCATCGTGATGAAGACTCCGTCGGGCGCCATCTGCACGCTTTCGCTTTCGTTCAACAATAAAGGCCCGCTCGGCACGAACTTCCGCTACATCTGCGACAACGGCACGTTCCTCGCCTACTACGACGATCTTCTTGACGGGGAACAGAACAAGATCGACGTCACGAAAGTGGATGTCTCGATGAACGGCGTCGAGCTTCAGGATCGCGAATTCTTTGCCGCCATCAAGGAACATCGCGAGCCCAACGCCAGCGTGCAGCAGTGCTTCACGGCCATGCAGGTGCTGGACCGCCTCGACAAAATCCTCAACTCTTCGGCCAGAGCCCAGGCCAAAGTCTAAGCAAAAGCTCTAGCTCTGCGTCACGGGCATTGCAGCCTCCATTCCGCCATCCAGTGCGGAATGGAGGCGCTCTTCATCCAGCGCCCGCTCCCACTTCGCCACCACAATCGTTGCCACCGCATTTCCCACCACGTTTGTGGGAGTCAGCCCTTCGGACATCAGCCGGTGAATTCCCAGCACCAGCGCGATGCTCGCCACGGGAATAATCCCGGTGGAAGCGATCGTTGCCGCCAGCACCACGAAAGCCGCGCCCGCAACTCCCGCCGCGCCTTTCGAAGAAAGCAGCAACACCGCGAGCAGCCCCAGTTGCTGCCAGAGATTCAGGTGCGTGTTGGTAGCTTGCGCCAAAAATACCGCGGTCGTGGCGAGATAGAGGCAAGTCCCATCGAGATTGAAGGAGTAGCCCGTCGGAATCACCAGCCCGACGATGGTTTCCTCGCAGCCGAGCTTTTCGAGCTTCTCCATCAGCTGCGGCAGCACCGTTTCCGATGAAGTGGTCGCCAGCACGATCAGCAGCTCTTCGCGTATGAATCGGATCAGCTTAAAAATGCTGAACCCGCACCAGCTCGCCACCGGCCACAGCACGCCAAAAACGAAAATCAGGCAGGTGACGTAAAATCCGCCGAGCAGTTTGCCGAGCGACACCAGCGATCCCACGCCGAATTTCGCCACGGTGAAGGCGATCGCCCCGAATGCGCCGATCGGCGCCGCCCACATCACGATGCCAACCACAGCGAACAGCATCCGGTTCGCCGATTCGATCCAAGCTACCAGCGGTTTGCCGCGCTCGCCTGCGGCCGTTAGCCCAAACGCGCACAGCACCGAAATTACCAGCACCTGCAGCACATTTCCTTCGCTAAACGCCCCGACGAACGTCCGGGGAATAATGTTCATCAGGAATTGCGTCACGCTCGTCGCGCCCGGATGCGCAATGTAGGTCTGCACCGCGGAGGTATCCACGTTCGCGAGATCGACGTTCATTCCTCGCCCCGGCTGCCACAGATTGACGGCGGCCAGTCCGATGAAAAGCGCGACGGTGGTCAACGCCTCGAAATACAGGATGGCTTTCAGCGCCACGCGCCCTACGCGCGCCACGTTTACCATTCGCGAGATGCCGTGAACGACCGTGCAGAAAATGATCGGGCCAATCAACATGCGAATGGCTTTGATGAAGGCGTCGCCGAAGGGCTCCATGCGCGCGCCGAGGTGCGGATCGAAGATTCCCAAGAAAATTCCGGCGATCATCCCGAAGAGCACTTGAATCCAGAGCTGTGCGTACCACCGCGTACGCTTAGGCTCGCCGTCTCCGCCGAATCTCGCCGCTGCAACGTCTGTCGCCATCAGTCAGCCCGCAGCGAGAAAGAAATAGCGCGTTCGACGCGCACGGCGGATGTAGCACTGGAATTGCGAACGATTTTTGCGTGGGAAGTGGACGAGGCGCCTACGATCATTCCGAATCTCTTTTGGGTTGGGTGAGCGTTACAGCGTGCGCTGGGAGCGATCGCAAAAGCCGCAGCAATAAAACTTGCGATCGCTCCGGCTGCGCGTTCCGTCTTTATCCCTTTTCGTACACCGACGTCGTATCGAAATTACCCATGCCCGTCGCGATGTGCGTGACGCGCGTGAGTGTCTTGCCGTCTGCGCTGAGGCTGTAGGTGTCCTTGATGCTGACGGCGCTGCCCTGAAAACTGGTCTTGGCGTCGACGACCAGCTTATCGCCATCCCAACTGGCCGTGCCTTTCACCTGCGTGTTGCCCATGCCGGACCAGCTAGAGGGTTGCCCGTTGGTGGTGAAGGTCTCGGTGGTGTTCATGTCGCCCATCATGCCGCCCTTCTGCGCGGTGACGACTTTCATGCTGTCGCCGGACTCGGTGATGGTGTCGACTTCACTGGCGGGAGCCTGGCCTTGGCCGAAGTTGCTCTTCGCCATGTCCAGATTCCACATCCCGCTCAGATCCGGGTGCGAGCCGCTGGTGTGAATCAGCGCTTCGGAACCGGGAGTGGCCGCCATGCCGCCATTGGCCGGCGGAGCCGCGGAGCTATCGGAAGAGGAAGCGCCTTCGCGGTCGAAAACCATCTTCTGTTGCATGCTCATCGCGCCGGAGATTTGCCGGCTCATGGTCATGGTGCCGCCGTTATCCGACGGAGTGAAGGTCATCTGATCGGTGGACGGGGTGCCGCGCATATCGAAACCTTCGGTAACCACGAAGGAATCGCCGTTTTGCTCGCACTTGATGCTGGAGATGACCACCGGCCCGATGTGGGCGCGGGGATTATCCGGCGAGAGTTTCTCTTCCTGTCCGTTGATGTTGCAGGAGCGCGTGTAACTCTGCGTGCCGCGCGGAGACTGGCTGGTGACCTTCTGCGTGAACTGGTTTCCGCTGACGGCAATGACGTCCGTCTCACTGCCGCCCCCGCCCATTGGTCCCATCTCGCTCTTGGATGCATTCAGTTTCCAGGTGCCGTTCAATTGCGAACTCTGGGCCATCCCGGGCAGCGCGAACAACGTCACCGCCGACCCGATTAACAAAATCTTTCTGTACATCGCACCCCTCCTCGCCGGATTGCGAATGTCTGAAACGTGACGCGGTATGGAACCGCATCCACCCACAGGCAGCGGGATTATATACCTGTCAACCCAGCGGACAAAGAATAGCTAAGCTCCGGATTCAGGCAGCGCCACATTCCTGCGCCCAGGGTTCAGGAATCCGGAGTTCGTGACCCGTAAGTTCAAGACCCAAGATGAGTCCGCAGAATTCCGAGCATGCGGCGGAGGGGTTCGGCGGCGCCCCACAGAAGCTGGTCGCCGACGGTGAACGCTCCGAGGTACTGCGGACCGAGATTCAGCTTGCGCAAGCGGCCGATGGGCACGTTGAGCGTGCCGGAAACGGCCGTGGGGGTGAGGCAGCGGATGCTCGATTCTTTGTTGTTGGGAATCACGCGAACCCATTCATTCGAGCCGGCGATCATCTGCTCGATTGCGTCGAGTGGCGCGTCTTTGGTGAGCTTGATACAGAGGGCCTGGCTGTGGCAGCGCATGGTGCCGATGCGCACGCAGATGCCGTCGATCGGCACCGGCGGATTAAGGCCGAGGATTTTGTTGCCTTCGACCATGCCTTTCCATTCTTCTTTGGTTTGGCCACCGGGCATTTCCTTGTCGATCCAGGGAATCACGCTGCCGGCCAGCGGCACGCCGAATTCTTCCGTGGGAAGCCCAGACGAGCGCTGCACCGCGAGAACCATGCGATCCACTTCGAGCGCGTTTTTCGACGGCGATTTGCGCGCGGGTTCGGTGAGGCAATCCATCTGCTTTATCAATTCGAGCATTTTCGCGGCGCCGGCGCCGGACGCGGCCTGATACGTCATCGAAGTGACCCACTCGACGAGGCCGGCTTTGAAAATGCCGCCGAGGGCCATGAGCATCAAGCTGACGGTGCAATTGCCACCGGCGTAGGCGCGGATGCCGCGGGCGAGGCCGCGCTCGATCACGTCGCGATTGACGGGATCGAGGATGATGACGGCGCCGTCGCTCATGCGCAGCGTGGACGCGGCGTCGATCCAGTAGCCGCTCCAGCCGCTGTGGCGCAGCGGGGCGTAGATTTCGGTGGTGTATTCGCCGCCCTGACAACTGATCAAAACGTCGCAGGTGGAAAGGTCACGGAGATTGCGCGCATCTTTCAGCGGCGCGCCGGCGGCTTCGGCGGGAGCGCCGCCTCCGGCATTGGACGTGGAGAAAAAGTGCGGCTCAATGCCCTTGAAGTCGCCCTCGGAGCGCATTCGCTCCATCAGGACGCTGCCCACCATTCCCCGCCAGCCGATCAAACCTACGCGCAACATGATGCCTCCCGTGCGATGAGTGTAATTCTACCTGCCGCGGCCGTAATTTTGGAGCCATTTGCGGGCTCAGTTGAAGCAGGGAATACATGGTCACCGTCGCAGATAAATTTTCGTGCAGTGACGGGGACTTGAATCTTGCCGAGTGTTTCATCATGAAGATGAAGTTGTCGCGGTCACCGCCTCGGGTTGGCGCACGTGAAGCTGGCGGCGTAGGGGTTGCCTTTGCCGTTGTAAACGGCGATCTGCGGATAAGGGCAGGCGGGGTGCGTGCGCACCACGGCATTTCCGTGGCGCTGCGTGACGACGAAACAGTCGTCATGCGCCCATGGCCGATATTCCGCCGATGACTCCGAGCACGCCTGCCACCAGTCCGCCCATGCCGAGAAAGAAGTCGAGAACGGAGGCGATCAATATGACCGCGCCCCAAGCGCGGCGCTGCTCCGGCTTCAAATACAAAATAATTGCGCCGATAATGACCAAAATTCCCGCCGCCACTCCGAACCACGGCCACCACAAACCGTACGTGTGCATGCCCTGTCCCCACATCCAGCCGGTCATGCCGCTCCAGTGGTACATGCGGTGCGCGGCATAGCCGCCGGAACCCATCCCTCCCATCATGCCGCCCATGCCAAAGCCGCCCATGTAGCCGCCGGCGCTGAGCATCCACAGCCCTGCGATCAAAGACAAAACGAAGGCGGCCACGGGGCGGCCGCTCGTTTGAACCCTTGTCTCTGGCATTTCGATCCTCCCGAAACATCCAATAGTCGAACAACTGGAAAACTACTGTACATTTGTATAAAGGTTTGTGATCTGCATCACACACCCACGGCTTGCGGATGGGAGCGTGCGGATATAGATTGGGTCGGTCATGGTATCTGGGGCAGTTCTGATGTGGTTTGTTCTGACGGGGCTTTCGGTGGCCTTCGTTGCCGTGGACATTCGCTCCACGCCGGAATCGCCGGTGCTGAAGTGGGGCTTCGTGCTTATCTCCGCCTACACCGGCCCCTTCGGCGCATTCTTCTACGTGCTTGGATGCCGCGAACCCTTACCGGGCCTGCACGAAGAGTATGTGGCGGCGCGCTCGCGGCAAGTGCTCGGTTCCACGATGCACTGCGTTGCGGGAGATGGGGTAGGAATCCTGGCCGGCGCCACGATCGGAAGCGCGCTGCATCTTTCGGCTCCGGCGCACGTGGCGCTCGAATACGTGCTCGGCTTCGGCTTTGGCTGGACCATCTTCCAAGCACTTTTCATGCGCGCCATGGCGGGCGGCTCGTTCGGGCGTTCGCTCCGCGCCACGTTCATTCCCGAATTCCTGTCGATGAACGCGTTGATGGCAGGCATGGTGCCGGTGATGATGATCCTCGATCGCGCCATTCCGGGCAGCGAGGCGCCGCGCCGCGCGGAATTCTGGTTCGTCATGTCGATGGCGTTGCTCGCCGGCGCGATGGTCGCCTACCCGATGAACTGGTGGCTTGTGGCGCGTCACCTGAAGCACGGCATGATGACCGTGCGAAAGCCGGAACCCGGAAACGAGATCAAAAGGGAGGGCGCCCATCCCGCGATGGCGCAAATGGGGCACGACGCAATGGCCGGAGCACATGCGGAGCCATCGCCCGCAGCCATTGCCGGCATGGCGGCGCTAAGCATGGTGCTATTTGCTGCCGGCGTCCTGGCGGCCGTGAGTTTCGGCTCTCATAATTGAGACGGCTGCGAGCGGCGAGCAAAAGAAGGTTTCCAGATCATCGCAGGGAGCTACGGCCGGTTGGTAGCATTCCTCCGGAAAGGACGGCGCGATGCGGGACTTTGTGCTGGGGTTCTTGGCCGCGGTCTTTGTCGGCGCGCTGGCGATATTTCTGTACGTGCGGCTCGGGCTGGTGGACCCGCGCGCGGACATACCAGTGAACGGCCTCGAAAGAAAGATTGCGATGCCGTCTCTGGATGCTTCCGTGGAGCGGCGCGCACCAAAGAGTATGAATCCCATAAGTCCCACTGACGCCAACCTGATTGCGGGCATGAAAATCTACCAGGCGAATTGCGCCGGCTGCCATGGAGACATAGACCATCCCCGAGCGGCTCTGGCTGATGCGCTCTATCCGCGCGCCCCGCAGTTCGTCGAAGATGCTCCGGACATGCTGGCCTACCAGAATTTCTACATCGTGCAGCACGGCATCCGGCTGAGCGGAATGCCTGCTTGGGGCCAATCTCTCAGTGAGCAGCAAATGTGGCAGGTAACCATGTTCCTGAGCCACATGGACCGCCTGCCCGCGGAAGTCTCCGAACAGTGGAAAGCCGAAGCAGGGGCTGCCGCGGGTTCCCCGGCGCCCGCGCCGTCTTCGGAAGGAAAACCGCGCACGAAATAAGCGGCATGAAATACTCCGCGATTAGCGGTCGGGAAGTTGGCAGGACGATGGCGGGCCGGAAGGCGACTTCCCGCGCCATGCTCCCGTAAACGATGGCGCCCACAAACGCGGGATTCCCGACGCCGATGTAGAGCCCATTCCGGTTCGCGCGGACCGGCAGCCATACTTCAAACGAAATGTGTGAATCGCTCGTCGGCGAGGCAAATCCTGCCACGCGGCAGAAGGGCACCGAGACTTTCATCCCGGCAGGCGTGCCGAGCCGTCCCGGAACGCTGGTCACCTGGAAACCCGGCGGAGTGCTGATCGATTTCGCGAGCGTAATGGTGACGTTCGGAATCCTGAGCGAAGCGAGGCTCGCGCAGGATTGCTGGCCGGAAGCGCGCGCGGGCGCGAGCAGCAAGAACGCTAGCGCCGCGACAGAAATAATGGCAAGACAGCGATGCTTCAAATTCATTGACACCTCGCACCGATAAACTCAGCGCCGGCCGCGTATGATACTCCGACTCTCCCGGCGCAGAGCGCTTTTAGCTTGTTGACGCAGGGGTTCAAAGATCGGGCAATTGTTGCGGTCAGCGAAATTTGTGCAGCACCGAGGTTTTCGCGAAGTCGAGAGCGGTGAGAAAGAGAACGCAGGCGCCAAAGATGGCCGCAATGATTCTCAGGGGCACTGCAGCCATCAACACTCCGTGCGTGGCGACGAAGGACACAGCGAGAATATCCAAGACCGAGCTCAGCAGCAGCCACTTGCTGGGCAGCGAGTTCCAGAAGTGCCCGCGTTCCCGGACCAAATACACCGTCCCCTGGCCGGTTAGGACGAGAGTGAGAAACACGAGCGTCTGGAGCTGCGGAAGTGGGAGCGCCAGAACGTTGCGCCCATAGAGAAAGACCGCGAACGAGAAAGTCAGAATGAAGCATCCCAAGATAATCCCGGCAAGGATGAGCGATCCGATCGGCCATCGGTCGGGCTGCTTGGAGTAGGAGACGTTGTCCGTGGCAATGGACATGGTCACGAAATCGTTGGTGAAAAGCAAAAAGATGATGAGCAGCGGCGTGATGATAAAGGTTCGCGTGAGCATGACTCCGAGGCTCAAGAATAGGGCGATTTCGACGGTCTTGATGATCTTGTTTAACGTGTAGGTGAGCATTCGCTGGTAGATACGGCGGCTGGTCTGGACGGCTAAAAGAACGTCACCGAGACCAGGATTCGTGAGCACCAGGCTGGCAGCCGCCTTGGCGACGTCGGTTGCGTTCGAAACGGCGATTCCCACTTCGGCTTGTTTCAACGCCGGCGCGTCGTTGACGCCGTCGCCGGTCATGCCAGTGACGCGGCCGGTACGTTGCACAGCGCGGACCAATTCGAATTTGTCTTCCGGCAGGATGCCGGCAAAAATGTCGAAATCGAGGATTTTCTCGGCGTCCTGACTCTTCAGCGACTTCGCTTCACAGACCCGGTCACCAATCCCCACGTCTGCGGCGATCGCCTTGGCCGTAACGGGGCCGTCGCCAGTAACCATCAAAACGCGAACGCCGAGCGCGCGAAGATTTTCGATCAGGGTCTTGGAGTCGGAGCGTGGCGGATCTTCGAAGGCAAGAAAACCTGCGAGGTGCAGCTCGTTTCCCGTCCCTACGGCGGCGGCGAGAAGGCGAAACCCCTTCTCCGCTAGCTGCTGCGCATCTGCTTGCCAGTCGACCGGAATGCTGATTCGTGCAGCGACCTGTAACGGCGCTCCTTTAATCGCATGGATTTCCTTTCCATTCTCACGGACGGTGGCTTCCGAAAGTTTCGCGGCCGGATCGAAGGGCACAAATGAAGTTCGGGTTGCTGAAGCGACGTTAATCGCGCGGCTGCGTGCTGCGTTGAGAATGGCGAGGTCAATGGAATCCTGGCTGGCCTCATCGCTGGCGAAACAAGCGAACCGCAACAGATCGTTCTCGCTATACGGGGAGTAGGGACGCGACGTTGCCAGAGCGAGGCGGTTCTCGGTAATGGTTCCGGTTTTATCGCTGAGCAGCACTTCCATTGCGGCCGCCTCTTCGATTGCGGAAAGCCGCGTGACCAGAACTCCGTCTCTTACCAGGTCCATTGATCCCAACGCGGTGGCGAGAGTGAACGTGGCCGGCAAAGCCACCGGCACGGACGCCACCAGCAAAATCAAGGCGAATGGCAGCATTTCTCGCAATGGCAAACCGGCAAGGCGCGAATAGACGAACAACGCGGCCACCAAGAACGAGTCGAAGGCGACCAAGTACTTTACGATTGTGAAGATGATGCTTTGGAGGTGACTAACGGTCTTTGCGGCGCCGACGAGTTCCGCGGTTTTACCGAAATAGGTGCGGCTGCCGGTAGCCATCACTTCGCCGCTTGCTTCGCCGCGCTTCACAGTGGCACCTGCATAAACGGAACTGCCGGGAGCGGCGTCCACAGGAAGGGATTCGCCGGTCAGCGCGGATTGATCCAGCGAGACTTGACCATCGAGCAAGCGAACGTCGGCCGGGACGATGTCCCCCATGCGAAGGTGAATTGCATCGCCGGGAACAATTTCCTGCGCGTCGATCACCCGCCAGTGACCATCACGAAGCACACGGGCTTTGACCGGGAGCCGGCGGCGCAGGATTGCCAGCGCATTTTGTGCTTTTCGCTCTTGAAATACGCTCAGAGAGGCGTTGAAAATCAGAAGAATTGCGATGACCACTGCTTCCGTGCGCCTGCCGAGGACCAATTCCAAAACGATTGTGATTTCCAGCATCCACGGTACTGGCGCCCAGAATTTTAAGAGGAGTGCGAGTAGCGGATGAGGCTTGGCTTCGACGACGGCGTTTGGGCCATTTTGCAGCAAGCGCCGTTCGGCTTCGTCGGAGCTGAGTCCACGGACCCCGGCCGCATTGTTGGTGAGCGCCATGTCGCAGATAGCAGAAGCTACGGTAAACGGGAATCTGATATTTCGCCAGAGCCGCGATTATGATCGGCCGGAGGAACGAGCGGGGCTAGAATGGATGCGAATTTATAGACGCGTTCCAAGACCGATGAGGCTGTGGCACGTTCATCTTCCAGTTCAAGGAGAGCAATAATGCGGGAGAAACCGTTGGCAGGGCAGGTGGCGCTGGTGACCGGCGCGAATTCGGGGATCGGAGAAGCGGTGGTGCGCAGCTTCGCCGACGCCGGCGCGAAAGTGGCCATCAATTGGATAACGCACGAAGAGGCGACGAACACGATTATCGAGGACATCAAGAAAAAAGGCGGGCAGGCGATTGGCGTGAAGGCGGACGTCTCCAACGAAGGGCAAGTGCAGGCCATGTTCGCGGAGACGATTCGCGCGTTCGGCACGGTTGACGTTTTGTGCGCCAACGCCGGGCTGCAGGACGACGCGCCGTTCACGGAAATGACGCTGCAGAAATGGAACCACGTGATCGGCGTGAATTTGACCGGGCAATTCCTGTGCGCGCGCGAGGCGGCTCGGGAATTCATCCGCCGCGGCGTGCGGCCTGAGATATCGATGGCCGCGGGGAAAATAATTTGCATGAGCTCGGTGCACCAGGTGATTCCGTGGGCCGGGCATGCGAACTACGCCACCAGCAAGGGCGGCATCCAGATGCTGATGAAGACCATCGCGCAGGAACTGGCGCCGCACAAGATTCGCGTCAACGCCATTGCGCCGGGAGCGATTCAGACGCCGATCAATCGCAGCGCGTGGGACACGCCGGAAGCGCTGAAGAAGCTGCTGACGTTGATTCCGGATCTGCGCATCGGGCAGCCGGAGGATATCGGGCGCGCGGCGGTGTGGCTGGCGTCGGATGACTCGGATTACGTGGAGGGCACGACGCTGTACGTGGATGGCGGGATGACGCTGTATCCGGGATTTGCGACGGGAGGATGAGGAAAGAAGCAGGGAAGCAAAAAGCAGGGAACAGCAAGTTCTCACAGGGCTAGCGCGATAATTCAGTTTTCGTTCAGTCCGTGCGGCGAGCGCGTGTGGAGACGCTCTTTCCACGTATTCTCTCGCCGAATCACGACTTCCGGCGGCGCGCTTGGTGCTAGCAGTTCGAGAATGCTGAACCGGAAGTTGGTCGGAACTCGCTTCCGAAGCAACTTGTTTCCGCCGTGTCCGGATTCTTTGTAGTTTAACCATCTTCCGAGAAGATTATTTCTTCCGTACGCGGCCCCGACGTAGCCCTTGCCATCTGACTCGTCAAATATGTAATAGACGCCGCGCCACTCAGAAAGTTTGGATTTCCAGCTGTTGGGAAGGTTCTCAAGCTGGTTCCAGGTGAGGCCAATTTCTTCCCATTGCGGCATGCATTTAACAAGCAGGCTCTCTTCAACAATGGCAGTGACTGGCATTTCGTTGCGATCCGCCCAGCGCCACCAGGAGACCGCCGGAGGAGGCCATCTAACGATCAGCTTGCCTTTCCAGTCCCGGTAGAAGTCACAAGGTTTCAGGTCAAACCAGAGCACCGATTTCCTCTTGTTGCTAAACCCCATCAGTCCGAACTTTTCTTTCATTTCGGCATATGCTGGCACGCGCCAGAACTGTTCGTGGCTAAGCGGACGCCACCCGCCGACCGCATACAGCCCAACGAAGAGTGCCGTGTCCGACTCCTGAGCGATGAACGAGGCGACATACTTAGCCTTTTTCATCGCGTTCTCGACCTTCTCAGTTTGCGTCTGTTGGTAGGCGTTAAACAGGTCTGGCCTTTCGGAGGCAAGCCAAGGGAGGACCTTATTTAGTTCTGGCTCAATCGGCGTGTGGCGAAATACCAGCGCCTGCTCCGGCGCAATGCCGTGCTTTTGCAATAAATCATTCAAGCCCCATTTGCCCGCGCCGCTTAGGGCATCAGTCCGCTGCGTCATTACATTTGGCACTTCAGTTGGTTTATTTGGTCCTGGCATCGCCGAATCTCGTGCTTTTCGCGCGAGAGGCCCTGGATGCGTCGCGCTGCCTCGGCGTCTTTGCGTGCGTCAAGCATTCGCATCTCCGGTGGACGGTAACGGGAACTCGCACGGGGATATTATCCAATGCGGCATGTTAGTTCAAGGCTGTAACGGCCAGAGAGAGTTGAGGACGGCGGCCAAGCGAGCACCGGCCTGGGCGAGCTGCACCTGGACGACGGGCGCGGCGGCGGATTCGTAGGCGGCGCCGAGATCTTCGTGATAGCGGAACATGCGCTCTCCGACGTGCTGATCGTCGGCGCAAGATGACACGGGCACGGGCGCTTCAACGGGAATTGCGCGTGGCAATTTTCCATACGAGACGGAGTCCGCCAGAGCGTGGCTCTTCCACACCCACGCATCGAAATCAATCGGCTGCTTTTCCCAGACCTCAATTCGGGCGCGGAACTTTCGATCTAAATCGTGGGCGAGCTGTTGCGAGGACTCGCCGTGGTCGAAATGGTCGATGATGCCGACGTCCCAAATCCCGTGGAGATTGGGGCTGAACGATTCGTGCTGGGGGTTCGTCTCGCGCGGCTGTTCGCCGAAAAATTCGACCGGAACGCAATTGCCGCCGAGGTCGTTGTTGGTGACGTCGTGGAGCGGTTGATGCATGTCGGCGACGAAATGGATCAGGAAGCGCAGTGCGTCGGCGCGGTTTCTGGCAGAGGCGTGCGGGTTTCTGAGGGTGCGCAGTTCCTCTTCGATCACGCTGACGACGCAGCCGGTGGCAGGCGGGCAGTAGCGCGCGAGGCTGCCACGGCGCACGCCGCGGGGAACGTCGATGAAATGCCACGGCGCGGTTTGGGGACGCGCTCTGCGGACGTCGTCGGCCCAGGTGGAAGCGTCCGCGAAGGGATCGGTGGCGCGCGGCTGGCAGTAGCGAGGCAGCGACGGGTCGATCGGGCTGGCGGCGAGGATTTTCAGCGCCGTGGCACGCGCGCGAGGATTTAAATGCGCTTCGGCGATGAAGGCGATGGCTTGATGTCCCTGGCAGCCCCAGGCACGGGCTGATGGGCAGGCAGCGAGAGCGCAGCCGAGGGTGACGAGTACGACGGATAGGAATACGGCTCGATGCGACCGGTTCATTTGCGGGGTAAAGGTCCGTCAACAAAGTCGCATATCAGTGGGAAAAACTCAATTAGCGCCTCGTAGACAGGGGCTGGGGACCGGTTTGGGCCCCCGGCCCGGCTGGGAGGGTTTGCGTCCGTCCTGGGGCATTGTGAAGCTTCACACGGGATACCTGCGAGCGACCGGAGCCGGCGGAAAACAGGTTTGGGGGCCGGTTGAAGGGAAGAATCGCAGAAACGGATCAGTTGATTCCACGTTTCGCGCAGCGATGGGCGCGAAGTGGACGGTGCGGAGCGGGGCGAGTAAAGCACGCCGCTTGCGCGCGTGACTTGCGCGCGGCTAGGCCGAACGGACGAAACCGCAGACGGCTTGCGCCCGCGAAATTTTCACGTCTTCACCTTGAAAATGACTGGCTGAATATAGATCGCGGCGCCTTCCTGAACGGAAATGTTGTAGTCGCCCGGCTTGAGCTGCGGAACCTTGATGACGATTTTGGTGGGTTCCTGGTCGATGATGATGGCTTTGTGGTCGAGCTTGGCATCGGACAAGAAGACGGCCGCGACTTTGTCTTTTCCGAGGTTTTGGCCGGTAATGGTGATGGAGGTGTCAGACTTGCCGGTGTTGGGAGTGACGGCGGCGATATGCGGCGAAGCGTCTTGCGCAAAATCGGGCGCAACCGGCAAGGCGAACGCAGCGAGGGCGGCGGCGAGCGCCAAAATGATCGGTCTTGCGCGGTTTGCTTTGCGGCGGTGCAGGGATGCAAGGGACGAAACGACACGGGAGCGAGACGCCCTGGAGCCTGAACGACGGCTTGGGGCCTGCGTAGGAGCCATGGGCCACCTCTCAGATTGGATTGAAACTTGCGGAGATTAGTCCGTTTATGGGCGAACCATATGCCCGGAAGGGGCGAAAGTCAAACGCCGAATGATTTAAAAGCTTGAAACGGAACCGGCGGGCGCGGGCAGTCCAAACCCTCAGGTATTTCGATTCGGGTGACGATACGAGCCAGGTAGGGCCGGTTTGAGCATTCGTGGCTTATCGCGGGGCGTGGTGCAATTGGGAATACCATTCGAGCGCGTGCTGTTCAGGCGCAATCCATGTTTATTTTCGCGAGTTATACTGGACAAGTTTTGTGGCGGTGTGTTTAGAATAATAGCTTTGGAAAAGGTGCGGCACGCTGCACGATGGGCGTGTGTTTCCGTTGATGAGCGCAAAACAGGGAATTCAGGCAGTTTGCGAGTGAGAGCGTAAGGTCGAAATGATCGTTGGCGTTCCCAAAGAGAGCTTTCCGGGCGAAAGGCGGGTGGGGCTGGTCCCCATCGTGGTTCCGAACCTCGCCAAAGCCGGGATGGAAGTGATTGTTGAGGCGGGTGCAGGCGTCCAGGCGGGTTATCCGGACGCGGCATTCACGGACAAGGGCGCGAAAATCGTCCCGGACCGCGCGACGGTGTTCCGCACGGCAGACATTGTGGTGCAGGTGTTGTGCTACGGATCGAACGAGCGCGAGGGCAAGGCCGATGTGCCGCTGATGCGGCGCGATCAGGCGCTGATCGGTTTCCTGCGGCCTATGGGATCGGTGGAAATTCTGCAGGAAATCGCGGGAACCGGCGTCACTTCGTTTTCCGTGGAGCTGATTCCGCGGAGCACGCGCGCCCAGAGCATGGACGCGCTCTCCTCGATGGGCACGATTTGCGGCTACAAAGCGGTGTTGATGGCCGCCGACATCCTTCCCAAGCTTTTCCCGATGATGACGACGGCGGCGGGGACGATCACGCCGGCGCGCGTGCTGGTGATCGGCGCGGGAGTGGCGGGATTGCAGGCGATTGCCACGGCGCGGCGGTTGGGCGCGGTGGTGTCCGCCTACGATTTGCGGCCGGCGGTGAAGGAGCAGGTGCAGAGCCTCGGCGGGCGATTCGTGGAACTGCCGATCGAGGCCGCGGGAGCGCAGGACCAGCGCGGGTATGCGACGGCGCAGGATGAGACGTTCTACGCGCGGCAGCGCGAGCTGATGAAGCAAGTGGTGGGGCAGAGCGACGTGGTGATCTCCACCGCGGTGGTGCCGGGGAAGAAAGCGCCGGTGCTGGTGACCACGGAAATGGTGCGCGGAATGGCGCCGGGTTCTGTGATCGTGGATCTGGCGGCGGAGCGCGGCGGCAATTGCGAGCTGACGCGAGCGGAAGCGACGGTGGTCGAACATGGGGTGACGATCGTCGGCGAGATCAATCTGGCCAGCCGCGTGCCGTACCACGCAAGCCAGATGTACGCGCGCAACGTGACCGCTTTTTTGCTGCACATCGTGAAACAAGGTAAGCTGCAAATCGACACGGAAGATGAAATTACGCGCGAAACGCTGCTGACGCGGGGCGGCGAGATCGTGCAGAGCCGCATTCGGGAGTTTTTATCGCTTCCCGCGCTGCAATTACAGACATCTCCATAGGGACGGGACGGACAGAGTGCCACCGGATTTTTTATCGAATCTTTACGTTTTCATCCTGGCGGGCTTCCTCGCGTTTGAGATCGTGAAGCGGGTTTCGCCGCTTCTGCATACGCCGCTGATGTCGCTGACGAACGCGCTGGACGCGATCGTGGTGGTGGCGGCAATTATCATCGCCGGGCGGCATGAATCGAAGCTCTCCGTTGTTCTGGGCCTGATCGCCGTGGCCGCTTCCTTCAGCAATATGGTCGGCGGATTCTTCATCACCGACCGGACCTTGCGCATGTTCAAGGCGGGCAGGGCGAAACGATAATGAGTTCCGTTGCCATCGCCCAAATCATGGACACCGCCTATCTGGTGGCTATCGTCCTCTTCATTCTGGCGATCAAGTGGATGAACTCGCCGTCAACCGCCCGGCGCGGCGTCCTGGTGGCAGAGATTGGCGGGGCTCTGGCTGTGGCCGCCACGCTTTTCGATCCGCAAGTCACCCAATACAAATGGATTGCCCTGGCGCTCATTGTCGGCGCGGCCGTGGGCATACCGCTTGGCATGGTGAAGATGACGGCGGTGCCGCAGCGGACTGCCATGGCGCTGACGTTTGGCTCGCTTTCCGCCACGATGATCGGCGTCGCAGAGTATTACGTCGGATACCCGCACGTGACACGCTTCGGGATGGGCGAGATCAGCCTCGAAGTGATCATCGGTTCGCTGACGTTTACCGGCAGCTTGATCGCGGCTGGAAAATTGCAAGAAATTCTGCCACTGCGCCCGATGGTCTATAAAGGGCAGAACGTAGTGAGTCTTTCCATCCTGGCCGCCGCCTTGATATTGGCGATCGCCATGGTGGTGAATCCGAACCAAGCGATCCTTTTTCCGATCATGATCGCCGTTTCGCTGTGTTTCGGCGTGATGCTGGTTACGCCGATCGGCGGCGCGGACATGCCGACGGTCATCTCGCTGCTGAACTCGTACGCCGGAATTGCGGCGGCCATGCTGGGGTTCGTACTGGATAGCAAGGTGCTGGTAATTGCGGGCGCGCTGGATGGGTCGTCGGGCTTCATCCTGTCCGTGATCATGTGCAAGGCCATGAACCGGTCGTTTACCAACGTGATGTTTGGCGCGTTCGGGCAAGTGCAAACGACGGCGGCTGCTAAGACGGAAGAGCGCACCGTGCGCAGCGCCAGCGCCGAAGAGGCGGCCGAGATTCTGGCCGCGGCGAACAAGGTCGTGATCGTGCCGGGCTACGGAATGGCCGTGGCGCAGGCGCAGCACAAAGTGCGCGAGCTTTTCGATATTTTGACGCGCAAGGGCGTGGACGTGACGTTCGGCATTCATCCGGTCGCTGGGCGCATGCCCGGCCACATGAACGTGCTCCTGGCAGAAGCGGACATTCCGTACGACCGCTTGTGCGAGATGGACGACGTGAACTCCGATCTGCCGCAGACGGACGTGGCCCTGATCATCGGCGCCAACGACGTCACCAACCCCGGCGCGCGCACGGACACCAGCAGCCCCATCTACGGCATGCCGATCCTGGACGTGGATAAGGCGCGCACGGTGATGGTAATCAAGCGCAGCATGAGCCCCGGATTCGCCGGCATCGACAACCCGCTCTACTACATGGATAAGACGCTGATGCTCTTCGGAGACGCCAAGGCGTTCGTGGGCGATCTGGTCCGCGAGCTTTCCGCCGGGCAGCCTGCGGGCGCGGCTTCCGGACGGGCCAGCGCATAGCCGGCATCTCGCTAGTCGCTTTTCTTTGAAACTTCAGAGGTCCCTTTCAGCTCGGCAGCCGTAGTTCGTTGCGCGGCTTTCTACGCCGCTCTTCCTGCCCCGTCTTCCACGTTGCAAACAAAGCTTCCGCTTGTGTTACAAAGCAGATGCCCACTTAACAAGCCGAGGCCGATGTTTCACATCGGTGCACTCCCATGTTGATTTATAGGTACCGTCGAGCCCACTTTCCCGTTGTTCTCAATGTGATACATGCAAAGATTGACCAGTCAGCCGTGCTCTATACGGATGAGCATGCGCGTCGCTCTGGACGATTTGCTTACAAGGGGAAGCAGCGTTGAGCGCAACTCCTGCGAAAGTTGAAGCTGTGCCTGCGCACCGGGAGAATCTTAGGCCCCGGAAAAACGGGAACATCGTTTCGCGCGTGGTGGCGGACGAGGCCATTGTTGTGCCGATCCGGCGCGGCGCGGCGGATATGGACTCAATTTTTACGTTTAACGAGGCCGGAACGGCGCTTTGGAAGATGTTGGAAGCGAACCGCAGCGGCGCGGAGATGAGCCGGTACCTTCAGGACGAGTACGGGCTTTCGGCCGAGCAGGCGGTCGCGGACATGCAGGCGTTCATCGAGGATCTTGCGGCAGCTGGACTGATCGAAGCGTTTTGATTCAGGGGGTTACCGCGGCTTAGGCAGCTGCGGGCTTGGGATGAACGACGCAACATACGCGGCATTCAGTCGCGCAATTCACGAGCGCTATTTTGGCCAGCGCGCGCCGCTGGAAGTTTCGATTGAAGTTACGCGGCGATGCCCGCTGGATTGCCTCCATTGCTACAACAACCTGCCGATGGGCGATTCCGCTGCCCGGGCGCGGGAACTTACTTTCGCTGAACATTGCAGGCTGCTGGATGAACTGCTCGAAGCGGGCTGCTTGTGGATTCTCTACACCGGCGGCGAAGTGTTCGCACGGCCGGACTTCCTGAACATTTACACGGAAGCGAAAAAACGCGGCTTCCTGGTGACGCTTTTCACCAACGGGACGTTGATCACACCGCGCGTGGCGGATCACCTGGCCGAATGGAGGCCGTTTGCGATTGAGATCACGCTTTACGGCGCCACGCGCGAGACCTACGAAGCGCTGACGCAGATTCCCGGCTCGTTCGACCGGTGCATGCGCGGGATCCGGCTGCTGCTGGAGCGGAAGCTGCCGTTGAAGCTGAAGACCGTGCCGACCACCGTCAACCAGCATGAAGTGTATGCCATGAAGCGGATGGCCGAGGAGGAGTTCGGCGTCGAGTTCAAGTTCGATCCGCTGGTGAATCCGCGAATCGATTGCTCGCAGAGTCCTTTGGCGGTGCGGCTATCGCCGGAAGACGCCGTGGCGCTCGAGTTTTTCGATCCGCAGCGCGAAGCGGAGTACCGGCGACTTGCCGAAATGGACCGCAACCGTCCGGTGAGCGACAAACAGGCGGCGGGAACGGTGTATGCGTGTGGAGGCGGGCATCGCGGCTGCGCGATCGATCCCACGGGAAAGATGACGATTTGCGTGCTGTCGCACCGGGAAGGCTACGACTGGCGAGGCGGAAGTTTTCGCGACGGGTGGGACGGGCCGCTGCGGGAGATTCGTGCGCGCGAGCGCAGGAAGGCGACGATCTGCACGAACTGTCGGATTCAGTCGCTCTGCAGCATGTGCGCGGCGAATGGAGAACTGGAGAGCGGAGACGCCGAGGCGCCGGTGGAGTTTTTGTGCCAGGTGGCGCATCTGCGCGCGTACACGCTTGGCTTCGACGTGCCGGAACACGGCGATTGCAATTGCTGCAAGCAGGGAGAAACGCATGAAGCGCTGATGGCTTCGGCCGAGCGCGTGCGCAGGCGCTCCGTCGGGCCGAGCACTTGGACCGGCGGCGAGCCTGCGGCGCCCGGACTGCACGTGCTGCAACCGGCCGGAGGGTGCGGGAGCGGCGGCTGCGGTTCGTGCCAGGTGCACCACGGGTGATGGACGAGACCAAGCACGGCGAATTGCACGGCGTGGACGAGACGGCGCAGGGGCAAGAGAGTGCGCGCCCCTACGAGCCGCCGAAGGTGATTCGCATCAACCTGCGTCCGGAAGAAGCGGTGCTGGGGCATTGCAAGATTTCGGGATCGGCAGGGCCGGCGAGCGGTTCGTGCACCGTGCCGGGGTGTTTCGTTCCGGGTTCGTAAGCGAAGGGCCAAGACGAGATGAAAGCGATTGCGGACAAGGCCGGTTCGGAAGGCACGCGCGGCGGATTCGCCTTTCAAGTTGCGAATACGAGCTTCGGAGTTTTTGCGGACGATGAGCTCGCGCTCGGCCTGGACCCAGAACTGCGCGAATTTGCGGCAGAGATCGACAGATGCGACGTGAGAATTGATGTGCGTTGGGCGGACACGATTCGGACGCCGGCTTGCGCGCCGACATTTGATTCGGGCGGCTTATGGTCGGTGTTTGAGAGCGGCGCCGACCGGGACTTTTACTTTTCCACACCGTTTCTGGGCGCCGAGCCTTACAAGGCGTTGCGCATCGATCGAGAGTTCAGGCGCGGGCAGCTCGTGCTGCGGCGCGATTGCTTTGACGTGACGCGCGAAATCTATCCGCTGGAGTACCCGCTCGACGAGCTGCTGATGATCCATCGGCTGGCGCGCGGAGAAGGCGTGGAATTGCACGCGATGGGGCTGGTGGACGAGGCTGGGCGCGGACATTTATTTTTGGGCCATTCGGGAGCGGGGAAAAGCACCAGCGCGCGGCTTTGGCAGAGGGAGTCAAGCGCGCTGATCCTGAGCGACGACCGCATTATTCTTCGGGAGCGCGGCGGGCGCATCTGGATGCACGGCACTCCGTGGCATGGAGACGCCGGGATCGCTTCGCCGGAAGCGGCTCCTCTCTATCGCGCATACCTGCTCGAGCATGGAAGCAGGACAGAGCTAGTGAGCATTTCGAAAGGGCGAGCGGCGGCGGAATTTTTGGCGCGCTGCTTCGTGTCGCACTACTGTGCGGAAGCGATGGAGTTCACGCTGGGATTCCTGGAACGCGTGGCGCGAGAGACGCCATGCTGCACGTTTCGATTCCTGCCGGACAAAAGTGCCGTGGAGGCGATCTGCCGTGCGAACGATTGAGACGGTGGATCTGGCCGATTCGCGGCGATTTGCGGCCGTGTGCGAGGCGGCGCTTGGGCGCGGGCTGCGGGTCCGGTTTCGCGCACGCGGGCAAAGTATGCAGCCGAACGTGCTGGACGGCGACATTGTGGAGATCATGCCGGCGACGGAGCGGAATGTGAAATGCGGAGATATCGCGCTGACGCGCAGAGGCGGAAAGTTGTTGCTGCATCGCGCGGTTGGACCGGATTGCGAGACCGGCGAAATGATCACGCGCGGCGACGCCGGGCTGGAAAACGACCGGCCGGCGGAGGCTGTGCTGGGAAAAGTGATTTCGATCGAGCGCGGCAGGCAAGCCACGTCGCTGGCAAGGCCCGGGACGGCTCTGCTTCATTCCGCGCGCAAGCATGCGCATCGGCTGGGGCGGGCGATCTCCGTGCGGACGAAGCGCTGGCGATTTTTGTTTGCTTCCGCGCTGCTGCTGTTTTTCGGTATTTTTTTGCACGCGCCTTCGGCCCGCGCGCAACTCGCGATTACCGACGCTGCAGCGCCGACAACAGTGGCGCCCGGCGGAACAATCACGTACACGCAGGTTTTGACGTCCACGACGTTTTACGGCCCGTCAGGCCGCCGGCCCGCCAGGACAACGCAGACGATTCCCGCCAACACAACGTACGTCAGCTCTAGCGTGAACGACACCTCCGGCGGCAACTGGACGTGCAATCTTGCGGGCGGCACGCTGACGTGCACGTCTACCAGGGGATTTTATGTTCCCAATACGACCACGACCACTTTCACGATCACGGTCACGGTGAACAACGGGACGCCGGGCGGCACGGTGATTACGGACACCGTCAATTCCAGCCCGGGCGGCGGAACGGCGACCGCAACTTCCACCGTGATCGCAACGGGCAACGTCGATTTGTCGATGACGCAGACGGTAACGCCAAACCCGGTAGCGACCGGGGCGCAGATTACCTATACGGAAACGGTGACCAACAACGACCCGACGTTTGCTGCGGCGGGAGCCACGCTGACGCAGAGCACGCCCGCGAATACCACGTTTACGTCCGCTGCGCGGCCGGCTGGATGGACGTGCGGCACGACGCCTGCGGTGGGCGGGACCGGTGCAATTACGTGCACATCCAACAGCGCAGTGGCTCCGAGCAGCACCAGCGGGATTTTTACGATCGTGGTGACCGTGAACGCGGCGGCGCCCGTCGGTTCGAATATCACGAACACGGCGACCGTAAGTGAAACGGGCGGGACGGACCCGAATCTCAGCAACAACACGACGACCACGACCACCACGGTGAGCGGCGCGGACCTGGCCATGACGCAGACGGCGTCGCCAACGGCCGTCGCTCCCGGCGCGCAGATCACCTACACCGAAACCGTGACGAACAACGGTCCGGATGCCGCCGTGGGCGCCGTGCTGTACCAGCAGACACCTACGAACACGACGTTTTCTTCGATCACCGCGCCGGCAGGGTGGACATGCGGGACGCGGCCTGCGGTTGGCGCAACGGGCGAGGTGCTTTGCACGGCGAATGCAAACGTGAATTATGGAGATCCCACGGTTACGTTCACGTACGTGGTGACCGTTAATGCGGTGACTGCTGCGGGCACGACGATCGTGAACGCTGCGGACGTGACCGCGCAGACCACCGATCCGGTGGCGTCAAACAATACCACGTCCACTTCGGTGCTGGTGGAAGACACCGGGGATGCGGATTTGGCGGTGTCGATGACGGCCGCGCCGACGCCTGTGTTTGTCTCTTCGCAGCTCACGTACACGATTCAAGTTCAAAACCTGGGACTGGCGGCGGCCAACAACGTGACCCTGACGGATACGCTGCCGGCCACGCTTGTGGGCGCGTCGGCGACGACAAGCCAGGGAACGTGCGGGACGCCTTCGGGCGGGAAAATCGTCTGCACGCTGAATACGGTTGCGTACCCGCTCGGCGCGCCGATCACGATTACCGTCACAGGCACGACTCCCGGCACGGCGACGACGCTCAGTAACTCCGTGACCGTGGCGACAACGAGCACGGACCCGGTTTCTACCAACAACACGGCGACCACGCTGACGGTGGTGCAGCCGCTCGTTTGCGCCACGCCCGGAAAGGACGGCACGCCCGGCTCGCCGCTCAGCGGGATCGTCAATACGTATTACGCCGGGGTGGGCACGGCCAGCGCCGGCTCGACGTCGCTCACAGTGAGCACTCCGTCGTCAGGCTCTTCGACGCAGATCGGAGTAGGCGATCTGCTGCTCGTGATCCAGATGCAGGACGCGCAAATCAACTCCACGAATACAAGCTCGTACGGAGACGGCGCACCCGGCGATCCCGCTTCGGGTTCCACGGGCCTCGGTAGTTCGGGCGAATTTGAGTTCGTGACGGTTTCGAACGTCACCGTGAACGCCGGCACGGACACCCTGACAATTCAGGGAAGCGGTGCCAATGGCGGATTGCTGAATTCTTACGCCACGGTGGCGGCCAGCGCTACGCAGGGCGCGCAAACGTTCCAGGTGATTCGCGTGCCGCAGTATTCGTCTGCGACGATGAGCAGTTCGCTCGCGGCGTTGCCATGGAATGGTTCGGTCGGCGGCGTGCTGGCGCTGGACGTGGCCTCGCAACTGACGCTCGGCGGCACGGTGGCTCTGGACGGAGATGGATTCCGCGGCGGCGGTGGCCGGATACTCACCGGAGCAGCCGGGCTGGCCGCGACGGATGACGTGACGCTCTCAACGCAAAACGCCAATGGGTCGAAAGGCGAAGGAATCGCGGGAACTCCGCACTATGTGGCACCGCTGCTGAACAATATCACGCAGACGACAACGGCCACGAACACCGGGCAGACGTACACGGAAGGACTGCCCAACGGGAGCTACGCACGCGGCGCGCCCGGAAACGCCGGCGGCGGCGCGACCGACGCAGATCCCGCTGCCAACGATCAAAATAGCGGAGGGGGCGGCGGCGGAAACGGCGGCACGGGCGGCATGGGCGGGTTTGGCTGGAACAGCGCGGGAGTCGTGGGAGGATTCGGCGGCGTGGAGTTTCCTGTGTCCACGAGCGCTGTGACGCTGGGAGGCGGAGGCGGTGCGGGAACGACGAACAACGGCGCGTGGTGGGATCCTACGACCAACACGGGAAACCACGACTGCGGCGCGAACTGCACGGGCATCTATTCGAGCGGCACCGCGGGCGGCGGCATCGTCATTATTCGCGCGGGTTCCGTGACCGGCACGGGAACGATCACCTCGAGTGGCCAAAACGCGCTCGATGAAGAAAACGACGGCGGAGGAGGCGGCGGGGCCGGCGGGTCGATACTGGTCTATGCAAACAGCGGTTCGCTAACGGGATTGACCGCTCTTGCGCGCGGAGGAAACGGCGGCACTACCTGGCCGGAACAAGCTCCCGGGGCATTCCCTGGAAATCGTCATGGACCTGGCGGTGGCGGCGGTGGCGGCGTGATCTTTACGTCAGTGGCGCCGGGAAGCGCGGACGTGAGCGGAGGCGCCCCTGGAGTTTCCACTCTTGCCGACGACTCTTATGGCGCGACCAGCGGCCAGCCTGGACTGACGGCGCCCGGCGAAACGATTACGGAAATGCCCGGCACGCAATCGGGCGCGTATTGCGCGGGTGCGGACCTGGCGGTGACGAATTCAGCGACGCCGAACCCGGTGACGGCCGGCGCCAACATCACGTATACGCAAACCATCACAAACGCCGGGCCTCAGGATGCGGTGAACGCCACGGCCACTGAGGCGATTCCGGCGAACACCACGTTCCAATCGATTGCGATTTCCGGCGCCGATGCGACCGGATGGAACTGCACGACGCCGGCAGTCAACGGAATCGGCACGATCAATTGCACGAACCCGGATGTTCCGGCGGGTTCTTCAGGCACGGCCACGTTTACCGTGGTGGTGAATGTGAATCCGGCGACCACCAGCGGAACGCAGATCGCGGACACGATTTCCGTGGCGTCGGGAACGAACGATCCGAATCTTGCCAACAATTCGGCGACGGCGGTCGTCATTGTTGCCGCTGCCAACTCGGCTGATTTGAGAATCACGAATTCCGCGTCGCCCAATCCGGTGCTGGCCGGGGGAAATATCACCTACACGATCGTGGTGAGCAACGCGGGGCCGGCGAGCGCCACGAGCGTGTTTTGGAACTCAGCGATTCCGGCGAATACCACGTTCGTATCGGTGGCGGCGACCGGCGGCACGGGCGGATGGACCTGCGCGCCTTCGTCGATTTCCTGCAGCATTGGAACTTTTGCGGCGGGCGCTTCGACCACGTTTACGGTGGTCGTCAACGTGAACAACACTACGCCCTCGGGCACTTTGATCACGGATACGGCCAACGTGTCGTCCAGCACCACCGATCCGAATCCGACGAGCAATGTGGCGACGGCGACCGTGGTGGTGGCGACCGCGGGGCAGGCGGACTTGGCGGTGACCAAAATCGGCACGCCCAATCCGGTGCTGGCGGGCAACACGATCACGTACACGATCACCGTGACGAACAACGGACCGGCGACGGCCACGGGTGTGTCGCTGGTCGATACGCTGCCGGCCAATACCACGTTCACGTCGATCACTGCGTCGCCTGCGGGAAGCTGGAACTGCTCGACTTTTTCCACCACGGGAAAGTGCACGAACGCATCGCTGGCAACGGGCACCACCACGTTCACGCTGCTGATGAAGGTGAACTCGGGAACCGCGCCCGGAACGGTGATCACCAACACTGCGACGGTGTCTTCGAGTACGCCCGATCCTTACTCCGGAAACAATACGGCGGCTACGACCTCCGTGGTCGCATCGCCAACGCAGGCGGATGTGGCCATCGTGAAGACGGCTTCGCCGGAGCCGGTGGAGCAAGGGACGAGCTTGACGTACACCCTGCAGGTGACGAACAACGGCCCGGCCGTGGCGCAAAATTTACTGGTGACGGATCCGCTGCCGACCGAAGTGACGTTTGATTCGGTTTCGATTCCGGCATCGCAGGGCACTTGCTCGCAAGCCGCGGGGACGGTCACGTGCAATATTTCATCTCTCAGCGTCGGCGGATTGGTGATCATCACGATCAACACGACCGCTTCGACGTTTAGTTCGTCGACCCTGGCGACCAATACAGCGACGGTGAGCGCGAGCACCGGCGATCCGAATCTGACCAACAACACATCAACCGCTGTCTCGACGATTGAATCGCCCACAGCCGTGGAACTGGATTCCTTCGAGGCGCATCTGCGCCCCGGTGGCGGAGTAGTGCTCCAGTGGCGCACGCGCGAAGAGACGCGCAACCTGGGATTCCACGTGTACCGCGACGACGCCACGGGCCGGCACCGGCTCGATCCATCGCTGATTGCGGGATCGGCGCTGTTTTTCCGCGGCGGCTTTCCGCAGCACCACGCGAGGACCTACTCATGGGTCGATCCGCAAGGCGGGCCGGGCGCGTCGTATTGGCTTGAGGACGTGGACCTGAACGGCACGAGCACGTTGCATGGGCCCGTCTATGCCGATTCGGCCTCCGATTCTTCCGCGCCGGTTGCGCAGGCGCAGTTGATGACGCAGCTCAATCAAGAAATCGCCGCGCCGCCGTCGCATATAACGCGGGGGCTGGTAACGCCCGCGCCGGCAATTCCGGCGCTGGATCCCGGCGTGCAGCGCGTGACGCTCAACGATCTGCCGGCTGTGGAGATATCCGTCTCGGCGGAAGGTTGGTATCGCGTTACTGGCGCGCAACTCGCGGCCGCGGGCTTCCGGGCCTACACGGACGTGCGAAGCTTGCATCTCTACGCCGAAGGCGTGCAACAGCCGATTTTAGTGGTCGGAGCCCAACAAGGAGCGCTCGGACCAGACGGCGCCATTGAATTCTACGGGACGGGGATCGACACGCCGTTTTCCGGAACGCGGGTGTATTGGCTGGTTAGCGACTGGGTATCGGGAAAGCGCATCGGCTCAGAGGCGGCGGCCAGCAGCGGAGCGCCCACGGCGCAGAGCTTCCCGTTTAGCGTGCTCTTCCGGCAGCGCAGCACGTATTTCGCCGCGCTGCTGAACGGCGAGGACCAGGACAATTTCTTCGGCGCCATTGTCAGCTCAACGCCGGTCGATCAAGTGCTGACCATCGCGCACGTGGATCCGAATTCAACGATTCCAACGACTTTGGACGTTACCCTGCAAGGCGTGACGCAAGGGCAGGAGCATCGCGTGGCTGTGGCGCTCGACGGATTGCCGCTCGGCGAGATGGATTTCACCGGGCAAGCCAACAGCAGCATCACGTTCCCGGTGAGTGCCGGCGTGATCCAGAACGGCAGCAACACCGTGACCCTTACGGCTCTCGACGGCGATAACGACGTGAGCCTGGTGCAGTCGGTGCAATTGAATTACGCGCACACCTACACGGCGGATTCCGACTGGCTTCGCGCCACCGCGGAGGCCGGAGCGAACATTCGCATCGACGGGTTCTCGCAGCCGACCGTCGAGGTATTCGACATCACCGATCCCACGTCGATCGTGAAATTGAGCGCACCGGTGACTTCGGACGGGTCGAGTTACGGAGTGACGGTTACCGTGGACGGGCCTTCGGGTTCGCAGCGCACCCTGCTGGCATTTTCGGGCGACCAGATTTCGGCGCCGGACGCGCTCTCGTTCCACGCGCCCAGCTCGATTAGCACCAACCGCGCGGGAGCGGACTACATCGTCATCACGCACCCGGACTTTTTGTCGAGCATTGCGCCGCTTGTGAAGCTTCATGAGTCCCAGGGCGAATCGGTCTCGGTGGTGACCACGGATCAGCTCTACGACGCCTACAATTACGGCGAACGCAGCCCGTTTGCCTTGCGCGATTACCTGCAATTCGCCGCGACGCAATGGCGGGTGCACCCACGCGCGGTTTTGCTGGTGGGCGACGCGTCGTTCGATCCGCGCAACTACTTGGGATTTGGCGATTTCGATTTGGTGCCGACGCGCATGATCGAGACGGCGGCCTTCAAGACCGCGTCCGACGATTGGTTTACGGATTTCCAGCAGACCGGCTTTGCCACAATTCCCACCGGCCGGCTGCCGGTGCGAACGCCCCAGCAAGCGGCGCTGGTGGTCTCGAAAATCGTGAATTACGAGAGCGGTCAATCGGCGGGCAGTTGGAACAATCAAGCGGTGGTCATCGCGGACCAGAATATCGACACCGATTTCACGTCGGAGGCCAACGCCGCTGCCGCCGTGCTGCCGTCGTCGCTGCAAGTGACCAAGATTCTGGCAGCCGGCCAGAATGCGAGCGTCGTGAAGCAGAAGATCCTCGACGCGTTGAACAACGGCGCGCTGCTGGTGAACTACACCGGGCACGGGTCGGAAGAGCAGTGGTCGTTCTCCGACATCTTCGACGATTCCACGGCCGCATCGCTGACGAACGGCAACCGCTTGCCGATGTTCCTGCTTATGGATTGCCTCAACGGCTTCTTCCACGACGTGTACGCCACGAGCCTTTCGAACGCGCTGATGCTGGCGCCCAATGGCGGCGCTGTTGCGGTATGGGCTTCGTCGGGGTTCACGGAGGCGCCGCCGCAAGCGACCATGGATCAGGCCTTCCTGAGCGCATGGGCCTCGAACCCGCGCCTGCCGATCGGCAGCGCGATCCTGGCGGCCAAAGCGGGCGTCACGGATGCGGACGTGCGCCGCACGTGGATTCTCTTCGGCGATCCGGAGATGCGCCTGCAGCTGCCCGCCGCCGCGCAATGGTCGCGGCCTCGGCCCACGCACATCATCGTGCGGACGCGCCGCTTGCGCTGATCGCAGGCCAATCGCTCCGCGCAATCAAGACTGTTGATCTTCGCCGCCGCGAATGGCATCTTCGAATGTGATGTCTACGACCGCTGGTAAAGTCGGGCGTGCGTTTACGCGTACCTTGGCCATCCGCACCTCGCGACGAACCGAACTGAAAGACGTAACGGACGAGATCGCAGCCGCCGTGCGCGATTCCGGCTGCGCGAACGGAACGTGCCTTCTCTACGTCCCGCACACCACTGCCGGCGTGCTGATCAACGAAGGCGATGATCCCGCTGTGGCGCGCGATATCGAGGCGGTGTTTGACCGGCTCGTGCCGCGCGATGCTGGCTACACACACGCGGAAGGCAATGCCGATTCGCACATCAAGACGGCGATCGTCGGCTCGTCCGCATCGGTGTGGATCGAAAACGGGCGGCTGGCGCTGGGCCGCTGGCAGTCGATATTTTTTGCGGAATTCGACGGGCCGCGCACGCGCGAGTTGCGGGTGAAAATCGTGCGCGACGACGCCGTCTCGCTATGACAACTTTCCATCGACTCGATACTTGCGATACTTGCGGAGCGGTACGGAGGCGTAAGCGCGGCCAGGGCCGCGCTTCCCGCTAGCATGGCGTTCAAATCTGGTTTCGTGGCAATTGTGGGCCGGCCGAACGCGGGGAAGTCCACGCTCGTAAACACGATCGTGGGCCGCAAGGTAGCGATCGTCTCGCCCCGTCCGCAGACCACGCGCAATCGCATCCAGGGAATTCTGAATCGCGACGACGCGCAGATCGTCCTGGTCGATACGCCCGGAATCCACAAACCCGATAACATTTTGAGCCGTCAAATGATGGGCGAAACGGAGCAGGCGCTCCAGGGTGTCGACATCGTTTCGCTGATTGTCGACGTGACCGCTGAATTCGGCGCGGGGGATCGCTTCTCGGCGAAATGGCTGCGCCGGTTTCACGGGCCGGTGTTTCTGCTGCTCAACAAAGTGGATCGCATTCGCAAGATGCTGCTGCTGCCGCTGATCGATCGCTGGCGGCGGGAAGGCGAATTCGCGGAAGTGTTTCCGATTTCCGCCCTGTCCGGCGAAGGCTGCGCGGACCTGGTGACGGCGTGGATCGCGAAATTGCCGGAAGCTCCGCCGCATTTTCCGCAGGACCAGTTCACCGATCAGCCGGAGCGCTTTCTGGCCGCGGAGTTGGTTCGCGAACAGGCGCTGCGGATCACGCGCGAGGAAGTGCCGCACGCGATCGCTGTCTTCGTCAACCGCTTCGAAGAGGGGCCGAAGCTGATCAAGATCATGGCGACGATTTACGTCGAGCGCGAGGGGCAGAAGGGAATTTTGATCGGCAAGGGCGGCGAGACGATCAAGAAGATCGGCACGCTGGCGCGCAAGGAAATCGAATCGATTCTCGGCGCGCACGTCCTTTTGGAACTCATGGTGAAAGTGCAGCCGAACTGGCGCCGGAATCGCGCCATCGTCCGCCAGCTCGATTGGCACCGCCAGCTCGAACAGATGAGCGAAGCCGAAGAAGACGAAGCGATCGAAGACTACTTGGAAGAGGGGGAGGAATTGGCGGAAGGCGACGCGGAAACCGAGTAAATCACGGCGCCTTCGACGGCGCGATCTTCAGCGCGCGCATCTTGCGATAGAGATGGCTGCGTTCCAGCCCCAGGGCCGCGGCCGTGTTGGTCATGTTCCAGCGATTTTCCTGTAATTTGCGCAACACGAACTCCCGTTCATAGGCCTCTCGCGCTTCGTGCAGCGTTTCGTAGGCTTTTTCGGCGTCTTTCGGTGCGCCGCGGAAAAGCTCGGGCGGCAAATGGTGCGGCTCGATGCGGTTGGACGGCGACATGATCACCAGCCGCTCCACCAGATTCTTCAGCTCCCGCACGTTCCCCGGCCAAGGATACGCCAGCAGGATTTCCAGCGCGGCCTGGCTAAATTCCTTCGGTTTTTTCCCGTAGGCCTCGCAAAAGCCGGCCAGAAAATGCGCCGCCAGAATCGGAATATCTTCAGTGCGCTGGCGCAAGGCCGGGACGTTGAAGGGAATCACGTTGAGCCGGTAAAAAAGATCTTCGCGAAAGTTGCCTCGCGCGATCTCCTCCTCGATCTTCTTGTTGGTGGCTGCGAGAACGCGCACGTCGACTTTCACCGCCTGATTCGAGCCGAGCGGCTCCACGCTCTGCTGTTCCAGGATGCGCAGCACTTTGGACTGCGTCTTCAGGCTCATGTCGCCGACTTCATCGAGAAAAAGCGTTCCGCCGTCGGCCTTCTGAAATTTTCCGGCTTTGTCTTCCGTCGCGCCGGTGAAACTGCCTTTGCGATGGCCAAACATTTCCGATTCGATCAACTCCTCCGGGATGGCCGCGCAATTTACCTCAACGAAAGGCATCGCGCTGCGCGGACTATTGGCATGGAGCGCGCGCGCCACAAGTTCTTTGCCGGTCCCGCTTTCGCCGAAAATCAGGACGCGACCGGCGGTTGGAGCCGTCAGCGCAATTTGTTGGCGCAGTGCTTTCATCGGCACGCTCGTGCCCAGAATCTGGTAGCGCTCCTCGAGTTCGGCCCGCAGCCGCTGATTTTCCTGATCGAGACGCATGAAATCGAGAGCGTTGCGCACCACCAGTACGATTTTCTCGATGGAAAGCGGCTTCTCCAGAAAATCGAATGCGCCAAGCTTGGTGGCGCGCACGGCTGTCTCGACGTTTCCGTGTCCCGAAATCATCACCACCATCGGCGCGTCCTCGCGCGCCTGCAGCCGCTCCAGGGTTTCCAGCCCGTCGATGCCGGTGAGCCACACGTCCAGCAGAACGAGGTCGAAATCCAGGCGCTCCGCGCGCTCCAGACATTCCTCTCCCGATGAAACCGCCTCCACTTCGTAGCCCTCGTCGCGCAGCAGGGCTCCCAGCGACTCGCGGATGCCGCGTTCGTCGTCAACGATGAGTATGCGTGTAGGCATGTTTTTAGATTCTATCCTGCTGGCGTGGACGGCACGGCATCGACGGCGGGGAAGCGAATGAGAATGCGCGTTCCCACCGGAACATTGTCCTCCACGCGAATCGTGCCGTTATGTTCGGCGATAATGCGGCTGGCAATGGCGAGCCCGAGCCCAGTGCCACGGTCTTTGGTCGAAAAGTGCGGCAGGAAAAGCTTGTCCTTATCCGCGGGCGAGATTCCATGTCCGCTATCGGAAATTTCGATTTCTACCGCATCGCCGTCGCCGACGGCCCGCGTCGCCAGCCGCAGCTGTCGAATGCGCGAGCCCTCCATTGCTTCGGCGGCATTGTCGATCAGGTTGGCCAGCACCTGCCGCATTAGCTCCGAATCCACTTTTACGGCCGGCAAAGAATCCGAGAGATCGGTTCGCACCGTGATCCCTTCCAGCCGGTCGTGAAAGAGGGCGATGGCACTCTCGACAACGGGGTTGATGTCCGATGGCGCCAATCGCGCCGAAGGAAAACGCGCGAATCGCGAAAACGCGCCGACAAGCGATTCGAGCGTCTGCACCTCGCGCTCGATCAGCGATGCGCATTCTGCCGCCAGTTTCTCGAATTCCGTGCGCGCCGGCGCGTGTTGCGCCGCGGCGGTGCGATCCAAGTAGCGCAGAATCCTTTGCGCCGAAAGCTGGATCGGCGTCAACGGATTTTTGATTTCGTGGGCGATCCGCTGCGCCACTTCCTGCCAGGCAGCGGCTTTTTGCGCGCGGAGTAAATCCGTCAAGTCGTCGATCACCACCACGAAGCCGGGATTCGACCGCCGCGGCCCGAGCGAACTCACAGTCACGGCCGTGCGCACCAGCCGCCCGCGCGTAGCGATTTCCAGTTCGCGCGAAGCCGCACCCATTCGCAGCGAGCGCCGCATCAGATGCTGCACCGCGCGCGCCGCGTCGTCGCCCAGCAGATCCGGCAGCGTGCGCGCGTCGCGTGCGTATTCGCCCAGAATGGTGATGACGGCGGTGTTCACTCGCGCTACGCCTCCGGCCGGATCGAGCGAAACCACGCCCGTGGGGATGTTCTCGAGAATCGCTTCCATCAGCTTGCGGCGTCGCTCGCGCTCATCCACGGCTTGTTCCAGGCTCTGCGTGAACTCGTTGATTTGCCGGCGGCCTTCGCCCAACTGCTCGGCCATGCGGTTAAACGACCGGACCAGCGTGCCGAGTTCGTCCTGCGCCTGCACGTCGATGCGATGCTCGAAATTCCCGCGCGAGAGTTCCCGCGTCGCCTCCGCCAGAGATTGGATCGGCACGGTCACCTGCTTCGAAAGGAATAGCGCCACCCAGGTAGTGCTGAAAACGAGCAGGAGGGTGATCAGTAACAGAGCGAACAGAATCTCGCGCTTGTAGAGGCGCAGGTGTTCCTTTTGCTGCTGGTAGATTTGGGTCTGCGCTTCGATCTGGTTGTAGCGCTGCAAAAAGTCGCTTGGCACCTTCCGCGCCACCACGATCGTGCCATCCGCGCACGGCGCGCGACCCGCGATGTAGGCGCCGCTTTTTCCGGACCAGATCTCGGCGCCGGTCGGCAGCGTGCCGGACGGAGTCGCGTGGCGCTGGATTCCGGCCGCCGACGCCAGCGCCTCCGGAAATACTTTGTCGATCGAGCCGGCCGCGTTCACGCGCCAGACGGCGTCGGCATCCGGTGCGGCTCTGCGCGACGCGTTGGCCCAGTCCACGTGTTGTTGTTCGACCAGCTGGCAAATCGCCGCCGCGTGCGCCGACATCCGCGAATAGCTGCGAGTGGTGAACTCATTCAAAAGCGCGCGACTCTGCTGGTTCGCAATCTCCAGAGGGCGCGGAAACCAGTTGTTCAGCGTGCGATTCACCAGCGCGTAGCTGAAGAAAAAGAGGAAGACGACCGGCAGCAGCGAAACGCCCATCGCGCCGAGAACCATCTTGGCTTTGAATCGCGAACCGATTCTGCCGGCGCGCCGCTCCGACAAGGTTCGAACGATCGTGCGCGTCAGGATAAGGGCGAACACCAGCAGCGCCACTCCGATGAAGATCGAGAGCGCGACGGAGACGGCGAATTGCGTTCCTTGTTCCGGGCGAAACGGCGGGTTGAACGATCCGAGCGTAATCACCACCGCCGCCAGCAGCACCACCACGATTCCGCCGACGATCAGCCACCACGAGTTCCTCCCATGAGCCCGCGGAGCGTTCATCGGCCCTCCTCGCGATAGCGCCCCAGCGGGCAGCGGTCGCACAGCGGCTCGCCGCGGAGGCAAAAATGCTTGCCGGTATTGACGATCAGCGCGTGAAATTCATTGAATCGACGGGCATCGCCGGGAAATTGCCGCTCGAATGCCCAGCGAATGTCTTCGTACTTCGCGTCTTCGTCCGCCCAGCCGTGCCGCGCCAGCAGGCGCTTGGTGTAGGCATCCACCACGAATACGGGATGGCCGCCGCCATAGAGCAGTATCGAATCGGCGGTTTCCGGGCCGATGCCGAAGACGCCGAGCAGCTTTTGGCGCAGCACGATCGTGGGCGTGGCGAACATTCGCTTTAGCGAACCGCGATACTCCGCGCGCAGGAATGCGCAGAAGGCCTTCAGCTTGCGCGCTTTTTGCCGAAAATAACCGGACGGACGAACCAGGCGTTCGAGCTTCCGCAACGAGACCTTCTCAATCGCCGCAGGGCGCAGAAGCTTCGCCTCGCGCAGGTTGGCGATCGCACTTTCCACATTCGCCCAGGAAGTGTTTTGGGTAAGGATTGCGCCGACGATGATTTCAAAGGGCGTCTTGCCCGGCCACCAGTGCTGCGGCCCGAAATGCGTGAAGAGCGTGTTGTAGTATTCGTCGAGCGGCGGATAACTATCGATGAGCGGTTGGGCAGAAGCCTTTGCGATGCTCGGCACGGCGCGTCCGGGAGTCGCAGGAGAAGCGTGTCTTTCGCCGGCGTCGTCTGCCGCCTGCGAAGGGCTTAATTTGGGTGAAGCGGCCGCGCTGGTCACTTTGTCACGATAACGGCGGGCCGGAGGCAAGTCAAGGCACGCGTGGCTGTTTGGCCACACGGGTGTGGCTTCCGCGCGTCATGCGAATTAGCGTTTACAGGAATGAAGGGCACGTGAGCGGGGCAGCGAGCCAGTGGCTACAAAGCGCGGAATTTCCGTCCGTGCCACAGGCCCGAACCACGCTCTGTGGAGCTGCAAGACCGCAAGAGTCATTGCCCGACATTTCCAGCAAAAGTCCGGTAGCCGGTTAAACAGGGCGGTTTGCGCTAAGGAGTCTTCTTGTTTTCCAGCACATGACCAGGCTCCAGTTCCGGGCAAGCCCCGTTTGTTCCAAGGAACAAACGGGGCCGATCTCTTCGGGTTCGATTGCGCCGGTGTGCGTGCCTCGGCATCACCGTTTGTCGACCAGACGCCTGCTCTGCTCACCGGATTCTTCTACAGTACCTTCAGGAAACTGACCAAGTCGCGCTTGTCTTGCTCGGTCAGATTCATTTGGAACCGGAGGTTGTAGAATTCCACCACTTGCTCGAGCGTCGCCGCAGCTCCATTGTGGAAATAGGGGGCGCGGGCAGCGAGTCCGCGCAGGATCGGGCCCTTGCCCCGGCCAACGTCCACGCACTTGCCTGACAGTGTGGCCTTGCCGGGATCGGATGTGTAGGTGATTTCGCCCGCATCCGGCCCTTCGTTGCAGACGATTTGAAATACCGGAAGATCCGGCATCGAGAGCTGACTGACCGCGGCTTGAATCTGCGGATTCGTCTCGAAGTCAGCAGAGCGGCTCGTTCCGATTTCCAGCGGGACCGGGAGCGAGTGGTCGCCGACATTCGGCGCATCGTGGCAGGTCGTGCAGGTTCCATCGATTACAGGTTGGTTCAGCGCGTCATTCAGTCCCCGCACATCCGTGATGAACAATGGATGAGTATTGAAAAGTTCTTGGCCTCGAGCAACGGATCGCCGGCGGGGATCGCCGGACGTCGCCCATCGCGAATACAGCGTGAACGCGTTCGGATCAAATGCCGCTCCCGTTGGATTTCCGCCCAAAGGATCGTTAATTCCCGGAAAAAATGGCACGTGACTGAGGAATCGGGGGCCGCCGCTAGCGCCCTCGCTGTTCAGCCGGCCTGCACGCAAATCAACGGCCTGCGCGGAATTAAGCGCCGCTTCGAAGGCGACAATTTGAGTCAGTTGTGAATCGCTGGGAGCGACCGAGGCCTGAGCGTGGCCAAGTGTCGCATCGAGCGCCTGATGCTTCAGATCCGTAATGAGGTTGGCGGCGAAAGTCGTTTGGTCGTTCAGCGGAGCCACCGTCTCGCGCCCATCGAACTGCACCGCAGTCAGGAAACCAAGGTTCGTTGCGGGCAATGGCCGCCGGTAAACCGAAACCGTTACGACACCCGTTGCAGGGTCTGTGACCAGCGCGCAGCCATATGGGTCGTGCACAGCTGTAATGGTGAACTGCGGATCCGTGGCAAGCGGCAATCCAATGCGAATCAATCCGTAGTGCCGAAGAAGATCGAAATTCAGAGGATGGCCTGGTGTCGCCGCTGGGCAGGCAGCACCGTCAAATAGTGCAAAGAGCGGATCGTGGCCCTGGGTGCGCCTGTAAATCCTCTCCGCGTGCGCAGCGCTTAGCCCAAATCCGTTCTTGGGGACATGGCAAGTAGCGCAGGTACGCCCGTTGGTTCCGAGGACTTGGAAAAACGGCCCGCTCTCGTCGAGCGAACCTGCCGAGCTGAAGGTTTCCGACACACCGCTCGGGTTTCTAAAGGGGAAGAGATTCGGAAGAGTCGCAGCGGCGGTGGCAACGGCAATCGCAGCAAGAATGCAGAAAGCCCAAGCTGCACGAAATCCGGCCGGTTTTGAAATCCAGTTCTTAGCTTTTCCTAACATACATTCCTCCTGCCCTCCTGATCCCTTGGCCGGAGGGTTGCGTGCAGCACAAGCTTGGTTGCGTGCACGTGCGCCGGCTCAGTCCGCACATTTGGAGGCGGACTGGCCGCCGCGCGAATAAAGCCGATCGGAACGGAGACTAAGTTCCTGGGGCTCTATCTAAGTAATCGAAAACGGCGGGCAAAAGACGACAGCGTTGGGCTAATTAATTCCGGGCGAGGATTGCGGCTGGACTCGCTTACGTGCGATAGCAATAAGAGCCCTGAAACGTGGATCATTGTGAAGAGAGGCGAACAAAGGATCCGTTGGAAGTCCCTGCGCAATGCGGGGAGCCAGGCCGTGTTCAAGAGCCTGGCGAATCAAAGGAAAAGCCTCGTCTTTCTGGCCGTTCCGCACCAGCACGGACGCGAGATCGTACTTGGTGGCTGCTGTTTCAAGCTGGTCTGGTCCAAGGAAGCGATTTTCTATTTCAAGCAGCCTCTCGAATGTTCGCTCGGCGTCCTTTTCATCACCGGCATCTCTTTGGAAATCGCCGAGGTTTAGCATGGCGTTGACCGTGTCTAAGTTTTCCGGTCCGAACGCACGAATGTGCCGAGCCAAAGAGTCCTCTTGAAGCTTCAACGCTTCATCCAAGCGGTTCGCATTGGCCAGCATGATCGCCAGGTTGTCCATGGTCACCAATGTGTAGCGGGCATCGGGGCCGAGAATGCGCTTCTGGCGTTCCAGCACCTTGCGAGTGAGCTCGATGCCTTCCGCACACGCCTCTTTGCCTTCATCGCATACCGTGAATGCGAGCTCCTCCATCGTCGCCAATGTGTCGCCATTTTCCGGTCCAAGTACGCGACGCTGGGTCTCCAGAAGGGTTCGCTCGATGCCCTCGGCCTCGGTGAGGCGACCTTGCTGCATTACCGCCCAGGCGAGATCGTGAGTCATTGTGAGCGCATCGCGCTTTTCTTGCCCTTGGAACGATTTGCTTGCCTGGATGCCCTGCCGAAACAGGGATTCTGCGCGGGCGAAAAGCCCAAGATTCAAGTACGCTCGTCCCATCACGTGCAGCAGCTGGACACGAAGTTCGGGATCCTCGGTCAAGTTGCTGTTGATGTCTCCCGCCGCCTTGTCGAGGAGTTCGCGGGCGCTGACGGTCTGGCCGGCCCTTTCGCGGGGGTCGGAAACCTTGAAGATTCCTGTCATGAAATCGGCAATTCGGTCTGCCCGATCGCGCTCGCGAAGGGCGGAGTCGCGTTCCCGGCGAGCCGTCCGTGCCTGGATCAGTGTGCCGACCAGGCCAACGATCGTGGCCATCACTACGAGAGCCGCCAGCGTTACCGCCAACTGGTTTCGGCGCGCAAATTTGACTGCACGATAGGCGATTGTGTCGGGGCGAGCGCTGACTGGCTCATAATTCAGGTATCGTCGCAAATCGTCGGAGAATTCAGCAATAGAGCCATATCGCTCGCTCGGAGCTTTCTTGAGCGCTTTGAGGACAATGGTTTCCAGATCGCCCCTAAGTTGACGGCGAAGCCGGTCCGGGGCAGTCGGCCGTTTTCCGGCTGTTGGGACGGCTGCATCTGATGGAATGGCATCGGAAGGCCGCAGGGGTTCCATCTCGACGATGGCTTTGATTAGGCTCGCTGGAGAGTGTGGCCCCGGTCCGGCGGGATGCTGTCCCGTCAGAAGGAGATAGAGAAGGACTCCTGCCGCATAGACATCCGTGGCCGTGGTGACCGCGCCGCCGGTGACCTGTTCCGGCGCAGCAAACTGAGGAGTGAGGGCGGCTCCGGCTTCGAGGGTGAGCGACCCGGACCCGACAACGTCTCCTTCATGCGCAAGCATCTTGGCGATTCCAAAATCAAGAAGCTTCACCTGCCCGTCCTTGCTGACGAGCACATTCGACGGCTTGATGTCGCGATGAACGATCAAAGTGGCATGCGCGTGCGCCAATGCCGCGAGCACGTCAAGAAAGAGGCGAATCCGTGCGTTCACATCGAGGGCTAGGGCATCGCAGTACTGATCGATCGGCTCTCCCTCGACGTATTCCAGCACCATGTAGGGCTGGCCATCAGGCATGACTCCCGCATCGATCAATTCGGCGATGTGCGGATCGGTCAGTGATCCGAGAATGCGGCCCTCCTGCCTGAATCGCTCGGCACCTGCTCGCGTGGCCACAGAAAACTGCAGAAACTTTATCGCGACGCGGCGCTCGAAGCGGCCATCGCTGCGCTCGGCTAGCCAGACTTGGCCCATTCCGCCTTGGCCGATCGGGGAAACCAGGGTATACGGGCCGACGGTATGGCCCTGCAAGAACCGTCTGCCTTCCGGCGATTCAGGCGAGGACTCAAGAAAGTGTTCCCGCGATAAGGCGTGGTGTTCCTCCAGAAGACCACCCAAGAGACCGATTAATTGCGGCCTGCTGGCGGTGAGGGATTGCAGCCAAACCTCGCGCTGATCCACGGATAAGTCGAGCGCTTCGTCGAGGAGGGGGCTGATCTCGCGCCACTGGTCGGGGCTGAGCTTAGACACGTTCTCTCAATTCTCCAGGTCTGCGCGAATGCTACGGTAGAGAAAGACCCGGGCTTTTTCCCACTGCCGCTGAACCGTACGTTCGGAGACAGCCTTCATGGCAGCGATTTCGGCGAACGAGAAACCGCAGAAGAATTTCAAATCCACGATCTCAGCCAGCGATGGCTCCGCTTCGGCGAGCTCGTTGAGTGCCGTGTCGATCTGTTCGAGTTCCGGCACATCGACACCGATCTGCTCCGCTTTTGTGGCGAGCGACGTAATCTCGAATTGGCTTCCACGTTTCTGCGCCTGTTTGCTGCGAGCATGATCGATAATCAGACCGCGCATGACGCGGGCGGCATAGCCCATGAAGCGCGCGCGGTCGGGAAACGATGGGCCCTCCCGCCCGGCCATATCGAGGTACGCCTGATGAAGCAGCGTGGTGGCGCTGAGGCTTACGGGCAAGCCTTGGCGTGCCAGCTCGCGTTTGGCCAGCCGATGAAGCTCCGCGTAGAGCGCGGCAAACAAGGCTGGGGCGGCGGAGCCATCTCCTGCCTCCACAGCGTTGATCAGCGATGCGATTGTGGGATCGGTACTGTATTCCATGAACCCGCCCTGTTGGCGGTAGCCTCGCGTAAATTACCGACCGAGTCAAGCCTGGTAGTAAAGCTTGGAAGTTCGAGTTCGGTTCGTGCGCGGCACAGGTCGCTCTGAAACGATACAAATGCCTGGTTAGTCGGTTGCCGGACATCTGGCCGAGAATGCCCCCGCGAACGGGGCATCTGGGAGGTTTCCCGGCAGCGAAGGACAAAGTACAGGAGCGGAGTTTGGGAGCAAAATGGGCGCCCCTGCTTGTCGCCCGGGATTGGAGCTGGTTGGGCTGTGAGGGTGACAGATTCGGCGAGACTTACCGTGTTATGCGGGCCTGCCGGCTTGAACTGGGCTCCAGCGAGTCTTCGCCGCTTCCTAGGATGGCCCTGTGAAGCTTCACAAGGTGCCTAGGAGCGCCGAACGGCTCGGGTACGGCTCCCAGTTACCAGGGCGATCGTCCGCGGGCTCCTGAGTGCCCGGGAATCAGCCGTTCTTCTTCTCGAAATCGCGCATGAAGCTGACCAGGGCCTCGACCGCCTCGATAGTGACCGCGTTGTAGAGCGAGGCGCGCATCCCGCCAACCGACCGGTGGCCCTTGATGCCGATCAGTCCCGCCGCCGTCGCTTCCTTCGCGAATTTCTTTTCCACGGTTTCGTCGCCGCCAGCCACCCGGAAGACGATGTTCATGCGGGATCGGCAGTCCTTCTCCACCGGGCAGTTGTAATAGCTGCTGGCATCGAGCGCATCGTAAAGGACCTTGGCTTTGGCTTCGTTGCGCTTCTCGATCTCCGTCAGCCCGCCCTGCGCCTCGATCCAATCGAACACCAGGCCCATGGCGTAGACGGCGAACGTCGGCGGCGTGTTATAGAGCGAGCGGTCCTTGATGAAGGTGCGATATTGCAGGATCTTGGCGATCTTGTCGTTGCCGCGCTCGGCCAGATCTTTGCGAATGATTGCGACGGTGACGCCCGAGGGGCCCATATTCTTCTGCGCGCCCGCGAAAATCAGGCCGTAGCGCTTCACGTCGACCGGACGCGAAAGAATGTCGGACGACATATCGCCCACGAGCGGCACCGCTCCGGTTTCCGGAATCGAATGCCACTGCGTGCCTTCAATCGTGTTGTTGGTGCAGATGTGAACGTACGACGCGTTCGCATCGAAGCTGAGCTCGCTCGCTTTCGGCAATCGCGCAAATTTCTGCGCCTCGCCCGTTGCGGCCAGACGGCATTCGGCCACTTTCTTGATCTCTTCGATCGCTTTGGAGGTCCACGCGCCGGTGTGCAGGACGTCCACCGGCTTGCCGGCCACGTACAGATTCATCGGCGCCATGGCGAATTGCAGGCTCGCGCCGCCCTGTAGGAAGACCACCGCGTAATCGTCCGGGATGGCGAACAGCCTGCGCAGCGACTTTTCCGTTTTGTCGTTGATGGCCTCGAATTCCGCCGAGCGGTGGCTCAACTCCATCACGGACATGCCCGTGCCGGCGTAGTCGAGCATCTCGTCGCGCATTTTTTCGAGTACCGGCAGCGGCATGGCGGCCGGTCCGGCGTTGAAGTTGAAAGCCCGCTTCGCGGGTTTGCTGGCAATCGTAGTCGAACTCACAGTGACAATTCTCCCGTATGAAAGATTTGCCGCGTCGGCCACGTGGAAGTAACAGGCGCGAAGCGTCAGAATAGCAGAAGCCGGCGCCCTGTGAACCCGCTAAATCGCTTCGCGCGGCGCTGCACGAAACGCCAATTTGGCGCTGAAAGTTCGGCGGTCTTGTGAGCGCGGTCTTGTGAAATTCCGGCCAGTCCCGTAAATTTCTTGATTACATCAGAAAGCGAGCCACACGTGCCCATCAAGCGAAAAACCGCGCGCCGGCGTCCGCAAGCCAAGCAGCCGAGCAAGAGCCGAAAATCCGAGCCCGGCGCGGAAGTCACCGTCACCAAGCGCGATAAAGCTGCCGGCGAGTGGTTCGCCCGTCTTGTGGCGCTGCAGGCGCGACTGCGCTCTCCGACCGGTTGCCCATGGGATCGCGAACAGACGCACGCGTCCCTGCGCAAGTATCTGATCGAGGAAGCGTACGAGGTTCTCGACGCCATGGATGCGAGCGATCCTCGCAAATTTGCCGAAGAGCTGGGCGATCTGCTTCTTCAGGTCGTCTTCCATGCGAACATTGCCGAAGCCGATGGACGTTTCAGCATCTCCGACGTAATCGAGTCCATTTACACGAAAATGGTTCGCCGCCATCCGCACGTTTTCGGGAATGTGGTCGCCGAAACTCCCGGCGCGGTGCTGAAAAATTGGGAACAGATCAAAGCTGCTGAACGCGCCGCCGAAAAGGCCGAGCAGGGCGGCGCGAAAGGCAAGGGAAATGGCAAGCCGGACGAGCCGGAGTCGATTTTAGCCGGCGTGCCGCGCTCCCTGCCCGGAGTTTTGGAGGCTTACCAGTTCACTCGCCGCGCTTCGCGCATCGGTTTCGACTGGGAGAATCTCGAAGGAGTGCTCGACAAGCTCGACGAAGAGCGGCGCGAGTTGCTCGCGACACTACCCAGCGGCCACGCGACCGCGGAACATACGGATGCGCGCGCCCATGCCGCGAGGCTCACGCCCGAGGTTGAAGAAGAAGTGGGCGACCTGCTCTTTGCCGGGGTCAACGTGGCGCGCTTCGTCGGCATCGATCCGGAAATCGCGCTGAAGAAAGCCAATCAGAAATTCAAGCGCCGCTTCGAGTGGATGGAAGCCGCTGCCGCTCGCGAAGGCCATCGTCTGGCCGATTTGCCGCGGCAGCGCATGGAAGATTTGTGGAACGAATCGAAATCTTCCGTGTGAATGTCCGCTGCCGGCAGGATTTTCACGCGTGGCGAATTTGCGTATAAGCCCGCTTATGCCAGCCGCAAGAATTAGAAATTGGACGGACAGCATGGATCGGCGCCTAATGCTTTAGGAGGCAATTCATTCGTGACAACTTCGCCGGACGTCAATCTCTGGTCCACCGCCGAGCACGCACTCGAATATCTGCGCCGGGCCGATTCGATTCCGCACCGCGTGGAAGGCGAGGCGACTTTGCTCGAACTGATTCCGCAAAATCCGCGGCGCATTCTCGATCTCGGCAGCGGCGCGGGACGTTTGCTCGCGCTGGTGAAGGCGGCGCGGCCGGGCGCTCAGTTCGTGGCGCTGGATTTTTCGACTACGATGATCGAGGAATTGCGCCGTCTTTTTGGAAGCGATCCCGCGGTCCGGATCGTTGCGCACGACTTCGATCATCCGCTGCCCGAGCTTGGCGGCTTCGACGCAGTCGTTTCCAGCTTCGCGATTCACCACGTCCACCACGAGCGCAAGCGCGCTCTGTACGAAGAAGTCTTTCGCGCGCTGAATCCGGGCGGCCTGTTTGCCAATTTCGAACACGTGGATTCGCCCACCCCGTCGCTTCATCGCGATTTTCTGAAAGCCATCGGCTGGGAGGACGAAGATCCTTCGAATAAGCTGCTTGATCTCGACACCCAGATGCGCTGGCTCCGTGAAATCGGCTTTGACGACGTCGATTGCCACTGGAAATGGCGTGAACTGGCGCTCTTCGGCGGCGTAAGACCCGCGCAAGCCGGCGGTTCCCATGGCGGTGCGACCGAATGAGCACCTCGGCCGCCCCGCAGGAAATTCAAGTGCGCCGCTGCACGGGGCTCGCGGAATTCGAAGATTGCGTTCGGCTGCAACAGCTTGTCTGGGGCGAAGAAATCACCGTGCCCTTGCCGATGTTTGTCGCCGTGCGCCACGCAGGCGGCCAAATTCTCGGCGCGTTCGACGGCGGGAAAATGGCCGGCTTTACCATGGGCTTGGTTGGCTTGCACGATCTGCCCGCGCGTTCCGGTTCCGCGCAGCGCGTCGAGTCGCCGTTCCTGTACTCGCACATGACCGCCGTGCTGCCCGAATATCGCGATCGCGGGGTGGGCCGTAGCCTCAAACTTTTTCAGCGCCAGGACGCGCTCAAGCGCGGTATCGACCTGGTGGAATGGACGTTCGATCCTTTGGAACTGAAGAACGCGCATTTCAATCTCGTCCGCCTGGGCGCCATCGTCCGCCGTTTCATTCCCGATTGCTATGGGATTACCGACAGCCCGCTGCACGCCGGCATTCCCACCGACCGGCTGCTGGCGGAGTGGTGGATCGCGTCGGACCGCGTCAAGTCGATCCTCGCCGACGATCCGCTTCCTTCCACGGGCTGCATCGCGCGCATCTCGCTGCCTGCGGACATTTCCGAGCGCAAATCGAGCGATCGCGACGCAGCGGTTCTGATCCAATCCGAAGCGCGCGAACAATTTCAGAAATGGCTGTCGCAAGGCTACGCGGTCACCGCGGTCGAGACCCGCCGGTCGGTAGTAGACTACATTCTCGAACCCGTCGATGCGATTGCCGGCCTGCGGCTTCCGCCACTCACAGCGCCTAAAGGAACTGAATGAGACTCCGCAAAATCACTCTGCGCGAAATCCATCTCCGGCTGCTTTCGCCTTTCGAGACCAGCTTCGGC
Source organism: uncultured Acidobacteriota bacterium (assembly GCA_963715555.1). GTDB lineage: Bacteria > Acidobacteriota > Terriglobia > Acidiferrales > UBA7541 > Palsa-295. The sequence continues at coordinate 1,654,925 of OY970253.1, forward strand.
AAATCCGATCTCCGCCGGATTGTTCTCGTCGAAGTCGATGTGGACGGCATAATCGGCTGGGGCGAATCCACGGCTGGCGAAGGCCCGTTCTACTCTTACGAAACGGTGGAAACCGCCTGGCACATCCTGCGCGACCACGCCTGGCGGATGATGAAGGGCAGGGAATTCGCTGCCGCCGCGGACGTCTGGGATTTGCTCGCTCCCATCCGCGGGCACAACATGGCTAAGGCCGCGCTCGAAACCGCCATCTGGGACGCGGAAGCGAAACAGAAGAATGTGCCGCTTGCGAAACTCCTCGGCGGCACGCGCGCCGAAATTCCGTGCGGAGTTTCCATCGGCCTTCAGCCCAGCATGGACGTGCTGATCGAAAAAGTGGAAAAGGAGCTCGCCGCCGGATACCAGAGAATCAAAATCAAAATCAAGCCAGGCCTCGACCTCGATCCCGTTCGCGCTTTGCGCCAGCGCTTCCCGCTGATTCGACTGATGGTTGACGCAAATTCCGCATATCGCCTGGAAGACGCGCCCTTGCTCAAGCAGCTCGATGCCTTCTATTTAATGATGATCGAGCAGCCTCTCGGCTGGGACGACATCTATTCGCACGCGGCTCTGCAGCGCCAGCTCGATACGCCAATCTGTCTGGATGAATGCATCCACGACGTGGACCACGCCCGCGCCGCCATCGAAATCGGGGCGTGCCGCATCATCAATATCAAGCTCGGCCGCGTCGGAGGCCACACTCCCGCGCGCCGCGTCCACGATCTCTGCGAGGCGAAATCGATTCCCGTGTGGTGCGGAGGCATGCTCGAATCCGGCATCGGCCGCGCGCACAATATCGCCATGTCGTCGCTTTCGAATTTTTCGCTGCCGGGCGACGTTTCCGCCAGCCGCCGCTATTGGGACGAAGACATCATCGAGCCCGAAGTGGAAGTCTCGCGCCAGGGCGCCATCCGCGTGCCCACCGCGCCGGGCATTGGCTACACGCCGCGCCTCGACCGCATCGAATCCCTCACCCGCCGCCGCGAGGTCCTCGAATAGAAAGACCGGAAAGCATGGAAAAGTGAGCGCCCCGCAGCAGGAAGTCGCTACCGCTAATTTCGACGCAGCGACTCATCGCCCCCGGCCCGCGGTCGTCGGCGCCGCTTTGGTGCTGATTCTGCTGATCTGGTCGTGCAACTACATCGTCGGCAAAATCACGCTGCGCCATATCGACGCATTCACTCTCGTCTCGTTCCGCTTTCCCGTGGCCGCGGTCGTTGCGCTCTCGATCTATTTTTCACGCCGCAATCGCGTCCGGCCGCGCCTGCGCGATCTTTGGACGTTCGTGTACCTGGGATTTTTCGGAATCTTGATCAATCAGGGCTGCTTCACGATCGGCCTGAGCTTCACCACGTCCGAGCACTCAGTCATCGTGGTCGCGCTCGGTCCGCTCCTGGTGCTGCTCTTCGCGTGGCTGCTGAAACTCGAAAAGCTTACGGTCGGCAAAGCGGTCGGCATGGCCATTTCGATTGCAGGCATTCTCTTGCTCGAAACCGGACGCGGCGCATCGCTGCATTCGCCGCTCTTGCTCGGCGATCTGATCACCCTTTGCGGCATCACCGGCTTCGCCACCTACGCCGCGTTCGGCAAGCGCGTCGCCGCCGATTACGGCGCCATCTCGATGACCGCCTTCAACATCGTGGTCGCCGCCATCCTCATTTCGCCGCTCACCGTGCACCAGGCGCTGCGTCTTGATTGGGGCAAAGTCGGGTGGGTCGGCTGGACGGGCATGTTCTACATGGCCGCGCTCAGCTCAACCACCGCCTACATGATTTTCTACTGGATCCTGCGCTATATGGACGCGTCCCGTGTTGTGGTGTTGAACTACTGCCAGCCCGTCGTCGTGGTTTTGCTCTCGATTCCGATTTTGGGCGAGCATCCAACGCGCAACTTCGTCGCCGGTAGCGCGCTGGTCTTGCTCGGAGTCTACATGGCGGAGCACGTCGCGCGAAGAAGGAGAGCCGCGGCGAATTCGTAGGCGAGGTTCGGCTGGAGCAGAGTATGGTGCGGGGCCTCGGTCGAAGCCCCGCACGCGAAATGAAAGGCAGCAGGTACGAACATCTTCCCGGCTGAAATTCCCGCTTCTAGTGGTGCGTCATTTCCAGGTCGATCAGGATATGCAGTTCATTCCCGACCATTCCCGGATCGGCGGCGACGCCGAAGTCCTGCCGGTTGATGTCCGTTGTTGCGGAAACTCCTTCTCGCCAGCCGCCCATGGCCTGAATCGGCTTGCTCAGGTCGCTCACCTTCAGCGTTACCGGTTTGGTCACGCCGCGGATGGTCAGGTCACCGGTCACGTCGTAGGTGTCGTCGCCAGTCTTGGTGATTTTCGTGGACTTGAAGGTGATCGTGGGATACTGCGCCACGTCCAGAAAATGCTCGCTCTTCAGGTCGTTATCGCGCATGGCGACGCGCGTATAGACGGTATCCGAGGGGATCGTCACGTCCACCGTGGACTTCGTTATGTCGCTGTCGTCAATCGTGATCGTGCCATTCACCTTCGTGAACTCTCCCTGCACCGTGGAGATTCCCAGGTGCTTCACGAAAAATTGCGCGTTGGCGTGATTCGGATCGATCTGCCAGGTCGTCGTTGCCGCCATTGCCGGGAATGCCAGTGCTGCCGCCAGTCCCGCCGCCACCAGCCACTTCTTCATCTGCCGCCTCCTTGAGATTCCTAGGTTTGCAATTTCTGGTTTTGCGATCTCTCGTGCCGCACTGCCGCCTTGGACGCGCCTACAGCATCGTGTGTTCCATTCCGTCCGGGATTAACCCCACGCCGTGGCACGTCAGGCCGCCGGAAGTATATACCGCTCGGCGTCTGGGTCAACAAGTAACGCGCGCGCAGGTGAGCCTTCTCGGCCGTTTCCGCCGTCGAGCCGCTTTCGTTTATTGCCGTATTAACGCCGCGACTTCCGCATAAGGAGAGACAATTGGACACGCTTGCGCGCGGATCGTATCTTTGCCTCAGGAGCCTTTCGATGCCTGCTAAAAATCGTGCCGAAGAAGCGGATTCATCCGCCGAAATCCACGGCCGCGTGGCCGCGCAATTCGGCGCAGCTGCGAACGCCTACACCGTCAGCCTGACGCACAGCGACCCCGCTGCGCTTGAACGCGTCGTAGAACTCGCCCGCCCGAAGCCAACCGATGTCGCCCTCGATATCGCCACGGGCGCCGGCCACACAGCCCTTGCGCTCGCGCCGCGCGTCGCGCAAGTCGTCGCTCACGATCTCACCGAACCGATGCTCGCCGAAACCGCGCGCAACGCCGCCGCTCGCGGCCTCTCCAACGTGACCACCCGCCAGGGCGCCGCTGAATCGCTGCCGTTTGAGGACGCGAGCTTCGACATCGTCACCGTCCGTCAGGCGCCGCATCATTTTGCCGACGTTCGCGCCGCGGTTCGCGAGATGGCGCGCGTAGCTCGTCCCGGCGCGCGCGTGATCATTGTCGATAGCGCCGCGCCCGAGAACGATTCTCTTGATCGGCAGTGGAACCACATCGAAAAGCTGCGCGATCCGTCGCACGTCCGCAACTATCGCCCCAGCGAGTGGCGCGAATTTGTGGCGTCCGCGGGCTTGCAGGTTTTCGCCGAAGAATCAGGATGGGCGTCGGAAAAAAACGGCCCGATGGATTTCGCCGCGTGGATTCGTCGCATCAACACGCCGCCCGATGCCGCCGCCGAAGTTGAGCGCCTGTTCCGCACCGCCTCGCCGGCGCTCGCGCAGACTCTGCGCATCGAGATCATCGACGGCCGGGGTGGTCGTGGCAAGCTCTACTTCCGCGTCCCGCAATTCACCATCGCATGTCTCAAGCCCTGATCGCGCCGCAGCGGTCGCAATCCAGGTGGTTCGTAAATCGCCATGCAATGGTCGTGTAGCGCCGCGCTTTAGCGCGGCAGCTTTTGTTGAGGGGTTGGAGCGGCCTGCTGTGCTGGTTGCTGCCCGAAGGCGTGGCTAGCTCCGCGCCGATTCGTTCTCGATCGCGAGCGCTGGCACGCGCGGCTGCGGCCGTCCCTTGCCGCCCGTCGCGCTCTTCTCGTAAATCTTCGCTGTCAGCAGCATTCCGGCCAGCGTGGCGGCCATTAATGCCGCCTCCGTCCAGCCCCGAACCACCTCGGCCGTGCCCATCAGCGTCAAGCCGGCAAAGCAAAACAGCAGATGCACGCAGAACACTTGCAGCGATGCCTTGCCGAGCATCACCAGCGGCCGGATGGCGACCCATTTGAGGCTGGCGTTGAATCGGATCAGCACGGCCGCCACCGCCGCGAAATCCACGATCCGCACCACGCCCAGGTGCCACTTATCGAACAGCACTCCCAAAATCGCCGGCTGCACGTTGGGAAACACCGCATACCGCAGTGCGAGAAAGCCCAGTGCGATTGCCGCTGACGGCCACATGATTTTCCGCGCCCACTTCTCGATCGGCAAATCGTTGCGCGCCCACCGCGCGCCCAGCCAAAGCCCGGCCACCCACAAGAATTGCCACGCCCACAGGTCAAACGCGCCCATGTTCTTCAGAGGAATCCTCATCGTCACCACGTGCGCCAGGCCCAGGTAAACCGCCTGCTTCAGCCCGCATTGCGCTCCGACCCACACCGCGAAGCTCGCGCCCAGCACGTATTTCCAGCCGATCTTCTCGCCCAGCCGCAGCGCCAGCGGCGTCAGCGCCACGGAAAACAGGATGTACATCGGCAAAATGTCCAGCAGAGGTGGGCGGTAAATCAGCAGCGCGGCGTCCAGCAGCGCGCGATGCGGCGCAGCGAAATAAAAGTCGAGCATGTTGTGAACGCCCGGCCGGCTCCCGCTCGCGGAGAGAGGTGCCAGCAGGCCAAACGCCAGGCACAGCAGCAGCACATGGTATGCGTACAGGCGCAGCCCGCGCGTCCCAGCTTTTTTGCCCATCGCCGGGTAGCCCTCGCGCTGCGCCAGCTTCAGGTAATTCCGCCCGCTGAAGAGCGCGGCAAGCATGATGAAGCCCTCGGACGCGGACACGAACCCGAATGGCTGATTGCTGTACGTGCTGATAACCGTCGGAAGGTGGGTCAGGGCGATCCAGACCAGCATCAAACCGCGAGCCGCGTCGAGTTCCAGCCGGCGCTTCATGGGGTGATCCGTAGTTCGATGATAGCACGGCCCGAAACGTCGTCTAGCCCGTGTGCCCGCCCCGGAAGCAGCGCCCGGAACGAGTCCCTTGGGCACGCCCGGTCGCGACGTTTCAACTCAACGCCCAAGTTCCCGGGCTCCTCGCGTTCGCCAGTAGAAGGGAATTGCAGCGCGCGCCCGGAGCGGGTATCTTGGCCGGGAGGAATCACCCGAATGAAGCTACGGAAAATCCTGGCTAGGAAGTTGGCGTGCGCGATGCTGTTGTTGGGAGCGGCCGTATCTTTCGCCGGTACAGCGCCGGCTGCTAATCAGCCGGATGTGCCGACAGTGGATGCCGGCATCGGCTCCTGCCGCGCGGATTTCACCGTGAAAGACGGAGCGGGGAAGCCCCTCTACGATGCCAAGATCAACATCACCATCAAATACGGCTTCATGAATCTTCACAAGGCCCAGCTCGAAGCCCCCACCAACACCAACGGCGAAGCTCGCTTCACCGGGCTTCCTGATTTCTCCAAAAAGCCGCTCCAATTCGTCATCAGCAGCGGAACGGTTTCAAAGACCGTCACCGACGATCCCGCCACCAACTGCAACGCCAAATTCGACGTCACGCTGAGTGTGCATCCGTAGCGCGCGTAGCTCGCGGGCCTCAAGCATCCACAACTTTAAAATACTTCTCGCCACCTCGAATTTGGCGCACCTCCGCGCACCTGCAGATCGATTGCTCCGGACGTTTTGAAGCGCTTTGTTTGATATCCGCGTCTAAGTAAATGTCAGGCGCTGTTGCTCCTAAGACGGGGCCAAGGACTTTGGAACCTCTTGAGCTTCGGGCGGCTGGCGATAGGAGTTCGATTCAATCGCCATTCACCGGAGAGGGCGCGACTCAATTTTTGACTCGATGAATATTGGGAGTGCCACAGGGCTTCAAGGCCGCATGGCTTGGGCAAGGCGTCAGCAGGGTCTTCTTTGAGAAGTCTCAAACGGAACACCGGGTTCCTCCACAATGGTCCGCTCTGTTTGGAGGCCGCGTGCTCCGCTCACAGGAGGAATCGCACCCATGAAACTCATAAACAAGGTGCTCTTAGCGAGTGTCAGTGTTTTGTTTGTTGGTGCTCTCACCGTGCAGGCCGCCCCTTTCAACCAATTCACCAGGCTCACCTTCAACAAACCTGTGGCAGTTCCCGGTACTGTGCTTCCGGCCGGAACTTATAACTTCTGCATCGCACCCGGAATGGCTGATCGCGACCTCGTGCAAATCTGGAATGCGCATGACACGAAGTTGATTACCCAACTCGCGACGATTCCGGACTACAGGTTCCGCACCCCCGAAAAGACGATTATCCAGTTCCGCGAGCGCCCGGCGAAATCGCCGCTCGCTTTGAAAGCGTGGTTTTATCCCGGGCTACACACCGGCGTTGAGTTTATTTACCCGCAGCATCAGGCGACGCAGCTAGCCCAATTGAAAAATGAGAACGGACACGCCGGGGCGGCAAACTGAACTACCGGTCGTCCCACTGTCGCGTACCTGGTGGCCCTTAGCCTTCGCCAGAGGTAGCAGCGGCTGGCGAAGGCGGTTTGCCCGATGCCACCAAGGTACCGGCCGTTTCGAGTACGCTTTTCAAACCTAGGGGCGACAGCCTTATTCGACGTCACGCTGAGCGTCCACTAGCCGGTCGCGATTGCGCGCGTCAGCCGCGCCACGTCTCTCCCGTCCTGCAACCCGCAACGAGTACCTGCACCTTCTGCGCCTTTATCCTGAAGATGCGCTCACAGGCTGCGGAACTCCGGCGCTCCGGTTGCGCGGCGATTCGCTGAAATCCCTTCGAAAAGTGTTCGCGTCGAACGCCCGAAACTTTTTGCCAACGCATCCGCACGCGATTGCATCTACCCAAGTGAAGTGAGCGCCTGAAACGCGATTGAGCCGTGCGCGCTTTTGCGTCGAACGCAATGCCCTTGCGTATTTCCAGGGTGTTTGTTAACGCCCATTCTACAGTCTCTACCCGCTTGTGCCGTTGCCGGTCGTCACGGAATCATCCGACGGCATTTGTGGATTACCGGGATTTAGGCCCAGGAGATGGGAAATGTCAGTGCCCACCACGCCCTTTGCAAGTGACCCCTTAGGGAACCTCTGAACAAGGGTTGATCTGCGCGAGGGGATGGCGGCGAGTGGAATTTAAAGGCCATGGGAAGCTCTGAGCGAGGCCGTTTGGCTTTCGAACCAGCCTGCCAAGGCGATTCGGAAGCGCTGGAAGACACTACCGCAGCATCGCACACCGCAATTGCTTGCGCACCAGGAAGAGGTTCACCAGAGCGCAGGTCGTGAACAGCCGGTTAGCGTTTTTCCGCAGTCCTCGGTAGCGCACCTTCGTAAAACCAAACTTCAGCTTCATCACCGCGAACACGTGCTCGACCTTCGACCGCACCCGTGACTTCGTCCGGTTCTTCGCCCGCTCCACTTCATCGATGCGGTTCTTGTAACGATACCGCTTCTGCGTGCAGTCCCGCGCCTGCGGCGCTCGCTGATGAATCGCCTCGCTCTGCCCGCGATACGCCTGATCGCCCCACACGCATTCTTCTTCGCCGTGCAACAGGTGCGGCAGCATGCGGCTGTCGGCCACGTTAGCCGCCGTCGCCACCACCGAATGAATCAGCTTCCTGTGGCTGTCCACTCCCACGTGCGCCTTCATCCCGAAATACCACTGCTTCCCCTTGCGCGTCTGGTGCATCTCCGCGTCCCGCTCGCCCCGTGCATTCTTCGTCGAACTCGGCGCGCTGATGATCGTCGCGTCCACAATCGTCCCGCGGCTGATGCGCATCCCCTTCTGGTGCAAATGCCCGTTCACTCGTTCGAAAATGCGTGCGCCGCAATCGTTCCGCTCCAGCACATGGCGGAACTTGCACACCGTCGTCTCGTCCGGCACCGGCTCGTTGCCCAGGTCGATGCCCGCAAACTGGCGCATCACCACCGAGTCGTACAGCGCCTCCTCCACCGCCGGGTCCGACAGGTTGAACCACTGCTGCAAAAAATAAATCCGCAGCATCCGCTCCACTCCCACCGGCGGCCGCCCGTTGCCCGCCTTCGGATACACCGGCTCGATCAGCGCGCACAACTCCGCCCACGGCACCACCTGCTCCATCTCCTCCAGAAAAGCCGCGCGCCGCGTCTTCTTGCTGTACCGCTCGAATCCGTTCGCCATCGCCAGTGTCCTCTGCTTCATGTTTTCCTGATTCCTCCGCTTGCTCCGCACACTGTACCCATAACGCAGGAAAAATCAGAGGACTTATTCAGAGGTTCCTTAAAGGAAGCGTGGGACCATCATCGAGCCGGCCGTGAGCGACCGGCGTTACAGTCATGCTTCAACGCTTTTGAGTGTCTCGGATTTGACGTGACGGGTAAACCCGACGCGAAGCGTGCTGACGTGTTGGCGCGGTTGATGGACGGGAAAGAGCGCGACAAGCAAAGGAAAATCAAGGCTCTGTGGAAAGCCCTGGGTGAGTATTGCCACCTCGGTAGGCACGACAAGGGCTCGCCCGTCCGTATCGGTCACAAGGACGGTGAACTAGCCGTGGTCTCGGCGACCATGCTTCTCAGGTATCTTGCGGAACCGTAGCAGCGAAATCCGGCGGAGCGCCTGGACGGTAGGACGATATAAACAATCTGAAGGGCTCTTTGTGCCGCTTCCACCGCTGATCGACCACGATAAAGGGAAGATCGAGTTCTGTGCCGTGAGGATACGGCGGCGCCTTCAGCCCGCGAGTCAAGAATAGCCCTTCGATTGTGTCTCCTGGCTTCATCACGCCATTCGAGCCGATGCGGTGATTGATGACATCCTTGTATGGAAACGCGATCATGGTGCCTGGAATTTTATAGGGACGCTGCTCTCCGTAGACGGAGACGGGATCATCGAGAGGCCGAAAGTCCAGGTCGTTCCAATCGAGTTTCAAATCGAAGCCGTTCAGTGTGACTACTTTGGTTAGGGAGTCGTTGATGATTCAAACTTCGATCATGTAATACCAAGCCAGACCGTCTCCCGTGGAGGCAATTCGATTCGTCACGTTGCCTCCCGTTTGGCTGATTCGTAGAACGGTGCGATCGCGCCACATCTGAAAGGTGATGCCTAACACAGCAAGGACGGCGGGAACGATGATCGCCCATATCGGGATGGGGAGGGCTGGCATTCGGGAATCTTATGACAGGAAGGCGCGATTGACAATTCAGCGGGTGAGCCTGTAAGCCGGATTCCGTGCGCTGCGCGGTGCGCGTCCGATTCGCGTAGAGAGGCGCGGAACGCGGCGTGGCGATTATTCGCCTAGGTCCAGGATCGCGACGAGTTTCGTACCGCCGCAAACAGCGCGAAGGATGTCCTTCGGCTGCGCTCAGGGCAAACGGCGCCCAGAGAGGCAAAAGCAGATCCCTCACCGCCGTTCGCGAGATGCATGCGACCGGGTTCGGGATGACAAACGTAAGATCGCCGGCGAGACGCCGACGCTACTTACGGCAGCGTCATGGTTCCTTGGCGACCAACGACAAATAATGCCGCGCTAAAGACCGCGGCGCTACGTGTAAACCTTGCTCGGTGGCGATTCATTAGTCAGCAGCCTGTTGGAATCGCCTCAAAGGCTGCTGCGCTAAAGCGCAGCTCTACACAACCACCTCTGAAAGGTCGGCTGCGAGAGCGCTTACGAGGCGTCAGGTTGTTGTGTCGATGCCGAGCATGCGGACGATGTTGAGGGCGTTGGAGTGGGTGAGCAGGCCGGAGCGCAGCTTGTAGTCGAAGTGCAATTGGCCGCCCTCACCGGAATCCTGGAAGTAGACGTTGCTTCCGGGCAGGCCGTTGGAGGCGATTTCGGTGAGCGTGAGATCGTGGGTGGTGATCAAGCCGATGGCGCCGCGGCGCATGAGGGCGCGCATGACCCATTCCGACGCGATGCGGCGGTCTTTCGAATTGGTGCCGCTCATGAGTTCGTCCACGAGGAAGAGAAGCGGCGCTTCGCCGGCTGCGTCGATCATGCGCCGGAGACGCTGCATTTCGGCGAAGAAATGCGATTGGCCGTCGGCGATGTTTTTGGGCTTGTTTTGTGGTGACGGCGAGCGCGGCCATGGGAAGGATGATGGTCCAGGAAGGCAGCTTGTGGGAAACGCTGACGGCCATCACAACCGCAAACAAAAGCATTACGAAAACCAGAGACGCTCCTTGCAAGGTGCTACATCGGCGGTTCGTTTCGTCGGCGGCGATGTCGATTTCCCGGGCGCGGAGGGAATAAAAGCTGGATGGAGTGACGGCTTCCTGCTGCATGACGAAGTAAGGCTATCACAGAAGAGACGCAGTGGTGCCGGACTGTGGCCTTCAACTGCAATGGGCACAGCATGCTGTGCCCCTACGCGGAACTGCGCGGTGCACGATGAGAGCGCACCCTTCGCGAAAAGCGCGAAGAGTGCGGCACCCTGAAAAGCAAAGGCGGATTCCTCGACGCCTCCACCCGGCGCGCAAAAGCGGCAAGCTGCGGATGCATGGTGCGCCCCTCGGAATGACACGTTGTGCGAGAAGAAAAAGAAAGGGCGAGAGGTTAGTGCGCGCGCGCGGGGGAGTTGGCGGTGGCTGGCGAGGACGCGTCGCTCGCCTCGCTAGCCGCATCGGGGTGAAGGGCGGCGAAGACGCGCTGGGCCTGCGCGCGCGGGATTTCGGCGGCGAGTTCGTCGAGGGTGATCTGGCGGAGGCGCGCAAGGCTGCCGAAGCGGCGGAGCAGGCGCTGCGCGGTGCGCGGGCCGATGCCGGGAATATCGACGAGCGAGGTGCGGATGCGGCGTTTGGTGCGGCGCTGGCGATGGAAGGTGACGCCGAAGCGATGCGTTTCGTCGCGAATCTGCTGGATCAAGTGCAGCACGGGCGAGTGATGATCGAGCGCGATGGGCTCGTTCTCGCGGCCAAGAATGTAGAGGATTTCTTCTTTTTTGGCGATGCTGGCGAGCGGCTGATTGATGATGGCGAGCTTTTCCAGCGCTTCGGCGGCGGCGTGGAGCTGGCCGATGCCGCCGTCGATGAGGATCAGGCTGGGCAGCGGCTTGTTTTCGGTGAGCAGACGGCCGTAGCGGCGCGTGACGGCTTCGCGCATGGAGGCGAAATCGTCGCGCAGGATGCCGCGGGATTTGTCGGCGCCGTCGGGCATGGCCTCGCCGCGAATGATGAATTTGCGGTAGCCGGATTTTTTCATGCGACCGTCTTCCCACACGACCATCGAAGCGACCGTGTCCGATCCCTGAGTGTGCGAAATATCGAAGCACTCGATGCGCTTGGGCGGTTCGGGCAGGCCGAGCGCGGATTCCAGCGCTTCGGCGATGGCCTTGGAGCTGGGCTTCAGGACGCGGAAGCGCTGGACGAAGCTGTGCTGGGCGTTTTTCTCCACGAGTTCGAGGAACTGGTGCTTCTGGCCGCGCTGCGGATTGAAAATTTCGACGCGATGGCCGGCCGTTTCCGTGAGAACGTCTTCGAGCACGGCGCGGTCTTCGAAGTCGATGGGCGTATGGATGTAGCGCGGCAGATAGGCGGCGTCGAGATAGAGCTGCTTGATAAGAGACGGGAGAAATTCGGCGGGATCGAACTCTTCGAGTTCTTCCCAGTAGAAATCGCGACGATCGACAACGCGTCCGCCGCGAAGGTGGAACAAATTGACGGCGACCTGCGGCGGCTCGGCGTACCAGCCGAGTACGTCGGTATCGTCGCCTTCGGCGGCGGCGATTTTCTGGCGCTCTTCCATCTCCGCGAGGGTGCGAAGCAGGTCGCGATAGCCTGCGGCCTCTTCGAAGCGCTCCCCGGCGGAGGCGCACTCCATGCGTTCCTTGAGGCTGCGCGAGAGATCGTTGCGGCGGCCTTCGAGAAACAGGCGCACATCGCGAGCGGCTTCGGCGTAGCGCTCGTCGGTGACCAGTCCCTCGACGCAGGGACCGAGACAGCGGTGAATATAGTATTGCAGGCAGGGGCGCGGATGATTGCGCGTCAGATCGACGGTGCACGAAGGCACCAGAAAATGCTTGTGGATCAGGTGGACGAGGCGATAGGCGAGGCTGGCTGGGAAGTACGGGCCGAAATAGATGGAGCCGTCTTTCAGCAGGCGGCGGGTGACGTAAATGCGCGGGTGCTTCTCAAAAGCGGTGTAGCGGACGTAGGGATAGGTTTTGTCGTCGCGCAGGAGGACATTGAATTTCGGCTTGTGCTTCTTGATGAGATTGTTTTCGAGCGCGAGGGCTTCTTTTTCGTTGTCGACGACGATGAACTGGAGATCGGCGATTTCGCGGACGAGCGAGCCGGTTTTGGCGTCCTGCCAGCGGGACTCGAGAAAATACGATTTGACGCGGTTGCGCAGCGACCGCGCTTTGCCGACGTAGATGATGGTTTCGGCGGCGTCCTGAAAGAGATAGACGCCGGGCTGCGCCGGCAGCTGGTCGACTTTTTCGCGTAGTTCCATTGGTGAAGAGTTAGAATGGAAGGCGGACGGCGCGCTTGATATGTCGCTGTACCACTTACCATGATAGCAAAACGCGCCAAAACGGGCGCAACACAGCAAATCGCCACCATTGCGGGACAGGCACGTGCCGGGAGTATTCCTGCGCGCGCTGGCCGTTACTGGCTGACCGGTGCGGCGGCCGCCGTCGTTGCCGTCATTGGCTTGAGCATCATGCCAACGGCGCTGGCGCGCCAGTGGAGTTCGTCCTCGTCAAAAGCCGATGACACGCACCAGCAGGACACCGCTTCGAAATCGCGAAAGGTAAAAGAGGACGTCAACGTGGGCACGTTCTACATGCACAAGGGCGACTACGGAGCGGCGATTTCGCGGTTCAAAGAGGCGGTGGAGCTTGATCCGAAGGAAGGTAAAGCGCGGTTGCTCTTGGCGGAATCGTATGAGAAGCAGGGGAACGGGTCCGCGGCGCTGAAAACCTACCAAGATTACTTGCGTGATTTCCCCAACGCCCGCGACGACAAGAATATCCGCAAGAAAGTGGAAGAACTTTCCCGCAAGCGCGACTGAATAGCTTTTGTCAAAGCCCGGACGTCACATAGGCTGCAGAACCCAATCGGAACTGATCTCCTCGAATTGGAAGCCGTACCGTTGCCATGGAGCACCCGGCGCATCCTGCCGTACCACCTTGGCCCGTCCGGCAAAGCGTTCCTGTCCCTCGGAGGTGAGGAAAACATCGACGGAAGCCCCTTTAATCAGGGAAGCCGAACAATTGCACAAGAAGCCGCCGGCGCTGACGTTTTCCGTCGTGGTGTCCACGACAAAATGGTTTCCCTTTGCGTCGGTTCCTCGAAGCTTTACGACCACGCGCATGCGCACGCGTACGTGGGTCCGGCGTTCGGGCTGCTTCTGCTGCAGCGCGGTATTCAACGCTACCTTGAGAGCCGTGAAGTCTACCGGCTTTTGAAAGTAAGCCTTGGCTCCGAGAGCTTCGCAGTGCTCGCGATACTTCGAGCCGGATTCGCCGGTGATGATGAAAATGGGCGTTCGCGAGGTATAGCTAAGGGAATGAAAGCTCTGGCACAGTTCGAAGCCAGAAAATCCGGGCATCATCAAATCCAACAAAATTGCATCGGGTTTGTGTTCGAGGGCCAGCCCGAGAGCCTGCTCGGGATTTCCAGTATCGACAATCTGATAGCCGTCGGAAAGTCTCATGCGAAGGAGTCCTCGCATGGCGTCGTCATCATCTACGAGCAAAACCTTAGGCATCGTGTGCCCTCCCGCTCCGATTAGCTGCTTTTCTCTCTCAGACGTACGTGTCTACCGCGAAATCGATTCCGCCGCTGCGGGCGCGCGAGGGCCCAGAACCTCACGAATCTTGCGCGTCAAGGCGTTGCGGGTAAACGGCTTCGAAATGAAGGCGCTGCCCGGATCGATGGGCCCCTGCGCGCCGACGGTCTGACCGGTGTAGCCGGACATGAAAAGTACCTTCAGGTTTGGCCGCCTTCGAATGAGCTCTTGGGCCAAGTTTCGCCCGCCCATTCCCGGCATCACGACGTCCGTTAACAGCAAATCGATCGTTCCGGCGTGTTCTTCGCTCAGCGCCAACGCGTCAACGCCGTCTTTCGCTTCCAGGACCTGGTAGCCGCTCAATTCGAGCGTATTGCGCGTCAGCGTGCGGAGGGAGGACTCATCCTCCGCCAGCAGAATGGTTTCGTCGCCGTTAAACGAGTCCGTCGAAACGGGGCCGGAGGAATCGGAAATGGATACGTCATTGACGCGTGGCAGATAGATTTTGAAGGAAGTGCCCATCCCAGGCGAGCTATAGATATCGATGTAACCGCCGCTCTGTTTCACGACGCCGTAAACGGTGGAAAGTCCGAGCCCCGTGCCTTTTCCTTTTTCCTTGGTGGTAAAAAAAGGCTCGAACGCGCGCGCTTTCGTCTCGGCATCCATGCCGGTTCCCGTATCGGTGACGGTAAGGCAAACGTATGGACCAGGCTGCACCGGATAGGGATAACGGCGCACGAATTTTTCGTCCATAACCATATTTTCCGTCTGGATGATCAAATGGCCGCCTTGAGGCATGGCGTCGCGAGCGTTCACGGCGAGGTTCATAATCACCTGCTCCAACTGGCTCTGATCCGCTTTCACCATGCCAAGGTGAGGGTCCAGAGTTGTCGAAAGCTCGACATCTTCACCGATCAGACGGCGGAGCAATTTGTCGATATCGGATACCGCACCGTTCAGATTTACGATCTTGGGATCCAGCACTTGCTGGCGGCTGAAAGCAAGCAGTTGGCGGGTCAGCGAGGCCGCGCGCTTGCCAGCCTTCAAGATTTCGCCCGCGCTGCCGCGAAGCGGATCCTCCGCGTCGAGCCGTTCGTCGAGGAACTCAGCGTAGCCGATGATGACGCCGAGAAGATTATTGAAATCGTGCGCCACGCCTCCAGACAGCCGTCCGATGGCTTCCATTTTTTGCGACTGGCGAAATTGCTCCTCGAGGTTTTTTCGCTCGCTAACATCGCGATTGACGACCACGAGCTTGGCGACTTTCCCGTCGGCATCCCGAATCGTGCTGGAGCGGGATTCCAGAATGCGCCAGCTTCCGTCCTTGTGGCGCATGCGGTACTGAATTATGTGGGCAATTCCCCCAGCGAGAGCCTCCCGCGCGGCCCTTTCCACCAGGGGACGATCATCCGGATGAATCTGATCGAATCCGGACGTGCCCTGCAGGTCCTCCGGGGTGTAGCCGAGTATGTGCGCGTACGCGGGGCTGTTGTATAGCCGCTGTCCGTTGGCGTCGACCACCGCGATCATATCGGCGGCGTTTTCGCTGATCAGCCGGAAGAGTTCCTCGCGTTCCACAAGTTGGTGACGAATTCGATAGATTTGGAGCTGCTGATAAACGGTGTAAAGGTCGAAGATCAGCACTAAACCGACCAAGCCGCGAACCGCAATATTGAGACTCGTGGCGTCAAAGGCGGGAAGGAGTTCGCGCCCGGACGACAAGCTTAGGGAAAAAATCCCCACGGTGAGGAGCAAAGTTACCAGAATGGCAAAGATCCATAGGACCCATTCGCGTCGCTCGATACGACTCATATTTACTCCGAGTTCCGACGCATTGGTTTTCATGTGGATCGCTTCGAGTATGGAAGCAAGCCGAGGATATCCGCAATAGGACTCGGCTTGCTTAGGATGCCGCGCAAGAAGTGCGGCGTTGGGTGGAATCGGCTAACCCTCTACTAGTCAGCTGTTTAGCGATCGGAGGCGCCGCGGAAGTGTCGCAGGTAGCGTATCGCGAGTGCGTAATCGGTAAACTGATGTTCCTCCCGACGAAACGCGGCGGAGTGCGATTCGCGGCGGCAGCGCGCGAACTTCACGGGGTGCTTCTGGTGCAGCATCTCGTGGTAGAGCACGTAGGCGACAACGTAGTCCGGAACGTCGTGCCGGTCGAGCACGCGATTGATCACGATCTGGTTGAGCGCGGGATCGAAGCATCCCAACTGGGCCCGCCAGGAGCGCTTGCTCCATCCCAGGAGCGGGTAGGGAAGGGCGCGATCGAAATAGCGTTCATTCAGCTGCTCGTACATCTCGTGAAGATTGTGGTGCGCGCCGGAAGGGTGCAGATCGAGTCTTCGTGCGCGGGTGCGGCGGAGGAGCATAATCTGCTGGCGCGTGGCGCTGGCGTGCGCGAATTCGCGGTAGATCTCGATGAGATCCGCTGGAGGGCGGCGGCGGTAGAGGCGCCCGAGGAGCAGAGCGGCGGCCGATTCGATAACGGGGATCGGCGCGCGGCGCAAGACGTCTGAGAGGCGCACGTGGGCGATCTCTCCGCGAAGGCGAATCGTGTGCGTCAGGCCCGCGTAGGGGTGAAAATCGACGACGAACTGCGGTGGGCGGCCTTGGCAGCCGAGGCGGGTGTAAATCCGCTGGAAAATTCTGTCGCCGCCGGGAACGCGCTTGCTTTGGGCGTGCGATTTTTTCACGGTTTTCGGCGAACCACGGCGGGCAGCATGTCTTTTTGTGCGTCGGCCACGTCTGAAAGCGCGTCGGTGGTGCTATCGATCGCGTCCTGCAACGTATCGCTGTAATCGCTGAGGTAACGACCATTTTTACTGTATTTTTGCAGCCGCGCCAAGAAGGTTTTGCTCTTTGAGTCCATAATTTTCAGCGCGTCTTTGATATCGGCCTGCTTGTAACGGGCGTCGCTGATTTGGTCGTCGGCATCGTCCATGCAGCCTTCGTAGGCGTACAAGAGGCCGTTCAAGACCTGGCTTTGGTTCCGCTCGGGGACGGTGCGGTTGAGTTCGTAATCGAATTTTTGCAGGCGGTCTTCGGCAAACGACATGTAAAGTTTGATGCGGTCGGAAGGATTCTGGGCATCGCGGATCTTGCCGGCTTCGTTGGGACTCAAGTAATCGTGGAGCTGGGGACGCGCTGCCGCCGTCCGCGCGCTACCGAGCAGTACCGCTAGCATGGTCGCGAGACCCGCCAGAAGGATCGTCCGGCTGCGCATAACGGCCCTCCTAGGGGAAAGGAAAATGACGGTGGTTGTGGCGCTGATGATTTTGTTCCCGGGGGAAGAGTTCTTGCAAGAGATGACTGTTTAGCTCCTCCAGACTGTCGCGGTCGCCGCGGAAGGGACGCTGCTCATCGGCGGTCATGGTGGAGATGAGACGGTCGAGGCGCCGCAGGGCTTCGCGAACGGAGAACTGGAGCTGCTTGAATCCCTTCGGCTTTTTTTCAGCGTTGATGCCGGTCGCGTCAAGTCCTTTGGAGCACAGCTCGACTTCGGAGCGATATTGATGAAGGACGTCCGCGGCCAGGGAAAACTGCGAGGCAGCAACATACCTCTCGATGTCCTTAAACTCGGCGGAGCCGAGCTTTTGCATTAATTCGGCTTTGTGCACCGGATTGGTTTCGTGCTCGAAGCGGGCGCGCAGTTCGGTAGTGCGGTCGCGGGGGACGGCGGGGCTCATGACGAGCGCCGCCAGGAATAGGCCTCCCCAGAACTGGAGGGCTACAGCCACGGGGTTTACCTCTTTTTGTTGCGCAGCTCGCGGGTGAGCGCTCGAACGCGAGAACTCGCTTCGAAATACATGTCGCTGTTCTCGTTGGTATTCAACCGCAGGAACCTCTGATACGCGTCCAGCGCCTGCACCGGCTGTTCCAGTTTATCGTAACAAGCGCCGCGAATAAACCAGCTCCCGGCCGGCAAGGGGCGGCGCTTCGAGAGCAGATCGAGGGCTTGCAGGGAAGCCGCGTAATTTCGCGTGTTGTATTCGGCGAGGACCAGATCGGCGAGGACGTCGTTGGCGCTGGGATCGAGGCGGTTGGCTTCGAGAAGTTGAGTGACGGCGTCCGGATAATTCTTCGATTGCAGCAGTGCGTGGCCGAGAAGTGCGCGGAAGTTGGCGTTTTGAGGAGCGAGGGCGACGGCTTGCTTGAGCGGCGGCACGGCGGCTGCGAACTGCTCCTGTGCGAAATCGATTCGCGCGCGGAGCTCCAGCGCGTCGGTGCTTTCCGGGCCCTGCGAGGCGGCACGATCGAGTTCGGCCATGGCTTCGTCGAGCTTGCCGAGATCGACGAGGGCGGCGGCGCGCTCGACGCGGATATGCGTGTCGCCCGGATGGCTTTTTAAATAGGCGGCAAGTTCGGCTACGCCAGGCTCGTATTGTTTTTGGGCTATCAGGCACTGGCCCAGGCCGAGGTGCGCTTCGTCCGAATCGGGCTGCAGCGCGAGGGCGGCACGGAATTCGGGTTCGGCATCGGACAGGCGTTTCGCTCGCAACAGCGCCAGTGCGAGAGCCAAGTGAGTATTGAAATCCTTGGCGTCCAGTTTTTCCGCGGCCTGGTATTGCGTGATGGCGTCGTTCCGTTTTCCGGTGCGTTCGAGGGCGACGCCCAGCAGGAATTTGGGACGCGCCTGATCGGGAAGCAGATCGGCGGCGTGCTGCAACGGATCAACCGCGTCGGCGGGATTGCTTTGCAGCAGCGTGAGCCCGAGATTTAGATAAGCGGCGCCCATTTTCTGATCGAGCGCGATGGCTTTCCGGTATTGGGCCTCGGCGTCATCGGTACGGGCGAGAGCGGTATAGACGTAGCCAAGATCGAAGTGGACGGTAGCGTCGTCCGGTTTCTTGGCGAGGTACTGCTCGTAATTCTTGGCGGCGGCTTCGAAGTCTCTTTGCTGGACGGCAGTCTGCGCGGCGTTGAGGAGGCGGTTGAGTTCCGCGGCGGCGGCCTCGCGATGAACGCGGGTGCGGGTGACGCCGGTATTTTGCGCGCAGACTTCAAAAGATGTGCCGACACTGAGGAGAGCGCAAAGCGAAAGGAATACGGCGGCTCTGAGCGCGAACTTCATTTTTCCGCCGAGGCGCTTGCGGATGCTTGCGGCGCGCTCGCCGAAGTTTGAGCGCGGTGGTTGCCGTCGTCTTGTGCGAGGACGCGCGCGAGGAACTTTCCGGTGTGCGACTGCGGATTGCGGGCGACCTGCTCCGGAGTGCCGGCCGCGACGACGCGTCCACCGGCATCGCCGCCCTCGGGACCGAGGTCGATCACCCAATCTGCGCATTTGATGACGTCGAGATTGTGCTCGATGATCAAGACGGACGCGCCGGCTTCGATCAGTTTGCGGAACGCGGTGAGCAGCTTCTGGATATCGTCGAAATGCAAGCCAGTGGTGGGCTCGTCGAAGATATACAGAATGCCGCTGCTGGACTCGCGAGTGAGATGCGCCGCGAGTTTCAGGCGTTGCGCTTCGCCGCCGGAAAGCGTGGTGCCGGACTGGCCGAGGCGGAGATAGCCGAGGCCCACTTCGTCGAGCACGCGCAGGCGCGCGGTGATTTTCGGGTTGCTGGCGAAGAAGATGAGCGCCTCGCGAACGGTCATCTGCAGCACTTCGTGGATGTTTTTCTCGCGATAGAGAACTTCCAGGACGCTGCTCTTATAGCGCGTGCCGTGGCATTCTTCGCAGACCAGCTCGACATCGGCGAGGAAGCGCATCTCGACGGTGACCGTGCCATCGCCCTGGCAGGCTTCGCAGCGGCCGCCGGGAATATTGAATGAAAAATGGCCGGCGGTGAGGCCGCGTTTTTTTGCCTCGGGAGTGGCAGCGAAGGCGTCGCGAATCGGATCGAAGGCCTTGAGATACGTAGCGGGATTGGAGCGCGGGGTGCGTCCGATGGGCGATTGATCGACCATCTCGATGGCTTCGATAGCCGCGTCGCCTTCGATGCGGTCGCAAAAGGCGCGCCAATTGCCGCCGGTGCGCTTGGCTTCGAGAGCTTTGTACAACACGTCGTGCACGAGCGTGGATTTGCCGGAGCCGGAGACGCCGGTGACGGCCACAAGAATGCCGAGAGGAATCATCACATCGACGCCCTTCAGATTATGGCTGTGCGCGCCCAGAATTTTCAGCACTTTGCCCTGCGGCTTGCGGCGCCGCTGCGGAACCGCAATGCGTATTTCGCCGCGCAAATAACGGCCGGTCAGCGAATGCGGGTCTTTCAGAAGTTCGTCGCGTGAACCCGCGAAGATCAGATTCCCGCCGTGCTCGCCGGCGCCGGGGCCGAGGTCAAGAACGTCATCGGCGGCAAGAATCGTGTCCGGATCGTGCTCGACCACCAGCAGCGTGTTTCCCAAATCGCGGAGGCCCTTCAGGATTTCGATCAGCCGATGGGTATCGCGGGGATGCAAGCCGATGGAAGGCTCGTCCAGGACGTAGAGCGCACCGACAAGCCGTGAACCAAGCGAAGTGGCAAGCTGAATGCGCTGCGCTTCGCCGCCTGAAAGCGTGGACGTGAGACGGTCGAGCGTCAGGTAGTCGAGTCCGACTTCGTCCAGAAAGCGCAAACGCCGCTGAATTTCCTCGAGCACCTTTTCGGCGATGGACATTTCCGAGGGGCTCAGCTGCAAGCTATCGAAGAACGGACGAGCCTCCTTGACTGTCAGCTGACAGACTTCGGTAATCGAGCGGCCTGCGACTTTCACGGCGCGCGCCTCGGCGCGAAGCCGCGTGCCCGCGCAATCGGGACACGTGGCATATCCGCGATAGCGGCTAAGAAACACGCGAACGTGAAGCTTATATTTCTTCCGTTCGAGCCATTCGAAGAAGCCTTTGACGCCCGGAAAGCCTTCCTTTTTGTCGCCATCGACGATGGCATCGCGCTGGGCTGCGGTAAGCTCGCGGAAGGGAACATCGACCGGAATGCTCTTGGTGCGCGCGAACTTTTTCATTTCGACGGCTAGCGAGCGGTAGCGCGGCTTGGTCCAAGGCTCGACGGCGCCGTCGGCGAGCGATTTGCTTTTGTCCGGAACGACGCGATCGAGATCGAAATCGACGGTATTGCCGAAGCCCTGGCAGCGCGGGCACGCCCCGTAGGGACTGTTGAAGGAGAAGAGGCGCGGCTCCGGCTCCTGATACGTGGCGCCGCATTTCTTGCAATTGAAGCGCTCGTTGAAAACCATGCGCTCGGGCTGGCTCGCGGCGCCGGCGAGATCGGCGGGGAATTCGAGGGTGGCTTCTCCGTGGCCCTCGCGGTAGCAGATTTCGATGGAGTCCATCAGGCGCGAGCGAATTTCGGGCGAAAGCGCGAGGCGATCCACGAGCACCCAGACCGGCTTGGTGAAATCCACGTCGAGAAGTTCCTCGGGGGTGGCGAATTCGAACACGCGGCCGGCCTGGTAGAGGCGGTTGAAGCCGCGCTTGCGGAGGCTGGCGAGCGTCTGGCGGATGATGTCCGGAGAAGTTCGACCGGCGGTTCGCGATCGGCGGGCTGGCGGGGCGCCCGCGACTGCGTCTGGGCTAAATTTCAATTCATAGAGGACGTAAAAGCGCGTGCCTTCGGGAAGCGCCATCACGCGGGAGGCGATTTCGTCGAATGTGTCCTTGCGGACTTCCTCGCCGCAGCGCAGGCAGAAAGTATGTCCGGCGCGGGCGTAGAGGAGCCGCAGGTAGTCGTAGATCTCGGTAGCGGTGGCAACGGTGGAGCGCGGATTGCGTGTGGAATTCTTTTGGCGAATGGAGATGGCCGGGGCGATGCCGGTCACTTCGTCGACATCGGGCTTTTCGATACGTTCGAGGAACTGGCGGGCGTAGGCGGAAAGAGATTCGATATAGCGACGCTGGCCCTCGGCATAAAGAGTGTCGAAGGCGAGGCTGGACTTGCCCGAACCGGAGACGCCGGTAACGACGGTGATGGCATTGTGGGCGATCGAGAAGTCGATGTTTTTAAGGTTGTGGACGCGCGCGCCGCGCACACGGATCACGTTGTCGTTTTCCGGGACCGGGGCGGGGTCGGCAAGTGCCGCAGGCACGGCTCCGGCGGGCTCTTTTCCGCGGCGGGGCTTGTCAGTAGATTCCATTGGCATCCGCCTAAAACTAAAAGTATACGCCGACCCCACGGCGGCGGCAAATTGACGCTGAGGAGGCTAAAATCCGGCCAGTTGGCTACAGATACTCACCTTGAACTTTTCGCACGTAGCCAGTAGACTCACTTACGAAAGTTCGCGCTGCGGAGCCAAGCTGAATGCTACTGAACCGGGATTACGTCGGGTACATGGCCAAAGAGGTGGTGAAGCGCCTCCTGGCCGCCAAGATGATCGAAACAAAGAACGTAGAGGACCTGAACCAGCGCGTCCGGCAGGTGATGGCGGACGAGATCGGCATCGAGGACCGGCTGAACGAGGAAGTGCGCGAAATTCTGAGCAAATACTCCGACGAAATGCGCCGCACCGGCGCCTCGTACCAGGAAATGTATAAGAAAGTGAAAGGCCAGCTCGCCCGCGAAAGGAAGCTCATTCTCCGCTGATATGCGTTTGACCCGCGAAAAGACCGTACGACTCTCTCATCGCATCATCGAACTTCTCGTTTCCAGCTCCGACGTTGATTTTGTCGAGGATCGCGACACTATCCGCCAGGAAATCGTGAACATCCTGACATCACTGCTGAAGCTGGAAGAGCAGGTGGACGCCGACGCGCGCGCCAAGATCGGCTCACAGAAGAAAGAAATCCTCGAAGGCAGCGAAGAGTGGGACATCCTCTACCGCCGGTATTACTCCGAGGGCCTCAAGCGTCTGGGAGTGGCCGAGACCCACGCACGCTGACGCGACCGCACTGGTTTTAAGCTTACAATTCAGCTTTTGCGCTTTGCGCCGAGCACTGGAGGAGCTGCAACTACGGAGTTGCAGCTAACCGAGGCGAGCGGCTCGCACTTGCCCACCCGGCTGCCGCGGATCGGGCTTGCGTGGCTATTGTTTCTGGCCCTGATCTTCGGGGCGCCGCTTTAGGGTTGGCGGAGCGTCGTCGCTGCCGCCCTTGTTCTGATCGGTCTGTGCCGCAGCGTCGGGCCGTTGGAGTCCTTCACGCGCAGGTTCGCGTCAATCATCTGCAATCGGCGCTTCACCTGATCGAAGTCCGAAGTGGTCTCGATGTACTCGCTGCGCGCCGGGAGAATCGTGGCGATTTCGTGTTGCACCGCTTCGATGCGCTCGGGTGTGGGCGGGTGCGTGTCGAAGACCTTGGGGATCGTGCCGGGCTGCTTCTTTTCGTCCGATTCCACCTTTTCGAAGAAGGAGACGAAAGCGTTCGGATCGTATCCCGCTTTCCACATGTATTGCGTTCCGAGGAAATCGGCTTCCGCTTCGTCCTTGCGCGAGAAGCGCAGGAACGTGAGCGGAATGGCGAAGTTCATGCCCTGGTAGATCGCGTAGCCGGCCCAGGTGTAGGGAATGAAGATCATCGCCGGAATGGACGCAAGCTGTACGATGCTCTGCTTGGTCATGTCCTTGGTGCCGTGGCGCGCGCAAACATGGGCAATTTCGTGCGCCATCACGCCGGCCAACTGCGCTTCCGAGTCGGCGTGGAGAATCAGGCCGCTATCGACGTAGAAGAAGCCGCCTGGTAGGGCGAAGGCGTTCACCACGTCCGAATCGATCACCTTGATCGTGAACGGGACGCGCGCATCGGAGTTGCGAACCAGGTTCTGGCCCACGCGATTGACGTAGTCGTCGACCACCGGGTCGTTGATGAATTTTGCTTCCTGGTCCACCTGTTGTGCCAATTGCTTGCCGAGGGCAATCTCTTTTTGAAGAGAGTAGAAGTCGAGACCCTTACCAACGCTGCGGTGCCCGATGGCATACACGTCCGCCTCGCTTCCGGGCTTTACTCCGGGAGGGCGGGTGTATTCCGGGAGGGGCTGGTTGTCCGCCAGTTCTTTGTTGGATTTCGATTTGTCGCTCGCTGGAGCGGCGTTGACTGTGAGGGGGCCGGCGACGAGCGCGAAAGCCATCAGGATCGCCAGCCAGCGCGCTCGAAATGAGTGTGACATTAAGATGCCTCCTGACGGACAGTACCCGCAGTATACACCCGGGGCGGCAACCCCTATACAGGCATACGATGTAACACTCGGGCGGAATGGTTATCCGCGACGACCAAAGGTACGCCTTGGTAAGACGCGCGGACGGTCCGAAGCGGCATACCCCGTAACGCAGCCGGTTTCGCGAAACTGGGCCTTGCGGATGCGTTCAATCGCCGCCTAATCCTATCCGTATCTATTCGACTTGACATATCTTCTCTATTCGTATTAAAAAGCACATTCTTCTTTTAGGCGTATCGGGGGCGGTGCGGGTTCGCCGTCTCTTAATCCAACCAAGGAGCTGCCATGCAGCATAGGGCTTCGAGCGGCGCCGTTTTTTTTCGCACTCGGCGTATTCGAACGATGGGAGTTCTTACAGCCGGCGGCTGCGCCGGAACGAGCACAGGGCGAATGCGCGCACGTTCTTGGGCTGCGACACTGGTGGCATTGCTGGCGTTTGCGGGCGTATGCGCGCCGGGAGCGAAGGCGCAGGTGTCGGCTTCGATTACCGGGACGATCTCCGACGCGACGCGGGCGGCAGTGAGCGGCGCCACGGTACAGGTGATCGACAGGGACACGGGCGCGACGCGGACGACGGTGAGCGGCGCGTCCGGCCAGTACGCGGTGTTGTCGCTGCCGGTGGGCGATTATGAGGTCCGCGTCTCAAAACGGAGATTTTCCGAGGGCGTCCGCACGGGAATTCGCCTGGTGGTTGGCGAGGATGCTTCTGTGAACGTTGCGCTCAAGCTCGGCGCGCTGAGCCAGGAAGTGACCGTCAGTGGCGACGCTCCGCTGGTGAGCGTCACGACGGCGGACGTATCCGGGCTGGTAGGGCAGCGGCAGGTGAAAGATTTGCCGCTCAACGGTCGGAGCTATGACGAGCTTCTGACGCTGAATCCGGGAATTATCAACTTCACCTCGCCGAAGACCGGCGGAGTGGGCGTATCGAACTCTACGGTGGGCAACAACTTTTCGGTTTCGGGGAACCGACCACAGCAAAATTTATTTTTGCTCAACGGCATTGAATTCACAGGGGCGGCGGAAAACAACATGCAGCCGGGCGGCACCAGCGAACAGCTGCTCGGCGTGGACGCGGTGCGCGAATTCAACGTGCTGCGCGACAACTACGGCGCGGAGTACGGGAAGCGGCCGGGCGCGCAGGTTTTGATCGTCACGCAATCGGGATCGAACGAACTGCACGGCAGCGTGTACGAATATTTGCGGAACAACGCGCTCGACGCTCCCAACTATTTCGACAAGAGTTCGGCGCCGCCATTCCAGCGCAATCAGTTCGGCGCGTCGCTGGGAGGGCCGCTGCAAAAGGACAAGACGTTCCTTTTCGGGAACTACGAAGGTTTCCGGCAGAACCTGCATCAAACCGGCTTCGATTTGGTGCCGGACGCGAATGCGCGCGCCGGTTTTCTGCCGTGTGCGCTGGTGACGCCCGCGCCCGACCCGTGCCCGGCCTCCGGACTTTACGAGGTGGGAGTTGCGCCGGGAGTTGCGCCGCTGTTCTCTTTGTGGCCGACGCCGCCCCCCGGGGCTCCCGACCTGGGCGGCATCGCGGAAGTGTTCAATAGCCCGTTGCAGACGATTCGCGATGATTTCGGGACCGTGAGACTCGATCATCTGTTTTCCGATGACGACACGATGTCGGCGGTGTATACGATCGACGACAGCAACGACGTAACGCCCACCAGCACGAACATATACAGCACCGATCTGGAGAGCTTGCGGGAGCAGGTATTGAGCTTGAGCGAGACGCACGTTTTTTCGCCGAGTCTGCTCAACACCGCGCGGTTCGGCTACTCGCGAGCAAGCTATTACTTCACCGGGGAACCAACTCCCGGAACTCCGGCTGCTTCCGTACCAGGATTCGTGGGCGGGCATCCGGTGGGAGCGGTGGTGGTCGGCGGAAGCGCCGCGGCCAACCCGGCGACGCAAATCAGCCTGGCAGGCAGCAACATCGGGAGCAACCTGGACATCGCGCGAAACCTGTTCACGTATGAGGATTCCGTGCACTGGATGACGGGTCGGCACCAGCTCAGCTTCGGAGTGTGGTTGCAGCGCCTGCGGGCCAACGAAGATCTGGCGTTGAGCCAGTTTGGCCAGGCGACGTTCACCGGCTTGCAGCAGATGCTCGAAGGAACAGTGGGGAATTTTCTCTACGACCCAGCGCCAACGGAAATGAACTGGCGGTCGTGGATGGGAGCCTGGTACGTCCAGGATGTGATCCGCGTGACGCCGAAACTGACGCTTTCACTCGGCTTCCGAGACTCGTTCACGAATGGCTGGAACGAAGCCAATGGGCGCGCTGCGAGTTTCGTTTTTAGCAACGGAATAATTCAAACGAACCCGCGCATCGCGAGTTCGGCGTTCACGGTCAACCATGCAAAATTTCTGCCCGCGCCGCGAATTGGCCTGGCATGGAGCCCATTCGGCACGAACACCGTAATTCGCGCCGGTTTTGGGCTGTATTACGACCTGCAAGACGCGCTGGGGTACCGCATGGACCAGAACGCTCCGTTCAATCCATCTTACGGCATCAAGGGCCTGCCCGTTTCCGATCTGCCGCTGCCGGTTTCGCCGGTGCCTGCAAACGCAAAAGTGCTTCCGGCGGGCGTGCAGGCGGACATGAAGACGCCTACGCTGATTTCCTACTCTCTCACTCTCGATCATGAGTTGTCCCGAAATACGGCGGTCAGCATTGGATATGTGGGGTCGCATGGCTACCACGAAATGGTCAGCCTGGACGACAACGAGCCGACGCCCGTGATTTGCCCGGCGTCTCCGTGCCCGGCAACCCTGCCCACCGGTTTAGCAGTGCCGGCAGGAACCTACTACATTCCGTACGTTCCTCCGAGCACTCCGCTCGCAAATCCGGTGCTAGGACCAGCCTGGGCGTGGTTTTCGGTGGGCAACAGCTCGTACAACGCCCTCCAGCTGAATGTGAATCACCGGTTCAGCGGCGGATTGGCATTGCGCGGAGTCTACACATGGTCGAAGGCGCTCGATAACGGCGACTCGCTGAACGGCACGACGGCCGGCAATGCGCCAGGGCTGGTCTCGAATCCGTTCAATTTGCGCGCGGACTGGGGACCGGCCACGTACGACGTGCGAAACGTCGGCGTGATCACGGGAATGTACGAGCTTCCGATCGGGCGCGGTAAAGCTTTCCTGAACGGGCTTGGCGGAGTCGCGAATGGGTTTGCTTCGGGATGGACGGTCGTCTCGATCGTGACGCTTCAGTCCGGATTTCCGTTTACGCCGGAGCTCAGCTACAACCCATCCAACAATGGCGATACGAAAAATCCCGTACGGCCGTTTAAAAACCACACGTTCACCGGACCGGTGATTCTGGGCAATCCGAGCCAGTGGTTCAATCCGGCGGCGTTCTTGGCGCCGCCACCGAACAGCGGGTTTTACGGGAATGTGGGGCGAAACTCGCTGACCGGGCCAGGGCTGGCAACCTGGGATTTCTCGGTGCTGAAGAACATACCCTTGCGCGAGCGATTCTCGCTGCAGTTTCGCGCCGAGCTTTTCAACCTCCTGAATCGCGCGAACTTTAACACGCCGAATGTGGTCGTGTTCACACCCTCGGGAGTTTCGCCGACGGCCGGCAAGATTACGAGCACTTCTACTACGTCGCGCCAGGTGCAGTTCGCGCTGAAGCTTTTGTGGTGAGCGAGGGCAGATAGAGGCATAAACCGTGACCGTTTGTGAATTCCGCTACGAGGGCTTCAACGCTCGCGGGAACGACGAGCATCTCGACCGCATGGCAGCTCTTCTGGACGACTTGCTGGAAGCGCGCTGGGTGCTTGCGGACGCGGTGCGAGATCCCGACGGCGGCGGATGGTGGCGGATATGCCTCTATCGCGAAATGGGCCAGCGGGCGGTGGACGGCGCGCGGCGCTGAATGGCGCAGCAGCCGTTCAGCGTGACGCCGCGGAAGACGGAGTTAGCTTTCTCGAAGCTGCTGCTTCAGACGGTCGATTTCGTCGCGAAGCTTCGAGACGCGCCTGGCCACGGTGACTTCATACAAAAAGAACACCGCCCACACGGTGATCCAAGCGGTAAATAGAAACTGAAAGTCCTTCACAACGCCTCCTTCACTGGCCGGGACTGGGCGTCCAGGCTGCGCTCTTCGATTTCCTGCCGCAATTCTTCCATTTCGCGGCTCATGCATTCAATCCGATAGCGGTCCACCAGCACGGGAATCATCACCACCAGCATGGCGACCATGCAGACGAGGAACACCTTGGCCATGACGGGATTGATTCCCGAATTCGGCCCGCCGAAGAACACCGGCTGCGGATGCTGCGTTGGAAACCAACGGTTGGACATGTACACCAGCGGCACGTCGAGAAACGCGAAAATCCCAAACACAGCCGAAAGGGAAGCGCGGTGCTGCGGATCTTCCAGAAGGCCACGCAGCATGAGGTAGGAAATGTACATGAGCCACATGATGAACGTAGTAGTCAAGCGCGCGTCCCAGGTCCACCAGATGCCCCAGACGGGCTTGGCCCAGAGCGGGCCGGTGATCAGTCCGATCGAGCAGCAGGCGATGCCCACCTCGGCGGCGGAGACGCCGAGACTATCCCATCGCTGCCCGCGCGTAATCAGATAGGCGATATTCGAAATAAAGACGATGGTGAACGCGGTAAAGGTGGCCACCCATGCGGAGACGTGGAAGTAAAAGATCCGCTGGATTTCGTGCATGGTGAGTTCTTCGGGCGCGATATAGAGCGCCGCGTAGCCGGCGAAAATAATCAGCCCCGCGGCGAATGCGGAACCTAGGATGCGAGATTTCATAAAAGCGACCCCCGAAGCCCCCAGAGCGCTCGCGCTTTGGGGCGGAAACTCATTCCTCCATCAAAAAATCGCACAGAAGCCACGACGCCGTCAAAAATACGATATCGAACCCGGCGAGGAATGCGACCCAGGTTTGATCGAGATACGGCTGCTGGACGAAAAGCGCCGCGGTGGATTCCACGGCGGCGATCAAAAGCGGCGCGAGGATCGGGAGCATGAGCAGCGGCAGCAGCAGTTCCCGCATGCGCGCGTGCGCGGCAATGGCCGAAAAAACCGTGCCGGTGACGATCACTCCGATGGTGCCGAGCACCAGCACGAGAGCCAACCGGCCGACGATGCCCGCGAGCGACACGTTATAGAGCACGGCGAAAACGGGCACGAGCACGACCTCCGCGAGCAAAAGGAAGACAAGATTCGCCAGCATTTTGCCGAGCAGAATGGCGAAGCTCAAGATCGGGGCCATGCGCAGGGCGTCGAGCGTGTCGTTCGATTGCTCGCGAGCGAACGACGGGTGCAGCATCAGCGAGCCGGAAAAGAGAAACGCGATCCACAAAAGACCGGGTCCGTAGTGCCGCGATTCGGCAGGCGTGGGATTGAAGGCGAAGCTGAAAAGCACCTCGACCACGAGCGCGAAGACGACCGTCGCGTTCAAAAGCTCGCGCGTGCGAAATTCCAGGCGCAGTTCTTTTGTGAGCAAAATGGCGGCGGCGCGCGCGGTGGACATCTATGCCTCCGCCCGGAGCGCGGCCAGGATGGGCCGCGGATCGCCGCCGGAACCGCTGTCGTGCTCGATGCGGCCGGCCGCGAGCGAAACCGCGCGCGTGGCCAGGTCGAGCGATTCGTTGCGCGCGTGCGTGCTCATGATAATGGTGGCACCGGTTTCGCGGAGCCGCGCCAGGGTTTCGGCGAACCACGCCGCGCCCTGGCGGTCGAGGCCTGCGGCGGGCTCGTCGAGCAGCAGCAACCGCGGGCCGTGCAGAAGCGCGCGGGCGATGGCCAGTCGCTGGCGCATGCCGCGCGAAAAATTGCGGACGATGCTGCCCGCGCGCGAAGCGAGCCCGCAGGCGGCGAGAGATTGCGCTACGCGGTCGGGAATTCCCGTCAGTCCGTAGAGCTGCGCGAAGAGCGACAGATTTTCCTCGGCGGTGAGTTCGTCGTAAAGCAAAGTGCTGTGGCCGACCATGCCGATGAACGATTTCGGCGACGCGCCGCTCGCGAGGCCCGAGAAGCGCACGCGGCCGCTCGTCGGCGACATCAGGGAAGCCGTGATGCGAAGAAGCGTGGTCTTGCCGGCGCCATTGTGGCCCAGGAGGGCGACGAATTCCCCCGGCGCGATATCGAACGAAACGCGGCGCAAGGCGACGAGCGCCCCAAAACGCTTTTCGATTTTCTCGAACGAGACGCCCAAGCCGGCGGAAGCGGCCGCGTCCACGGCGGATGCGGGCTTCGGCAGCGACATCGAGGAAGGGCCGGCCATCACCTGATCCATGGGGCCATCCAATGCCGCCATCTAGCCTTTCACCAGATCACGCAAAGTTTTTTGTACGCGATCGCGCTGGCGGATGTATTCCTCTTCGGAGATGGTGCCGGCCTCGCGGCGCAATTCTAGGCGAAAAAGCGAATCCTTCAATTCATCAAGGCTGCCGCGGACTTTCTGCTCGACTTCGGCTTCGGGCGCAGTTTTCTGCGCTGCCGAGGCTGCGAGTGGTGCGGAAGCCGTGGGCGGTTGAGCGGCTGAAGGCTCCGCCGCAGTTTGCGCAGGTCTGGCCTTTGCGGATTTTGGCGCGCGGGCAGGCGGCGGAGGCGCAGCGGTTGCGTCGCCGGGGCTCGCAGGGGACATTTGTGGCTGGCGCAGGACGAAAATCAAGCCGAGAGCGAAGAGCGCGGCGAAGCCGCCCACGACAATCCATTTCAGGCTGTCGATGCGGGCGGGGAGCGTTGTGATGTTTGCAACAGGGCTGGACTGCGCGCCGTCGTCGATATGCGAATTCACGGACGGGTTTTGCGAGTTGTCCGCGGTGTTTGCGCCACCATTGTCGGACGGCGGGGGCGCGGTCCCGGAGATGGCGACTTCTACCGGAGTATTGGCGTCGACAGACTGGCGCAGATAGGCGTTGAAGCCTTGCTCAGAGCCCGCCGGCGACAAATCGCCGCCGGATATCTGTACCGTAGGCGGCGCAAAAATTGCCAGGCGGCTCACGTTGTAGGGTGAGGAAAGGCTGAGCTGCGTTTGATTGCTCGGATAGGGAATCGTGTAGGTGATGCCGACGCGGCTCGATCCGGGACGAAACGCGTAGTCGATGGCTTTCTCGTTCTTGCCCACGTCCGTGGTGCTCTGAATGACAGGCAAACCCGACGCAATGCCGGCCTCGACTTGTCCAAGCTGCGCG
This sequence comes from uncultured Acidobacteriota bacterium, assembly GCA_963715555.1. Classification (GTDB taxonomy): domain Bacteria; phylum Acidobacteriota; class Terriglobia; order Acidiferrales; family UBA7541; genus Palsa-295. The sequence continues at coordinate 1,686,074 of OY970253.1, forward strand.
CCCGCCGGAAGCAGAAACTTGAACGTGCCGCCGGAGCGGTAAAAGGCCAGCGGCGGCTTGGTGTTGTTGTCGATGTTGAATTCCTCGTCGACGCTGAGGTTCGGGCCGTTGGGCTGCACGATGATGGCGTGCGCGGTCACGTCGATGGCGCTGGCCTTGCTGGTTGGCTCGTAGACGTCGATATTTACGGTCGCGGTTCCGGGCGTGACCGGCTCGTGATAGAAAACCCCGCGATAGACGGCGCGCAGCAGCATCGGCCCCTGGCCGAGCAGGGGATTATCGAAATCGTAGTGGCCCTGCGCGTCGGATTTGGTGGTGGCGACGGGCTTCATGCCGCCCATCAGCTGAATCAGGATCACCTGAACGCCGGAAGCGACCTTGCCGGTGGTGCCGTTGGTGATCGTGCCGGAAACGGTGCCGCCGAAAGCGGCCGAAGCAAGGGCGCAAACGAGCACACCCGCAAGAGAGAACTTCTTCCAACTGCGATGAATCATGAGCGGCGTCCCTTTTCGGAGGCTGCCTGGCGGGTAGCGGGAGTGGGAACGCCGCCAGTGAGCGTATCCATCTCGGCCAGTACGCGAGCGGCCTCGATTTCAAGCGATTGTTTGATCTCTTCGTAATCCTGATCGGAAAACTTTCCCGCGCGATGCTCGAAGCGGAGATCGCGAAGATTTTCGTAAATGGCGTCGCGGCGCTCGAGCATCTGGTCGAGTTTCGTGCGGTGCGGAAGGGCGTCGGAGGCGTCGAGCTTCACGCCAAAAACAAAAACCAGCACGGCGACGGTGAGCAGCAAGCACGCCACGCCAATATCGACGTTACTCATCGGATTCCTTTTCGGCCTCGCGGCGGGCGCGGGCAATCAGATCGTCCGAGACCGGCGGCCCTGCGGCAGCAGCGGGCTGGAGCGATGCGCGGCGGCGCCAGCGGCGGACCACTTGCCAAACGAGCATGAGCGCCAGCAGCGGCAACGCGACCGGCATGATCCAGACCAGCCAGTCAAAACCCTTCGCCGGCGGAGTTACCAGAACGCTCGGACCATATTCCTGGACGAAATCCTGAAGAATCAGGTCGTCGGACTCGCCGCGCTCGATACGCTGATCGATTTCTTTCAGCTCGGCCCGGGCCGTGGCGCAGGGGCCGGCGAACGCGCCGCCACTGTGATTGCAGGTGCCGGCGGTATCGTCGCAGCCTCCGCACATGCACTTCAGGCGAAGGCTAAGCGCGTGGGCGCGTTCGGCTTGCTGGGGCGTCAGCGCGCTGGCAGCGGGAGCAGCGACCAAGATCATCGACAAGCCGGCGAGTAATCCGGTAGCCAAAAGTCCGGTGTGGCGAATAAAAAGCGAGCGCGATGCCGCAGTGGCGGGTGTCGGAGAGGCGGCGGGTACCATTCCGCGATTACAGCTCCTAAACATCCCATCTATTTAACGCCGATTGTGAGGTCCAGCGCAAGTAAACCTTCAGCTCCCGCGCGACATGTCTCGCGCGGCTCACAATCCGTCGCGCCATTCCTTCCTCCGCCAGAATATCATCCAAGCGCACGATCGGCGGGGTTGAAACAAAGACGACAACATTAGGGTATTTTACGGCATTTGCTGATTGAGTATTCAGTACAAGTCGGCTAACTAGGTGGTATAACAGCGAGCTAGGGAGGTTCTGCATGGATGGGCAAATTCCGGCCCGGCCGCCCGCGAAGACAGAACAGCGCAGGGGCAACCGTTTCCGCGTAGTAGTGCCGATCGAAGCGAGGTGGAAAGGCCCCGGCGGAAATACCGTGGAACAGTCCGCCGAGGCGCTCGAGGTGAACGCATCCGGCGGGCTGCTGGAAATGAAGACCTATCCCGGCGCCGGCAGCGAGATCACGCTCAAGAACCTGGTGTCCGGGGAAGAGGCGCACGCGCGGGTGACTGCAGTTCGCCGGGCCAAGGGCGGCGGGGTGCTGGGAGTAGCCGTCGAGCTGACGCGCGCGAGCGAGAGCTTCTGGGGCGTCAATTTCCAGCTTCGAAAGACCAGCGCACAGCTCGCCCAAATCGAGGAGGCGATCAAGTCCGGGGCGGTGGACCCTCGAATCCTGCGGGATTTTCGGGACGCTGTCGATTACGTCCGCAAGACGGCCTGGGCGGTGCAAGAATGGCAGGAGCGCCAGCTAAAGCAGCACGATCCGTACACGGTCTTGCCGTTGATCATTTCCGAGCGCATTCGGCGCGCCACACAACTGAGCAAAACGATCTCGGCGGATATGGCGGCCAACGACGTGACGCGCGACACTGTGGGCATTAAGGAATTTTTTAAGACGCTCGAAAGCTTGTACGTACAGGTTTCCACCCTCTTTCGCGGCCGCTCGGCCTGACGGCTGTCTGTGAAATCCTAACGCGGAAGGGCGATCGACGCGTCGCGCTTGGGCGAGAGCTTGCGCGGGGCGGTTTCGCGAATCGCGAGCATGGCGGCAAGTCCCACCACCCACCAGGGCCGCGGCGGCCCAATACCATGCCGGCGCTTCGGGATCGCGCGTCACCTTGATGAGCCAGGTGACGGAATATTGCGTGGTCCCGCCGAAAATGGCGATGGCGACGGCGTACACGACGGCGACGCCTCCGGAGCGGATCGCGGCCGGCAACGACTCCGTGAGCCAAATCACGATCGGGCAGGTGGAAAGCGCCGCCAGGCTATACAGGACGGCAGTCACTCCCAGCAAAACCGTCGTAGTGCGATGGTGATCGAGCACGTAAAACGCAGGGAAGATCAGGAGAAGCAGCAGGATGCCGGGAACGATCATCATCAGCTTGCGGCCAATGCGATCCGAAAGGCTTCCGCTCACCAAATCGAAGGCGATTCCAGACAGGCCCACCACGACGGTCGCGGCGAAAGCGACGTTGGCATGCATGTGTAGGGTGGCGATCGCGTAGGTGGTCATGTAGGAGGCCACGTACGTGCCGATGGTCGCGCTGGCCAGAAGCATCATGCCCAGGATCGCCACGGGCAAATAAGGGCGAAGCGGAACGGATTCGCGCTTCGCGCCAGCAGGTGCGTAGAGTGTCTCCGGCAACCGGTGGCGCATCATCAGTCCGAAGGGTACGATGGCCGCTCCCACCAGAAAAGCCACGCGCCAGCCGAAATTTTCCAGTTGCTGATCGGTGAGAACGTTGGCGAGCAGAAATCCCACAAGCCCGGCGATCAAGACGGAAAGGTCCTGGGTCCAAGCCTGGAATGCGGTGTAGAAGCCGCGGCGTTCGGGAGGCGCCGCCTCCAGCAGAAACGCCGTGGTTGGCCCAACCTCGCCGCCAAGCGCAAATCCTTGCAGCATTCGGAAGCAGATCACGAGGATGGGCGCGGCCACGCCGATCATGGAGTGTGGCGGGGTGAGCGCCAAGCCCACGATAGCTATGCCCATCAACGAGAACGAGAGAATCATCGCCGGCTTGCGGCCCACGCGGTCGCCCATTCTGCCGATCACGAAGCCACCGACCGGGCGCGTGATGAAACCAGCTCCAAAAGCGCCTAGAGACGCGAGCAGGCTGGCCGTGGGCGAGCTGGAAGGAAAAAACGCGCGCCCGATATAGACGGCGAAAAACGCGTAGGTGAGGAAATCGTAGAATTCGAGAGCGTTGCCGACCACGACGGCCGCAACGTGGCGGGCTGGAACAGGCTCGTGAGTATTGTGGCCTTCGCTCGTGTCCGTCATCCGATGGTTCGATGGCGAAGAGCTCTCCGCCGGAGTGCATTAGAACACAGGCTCGCGGGCCTTTTCATCCGCCGCCGCGAAAATTCGAGAGCCGCAGGTCGTGCGCACCTGCGCGGGTGCGCGCCGGGCCTTACATTTTTCGCGAGCGGGACACTACACGAGCCGCCGACACGCGCCGAAGTGCAGGGTCTTTCTCCCGCACCAAAAAAAACGGGCTTTTCTATCGCCCGGTGCGTCCGAGCGAGAATCGACATTATGATGACAAGCTAAAGGCGACTTTGACGTCGAAACGGATCGAAACTGGCTGGCCGTCCAGGATTGTGGGGGCGTATTTTCGGCGCAACACAGCCTGGAGAGCGGCGCGGACGAGCAACCCGGGGCCGCTGATGACGCGGGCCTGGGTGACGTTCCCCTGTTTGTCGATAATCGCTTCGATGACTACGACTCCCGTGACCCGGTTTTCCCGGGCGATCAGCGGGTACGCGAGCGGCGGAGTGTAGAGCAACGCCGGCGGCTTCACTCCGCTGAAAACGCGTGTCGGGGCCTTCGGCTTGGCAGGCGCTGGTGGAGGAGGCGCAGGTGCGGCGAGAGAGCCTCCAATCACTCCGCCGATACCGCCGGGCACGCCTCCGGCGACGCCTGAAATTTGCGGGGCGACGGCCGGGGCTTCGGACGGGGTTGCGTCAATATGCTTGGGGATCACCGTCGGAGTAGTGAGTTTCGCGACGAGTATCGGCTGCTTTGGAACAACCGCCTGTTCATGAACCGGCGGGGGCGGAGGAGGAGCAGCGGGCGGAGGGGGCGCGACGAGAAATTCGCTGTTGAATGCTCCGAGGTCGAGCTTCTGCGTGAACAGGAGCGGAACCAGCAAGAGCGCGCCGATGATAAGCGCCTGGAGACCGACCGCAAGCCCCGTTTGCGTAGCGCGGCGCGCGCTCGTGCCTGGGACTTGGTCGAGGATCACATCGCCGAAGATGGCCACACTGCGTTGCGCGCGCGGAGGAACTGCGAACGGGCGGCCGGGACTGGCTTCGGATACCGATTCATTGCGAAGTGCGGCGGTGTTTGGCCCGGACATTTTCATCTCCCTTTTCCGTGGAAGTTTTAGGCCGCAGGACGCCGCAAGAATCTCAGCCGAGATCCGCACAGGTCCCACAGCTCCGCTGCACGTATCGGGCAGCGGAGTTACTCGTTTCCACGTGAAAGCGAGATGCAGCCATACAGCGCTGAACATCCACAAATAGTCTGGCGATTCGCGCCGGAAACAACAAACTCAAAAAGCGAATGGATGCGATTCGGGAAGTTGATGTTTGACGGGCGAACAGACGGTCACGCAGTTGGGGCACGACGCCAAAGCGGCTAGCACTAACGGGCCTGCGCGCATGCCGCTCGGCGGGCAATGGTCGAGCGCCAAATCACCTGCACATCCGGTCGGAGGGAACCTCTACGGCTTTTGTTTGGCCTTCATATGGACGATCGCCTGCACGACGGCGGTCGATGCATTCATGAAGTCGCTCCTGGTGCCGAGCGTGACGTCTTCGGACACTTTTTCACCGGCGCTGGCGCGTCGCACGATATCGGCGGCAGCTTGATGAAGACGAGCGTGCTCGGATTTCAAGGCCGAAAACTCGGGGACCTTCACCTATTTTGATGCGTCGGCGGCTTTCCATTTTTCCGAGTTCGCACTTAGTATTTGCCGGGATCTCGTTGGGCTGCATCGAGCGGTCCGGCTTCCTCGGGTAGGTTGCCAGCTTGCTTTTCCATTGCGAGTGCGAAGCGATTGCCTCGTCGAAGTCCATTCCTAGCCCCCGTCCCAAACGGACACTGCATGTGACGGTTTGGACTGACTGCTGAAATCGCCTGGGATATCGATTGGCAGGCGCGCCACAACCATGAGGAGGCCATCGAGGAGGCGCACACCCATACCTAGACGAGAACTCGCGAGGGGAAGAGTTTGGACGGCCCGGCCAGCCGGCGATCAGGATTCGTCGCTGGAATCGGTGCGGCGCATAAATGAATTGCCGGACCGCGCAGAGGGGCCGCTGATCGCCGGCGCTGTGCCGGTGGCGACGGCGTCGCCCCAGGAACGCTCTGACGCGGCGCGCAGTACAAGTGCAGTTCGCCGCTCCGGGAACATGGCCAGTCCCGTACCGAGAATCACCACGATTCCGCCGAACCAGATAAATTTCACCAGCGGATTGATAAAGGCGTGGATCACCGGCTTGTTGGTGGAGGGATCGATGCCGGAATAGACCACGTACAGATCACGCAGCGGGGAAGACTCGATCGCCACGATGGTTTCCGTCACCTGACTGGCGGTAAAGAGGCGGCGCTCGGGATAGAGCATCATTTCGGACTTGCCGTTGCGAAAGACTTCCAGTGTGGCGCGCTGCGAAGTGTAGTTGGCATTCGACGGCGAATCAAAATTCTGGCAAAGGATGGTGTACGGGCCGATGGATAGGCTCTGACCGACGGAAACCTGCTTTTGAATGTCCTGGCTGAAGGCGCGCCCGGCGATGCCGATAAAAATCAGCACCATGCCGAAGTGGACGATGTATCCGCCGTAGCGGCGCGTGTTGCGCATGGTGAGTTCGCCGACGGCGCTGATGATGTTCACGTGATCGCGCGAGGAAATCACGCGCGCGCCGCGGTAAAACTCCGAGGCGATCGTCAGAGTGACGAAGACGGAAAGGATCAGACACATCAAGGCATAAAAGTTGCGGAAGCCAAACGCAAACGCAACCGCGCCGGCGACTAGCGCGACGCCCAGGGGCCACGCGAAATTGCGCTTGAGCGCGTCAAAAGAAGTCTTGCGCCAGGCGAGCAGCGGGCCAACGCCGGTCAGGAACAGCAGAAACAGCGCGATCGGAATATTGACCTTGTCGAAGAACGGCGGCCCGACGCTGATCTTGCTGCCGGTAACCCACTCGGAAAGCACCGGAAATAGCGTGCCCCAGAGAACGGCGAAGCATGCAGCCAGAAGAATCAGATTGTTGAAGAGAAAGCTGGACTCGCGCGAGACCAGCGAATCGAGCTGATTATCGCTGCGCAGGTAGTCGCGATTCTTGTACCAGGCAATAAGGCAAACAGCCAGGACGATGGCGAGGAATCCGACGAACCAGCTGCCAATGGCCGACTCGGCAAAAGCGTGGACGGAATTGACGATGCCGGCGCGCGTCAGGAACGTGCCGAGGATGCAGAGCATGAACGTGCTGAAGACCAGCCATACGTTCCACACGCGCATCATGCCGCGCTTTTCCTGCATCATCACGGAGTGCAAAAAAGCGGTTCCGGTGATCCAGGGAAGCAGTGCGGCGTTTTCGACCGGGTCCCATTCCCAATAGCCGCCCCAGCCGAGCACGGCATACGCCCAGTGCATTCCAAGGAGAATGCCGACGCCGAGCAAGCACCAAGCAACCATCGTCCAGCGGCGCGTAATGTGAATCCATTTTTCGCCGGGATAGCGGCCGAGCAGCGCGGCGAGCGCAAAGGCGAACGGCACCGTGAATCCCGTATAGCCGAGATAGAGCATCGGCGGGTGAATCACCATTTCGGGATACTGCAACAGGGGATTCAAGCCGCTGCCATGCGAAAGCGTGGCCATGCGCATCACGCCGGAGGAATCGGCGCCGGCGATCACGTTGAATGGATTGGCGACGAAATTATTCAGCGTAAGGAAGAAGATCTGCACGCCGGCCAGGATCACGCCGACCCACGGCATCAACTCCGGATGGCGCTTGCGATTGAGGAAGAGCGCGAGAAAGGCGAACAACGACAGCAGGAAGGACCACCACAGCAGCGAGCCTTCCTGGCCAGCCCAAAGCGCGGCGAACTTATAAAAGCCGGGCAGCGCGCGGTTGCTGTGTTGCGCCACATAGGCCAGCGAAAAATTATCTGTAAAGAAGAAGTATTCGAGCGAGGCGACGGCCAGCGTGACCAGGCCGAACACGGCCATGCCGGCGTGGCGCGCGCTCTTGGTGAGCAACTGGCGGCGCGTGTAGATGCCAATCAGCCCGCCGACGAAGGCATAGACCGCGGCGAGAAACGCGAGCAGTAGAGCGAACGAACCAAAAATATCCACGATGCCCCCTTACGCCTTTTCCTAGGAAAGACGGCGCGTTAACCTTTGCCGGTGGCCATGCTGCTGCCAATCGGCGCAGCCTGATATTTGGATGCGCATTTCGCCTGCACTTGCTGGGCGACGAAATCGCCTTGCGGCGTCAGGCGGCCCTCAACCAAAGCCTGCGCGCCGTCCTTGAATGTGTCGGGAAGGGGATCGGTACCAACGTAACTGACGGGAAGCTGCTTGCCGTTTTCTTCGAGAACGAAATTGATGTGACCGTCCTGGTGCGCGATCGAGCCGGCCACCACATCGCCAGAGACGCGCATGCGCTGATGCAGAGCCGAGCCGTGGAGCGTGGAGAGCTCGGAGATGGTGTGGTAGTAAGTTTTACTCTGGGTGTAGCCGACGTACGCCAGCGCGAGCAGTGTAACGATGATAATGCCTGAACCAACGATGAATTTTCCGCGGGCCTTCATTCTTGGACTCCCATCCGTTCCCCCGGCGGGAACCTTGCATTGTAGCACAGCGATGCGAGCGCGCCGCGCGCAACTTGGGAAACGGGCAATCTTCGGAGGAGCGGGCCCTGCGATCAGCGAGCCGGCTCAATTTCGATGCGGTTTCGCCCCGAGTGCTTTGCGCGATACAGAGCGGCGTCCGCCTGGGTAATGAGCTCGTGAAGTCCGGGAGGATTTCTGTTTGGTCCACGAAAGCCCGCGCTGCCGAAGCTGGCTGTGACGTTGACGGCGGAGCCGGAGAACCAGAATCGCTCGTTCGCCAATTGCTGGCGGATGCGATCAAGGACTACGCGGACATCATCGGCGGAGGCGTGGGTTAGGATTTGCAGAAACTCCTCGCCGCCGATGCGGCCGGAGATGTCCGAAAGACGAGTGTGCACCCTGAGAATTTCGGCGAAACGGTGGAGAACGATGTCGCCGGCATCGTGGCCGTAGGCGTCATTCACGTGCTTAAAGCGATCAAGATCGATCACCGTGACCCAGAGCGAATACCCATGACGTGCAGCGCCGCTCAGCTGGCGCCCAGCCCAGGAATCAATGGCGCGGCGGTTGGGCAGGCCGGTAAGAGGATCGGTGAGCGCCAATTCCTCGAGTAACCGGTTCTTCTCCTCGATTTGCCGGTGTAAGTCGAGCAGGCGCCGGCCCACACGAACGCGCGCCAGGAATTCCTCGTGATGAAAGGGCTTGGTGAGATAATCATCGGCGCCCGCTGAAAGGCCTTTCACGACCTTGTCCTTTTCGGCGATGGTGGTGAGGATGATGATGTACGTGTACGGGTTTTCGCTGCCCGGCGCGGATCTTCCGACAAAGATCGAGCCCACTGAGATCGGGCATCAGCCAGTCGGTTATGACCAATGACGGACGTTCGCGAGCGAATATATCGAGAGCTTCGTGGCCGCTCTTGGCGAAAAGAACCTGATAACTCTCGGACGAAAGCGCTTGTTCTACCAGCTTTCGATAAACCGGGGAATCGTCTGCTACAAGAACCTTGATACCGGCCGCGTTGCTCTGAAGAGGCGACTCTGCCTGAAGGTGTTGGTCGACGATATTGACTTCGGATCCGGTCATAGAATCACGCCACAACTGCAAGATATTCGACTCGCAGCCACGCTTTTGCCATGGTTGGCGCTATGGTCCCTTCGCCGCGTCCGCCGAGATCAGGACTTGCAAGATTCACCCGAGTGCGGCGGGCCGGCATTGCCGAAGGCGAATGGGTAAGGCTTAGCGATCCAGGCTAGTCGTTCTCGGCCGCGCTTGAAACCGCGCCTTTCGAGGGTACAGGCGGAATACCCGGAAGCGTAGCGGCTTTTTCCTGCTCGGCGACCTGCGGAGCGTCGGCGGCTTGGCCCAGCTTGGCGCGGAGGCAGCCAAGCAACTCCGGAGAGAGATTGGAGATGGCCATACCCTCGGACACGATGAACTTGCAGCTCAGGATCGGACGAGGGCGGTCATCGTCGGGAAGATGGCAATCGACGCGGCAAAACTGGCATTCCTGATTCCAACAGAAGCGCCCATATGGAATGGTTTCCGGGCTGATAAATTGAAACGCGCGGAGCAGAGAATTGCGCTCCGGCACAAGAAACGTCTTTCCCAAGATCGTAATTTCCACGAGCCTTTCATATGGCCGAAATACGTCTGACATCGGCGTTGCCTCGCCCTCTGCCATTGGATGGGAACCCCCGTGAGATCAAACTAAATCAGAGCGAGCGGCAGGGCAACGAGAATGCGCAGGCACGTGCTCAATGTTCTACTGGGCGGTACTGGATCATGAACGAAAGAGCGCGCCTCAGGCGAAAAATTGGCCCATGGCGCGGAATTTTTGGTAGCGCCGGTCGATCAGCTGTTGCGGTGAGAGCGGCGTGAGCTCTTCGAGAGCGCGTACGAGAACCGGATCGAGAAGTTTCGCGGTAGCTTCGCAGTCGCTGTGCGCGCCGCCTTTGGGTTCGGGAACCACTTCATCGATCAGCTTGAGTTCGAGCAGATCGGGCGCGGTGATCTTCAGCGCCTCGGCCGCCAGTTCGGCCTTGGTGGAGTCGCGCCACATGATCGAGGCGCAGCCTTCCGGCGAAATCACCGAATAAATCGAATTTTCGAGCATGAAGACGCGATCGCCGACGGCGATGGCCAGCGCGCCGCCGGAGCCGCCTTCGCCGGTGATGGTGACGATGATCGGCGCCGCAAGGCGGGACATTTCGCGGATGTTGTGGGCGATGGCTTCGGCCTGGCCACGCTCTTCACCATCCACTCCGGGATAAGCGCCAGGGGTATCGACGAACACGAAGATCGGGCGGGCGAATTTGGCGGCAAGGCGCATGGCGCGCAGAGCTTTGCGATAGCCTTCGGGTTTGGCCTGGCCGAAATTGCGCGCGACGCGCTGCTTGGTACCACGGCCTTTTTGATTCCCGAGGACGAGGCACGGCTTGCCGTGAAAGCGCGCCATGCCCGCGATCATCGCGGCATCGTCGGCGAAGCCGCGGTCACCGTGAATTTCGCTGAAGTCCTCGAACAGCAGCCGGATGAAATCGTCGGTGTAGGGGCGCTGGGGATGGCGCGCCAGCTGCACTTTTTGCCAGGAGGCGAGATTCGCGTAGAAATCCCGCTTGAGTTCGTCAACTTCCTTGCGGATGCGCGAAACGTCGTCCGCCGTGCTGTCGTTCGGTTCGGCCAGGCGTCCGAGTTCGGCCACGTCGCGTTCGAGTGCGTCGATCGCGTCCTGGCGCTGCCTTTGTTTCTCGGCAAGGCTCGCGTCCGCGGCGCGAATCGCCGCACGCTGAGCAACAAGAGCGGCTTCGGGAGCCGCGGAATCCGCCTCGTATGTTTTCGCCGATTTGCCGCTGGCGAGTTCGCGCTGCTTGGCTCGCTCCTGCAGACGGCGCAGCCTTTCGCGAGCGAGCTTGCGGCGCTCGCGCTTGTCGCCGGTCGTCGTCACGGAAGCACCTCCACGGAATCGGCGCCGCAGATTTCGCGCACGCGCTCAACGAGTTCGGGATCGGCCTGCACAGCGCTCGATGCTTCGAGCGTCGCTTCCAGGCCGTCTTCCTTGATTAAATCGAATTCCACGCGGCAACGCCCGGGCCGGCTGGTGAAAAGACTCTGCAACTGGTTGATGGCGTCTGCATCCATCGTGTTCAGGACCACGCGGACGCGCAGCAGCTTGGGCGAGCCGTTTTTCGCCGGCGACGAGACCTGATCGAGCAGCTTGGCGTCCGTGACGATCAATCGCGTGCCGACGTCCTCCACCGCCACGCGCGCCTTTACCAGGAGCGGCGTGGCGGCCTTCAGGATCGGCTCGAGCTTTTGGAAAGCTTCGGGGAAAACCAGAGTTTCGATCGCGCCGGTGCGATCCTGGAGGGTGAGAATCGCCCAGCGCGCCCCGCGCCGCGAGCGCATCGGGCGCAATTGCACGATGATTCCGGCAACGACGAGATCTTCGCCATTGCGGCGGCCCTCGACGGACGAAAGATCCACGGCTTTCAGTTCCTGAAGCAAGCCGGAGAATTTATCGAGCGGATGGCCGGAAATGTAGAATCCAAGCGTGGAGTATTCGGCGGCGAGCAGTTCGTGCTCGGGCCATTCCTCCACGTCCGGCAGGATTTCGGGAGGGGCGGCCGCGGCCGCTGCGCCACCGGCGAACAAGCCGTGTTGGCCGCTTTCCTTGGCGCGCTGAATTTTCTGGGCGCGCTCCATGGCGCGATCGATCGCCGCGATCATTTGCGCGCGGTGGCCGCCGAGGCCATCGAGAGCGCCGGAGCGCACCAGGCTTTCCAGCACGCGCTTGTTCAGCAGACGCGTGTCCACCGCTTCGCAGAACTCGAAAAAGTTGGTTAAGCGGCGCAGGCTGGCGCGAGCGGCGAGAACGCCTTTGACCGTATTTTCCCCAACGTTCTTGATGGCGCAGAGACCGAAGCGAATGGCGTCGCCCACGGGCGTGAAATTCAGGTCGCTGGAGTTTACGTCGGGCGGCAGCACGGTGATGCCCATACTGCGAGCCTCGTTGATGTACTTGACGACTTTTTCGGTGTTGCCCGTTTCCGACGTAAGCATCGCGGCCATGAATTCGACCGGGTAGTGGGTCTTCAGCCAGGCCGTCTGGTAGGCGAGCAGGGCGTAGGCGCAGGAATGCGACTTGTTGAACCCGTAGCCGGCGAATTCCGCCATCAGGTCGAATATTTTTTCCGCTTTTTTGGCGGGAACTTTTCGAGCCGCGCATCCGGTGAGGAATTTTTCGCGCTGCGCGGCCATTTCCTCGACCTTCTTTTTGCCCATGGCGCGGCGCAGCAGGTCCGCGTCGCCCAGCGAAAATCCCGCCAGGCGATTGGCGATCTGCATCACCTGCTCTTGATAAAGGATGACGCCCCAGGTTTCGGACAGAATTTCCTCGAGCGCCGGCAGATCGTAGGCGACTTTCTTCTTGCCGTGCTTGCGGGCAATGAAATCGTCGATCATGCCGCCCTGAATCGGGCCGGGACGGTACAGCGCGTTGAGCGCCGTCAAATCTTCCAGCCGCGAGGGCTGATAGCGCTTCAGAATGTCGCGCATGCCGTGCGACTCAAACTGAAAAATGCCGGTGGTGTCGCCTCGGGAGAAAAGCGCGTAGGTTTCGGTGTCGTCCAGCGGCAGCGCCGAAAGATCCACGTGGACGCCGCGGTTCTGCTCGATCAGCCGGACGGCGTCGTCGAGGACGGTGAGCGTGGTCAGCCCGAGGAAATCCATCTTCAGCAGGCCGATGCGTTCGAGCGCGCTCATGTCGTACTGCGTGGTGATTTCATCCTTGCTCGACTTGTAGAGCGGGACGATTTCGGTGAGCGGGCGGGGAGAAATCACCACGCCGGCGGCATGCGTGGAGGCGTGCCGCGCGAGCCCTTCCAGGCGCAGGGCGACTTCCACGAGCTGCTTCACGCGCTCGTCCGATTTGCGCAGGGAATCGAGCTGCGGCGATTGCTTCAGCGCGTCTTCCAGCTCGATATTCAGCGTGGCCGGCACCATCTTGGCGATCTTGTCCACTTCGCCGTACTGCATGTCGAGCGCGCGGCCGGCATCTTTCAGCACCGCTTTCGCCGCCATGGTGCCGAAGGTGATGATTTGCGCCACGCTTTCGTTTCCGTAGGTCTGGCGGACGTACTCGATCACCTCGCCGCGCCGCCGCATGCAGAAATCGATGTCGATATCGGGCATGGAGACGCGCTCGGGATTCAGGAAGCGCTCGAAGAGCAGGTCGTACTGCAGCGGATCGACGTCCGTGATCCGCAGCGCGTAGCTGACCAGGCTTCCGGCGGCCGAGCCGCGGCCCGGGCCGACCGGCACGCCTTGCGAGCGCGCGTAGCGGATGAAATCCCAGACGATCAGGAAATATCCGGCGAAGCGCATCTTCTGGATGATCTGAATTTCGGCTGAAAGTCTTTTCTGATATTCCGCCAGAGGATGCCGCAGGCGCTTTTCCGCCGCCAGCCGCTCCAGTTGCGGCACGCGCGAGGCAAAACCTTCGTTCGCGACGCGCTCGAAGTACGAATCGATCGTAGAGCCTTCGGGAACCTTGAATTCCGGAAACGGGTTGTCGACGCGATTGATCTTTACATTGCAGCGCTCGGCGATGGCCACCGTGCGCGACACGGCTTCGGGCAATTCGCGGAACACCTGGGCCATTTCTTCCGCGGTCTTGAAATAAAACTGATCGGTGGCAAACTTCATCCGCTGCGAGTCGCTCATCGTCTTGCCGGTCTGGATGCACATCAGCACTTCCTGCGCGTGCGCGTCCGAGCGGGTCAGATAATGGCAGTCGTTGGTGGCCACCAGAGGAATGCCGCTTTCGCGCGAAAGCTTCACCAGATCGCGATTGATGCGCGGCTCCACTTCCAAGCCCTGGTCCTGCACTTCCAGGAAAAAGTTGTTTTTGCCGAAAATATCGCGAAGGCGGTAGGCGTTGGAGCGCGCCTGCTCGTATTTTTCAGAGAGCAGCGCGTCGGCCACTTCGCCGCGCAGGCAGGCCGAAAGCGCGATCAGCCCGCTGCTGTGCTGCGCCAGCAGGTCGTGGTCCACGCGCGGCTTGTAGTAAAAGCCTTCCAGGAAGCCGGTGGAGACCAGCTTGATCAGGTTCTTGTAGCCTTCCTCATTTTCGCAGAGCAGAACCAGGTGATTGGAGCGCTCGGCGTCGGCGCCGCGATTCTTGTGGTTATCCGGCGCGACGTACACTTCGCAGCCGATGATCGGCTTCACGCCGTGGGTGGTGGCTTCCTTGTAGAACTTGGCGGCGGCAAAGAGGTTCCCGTGGTCCGTGACGGCTACGGCCGGCATTCCCCGACGGGCCGCTTCGGCCGTCAATTCGCCGATTTCGCAGGCTCCGTCGAGAAGAGAGTAGTCCGTATGAAGATGCAGATGGACAAAATTGGAACCCGCTGAGGTGGTCATGCGCAATCCATTCTAAACCAGCTTCGCGGAATCGGGAATGGCATCCTCGGCGGTTGGCTCACTCCGCGGCTCGGCGAATGGCTTCTTGTGGCGTTTTCTGAATATGCCGATCGCAACTTCTTAGGTCGGGAGGGGTTCTACGCAGCGGATTCATATAAAATTGTGCAACCGCCCGGCCGAGGCGGTGCTCTAAGTAGTTTGAGGCTCTGCTAGCCAAGGGATTCGATGCCACTCACGCTCACATCGCGACTGTTCGATCATTACTCTGGAGGACCACATGCGCTTTCTCAGGCTTGCCCCGGCTGCGGCGTTATTCCTATTCGGCGGCCTGTTTGCGGCCGCGCCTAGCGCCTTCGCACAGTACCACTTCGGCTACTCCGAACCGCGGCACGTGGAAATCACCGGCTTCTACGGCGGCCGCTTCTTCGGCAAGATCGACCTGCCCAGCGATCCGCCTTTTGACTACTTAAAAATCGACAACAACTACGATTACGGTGTGATGGGCGACGTTGACCTCGTCGGCCCTTTGCAAGCGGAGTTCACGTGGAGCCGTCAGCCTACTACGATGGAGAAGCACGACTTCTTCAATGGAGCGCTGTCACCGGCGGGTAACGTAACGCTCGACAATTTCCAATGGAGCCTGCTCTACCAGATGGGCGATTCGTCGGCTAAGTTGCGGCCGTATTTCGGCGGCGGGGTCGGCTTCACACATTGGGAGCGCGGCGCAAACGTCACCCTCCCCTTCACGAACACGGTGGGATTCAACTTCGGCGGAGGGGTGAAATACTACTTTATGAAGCATCTCGGAATGAGGGCCGATTTCCGGTGGCTACCGACAAGGACAACTTCGCAGCCGGCGCAAGTGTGCGATCCATTCTACGGGTTTTGCTACGGCATCAATCAGAATAACTACGCGCAGCAGATCCAGCTGAACGCCGGCCTGATTTTCCGATTCTAGGCGACGCTAAGCACCCGGTGCTTGCGGGCGCGCAAAACCACAAAGGCGCCATTCCGAGGAAAACCGGGGTAGCTGACGCGTGTCGGGATTTAGTGCGCGCTGGGGGGAGCTGCTTTGTGTAGCGCCGCCCTTTACGGGCGGCATGCGAGCATAGTTGCGCCATGTTTTCTGCGCATGATCGTCGCTTCCGGTTCATTGGCGAGGGCCGCAGCTGGGAGAGCGTATCTCGCGCGATGCGCGCAAAAACTGCCGCACTGAAGCGCGGCGCTACATAAACCCGGAGAGCCGCGAATTCCTCGGGCCCGCCTGCGGCAGTCAGGCAGACACCGCCCTCGAAATCACAGCCGCAGTCCTTCCGAGGCGCCCTCTAATACTTAGAAATCGTCGGATTTTTGGGTGAAGGTGAATCCTGGTAGGTCCGGCGACGCGCCGGCGCGCGAAACTTTCACGCGCAGCGGCGGCTCTTCCTCGGAGCCGGTCTTGCGGAGGAGCGCGTAGCTGGTCAGCGCCTCGTTATAGACCTTGGTGATTAAAAAGGTTTCGCCGGTATCGTCTTTTTTCCAGACTTGGCCGACCTGAATCTTGTGAATGGGCACGGTATGACTGTAAAGAGATTCCCGCGAAGCGTCAATACGCCGTGGCCACCCGATTTCCAACCGAAAATAAGGACTTGCGGCTCGCAGCGGCGAAAAGAGCGCATTCGGCAGGTCAGACCGCTGCGTAGAACTATCGTGTGAAGCTTCACAATGCTCCAGAAGCGACGGAATTCGTGCCGCCGCACGTCTGGTCAGCGGGACGTATCCCGGCCCCATGGCGGCGCTCTGAACGCGAAATTGGGATCGAGTTTGCCCGCTGCGCGCCGCGCGGTTCGGCCGCTGCATCGCCACGGCATCGAAATCGGCTCGGCTCCCTTGGCGAATCACTTTCTCTGTCCAGCGCGTCTAATTTGTGGCATCTTAGAGGCAGCGAAGCGAGTCATCATGGCAGCAGAAAAACGAATTGCGATCGTGCTATTCCAGTTGGGTGGGCCGGACACGCAGGAAGCGGTCGAGCCGTTCCTCTACAATCTTTTCTGCGATCCGGACATCATCAATTTCCCCGGCTCGTTTCTGGCGCGCAAGCCGCTCGCCAAGCTGATCTCCACCACGCGCTCGAAAAAAGTCCGCCAGCACTACGCCGAAATCGGTGGAGGCTCGCCGATCCGCCGCCTGACCGAGCAGCAAGCCATCAACCTGGAACGCGCGCTGCGCCCGCACATCCCGGCGCGCACGATCGTCGCCATGCGCTACTGGCACCCGAATACGGACGCAGCCATCGCCGCGCTCGAAAGCGCTCCGTACGACGAATTGGTGCTGCTGCCGCTCTACCCGCACTATTCCTTCGCCACCACGGGCAGCAGCTTGAAGGAATGGCACCGTCTCTATAAGCCGAAGGTTCCGGTGCAGCGCATCGACCATTTTTACGATCATCCGGACTACATCGCCGCGATCGTGGAGCGCATCAACGGAGTGCTGGCGGATGTGCCCGATCCGGACGACGTCTGCCTGGTTTTCAGCGCTCATGGCCTGCCTCTGACGCTGGTCGAGCGCGGCGATCCGTACCCGAAGCACATCGCCGCGACGGTGGAGTTGGTGCGCGAACTCGGCGCGTGGCCGAATCCGCACGTGCTGTGCTTTCAGAGCAAAGTGGGGCCGCAAAAGTGGCTGGAGCCTTCGCTCACCGGCACGATCGCGAAGCTCACCAGCGAAGGCATGCGCCGCATGCTGGTGGTCCCGATTGCGTTCCTCACCGATCACATCGAGACGCTGCACGAAATCAACATTCAGGCGCGCGAATTCGCGCACTCGCTCGGCGTGGAGGACTTTTACATGACGCCGGGGCTGAACGATTCTCCGCTGCTGATCCGCGCCATGGCCGACCTCGTCCTGCGCGCCGTAGGGCACCGCGCAGGCGTGGCATCGCTCGCGCTGTAGGCGGCGATTTCGTCGCGCTCGCACCGCCTTGCCTCTCACGAATCACACCGCGCCCCATTCCCGCAATTCGGTTTAACGCGTGCTATAACTGATCCTTCGAACTGTAGGCGCATCCCGCCTGTTTGCGAGGGAATTTGGAATTTTCGCTCAGTGACGAGCAGCAGCAGCTTCGCCGCACGGTCCGCGAATTTGCCGAGGCGGAAATCGCTCCGCACGTGATGGAGTGGGACGAAGCGTCGCGCTTCCCCTCGGAACTCATTCCCAAGCTGGCCGAACTGGGTTTTCTCGGCGTGATTTTCCCGGATAAGTATGGCGGCGCGGGGATGGGCTACGTCGAGTACGCGCTGATTATCGAGGAGCTTTCGCGCATCGATGGCTCGGTAGGCATCATCGTGGCCGCGCACAATTCGCTTTGCAGCAACCACATCTTCAAATTCGGCAGCGAGGCGCAGAAGCAAAAATATCTTGTGCCGCTGGCGCAGGGGAAAAAGCTCGGCTGCTGGTCGCTCACGGAGCCGGAAGCGGGCTCGGACGCGGGCGGCACGCGGACGGTGGCAGCCGAAAAAGATGGCGCGTGGGTGCTCAACGGCGCGAAAACCTTCACCACCAACGGGCATTACGCGGACGTTTGCGTTGCCATGGCCGTCACCGATCCGGCCAAGAAACACCACGGCATTTCGGCGTTCATCGTGGAGAAGGGAACTCCCGGCTTTCGTCCAGGGAAGAAGGAGAACAAGCTCGGACTGCGCGCCAGCGACACGAGCGAAGTGGTTTTCAGCGATTGCCACGTGCCGGCGGAAAATCTGCTGGGCCGGCGCGGTGAAGGTTTCGTGAATTGTCTGCAAATTCTCGATGGCGGGCGCATCTCCATCGCGGCGCTGGGGCTCGGCATGGCGCAGGGCGCGTACGAGTGCGCGTTGCGCTACGCCAAGGAACGCAAGCAGTTCGGCAAGCCGATCGCGGAGTTTCAGGCGATTCAGTTCAAACTGGCGGACATGGCCACGCAAATCGAAGCGGCGCGCCTGCTGACGTATCGCGCCGCATGGCTGGCCGACCGCGCGGCATCTTCGCCCGATGGCGCTCGCATCACCCGCGAAACCAGCATGGCCAAGCTCTACGCCGGGGAAGTGGCCGTCCGCGTGGCCAACGAAGCGGTGCAGATCCACGGCGGCTACGGATTCATCAAAGACTATCCCGCCGAGAAGTATTATCGCGACGTGAAACTCTGCACCATCGGCGAAGGCACCAGCGAAATTCAGCGGCTGGTGATCGCGCGGCAGCTCCTCGGCAAGTGACGATGCGGGCGGCGTCATCCGGAAAGCACAGCGGCCGGAGGATCGCTGTTTCCTCTTGGCTGACATAGGACTCTTGCCGCCCGCCAGCCAGAAAAAACCTAAGTTATAATTTCCGTGGTCATGCCCGGCTTCCTCACCAACCTGCTGCGCACGCTGCAAAACCGGCGCGGCGGGGACATGCACTTCCTCTGCCACCGGCTGCTTTCGGAGCGCGGCGAAGCCTCGCAGACCGCCATCGCCCAAGAAATTATCAGCCTCTACAAGGAAATGAGCCCGGAGCGGCGCCTGCAATTTTTCGAGATGGTCGACCGCGAGTTTGCCCCGAATGAAGAGTCCGTGCGGCGCGCCGCAGCGGCCTACGAGAAATCTCCCAGCACGCAGACGCTCGCCGCGCTTTCCGAAGCCGTCGAGGCGCCGCGTCAGGAGCTGATTCGCCGCATCAACACAGCTCCGGGCGGCACGGAGACGCTGGTGGCCATGCGCGGCGACCTGCTGAGCGTCTCGGGCAACGGCAATGGCGCGCATTTCGAGGCGCTCGACGCCGACCTGCGGCATCTCTTTCGCTCGTGGTTCAACCGCGGTTTTTTGCGGCTGGAACGCATCAGCTGGCAGACGTCGGCGCTGGTTCTCGAAAAGCTGATCCGTTACGAATCGGTGCACGAAATCAACGGCTGGGCCGACCTGCATCGGCGGCTGGAAGCGGACCGGCGATGCTTCGCGTTCTTCCATCCGGCGCTGGCCAACGATCCGATCATTTTCGTGGAAGTGGCGCTTTCGCAGGGAATCACGGGAGAGCTCGAACCGCTGCTGGACGTGAAAGCGCCGGTGAGCGACCCGCAAAAAGCCGACACTGCGCTTTTTTATTCCATCAACAATTGTTTGAACGGGCTGCGCAACGTGCCGTTCGGCAATTTCCTGATCAAGCAGGTGGTGGTCGATCTGGCCGCCGAATTTCCCAACATCAAGACGTACAGCACGCTTTCGCCGCTGCCGCGGTTTTCGCGCGCGCTGCGCGATAAGCCGAGCGAGCACGGCTTCACGCCCACGCGGCTGGGGCTGTTGCTGGAGGATTTTTCGCGCGAGCTCGCCGCCGCGTCCGGGCGTCGCGATCCGGTCGATGCGCTGTTCCGTCTGCTGGAGCGGCCGCTGGCCCATCGGAAAGCGCTTGCCGCGCCGCTGCAGCGGCTGGCGCTTGCGTATCTTACGAAAGTGCGCCTGCCGGAGCGACCGGGGCACCGCGACGGGAAGCTCTACGATCCGGTGGCCACGTTCCACCTTTCGAATGGCGCGCGGCTGGAACACATCAATGCGTTTGGCAATTTGCGGCCGTATGGGCTGGAAGCGTCGTTCGGCGTGACCGTCAATTACCGCTACATTCCCTCCGAGCTGGAAGAAAACCACGAGCGCTTCGTGCGCGGGCAAATCCAGGTTTCGCGCGCGCTCGCCGAGGAGCAAGAGGCCGTGGACGCCGCCTGGAAATAGCCGCGCAGCGGGCCCGCGCATCTGGAACCAGCGAAGCGAAAGCGAAAAGATTGATGCGCCGGGACGTTCCGGGTAAAAGGGTATCCGGGCGAGTGTTTTCAACAGGTTAGGCGCGGTTCTACTCGAGTGACTGTCTCGGGTAGAAATGCGACTCAGGAGGGTTTGGAAGCTCGCGATTTGATCCTGAGGCGAGGGCGCCCCAGGTACTGCTATTCGCGGCGGGAAATGCTGCGAAATGTGCGCCTCAAACGACCGGGCGCAGCGCATACACAATCCCTCACCGGGCAAGACATCTGCCCAAGTGATAGTAGCATAGTGGATGACATCCCATCAATCTGAAAAGTCGGTGCTCGGTTAGGGTGAATTTTGACCGCTTGTGTCACGATCAATGAAATTCACACTGACTCACTGCGGAAGATTCCTAAAATCGCCGAACTGGAGTTCGGCGCTCCCGGGAAAAGCAGGGGCGCTCGCGGGGCGCAGGCAGTGTTACCGTCGAATGAGATTGGGAGCCGTGGCTAAAGCCACGGATTATGGGGCTGACTTTTCGCCGGGCTGAAGCCCGGCGCTTCCACCCTACGGCGCGAGGCGGGCGATGATTTGGCGGGCGGCGTTGATCACGGCGCCATCGCTGGCTGAGCTTGCGGCGATTGCCGCGAGCGACGATTCCAGGGCGTCGATTTCGGCTGGGTCGAAGGATTGCCGCGCGTAGTCGTCTTGTCGCCAAGTGCGCAGGTTTGCGAGGTGCAGTTGCGCCATGGCATTTGCAGGCTTGCGCGCTTTCCGGCAGGTGTTTTCCACGACGCGCCAGCCGCTCTTTGCGACGCAGTTTTCCAATACCGGGCCGATTTCCAGCGTCTGGCCGTAGTGCCGCTGCAACTGCGCGACCAGTTCGTAATAGCGCCGCAGCGCGGGATGCTCGGATTCGATCGATTCCGTCTCGTGGATGAAAAGGACGCAATCCGGCGCGCTGGCCTTGGCCCATCGCGTCAATGTGTCGCCCGGCTCGCGCAGATGCGTCAGCAGGAAGCGGCAAAGCAGCGCGTCCGGCGCGGGAACCGGAAACGGCGTTTGCGTTACGTCGTGAACGTGAAATTCCAATTGCGGGCCGTGGTTGCGCCGGGCCTCTTCGATGTAGCGCTCGGAGGCGTCGAGGCCAACCGTGCGCGCGGGATTCAGCGTGTCGCGCAGCAGGCGAGTGGTCCAGCCGGGGCCGCAACCAAGATCGACGGCTAGCCGGGGTTTGCGCGCGGGTCCGCGCAGGAGCAGTTCGCGCGTCTCCGGCTCGTAGAGTTCCGCGAGACGGCGCATGCGGGCGCTGGCTTCGTCGTTATCGCCGAATGTGTAGCGGTTCTCATGCATGGCCTTCCGCCTGCGCGCCACCGGATCCCTTAAATCTCAGCGGGTGATCCCGTGCAAAACGGTGTGCTAGTAAGCCTTTTCGGTGCTTTCCGATGCAAATTCGACACCCTGAGCCTTGAAACATCTGTCGTTCACAAATGCCATCTCCACTCTCCCAAGTCTTTGAGCGCTTTCGAGAGCTTCGTGGTTCGACTCAGGTTATCCACATCGGTTGCGAGGAGATCGTCCGGGGCGTTCGAAACCAGAATCGGCCGGTCAGGCCCTCGCGAGATGCAAAGGTATCGCACGTTGTACGGAATGGTCCGGCCAGCGAAGAGCATAAAAAGCATGCCCGGTACGGCGAAACTGTGAACGTGGCAGCCCCACATACGGTCGGAATGCGGCGTGCTGATAGCCCTGCTTGGTCGCTCGTAACGTGAGACCCATACCCAAACCGCGATGGATGGGGGAAGCGAATCGCGTCCTAGCAGGTACGTTCGCAGCCGTTCCTCATATGGGCCGAGAGCGAGCGGACTGATTCCGGCAGCAGCGAGGTATGGCCAGCGGTGTGCCGCGGCTTTCCAGATTACGCTGGCAGCGAAAAACGATAGCGCCGCTGTGCTTATATTGGGGTTAGATTTGGCAGAATAGAAGTTGCCCATAGGGCCTTCGTTAGGGCCTTCGTTCAATAGCTTAGACCCGAGGGCCAGAGCGCGGAGGCCGAAGGTTTCCCCTCCTCTGTAGCAGTGTCGGAGCACCCAATCCTCGCCGCCTGCACGGAGTTTGTCCTCGCATTCAGGGCACAGGACATAGTCGGAGACCTGGCGAGAGGTTGTCCGTGTTACACCCGGTGTGATTAGTAGTGGATCGCGCGGCGTGACGGTCGAACTTCGAAGTAGCCGATAAAGAGCCGCGGGCAAAAGATGGCTGTCGCACAAATAGGTCACGTTGTGGCAGAGTTTGCAGCGACCCTTTACGCCAGAAGCTGTTGCAAACTTTTTTTCGTTCATGCGGTGCGGGTCTCGCTGACGAGTGCGGAGCATTCTAACATTCTCATCGCTTATCTCCGATGGCACCGCCCAACCGCGCACCTTCGAGGGATGGAGCTTCAGCTCCGGCATACAATATTGGGCGCGAAACGCCTCCTGCCTTGGTGCCGTCAGGCCGTCGCGTAGGCCGAAGGCCGGAGTGACACTTCCTTCGCAACCGAAACGAGGACTAGCTATGAATCTGCAAGGGATTGCGGAAAAGCTTGGCTGCGCGGTGGAGGGCGACGCCGCGAGGGAGATTACGGGCGTGGCGGGGCTGGACGACGCCGGCGCTGGCGATCTGACGTTTCTTTCGAACCGCAAATATTTGCGCTCGCTGGCTTCGACGCGCGCTGCGGCGGTGCTGATCGCGCCGGGCGAGGCGTGCCCAAAGAATCTGGCGGCGCTGCGGTCGAAAAATCCGTATCTCGATTTCGCGCGAGCCATCGAGATTTTTCATCCCGCGCCGCAGTTCGCTCCGGGCGTACATCCCACGGCTGTGGTGGCGGATTCGGCGCAGATCGGAGCGGGCGCGCACATCGGGCCGTATTGCTACATCGCGGACGGAGTGCGGATCGGCGACCACGCCGTGCTGCACAGCTTCGTAACGATTTATTCCGGCGCGCGGATCGGCAATCATTTCTTCGCGCACTCCCATGCGTGCGTGCGGGAAAACTGCCGGATCGGGGACCGCGTGGTGCTGCAAAACGGCGTGGTGGTGGGCAGCGACGGCTTCGGCTTCGCGCCGCAGGCGGACGGCCACTGGTACAAGATGCGCCAGGCGGGAACTGCGGTGATCGGCGACGACGTGGAGATCCAGGCGCATTCCGCCATCGACCGCGCGACGGTGGGCGAGACGCGCGTCGGCCGAGGCTCGAAAATCGACGATCTGGTGGTCGTCGGGCACGCGTGCAAGATCGGCGAAGACACACTGCTGTGCGGGCAGGTGGGGCTGGCGGGCTCTACCAACGTCGGCAACCATTGCATTCTGGCCGGGCAGGTTGGCGCAGCAGGGCATTTGACCATCGGCGACCGCGCAACGATTTCCTCGCAAAGCGGCGTGCCGTCGGACGTTCCTCCGGGCGCGGTCTATTCCGGATATCCCGCGATGGACAATCTCGAGTGGCGCAAATCGGTGGCTGTGTTCAACCGGCTGCCGGAATTGCAGAAGGAGTTGCGGGAACTCCGCGCCGAAGTGGCTCGCTTGCGCGAATCCGCGCGGTGAATGAGCACACATTCTCGCGCCCAAAAATGTCAGTTAGCAGTGAGGTGGAGCCTGCGGGGGAAAACGCTGTTCGCAGAAGGCGGAATTGCCCCCGGTTTTTCAGGCGAGGGAGAGAAGGACCCATCCGCGGCGATGCTGCCGCGCTACCAATTATCTGCTGCCGCAGTTGGGCTTCGAACAGCTTTCGGTCAATTCGTTGTAGAGCAGGTATGAGGCAACCGTGGCGCCGCCGGCAATGATGGCCGCCCCGGCAACGCGCCGCCAATTGATCTTCCGCGGCCTGCCGACGCCCTGGATTCCCGGGCCGGTGGGACCAGCAAAAGGAACGGCGCTGGCGTCGAAGGTTTCGCCCGCCGCGATGCTCTTTGATGCGCCGTCGGCAGCAGCCACGAGCAGCGTGCCTTCATAGGCGCTGACTTGCATTTCCGTGGGACTCAGCATAATCACTTGCCCGTACGCGCGGTTGCTGCTGCCGTTGCGAATCACGCCGAGCGGAGTCTCGACTTCCAGCTGCCCCGGCTGGATCGAAAAATTGACGGTGCCGTAAGCGAGCTTGGCGCGCACCGCGCCGGCATTTTGGAGCATGGTCGCTTCGGTTGACTCCAGCAAATACAATTGGTTCGATCCCACAGCCAGACGCAGCGAGCCATCGGGTTGAGTGAGCAAAGTATCGCCGGGGTACACGTCCGCACCGCGAGTCGCATTGGCACTGCTTAAGAGAGCGTCGTTACTGGTGGCAATCATGCCGAGCGAAGGGGCTCCGGCGGCCAGTACAGGCAGGTTCAAAAAGCTGGCGGCTAAGATTCCGATCAGGCAAGCGCGAGCGCCCGCGAGAACTGTGGAACGCACAATACCTCCAGGCAACTACAACGCCAATGTACGCGTGCGCCCAAGTCATGTCAATAGAGAGCTTGCCTGATTTTCAGCCTTTCTCGGCAGTTGTGAGAGCCGAAGGCGTTTGCTAAGCTAGCAAAACCCGCCGCGGAGAGGTGTCTGAGCGGTTGAAAGAGCTCGCCTCGAAAGCGAGTGTAGGGGAAACTCTACCGTGGGTTCGAATCCCACCCTCTCCGCCACTACCACCCCAGCGTGCGAATTGCGGGCACGCCGGGGGCCCGGACTGCCAAATCACCGAGGTCCCGCGCTGCGCTCGGGATTTCGCCTGCGGCTCGCGCTCCGCTCACACCTGCATGACGGTTCAAGTTCGACACCTCCGGGCAGCATTTCTGGCAACACGCGTTGTGACCCAGGCATCTCGGTAGAAAGCCGCGAGGTTCGGCGCCCAGCCACGCATTTGCAGTTTTCATTGCAACCACAAGGAGACACGAATGAAGCGCATGCCGTTCACAGTTGCGTTGTTGCTGTTGGTCGCTTGCCTGGCTCCGGCGGCTTCGGCGCAGGTTTCGGTCGGAGTCTACGCAGACTACATGCACCTCTCGCAAACCAACACCAATATGGCCGGGCTGGGCGCCCGCGCGGGCGTGAAAGTTTTCCCGGCGACGATCCTGGAGGCCCAGATGAGCTACGATTTCGATCAGGCATTCACGGAAGGGTTTACCGGACCAGGCGGTGGGACCGTTTCCACGGCGAACTCGAACGTGAAGATCCTAACGGGGCTGTTTGGGCCGAAGCTTGAAACTCCCGGTCCCGTGAAATTCTTCGTCACGGCAAAAGGAGGCTTCATAAACTTCAGCTTCAACCCTGCCGCTCCCACTGCTCCTGGCGTGGTGAGTGCCATCCAAAATCTCCGCGCAAACAACGTGGACGGCATGTTTTATCCGGGCGGCGGTGTGGAGGCCAACATTGGACCAGTGGGGTTGCGGCTGGACGTGGGCGACGATATGTACTTCGCGCATGGAGCCCACAACAACCTGGTTGTGCAGTTCGGTCCCGTGATCCATTTTTAGCGGCAACTTTTAGCGAAGATCGTGCGGTCGGGGAGGCTTGCGAATAGACGCTGCGCGCCGCACATCAACCGAGCGGGGAACTGTGCTTCATGGCTGCGCCATGGCGCAGGGCGAACTCCATAACTTGCCTCCCAACCGTGCGCAAAACATCGGCGGCTTTTTGATCGGTGCAGTTGCCATCTCCGTCGAAGAGCGGCTCGGCGGTGTTTAGCGATGCGCCGAGCGGCGTGGGCCAGCCGCGCAGCGCGTGCACGATCGCGCGCATCGCCTCAAGAGTGGTCACCGCGGCCTGCCATCCTGCGGCGGTGACCACGCAGCCCACCGCTCGTCCCTCCAGGTAGCAGCGCTCGTCTCCGCGCAAATCCTCCAGCAAATCGAGCGCGTTCTTCACCAGCCCGGAAACACCGCCGTGGTAGCCGGGGCTGGCGACGATCAGGCCATCCGCCCGCCGGACCATTTCAATTAACTCGCGCTGTTCCTCGCTGCGCGCTTGATGTTCCGGCGCGAAGTGCGGCAGCCGTGCGAGGAATAGTCCATTGAAACAATGGGTCCGCGCGCCGGCTTCCTCGGCGGCCAGCAATGCCAGCCGCAGCGCGCGGTCGGTTGACGATGGAGTTCGCGTCGTCCCGCCGATTCCGACGACGAGCGGCTTTCCCGATTTAGCGTGTTCCAGGCTCATCTGCAACTGTCTCCGGCGCGTCCCGCACGGACACGCTTTCGCCGGCTCGATTCGCCGTTCATTCCGCGCACAGCTTCAGCGCATCCGCGATCCGATCGTGCACGAAATGCAGGTCCGACGAGGAAATCACATATGGCGGCAAAATGTAAATCACATTTCCCAGCGGGCGCAAGAGCACTCCGGCGTCGATGAAAAAATCGTAGAGCTTTGGCCGCACTTTGGAGAAATACCCGTGATCATCAGTTTTCAGCTCGACGGCGGCTATGGTGCCGATCGAACGCACCTCGCCGACGGCCGGGTGTTCGCGGATGGCAGCGAGCCGCTCGCGATGGATTTGTTCGATCGTCCGAATGCGATCGAACACCGGTTCGCTATCGAAGATTTTAAGACTGGCGATTCCCGCCGCCGCTGCGATCGGGTTTCCGGTGTAAGAATGCCCATGATAAAACGTGCGCGAAGAATCGTCGCTTAGAAACGCCTGGTGAATCTTGTCCGTGCAAATGGTGGCGGCCATCGGGAGGACACCGCCGGTCAGTCCTTTCGACAGGCACATCAAATCCGGCACCACTCCGGCGATTTCGCCCGCAAACATGCGGCCGCAGCGGCCGAATCCCGTCAGCACCTCGTCGTTGATGAGCAGCACGTCGAATTCGGTGCACATTTCCCGGACGCGCTGCAGGAACTCCACCGGGTACACGATCATTCCGCCCGCGCCTTGCAGCAGGGGCTCAACGATGACCGCGGCGATTTCGCCGTGCTTTTGCTCGAGCAGTTGGCGCAACTTCTCCGTGCAGTCGATGTTGCACGTGGCGCGCGTTTTTCCCACGGGGCAGCGATAACAATACGCCGAATGCAC
The DNA here is from genome assembly GCA_963715555.1 of uncultured Acidobacteriota bacterium. Lineage (GTDB taxonomy): Bacteria > Acidobacteriota > Terriglobia > Acidiferrales > UBA7541 > Palsa-295. The sequence continues at coordinate 1,713,477 of OY970253.1, forward strand.
GCGATGCACCGGAAACAGTAAGCTTTGAAACGATTCCGTGAAGCCCGAATCGTCGCCCACGGACATCGCTCCGACCGTGTCGCCGTGATAGGCGTGCTCCAGCGCGACGATCCATTTCTTTTCCGGCCGCCCGATATTCTTCCAGTATTGCACGGCCATCTTTAGGGCCACTTCCACGGCTGTTGAGCCATCGTCGGAGAAGAATATGTGTTCGAGCTGCGCGGGCAGGATTTCTCGCAGACGTGCGGCGAGTTCTTCGACCGTTGCGTTCGTGGTGCCGGCGAGCAGCACATGGTCGATTCGCGCGGCCTGTTCTGCAATCGCGGCCACGATGGCCGGATGGCCGTGGCCGTGCAAGTTCACCCACCAGGACGAAATGCCGTCGATGATGCGCCGCCCGTCCTCAGTGTAGAGATACACGCCTTCGGCCTTTTTCACGCGAAGCGGAGGGGGATCGGTTGCTTGTTGCGTGAACGGATACCAAATCTGCAGGGCGGGACTCATCGTTCGAAAGCCTTCCGGTCGAAGTACTTCTTGTAGGCGGCCAGCAGTGCGCGCCGGTCGATCTCTTTAAAGAACGGGACCTGGCCGATTACTGATATCTCTCCATAATGTTCGATGGCCCTGCGATTTTCCAAATTCGGCTTGCCGACTAAAATCACGCCGCGAACTTCGAGACGCGCTGCACGCAACGCGGCCAGCGAGAGCAGCGTGTGATTGATGGTGCCGAGCGAGGTGCGCGACACCAACAGCACTGGAAAGCCGAGGTGGCGCATCAAGTCGGTCATGAGCTGCGTGCGGTTGAGGGGAACCAGCGCGCCTCCGGCGCCCTCGGCGATGAGATTTTCGCGCGCAGGACTTTCCGGCAGCTTGATCTTTCGCAACTCGATGCGCACGCCAGCTAGTCGAGCGGCCAGGTGAGGCGAAACCGGCGGTGCGAAAATGTAATTCTCCGGCAGCGTTCGGCTGCGAGGCAATTCCGCCAGTTTCATCACCATGGCGCGGTCCGTGCCTTCGCGCGAGCCGGTTTGAATCGGTTTCCAGTAAATCGCGTCGAGGGCGGCGCAGAGCAGTGCGGAGACGGCGGTTTTCCCGACGCCCGTGTCCGTTCCAGTGACGAAAAATCGGCTAGGCATGCACGGCGCCAGTCGCCGAGACGCACGGCTGCGACGTGCACGCGGCCCGCAGAACATCAGCTAAGCGCCGGGTTTGCTCCCGCGTGATTATGGCGGTCAAAGAAATGCGAATTCGCGCGGTACCGGGCAGGACGGTTGGCGGACGAATCGCTTTGGCTGCGAATCCCGCGCGCTGCAACTCGCCCGCTGCGTGCAGCGCCGCTTCGTTGCTGCCGAGGATTACCGGCACGATATGGGTGGAACTCCGGCCGCAGTTGAACCCCGCCGAGGTCAGCGAATCGCGAAGTTCCGCGGCGATCTCGCGCAAATGCGTACGTTCCCGATCGGCCGCGCTGGCCAGCCCGAGCGCGGCGCGAATCTGGCCCGCAAAGTACGGCGGCATCGCCGTGCTGAAAATGAACGTGCGCGCGCGGTTGATCAAAAACTCCCTGAGCGCGCGCCCGCCGCAAACGAAGGCTCCGGCGCTGGCCAGCGCCTTTCCGCAGGTGTGCACAATGGCGAAAACTTCGCGTTCGATACCTCGTTCCGCGGCGACTCCGCGTCCCGCGGGGCCGCAAACGCCGATGGCATGGGCTTCGTCAATCACCAGCGCCGCGTCGTATTTTTTCGCCAGTCGCAAAAGCTCCTCGATCGGTGCGACGTCTCCTTCCATGCTGAATATGCTTTCGGTGACGATTACCCGCGCTCCCGCGTTTCGCGCGCGTTCGCGCAAGGCGTTTTCTAAGTAAGCGACATCGGAATGTGGGTAAATCACTTTTGTGGCGCCGGAAAGCCGCATGCCGTCGATCAGGCTGGCGTGGTTCATGGCGTCTGAGAAAACAAAGTCGCCGGGCCGCAGCAGGGAACTGAGCAACCCGAGATTCGCGGCGTATCCCGAACCGAAGTAGAGCGCGGCTTCCGTTCCGGCAAAGGCGGCGAATTCCGACTCCAGCTCTTCCCATTCGGGCGCGTGGCCGGAAAGCAGCCGCGAGCCGGTGGAAGCCACCCGCGTTGCACGTGAAACGGCTTCCATCGCCGCTTGCTTCAGCCGGGGATCGCGTGCCAGGCCGAGGTAATCGTTGGAGGAAAGGTCGATGCCGATCGGGACGTCGAGTGTACGAAACTGTGAAATAGCGTGCAGGGAGTCGAGGTCTTGCGCGATTCTTCGCTCGATCCCAGATTTTCCGGCAGCGTTTCGCTGGCGCATGTCAGGCACGTTGCAAAGGCCTCATGCCGAGGTTCTCGAAAAGCCGCGCGTCTTCATCGAAATCGGGATTTGGCGTGGTCAGCAGCTTTTCACCGGTGAAGATCGAATTCGCGCCGGCTAAAAAGCACAGAGCCACCGCCTCCGGCGACATCTGCCGGCGTCCAGCGGCAAGCCGTACCATCGACGCGGGCATCAGAATCCGGGCTGTGGCGATCGTGCGCACCATAATCAACGGATCGAGTTTGTCGGCTTCTGCGAGCGGTGTGCCTTCACTGCGGACCAGCATATTGACCGGCACGCTTTCCGGGTGCGGATCGAGACGCGCGAGCTGTTCGAGCAGTCCGATGCGGTCGTCCTCGTTTTCGCCCATGCCCAGAATGCCGCCGCAGCAAACGGTGATTCCGGCCTTGCGCACGTGCGCGAGGGTGCGCAGTCGGTCCTCGTAGGTTCGCGTGGTGATGATGTCGCCGTAGAATTCCGGCGACGTGTCGAGATTGTGGTTGTACGCGGCAAGGCCCGCTTCTTTCAGTCGAACAGCCTGGGACTCGGTCAGCATGCCCAGAGTGCAGCAGACCTCCAGATCGAGCGCCGCCACGCCGCGCACCATTTCGAGGACGCTGTCGAATTCCTTGCCGTCGTTGACCTGGCGCCAGGCCGCACCCATGCAAAAGCGCGTCGAGCCTTCGGCCTTGGCGCGCCGGGCCGCTTTCAGGACCTCGTCTGGATTCATCAGCGGCTCGCGTTTTACTTCCGTTTTGTAATGCGCGCTCTGCGAACAGTAGGAGCAATCCTCGGAGCATCCGCCGGTCTTGATCGAAAGCAGGCGGCACATCTGCACTTCGTCCGGGCGGTGAAACTCGCGATGGGCGAGCTGCGCCTCGAAAATGAGCTCAGGCAGCGGCAGGCGGTAGATGCTTCCAATTTCGTCGCGCGTCCAGTCGTGGCGAATGGTCATTTAATGTCCTTTGGGCAGTCCACTAAAGATATCAAAATCCGATTCAAACGAGACCGCAATTCTGGAGTGCTGGGTTCTACGCACGGAAGTTACAGGCACAATTTCGCGCCTTGGATTAGGATGGACGATACGACTCAAAAAAAGAGGAGCACGAATGGACGATTTGACGCGTTTGCCTGCAACCGATCCGACCGAACTGTTTCGGCTGCGTGACGGATTGTATGGGCCCGAAATGGTGGGGGCTGCAGTGGTCGGGCTCGATTTTTTCACCCGCATCGCGCAAGCTCCGGCCGACGCGCCGGCGATTTGCGCTTCCTTGGGACTCGCTGAACGTCCAACGGACGTGATGCTGACGCTCTTTTGCGCGCTGGGCTTGCTGGAAAATCGCGCGGGCGTGTTTCACGTTACGGAAAAGGCGCAAGAGTTTTTCGTCAGCGACTCGCCATGGTTTATCGGGCCGTACTACACGTCCTTTGCCGGGCGGCCCGTTGTGCGCAATTTGCTGGAAGTGTTGCGGACCGGCAAGCCGTCCGCTTGGGCAGGTAACAGGAAGGGAAAGCCGTGGGCGGAGGCCATGGAAGACGACGCGTTCGCCCGGGAATTTACCGACACGATGGATGCGCGCGGCCTATATCTAGGCCCGGTCCTGGCGCGGGCTGTCGACCTCAGCACGCACCGTAAACTGCTCGATATCGCCGGCGGGTCGGGAATCTACGCGTGCTGTCTGGCAGCGGCAAACCGGCAGCTGCGGGCGGCGGTGTTCGAAAAGCCGCCGGTCGACCGAGCGACGCGTAAATGCATTGAGCGGCGCGGCTACGCGGAGCGGGTCAATGTGGTCAGCGGCGACATGTTTGAGGAAGAACTGCCGGGAGGATACGACGTACACCTTTGGTCGAACGCGCTGCACGATTGGGAAGCAGGTAGGGTGCAAAAGCTTCTGGCGAAATCGTTCACGGCCCTGCCTGCCGGAGGAATGGTGGTGATTCACGACACGCACATCAATCGGGAAAAGAACGGACCGCTGCCGGTGGCGGAGCACTCAGTCTTCCTGATGGCAGTCACGCAAGGGAAGTGCTACTCGATTGGAGAAATCGAGGCAATGCTAGGAGCGGCCGGATTCGCGAATTTTGAGTTCCGCGCAACGGCGCTGGATCGCAGCGTCATCACGGCGCGCAAGTAGCTGGTTTAGCGGCCGCGCCTCGCAGCCAGGAGAACGCAAGGCGCAGCCACTCAAAGCTACAAATTGCCCCGCGAAGCGGCTGCCACCGGCTTCTTGGTCGAACGAGCGCGCTCGATTTCGGCGAGCCCTTGGAGTAGATCATCGACCAGATCCTCGTGGTTCTCGCATCCCGGCGACAGCCGAAGCAGCATGTCCGACAGCCCCAGCTCCGCGCGCGCTTCGGCGGGAATCGACGCGTGAGTCATGGACGCGGGATGGCAGATCAGCGACTTCACTCCGCCCAGGCTTTCGGCCAGAGCAAAGTAGCGGCGCGAAGACGCGAACGCCTCCACCTCTGCTTTGGTCCCTTCGAGCTCAAACGAGACCATTCCGCCGAAGCCGGACATCTGCCGCGCCGCGATGTCATGTCCTGGATGGTCCGGGAGCCCCGGGTAATACACGCGCCTCACCAGCGGGTGGCCCTTCAACGCATTGGCAATGGCCGCCGCGTTTTCTTCGTGCCGCTGCATCCGCAACTCGAGAGTTTTCAGGCCGCGCATCGTGAGCCAACAATCGAACGGCGAGGGAATAGCGCCGGTGGCGTTCTGCAGATATTTCACCGGTTCGAAAATCGCCTGATCTTGCGCCAGCACGGCGCCCTGCACGGTGTCGGAATGTCCCGCGAGATATTTGGTGACGCTGTGAACCACCAGATCGGCGCCGAGTTGAAACGGCTGCTGAAAAACCGGCGTAGCAAACGTGTTGTCGACGACCATCAACGCACCGTGCTTGTGCGCGATTTTGCCGATCGCTTCGATATCGTTGATCAGAAGGCGCGGATTTGTCGGCGACTCGATCCAAATGATTCGCGTCCGCGAATTGGTGGCTGCCTCAAGGATCTTCAGATCGCTTGTATCGATTTGCCGAACGACTACGCCCATTGGCTGGAACACGCGATTGAGAATCCGGTACGTTCCTCCGTACACATCCAGCGGAATAATGATCTCGTCACCCGGCCGCATGTACGCCTGCAGGATCGCATTTTCGGCGGCCAGACCGGAGGCATAGGCTGCCGCATATTTCACGCCCTCGAGCTCCGCGAGCACGATCTCCAGCCGCTCGCGCGTCGGATTGTTTGTGCGCGAGTAAGAGTATCCCTTGTCCTGCCCCGGCGCTTCCTGCTCGTAAGTGGACGTCTGAAAGATCGGAGCAATGAGGGAACCTGTTTCCGGCTCCGAGGGCTGCCCCGCGTGGATTGTCTTCGTCGAGAATTTCATCTTTCGCTCCCCTTGTGCGATGCACAGCTTCAAGAATTGCGACGAAGCCTCGGCGGGAGTCAGGCAGCCTACAGCCTGCATAAAACGCCTACACTCACGCCTTGCTTCGACTGCAGTTTGGGAGTTGAATCATCAAGCGACCGGGGCTCCGGTCGTTTGAGGATCTTATCTCTCCTCACTGGGCAGGAATTAGCACCTTGGCGATTGCACTAGGTTGCTGTGGCTTCTTCGGGCCTGTCCCCTCAGCCACTCTGGATAAGCGCTGCCGGTTTGGCAGCAACGAAATCGTAGCAAAGCCTCGATCTAGGGTCAATAAAGAACACGCCGATAGCCCGCCCTAACGCAGCTGCGCGTGCACGGCCGTATTCACGGGATGGTAATTCCCAGGTGACGTTCGCGATCAAAGCTGTGGACATCACTTCTGCGCCCAGCTCTAATTGATCAGGTACTAGACCTATCCATAGGCCGGGGGAAATCGGCATGAGACAGGCAGCGATGCTCTTGGGAGCCGTCTTGCTGTTTGCAGCGGGCGCAGGCGCGCATACTTCTGCTGTGCCTCGACCGCCGTTAGCAGGTGCAGCTGCGGGCACCTCGGCGTCCAATCCACAGCTATTCGCGTTGGCTTCGCCGAGCTCTGCCGCCGAGCCGCTTTCGTTCAGTCGTAAATGGATACCGGGGGTGGGAGGGAACCAACCCATCTACGGCGTAACTCCCGATTTCAATTGGCAGGTCTACGGAGGGTTCACGTACTCACGGCTGTACCAGGTGCCGGGCACGACCGTCAATCTGGCCGGCTTTGATTTCGCACTCGCATACTATCCACACATCCGCTGGATCGCCGCTGAAGGTGATATCAGCGCCACGTTCGGCTCGCAGTCGGGGCAGAGTTCGCAACTGGTCACCGAAATGGGCGGGATCAAGCTTCAACTGCCTGGCGAACATGGATCGAGTTTTTGGATTCACGGGCTGGCTGGCGGAGCTTACCTGGCGCCGAAAACAGTCTACGGCGGGCAGCGCGCATTCAGCTACGAATTCGGCGCAGGAGTCGATCTGGCGCACCGAGCCTCCCAAATTTCCTATCGCGTAGAGGGCGATATCGTCGGGACATTCCTCTTCGGCACATACCAGTACAGCCCCAAGGTGTCGGTCGGGCTCGTCTACCGCTTCTAGGGCAGCTCATCGCGGCCTTACAGCTTGTAACCAATCTTGCGGACGAACTCGTGCCGTACCTTGGTGTCGTCCGCCGTCTCAACGCCCTTCGGCGAAGCGCCATCCACCACGCCGAGGATCGCCCGCCCCTGATCGGTCTGCGCCAAGATTACTTCCACAGGATTCGCTGTGGCGCAAAAGACCGAGCACACCTCGAAACAGTCTCGCACGCGCCCGAGCAGATTGATCGGATACGCATTCCGGATCAGCAGGACGAAGGCATGTCCAGCGGCGAGCGCCTGGGCGTTCGCGATGGCGACGCGGCGAAGTTCGTCGTCGTTCGACTCGATGCGAACGAGGCAAGGCCCGGATGCTTCATTAAAAGCCACCGCGAATTTCGCGCCGGGGATGGTGTTGACGACCACTTCGTACAAGTCTTCCGCAGTCTTGATAAAGTGCGAATGACCGAGGATCAGGTTTGCGCCTTCGGGGATCTGCATGCGAATGCTGAGAAGTTCCATTTTTTCATGCCTCATTTGTAAAAGTTTCCCACAATTGGAAGACGCCCTATCACCCTCGACCCCGCGAGCCCGAAAAGTCCAACACTCGCAGCAAAAGAGCGAAGCGCAGGCGAATACCGCATTGGCAGTCCGCGTGCACGCATATTTCTGAATCGGGTGTGGTGGTAAGCGCATCCAACGGAGCAGCTACAAGGCAGCAGCCTCGGGCGACGATCCCGCCGAAAAGGGGCAAGCCAGAAACCGAGCGCACGTGTTTATCAAGACTCTGCATCAGGCCAAACGATTCCTTCGGATCCTGTTCGGGTTCACGCTGCTGGTCGCAGGCATCGTGATGATAGTAACTCCCGGGCCGGGCTGGCTGACGATTCTACTTGCTCTCGGCGTGTTGGCGGCAGAATTCGTTTGGGCGCGCCGTGTGCTCGATCGGTTGAAAGTGGAAGGCGAACGCCTCCGCAACAGTGTGTTCCCGCCCGCAAACCGCGCCGCCTGAAGCGGCCCTACGCGGCATTCTGACGTTTCCTTTTCCCACAAAGCCCAAATCTGTGATCTGATGGCCTTGCACCGCGGCCGGCGTAACTTGGCACTTTGAGGTGCGTCGAATCCGCATAGTCCGCCTGGGGCCCGTTCGACCTGCTCGGCTAGGCGGTAAAGCTGCCGTGGCGCACCAACGGCGGCAGATCTAGCGGAGGATACTCGTGGCGAGCGATGGGAGCAATCGAGTCGATCAAGTGAACCGACGGTGGAAAGGAAAGTGGGCGCTGGTGACCGGCGCGAGCGCAGGAATTGGCTGGGCGCTGGCCGAGCAACTGGCTTCGGGCGGAACGAACCTCGTGCTTACCGCGCGCCGCGTCGAACGTCTGCAGCAATTGGCGGCGGAACTGACCGCGAAGCACGGTATTAACGCGGAAGTTTTCGCCGCAGACCTATCTCGCCCTGAGGCTCCCGGCGCCATCCACGCGTTCACGGAAGGCAAGCGCATCGAGATAGAACTGCTCATCAATAACGCTGGCTTTGGTGCCTTCGGCTACACCCACGAGATTGCGGAATCCCGGCTGATGGACATGGTCGATCTGAACTGTGGCGCGGTCGTGCGCCTTACGCGGACCTACCTGCCGCGCATGGTTGAGCGCCGCAGCGGAGACATTCTCATTGTGGCTTCCACCGCCGCTTTTCAGCCTGTGCCATTCATTGCCGCCTACGCCGCTACCAAAGCTTTCGATCTGATCTTCGCCGAGGGGTTGGCCGAGGAGGTCCGCGGATTTGGCGTGCGCGTCTGCGCGCTTTGTCCGGGCTCGACGAATACCGAATTCCAGCAGGTGGCTCACCAGCCCGACCGCGCCTTCCGCCTCGCTGAAACGCCAGACAAAGTTGCGCGCGCCGGCCTAGACGGCCTCGCACAGGGAAAGAGCAGCGTAATTTCAGGCAGCCGCAATCGCTGGATGGTCTTCGGCGAAAGATTCGCCCCACGCGCGTTCGTTGCGAAGATGGCCGCCAAGGTCATGGGCCCCGACAGCACGAAATCCTAGCGCTCGCTCGCCGATCGAAGGGTGTGTCCCAGCGGCTGGTGCGTCAGGCTCATGGGCGGCGCAGACCGTGGCGTGCGCCAAACTCGCCTTGACATTTACGACTGGCCGCGAGATATTCGCCGCGCCTTCGGTATTGGGGGCAGGCTAAAAGCCAAATTACTAACGGCAGTCGGCTCTCAGTATGAGAGCCGCCCAACCTGGATTCGAAGGCCAACTTCGAGTTCGGAGGAGGGCCTAAATGAGCAGGCGATTGGTGTCGGTGTGTATTCTGGCGCTCGCCGGAATCACTGGTGTTCGATCCACAACCCACGTTGGCCGCAGTGGCCCACTGGCGTTTCCCATAGTACTTCAGCCTCGCCACTTCAACTCGACAGCGACTGAGCGACTCACGCAGCAACGTCCCAAAGAGACGCTCGCTCGCACGGCGCTGAGCGTTCCGACTACGTCCGATCGCCGCTGCTCACGACGGAAGGCGTGCGTGTTCCCGTCCTTGATTCCAATGACTTTCGAGCCAAACGTCGGCCAAGCAGATCCGAGGGTGAAACTTGTGGGCCGCGGCGCCGGGATGACGATCTTGCTCACACGGCGGGACCTCGACGTGGAGGTCGCGGAGCGGGTTTCGAAGCACAGCGCTGTTCGGATGGGCGTGCTGAGACTTCGCGTGGGTTGGACCGGGAAGCGAGAAGCTCCGTCGCAAACTCACGGAGATCGGAAGACTTTCATTCGCGAAGCCGGCTTCGAAAACTTGCACTTTGCATGGCGCGGGGAGCAACGGGTAAAAACGGTCAGCAACTACTTCATCGGCGGCGACTCGCACAAGTGGCGCACGGATGTGCCTCATTTCGCACGGGCGGTCGCCCGGTTAAGCGGGGGTCAGGGCGTTGAAGCCGTAGTCTACGGCAATCAGAGCGGCCTCGAATACGATTTGCGGCTGCCACCCGGGAGCAGCGCATCGGGCCTGCGTTTGCAATTTTCGGGCGCCGATCGCACAGACCTTGCGGGCGGAGACCTGATTTTATTCGTGGGTGATCGCCGGATTCGAATGGCGAAACCAACCGTTTACGACGAGCTGCCGGGCGGCGTTCGGAGCATGGTTCGCGGCGAGTACGTGATGGAGGCCGATGGATCTGTCGGCGTGGCTATCGGGCCGCACAATCGGCGCGGCACGCTCGTGATCGATCCCTCGATTTCAGTCGCCTACGCGACGTTCTTGGGCGGGGCAGGGAACGAAACAGCGGGAAATGTCGCGCTCGACTCGAATGGGAAGATGTACGTGTCCGGCGTAACCATGTCGTCGTCAACATTCCCCGAAACGGCGGCCTCGGGAGTCGGCCCAGTTGTCGGCGCGTCCGCTTTTTACATCGCAAAAATCGATCCCACGGTAACGGGCGCAAATTCGCTCGTTTATTTGACCTTCCTGGGCGGAAGCGGAACGCAATCGGGCGGACTGATCGCCGTAGACGGCGCCGGAGACGTGGCGATTACCGGCACCACCACATCGACGGATTTCCCTGTAACCGGATCGAGCCAGCCGACCAGCGGGCTAACAAGCGGCGACGGGAACGATGTGGTCCTCAGCGAGATCAACACGACCGGAAATCAGCTCAATTTCTCGGCGTATTTCGGCGGGAGCGGACGGGAGTCCGCCAGCGGGCCGGGCGGGATCGCGGTCGACCACGCGGGAAACGTCTATGTCGCTTCGGATACGCAACCGAGCTCCGTGGATCCATCCTCGCCGGATTTGCCAGTTACAACCGGCGCCTTTCAGCCAACCTGGGACGGCGAGAACAGCGATGGGTTCATGGCGATCTTCGCGCCGCCTTCGCAGACCGGCGAGGCTCCAACTCTGACGTATTGCACATACCTGGGTACGAACTCCGGGGGAGTAGTGGGCGTTGGCGGAATCGCCGTCGATTCCAACGAAGATGCGTACGTGGCGGGTTCCACGTCCAACCCCTCGAACGGGTTCCCAGTCCAGAATGCCTTTCAGACCGAATATGGCGGGGGCACATCGGACGGGTTCGTGATGAAAATCGCGCCGCTGGGACAGGGGCAGGGCGATCTGGTCTATGCGACCCTGATCGGCGGCAGCGGGATGGACGAGATTTCGGGAATTGCCCTGGATTCCGCCCTCGCGCCCAAAGCGTACGTCACCGGAGAAACACAGTCTCCCGACTTCCCGGTAAATGGAATGAACGCCCCTTATCAGGCGGCATTGCGCGCCAATTCCCAAGAGAGTGGGGCTGCAAACGCCTTTCTTGCCGTAATCACGCAAGACCCTCTTTCTGGGGCCACTTCTCTTGCGTACTCGACGTATCTAGGAGGATCTATCACCGACTCGGGATTGTCGATTGCGGTCGCTGGGCCGAGCAGTGTCTACGTCGCGGGTCAGACTGACTCTCCCGATTTTCCGTGGCACGACAATCTGCAGCCATTCAATGGCGGGTCTGATGCGTTCCTGGCGAAACTGGATCCAACGTCGTCCGGTGCAAGTTCGCTTGTATATTCCACTCCCCTCGGCGGGACTTCGCCACTGGATGGAACCGTAAGCGCTGCGGCCAGCGGCGTGGCTGCGAACAGTTCCGGGCAGGTATACGTGACCGGAGAAACAACGGCGGCCGATTTTCCGACGGCGATCACTACGTCAGTCGGGGCAAACGGCTTTCAGCAGAGTTGCGACAGTTGCCAGGCGGCTACACCGAGCAGCGACGCCTTCCTGGTGGCAATTTCTGAAAGCGGCACGTTGGGCCCGAGCGTATATTTCAGCGTTGGAAGCGAAAAGTTTCCCGTTACTTCGATTGGGAGCTCGATTGTCGGCCAGCCAATCGCCATTCTGAACGGAGGAGAACAGAACCTCACCATCTCAAACATCGAGATCGTCGGACCCAATGCTTCCGATTTTTCACCGCAAATTGGAGCGTGCATCGGCACACCGATTTCGCCCGGAAGTGGTGCTCAATGTTCGCTCGAAGTGACGTTCATGCCTTCGGTGGGCGGCACCGAGACAGCATTTCTATCGGTATGGGACGATGCGCCGGGAAGCCCTCAGCTGTTTGAAATGACGGGAACCGGCGGGGCTCCGCACGCGCTCGTGGGTCCGCCCAGCCTGGATTTCGGCACCCAGCCCATCAACGCCGCTGAGAACTCGGTTCAGACGATAACCGTCACGAACTCTGGCACCCAAGGGTTAGTCCTGGCGGGCGAGAGCGGACCGGCAACATCGGCGTTTAGACTTGACGGCTCGACGTGCCCGTTCTCCGGCACCGCCCTTTCTGCCGGCAGTAGTTGCACGATCCAGATTATGTTCGCCCCCACGAGCGCAGGCACTTTCCAGGACCAAATCTCAATACAGGACAATTCCGACCTCCAGTCAGCCGCCGTACAGACTGTTTCACTGACTGGTACCGGAACTCCGCCGGCGCCTGTGGTCCAGTTTCAGCCAACGGCGATGGCCTTGAGTTTTGGTACGGTATCCGTGGGAATGACCAGCAGTCCACAAACGGTCACTTTGAGCAACGTAGGAAGCGCAGCGCTGAGCGTGACGGGTATTACTCTCGAAGGCGCGAATTCTGCGGATTTCTCAATCGAAAGCAGCGTTACGACGTGCCCCGTAGCGGGTGGGACGGTCGCAATTGGAGCCCACTGCGCAGTTGGCATCCAACTTAGCCCGCAGTCAGCCGGAACCTCCAAAACCGCTTCGTTGATTTTCTCTGATAATGCCGGGAATAGCCCCCAAACAGTGTCACTCACCGGAGCCGCAACAAATCCGGCAGTGCTTCGGGTATCGCCGACGACGCTGAGTTTCGCGTCGCAGGGGGAAGGAACTGCAAGCGCTGCGCAGACAATCACGATCACAAACACGGGCGCGTCCGCGGAAAGTGTGGGCACAATTTCGCTGGCCGGTTCAAATGCATCCGACTTTTCGGAGCAGAGCGCCTGCTCACCGGTCCTCAGCGCCGGAGCACATTGCCAGGTCTCGATTTCGTTCGAGCCGACCGCCGGTGCTCCGGGTGGACCAAGGACGGCGACGCTGAACGTGCCGGGGGCGACGCCCGCATCAGTCGCTCTCTCCGGAACGGCAACACAAGCGTCGACTTCCTTCACAACAAGTGTGAATTTCGCCACTCAATTGGTGGGAACGCAGGGTGCTCCGCAGCCAATCACGATTACCAACAGCAGCAGCGGTGCTTATGCCGGAGCGCTGACGTTCGCAAGCATCGCTGTGACTGGCGCGAATAAATCGGACTTCCCTATCACGGTAAATAATTGCGGCGCCCCCGGCACTTCCGTGTCGCCCGGAAACTCGTGCACCGTTCAGGTGGCATTCGCACCGCAGGAGCCGGCCACATGCGGTGACGATCCGAATCGAAGCGCAGCTTTGGAGCTGCAGGATAACGCTCCCGGAAGTCCGCAAACGATTCCGCTGACCGGCACAGCAACAGACTTCTGTCTCGCAGCGGCCAACGGACAGCCCATCACGGCCCCAATTCAAGCCGGACAAACAGCGTCGTTTAATCTGGAGATCGCGTCGTCGGGCGGATTCGCGGGGACTGTCAACCTATCGTGTTCCGTGCCCGCGGGCGACAATCTCGGGCCGTGCTCCGTTAGTCCTGGGTCGGTGCAAGCGACACCCGCGGCACCCGGTAATTTTACGGTAAGCGTCCCGACCCTGGCAGCGGCATCTGCCTTACCGAAGCGTGGGCCCACGCCCACAAGCAGAAGCCGCAAGTTCGCAGCGACAGTCTGCGCCTGGCTGTTGTGCTTGCTATTGCTTGGCATCGGCGCGACAAAAACCTACGGACCGTTAGCTGGGCACTTGAGCGGTCATCTCGTCCGGGTGATACAGCTCTCTGCGCTGATGCTGGCGCTTTCCGTCGGAATCGCCGCTTGCGGGGGCGGGGCCGGAGGCAACTCTGATCCTCCCTCGAATCCAGGAACCTCGCCGGGAACCTACACGATCACAGTGACGGCCACTACTTCGAGCGGCGCCAACTCGACGACCCGGACGGGATCGCTGACGCTTACGGTCGAGTAGAATCGTTCGGAGAGCCGTCGATTGCTGGCGCTGGAGTGCAAGATCATATGCGCCGATTCGCCGGTGAGCGTCAGAACGCTTCTATCGCCAAATCCCGCGGGCGGGAACCGGTCGGAATTAACGTAATCAGGCTGCCGGTTTCCGCGCGAATAACAGCAAGGTCATCCGAGGCTGAATCAACGACCAGGAGCATATCGCCGCCGGGTGTTAACTGGCAGATGCGCGGCCCTTGTCCGACGGAAATGGGATGCGAAGCCTGCCGGAGATTGATGGCAATCGGGATGACGTGGCCAGCATCCTGGTCGGACACGTAGAGAATCGAACCGTCCGGAGTGAGCGTGCCAGCGGCCGGCGACCTGCCGAGAAGCATGAAGTCGCCAACTTCGTTTGTCTGCGTATTAACGACCAATAAACCATGGGCGCTGCTGGAGGGGATATAGAGCTCACCCCCATCGGGTTTGAGAATCAAGCCGTTCGGCGTGCCGCCTATCTCAAGATTTGCGAGCAACGCCTTCCGCTTCAAATCCACCACGGAAATCTGGTCCGTGGTTCCCGAGGTAATGAACGCCTTGGAGCTATCCGGCAAGATCGCGATTTGCTCCGGGTCGGGCGCCACCGGCACGGTCCCAAGAGACGCGAGGGTGACCGGATCCAGCAGTGAGACAGTGCCATCGTCTCGATTCGAAACCACGAGGATTTTGCCGTCGGGAGACATTCGCGCGATCCAGGGGCGGCGTCCGGCGCGAGCGCGAGCGACGACCTGTCGAGTAGCGCAGTCAATTTCAACCACGGTATTGGACCCGGACGCGGCCACATAGGCACGGGAGCCATCGGGTGAAAAATCAAGTGCATACGGGGCTGCGCCAACGGGTATGCGCGCGACGATGCGGTTGGTGGCCACATCCAGCACCCACGCGTAGCCTCCGGAGGCGCTGAGGCCCCAGATCTCTTTGTGCGACGGATCGGCGCGTAAGCCGGTGGGTTCGCCACCGACGGGAATCGTCGCGACGGGCAACAACTTCACGAGGTCGATTGCCGTCAGCGTGCCGTCGGCGGTGTTGCTGACGTAAGCCATTAATCGCATGCCGGGCCGCAGGAATGACGGGCGGAGCTCCATCGAGACTTCACGGATACCCAAAATCGCCAGGAGGATCAGCAGCACGAGGAGCCGATAATTCAGGCGAACCTTCATGCAGCCAGTCTGGTCAAGAAAGAGACAGGGTAAGCTGCAATTGTGGGAAATCGCCCTACTGCACGCCCACTAGTGAAGCGGTCCGAATGCCATCCAATCGAAGCCATTGCACTATTGCGGTTGCCAAGCATTTTCGCGGGCGTTCAAGGGGAATTCAACTTGGCCGGTTGCAAGAATCAAACACAGGTCTGGGGTCTGGAGGCGCGGGGCGGAATCGAACCGCCGTTAAAGGTTTTGCAGACCTTTGCCTTACCACTTGGCGACCGCGCCTCACATCCAACAGCCGGTTATCATAGCATCCGACCGGTCAGTCCGCGACGGCATTTTGAGACAAAATGCCGTCGCTCAGCCACTCAATTGGCGTGGTTTGCGTGGCGGCGCCATTTGCTATAAAATTCGGTGCGCGGGGGATCCGCACAGCCTACGAGCGGTCCCCGACCGCAACCGACTGCTCTCCAAGCACACCAAGGGAATGCCAAAAGAACGGGACACGGCTACGCTCGAATACGACGCTGCCGACGAATACCACGAAGTTCCAGCCCCGTCGCCTGAAGTTCCGGCGTGGAAGGGCGGCGGCCTTCGCATCGGCATTCACACGTCGATTGCAGGAGATATTGTCCGGTCGCTCGAAATTGCCCACGAACTAGGAGCGAATGCGCTACAGATTTTTTCCGCGAGCCCTCGGATGTGGACGCGCGGCATCGGCCGGATTCCTCCGGCGGATGCGATCCGATTTCGCGCTCGGCGGCAGGAACTGCGGCTCGGCCCCTTGGTTATTCACGGAAATTACCTGATCAATCTTGCTTCCCCGAGTCCGGTGCTTCGAGCGCGGTCAGTGCAGGCGTTCCATCAGGAGATCGTGCGCGCAATCGATTTGGGCGCGGACTACTTGGTGGCCCATCCGGGCAGCTTTCGCGATGGCGCGGTCGAAACGGGCATAGCAGCCATCGCGCGGGGATTGCGGCAGGCGACGAGGGGTCTGAAGGTCGGCGAACTGCGCATTTTGCTGGAAAACACGGCCGGACAGGGAAGTTCCATCGGTTCAAAATTTGAGGAATTGAAAGCCATTATGGACGCGTGCCCGGAACTTGCGCTTGGCACATGCATGGATACGGCGCATACATTCGCGGCGGGGTGGGATATTCGCACGGCGGATGGGTTGGAGTCTACGCTGCGGGATATCGACCGGACCATCGGTCTTGGGAGCGTCGCCGTGATCCATGTAAACGATTCGAAGGCGGCGCTCGGCTCTCGCGTGGACCGGCACGAGCACATCGGCAAAGGCAAAATCGGAGCGGAAGCATTCGCGCGCATTCTGAAACACCCGCTGCTTAACGGGCGGGCGTTCATTCTAGAGACGCCGATCGACAAACCGGGCGACGATCGCAAGAATGTGGCGACCCTTTGGAAACTGGGCGGCAAGGAAAGTCTCGCCGGCGCGAAGAACAAGAGCGCCTCGAATGTAGCGAAGAACGCGAAGGCGGTGCGCCGCGTTGTTGCGGCGAAACGCAATGCGGCGCCTGCTTAAAGAGCCGCACCAGTATCTCAACCGGGGAATCGGGCGGAGAAAATAGTGGCGGATTACGACCCGCAGAAGATCGAATCGAAATGGCAGAAAGTTTGGGAGGAAAAGGGTGTATTCCGTGCCATCGACGGCGACTCGGAGCGCCCAAAATATTATGTGCTCGAAATGCTGCCGTATCCCTCGGGCACGCTGCACATGGGCCACATGCGCAACTACACGATCGGAGACGCGGTGGCGCGCTACAAACGCATGTGCGGTTACAACGTGCTGCACCCGATCGGATGGGACGCGTTCGGGCTGCCAGCTGAAAATGCCGCCATCAAGCGCGGGATCGCTCCGCGCGAATGGACCAACGCCAACATCGCGCAGATGAAGGCGGTTTGCCGCCGGTTTGGGTTCAGTTACGACTGGCAGCGCGAAATCTCCACATGCGAGCCGGAATATTACCGGTGGAACCAGTGGTTTTTTCTGCGCATGCTGGAGCGCGGGCTCGCGTACCGGAAACACAGTCGCGTGAACTGGTGTCCGCAGTGCCGGACGGTGCTGGCGAACGAGCAGGTGATCGACGGTTACTGCTGGCAGCACGACACGACGCCCGTCGAGGCAAAAGAAATCGAACAGTGGTTCCTTGCCACGACGCGATACGCGGATGATTTGCTCGACAGCATTCCCGCCCTCGCGGGCGGCTGGCCCGAGCGTGTCCTGCTAATGCAGCAGAACTGGATCGGGAAATCACGCGGCGCTCGAGTGAAATTTGCCGTCGACGGCGCGAAGCTGTCGCTGGAAG
Organism: uncultured Acidobacteriota bacterium; assembly: GCA_963715555.1. Lineage (GTDB taxonomy): Bacteria > Acidobacteriota > Terriglobia > Acidiferrales > UBA7541 > Palsa-295. The sequence continues at coordinate 1,730,925 of OY970253.1, forward strand.
TGTTTACTACGCGAATCGACACCATCTTTGGTGTATCGGCGGTCGTGATTGCGGCAGGTCATTTAAAAATCGACGAATTGCTTGAGGGGGTCCATGGCCGAGCGGCCATGGAAGCCCAGATCAAATCGATGCTGCAGCGAAGCGTCAAAGCGGCTGACATTGCCACCGCTGAAAAGGAAGGTTTTTTCACGGGCCGGTTCGGCGTCAATCCGTTTTCGGGCGAGAAGGTGCCGATCTGGGTGGGAAATTTCGTGCTAGCGGAATACGGGACAGGCGCGGTGATGTGCGTTCCGGCTCACGATCAGCGCGATTTCGAGTTCGCGAAAAAATACCACCTGCCCATCAAGGTCGTCATCCAACCGGTATCGGAGCGCTTGCCGAGCGCGGATCGTCTGCACGAAGCCTATACGGAATATGGGCGTCTGGAGGAATCGGGATCTTATTCCGGGATTGCCTCGGAGCAGGCTATCGAAAGGATGGCAGCGGACGCGGAAGCCGCCGGTTTCGGCCGCGCCGAGACGACTTATAGGCTGAAAGATTGGGGCGTTTCGCGGCAGCGCTACTGGGGCACACCGATTCCGGTGGTGCACTGTCCGAAGGACGGAATCGTTGCGGTTCCTGACGATCAGTTGCCGGTTCGGCTGCCGGAAAACGTGGCATTGACGGGGCAGGGAGAGTCGCCTCTGGCCGCCGCTCCTGAATGGATAAATGTAAGGTGCCCGAAATGCGGGGGCCCGGCGCGGCGGGAGACGGACACGATGGACACTTTCGTGGACTCGTCGTGGTATTTCTACCGCTACACGGATCCACACAACAGCAACGCGCCATTCGATAAGGCCACGGCTGCGTACTGGTTTCAGATTGACCAGTACATCGGAGGCGTCGAACACGCCATCCTGCACCTGATTTATTCGCGCTTTTTCTGCAAAGTGATGAACGACCTTGGGCTGGTAAACCATCGCGAGCCGGTGAAGCGCCTCTTTTCGCAAGGCATGGTGCTGAAAGACGGCGCCAAGATGTCGAAATCCAAGGGCAATATCGTGGGCGCCATAGATATCGCTGAAAAATACGGCTGTGACACCGGGCGGTTGTACACGCTGTTCGCCGCACCGCCGGAAAAGGATCTGGAGTGGAGCGAACAGGGAATCGAAGGCTCAGCGCGGTTTCTGAATCGACTCTTTCGGCTGGTAGATAAGCACGGGCCGAGATTAAGAGATGTTTCCTCGGCAGGGTCCGAAGATGCGGGGACGACCGCCAAAGAAAAGCTGCTCGTCCGCAGGATGCATCAGACGCTCAAGCGCGTGACCGACGACTTCGAAAGCCGGTGGCATTTCAACACGTCGATCGCGCTGATCATGGAGCTAATGAACGATCTGGTAGCGCAAGAGCCGCTCGATCAGGACGTGGCGCCGGCAACGCTGAAGCGTGTGCTCGATGGACTGGTGATTATGACCTCGCCGATGGCTCCGCACATTGCCGAGGAATTGTGGGAGATGCTCGGCCATTCGGATGGTGTTTACCGCCAGAAATGGCCGGCGTATCGCGAGGATCTGGCACGCGAAGAGCAGGTAGAAATCGTGATTCAGATAAACGGCCGCGTGCGCGGCAAAGTGATGGTCGACGAAGGCCTTGATCAGGAGCAGTTGCGCCAGCGGGCAACGAGCGACCCGCGAATCGCGCCGCTGATCGCCGGCGGTCATTTGGTCAAGGTCGTCGTGGTGCCTAACAAGCTGGTGAATATCGTTCTTAGGTGACGCTGCGCCTCGCCTTTGGCGGCAAATGATTCGCGCTAGGTTCGTGCTATTCTCTGGGCAGGTGGTCATCTGGTTTTGCATTTCCAATTGATGGAGCGCGCTAAGTGGGTAAGGGCGACACTATGACTGAAAGCGGAACGGCTCTGCAGAAGACTTCCGAACCATCAACGGGAACGCGGCACGGCATTGTCGTTCTCGATTTCGGCGGCCAATATACGCAGCTGATCGCGCGCCGCATTCGCGAACAGGAAGTCTTCTCGGCGATTCTCCCGTGCACCGCTTCGGTGGAGGAAGTGCGCAACTATGAACCGATCGGACTGGTGCTTTCCGGCGGGCCGAGCTCGGTGTACGAGAAAGACGCGCCCGTCTGCGATCCGCGCATGCTGGAACTTGGTATTCCCGTGCTCGGCATTTGTTACGGAATGCAGTGGCTCACCTACAGCCTGGGTGGGCGTGTAGAGCGTGCCGACCGTCGTGAATACGGACGCGCACAGCTGGAAATCGAGCGCTCTTCGTCGCTTTTTTCGGGGCTGCCCGGGACGCTAAGAATCTGGAACAGCCACGGCGATCATGTGGTTGGATTGCCGGAGGGATTTCACGTTATCGGGCGCACGGACAATGCGGTTGCTGCCGTTGAGAACCCTGCCAAAAGGATTTACGGCGTGGAGTTTCACCCCGAGGTACAGCACACCGACCGCGGGACAGAAATTCTGAGAAACTTTGTGTTCGAGATCTGCGGCGCAAAACGAAATTGGAACCGCGCGGGCTTCATCGCCGGCGCGATCGACTCCATCCGCCAGCAGGCTGAAGGCGCGCGGGCGATCTGCGCGCTGAGCGGAGGGGTTGATTCGGCTGTCGCCGCCGCGCTGGTGGCGCGAGCGATGGGCGACCGTCTGACAAACGTGTTCGTCGATACCGGTCTGCTGCGATGGAATGAGTTTGCCGACACGCTCGAACTGCTCCGCGGACGCCTCGGCTTGCAAGTGATCGGCGTGGACGCTTCCGAGCGCTTTCTGGCCAAGTTGAAAGGCGTGACGGATCCGGAGAAAAAGCGAAAGATCATCGGCAACGAATTCATCCAGGTGTTCGCGGAAGAGGCTCGCAAACTGGCGGACTCCGCCTCCGGCGGATTGCCGGTGAAGTTCCTCGTTCAGGGCACACTCTATCCGGATGTAATTGAATCGATATCCGTGAAGGGGCCATCCGCGGTGATCAAGTCCCACCACAACGTGGGCGGATTGCCAGCCGACATGCCGTTCCGCTTGATTGAACCGCTGCGCGACCTGTTTAAGGATGAAGTCCGGGGTATCGGCCGGGAACTCGGCCTGCCCGACGAAATTCTGGTCAAGCACCCATTCCCGGGCCCAGGGCTGGCTGTGAGAGTGCTTGGAGAAGCGAGCCGCGACCGGCTGGAAACATTACGCATCGCCGATGCGGTGGTTGTGGAAGAAGTCCGCCGCGCCGGCATCTACGAAAAAGTATGGCAGGCGTTTGCGGTGCTGCTGCCGGTTCGCAGCGTCGGAGTGATGGGAGATGGGCGCACTTATGGTGATACCATCGCGGTGAGGGTTGTCGAGTCTCTTGATGCAATGACGGCTGACTGGTACCGGTTGCCGATGGACGTGCTGGAGCGAATTTCAACCCGGATTGTCAACGAAGTGCCGGGCGTCAACCGGGTGGTGTACGACATCAGTTCGAAGCCGCCCAGCACGATTGAATGGGAATAGCAGTAACGCGGGGACGGGGCAGATGGAGCGCGGCGCCGCAGGCACTGTAACCCTTGGCGCCAATTCAGCCCTAACCAGATACTTGGGACCTGTGCTGTGAAACTACCTAGCGGTTGGCCATCTTCTGGGCCATGTACAGGAGCAACCGACGGTCGCCCTCTTCAATGCGCCCAAGCAAGCGGCGAAAACGGCCGAGAAACCGGGCTTCTTTCCCAGTGCTACCCCAAGCGATATCATCAGCGCTCTTCCTTTTTGGAAGATTGGGGAGTTCGGGCGGCTCTTCGCCGTCGTAGAATAGTTGATAGAGCGGCACTTCCATGGCGCGGGCCAGCTTTTCCAAAGTTTCAATCGCCGGAACGGTGTGGCCGTTCTCAACGCGCGAAATGTAGCAGCGGAGCAGGCCAGTGCGCTTTTCAATGTCGCCCTGTGAAAGTTTTTTCGATTCGCGTAGCAAGCGAATACGCTCTCCGATTATCATGGCAGGTATTGTTACATGGGACTAGTAATACCTGCAAGAACAAACTGCATGCAAACGACAGCGCTTCGGCGGTAACCTAATACCGATGGCGAACGTCATTAGAGACATGGTATCCAGCGCTCCCGCGATAACCCTGCCGCTGAATCGCGCGGGGAAGCAGGAGGACGACCGGGCACTTGTTCGCGAGTGTCAGAGCGGCGTCCAAAGCGCGTTTGAAGAGCTGGTCCGCCGCCATCAGCAGAGGGTATTTGCGTTGGTCGGCGGGATATTGCGTCGGCCGGAAGACGTCGAGGACGTGGCCCAGCAGGTGTTCCTCAAGGCCTACCTGGGAATCAAGAAGTTCGACCAGCGCGCCGCGTTCTCAACCTGGCTTTATAAGATCGCCGTGAATGAGTGCTGGGATTACCTGCGAAAGAAGAAAGTCCGGCCGCTGGTTTACGAGTCGGATCTTTCGGAAGAGCAGGTCTCGCGACTGGACGGAATCGTATCGCTGACGCATCCGCCCGAGGGGCCAGACGAACGCGCGGAAGCGCGGGAAATGCTGGAGCGCATGCTCGACACGCTACCGGAGCAGGACCGTCGACTGCTGGTGCTGAAGGAAATGTCGGGTTTTTCGGTGCAGGAACTGGCCGAGATTTTGAAGTTGAATGTGAATACGGTGAAAGTGAGGCTCTTCCGGGCGCGCGGAAGGATTATGGACATGTATCGCCGCCGCCTGGATCCAGCTCATAAAGCAGGGTCCGCTTCCGCTACGCGGAGGAAGGAGTGAAGCATGACCGCTGATGTGGCGTTGCCAAACACGGCATGTTTGCAGTTCGAGGCGCTGCTGGAGGACTATCTCGATTCCGGCGTGGGCTCGGCGGATGCGAGACGCGCAGAAGAACACATGAAGGATTGTGTGGCGTGCCGCGAAGCATTCGAGAGGGCGCAGGATAGCGCGCGGATCTTTGGCGCGGCGGCACTTGTGCCGACCGTTCCCGACACCGGTTTCGCCCGGATGGTAATGGCCAGAATCCGGGTTGCCGAATCCGAAGTTACGGCGGATCGCGCAGGCTTTTGGCAGTCGCTGGTTACCTTGGGATGGCGCTTTGCGGCCACCGCCGCGTTGGCTCTGGTTGCCCTGGTGGCCTATGACGCTGGAAGCGCGCGTCATGCGCAACCGAATCAACTTACGGTACGTCCTATAGACACAACGGACTTCTTGTTTGCTTCCGACCCGGCGCAGCCGCCGGCGAATCGAGATGAAGTGCTGATCATGGTAGCGGAAACCGGTCATGGAAACCACTAAAGCGCGCCGCGAAGCGGCCATTCTCTTCGTAGCTGTTTTCGTGTTGGGAGTGGTGTTTGGCGGCGTGGGAAACCACCTCTGGAATCAACATGTTTCGGGAGAGCCGATCACGGTAATCACCACGGCGCACCCGACCCGCGATCAGTTGATGGATAATTTCTGCCAGCAGGTGCAAATTACTCCTGAGCAGCGGAAGCAACTTTCCACGATCATGGACGATACCGCGGCGAAGTGGAAGGCCCTGTACGCACCGCTCAATGCACAGAAGGAAGCCATTCGCCAGGAAGGCCGCGCTCGCATTCGCGCGATTTTGAGGCCTTCGCAGGTACCGAAGTTTGAAGAGTACATGAAACACGTGGACGAAGAACGGAAAGCGCAGGCCACTGCAGCTGCCGCCAAGCATTAGCGCCGCAGCGATTCACGAGCGGCGCTTCTCGGATGGCGCGTGCCAATTAAAGGGACTCTATCCGGCCAAATCTAATGACCCAGAATTCATCCGCAGCACAAACGTCCGCCGAACGAGCCTCCACTAGAACCTCGAACGGTACGCCGACGATACGTCTGGACAGCATTTTCAAGACGTACGATCTTGGAGAAATCCAGGTACACGCCCTGCGCGGCATCTCGCTGGAGATTTTTGCCGGTGAGTTCGTCGCCATCATGGGCGCTTCGGGCTCGGGAAAGTCTACCCTGATGAATATAGTAGGCTGTCTCGACAAGCCCACGCGCGGCCATTATTTTCTCGATGGCAAAGACGTTTCCGGTCTGACGCGGCACGAGTTAGCGAAAATACGGAGCCAGAAGATCGGTTTCGTGTTTCAGCAATTCAACCTGCTGTCGCGAACTTCGGCGCTCGAAAATGTAGAATTGCCGACGATTTATGCAGGCGTGCCACCTGCGGAGCGTGAAAAGCGCGGTCGCGAAGCCTTGGAACGCGTCGGCCTGTCGCAACGGTCGGGACATTTCCCGTCGCAGCTTTCGGGGGGCCAGCAGCAGCGCGTAGCGATCGCACGCGCGCTTGTGAATAACCCGTCGTTACTTTTGGCAGACGAGCCAACCGGCAACCTTGATAGCCGCACCAGCGTCGAGATTATGGATATTTTTCAGCGGCTGAATAACGAACAAGGATTGACAGTCGTGATCGTGACGCACGAGTCGGATATCGCTCAATATGCCAAGCGTGCGATTGAATTTCGCGACGGACGAATCAAAAAAGACGTTCTCATTCAAAATCGGTCGATCGCTTCCGAAGTCTTGCCGACGCTGCCATCGCCGGACGACGACCTCGTAGAAGGCGTCGACAACCCACAGGCGAACGGCAATGGCTCGCACTAAACCAGCGTCGCCAAAGGCTATCAGCCTCTAAAGTCCCCTTTAAGAGAAAGAGGCCGGACGGGAACCCATCCGGCCCAAGATGCTCCGACAAGTCGAGTTAGGTTAGAAAGGAATATCCTCGTCTGAAATTTCGGGGCCTGCAGCCGGCTCCTCCGACGGTATCATTCCTTCCGCATCCGCGTCCGCTGAACGACTGGCGCCAGCACCAATTCCGGCTCCCTCACTCCGTGAAGTCAGCATGCGCATCACGTTGCCGACGATCTCGGTAGTTTGCCGCTTCTGTCCATCGCGTTTGTCTTCCCACTGGCGCGTCTGAATTCGGCCTTCGACGTAGACCAGCATCCCCTTCTTCAGGTATTGCTGAGCGATCTCGGCCAGCTTGCCCCATAGAACGACGCGGTGCCATTCCGTGCGCTTCTGGCGCTCGCCGGAACGGTCCTTGAAGGTTTCGTCCGTCGCCAGCGTAAAATTCGCGACGGCCTGGCCGCCCGATGTATAACGCGTCTCCGGATCGCGTCCGAGACGCCCCACTAGAATCGCTTTGTTGACTGACATGGGCAGGAGTATAGCGGAAAACGCTTCGGAGTAGAAATTGAAGCTTTCAGAAATCCGCAAAATTCAGCGCGGGATATCCGCCCGCAAGTCGCAATGCGGCGATGGCTCCTTGGCCGAACCCGGTGCCTGGCAGCGCGGCTTCGCGCACCCACTCAGGACTGACGCGGGGCCCCTTAGCGGTGCGTGCGAGAGGATGCGCCCTCAAGTTCGCGGAGTTTAGCCTCGGCCCGGTGCGCCTCGTCCGAACCGGGAAAGCGGCGAATGACGTCGCGAAGGTCGCGCCGTGCGCTCGTTCGCGACCCCACTTCTATCTCCGCCATGCCCTTCTTCAAGAGGGAAGCGCCGAGTTTGAAACTCTGAGGATAATTCCGCAGCACGGTCTCGTAAGCGGCGATGGCGGCCTTGTAGTCTCCCTGTGCATAGGCGATCTCGCCAAGATAAAACTGCGCATTCGATGCCAGATCGTTCTGCGGGAAATTTTTAATGTAGTCGGAAAACTCCTGCCGCGAGAGGGCATAGTTGCCGCTGGTGTAATCGCGAAGAGCATTTTGGTAAAGCGTATCAGCAGAGATCGGCGCCATAGCAGCGGGACCAGCCGGGGAAGCCCCCGATGTCGCCGGTCCGTAGGAGGCGGCTCCCGGCGCGCCGGGCGCCGTGACTGCTCCGGGAACCGCTGTGCCCGCCGGAGCGCCGTCGCCGGAAACCTTGGCATCGATGCTCTGCAAGGTGCTTTGAATATCGCTTAATTGCTGCGAGAGCTTCGCAAAACGAGCTTGCAGGTCCTGCACGTTGTCCGAGATACCCTGCGTTTGCTGCGTCATGGAGCTAACAGTCGAACCGGTGTTTGCCTGCATGTCCTGCACGGTCTTTTGAAGCTGTCCCATCTGGTTGTGCAGCTGGTTGGAGGAATCAAGCGATTGCTGCACCAGCGTGCGCAGCGTCGCAGTATCCGATGCCAGAGCAGTAGTCAAATCCTGTTGTCCCTGAATCAGTTGGGACACCTGCTGCTGCAGTTCGATGATTTCCCGCGAAACAGCCTCAGCCGGCTGAGGAGCCAGAATCGCTCCGCCAAGAGCTCCGCAGAACATTGCCGCGATTGCAAGCGCGATCCATCGTATGCGCAATGGGATGCCTCCTTGCTGAAATGTGACTGGGCTGATCCTTCGCGGGCGAGCCGCCCCGCGAATCTTCCGCGTCTATTCTCGCACGGCTTTTCATTTCAACCGCCGTGTGCCTGCAAAAAAAACTGTCAGCGGCAGGTTTAGCCTGCCGCTGACAGGTGAATTTATTTACTGGCCCGATCCGGATTGGACCAGGACAAGGTGGGCGCGGCGATTCTGTGCCCAGCACGCTTCCGTGTGCTCGGTGCAGAAGGGACGCTCTTTGCCCCAGCTGACGGTGGTCATGCGGTCGGCCGGAATTCCCAGAGAGATCAGGAAATTCTTGGCGGCTTCGGCCCGGCGCTGGCCGAGACCGAGGTTGTACTCCGTGGATCCGCGTTCGTCGCAGTGCCCTTCGATCGAGATGTGCGCCTGCGGATAGGACCTCAGGAACTCTGCATCCTTGGTCAAAGCATCGCGCGCGTCTTGCCGCAGTTCAGACTTATCGAAATCGAAGAACGCGTCCTTGATATTTTGCGAGAAAAGCTCGCTTAGATTCGGTTTTGCCGGCGCGGGTGTTTCCGCGGCAGCAGGAGCAGAGACGTCCACGCGCGCGCTGGCCGTGGCGCTGCCGCCAGAACCGGTCGCCGTGATTGTGTACGTGGTCGAGGTGCCCGGGGTCACTGGCGTCGAGCCCTGAGGCGCAACTTTTCCAACGCCCGGCTCGATGTCCAGATCCGTGGCATTCGTGGAGGACCACGAGAGTGTAGACGTCTGTCCCGACTGAATCGATGCGGGAGCGGCGTTGAGCGTCACCGTCGGCGCAGCCGGCGGAGCCGGAGCGGGCGCTGGCGTCGTCGCCGCGACCTGTTTTTTGCAGCCGCCAACGGCCGCGGCTAATGCAAGCAAGCTGAACACAAGTGCGCACTTCGAAAAAGTACGGAGCTGCATTCTAGTTCTCTCTCCTTCGGCGCTTCCGTGAGGGCTCTACGGAGGCGCTCGAAATGAATTTTCAAATTGATCGAATCCTACCCAGACTCGCCTTACACATGCGAAACACAACAAGCAACTGCTTCCTCCCGTACATGCACGAGGAACCTGTATGGGCATCTTCCCGCGCCAGGCTAAGCGGGAAGCACCGCAGCCCCTAGTCCTTGGGCGACCAATTCGGCGATTCGTTCTCGCCTCGAAACGTCAACTCACGCGGCTGGCTGCCGTCGGCCAACATCGTCCAAATTTCGTCCGTGCCGGTGCGCGTCGATTCAAACGCAATGTGCCGGCCGTCCGGCGCCCAGCTTGGACGCTCGTTGCGCCCCTCGTCTTTCGTCAGCTCGACCAGTTGGTGGCTCACGATGTCCATCACGTAAATATCGTAGTTTCCGGTCGGTCTGCGCCAACTAAATGCGAGTAATTGTCCATTTGGTGACCACGCCGGGTCCACCACGTAACCCATGTCTGGAAGGTCGATCTTCTGCACATTGGAGCCGTCCGAATTTGCCATGTACAGGACCGGATCGCCGGCGCGGTCGCTCACAAACACGATCTGTTGTCCGGTCTTCGGGTTAAAAACGGGAGATGTGTTCACTCCCGCCGCGTACGTAATCTGCTTCATATGCGTGCCATCCGCATTGGCAACGTAGATTTGCGTGCCGCCCCTGCGGCTGGACATAAACGCGAGTTGCATTCCGTTCGGCGACCACGCCGGAGAGCTGTTGGTCCCCGGATAATGGGGAAACGCGATCATTCGGTTGGATATCGTCGAATACAGGCAAATCTGCGCCGATGGCGCGCCGCGATACGGGACATAGCAGGTGAACGCGATTCGGGTCCCGTCGGGCGACCAACGGGGAGTCAGCGCAATCGAGTGCAGGTGCGTCAACTGGTGCTGGTTCGCGCCGTCGTAATCCATTTCCCAAATTTCCTTATCGCCGTTGTGGGAGCTCACGTAGGCGATCTTGGTCTGCGCGATGCCAGGCTGCCCGCCGCTCAGAAGGGAAACGATGTCGTCCGCAAACTGATGCGCCAATTGCCGTGCGCCTTCATCGGTGGCGGGCTGCTGGTAGATTTTTTGCAGTGCGGTGGTGGCCGTTTGGCTATGAACGTCCGAAAGATATCCCGCGAATAAAAGGTTCGAGCCGCTCTCGCTCAAATTTCCGTACGCAACCATGTAAGCGTTCGCCGGAGCCGCGGACCACTGCTGTGCGTTCAGCTCGCTCGGCTGGCTGGGCACGGCCACGGGGTAAAAACTTTCGCTGACCATATCGACGACTCCCGAGTAGTTCAGGTCCGCCCACAGTACGTCGTGAAAAGTCTTGGCAAATTGCTGAGCTTCGGGCGTGCGCACCGGCGTTTCCGGCACCGCCAGGCGCACCTTCGAGACACCGAGTCCCGTGCCCGTACTGAACCAGTCCTGCGCAGACGCGCAACGAGCAACGCTAAGGATCGTCCCTGCTACAACTGCAATCACCGCGACTAATGCAATTTTTCGTCTCATTATGAAGGCCTTCGCGAATCTTGTATGTAAAGTTGGTGAATCAACGATGAAAATCAAACCAAAACTGTACGTTTACGTCCGAACCTGAATATCCAGCCGGCAATCGCTGCAGCGGGCTCGATGCTTGAACCGCCCGGACCGCCGAACTATCCACGGAATAAATATTGCTCGAACGCTGAATCTGTATGTTGGTGATCGTGCCGTCGCCCAAGATTGTGAACGTTACGATCACGCGAGGCGCGTACGCTACGCTCGGATCGACCGTGGATTGCATCCAATTGCTACTGATCCTTCGCTGCACGGCCTGCACGTACCACGGAAAGCGCGAGCCGAAATCGCCTCCCTGTGCTCCCCCAAAACTCATTCCGGCCGCGGTAGCACCGCTATTCCCCATTGCAAATGACGTAGTGGGTACTTGAGGTGCGCCGCCCGCGCCATAGGGAACCGCGTTCGGTGGAGGCGGAATTTTGTTCTCCAGTACCTTCGAGGGCCGCGTTACATACTTAGGCTCCGGCGGCGTGAGGCTTTCTAGCTCTTTCGGCCTTGGGACGTATTTCGGTGGCTTTTTTTTCTGAAATTTCGGAATCGGTACGGCATCCGGCGTGGGCTTCGCCAGCGGCTTGGGTTCCGATTTGAATAGCCCTTTCGTGTTGTCTACCACGCGGTTGGGGCTCTCAACTTCCGGGCGAGGCAACGGTATGGCCGGAACGTTTCCAACCAATCCGACCGTCACCGACCCTCCCGGTCCGCCCCAATTTTCGCCCGGCCGCGAGAAGTATGCCGATAGCACCACAAGCACTCCTAAGGCGCAATGCAGAAAGATCGAGCACGTTAAGAACCGCTTAAGCGTGTCGTCTCGCCGATATGCTGCCACTGAGGCCATCTCATCGCTCGTTCAGCGGCTGCGTGACCACGCTGATGTTTTGAATCCCGGCCTGCCGCAACGCGTCTACCACCGTCGCCCAGCTCCCAAAGGGAACGGTCTGGTCGCAGCGGACGTACACCGCCTGATTTTTCGGGTCGTGGGATTTGGCCAGGATCTGCTTGCCGAGCTCATGAATGTTAATCGGTTTATCGTCCAAATAGACGCGCTGTCCGCGGTCGATCGTCACCACCATGCGCACCTGGGTCAGTTCCTTCACAGTTTTGGTCTTCGGCACGTCCACATCGATGCCGGATTGCAGCACCGGCGCCGTGATCATGAAGATGATCAGCAGCACCAACACCACGTCGATGAACGGCACCATGTTGATTTCGGATAGTGAGGTGCCGATCTCACGTTGAATTTGAGGCATCGGAGGTTCCTACGACGTGTACAGCGTCTCGATCTTCGCCACGAACTCCGAGGCGAAATCGCTCATCCGCGTTGCAACACTGCGGATTCCGTAAAGGTAATGGTTGTATGCGATCAGGGCGGGTATGGCCGCGAACAGCCCCGCGGCAGTGGTGATCAGGGCTTCCGCAATGCCTGGCGCAACCGCGCGCAAGCTCGCCGTTCCGGCTTCGCCCAGCCCGACAAAGGCGTCCATGACACCCCAAACCGTGCCGAAAAGGCCGATAAACGGAGAAACGGAAGCTATGGTTGCGAGCGTCGACATACCCTTTTCAAGGCGCCGCACCTCTTCACCAGCGGCCACCTGCATTTCAACTCCTACGGCGCTCGCGTTCCGGAGCTTCGTAGCGGTTGCCGTGGACGAATGTCCATGCGCGGTGCCAAGCTGAGCCTCGAACTCCCTGTAGCCAGCAGAATAAACGGCCACCAGCGGCGTAGTGCCTGCCCCGGCGCGCAGCGTGTTTGGATCGGCGAGTCCGCGACCAGAGCGAAACATCTGCAAGAATCGCGCGGTCTTTTGATCCAGTCTGCTGAGCTGCGAAAACTTTTGGAGGATCAACGCCCACGAAAAGATGGAAAGAAACAGCAGAATACCCAGTATTACGCGCGCAACGCCGGTTGTCTGCTCCAGCAGAGTGACCGGGCTGGCAAAAAGAAGAAGCCCCAAGCCTGGAATTGTACGTGCTCCTCAGAAAAGTGTCTGATTCGGGCCCGGCTTCAACCTATAGCATAGGCCCTATCGCGGGTCAAAGGCCTCAGATGCGGGTGGCACGAATTGTGCTGCCTTAAACGACACAAATTGTTGCTACTTTGTCGCCATGAGCGCTAAAGCGGAGTACGCCGCTATATCCCGTGCCTTCTCGCCGCTGGACTCGCCTGGACGGGAGCGGAGCTAGGAATCGCGTCGCGAAGCTTTCCGCCTCCGCTTCGGGTTCGACGGCTTGGGCAACTCGATGTGTAGGGATTTCACCGCCTCGTCAAGAACGCTGCGGATCTTCGCATCGACCTCTTCCGCTGTTTGTTCCGAGACTCTGCGCGCTGCTTCCACGAGTGCGATCGTGCGTTCGGATACGTCTTGAAGCAAATCCGTCACGGCCGCCTCAGCTGCTCGCTCGATCATCGTTCGCAGGGTTCTGCCGATCGCCTCCTGCAGCTGGCCGTCGAGGTGTTCGCGGGTAAACGTAAACTCTTCAGGCACCCGCTCAATCTCAGATTGGCCGCCGGTGGGTTCTTTTTCGCCAAAATCCGAGCTGGCGGAGTGGCCATCGTCGACTGATTGATAGCTTTCGGCAGCCAGATTCTCTTCGCACAGGCTGTCCTTCTCAGGTTCGCTTTGCACGTAGCCCGCGGCGTCAATCGGCCCCGGATCGGACACTTCTATCGGCGCCGGAGCCTGATCGTCGGGGTGGGCAAACCAATCCGCCGGGGGAGGCGACACGCCCCAGACGTTTCCCGCCACTTCAAGCTCGATCGCAATCTGGTAATTTTCGCGGTGTGTGCGCGGCCTCTGCACCCACACCACTCTTCCACGGACCACCCGCCGGTCCCATCCGGGCGCGTGGAAGATTTCCACCATCACCGTCGAGTTTTTGGGGGCGTAATTGCGGGACTGGAACTTGCAGCCATAGCAATCCACCATCATGGTGCTCGTGGACTCGCGAAACGGCTGGCCGAGCGCGTCCGTTCCCACCACGATGATGGGCACCGCTCGGACAACACGGGTGCTGCGTCGCTTCTCCACGCCGGTCGCGCCGGTCGTTTCAGATGCCGAGGTAACTGTCTCGCTCACTCCGCTCTCCGAGGAAGCCTCTAGGATATCATCGGGCAGCGCTGCCGCCGCCTCGCCCGCGGCCCACCGGTGCGAAACGGTAAAGCCGGGGCCCCCGTTCGGCATCCCCATCCGGAGGCCCTCATCGACGTTGACACCAAAGCTCGCGCAAGGTACGTTGTGAACCAGCCCGCATGATTAACGATGTATTCGATTTCGACGCGTTCCGCAGCGCGCCGTTAGTGCGCGATCCGTACGATCATCTGATCCTCCCCGGCTTCGTGAAGCCGGAGGCTCTGCGTCGCATGAATGCCGATTATCCGCATATCGAGCAGACTGGCAGTTTTCCACTCGATTCGCTGAAGTTTGGTCCCGCTTTCCGCGAACTTGTGGACGCCCTCAAATCCGCCGAATTCCGAAAGGCGTTCGAGGAAAAATTCGGCATCGATCTGTCAAACCGACCGACAACGATCACCGCCCGTGGTCGCTGCGGTGCCCGCGACGGCAACATCCATTGCGATTCCGCCAGCAAAATCATCACCGTGCTGCTCTACGTCAACCCCGAATGGGACAATTCCGGAGGCCGTCTCCGCCTGTTGCGGTCGCGCGAGGATATCAACAATTTCGTCGCCGAAGTGCCTCCTTCGGGCGGCACGCTTGTCGCTTTTCTGCGCTCCGACCATTCCTGGCACGGCCATTTGCCGTTTCACGGCGAGCGCCGCGTCGTTCAGTTCAACTGGGTCAACGACACGAGCAACCAACGCTTGGCCATCTTCCGGCACCGCCTTTCCGCATCGATGAAGCATCTCTTCGGCGCCATTCGCCCGTCGCGCGATTCGCAACCGCGAGATTCCGCACGGATGTGATCCGTCGCGGGCCCGCCACGCATATTCTCATCGCTTGTTCAGCGGCGGAGATGTATGTCTCGGGATAGCTTCGCGCTGGGAAATCTCGTACGATAGCTCGCGACGTCCCTGATGAGTTCATCCGAACAAAAATTCTTGGTCGTGCGACTCAGTTCGCTGGGCGACTTGGTGCACACGATTCCAGCCGTGGCCGCCTTGCGTGCCGCGTTTCCGGCTGCTCAGATCGATTGGCTTGTCGACCGCCGATGGTCACCGCTGGTGGAAATGGTCATCTGCATCGACCACGCCATCCCTCTCGATCGATCGCCTCGCGATGTATTTGCTCTTATCGCACGCCTGCGGCGTGAGCATTACAAGTGCGCTCTCGATCTTCAGGGACGCTACCGGTCCGCGGTCCTGGGCTGGCTTTCCGGAGCGCCGCGCCGTATCGGACGCGCAGCTGAAGCTACGCGCGAGCCCGGTGCCGCCCTTTTCTACACCGACCGCGCGGTGCCGACTGGCCGCCACATCGTCGATATGACTGTCGATCTCGCGGTGCGCGTCGGCGCGAAGCCGGAGCCGGTGCCACAATTCCCGCTTCGCGTGCCAGCCGCGGCGCTGCAGGCCGTACGAGAAAAGCTCGCGCGCGAAGGCATCGCCGGTCCATACGTGGTGATTAGCCCCGGGGGCGGTTGGAAATCGAAATGTTGGCCTCCGGAACGATTCGGCGCACTTGCCGCGGAAATTTACCGGGCCCACAATTTGCCGTCGGTCGTGAATATCGCTCCCGGAGAGGAGAACATAGCCCGCGAAATCATTCGCGCCGCCGCGCCAGTCGAGACGCCCGCGCTCTCGTTCGATATTCCCGAACTGGCAGCGCTTCTTGCGCAGGCTCGGCTGGTGATTGCCGGAGACACGGGTCCGCTACACCTCGCCGCCGCGCTCGGGACGCGCGTAATCGGCCTCTTCGGCCCGACCAATCCCGCCCGCAATGGTCCGCTGCCTCGTGGGCTGGTAGTGCAAGCCGTATCGGATCCGTCGCAGCTTCCCGATTACATTCGCGGGGATTACATTCGGCAGGACTCCTATTCGCCGGCCATGCTTGCCGTTTCCGTCGAGCGAGTTCTCGCCGCCGTCGAGCGGGAAATTGGTATCACCGCGTAGTCTTAGCCCGAATAGCTAACCTTGCTCGTGGCGTTCGGTCAGTTCGGGACATCATCCGCAGCGGTCACGCCGTTACCCGCCGCGCCGAACAGGTACTCCAGCTCTATAAGAAAGCCAACACGGCGAGCCAATCTCCCCACTCTTCCCACCGCTAAATTCCAGGCTTAAGACGCGAGCGCCGCTGTTCCCGTCGTCGCACTCTCCATGGGGCTTACTAATCCGCCGAGTGCGACAAAGCGGAGCGCGTCTTCGAACTTGTCGAATGCGCGGCGGCCGTTTGCAAAACGAACCACTAGAAACGCCGCCAGCAGGCCTTCAGTCGTGTTGCCGGTCGCGATCGCCAGCGATTCAGCGAGCGCTCGCGCCGTCAAAGAATGGAGATGCTACGAAATCGAAAATTGGACGAGATCGACGAAAAATGCCCCGGCAAATACAGCCGGCCGCATCCGGCAGTCCCATATCAGAAGTGCCACCAAGGCAATTCCGGTGGGGGCAAACCGGACTCGCAACCGGATGGATGATGGCTAGAGCAAGTCCCAGTCGACCGCAAACGAAGTACGCAGCGCAAATCACCGCCAGCATCAGCAGATCGGCGCGCCTTGGCACCAACACAGCCAGTCGCGACGTCGCCCTACCCGTATCGGTGCGCGTGCGCATTGTTGCTCAGAAACTTTGGCTTGACTCGTTCTAGTTCGACGTTCGCAGAACCACTTGGGTCGAAAGGCACCGAATCGATGCCTCGCTCCAGGGAACTGGTAGGCCGCCGTTCGGGCGCTTTAAATCTCGATTCCTTCGTGTAGCATACCTGTTTGCAGCAAAGAAAACGTCACACGCTGCGGCCCGATGACGCCGCGCTTGTGGCCGTATGCCGCGCACGCACGCGCAACACCTTCCGCTGGTTCGCTTCCAGCACTTCAAAACGCAGGCCATCAAACTCGAATATTTCGCCGACGCGCGGCACGTGCCCGGCGATCCCATTCAGTAGTCCAGCGACCGTCGTGGCGTTCTCGTGCTGCGACTCTAGGTCAAACTGTACGTTGAAAAGCTCCGAAAGCTTGTCCAGAGGCACGCTCCCACGCAGCACGAGCGCCCCGCCGGCTTCGCGGACTACATCCGGCGCCGGATGCCGGTCCTCTTCGCCAATTTCGCCGACAATTTCCTCGACCAGGTCCTCGACCGTCACTACGCCGGCAACGAGCCCGTATTCGTCGATCACCACCGCCATCTGCTGGTTCTTGCGCTGCATCTCTTTCAGCAGCTCGGAGCCGAGCTTCATCTCCGGAACGAATAGCGCCGGCCGCATCAGTTCCCGTACAGTGCGCCGCGGCGCATCTTTCTCGGAAATTTCCAGCATGTCCCGCGCGATCGCGATGCCGACGATATCGTCGAGCGATTTTTCGTACACCGGGAGCCTTGAATACTTTGTTTCCACGATCCGGTCGCGCAATTCCTCCAGTGTGGCGTTCGCGGGAATCGCCACGATGTCCGGTCTTGGGGTCATGACCTCGCTCACCCGCTTGTCGCCAAACTCGATCACCTGCTCGATCAATCGCGCGTCGTCCTGCTCGATCAGCCCTTCTTCTGTTGCTGCGTCAACCAAAGCTTCGATTCCTTGTTGCTCGGCTTCGGGCTCGCCCGGCTCTTCTTCGGAAAGCCGCAGTACCGACGCCACCATATCAAGCCCGGCATGAATCGGCCATGTGATCCAGACTATCAGACGTACCAGCGGCACAACCGGCTTGATCCAGTTCCCACGCGTTCCGGCCACCAGCAGCGACGGCAGGAACTGCATCGCGATCACCACCTCCGCGCCCAAGAAGAGAATGCCTTCGACCGTTTCTTTCCAAAGCTCTGGCACAAACGTCACGACCCCGCCGGCGGTCACCACCGCCACCATCGCCAACCACAATCGCGTCAGCAAGCTGAAAGCGATCGCCGCCCTTCGCCGGTCCATCTTGAACAACGGCTCGATTTGCGCTTCAAAGTTTGCGAGGTGCCGATGAATTCGCCCGCCCGAGACTCGGCCCAGTTCGCGATACACGCGGTCAAGATACGACACGACCACGAGCCCGGCCGTGAGCGTCAGGATGCCGAGCGTGTAGAATAGAATCCTCATCGCTTAACCGAGGCCCAGTTGCCGCCGCAAACGTTTCTCGCGGCGCTCCATTTGTCCCGTATCGGTCTCATGGTCGTAGCCCATCAGGTGCAACATGCCATGGAGCATCAGAATGCGCATTTCCTGGCAAAACGTCCGCCCGAAGCGGCGCGCGTTTTGCCGTGCCACCGCTGGCGCGATAGCAATGTCTCCGAGATAAGCGTGGGGCGTTTGCGGACTGCCAGAGGAGCCGGCATCGATATCGAGGGGATTCCGCTTGCCGCGCGAAGAGGCTCGCTTCCGGCGGTATGCGCCTTCCGTTTCCACCGGAAACGAGAGCACGTCCGTCGGACCATCCTTGCGCCGGTAAGCGCGGTTCCATCTCGCTATTTCGGCATTGGTCACCAATGCAACCGTTAGCGATCCCTCTGGCAGCCGCAGCTTGCGCCTCGCGCAGGTCAAAAACTCCTCCAGTTGCCGTTTGGGAACTCGAAGGGTGCGCTGGCGGTTCACGATGACGTCCCGCAGCTGAGTTTCCCGGCTTCTGGCGTTACCACTCGCGCCTGTTCCTCGGTTTTCGCCGCTCACTTGCCGCGCGATTTCTTCGCGGTTTGCGTTTTCGGCTTCGCGGCGGTCTTCTGATTCCGACGGGATGTTCCGGCATCGTTGCCCTCCGCGCTAGCCAATGCCGCAGCGGAGACTTTCGACTGCTTCGGAGGGGCCGCCATTTGTTCCGCGCCCGTCTTTTGTGCTGCTTTTCCGGCGGGCCGTGCGCCGGTTTCCGTCGAAGCGCCGGTTGCAACTTCCTTGCCCTTGCGTTTTTTCTCCGGCTTTTTCAACGGCTCATCCTTGATGCCCGCCAGGTCGCGGAGCAGATTGGTGCGTTCTTCCGGAGTGCGCGCCTTTCCGCGAAGCTGCTTTTCGAAAAGCTGCTCCAGGATCTCGTCGAACTTCGGCCCGCGCGGAATTCCCAGTGCGTCCAGCTCCGCTACCGGCAGCGCCAGCCGCAGCGGGCGCCATTTCTGCAAATAATTCCGGATCTTCGAAACTGCGCGCGAATCTCCAATCTCCGCTTCGATGAAAACCAGGATTTCGGGCGGCAGGGAAGCGAGGTAAAAATACGCGTCGCGCGGCGATTCGGTCTTGCGGCCTTTCAGAACCTTCACGACGCTCCGCGCTTCATCCGGCAGATCGACGATCTGGTCGATCTCCGCTTGGCTATAGTTCATGTCGCGCAGCACCGACGTCATCTCCCGGGGCTTCAGCCGTCGCAGCATGTATAGGGTCGTCGCAGCGCGCATTCGCGGACGGATTCCGGCCTCCAGGAAATTCATCCGCACGCTTCGAAAGTTTGCTCAAGGCATCGTAATCCGGCTTGCGGCGCTGCAATTGCGGATGAATCGCCGCAAGCAGTCCTTTTGCTTCCCATAGCTTCAGCGCGGGGCGGCATTTTCTTCGCGGGCCATTGCGCGCAGCTCCTGGCCAACGTCGGCGGGATCGACGTGCTCTTGCAGTCCGCGCTCCATGGCCAGGTCGAACCATTCCTGCGTGCGCGATTCCATGTTGAACGTCATCCGCGCGCAGTAGCGCAAGATTCGCAATAGCCGCACCGGCTGGTTCGTGAACGCATGAATCGAAAGCGCGCGCACCTCTTGTCGCTCCAGGTCGGCCAGCCCGTTCGTGGGATCGAGCAACAGACCGCGCGACTGCGCGTTCAGCGAGATGGCGATGGCATTGATGGAGAAATCGCGTCGGCGCAGATCTTCCATGATTCCGGCGAAGCGGTATTCGGGCTTCGCGCCCGGGCGTTCGTACACGTCATCGCGCGCCGCGGAAATCGAGCCATCGGCATCGCCGGCGAAAATCATTTCGTAGTGGCGCGTTTTCTCGTTTTCCGAGAGCACGCGTGCGCCGCCTTTTTCAAGCTCGCGCACCATGCGCACCGGATTGCCTTCGACCGTGAAATCGAGGTCACGGATCGGCTGCCCGGAAATCAGGTCGCGAACCGCGCCGCCGGTGAGATAGATGTTCAGCTCCTGCGATCGAGCCAATTCCTGCACGCGCTCAAGCGCCGCCCGTTGTTCGGGAGACAGCCTGCTTTCCAGCAAGTACATGTAATCGGGCATGAGGTCCTACGCCTCCTGGCCTGCGTTCCGCGGCGCTTTAGGCTCGCGGGTGATGCGCCTTGTAGACCTGCTTTCAAACGCTCCTCGACAACATGCGTGTAAATCTGCGTCGTGGAAATATCCGAATGTCCCAGCATCATCTGTACGGCCCGCAGATCTGCTCCGCGGTCGAGCAAATGCGTCGCGAAGCTATGCCGCAGCATGTGCGGCTTTAAATGCTTTCGCAATCCGGCCTGCGCGCCCGTATTTCGCGAGCGCCTTCCAGACGCGATGCGGTCCATCTTTGCCGCCCCGTTGATTCAGAAACAGATACGGAGACGACCCGCCCCGCAAGCAGTTTCGGACGTGCCCTCGCGGTAGTACATTTGCACGGTTCCAGAGCACGCCGCCCCACCGGCACGATTCGCTCCTTTTCGCCCTTTGCCGACGCAGCGCAGGCACCCCTCGTCCATATGCAGATCCGAGACGCGCACGCCGCAAAGCTCCGAAACACGCAGCCCGCATGAATACATCAGCTCGATCATGGCCTTGTCGCGCAGACCGATCAACCGTCGAGCTGTCCGGTTGGCGCAGCACGCGTTCCACTTCCTCCAGGCTCAAAAATTGCGGCAAGCTGCGCCGGAACTTGGGCGACTCCACCGTGGCGGCGGGATCTTCTTCGATGTATCCCTCCGTCAGCGCGAAGCGGAAAAAATTGCGAATGGTCACCAAATGGCGGGCCACCGATCGGCTGTCCAGCTTTGCTGTTGTAAAGCGACGCCAGAAAATCGACGATGTCGCTGCGCGCACGTCCCGCGTCGAAAGGCCGCGTCTTTTCGCAAACGCGCAGAACTTTTCGAATGTCGCGCCGGTAGGCCTGAATGGTGTTGTCCGACAGGCCCTTGTCGACCCGCAAGCAGTTCAGAAATGTGCGAATGTCCGCTTCCAAAATGCATCTCTCGATCCGTGCGGCGTCCACCAGCGACATATTCCGCAAGGGCGCGCGCTGCTAGACTCTGCTTTCAACCGCAGCCGTCGTCGTCGGCTCCGTTCTCCGCAACAAAAGAAAAAACTCCCGAAGCTCCTCGCATCGCAGTATCCATGCCAGGGCGAAATAGGCTGCGACGGCCGCGATAATCGTGCCTGCCAGCAGTCCCATCTGCACGAGGACGCGCCGTGCTTCCGCAAAATGCGAAAATCGCAGCGCGCGTACGCGGCCAGCTCCCATTCCCGTCGGCACATGCTGCGATTTTGCAGAAAGATTGAAACATCCCGCGAGCGCCGAGCCGTCCGTAGCGCTTGCGAAACAGGAAAAACAGCGCCCCGAAATTGAAATACGCGGCAATCGAACTCGCCAGCGCCGGGCTGCCGTTCGAAAGCGTGCGAAAAAAGAACAGCAGGAAAAATGCGTTCAGCGCGACGTTCAATCCGAGCGCGTAGGCGCCCGTGCGTCGCCGGCGTCGCCGTGTCCTGCGTCGAGTAATACATCGGGGCGATCAGCTTTACACCGGCAAACGCCGGCAGCCCCAGCGAATAATAGAAAAGCGCGCGCGTCGTCAGCGCCGTCGATGCGGCAGTGAAGCGCCCGTGCTGAAACAGCACCTGAATGATCGGCTGGCGAAGCAAAATCAGTCCTACCGCCGCCGGAATCGTGATGAACGAAACGATGCGCAGCGAAAACCCGAACGTGCGCTTCATTTCGCTCCACTGTCCCGCGGCCCATTGATGCGACATGGTCGGCAAAAGCGCCGTGGACATCGCGATGGCGTAGCTGCCCAGTACCAGCTGCATCACCCGGTCCGCCACGTACAGCGACGTGATGCTGCCTTCTGGCATGCGCGACGACGCGGCGAAAATCGTGTCGACGAACATGTTGATCTGATAGACGCCCATGCCGAAGAATGCCGGCGCCGCCAGACGTCCCACTTTGCGCACGCCCGGATCGGAAAGCGAAAAGCGCGGCCACAGTTTCATTCCGCGCCTGGCCAAGGCGGGAATTTGCATGCAAAGCTGAATCACGCCGCCGATCAAAATCCCGACCGCCAGCGCGACGGCGGGCGACCGATACGCGACCGGAGCCCAGCGCAAAATCGGCCGGTATACGATGCCGAACGAGCATGTGATCAATGCCAGGTTGAAAAAGATCGGAGTCGCGGCGGGCAGTGCGAACACATGGAAGCTGTTCAGAATCGACGCGGCAACGGCCGCCAGTCCTATGAACAGAACCGCCGGGAAGATGATCCGATTCAAATAGACGGCCAACTGCCATTGGCCATGATGTGCGCCAAAAATCGTTAGCAGTCCTATCACCTGCCGGGAGAACACGGAGCCGAGCAGCGCAACCGCCGCGAGCATCAGCGCTACGTCCCAAAACACCTTCTGCGCAAACGCCCATGCCTTCGGCCGCGTTTCGTTGTGCAGGTAGCCTGTGAATACGGGTATAAATGAGGCGCCGAGCGAACCTTCGCCCGCCATTCGCCGTATCAACCCGGGAATCCGGAAGGCTAGAATAAACGAGTCGGCAGCCGGCGACGTGCCGAGGAGGAGAGCTATCCGCTGATCGCGTAGGTATCCGCAAATGCGGCTGATAACCGTTACAAGGGCTACCACCGAGGCTGATTTGAGGAGCTGTCCCTTGGTGGTCAATCGGCTTGTGCTCCGATGCTAACCCTTTAAGCACCAATAAGTTGACATCAGCAGCCAACTGCACGATAACATAACCTGCGCGAGCATAGCAACCTTCCAGGCAGGAAGCAGACGTGAAAAATCACGCAACAGCCTCCACGCACAAAAAAGTCGCCGTTTTTCTTCTTGGATAGCAACCTCGGAACCCGGCTACTTGAACCCGGCTGTACTCGATTCCTCCGATACCATTGATCTACTTACTCCCGGAGGCGAACATCGTTCCATTCCCCTAAAAGATATGAAAGCCGTCTGCTTCGTCCGCGAATTCACCGGACCATTCGAGCCAGAGCGAAAGACGTTCCTCAGTCGCCCCAAGCTCGATGGCCTTTGGGTTCGGCTCCGATTCCGCGATGAAGACGAAATGGAAGGCGTGGTGTCAAATGACCTGCTCGCCATGCTCGGTCCCGGCATACAGCTCACGCCACCCGATCTGCACGGCAACGTCGTACGCATGTTTATCCCGCGTTCCGCGCTCCTCGAAATGAAAGTTCTTGGCGTAGTCGGAGTGGCGCGTCGCCCTCAACCGAACCCCCGCGAGCGCGCCGCCGAAATTCCCGAACAGCCGAAACTATTTCGCGAGTAGTGTTTCCCCTTTCGGGCCCGCGTCAAGCATCTGAATGACTCGGCGTTCGAAGTCGCAGCGCAAAAGAGACAATTTGGACCTTCACGCGTGTGTTTTCATGTGATAATTGGACCATAGGAAAAGACAATGTTGCAGGTGCATTTACAGCCCGAAAGTCACATTCCGCTCTATGTGCAATTGCGCGACCAGGTCCGCGCGCTGGTTTATTCCGGCGAGTTACGTTCCGGCGACCGAATTCCTGCCAGTCGCGAATTGGCGGGACAGCTCGGTGTGCACCGCACTACCGTCGCCAATGCCTATGCCGAATTGGAGGCAGAAGGCCTGATTCAGGGGCATGTCGGCCGCGGCACGTTCATCTGCGCGCTGGCCGTGAAGCAATTTTCTCCGCCGCCGCGTTCCAATGGCCATGGCGGCGCGATGCGCTGGGAGTCGCTCTTTGCCGATGAGCGCGGCGTGGAAGGCCTGAGCCGGGTCATGCCGGAGATTCCGCCGGGCGCGATTGCGTTTACCGCCGCGCGGCCTTCGGATGAATTGTTTCCTCTGGAAGAATTTCGTCGCTGCGTGAACGTTGTCCTGCGCAGGGAGGGACGGAAGATCCTGCAGCTTGGCTCGACGGACGGATACGGCCCGCTCAAGCAGGCCCTTCTGAAGCTCTTCGGCGCTGAGGCCTTGAATGTGCATCCGGAGCAACTGCTCATCACGGACGGCTGTCAACAAGCGATTGACCTGATTTGCAAAGCGTTCTTGCGACCGGGTGATTCGGTTGCGCTCGAAAATCCCGCATACCCCGGCGCGATCGCGATTTTTGCTGGCGCTCGCATCCGCATGCTGCCAGTCAGCGTGGAGCCCCATTCGGAGCGCACCGGTCACCTGGGCCTCGATATCGACGCGCTCGAATCCGTACTGCTTCAAAATCGCATCAAGTTGATCTTTGTCACGCCGGAGTTTCACAATCCGACGGGCACCGCCTTGCCGCTGGCTGAGCGCCGGCGCTTGCTGGAGCTTGCTGTACGCTATCAGGTGCCGGTGGTCGAAGACGCGATCTACGCGCGCTTGCGCCTGCACGGCAAACCGATTCCTTCACTCAAAGCGCTGGACACAACTGGAAACGTGATTCAGATCGACAGCTTCTCCAAAATCGCATTCCCGGGCCTGCGCATCGGCTGGTGCATCGGCGCGGAAAGCGCCATCGAACGCTTGCGCCTGGTCAAGCAGTCGACCGACTTGCACAGCGATCAGCTTTCGCAGGCGGCCATGGCGGAATTCGTCCGCCGCGGATATCTCGTCCGGCATATCGCCCGGATGAAAACCGTATACCGCAGCCGCTTGGAAGCGATGGAGCAAGCGCTCGATCGCAATATGCCGCACGGCGTCACGTGGACCCGCGTCGAAGGCGGCATGACGCTCTGGGTCACTTTGCCTCCGGGTTTCGACGCCGGTGAGTTGCTGATTCACGCGCGCGAACGTGGCATCATCTTTCTGCCCGGCCGGTATTTTTACGCGCAGCATCCGCAACCCAATACGCTCCGCCTGGCGTTCGCGAGTGTCGACGAAAAGCGCATCGCGCGCGGTATCGAGACTTTCGGTGAGTTGTTAAAACAAGAGCTTCGCAAACGCCAGCGCGGCGCGCCCGAGGAATACCATTCGCGCGTCGCACTGATCTAGCCGGACGATGCTACTCGAACCCAAACCGGACAATTCTTGTTTCGCCTGCGGTGGCGCGAATTCCCGCGGCATGCATCTCGCTTTTGAACAGGACGACGTCTCACAGAGGATTCGCGGCTCCTTCCGGTTGCCCAGCGAATATCAGGGCGGTGCGGGATTCGTTCACGGCGGCATCATTGCCACGCTGCTCGACGAAGTGATGGCGAAAGTCAGCCGCTTCGCAAAAGACCACGCGGTCACCGCCAAGCTGACAGTCGAGTATTTGAGGCCCGTGCCGGTCGGCGCGGATCTGATCGTCGAGGGTTGGGAGTTGGAGCGAAACGGGCGAGACCGATTCCGCCAGGGCGAAATTCGGAATGCCGCCGGCGTGGTTTTGGCGCGCGGGCGCGGACATTTCGTCGAAATCGGGCCGGACCGCTTTCAGGCGAGCATTCGTGGCGCGAATCCGGAGCCCGCGGCAGGCGATTTTGGGAAATCTTAACGGGACTCGATCCCACAGAGGAGCAGGTCATGGACTTGATCAACGATAACTTGTGGCGCGTAAAAGTCGGCTTGGCCGAAATGCTCAAGGGCGGCGTGATTATGGACGTGACCACCGCCGAGCAAGCGAAGATCGCCGAGGATGCAGGAGCGTGCGCGGTGATGGCGCTCGAGCGCGTGCCTTCCGACATTCGCAAGGAAGGCGGTGTGGCGCGCATGGCCGCGCCGCGCGTGATTCGCGAAATTATGGACACCGTTTCGATTCCGGTGATGGCCAAAGTTCGCATCGGGCACTTCGCCGAAGCGCAAGTCCTGGAAGCGTTGGAAGTCGATTACATCGACGAGAGCGAAGTCCTCACGCCGGCGGATGAAGAGCATCACGTCTGGAAGCATGGTTTCAAAGTGCCCTTCGTATGCGGCGCGCGCAATCTTGGCGAAGCGCTTCGCCGCATCGCCGAAGGCGCGGCCATGATCCGCACCAAAGGCGAAGCCGGCTCAGGCAACATCGTCGAAGCGGTGCGCCACATGCGCACCATCGTTGGGCAGATGAAGCGACTCACCACCCGCGGAGAAGAAGAGTTCGTGCACGAATCGAAAGAGCTTGGCGCGCCGCTCGATCTGGTCACCTGGGTAGCGAAAAATGGCAAGCTGCCGGTGCCCAATTTCTCGGCTGGTGGCATTGCTACTCCGGCCGATGCGGCGTTGGTGATGCAGCTCGGCGCCGAAGCGGTATTCGTCGGCTCGGGAATTTTCAAATCCAGCGATCCGGCGCAGCGCGCACGTGCGATCGTCAAGGCCACCACGCATTACAAAGACCCGAAAGCCGTGCTGGAAGCCTCCGAAGAGCTTGGCGAAGCCATGAAGGGCCTCGACGTTCGCCATCTCGAAGAGAAAGACCTGCTGCAAACGCGCGGCTGGTGATTGCGCCCAATTCAGCAGGTGGAATTCACGTTAGCGACGAATCAGGTGAAGGATGGCTGACGAAGTGAAAATCGGGATTCTCGCGATTCAAGGCGACTACGAAGCGCACGCCAAAATGTTGGACCGCCTGGGCGTGAAGTGGACGTACCTACGCCGCCCGGAGGATATCGACGCGGTCGCGGGAATCATCCTGCCCGGCGGAGAAAGCACCACGCACCTGAAAGTAATGCGGGAAGAGGGCCTGTGGGACGCGCTGAAGCAATTCCATTCGCGCGGGGGCGCGTTCTTCGGTACCTGCGCGGGAGCAATCTTGCTCGCGCGCGAAGTACATAATCCGCCGCAAGTGTCGCTCGGGTTCCTGGATATTTTGATTTTGCGCAATGGCTACGGCCGGCAGCTCGCAAGCGACGTGCACCAGGGCAAGACGAAGCTGCGCGCCGAGCCGATGGAAATGGTTTTCATCCGCGCGCCGATCATCGAATCAGTCGGCGCGGGCGTCGAAGTTCTGGCGGAAGATGCGGCACACCCGGTGCTCGTTCAGCAGGGACTCATTCTAGCCGCTACGTTTCATCCCGAGCTGACGAACGATCCCGCAGTCCATCAGCATTTTCTCGAGATGATCGAGCGCCATCGCGACAAGGCATCCGCCGGCGACGCCGCAAAGAAACCGGCCGCCGGCGCAGCCAATTAGTCGTAATACTCCGCGCCCAGATGGGTGATCAATTCTTCGCCCATCATCCAGCGCAGCGTGTTTTTCAGCTTCATCAGCTGAATAAACAGGTCGTGCTCCGGATAGAGCTCCGGCGCGCACATCGGCGATTTGAAATAGAAGCTCAGCCACTCCTGAATTCCACGCATTCCCGCGCGCTTCGCCAAATCGAGAAACAGCACCAGATCGAGCGCGATCGGCGCGGCCAGGATCGAGTCGCGGCATAGGAAATCGACCTTGATCTGCATCGGGTAGCCGAGCCAGCCGAAAATATCGATATTGTCCCAGCCCTCTTTGTTGTCGCCGCGCGGCGGATAATAGTTGATGCGGACCTTATGCGTGAACTTCCCGTACAGATCGGGATAAACCTTCGGTTGCAGAATGTATTCCAGCGCCCCGAGCTTCGACTCTTCCTTGGTTTTGAACGATCCCGGGTCGTCGAGAACCTCGCCGTCGCGATTGCCTAGAATGTTCGTCGAAAACCAGCCGTTCAGCCCGAGCATCCGCGCCTTGAACGCTGGTGCGAGCACCGTCTTCAATAGCGTCTGCCCGGTCTTGAAGTCCTTTCCGGCGATCGGCACGTTCTTTGATTTGGCGTACTCTTCAAGGGCAGGGAAGTCCACGCTCAGGTTCGGCGCGCCGTTCGCGTACGGAATGCCTTCGCTGATGGCCGCGTACGCGTAGAGCATCGAAGGCGCAATCGCGGGATGATTTTCCTTCATCGCTTTTTCAAACGCCGCCATATCGCGATGAACGTCCTCGGCCTTCAGGAAAATCTCGGTCGAACCGCACCACAGCATCACCAACCGGTCGAGCTTGTTCTTTTTCTTGAATTCGCGGATGTCTTCGCGCAGTTGCTCCGCCAAATCGAACTTCGTCTTGGCCTTCTTGACGTTGGTGCCCTGCAGATTCTTCACGTAATTCTGATCGAACGCCGCTTTCATCGGCCGGATCGTCTTCAGAAATTTCTCGGCTTTCGATAGATCCTTCGCGTCCAGCACTCCGGCCTTCGCCGCGGATTGATAAGCGGTATCGGGGAAAATATCCCATCCGCCGAAAACGATGTCGTTCAGTTTCGCCAGAGGCACGAAGTCCTTGATCGGCGGAACGCGGTTCTCCGTTCTCTTTCCGAGCCGGATGGTCCCCATCTGCGTCAGTGAACCGACGGGAACCGATTCGCCTCGGCGAATCAACTCAACTCCGGCCATGAGCGTCGTGCTCACGGCTCCCATGCCGGGCGTCAACACGCCCAACTTGCCTTTTGGCGTAGCAAGACTTGCAGGCCTGCGCATTCAATTGCCCCCTGATGTGTCCGCGGAAAATAAAAAGCGGTTCGTGTTCAGCGAAATGCCGGTTCTTGGCCGGCGGTTCGGGCGTCGCCTGCGCCCGGATCACCTATTTAACCACACAAAGCCAACCATCATGCGTCATCCGCGTCGCTTTTGCAATCGTTTCCAGGATGGAAGCACACCTACAAGTCTGCCGCGCGTTGGTAACAGACGCGTATTTCCGCGGTTATCACAACCAGGCTTGTTTGTTCTCAAGTGCGATGCGCGTATGGGTTTCTGTACGCGCCGAGGTGTCAACGCGCGATCGGAGATTGCGCAAGCAGATCAAGCGGAACAGGAAGATACACTGTGAACATAGTGCGGCCCTGGCACGAGCTGGTCAATTCGAGCCTGCCTTGGTGCATTTCAGCAATCCAGCGGCTAATGCACAACCCTAATCCCGCTCCCCCGTCCAGCTCGGAACGCGACTGATTGGCCCGGCGAAATCGCTCAAAGATCGAAGTCTGAAGCCCGGCAGGTACACCACACCCGGTGTCCGATACGCTAAGTACGTACTGCGACTCACATTGTTTGCAGTGGACCGAGACGAAGCCGCCATTCGGCGTGTACTTCACCGCGTTGTCCAGCAAGTTAAGCAGCATGCGGCGGAGCAGCGATTCATCGCCACGAATCAGGAGATCGTCGGGAGCTTCAAAGCTCAGTGAAATTCCTTTTGCCAACGCCAACGTCCGGATGGCATGGCAACTTTCGGCGACGAGATCGTTCAAGTAGAAGCTTGAGCAGGCTAACTTGTATTGTCCGGCATCCGCACGCGCAAGCGTGAAAAGGTCTTCGACAAGGCGTTTTAAATGCAGAGACTCTGCGCGAAGAACGCGAAGCGATTCCTTATATTCCTCAGCGGTTCGGTCCGGGCGCGATAGAGATACTTCTGCTTCGCCGCACAGGATTGCGACCGGCGTTCGCAGCTCATGCGATGCGTCGGTGATAAACTGTCGTTGTTGTTCGAATGTCTGATCCAGCCGGTCGAGCAGGCGATTGAACGAAATGGAAAGCTTTCCCAGCTCATCCCTGGCATTGGGGACCGGCAGCCGTTCATGCAAGTTCGCAGCTCCCATGCGTTCTGCCTTCGCGCTCATCGCCACAAGGGGAGAGAGGGTTCTCCTTGCCAAAAAGTAGCCGCCCACGCCAGCGAGGACGATCGCGACAGGAATCATCAAGGCAAAAGTGTCTCGCACGTCTTGAAGGAATACCTCTTCACGCTGAAGAGACTCGATCACCGCGAGGTTAAAAACGGAGCCGTTGATCCGGAAACGCTGAATGCATCCCCGGTAAGCATCCCGCCCCCGTCCGATGCTGGCAAATGCACAGGCCCCTAGCGAGCGGTCGAGATTTTGTGCGCGAACCACGCCCGCGATCGTCTGCTCGTCAAGTTCGGAAAAAGGAGATGGAACGGCTACTGTCACTGGACGATCCCCGCTATCAAAGATCGAGTAGCTCACGCCTGGGATGCTGTGCTCGGCCCTGGCGGTCTTTGCGGCATACACAATGGCGCTCGGCCCAGGCCGGTCGTTTATTTCTGCGCGGACGGTTGCCAAGAAGGTGCCAGCCATATCACGCAGTGAATCGTCCGTCTCGCGAAGGACGTTCTTCGCGAGAATGCCGTACGTCGCAAACGCCAGCACCATGAGTACAACGCTCAGCACTGCCGTGTACCACGCCGTAAGCCGCATTCGCACAGAGTCAAACATGTATCTCGCTCAAAACGAAACTCACGCCCCCAATACAAAGTGGCAGCACCTACTCACGCTTTTCCCAGCACAAACGGTTCCACCAGAGAGGAAAACAGGTATCCTTCTCCACGTCGCGTATGCAACAAAGGCCTCGCAGAACCGGCGTCGATCTTTTGTCGTAGCCGATTTACATATACTTCAATCAAATTTGAAAACGGATCGAAGTTCTCCTCCCATACATGCTCGGCAATTTCCGCTCGTCCCAGAACCCGCCCCACATTCCGCGCCAAGTATTCGAGCAAGGCGTATTCCTTGGCAGTCAAAATGACGGGCTTCCCGTTGCGGGAGACTCCATGTCCAACGGTGTCGATGATCAGATCGTCCACGACGATCTCGCGCGGTGAGAATTCTCGTCGCCGCCGAAGCAGAGCCCTCGTGCGAGCAAGCAACTCTTTGAACTCGAATGGCTTGGTAAGATAATCGTCGGCTCCAAAGTCCAGGCCCGCGACCCGATCCTCGACCGCATCGCGCGCTGTAAGCATCAGTATTGGCAAGCATTGCCCAGACTTGCGCAACTCCCGGCACACGGCGAATCCGTTCATCCCCGGCATCAACACATCCAAAATGATCAGGTCATAACTATTCACGGCAGCTTGGTAGAGTGCGGCTTCTCCAGACACGGCTACGTCGACAGCATAGCTTTGCTCCCGCAGTCCCTTCGCCACAAATCGAGAAACTCGGGAATCATCTTCAACCAACAGAATTCGCATGCTCACATGATAAAGCGACAGGCCCAATACTCGCCAGGTGTTGCGCATTCGCCCTGGAGCCCCGCTGTTGTTCCGGCGTGCCAAGCAGTTGAGCAAATGCTACCCTGGCATCGAGTTCAAGACTTGGCCGCGCTCGTGATATACGGTTACCTGTTCCAAACACACGCGTTAATCCTGTATTTATCTCGCGATACTTAATATCTCCCAGCAAGACAGGCACTTCTGTGTGCGAAAAGGGGCTCTGACTACCTATCCGTGCATGGCGACGTTGAAGGGAGTCACGCGTGGTAAATACGAACGGCACGCAACATTGGCTCGTGTGGATAGCGTTGTTACCTGCGCTTTGCTTCTGTCTCACGTCCGTTTCGGCGCAAGAAAGGCAGGCTAGCGCTCGGGTTGTTTCGAGCATGCCATCGACAGTACAACCGGCGCCGCCCTCAGCAGCGCCAGTTACGCTGACTTTGGCGGATGCCATTGCGCGCGCCCAAAAAAACAGTCCCGATTTTCAAAAAGCTCTCGAAGCGGTGAAGCTTGCTCACTACAACCAGGTGCAGGCTCGCGCCGCCATGCTGCCCGCCATCAGCGGGCTTGGCCAGTACCTGAATACGCAAGGCAACGGCATCTCGCCCGTCGGCCGCTTCGTCACCAACGACGGCGTGCACGTCTACCGCGCCTGGGCCGTGGCCCACCAAGACATGCCCGGAAGCTTTTTCATTGACGCCGGCCCGCGCAGGGCCGCCTACGAGAAGGCCATCGCGCAAGCCGGTGCGCAAATCGCGAAGCGCAGCCTCGTCGTCACCGTCACCCAGGATTACTACGCCCTCGTGGTCGCCGAACGCTGTTACGCCGTCGCGCAGCAAAGTCTGGCGAACGCCCAGCACTTCCGGCAAATCAGCCAGGCGCTGGAACAAGGCGGCGAGATCGCACATCAGGCCGTGATTCGCTTTGAGCTACAGGTCAGCCAGGCGCAACGTGATCTTGGCGACGCGCAACTGGCCATGTCTCAGGCCCGCTTGAATCTTGCCGTACTGCTCTTTCCGACCTTTAATGAAGATTTTAATGTCGTCGATGACTTGAACACTCCTCCTGTTTTGCCCAGCTTTCAGGATGCCGAAGCGATGGCCAAAAATCACAACCCGGAAGTGGCTGCCGCGCTGGCGGCATACAACGCATCGAAAGTCGACGTCGAATCCGCCAGGTCTGATTTTTTCCCGTCCTTCTCGATTGATTTCGATTATGGTATTGAAGCAAATCACTTTGCTCTGGAGAGCGACAATTTGACCAGACCGGGCGTCGTGCAGCCGAACCTCGGATATTTTGTGACCTACTCCATGAGCATTCCCGTGTGGGACTGGGGGGCGCGCATCAGCAAGCTGCATGCGGCGGAGGAACAGAGAAAAACCGCCAAGCTTGACCTCTCGTTCGCGCAACGGAGCATCATCAGTTTGCTGCATTCGTATTACGACGCATCCGAAGTCGCCCGGAATCAGCTGGGAAACTTGCATGATTCGGTGGATCTCGCGCAGCACAACCTGCAATTGGTCACCATGCAGTATCAAGCCGGAGATGCGACCGTGCTGGAAGTTCTCGATGCCGAGACGTCTCTGGCCAGTGCGCGCAATAGCTACGCATCCGGCCAGGCGCGCTATCGCAACGCCTTGGCCACTTTGCAGACGATCACGGGGAGCTTCTGAGCGTGCGTAAACCCAGACTGCTTCCAAGCGCGGCCATCCCGCTGATCTTCTGTGCCGTTCTCGCATGGACAGGCTGCTCAAGCAGCAAGCCCGCTGCCGAACCCTTAGTTTCCGTGCAAGCGGCAACGGTGCAGCGGAAAACGATCCAGGAAATCGTTTCCACCGAAGCCGTGCTCTACGCGAAAAACGAAGTCTCGATCGTCCCGAAAATCAGCGCTCCGATCGAAAAGTTCTACGTGAATCGCGGCAGCCGCGTGCACGCCGGTGACCTCATCGCCCAACTCGAAAACAAAGATCTGCAAGCAGCCGTGAGCCAAGCCAAAGGCGCTTACGAACAGGCGCTAGCTTCCTTTGCCACCAGCACACAGGTGAACTTGCCCGCCGAAATCCAGAATGCGAAATTGAACGTCAAAGCCACGCGCCAAGCCATGCAGTCAGCGCGCATGGTTTACGAAAGCCGTGAAAAGCTCTACAAAGCGGGAGCGATCTCGCGCAATCTGATGGAAGACGCTCGGGTCGCTTTCACCCAAGCCAACAATCAATACCAGATGGCGCAGGCGCACCTGCAAGGCCTGCTGAGAGTCGGCCAGAGCGCCGCCGAGCAGACCGCCCAGGGCCAACTAGCGGCCGCCAAAGGGCAGTATGAAGCCGCTCTCGCCCAGTTCCAATATTCCCAAATCCGCAGCCCGATCACCGGCGTCGTCACCGATCGCCCTCTCTACGAAGGCCAAATGGCCACCGCCGGCACGCCGATGATGACCATCATGAACCTCTCTCATGTTATCGGCCGCGCTTACGTATCGCCCGAACAGGCCTCGCTGCTTCGCGTCGGCGATCCCGCCACTATCATGCCCGGCGCAGGCGCGCGCACGGTTCCAGCGAAAGTTTCCGTCGTCAGCCCGGCGCTCAATCCCAATAGCACCACGGTGGAGGTTTGGGTCGAAGCCGCCAATCCCAATGACCAAGTCCGCCCCGGCGCCACGGTCAACGTGAGCATCGTTGCGCGCACTGTGAAAAATGCGCTGGTCGTTCCTTCCGCCGCAGTCCTTACCGCATCCGACGGCGCCACTTCCGTAATGGTCATCGGCAAAAATCAGCATGCGCACCAAACCAGCGTCCGGACCGGCATCCACGAAGACGGCGAAGTGCAAATCACGAGCGGCCTGCAAGCCGGCGCGCAGATCGTCACCGAAGGCGCATACGGCTTGCCCGATGGCGCCAAAGTGCAAATCCCAAAAGCCGCTCGGCCGGCAAGCGGAGCCGACTAGCAGTTCACCCGCTCATCTATGGCGAATTCAACCGCAACCACCACGCGCAATCCGAACCCAGGCGGCTCCAGCGCCGAAACTTATTGGTTCGCGCGCGAACACAAATCGATCATCTTTCTCATCATCACCTTGGCGCTCGTCGGCGCGTATGGGGCCCTCAGCATTCCGATTTCCGTTTTTCCCACCACCGATTTTCCGCGCGTCATCGTCGGCGTCGATAACGGCGTCATGCCCATTGACCAGATGCTGGTCACCATCACGCGCCCCATCGAGGAAGCCGTCAGCGGCGTTCAGGGCATTCAGGACGTGCAATCGATCACCAGCCGCGGCTCGGCTGAAGTCGATCTGTACTTCAGTTGGAAAGTCGACATGTTTCGGACCCTCCAGCGCGTGAATGCAGCGCTCGCGCGCGTGGAAACCACTCTGCCCGCGACCGCGCACGTCAGCGCCGAGCGTCTCGAATTCTCCAGTTTTCCGATCCTCGGCTATGGGCTCACTTCGGATTCCGTCTCCCAACAGCAGCTCTGGCAATTGGCCACCTACGACATCAAGCCGCGCCTTGCCGGCCTCCACGGCGTTTCCACGATTCTGATTCAGGGCGGGGAACAGCCCGAATACCACATCGTTCCCGACCCGGCCAAGTTGCGCCTCACCGACGTCAGCGTCTCCGGCATTCTCGACGCCGTCGACCGCTCCAACATCATCGAGTCGCCCGGCCTCTTCGCGCAAAATCACCAATTGTTTTTGGGGCTGATCACCGGCCAATCGCACACTCCGCAAGAACTGGCCAACACGTTCATCAAGTCCGCGCCGGACGGCACGCCCATTTACGTCGGCAATGTCGCCGCGGTCCAACAGGGTTTCCGGCCGCACTTCACCATCGTCACCGCCAACGGCAAGCCCTCCGTGCTGATCAACATCAATCGCCAGCGCGGCAGCAACACCATGCATGTGGCCAATGCCGTGAAAGCGGAGATGCAACAGATCGAGGCCGCCATTCCGCCCGGCATACACGTCAGCACTTTCTACGATCAGTCTTGGATCGTGGGCCAATCGATCAAAAGCGTGCGCGACGCCATCATCATCGGCCTAATCCTCGCGTCGGCCGTTCTGGTTCTGTTCCTGCGCGATTGGGGCACTTCCTTCATTGCCGGCATGGTGATCCCCATCAGCTTGCTGGTCACCTTCATCGTCATGAGGCTTCTGGGCGAAAGCTTCAATTTGATGACGCTCGGAGGCATGGCCGCCGCCGTCGGCTTGATCATCGACGACGCCATCGTCGTTCTCGAGAACGTCGTGCTCCACCGCGAAGCGGGCGAGGGCCGATTTGAAGCCGTCTCGCTCACGCTGCAGGAACTCTCCAAGGCGCTGGTCGGTTCCACGCTCACCCCGATCGTCGTTTTCGTGCCGCTCGTGGCCATCACCGGCGTCACCGGCGTGTTCTTTCGCGCCATGGCCATCACCATCGGCGCCGCGTTGCTCACGTCTCTCGCCCTCGCGCTCACCTGGACGCCCACTCTCTGCCTCTACCTTCTTCGTGCGAAGTCGGCCGCCGATCCCGCCGCGCACGATGCGCTCTCCGATCCTCCCTCGTTGCCCGAGTCCGCCGGGGCCACGCCCGCCGAAAAAGAGCGCGAGCACGGCGCGGAACTCAGCCGCATGCTCCAGGCCGAGGAAGAGCACCTGATGAAAGGCGTTTTCGGCGCCGTGATCCGCTTCTACGAGCACTGGTTCCGTCGAAGCCTGAAATATCCGGTATGGGTGCCAATCCTCGCCTTCCTACTCATCGGCGGATCGTATCTCTGTTACCAGCAAATCGGCTCCGACTTGCTGCCGAAAATGGACGAGGGCAGCTTCATCATCGACTACGTCACTCCGCCCGGCAGCTCGCTCGCGGAAAGCAACCGCATGGTCCTCGGCATTTTGAAGATCGTCCATTCGATTCCGGAAGTCGCCACTACCTCGCGACGCACCGGCCTTCAACTTGGCCTGGCCGCTGTCACCGAAGCGAACGTGGGAGACATTTCCGTCGACCTGAAAAATAATCGCAGCCGCGACGTCTGGCAGATCATGGACGAAATTCGCGCCAAGGTCGCCCAAGCCGAACCCGCCGTCAGTGTCGAGTTCACCCAAAAGCTGCAGGACATGATTGGCGACCTTACCAGCGCTCCGCAGCCGGTCGACGTCATGATGTTCAATCCCAATGCGCAACTGCTCGACGAATGGGCCCCGCGCGTCGCGGATGCCATTGGAAACATTCAAGTCGGCGGCGCTCATCCCATCGTCGATATCGACAACGGCATCGACTCAACCACCAGCGGCCCCGCTGTTTCTTTCCGCGTG
The DNA here is from genome assembly GCA_963715555.1 of uncultured Acidobacteriota bacterium. Taxonomy (GTDB): domain Bacteria; phylum Acidobacteriota; class Terriglobia; order Acidiferrales; family UBA7541; genus Palsa-295. The sequence goes on from OY970253.1 coordinate 1,767,103, forward strand.
GACATGGCCAAAGCTTCCCACGCCGGTTTCTCGCCGCAGGACGTCGCCAACGAGGCCACGGCAATGCTCGACGGCGTCACCACGTCGCAGCCCATGATCGTCGATGACCGCCCCTACGCCGTGCGCATACGCTATCCCGAAAAAGTCCGCTCCTCGCTGTCCTCGATGAACAACACCGTCATCGTCAGCCCCGGCGGCCAGACCGCTACTCTCGGTTCGCTCGCCGATATGACCCAAATCCCCGGCCAGACCGAAATTCTCCAGGACGATCAGCAGCGCTACGTCGCCGTAACCGCCCGTCTCGAAGGACTCGACATGGGCCACGCCATTGCCGACGTGCAAGCCGCGCTCGCCAATCTGAACATGCCCGCATCCATTCGCATCGAATATGGCGGTCTCTACAAAACCCAGCAGAAGTCGTTCCGCGATCTCACGCTCGTTCTCGCGCTCGCCGTCATGTTCGTTTTTCTGGTGCTGCTCTTCGAATTTCGCAATTTCTCCGCGCCAATTTCGATTCTCGTCTCTGCGCTGCTGTCGACCGCCGGCGTGTTCGTGGCCCTGCTCGTTTCCGGCATCACCTTTAATCTTTCGTCCTTCATGGGCCTGATCATGGTCATCGGCATCGTCGCGAAAAACGGCATTCTCCTCCTCGACGCCAACGAAAAATTCCGAGGCGCTGGCTTTTCGCGCGAAGAAGCCATCTTTCAGGCAGGTCGGCGCAGGCTGCGGCCCATCGTGATGACGGCTATCGCCGCCGTCGTCGGCATGTTGCCGTTGGCGCTGGGAATCGGCGCGGGCTCGCAAATGTTGCAGCCCCTGGCCGTCTCAGTGATTGGCGGACTGCTCATCGCCATGGTGCTTTCTCTCTTTGTCACGCCCACGATCTACTACTACATGACGCGCTGAAGATCCAGCGTGGCGCTGTGGGCGGGCACGTGAGCCTGCCTGTTCAGGGCAATGCGTTGGCAATCGAACGAACCTACTTCGGGGGCAGGTGCGTTTCCGCACTCAAATGCATCTAACTAGATATGTCTGAAAGAAAACAACCCCGGCATTCTCGCGGCGCGCTCACCGCGTTCGCAAACGCCGGTTTTCGCCGCGCCTATTCACAGGTTCGCGTTGACGAGCACAAATACCTGAAGCACGTTCGCCGCACCCATAAACTGCCCGTCGATTCTTGGCCGCAGATGCTCGATCTTGGGCCCGAGATCGTCAATCCCATCGCGGAAAGCACCATTGCCACCTCTTCGAAATGGGCCGCGCTCGAAGGCGCCGGACTTGGCATCGGCGCGTTTCTCACCGCCCTTCCGGACATGGGCATTCTCGCCGCCATCACCCTGCGCATGCTGCAAAAGCTCAGTTTGCTGCACGGCTTCGAGTATTCGACGGAAGCGGACAACATCCAGCTCTGGATCGCCGCGGCGTCAGCAGCAGGCGTGGATCTGGGACGCGACTTTCTCGGCAAGCAAGCGATGGAGCAGGTCGTCCCGCGCATCATCGACCGCATCGCCGTGCGCGTCGGCGCGGACGTCGCCGAAAAATGGGCCGGCCGCTTGATTCCCGTCGTCGGAATGGGCGCAGGCGCCGCCATCAACTACTATTTCGTCCGCTCTTGGGGACGCCGCGCGCACGCCCATTTCTCCCAGCGCCATCGTGCGACTAGGGGACGATTCCAAACACCCACGGATCCCGCCCTGTCGAATGTGGTTGCGCTCTATGGCAGCTCAGCCTGAAAATCTCCGCAAGACTAGCGACCGCTTGTTAGACGCGCCTTTCCAGCGCCGCCCGGTCCCAATGCCCAAGCGTTGCTCCCGCCTCGTACGTGTCCTGTAGGAAATCGAGCAGCGTCTGTCGCGGCTCGGTTGCCGTTCGCACCGCTTCATAGGGCAGCAGGAATTCGCCGAGTTGCGCATTGTACGCCGCCTGCGTCGGGCGCACCGGCGCTTCACGAAATCCGACCGGCTCCGGAGCCGCATACGCGTAGAACATCGGCTGCGTTACGTCCCCACCGCCCGGCCACCATCCCGCGCTGATCACCTCATGCGAATATGCTTCCCGCGTCACGCGGTCCGCTCCCGTTCGTTCCGGCGCGCGCCGCCCGGAAAAGCGCGTCACCGCCAGGTCGAAGCTTCCCCAGAAAAAGTGCACCGGGCTCACCTTGCCGATGAAGCGGCCGCGGAACTCCTTGAACACGGTGTCCGCGCTCACCAGAATCCGCCAGAATCGGTTCGCGTATGCCGGATCGTACGACGCGTGCACTGTGTCTTCGTCGAACCGCATCGGGTTGGGAATTTCCACCGGCATCGGCCAGATCTTCACCGCAATCCCCAGCGATTCGACCAGCGCCAGAAAATTCCGGTAGAACTCGGCCACCGTCTGCGGCTCCAGCGCCACCATCCGCGATTGATCCCAGCTCGTCACGATCCGCAGCACGTGCGCGATGAAGTCGAACTCCACCTCGAAGATCCCTTTTCCGCATGGGATCGCCGACGTCGAAAGCCCGCGCGCCGTCACGTACAGCGGCACCTGCCACCAGTGGTTCACGTGCGGCGTCAGCGCCAATCGCACTTTCCCGACCACCTGCGTCCACATGTGCAGCGTGTCCCGCGTCGCTTGCCACTCCGCCAGCGGCAGCGGCGGCCAAGCTTCCTTCTGCGCAAATTCCGGCGCCTTGCCGGTGCGATTCATTCCGCCCTCCGTCTGCTGGAACAGGGATTGACCTTTTCCATGTGCGAATTCCGTGTGAAATTCGAATGTAGCAGCCGCCGGCGGACGCGGCGTCGCGGCAAGTTGTCTCTTAGGCGACCATCGCGCCATCGACGTAGCACCACTTCCAGTCTTCTCCCGGCTCGAACGACTGCATGATTGGGTGGGCAGTGGCATGAAAATGCTTCGTGGCGTGTTTGTTCTTAGAGCTGTCGCAGCAGCCCACGTGTCCGCACGTCAGGCACATCCGAATGCACCCACGCGTCGCCTGTCTTCAGGCATTCCTCGCAGCCTTTCGAACTCGGCTTCACTTTTCGAATCGCGCGCAGGTGCTGGCATGAAGAGGATATGTCCGTATCTCCCTGCGGGTATGGTAAAACATTTCGGCCGCTCCGCGGCTGACTACTCTCTGCTCTGAATGACCGAATCCTTGCTGACCAAATCCGTGCCGCGCATCCGCCGATTGCGACGCTCGGAATTGCCCGTAGACTCAACCGAGTTGGCGCGCTATCTCATCGGCAAAACCCTCGTCCGCGAACTTCCGCGCCTGCGCCTCAGCGGCCGCATCGTCGAAACCGAGGCCTATCCCATCGGCGATCCCGCGGGCCACGCCTTCCGCGGCCTCACCGAAGCGAATCGCTCGCTCTTCCTCCGCCACGGCCATGCCTACGTTCGATTCACCTACGGCTCTTGCTGGCTCATGAACGTGAGCGGCGACGCGCCCGGCGTAGGCGCCGGCGTCCTGATCCGCGCTCTCGAACCGCTCGAAGGCGCCGATTGGATGCGGCGCCGCAGGAGCGTCGAGCGCATACAGGATGTCGCGCGCGGCCCCGGCCGCCTCGCCGACGCGATGGACATCGACAAGCGTTTCGACGGCGTCGATCTCTGCTCCCCTCGGAGCCCGATTTGGCTCGGCTCTGCCGTCAAGCCAGCCGGACCGATCGGCGCCAGCGCTCGCATCGGCATCTCGCGCGCCGTTGATCGCAAGCTGCGATTCTACGAGCGCGGAAATCCATTCGTCAGCGGATCGCTTCGCCTGCGCGCGTAATTTCGGCGGAAACTCGACTCGCGCATCGGCATTCCATCTCGCCGCCGTGTTGCCGCTTTGACGACGTGCCCATGCCCCCGTAATTGACCCTCCCACCCGTTGGGCACAGAGTGTTTGTAGGCTTCGGGAGGGCATTCTGCATGCGTGTTCGTGTTTTCTGTCTTGCGCTGATCTTGTCTCTGGCCGCTTTCGCTGGTAGTCCCGCATGGGCAGGACATGGCAGGGCGCTCGGCTCCGTGGTGCAGTCCAACAACTCTCTCATCGACAACGACACGGCCATGGCCGGTTCGGACGTCTACGCCTGCGATGTTCTCGACACCGATAGCTACGGAAACATGCGCGTTCAGTTCAGCGGCTCGCAAATTCTTCTTTCGCCCTCCAGCGAAGTGGTGCTCGACGGCCGCCCCGACGCCGTCCGCGTGATCGTCATCAGCGGCGTGACCAGCTTTTCCGCTCCATCCTCCGCCGCACTGGAAATTGACACGCCCGCCGGCATGCTCCGCGAAACCACCGGTCAGGCGTACTCTGGCACCGTCAGCATCACCGGTCCAAACGAATTGATCCTTTCCGCTGTTCGCGGTGATCTCGTCCTCGATGCCGGCGGCGAACTTCACACCGTCCCGGCGGGCAAGTCCGCCCGCGTCACGTTTGATCGGGCCGCCGACGCTTCCTGCCACGAACCCGGCTACATTCGCAATGCTTACGATCGCCGCAAGATCGGGTTTTACATTCTCGGCGGAGCTGGCGCCGCCACAGCCGGCTACTTCACGTGGCAAGAGCTTACAGAGAGCCCCTCCAAGCCCGAATAGACGGCTAGCTTGTTCGCTCAACCGGCACAAATCCGGCACCTATGACCGGAACCCGCCAACGGCGAAAAGTGGCTGCGCCGCCGGCGCTTGTCTTTCGTGCCACTCCTCGCGCCAATTTTCAAAAATCGGCGTACAATCCGAACTACCCGGCGTGTCCTCCAGGGGGAGCGGCAAGTTCGATGGCGTGCGTGTCCGCGGGCCAAAACTGTGCCCGAATCAAAATCTGGAATTACGGCCGGTGGATTGGCGTGCGTCGTGCAGCTTTCGATTTGTATGATAGCCGGGTTACACGGCGGCCGAACCTTGGCAAAAGGGAAGTAGGACGGCAGTAGAAAGGACTATTTGATGACCACACGTTTCGCGGCGCTCGCCTTCGTGGCGATTCTGTTTGTGGCCAGTGGCTGCAGCAAGAGCGGTCAGTCAGCTTCATCCGCGAATGGCTCGATGCCCGCCAGCGCGTCCAACTCCGATGCCGGCGCCGCGGCGCCATCGGCTTCGTTCCCCGGCGTTTCGAGCAGCGACGCTGCCGCCATCCGCGCGGCCATCCAAGACCATCTCCAGGGAAATCAGGGCATCAATATGGGCGCGATGGAGATGACCCTCGACTCCATCACCATCAACGCCAACCAGGCCCAGGCTCGCACCTCGTTTCATATCAAGAACGGCACTACCGGCATGGTCATGAACTATTTCCTCCAGCGCAGCGGCAGCGGCTGGGTCGTCACCAAGGGCCAGCCCGCCGACGGCAACACCACTCTCCCTCCGTCCGTTTCACCGCATCCGGGAGCGAACTCCGGCCAAGACTCACAGGGTGCCCTTCCCGACGTCAACGCTTTCTTCAAAGACCACCCCGCCCCCAAATCCAATTAGCCGCCCCGTCACGCAGAGAATCTCTCGTCTACAATGCACGAGTCGCGCAAGCAGTCACTTCGCGCGGAAACACTTTCACCGCCAAATCATTTCGCATCGGAAGAAATTCCGAGCTGAGAGAACTACGAAGCGATTCGTAAAGGTGGTGCCGAGGGCACGGTACGCTCTCTATCGCCTATCCCCGAAATCGCGGCTCCGTTCGACGGGGTGTTTCGCCGGGCGCCGTAGCCGGATTTAAAGGGCAGACCTCGGTATTGACTCGTTCGACGAAAAAGCCGGAACCAACTCCGCCGCGGATTGAGCAATGCCCGTCGTAAGTCCTATCGGCGTTCAGTCGCCTGACGATGATCTCGGATTCTGGACCGCAGCCTTCGTGCTTCGCTCGAATTGCTAACATGGCTGCCTCCCTCACATGCCTGGTCCGCACAGGCGAAAGAGGGTCGACAAATACTTGAAGCCCAAGAGCAAATAGGGGCAGCCCTTTCCGCGGACAGGACGGGTCCTGCACGCGCCTGAAGTTGAACTTATCAAGAACGGCGGGAGCCGCGCGCGAAGATTTTAGCGTATACTCCACCGGCTTTACGAGTCGAGTCGCAGTCTCCGGTCGGTGTGCCCGATCCGGAATTCGATAGGCGCCGCACTGGCCGGGGGGGCCGCGCTGCAGCGCGCCAAAGGGAAGGAATACATGAACGCTGCTGTGAATGTTCCGGTACGTGAAACGCAAGGAAAGCATTGGCTGTTGTGGGCTGGCTGGGCTGTTTCGCTCTGGCCCGCTTTCGTTGTGGGGATGAGCGCGACGTGGAAGCTGACCCGAAACCCCACTTATGTCGCGGAGTTTGCAAGAATCGGCTGGCCGGCGCACGCTCTGACGCTCCTCGCATGCCTGCAGCTGGGCTGCATCATCCTGTTCCTCATTCCGCGCACCTCGGTCCTGGGCGCGGTACTGCTCACCGGTTATCTGGGCGGAGCCGTCGCCGCCTATACCCGCATCGGGCAGCCTTATCCAATACTCGTCCCGCTCTCGACGAGCATGATCGCCTGGTTCGGAATCTGGCTGCGCGATGGGCGCCTTCGACAGCTGCTCCCCATCCGCCGCGGAGTTTTGCGGCCGTGATTTGGCGACTGCTCTACGTTTCGAAACGAGTCGCTGAAAACACATTTGTGCCGCGAGCGTAATGGCCGATGGAAACACGCTGCGCCAGTCGCGTTTGGTCTGTGTCGCGAGAAGAATGCGGCTGGCGCAGCGTTGCATGTTTTCGGGAAATTAGCTTCCGTTCGCCAGGTACCGGCAACTCTGTACACGAAGCCCGCGAGTCACGTCCCCGCGTAAGGGAATCGCAATCAAGCGAGTTCGTTGCCTGAAATTGTCTTGGGAAGCCGCAGGACGTCGGAATGATTGGATGGTGCCGAGGGGCAGAGTTGAACTGCCTACGCCGGCCTTTTCAGGGCCGCGCTCTACCGGTGAGCTACCTCGGCACCGTGCGGTGAATAGATTTTACGGAAAACCTGCCGGAGTGGGAAGAGCAAACCCGCGGTCGCCGTGATTTTTCCCGGCGCGGCGAATCGCCCTAGCCGCGAACGGTCACCTCGCCGACTCGTCGAATTCGCGCATCCAGTCTTTCGTCTTCAGCACTTCGCGCGGCTTCGACCCATCGGGCGGCCCGACGATCCCGTCCTTCTCCATGATGTCGATCAGGCGCGCGGCGCGACCGTAGCCGACGCGCAGCCGCCGCTGCAGCGTGGAAGTCGACGCGCGGCCCATCTCGCAGACCACGCGCACGGCGTCCTGATACAGCTCGTCGTCCACTTCGTCTTCGCCCTCGCCGCCTTCGCCAGACGAGCCGCCCATGGCGTTCTCATCGCGAGGCGGTTTGAGCAGTTCCTCGTTGTAGATGGCCTTGGCCTGGTCGCGCCAGAATTCGCAGACGTCTTCGACTTCCTTTTCGCCCACGTACGGCCCGTGCAAGCCGGTGCAGCCGCGACGATCCCGCCGGCAGGTACAGCATGTCGCCTTTGCCGAGCAGCGATTCCGATCCGTTGCTGTCGAGAATCGTCCGCGAATCCACCTTGCTGGCCACGCGGAACGAAATGCGCGCCGGGAAGTTCGCCTTGATCAGCCCGGTGATCACGTCCACCGACGGCCGCTGCGTCGCCAGAATCAAATGAATGCCCACGGCGCGCGCCATCTGCGCCAGTCGCGTGATCGATTCTTCGACGCCGTTGGTATCGACCATCATCAGGTCGGCCAGTTCGTCGATCACGATCACGATGTAGGGCAGCGGCCGGTGATCTTCGCCCTCCGCATTTTCAAACAGCGAAAGCGACTGCCCCTTTTCGAACGTGCGGTTGTACTGCTCGATATTCCGAACGCCGCGCTGCGCCAGCACCTTCAGCCGCCGTTCCATTTCGCGCGTGGCGTTGCGCAACACGTTCGCAGCCACCTTGGCGTCGGTCACCACCGGCGTGTACAGGTGCGGAATATCCGCGTAGAGCCCCAGTTCCAGCCGCTTCGGATCCACCAGGACGAGTTTTAGGTCGTCCGGCGTGGCCTTGTACAACAAGCCCATCAGCAGGGAATTGATGAAGACGCTCTTGCCGGTGCCCGTGGCGCCCGCGATCAGCAGGTGGGGCATCTGGTTCAGGTCCGCGGCGCGAATCCGCCCGATTAAGTCCTTACCCAGCGGTATCGACAGCTTCGAAGGCGAATGCGAAAACTCCGGCGACTCGATCACGTCGCGCAGCGCGATGGTCTCGCGGCGCACGTTCGGCACTTCGATGCCCACCGTCGATTTGCCCGGAATGCGCTCGATCAGGAGCGATTCGGCGCGCAGCGCCATGCACAAATCCTCGGCCAGTCCGGTGATGCGCGTGTACTTGATTCCCGCCTCGGGCTTGAACTCGAACGTGGTGACCACCGGCCCGGGATTGATCTGCGTGACGTGCCCGCCGACGTCGAATTCCGCGCACTTCTGCTCGATGGCCCGAGCGCACTCTTTCAGCTCGCTCTCGTCCATCTTTTCGCCGCGTTCGGCGGCGCGCAGCAGATTGGCGGGAGGCAGCCGGTAATTGGTCTTGCCGCGCGCAATTTTCGGCTCCTGTGCGCTCTTCTTCGGCGGCGGAGCATCGTCTTCATCGTGGAATTTAATGATCGTCGGCACGCGCGAGGCCGGCGCGGGCCGCTCTTCTTGCTTCTCCTCGTCGGCTTCCGCCACTTCCTTCGTCGAAACCCGCTGCTGCGCCACCGGAGGCCGTCCCGCGATCTTGATTTCCTCCACTTTTTTGCGCAGCGCCGCGGTTTCGCGCTCTTCGCGCCATTCCTTCAGGCGCGCCATCCATTGGCCGACGATCCCGTCCTCGGCCACCGGCTTTTTCACCCACTTCGCCGCAGCGCTCAGCGAAAACGCGGTGGTCAGGTACAGCGCCGCCAGCACCGTCGTCGCCGAGACCAGATTCGCGCCGATCGCGCCAAACGCCGCGCGCAGCCCACCCGCCAGAATCGTCCCGAGCAATCCGCCCGGCGGCAGCGCGCCGCGCACCGCCGGCGTGCCGATCAAACTCAACTCCGCCGTAAGAAAAACGAACAGCAGCCCCGAGCCAACCAGCTTCGACACCGGGCTAGCAATCAAATGGCTGCGAAACCAGCGCATGGCCACGATGAACATCCCAACAGGGATGAGAAGCGCGGCGTATCCAGCGAACTGAAAGAGCAGATCCGAGATGTGCGCGCCCACCGGCCCGATCCAGTTGCGCACCGCGCCGGAAGCCAGCCCCGGCGCGGACACGTCGAACGACGGGTCGAGCGGCGAATATGACAGCAGGCTCAAGGCCAGCAGGATCGCCAGGCTCAGCCCGACAAAGCCGATCATCTCGTTGAAGCGCTTGTTTTCAGTTGGCGTCAGAACGCGCACGATGTCTCCCTGTTTCGGTCAACCCTAGCACGCGAATATGAAGCGCCGCTACCCAGAAACGCTGTGGCGCTCTTGGGGATGTGGCTGCTGGGTGCCCGGTTGCGTCCCGATGGCCTCTCGCGAGTCGCCCCGGCAAGGGGCGCTGGTGCGAGAAGCCGCCGGGACAGAAGAAAATAGGCAGGGGAAGGCCTCCGCTGCTTCGAGGGGCGCGCGGGCGCTGTCGCGCGTAACCCACTTGGAGGAACGCCCTCACTATAGCAAACGGCCCTCCGCCGGGCGCAAGAAGATTTCCGCCGCGTTACACCAAGTTGCCAACCCGAAATGCGCGCGGAAGCATGCGCCGGGACGTTCCGGGTAAGCGCATGTGCGGTCGTTTGTTTTCTATGAGTTAGGTGCATTTCTACTCGAGTGACTGTTCCGGGTAGCAAAGGCAGTGCCGAGTGGCTAGTGATTAGTGACTGGAGACCCACGCGAGGTTTCCGCGAGCAGCAAGGCAGATGTCCAGTGATCGAGCAAAAACGGAGAAAGCCGCGCTGCTTCGCGCTTGGGATCGCCATCTCCCGCTCCCGCGTCCGCCGCGCCCCGGCGCTTTTCACCGGGAAGATCGGCGGTTTTGAATTGCGTGCCGCGACGTCGAGAGCCTTCGATTCGAGTTTTGCGTTCGCACACATGCCACATCGACCATAGCAGACATGGGGGCGAAGACGCCTACTGGTCGGAAGTACAGGGGACTAGGACTCGACTTCGTGGAAAGAACATCACGAAGGTATTGTGGTCGTCGCAACCGCCATCGACAGATCTGCGGACATCGGAGTGCCGCTGGTTCAATAGTTCAGTCATGGTTAACAAACTACGATAACCCATTTTGGGATTGCCTCGGTCCACGGCTTATACTCCGCGTTCCTAACCTCAATGACCGAGCAAGCGAACAGAAGATTTCGCGACCTTCTCATAACAGCTCGGAAGGATGCGCACCTAACGCAGGCGGAACTCGCCGAACGCCTAAAGCGTCCACAATCCTTTGTCTCGAAATATGAACGGGGAGAGCGTCGACTCGATGTGGTCGAATTTGGAGAAGTAGTGCGCGCGATTGGTCTTGATCCAATCCATGTTCTCAAAAGGTTTTACCGCGAGGCAACTTGAAGATCGTAGAAGTGCACACGCTGGTGAAGCGCGGCGCCTACTCCCGATCTAGGCACTGGGCCAAAACGCGCGCGCAAATTCACGCCGCGATTAGGCGATGTGCATGGCCGCCAGGCAGCAGGAAATTCACTATCTACCCGGAATCTGGAAAGAGGCGCGGTGAAGGAAATGGCGTGGGGCCGATCAAGGCAGAGTTTATAACGCAACTGAAGAAGCGCGGCTGGGTGATCGAGGGGCCGGCAAAAAACATGTTCGGACAGGTCCTCGGAGATTTTGATGCTGTACTGCCTGGACCGGTCAAACCAATTGTGGCGGAGTGGGAGACGGGCAACGTCTCATCCAGTCACAGATCCATGAACAAGCTGACTATGCTGGTAGCTGACCGCTTGATTTCGGCAGGCACGCTGATCGTTCCTTCTCGCAAGCTGTATGGATTTCTTACGGACAGGATCGGGAACATCCAAGAGCTGGAACCGTACTTCAAGCTTTGGAGGTCCGTACCATGCAAGGAAGGGATTCTCGAAATCGTGGTAATCGAGCAAGATGCTGAAAGTCTCGACGTGCCTAAAATCCCTAAAATGACGGCCGGGCGCTCAGCGGGCTAGTCTTCAACGTGATCGCTGTTGTGGTGCGACCGAATGACGTCGGTTTGCAGCCGCTCGATTATTTCCTGACCGTAGTCAATCTCGATTCCGATCCAGTGCCGCTCCTTTGACTCGCAGACTGAAAAGGTGGTCCCGCTGCCGCCAAACGGGTCAAGTACAACGTCGTTTGGCCGCGTGGACATCTCAACTACGCGGTCAAGGATTTTTGTCGAAAGCGCATTTGCCGGCCGATTTTTGGATTTAAATTTCCAGTGTCGGACTGGCGGAATATCAGTCCAAACGTCCTTTAGCGTGACTCCCTTGGGATTCATTGCGTCCCGATGCCCGCCGTAGTCTTTAACCTCGCCACCGCAGTGCCGACACAGCATAATCGGCGTTCTAATCCGCCGGAATGTCTTTGGCTTTCCCTTTGAGTAGTAGAGCAAGCTGTAGTGGCTTGGATGAAGCCTGCCCGGTATAGGGAGACACGAACTGATTTCGATACTGATCCAATGCCGAAAATCCATGCCAAGGTCGTTCAGGTAGCCGCCTATAGGGATATTCCACTTTGGCAAATTGTAGACAAAGAGAGCACCACCTGGCTTCAGCACACGGACGCATTCTTGAATCCAGCGCTTGCACCACAGAAGGTATTCTGCCTCGGGCCGCTCGTCGTTCGTATTGTCGCGATACTTTTTGCCGATGTTGAATGGCGGATCAGCGAAAACCGTATCGATTACGTGGCTCTTTATTCGGGGTAGAATCGCCAAGCAGTCCGCCTGAAAAAGAACACCCCACGCGGTGCTGAAGTCTGGATATGTATCTGGCAGCAGCAAGGGCGAAGCATCGAACGCGCCGCTTGCCCACCTAATTGCGGTTTGCTTCATCAAAATCCTTCGACTAACCCGATTTGGGTTATCATACCCGCGCAAACTTAACAGATCAACCTAGTATAGGACCCATGCCCGAGAAACGGAATGCTAGCGCCAGCCACGACGAGGCGCTCGTTCGCCGGCTCCGCAATGACGCGAAATTCGCCGCCGAGTACCTGAATGCCGCTCTGGAGGACACGGACGAGCCGCGCGTGCTGCTGCTGGCGCTGCGTCATCTGGCGCAAGCGCAGGGAGTCGCCAAGGTGGCGAAAGCAGCTGGGATCGAGCGCGAAAGCCTCTAGCGTGCACTTTCACCTCGCGGCAATCCGCGACTATCCGCGCTCGTTGCCGTCACGCGCGCCATCGGACTGAAACTCACCGTCAAGGCGGCATCGATCGCACCCTCCGGTCGACGGCGATAGCTGCACACGAACAGCGCCCCGGGAACGAAAGGCAAAAGCAGATCCCTCACCGCCGTTCGCGTAAAGGCACGCGACCGGGTTCGGGATGACAACTTTTGATGCGGGACGGCGCGGTGGGTAGGGTCGCGCCGAAACCAAAAGCTGCCGACCTGCAGCGCTACATCAAGAGCGCGATCGGAAGCCGAGGTGGTCCAGGTACGCGACGGCGACGGCGAAGCTAAAATCTTCGGCGGTTTTGCGGGCAAGCGGCAAAGACGCTACCTGGCGTGGCGGAAAGCGCCATTCTGGAGAATGGCGCTCCCCGGGAATGAAAGGCAGAAGCAGATCCCTCACCGCCGTTCGCGCCCATTATCTTTTGCCGATCGACAAGTGATCGGCGGGCGCGACCGGGTTCGGGATGACAACTTTTAATGCGTAGCGCGGCGGTCAGAAGCCGAGGTGATGCAGATGCGCGACGGCGACGGCGGCGAGGCGGTAGATGCCGAAAAGGTGCCAACGGCAGGTGTCGATCTGGCGGCAGAGACGCTTCTGGGTGCGGAGGAGAAACGCAGGCTGGCGCGATTGTCTAAGGCTCAGCTATCTGGCTGGCGACGGCGGGTTGGAATTCGCGCGCGGCCGGTTTAGCATGGCCCGGACTTGGCGCGCCAAGGCGCCAAGCTCGAAGGGCTTTTGCAGCAGCGGACCCCGACTCAAAATTTCCTGGTGGCCGTTGGCCAATTCCGGATACCCGGACATGTAGAGAACCGGGATCTTCGGGAATAGCGCGCTGATCTTCGCGGCCATCTTGGGGCCGCCCATGCCCGGCATCACCACATCGGTGAGAACAAGGTCAAACGCCCCGTCCCGCTCCTTGGCTATCCGCAGCCCGTCGGTTCCATCGGCCGCTTCCAGAACCGTGTACCCGGCGCCCGTGAGCGCGGATAAAATGAGCGCGCGTAAGGCGGCGTCGTCTTCGACCAGCAGGATCGTTTCCGACCCGCGTGACGGGACGCTCGGAGCAACGGCTTTAGGCGCGGCTTCGACGAGTTCTTTGACGCTCGGAAAGAAAATATTGAAGGTTGCCCCCTGTCCGGGCTTGCTCTTTAGAAAGATAAATCCGCCGCTTTGTTTGACGGCGCCGTACACACTAGCCAGCCCCAGGCCTGTTCCTTTGCCTTGCCCCTTTGTCGTGAAGAACGGCTCAAAAGCGCGCGCCTGCGTTTCCTCGTCCATGCCGATTCCGGTATCGGAGACGGTAAGCGCGGTGTAGGAGCCCGGGGGCATTGGCTCCGCCCATTGCGCGTTGTTGTCGCTCACATCCGCATTGGCCGTACGGATCGTCAGCATCCCGCCGTCGGGCATCGCATCGCGGGCGTTCACTGCCAAATTGATGATGACTTGTTCCATCTGGCCCTGGTCGGCCTTGATGAGTCCCAGCTCCGGGTCCAGGTCGATTACCAGCGCGATGTCTTCACTGATCAGGCGCCCGAGCATCTTTTTGACGTCCGGGACCACGTCGTTCATGCTCAAAACGCATGGTTCAAGGACTTGGCGGCGGCTGAAGGCAAGAAGCTGCCGGGTAAGGGAAGCGGCCCGGCGTGCAGCGTTGCCGATCTCCTTGAGCTTCGCCTGAATATCCCCGCCGATGCCTGGAATTTCTTCGAGGACATTTGAGTAACCCAGGATCACCATCAGCAGGTTATTGAAGTCGTGGGCGATTCCGCCCGCCAACTGGCCCACGGCCTCCATCTTTTGCGCCTGACGGAGTTGCTGCTCGATGGATTTGCGCTCGGTGACGTCTTCGTACAACAGAAGCGCGCCGACCGGTTTGTCCCGATGTCCCAAAGGCACGAAATATCCCTCGACATCGACCAGGCTGCCATCGCTGCGAGCGCGTTTCGTGGTGATGCGGCTGACCTTACCGTCTTCAAATCTAAACCGGCTGCGATCGAATTCCGCTTGCATGGCAGGCGTGGCCAGTAGTTCGTACAGTGGGCGGCCGATGATCTCGCTCTCCTTGTACCGGAACACCTTCTCAAAAGCAGGATTGCAAAGCTTCACGCGGGAATCGACGTCAATCGCCACGATGCCGACAGGACAATTTTTAATGAGCGAGTTCAAGAACTCGGTGTGCTCCTCCAGCTCCCGCGCGGCGCGCTTTCGTTCGGTGATGTCGTAGGAAATGCCGTACGCGCCCGTGATGTTGCCATCCTTGTCCTTGATCATACCGAGGCTGAGCGATACCGGAAGGTCCGGGGCGGCCTTTCGCTTCTGAAGGCACTCGCCGCTCCACTTGCCGTAGCGTTGCAGCGCGTCTTGAATTTCCTTTGCCAAAGCGGGCGGATTGGAGTCGGAAAGCAGAGTTTCGTTGAAAGACTTACCCAGGATTTCGTCCTTGCTGCTCCCAGAGGTATCGAGCAGCGCCTGGTTTGCAAAGACGGCGCGGCCCGCGTCGTCGCTCATGCAGATCATTTCGCTGCTGTTCTCAAGAGCGTGAGCCAGGCGCAATACGGAGGCTTGCGAGTTTTTCGTTTCGGTGATGTCTCGTCCGGATATGTAGAAGCATTGCCGCGTCGCGGATGCAGTTGCCGACCATGAGAACCACTTGTAGGAACCATCTTTACAACGGGTCCGATTCTCGAATGTTTTTGTGGGGATACCGGCTCGGACCTTCTGGACGTCCGCGCGAGTGGCTTCACGGTCATCGGGGTGAATGATTGCGCCGAGAGGATTCGCCATCAGCTCTTCGCGGGAGTAACCGAGCACGTGCTCCCACGATCCGTTCAAGTACTTGATAACACCGTCAAACGCACAAACGCACAGGAGGTCTTGAGTGACGTCGAAGAGATAACCCACATGTTCCAGTAAGTCGAAATCACGAGCTTCCGGTGAGTGCGCGGAAGACGGCGATGTTGAGCCCGACTCGCGCGCGTGTCCCGATAGCGCTTCGATAGTGCCGGACATATTGCACGTAGCCTATACGCAAGGTATGGGCTTCGCAATGGTACATTGGCACCTCCACCAGTACTAATAGGCTAAATCGCCGAAACCCATGCAGGGGCTTGCCCGGACGCACCGGGAGGACATGGCAGCCGATACACGGCGTCAGAAGCCGAGGTGATGCAGATACGCGACTGCCACGGCGGCGGCGAGGCAGTAAATACCGAAAAGGTGCCAGCGGCCGGTCTCAAGCCAGCGGCTGAGCCATTTCAACGCAAGCAGTCCGGCCAAAAAGGCGAAGACCATACCGAGGATACTTGGTGTAGCGGAGGGAACCATGGCGGCCAGGTTGTGGTGCTGCGATTGATAGAGACGCCAGAGTTCGCGCGCGATGGCCGGCGGAGTGACGACGACGGCGAGGGCGAAGCTGAAATCTTCGGCGGTTTTACGGGCGACGCGCAGGAGCAAGCCAAGCGAAATCGTCGCGCCGGAGCGGGAGAAACCGCGGAAGGGAAGGCACAGGCCCTGAATGGCGCCGATCCACGAATATTGCGTGGGCGTCATTGCCGACGCAGCGGCGGATTCAGCGGCCGGAGGATTGGAAGCGGCCTGCGACTGCGCGCGGCGATTTTCGGCGAGGCCAGCGACGAGGATGAGCACGCCTCCCACGGCCAGCGCGGCGGCGATCAGGTCGAGATGATTGAAAAGCTGCTCGACCCAGGCGTGCGGCTGGTGGCGCATCAGGACTTTTTCGATGAATTCGATGATCGCGCCGCCGACGATGCCGGTGAGAAGCGTGGCGACGATCAGCGCGACGGCGAAGTGCTTGAACTCAGCCAAGGAGCTGAAAAAGGTGCGGCGCCAGCGCTGCCAGAAATAGACGATGACGGCCAGCATCGTGCCGGTATGGAGCATGACGAGGAGTAGCGTCATTTCGGGCGCGGACGGGTTCATGCCCATCAGCTTTTCCGCGACGATCACGTGCGCGGAGCTGGACACAGGAAGAAGTTCGGCCAGGCCTTGCACGACGGCCAGGATGATTACGTGCAGTAGGAACATTAGTCGTGTGGACCTGCTTTCGCCTTCATGCTATCGGAGGCGAGGCGCTTGGCCATGCTGAAGGCGTCGCGGCTGCCGGGATAGTAGTTTTTCCGGACTCCGCTTTTACGATAGCCGTGCTTTTGCCAGAAGGCAATCGCGGCGGAGTTGTCGGTTGCGGTCTCGAGGCCGATCTGACGGACGCCGCGGGCGACCATGCGGCGTTCGGCTTCGGCAAGGAGCAGCCCGGCGACGCCGCGGCGGCGATGCGCGGCGAGCACATCCATGGTGACGATGTAGCCCGACGGGCCGCGGTGCGCGGTGATGCAAAAGCCAATCATGGCGGGCGCGGCGTTTTCGCTTTCCGCCGACTCCGCGACCACGCAATCGGCGCCGGGAAAGCGGAGGTAGCGGCGCATTTCGGTGCGCGAATAGGCGACGCGCGGCTCGTAGCAAGCCCGGTCGATTTCGTAGAGCTTTTCGAAATCGGACGGCGCGTAGGAGCGAAGGGAGACGGTCATAGCGGCGCGACAAGAGTAATCCGAAACGGAGGGCGCAGCCAAAGCCGACTTCACACTTCCAAAATGACGGGCAGGATGAGCGGGCGCTTGGAGGTTTGCTTATTCAGGTAGCGCTTCAGGTCGACGCGGATCTTTTCTTTGATCACGCTCCAGTCCATTTTTTCCTCGTCGGTGGACTGCTCGACGGTGCGGAGCACCACCTGGCGCGCTTCGCTGAGAAGTGCCTGGCCGTCATCGCTAGGCAGGAAGCCGCGGGTGACGATTTCGGGAGAGATTTCGATGCGCCCGGTGTGCTTGTCGATGGCGATGATGGGCACGACGACGCCGTCTTCGGAAAGATGCTTGCGGTCGCGGATCACGACGTCTTCGACTTCCTCGAGCGAACCGGAGTCAACCATGATGCGGCCGGCGGGAACGGGCTCGCGGAGCACGGCGCGGCCGTCGGCGGTGAATTCGATCGGGTGGCCGCTTTCCAGAAGAAATACCTGGCCGGAAACGGCGCGCATCTGTTCGGCGAGCGCGGCCTGCTGAAAGAGCTGGCGATACTCGCCGTGAATCGGGACGAAATATTTGGGGCGCACCAGCTGCATCAGGATTTTCATCTCTTCCTGGCTGGCGTGGCCGGAGACGTGGATCGGAGCGGAGCGTCCGCCTTCGTAATAGACCAGCACACGGCGGCGGAAAAGATGATCGATCATGCGGAAGATGGCTTTTTCGTTGCCGGGAATGATGCGCGCGGAGAGGATCACCGTATCTTTTTCGGCGACGCTCAGAAGGCGGTGATTATCGACGGAGATACGCGAGAGGGCCGACATCGGTTCGGCCTGCGAGCCGCTGACGAGCACGACGAGCTTTTTCGGATCGAAGGTGCGCAGATCCTGCGGGCGAACCATGCTGCCGTCCGGCACGCGCAGCTTGTCGAGATTGTGTGCGATTTCAATGTTGTCGACCATGCTGCGGCCGACGAAGCCGACTTTACGTCCCAGCGAAACGGCGATGTCGATCACCTGCTGAATGCGGTGCACCGAGCTGGAAAAGCAGGAAACCACGATTTTTTCAGGCGCCGCGCGGAACAGCTCTTCCAGGCGGACAACGACGGCGCGTTCGGAGGGCGTGAAGCCGGGGCGCTCGACGTTGGTGCTATCGGCGAAGAGCGCCAGGACGCCTTCCTGGCCGTAGCGCGCGAAGGCGTGCAGGTCGAAGGCTTTCCCGTCCACGGGCGTGGGATCGATTTTGTAATCGCCGGTGTGGATCACCACGCCGACGGGAGTGCGAATCGCAAGAGCGACGCAATCGATGGTGCTGTGCGTGACGTTCAAGTACTCGACGCGAAAAGGGCCGAGCGTGGTGGTGTCGCCGGCGGCCACTTCGTGAAGCTTGGCGGAATCGAGCAGCGCGTGCTCTTCGAGTTTCTTGCGCACCAGCGCCAGAGTGAATTCGGTGCCGTAGATCGGAACGTCCAGATCGCCGAGGATGTAGGGAATCGCGCCGATGTGGTCCTCATGCGCATGCGTGAGAATGATCGCGCGGACCATCTGGCGGTTCTGCTTCAGATAGGTAATGTCAGGAATGACGATGTCGACGCCGAGCAGCTCTTGCTCGGGGAACATCAGGCCCGCGTCGATGACGATGATGTCGTCACCATAGCGCAGGACCATCATATTCATGCCAAATTCGCCTAGACCGCCCAAGGGAATGGCCCAAAGTGAGGGTTTGCTCAAGGTTATCTGCCGATCTCGCCTAGAATGTGCAATGGATGATTCGTGGCATTCACAATGATGAGAGACCGCGCGATGCGCGAGCTCGTAACAAGAATGATATCACAACTGCGGTTGCGGCGCGCCGGGCGGAGAGCGATGGCAGCGCTTCGAAACTTGCGTGCAAGCGGCGGTCGCAAAATCGGGCGGGAGTCGGATAGAATTGTCGCAGATGAAAAAAATCGCAATTTTGGGATGCACGGGATCGATTGGACGGCAGTGTCTGCAGGTGGTGGACGCTTTGCCGGGGCGGTTCGAAGTGGTGTCGATGGCCGCGGGGTCGAATATCGCGCTGGTGGCCGAGCAGGTGAAGCGGCACCGGCCGAAAGTAGTGTCGGTAGGCACGGAACAAGCGGCAAGTGACCTGCGCGCGGCGCTCGCGGCCGTCGGAACGGCGAACGGCGGCGGGCTACCGGAAATTTTATTTGGCGCCGAGGGAATCGAGCGCGTAGCCACGCATCCGGAAGCGGAGATGGTGCTTTCGGCGGCGGTGGGCGTGGTGGGCTTGCCGGCCACGTACAAGGCGATCCAGCAGGGAAAGCACATCGCGCTGGCGAATAAAGAAGTGCTAGTAGCAGCGGGCGAGCTGGTGATGGCGGCGGTCGAGCGGCACGGCGTATCGCTGCTGCCGGTGGATAGCGAGCACAACGCGATCCATCAATGCATACGCGGCGGCGAGCGCGGAGAAGTGAAGCGGCTGGTGCTGACGGCCTCGGGCGGGCCATTTCGCCAGACGCCGGTCGCGGAACTGGAGAACGTGACGCCCGAGCAGGCACTGGCGCACCCGCGATGGAAAATGGGCCAGCGCATTACCATCGATTCGTCCACGCTGATGAACAAAGGATTCGAGGTGATCGAAGCGCGGTGGCTATTCGGCACGCCGCTGGAGAAGATTCAAGTGGTGATCCATCCGCAGTCGACGGTGCACTCGATGGTGGAATTCGTCGACGGGTCGATTCTGGCGCAGCTGGGTGCGACGGACATGCGCATGCCGATCCAATACGCGCTAACCTATCCCGAGCGGGTGGCATCCAATGAGTGCGCCTTGGATTGGTCCACGCTGAGCAGACTCGATTTCGAGGAAGTGCCGGCTGGAAAATTCCCCTGCCTGGAATTGGCGCGGGAGGCGCTGCGGCAGGGCGGGCTTTTGCCGTGCGCGTTGAATGCAGCGGACGAAGTGGCCATCGCAGCATTTTTGGAGCGAAAACTGCCGTATCTGGGAATAGCCCAGGTAATCGAAGGCGTCCTTGGGCGGATGCCGAAGGCGCCGCTGAGCAATATCGAGGATTTGATCGCGGCAGACGCTGAGGCACGGCGGCTGGCGCAGGACGAAGTTGAGCGGAAGTGCTCCACGGTGAAACACGCGGGCTGAATGGTACGTACAAGTTAGTGTGAGACGGGGACAAACCGCAGACTTGGGACCCCCCAAAGGAATCGAGGCGTTTCCATTTGATTCACCAGCCGCGCGGATGGCTGTTGAACGAACAGCTTTTTCCTCTAAAATAATAGTTGTAGGGGCAAAGGGAGAGACAAACACTCCATGGCTGTAAACTTCCTTCGCGATCTTGCTGCCGGCGCCGTTGTGCTCGGCGTGCTTGTGTTGATCCACGAGTGGGGCCACTTCGTGATGGCCAAGCTTTGCGGCGTGCGGGTGGACGTATTTTCAATCGGATTCGGGACGCGGCTGTGGGGCTGGAAGCGCGGCGACACGGACTATCGCATCAGCGCGCTGCCGCTGGGCGGCTACGTGAAGATGGCCGGCGATAATCCCGTGGAGGAACGCACCGGAGAGCCTCACGAATTTCTTTCGCGGCCGCGCTGGCAGCGATTCCTGATCGCCATCGCTGGGCCGGCGATGAATATCATTCTAACCTTGGCAATTTTCTGGGGCATCTACGCGCTGGTGGGAATGCCAATGGACGCCTATCTGCGCCAGCCAGCCACGGTGGCGGCGGTTCCGCAAAATCACGAGAACGCGCTGGCGGTTCAGCCGGGCGATCGCATCGTGGCCGTAGGCGGAGTGAAGACGCCGACGTGGGGCAAGGTAACCGATTGGCTTGCGAAGGCCAAGCCCGGAACCACCGTTCCGGTGACGGTCTTGCGCGACAGCACGCCGCAGACCCTTGACATCACCATTCCACAAAAGCAAACCGCCCTCGAAAACATCCTCGGGTATCCGTACATTCCGACGGAAATCGATCAGGTGAGTTCGGGGTTTCCGGCCGAAAAGGCCGGCCTGAAAGCGGGCGATCAGATCATTTCCATGAACGGGCAGCCGATCGTGACGTGGCCGCAACTGGTGGAAGGAGTGACCTCAGCCGGACCGCATCCGATGCATTTTGTGGTTCGCCGGGATGGGAAGGACGTCTCGCTGGATATCACGCCGACGCAGACGATGAATCCCGACGGCCAGATGGCCTGGGTGATCGGCGCGCTGCGCGAAACTCCGGAATATTTTGAGCGGCAGGGAATCATCACGTCGGCGAAAGATGCCGTCGACCAAACGTTGTCCTTGGTGCGGGAGATGGGCGACGTGCTCTCGGGGCTTTTCCGCGGGAAAGTGTCCGTGCGAGAACTGGCCGGGCCCGTAGGAATCGTGCAGATGTCCGGACAAGCGGCGCAGGGCGGATTCATTACGCTGCTGACGTGGACCGCGTATATCAGCCTGAATTTGGGCCTGCTGAATCTGCTGCCCATCCCGATTCTCGATGGCGGGCACGTGTTGATGTTGGCGGTCGAGGGAAGCTTGCGGCGGGATTTGAGCATTGCCGTGAAAGAGCGCTTCGTGCAGGTGGGATTGGTTTTCCTGCTGTGCCTGGTGGCGCTGGCGTTCTATAGCGACATTCACCGGCTGATCGGCAACTAAGGCCGGTTTTCTTCGGAAAAATTCCTCGAAAAAAGAGCCGGGCTGTTTTATCGCGACTCTGCAGGTCCCGGGTGCCGTCTAGAGATGGCTTGTGAAGCTTCACAAGCCTCCGAGAGCGACCGAATCGCCGCCGGCGTAGGGGAAGGCCTGGGAAGGCCTCCCAGCGACAGCCGGCCTCGCAGTGCCGCTCCGTTGCGAAATTCCAGGGCCCCGTCCTGCTGGCCTTAGCAGTCCAGCCGGGAAAATTGGCCGGCGGGGGCGGGAATCAGCCTCAAGTTGCTGCGCCTACGGGATTTCGGGGCACTGGATTTCGGGCTTGCGGGCTTCTGGTATAATCCGGGTTATAACCTACCTATGTCTTCACCAGCACATCGCGTTTCCGTCGGCGAGCGCATCAACGTAGACGAGCCCACGGGCAAGCTCCAGAAAGAGCTGAGGGCGCGGCGCGTCCGGCTGACGCGGCAGCGACGCGTGGTGGTGCGGGTGATCGAGTCGGCGTCGCGCCACATGGACGCGAACGAAATCCTGGAGCTGGCGCAGCAGATCGATCCGAACATCACGCGGGTAACCGTCTATCGTACGCTGGATCTGCTGAAGGGCTACGGCCTGATCGACGAGCTCGACCTGCTGCATCTGCGCGGCCACCGGCATTACTACGAGAGCCACGGCCCGCGCGATCACATTCACGTGGCGTGCATCCGCTGCGGGAAGGTGCGCGAGTTTGAAAGCGAGCTTTACGAGCAGTTGATGCAGCAGATTTCCCACGATTGCGGCATCGAGATCACCATCACGCGGACCGAAGTGGGCGGCCTGTGCGCCGATTGCCGAGCGAAAGAGCCCGCCGCCGAAGCCGCCAGCACGAGCTGAAATTTCCTTCGTTTTCTAATCGCAAAAGATTCCGGAGCAGGGCACCGCATTCATTCCTTCGTCACGGCGGGCCTGTGACCTACCACCGCGGGCGAGAAGTAGTTGTGTAGAGCCGCGCTTTAGCGCGGCAGATGGCGCGGCTAAAGCTGCGAGAATCGCAGATTTTTGCATTCCCGGCCGTTTTTCCGATTTCACGTCTTGATTCTTCGATTGAACGTGTGCAGGACGAGGCAGAGCCAGCTTCGAAATGGCATCCGCAGTCGCCTGCCGCCCTAAAGGGCGGCGCTACACATGCGTGCGCTACTTCTTCGCGGCCAGGAAATACTTCTTCACGTTTTCGATGTCGGCGAGGATTTGTTGGCGGAGGGCCTCGGGGCCGGAGAATTTCATTTCCTGGCGAAGTCGCGCAAGGAAGCGGACAGTCATGGGGCCTGCGCTTAAATTCTCGCCGAAATCGAGCAGATGGGATTCGATGGTGACGTGCGCGCCATCGAATGTCGGCCGCTTGCCGACGTTCGTGGCGGCGCGGTAATTCGCTCCCGAGACGGAAACTTCCGTGGCGTAGACGCCGAGCTTGGGCAACAGCTCCTGTCGCGTGGATAAATTCAGCGTAGGCACCACAAGCTTGCGTCCCATGCCGGTGCCCGGGCGGATTTCTCCTTCGAGCGCATAAGGACGGCCGAGCATGCGCGCGGCTTCTTCCACTTGCCCCTCGCGGATGTATTTGCGAATGACGGTGCTTGAGACGACGACTTCGTCCGCGACTACCGGAGCGATCGATTCCACATGAAAGCCCCAGCGCTTGCCGAGATCTGCGAGAGTGCTGACGTCGCCGGCTTGGCGATGGCCAAAGCGGAAATTCGCGCCGACGGCGACCATGCGCGCGCGCATAATTTCCACGGCGTAGCGGCGGACGAAATCCTCGGGGCTGATTTTGGCGAATTCCGCGTCGAAGCGGATCACCAGCGCTGCATCGAGACCCACCGCTGCGATGGCGGCGAGGCGCTGGTCGAGGGTCATCAAGAGCGGAGACGCGTCCGCGGGGCGAAGGACTTGCGTGGGATGCGGATAGAAAGTAAGAACGGCGGCGATGCAGTTTTCCTGGCGCGCGCGTTCGAGCACGCGGCGAAGGATTTGTTGATGGCCGAGGTGCAGACCGTCGAAATTGCCGATGGCGAGCGCAGCAGGCTTCGAGCCGGCGGGGAAGTGCGCGGCCCATTCTTCGGCGGAGAACAATTTCGCGAAGTGCATCAGAGGGCCACCTCGAATTGCAGGCCGTCGTGGGCCAGGCGGACGTGCTCGGGCAGGCGCGCGTTGGCGGCAACATGGCCAAGGTCGTGGCAGATGTGCGTGAACCAGGCGCGATTGGGCTTCAGTTCTTCGATCAGCGCAAGCGATTGATCGACGGTGGAATGCATCGGATGCGGAACGTAGCGAAGCGCGTCGAGGATGAAATCGTCGAGACCGAGCAGAAGCTTTTTTGAGCTCTCCGGCACGCGGCTGAAGTCCGTCAGGTACGCCGCTTTGCCGAAGCGGAAGCCGAGAACCTTTTGCGGGCCATGATCGGCGGGCACGGGCGTGAATTCCACGCCGAAAAGCGTGAACGGGCCGTGGATTTCGTGCAGCTCCACGCCGGGAACGGAGCTTTCGGTCGGCTTGTCGTCAAAAATATAAGCAAATTGGCGACGCAGGATGCCGAGCGTTTCGGGAGCGGCGTAGAGCGGAACGACCCCTTTTTGCTTCAGATTGTACGGGCGAATATCGTCGAGGCCGAGAATATGGTCGGCGTGGCCGTGGGTGTAGATCACGGCGTCGAGCCGGCCGAGATGCGCGCGCATGGCCTGAAAGCGGAAATCGGGCGACGTGTCAATCAGCACGTTGTGCCCGCCCCAGGAAAGCAAAATGGACGGGCGCGTGCGCTTATCGCGCGGATCGGCGGATTCGCACACGGCGCAATGGCACGCGAGCGTGGGCACGCCCATGGATGTTCCCGAGCCCAAAACGGTTAGCTGAAGTGAGGACATGAATCCAGTCGGGCCGGCCCCCGAAACAGAACAAACAGAAAGCGAAGCACTAGCCCTTGTTGCCTTGGGCCTTCTTGGCCATGGCTTCGGAGGCGGCCTTGGAGACTTCCATATAGGTCAGCTTGAGGCTGCCGATCACTTCGATCAGCAGATCCTCGTCGGATTTCGCCAGATTGCCGCGCGAGGTCTCGCGCAGCGCGTCCATCATATCGATCAGCTCGCGCGCGCCCTCGAGATCGACGAACGCTTGCCCGGTGCGCGGGTCGGCCATGCCGCCGAGCATGGCGGCGGTGTTGCGAGTAAGAAAATCAACGAGCATCTGGAAACCGCGCGAAGACGGACGCTCTTCGGCGGCGGGTTCGGGCTCAGCCACTGGCGCGGCGCCGAATTGGCCGGGCTGCCTGGACGCGCTGCGCGTTTCCGCAGAAACCGGCTTCGAAGCCTTTAGTTTTTCGTCTTCATGCCATTCTTGCTCGGCGGCGTCCGGGCGCAGGTCGCCTGACTCGTTGAACAGGCGCCGATCGACTACCTTGAATCCTTCGTCTGGTTTTGTGTCAGCCACAGTGGCAGTCCTCAGGTCATCCGAAAGTGACAAACCAAAAGTTTAACATCCGCGAGGAGTTCCTCACAAGGCGGACGGCCATGGATGTCTTGGCCCAATAATTGTGTCACCCCTTAATGGCCCAGTGAAAATGTCACCCTATGAACCGGGAGACATTTCGGTTGAGTCAGAAAGAGTTGCAACGAGTGGCTGTGATTTCATCCTGCAGCAAGGGAACTCTGACGTGTGCCAGGGCCGCGGAGCTGCTCGCTCTAACGCCTCGGCATATCAAACGTCTCAAAGCGCGCTATCGGCAAGGCGGCGCAGCGGCCCTGGCACACGTCCGCCGCAACCGTCCCAGTCCGCGCCGTCTCCCCGATCCCCTGCGCACCCGCATCCTCGAACTGGCCCGCACGCGCTACGCGGGCTTCAACGATCATCATCTCCACGAGAAGCTCTGTGAGGTCGAAGGCCTTTCTCTGGGCCGCGAAACTCTCCGCCGTCTTCTCCGCAGCGCCGGGATCGGTTCGCCCCGCAAACGACGCGCTCCCACTCATCGCCAGCGCCGTTTGCCTCGCGCCCGCGAAGGCGAAATGCTTCTGCTCGACGCCAGCCTGCACCGCTGGCTCGAAGATCGCGGCTCCGAACTCGCCCTGCTCGGCTTCCTCGACGATGCCACCCGCAAAGTCCTGGTCGCCCAGTTCTTCCCCACCGAAGACGCGCGCGGCTATTTCCGCCTGCTCCATCGCTTGCTGCGCCGTTACGGCGTGCCCCTCAGCTTGTACGGCGATCGCCACAGCATTTTCGTCCGCAATGACGATCACTGGTCGACCGAAGAGCAACTCGCCGGCAAACGCCAGCCCACTCAGTTCGGCCGCGCCCTGGCCCAACTCGGTGTCACCTACATCGCTGCCCGCAGCCCCCAAGCCAAAGGTCGCATCGAACGCCTCTGGGGCACTTTTCAGGATCGCCTCACCAGCGAACTGCGCCTGGCCGGCGCCTCCGATATCGCCACAGCCAATCAGGTCCTGCGCCGCTTTCTTCCCGACTACAACCGCCGCTTTGCCCGCGCCCCGCGCCAGACCGAAAAAGCCTGGCGTCTGGCTCCTCAGGATCTCACCCGCATCTGCTGCTTCCTGCACGAACGCGCCGTCGGCAACGACAACGTCGTGCAATGGGCGGGACGCCGCTTCCAAATCCCGCCCCAACCACAACGCTTTAGCCTTGCCGGAGCCAAGGTTCACCTCTACGAATCGCTCGACGGAGACGTGACCATTTACCACGGACCAAACAAACTCCACCACCTCGGTGGTTAACTTCTCAGGGGGTGACATTTTCATCGGGCCATTAGGGTGACATTTTCACGTTGCTATAACAGGCGGACGGCCATGGAAACGGAAGGCGACCGATGCGGTTGCGACCAAGGCTGCGCTGGGCGAAAATCGCCCGGCACGATGGCATTGCCACGCCGCGCCGGCCGTAGTGCCGCTTACGCCAATTGCAATTTCCGCGAGTCGGCCGAAAGCTGCCGCCCCGCGTTAGTGACCCTCTTTCGGGCTGGCGGGCACGACGATAATTTCGCCGTACTCCCACGGGTATTCTTTGCAGTGGTAGACGTATGTTCCGGGCTTATCGAACTTGACGCTACCGATGTCGAGCGGATGCAACGGCTTCGTCGACCACGACCCATCAACCGCTTCGATCGTGTGCACGAGCGTGCCGTTGTTCCGCCAGGACACGGTTGTGCCGACGGTCACCTGCGCGCGATACGGATCGAACGCATATTCATCCGTGATGTAATGTTGGCCTGAGAGGCCCATATCCCGCACGAGCGAAGCGGTTTGGATGCTGGCTGTCTTGGTGACGGTGCCGGAGAAATCCGTCAGCGGAGGCATTTTTAGTTCTGGGTGCTGCGGAATCGTTCCCCCCAGCTTGAACGCCCAGATCTGCCCGCCCGCCACCGTGACGATGTACTCCTGGCCTGCATTTTCAAACGCGATTGGCGGGCCGCCGATCAACGCGCCCGTCTGAAATTTCCACGCAAACGAGCCGGTCTTGGCATCGTACGCTTGCAGTTCGCCATTGCCTGCCGACTGGAATACAAGCCCGCCTGCCGTTGCAAGTGCTCCGCTTGGCCGATAGCCGTGGAACTTCTTTTGCCACGCGATGCGGTCCGTGCGGCTGTCGATTGCCGCCAGGACGCCGTACCCCAGCTTGCTTAAACCCGGCACGCGATTACTGAAGGCCAGGCTGAAGAAATCCGGATCTTTCGTTCGCCGTAACCATTGCAACCCCGCATTTCCAGTGGCGTAGAAATAATGTGTCTGCGGATCGAAGGCCATCGGCGTGGACCGCATCCCGTAGACCGGGCCGAGAAGATTGGGCGTTTCCACCGACGCGGGGGTGAAGAAGCATCCCAATTTGAAGCCTGCGGGCAGCGGCTGCGTTTTCCAGTAATCGCAGTCTGGCAAGACGGGCTCGGCGCCGACAGGATACGGTTGCGTCTTCGCCGTTTTCTGAAACGCATCCTGCGGCACAGTCCGTTCCTCAATGCGCCCCAAAGGTTTGCCGGTGATGCGATTGAACATGAAGAGGTAACCGTCCGTGCGGATCGCTGCAATCGCTTTGACGGTTTGGCCGTTCTCTTCGGCATCAAAGAGCACCGGCGCTTCCGCGATATCGGCTTCCCAGATGTCGTGGTGGACCACCTGGTAATACCATTGCAGCTTGCCGGTTTTGTTGTCCAGCGCGATCACGCAATCGGTGAACAGGTTGTCCCCCGGCCGGTTTTCGCCGCCGTACTGCGGGACGGCGTTGCCGGTCGCGTAAAAGTCCAGCCCGAGTGCGGGATCGTAGATCCCGTCAAGCCACACGGCGCCGCCGCCGTGCAGCCAGGCGTCGTTGTTTTTCGGCCAGGTATCGGATCCGGGTTGTCCCGGTGACGGCACCACGTAAAACCGCCATACCTGCTTCCCCGTCTGCGCGTCCAGGCCAATGATCTGGCCCCGGTATCCGTAATCCGCGTTGGTGCCGATCGACACGATCCCGTCGGCAAATAAGGGCGCGCCGGACGCGCCGCCGGTGGCCTCACCAGTGGGACTCGCGAGAGGAGTTTTCCAGGCGAGTTCGCCCGTCTTTTCGCGAAGTGCGATCAAAGCCGTCTTGCCCGGATTCCAGATGCCCACGAAAACGAGCCCGTCGCCCACCGCCACTCCACCGTGAGCCGTCGGCCCGTGCGCATCGTAGCGCCAAGCGATCTTGCCGGTGTTAATGTCCACCGCATAAACATAAGGCGGCGCGGTCACGAACATGAGGTCTCCATCGACCACCGGCGTCGCGCGAGAGCTCGGCATCGGCTCGATGCCTTTTAGGACCCATGCCGCTCCCAGCTTTGAGACGTTTTGGCTGTTGATTTCCGTGAGCGAGGAATACCGCTGATTGTCTTTGCCATTGACCGTGGACCATTGCGCCCGGCCCAACTGCGCCGCGAGAGCGATGCTCGCGGCCACGACCACTACGGCCCCGAGGACTCGAGTTGTTGAGCGTTTTCCGATGGCCTGCTGTTTGGGAGCGTGTTGCATGCCGCTACCTCCAATTCGAACTGTCTGTTTCACGTTGCTAACGCCGGTCTTTCTTCCGCGATTTGCGTGAAGCGCCCGACCTGTGTCTCAATGCCCTCGTGGATTTGATACGGCCGGAATTGCCCGGTCTTTATCTCATAGTCAGAGCAACGCTCTAGAACGATGTTCCGAGGGCCCTATGATTCCGCTAAGCATCCGGTTTATATCAGCTGGACTACTTGGGAGTAAAGCCGCCGAGGTATTTTTTTGAGCGGAAGAAGACACGTTTGGACGTTCTCTACGGATCGGATCACGGGATTCCGGCAGTGTGCCTGCGCTCGCGGGAAGGGAATGCGCCGCGACCTTGATTAGACGACGGGGCGCGCTGTAAGGCAGAGCGATATCGAGGCACAACGCCTCTCGGTCCGGGCTGGTTTCGCGGTGTTGAGAGACTTTCCTTGGGGGAAGCTCGATGAGTTAAGATTTTTGTGAGCCGCAGACGATCGCCGATGATGGCATAGCGGCGGAAACCGCCCGGAGACTTGATGGTGAGGCAAGCGAAGACGGAGCGCGGATTCGGCCGCGTGATTTGGGTCGTGCTGGATAGCGTGGGGATTGGCGAACTGCCGGATGCCGCGGACTACGGCGACACGGGACGCGACACGCTGGGGCACATTGCGCGTTCGCGACCGCTCGCGCTACCGAATCTGGTTCGGCTGGGACTCGCGAACATCAAGCCTCTGGCGCATCTGGACGCACCCCCGAATCCCGCAGGCTGCTACGGCAAGGGCGCGACGATCTCTCCCGGCAAGGACACCACCACCGGGCACTGGGAAATGGCGGGCATTTGGCTTGACCGCGCGTTTCCGGTGTATCCCCACGGATTTCCGCAGCCGCTGATGGACGAGTTCGAGCGCCAGATCGGACGGCGCACGCTCGGCAATAAGCCCGCGTCCGGCACGGAAATCATCAAAGAGCTCGGCGAAGAGCACATGCGCACGGGCTTCCCAATTGTCTACACGTCGGGCGACAGCGTGTTCCAGATTGCCGCGCACGAGGACGTCATTCCCGTCGCGGAGCTTTACCGCATGTGCGAAATCGCGCGAAAGCTGCTGGACGGGCCGAATCGAGTGGGGCGCGTGATCGCGCGCCCGTTCACCGGCGCGCCGGAAAATTTTCGGCGCACGGAGCGGCGCCACGATTACGCCGTTGAGCCGCCGCGTCCCATGCTGCTGGACGTGCTGACCGATTTGCGCGTGCCGATCTTCGGCGTGGGGAAAATTCACGACATCTACAACGGGCGCGGGGTGGGGAACTACGCGACCACGAAAAACAATGCGGACGGCATGGCGAAAATTGGCGCGGCATTAACGTCCGAGCCGCGCGGGCTGCTTTTCGCGAACCTCGTCGACTTCGACATGCTGTACGGGCACCGCAAGGACGTGGAGGGCTTCGCGCGGTCGCTCGAGGAATTTGACCGGCTGGTGGGGCCGATGCTGGAGTCGCTGCGAGATTCCGATTTACTGCTGATTACCGCCGATCACGGCTGCGATCCCGATCCCGTGAACCCGACGACCGATCATTCGCGCGAGTACGTTCCGATCCTGGCATACAGCCCTGGCGCACGGGCCGGCGTGAACCTGGGAACGCGTGCGACGCTGGCGGACATGGGCCAAACGGTAGCGGAAATTTTCGGCGGGGCGATCCCGCACGGAGCGAGCTTCCTGGCGCAAATCGCCGCCTGAAAAGCGGAGCCTCGCGAGCGGTCGGTTGCTTGCCGCGCGGTCAATTCCCCGCGTCAGCGCTGGGTGCGTAGTAGCCGGCGCGCGTGCGCACGTCGAGCCTGCCCATACCCCTTGGAGGAATCACCTTCACTCGGACCATCCGGAACGAGCCATCGCGGGCCATATTGCTGGGATAGTAGCCGATCGTATATTGACTGCGAATTTCTTTCGCCACCTGCTCGCAGATGGGAGTGACCTGCGCGAGGTCGTGTGGAAAGTAAGCTGCGCCGCCAGTGGCCCTCGCCAATTCCTTAAGCACTTTCGTGGAGTGGCGGACCATGCGCTTATCGTGTTGCCGGTCGTCCTGGCTGAAAACTCCAATGGCGTAGATGGCGGCGTTCGATTTCTCGGCGGCCTTGATGGCGTCGGCGAAGGTCATGCGGCTGGCGTCGTCGTCGCCGTCGGTAACCAGGAGCAGAACTCGTTTATCGCGGTGGCCCTTCTTGAGATGGTTCAGCGAGCCGATGACGGCATCGTAGAGAGCGGTGCTGCCGCGCGTGTCGATGCGCGAAAGAGCATCCTCCAAGGCCTTCTGGTTATTGGTGAAATCGCCGGGCGTGTCGAGGTAATACTCGTCGTTAAAGTTCACCACGAACATTTCGTCTTGCGAATTGCTGGTTTTCACGAAGGTCATCGCGGCGGCGTTCACCTGCGCCCGCTTTTCGCGCATGCTGCCGCTGTTATCGATCACCAGGCCCGCGGTGACGGGAATATCGGCGCGGGAGAAAAGCGAAATGTGCTGCCGGACTTTGTCTTCGAAGACTTCAAAATTGTTCTTCTGCAGCGTGGTGATGAGGTCGCCCCCTTTGTTCGTCACGGTCACGTGCAAGGCCACCAGATCGACCGTCGACTTGAGGCCGGCGTGGTGCGGCGGCGGAGGAGGCGGGGGAACGGGCGATTCCTGCAGCGGCGGGACGACATCCTGCGCGCGCACGCATGGCGCCGCCATTGCCGCGCACGCCAGCAGCAGAATTACCAAAACCCTGGTAGCGCGATTAATGGCCCGGCCCGTAATACCCCCCACGGGCATAAGAGGTGAGCGGAGGCAATCCGCGTGGCGGACGGAGGCGGACTTTGATTTTGCGCCACTTGCCGTCGCGCCGCCGGTTGCTCGGTATGTATCCCAGAACATATTGGTTGCGAAGCTCCATGCTGATTTTGGTGGCGATATCCGGGAGCTCGCTCAAGTTCTGCACCACGAACATGCGCCCGCCGGTCATCTGCGTGAGATTGGCCAGCAGCGCGGGGCCTTCGCGCTCCTCCGGAGTCGGTCCACCATTGGGATCAAAGAGTCCGATGGCATACATTTGCACATCGGATTCCTGCACGAATCTCCGGATATCGGTTTCCGTGTACCGGCTATGATTATCGCCTCCGTCAGATAAGATGAGCAAAGCTTTCCTTTCGTGGTGTGCTGATCTCATTTGACTGAGCCCCAGGTACACGCCGTCGTAGAGCGCGGTCATGCCGTGCGCCGCGGTATACATCAACCGGTTTTGCAGATGGCTCACGTCGCTCGTAAATGGGGTGATGAGCTGCGCCTGGTCGTTGAAGTCGACCAAAAAGAACTCGTCCTTGGGATTGGAAGTGCGGAAGAATTGGACCGCGGCGTTGCGCGATTTTTGGATTTTGTCCTGCATGCTGCCGCTCATATCGAAAATCACGCCGATGGAGACGGGG
Source organism: uncultured Acidobacteriota bacterium (assembly GCA_963715555.1). Taxonomy (GTDB): domain Bacteria; phylum Acidobacteriota; class Terriglobia; order Acidiferrales; family UBA7541; genus Palsa-295. Next base: position 1,799,022 of record OY970253.1, read on the forward strand.
ACGTCGTCGCTGGCGAAGTAGACGATTTCCTGTTCCACGCCGTCTTCGAAAACGCGGAAATTTTCCTGCCGGAGCCCGGTGACGACACGGCCGAGCGGGTCAGTGACCGAGACATTGACGAGAGTCATCTCGGTGGTGGTTTTGATCGGCTTGCCGTTGGGCAGTTTTTTCGATTGAGTGGGCCGCGGCGGTTGCGGTGACTGCGGGCCGGCGGGAGGTTGCTGGGATCGGGCGGCCGGAGCAACCGTCCAGACGAGCAATCCGCACAGCGCAGCGAAAAACGCCGCGAGGGTCCATGCGCGTCGAGGCTCTACCGCAGCTTTCATTCCGAAAAGCTCCTGAGCCTTCCCGAATTGATTCTACACGAACCCATGGTGATGGCGACGCACGAGCGTTGGCGGAGGATGCAAGCTTTTCGCCACGCTCGCGCCGGAGGGCGTTCGCGCAAGACGTGCTAAAATCGTGGGCGCCAGACCGCTTCCGAACTGCGAGCGCACATGCACATGCCCATGCCCATGGCCAAGTCCACCGAGGTTCTCGCTGTAGTCCCGGCACGATACGCCTCTTCGCGGTTTCCCGGCAAGCCTCTTGCCGCAATCGCGGGCCGCCCCATGATTCAGCACGTGGTGGAACGAGTGCAGCGCGCACAGCAGGTTTCGCGCGTGGTAGTGGCTACCGACGACGCAAGAATCCAGAAAGCAGTGGCGGATTTCGGAGGAGAGACGGTGCTGACCCGGGCGGATCACACGTCCGGCACGGACCGAGTGGCAGAGGTGGCCGTTCACGTTCCGGCGGATATTTACGTCAACGTGCAGGGTGACGAGCCACTGGTCGATCCGGGGACCATCGACGCGCTGGTAGCCGCAATGATCGAAGACGAGTCCGTGCAGATCGCCACGCCCTGCGCCTTGATTGAAAAGCCGGAAGACATCATGGACCCGAACATCGTGAAGGTGGTGCGCAATTTCGACGGCGACGCGCTCTATTTTTCGCGCGCGCCCATTCCGTGGGTCCGCGACCGCGATGAATCGATCGCCGCGCGGCACTGGAAACACCTGGGGATGTATGCCTTCCGGCGCGACACGCTGCTGGAGTTCCCGACGCTTCCTCCGGGGGAACTGGAGCGGCTGGAGCAGCTCGAGCAACTACGATGGCTGGAGAACGATTACCGGATTCGCGCGGTCGAGACGGAATACGACGCCATCAGCGTGGATGTGCCCGCCGACATGGAACGCGTCGAAAAACTCCTGCGCGAAAAGAAATCCACCTAAAAACGCGACATTCCACTTGAAACGGCTCCCGAGCCGGTTGCGCACGCCGGTTCGATTACTGCAGCCTGAACCTGACGGTGACATGCATGCGGATCGAAACGGCCTCGCCATCCAAGACGGTTGGCTGATAGCGCCATTGCGAGACGGCCATCAGGGCCGCATGGAGCAGAAGCCCGGGGCCCGAAAGGGCGCGAGCTTCGACGACGTGACCGGTCTCGTCGATGACCGCGTCGATGGTCACGACGCCTTCAATTCGAGAGGTCCGCGCCAGCGGCGGATAGACAGGCGCGGGAGCATAGAGCACTTGTGGAGGCTTGACGTCTCCGCCGACGCGCACGATCTCTTTTTCAGGATGCGCGGGAGGCGGAGGGGGCGGCGCGATGCTCGCAGTGCCTCCGATCACGCCTCCAAGGACGCCGTTTGCGTCACCGCCGGGCACTCCGCCGATGACTCCAATTGCGCCGGGGTCTGGCGGGGCTGCGTCGTGGACGATGCGAATTTTGGCAGGGATCATCACCGGTTGGGTGACGGCCTGCTGCGGAATCGGCCGATTGACGGCCCGCACGACTTTCGCGGCTTGAGCGGGCGGCGGGGCAGCCGGTGGTGGAGGAGGCGCGACCAGGAACGTCTGCTCCAATCCGCTCAGATTAATCGTCCGGGTGAAAAGTAGCGGCCCGATAATGACGGCGGCGACGATGAGGAGATGCAGCAGCAGGGAAGCGGCCAATTCCAGGGGGTTGCGGTGATCCTCCTGCGTTGGCATCTCCAGCATGCCGCGGATAAACGTCTGCTGAGCCTCGGTGGTGTTTCCCGCGCGGGCCGGTGGAGGCCCTTCTCCTTGCCAAACTGCCTCATCGAAAACGGCCATGCCGCTCAGCATCGGCGTACTCTCCTCTATGAACGTATCGGCACCAGATGGGCCGCCGTGGGGCCTTTGTCTGACACATCTTTAAAACAAGTGTCCTGTGCGTTGCCGCGTCGCCGATCACAGGTTTCTGTGATCGACGTCACTTATTGCCAGCGGCTATGCGTTTCGCGAATCAGTCCAAAAGCGAATCGTGATTTGACACACGGGCAGTTTCTGCCGATAATGCGTTGTACCGATTCTCCGGAGGGAATCGAGCCCCTTGCATACCGTCCCGAAGTACATTTTCGTCACGGGCGGCGTGGTTTCTTCTCTTGGAAAAGGGGTTGCAGCGGCATCGATAGGCTGTTTGCTTGAGAGCCGTGGCCTCCGGGTTACCCTCCAGAAGTGCGATCCCTACCTGAACGTCGATCCCGGCACGATGTCGCCTTATCAGCATGGTGAAGTCTTCGTTACGGACGACGGCGCTGAGACCGACCTCGACCTGGGACACTACGAGCGTTTCACTTCGGCACATCTCACGCGCGACCACAACTGGACCACTGGCCGAATCTACGAATCGATTATCGCGAAAGAGCGCCGCGGCGACTTCCTGGGCAAGACCGTGCAGGTGATTCCGCACGTCACGGATGAGATCAAATCCGCGTTCCGCAAAGTGGCGGACAATGTGGACGTGGTGATCGTGGAAATTGGCGGGACGGTCGGCGACATCGAGTCGCTGCCGTTCCTGGAAGCGATTCGCCAGATGCGCCTGGAATTGGGCGCAGAGAATGTGGTCTTCGCGCACCTTACGCTAGTTCCGTTTCTTCCCGCTGCCGGCGAGCTGAAAACCAAGCCGACGCAGCACAGCGTGAAAGAGCTGTTGAGCATCGGGATTCAGCCCGATCTGCTAATTTGCCGCAGCGACCGTCCACTGGGCAACGATCTGAAGTCGAAAATCGCGCTGTTCTGCAACGTGGCTGAATCCGCCGTTATTTCCGCCACGGATGTGGCGAATATTTATGAAGTTCCTCTGTCGCTTGCTTCGGAAGGGCTCGACGAACAACTGCTGAAGCTGCTGCACTTGGAAGCGCCGCCGCGCGACCTGAGCCGCTGGCTGGCAATGCTGGAAACGCTGGAGCATCCGCAGGGCGAGGTTCGCATCGGAGTCGTCGGCAAGTACGTCCAGCTGGAGGATGCGTACAAGAGTCTTCGCGAGGCGCTGGTGCATGGCGGTTTGGCGAACCGGCAGCGCGTGGTGATCGAGTGGGTAGAAGCGGAGGACATCGACTCGCCAGCGGCGGCGGAGCGGTTATTACAACACGTTGACGGGATTCTCATTCCCGGAGGGTTCGGCAAGCGGGGAATCGCTGGGATGGTCCATGCGATCACCTATGCACGGACCCACAAAGTGCCTTTTTTTGGCATTTGCCTGGGGATGCAATGCGCCACGATCGAGTATGCGCGGCAAGTTTCGAAGCTCGATCGCGCTGATAGCACCGAGTTCGAGCCATCGACTCCGCACCGCGTGATTTACAAGCTGCGCGAGCTGCTGGGAGTGGATGAAATGGGCGGGACAATGCGGCTCGGCGCCTGGCCCTGCAAACTAGAGCCGGACTCTTTCGCGCACAAGGCTTACGGCCGGGCAGACATTTCCGAGCGCCACCGTCACCGCTACGAGTTCAACCGGGAATACGAGGAGACGCTGACCCGCTCCGGGTTCCGCATTACGGGGCGTACGCCGGACGGCGTGTACGTGGAGATCGTGGAAGTTGCAGACCACCCATGGTTTCTCGGCTGCCAGTTCCATCCGGAGTTCAAATCGAAACCCCTCGCCCCGCATCCGCTTTTCACCGCGTTTATCCGCGCCAGCGTGGAAAACCGACGCCATCGCCTTGGAGCGGCGCCGGAGACGCGCGTTTCCACAGCAGAATCAACCGCCGATTAACCGGGCCGATCCTCGAAAACTCTGAACCGTCTGAGTGTGAGTGCAGGAGGGAACTGGGGGGAAACACTTCTGCCCGTTGGCGGGCTTTCAGCCGCAGGCTTCGGGGCCTGGGCTGAGTGCGCGGATTACGCGGCGGTCAGGTACTCCCAGACGTGGCCATTGGACTTGACCTGGAAAACGCCACCCTCGTCCGCATGCAGGAAATAGGTTCCGCTGGGGATGCGGTGGGTATCGGCCGGTTTCACGGAGCAACGAGCCCACTTGAGGGGGCGCATACCCCGTCCATGCTGGGGGCCGGTTTCCACAATGTGGATACCGTACTTCACGCGATATTCCACGCCAGTCGGCCGTGTGGGAACTAGCCGTCCTGATCCTAGTCGTTTACGATTTTTGGTCGTCATAAACCATTCGATGACGTATGGGGATAAAAGGTTTCCCTTTTGCCGAACGTCGATTCCATAATACGTAAGTTTCGCTATTTCAGCAAGTTGAAAAATCCATTCATTGATATTACTTTTAGATGTGGAAGATGGCGATCCGGTAGCAACTACAAATGGAGTTTTTGCGTAAAGAGCTCCGTGGACCTGCGCCTACTGAATTTTCCGGTCAGACCTGGATTCTGGCCCAGCCGTAGAGTTCGTCGTTCAAGGCCTTCGCCAAGTCGGGGCGGTCCTCGCCGGCGAGGCCTGAGTTCACCTTGTAGCCTTGGCTACTCAGGTAGTAGCACAACATCCGATAGCTCGGCCGGAAGGGCTTCACGTCGTCAGGATTAACTGTGATCGTTTGGCCCGGGATCGATGGGGTCAGCTCGTCGCGCATGTAGATGGCGTCGAAGCCCATTAGGCGCCACGTCCCATCGCGTTTCTCAGCGCGATAGAGAAACCGCGCGTGAGAGGAAAGCGTGAAATCGAGGCCCTGCAGCTTGGCCGGTAGATCGATGATGCCCGCCAGCGTGGCGACGGCGCGGTCGCCATTAAGATTCACCAGGATCGGCCCCAGCCGATGCTTGGCCAGGATGCCGCGGCGTGCCATGTCGATCGAACCATCAACGAATCCGGGTCCATTGCCCTTGTACCAGCTCACGCGCACGAGCGATTCCGGCCAGAAGCAGTCGCGCATGCGGTCCCAGCGGCCCAGGTCGCGGCTCTCACGCTCGCGCAGGATGAGTTGCGTGATGTGGGTGATGTCTGTTGCGTCGAGTACGGCCTTGGGCATCTCCATAGGAACCCTCGTCTTCGCAGAGAGTGAAGTTGATGCGCGCAAAATACCACGAAATAGGCGATCGATGGGACCGTCTTCATGCGTGCCATAATGACTCTCGTGCAGCCTGCCAACCACGCCGAGACCTTTGATCGCGTCCGGCGGATTCAGATGATCACCATTGCGTGGATGGTGGTCGAGGCGGCTGGTTCGCTGCTGGCGGCGTGGGTGGCGGGAAGCGCGGCGCTGCTTGCGTTTGGCGGCGATAGTGCAATCGAGCTGATTTCCGCGGTCGTGGTGCTTTGGCGATTTCGTTCGTCCGGCGCACCTAGCGCGAACGAGCGGGAAGAAAGACTCGCGGCACGAGTTACGGGCGGCCTGCTGATGGGGTTGGCAGCGTACGTCCTGGCGGTTTCGGTGATGAAACTTCTGGGCCACGGCGAACCGGCGCCGAGTTATCTCGGAATGGCGATCCTCGCTGTAGCCGCAGTGTTCATGCCGCTGCTGGCGCGCGCGAAGCGAAGGCTTTCGGCCGCAACCGGCAGCGCGGCACTGCGCGCGGACGCGGCGGAGTCGAGCGTGTGCGGATATTTGTCGCTCATAGCGCTGGCTGGACTGGCCGTCAACGCGATTTGGGGCGTCGCGTGGGCCGACCCCGCCGCGGCGCTGGCGATCACTCCGATAATTCTTTGGGAGGCGCGCGAGGCGCTCCGCGGCAAGCCGTGCGCGTGTTGCGGATAGCGGAGCCGCAGCCGTGCTGCTGGCGCATCTCCGCGCCTGAAACGGTTGAAAAGCGGAGGGAAGCCGCATAATCTGGTTCTTTGACGAGGAGAAAACTCTTTCGCAATGCAGCCGTCACGCGGATTTGAGTTGGGTGCTCCGGCCGTGCGCGCGGTGCGCGTGGGCGGCGACGCACCTCTGTTTCTGATCGCCGGGCCGTGCGTGATTGAGAGCGAAGCGCACGCGATGGACATGGCGGAGCGCATCGCATCGATTGCACAGGACGAAGGCGTTCCGCTGATCTTCAAAGCGTCCTACGACAAGGCCAACCGCTCGTCACTCGCTTCGTATCGCGGTCCGGGCCTGCAGGAAGGCCTGCGCATTCTGGCGAAGATCAAAAAGCATACTGGCCTGCCGATTCTTACTGACGTCCACGAAGTAGCGCAGGTGGGGCCAGCGGCTGAGGTCTGCGACATCTTGCAAGTTCCGGCATTTCTTTCCCGGCAGACCGATTTGCTCGTGGCTGCGGGCCGCTCGGGACGAGCGGTCAATATCAAGAAGGGGCAGTTCCTATCGCCCTGGGATATCGCACACGCGGTGGAAAAAGTGGCGAGCACGGGCAACGAGAAGATTATCCTCACTGAGCGCGGCGCATCGTTCGGCTACCAGAATCTGGTGGTAGACATGCGCTCGTTTCCGATCATGCGCAAGCTCGGCTATCCGGTGGTGTTCGACGTGACGCACTCAGTGCAACTGCCGGGCGGAGCGGGGAAGTCGAGCGGCGGGCAGCCGGAGTTCATCGAGCCGCTGGCGCGCGCCGGCGCTGCCATCGGCGTCGACGGAGTTTTTCTGGAAGTTCACGACAATCCCGCCAAAGCGCTTTCCGACGGCACCAATGCGCTGCCACTCAGCGATCTGCGTCCTTTGCTGCGAAAGATTGCGCGCATCGCCGCGCTGTCTCGGGAATTGGATGCCTCCGCCGGAGCTCCATGTAAAACGCGGGTCTACGAGGGCAGTGAGCGGCGCAAAGGACCGCGCGCGAGGGTGGCGCGATGAAATCGCCGCATCATTCGGCCACGGAAACGGTGCGCGAGACGGCGGCGGAGCGCGCCAAGCGCGTACTGCGCATCGAGGCCGATGCCATCGCCGACCTGATCGGGCGGATTGGAGCGGAATTCGACAAGGCCGTTGAAATTCTCTACGCCTGTAAGGGACGCGTGGTGGTGACTGGCCTCGGCAAATCGGGCCTCATCGGACGCAAAATCGCGGCGACATTTTCGAGCACCGGCACGCCGGCTCTTTTCATGCACGCGGCCGAAGCGCTGCACGGCGACCTGGGAATGCTGGCCGACGGCGACGCCATGATCGCCATTTCCGCCAGCGGCGAAACCGACGAACTGATTGAAGTGATCGAAGCGGTGAAGCGGCTCGGCATTCCGTTGATTACTCTGACGGCGCGCCCGAATTCCACGCTGGCGAAGGAAAGCAACGTGATTCTGGACATCAGCGTGAGGGAAGAGGCGTGCTCACTGAAACTCGCGCCCACTTCCTCGACCACCGCCGCGCTGGCGATGGGCGACGCGCTGGCCGTGGTGCTGACGGAGCGCCGCGATTTTCAGGAGGACGATTTCGCCGCGCTGCATCCGGCCGGGCGCCTGGGCAAAAAACTGCGGCGCGTGGAAGCCTTGATGCACGCGGGCGAGCGCATTCCCGCCGTTCAGCCGAACACCCGAATGCCGGACGTGATATACGAGATGAACCGCAAGGGCCTTGGCCTCACCGCGGTGATCGAGCCGGACGGCAAACTGCTCGGCATCATCACCGATGGCGACCTGCGCCGCGTGATGCAGCGCCGCAAAGAGAACGTGCTGGATCTCACGGCCGCCGATTGCATGAGCAAGAATCCGGTGACGCTGCCGCGCACGGAACTGGCCGCGTCCGCGCTGCGGCTGATGGAAGAGCGAAAAATCACCTCCGTGCTGGTGGTGGACGCCGGCGGCCGCCTCGAAGGCGTCGTTCACATTCACGATCTCTGGAACTTACAGCTTTTTTAACCTTGCCGATGACCACCCGCGAAATCAAATTTCCCCCGGGCGCGGTGCGCCGCGCCAAGAAAATCCGCGTGCTGCTGATGGACGTGGACGGTACGATGACGCCGCGGTATGTCTGCCTGCAGGCATTCCCAGACGGCAGCGTGGCGGAAATGAAAATGTTTAACGCGCACGACGGCGCGGGACTCAAGCTCGCCGGACTCATGGGTATTCGCACCGGGCTGATCACCGGGCGCGATTCGCCGGCCACCGCGCGCCGCGCCCGCGAGGCCGGGATCGAATTCGTGGAGCAGGGGCAGCCGAAAAAAACGAGGGCGTACGAAGACATCCTCTTGCGCGCGGGCGTCAAGGACGAGGAAGTCGCTTACGTTGGCGACGACTTGCCCGATCTCCCCCTTCTCGGCCGCGCCGGGCTCGCCGTGGCCGTGGCCGATGCCGCCGTGGAGGTGCAGCGCGTGGCGCATTACGTCACCAAGGCGCGCGGCGGGGAAGGCGCAATCCGGGAAGTGGTCGAGCTGATTTTGAAATCGCAAAACAAGTGGAAGAAGGCCATTCCACTGGCGATCGCGTGAGTTTCTTCGCGCCGCTCAGGCGCGGACGGTGAGAACCGGGCACGTGGATTGCGTCACGATTTTGTAGAGCGCCGAGCGGCGGAAGTGCAGCGGCTGCTTCTGGACGGCAGCGCCCAGCACCAGCAGATCCGCTCCATGAGCTTCGCAAGCCTGCGGAATTTTCTCCCCGTGCGGCCCTTGCTCGACCACGCAGATCGGTTCGTTGCGCAAGTCGGTGCCAAAAGGCACGAGATCGCGCAAAGTGCGCAGCATGGCGCGCGGGTCGCCGCCACGTTCGAGGCAATTGAGCAGGATCAGCTGAGCGCGATGCTCGCGGCTCAAGGAAATCGCGTAGGGGGCAGCCGCAAGCGAATCGGCGCTGAAATCCGTGGCGTATAGGATTCGGCTGAGCTCCGCCGCGGAATGCGAATCGGTGGTCGCGCGCGGACCGACGGTCAGCACCGGGCAAGGCGCCTCGCGAAAGATCTGTTCGGCCGCGGAGCCAAGCACGACTTTGTCCATCCCGGTTCGTCCGTGGGTGCCGATAACCAGCAGGTCGATATTCTTGGCTTCGATCAACTCGCGCACCACTGGCAACACCTGGCCGGGAAGGAAGTTGGTCTCGTGAGGAGTTTCTTGCAGGATGCGCTCGAGGCGCTGCTTCGCTTCCAAGCGGAAGCGCTCTTCTTCTTCCTCTAGCTTGGGCCATGCGGCGACTGGAGCGTATGGATACCCAGCGGGGGCGATTGCATGGACCACATACAACATCACACCGTACCGCCGGGCGATCTCCAGAGCATACGGAAGGGCTTTCTCCGCTGCGGTTGAGAGGTCCGTGGCAAAGAGAATTTTGCGGAATGCAACGCGCGTTGTGGTGTCGAGCGCGCGCTCCACTCGCTTCGCTTGGACCCCCGCTCCAGACGCCGAATGGCCTCTCATCTACGTCCCCTCTGCGCCAAGCTGGCCGTCCCGAGTTCCCCTGCGCCCTGCAGCCAAGCCCGGCGCCAATTTCCTTGTATTCCTATGTATGGAAAGGAAAAATGACGGGTGTCACATCTGCGCGTGATGCGAGTCACTGGGGACGACTTCGCGCCAGAGGGCGGCTAGAGGTTCGAATTCGGGTTCATGTGCCTTTGGAGGTCGTGGTTCGAAATTTGCGCGCTCTAAGGGGCATTGTGAAGCTTCACAGGGCATATCTACGGAGGCTCGCGGACCTCGATAGCCGCTCGGGATGAGTTTTGGGGCGTTTGGGCGCCGCGCAGAGCCGACATTCAAAGAGGATCCGCGGAGCGATCCGAAACTATTGAATGCCTTGGTGATGCGGACTACGATACGACCCCGTGTTTGGTTTTGTTCGGGGCAGGGATACCTGTATGGCAGCGAAAGGTGGTGGCATGAGTAAGCAAGCAGGCGGATCGGATGTTCAACAGAACGGCATGCTGACCCGGCGCGAGGTGCTCTACGGCCTCGGAGCATTTGCACTGGCGTCGACTCTGTCGGCGCCGAGCGCCTATGCGTTCCAAGGGACCGGCATGATCGATGTCGAGGGCGGGCGGCTCGAGTATTCGGTGCGAGGCCACGGCCCGACGATCTACATGATTCCCTCGTTCGGCCGCGGCTGCGAAGACTTTGACATGCTGTCCGACACGCTGGTTCAGAACGGCTACAGGGTCGTGTGCGCCCAGCCGCGTGGCGCCGGCGCCAGCACGAGCGAGAAGAAGGAGCTGACCCTGACCGACATGGCCAACGACGCCGCCACGGTCCTGAAGGCGGTGGGCGGAACGCCGGCCGTTCTCCTCGGCCACGATTTCGGTCAACGGATCACCCGTACGCTTGCAACGCAACGCCCCGAATTGGTGAAGTCTCTGGTTATGTTCGCCTGCGGCGGCAAGATCAAGATGGCGCCGGAGGTTCGACGGGCCGGCCATCTGTGCTTCGATCTCTCTCTGCCATGGTACGTGCGCAAGGCTGCGGTGCGCTACGCGTTCTTTGCGCCCGGCAACGACCCCACTCCCTGGAAGGGCGGCTGGTATCCAGAAACCGCCAAGCTGCAACGTGGTGGTATAGGGGATCCGGCCAGCACGTATTGGGCCGCAGGCGGCGTCGTGAAAATGTTGGTCGTCCAGGGTCTGCAGGACGTCTCCGCCGTACCCGAGAATGCACGTCTCTTCAAGGCTGATTTTCCCGACCGGGTGCAGCTCGTGGAGATCGATCATGCCGCGCACGCACTTCTGCCGGAGCAGCCTAGGCAAGCTGCCGATGCAGTGCTGAGATTTCTTCACGAGAACGCGTGAAGTCCTCGGCTGTTCGAGGCGATGCTGACCCGGAAGCATGAGTTTCGCCGCGGGGTGGGGCGACCTGGCGCGAGAGGGCCGCTGGGGGGTTCGAATTCGGGTGTCTGGGCCTTACGATCGTACTTTGGAATTTGTGCGCTCTAAGGGGCATTGTGAAGCTTCACAGGGCATATCTGCGGAGGCCCTCCGGCCTCGGCGGCCGCTCGGGATGAGTTTTGGGGGCGTTCGGGGCGCTGAATGCGGTTAAATTTGGAGCGGGCGATGGGAATCGAACCCACGTCCGAAGCTTGGGAAGCTTCTATTCTGCCATTGAACTACGCCCGCTCCGGTTGCAGCACTAGCGATTCTACCACCCTGCGCAAGCGCCTAGAACTGCTTTGGGTCGCAACGGGTCACAATTCGGGCCCGTTCGAGTGGAATTTCGCCAGCGTCCCGTGTGCTGGCAAGTGCAGTATACTCGAACCCGGTTCAGACAACCGTCGTTGGAATTTTCACAGGAGACTTCATGGTCATCGGAGAGCGTTTGCGAACTTTGCGCGAGGAAAGAAATCTTTCGCAGGGCGACATCGAGAAACGTACCGGATTATTGCGCTGCTACATCTCCCGCGTCGAAAACGGGCATACCGTCCCGGCAGTTGAAACCCTCGAAAAGCTCGCCCGCGCTATGAAAATTCCGATGTATCAGCTTTTCTACGAGGGCACCAAGCCGCCCAAACTTCCCGATCTGCCGAAGGCGAGTCGGGGCGGGGAATCGGAGTGGGGCAGCTCCGGCAAAAATGCAAAACTCTTCGCTCAGTTCCGCCGTGTGCTCGCCCGCACAAACGAAGCCGATCAGAAGCTGCTGCTCCACACGGCCCAGAAAATGGCGGGCGCAAATCGCGTCAAGGTCTAAACGCGAGGTGAGCGGGGCTTGCCTGGAATTGCCTTTATGCCATTGAGAGTCTTTTGTCCCTACGGCTCGGCAAATGGTTTGTACTCCTCGTCGTCATCGAAAACAGACGTATAGCGTAGACCAGAGACTTCGGGCAGAAGACTGCGGTGGCATCCCCAATTAAAGATGTGCAAGCGGGCCAACTCTGGGCTCTTCCAGTCGATATTCATTTGGGCATTCCATCCCGGACGGTGAGCAAGAATGAGCAATTTCTCTGAAAGATCAATTTGCCTCTCCCATAGCGGGTTGCTTGGTGTCCCATCCCAACCAGAACAACGTCCTACGTAGATGCTCAAACGACCGAAATCTGCATCTGCCATCCAGTCAACGTGTTCCTTCAACCGCGTTGCAAATTTCCGCTTACACGCCTTGCCGATATAGAGCAAGCAATCGGCCCCGTGAACCGGATGGCACCCGTAGACCTGATAGATACCGTAGTCTTTAGCTGAGACTAATTTATCCTTCTCCGCCCAAGTTATGGGGCCGTCCCACTGGAGATGGATGCATTCAATCGAAGATGGGATTTTAGGCTTCATTCTTTGCCGCCGCAAAGTCGCTGCAAGGCTTGCATGCGTTGCCCTTTCAAAGAGGGGAGCGATAGCTAACAGTCACCTCGCGCCAGCCAGTCGTTGATGATGGCCACCTGCGCCATGCCGGGCCGGGATTCTACCAAAGGCCGGTCCTGCTTTCGAGCAATACGGTTATCTTCATTCAGGGGAGTTGGGGCGCAACGGGAAGAGCGCGCAGACGTGCGGATGTCATGGCGCGGGCTGCCGCTTGGCTTACCGTTTCCACTGCCACCAGAGGATGGCCAGGCCCGCGGCGGACATGGCGGCTCCGATGAGCGCCAGTTCGCCGGTGGCGCGCTGGTATCGGACCACGTACATCATCAGCAGGGTCGCTCCGATCACGGTCAGCAGGGATGCTGCGAGTGTGGCGAGAGTCGCGAGCGAGGATTTGGGTCGCATGGCAGCGCCGCGAACGAAGGCGCCCCATTCTACCGCCGTTTCGGCCGGCGCGAAGCGTGCGTTCCGTGCACGTAAGAAAAGTGGCGCGCCTCACCCCCGCGCCGCGCATGAACCGGGAATTGAACGTAGCGCCGGGGCCTTCAGCCCGGCAGCCTTTGTTTCTTCGTTCGTCGTGCCCGTCACCCTGTGCAGCACCCAACGCCGCGGGATGTTTTGACGGTGCCTCCTGCTGGTTTCGCAAGCCTGGGGAATTCCGGATCGTTGTTTCCGAAAAAATAAAGTGTCGCGCCCAAAGGGACCAGAACAACGAAGTGCCTGGCGCAAGGTCCTATAACCTGTACCAAAACTGTCCCTCAGGCCAGTTCGTGCTGCGCCAATTCATCTGCTAAGTTCGGATCGCGATGTGCTGCGAACGAAAATTCGGCGAGAGCGGCTTTGACAGGACGCAGCAGCAAATTTCTGCTCCGCGTCATGTCTGCCGAAGCACCCCGCGCTGCAACAACACAACGCGAATAAAGACGAAATACGCGCCATTTCTAATCGCTACACGTTCGAGTAAAACGCCTCGCAACTCGTTGAAAACACACGGATGCAGCCACGCCAGATCGCTACACTTTCGTCGCAGCGTCCAGCAGCTCTCCCAGAAAAATTTCGCCCCCTCCAGGCAAGGACGCCGCGTGATCGCTCTTCGAATATCGAATCGAGCGGCGCGGCTGGATTGGAATTTGCTCATCAACGCGGGCGCAATTCAAATTTGGGAATCGCAGCGGCGGCGCGAGCCGTTTTGCAACTGCGGGAAACTAGCCGCGCGCCGCGCACAGGTCGCCCTCGCAACATCGCGTTCAGCGCGTTATTCCTGCGTTTCGCGGCGCTTCGATTCGCAAGGAGATTTAATGCGGCGCGGTTTCCGGTGGCACCTCAAATGCTTACGAAGAGGCTCGGGCGTGGACGTGTGCGCCGCGCGTGCCGATCGACGCCGTGGCGCTCGCCGGATTTCGCGCGCACGGAACGCGAACTCGGCGTGGGCGCAAAGCGGGCGGACGACGCGTCGTCTTAGTCATGAAGTTTTCATCGTTGGCGCGGACAAAATGGCTGAAAACATCACAATCGTAACGGGATCGAAGGGCGGCGTGGGGACCACGACCGTCGCGATGAACCTGGGCGTGCAGGTGGCGAACCAGTCGCGAAAGCGAATCGGGCTGCTCGATCTGGCGCGGCCATTCGGACAGATATCGATGATGCTGGACCTGGAGCCGCGCTTCACAATTTTGGACGCGCTCGAGCGCATCGAGCGGCTGGACGAAGCCGGGCTGGCAGGCTTGGCCATGCGCCACAAGGCTGGAGTGGAAATTCTGGCCGGACCTTTGCACGCGCCGATGAAGCCGGATCAGCGGCAGAGCGTCACGCTGGGCGCGCTGATGCGTCTGGTGGAAATTTCCAGCTGCGCGTTCGATCACGTGGTCATCGACATGGGAGTGGTGAACGCCGCCGAATGGGCGCCCGTGCTCTGCGCCGCGAACACCATTCTTCTGGTTGCGGAGCCGAGCGCGCTGGCGCTGGGAATGATCAACCGGCATATCGCCGCGGCCGGCCCGGCGGGAGTGGACTGCGGGCGCATCCACGTGGTGATCAATCGCTGGCGGCAAAATGACGGCGAAGCGTTAGCGGCATTCGAGAAGACACACAAGCGCACGGTGCTGACTCGCTTGCCGAACGATTATCGTCAAGTTACAGAAGCCCTCGCAATGGGCACGCCGCTGGTGGGCAGCACCAGCAATGCGCTGCTGGCGCGCTATCGCGAACTGGCCGCGTGGCTGCTTGGCGGGGCTGGCGGTTCCATCGATGCCGCGCAGCCGGTCGCAAAAGCCGAAGCCTAGCTGCTTGGACTACTTGATGATCGGATAGTCGAGATAGTAGCGGTGCAAGTCGGCGACGGTCATCTGGCCTTTTCGCATTTCGATCAGCGTTGGATCATTCTTACCGCTGGAAACTTTCGCCCAGACGGTGTCACCGGCGCGAAAATCCGCCAGCGCGATCGGCTTGCTCTCGTCATTCAAGTATTTCGTTTGGGGCGTGAGTTTCACGAGTTCGGTCACTTCCGTCGGCCGCTTCAGCAGCAATTCCGAGTTTTGCTTGTCGATCGATGCCACGATGAAAAACTGCTCCCCCGACTCGGTTTTCACCACTTCCTTGGATGGGGAAGCCATGGGCAGCGCCGGGCGAGTAAGCGCTCGCGGCGGCATTCCAGGGTGAGCTCCGGGAGGCATGCCAGCCGGACGGTGCTGTGCGTACGCAGCTCCGGGAACTGCAACGGCCAGACTCAACAGGCTGAAAAGTCCAAACGACGGGAGAACGTTATTCATATCGTAGGGCCTCAATGGGATCAAGTCGCGCGGCTTTGCGCGCAGGATAGTAGCCAAAAAAGATGCCGACTCCGGCGGAGAAGATCGCCGCAATCAGCACGGACGACAGCGAGACAAGCGTGGACCAGCCCAAGATTCGCGAAATGATCGCGGAACCGATCATGCCGAGCATGATGCCCACCAGCCCGCCGAGCGAACTCAACACGACCGCCTCGCTCAGAAACTGCCGTTGCACGTCTTCTTCGGTGGCGCCGACGGCCATGCGCACGCCGATCTCGCGAGTGCGTTCGGTAACGGAAACCAGCATGATGTTCATGATGCCGATGCCACCGACGAGAAGGGAAATGGAGGCAATCGCGCCAAGCAGGACGGTCATCACCATCGACGTGGAAGCGGCCGCCTGAGCGAACTCGTTGGGGCTGCGAATGATGAAGTCATCGCTCGCGTCCGCACGCAGATGATGGCGCTGCCGAAGCAGGGCCTCGATCTGTTGCTCGACCTGCGGCATCACCTGCTGCGAATCGGCGGAAACCATGATCAGCTGCACCCAGCTGATGCCAGAAATCTTCTTCTGCACGGTGGTGTAGGGCATGATCATGACGTCGTCCTGATCCTGGCCGTCCGGCGATTGTCCTTTGGTTTCCAGCACGCCGAGAACGCGGAAGGGCAGGCTTTTGACACGGATCGTCTTGCCCACCGGATCGGCATCGCCAAAGAGCTCGGTGACGATAGTATGGCCGATGACGCACACATCCGCGGCCGAGTTCACATCGCGCTCCGAAAACGAGCTGCCTTGCACCACCGGCCAGTTGCGAATTTGAGTGTACTCGGGCGAGGCACCATAGGCACGCGTGAACCAGTTCTGGTTCCCGTACACAACCTGCACGGAGGAAAAGGCGATGGGAGAGACGGCGGCGACGCCGGGCACGTGCGCCAGGATGGCTTCGGCGTCGTCGGCAGTGAGCGTCTTGTTGGCCCCGCTGCCCATGCGCACGCCTCCCGTGTTCACGCTGCCTGCGAAGACCATGATCATGTTGGTGCCCAGAGATTGAATCTGCTGCTGCACCTGCTCGCTGGCGCCTTCACCAATCGCGACGGTGCAGATGACGGCGCCGACGCCGATGATGATGCCCAGCATCGTCAGGATCGTGCGCATCTTGTTGCGTGCCAGGGCCCGCAGCGCGACGCGGATCACTTCCCTTGGATTCATAGCGCACCTCTATACACGATGGGCAGCTCCATCAGCGTGGACCGCGCGGACCGCCAAAGAAGGGTGCGCGGGTACCGCCCGAACCGCCGGAAGTCTGCTCGGTGGTAATCAGCACATCGCCTGGTTTCACATCGCCCTGCAGCAGTTGCGTGTTGTTGTAATCGGTAATTCCGCATTTGACGGCGATGGGAATCAGCTGTCGCTGGGCGTCTAGCTTCCAAACGGTCTGCCAGCCGCCCATGTGCGTGGTCGAAGCGTCGTTGGAAATGTGGTGGATCTTGTAGAGCCGCTGCAAGGCATTCGGAGCAAGGTTGGGCTTGAACGTAAGGGCCGGGTTCGGAATTTCCACGGCGTTTTCCGCGTGCCCGGTCGGAATGGTCACGTAGGCAGTTTCTCCGGGCAGGAGCCTTTCGTCCGGATTGCTGAAGTCGATGATTGTGTTGTAAGTGACGACGTTTTGCACGGTGGTCGGGTTCAGGCGGATATTGCTGACGCGTCCGTAAAAGGTCTGGTCCGGAAACGCATCCACCTGGAACGTCACGGGAATCCCGTTGCGGATGTTGCCGGTGTCCGATTCATCCGTAGCCGCGTAGACCTGCATGCGCGTGAGGTCCTGCGCCACGGAGAACACGTTGGGCGCCTGAAGGGTGGCGGCCACGGATTGTCCGACGTCGATATTGCGCACCACAACGGTGCCGTCGATGGGAGAAACAATCGTGGTGTACTTCAGGTTGGTTTCAGCAGCATCGAGAGCACCTTGCATGGAGGTGATTTGCGTCCTAGCCTGCGCGAGCTGCGCTTTGGCTTGCTCGACAGCGGCCTGCGCGGACTTCACTTCGGCCTGGGCTTGGCCCAACGAGGACTGAGTCTGCTCGTTGGAATCGGTGGAAACCACGCCCGCAGAGTAAAGGTCCTGCGATCGCTTGGCGGTCGCAACCTCGTACTGCGCATTGGCTTGTGCCTTGGCGAGATTGGCTTCCGAGGCCTGGACATTCGCCTGCAAAGTGATCAGGTTCGCCTCGGCGTTCTGGAGATTGCCGCGCGATTGGGTCACTTGCGCCTCGTAGATGGCCGGGTCGAGCTGCGCCAGGACCTGTCCGTTTTTCACGCGGGTGTTGAAGTCGGCGAAAATATATTTCACCGTGCCGGAAACGTAGGAACCAACGGGAATCGTGGTGAGCGGGTTAATCGTGCCCGTAGCTTGCACCACCGAGGTAATGTTCCCGCGACGCACGACGGCGGTCGTGTACTTCGGGGCGGATGAGCGCCCTTTGAAATAGGCCCAGAGTCCGATCAATACGACCAGACAGCCAACCGCAAGGTATGCCTTTTTGTGCTTTCTGTAGGATTCTCGTAGTGACATGGATCTCCGATGTACGGGAAGTGTCCTGGATGACCGGCGCCAGCCTGAAAAACTCTTCGCCTAACCCTTATGGCCTCCCCCTAAACGCATAGACGCACTCCAATCGCGTTGGGTTACGTCCGGCGATCAATGCGACTTGAAGACTGTGGATTGCGTTGGAGCGGCCGGAAGGGCTACTGACTGCGGCAATTATAGCGCCGCTCCATGCTAAAGTGAACGCGGCGACGCTCGGGCGGGAACGCGGGCGACATTGGGGGAAGCGTGGCATATCGGGATCTGCGGCAGTTCCTCGGAAAGCTCGATAAGGAAGGCGAACTCAAGCGCATTTCAGTGGAAGTGGACCCCGTTCTGGAGATGACGGAGATCACCGACCGAACCGTAAAGGCAGGCGGCCCAGCGCTGCTGTTCGAGCGGCCGCGGGGATCGCGAGTCCCGGCAGTGACGAACCTGGTCGGAACAGAGCGGCGAATGGAGCTGGCACTCGAAGCCGATTCGCTGGAAGAAATCGCTGGACGGATTTCGTCCATATTGGATATGCAGTCGCCCCAGGGGCTGCTGGACAAGGTCAGGATGCTGCCCAAGCTGGCGGAGTTGGGTGCCGTGTTTCCGAAGACGGTCCGCAGCGGCGCGTGCCAGGAAGTGGTTCGCACGGAGGGTTTTTCGCTCTCCGATTTTCCGATCCTGCAATGCTGGCCGCAGGACGGAGGCCGATACATCACATGGCCGATGGTCATCACGAAGAACCCCGAGACCGGCAAGCGGAATGTGGGCTGCTACCGAATGCAAGTGTTTGATGACCGCACCACCGGCATGCACTGGCAAACGCAAAAGCACGGGGCGGAGCATTATCGAAGCGCGCGCTCGAAAAACAAGGAAGGAAAGCTCGAAGTCGCAGTGGCCATCGGAGCCGACCCGGCTACATGTCTGGCCGGTATATTGCCGGTCCCTCCGGATATGGATGAGTTCATGTTCTCCGGCTTCCTGCGGCGCGAACCAGTGGAGTTGGTGGCGTGCAAGACGGTCGATCTGGAAGTTCCGGCGAACGCGGAGATCGTTCTGGAGGGCTACGTCGACCTGGGAGAGATGCGTACGGAGGGCCCGTTCGGCGACCACACGGGCTTTTATTCGCTGGAGGGACCATATCCCGTCTTCCACGTCACCTGCGTGACCCACCGGAAAGAGCCGCTGTATCTGACCACGATTGTCGGGCCGCCCCCGCAAGAGGACTACTTTATCGGCCATGCCATCGAGCGAATATTTCTGCCGGTCATGAAGATGCAGCACCCGGAGATCGTGGACGTTGCCATGCCCGCCGAAGGGATCTTTCAGAATCTCATGATCGTGTCGATTCGTAAGAGCTATCCGGGACACGCGCGGAAGACCATGAATGCGATCTGGTCGCTTGGGCAGGCCATGTTTACCAAGGTCATCGTCGTGGTCGATCACGACGTAAACGTTCAAGACTCGAAAGAGGTCGTCTGGAAAGCGCTCTGCGCGATCGATCCGGAGCGCGACATTCAATTTGTGCTGGGCCCCGTCGATACGCTCGATCATGCGGCCCGCAGGCAGGACTTTGGCTCGAAAATGGGAATTGACGCGACACGCAAATGGCCCGAGGAAGGCTTCACGGGCCGATGGCCCGACGAAATCCGCATGGACGCCGCCACCAAACAGCGAATCGATTCCATCTGGCAGCAATTGAAAATCGAGCCGAAAAGGAAGTAAAAGCGAGCGACATCTCTTCTCGGTTACTACTCCGTACCGCCGCACTAGCTCGGCGTGGACTCGACAAACCCGCCCGCCGATGAGACTTCTGGGGGGCCGCGCCTGTCCCTCGGGGTTTTATCAACAGCACACCAACGAAACAAGTCGATTGACAGTCTTCGGCCCGGATGTAATAAACGGAACACGGGGACGGTACCAGAGCTAACAGTACTAACCTCTGAATACCGGGAATCGTCCAGGGGTAGGGCGAATTAGAAACGAAAAGCAGGCGGGTCCTTTACAGGGACGCCAGACTCAGGAAAGCGGCCCGGAATACCGGGCTGCATGGGAGCGAGAGGCCGCACGATGTTCAACCTGGGGAAATCGAAGTCGCTAATTGGATTGGACATTGGTTCGAGTTCCGTCAAAGCCGTTGAGTTGAAGAAGGCGAAAGACGGATTCGAACTAGTCAGCTACGGTCTTGAGCCGCTCGCGCAGGACACCGTCGTGGACGGCGCGATCATGGACGCTCCATCCGTGGCCGAGAAGATCATCGCCATCTTCGATGCCCAGAAGATCAAGACAAAGGAAGTCGCGACGTCCGTTTCAGGCCACTCTGTGATCGTCAAGCGCGTGAGCATGCCTCTGATGACCGAAGAGGAGCTTTACGACCGGGTGCAGGCGGAAGCCAGCCAGCACATTCCCTTCGACATCGCGGATGTGAACCTCAGCTATCAGCTGCTGGAAGCCACCGAAAATCAGATGGACGTGCTGCTAGTCGCGGTGAAGAAGGACAAAATTCTGAACCACACCAACGTTCTGGCCCAGGCGGGCAAGTCGCCCATGGTCGTGGAT
Source organism: uncultured Acidobacteriota bacterium (assembly GCA_963715555.1). Lineage (GTDB taxonomy): Bacteria > Acidobacteriota > Terriglobia > Acidiferrales > UBA7541 > Palsa-295. The sequence goes on from OY970253.1 coordinate 1,819,295, forward strand.
ATCGACGCCTTCGCTCTGCAGAACTGCTACGAGGTGAATTACGACCTCGATCCTTCCCAAGTGGTGGCGCTGCTGAACATCGGCGCCAGCGTGATGAACATCAACATCATCCGCGGCTGGACGCCGCTCTTCACGCGCGACGTCTCCGTCGGTGGCAACCAATATACGGACGCGCTGCAGAAGGAACTCGACCTGAGCTTCGAGGACGCCGAAAAACTGAAGATGGGCGGAACGCACGCAGGAGTCAGCGAAGAACAACGGACCGCGATCCTGCGATCCGTTTCCGACATTCTGATTCTGGAAATCCAGAAGACGTTCGACTTCTTCCGCGCGACGGCCAGCGGCGAAAACATCCGTCGCATCGTGGTTGCCGGAGGAACCGCGCGCGTCCCCGGACTCCTGGACTTTCTGAAGGAAGAATTCGCGATGCCGGTTGAAGAGCTTTACCCGTTCCGCAAGATCGCAGTGAACCCCGGGCGCCACAACGAAGAGGAACTTCGCGAGTGGGCGCCGCGCCTGGCCATTGCCGTGGGCCTGGCGCTGAGGAGTTTCGATATCCCATGATTCGCATAAACCTGCTCGGACAAGCGCGTCCGAAAGCCGCCAAGACAGCCGTACCTTTGGAGGCTACGGTACAAATCCTGTTTCTAGCGGTCGCGGTCGCGCTTGCAGCCGTGATTTTGGGCGTCACCTATTTCCAGCAGAAACGCGAGCTCGACAACACCAACAAAAAGATCCTCGCGCTGCGTGCCGAAAAGCAGAGCCTGCAGCAGATCAAGCAGGACGTGGACCGCTTTCAGAACGAAAAGGGCGTCTTGCAGCAGCGGATCGACGTGATCGAGACGCTGCAAAAGAATCGCACGGGCGCGCAGCAGTTGCTGCAGATGGTGGCCGATACCGTCGTCCGTGTCGACTCGCTTTGGCTGACGTCGCTGAACCGCAACGGCGATTCGCTAGAGATCCAAGGCGAAGCAGGGTCGATCGATGCCGTGGCCAACTTTCTCACGGAGATGAAGCGCTCCGGCTATTTCGATCAGATAGAGCTCAAGAATGCGAAGGAAAACGACATTCTGCCGTCGGTCCAGACCTTTACCTTTTCGATGACCGCTTCCGTGGCGGCAGCATCCCCAAGCGGGACGGGGGCGACGACACAGCCGACGGGCGGCGCACAGCGTCCGCACGCTCCGAGTAGGGGAAGGAGCTAGCAATGGCGACTTCATTCCGAGACTGGCCCTGGCCGCTCCAGGCACTCTTTTATGCAGGCCTTGCCGTCGCTCTGGTGCTCGCGGGTTTGTACGTGCCCGGATCTCCCTTGGCGAGCGTAAGGTCGCAGCTTGAAAGCGCTCAATCGGAACTAAAGCCTCTGGAAGCGGATGTCGAAAATCTGCGGGTTTACAAGCAACGGCGTGCGGAGTTGCAGGCGGATATGGACGCGCTTCAAAAGCAGCTGGCTACTCTGCAAACGATTGTTCCTGAGGAAAAGCAAACGGACCAGTTCATTCTGATGGTCGAACGCGCGGCTGCCACTTCGGGAGTCACGATTCGGACCTTGACCGCAGAGCCGGTTGCCCAGAAGCCGTATTACTTCGAGATGCCGTTCCAAATTGAAGCCGATGGCCCGTATTACTCGGTGATGGACTTCTTCTCAAGGATGGGCCGGCTTTCGCGCATCATCAATGTCGGCAACCTAAAGCTCTCGGCGGTCGGTGGGAGAAGCCAAGGCAAGTTTCATATGGCGCCCGGGACTTCGGTGGACGGGAGTTTTACAATCACCACGTTTTTCACCAGTTCAGCGGAAGCACAGGCCAACGCGAAGCCGGCGGCCGCCGGGACGAGACGACGGTAGGGGAACATGACGAGACTCGCGAAACAATGCGTCAACTCCGTGGCCGTGCTGGCCATTGCGCTAAGCTTCGGTGCCACGATCTGGGCGCAGGGAAAACCAGCCAAGAAACTGCCACGCAGAGCACGTGCGGCCGCATCGGCAAGATCTTCTCGTAAATCAATGCCGAAACCGGCCACCGAGCGCGCGGCAGTACCCGCTGCGGCTGCTCTTCCTCCCGCCGCAAGCCCGCCGCCTCCGGCAGCCGAAAAGCCGATCGATTTGGCGGGCAAGCGGGATCCCTTCGTTGCCCTTGTGAATACCTCGAAGGCGGCGGCACAGCATCTTCCTCCCGGCAAAGCAGGATTGGTCATCGGCACCCTGACGGTGCAAGGGACCGTGCAAGGGGCGAATGGGATGATTGCGGTCATCGCGAATCCCGATCAGCGAGTTTATTTTGTCCGGGAAGGCGACCGCCTGTACGACGGCGAAGTCGAGAAAATCAGTTTGGATAGCGTAACGTTTCAGCAGGACACGAAAGACGCCTTCGGGAAACCGATCGAGCGAACTGTCGTTAAGCGAATCTACCCGAGCGCAGGAGAGCAGCAATGAGGATTATGTGGAGGGCGTGGGGGCTGGGCGCGCTGATTGCGGCTGGCTTAGTGCTGTCGAGTGGGACGCTGCAAGCGAGCGGAGCGCCCGTCGTTCACGTGAAGGTAGTGACGGCTGGAGGCGCCACGCGGCTGGAAGCACAGGCGAGCGGGGACTTTGAGTACTCTACCTATCGCCCGAGCGAACGCCTGTATGTGCTCGAGCTCAGCGGCGTTTCGGCTGCGGATGCAGCGGGTGTACGGCAGTTCCATTCCGGCCTCGTGAAGGGATATCGCCTTCTGAGCTACTCGACGGGCGACCGGCAAAACGTGCGGCTAGAAATCCAGCTGGCCCCCGGCGCAAGCGTCGACGTGCAGCGCCCGGACGCGCGCGATCTCAATGTGGTCGTGGCACCGACCTCTGCTTCCGAGAACCTGCAGAACCTCCTCCGGCGCGATCAGGCCGTCGCAACGTCTGCGGCTGAGACATCAACGAATGCCGCCGTCGTGACCAGACTCGATACGATCCGGCGAGTGAACCTCGCCGAAACCGCTGGCGCGACGACCGTAGATGTTTCGGCGTCCGGACGCGTAAAGTACCACTCGCTTCGTCTGCACAATCCCGAGCGCCTGGTTTTGGACTTTGCGGGGTCGCGGCTCCGCACCTCGGAACACCGGATTACCAGCAAGCTCGCCCCGGTGCGAGAAATTCGCATGGCGCAATTCCGGCCGGACGTGGCTCGCGTCGTAATTGACCTTCGCGGGTCTGCTCCCTATCAGATCGCCCAGACGGGCAACAATGTGGCCGTCACTTTCGGGCCCAACGAAAGCTCCACCGGAGCCGCAAGTTCCCGTTCCAGCGCCTCGGAAGCTAACTTAGTAACCACAAAATCGGCGTCTTCCGAGGTTAAAGTAGCATCGAAACAGGATTTCGCGCAGAACCGCCTGTCTGTGCCGACGCCGGCCGCAGTGCTGCCCGTCAACTTGACACGGCCCGCAGCTGCATTCGCCTCGTCCGCGGGACAACCTTCCACCCTGGCTGTGCCGCCTGCATCACAAGCAAGTTCGGGCGCCACGGGCCAGACGAAATACACGGGAGAGCCGATCTCGGTCAATTTGAAGGATGTTGACCTCCGAGATTTCTTCCGGCTCATTCACGAAATCAGTGGTCTCAATGTCGTGGTCGACCCCGCCGTAAAGGGCAACTTGACCATCGTCTTGGACGACGTGCCATGGGATCAGGCCCTCGACATCGTGCTAAAGAACAACGATCTGGAAAAACAGTTGGACGGCAACGTTCTGCGGATTGCCACCCAGGCAACGCTGCGAAAAGAGGCTGAACAAAGCCGCGACCTCGCGAAGGCGCAAGCCGAGGCCGTCCCAGTCGTCACCACGACCCGAGTTTTGAGTTACGCTAAAGCAACGGATTTGGCTAAGACGCTCAAGAAGTTTCTCTCGCCTCGCGGCGATATCCTGGCGGATGATCGTTCCAATACCCTCATCATTCGCGACATTCCAAGCACGTTGCCCGTGATCGATAACTTGATCCGGGAGTTGGACCGCAGGTCTCAGCAAGTGGAAATCGAAGCGCGTGTCGTTGAGGCGAATCGTTCCTTTGCGCGCGAGATCGGCACGCAATTCGGTATCTCTGCCGGCACCCCGAGCGGGAATAATTTGATTAGCGGTGGCGCTGGCGCGAGCCCATTCACTCGAGTCTTCGGCAATCCCACGGCTACTCCTCCCGTGATCGGCTTGCCGGTGCCCCCCGTGATTGTTGGAAGCGGGGCGAGCGGTGGAACGCCGACATCCGGCCAGATTCCATTGATGTCAAATCTGCCGGTTGCCTCGCCCACCAGCGGTATTTCATATAACTTCACGTCCACAAACTTTGCGTTGGACATGATCATCACCGCAGCCGAAAATAGGGGCGTTGGAAAACTGCTTTCGCAGCCGAAGATCATTACGCAGAACAATGAAAAGGCCGTGGTCAAACAAGGAACCAAGATTCCCGTACAGACCGTTGTGAACAACACGGTTTCCGTGCAGTTCGTCGATGCCGTGCTGGAGCTGGACGTCACACCTCAGATCACCGCAGACGGCACGGTGTACATGGACGTGACCGTGGAAAACGATCAAATCGACCAGGCCATCCCGCGCGTTCAGGGAATCCCGGCCATCGATACGCAATCTGCCGAGACCAAGGTGACGGTAAACGACGGTGCGACGGTCGTCATCGGCGGCATCATCGTGACTTCGCAGCGAACGTCCGTCGACCAGGTGCCTCTCGTCGGCAGCATTCCGCTGCTGGGCAACCTGTTCAAACACACATCGGTGAGTTCCAGTTCTGCTGAACTGCTGTTCTTCCTCACTCCTCGGATTTTGCCGAGTTAAGACGGGGAAGGCGGGGAAGGTTATCGGAAGCAGTGGGGGATCGGGACCAGGATGAGAGCAGCCGAGGCCGTTACCATTCGCGAATGGAACGGCTTCGGCGCGCTCTAGAACAAATCTCCGCGGACGCAATCGTCGTTTCGCACCTTCCGAATATACGTTATCTATGCGGGTTTTCGGGTTCTGCCGGCATTCTGGTCGTCGATCACTCCCACGCAGACTTCTTTACCGATAGCCGTTATACGATCCAATCAAGACACGAGGTCGTCGGCGCGCGCGTTCAAATCGCCAAGAAAGGCCTCCTACGAGCCGGCGGCGAGTTGCTCCGCGCGCGCCGCTCGCTGCGGAGGCTGGCTTACTCGCCGGCGCAAGTCACCGTAGCCCAAAAGGAGGCGCTCGATTCGGCAATTTCCCGCAAAGTTCGATGGCTGAGTGATGGCGGAGCGGTCGAAAAGCTGCGCGCCGTAAAGGACGCGAACGAGATTGCGATCATTCGCGAGGCCGCCGAGCTCGTTAGCAGAACTTTTCAGCGCACCCGCCGAATTCTGCGGCCTGGAATCACCGAACTCGATCTGGCGGCGGAAATCGAACGAGACTTCAAGCGCCAGGGCGCCGAAGGTCCGTCATTCGAGACCATTGTTGCGTCTGGAGAACGCTCGGCTTGGCCCCACGCTCATCCCACTCGCAAAGCCATCGCGAAAAACGAATTGGTCGTGCTCGACCAGGGTGCTATACTTCGCGGTTATTGTAGCGATATGACCCGCACGGTCTTTGTGGGCAGGGCCTCGCGTAGAGTTAAGTACCTCTACGGAGCCGTGCAGGAAGCGCTGGAGGCTGGCAAGGCGGCTGCGCGACCCGGCGCGAAGGCTCAGGACGTGGACTCGGCGGCTCGCAACGTGCTCCGTCGCGCGGGCCTGGGACGCTATTTCACCCACAGCACGGGCCATGGGGTCGGCCTCGAAATTCATGAGTCTCCCCGGCTTGCAAAGGGAGACGAAACGGTCCTCGCGGAGGGCATGGTGGTCACCGTGGAACCGGGCGTTTACATCGAAGGTTTGGGCGGAATCCGCATCGAAGACGATATCGCCATCACAGCACGCGGCGCAGAGGAATTGACTACAGCTCCCCGGGATCTGATCGAACTCTAAATGGCGAAAAAATCCAAGAAAGAAGTGGCGACGGGAACGGAGTCGTTTGGTGTAAACCTGGCGGAAATCGAGCGCCTGCTGACGTTCATGCAGTCACACGGGCTGGAGGAGCTCGAGTATCAGCGAGGCGATCTGCATGTGCGGCTGAAGAAGGCGTCTGCTGCCAGGGCTGCCGCGCCGCTTCCGAGAGCTGAGGAAGTCTCCGCGGCTCCGGCCCAACTTCACGCAGCCGCGCCGGCGGCGTCCGCGCCTGTTGCAGCTGAGAACGTTCATACCATCAAGTCTCCGATCGTCGGAACGTTCTACTCGTCGCCCAGCCCGGAAGCCGAGGCGTTTGTTACCATAGGCGCGCACGTCGAGGCGGGCCAGGTGTTGTGCATTATCGAAGCGATGAAATTGATGAACGAGATCGAGTCGGACGTGGCCGGCGAAATCGCGCGCATCCACGTCGAAAACGGCAAACCGGTCGAGTACGGAGCGCCTCTCTTCGACATTCGCTTGCGGTCTCAGGCCAAGAAATAGCGGGCGTCCGATTCCCCATGAATGACGGCTCCAGGCGGCCCTTGCGCGACTCCAATCGTGCCGTGAACAAATGTTCAAGAAAATTCTGATCGCAAATCGAGGCGAGATTGCGTTGCGCGTTCTGTGCGCGTGCAAGGAATTGGGCATTCGCACGGTAGCGGTTTATTCGGAGGCCGATCGTCACGCCCTGCACGTGCGCTTCGCCGACGAGGCCATCTGCATTGGCCCTCCGCGCAGCTCCGATAGCTACCTGAACATTCCGCAGGTGATCAGCGCCGCCGAAATCGCCAATGTGGACGCAATCCACCCCGGTTACGGCTTCCTGTCTGAAAACGCCAACTTCGCCGAAGTCTGCGAGGCCTCCCATATCACGTTTATTGGCCCGTCTCCTGCGGTGATCCGCATGATGGGCGAAAAGGACCAGGCGCGCGTCCAGATGGCAGCCGCCGGACTTCCGATTATTCCCGGCAGCGACGGCATTGTCCCCGATGAATCCGCTGCCTCAGATATCGCCGCTGAAATCGGCTTTCCGCTCATGATCAAAGCGGCCGAAGGAGGCGGGGGCCGCGGCATGCGCGTCGTCCGCAACAAGAAAGAACTGCTTCCAGCCTTCCACACAGCCCGGGCCGAAGCCGAACAGGCCTTCGGAAGCGCCAATGTCTACATCGAAAAACTGATCGAAAATCCTCGGCACATCGAATTTCAGGTGCTCGGAGACCGACACGGTCAGGTGATTCACCTCGGTGAACGCGAATGCTCCCTGCAGCGCCGCCATCAAAAGGTTCTCGAGGAATCGCCTTCCACGGTCATCAACAACGACACGCGGCAGCGGATCGGCAGTCAAGTGGTCGAAGCCCTGCGCAAAGTCGGCTATTCCAGCGCAGGCACCGTCGAATTCCTGCGCGATTCCTCGGGCAGTCTCTACTTCATCGAGATGAACGCGCGCATCCAGGTCGAGCACCCGGTTACGGAGATGGTCACCGGCATCGACCTCGTGAAGTCGCAGATCCGTTTGGCTGCCGGCGAGCGCATGGAAAACGTTGTCGGCCCAGTCAAATTCCACGGACACGCCATCGAATGCCGCATCAACGCCGAAGATCCCGAGAAATTCACTCCATCTCCAGGCCGAATTACCGCCTTCCGCGTCCCTGGCGGCCCGGGCATTCGAGTCGACACGGCCGCGTATTCGGACGCCGTAGTGCCTCCGTTTTACGACTCGCTGGTGGCCAAGCTTATCGCATACGGCGACGATCGCACCGAGGCTATTGCCCGCATGCATCGCGCGCTCGACGAATTCGTCGTCGAGGGAATCAAGACCACCATACCGCTGCACAAGCGCATCCTCGCTCACCCGGACTTCATCTCCGGCAATTTTGACACGCACTCTCTCGAGCGCATGTTTGCGGCAGAATCAAAGTAAACTCTGGCTCCCGTTGCGGTTCGCGTGTGAGGTTTAAATCTTCTCGGCAGATGGCACGCGAACGGCTTCGACGTGAGAGAATGCTTCCTGCGTGAGGAGCGGTTTTGTTTCCACCCCTCTATCCGATAATCGACTCGCATTTGGCCGGAGATCGAGCGCTCGCATTCGTTGAAGCGCTTTCGGCCGCGGGTGTCCAACTAATCCAACTTCGCCACAAAAGCGCGCCGCCCGCCATGATCTGCGCAGAAGCCAAATCCTTGCTGGCGTATCTGGCGCCCCAAGGCGTCCGCCTGATCATCAACGACCGTCCGGATATCGCGGCGATCACCGGAGCTGCGGGAGTGCATGTGGGCCAGGACGATCTCCCGGTCGGACATGTACGCAGAATTTGCGGCCCGTCGCGATGGGTGGGTGTTTCGACACACAGCCTGGATCAATTGCGCGAAGCGGACCGCACTTCGGCGGATTATATCGCCGTGGGGCCCATCTTTCCGACGGCTACCAAGGGCAATCCCGATCCGGTTGTGGGCGTCGAGTTCGTGCGCGCAGCGCGGAGTCTGACGCGCAAGCCGCTCGTCGCCATCGGTGGAATTACCGCTGAATCAGCGGAGCAGGTGTATCGCGCAGGTGCCGATTCGGTGGCTGTGATTCGCGATTTGATTGCGGCGCCCGATCCCGTGGCCCGCGCCCGTGAATACTTCGCCGCCGCCGAACGCGCGCGATCATAGAGAACTCGAGACAACCATCGATGGCTGGAGAAGCTCAAGTGAACAGCCCAACGCGACCCCGCTCGGGCGGCGAATTGGTCAAAGGCCTCGGCCTGTTCGACTCCACGATGATCGTGGCCGGCTCGATGATCGGCTCTGGCATCTTCATCGTTTCGGCCGATATCGCCCATCAGGTGCAGAGTCCGGGGCTTCTGATCATCGTCTGGATCGCCTCCGGCATCATGACCATCATCGCCGCGCTGAGCTACGGAGAACTCGCCGCCGCGATGCCTTACGCCGGCGGCCAGTACGTCTATCTTCGCGAATCGCTCGGCCAGATTTGGGGCTTTCTTTACGGCTGGACGATGCTTCTCGTCATCCAAACGGCCACGATCGCCGCCGTCGCCATCGCCTTCGCGAAATTCACGGCTGTCATTTTTCCTTGGTTTTCCGCGTCGGCCTGGATCGGCAAGACCGGCACCTTTGGCCCCTGGCAGTTCTGGTTCGGCTCTCTCGGCCCGTACCACGTCGGTCTCAACCGCCAGAACCTTCTCGCGATTCTCTCGATCCTGCTCCTCACGTGGGCGAATACACGCGGGCTGCGACTCGGAAAAATCGTGCAGAATATTTTCACGGTCACGAAGACGGGCTCGCTCGCCGTCCTCGTCCTGCTCGGCTTCTGGTTCACCACCGCCGTGGCGCGTTCTGAGAACTTCACGTCCTTCTGGCGCCACGCCAGCTGGTCCGCGCTGCATCCCTATCCGCCCGATTCGCACGCGCGCATGATCGGCACTCTAACCCTGATCGGCGTCGCCATGGTCGGCTCGCTTTTCTCCATGGACGCGTGGAACAACATCACCTTCACCGCCGCCGAAGTGAAAAGTCCGCATCGTAATCTTCCGCTTGCGCTCGCGATGGGAACAGGCATGGTGATTCTGCTTTACGTGCTCGCCAATTTCGCCTATCTGCGCGTGCTGCCGCTCGCCGGAACTCCGCACGGCGCCACGGCCCTCTCTCGCGGCATCGAGTTTGCCGCCGACCAGCGCGTGGCCACGGCCACGGCGCAAGTGATCTTCGGCCCGGCAGGCGCCATCGTGATGGCTCTGGCAATCTTGATCTCGTGTTTCGGCTGCAACAACGGCCTGATCCTTTCCGGCGCGCGCATTTATTACGCCATGGCCAAAGACGGAGTCTTCTTCCGTTCCGTCGGCACAGTGAACAAGCGCCACGTTCCGGCAATCGCCCTGATGGTCCAGTGCGTCTGGGCCTCTGTTCTTTGCCTTTCCGGCACGTATAGCCAGCTGTTAGACTTTCTTATATTTGCCGTCGTGATCTTCTACATTCTGACGCTCACGGGTCTTTACGTCCTGCGCTGGAAGCGGCCGGAAATGCCGCGGCCGTATCGCGCGATCGGCTATCCGGTCCTGCCGGCGGTCTATTTGGTGATGGCGGTATTTCTCGAAATTCAATTGTTGCGGTATAAACCGCAATACACTTGGCCCGGACTGATCATCGTCCTGCTGGGTATTCCGGTGTACGCGCTCTGGCGCCTGCAAATGAAGCGGGCGCGGCCAGTCAGCGCGACGGCGGAAGCGCTTGACGATACCGAGTGATCGCGGGTCCAATGTAGTGTCCGCGAATCCGAGGCAGGGAGACCGAATGGCAAGGCAAATCTTCGCCACCAAGCCGTTGCACGTGATCATGAAGGAGGCCGAAGAAACTGGCGAAGGCTCCCTGCGCCGCGCTCTCGGCCCCCTCAACCTGATTACGCTCGGCATCGGCGCGATCATCGGCGCGGGCATCTTCGTCCTTACGGGACAAGCCGCCGCCACCGCCGCCGGTCCCGCGATCGTGGTTTCGTTCATCCTGTCCGGCATCATCTGCGCCTTTGCGGGCTTGTGCTACGCGGAATTCGCCTCGCTCATACCCATTGCCGGCTCGGCGTACACCTACGGCTACGCCACGCTCGGCGAAATTTTTGCCTGGATCATCGGCTGGGATCTGATTCTCGAGTACGCGTTCGGCGCCGCCACGGTCGCCTCCGGCTGGAGTGGTTATTTCGTCAGCTTGCTCGACGATTTAGGCATCCACATTCCGCCCGCCTGGATCGCCACGCCCGGCACGCAGATGGTGTTTTACCAAGGGCATTGGCAGCAAATGTCGGCCGTCAAGGACACCCTCGTCGCGGCTGGCGTCAGCGCTGCCTCGCTTCCACACGCCGTGGGCGTATTCAATCTGGTGGCCTTTTTGGCCATCGCCCTCTCAACGTTCATCTTGATCGTCGGAATCAAGGAATCGGCGAATTTCACCTCCGCGGTGGTTCTCATTAAAATTGCGATCGTTTTCGTCTTTATCGCCGTCGCGGGAGCGTTCGTTTTGCATCACCAGAGCTTGGCCCGCGCGAACTGGCACCCGTTCATTCCCGCCAATAAGGGGCACTTCGGAGACTTCGGTTGGTCGGGAGTCGCCCGCGGAGCATCCGTGATTTTCTTCGCCTACATTGGATTTGACGCCGTCTCCACCGCCGCTCAGGAAGCCAAGAACCCGCAGCGAGACATGCCTATCGGCATCATCGGCTCGCTGGTGATCTGCACGGTTCTCTACATCCTGGTCTCCGGGCTGCTCACCGCCGTCGTCCCATACACGGCTCTGAACGTCGCCGATCCCGTGGCGATCGCCATTGACGCCACCGGCGTGAAATGGGGCAGCCTGCTCGTGAAAGCAGGCGCGGTGGCAGGTTTGGCCAGCGTAATGCTGGTGATGCTGCTCGGACAGTCGCGCGTCTTCTACTCCATGTCGCGCGATGGACTACTGCCAAAGTGGGCGGGCGCAATTCACGCGCGGTTTCGGACGCCTTGGATTTCTTCGCTCGTGGTCGGCGTCTGCGTAGCCGCTTTCGCGTCGTTGATACCGATTGGCGATTTGGCGGACCTGGTCAATATCGGAACGCTTCTCGCCTTTGTCATCGTGTCCGCTGGCGTTTGGGCCTTGCGAGTAAGCCGTCCCGACCTTCCGCGCCCGTTCAAGACTCCGCTCGTTCCCCTCGTGCCAATCCTAGGCATTGTGACCGCGCTCGGCGCCATGCTGAGCCTGCCTCCGATCACGTGGCTTCGGCTTCTGATCTGGCTGGCGGTCGGCCTGCTCGTCTACGGCTTCTATAGCCGCAAGCACAGCAAGGTGCAGCTCGCAGCAGTCAAAAAGGAACAGGATGCCGTAACATGAGCGGGGCAGGCGCGAATTTGCGGGAGCCGCGGCAGCATTCGTCTCTCGCGCACCGGTTTTCCTCGCGGCGTCTTTGGCTCTTTATTCGAAAAACCTCGCCGCTCGACCGAGTCGCTTTCGCCATTATCCTGCTGTACGCGGGCATCCTCGTCGGACGCCACTTCGGCGCCAAACTAACCGCGTTCTCATTCGTGGGTTTCTTAGCGTTCCTCTCCCTCGTCTACCTCGTGATTCGCGTCATTCCGTGGATTCGTCACCGCCTGCTTTGGAGCCTTCGCAACCGCCTGGTCGCGGTCTACATTGTCGCCGCCGTCATACCGATCTTGCTGTTGCTGACGATGGTCGGCGCGGCTGGCTGGCTGCTCGAACTCCAAATCGGCGCGCACCTTCTTCACGACGACCTGGAGCAGCGCATCAACGTCATCGCCGCCGATACCAACGCCATCGCCGCGGCGCTGTCTCGCGAACGCGGCATCGAGCCCGACCACCCCGTGTCTCCCAATTCGACTGCCGTCGAAAGCCCGATCCTCGCACGCCCGGGCGTTCATAGCGTGATCGCCGCCGCCCAGGCTAAGTGGCCCGACCTCGGCGTCTACTTGAACCACGGATCGCAACTCGTTCACGCGGAAAACGGCTCGCAGTTCGCCGGTCTGGCCGAATTTCGCGGCCGTCTCTGGATCTGCTCGGCGGAAAGCCTGCACGTTCCCGGAGGACTCGCCACCGTGCTGGTGATCGCTCCGATGACCTCCGCGCTTCTGGATAGCTTTCCGCCCCAGCTCGGTTCGATTGAATTCACGCTCCTGGACCCGGCCGAAAGTCCGTCCGCGCGCGGCCTCAAGCTGAATGGAACCATTTATATCCCGCGCCAGCAGATCGCGAGCGCCGACCGCAAGCTCTCTCCCGCTACTTCGTGGTTCGATCCCGCCTTTACGGGTCTTTCCACTCTCGAGGCCAAGCGCGCCGATGGCGGCGAGGCCGTCGATCGCCCCGTTCTGGCGAAGTTTGCCTTGCGGGCATCGAGCGTCAACCGCGCGCTGCTAACATCCGTCGGAGATCTTGGCCCGTATCTCGTCGAAGGCCTCGAAGCCATGGCCGTCGTATTTCTCGTTTTGGAGATCGCGGCCTTCACGACAGGCTATTTCCTGGCCCGCACCATCACCCGATCGGTTTCCGACCTCTACGAAGGCACCCTGCACGTTCGCCGTGGCGATTTGGGCTATCGCGTGCGCATCTCCCGCCGCGACCAGCTCGGCTCGCTCGGCGAATCGTTCAACGAGATGATCGGATCGGTCGGCGAATTGATCGAAGAACAGCGCGCGCGCCAAAAGCTCGCTCATGAAGTGGAAGTCGCCCGCGAAGTCCAGCAGCAGCTCTTTCCGCGATCGCTGCCATCCGTCCCGGGGCTGGACCTGGCCGCCGTCTGCCGCCCGGCGCGCGTCGTAAGCGGCGATTACTACGACTTCATCACGCTGAGTCCCACCCGCGCAGCCATCGTCGTTGCCGATATCAGCGGCAAGGGAATTTTCGCCGCACTCTTGATGGCCAGCCTGCAAGCCGCCCTGCGCAGCGCCACAATGTTTGAAAGCGCCGCTGGCTCCGCGGAAATCGTTTCCCGCCTCAACCGCCATCTCTTCAAAAATACTTCCGACGACCGCTATGCCACGCTCTTCTACGGTATTTACGATTCTGAAGCCGAAACCCTCACCTACACGAACGCCGGCCACTTGCCGCCTCTCTTCATCACCGACGGCTCCGTCCAGTGCCTCGATCAGGGCGGCACGGTGGTAGGTCTCTTCGAGGATGTCGAATACTCCGAATGCACGCTGCAAGTGAAGCCCGGCAGCTTACTCGTGGCCTTTAGCGACGGTCTCACCGAGCCCGAGAACGTCTACGGCGAGGAATTCGGAATCGCGCGCCTGACATCCGAAGTTCTCCACCACCGCTCCATGCCCGCCGCGACAATTGCCGAGGGCCTCGTCAGCGCCGTCGAGCAATGGGCCGGCTCTCCCGAGCAGTCGGACGACATCACCGTCGTCGTCGCCCGCATGAGCTGAAGGCGCGGCGCGGTTTTCGCATTATACTGGTGCGTGTTTGCCTTGATTCGCGCGCGATTCTGAAGAGCGCTTAAGTCGTCGACCATGAAAATTCTCACCGCTGCCGAAACCCGTCAAGTCGACCGCCTCACCACCGAGCGCGCCGGCGTACCAAGCATCACGCTCATGGAAAACGCGGGCGGTAGCGTGGCGGAATTCATCCGCGCTCGCTTTCCGTCCTTTGCGCGGCGCAAACTTTTCGTCCTCTGCGGCAAGGGCAACAACGGCGGCGATGGCTTCGTCGTCGCTCGCCATCTATTGCAAATGGGCGCCAGGCCGGTCGTGCATTTGTTTGCGTCGCCGCAGGAGGTAAAAGGTGAAGCGGCCCAGAATCTCGAGCGCTGGCAATCAGCCGGCGGCAATCTCGTCGCCATCTCCGATGCCTCCGCGTCCGATTCATCAAAACTGGATTTTTCGGGCCCCGCGATCCTCGTCGACGCGCTGCTGGGAACCGGCGTGCATGGCGCGGTCGAGGGCCTGCTGCGCCGCGCGATCGACGCCATGAACGCGCGCCGCCCGGAAATTCCGGTCATCTCCGTAGATATCCCCTCGGGCCTCAACGCCGATACCGGCGAAGTCTGCGGTGCGGCTGTTCGCGCCGACTACACCATTACGTTCACTGCGCCGAAAGTCGGTTTCTTCTACGGCGCCGCCGCGGAGTATCAAGGGCAGCTTGTCGTTCGCGAGATCGGGTCGCCGCCTGAAGTGATCGAAGAAGTAGGGAAGGGCAATCTGCGCTGGAGCGAAGCCGGCGAATTTGCGCGCTTCGCGCGTCCGCGAAAACCCGAGGGCCACAAAGGCGACTACGGCCACGCGCTCATCGTCGCCGGATCGGTTGGCAAAACCGGCGCTGCAGTCCTGGCATCCTGGGCGGCGCTGCGCGCCGGCGCTGGCCTGGTTACCGTCGCCACCGCCGAGCCGGCCCTGCCTCTCGTCGCCGCGCACACACCCGAGGTCATGACCGCGCCGCTCGCCGCCACTCTCGCGGGCACGATTTCCGATCGCTGCCTCGAAGGCAACGCCTTCGAGGCGCTCCTCTCCGGTAAGCGAGCGCTGGCGATAGGCCCCGGTCTTACCACCAATTCTGAAACGCAGTCGTTCGTCCGCCGCATCGTCACAGCAAAGCGCGAAGTTCCAATCGTCCTCGATGCCGACGGCCTCAACGCATTCGCCGGCCGCGCATCCGAATTGAAAGATCCGGGCGGAGCGCTCGCCATCACTCCTCATCCCGGTGAAATGGCGCGCCTGCTCGGATGTTCCGTTGCACAAGTGCAAAAAAATCGCATCGGCGTGGCGCGTAAAGCAGCAGCCGACTGGAACGCGCGCGTCATCTTGAAAGGCCATCACACGATTGTCGCTTCGCCGGACGGGCAGGCCTACATCAACTCAACCGGCAACCCCGGCATGGCCAGCGGCGGCACCGGCGACGCCCTGACCGGAATGCTCGCCGCCCTGACCGCGCAATTCGGCACGGACGATTGGCATCGCGTCCTCGCCTTCGGCGTCTATCTGCACGGACTTGCGGGCGATGTGGCACTCGAGCAAAACGGCGGCGCGCCGCTGATGGCTTCCGATCTGATCCACTCGATTCCCGGCGCCTACCGCCAGTTTTTCTCCGAGTGCGATCGTGCCTGATCTCGAAATCCTCACCCATTCTGCGGAAGAGACCATCGAGGAGGGCCGCAAGCTCGGCGCGCGCCTGAAACCGCCCGTGCTGATCTTGCTTTCCGGCGAACTCGGAGCAGGGAAGACCACCTTCACGAAGGGATTGGCCGCGGGATTGGGCGCGGCCAGCGAGGACGAAGTCACCAGCCCAACCTTCACCCTCATCCACAAATATGACCGAGGCGCGCGCCCCGCCTACCACATCGATCTCTACCGTATCGCCGACGCGCACGATCTCAGCACTCTGGGCATCGAAGACATTTTCAGCGAAACGGCCGTCGTAATCGTCGAATGGCCTGAGAAGCTCAACCCGAATCTCGATTGGCCGGTTCTGCGCATCCACCTCGAACACGTAGACGAATACACACGCCGCATTCGCATGCAAGGCGCCGCCGAAGCGCTCCGCGCCTAGCGGCCGCGCTGCCCGCGTCGAAGCAAGTTGCCAGCGTCACATCCCCATAATCTGAAAGCCTGCGTCGACGTAGATCACGTTCCCGGTCACGCCGCGTCCCAGATTGCTTGCCAGGAATAGCGCCGTATCCGCCACTTCCGCGGTGTCCGTGTTTCGCCGCAGCGGCGCGTGCTGCGCCACCAGATCGAGCAGCTTCGAAAGGTCCTTCACGCCCCGCGCCGAAATCGTCTTGATCGGGCCCGCCGAAATCGCGTTCACGCGGATCTTTTTAGGCCCCAGCTCGCTCGCCAGGTATCGCATCTCCGCTTCGAGCGCTGCCTTGGCTACTCCCATCACGTTGTAATTGGGAACCACGCGCGTCGAGCCCAGGTACGTCAGCGTCATAATCGATCCTCCGTCGCTCATCGACGGCGCCAGCGCCTTCGAAACCGCCACCAGCGAATAGGCGCTCACGTCCAGCGCGAACCGGAATCCCTCTCGCGAAGTATCCAAAAACGGCTGATTCAGCTCTTCGTGCTTCGCCGCCGCCACGCTGTGCACCACCACGTCCAGTTTGCGCCCTTCCGATCGGATCGCCGCCGCGAGCTGGTCCACGTCTTCCTGCCGCTGCACGTCGCACGGATAAAACGCCGCCGCGCCAAGCTCCCGCCCCAGCTCTTCCACCACCGGTTTCGCGCGGTCATTCTGATACGTCAGCAGCAGCGTCGCGCCTTCGCGCGCAAACGCCTGCGCGATCGCGTACGCGATACTCCACTTGTTCCACACTCCGAGTACGACTGCCGTCTTGCCTTCGAGTAAGTTGGACATGGCTCGACATTCTACCGG
This sequence comes from uncultured Acidobacteriota bacterium, assembly GCA_963715555.1. GTDB lineage: Bacteria > Acidobacteriota > Terriglobia > Acidiferrales > UBA7541 > Palsa-295. Next base: position 1,836,109 of record OY970253.1, read on the forward strand.
AAAATTCCGCCATCGCCTTATCTTCCGCAAGGCTCAGGCGCACCAATCCCCACCGTATGCGCGTTGGAAACTTCCCGTTGGGCAAAAAAGTGCGCTGAAGAAGCTCTCGGGGATTTCAGCGAGGGTGTATCAATCGAATCAGTGCGTGAAAGAAGTCGTAAATGTACGGCCACAAAACGCCGAGGATTCCCGCAATGCCTGCAATCAGTTTGGAAGGCTTGCCAATTTTCCTGGCAACCGCCGAGCCCGGCTGGTGCTGCGCGCAAAACCCTCCCTTAACCGCTCGCCGGTAGCATCGCTGGCCCGCCGGTCCAAGGTAAAGGCAAGGCCCCTGCTCAGAGACAGCGGCCGCACTCGGCCCTAGCGCCGTTTGCATCGGGCCCATGTCATCCGCCCCGACGCCGTCCTCGAATCGAAAATCGGGTTGTTCGTCTCCGAATGTCGAGTCCGTCATGTTCCGCTCATATCGCACCTGCCGCGCTGCGCGCTGGAAAATCCTCCACCAGTGCCGCTGCGTTGCCATTAACCCTTACGCCGCGTGCCATTGCGCCCGGATTTTTCTCTCGGCTAAAGTGAAAGGTTGTCTACAACTGCCTGTCGCCGTTAATGCCGGAAACGCACATCGCGCAATCGACCACCCATCCCGAGCGGATGAAGCTGGAGCCGTATTCCGCCGAAATCCGCCTTGCCAATCTCGCTCTCGGGATCGATAACATCCATTATGACGTCTTTCTCAGCCCCAAATTCGTCGAATTCACTCAAAAGTACCTGCTCGACCTGATCCGCCAAACGGTCAATGTCCAGCTTCCCCATGCCAGAGAGCGCGACCGGCGCAAACAAACCGGCTCACCCGAGCACGGCGCTTTCCGCCGCCTCCTGACGGAAATCCTGCAGGAATCCGTCACCCGCGCCAAATATCGGCAATCGATAGAGACCGACATTCTCCACCAGCTGGCCCTGCTGAAATTCATCACGCAGGAGGCCATCAACCAATTTTCAAGCATGCTGGTTGAATACAAGGACTGGATTCGCTCCCGCGGCGAGCTTTTCGAGCACAGCGAGCAGGCGCACGTCATGCGCTCCAAAATCGCCGGACTTCAGGCCGGCCGCAAGGGCGTGATCCGCGAGATCGGCGAAACGCTCTGCCGCATCTGGCGCGAGGTCGACGAAAGCACTCTCTCCAAAACGCGCCGCGCGCTCTTCGGTGACGATTTTTTCGAAACCTACCAGCTCCTGCAAAATCGCTGCCTTTTTGTCGAAAACGGCAGCGACGATCATCTCTTCCTCGAGCATTACGTCCTGCTCGGCAATTTCATGAGCGACCCCGATCGATTCGAGGTCTTCGACAACTTGCTTCTCGGCCTGATCCGCGATTGCGTTCCCAGCGACGATCACAGCGACGAATTGGCCAAGGCCCGCAAAACTCACGAACGCCTGCTCGAACAAGCTCGCTCCTTGCGCTCGGAATTGGCCCGCCTCGAAGAAGAACAGGAAGAAGCCTCCCGCCGCTCTGGCTCCGCCGACGAATCGTTCCCTTGGCTTTTCAAGCGCAAACCCGGCGTTTCCGCCGACCTCCCCGACGAAGTCGCCGACATCCGCCGTAAGTACGCCTCGATCGAAAAGAATCTCGAAGAGCTCGCTCCGCAAATCTCCGCCGCCAAGCTGCGTTGCGACTTCTTGACCGAGGAATTTCAAAGTCTCCTCGGCGACTACCTCAATCAGCCCTCGAACGCCCGCCGCCTCTTTGACCCGCGCGCCTCCGCGGAAGAAACCGGCAGCGCCCTGGAAACCCGCGCGCGGCTGCTCGAAGAATGGGTTCACCGCCTGGAAGAGCAGGACGTGCTGTTTCACGTCCTCGCCGGCTACGAACTGCGCAAAATCGCCGCTGAATACTGCCCACCCGTCCACCTCCAGCAGTTGAAGAAAGCGATGGTCGATCGCAACGAGGCCAAGCGCGTCGAGCGCATCCTCGAACAATTTCCCGCGCGCAAAATTTCTACGCGCAAGCTCGAAGAGGCTTCGCGCGCGATTCGCCGCCGCGGTCACGACGAAACCCGCGTCATCGCCTCGCAATTCGCCGAGGACCTGATGCGTCTCCGCCGCGACCGCCGCAACTACCAGCACGTTGCGTCCTGGATGGAGCGCATCAATCTCGTCCGCTCCGAACGCGCCCGCGAGCTTTCGCGCGCCAACAAGAGCCTCTACGAATTTCTGCATCCGGACGAAGGCCGCCCCGCCGAAGACCCCATCATCAACCACGTGGTCATCAAAGCCGACGTCCGCGGCTCAACCGGCATCACCAAAGACCTGCTCTCGCGCGGCATGAATCCCGCGTCGCACTTCAGCATGGCCCTGCACGAGCCGGTAAAAAAAATGCTGGAGCGCTATGGCGCCGCCAAAGTCTTTATCGAGGGCGACGCGATCATCCTCGCCATCTACGAAACCGAATCGACGCGCGCCACCCAGCGCGCCGTCGCGCGCGCCTGCGTCCTCGCTCGCGAAATTCTCGCCGTCACCGGCTCCTACAACATCCGCGCGCAATCCAGCGATCTGCCGCCGCTCGAACTCGGCGTCGGCGTGGCGTTCCAGGATTCCGCCCCGTCGCTTTGGATGGACGCCGATTCGAAAATCATGATCTCCCGCGCGCTCAACCTTTCCGACCGCCTTTCCAGCTGCGCCAAAATGGCCAAGCGCCTCTTCAAGGAAAATCCTTCGCCGTTCAACGTCTTCCTGCTGCAATCGCTGATGGACGACGCCGCGGCCGATGAAGGCGAAGAGCTGCTCGTCCGCTACAATCTCAACGGCATCGAGCTCAACGACGAAGGCTTCCAGAAACTCAGCTCCGAAATTTCGCTCGCTCCGATGGGCGGCAATTTTCCGCTGCCTTGGGGCAAGGAACGCGTCCAGCTCTATTTCGGTGAAGTTCCGCTCGGCGAATCGATCGAGCCCATCGTGATCCGCAAAGGATTCGTCCGCCAGCTTCTGCCTGGAGGCAAAATCGGCGCTCCCGGCAACCGCCCGTATTACGAAGTCTGCACCGACTCGAAGCTCCTCGACCTGGCCCGCCGCAAAGTCTCCCGCCGTCCGACCAATTCATAGCCGATGTCATCCCGAACCCAGTCGCCGGGTTGTGGCAAATGGCGGTGCGCGTTTCTTGCGTCCCGGCGCCCTCTACAGGGGAGGGATCTTCTTTTGTCTCTTGCGCCCTCAGCGAAAAATTTGTCATTCCGAAGGGCGGTTTTGGCCCGAGGAATCTGTTTTTTCCTGCTGCTCGCCCTTGCGCTGCAAGTAGCGCCGGCGTCTCGCCGGCGGTTTTGGTTTTCACCGCGGCTGCGCAACGCGCCAGGGCCGGTCTGCTATAATCCGCAGCGGGGTAGCGGTCTAATCCCGCACACAATTCGGAGGCGAAAGGGGTCCGGTGACCTTCGTGGCCTTCAAAGCCATTGATTCTGTCCTTAGCGGCCAGAATGGTGGGTTCGACTCCCACACGCTTCCGCCAATTTGTTCACGTCGGTTCGAACAATTCTTCCGCACTGCTCGACACAACAAAATAATTGCGGAGCAGGGAAAGAGTAGGACCGACAGCGGCGGCGACTCTGCGACGGAATCCGCAAATGACCGGTGTGCTAGAATGCTGAGCGACAAGGGATGCGCTATGGAGATGGTTATGACGAAACCCGAAAGGGCAATCCTTCGCAGCTTTCTCGGGAGAGAACCCCGTAGACGCTCTGAAGCCCGGATATGCCGAATTTGCAATCGCATTGTAGGCGGAAGGGAGTGGGAGCATTGCGGCGAACGCACCTGGGAATATCGGTCCAAGTATCTGAGGAGGTTTCCAAGACCTGCGCCGAAGGTAACAGCCCCCGTATCTGAACGCATCGTGAACCGTGACTATGGTTATCACCCCAATGTAGTTTTTGTCAGCGGCGGCCAGTTCGAAAGTAACCGCAGTAAGCATTAACGGGGCTCAATCTTGTGCCTAGCGGTAAGCTTCCTCGATCCCGTACTTGCCGTAGGGAGACGTGCGTCTTCAGCGGCCGTCCGCGCCGCACCCCTCCTCATCCCTCCCGCGTCCTATAGCTAGACAAATACTGATGCCACATGCATCCTTGGGGCCATCGGAAGTTTGCTTTTCAAGGCCGATTTACGGCAGGAAAAGAACAACAGGCGAGTACAACTTATGGATGCGATCCCCTGCAAAGTCTGTGAGCAAGGGTTTTTGACACGGACAAAAGTCTACCGCATGAGTCTGCCCGTCGTCGTGATCGGCTGGATTCTGCTCATACCGTCGTTCCTCGGCATGGCCGTCGCGGCGTTGTTGTTTCTAGGCGTGACTTTTTGGCCGGCACCGAATAGCAGTGCCAATACACCAGTGGCAGCAACCGCTCCTCAGTATTCTCCGAGCGATGTCAGAAGGGCGTGTATCGGTTTGGATATGGCCCAATCACCGATAGGTCCAACGACACCCGAATTTTGCGAATGCGTGGTTCAGCACTACCGAATGAGCCGTTCCGTGGGTAAAGCCAGTGACGCGTGCGTGTCGGAATATCAGTCGCATACTCTTCCTCCGCTCGATGATCAGACGAAGCAACTATCTGCTCAGGCTCAAAAGGAGGTCTACCAAGCGAATGCTGCCGAGATCAACGCAGCGGTGAATAATTCTCCAGAACCTCCAAAGAAAGCGTGGCAGAGCGATGACCTTCGGTCGCAGTTCATAACAGACAACCAAAGGAAACAAGACGAGGTGGAGGAAGATGCAGCCGTGATGGCGGCCCACTACTCCGACATGCAAGTCAGAGGAGTATGTATTACCAACAGCACCAGCGTGTCAGGATTGAATACACCCGAATTTTGCGAATGCTTGGTCCACAAATATAACGCTGGCGTCGGCATCCCGATACGCAAAGCCGCGATTGCCTGTCTCGGGAAATATCAGGCCAACACGCTGGCACCTGTCGATCTAAACACCGCCGATCTTTACTCCCAGGCTGAGAAGCAAGAAGAGCAAGACCTAAACAACAATTTCCAGAGCGGGAACACGCAAAACCCGAATCTTCCTTACAACCAGATTGCCGGTGAGGAAGATGTTGGATTGGAGGAAGCACAGACGACAAATACACAACCATCGGAAATTCCAACTCCCAACCGGTTCGTCTTATTGGCTCGCACCCTTGGCGGTGGCATCGCCATCGCTCTCGGCATTGCCGCGCTCGTGGGCGGCCTGCTTGGCTGGCTGCTGGTCATGCGTAAGAAAGTGCTGAAGTGCTCTTATTGTGGCAGTATCACCAACGTCGCGTGAGGGCCGCCCCATAGCCGATTAGGAACTGGCGCCGCGTCGCCAGCAGACCGGCCCAATTTTGCTATGCTGAGCCTATGGCCCGCCGCAAAAAATCGAAATTCAAGGTCGCCAAGGAAGCCAAGCGCCGCGCTCGCCTCGGCATCGGTCTGCCTCCGCCCGAGCGCGTCATCGTCGAAAAGCGCCACAAGCCCCCAAAGTACAAAAAGACGCTCGCCAACCTGCTCGAAGAAGGGAAATAGCCTCTAGCTACTTCGTGCAGGCGGTGTCATCCCGAGCGAGACCCGGTGCGCGAAGCGCGTTACCGGGACGACGAGGGGTATGCTTCTCCTGGGAGCGCCATTCTCCAGAATGGCGGTTTTGCCTTACCGGCAATCTCTCCTGACCAGCCTACACATACTCGTACTTCATCGTCGCCGGATCGATCTCCAAATGCGCGGTCCTGGGAGCATCCTTGTCGGTCAGTGCGCGGTATCGCTCCAAAAAAAGCAGCATATTCTTGCGCAGATCCGGGCTCTTGCTGACCACCACGAACCGGACCAGGCGGTCGCTGTTTTTGCCGATGTCCTGCTGGTCGTTTTCCCACCGCGAAAGCGTCTCCGGCTCCACCTGCACCAGCTTGCCGAATGCTCCCCCGGTCATCCCCAAATACTTCCGCAGAAACCGGACGTCCGCCCCGCGTAGTTTCCACGGCTGGCTCGCCACCGCAAACGCAATCGTGTCCATCAGCCGCTTCTTGTCGCGCAGCACAGGCTCGCGCGTCCCGCAGGACGCGCATTCCGCGATCTGCACGCGCTTCAGCAGCACCGGCGCTCCAATCTGGTCGTACCGGTAGTTTCCTCGCTTGCTCCTGACCTTCTTGCCGCAACTTTTACACGAATCTTTGGCCATGTCCGTCGCCTTTCTCGATAAAGACTTTATGCTGATATGCTATCAGAACTTGACAAGGGTTACAATCCATGCTACCGTGGGTCGTTTTTCTTGCCCGCTCCGAAGCCGCTGAGGGCGGGCAAGCCGTTTCGGGAACGGCTCGTCGGCGGCGCAGGCAACTCGTGTGTCCCAACCGGCTGCCCGCCGCCTTCCGGCGCGGAAGGAGCCTGGCCTGCCGAAGCCGGTTTTGGGCGTAGGAGGAAAAGGAAGCAATGCCAGCATTGGCCGCATCGAGAGCGTCGTCCGTAGTCAGCCGCGCGACAGCCGTGCAAATCAAGCGCGCCGGCGCCCCTTCTAAGCTTCGCCGTTCCGAGCCTCCAGAAGCCATTTCTACCCGAGACAGTCAATCGAGTAAAAGCACACCTAAGTCATTGAAAACACACGATCGGGTACCCGTCTACCCGGAACGTCCCGGCGCATCGAAATGTGCGGCGAACAGGTTAGTGGATATGGCGGGTTTTGCGGTCGACGTAATCCATGAGCAGGTACTGGCCGAGGGTGTAGGGAGTGGTGAAGTAGGCTTTGCCGCGGCAAAGCTCGGTGATTTTCTGGACGAACTGGACGAGGCTGTAGTCGCGGGCGAGCATGAAGGTATTGATCAAAATTCCGGCGCGCTTGCACTTGGCGACTTCCTCGAGGGTCTGAGTGACGACGAGCGGATCGAGGCCGAAGGCGTTCTTGTAGATGCGTCCGTCCTCGAGGGTGAGGGCGGAGGGCTTGCCGTCTGTAATCATGACGATCTGGCGCATGTCTTTTTTCTGGCGCGCCAGAATGCGCTGCGCCAGGCGCAGTCCTTCGCGCGTGTTGGTGTAATACGGGCCGACCTGCACGCGGGCCAGCTTGCCCAGCGGAATTTCCTCCGCGGAATCGTGGAACAGGACGCAGTGCAGGGAATCGCCGGGATACTGCGTGCGGATCAGGTGCGAAAGCGCCAGCGCCACGCGCTTGGCGGGCGTGAAGCGGTCCTCGCCATAGAGAATCATGCTGTGGCTGCAATCCAGCATGAGCACGGTGGCGCAGGAGCTTTGATATTCGCACTGGTGGACCATCAGGTCGGGATAGTCGATCTCGATGGGGATGCCGGCGCCGGAGCGCTGCACGGCGTTGAAGAGCGTGCCGCTGATATCCATGTTCAGCGTGTCGCCGAATTCGTAGGCTTTGGACGTGCCGCCGGATTCGACGCCGGTGGCGAGGTCGCGCGTGTCGTGCCGGCCGAAGCTCGACTTGCCGAGCGAGGCGAGCAGGTCCTTGAGCGCCTTGAAGCCGAGAAAATCGAGGGCCTTGTCCGTGATTTCGAAACGCGCTTCCATGCGCGGCTGTTCTTCTCCGTTCTGCCCGGGGCCGACCTGCCCGCCGGGAGTTTCGCTGGGAGGGTCGGTGACGCGCGCGTTCTGCTGCTGCGTGATGTAGCCTTCCTCCTCCATGCGCTGGATGATCTGGTCGATCAGGTCGCGGAGCTCCTGATTCTGGCTGAGGTCGGGATTTTCGAGCATCTTGTCCATCAGTTCCTGCGGGATCAGGTCGCCTTCCTGGAGGGCTCGCAGGATCGCTTCGCGCAGCTCGTCGAGATACTGCTGCTGCGACTGCTGCATGTCCATTTCGTAGACGCCGTAGGGGGAATCGAAGCCGCTCTGGAGAAAATAGTCGGACAGGCGGTTCATCAGGTCCTGCATATCCAGATCGTCCGCGGCGTTGGGAGCGTAGCGCGAATACTTGGTGTATTTCATCGGCCCTCCCTGAGGTACAGCAACAACTCAGATCATTCGATCAGTTCAATTGAACTGGCGGCGGGGCATGCGTCCGCCGGTGGGCTCGCGCGGATCGCGCGGCTCCGGAGTCTTGCGCGCCTCGGCGAAAAAGCCGCGCTCCTCGCTGCGGCTGATGCGCTTGTGCGCCCACAGCCCCTCGAGGATGAATTCGGCGGCAGCGGCCTGAATGGCTGCGGCGTCTTTCGATTTCACGCCCAGCGCTTCCAGATGCTCGAACAGGCCCTGTATCTTTTTCAGCTGCGCCAGCAGTTCGGAACTCGACGCGTCCGCGGGAACTTTCAGCTCGCCGCCCATCTCGAACCACTGCACCACCGGCTGGAAATTCACGTTGGCGAAATACTTGTTGAAGGTCTTGCCCACGGCTGCGCGAATGAGTTCGCGGGCGATGGCGTCGGCGCCCTTGATTTCGCCTTCGTACTCGAGCTCGAATTTGCCGGTCATCGAGGGGATGGCCGCGTAGACGTCTCCCACGCGCGCCACAACCGCCGATTCGTGGCCGCGCACGCTTCGCTGTTCGGCGCTGCTGAGCACGTTTTCGATGGTGCTAATCGGCAGGCGCTGGCTGACGCCGGAGCGGCGGTCCACGCGCTTATCGTCGCGCGCCTGGAAGGCGACTTCCTCGACGATTTCGCGCACGTAGTCGGGAATTTCCACGCGGTGCTTGCCGTCGCGCGCGGTCCACGCTTCCTGCGCCGTGATGGACATGCCTTCGCCGACCGTCGCGGGATAATGCGTGCGAATCTCGGAACCGATGCGGTCTTTCAGCGGCGTGATGATTTTGCCGCGCGCGGTGTAGTCTTCCGGGTTGGCGGTGAAGACCATGAGCACGTCGAGCGCGAGGCGCACCGGGTAACCCTTAATCTGCACGTCGCCTTCCTGCATGATGTTGAAGAGGCCGACCTGAATTTTGCCGGCGAGGTCGGGAAGTTCGTTGATGCCGAAGATGCCGCGATTGGCGCGCGGGAGCAGGCCGTAGTGAATATTCAGCTCGTCGGAAAGATTGCGGCCGCCGCGCGCGGCCTTGATCGGGTCCACATCGCCGATCATGTCCGCGATGGTAACGTCCGGCGTGGCCAGCTTTTCCACGTAGCGCTGCTCGCGCGGCATCCAGGCGATGGCCGTGGCGTCGCCCTCCAGCTCGATGCGGTCGCGGCAGGCGCGGCAGAGCGGGCGATAGGGATTGTCGTTGATTTCGCAGCCCGCGACGTAGGGAATTTGCGGATCGAGAAACGCCACGAGGCCGCGCAGGATGCGCGATTTGGCTTGCCCGCGCAGGCCCAGCAGGATGAAGTGGTGCCGCGAGAGCAGCGCGTTGATGATCTGCGGGATGACCGTGTCGTCGTATCCATGCACGCCGGGAAAGAGATCGTCGCCCTTGTCCATTTTTTGCAGCAGATTTTCGCGAATCTCCTGCCGGACCGTGCGGTTGGCGATGCGCTCTTCCGACCACTGGCTCCGGCGAAGTTCTCCCAGCGTTTTTGGATATCCGCTCATTCAGTCACCACTCCCTCGGAAGGACGCACATCGCTTTCCGCCGAACGATTCGTTTCCATTATAGAGGAACGTCAGGCCCCAGCCTAATTGGATTGAAAATCGAAGACAAAAGTTGCCGCGCGAGCGCCGCGGGCGGATGCATGCTGATGCGACTCGATGGGCTCGCGCTGAATGCGGCTTAGTTGATGTAGGCGTGGCCGTTGCCGGAGGCAAGCTGCTGCACCCGCTGGCTTTCGCGCAGTTTGGGAAGAAAATCGCCAATCCAGTTCAGCAGACGGGCGCGCCGCTCGCTCTCGGAGCGTATCTCCAGCAGCGCCTGCCGGGTTTCGAGTTCGACGGGAAGCTGCGCGGCGAGCCGGTAGGTGAGGATCGGGTTCTCATCCGCGGTCACACCGGGCCACGCATTCCCGACGAGAAGCGCGTGGCATTCGGAATAGCCTTCGACAAGCCGGGCTTCTTTTTCCGCGTCGCGCAGATAGGGGTTGTCGGAAACGTATTCGACGCGGCCTTCGTAGTATTCCTTTTCGTCGAGCAGATCGTCGAGGCGGAAGATGGCGCGGCCCTCGGCGAGAATGTCCATGCGCCCGTCGGGATACTCGCGAACCGTGCGGACGATTTCCGCGGTGCAGCCCACCCTCGCGACGCCCTGATTCGCGGCGAGGATCATGCCGAATTCGCACTTTTCGCTGAGGCAGCGGCGGATCATCTCTTTGTAGCGCGGCTCGAAAATGTGGAGCGGCAGGAGCATTTTCGGGAACAGGACCACGTCCAGAGGGAAGAGGGGAATTTGAATGGGCCGGTCCATATTGCAGGGCTCGGAGGCTCGGCTGCGTGGGAAGCGTCAGCGGAGCATGCTCAGAGCCGCCTCCATTTCATCGCGCGCGTGGGCGTCGCCGGTTTTCTGCGCCATCACGATGCCGTCGGAAAGCACTTTGCAGGCTTCGTCGACGCGGCCCACGCGACCGAGAAATTGGCCGAACTGGAAATAGCCCGCCACGTATTGAGGATTTTCTTCGAGCAATTTTTGGAAGTGGCCGGCAGCCGCCCGATCGTCGCCCAGCTTCGCACATTCGAGCGCGAGGCCGTAGCGGGCGAAGGCGTCGCCCGGTTTTTGTGCGACGAATTGCTCGAGGACTTCGCGCCGAGATTTTTGCGTCTGCGTCATGGTATCGCCGCCATTATAGCGGCGCAGGCGATGCGAGCCAAGCGTGGAGACGGCGAAAAGCGAGACGGGCTCGACGAGAGATCGGCAGCGGTGCAATGGTGCGTTGCTAGGCGCGGCCGGGCGCGCCGCCTTGAAGATACGCGAGCGTCGCAGCGGCGGCGGCAAAACCGTCTGCCACACACTTGCCGATCGAAGGGCCGCTCAGGTAATTGCCGGTGAAAAACAGGCCCGGCGTGGCGCGCTCGCCTTCGCGAATGGCCTCTACCACGTGGCCGTGGCCGAGGTTGTATTGCGGCAGCGCCTTGGGATGTTTCCACACGCACGAAGTAATGGGCCCGCCGGTGATATCAAGGACGTGTTCGCTATCGATTTGAACGATGGAGGCGATCGTGTCTTCGGACTCGTCCATGATGGTGGGATCGGTGGCGCCGCCGATAATCCCGGTGAGCGCCACCCGGCCTTCGCCGGCGCGCCCGGGGAAACAGCGACGAATTCCAGATGATTCCGAGCGTGCGGATTTTTTCCGCGCGAGGAATCAGCACGCCGAAGCCGTCGATCGGCTGGCCGATCTGCTGCGCATAATAGCCCAAGCCAACGACGGCGACGGGAGCGTAAGCGATGCCGGAAAGGGTGGTCACGAGAGACGGCGCGATTTTCTCCACGAGGCGCGACGCTCCTGTCGCGGAAGCGGCAATCACCACCGCATGTCCGGCAAGCGATTGCTGTTGCCCATTGCGCGTGAATTGGATTTGCGACGCACCCGCACCAGGGGCGCTGCGGCTGTATGGCGTCAGTGCTCGCGCCGGTTGACAATGCATCTCCGAGTCTTGTTCCAGCGTTCGCGCCAGCGTGGACATTCCGTGCACGGAACGAGCAGAGCGGCGGAGCTCCTCCCGATTGCTTCGGCTTGCCCGAGCGGGATTTCATCGCGCCGCGCAGTATGCTGCCGTATTCGCGCTCCCACTCTTCGAGCGATGGAAAGGCCGCGCGCAGGCTCAGCTTTTCGGGATCGCCCGCGTACACGCCGGAAACGAATGGCGACACGAGATATTCGAGAATTTCGTGGCCGAATTTCCGGCGCACGAATTTCGCAACGGATTCCTCCTCGTCCGGTGGCTGCGTTCTGCGGAACGGCTCCGAGACGACTTTCCAGCGCGAGCCCAGTCCCGAGCAGGGAAGTGCTGACAATCGCCTGCGGAGACATGGGAATTTTCAGAAGCTTTGCCGTTGCGCAGGACGTAGCGCGGCGCTTTGGGATCGGCTGTGCGCAACTCGCTTTCGATTCCCAATTCGCGGATGAGCTGCAGGAGGGTTTCGGTGCCCTGAAAGCTTTGCGGCCCGCTTTCGAAGAGGAATCCTTCCTTTTCGACCGTGCCCATCATGCCGCCGACGCAGTCGCTCGCTTCGAGAAGCGTCACCGGAACGCCGCGCTGCTGCAATTTGTAGGCGCACGACAGCCCGGAAATTCCTCCGCCGATCACGACGACCTGTTTGGAATCGGGCATGCGCCCTCGCTACAGCGTCTTCGAAAATAGCGGCTTCTGGTCCATCTGCTGCTCGCGCAGATAGCGGTCGAAATTCATCGCCACGTTGCGAATGAATATACGTCCGAGCGGCGTCACGCGAATTTCGCCGGGTGCCAGAGCTACAAGCCCCTCAGCGCGCGATTCTTCCAGTCGTTCGACCTCGTCCCGGAAATATTCATCGAACGAAATGCCGAAATCACGCTCAATCTCATCCTTCGGAATCACGGTGTGGCAAAGGAGCCGGCCGATCACTTCGCGGCGGATTTGGTCGTCCTTCGAGAGGCGATAGCCGCGCATAGTGGCGATGCCGCGCTCGCCGACCGTCGCCTGGTACGCAGGCACTTCGCGGCGATTTTGCGCGTAGGCTTCGCCGATCGAGCTGATGGCGCTCACTCCCATGCCGTAAAGGTCCGCGCCGGCCTTTGTGGTGTAGCCCTGAAAATTCCGATGAAGCGTGCGATTGTGCTGGGCGATGGCGAGCTCATCACCCGGCAGCGCGAAATGATCCATGCCGATGTAAATGTAACCCGCGCCGAGGAAGCCTTCGAGCCCCGCGCGCAAAATGCGAAACTTCTCGCGGCCCTCCGGCAGATGGTTTTGAAACGAGCCTTGCTGCTTTTTGAGCCACGGCACGTGCGCGTAGCTGAACATGGCAACGCGATCCGGCGCGAGTGTCAAAACCTGCTGGATCGTGTCGCGGAAGCTTTCCGCCGTCTGATACGGCAGCCCGTAAATCAAATCGACGTTCAGGCTCTGGAAGCCAAGCTTGCGCGCCGCCAGAATCAAATCGCGGGTCATTTCGTAGGGCTGCACGCGATGGATGGTCTGCTGCACTTTTGGCTGAAAATCCTGGATGCCCATGCTCAGGCGGTTGAAGCCCAGCCGCCGCAGCGTATCGAGGTGCGCCACGGTGGTGACGCGCGGATCGACTTCAATGCCGATTTCCGCGTCTTCCGCGAAGGTGAAGCGCTCGCGCGTGTGGCCGAAAAGGTCCTCCATTTGCGCAGGCGAAAGATAGGTGGGCGTGCCGCCGCCCCAATGGAACTGGATCACCGGGCGCGTGCGCGAAACCATCCGCGCCACGTGGTCGATTTCCTGCTTCAGTGCGGCGAGATAGGGAATCGTGACGCGCTTATCTTTTTGAATCGAGACGTTGCAGGCGCAAAACAGGCACAGGCTCTCACAGAAGGGAAGATGCATGTAGAGCGAGACGGGCGTGGCGCGCTGGTCCGCGTTCGCGCAGGCGGCTTCGAAATCGGCGGGGCCGAAATCATCCTTCCACACCGGCGCCGTGGGATAGCTGGTGTAGCGCGGGCCGGGACGATTGTACTTTTCGAGGATCTCGTCCGAGATCTGCGCGATTTCGATTTTAGTGTTCGAATGCGTCTTTGTCTCTGCCATCTCTTTGAACCAGTGCCGCAATGCCGCCGCAGCCCGGCAGCCGCTTCAATCCGCGCGGCCGGCTTGCACGCGCGCAGCCGCAAGGGCCGATTGCCCGGCTTCGACGAACGCTTTTGCGTTCGCAACCGGCGTGTTTGGCAAAATCCCGTGCCCTAAATTCAAAATATGCCCGAAGCCGCCGGTTTTCTCGACCGCCTCGCGCGCGGCGCTCCGCGCTTCGGTTTCGCCGCGCAGCAGAATCGACGGATCGACGTTTCCCTGCAGCGCCACGCCATTGCCGAGCTTGCGTCGCGCCTCGGCTAAATCCGTGTTCCAATCGACGCTCAGCACATTCGCGCCGGTTTTCGCCAAGCTGGCCAAATGCTGCGCCGAGCCTTTCGCGAACAAAATCCGCGGCACGCCAGTGCCAGCAAGCGCCTCAATCACCAATCGCGTGGCCGGCAACTCGAATTCGTCGTACTCGCCCGGCATCAATTCTCCAGCCCAAGTATCGAAAAGCTGCACCACATCTGCGCCCGCGGCAATCTGCGATTGTAAATAACGCGCCGTAGCGCTCGCAATCCGGCCGAGCAACTCCCGCACGGTTTGCGGTTCCTCGCGCAGCATTTGCTTGGCGCGCGATACGTCGCCCCGCGTTCGCCCTTCGATCATATAGCAAGCCAGCGTCCAAGGAGCAGCGGCAAAGCCAATGATCGGAACATCGGCGCCAATTTCCGCTCGAATCGCCCGAATTGCGTCGCCCACGAAGCGCGTCTCGCGCTCCGGGTCAAAATCGCGCAGCCGCTGCACGCCTGCCAGGTCGTGTACCGGATTGGAAAGGACCGGTCCCGAATCCGGCACGTCCAGGGGCAGCCCCATCGCCTCGGCAACCATCAGAATATCGGAGAAAACGATCACCGCGTCCACACCCAGCACGCGCAACGGCTGAATCGACACTTCCGCGGCCAGTTTCGGCGTCTTGCAAATCTCAAGGAAGGTATGCTTCGCCCGAACGGCCTGATAATCCGGCAAATAACGACCCGCCTGGCGCATGATCCACACCGGAACGCGCTCAGTGGGCTGGCAACGGCACGCGCGGAGGAAGATTTCTCGCTTATTTTCGCGTTTCTCGGGCATTGACAGAGATTTTCCTCCCCATGATAACAGAAATCACGCGCCGAAATTCCGTGGGGCGAGGTTGTATGCTAAGGAACCACCGCGTTGCCAACTCGCACAATTGGAAGATGTTCGAGCGGCAATCGGCGTTATAATTTTTGATTGGGGAACGTCGGCCTCTATGCATCATTACATGACCTACATCAGCATCGCGGTGTACGCCGCGAGTTTCGCCTGCTACGCGCGCATTCTGTACGTCCCCAACATTTGGCTGGGCCGGCTGGCTTCGGCGCTGCTGGCGTCCGGAATCGTCTGCCACTATTTCGCGCTGCTGGAGCGCTCACACTGGATCCACGCGGTGCCGTACGACGATCTGTACGGCTCGATGTCGCTTTTCGCTTGGCTTTTGGCGGTGACGTACCTCGCGCTGGAATTTCTGCACCGGCAGCGCTCGGTCGGCGCGCTGGTGACGTCGGTGCTCGTGGTTTGGATCGCTCTGGTGGCCGCGTTTGCGCCGGATAAAATCCTGGCTTCGCCGCCGGCGCGCGGGCCGCTTTTCGCACTGCACGTGACGCTCAACACCTGGGCCTACGCGGCATTCGCGCTCTCGTTTATCCTGAGTTTGGTGTATCTGTTGCAGGACCGGGTGTTGCGTTCTCACCACCCCAGCGCGGCGTTTTGGCGCTTCCCATCACTGGACGTGCTGGACCGCATGTCGCGCAGCAGCGTGTATGTGGGACTCGCCACCATGATCGTCGGCGTTTCGCTCGGCTTCATGTACGAGCGCCGCTTGACCGGCGGCATCACCTGGACCGACCCCAAAGTGATCGTCACGCTGGCGATTTTCGTGATCTATCTCGCCTATCTAGGGCTTTCGCGCACCTCGCGCTGGCGAGGCGCACGCGCCGCGCGAATTTGCGCGCTGAATTTCGCCGTGGTGCTCTTCAGTTACACGGCCGTGAATTTATATCTGACCAGCTTTCATCGATTCTTGTGATGGCCGCCACGCCTTCCAACCCGACACCTCTTCCGCGCGCCACGCCGCGCAGGCGCGTGGAAATCGCGCTGATCGGCTGCAATCACCGCACCGCGCCGGTCGAATTTCGCGAACGCGTCGCGTTCACCTCTGAGCAGGCGCGCCACGCCGCGAATTCGCTGCGCGAGCAGGGAATTCTTGAGGAAGCCGTGGTGCTCTCGACCTGCAATCGCAGCGAGCTGTACGGGGTCCCGGTGGATTCCGGCGCGCCGGTCACCGAAGCGATGGAGGAATTCCTGACCTCGTTCCACCGCATTCCGCGCGCCGATCTCGATGGACGCTTTTACCGCTGGGTGGGGCGCGACGCCATTCAGCATCTCTATCGCGTGGCCGCCGGGCTCGATTCCATGCTGCTCGGCGAAGCAGAAATACTCGGGCAGCTTCGCACTGCGTACAACCAGGCCCTCGATCACGGCTCCACGGGCCCGGTGCTGAACCGCGCATTTCAGGGCGCGCTGGAAGTAGGGAAGCGCATTCGCGCGGAGACGGAAGTCGGCGCGCGGCCCATGTCCGTGGCGTTCGCGGGCGTGAAGCTGGCCGAGCGCGTGTTCGGCAATTTGAAAGGGCGCACGGCTTTGATTGTCGGCGCAGGCCAGGTCGCCGAACAGGTGGTCGAGCATCTGCGCAATCGCGGCATCGGCCATTTGCAAGTGGTCAATCGCTCGCTCGATCACGCCGAGGAGCTGGCCAAGCGCATGGGCGGCAAAGCCGTGCCGTGGCAAGCGATCGAGTCCGTGCTCGGCACGCCGGACGTCGTCGTCACCTCCGTTGGCGGTTCGGATCCGGTGCTCACGCGCGCGATGCTCGATGCCGCGCTGGGCTCTCGCGCCGGTCGCCCGATTTTCGTGGTCGATCTGGGCGTGCCGCGCAATGTCGAGTCCAACGCCGCCGGACTCTACAACCTCTATCTCTACAATATCGACGACCTCGGCGAAATCGTGGAGCAAAACCGTCGTGCGCGCGAAGCGGAAATTCCCCGCGTCGAATCGATCATCGCCGAGCACGTGGTCAAATTCGAAACGTGGCGCGCCGCGCTGGCGGCTGGCTCCATCGTGGAGGAGCTGCGCGGGCATTTCCACCAGCATCGCGAGGACTTGCTGCGCGAGCGCCTCGCCGCGCTGCCGCCTGTTTCCGCCGAAGAGCGCCAGCGCCTCTCCGACATCACCGAGGAACTGGTCGAGCGCCTGCTCGTTGAGCCCGCCGCTCGGCTGCGGCAAGCCCAGTCGATGCGCGGCCATCTGGGCGCGCTGGACGCGTTGCGCCATCTGTTCGGCATCTCCGAGAAGGGAACCGCCGGCAATTCCGGCGACACCAACAAGTGAAACGTCTGCGCATCGGCACGCGCGGCAGCGCCCTGGCGCTCTGGCAGGCGAATTTCATCGCCGCGCGCTTGAAGCAGTCCGCCGCCGTCGAAATCGAAATTGTCCGCATCCGCACCTCCGGCGATCGTTTCCAATCCGCGCCGCTGGAAACATCGTTCGCGGAGATGAGCGCGCAAACCGGGCTCAAGGGCGTGTTCATCAAGGAGCTGGAAGATGCGCTGCTCACCAGCGCGGTGGACTTGGCCGTCCACAGCATGAAAGATGTGCCTACCGAAACGCCCGCGCAGCTCGCATTTCCCGCGATCACCCAGCGCGAAGATCCGCGCGACTGCTCTGATTTCGCGCCAGGGCCGCACGCTGCGGACCCTGCCGAACGGAGCGCGCGTCGGAACCAGCAGCTTGCGCCGGCAGGCTCAACTGCGCCACCATCGCCCGGATCTGGAGGTCGTCGATCTGCGCGGCAATGTCGATACGCGCATCAGGAAGCTCGAGGCGGGCGACTTTGACGCCATCGTGCTGGCGATGGCCGGAGTGAATCGTCTGGGCCTCGCCGGCAAGATCACGCAGGTGCTCGACGAAGAGATCGTGATACCGGCCGTCGGCCAGGGCGCGCTGGGAATCGAGACGCGCTCGGCCGACGCCGAAACTTCGCGGCTCGTCGCGCTCCTCGATCATCCCGAAACGCGCGCGTGCGTCACCGCCGAACGCGCCGTGCTGCGTACCCTGCAGGGCGGATGCCAGATTCCGCTGGGCGCGCTGGCGCATGTGCGTGGAGACCGGCTGCATCTCGAAGCCGCGGTTTTTTCCGCGCGCGGTTCGGAGCATGTGCAATCGAGCGACGAAGGCCCCGTCGCAGAAGCCGACGCGATTGGCGCGCGCCTGGGCGCGGCGCTGATCGAAGCCGGAGCGGACAATATTTTGCGCATGGCAGGCCGCTCGATCGGCCAGGGATCGTAGCGCCAAATGGCTAACTTGCGAGCGGATTCAGATGACCGCGACTGACAAGCGACTGGCAGGGAAGCGCATCGTCATCACACGCGCGCCCGAACAATCCGCGGAAATGGTCCGCGCGCTCGAAAATTTGGGCGCGGAAGTGGCGCTGTTGCCGGTCGTCGCCTTTGCCCCGCCGGAAGATTGGCGCTCGCTGGACGATGCTTTGCGCCGGCTAAAAGGTTTCGACGCGATTCTGTTTCTCAGCCGCAATGCTGTACGATACATTTTTCAGCGCTGCCGCACGTTGGGGATCCAGTGCGAAGCGCTCGG
Source organism: uncultured Acidobacteriota bacterium (assembly GCA_963715555.1). Taxonomy (GTDB): domain Bacteria; phylum Acidobacteriota; class Terriglobia; order Acidiferrales; family UBA7541; genus Palsa-295. The sequence goes on from OY970253.1 coordinate 1,854,406, forward strand.
CTCATCGAACCGGCTGATCGCCGCCGTCGGCCCGGCGACGGCCGAAGAAGCGGCTCGGGAAGGTTTGCGCGTGAATTTCGTGGCTAAAAATCGCACCGGTGAATCGCTCGTCGGCGAATTGCGCGACCGGCTCGCGGGCCGCAGCGTCTTGCTTCCGCGCAGCGACCGCGGCGATGCGCGCATTCCATCCGCGCTGCGTGAAGCGGGCGCGAGCGTGACGGAAGTAATTGCCTATCGCACCGTCGCGCCGGAAAATCTCGATCCCGCCATTCTTGGACGCGTCCAGCGGGCCGAAGTCGATGCCATTGTATTCGCCAGCCCTTCCGCGTTCCGCAACCTTTCCGATTCGATCGGCGCAGACGCCATGACGAAAATTTCCGGGCGAGTTCATTTCGCCGCCATCGGCCCGACCACGGCTCGCGCCGTTCGCGAGTCCGGCGCTCGCGTCGATATCGAAGTCAGTGATGCTGCTTCCATTGGAGTCTCCGCAATCGCCGATGCCCTCGCGCAATTCTTCCAGCAGCGCTCGGCCGCCGCGCCGGTGAGGTCCGCTTGACCTTTCCAACGCATCGGTCGCGCCGCCTGCGCCGCTCCGAAGCCTTGCGAGGCTTCGTTCGCGAGACGCGCCTTTCGACCAGCGGCCTTGTCTACCCGATGTTCGCGTGCCCCGGCAAAGGCATCCGCACCGAAGTCAGCTCCATGCCCGGCGTCTACCAGCAATCGCCCGATCGCCTCGTCGAAGAGTGCCGCGAGGTCGCCGATCTCGGCATTCCGGCTGTGGTTCTCTTCGGTCTGCCGGAGCACAAGGACGAAACCGGCTCCGAGGCCGCCGATCCCAATGCCGCCGTGCAGCGCTCCATCGATGCGATTCGCAAAGCCAAGCTCAACCTGCTCGTCATCACCGACGTCTGCCTCTGCGAATACACCAGCCATGGCCATTGCGGCGTCATCAAGGACGGCGAAGTGCTCAACGATCCGAGTATAGAACTGCTCGCGAATGCCGCTCTCTCCCACGCCCGCGCGGGCGCCGATATGGTCGCGCCTTCGGACATGATGGATGGCCGCGTTGGCGCGATTCGCAAAAAGCTCGATGCCAACGGATTTTCCGACATCGCCATTCTTTCGTACGCCGCCAAATACGCTTCCGCGTTTTACGGACCATTCCGCGAAGCCGCCGAATCCACGCCGCAGTTCGGCGACCGCCGCAGCTACCAAATGGATCCGGCCAACGCCCGAGAAGCATTGCGCGAGGTGGCGCTCGACATCGAGGAAGGCGCCGACATCATCATGGTCAAGCCCGCGCTGCCGTATCTCGACGTAATTCGCGCCGTCCGCGAGCGCTTCGATGTTCCGGTCGCCGCCTACAATGTCAGCGGCGAATTTTCCATGGTCAAAGCCGCCGCACGCAATGGCTGGATCGATGAGCAGCGCATCGTGCTCGAAATCATGACCGGCATCCAGCGCGCCGGCGCCTCCATCGTGCTCACCTATCACGCCAAGGATCTCGCCCGCTGGCTCAAGGCCTGCTAGAGGCTCCAATTTTCAATGGCCAGCGGAACTTCCAAACACGCAGATCAACCGGTGACGAGCAACGACCGCCCGCGCACATCCGCACTCTTCGACCGCGCGCAAAAAATTCTCGTTGGGGGCGTCAATAGCCCTGTCCGCGCATTTCGCGCCGTCGGCGGCACGCCGCTGGTGATCGATCGCGCCGCGGGTTCCCGCGTTTGGGACGTGGACGGCCGCGAGTACATCGACTACATCTGCTCCTGGGGCGCTCTGATTCTCGGCCACGCCCATCCGGACGTCGTCGCGGCCATCGCCGACCAAGCCCACCGCGGTACCAGCTATGGCATGACCTCGCCCCTCGAAATCGAGCTCGGCGAGCACATTGCCCGTGCGATCCCCTCGATTGAAAAAATTCGCTTCGTCAGCTCAGGAACCGAGGCGGCGATGTCCGCGATCCGCCTGGCGCGCGGCTTCACGCGCCGCGATCTGATCCTGAAATTCGAGGGCGGCTACCACGGCCATGCGGACGCCTTTCTGTCCGAAGCCGGTTCCGGCCTGGCCACGCTCTCTATTTCGTCGAGCCCGGGCGTCCCGGATGCCTTCGCCAGGCTCACTCTGAACGCGCCCTATAACGACGCAGCCGCCGTTGAGCGCCTTTTCGCCGAACATGCCGGGAAGATCGCCTCCGTAATCGTCGAACCGGTGGCTGCGAACATGGGCGTGGTTCCTCCCGCCCCGGGATTTCTCGAATCACTTCGCAAAACCACGTCGCGCGATGGCGCACTGCTGATCTTCGACGAGGTCATCTCCGGCTTTCGCCTCACGCACGGCGGCGCGCAGAAAATTTTCGGAATCCAGCCAGATCTCACCATTCTCGGAAAAATTATCGGTGGGGGACTGCCCGTTGCCGCTTACGGGGGCCGTCGCGAGATTATGGAAATGCTCGCACCGCTCGGCCCGGTCTACCAGGCTGGCACTCTTTCCGGAAATCCTCTAGCCATGCGCGCCGGCTTGGCCAGCCTTCCGAGATTGCAGGCTGCGGGTTTCTATGAAGCGCTAGGCAAGAAAGCGACGGGCTTGGCTGACGGTTTACGCGCGGCTCTGAACGAATCCGGCATCCCGGGCCAAATCAACATAACCGGCTCGCTGCTTACCCTGTTCTTCGCTCCAGACGCAATAGCCAATTACGCGGAAGCAAAGCGTTGCGACACCAAGCTGTTTGGCGCGTTCTTCCAAGAAATGCTCGCACGCGGCGTCCTGCTGCCGCCGTCGCAGTTCGAAGCATTTTTCATTTCCGCAGCGCACACAGACGACGACATCAACCGCACCATTTCCGCCGCCCGCGAGAGCCTGCTGGCTGTTTCCAAACGGCGGTAGGGAACCGGCACCGGCCGAAATCCCGCCTTCGCATGCGGCGTCGCACTCAGCGGTCGTCAGTTTCATGCGAGAAACTTCCCCTCCGGTAAATCTCGTGCACTATACAACTGAGAAAAATCCTTGGAACAATGTGGAAGACGATTGCCACTTTCACCGCACAAAGTTGAAGCTTCGGCGGCCAGCCCGGCGGTTAAATTTCTCAAGTGGTTGAGGATCATAGGTTTAGGACCGCTCGGTACTGTGGTACCACCCGTGCAATATTAAGGGTGCCTTATCTAAGGAGCCCCTAGTGGTCAAGGCTTTTGCCGCTTTCCTCCTGTTGGCCGCGCCAGCTGTGCAAGCGTTTCCAAATTCGGCAGCAGCGTCTCACGCTTCCGCTCAGCCAGCCAAAGCGCTGCCGGCCGCTCCCGTGCCGACCAAACCAGCCGCCGATGCCTCCAACGCCGGAAACTCCCGGCCCACGACACTTTTGGCTGACAATGCCGGAGGGATTTCGCAGAATTCTCAAGAACTCGGAACGATTCGCGTCCCGCAACTGCCGGCCGCCAAGTCAACTCGGGTCATTGGCGTTGAAAACATCCCATCACGGAGAAGCTGGATTCTTTTGTCTATCGCGGACCATAGCGCTGCGGCCTTTGACGCCTACTCCACTCGTGCGGCGATTTCCCGCGGCGCCACGGAAGCCGATCCGTTGATTCGCCCCTTTGCCGGCTCCGACGGGCTGTATGCCGCCATTCAAGTTGCACCCCTGGCCCTGGACTTCGTCGCCCGCCGCATGCAGCGCAGCCAAAGCAGCCTCTTGCGTCATACCTGGTGGCTGCCGCAGTCCGCCAGCACAGGCCTGTTCCTATTCGCCGGCGCCCACAACCTGACCGTCCCCGGCCGCTGAAGCACTAACACACGCGCCAGACCCGCAGCAGTGAAACCGGACGTTAATCCTTCAAAAACCGCCGCGAAACAGAGTGCTCGCCAGTACCGCACCCGCCGCCGCGCTGCGGCCATCCTCATCCGGCAGCGAAACGATTCGACTTCGAGGACCTTCGCCCAAGCGAATCGCGTCGCCCCAACACTGACCCCAGACCACCGCAACGAAGCGCACAATTACTTGAAATTCTGAATGGCTCGATACCGCCGCCTGCATCCGCGAAACGGCGCCGCCGCGAAACATAAAGCCACCTACTTGCTACGAAAACATAACCCACACAGCAGCAACATAACATGCAGCCAGAGGGTACTCGCTAGCGTCCATAATCCCGGCGCCCCGGAGGGCGGCTTCGAACCAGCGGAGCGCGTTTCCGGGACAAACCAGCGCCGATCCGCCCGACTGGCGGCGAAGCTGCCATAGGTCCTCCCGCGCGGCATCGTTGATCGCCACGAATCCGCGCTTGTTACCCTTGCGAATCACGGTTAGGCTTCCGCTTGAGGCGCGCCATTGCATCGCCGCGAGGAACTCCTCGATTCACGTGGGCGAGGGCACGTCCGCATCGATACCGGCGAGATCGAAAATCACCTCGACGAACCGCTGCATATCCTTCGCATGCGAACGCGGCAACAGCCGCAACTTCTCGTTTGCCAAAGCCGTCCGGGCAAGATTCTGCGAAGGTCATGCGAGGCAGACAATAACCACGACAAATACTATTGCCAACGACCTGTCAACGTATTCCACATCGGCCCGCATGAAGCACCGCCGTAAACGAACCACGAGATGAACCGATCCAACAGAACCGTTGTCTGTACAACATAGTATTCATTCGCACCACTAGTTGAGCTTTTTACATGTGATTGGCGTGAGGTGTCAAGCGAGAAATGGCGTTGGGAGTTTCCGAGGCACGATGCCGGGCGCCTTCTTCACCTCCTTCAGCATTCTGACGTACCGCAAAGGCGGTCAGGAGATATGAAGTGCGCTCTGGGCGCTATTCCTCTGCTCTCAGGGCAAAGAAGCGTACGCGCTGATCGGCCGCTGTGGGTGCGGGCTAGTGCTTTCCCTTCAGTGACGGCGTCGGCCCGCATCGCCCGGAACCACGTTCCCTGGGACTGCGGATCGCTCGGGATTCTGTCCTTCAACGGCGAGGAAGGCTACGCTCTGTGGTGCGGCTCTAGGAGCGGCGTTAGGTGCCGGCGCCGCTGGTGTAGCCGGAAGCCACCATCCATGGATTGAAGGGCGCGCCGGTTACTAACTCCATCACAACTAAGACACTTACACCCCGTCGAGCCGCTCCCTGGTGCGAGCCAGCGCTTTCACTTGGAGATTTCGCCGCCAATTCTACCCGTGCGGAAAAGCTCGCTGGTCGAGCGTACTGGCGGGCTTACTGGCCTGAAACGGCCGCGTGGCCGATCAGCGGACGACCGAGACCGCGCCAGAGCAAGCCACTGCGGCCGACCGCGTTCTGCCCCGAAGGAGTCGCTCGGGCGTCTTGCGCCGGCGGAGGTTTTTTGAACCGTTTGCGGATGGGGATTGGTAGGCAGTGACGTCAGGTTAGCCAACTGTATTTGTGGACGTGCACGGGGTGGACTAGCTTGCGGAGGAGTTGCCGGTTTTGAGAGCCCAGGACGGAAAACTGGTGAAACTGAGTTCACGCCAGGCGCCGAGCGTCGAGCGTATTCGGCGGGCGCAAGCACAGCGCGGTTCGGTCCTGAAGCGACGACGCCGCGCACGATTAATTCGATGGCGACGCCGAGGGCACGGCGATCGCGGGCTCGCGGCGGAGACGTGCTCCGGCCAGCGAGCAGCGGGACGACTTCGCGTGCACTAATGGAGGCTGGAGGCGATTTGGGCGGCGGGGGCGGCGATGTTTAGCGCGTGCAGCAGCGCGGATTTGAGCAAGCTGGCGGGTTTGAGGGCTTGGCGGAGGCGGGTTTCGATCATGGCTGCGTCGCGGTTGCCGCTCGAGCTAATTGCTTGCAGGTTGGAGAGGGTGGCGTCGGCTTCGGCGAGCGCTAGGTCCAAGCGCTGGAGGCCCTCCGCGATGCGCGGATTCCCTGCCGTAAGCGCCGCGTTTTCCGCCGCGTGGTTCAGCGCAGCGAGGATTGGCTGCGCCTGCTGCTCAGCTGCGTCGAGGTCGGCGAGCGCCTGATTGGCGCGCGCTTCGATCGCGTCGAGCTGCAATTGCTGGTCGGCAACGAGCGCGCTCGCGGACGGCAAGAGTCCGCCGCGACCGTTGAGCGCGAGATCGGTGTGAATTAGCAGGTCGTGTGCGTCAGCAACGGTTTTGTTCAGCTCGCGCGAGGTTTGGTCGAGGTAACGGTCCTGCTTGCGCGCAGCGTCGCTCAGCGAGTCGCCAGCCGATGCGAATTTCTGCGCGGCAGTCTTCGTGCCGGCCAAAATTGACGGCAGGTTTTGCCGCACGGTGCGCTCGATCCGGATCAGCCCGATCAGCGCGACAAGAGCGGCGGCGAGCGCCGCTGTTTCGAGCACTTCGACGAGCCGCTTCATCGATCCGGATTGTTGGCAGCGGCCGTTGCGGAAGATGCGTTCGCGACACGCGCGGCGCCGGTGTCCGCTGCCGCCATCTGCGGCGGCGCGTCGGGTAGGCCGAGGGCGGACTGCTCCGTCTCGGCAACCTTCAGCGCACGCTCCAAATCGCCGGCTTGCGCGTGCTGGCCGTGGTTGCGCTGGATGAGATTGAGGCCTGCATTCAGCGCCTTGGCGAGCCACACTCCGGGATTCCACCCCCAGCGCGGATGCGCGTCGCCAATGCGGCGGACGCGCGAGCTGATCGTCTCATCGGGCAAACCGCCCGTATCAACGTTCAGATCCTGATCGGCGGCAACGGCCACGCGATGCAGGAAACCCTCCACGGCGGCATTTGTCTCCGCCTGCTGGATCTGCGCGGGACTGAGTTTCTCGGCCATCGCTAGAAACTCAGCGTGAAGCCGCTGCTGATGATGGCGGTGTTATTCGCGAGCCCGGGCAGCTTGGCGTAGCGCGCCTCGAAGAGATTCACCCAGACGCCGTTGGCGGGTTTGTAGTTGAGCCCGCCGCCAATCAGAAACGCGATGTGCTGCTGCGACGGGCCGCTCGTCGGCACGATGCGATCGATGCCGATGCTCGCGGTCAGGTAGGGCTGCAGCGATTTCGGATCGAGCAGCGTTTTGGAGAGGAAGCTGGTCGGCAAGAAATAATTTCCGCCGCCGCCGTAAAACTGCATGCCGTTTGACGGCGCAAGAATATTGTCGTCGCGCAGCGAGAAATTTGGCGTAATCCCTTTCGTGAATCCGATGTCGGTGGCGGCGACGGTTTGTCCACCTCCCGGCAACGCCACCGCCTGGGCATTGAGCGAAAAGCTGCCCTGATTTGTGGGAGGCGCGCTTGCCGAAGATGCGGAAGCGGGTGCGGACGTTTCGGTTGGCTTGGTGGTGCTGGTTTGCGCGGCGGCCAGACCGGCCAGGATGAAGAAGGCTGCGGCCGCGGACGGGATTGCTCGTTTCATGTTTTTCTCCTGGAGCGCGTTGAGCCGCACACGCGAACAATCGCGCTGCGCGCCAACGGCTCGTGCGAAAAAGTGGCGTGGTGCGGGAATTCGTGCGAGGAACAGACAGAGTCCCTGGTTGCTTTCCGCCGCCATCCGGGCGTTCTGGGCGCTCGAAAACGCTCGCTCGGGACTCTTGTCGGCGGAGGCGCGTAACGGCCTCTGGGGGGCTTTGTGAAGCTTCACAGGGTGGTTTTGGGAGCCTGCGCGACCCCGCGTGCGCACTTGGGGCAAGGGTCAGGCTTCTGGCGAAGGCGCTTTGCAAGCACACGTTCGTGCTTGTCGGATCTGAGACAGGCGGGACCGCAGAAGTGTTTGTGAAAATCCGGGGAGCCGTCTTTGGTGACCAACCGGCGGCCGCAGCCTTCTCGATTACAAACCCTGGGCATCGCGTTCGCTCTCGTCCGCGAATGCAGGAGTGGCGTCCCGGGTTGCGGGCTCCGGATCGCGGATGGTGATGGCGCAAACGCCCGGCTGCGCATCATTGCCGCCGGTTGGCGCCGCTTCGATCGCGGCGGACAGCTGGCCGAACAAGCGGTCGAACGTGGCGCGCGAGTTCCAGATCGTAGGGCTGCCGTCCGGCAACTCGCCGCGCGTGGCCCCGACGCCAACGCAACCTTCAAAGTCGCCGACAAAATTGCCCCAGTGAATCTCGATCCCGCTGCGGCCCGGGACGTCCTCAAGCAGCGGCATGAGCCGGCCAAAATGCGGCGATTGGTACAGCGTTACCCGGTATTCACCGGCGGGAATGCACGGATGCGGATCACCGAAACGGACCGAGGGGCGTTCCAGCGTCACGCCGAACGGGATGCCGTTCAGGAAAAGATGGCCGGTAGTTCCCTGCCGCGTCTGGCGGTCGCGCGCGAGCTCGATCTTCACAGCTTTTCGGTGCGGCCCGGCTCGTAGCCGTACGGATACCGAATCGTGCCGTTCGCTTCGTGGCGGTGCGGCGGAAAATCTTTCAGTACGGCCATCACGCGCATGGCCACTGGAATCACCGCCCACGCAATCGCCCCCTGCACCAGCAAATCGCCCACGTGAAACACGATGTCCCAGCTCATTTGGCCGACCCTCCACCCGTGTTTTGTCCCGCGTTTGCAGCTTTCAGCGCCGCCTCACCGGCGGGCTTGACGCCGAAAAGCGCCGCGATCCAGCTCACTTCCGGAAAGGCTGTGGCGAGCAGGCGCGGCAAGTTCGTTACCGAATGCGCGACGTTGAAAGCCCACTTGTACGCGGTGCCGGACGTGTCGCGCGGAGTGGGCATGCCCGCGGCGACCTGTACCGCCAGCCAGCAGGAGGCAACCAGTTCGGCGTCCGCGCGATGCGTTACGATCCATTGCCACATGGCGGTCTCCTCGGATTTGCGCGGGCTGCGTGCGCGAGTTTTTCTTTCGCGTCCTTCTGCTGCTGCTTTGCGAGCTGCCAATTCCCGAAGAACCCGAGCAGCCATTCGCGGTTGGCCTGCACGGCGCTCGCGTGCGCGCGGCAGTAGCCCAGGCCGCTTTCGAATGTGACTTCGGCCGGTTTGGCGCAGCGCGCGGTACTGATCCAATTGCACAGCTCCGGCGACGGGCGCGTGCTTGTGCCGCGAACGCGGAATGTTTGATCCGCGGGCGAATTCATTTTCATGGTGAGCTTCCCTGCCGCGGGCGCGTGACGGCAGGGATGTGCCGAGCTGAAGCGCGGGGCTGCAAAACCGCCTCCGAAGAACGGCGGGAGCCGGGCCGCGCGTGCAGTTTCGAGACAGCGGCGGCAAGCCGCCGCACTCCACGCGGGCGCGCACGCGAGAAGCGGCGCGCAGAATCAAGCGCTGCGCGTCAGCGGACAGGGAGCGGCGGCGCGATTTTGGCGCGCGCTTTTTCGGCTACGCAGCGAATCCACGTGGCCAAATCGCCGGCGTGGGAACACGGCTGCTTCGCCGAAGCGGGCGGCTGGTATGCGGACGTGGAGGAGGTACTCGCGGCCGGTTGCGTTTGCAGCGGAAGAATCGTGACGGTTGCGTTGTTCGAAGGATTGCTTTCGACGCCATTCAACTCGGCGGTCACTCGATAGCAGTAGCTTCCCGGCGGCGGCTGATTATCGAGGTAGGTCGTGGCGGTCACCGGCGCGGAGTTGATTTTCGTGAACGTGCCCGCGCAGGAAGTGGCGCGATAGACGTTGTAAGTGAGCGAGGAATTGGCAGCCGCGTCCGAACTGGCCGCCCAGCACAGATACGTCGATTGGCTGCTCTGCTGCGCAATGGCGGCCGGCATCGTGATCGCAGCCGGCGCCGCAAGCGCGGCGAGCGTGAGCAGGGGCAACGACATTGTCGCACACGTCTTCAGACACCTCGACACGCCAGCGAAAAACTTCCTCATCCCAATTCCCTTCTGTGCTTGGGGCTAGCGCGAACCGCGGGCCAGGCGATCAGTCGTGCAGCTCAGCGACCGACAAGTTGATGTTTCTCTTGGGGGAAAAGCACGCCCCTGGAATACGTTTCACAGCGCGCGCGGCTACTGAAAGAAAAGACAGGAAATGCTCGTCCAAAGTAGACGACTCCTGCCGGGGAGCTACGGCCGCTGCAAATTTCGATTCAGGCGACGGCTTGGGGGAAATCGGCGAGGCGTTCGAGCGCGCGGCGGTTGCGGATGACGCAATCGGAGCGGGTCCAGTTGAGCAGGCCTTTTCTTCGAAATCGCGAGAGCAGACGGCTGGCTGTTTCGCGCGACAGGCCGACCATCTGCGCAATGGTCTCCTGGTTCAGGTCCAGATGCGCCGGCTCGCCATCGCCGCTCGCATTCTGGCCCATCAATCCCAGCAGGCAGCGGGCCATTTTCTGCGTGGCGGAATCGGCGAGTTCGACGGTTCCAATTTTGGCGGAGAGAAAACAACAGCTCTCGCTGACAATCTGGGCGACGTGCCACGCAGCCATGGGATTGCTTTGCATTTCCCTAATTAGCTCGCGGCGAGGCACGAAAACAGCACTGGTTTCTTGGACAGCCTCGGCCGTGGCGATGTGCGGGCGTCCCAGGACGGTGGCGGCCAGACCCAGAGCGGTGCCGGGGCCGAAAAATCCGAAGACCAGCGTCTTTCCCTGAGAGGAAGTGAGGGACTCTTTCACGCGTCCTTCCACAACCACGAACGCGCCGCTCGGCAGGGTACCCTCCTCGAACAGAACGCTTCCCTTGCCAAACAGCTTCGCCCTATTCGACGCTCTCAAACGCCTCAGGTGAAATTCGTTCAACCTGGCCGGGTAAGGATATCGACCGACGAAATGCCGCAGCGGCTCGGCAATCGGCTGCCCGAACACGGTTGTGAGGGGAGTCGGGATTGGACGGCTTGCCGCCAAGCCCGCTTTCTTACCGTCTGCGTGGTGTAACCGGGAGTTGCCCATGGCCGGCCTCCCTTCCAGGGCGACGAAACTACCGCACTGGTAATGCCGGGAATGTGACTCAAGTCACATCCCAACTGAGCCGCATTATAGCCGAACAGTTAAGAAAGTAGCTCGCCAAGTTTGGGCCACGAACGGGTGCTCTCCATTCTGATCTGCGTCGGGGTTCTCGTCTCACGGGTGACCGCGGTCACCATTTGCGCGTGAGCTGGGCTACAGCCTTTCTCACTCCCGGGGAATAGATTGCAATCGAGATAGATCTGCCAGCGGCAGTTTGGCATAGGAGGTCGAGCATGAAAGTTCTGTTGGCAGTCGACGATTCGAGTTGTTCCGAAGAGGCGTTGCAAGCCCTGATGGCCCAAGTGCAGCCTGCGAACACAGAGGTTTGCATTTTGCACGTCGTGGACGTTTCCCTGGGCGATTACCAGTCTCAAGACGTCTTCGAGGGAGCGCACGGAGCCAAAATCAACTTTGCCCACGAACTAGTCGATCGTTTTGCGAAGACGCTTAAGGAAGCGGAATTCGTGACCAAGACAGCGGTACAAGAGGGCGATGCAAAAGTCGGGATCGTTGAATTCGCGGAGAACTGGAAGCCCGACTAGGTTTTCCTCGGTTCTCACGGCCGAAAAGGCTGGAAGCGGCTGACGCTCGGCAGCGTTTCGGATGCAGTGGCGCGGCACGTCCATTGCTCGGTGGTGATTGCGCGCGGCCGCCAGGAACACGCGCAGCCGCGGTGATGCCCCAAGACAGGGGCGGCAAGCCGCGGCACTCCGGATAGGTGCTGCGTGCTGGGGCCGGTCGCTTCGAGCCGGAGTTGCTGAGGGCGACGCCTTAGCCGAAAAGCGAGGCGATGCCCGAACCGACGCCGAACAGGCCGCCGAGCCCGCTCGAAGTGCTGCCCGAAGCGCGCTGGCGCACTCCGAGCAATTCCGGCGGGACGCCCATCGCCTTTCCGAGCAAATTCGTATCGATTCCGTAGGTTTGGCCGAGCGCGTTGAGTCCGGCGAGGTGCTCCTTGAGCGCCTGGTTAGCGAAGTCGATCTGATTTTGCTGCGCCTGGCTGGCGTCGGTTTGTGCCTGCTCGCGGCCCAGCTGCGCGGTCAGGTCGCCGAAGCCGGCGGAGTTGTTGGTGGCCGCGGCGCGGTTGGCGGCGCGCTGGCGCAGCGCGTCCAAGGCGGTATTGGCGGCTCCGAGGCTTTGCTGCGTGATGGCCGACTGCTGCTGCGGCGTGTAGCCCGTGCTGGTGAGCAGGCTCTGGACCGTCGGCATGATCAGCGAACGGTCCTGCTGCCCCTGCTGATTCGATTGCGAGATGAGCTGGTTCTGCTGCGCGAGCTGCTGATCGGTAAGCGCGCGCGTGGTGTGCTGTGCTCCGCGTGACATAAGACCTCCGGGAATGTGGATGATTTGATGGCTCGGCAATGTTACAGCTGCGCGGTCGCAGTTAGATTTGCCGCGCCGAGGAATTACCTAGCTGGGATTAAGATGGGGAAAACTCCCGTTGTCTGTCGCACCCTTTCAGAACAGTATCTCGGGCGGGCAGCCGGGCGTTCGAGTCAATGCCTTCGTAAGGAGAAATCAGAGAGCTATAGTGGTCGTCGCCGGAACTCGTGGAGGTATTGCTCTCATGGCACTAACCATCGACACAATCGCGCTAACGCACACGCCTAGGAGGACTTGTGCATCTTGCGGACTCAGAGTCTCCTCCGGATGTAAGACCGGATTTCTGTAGGTGTCGCGAATGTGATCCAAGAATCCCGTAACGCGTGCGTCGGCACCGGCCTTTTGTAGATTTTTAACATAGGTTCCCCAGTTCCGCATCTTGGGCTTTGGCAGTTTTCCGACGACGGCGCCATAGTATTTCCTGATGACCGATTCCGTGGCTCGAACGATGTGAAAGCCCGCCGCAGTTGGGATCTCGAAGGCGATGCATTTCCCAGCCTGCCGGAGATCATATATGGCTTCAGGCACCTCCGCCTGGACGTCGTCCGGCAGGAGCTTCTCCGCCTCCTCGATCAGCAGCGGCGTTTCGTACGCCAGCTTTCGAGACACAAAGTACGTACTGAGCGACTGCAGCTGGGCAGCTAAAACGGTCTCGAAGGTCTCAACCGCGTGTTCGATGTTGTAGGCGTCCGCCGGACTGATTTCCCTCTCCATGTTCAGTGATGGAGGATCACCGGCGGCGACTGGCTCGGTCGGTGTAAGAAGGGCTTTTACTTCCGTGTGTAAGCTCCAACAGGCCGGGCGAGCTACTCCCAAGGGGACGAGTTGATCTCGCAAAATAAAATCGAGCCATACTTGCGCAGAATAGAGGCGGTAGTACCAATCCTTGATCTTGGTTCCACCGGCGATTCCGCTAAGGGAGTGTACGATGTGGCCCAGAGTATAGAATTGGAAGATATTGACCCTCTGCATAGAAATGCCACCTCCCAGCGGAAGAACAATCCACGCCGGTACATGTACAGGAACGTGACATTCTATCGTAAACTCTGGTGACAGCATACCCTTTCTCGTTACTTGTGTCTTGGCCCAATAATTCTGTCACCCTTTAACGGCCCAGTGAAAATGTCACCCTATGAACCGGGAGACATTTCGCTTGAGCCAGAAAGAGTTGCAACGAGTGGCTGTGATTTCATCCTGCATCAAGGGAGACCTGGCGTGTGCCAGAGCCGCGGAACTGCTCGCAATTACTCCTCGGCATGTCCATCGCCTCAAAGTCCGCTACCGGCAAGGCAGCGCAGCGGCTCTGGCACACGCCAGTCGCGGGCGACCCAGCCCGCGCCGCCTGCCGGAGCAGGTGCGCGCTCGCATCCTCGATCTGGCACGCACGCGCTACGCCGGCTTCAACGACCATCATCTCTGCGAAAAGCTTCGCGAGGTCGAAGGCCTTTCCCTCGGCCGCGAGACCCTGCGTCGGCTGCTGCGCAGCAACGGTCTCGGCTCGCCCCGCAAGCATCGTGCCCCCTCTCATCGTCAGCGCCGTCTCGCCCGCGCCCGCGAAGGCGAAATGCTTCTGCTCGACGCCAGCCTGCACCGCTGGCTCGAAGATCGCGGCTCCGAACTCGCCCTGCTCGGCTTCCTCGACGATGCCACCCGCAAAGTCCTGGTCGCCCAGTTCTTCCCCACCGAAGACGCGCGCGGCTATTTCCGCCTGCTCCATCGCTTGCTGCGCCGTTACGGCGTGCCCCTCAGCTTGTACGGCGATCGCCACAGCATTTTCGTCCGCAATGACGATCACTGGTCGACCGAAGAGCAACTCGCCGGCAAACGCCAGCCCACTCAGTTCGGCCGCGCCCTGGCCCAACTCGGTGTCACCTACATCGCTGCCCGCAGCCCCCAAGCCAAAGGTCGCATCGAACGCCTCTGGGGCACTTTTCAGGATCGCCTCACCAGCGAACTGCGCCTGGCCGGCGCCTCCGATATCGCCACAGCCAATCAGGTCCTGCGCCGCTTTCTTCCCGACTACAACCGCCGCTTTGCCCGCGCCCCGCGCCAGACCGAAAAAGCCTGGCGTCTGGCTCCTCAGGATCTCACCCGCATCTGCTGCTTCCTGCACGAACGCGCCGTCGGCAACGACAACGTCGTGCAATGGGCGGGACGCCGCTTCCAAATCCCGCCCCAACCACAACGCTTTAGCCTTGCCGGAGCCAAGGTTCACCTCTACGAATCGCTCGACGGAGACGTGACCATTTACCACGGACCAAACAAACTCCACCACCTCGGTGGTTAACTTCTCAGGGCGTGACATTTTCATCGGGCCATTAGGGTGACATTTTCACGTTGCTATAACACCCTTTCTCGTTACTTGCACCCACGGGATATTGACTGCGGTTTTCGAGGCCGCGCGGAAGCTGCGGGCATTCGCTAGCGCTTGGCCTGAAGCCTGCGGCAATACGGCGTCCAAGCGTCGTCGCGGACCCAGCCGAGCGCTTCGAGGCGGCGTCCGAATCTTTTCGCGATCTGCGGCGGGAGCCACGCATGCGCGTCATCGAGGCCGCGCGCAAGCAGGTCGCGTTCGCCGGCGGCGTGCAGAGCGAGCAGGCAGTCGTAGCGCTGGCGCGCTGCCTGGGCGCGTACGCCACGCGAACGATTCCGTAGGGGCACAGCATCCCTTCCTTCGCCAGGGCCGGGCTGTGCCCCTACGGCAGCTTGATTTTCCCGATCCACGAGCAAGTACATCTCGCAGGTGAGGCGCGCGAGTGCGGCCATCACCGGGAGGCCGGAGTCGTCCTCGATCACCAGCTTCGAAATGAAGATCGGGTCGGCGAGATCGGGAAACGGGTAATCGAAGCCCTGGCTCGCGTGCATGCGGCGCAGCGCGTCCAGGTCTGATTCGGTGTATTCGCGGATACGCATCGACAGACGCTAAAACACGCGATGGCGCAGAAGCGGATGGACGCGCGCGGCGGCTTCGGTGGCGTCGAAAGTAGTCGCCTTGGGCGCGACACCGAGCGACGCGAGCGCGGCTTGCGCGACTGCGGATATGGGCTGCTGCGCCAGCGGATGCGGCAGCGGCTCGAACGCAGCGTCGTCTTCGAGCGCCAGGTGCGCGCCTTCATCGGCTTCGATGAGCACCAGAATGCGCGTTGCGGCGTGAGGCGGCGCAGTGGCAGCATCGGCGTGGTTGCCGATCGCCAGCCAGTGCGAATTGGCGAAGCGCGAGGCGTGGCGCTGCCAATCACCGAGAGTCGTGATGTAGTAGCGTTTTCCGGTCATGGTGTCTGTGATTGGCCCTTGGAGTGACAACAGGATTAACCGCGCCTGCTACGACGAAAACGTGTAATTGTGCGTGAGGATCGAGGCGGCGTGGTGACCGGCAAAGAATTGGTGCATCGGCTCGCAGCTCACGGTGACTTTCTGTGCGGGCTCGACGATCACCTCGATCTTTTTTAGCGTGACGCGCCCGAAGCGGCCGACGAGCATGTCGCAAAGGCACAGCCGCTCGGCGCGCATCGGCGAGCCGTCGGCGAGCGTGAAGATGTGGTGCGGCGTCACGTCGAGCGATTCCGCGTTGGAAAAGTGCAGGCGGATGAATGTGTCCGCGTCGCGCAATTCCAGGCGCACGATGCGCGTCCACGCTTCGGTTCGTGCCGACGACGGGCAGCGCAAATGCTCGCCGACCGCGCAGGTCTCGATCGCAACCGTACCGCGCTCTTTCGTCAGCACCATCGTGCCGGCGCGCAGGCAGCTTCCGCTGCCGCCGCCCGATCCCCCGCCGGTGCCGCTGGTGGTAGTGGCGGCGACGACCGCGCCTTGCGATAGCGGCACGCGCCCTTGCAGCCCCTGCTGCTGCGCCGCGGAGTTGGTCTTGGCCGGCTGCGCGTAGCCCGGCGAGCTCGATGCGCCCGCGACCCATCCGATCGCGCCCGCAACATCGTCCCAATACGGATAGAAATAGTAGGTCGTGCCCGCAGCAAGTCCCGTGACCGCGATGGAACCATCGGAGATTGCAGTCGTCGTGCCGTCGGCGCGAAAGATGCTCAGACCGGACCACGACCAGGTGAGGCTCGACGCCGTGGAAACGTAGGTGAACGCGCCCGACCACGTGGGCGGCACGGAGCCTTTCATCAGCACGCCTGTTTTCGACGGGTCGATCTTCCCTGCCGTCAGCGCGCCGGAAACCACGCGCGCGTAATCGGTGCCGTCGGTGATCTGGTCGTCGAGGCTCCAGCCCTGATTGGGCCCGAGCGACGCGCCCGCGATGCGGCGCAGCGCTTCGTAAAGCTGTGGATTTGAACGGCGCAAAGACTCGATTTGTTGAATGTTCAGCATTGGGAGATCTCAAGGAGTCTGCGAAAGCACCGCCATATCAAAACGTGTCCTTTTATGTTGGGCGGCTGCGACAAATTGTGAAGGGAAGCTAGTTCCCTCCCCTTACGATGGCGAAGGGATCGGGCTTGGCCCAGGGGACAAGCTTCGTCAGCGAGAACCAGGAGCCGGCGGCGTTCGTGCCGAACTGATACGAGATGCGCTCCGCGAGCACGTTGGTGAACTGCTCCATATCGCGCGAGGCGGGCGCGCCGAGGGTCCATGCTCCAAGCGCGATGGAACTGGAATCGCCGGGCAAGCTAGACGAAAGCGCGAGCGATCCGGCGCCCTGCACGTAGCCCGTCAGATACCCGAAGAGATTCCTTCCGCTCAGGCCGGTGGCTGCCAGAAAAGCTGTCGAATAAAACGAGTTGATGGCCGCGCCATCGTCCGAATACGCGCCCAGAGTGAGCGCGTAGACTTTTCCGCTGGAATTATTCGAGCCGAAGAAGATTTGCGCCACGCCCGTCGAACGTTCCACGAGCGCGCAGCAATTCGCCGAAACGCTCCACGGCGCCCACTTGCGGCCGCGTTCCGGAGCGGCGAGCGCGGCGATCATCGGATCGCCAAATCCTTCGGCATAATCGAGCATCAACACCTGATTCGGCTGCGTGGCCGCGCCCATCGGGACGCCCACGTAGATGCGCTTTTCCCGCGTATCCACTTGGACCCAAATCAGGTGTCCGTACTGCCAGTTGATCGCATCCCAGGTGGGCTGAATTTCCTGCGACAGTTTTACCGGCTGGCTGCCATCGAAGAGATACAGGCCCGAACGCCCGGCGATCACCACCCATTCTTCGCCGATCCCGACGCCGTGCACGGAAGGCGTGCCCACCTGGTTCGACACTTCCTCCACTTGCCAGAGCGCAGGCTCGTTCACGCCGTCGGTGGCCGTCACGTACAGGCTGCGCTCCTTCACAAAGTACAAATTATTGCGCAACGTGAACGCCGCGCGCAGGCCCTGCCCGTTGTTGTCGGCGATGCTCATGATGCCGGTGACGCCGTCGTAAGATTCGGGCTGGTCCGTGCCGGACGCGCGCACGAGCGACGGGTTCTGCGCGGCGTTCGTGGGAAACACTTCGATGCAATCGACGAGGAACGACTCGCCCGAAGGCGCCGGGAAGCCATCGGCATAGACGCGCAGCAGCGTGTCCTGCGGCATCGAGGCTTGCGGCGGGAAGAGCTGCGCGCTGAATTCCACATACTCCTGGGTTGCCTGCGCGGCGGAGACGGATAGCCCCGCGCCGAGTTGTCCCGCCGTCGGGCTGTACGCCACGATGCGCAAGTTGCCGGTCGTCAGGCCGGCGCTGCGCTTGATGCGCGCGCGGACGGAATAATCCGTGTTGCCGACCAACAGTGGATTGCCGGCATCGTCGATTGCCGCGTACTGCTCGATCATGCCGCGGCTGGCGGTGATTCCGTCGGCAGTGAGGCGGTAGGCGTCGCCCCAGAACACGTCCGTGGACTCGCGGCTTCCTCCCGCGCCAAACGCGGGATCGAGCTGCCAGCCGAGCGGGCGGCCGTTGCCCGATGCATCCCAGCCGCCATCGAACGAGAGATTGCGGAAGCGGTCGATATTGGCGCGCTCGCCCCACCAGAACATCCGTTCCGCGTATGCCACGGAACCGAGCTGCGGGGGCAGCTCCACCTGTCCGAAGAGATAATCCATGCTCGTGCCGGACAGCAGAATCGTGTCGGTGAAATCGACCGTCAGCGACGTGGTGGTGTTGTCGTTGATGACCATCGCTGCGGGCACGTGATAGAAACTCGCGCCGCCCGAAGCTGTGAATGCTAGAAGCCGCTGCACCACGTTCGACGGGCCCGTGGGAATATTCGTCACGTTGACTTTCAGGTTCCCGGCCGCAGTCCATGAAACCGGCGGAGAAGGCGCGGTCCAGTAGCCCTGGCGCGTGACGAACACGACCGCAACCTGGTGCACGCCCGGCGAAATACTTCCGCTGGTGGTCGAGTCGGCCACCGACGGGCCTTCGCCCGGCCCTACCTGACTGACGCGGTCGAGATTCGTGCCGTCGAATTGGCGCGGAAAATCCTGGCCCACCAGGCCATCGCCCAACGCCATGTACTCGCGGCCAAAATGCGTGGTCGATGCCAGAAACATGTTCGCGCGCGAGGCGGATGCGACCAGCAGGCTGAGTACTCCCGGCGAAATTTCCTGGAAGAGATTGCCGAAAGAATCGAGCACTAGCAGCAACGGCTGCAGGTTGGTGTTGATGTAGCTTTTCAGGCCATTGATCTGCGGCGCGCCGCCGATCGTGGAGAATACCGACACCAGTCCGGGGCGCGTGCGCACTCCGCCCGGAAAGAAATCGACGTCGCCGAGATTCGGCGACATTCCCGGCGGAACGTCCGAGGGATCGAGCAGCGTGATCCACGAGCCGAAAATGTTGAGCGGCAGAGGCGAAAATGTTTCAATCGACATGGTTTTGTGTGGGCTTGCTAAGAATGGCGAGGGAAATTTGTCTCCGCTAACTCCTGCCCGGCAAAAGGCGCCGGCCTTTTCGAGGCCCGATGCCAATTCGTCGGTGGGCACCACCCCGTTTTTGACCGCGGAGTGGCGCCAACTGGTGATGCTGAATTACGAAGTGGATGCGGCACTGCTCGCGCCGTACGTCCCGCGCGGCGTCGAGTTGGATTTCTGCCAAGGGCGCACGTACGTGAGCTTGGTGGGCTTCCTGTTTCTGAACACGCGCGTGCGGCGCATTCCGATTCCCTTCCACGCCAACTTCGAGGAAGTGAATTTGCGCTTTTACGTGCGCCGGGACGTGGGCCAGGAGAGGCGGCGCGGCGTGGTGTTCATCCGCGAGATCGTGCCGCGGCGAGCCGTGGCGTGGGTGGCGAATGCTGTGTACGGCGAAAACTACGTGCGCCTTCCGATGCGCCACCAATTGGACGCAGAGGGCTACGAATACGCCTGGCTCCACGGCGGAAAGTGGAATCGCATAATCGCCGAAAAGCTCGGGCCGCTGCGGCCGTTGGAGCCTGGCTCGCACGAGGAGTTCATCGCCGAGCACTACTGGGGCTATGCGCGCCGATCGGCTCACGCCACCGACGAGTACCGCGTGGAGCATCCGCCGTGGCGCGTGCAAGCGTCCGCTGCGGCGAGGTTCGAAGGCTCCGTCGCCGGCGTCTACCCGCGCGAGTTCGAGTTTCTCAGCGAGCGGCCGCCGGATACGGCATTCGTCGCCGACGGCTCGATCGTGGCGGTCTTTCGCGCGCAGCACTTGCCGCCGAACGGCTGATGCCCCAAGCGCTAATCCGCCTTCTTGCGTCTTGAAGAAAGGTAAGGGATAATTTGAAAGTAAGGAGATATGCGTGCGTAAGGACCCAGGATGCCTCATTCCACTGTGACTAGCAAAGGGCAAACGACGATACCGCGCAAAGTCCGTGAGGCATTGCGTATTCGGCCGGGCACTCGGCTGGAGTACGTGGTGCAAGGCGACCACGCGACCATTCGCGTTCACCCAGGACTGCGCTCTCTCAAGGGCGCGCTTGCCAGCAAGAAAGGCGAGGGCATGTCATTCGATCAAATTCGTGAGGCGGCCCTTGCGGCTTCGCGCCGCCGAAAGCGCAACCGGTGAGCAAACGCCGTCTCATCGATACGAATCTGATCGTCCGATACCTGGTACAGGACCATCCGAAGCACGCGGAGGCTGCAGGAAAGCTATTCGAGGCCTGCGACAGAGGCGACCTGGCGCTCGTGTTGCTGCCTGCTGTTCTGGCCGAGTGCGTGTTCGTGTTCGAGTCGTTCTATCAGCATCCGCGCGCATTGATTGCGGCGTCTCTGGCAACGCTCGTTTTGAGTCCCGGCGTCCAGATCGGAGAGGCCGCGATTCACCTGGACGCTTTGGAACGCTATCGAAAGACGAGACTCCACTTCGTCGACTGTCTGCTCGCCGCCACGGCGTCGGCAGAAAATATGCCGGTGGCAACCTTCGACCGCGGCTTTCGCAAATTCCCGGACGTGCGCGTAGAAGCGAGCTAGCCAGCCGCTACTGCAGCTTCTTGAAAATTCCGTAGAAGGTGATGCTGTCGCTGGTGATGGCGGCGGGATAGGCGCCGGAGGCGAGCTCGGGAAATGCGCCGGCACTCGATCCTTGCAGGAAGACTTTCACTTTGCCGTTGTTCAGCGCCGCTCCGGGTGCGAAGGCGTAATCGTAGCCGGCGAGCCCGTCGAGCCACGCGGTGCCTTGGATGGGAGGCTGCGTCGAAGCGATCACGGGAAACTGCGAAAGGTCGAGCGTGTCGCCGCCGGTCGTGTAGCTGCCCGATGCGGTGAGGGTGCCTGTTACGTGGACGCGCTTGCCGTCGTCCCACGTGTCCACCAGCGTGAAGGTAAGTGCCATGGTTCCTCCTGGAAGAGCGGTGATGCGTAACGAGTGATTAGGAACTTGAGCCGCAACCGCGCCATTCGCCAGGGACCGCCGACGATGCGTAGCCGGCGTCGCGCGGGATGATTCGTAGTGCGCGCTAATTCCGGCGGAAGCGCGGCCCTCAGGCCCGCGAAAAAGCGCCGGCGTAGCGTATAGGCTTTAGCCTCGGTTGAAATTCCCACGGCTGAAGCCGGAGGTACGCTCCCTCGCATTCGCCGGGCTAAAGCCCGGCGCTTCCACCAAACGCTCACTGCTCCGCAACCTGTGGAAAAATTCGTCTGCAGCCACGATTCGCTGGCCGCGGCGGCTTGGCGCTGTTATCATGGCCGTCTTTGTGGCAAAGTCTCTTTGCTCTGAGCGACTTGCCGGCGGCGACACGTGCCGGATCCGGGCACGCCGGACTTGCGTGCTGGGGTGGTAGACACAACCTTGCCGTCCGCCGGTGAATCAAAGGCGTCGATCAGAGTTCATGCTGCGTAATTTGAGCGGGGAGAGCTTCGTGCGGCGATTGTTTGCTATTGGTGCGGTAACGGTGGCGATTCTGGCGGCCTTCGCGCTGGCGACAGGCAGCGGCTTGCCGCAAGTCTTCGCCTCGCAATCGAACCCGCTCCCTGTGATCGAATTAGGCCCGGTAACGCCCGCGGCCCTTGGCTGCAAGCTGGGACCCGCCTTCGGCTTTTGCGAGCAGGTTCCGGGAACGACCGGTCCGAACGTGCGGTACGACATCAGTTTTAGCGCGGTCGCTAATTCAGTCGCTGTTTCCCTCGCGGCGATCACAGGTCTCTCCGCCAATTTCGCCGCGGGCGATTTCACAATTACATCCAATTCGTGCACCGGCAATTTCGCAGCGAATCAGGGCTGCAACTTCAGCGTGGCATTTTCGCCAACCATCACCGGTCTGCGGCAAGCGGCCATCGACGTTACGGACGCTGCGGGCGACTCCCTCGTCATCAACGTGCAAGGAACCGGCTCTCAGCTCGCGCTCGCTCCTCCGCCGGTTGTTACCGGCTGCGGCATCATCGCGCCGAAAGCAAACGCGTTCTGGTTTTGCCCGGAGAGCGTCGGCGCCATGAGCGCGACTCAGCAATTCACACTTTCGACCGGCACTGGTGCAACGGGCATTACGATATCGCCGCAGCCAATTTCCGGACTTGAGTCGGAATTCGCCGCGAACGACTTCGCGATCGACAGCACCACTTGCACGGGGGCGCTTGCGCCCAATGGCACCTGCACAATCGACGTCGCCTTCACGCCCACTGCGGCCGGGATGCGGTCCGCTGCTCTCACCGCGAGCGATTCGAACGGAGAGTCGACCTCGATCTATCTCCAGGGATCGACGACGAGCGGGATCGGTTTTGGCACTGGGCTTACGTTTGGCTACGCATCAAGCAGCACCGCTCCCTGCGCACTGTCGAAACTATTTTCCTACTGCAACACTCCGGTCGGCGGCATCTCTCCTGCTAAAACGTATGAGCTGCAAAACACATCCGGCGCGCAAATCACCGGCTTATCCGTGCCGACCGGCTCGGTGATCGCGCAAGGCTCCACGGCGCCGGATTTCACCGTGCAGTCTTCGACGTGCACGTCGGTGCTTGCCTCCGGCGCGAGCTGCAACATCATGGTCGCCTTTACCCCGACGGCTTCCGGCCTGCGCCAGGGCGCGATTGTCGTTACCGATGCGCAGGGCGACGTCGCCGGGCTGAATCTGGCCGGCGCGGGCGACGATTACAGCATCTCCACGCAGCTGCCGACCGAAATTTCCATAATTCCCGGCGGCACGGCCACCTTCAACGCCACTCTCACTCCGGACAGCGTCTTCGGCATGAACGGCGAGCAGGTGACGTTCACCTGTCCCACCAATTTGCCAACGAACACCAGCTGCGCCGTCACACCCTGCCCCGCGGCGATCACGCCCGGAACTCCCGTCAGCGTGCAGATGGTGCTCGTCACGTCGTCGATTAAAACCGTTGCGCCGATTCCGACGACCGGCTGCTCATCGTACGGGCCATCGCAGACGGCGTTCATTGGCGCGCCGCCCGCAAATCGGCCCGGCCCGCCGGCCGCCGCGGGCGAGTCTGCGAACAAAGGCTCTCCGCTCTACCCCGCTCTACTGGTGTTTGCCGCATTCGGCGTGATCGGCCTGCTGGTAGCAAAGTTCGCCGCGCCGGGTAACGCGCTTTCGCGCAAGCGCGTGCCGCTGCTCTTCGCGTGCGTCGGGCTCGCCGCAGCGATCTTGAGCGGCTGCCACCACCACGCCCCGACGAACACGACCGCCACGCCCACGGGCGTGACGAACCTGGCCTTCCACGCCGCGGCGCTCGACGCGAACGGCAATTCGTTGAATACCGCGCGCCAATTTCAGGTCACGCTCGACGTCGTTACAAAGTAGTGCTTTTCGCCGCGCGTTGCGCTTAGACGGTTTATGTAGCGCCGCCCTTCAGTGCGCACGCGACCCGGCCAACCTGCGAACCGCGGTAATTTCAGCGCACTTCGCGCTACAAATAAATCACCCGGCGGTGATAGCTGTACGGCATGCGCCGCCGCCCCTTCACCTGCTCGGGACGCACATAGCGCTCGATCAAATTTTCCGTGGCCATCGCCGCCGCGCCCAGCAGATCCTGCGCCAGCGCGCGCGCGCCGCGCGATCGCGCCGCCAGCGCCGCCGTGGCAAACGCCAGCGGATCGGTGGCCGAGCGAATCTGCACCGGATCGGTGCCCGGCGTCAGCTCCGGCAGAACTTTTTCGTAGCGGATGCGGACGGTGATCGCCTGCGTCGCGCCGATCAGATTGATGCGGTCCTCGCGCCATTCCCAGAGCCGCAGATAGCTGCTCGGCTGCAGGTTGAGCATCCCGCCGCCGCTGGTGAATTTCTCCATGGGCACGAACACGTCCGTGGTCTGCGCCGTGGCGCGTTCCCACAGCATGTGCGGGACCAGGCAATCGGTGGGCAGCTGCGGGCTGGATGTGTCGCTGATTTCCATCGGCGTAACGCCGGTCGCGGGATCGGGCTCGAGATCGAGATCCTGCTGCTCCACCAGCACGCTCACTCCGACTTCCGCCAGTTCGCGCTGCAAGCCGCGATAGGACGAATTGAGCAGCGGCATCAGCAGCGTGTCCGTGAAAACCGCGCCGGACGTGTCGTTCACCAGCGCGCGCGCCAGGTTGAGGGCGTCTTCCGCCTGCGAATACGCCGTGGTGGGTACAACGGGCATGGCAGCCTCCGGGAAAGTCAGTAACGACTTACTTGTGGATAGGCATTACGGGTTGGCAGTATGGCTACGGTGAACCGATCGCTAATCGGCGCGTTCGCGACGTGTACGGTCGACAATTACGGCCCGGGCAGCTAGCTGGCTCGCGAGCCATTCAGCCTGGTCCGGATCCTGTTCTTTATGAGGGATGCCGACGACTAGCGCGTGGTGAGGCTGGTCTGGTGTGACTGTAAGACCGAGCTCGGTTGCGCCGCTTACCAGCAGGCTTGCTACGCCGTGTATGCGATTGAGACCGAGGACCGCGATGCAGTCCTCAGGTGAGCAATCGAAGCAAACCGAGAGGCCTTCGTCATCGGTTCGCAGCATAAAAGCTTCGTGGAGATTGTCCAACCAGCTCCGCCTCAGGAGAGCGCGGAGCAAGACATCCTGCGGCAGTAGATCTCGGATTGGGATAGGACCCGAGTTACCTACCGCCCCGTGAGCCAAGCGAGCCTTCCAGCCAACCTGTCGGCGTTTAGTTCTTCAACGTCGTGCTCATGGTCGGACTCGAAATATATGTAGCTCCTCAATCCATCTCTGGCCCCAAAATTGGCACGCACCTGCTTGGCATTTGCGCGCCAAGACAACCTAACTCCGCCGACGTCATCGGTCGTAACCGCGGGCCGAGGAATGACCTCGGGCACGTTCATTTGCGCCCTGACCCGCCCATAAGCGGACTCAACTATCGAGCGCGCCTTCTCGTACGCGTACTGGGTTGCGGGAACTTCGTCTTCCCTGACCGCCAGTAAGGAATCGATCGCCTCAACGACTGATCGAGACCAATCCGCGAGCCAGTTTTCGGCACCCTGTGCGACAAGAGCGAATGACGGCATCTCTGATCCGCTCCGCAAATTGATCCGAGCTAGAATTTCACCACCAGCGAGCGAGGGGCATTCAATGTCAATTAACGTTCCTGCGGCAGCTTTAGGCAGACCCTGAAAATACCGCTGCACCCCTGCCTCAAGCTTTGGGCGCAACCGCCGCTCCGCCGGTGCTTCACCCAGCGGCCCGACCAGAATAGGCTGACTGGCCATAGTCTGCTCCTTGCGCTTAGTCCTCAATACTAGGGAGAGTTACTCCCAAATCAGTCAGCGCTTTGACCAAATACTGTCTACCGTCCGCGAACAGCAGGTCGTAGTCGACAGCGCCGGTGGCGATGTTAAGTCTAAGCCCTATGAACAATGCACCAGGAAACTGCTGCGATTTGTCGATAGTCAACTGTACGGTCCACGCCTTTTCGGGAAGGGCGCGATAGAATACCGCGCCGCTCCCTAGGTCTAAACCCGCCGATTTTATTGGATTCCGGTAGATACTTTTCAGGAACTCATCGACGGTCGGGCCTTTCAGAAACGCGTGGCAGAAATACCAAGCCTCATGCGCGGAAAACGGAAACTCTTTTTTGAGCCAGCCAGTGGACAATCGGAGAAACTTTGGAATTCCACGAAACTCTTCCTCAGTAAAGCCGGAAAACGTGGCCTCTACCTTTTCGAAAGAAAATTTGAGAACTGTTGCCCCGATCTGGACTGCGATAACAGTATCGGCCGCAGTTGCCGCTGCGGGGCTCACTTGGACGTTACGGAGGGTCACATTGTAAGGCTCTAGGGCCTCACAAAACCCCCTAATTATCCGCCCGCCCGCGCCCCAGAGTTCGAGGGGAGGACGAGCGAACGTAGCTGAGTAAGCCAGACTTTCGTGTCGAATGTCGAGAGTGGCCGTCATGGAGCGCCATACAATACAACAATTCTAGTATACGCGCCATGCATACCTCCCTCACACTGTCGTGTCGCAAAGCCAACCCATCGCCTCAGGTGAACAGCCGCCCAAGGGCTTGCTTTAGTGCAGGACGATCGCGGGCAGTCCGTAGCCGCTGAACGTGGCGCCGGCGGCGGGCACGGAGATGGGGAACGTCATCGCGCCGCTCGCGCTGGTCGAGCTGGACGTTGCGCTCGATAGCGCCAGCGGAGCGGTGCCGCTATAAGCGATCTTCGCGGTCGTGACGTTACCGGTGAAGGCGAAAATGTACGCGCCATTCGGCAGCGTCACGGTTCCCTGCGTGCACGATTGATCGCTCGTCCCGCCCGCCGTCAAATTCACCGCCGCCACCGAGCATTTCACGTTGCCGCTGAGATCGGTGATCGCCCAGCTGTAGTAGTCGCTGGTGCTCGCGTCCGTCGTCGAAACGTCCACGGCAATCTTCGAAAATTGAATGTTCGGCAGATAAATCACCGACGTGTTGACGGCGTTCGCGGCGCTCGGCGATTGCCCGCCGACCACGGTGCCCAGCGAAAACCGCGTAAGCAGTGACGAGCACGGCGCGCCGGAATCCTGCACGTTGGTGACAGTGCCCGAGGTAAACTCCGCGCAATCGTTCGCCGTGGGCGTGCCGCTGGTCAGCGTGGCGGGCAGCGCACTCGGGCCCACGGTCAGTCCGCCACTCACGGTCAGATTGCCGTAAACCGTCGGATTGCCGCTGTCGGGCACGTAACCGGGCAGCGGCACGTCCGTGCTGACCGGCCCCTGGCTCAGCACTGCGTCGTCCACATAGATCACGTTTGGACTCGCCGCGGTATTTTCCAGGATGAACACGCGCATCGAGTGCGCGATGGTCGATGGGCTCCCGTACGAATTCGGCACGTGGAAGGTGATGGCGAAGTTGCGCGTGGGCGTCCAGTTGTTCGCGGCCGCAACCTGCCAATCCGCGCCGGTCACGTTGCAATTGCAGGTGATCCCGTTGTTGTAGGTCAGCGACGCGTTGGTGCTTTGCCAGTTCGCGCCGGTCCCTGCAAGCGTGGAGATGCCCGCGTAATTTGCCGGCGTCAGCACGCGCGCGTTGGTGGCCACGCCGGTGATTCGGTCGGCTTCGGTGCAATTCGCGTCCGAATAGAACCGGAACCCCGGGCGGAAATTTACGGCCGTACTCGCGGCGGCGATGCGAAACGCCAGCGTGTAGTTCAGCGTGGAATCCACCTGGATGCACTCGGAGTTAATTCCCAGGCCCGCAGTCGGGTTGTCTCCGATCGCCACGTTGTAACTTCCCTGTGTCATCGAATCCGCGGGCGAACTGGCGCTCGATTGCTGTGTGTAGATGCCGCTGCCCGGCTGGTTGATGTTCGTTCCGCTCACGCCTCCCCAGTAATCGAGCGTGGTCGAATTCTGCCAGCCTTCGAATCCGGCGTTGCCGAGTAAATTCGGCCCGGCGAGATCGTTTATGCCGAAGTGCATCGACGGCAGCCAGTTGTGGCCGTTGTTGTCGATGGCCACCATCGCGGACGCCGGCTCGTTGGGCTTCACGGAAGTGTTCGACGAAATCGAAATGTACGGGTCGAGCAGGTGGATGCCCACGGCGCTGCCATCGGACGGAAATTGGAAGCAGTTGTAAACATTTTCGCAGCGATTGTTCGGTCCGATCACGGTGCTCTGCGCGTTCAGAATGTTGAAGCAGATCTGGCCAAACGATGCGGACGCCGCCTCGCAATCGTTGCCGTAGAACTCGTCGTTATTCGGATAGTTGCCGTTGGTGTCCTTCGCCAGCGCGAAGCCGATCGTGCCGGTATTTTGCGCCGGCAGGTAGCAGGAGTTTTGCTCCATTACGATGGAGTTGAAAATGCCGGCGAGATAGACGCACTCGTCGTTCTGGCTCTGCGGATCGAATTCGTTGTGCTTGATCAGGCTGTTGGTGGAATCCTCGTCTCCGGTGGAGGTGTTGCCATAAATCCCGTACGAGCTGCCGCCGGTGCCGAGGACGAAGCGATTATTTTCAAGATCGGCGTGGCCGATGCTGGTGAGGTTGAGGACGGTCGAATTGGCGCCGTCGGCTTGCAAATACATATTTTTAATGTGAATCCAGTCCACGTTGCGCGTGGCGGCGTTGGGATTATCGGCCACCGTGCATCCGGGCAATCCGCAGGCGATGTAGCCGGACGCATCCGGGCGCGGCACGGTGCCGAGCCCGGCTTCCTCGTAGCCAACCAGCGCCGCGCCGTCGCCCAGGAATTCGACGGCGTCGTGCGTCGTCGAATCGTTCACGGTAAGCTGCGCCGAACCCCACAGCAGCGCCGTGCCCGCGGGAATCGCGATGTGCGACGTGGCCGTGAGCGTGCCGGTGAGCCCGCGCGCGTCGCAGACGCCGGACGTGGTCGATGCCGCGGTTAAGCATGCGTTGATTTTGGCCACCGCGTCCGCGCCGGAAAATCGCTCGGCTTTTTGCACTCCGTTCAGCGAATTCACGGCGGCGCTGCCGTTCACGTCGAGATTGTATTGCGGGGTGGTGGTGTTGATGCCGAGCGAAGTGGGCGTGAACCGGTCCACCGTGGCCATATTGGCCGCCGCTGGCTGGCCGTATCCGCAGCAAGACATGCTCGTACCGGTGTCGGTGAAGCTTGTGCTGCTGCCTGAAATGAAGACGGTCGAGTAATAGGCGTTGCCAGCGGGCCAGGCGGCGCTGGTGCTGCGCAGCACGCAATAGCCTGGATTGGCAACGGGCCCGGCCGGCGGATCGGTCCAATTGACGGTAACGGCATCGTTCGGGTTGGCGACCACCACCGCAGCGGAAGGCAGCGATGGCGCGGAGAAGTAATTCCCTGCGCCGCTGCACGATGTAGCCGTGCGCACCCAGTAGTAGTAAGTTCCGGACCCGAGCGTGCCGCCCGTGGTGGGAGTGCCGGAAACGTTCGTCGGCGGCAGCGACTTGGCGAAACCGATATCGAGGTCGCCGCTGGTGTTTTCGTTTGCTTGCGCGTTGTAGCCGTAGCTGGCGCCATCGCCAAACAGGATGCCGGCGGCCGGATCGATCGCCAGATTGGCGAATTTGTTTCCCGCCTGCGTGAAGCGTTCGCCCGGGCCGTCGAGGTCGCCGAAGATACTGTCCGAACGTAAGCGGTCGTTACTATCCGCGGTGTTCACGATGAAATCGTAGCCGTTGAAATTTTGAACCACGCTGCCGCCCACCGGCTTGCCGTTGGCGTCCAGCACGGCTGAGCTGCACGCGTATTCGCAGCCCTTCACGCTCGCGGACGTCAGCGTGCCCGAGCTCATCTTGATGGCCGCGCCGCCGGCCGATTGCGAATGGTCGATCGAGACGCCGCTCAGATTGGCGCCTGGAATGTTGAAGTTCACCAGCGCTCCACTGTTGCTGCAGTCGGACATCACTACCCCATCGAGAGTGATCGCGGCGACCTGCGTGACCACACCGGAAGATGATGACAAATTGAAGAAATCGGTACCGCAGTTTTCCAGCGTGATATTGCGGAACAGAAAATTGCCGGTTACGCCGCTGATGGTGTTGGTCCGGCCCAAATATTCAGCGCCGCCGCCGCTCCAGATGCTGTTCTGGAAGTAGAAGAGCCCGTCGCTGGCGGACGTGTTGTCGGTGACGAAGATGGCGACCGGAATCGTGCCGCTTTGCGTTTGCAGGCAGCCGCCGTTAAACCATAGCCAGATCGTGTCCGCGATCTCGAGCGGCGTGTTATCCGCCATGCCCGTGGGCGATCCAACCGCCAGGCACGTGTTCTGAAATCGCACGTCGTCGCCGGAGACGTAGACGGCCTGGTTGTAACCGTCGATCGCCATGTTTTCCACGGTGCCGTCATTCTGCGGAGAAGCGAACGAAAACACCGGGGCCGCATTCGGGTTCGCGCCTGCCTGCACCAGAATCTGCGTCTCCGGGGCGGACAAAAACTGCGCGCCGCCGCCGGTGCTCGATCCTTCGATGTGCAGTTCGGAGCAGGTGGTGAAAATCGGCGAGGTGGAAGGGTTCTGCGTCTGCGTCACCAGATACGCGCCGGGCGGGAAAAACACCGTCGGCCGCGTGGACAATGCGCATGCAGCGCTGATCGCCGCTTGAATCGCCGCGGTATCGTCGGTCGTGCCGTCGCCTTTCGCGCCGTAGGCGGTCACGTCGATGCGTGGGCGCGGCCCTTTGACGCTCTCGTTGCCGGTCACGTTGAGCGTCGACGGGCTGAAATTGCCCGGATTGAAATTCGGCGCGGTCAGCGTGCCGTTGACGGTAGCGTTTCCCGCAACGCTCAAGTTGCCGCCGAGCGTGAGGCTGAACGCGGAGATGTTGTTGCCCGCGCCGGAGGACGAAGTATCCGCCGGCAAGATCACGTCGGGATTGGTGATGGTGCCGGTGATGCCGGGGCCGGAAATCTGCACTTCGTAGCGGCCGGAGGGCGCGTAAAAGTGGTAGTTGCCGATGCCGTCGGTTTGGAAAGGGTTTGGCGAGGCGACGGTCAGAGTCGCGTCCGTATAAATCGCGGCGAGCGGCGTGCACGGGGTTCCGGTGGCGCCGGACTGGCAAACGCGCACCGTGGCGTTGGGAATGGGATGGCCGGAGGGGCCGAAGACGATGTCGTCTTTGCGCGAGCCTTGCGCGAACGCAGAAGGGGCGATTAGAGCCGCGCTGAGCGCGAGCGCGCAAAGAACCGGGAGTATGGCCGGCGACAAGCCGAAACGCGCTCCTGGAGCTTTGTGAAGCTTCACAGGCACATCCTGGAGGCGGCCGACGCCGGGAATCGCTCCACGCGGCGCGCCAACCGCAGCGCGCGCCCAATTTCCGCCGCGAACAGCCGATTGGCCGCTGGTCTTTGAGCCGCTAACCGAGCCCTTAATCGAGCGGGTAATCGCGATATTCATCGTCTGCTTCCCTTCCGCAAGAATTCGGGTGTGTTTGTCGCGCCCCACTTGCTGCGTCCCAGAATCGGGCGCGATTTGACGCGCCAGCGCGTGCGGTGGCGCGCCGGGCGCACGCAGTTTACAGTTTTCGAGAACTGCCGGGTAAAAAGGCGTGCGCTGCCTGGTGTGCCGAGCGCGGAGCTACTTGCGCTGCTCGCGCGATTCGCGTGCCGCGCCGGCGCCGCCCTGCTGCTCGCCCACGGCAGGAGCCGCCGCGCCGAGCCCGTGTTTCGCCGCTTTTTCCGCGTCGAGGATCGCGTGGCAATGCTTGCATACGGCCACGCCCAGCTTGATCTTTTCGCCGCACGCCGGGCATTCGCCGGTGCGCATTGGCACATAGGCCCATTCGCGTTCGATGCCGAGCGCGATCGCCGCGCGCCGGTGCATATCAGAAATTTCACGGAACGAATGGCCGCGCGCCCAAAGCGTGTCGCCATCGGCGATCAGGCGGTGGTAGTAAGCGTCGCGCCGCGCCGTGGCAGCGGCGATTTCGTCGGCAGTGGGCCGCGCGCCAGCGCAGACGAACACGCCGTGGTCATGCAGATCCTGCAGCAGATCCTCGGCAATTTCGCGCGCGGAAATGGTGAACGGAAACCGGCGATTGTCGCCCAGATCGAGCGCGTCGCCGCGCGAGGTGATCAGCAGCAGCGCGTACGATTCGCCTTTCGCGCATGCTGGGATGTGATAAACGCCGTGCGTCCGCGAAACGTACCAATCCTGTTCGGAGATCGACGCGATACTGACCGTCGCGGCGGTGTCGGATTTCGGAGCTGTGTCGACGAGAATATCGCGCCGTACACCGAGGCCAAGCGCGGCTGGAGATGCGTTTGCGCTGCTGGGTGCTTCCGTTTTCACTTGGGTGTCCTTTCGGATCGGGCTGGAAAGCGTGACGCATTGGTGGAAGCGCCGGGCGTTAGCCCGGCGAAGAGGCGCAGAAATCTTCCCCCAGCTTTAGCCGCGGGTGTTTCCACCGGGGCTAAAGAGTCTGTGTGGCAACTCGTGGGCTGCGGCTCGAAATAGTAAATTCTTGCTCGCGTTTGACAGCGACGGGGTGCGCGGCCTCGCAGCAGCGGTTCGGCCATGCGTTACAGGGACGGGCGGAGGCGCCACAATCGGGTCAGGTTCAAGGCCGTCGCGGCGAAGGCGAACTCCGCGGCCACTTTGGCCATCCCTCGCATGCGAAACCGCCGCATCCCGCGCTGCTCCTTCAACACTCCCCAAACCGGCTCGACCACCTCTCGCCGTCGCCGGCGCGCGAAGTCCTCAGAGTTGCAATCGAGAAGTTGAGTTCCCTGCAAGCGATACGAACGGCCGCGCATGAAACGCCGGGACTGCGTCGTCAAGAAGGTCGTCCGCGATGCGATCGAAATCGAGCGCGCGGCGGGATTCGCGCGTGGCCACGGCTGCGCGACGCGCAGTTCGCGGCTGGCGGCGCGCCCATTCCACCGCCCTCACGATCCAATCGCAGGCCGCGGGCGAAAGCGGGATAAATTCGCCGTGCACGCCCGCGAGCGTGAAGCAGTGCTCGTAGT
Source organism: uncultured Acidobacteriota bacterium (assembly GCA_963715555.1). GTDB lineage: Bacteria > Acidobacteriota > Terriglobia > Acidiferrales > UBA7541 > Palsa-295. The sequence goes on from OY970253.1 coordinate 1,886,782, forward strand.
CGCCGCGCGATGGATACGGGCCGAGCGCCGGAATGGAGATGCCGTCCTCGATCTCAGTGGTTTGCGCGCGCCAGAGATCCGGCGAGCCGTATGCTTCGGGCGGCATCCAGCGCTCGATGTGCCAGCGGTCGTGAGGGACGTACTTCGGCGCCTGCCGCAGCTCGACAGCTTCGCGAATCACGTTGCCGTGCGCGTCGCGGTCCGTCCAGCGTCCGCCGATCCATGCAAGCCGCGCCCCTCCCCAGACGACGCGGAAGTTGGGCTCGCCGAGCCGGTTCAATCCTCCCGCGCGCGCCACGCGCTCTTGAATCGACGCGGGTGTCCGATGCGTTTCTCGAGTGACTTTAATCAAGGCGTAAGAACGGCAGGAATTGGTTCGGCTGGTGGAAGCGCGGGCCTTCAGGCCCGCGAAGTAACGCTCGATACCGGTTCGGGGTTTTATCCCCGGTGGAAACTCCCGCGGCCAAGGCCGCGATTCTGTGCGCTCGCTTTTCGCCGGGCTGATGGCCCGCGCTTCCGCCAGCCAGAAATACCCTCCGCACGTATCGTGCGGCACGTTACGCTTTGGCGCGGAAGATGCCGGCCTGAAGGTCGACGCTACACAGCCAGCGGCGAGCCAGCGCACCCCAGCGCGCTCGGCTGGTCGCGAAGAATGTCATCTGAAAATTGACCTGCGAGAACGGTTTACGAAGCTGAGAAGGCACAAGCTCCTGCGCACATGCGGCGGGCAAAGCTGCAGATTCGATCGGAGGTTCTGTAGCGCCGCGCTTTAGCGCGGCAGATGCAGGCCTAAAGGCCGGCGCTCCACTACCGCAGCGCGGCTAATTTCCGCGGTGAGCGGAAGGCGCTGCCGCTTGCGACAGGTCCGGATGGGTGGCGTCGCTGTCGCGCACTACGGGATACTTCAGCGCCTCCCATTTGTAGAGGCCGCCGTTCATGATTTTCACGTTGAGGTAGCCGTACTGGGCAAGCTGTGTGACGATGCCGTGCGTATCGTTTTCGCAGGAACCGTAGAAGATCAGCGTCTTATCGCGCGGCAGGCTGATCGGGAATTTCGAAATGCGCATCACCCATGGGTAATTCACCGCGCCGGCGATGTGCGTATCGGCGTATCCGCTGGCGGGCTGGCTATCCACCAGGACGACGTTCGCGTCCTTCTGCTGCACGAGCTTCAGCACTTGCGCGGGAGTAACGGTCTGAACGGGAGCCGCTTCCGCCACGGCCATCGCGGGATCGATTGCGTCTGCGCTGTCCTGCTGCGCGCGCAGCGCCGAAGCCCCGAAACTCATTGCCAAGAGCAAAACCACAAGCCCGATGGATGCTTTCATGGCAGCCTCCCGCGTCATCACGGCTGACGCCTTATGCCGCCGATGGTATCGCCGCGCGGTGTTGCCGTCAATCGGGGGGCAGTCCGGGTAGTGCGTCGGTTCGCGGGGTACGCCTTAGTCGGCCATTTCCTTGGCTGGTGAGACGCCGATCTTCTTGGCTGTCTTTTTGGTCGCTGCGTAGAATCGCTCGCGCGGATAGCCGGATTGGGAAATCATGCTTTTCAGTAGAAAATCGTCGAATGGAGAACACTTAGGATCAACAGTTACCGTGTGTGCTTTGCCCGAATAAGTTTTCTTATAGAAGTCATGTCCGCCTGAAGAATGGGAATATACAAACCCGAGGGCTTTTAGGATTGCGATAACCTCGTTCGCGGTTAGGGGAGGGTATCGTTTAGGCATGCGCCGAGCACGGCGCGCTACGAACAAATAGCTTGAAGTCTACTAATGACCTGAAGTGAGAAAGCATTTTCAGGCGATAGTATTCGATGTAATAGGACAATGGAGCGCGTCTTGGCACCAAATCGCTCCATGTGCCATCTTTCTGAGCGTCGTTCAGATATGCGACGATCAGTTCTAATAGCTTCTTGTCCGTGTCTTCAAGGGTTCGTCCGCGTGCGACGAGATTGAGATTCAAACAGACACCTTCAAATTGGCCGTTCTCGGTGGCTCTAATATAACCCTTGAGCACGAGTGATTTCTTTGGTGCCACATTGTGCTTAGATGCTGGAACCTTCTGTGGGGGTTCGCTTACAGTCGCGGTCGGCATTGTCGGCGGCTCCTGGGCGAAAGGGGCGGGTAACAACTCGCTCATGTTAGCTCCCCGCAGCGCCGCCAACAACAGGTAATATCAATAAGTGCCTTTCCAAAAACAGATTCGCCTAGTGTTCGCCTCGCTCTAAGCTGCCTCTGTTTTCTGATCCGGAGAACCGCCCCCTTCGCACAATGCGCAAAGAGTGCGGCACCCGGGACGTCAACAGATCAAGCAAACGGCGTCAGTAGCCGGTTGGAATTGCCAGGTTGTCGATGTACGCGCCGGAGCGAGGCGACTCGTTCCACACCTGGAATCCGGTGACGAAGTAGAAGATGTACGCCGAAGCGAGCCCGCCGCTGGCCCCATAGATCGGGAACACGGTTTGCCCGCCCACGTCGTAGAAGTCGATATCTTGCATGACGGCGCGTCCCCAATGCGACAAATCGAGGAAATCAATGCGCGACTGATTCGCGTTGATGCTCGACTTGATGGGCACGCCGGCCATGCTCTTCTCTCCGGTGAAGAGCAGGTCGAGGTCGCTGGCGCGGCCGCCGGCTCCTTCCTTGATGATTTGTGAGATGGTGACGCCGAGCTGTTCCCACTGGTGCTCCTGCTCAAGCGACGTGTACGCTACCAGCTTGCTGAGCTGGTTGCTGCCCAGCGACTTCCGCACCTTGTTGATCGCCAGGCGCACCGCGCCGGGCGTGAGCGCGGAATTGTTGCCATTGACGCGCGGCGTGGCCAGCTCCACCGGATAGGTCGAGCGGTTGAGGTTGAGCCACGTGCCGGTGGTTGCGTTGGACTGGTGGTAGAGAATGCCGAAGAGCGACGTGGGCTGCGCGCCGGTAAGCCCGTCGTGAACGATCACGTCGTTGGCGCTGGTGCCGCTCGGCAGCGCGTCCACCTGGATCAGCGAGTTGAACGGATCGACGAGCATGACGTTCGCCGAGCCGCGGTTGGTGGTGAGCGTCGGGTCGTACACCTGCACCGTCTGGTTGTAGTAGAAAAGCTGCGCGCCGGGCGGCTTGGCCATGGTGAACTGCGCGGCCACTCCGGACGGCAGCCCGCTGGTGGTGATCGAGCTGATCGTGCCGAGCACGCCGTTGCCGTTGGTCTGCATCACCTTGTCGAGGAACGAGCGGAACTGCGCCATGGCGTTTTTCACTTCGCGCTTGGCGGCGTTCTCGATCGCTTTCTCCGGCGCGTTGGAGGCGTATTCGACGAGCTTGGTGACTTCCACGGCGTGGCGGAAGAATACCGGCGTGACTTGCGCCACGTCGTAGGTGGTTCCGGAGCCGCGGCCCAGGTCGCCGCCGTCCATATTGGCGAGACCGGCCTTGCCTCCGGGACGAATCTGAAGCGGCAGGCGCATGTTGCGCGAGCTGACGCGCTCCACATCGCCTCGCTGTTGGATCATGGTCAGCAGCATGTCGTCCCGTTCGTAGAGCAGGGGCAGCTTGTCGCGGACCTTTTCGAGTTGTAGCGCAACGGATTGCGCGTTTTGCATCTGTGCCATGTTGGTTGGTTCTCCTGTGGCGGGACGATGCGGTTGCCGCTGTGCGGCCCGAGAAGCTGAATCAACCGCTATCGCCGAGAGTTGGTCATGCTGAGGTGTCCTTCACGGACGGGTGCTGCAAGGGCGGAAAATCTTGAAACGTTGGGCGAGCGCCACGCACGTGAAGGTCGAAGTCACTAGGCACCCTCGCGGGACTGTCCTGCGGGCCACTTGGTGCGGGCGAAGGGACAGGTCGCAGGGCCCGGCCCAAAACTGGTCTTCCGTACAGTTGAGCGCATCTCCGTCGGAGGCGCATGATGCGCCCGCTGGAAGTTTCAGTCGGCCAGCACGCGTTCCCCAACCCACCCCGGAACGCGCCGAAACTTTTATACCGGGAGAGTCTCGAATGGTTCTCAATAAGTGGATCTTCGCTGGAGTGTGCCTATTCGTGCCGATTACCCTGCTGGCTTATCCCGCTCACGCGCAGCGATGGTGCACGTCGAGCCAGGATTCGGCGGTGGAATGCTTCGCAAGCAATGCCGTCAAGACCAAGCTTTTGACGGTTCATTACGGGATGACGACGGCGCAATTCCAGGCATATTCCGTGTCTGTTTCAAAAATCATACAGGCGCAGAACACGAACCTCGTCGTCTTCGGTCTGAGCTGCGCGGTGGCCGATGCCATGCCGCCGACGAATGCCGACGGCTCGGCCAATCAATCCGCGCAAACGAACGCCGTCGATTCCATCGTGGCCGCCGAAATCGCCAGCGGGATCGCTTCCCTGCCCGCGGAAACCAGCCAGCAGGACATGCAATGGTTTTCGCTCGACCTGGTGGACTCGATGAATGCCAGCAACGGCGTATTGCTTTCGCCCGGAACGCTGCTGCGGCTGATCGATTCCTACGTGGTGACCTCCACGTCAGGCGGCGTGGTCAACTGGACGCAGGTGAATTCCAGTCTGGCGGTCATGATCGGCAACCTGGCGAACAGCGGCCTTCTGAAGCTGCCGCCTTCGATCACGCAGGCCGATGTGACCAGCTTCGCCCAGTCGCTCGCGCAAACCATTTACACGTACAAAACCGCGACCGGCCGAACGTCGCTCTGATTGCTCTGGCTGCCGCGGCGACCGCTATAAATTCAGGATATCGGAGTCGGACATGCGGGCGTAGTCGATGTCGCGCGGACCGAGCGAGCGGCGGCTACCGTCGGCGCCGCGTCCCGAGCCGGCGATATCGACGCGATGCGCTGCGGAGCGCTGCCGCGCCAGGCGATCCTGGTTCGCGGCCACCACCGTCGAAGTCCACTCGTTGAGCACGCGCTTGGCGATGCCGGGCAGCGCCTGGCGCGCGCGACCGGTGAGGAGCGAGACGATGGCACGCTGGTGCTGCGCGTCAAAATTGCCGGAGCGAAACGCGTCGCGCATCTGTTGGCCGAGCGGGCGATTGGCGCCGATGCTGGCGTCGAGCTCGCGGTAAATTTCTCCGACCACGCGATTGCGCGCGGTTTTCGAGACGCCCTCCGGCAGCAAGCGATCCACTTGCGTTTCGATCGCGTCGAGCACGCCCTGCACGGCGGCGGCGTTGGCGGCGTGCAGGAAGTCCATTTGAGCGGGCGTGGGATTCGCCGCAGCGGCGCGTTCGGGGCGCGAATCGCGATTTTGCGACTGCGCTTGTGCCGGCGATTGGCCGGGATTTTGCTGCTGCGATTCTGCTGTCTGCGACGCCGTCTGCGCGGCCGTAGCAGAGTGATGAGCACTCGCCGCCAGGCTGTTCATCGCTTGTGCGAGAGAAGCGAACGCCGCCGGATCGAGAGCGGCGACGGCGCGAGCGAGCTCGGCGTGGTCTTCCGGGTGGGGTGAAAAAAACAGCGCGTCCATGCGGTTCAGATCGCCCAAAAGCGCCGTCGCGGCGTGCGCTTCCTCCGGCGTGACGAAGGCTTCGCGATACGACTGCGCGTCCTGCCAGGCACGGCGCAGCTCGGGATTTGCCTCGAGCGCCGCTTGCAACTGCTCGCCGGACTGCGCGCCATTTTGTTGTTCCGCGTTGGCAGCGGAAGCGTCGTCGCTCTGCTCCGCAGCGGCAGCTCCGTTCGCAGCGTCGCCATTTTCCTGCACTGGCTCACGAGCCGCATCGAAATCGGCGTCCGCCTGCGAGGTGTTCGCCCGTGCCGGGGCCGCAACGGACGTAATGCCGAGAATTTCGTCATCGGTTGCGTAGCGATTCGGCCGGGACGGATGCGAGGGCGCGGTTCTCCGCGTCCGCAAATGATTTTCGCGCGCTGCGGAATCCGCCGCAGCGCCGGCGTTTGTCGCCGCCTGCTGTGCCTGCCCCGCTTCTCGCGAGCCTGTCAATGCAACGCTCATCTGAAATCCTCCTTGCATGAATCAAAACTTTGCGCTGCGGGGCGTGGAGCGGGACATTTGCTCCCGCACTCCACATCATCCGTCGCTCGAGTCGCGTGCGCGACGCATGGCGGCATTTGATTGGAATCCGTCGCCAGTGGAGTGCGGTGGCTTGCCGCAGCTCTTCGCACGGCTGACAGGGGGCGCCCAATGCGTAGCTAGGTAATTGAGTGCACGGGACTTACGCGGCAATCGCATTCGCTGGTACTCCGCCGTCCCAAATCGGTACTACCGTACTATTCCGCGCGCCGAACCCCGCTGCCAATATATGTCACGCGGGCAAGAACTCCGGACCCAGACCGGAATCACGAGCAAGCGCACGAAGCACTGAGGAAGCGAGTATGAACACCACCACCGCAGTCTCCGCGGGCAGCAATCAGAAATCCGAATCTAGCGATTCGCACGGATCGAATTCCAGCATCGAGCGCCGCCGCCGCAAGCGCGCCAAAATCACCGCGCAGGTGCATCTGCGCGCCGTAAATTCTCCGCAGCCGTTCGAGGAAGTGTGCACCACCATGGACGTCTCGCGCGACGGGCTGCTCATCGCCGCGAGCGGCGCCGGTTACTGGAAGGGCCAAAAGCTCAGCGTGACGTTTCCGTATTCCAGCTCCGCATCGGCGCTCAACCAGGCGCAGCCGGCGGAAGTGGTGCGCGTAACGCAAAGCCCGGGCGGAAAATTCTCGCTCGGCATTCAGTTCCTGTCGGCGCGTTCCGACGCGCGCGGCGAGCGCAAATCCGCGTTCGATCCCGGGTCCGCCGAAGCCCACGCCACCGGCCACGCTCAGGAGAAGCAACAATCGGTGGTGCTGGCGATCGAGCCCGACGCCCGCAGCGCCGAGAACCTGCGCAACATGCTGCAGCAGGATGGCTACACGGTCGTGACCGTTCCCACGGCGCATGACGCGCTGGAAGTGCTGAAGACCACCGTGCCGTCGGTGTTCATCGCCGAAGTGGAATGCGAAGACATGTCCGGCCAGGATCTCTGCCTGATCATCAAGCGCAACGAGCGATTGCAGCGCGTACCGGTGATTTTGCTCACGCGCTCGGCGCAGCCCGCCGACTACTCCGCGAGCCACGAAATGGGCGCGGTGGTGTGCATGGCCAAGCCGTTCAAGCCGGAGCGCCTGCAACACGTGGTGCGCCTGGTGGCGCCGCCTCCGGCGATAACCAGTGCGTACGGCGCGCCAAAGTATTCAAACGGAGTGGAGCGCGCGCTCTAGCGCCTTCCGCACGGCGCCCCGAATTCTCCTCGAAATTGTATAGCGCGGGCAGGCTCCGCCGCGGAAGAGCGGCTTGCCGCCGCTGTTTGCGTCTCGGCTTGCGGGATGCGCGCGTCACTCTGCGAGCTCGTGGTACGATGTCGCCATGAGCACTCCGATGAGCGACAAATTCGTGCTGGGCCTGCTGCAGATGCGCTCCAGCAGCAACGCCGCCGAGAATCTTTCGCGCGCCGTTTTTAATATTCGAGAAGCCGCGAAGCGGGGCGCGCAGATCGTCTGCACGCACGAGCTGTTTCTGGGCGAATACTTCTGCCGCACCGAAAACGCCGATCTTTTCAGCCTCGCCGAGCCAATTCCCGGCCCTTCCACGGGCGCGCTTTCGAAAGTAGCGCGCGAAAATGAAGTCGCGATCGTTGCGTCGATTTTCGAGCGCCGCGCCGCGGGCCTCTATCACAACAGCTGCGCCGTGATCGACGCCGACGGCTCGCTGCTCGGCATCTACCGCAAGATGCACATCCCGGATGACCCGCTTTACTACGAAAAATTCTATTTCACGCCCGGCGATCTCGGCTTTCCCGCGTTCGACACGCGCTACGGCCGCATCGGTGTGCAGATCTGCTGGGACCAGTGGTATCCCGAAGGCGCGCGGCTGATTTCTCTCGCGGGCGCGCAGGTAATTTTCTATCCCACCAGCATTGGCTGGCATCCGGCGGAAAAGGACGAATTCGGCGCGTCGCAGCTCGATGCCTGGAAGACCATTCAGCGCGCGCATGCCATCGCCAACGGCGTATTCGTCGCGGCCACGAATCGCATCGGATTCGAAGGCAACCCCAAAGCGGGCGATCCCGGCATCGAATTTTGGGGCAGCTCGTTCGTGGCCGACCCGTTTGGACAGGTGATCGCCGAAGCGTCCACCAACAAAGAAGAAATTCTGATTGCCGAATGCGATCCCGCCAAAAGCGAAGATACGCGCCGCAACTGGCCCTTCCTGCGCGACCGCCGCATCGACGCCTACCAGCCGATCCTCAACCGATGGCTCGACGGCCCAAAAACGCACCAGCGCTCCGGAAGCCCCGGCAAATGACCATCCGATACGGTCCGGTGCTCGCACTCCGGCTCATTCCAGCAGCCCCCAAGAATAGGATATTGTCATCCCGAGCGAGGGCCGCTTTTCGGCCCGACGAGGGATCTGCTTTGGCTTTTCGCGGCGAACGGCAAAAGCAGATCCCTCACCACCATCTCCGTCCACATTCGGGCCGCGACTGGGTTCGGGATGACACCTTTCCATGGCGATGAAACGCAAAGCTTCAAGCGCCGATTCCTGCAGCCTAAGATTTCGCATGCCGGCCGAGTGGGAGCCGCACGAAGCCACATGGCTCGGCTGGCCTCATGAAAAAACCGATTGGCCCGGCAAATTCGCTCCGATTCCGTGGGCGTTCGCGGAAATTGTCCGGCATCTTGCACGCGTGGAGCGAGTTCTCCTAATCGTCGAAGACGCCGCCGCCGAAACCGAAGCAAAAAAGATTCTGCACAAATCCGGCGCCGATTCACAGGCGATCACATTCCTGCGCATTCCCACGGATCGAGGCTGGATGCGCGATTCCGGCCCGATTGCCGTCGCCGGCCACTCGGGCCAACGGACGCTGCTGAACTTCGCGTTCAACGCCTGGGCCAAATACGACGACTACAAAAAAGACGCGCGCGTGGTCGAGCGCGCCACGCGTCTGCTGTCGCGTGAGAAAGCGGTAGACGCGCGGGGCTTCAGACCGGCGAAAAGCGGGCGTGATTTCCAGGGCTTTAGCCCCGGCCGCGTCGTCTTGCCCGAACACAAAGGCCGCCGCGTGGTGCTCGAGGGCGGCTCGATCGACGTGAACGGCCGTGGTTCGCTGCTGACCACCGAGGAGTGCCTGCTGAGCACGGTGCAGGAGCGCAATCCCGGACTCACGAAGAGCGATTACGAAGAAATGTTTAGCCGCTACCTCGGCGTGACCAACGTGCTCTGGCTGCGCAACGGCATCGCCGGCGACGATACACACGGCCACGTGGACGATCTCGCGCGCTTCGTCGATCCCACCACCGTGGTGACCGTCGTGGAACAAGATCCCGCCGAGCAGAACTACGAAGCGCTGCAGGAAAATCTGGCGCTGCTGCGCGGCATGCGCGATCAGGATGGGCGCGAGCTCAAAATCGCCACGCTGCCGATGCCCGAGCCCGTCTGGTTCGATGGCCAGCGCCTGCCCGCCAGCTACGCGAATTTCTACATCGCCAACAAGATCGTCCTCGTGCCGACTTTCAATGATCCCGCCGACCGCGTGGCGCTCGATACGCTCGCCGCGCTCTTCCCCGATCGCGCAATCGTGCCCATCTATTGCCGCGATCTCGTCCTCGGCCTCGGCACCATCCACTGCATGACGCAACAGCTCCCTCGCAGATCGTAGCAAACGCACGCGCCCATTGCGCAAAACGCAAAGAGCGCGGCATCCGCAAAATCAAAATTATCGACAACTCATCGCGCGGGTTCGGCTTTGCCCTTCCGGGTGCCGCATCCTTCGCGCCGTTTGCGAAGGGCGCGGACTCTTCCTGCCGCTGCGTTCGCGCCGTCGCAGCACTCGCACGCTCCGGCGGCAGGGCTACGAACGCTTCCGCGTCGCTGGCGCCGGAACGGTTGCCTGCTGCGCTTGCGCGGCTTGCCTTTGCTGCTTCAGCAAATATTCGCGGTGAAACATGGCGTGGGCGCGCACGTTAGCGTAGCCTAAGGGCGCTTCGATTTTCGCCACCTGCCCCGCATCGGACGAAAACCATCGCATGCACGCTTCGAGTTCGACGGCGTGATTGTCCGCGAATTCGTCCGGCATGATGCTGGGAAGCGTTACTTCGATTTCGGCGCCGCCCCCCAAAGCGGTGTCATTCCGAGCGGAGTCGCGCGCGGTTTTGCCTTCGCCCGCGCCAGCGGGCGCGCGCGACGGAGTTCGAGGAATCTGCTTTTCGCCGTCAGCGTGGGACGAGACAGACGATCCCTCACCCCCATCCGCAAAACCCACGGCTGGGTTCGGGATGACACCATCTCTGCCATCCGCCCGCACCACGACCGGCGCTTCGCCCACGAGCTGCGCGATCTCGCGGTACTGTTTGGTGCGCGACTCTTCGTCCGGAATCACCAACTCTTCGAGCCCAATGAGCCGCTTCACCAGCGCCAGATTTTCCGGGTTCGAGAGCATCGCCTGAATCTGCGGATCGGGGCTGCTCATCAGCTGCAGCAGCACGCCACGCTGCTGCGCCCAGAGCGTCGGATACTGCTCGTCCGTTTCCGGATAGCTGAAAAGATTGCCCTTCAGATCGGTCAGGCGAATCCATTTCGACTCGAACGCCGCGCCTGCGCCGAGCAGCGTCACCTCCACATCGTTCGGGCGATTTCTGCGGAAGCAGTCGACGGCCAGCAGCATCACGTCCGCGTGGAAAAACTTCATGCGCCGCCACACGAGCCCAATCCTGCCCATGGCCTGATCGCGCGCCATCGAGTAGCCCGCGGCCGTATCGTTGTTGCTCATCGACCCGCCGAAAAGGGCGGGAAACGCGCCGGTCAGGAACTGCGCCACGGGCCCCATCAAATCCGCCGCGTGTTCGGCGAGATCCGGCGGGACGCTCGCGGCTTCCGGCTGGAAAAATCCGGATGCCAGCGACTGCCCCGGCTTCGCGCGCGCGGGATAGTGCGCGCCCGGCTCGGCCGTCTGGCTTTGCAGCGAGTCGAAATCGAGCACTTCGCTATCCGCGTAGATCGGCGGGATGCCGTATTCATACGTTTCGATCTGCAGATTGGAGAGCGTATTGAAGCGCTCCTGCACGCTGATCAGCGCATCGCCCAGCGCGGGGCGTCCGCTCGAACCGTCGCCCGGCAGCGCATGCATCACGCGCCAGTGGTCGTCCATGTTTTCGTCGCGCGATTCGCAGTACACGTCGCCCGCGAACGCCACGTACGCGCCATCCGGAAAAAGCTGCAGCAGCTCGTCGCGCAGAGATTTGTCGTCCAGCGCGAAAAACGCCCACGGGCGCAGCCACGTCCGCTGGAACGTGATCAGGTTGATGTTGTAATCGCCGCCTTCGGTGAGCGGCCCGCCCTGCGACTGCGCCAGCCGCGCGAGCCGTTCGTACTCCTGCATGCTCGCCGCGACGGGCGGCCCGATTTTATCCGCCGCGTGCGGATAGGCCGCGCGCAGCCGCGCCAGATGCACTTCCATGTTCCATTGCAGGTACGGATACTCGGCCATCTCGTTGGCCCACGGCGGAGTTTTCAGCTCCAGCGCGCCGACGATCGTGATCACCTCTTGACCGTTTGGCACTCGCAGACGCGTTTGCGCCGCCGGCACGGTGATCGTCTCCGCCGCTACGAAGTCCTGCTCGGTCAGCAGCGCGCCGCATTGCGAGCAGGTGTGAGGATCAAGAGGCGAAGGGCGGGAATTGGCTGACGCATCAGCCTCTGCCCGAGTTGGTGCGGAGCCGGCGCCGCTCGCCTGCCCGTAGGCAGCGCTCGATGCCGACGCGCCAGGGGCTCCGCTATTGGTTGAAGTATCCCGCCCCTCGGCGCTTGGCCCTGCGATGCGCTCTTCCGCTCCGCACTCCGGGCAGACGTACACATCGCCGCCCACGCGCACTTCGCGCATGCCAATTTCCGTCTCGGGGTGAAATCCGAAGCGCTGGCCGTCGACGACGAAACGCACGTACGCGCCGGCCTTGCCGTCGGTCCACAGATTGAACGCTTCGTCCGCGATCACAGTTCCGATGCGATTATTGCGCTCCACAAGCGACGCAACTTCCGTCGCCGCCTTCGCCGCGGCCACGTCCTCTTCCGCCTGCGCCGACGTGGGGAAAAAACGCACGCGCGGCACGTCCTGCGAAAGCACGGCGATCAGCGATAGCCCGAACGCCTGATAGATATTCGTGACGAATTCGTAGCGCGGCAGGTCTTCGAGCGAGCTGTTGTCCATCATTTTCTGCTCGAAGGGCAAATGCCAGTTCTGGTCGCGCTCGTCCCACCAAAGGTATTGCAGCCCGCGCCAGAATTGGTGCGCCTGCTTGATGCGGCGAATTTCCTGGCGGCGCGAAAGCTCCGATTCCGTGCCGAACTGGAAAACGAGCTGCCGCAGCGCTTCCTGCAAACGCTCGGGCAGCTGCTCGTTGTTCGGCCCGTAGGGCGCACTCGTTGCCGTGGCGTCTGGTTCGTTCGCACCGGACGTCAGCGCGCGCGGCCCTTCCACCGGCACGATCGCGGGATCAGCCACGCGCGTGCTTTGCGCCTGTGAATCGGCCTGCCCGGACCACTCCGCGCGCGGCTGCGTTAGCGGCTGTTTCGACGACTGCGCGTAATTCGGTGCGGAGCTCTGCATCGGCGTCTGCGTGGACTTTTGCGTAGGCATGCGTTTCTCGCTTGGAGGAATTGCGCGCACGTGGGCGTTCGCGCGGCTTCTTGCGTGTAGCCTTGCCGGGTGCCCCATCCTTCGCTCTTTATGCGAAGGGTAGGTGCGGCGTTTGATGGGAGGCGAGGCTCGCTAGGGATCGAGCTCTTGAATCGCAACTACGGAATCGTGAACGAAGTCTGGCCCAGAGCTATTGCATTGGCAATGCTCGCGCCGCGCTCGTCGGACGGAAACCCAAACGTGCAGCGCACGAACCGCACGTTCTGCAAATCGAGCTGCCCGTCCTCGTATCGCAGTCGCGTGCCGATGAACGTCACGTTGCGCCAGTGAATCCCGTCGAGCGTCTGCGACGCGCCCGCGATCGTCAAATTCTCCACGCGCACGCCGTCCGCGAATTTGCGCGTTGCGGGAGGCAGCAGAATTTCCGCTTCGTCCGGCATCAGCGATGCGTCCAGAAAATTCCCGCCGAGCGACGCGGGATCGAGCAGTTCGCTCGCCGCCAGCTCGCGCGGGCCGTTGACCGCGATATGGCCCGCCGGCAGCTTCGGCATTTGCGGCGCAGCGGAAGCATCTAAATTCGCGGCCTGCCCATCCGGCGCTGCGCCCGCCGCCGACGCGGCCTTTAACGCGCGCCGTTCAGCACTCGTGCTCGCCGCGTTCGCCAGCGCATTCGCCGCCAGCGCGCTGCCCGGCGGCATCGGTTCCTGCATGGATCGCATTTCTGCGAGCTCGATGCGCGCCTGCGTCACATGCTCGAAAAGCCGGCTGACGGTCATTCCCGGTGCTAGATTCTCCGGGCCTGCCGGCTGCGCTTTCAAGATCTCGTCGAGCTCGGCCGACGCCCGGCTAACAAATTCGCTCGCCGCCGATTTCGATCGCACACGCGCGTCTTCCATTTCGGACGCCGCCTGGTCCACCTGCATTTCCGCGCTGGTGATGTCTCCGGATTTTGCCGACTGCGCGGCGCGCTCAAAATCGCTCAGCACGTCCTGCTGCCAAGGCGCAGTCTGCGTGGCGGCCAGCGCCGCCGAGGACGATGCGGCACTAGCTGCGGAGGACGCCCTCGCGGGCAACTCGCGGTGCGAGTAGACCTGCATGAAATACCGGAACGTCTCCCACGACATCAGCGCGCCGATCGCGATCATCGCCAGCGCCAGGAACATCAGTGCGTAGCGCGGGCCCGCCGATTTCAGGCTCGCCGAGAATCCGCGTCTGTGCCGGTGCCTGCGAGATGATCGCCTGCTCGACCATCCGCCCGCGCCCCTTGTCCCGCCTCCCAAGTGTGTTCGCCTCACGCGCTATTTTAGACCATGCCCTCCCGCCGCGATACGTACGCGAGCACCTGCGGTTTCTCGTTTCCAACTCTCGGACGTTCTTGCCATGAAAGCGAGCCTCCACATCGAGCGACCCAGCTTTGAACCTCGGCGCCACCTAAAAAAGGTGTCATTCCGAGGAGCCCAGCGGCGAAGAATCTGCTTCTGCCGTGCGCAACCGAATGGACTACACAGCTGTTAGCGGTGTTGCGAGTGCGAGTCCTTCGCCAGCTCGTCGCGGAGGAAGCTCACCAAATCGCGATGATCGGCGAACACATGCGTCTCCGCATGCCCCGGCGCATTTGTTCCACGCGGCCCGATCGCGCCGCCACCCGCACCGGCTCGCGGCGCCACTCTGCCGCCATGGCTCTGCGCGCCAGGCGTATTGGACGGCGCGCCCTCGGCAGGCTGCCGATGCACGCGCGCCACGTATCCGCGCGCCGCTCGCCCCGAATGCGCCGGCACCAACTCCGCAGCCTCGATTTCGACGCGATGAATGGGCCCAGCGGCGCCAGCCCCGCCGTGCGCACCGGACGCGCCGCCGGAGCCCTGCGAGCCGTCGCCGAATCCATCGCCTGCAGCGTCACCCGAATCGTCGACGGACGCGCCGCCGGAATTTTGCCGCGAGCGATTTTCAAGCGCCAGCAACGCGGCTTCCGCTTCGCGCGCCGCCTCCAGCGCCTCGCCCATGATGGGATTCACGTAGTAACGTCCGTTGATGAACGGCATGTCGCCTCCTGATATTTTCGAACCGGGCCTCTAGGCGTCGCTTCCTTCCGCCTCTCGGCCGGCTTTTTTGCGCGCGGCTTCGAATTCGAGCGTGCGGTTGATCTGTTGCCACGAACGCCGCCGCATCGGCGGCACTTGCGCCAGATTTTTTCCGCGCGTCGCTGCCGCGTTTGTCTGCGGGTGCGGCTGCGCGTGCGTTGCGGCCGGCGGGTGCTGTTGCGTCGGTGCGTTCGCGTCAGTGGAAGGTGAGACCGGCCCCAAAGCTGGCGCCTCGGAGCCGGGCTGGGCTGAAGGGTAGTTGCGTGGGTCCTCCGCGGAGCTTGTAGTCGCCGCCTCCGAAGCGCTTGCGCCTTGGAGCGTTACGGGAATCGGCGGAATCCCGGCAATGCCCAGAATCGAGTTCAGCAGCGCGCGATTTTCCTGGCGCAGCCGGGCAATTTCCGCACGCTGCCGGATGGCTTCGGCTCGCTCTCGCGCGAGCGCCGCTTCCAGCTCGCGCGTGTGCCGCGTCTTTACGTGTGCCCGAACTCCACGGGTCGCGCGCGCCAGCGTGTACGTAATCCGTCGACGAATTTCCCCAAACTTGATCATTTTCCTCGTGAAATATGCGAAGTGCGGCGGCTTGCCGCCGTTCTCTTTTGCCCGGCAGGTTCCCGGCGTACCTCAGCGTCAGCGACCGTTCGGCCCTTTTCGCCAGCGACGAAAAAACGGCACCGGCTTCGCGCCCCGTGCCTCGTCCATGCGCGCCTTGCGCGCCTGAATCGCGCGAATCGTGGGATCGGGAGAAAGCACGCGCGCGGCCAAGCGGTCGTCGAGCGGCGGCCTGCCCTGCCCGGCACGGCGGTTCGCGTAGCGCGACTTCAATCCGTAGCGGGCGGCGTCCGCAGGATCGTCGCCGTCCATTTTTTCCACGTCTTCGATGCGCGCCGTGCCGCGCACCAGGCCCGGCAGCGTGCGGATCAGCTCGATGCAATTTTCGGTGAGCAGCCACTCGCCCGCATCGAGCATTTGGTACATCAGCATCCAGCCGCCCACGCGGTCGTCGTCTGCGGGAATCGGACGCGGCATCCCCGCCGCGGCGAACACATCACCCATCTGCTCGGCGATCGACGCTTCGTCCGTGCGCCGCGCAAACGCATCCGGCGAAAGATAGATCGCGTCGATCTTTTCTCGTGCACCGTCACGCTCTTCGCGCCGGTTGTCATCCCGAACCCAGTCGCCGTTTTTTGGCGAATGGGGGTGAGGGATCTGCTTTTCCCATCCGCCGCGGCTCAACTGACACCGCTGCACTATCTCTCGCGCCAGGTCGCGCGGCGCGGTCCGCCGCGTCACGAGTTCGCGATACGTCACAACGGCGTTGCACTGTTCGGACTGCACTTCGCTCGTGCTGCCCGAGGTGGCTTTGTCTTTCGCATCCCGGGGCGCCTGCGCATGCCAGTACGCCGCCGCCGGATGCTCGAACCCCCAGTCGATCGAGATCCAGCGCGGCCACCACGGCTTCCAATCGACCTCTTCCGCGCGCACCACGTGCCGCGCAAAATCGAAGCGGTCGAAATACTGCCCGGCAAAAACTTCCCAATCGCCGTCGAGAAACGCGCGTTTCAGATGCGACGGCAGCGCGCGCAGCGTCTTCAGATAACTTTCATCGCCCGCGTAAATTGGATTGTCGGAAACGCGCGCGGGGATGAATTCGTAATCCGCGGCATCGTACTCGGCCGGATTTTCCATTCCCGGCGCGGCCTGCCGGTCGATCCACAGCGACTTCACCCACGCGTGGCCGATGTTTCCGGGATTCGTCGCGCCGGCCATGCACGGAAACGCGCCCGGCACGGGGCAGCGGTTGCGGCTGGTGAGAAATTGCCACTGGCGCAGCGTAAAAAGCGTCAGTTCGTCCACGCCGATGAACAAAAATTCCGCGCCCTGATACTGGTACACGTCGTTTTCGCGCTGGCAGTAGCCGAAGCGCGTCGTCGAGCCGTTGAGCCACGTCACCACATGCTTCGATTCGTTGAAGCTCTCGTAGAGTTCGCGCGGCACGTCGCGGCGGAAGTAAAGCAGCAGCGACTGCTCCAGTTCGGGAAACGTGCGCCGCAGCAACAACGTGTTCGCGCCGGGTGTTTCGTTGGCCTGGAGCACGGCCTCCATCAGCAG
This sequence comes from uncultured Acidobacteriota bacterium, assembly GCA_963715555.1. Taxonomy (GTDB): domain Bacteria; phylum Acidobacteriota; class Terriglobia; order Acidiferrales; family UBA7541; genus Palsa-295. The sequence continues at coordinate 1,903,581 of OY970253.1, forward strand.
CGCTTTCGATTTTCCCGGGCCCGCCGCTCCGCCAAAAAGACGGTACTTCGCCGTCGACGCGTGAAATTCCTGCTGCTTCGGAAACGGCGCGTACGGCAGAAGCAGGCGGCGGTCCGCGCGCGGCGGCCTCGCGCCCGATATGGCGCTGCCAGCGGCATCAGCGGCGGCCGACTTTTTTTCGCTCCCGCCGCTGGCGCTGGCGAATCTGCCGCGTGCGTCGCGCGCCCAGCGGTCGAAACCGGATGTAATGGTGACCATGGTGGAAGCTTCACTCGCCGGTGCGAAAATGCGCTTGCGCGAAGCGGGTTAAGAAGAAGCGTTCAATGCGGAATCGGATTCAGCGGCGGCGCTATCGGGATCAGACTCTGCTGCAGCGTCCGCGCTGGTATCGGGCTCCGGTTCAGCCGTCGAATTCGCGGAACGGGCCGGGTTCGATCGCGGACCGATCAATCGTCCGCTTGGAGCAGTCGCTTCGCCGCGTGCGTCGCGCGCGGGACGGGTGACGCTGTGCACCAGGTGAACGTGAATCGGCGCCCCGCTTGCTCCCAGGCGCTCGCCGGTTCGTTCCGGAGGTTTCGCTGGCTCCAGGAACTTGCTGCACTCTTTCAGCACATCGACGAGCAGCTTTTCCACGCTGCCGCTCTTGTCCGACTTGCCCTTCAACCGCCGCGCAACGTCGACGTAATGATCCGCGATCGTGTCCTCGTCGAAACCGCGCTGCCGCAGAGCGTCGCCAATGCGCACCGGCTTGCGAGTGCGAGCCCGCGGCTTCGTCGCGGCCGGTGGCGCGGATGTTGCCTGCTTCGATTCGCCCGAGGCAGGAACCGCGATCGCTGACGGCGGGGCGTCTCGCACTTCTGCCGACGGGCATCGCAAGCTGGCTCTTCGATCCGAGCCCACGCCGGCAGGCAGAAGCTTCCGCTCCTTCCGAGACGACTTTGCGTTCGGCTTTGTAGTGGATTTTTTGGATTTGCTCATGGACATCGTACGCGTTGCAAAATAACGGCACGCAGAAGCGAAGCCTCGCCGCAACGCCGCCAGCTTCGCGACCGTTGCTCACCCATGCCGTGGCGGCCGCGAAGTCCGGCCTGCCCTGAGCGAGGCGAGAGCGCGGCTTACCTCCGCTGGTTGTGTGGCGCCGGCCTTTAGGCCGGCATGCGCCGTGCGAAACCCCTGCGATACAGAGCTTCCGTACCAACTGGGTTGCGCCCGCATCATCCCCCGGCCTTCTGCCGACCCGAATTTACGAGCCCACTTGGAGTGCGGCGGCTTGTTTACCCTGAGCGACGTCGAAGGGCCACCGCTGTCTTCCGCCCCACGCGCGCAGCGATGGAAAATGCCCCAAAGCCGCCCGCGCCCAGCTACCCGAGCACCTGCACGATCACGCCCGAGCCGCCGGTGATCGAAGTCACCTTGGCGCGCACGAAATTCGCGCGCACGCCCGTGACCGTGCGCGCCTCGCCGGCCGTCGCCGTCGACGTGTCGATCGATGCGTACTGCGAGTCGGAATCGACCATCGCGGTCTGCAGCGCCACGTTCACGGCCGAAGGCGCCGTGCCGAAAATCGTCTGCCAGCGGATGGTGCGGCCGTTTTCCGGAAATCCGGCGTAGCTCGGCAGCGCGAATTGCTGGCTGGCCTGGCCCGCGGATGGCGACTCGCTATTGAAGGCGAGCGCCACGTCTCCCGGAAATATCGAATACGGAGGTATTTGCGCGTTGTAATTCGGCATGGATCTCTCCCGAAAATTTCGCGCTCCGGCCAGACGAACCGGCGCGGACGCGGCGTTGAAGCTAACTGGTCAGTTTTGTTGCGAATCAGATTGCGGGGATGGTGTTACGGAGTACTGCGAAGTCAAAACCATTCAGCGCGACGCCGGAAAAACCGCAACGCCACGGCGCGCGTGAAAACCTTTCAAGAAAATTGCCGTTGGAGCCATTCAGTCTGGTGGCGGAGCATCTTGCCCGCGCACACTTCGAGGATAACGAAAAAGAATCTACCGCACCGCTGATTATTTGTCAAGCCGTTTTTTCTGTAGAAGAAAAACATCCAAGGCGATCGCAATTCCCAAACGCCACTTCTTGCATGTTTGCGTCCGAAGGGCCGGCTTTCAAGACCGAAGCGATTGAACGCGAAGGATTTCCTCGCGCATCCGGAGTTGTTGCCCTATCGGCCGGAGCCGGAATCGCCTCGCGGCGCGGGCCGAAGCGTGAATTGCACGCCGCGGGCGGTGTTGACGTCCACGGTGCGCTGCAAATCGATCTGCCCGACGGGGACCGCGTCTTCGGCTCCGTAGCTGGTCAGGTAGTGCAGCAGGCCGCCGGCGAGCCAATAGTTCGTCACGGCGTAATTGGTTCCGTCCGCGAGATAGAGCAGCGTGTCCGGAGCCGCAGCCCGGCTCGACGCGCTGCCGGCGGATTCTTCGGACTCGGCGCTCGCTGAACTTGTGCCCTTGGCGGACGACATTGACGGGGGATTCTGCCAGGCGTAGGGACCGTATATTCGCTGCGTGTCGGCTTGCGGCGCTCCGTAGCTCTGGTCCGCACCGTACGCGGCGATCGACTGATCCTGCGACTCGCCGTTTTCGCAATTCTCGTCGTATCCCCGCAGCCAATACCAATCCAGCCCGAGCGACTCGTCGCATGCGGGCCAAAAGCCGAGCCCGTAGCCGTAAAACGGGTAGCCGAAAAATCCGTAGCCGGAATGCGAATGCAAGCGGCGGTGGAATCGGCGCGGAAATCCGTCGTGGTCGGAATCGTGATGATCGTAGTGGCCGCGCCGGCCGAGGCGGTCGTTACGATCTCCCCGGTTTTCCGGCGGCTGCCATTCGCCCGCCGGACGCGAACGCAGCGCTTGCTCCGCTCCGGCCGGGCGGTCGCGCCCGCTCCGCGGCGAAGTCTGCCAGACCGAGCGGCCCTGCCCCGCAAATCCCAGCGGCGCTCCCGCACGATGTGGCGACTGCCGCAATTGCCACGCTCCGGTACCGGGCGGAAACCCGATGGTCGTATGCCGCGGTCGGGCCGATTCGATGGAGTTCGTCGCCGAAAACACATGCGGCCCGTTGCGCTCGGATGCTCGGCCGCCGAAGCGCCCCGGCGCCGCCACTCCGCGTACGCCAGTGGACATTTCGATCGAGCCCGTCCGATATGCGCCCGGATGCGCGCCCGTTTCGCCGCCGTACGAACGGATCGTAGGCTGCTCGCCACTCGCTCGTTCGCCGGAATACGAGGCCATGCCGCCGCGCGCCGGCTCCGCGTGCGCCCATCCGCCAACCGGATGAACAGCATCCGCCGCTCCCGCGCCACGCGTGCCGCCGAACGGCCGTTCGCCGCCAGCCGAATGCCCGCCGCCGAAGTGGCCGCCAGAACCTCCTGCGTGGCCTCCCGAGAATCCGCCCGCGTGGCCTCCGCTGAATCCGCCGGCGTTCCCTTCTCCGCGCTGCGCCAGCGCCGGCTGCGCGAAAACGACCAGCGCCGCGCATGCGGCCACAATTGTCAGTCTTCGAATGGATTGCGAAAGGAATTCTTTCTGCGCGGACCGCCAGCTTTGCATACAGCACTTCATCTTCGCACCCGCCGCGGGGACGGTCAGGCTCTCTCTGCGAGAAGTCTACTCCAATTCGGATGCGCCGGAGTTCCTTTTCGATGCGAAGCGGTTTGACAGCGCGCGCGTTCCAGACGAAACTGGAAGCGTTCCCCAGCGATGATTCCATTTCTGCATCTAGGGCCGCTTGAGATCCCAACGTTTGGGCTGATGGTCGCCACCGCGATGGTGCTGGCGTATTTCGTACTTCGCGCCGATTTAGCGCGACGCGGAATCGCCGCGACAGATTCCGGCGTAGCGGAGGCGTTCATCGCCGTGCCGTGCCTTGCGGGCATCATCGGCGCGAAGCTTTACCACGTGCTGGAATCGCCGCGGCAGCTTTTCGCCGATCCGGTGGGCGAGCTTTTCAGCCGCTACGGGCTGGCCTGGTTCGGCGGGCTGATCGCGGGTTTCGCGGCCTTCGTGTGGCTGGCGCGACGTCGCAAGATTCCGCTGCTGACCATGCTCGACGTCGGCTCGCCCGCGGCTGCGCTCGGCTACGCCATCGGGCGCATCGGGTGCCTGCTATCCGGCGATGGCGACTACGGCAAGCCGACCAATCTGCCGTGGGGCATGAGTTTTCCGCACGGGCTTGTTCCCACCACGCAAACCTGCGTCGAGTGGGGCTGGCCGGCAAGCTGCCGCGTGCAGCCGACGCCGATCTACGAATTCATCGCGGCGTGCGCGATCGCCTGGGCGCTGTGGCGGCTGGGCGCGCGACAACTTATCAAGATGCGCGCCAACCGAGAATCGCAAGCATCGAAGCAATCGCAAGTGGCAGCGCGGCCCAATCGCAAAACACGAACAGCCGTCCGGGATGCGGAAGCGGCCGTTGCATTGCGCGAGAGCGAGGGCGCGCGAAGAAGCGAATCCGAAGTCGTGCGCGGCGGATGGCGGTCGTTGTTCGCAGCAATGTCCCCGGGAGCGGTGTTTGCAGCGTACCTCGTACTCACCGGCATCGAGCGATTCCTGGTGGAATTCATCCGCATCAATCCGCGCTCATTTTTCGGCATGACCAATGCGCAGACGGCCGGCCTCGCGTCGATTATCGTGGGTGCGGTGCTTTGGTGGCGGCTCGCGAAAGCTGGACCGGCGCCGGTCGCGGCGCCCACAGCGCCTTCACACCAATCCTGACATCCCGCGGGCGCTGGCGACGTGTTGCGCGCTTAGGCAGCTTCGGCTCCCCGGCGTTTCGCGCTCGCCAGGCGGTGAGACGTGCCGGCTCCGGCTGCGGCTTTGCGATTTTCGGTCGTGCGCGCTTCTCCACCAACCTGGCCGAGCGCTAGTTCCACCTCGTTTTCAAACACATTCGCGTTCAGCGCGCGCTGGCCAAGCACGAACGAGCCTCTTTCGACTACGGGCAGCCATAGCGCCTCCGAAAGCGCGATACCGACAAACAGAGTGCCGGATTGCCGCGCCGTAATCCCCGCCAGGTCGTAGCCGCGCCCGTCCGGCAAATTTTCGACCGCCAGCACGACGGCGAACCGGAACGTGCCCATCAGGACTTTCGCCTCCGCCGCGGTATCGACGCGCCGCGCGCCCCACCCGCGCGCCTCCATGCGGAGGAGCATACTTTCGGTGCTCGCTGCGGAAGCCCCAACGACCAGGATTTGGAGAGATATAGCCGCCATAGCGCCCCCTTTTGCGGGAAGCGGCGGCCCGGGATAAATAGCCGAATGGATTTTCTCTCGGACGACCCGGCTTGATGGCCAACGTGGACGTGTGCTACCGCGATGCCCACGAGGTCTGAACGTGACGGCCACGCGCTCCCATGATACTTATCGGGCAGCGCGCGGCCTCACATTAAATATGACACTTTCCCCTTCCAGCAGTCAGTCGAGAATAGGTGGGCCGGCACAAACTATCAATTCGGAACTATACGCATTTTATTTTCCGGATAATTGCGTACATTCTTGTGCTTACTGTACCGAGCTGAACCAGAAAACACTTGACACTTACATCACCTCGCAGTAATTTCCCGCCGCTTGGGCCCACTCCTTTCGCGTTTGTTCAGTCATTCATATATGGGGCCTTGGGTAACGCGTTAATACTTGGGTGCGTGGAGGAAACCTCTAGGGGTCATGGGTGCCCGTAACAGGAGCTTGCGTCGCAGAGGATCCCAAGCCGGGTTGCGCACTCGACCACAAATCATTCCCAAAATGGAACCGGAAGAAAACCTGCCATTTGAGAGTTTCGAGGCCCTTATCGAGACTTTTGGCGAATTCAAAATCATGACCGACCCCGACGGTAGAATCGGGGCGATCTGGAATTCGCAGGGGGCGGCTGAGCGCTTCTTTTCGCGCGCTTTGCTCGGCTATGGCCTGAGCGCCGTCATCCATCCGCAGCTGATGGCCCAAATAGGCGACCTGGCCCGTCGCACGGCGATATTGAGACTCCGCGAAGAACTCGAATGCCAGGTAAACCTGTCTGGGAAGCAACGATGGTTCGCTGTCGGCGCCATCCCCCTGGACCGCTTCGGCAGCGAAACCGGAGCGCTGTGCTTGGTGGCGCGGGACGTGACGCACTGGAAGCAAGCCGTCGAAGGCCTGGTGGAACGAGAGGCGCTGCTGGCGCGCGCCGAGCAGGTTGCAAATTTTGGCAGCTGGGAAATGGATCTCAAAACGAACCAGGTCACGCTCTCTCCGCAACTGATGAAAATCTACGAAATCGCGTCGGAGAAGGATTGGTCGGTGGATATGTTTTGGGCGCGAATACACGCCGGCGATCGCGAGCGCGTGCGCCGATTCGTGGGCAAATCCATCGCGGGCGGCAAGCCTTTCGAGTTTACGGCCCGCTACTGCGCGCCGAACGGGCGCGTGCGCATGCACCTGGGCCACACGCTTCCGCTGCCGAACAAAGATGGCCACGTCGACCGCGCAATTGGCGTGATCCAGGACATCACCGAACACGCGCGGTCACACCAGGAGCTGCGCCGGCTTTCGCACCAACTGCTGAACGAACAGGACAGCCAGCGCCGGCTTCTGGCGCGCGAGCTGCATGAATCCGCAGGACAAAGTCTGGCTGCGCTGAAAATGACGCTCGGCCGGCTCCGCGAAGCACTGCCGGATCGCGCGAGCTTGGCGGCATCCCTGCTCCAGTCGGCCGTCGTGCTCGCAGATGGCGCGGTGCGCGAAGTGCGGACAGTCTCCTATCTGCTGCATCCGCCGCTGCTCGACGACGCGGGTCTTGGCCCCGCGCTGCGCTGGTACGCCAAAGGTTTCTCGGAGCGCAGCGGAATCCGTACCATCGTCAAGATTCCCGATCCTTTCAGCCGCTACAGGCAGGAGATCGAGACCACGATTTTTCGCGTGGTGCAGGAGGCGCTGACGAACGTACACCGGTATTCCGGCAGCCCTTCCGCGGAGGTCCGCGTGTCTCAAGAGGATTCGCAGCTGCGCGTGGAAGTTCAAGACCGCGGCTGCGGACTCGCCGCTCCGGCCGCAGGCTCGCGACGGCGCTCGGAGTTGGGCGTGGGCATCTCCGGCATGCGCGAGCGCGTGCAGCAACTGAACGGAATTTTCGAGATCGACAGCGTGCCGGGCGAAAGCACCACGGTCCGCGTGCTGCTGCCGGCAACGCCGTTCCAACCGGCCGCAAAAGGCGGATAGAAGGCGAAAGCCGCGTCGCGCTGATGGGGAGGAGCCATGCGTAAGAAGCAAGACCGCGTCGACGACATCACCGACCATCCGGCACTGAAAGAGCTCGCGGCGGAGGCCGCCAGGCGGTTCGATCGTCCCTACCGAGTTCTGGTGGTGGACGATCACCCGTTGGTGCGGCGCGGCGTGCGCACGCTTCTGGAATCGCAGCCGGATATTGAAGTCGCGTGGGAAGCGGCGAGCGGTCGACAGGCGGCCGGCCTGATCAAGTCCGTCAAGCCGGATCTAGTCGTGCTGGATCTAACGCTTCCGGAAATCAGCGGGCTCGAGGTGCTCACCACGGGAAAGCAGGACTCGCCCGCAACCGAGTTTCTGATCCTCTCCATGCATTTTTCCGACGAGTTGGCGCGCGAGGCGCTGCGCTGTGGGGCGATCGGCTACGTGCTGAAATCCGACGCGGACTCGGAGCTTCTGGCCGCCATCGATCACATCCGGCACCACCAGCCCTTTTTCACCACCACGCTGGCGATCTCCATGGCGCGCAATTTCGTCGATGGGCGTAGCGACACGATCGACGACGATTCTCTGCGGCTCACGGACCGCGAAATCGAAGTGATTCAGTTGCTGGCGGGCGGAAAAAGCAACAAGGAAGCCGCGGCGGCACTCGGCGTCTCCCCGCGGACGGTCGAAAGCCATCGCAACCGCATCATGAGGCGGATGGAGTTCAAGAGCTTCAGCGATCTGGTTCGCTTTGCCGTGCGCGAAAGACTGGTGGAGGCCTGAGTTTTCTTGCCGGGAAACTGGCCGAAGCGATCTCCGCGCGATCGCGCCGTGCCGGTGGAATGACTTGCGGAATGAGTTCGTGGCTTCTTACTTATTTGCGTACGGCCTTGCGGCGTCCGCGCTTGCGGACAGGACGGTCGGCGGGCGGTTCACCCACCAGTTCGGCGGTCCAGATGGACGTGACGAACTTTTTCACGCCGTGGCTGTCAAAATCGATGGTTGTGCGTTCGTTATTGGATTCCGTAACGGTGCCGAGGCCGTATTGCTCGTGACGGATGGTCTGGCCCTCCGATAGTACATGCATGGCGCCTCCCTTATTCTTGAAAGCAAGAAATACAGTTCGGTTGACTGTATTGAGGCTGGCACCTGCTGCGCTTGACGGACCACGACCGCCACCGCCCCAAACGCGAGCGCGATTGGAGCCCCGGTCACCAGCATCGTCTAAGAGCTGACTGCGATTTGCGCGGGGGCGGCTCGTTGCCGAATCCGCCCCCCCAGGGTTGGATTCAATTGGCCTAGCTTAAAGCGCCTCTAGGGAATAGCTTAGAGGCTCACCACACGCTCGGCTTGAAGACCCTTCGGGCCCTGCTTGACTTCGAACTCCACAGCCTGGCCCTCGTTCAGGCTCTTGTATCCTTCTGCTTCGATCGCCGAAAAGTGAACGAAAACATCCTCACCGGACTGGCGCTGGATGAATCCATAACCCTTGGCGGCATTGAACCACTTCACTGTACCTTGCTCTCTGGCCACTTCTTCTGCTCCTAATCAATCAAAGAACGGCGGTTTGCCGTCCCGAAAGCTACTTGTCACACCAAGTTTCCCTGCCGCGCCACAAAAAAAGGCCGTCGGGCCGTTGCCCAACAGCCTCTTCGAGACTCGTCAAAAGGAACACAAGAGCAACAAACGCAGTAAGAGATTACCACAAAATCCCGCTAAATGCAATCCCTGCCCCACGTTTTTCTTCGGGAATGACTGTAAGGTCCGTCGGTATCGCGGGCGCTCCCGATCGGGACTACACCGTCTTTTTCAGCCCGAACACCTGTGCCGGGGCGTCTAACGGCCCACCAGAGCTCGGCCAGATCACCAGCGACGCGGCATGGCTCAGTTGTGTCCCTCTGCAGCCTCTGGAGCTGCCGAAATGATCTGCTTGGATTTTAGAATCTTGATGTAATCATCACGCGAGACAGAGCAACTGATTAGGCCGGCCAACTGCTCCTCGTTCACCTTCAATTGTTGCCGTATCTTGTCGCCGGGCTGGTCTTTATTACCGTGGGATCGCTTCGTTCGTACGACAGTTTTGCCTTCGTAAACGAACCAAGCGAGGCGGTCACCGCTGTTGCGGGTCTTGAGTCCAAGCTTAGAAACAATTTGCTCGAACTCATGTGTTTTCATCTGCGAGGAACCACAAACTCGCGCAGTATATCCCACACCCTGTGCAAATCCGGTCCGAGATTTTCTTGTTCCACCTGAAGGGAGCGGTAGAGTTCCGCTACGGTTCGACCAAGCTCCTCGATGGCGTCGGAGGTTGAGGGTCCCGCTCCGAACTCGTCAATTTCGGCCCAAGTGGCCACAACGCTGTCGTCGCGGGTCTCGACATCGAGGGTGATCGGTTTCACGACCCGAAATCCTTGGTCGCTTAGCGTTCCTATAGACACTCGGGTTGGCCGCGGTACCGGCCGAAACGGCGTTGGCTCGTTGGAACTTGCGATGACCTTGTTCCATTCGATGGGCACCACCTGCATTGTTAGCCCAGAACCATGTACCCGTTCGTCGCGCGCTTGACTGACGATTGGTGCTATTTCTGTGGCCATACGTATCCTCTCATCTCATGCTCCCGCGGGGGGCTGCGCTTGAGGGAGCTCCAGCCTTGCTACGGTGAATACTGCTCGCCCCATGTACACGTCGTCGGCGTAAAGTTGAAATTCGTAGGTTCCAAATTCGGGAATCTGAATGCCTCTAAAGTTGACGCCGAATTCGAGAGGGGCCTCCGCAACTGCCCAATTTCCGGGAACCGATATATCGAGAACCTGAGCCTCGTCCTTTAGATTCACCATCCTAATCCGAAGCGCATACTTGCCACTTCCTTCGACAAGTTTCGCATATACGCCCAAGCCAGCCATCTGAAATGGAACCCGCGCCGCATAGACGCGGTCAAACAGGCCCACTAACGTCTTCTTCTGAGTCTCGGCATCGTGGATCACGGTCTCGCAGATCAGGAGCGCAAGAAGTGTCGGTATGGGGTTCGTTTCGGCCAAACCGGTCTCGATCTTCCAAATGATAGTTTAGACGATTACACTACGCTTTGGGATGTACGCACGTAAAGAGCCACACGCAAGTGTATCTGCGTCAAAGACCTGCGTCGCCGGTACGCGAGTACTGTTTCTCACAAATTGCTCAAATGGTCAAGGCAGTTCCTGCCGGAGGTTAACTCACTAGCGCGTAGGCGGTTAATCCAGCCCGAACACCTGTGCCAGCAGCTCGTACGAACGGCGGCGGTCGGCGTGGTCGTGCATCATCGTGGTAACCATGATCTCTTCGACGCCCGCCTGCGCTGCCAGCTCGCTGAGCCTTGCGCGAACGGATTCCGGCGAGCCGACAAACGTTCTCTGCCGATTGTAGCGGATGATTTCGCGGTCTTCCGGCGTCTACGGGTAATCCGTGGCTTCAGCAACGCTCGGAAACCGCGCGCTTCGGCCCTGCCGGAAACGCAGCAGCGTCAGCTCCAGCGGGCGCGCCAGAAGTTCCGCCTTTTCATCCGTTTCCGCGCAAACTACGGAGACGCCCAAGATCGCCTCCGGCTTCGCCATCCGCGCCGAGGGGTGAAAGTTGTCCTGATATTCGCGCAGCGCCCTTACCGCCGGAAGCGGGTTGATATGGTGCGCAAACGCGAACCCCACGCCGAGATGCGCGGCCAGTTGCGAGCTGAAGTCGCTTGAGCCGAGCAGCCAGACGTCCGGCGGCGGCACATCGTCCGGCATGGCGCGAACCTGCTGAAACGGGTGATTTTCGGGGAATCCGCCATCCAGGAACGCAAGCAGCTCGTCCAGTCGTTGAGGGAAATCATCGGCGCTCAGCGCCTCGCGCGAGCGTCGCAAAGCCAGAGCCGTCAGTGAGTCGGTGCCCGGCGCGCGCCCGAGGCCCAGATCGATGCGTCCCGGATGCAGCGCCTCGAGCACGCGGAAGGCTTCGGCCACGTGCAGAGGCGCGTGGTTGGGCAGCATCACCCCGCCCGAGCCCACCCGAATGCGCTTCGTCACGGACGCGACGTGACCAATCATCACCTCCGGCGTGGAGCTGGCAATCAGTTGCGTATTGTGGTGCTCGGCCAGCCAGTAACGCGTGTAGCCCAACTCATCGGCCAGCCGCGCCAGGTCGAGCGTGTTTCGCAGCGCATCCGAACTGGTCGAGCCGGAAGCAACCGGCGAAAGATCAAGTACCGATAGTCGATAGGACGTGCTTTCAGTCAAAAGCGCCTCGCAATTGCCCCAGATCAGGGTTAGGCGGTCTCTCTTTGCCCTGCGGCAATTACGAGATTACCAAAAGTCCTAGGACTTCCGTACCAATCGAATGTGCCTTCCTTTCTAAAGCATAGAACCATCCCGCTTTGATACATTCTCGATTCGAGTAGATGATTCAAACAGGCGCATGCCAAGAATGAGTGACGGGGCAAATTTTCCATTTTCCGGTGGCAGCCCGGACGAGGCAATGCCGCGTGAAGCTTCACAATCCCGCTCACGCGACGAAAATGCCAGCGCCGATACCTCACCCGCGGAACGGTCGCGGGAACGCCGTAATCGCCGCCGCGCCTTCATCTCTGCGCCGGTGCGCGTGCGCAGCGCGGAGACCGAGAACGGCGCGCCCGACGAAATTTCCACCACGGTCGACGTTTCCCGCAACGGATTCCTGTTCCTCAGCGCGCGACCCGAGTTTTCGCGCGGGACCATTGTTGCGGTTACATTTCCCTACAGCCAGTCGCCCGCGGCGGTGCAGGCCGAACGCCCGGGCCGCGTCGTGCGCGTGAATGCGCTGGACGACGGCCGCTACGCAGTGGCGATCGCATTCGATCCGGGCGCGCGCGAAGTACGCGTGGATGCGTCCGCTGCAGTTGGCCTGGAATGGGCGAACGAGTACGCTGCCTACGGTACGGTCGATCTGCCGGCCACGCCCGAGGAAAGGCCGCTCGTGATCGTGGTCGATTCCGACCCGGGCGTCCGCGCCCTGCTCCGCACATTTCTAGATCAACGAGGCTACGAAGTGATGGCTTTGCACAGCGCGCGCCAGGCGCACGCGCTGCTCGACCAGATGCTGCCCGCGCTGGTGATCGCCGAAATCGAGGGCCGCGATCTGCCGGGCTACGACCTCTGCGTCCGCATCAAATCCACCGACCGGCTGCGCGGCGTGCCCGTGGTGCTGACCACGCAGTCCGCGTATCCCAGCGATTATTCCAACGCGCATTCGCTTGGCGCGATTGTGTGCATCGCGAAGCCGTTTCGCATGGACCGAATCCAGCACGTCGTTGGGCTGCTCGCGCCAACGCACGCCGCGCGGAGCCAAACCGGCGCGCCCAGCCCCGGTCAACGCAACCGCCGCTCCGGCTTCGACCGCCGCAGGGTGCCCAGTCCCGGCCGGCGCAGCTAGCGCAAATCGGCTTGCAGCCACCACACGTTTTGAGGAATGGCGCATGGACGGGGAGATTCCGTACTGGCTGCAGCGCAATCCGCTGGTCTGGCTGCTCGCAGGATTCTCGTCGGACGGCGTGAAGGCGCCGAGGAAATCATCTATGTTAATCTGTGGGGAGTTTAGCCGAGGGCCTCGAACTCGCAAATCGATGGGGAAGCGGTTCGATCGGAAACGTTCCAGCGTGCGCGATTTCACAACTAGCTTGGCAGCGAAATCAAACAATCTCTTCTTCATTGACCATGTGTCGTTGTCCCTTGGCGGAAGGATGCACACCTGAAAGAAATCGCGAGCCGCAGCGTTTCTGAAGAGCCAAACTCCGCGGAACATACTACCGTAGTACTTCCCTCCTCACCCGTTGAAGGAGAAACGACGCGCACCGTGCGCGTGATCGGGCTGGTCGTCGCCAGTCTGGTAGCGGGCGCCATCGTTGCCGGCATTTGGAAAGCGAGCGCTGGCCCGCAAACAGGCAAGACGGCCCTGGTGGATGGCCTGCTCCTGACCGAGGTAATCCTGGCCGGAGTTTTGATTCTTCTCGGCAGCATCGTCGAGGGATTTGGTTACGGGCTGTCGCTGGGTACCCGCTGGCCCTATACCCGCAACATCTTGGTCTTGATGGTCCAGGGGGATCCCGAGGCCGCCCATCGGCTGGTGGCCACCTTGGTGGGTTTGGTCGCCGTGGCCCTAGCCATTCTCGCGCCGAATTCGGCGACCATTAGTGGTCTAGTGCTGGTGATCGTCACGGCTCTTTTCGGTATCGGAACGCTGTACGTCTTATCCGGTAAGATTCCGGCCTTTGTTCACGGCACGCACGGACTCCTCGCCTACGGAGTTTTTCTGAGTTTTCTGGCCGGCATGGTTTACCCTGGCATCCCATTTTGGTTTTACCTGGGCCACCAATCGGCGCTGCATCCTCTGCTGCTGGCCGTGTTCCTGGGTGGCATGACCACCGGGCAACGCGGCTTCGGCACGCCGATCGAGCCTTTTTACAAACCGCAGCGGCTCGCCCATTGGGCCGTGGCCGCGCACATCCTCGCGGCATTGTCCGTGGTGGGCACGCTGGGATGGCTCATGCCGTTGTATCCCGTGGCTTTTTATCTGGCCGTGACGCAAATCGCGGTGGGATTTCTGCTCTTCCAGGCTGTCAACCTGAAGCCGAAAAATCCAGGAGTCATCGTGGCGTTTCATCAGTGCATGGTGCTGATGATCAGCGTAGCAATCGTCGCTTCACTACGATAGCAGGCCACGGAATTCGCAAGTTCCGCTTCTCGCCTCGACGCGCAGTACGCACTTCGCATGAATGTCTTGATGGTATGATGCTGCCACTGAGACTAACCCTCTTTTCAGAAGGGCTTTTAACCAATTTGCTTCAGTTGATTCCGAGAGAATAGGTGCGATAGCTAGTCATTTCGCGTACTGCCAGATACCGCCGGAAGAGTTGATGCGAATAGCTTTCCAAGAGCCGATCGAACCAGTCCCAAAGAACCATCGGGGGCCGTTTATCCTGAGCGCGGTCGAAGGGCGTCCTTCGCGTTCTTCCGCGAAGGGTTCGGATCTTTCGCGCGGAACCGCGCCGTTCCCCGCCTCTCGTATCGTCGCCGCATCCTGTACGTTGGTACAGGTGACTGCAAGGGCGCAGATCGCGCGGCAAGCACGGCGCGTACCGCTTCGCGCACGGTAAAATTGGCCCATGCAATGCCCCAAATGCAAGTCCGAGGCCAGCGACGCGGCACGTTTTTGTCCGCGCTGCCATGCCACGCTGCTCTTCGAATGCCCTTCGTGCCATAACAAGCAGCGCCACGGCGGCACGTGCGACAAGTGCGGCGTCGATTTCTTGAAGTATCTCTCGGCCATCGTCGCGGTGAAGAAGGCCGAATCCGAAGGGAATCACTCGAAAAATATAAAGCGCTCGAACTTGATCAAAAATCTGCTGCTGCTTCCCTTCGACATGGGCTGGTCTTTTTTTAAAGACCTGCGCTCTGGAATGCGCAAAAGTTAGCGCTTATCAACGCGCCGTGCCATCGCCAACCTGATCAAATGACCGACCTGATCCAATGCCCGAAATGCGGCCATCCGAATTCCAAGCTCGCCTACTTTTGCAATAGTTGCCACGCCGTCCTGATCCGCCGCTGCCCCAACTGCTGGCACGAGCAGCGCAAGGGCCTGGTATGCGAAAAGTGCGGCACGAACATGGCGCTCGCCGCGGAGCTCGCCCTCGAACATTCCGTGAACGAAGATGCGCGCATTCAGCGCGACAAGGCCATCGCCCGCGTCCTCACGGTGTGGCAAATCGCGCTGCTTCCTTTCGCTAACCTCGCCGGCCTGCTGCGCATGCTCTTCGCGCGCCTCTTCACCGCGATCGTCAACCGTTAGCTCGCCCCACCCGTGTTTCGCTAAGCCGCAGACACCGCGCGCGCTTCCTCATGGCATGCACAGGCTGCCGACCGGAGTGGCGACTTCCCGCGCGTCGCGCGTGCCCACCTCAGGTGTGCTTGAAGTAGCTCGACGGCGGATATAAGCCCGTGCGCGAAAACTCCGGCCCGAGCGCGCGCTTCACCTCTTGATACCAGTAGTCGAACGTTCCTTCCGCCACGCCAACGATCCCGATGGCGCGCCGGTAATCCGCGCCGTGCAGGAAGTACGTCTCGAAAAGTTTCAGCCGCCCCTTCCATTCGGGACGCCGCAGCGCGTGGCGCCCGATGCGCTCGAAGTCGGCGACGTATTCACACGCGCGCGCGCGGCTCGGCCGCCACTGATAGCCGTCAGAGGGCATATCGAGATGGACGGACCGAACCGCACCGCGCGCATCCGCGAGCCACTCCCGCAGTCCGCGATAACGCGTATGGCAAACGTCAAAAACCTCTGTGGCTTTCATCGTTTCACCATCTCCTGTGAAAGTGGCTTTTGGAACTTTGTTGCTGCGTAACCCTCAGCGTGTCGCGTTGGCGACCTGCCACAGCGGCGGCAAATCGCCGCACTCCACATACGCCCGCGCTCGATTCATGCAAGCTTCAAAGACAGCGCCCATTCTCAACGACACGCGCCTAATTCTTCCGCGGCGGCTTCGGTGCGTTCGTCAGCACGTCGCCGATTTCCCACGCGTCGCTCGCGCGCGTGATCTCCTCTTCCACGGCGTCGAGGCACGCGTCGTAGCATTCACGCCAGCCCGCCATGTATCCGCGCGCGTACTCGTCCGCCAGGCGCTGCCGGTCGCGGTGCGCGCGGTTCATTTCGAAGGCCTGCGCGCGCTCGATCCGCGGCGCGCAAAGCGCCACGCGCAGCCGGTACGAACATTCGCGCAACCCGCGCAACACCCAGTGCAGCGGCGCCGGATAGTAAATGCCCACGCGTCGCGGCGGCTCGTACCACGCCAGGCGCCAGCCGTCCGGAACCACGCCTCCGTGGCCCACTTCCCTGCGCAATCGCAATCGACTCTTCATGTGCGTCTCACCTCCGGGCCGGCGCCGACGCAGAGTTCGCGCCGCACCGCCTCGTCGCGTTCCGCGCGCAAGCGCTGCTGCTGCAAGCGCGCTTCGGCAATCGCCACCCACGGCTGCCGCGGCTCTTGCACTATTACTCGTGATATACGTATAGGATCGTCACATACGTTTCTCGTGGCATTGCCTGCCTGGGCTGCTGCTTCGGTTGCAGTTTGGTTTTGTCTTTCACCTGAACAGGAAGGGTTCAGGTTTTGCTGTTGCTTCTGAAGTTGATGTCGATTTTGGTTTTGGTCGCCGGATGTATTTCTCTCTAGGGATTCTTCTACGGATAAACTACTTATCCGCAGCGCAAGCTGCGTCTTTGCCGCAACTTCTCCCTGATTCGCTACGCAATTCTGCGTATCCCCCTCCGCAGATTTGCGTACCCCGCCCGCAAGTTTGCGGAGACCATCCGCGGCTCTGCGTAGCCCCTCCGCGCCGCCAGGTTCCGCAGAATTCCGCGCCTGCGCGTGCTTCTTCGCTTTGGTGATCCGTACAATGAGCCCTCCCATCGCGGCTTCGGTGTGAATGTACCCGTGGCGGCGCAGCGTACTCATCCAGCGCTCGAGCGTGCGAACGTTGAAGCCCGTTTCTGCCTCGATCTCGCGGTAGCTCACCGGCGCGCCTCCCAGCACCCACCCGGTGTCGCCCGTCTGATGCGTCTGCCGCAGCACCAGCCAGGCGTACAGCCACACGGCCGAGCCCATGCGCTCGTAGTGCCGCGCTTCAAAGAGCACGCCGCGCAACCCGATATTGAAGTCTTTCCCTCGCATGTTTTTGTCGCTCTGCTCCGCCTTGGTCCGTTCCCCCCCTCGCAAAAATTCTCAGCGTGTTACTGCTCGTTCTTCTCCCGTGTCGCGCGGCCGAAGCGTGTAGTTCTCCCTAAATCCGCGGGAACCCGCCGCTGCGCGTCTCCGCGTACAAATTCCGCCGCTTCTTGCTTGGTATACATCGCAAAAAAAATTCTTTGCGCGCTCCGGCGCAGGCGCAGGTTTAGCATCCGCGCCAATCGCTTCATCGCCACTCGTGATTCGCGAACGCGCAATTCGCGTGATGGAGCTCGCACGTACGGAGGGTAGGGGCCATGGAAAGCAAAACGTTGCCGGACGATTATCTCGAAGCATGTTCGCTAGACGCTCTTGAATCGCTGATGCTTGCCAGGATGAATCTCGCCACGAATCTGCTCGGCGAAGTAAGAAACGTGCTGGAACTCTGGGTTCAGGCCGAAATGGACGCGAGACTCGCGTCGTGGATGCTGGAAACGCGTCGATCGCAAGCGCTGCGCGCAGGAGGAGCCGCGAGGCTCCTGCCGGAAGAGACACTGCTCGGCCGGCCGCAACGCGCCCTGCCTGGTCCCGCCGCTGCGGCAGATGCCGAGCCCATTGCGAGGCTCGTTGATCGAGCAGTTCCTTCGGCAGCTGCCCTGCCGGCAGCGCCGGTCGCGCGCATTGCGTCGCGGCGCTCCCATCGAGACGCGTTCGCACTTCCCGTTGCCGGCAAGCTTGTGTGCCAGCGAACGCGTGGACATGGTCAATCGCGCGTGGTCGCTTTGCCGGCTGCAGCACCCGCGAACGTTCAGCTTTCACCAGGGTTTGACTCCGGTCGGACGCCGGAACCAGGCGCGGACTCCACGGCGAGGCAGAATCCAGATGCTGCTCGCGTCGATCAACTCGAACTTGCGACTCGCGGCACCGAGCTAGAGCTGCGTGAGGTCCTGGACCTGCTGCCCTCAAACTCCGCCATCGCAACCGTTCGCGCCATTTCCGCCGCTGCCGCGCAGCACCATGCAGCCGGCCCGAGAGAGTGCCGTGCCGCCAAACCTTCGCCGGCGCGGGTTGGGCTTGCGTCGTCCACGCGCTTGCGTGCTGCAGTCGCCAGTCCAACGAGCCCTCGTGACGCAACGCTCGTCCGTGGATATCGCCGCGTGCTGCCGGCTTCGTGACCGGCACAACGTTGCGTTCCGGGCGAACGCTTGGATTTTTGCCGGCAGTGGCTTGGGTATTCGCAATCAACCGAAGCACTTCGCGGCCGTGCCTCCGACGTTTCGTGCTGGTGTGCTCGGTTGCGACCAGCTGAGGCGAGTCGCAGCGGCGTAGCTGCCGGGCACTCGCGTCGCTCGCGTATGTTGCCGCGCGCTCGTGAGGCTCAGTGTCGCGCTTGACGGGCCGGCGCACGCGTAAGGTTTGCGATCCGCCGCTGTTGAATTTCCGCCCGTCGGATCCGCCGCATGCAGCCGGTTGGCCGAGCGCTCGCGCGGCGACTGTGACGCCGCCGGGCGGTTTCGTTCCTCGATCAGTTTGCGAGGCCTCCGAATTTGAATGGCGCAAGTTGTCGCTGCGTTCGGCGGACGGATCAACGCAGCGGTGGTTTTCCGTCAGCGACAGGCGATGGCTCGCGTTGCATTGGCGTACCCTGGTCGCGCCCGTTTTTTCGGACCGGCAGGCTCTAACCGCGCCGGATTTGCGCTGCGCGATTACTCCGAGCTTGCGTTCGCCGCCGTTTGCGCCAATTTCAATGTTCGCTCGCATTACATTTCGCTCCTGCGACTCAGCTCCCGTGTTCCGGCGCCACGCATGGTTCCCGTCGCCGAGGCTTGCCTGCTCAACACGCCCTCGCCGCTGGGCACCTGCGACGAACGTCGTGATCGCCAATGTTTCTGGGCCGTGTTTCGACCCTGTGCCCTGCCTGTTTGCTGCCTGCGGCGCGCGATTCGTGTCGTCCCGCTGCCGCATCGTGCTCCGTCGCCTGCGGCGACTTCGTCCGCGCACCCCGGACGTGTTTTCCATCGCCCGTGCGAATAGCCGCATCCTTGCAGCCACCGCCCAAGACACGGCGTTCCGGTCGCGTCTCTCTGCAGCATTCCGCATCGTCCCGGCCCGGCCTCTCAGCAAGAGCGGATACTCGCGGACTGTAGTCACGGACTGGCGGCCTTCGATCCAACGTGCATCCTCGTTAGGTTGGTCCTGGTGCTGCCCCTAGCTGCGTTCGTGGGACGCCTTTCTGGCAGAGCCCCTGAACGCACACGCTTCCCAAACTCCCGCGTCCCCCGTAATTCCCGCGCGCCGTATGGCTTACGCAACGCCGACAGCGCGCTCTCTTCGCTCTCGCCCGCCTCAAACTGCCTTCGCCCTCGCGCCTAACACCCGCCGCCTCGTTCTGCATCGTCCGCAAAAAATTCGGGCGTCCGCTCGCCCGGCGAGCGACTCGCCTCATGACGCGTATTCTGGCTTTCGCCCGCGACTCCAACGGCAGCACCCTCCGGCCCTCCCATGCAGCCAACAACCACCTTCGCGCTCGCCCTCGAAACCCACTTGAGCCACTTCGTCTGCCTCACCCGCGATCCATTCGACCCGCCCGCCTCGCCCAGCAAGAACTCGCCTCATGACGCGCATTCTGGCTTTCGCCCGCGACTCCAACGGCAGCACCCTCCGGCCCTCCCATGCAGCCAACAACCACCTTCGCGGCGCCTCGCAAAAAATTCGGCCGTCTTTAACCGCCGGAGGCTCACGCGACCATGACGGATACGCTCAGCCCGAAAAATCGGCCCTCGATCGCCTACCATTCCCGCTCGCGACCAACTCTACGTCTCCGCTAACACCAGCCTGCGCAAACCAACCAGTCTCGCTCCCGTCTACCCCGCGCGAAATCCCCCACCAGTCCGCCACCGTCATCCCACCGCCAATTCGCCCGCTTTTCCAATCCCTTAACGTAAGTATTCATTCTCGGGGAGGGGCCTAAAGCGCGGGGAAAACGCGCGACGGCGCGGGGAGGTGTACATGATTGTGTGGTGGCGAGTGATGCAATTCGCGTTCGCTCTTTCGCTCAGCGCAAACGAGCAGCTAGAGGCCAACGACGGCCGGTTCGCGGCGATGAAACACCGAACGTGGAAGCGCGCAGCGCAGCTCGCCGCCGGGCAGGGCAATTGCGAACGTATCGCGCGGGTGAGCCGCTGCGAAAAGTAGCACACTGAGGCGCGAGAGCGCGATGCCGACGGGACGTCGGCGCTACTTAGCAGGGTGCTGCAAAACTCCGTGTTTGGAACCGTGAATGCAGTTTGATATGCACGAAGCTTGTACGCCGCAGTTTTTGCGGCGATTCTCTGAAAGACAGGAGAACTTCGCGCGCGGAAATCCCAAATTGCAGAATCCGATGTTTTTCGTGGCCAACACCGAGGAGCGGCTGCCGAAAGATCGTCCCTTGCGTGCGATCGAGCGGCGCGCCGACGAGGTACTGCAGGGAATGCAGCGCCTGTTCACTGGCGCGTACAGCGAAACGGGCCGTCCCGGGATTCCGCCCGAGGCGCTGCTGAAGGCGTTGTTGCTGCAAGCGCTGTACTCGATTCCCTCGGAGCGGCGTCTGGTGGACGCGATCAGCTGGAACTTGCTGTACCGCTGGTTCTGCGAGAAGGTTTACACGGCCCCCTGCTCGCCTGCCACTTTGCGCTGAACTCCGTCCTCATCTCGAAAATCATCCGTCTTGCAGCACCCTGGTCGGTCCGACATAAACGTGCGGCCGTCATCCGCACCACGCTGCCGGCTAGGCCGTCGCGAAGGTCGAATACCGCAGCGACACGCGGCGCTACGCCGCGCGCTCGTAAAGATATTTCTGGAAGCCGGTGAAGAGTCTGCCGATGTCTTCGGGCTTGCCGAGGTCGGCGGCGGCATCGGCAATCGAATCGTGGTATTTGAGCCGCAGGAGCGGAGTGAGCTTTTCCTGATCGAGCTCCTGCACGCCCTCTTTCACGTAGTGCGATAGGACGAAATCCATGAAAGCCTGCTGGTTCGATGTGAATTGCGAGTCGATGCGCGATCGGGCGTGCGCGGCTCGCTCTTCACGCGTCAGCGTGGCGCCGCTGTGGCCACGTGATGCGTCGCCGGCTTGCGTTCCGTCGTTGATGTTTGGCGCGCCACGGCAATCGCGCCGAAGACCAGCGCCGCCGCAGCCACACCCGTTGCGGTAAAGAGACTTTTGCGTGTGATGTGCATCCCCCGATTTTCACATTCCTCGCCCCAAGGAGCAAATCGGCTCGCGCCGAAAGGTTCAAACGTAGCGCCGCGGTCTTCAGCGCGGCAGGCGTCGTGCGTTGATGCGCGGGAGGCGAAAGATTGGTGAAGAAACGCATGCACCGGGACGTTCCGGGTAAGCGTATGCGCGGTCGTTTGTTTTCTATGACTTAGGTGTGTTTCTACTCGAATGACTGTTCCGGGTAAAACTACCTGATTCGTGAATCGTGTTTCGTCATTTGTGGGGACAAAAAGCGAAGACTTCGCGCGGATAAACCAGCGCGAGCGGGATCGCGCAGTCGCGCGCGTCTGTGCGGCAGGACTGAAGTCCCGCACTTCCGCCTCGGCGCGCGGGCGGGCGCAGGGGTGCGTCGGCCGCTTTGCTGCGGCCGTTGCTTGGTCGAATTGTTCGTCCGCGCACATGACTTCGGATCAACGGTAGCAGAGATGTGAGGACAGTTTTCTACTGGCCGGAAGTACAGGAGACTAGGACTGGACCTCCCGTTGTTTCGGAACCGGACCTTCTTGCCGCAGGCTGTCGCGGATTGAGGGGACCGTAGCGACCCTTCAGCGGTAGGAAACGATCGATTGTAAAAGGACGAACCGTCTGGAAATCGATGTGGCTGGCGCTCACTCTTTAACGTTTTCTTTGTGGTATCTTCGCGCTGTACTGGAGCTCACGGGCGTCTGCCTTCGGAGATGAAGTGGAGATCAGTGCTCAAAGACGGGACTCTGTGGAGCGGGCTCGTCAGGCTTGGATCAAGCGGCTGATCGATATTTCGCGCCGCAATAACCTTTTGTTTTACCGCCCGCTCAAATGGGGGACACTGAATTTATCCCTGGGCGATGGAGAGCGTTGGCTTGCGCTACTCCGCGGCGAATCGGTGTCGCTGACGAGTTTGGTTGGTGACTCTGAGAAAGAAGATTTGGTCCTGAAAGGCCTCGCGATTTGGCGGCGCGCTCAAG
Organism: uncultured Acidobacteriota bacterium; assembly: GCA_963715555.1. GTDB lineage: Bacteria > Acidobacteriota > Terriglobia > Acidiferrales > UBA7541 > Palsa-295. The sequence continues at coordinate 1,925,665 of OY970253.1, forward strand.
CGAATCAGGAAGAAAAAGGGTTGGCCACTCTGTTCGTGGCACTCGGAATGGCCAGTTGGAAGGTGTCAGATGGCGGCCGGGATGCTGAAGCTCCAGTTCTCCTTCTTCCCGTCAGCATTCAGATGAAAGGACACGCGGGGGCCTCGTTCTCAGTTCAAATCGCCGGGCCCGTACAAGTTAATCTCGTCCTGTTGCACCTGTTGGCCACGGAGTTTGGAATATCGATCTCGCCGGATTCAGTGCTGTCGCAACTCCAGAGCCGCGATGAGGGGGAGATCTTTGATTCGGCCCCCGTCTACAGTCTGTTCACTGAAAAGTGCGCGCCCATTCCAGGTTTTCGCATTCAAGATTCAGCAGTCCTTGGGAATTTCGCGTTTCAAAAGATGGCGATGGTTCGGGATTTACAGGAATGCGGGGACCAACTCGCATCAAACGACATCATCGCAGCCATAGCCGGAGATACGGACGCAAAGGGGCTGGTTGGGGCCAAGACGCAGAACACTGACCCTAAAGAGTTCGACAGGTTCCCGCCGCAATCAGAATTCCTAGTGCTCGATGCAGACTCCAGTCAGCAGTCGGCGATAGCTGCCGTTCTCGCTGGCCAAAGCGCGGTTATTCATGGTCCTCCCGGCACAGGGAAGAGCCAAACCATTGCTAATTTAGTTGCGAGCTTGGCGGCCGCCGGACAACGCGTACTCTTCGTAGCTGAGAAGCGAGCTGCTTTGCAGGTAGTGCTTAAACGACTTCAACAGGTCGGGCTCGACAAGCTGGCAATCGATCTACACGGCGCTGATGTGTCTTCTAGACGGGTAATGGAGCAGGTAGCGGCGGCTCTCACCGCGGTGCGCGAGGCAAGCGTAGTCGACTGTGACCACCTGCACCAACAGTTTGTTGAGCGCCGGGCCCGGCTGAACCAACATGTGGATAGCTTGCACCGCAGACGCGAACCAGGTGGATTGTCGCTGTATGAATTACAGGGTGTTTTGCTCCACTTGCAGGCGAAGGTGAGATCGAACACGAGGTGGCGAGGTTCGGAGTTGGCGAAAATAGAGGACACGGGGCCGGACAGAGTCCGCGATCTAATGAGAGAGGCACAGGGCCTCGCCTCGCTCTTCTTGCGCTGCGACCCCTCGCCTTGGAATGGAGTGCGGATAGCAGATGGATCGACGGCCCAGCACGCCGTTGACTTGGTCGCACGGATGACCTCGGAGTCCTTGCCTGAATGTGTGGCTTCCCTTCTGAAATCGGCCAATGAGATTGATGCCCGGGTTCCTACCGATCTGAAGGAGGGGCAGCAACTGTACGCCCTTGCTGAGGCGATTGAACGAACACTGAACCTGTACGCGCCTGAAATATTCGGCGAGAACATTGGTGGGATGGCGTCTACCCTCGCACGGGGTAAATCTAGTCGACTATTGGCAGCGTGGGCTTGGTGCACAAGCAGCGAGTACCGCCGTGCCCGACGGCAAGCGTTGGGCTTTCGTCGGGCGGGGAAAATTGGTGGGCCACAGCTCGCTGCCGAGCTGGAAGCGGCGAGTGAGCAGAAGACCGAGTGGGCGGAGTGGAATCGTGCGTCATCGCCTCGGAAACTTCAGATGCGAGCTGAGGCTCATAGAAAATTGCTGACTCTCGCGCAGGACGTTGAGGCATTGGAGTCGGTGGTTACGAGCCAGCGTTTTGCTTCGATGACTTTCGATGAGATTGGTGCGAGCCTGAATACCTTGGCCGGCGACCGTCTCACGCCGATGCGACTGCCCGTGCTGTATCGTGTCGAGCGGGCGCTAGAGGCATCTGGGGTCAGGAAGCTGATTGAGGAGATCCGAAAGGGGAAGATTCCGCCGGAGGAGTGGATAGCGCTATTTGATCATGCCTGGTACTCATCGTGTTTGGAGGCGGCCCAAATTGATGATCCTGAAATAGCGGGATTTGACGGCCGAACGCACGATAGTTTCGTGAAAGATTTCAAGGAGCTCGACAAAGAGCGGATTCAAGTAGCTGCTGCTCGGGTGCGAAGGGCGTATGCGGAACGGGCGATATCGGCCATGAACGAATACAAGACTGAGGAGTATGGAATTCGGTCGGAAGCAGAAAAGAAACGTAGGCACCGCCCCCTCCGCTCAATTTTTGCGGATGCGCGACATGTGCTGACGGCCCTGTGTCCGTGTTGGATGGCGAGCCCGTTGTCGGTGAGCCAGTTGCTCGACACAACGCCTTGCTTCGATTTTGTGATCTTTGATGAGGCGAGCCAAGTTCTACCCGAGGACGCAATACCGGCCGTAATGCGGGGGGCTCACATCGTCGTAGCTGGCGACAGTTGGCAGTTGCCGCCCACAACCTTTTTTGCTGCTGCCGACGGGGACGACACTTTAGAAGACGAGTCGACCGATTCCACTGAGGGTTTCGAGAGCTTCCTCGACATCACGAACAGCTTTATGCCTGCTTGGTATCTCGATTGGCACTATCGCAGTCGCGATGAAGCTCTAATTAGCTTTTCGAACCACTACATTTACAAAGACAGACTGGTGACGTTCCCCGGCCCCGGTGGGGAACCGGTAGTTCAGCACAAGCTCGTCCAACAGGAATTGGGACTGGATGGTCAGGAGGAGAGTTCGTCCGCGGAAGTAACCAAAGTCGTTGATCTGGTTCTTGAACACGCGGAGAAGAGGCCCGAAGAGTCATTGGGCGTCATCGCTATGGGAATCCGGCACGCAGACCGGATACAACGTGCGCTTGATGAAGCGATCTCTCGGCACCCGGAGTTGGGCGAGTTCTTTGATGTGAATGCGGAGGAGCGTTTTTTTGTAAAGAACTTAGAGCGGGTCCAGGGCGACGAGCGGGACGCCATTATCCTGACGATAGGCTACGGCAAGGATCGAGGCGGCAATCTACCCTTTAGGTTTGGCCCACTTCTTTCGAATGGGGGGCAGAGACGTCTGAACGTCGCGGTGACTCGCGCGCGGCGGCGAATGACGCTCGTATCGTCTTTTAGCCACCTTGACATGGACCTCGGAAAGATTAGGCCGGGAACTGGAGTGGAACTCTTGCGGTTCTACCTAGAATACGCGGCGAGTGGGGGAAAACGGTTAGGCGACTTGGTCTCTACAGGCTTCCCGATGAATTCCTTCGAGGCCGAGGTGTTTGATACGCTCCAGTCGAGGGGGATTCCGTTGGTGTCCCAGTGCGGAGCATCGAGTTACCGGATCGATCTCGTCGCGCAGCACCCGGAGCAGCCTGGGAAATTCGTCTTAGCCATCGAGTGTGACGGCGCTTCTTATCACTCTAGTCCGACGGCCCGCGACAGGGATCGTCTGCGACAACAGCAGTTGGAGAATCTCGGGTGGAGATTCCATCGCATATGGTCGACCGATTGGTTCATGCGTAAGGATGACGAAATACGTCGGGCCGTGGAGGCGTACCGGACTGCGGTGCGTTCTGCCGATGCTAGGAACGAAGATGCCGACGCAGCGTCCCAGGCTTCCGCAACGGCGCAGCCGCATGCGCTCGCCATCTCGGCGAGTCCTCGGAAGGCGAGGCCCTCACTTAGCAGACGTGCCGCGATTACTGACTACTCAGAACGCGAGCTCTTCGATGTCGTTGCGTGGATCCAATCCGATGGCCGCTTGCGTACAGACGAGCAGATTATAGAAGAGGCTTCGTCAGAGCTTGGGTTCCAGCGACGTGGCTCCCGTATAGAGGCTGCCATCCAGTCAGTCATCAACAAGTATAGGGCTGCGAACGGTAGCGACCAGAATCTGAACTGACATGTGGATTTCGGCTCGACACTCCCTCACTTCGGCTTTTCTTTTCATGCTGTGATGTGGCGCCGAGTCCTGCCAGAACTTCGGCCGGCGAGACGCTGATTGGATAAAGGCGTCGGCTCCTTCGAGCGAGTAGACTTGGCGGTGTTGAACGACCAAGGCTCGGGGGGAAGGAGCCGAGCGATGAGGATTATAGGCTGTGATTTTCACCCGCGCCAGCAGCAGGTCGCCCTGCTGGACACGGACAGCGGAGAGTTGGTCGAGCGGCAGTTGCAGCACGAGAATGGCGAGGCGGCGCGGTTTTACAAGCAGTTGCCGCGGCCGGTTCGCGTGGGTATCGAAGCAACCGGTTACACGCAGTGGTTCGAGCGGTTGCTGGAGTCGCTGGGGCACGAGCTGTGGTTTGGAGATGCCGCGGCCATTCGTGCTTCGGTGGTGCGGCGGCAGAAGAACGACCAGCGGGATGCGGCGCACATCCTGCAGCTGTTGGTGGAGAACCGTTTTCCGCGCATCTGGGTGCCGACGCCGGCCGAGCGCGACCTGCGGCAGTTGTTGCTGCATCGCGTGAAGCTGGTGCAGATGAGGACGAAAGTGATGAACCAGTTGCACGCCTTGGCCATGAGTGAGGGCGTGTGCCGCAAGAACAAGCTGTGGAACCAAGCGGGGCGGCGGGAACTCGAAGCGTTGCCGCTGGGGCCGTGGGCGGAGCGGCGGCGGCGCGAGTTGCTGGTGTGGCTCGATCAGTGGAAGGCGCCGATTGCCGAACTGGATCGGGCCGCCGAGCAGCAAGCGGCGGCGCATCCGCAAGCGAGACTGCTGATGACGCATCCGGGCGTGGGGCCGCTCACCGCACTGTCGTTCGTGCTGACCGTGGGACCGGTGGAGCGGTTTCCGCGCAGCCGGCAACTGAGCGGGTATCTGGGCCTGGATCCCAAGATGCACGCGTCGGGGCAGCACACGCGCATCGGATCGATCAGCAAACAGGGCAACTCGACGGTGCGCTGGCTGCTGGTGGAGGCGGGACAAACGGCAGCGCGTCGAGATGCGGAACTGCGGCGACTGTATCAGCGGTTGAAATTCCGTCGCGGGAGCCAGATCGCCAAGGTGGCCGTGGCGCGCCGCTTGGCAGTGAGGTTGTACTGGATGCTGCGCAGTCAGGTGGACTATGCCGGACTGACGACGCAGCTGGTTCGGTTGCGGGGCAGCTCGAGTAGCGCCGTGAGAGAGCGGTAAATCCTCGAGAGGCTGAGTGAGCGCCCCGCCTCCCCGCATGGCCGGGGAGTGCGAAACAACAATCATGGTGGAAAGACCGCATAGATGGCTGGTGGAACCAGGGTTTCCACCGCAGGATTGAACGCGCGAGCCTTGGTCGGCAAATGCGAAAGGCCCCGGGTAAGGAGAAAGCAAACCAGGCCGGAAAAGCCTCCGGCCTTCGACCCGCGCGGAAGTGTGCCTTGACAACGCCGACGCCTTTATAGACGGTGCTACAAAAACCCGCACCCTTCGCAAAGACGGCGAAGAGTGCGGCACCCGCAACGACAAACCAACAGCAGATCCCTCCCCGGTACAAAGGGCCAGGACGCAAAAGGCGCGCCCCCCGCTCGTGCGGGGCGACCGGACACACGCTTGCCCGGAACGTCCCGGCGCATCGTTATTTTCGAGATTTGTTCGCGCCAGAGGACGAATTAGCACGCTGCGCTGTTTTCAAAGGCTCCCGCGCTGAAGGCTGCGGCGCTACGTTCAATTCTTTCGGGCGCAGGCGCTCGCTTGCGGGGTGTGATAGGGTGGAGACGAGGCCACTCACCAAAAACGAAGGCGCGGCAACGGACATGAGCGAGCATTCACACAAGGGTTCGCACGGGCACGAAGCGAAGCGTCACGAGGCAGGCGGCGAGACGCATCATGAGGGTCACGAAACGGCTCACGAAACGCATGGGGCGGCTCATGAGGCGGCGCAACACGAGGGGCATGAAACGGCGCACCACGGGACGCATCCAGAGGCGCACTACGACGTAATCTGCATCGGCGCCGGCCCCACCGGCCTGGCTTGCGCCATCGAGGCCAAGCGCGCCGGCATGCGCTCCATGGTCATTGACAAGGGCTGCCTCTGCAACTCGCTCTACTATTACCCGGTGAACATGAAATTCTTCACCACCGTGGAACGCATGGAGATCGGCGACCTGCCCATGACCAGTTCCGGCGACAAGCCCACACGCCCCGAAGCGCTGAAATACTATCGCCGCGCCGCCGAACACTACGGCATCGAGACGCGTCTTTACGAAAAAGTGCTGCGCATCGAGCACGGCGACAAGCGCCAGGGATTCCACGTCCATACGGAGGGAGCGGCCGGCGAGAAGCACGAGCACCGCTCGTCGAAAATCATCATCGCCACCGGCTACTACGACATGCCCAACTACCTGGGAATTCCCGGCGAGGACCTGCCGCACGTCTCGCACTACTTCACCGACCCGCACCCGTATTGGAATCAGGACGTGGTGGTGATCGGCGCGCGGAATTCAGCGGCTGAAGCGGCGCTGGATCTGTTCCGCGCCGGCGCGCGCGTCACGCTGGTGCACCGCGGCGCGGAGATGGGTAAGACGCTGAAATATTGGGTCAAGCCCGATATCGAGAACCGCATCCGCGCCGGAGAAATCCGCGCCATGTTTTCGACGCGCATCACTCGGATCGAGCCGCATCGCGTGTGGGTGCAAAATTCGCACCGCGAGGAAGCCATCCTGGCCGTACAGGTGTTTGCCATGACCGGCTATCACCCGGATTTCAGTTTTCTGGAGGCGCAGGGGATTCGGCTCGATCCCGTCACGCGCCGCCCGGACTGCAACCCGGATACGCTGGAGACCAACGTCCCGGGAATGTACGTCGCGGGAGTGGTCGTCGGCGGAAAGCACACGTCGGATATTTTCATCGAGAACGGGCGCTTCCACGGACGCCAGATCGTCGCGGCCATCACCGGCAAGGGCCGCGTCAACGACCCCGCCCCGGTTGCCCCCCCCGGCGAGTAGCTGGGTGGAAAGGCACGACTTTAGTCGCGCCGATACGCGGAGCGAAAGTGAAAGCGGCTTCAGCCGCGGCGCACCGGCTTTTTCGGTCTTGCGACCCTACAATACGGCGTTCGCACGGGCAATCTTGACGGCAAAACTGCTTCAAGTTCGAACGATTTCGAGCACATGGATTTGCCGCTTTTCACCGAATTTGGTAGAGTGAGGCTGCATGGCATCCGTCATTGGTGAAGTCGCGGAAACTTTCGGCGCCCTAATCAAGGGCTTCAGCGTCACGTTCCGGAATATGCTCCGCAAGACCACCACGGAGAACTTTCCGGAGACGGCGCCCAGCGTCCAGCCGCGTTATCGCGGCATTCACGTGTTGCAGCGCGACGAAAACGGCCTCGAAAAGTGCGTCGCTTGCTTCCTGTGTGCCGCCGCCTGCCCGGCGGACTGCATCTTCATCGAGGCTGCCGAGAACGCCGAATCGCAGCGCATCTCCGCCGGCGAGCGCTACGCAAAAACTTACAATATCGACTATTCCAGGTGCATCTTCTGCGGCTATTGCGTCGAAGCCTGCCCCACCGACGCCATCACGCACGGCCACAGCATCGAGCTGGCGCCGTACGACATCAACGCGCTGATCTACCGCAAAGAGCAGCTGCTCGAGACGTGGCCGCCGCGCGCGCCGCGCACCTAGCGCTGGATCCTACCAGCCTTTCACAGACACCACACTAGATTGACTCCAAGCCGCCGATTTGCTTCGCGCGTTTGCGCGCAGCGGCACGAGGCGCGGCTTGATTCACCAAGACGCTGCAAACTCGCGGAGCAAGCTGCTCGCGCGAATGCGTCTCGCGGAAAATGTGCGGCTGGACGTGAGCCGGTCGAGAGCTGGGGTGCGTTTTCAGACACGAGGCAGCAGACGACCGCATTCGCGACGCAACTGCCGGATGAGAGCTAGCGCGTGGGCGGAAGCTCGGCGGCGTGGACGACGAAGCGATTGGGGGCGTGGCCGACGTAGTAGAACGGGTAGCAGGTGACGAGGGTGAGTTCGTTGCGGCCGCGCGAGTCGAGAACGGCGACGCGGGAGGGCGGAACAATTTCGGTCGAGCTGACGCGGTAGCGAAGGACGCCGGTGTCGGTTCGGAGCTCGATCACGTCGCCGACGGCGATTTTGCGCAGCGGGCGGAAAATCGTGTCGCGATGCGCGGCGAGAGCGATGTTTCCGGGCTGGCCCGGGAGCGGAGTGCCAGGAATGTGGCCGACGGCGCGGCGCAAGACGTCGTTGGAGTCTCCCTGGACGACGATGGCGCTGACCGCCAGTCGCGGAATTTCGAGCATGCCGATGACGCTGCCGTGCGCGGCGACGCGTGCGGCGGGATGGAGGTTTGGGCGGACGGCGAGCGCGTCGAATTTGGCGGCTTCCGTGACCTGGAAATACCGCGCGCTGACAACGACATAGGCGACGTAGGCCAGAGCCGCGGTTCCCGCCAACAGCAGCAGCGAAGAAAGCCAGCGCAGCAGGCGGGAGGCCGAGAGGCGACCCGAATCGTTCGAGCGCGCGTGCGGCATCATGGCGAATCGCTCGCGGATTGCGTGGCGGGCAGTGCCGCGGGCGCGACAGGTTCAACGGATTCCATGTATCCAGCACGGGTCCTGACGCGCAGTTTGCCGTGGCCGGGAACACTGACCTTCACTTTGATTTTGTGGAATGCTCCCGCGCCCGATTGCTTCGGCGGAACAAATGCGAGCATGTACTGGCTGCGAAGATCGCGCGCGATTTGGCCGGATATTTTCGCGATCGAATCTTGCGGCCCTGGGAAAAATGCGATTCCGCCGGTATCGCGACAGAGGCGGCGGAGGATGCCCGGATTTTCCTCCTGGCCGGATTCGCTGAGGAGGCCGATGGCGTAGATCACGGCGTGCGAGCTGCGGGCCATTTGCAGGACCTGTGCGAATTTGTAGTGGCTGGCGTTGTCTCCTCCGTCGCTCACGAGAATAAGGGCGCGCTTGTTCCACTGGCCGAGCCGCACGCGGGTGATGCCCTCGGCGACGGCGTCGTAGAGTGCGGTGCGGCCGCGCGCGGAAACGGAGGCGATGGCGTGGGCGAGCTGCGAGGGATCGCTGGTGAACGATTTTCCGTCGAAGATCGCGACCGAGACAGTGTCGCCGAACTCGACGAAGAACATTTCGTCCTGCGGGTTGCTCGAACGCGCGAAGTTCGAAATCGCCGCGGCGACGGCGGGAAGCTTCGGTCCCATGCTGCCGCTGTGGTCGATCAGCAGGCCGACGGTTACGGGGGTGTCCTGCTGCTCAAAGAACGAGATCGGCTGCGGGATGCCGTCGACGAGGATTTGGAAATCGCCAGCGGTGAGGCCGGGCACGAAATTTCCGTGGTGATCGGCAACGCTGACCGGAACGGCGACGAGTTCCGTTCGCGAAGAAAGCGCGGGAGCGTGCTGCGAAGATTGAAACGGGCGGCCCGCAGGCATCTGTTGTGCCAGTGCTGCGGGCGCAAAGACGAGGAACGCAAACAAAGCCGTTCCTGCGAACCGACGCCGCGCTGGAAGTGAGAAAAAAGCCATGATCACCGCCGCCGAGAAGGCTCTCGTGCACCGCGGGATTCTGATTGGATTCGCGAACCCCGCGGCACGCGGAGAATCGATCGTGCTACCGGGCCCACACTGCAAGCCGCCTCAGTCCGAATCCAACGGCTAGCGCGAAAACCCCAAAAACCGCGATCAGGGGCGTCTCGCTTGCCGTCTTCGGCAGTTCTTCGGCGACTTTTTGCTGCTCCGCCGGCGGCTGGGTTTCGATTGCCTCCTCGACAGGCTCTTCCTTCTGCTCAGGAGTCACGGCCACGAGCGGAACGGATTTGAGCGTACTCGGAGTCGGCACTTCGGTTTCGGCAATCACGACTTCGTTTGAAGCTTGCGCTATCTCAAGAGCTTTCTCCTTGGGATAGACAAACTCGATGCCGTAGGTGTGACCCGGATAGAACCACGCTTTCAGCGCCTGCGGCCTGTCCGCTGGCCGCTCGTTGAAGGTGATGACCGTTTCACCGGTTGGCTCGAGCCGGTAATTGTGAATCGCCAGAATCGTGGTGATCAGCTCGGTCTTGTCTGCGTTCCAGATCTGAACGATGTTGCGCGATCCCATCGATTCGTGAATTGTGAACATGTACGTACCCGCTGGGAGCACTTGTCCCGGCACTTCAACGGGCTGATTGAAAGTCACTGTCGTTAGTTTGTTCAACGGCTGCGCCTGGGCGGCGAGTACGCCCACGAGAGCGATGCCTCCAAGCAGTAACAGCGCTGCCCTAATCGCTTTCATTTTGCTTCCTCCTTGAAACTGCGGGCCGACTTGCGGTGATTTTCGGCGCGGAGTTGCAGCCTAGAGCGGAGCCGCGCCAGAGCTTTCCACCTTCGGTCGGCACCGCTACTACGTGTCTACGCGTTGGAGTAGTACGCGTCGGTGATGGAGATCACAAGTGCGAGTGACTGGCACCACAGCGCAATTTCCGGCGTGTCAATTAGTAATATCCTAAGGGTTGATCGGGGCCCTGGCGCACGGCTGGGGACAGAGGTACGCGACTACGGAAAACGAGTAAGAACATGAAAGCAGTTGTGAGTTTTGCGATCGTGGAGTGACGGAACAAGAACGATGGCAGTCAGGCTGAGATCGTAGGCCGACAAAAGGAGAGAAGAATGCCGGACTGGTTGAAAGGATCGATTCTGGCCATTGTGGCGATTTTCGTTGTTGCGCAAGCAATCAGGCCATCGCGAACAAACCCGACAATCAACCCGGCACACGAGATTACCGCGAGCGCGGGACTTCCCGCTGAAACCGCCGGGATCTTGAGCCGAGCGTGTAACGACTGCCACTCCAATCGTACGATCTGGCCGTGGTACAGCGGCGTGGCTCCTACATCGTGGCTCGTCGCCTACGACGTTCGCGCGGGCCGCAAAAAAATGAGTCTCTCGGAGTGGGGCACGTACAGCGCCGAGCGGCGGACAAAATTGGCGAAAGAGATGTGCAAGGAAGTGACCGAAGGCGAAATGCCCGGGCCCATGTACACGCTCATGCATTCGCAAGCAAAGCTGACAAGCGCAGACGTGCAATCGATCTGCCAATGGAGCCAAACCCCTCAGTGACTTGCTAAAGAATCGAGGACGCCATGAAGAGGGACAGCTTATTCGCAGAGCTACCGAGGTCCTCCTGATGGCGGCGCTACTCGGCTTCGCATTCGCCACACCGGCGCCGGCAGACCTGCTCCCGAGGCGCTCCGGATTACCGCCGCCCGAAGTGGAAGACACGGCCATCCAGAATTGAGTAAACAATTTGGCTCAGAGCATCGCCCGGAAAGGCGCCAGAGCCCACCGAATCGGGTGAGGAGCATCACTGCGTGCGATCGGGCAAACCATCGCCTCCGATGCGCATACCGGATCATGCGAGAAGGCGGAAAAGCACCAATCGAGAGATTGGCGCTCCCAGCGCCAAGGCGGCGCCAGGCTTCGGAAGCGATACAGATGCGCTAGAGTTTTTCTTTGGCGAATTCGCCAAATTCAAGCCTGGTGGCGACCGGCGGCTTGCGCAGGATGATCGTCTCTTTTTGCGGAAGGCGGACGCGGCTGCGCTTGCGCTCGTACATGGAGCGGTCGGCCTGCTCCATCAATTCGCCGAGAGAGACCGGATGGTGGGGATTGAACCAGGCGGCGCCGACGCTGAGAGAGAGCTCGTAGCGGGCTTCGTCGCGAGACACCTTGTGGAGGCTCTTCTGCAGGCGAGCCAGAACGGTCTGCTGGTGGCGAGGCGGCAGATCCATGGCCAGAACCACAAATTCATCGCCGCTTACGCGGGCAAGGATATCGGACTCGCGAAATACGTCCTTGAGGGCGTCGGCAGCGCGAACCAGGGCGAGGTCGCCTTCGCGATGGCCGAACGAGTCGTTGATGGCTTTGAGCCCATCGAGATCGCAAAAGAGCAGAAGAGCCGGCTTCAGATTGCGGCGAGCCATTTTTAGTTGCTGCATGGCCGCGGCGAAAAAACCGCGGCGGTTATATAGGCAGGTCAGGTCGTCGCACAAAGCGAGATGGCGCATCTCGCGTTCGAGCAGGGCGTGCTTTACGGCGTAACAGACTGCGGGGCGGATGGCGACGCGAAGGGCCTCCGCTTCGGGCTTGCCGGACTTCAGCGCGCTGGAGATGGCGTCCAAATCGCGAAGAACGCGGCAAAGTTCCTTGTCCGCGGCGAGGGCGGCGGGCAGAACAGTTCCTTCAGGGTCCTTTTCTGCGACGCAGCGGCGCGGCTTGAAAGCGAGCGTCTTCCGAGAAGCAGCAGTCGCGCGGGCACTTTTCACTTCCCCCTCATCTAAGGAACCTCTGAATAAGTCCTCTGATTTTTCCTGCGTTATGGGTACAGTGTGCGGAGCAAGCGGAGGAATCAGGAAAACATGAAGCAGAGGACACTGGCGATGGCGAACGGATTCGAGCGGTACAGCAAGAAGACGCGGCGCGCGGCTTTTCTGGAGGAGATGGAGCAGGTGGTGCCGTGGGCGGAGTTGTGCGCGCTGATCGAGCCGGTGTATCCGAAGGCGGGCAACGGGCGGCCGCCGGTGGGAGTGGAGCGGATGCTGCGGATTTATTTTTTGCAGCAGTGGTTCAACCTGTCGGACCCGGCGGTGGAGGAGGCGCTGTACGACTCGGCGGTGATGCGCCAGTTTGCGGGCATCGACCTGGGCAACGAGCCGGTGCCGGACGAGACGACGGTGTGCAAGTTCCGCCATGTGCTGGAGCGGAACGATTGCGGCGCACGCATTTTCGAACGAGTGAACGGGCATTTGCACCAGAAGGGGATGCGCATCAGCCGCGGGACGATTGTGGACGCGACGATCATCAGCGCGCCGAGTTCGACGAAGAATGCACGGGGCGAGCGGGACGCGGAGATGCACCAGACGCGCAAGGGGAAGCAGTGGTATTTCGGGATGAAGGCGCACGTGGGAGTGGACAGCCACAGGAAGCTGATTCATTCGGTGGTGGCGACGGCGGCTAACGTGGCCGACAGCCGCATGCTGCCGCACCTGTTGCACGGCGAAGAAGAATGCGTGTGGGGCGATCAGGCGTATCGCGGGCAGAGCGAGGCGATTCATCAGCGAGCGCCGCAGGCGCGGGACTGCACGCAGAAGCGGTATCGTTACAAGAACCGCATCGATGAAGTGGAGCGGGCGAAGAACCGGACGAAGTCACGGGTGCGGTCGAAGGTCGAGCACGTGTTCGCGGTGATGAAGCTGAAGTTTGGTTTTACGAAGGTGCGCTACCGAGGACTGCGGAAAAACGCTAACCGGCTGTTCACGACCTGCGCTCTGGTGAACCTCTTCCTGGTGCGCAAGCAATTGCGGTGTGCGATGCTGCGGTAGTGTCTTCCAGCGCTTCCGAATCGCCTTGGCAGGCTGGTTCGAAAGCCAAACGGCCTCGCTCAGAGCTTCCCATGGCCTTTAAATTCCACTCGCCGCCATCCCCTCGCGCAGATCAACCCTTGTTCAGAGGTTCCTTAGACAAGGGAAAGAATCGTGGTTTCAGATAAGGAGCCGTCTGACGGTACACGCGCAATGGATAAAGACAGATGGGACGTTCCACGGTAGTGCCTACTTTGCCGAGGAGTCGGCATCTGACTCGCATATGAACGCGTACCCCATGCGCTTCAAGATCGACCACGAGGAGTGGTCCAAGCTGCTAAACGAGGTTGGCTTCAGCCATATCTTTTTGCAAGAGATTACGAGCCCTAGCAGGGTGCTGCAAAACTCCGTGTTTGGAGCTGTGATTGCAGTTTAGTTTGCACGAAGCTTGAACGCCGCAATTTGTGCGGCGATTCTCTGAAAAACAGGAGCACTTCGTGCGCGGAAATCCCAAATTGCAGAATCCGATGTTTTTCGTGGCCAACACGGAAGAGCGGCTGCCAAAAGATCATCCTCTGCGCGCGATCAAGCGCCGTGCCGACGAGGTGCTGAAGCAGATGCAGCGCGTGTTCGATGCGGCGTACAGCGAAACGGGGCGTCCGGGGATTCCGCCGGAGGCGCTGCTGAAGGCGCTGTTGCTGCAAGCGCTGTACTCGATTCCCTCGGGGCGGCGTCTGGTGGACGCCATCAACTGGAACTTGCTGTACCGCTGGTTCTGCGATCTGGACGCGGACCAAGCGGTGTGGGATGCCACGGCGTTCACCCACAATCGCGAGCGCTTCGAGCGGCACGGGCTGGTGCAGAAGTTTTTTGAACGCGTGGTGGCCAGCGCGCTGGTCGAGCAGTACGCCTCGAACGATCACTTCACCGTGGACGGGACGCTGATCCAGTCCTGGGCCTCGCTGAAAAGTTTTCGTCCCAAGGAAGAGCCGGTGAACAAGCCGCCCGCCCAAGACGGCAGCAATCCTTCGGTGGATTTTCGCGGCGAGAAGCGCCGCAATGAAACGCATCAGTCTACGACCGATCCCGAGGCGCGGTTGGCGCGGAAGAGCAAGGGCATGGCGGCGCTGCTCTGCCACAGCGGGCACGCCTTGATGGAGAACCGGCATGGGCTGTGCTTGGACATCGCCATCGCCGTGGCTGACGGGCACGCCGAGCGAGACACGGCGGAAAAGCTGTTGCGGCGCTTGGCGCGGCGGCACGGCATCAAGCCCAAGACCGTGGGTGCCGACCGCGGATTCGAGGCGGGCGAGTTTTTGCGCACGCTGGAAGAAGACCTGCACGTCACGCCGCACGTGCCGCTCACCGCGGAGCGCGTGATCAGCCAAGGTCCCGCAGGAGACGCGCGCCGCCGCATGCTGCGGCGGATGAAGACCCAGGGATATGCGCTGAGTCAGCGAGCACGAAAGAAGATCGAGCAGATGTTCGGCTGGATGAAGCAAGCTGGCGGGCTGCGCAAAGTGCGTCACGTGGGCCGCTGGAAGATTCAGCAGGTAGCCTACCTGTGGGCTGCAGCGTTCAACCTGCTGCGCTTGGCCCATCTGGAGGCCGCTACATAGACAGGATCGAGAGCAGGGCGCAGTGCCGAAAGACAAAATGCGACTGCGAGAAGTTTTACACGGCCCCCTGCTCGCCTGCCACTTTGCCCTGAACTCCGTCCTCATCTCGAAAATCATCCGTTTTGCAGCACCCTGCTAGGTTTCCGCCTGAACTAAAGCGAGCGCAAGAGCACCTAAGGAACCTCTGAACAAGGGTTGATCTGCGCGAGGGGATGGCGGCGAGTGGAATTTAAAGGCCATGGGAAGCTCTGAGCGAGGCCGTTTGGCTTTCGAACCAGCCTGCCAAGGCGATTCGGAAGCGCTGGAAGACACTACCGCAGCATCGCACACCGCAATTGCTTGCGCACCAGGAAGAGGTTCACCAGAGCGCAGGTCGTGAACAGCCGGTTAGCGTTTTTCCGCAGTCCTCGGTAGCGCACCTTCGTAAAACCAAACTTCAGCTTCATCACCGCGAACACGTGCTCGACCTTCGACCGCACCCGTGACTTCGTCCGGTTCTTCGCCCGCTCCACTTCATCGATGCGGTTCTTGTAACGATACCGCTTCTGCGTGCAGTCCCGCGCCTGCGGCGCTCGCTGATGAATCGCCTCGCTCTGCCCGCGATACGCCTGATCGCCCCACACGCATTCTTCTTCGCCGTGCAACAGGTGCGGCAGCATGCGGCTGTCGGCCACGTTAGCCGCCGTCGCCACCACCGAATGAATCAGCTTCCTGTGGCTGTCCACTCCCACGTGCGCCTTCATCCCGAAATACCACTGCTTCCCCTTGCGCGTCTGGTGCATCTCCGCGTCCCGCTCGCCCCGTGCATTCTTCGTCGAACTCGGCGCGCTGATGATCGTCGCGTCCACAATCGTCCCGCGGCTGATGCGCATCCCCTTCTGGTGCAAATGCCCGTTCACTCGTTCGAAAATGCGTGCGCCGCAATCGTTCCGCTCCAGCACATGGCGGAACTTGCACACCGTCGTCTCGTCCGGCACCGGCTCGTTGCCCAGGTCGATGCCCGCAAACTGGCGCATCACCACCGAGTCGTACAGCGCCTCCTCCACCGCCGGGTCCGACAGGTTGAACCACTGCTGCAAAAAATAAATCCGCAGCATCCGCTCCACTCCCACCGGCGGCCGCCCGTTGCCCGCCTTCGGATACACCGGCTCGATCAGCGCGCACAACTCCGCCCACGGCACCACCTGCTCCATCTCCTCCAGAAAAGCCGCGCGCCGCGTCTTCTTGCTGTACCGCTCGAATCCGTTCGCCATCGCCAGTGTCCTCTGCTTCATGTTTTCCTGATTCCTCCGCTTGCTCCGCACACTGTACCCATAACGCAGGAAAAATCAGAGGACTTATTCAGAGGTTCCCTAAGGTCTTCGATGCGCTGAAGCTGGTTTGCAGAGAAATGCCAGATCAGCTTTGACCTGCCCCCCGAAAACTAGTCCATTCAAAAGTTAGCTTCTCCGGGTATAAGACCGCGAGAGGAGAAGCGACCATGAAGAAAAGCCGGTTCAGTGAGGAGCAGATTGTGGGCGTGTTGAAGGAGGCTGAAGCCGGAGTTCCGGTGAAGGAGCTGTGTCGGCGGATCGGGATCAGCGACGCGACGTTCTACCACTGGAAGGCCAAGTACGGAGGGCTGGAGGTGAACGAGGCGCGGCGGCTGCGCCAGTTGGAAGACGAGAACGGACGGCTGAAGAAGATCGTGGCACAGCAGGCGTTGGACATCGACGCGCTGAAGGTGGTGCTGTCAAAAAAATGGTAGGCCCGCGGGAGGAGCGAGAAGCGGTGCGTGTCGCTCGCGAGGAAGCCAGGCTGAGCGAGCGGCACGCCTGTGGGCTGATCGGGATGCACCGAGGAAGTTGGCGGTATCGGCGAAGGGAGCCGAACGATGAGGCGTTGCGAATGCGACTGCGCGAGTTGGCCGCCGAGCGAGTGCGCTTCGGCTATCGGAGATTGTGGGCCATGCTGCGGCGGGAGAAGAACGCGGACGGCACGCAGCGGTGGGCGGTGAACCACAAGCGCGTACACCGGATCTACCGCGAGGAAGGGCTGGCGATGCGGCGCAAACAAGCCAAACGACTGCGGGCCGCGGCACGAGCTCCGTCGGAGTTGCCCACACGGGCCAACCAGGTCTGGACCATGGACTTCACCAAGGACCGCTTGGCGAGCGGGCGGAGTTTCCGGACGCTGAACTTGATGGACGGCTACACGCGAGAAGCCCTGTGGATCGAAGTGGACACGTCGCTGCCGGGCCAGCGCGTGGTGCGCGTGCTGGAAGGACTGAAGCAAACGCGAGGAGTGCCGGAAGTGATGCAAGTGGACAATGGGCCGGAGTTCATCAGTCAGGTGGTGGACCAATGGGCCTTTGCGAACGGGGTGCGGTTGCATTTTATCGAGCCGGGCAAACCAGTGCAGAATGCGTTCATCGAAAGTTTCAACGGCAAGTTCCGGGACGAATGCCTGAACCAGAACTGGTTCGTGAGCCTAGCCGAAGCCAGACAGATCATCGAAGCGTGGCGGGTGGATTACAATACCGCGCGCCCGCACAGCAGTCTGGGCTATCGGACACCGGAGGAATTTGCTGGCGAGATGGGCGGGGAAAAAGGCTGTGGAAAAGACGCTCCGTGGAAAAGTACAACCCACTTTCCCACTCCGCTTGGAAATCCCGCAAAAGGCGCGGGATTCCCACTTTCCCACCGCCCCGGCGACGACGGGCTCATCCCCTGCGCCGCCGAGGAGTTTCAGAACCAAACCCCGAGTGCTAACTTATGACTGGACCAAAAACGGGGGGCAGGTCAGCTTCATTGCTCGGCCCGAATTTGGCTCGCAGGTGGGTTTGTCCGTCGATATAGAGGACAAGTCGAGTGACAGTCGCGTGATGAACTCAGGGCTCGAATCGTTTAAGTCTTGCGCGGACCACAGCTCATACTCTTGCGAGAGCACGGTAACTTTTCTTTGCGCCTTATTTTCTAAAGCGCACTCGAAGACAATTCCACCGTAGCGCGGCTGATCCGCGACTATCCTATCGCGTCGTAAATAAAACATTTTCAAAGTGTAGCAGAACCTTCGAAAGCAGCTCCACGTTGGCTTGATTATCGCGATCTCGAAGCTTCCGAAGGGCGCTGCCATCGCCCGCGGCAGGGGCCTGCCAAGCGCAGCTTGGCCGAACGGATTTTGCGAAGGGATCACGATCTCGGCGGGAAACTTTGTGGCCACGAGATGCTTCGAGACCGGCCCCGCCGCGCCCCGATCAAAAATTCCACTCGGTACTACAACTGCACCTCAGGCCAGTAGAGATTTCCGCGCACATTGCGCTACCGTCGGCATGAGCTGTAGGCGGTCTCCGAAATTCGAAACAGTCGGAGGTCACTCGCCAATAGTCGCGAACCGCTCGGCGAACGGCGGGATCGAGGACGCGTCGACAAACAGACGAATGAGCCGTATCGCCAAAATTCGCTATCGGAACCAGCCAGCATCAATCGGCGTGCCTGCGCTGAAAACCGCAATTCGCTCTCGCCCTTTGTGTGCCGCTACAGCGCTAAAACCAGTGCGTCTTACCCGGAACAGTCATTCGAGTAAAAACGCATCTAACCTATTGAAAACAAACGACCGCGTCCCCTCTTACCCGGAACGTCCCGGCGCATCGCTGTTTTCTCTGCTGTTTCGCCAAAGCGCTCGGCAACACGCCCGCGCGCGCCTCGTCTTCCGGTGCATCCCTGTTCACCGCGGCGAAAATGTATCCTCTCGCCGCGCTGTGTTACGATTCCCTGCGAACGAGCCAGCCAGTCACTCGGCATCGGCAGGAGTTGAAGGCGCAGCCATGGAAAACCGGGAAGTCGCAAAGATCCTTCGCGAAACCGCGCAGTTGCTGGAAATCGACGGCGCCATCATCGGCCGCTACCGCAGCTATGAAAAAGTCGCCGATCTTCTCGGCAGCCTCACCGAACGCATCGAGGACGTCGCCAAGGACGACAAAAAGCTCAAAGAACTTCCCGGCATCGGCGAAGGCATGGCCGAGCACATCCACGAAATCCTAAAAACCGGCGACTACAGCCTGCGCCAAAAGCTGCTGAAGAAATATCCCGAAACGATTCTCCAGCTGCTCGACGTGCAATCGCTCGGCCCCAAGCGCGTGGCGCTGCTGTGGAAAAAGTTCAAGGTCGCCACCGTGGCTGACCTCGAAAAGCTCGCCCGCGAAGGAAAACTTCACGATCTGCCGGGCTTCGGCGAGAAAAGCGAACAGGCCATCCTGAAGGGCGCTGAACAGTTCAAGCACCTCTCCGGCTCCGGTCGCTTCAACATCAACGTCGCCGACGAAGAGGCGCAAAAGCTCACCGCCTACATCGCCCAGGCGGGCGAAGCGGTCGAGTCCGTCACGCCGGCCGGCTCGCTTCGCCGCGGCAAAGAGACCATTGGCGACATCGATCTACTCGTCACCATGCGCCCGGGCCACGACAGCCAAAAGCACGTCGATGCCGTCGCCGATCACATCCTGAAATATCCCGAAATCAAGCGAGAGCTGGCGCACGGCGAGAACAAAGTCAGCGTGCTGCTCGAAAGCGGGCTCCAGGTGGACGTTCGCCTGCTCGCGGAAAAGAGCTTCGGCGCGGCGCTGCTCTATTTCACCGGCTCGAAGCAGCACAACGTCGATCTGCGCGGCCGCGCCAACGAAATGGGCTGGACCCTGAACGAATACGCGCTGACGACGCTCAAAGGCGGGCGCGTGGTGGCGAGCGAAACCGAAAACGAAATCTACGCCAAGCTGAAGCTCGATTACATCGAGCCGGAACTGCGCGAATGCACCGGCGAAATCGAAGCCGCCGAGCGCCACAAGCTCCCGCATCTCGTCGAGCTGAAGGACATTCGAGGCGACCTGCAGATGCACACCACCGCGTCGGACGGCCACAACTCGATCGAGGATATGGGTGAGGCCGCGCGCAAGCTCGGCTACGAATACATCGCGCTCACCGACCATTCGCAAGCCGTCACCGTCGCCAACGGCATGGACGAAAAGCGCACCATCGCGCAGATCAAGAAAATCCGCGCGGCCCAGAAGCACGTGGAGGGCATCCGCCTGCTGGCGGGCATCGAAGTGGACATCAAGAAAAACGGCACGCTCGATCTCCACGACGATTGCCTGGCGCAGCTCGACGTGGTGGTCGCGTCCGTGCATTCCTATATGAACATGGAACCCGCGGAAATGACCGACCGCATCCTCGCCGCCATCGAAAATCCGTATACGCAAATCATCGCCCATCCCACGGGGCGGCTGATCCTTCGCCGCGAAGCGTTTCAATACGATATGGAAAAGGTTCTCGACGCCGCCGCCAAGCACGGCGTGGTGATGGAATGCAACGCCTTCCCCGACCGCCTGGACCTAAAAGACGTGCATCTGCGGATGGCCAAGCAGCGCGGCGTGAAAATCGTCATCTCTACCGATTCCCACACCACGCAACACTTGCTGTTCATGAAATACGGAGTGCTTACGGCGCGCCGCGGCTGGATCGAAAAGAAAGACGTGATCAACGCGCTGCCGCTCGAAAAGCTGCTGGCAACGCTCCGGCCCAAGCCGCACGCGGCGAAGGCCCGTGCGGCAAAGCATTCGAGCCACTGACGCTAGACGGAGTGCGAAACGCTGTCGCTTTCTTCCGCCGGCGCCAGATCGGCCTTCGTCGCCACCGTCGGCGATTTCGCGCCGCGCCGCATGGCCACGATTCCCGTTCGCACCACTTCGAGCAGCCCGAACGGACTCAGCAATTCGAGGAAGCGGTCGACTTTTTCTTCTCCGCCGGTCAATTCCAGAATAATCGACTCCGACGCAATGTCCAGTACCCGCGCTTTGAAGACGGTCGCCAACTCTAGAACCTGCGAGCGCGCCTCCTGGTTCGCGGCTACTTTGATCAGCGACAAATCGCGCAGCAGCGCCGGATGTCCGGTGATGTCGTCCACCAGCAGCACGTTCACCAGCTTGTAGATGTTCGCCACGATGCGCCGCGCCTGATCGGGGTCGGCTTCGGTGACGATGGTCATGCGCGATACGTCGTCCTTTTCCGTGCGCCCCACTGTGAGCGAATCGATATTGAATGCGCGGCGGCGGAAGAGCGACACGACGCGCGACAAAACTCCGGGCTTGTTTTCGACGTAAACGACAAATGTATGCAGCATGTTTTCCTATTCGACTTTTTTATTCGTCCTGGGCGGTTTCAACGATCGGGCTCGGCCGCCGGATCATTTCGTGCAATGCGGCGCCGGCCGCAACCATTGGATAGACGGTGTCTTCCTGCTCGACCTGAAAATCGATCAGCACCGGGCCTTCGTGCGCCCGCGCGGCGCGCACCGCGGGAACCACTTCGGAGCGGTGTTTCACCACTTGATTCTGAATTCCGTATGCCTGCGCCAGCACAGTGAACTTCGGATTCAGCAGGGGCGTGGCCTCGTAATTGCGCTCGTAGAAAAATTCCTGCCATTGGCGAACCATGCCGAGATAGCCGTTGTTGATGATGGCAATGTTCACTTTCAGGTTTTCCTGAACCATCGTCGCCAGCTCCGCCATGGTCATCTGGAATCCGCCGTCGCCGACCACCACCCAGACTTCCGCATCGGGCCGCGCCACTTTCGCGCCGATGGCCGCGGGCAAAGCAAACCCCATCGTGCCGAGTCCTCCGGACGTGATCAGCGAGCGCGGATGCTCGTGCTTGTAATACTGCGCTTCCCACATCTGGTGCTGGCCGACGTCCGTCACCACGATGGCATCGCGCCCGCGCGTCTCATGCCACAGATCGTTAATCACGTGAGCGGCGTAGAGATGGCCGTTATCCGGCAAATTCTGAATGTCGCGGACGGCGCTATCGCCCTTGAGCTTGTGAATCTGCTCGATCCATTCGTTGCGGCTGGCCGGTTCGACGCGCGGCAGAAGCTCCTGCAAAATGCTCCGCAGGTCGCCGACAAGCGCGAGATCCACTTTCACGTTCTTGTTGATCTCCGCGGGATCGATATCGATGTGGATCTTTT
The DNA here is from genome assembly GCA_963715555.1 of uncultured Acidobacteriota bacterium. Lineage (GTDB taxonomy): Bacteria > Acidobacteriota > Terriglobia > Acidiferrales > UBA7541 > Palsa-295. The sequence continues at coordinate 1,947,431 of OY970253.1, forward strand.
TCGCATTGGGCGCGTAGCTCTTCAGGTTGCCGGTCACGCGATCGTCGAAACGCATGCCGAACGCCAGCAGCAGGTCGGCTTCCTGAATCGCTTTATTGACCCAGGCTTCGCCGTGCATGCCCATCATGCCCATGTTCAGCACGTGCGACGCGGGCATGTGGCCGAGTCCGAGCAGCGTCATCGCCATGGGAATGCAGGTGCGCTCGGCAAACGCTTGCACTTCGCGCTCCGCGCCCGAGACTGCAATTCCGTGCCCAGCGAGGATCACGGGCCGCTTCGCCGCGGCGATCATCGCCAGCGCTTTATCGTACGCTTCCTTGGCCGGAGAAAGGTCGGGGCGATAGCCGCGCATTTTCGGCGCCGCGCCTTCGAAATCCAGCTTGCAGCTGCCCTGCTGCGCGTCTTTGGTGATGTCGATCAGCACCGGGCCGGGACGTCCCGACTTCGCCACGTAGAGCGCTTCGCGGACGGCTGGAGCAATGTCTTCCGGGCGCGTAACTAGATAATTGTGCTTGGTGATCGGCAGCGTCACGCCGGTGATGTCGGTTTCCTGGAACGCGTCCGAGCCGAGCAGCTTGCTGCCCACCTGTCCGGTGATGCACAGAATCGGCGAAGAATCCATCATGGCCGTGGCGATGCCGGTGACCATGTTGGTCGCGCCGGGACCAGACGTTGCGACCGCAACTCCCACGCTGCCCGTTGCGCGTGCGTAGCCATCGGCCATGTGCGTGGCGCCCTGCTCGTGGCGCACCAGAATGTGGCGAATGGAGCTGTGCTGCAACGCATCGTACGCGGGCAGGATCGCTCCGCCCGGATAACCGAAGACTGTGTTTACGCCTTCGCGCTCCAGGCATTCCCAAAGAATTCTGGCTCCCGTCTTGACTTGCTTATCACTGCCCATTGCTCCATCCTCCCCTGCTATTGCCGTCATTGGCCTAAAAAATTAAACCCACCGTACCAGCGTCTCTGGCAGGTGGGTTTCATGAGCGTTTCCAATTCCGTTCAACTAAGCTCAGTCAAGCCCTCCGGGCCGGGACGCGCGTACAAGCGCTACCGCTACAATTCCCAGCCGAAGTCGCCCGTTCTTCATATTATCCAGCATACCAGCTGAGCCGCACCTTTCGCTCAAAAAAATCTCGCTCGCCTAACGGTACCGCTTGGTCCTGCCGAATGTCAAGAAAGTCTTCGCAGGATGTTTTCGCGCGATCTGCCAGCGACCGGCGCGCCCGAATTTCAACCCCTTATTTTCGAACTCGCGGTCAAGTTGCTGTCGTCGAAACTCTAGTACCTCCGTCCTATATGCGGCTGCCGGGCCGTCTTCTAAGCTATCTGTGACATGGCTCACACATTCAGTCCCGAAGCGCCAGCGGCTGCACCGCAGCGGGCCAAATCGCGATCCACTCAGCCGCAGTACGACGCGCGCCACAGAAAACGGCTAAAAATCCCGCTCCCGGTGCACGTGCGCCCGTTCGATGCGCGGTATGTTGAGATCGAAGACGTGGGCGAGGTGATCGATTTCACGCGCGACGGCATCTATTTCCGGACCGCGATGCCGCACTATTTTTTGGGGATGCGCTTGATCGTCACGTTCCCGTACGGAGAAAAAGTCGCCGCGCACCGGCGGATGATCGCGACCGTGGTGCGGCTGGACCGATTTGACGACGGCACTCACGGCGTGGCTGTGCGCATTTTACTCTGACGTTTCCCCGTGCGGCGGCGCACCGCGTTCCGTTTGTCCTTTGAACAAAACCGGTGCGGAACCCGCTTGCCAGCCGAGCGGACCACCAGCAACAATAATCGAGCACCGGCCAGTCACAGGTCGCATTCGCGATTCTGCGGCGCCGCAGCAAGCGTAGACCTTCGAAAGCAGGTGTGAACACGATGTACGATCACGGCGCAAAGAAGATCTCCACGAACGTTCGTTCGTCCAAGTCGGCCACGAAGGAGGCCGAGCGCCGCGGCGCCGACCGGCACATTTTCACGGCCTCAGCGGAGGTTGTGGATTTGAGCTCGGGAGCGCGTTTTTCGACTCGCACCACCGATCTCGGCCCGGGCGGATGCTTCGTGGATACGCTGGTGCCGCTACCTGTGGGCGCCAAAGTGCACGTGGGTGTTCGCAAGGGCAAAACGCAGCTGGATACCAACGGCGTGGTGGTTTACTCGCAGGGCGGCCTCGGCATGGGAATCGCCTTCGACAGTCTCGATGCAAGCCAAAGGGAGGCCCTCGAACAGTGGCTCATCGAGATCACGGGTTCCCGCGCCATTGTGTTTAGCGACGTCATGCCAAAGCAGGACCGCCGCTCGCCGCTGCAGGGTCCGGACCACGCAACGGTCGAGAGATTGATTCAGCTCCTGGTCAGCAAAGGCCTGATCACACACTCCGAGGGCGCGTCCGTCCTTTACGACCCGGTGATCTAGAAGCGGCCGCACCCGCTGATCGAGCATTAGAGCCCGCTTATTGGCGCACCGGTCGCGGCACTTAAACCGATCAAACCACCAAGTTCTAGGACCCACAAGTGCCAATGCTTCCGAAAGCCAGTACGTGCATCTATTTCCCAGCCAAGGAAATTTTTCCATAACCTGCATCGAAATGGCCCGCCGGACCGCAAGTAAGCATAGTGTTTTCAGCGCGCCAAAAACTCACATGTGGCCCTGGCATTGCATCCGGACGCAACAGGGGGACCCATGGGTGAGAGACGGAAAGCCAGAAGGTATGAAGTGTATCTGCCGCTGCAAGTTTGTACCTCCCGCCGCCGACCGGCGGAATTTCACACGGCTCAACTCCGCGACATTTCACGCACCGGCGTGTACTTCCACGCGAGCGTGCCGATCGAGCCAGGAACCAAAATGGAACTGACTTTTGCGCTCCCAACCGAGCGGGAAGCCGGCTCCACGGCGCTGGTCCGGGCCAGTGCTGAAGTTCTGCGCATAACGGCCCTCGAAGATGAGGCTGCGCCGGTATTTGGCATCGCGGCGACGATCGAGCGCATCGATTTCGTCCGGCCGGTGATGACGCACGCGGCCGCGTAGAATTCGCCGACAGCGCTGCCCCCCTTCCCGCCCCGCGGTTGCGCAAACCCCGCCCAAGCTGAAGTTGTAACTTCCCGGCGGCTCCGCCATTCCTCTCGGCAAGACAGCGGTACAATCGCACTCAATTATCCGTGGAAGAAAACCGCCCCACAGACGGTGACGTGCGCGCAATTGTCTCGATCGAGCGCCAGATACTCCGCGCGTTGTGCAGCGATAATGCACGCGCGGAAACCGGACATTTCGTGCGCGAGCTATCGAGTTATTCCTGGCGTGAGCCGGAGCACGCGACTGTGTTCCAAGCCATCCGCAGCCTGGCCGCACGCGGCAGGACATCCTGGCGCGACGAACTCCCCGCTGAAGCCACACGCATGGGATTCCCGGACGTAGAGTGGCCGCGCTATCTCGCCGCAGCCAAGGCGCAGGAGTTTTCGATGCGGGAACTTATAGCGTGTCTGCTCAGCTTCGGCGAGCAGCCCCCGAAGAGCTAACCCGCCGCGTGCCGCGCCCTAGTGGCTTGCCGCGGAAGCTTTGGCGAGTTCGAAGTTGATGTACTGCTCCAGAGCAGGCAAATCGCCGCCGATCAGCGGACGGCCATTGACGTACACGGTCGGCGTGCTATCCACGCCCAGCGCCACACCTTCGGCATGATCGGCATCGACAGCTTTCTTCGCTTCCGCAGAAGCCATGCATGCCTTGAATTTGTCCGGCCGCAATCCGGCCTTCGTGGCGTATTGGACTAGCTGGTCCCACACGTTGTCGGGCGTGATCATTTCCTGATTTTCGAAGATGGACGACTCGACTTTCCAGAACGCGGCGTGCGATTCCTCGAACGCGCAGCGGCCCCCGATGGCCGCCATCTCCGCCCAGGGATGGATCGTGTTTAGGGGAAAATTCTTGTAGACGATGCGAATCTGCGGGTATTTCGTTTCCACCGTCTTCATCGCCTCGTACAGCTCCTGGCAATGCGGGCATTCGAAATCGCTAAATTCCACCAGCGTGACGCTGGCGTCGGCAGGCCCTAGCGACGGGGCGCCATCGAGCGTAATCTTGGCGCGATTTTCGGCGAAGGGATCGTCGGCCATCTTGTAAATCTGTCCGCGCAGCAGCGTCTTTCCGTCCTTGCTGACGTACACGTCTCCCTTTTCGATGTGGCCTTGCAGCGTCACTTGCACGGGAACGTCGTAGAAATTCGGGGCGACGGATTGCGTCAACGGGCCCAACTTGACGGGAATGTCGGGGCCCCAAGCGAAGAGTTCGCGGACAAAAGACGCAGTGGTCTTGAGCAACTGCTGATGATCTCCGGGGACGGCGTCTTGCGCGGAAGAATGCGCCGTCTGCGCGGCGCATGAAACGCCCGCCAGTAAGAATGCCAACACGCCCACGACCACACCTCTTGCGGACATACGAATGAATCCTTTCGTCGGACTTTTGGATGAATTCGGCATTACAGAATAGAGAAAAACATCGTCGAGAGCAAAAGCCAAATGACTGGATGCGCTCTCGCGCCGCTCTGGATGCTTCCGGGTGGCTCGCTTGCGTGCGAGATACACGTTCCGCAATGCGGCGTCAGGCCGACTCGGCTTTTTTCGCCAGCCAATCGCCCGCTTCGCGCGTGCCGAGCGATCCACCTAGATCGGCCGTGGTTTTGCCCGCGCGGATGCCGGCGCGCACGGCGGATTCCATGCGCTGCGCCTCCTCGGGCAGTCCCAAGTGCGCAAACATCATCGCGGCGGCGAGAACCGCGCCCATGGGATTGGCGATTCCCTGTCCCGCAATCAGCGGCGCCGATCCGTGCACCGGCTCGAACATGGAGACCTGCCCCGGGTGAATATTGCCCGAAGGCGCGAGCCCGAGACCGCCGGCGAGCTGCGCGCCCACGTCGCCGGCGATATCGCCAAAGAGATTGCAGGTGACGATCACTTCAAACTGGGAAGGATCGCGAATCATTTGCATCAGCAAGTTGTCGATGTACATATGGCTGGATTCGATTTCCGGATACTCGCGCTTTACGTCGGCGAACGTCCGCTGCCAGAGATCGTGGCCAAACGCCAGCGCGTTCGATTTGTCGCTCATGCACACGCGCTTGTGGCCATGCTTCCGGGCATACTCGAAGGCGAAGCGCAGGACGCGCTCGACGCCTTTGCGCGTGTTGATGTCTTCCTGCGTGGCGATTTCGTCCGCAGTTCCCTTCTTGAAGAAGCCGCCCATGCCGACGTACAGGCCCTCGGTGTTTTCGCGGATCACCACGAAGCGGACGTCGTTCTCTTCGCGATCCTTCAGCGGAGTGAGGCGGCGGTCGAGAAGCAAGCAGGGGCGCACGTTGGCGTAGAGATCGAGCTGGAAGCGCAAGCCGAGGAGGATATCAGCGCCGTGGCGATTGTCAGGGACGCGCGCGTCGCCCAGCGCGCCGAGCAGAATCGCATCGAAATCGCGGCGAAACATTTCCGGGGCATCCCGCGGCAGCGTGGTGCCGTCGCGCAGGTAGCGATCCGCGCCCCAATCGAATTCGACGATGGAAAGATCGCGTCCGCCGGCTGACGCGGCGGCTTTCATCACTTTCACCGCTTCGGGAACCACTTCTTTGCCGATACCGTCGCCGGGAATGATGGCTATGCGTTTCGGTGGAGGAACGGAGGATTGTGGCATGTACGACGCGAAAACTAGCACGCGCTCTCGGCCGTGTCAACGCACGTTAGCTCGCACGATCTTGGGCTAAGCCGACTGGCGCAGCCGGCCCTGAGGGCGCCGGCCATCACTATGCGACCGGCAGCAGAATCTCGGCCAGTTCGGCGGCGAAGTCATCCAGTTCCTTGCGGCGCTCGGATGTGGCTTCGAGTTTCTCGCCCTTGCGAACGAACCAGTGGCCGTCCGATTGAATGGTGTGCGCGGTCAATTGCCCATCGATCAGATACGAGGGCTGCCCATACAAGCGGAATCCGCCGCCCTCGGTGGGAGACAGCAATGCGGCGCAATTGCCCTTCTTCACGCCTACCAGGCTCTCGTACATCGGAAACGCCACGATGTCCATGCCATGCGTCCGCAGACGATCGAGCACGCTGACTTGCTGCGCATTCAGTTCCATATGGTGACTAGGATAGCAGGGGACACAGCGTTCGTGCACGCCCCGGCCGTAAGCGAAAAACCGCCGGGAAACGAGCCGACGATTTTCCGCGAGCCCGAACGATCAGGCGGCAGAGGATGAGATGGAGCCGGACTCGATGCGGCGCAGCACCGCGCGAAGCGCGGCGGCCAGCTCTTCGCTGCTCACGTGGCTCTTACGGAATTGCAGGCGCAGGTGGAACGACTGGTCCTCGGCGTCGTAATCGAAGACGAAGGGCTGCGGGCGCGGCGCGGATTCCGTATCTTCCTTGCGAACGCGGCGCGCTTCGTCGCGCGTCAGGCCGCCCTGCGAGATACGCTCGACCATTTCGACCATCTTGCGCTCGGTGGGCTGGCGCGCCACCTGCAGCAGGAGCGACTTCGAAGAAATCGAGCCTTCGATACACGCGCGGCGCACGTCCGCCGGGATCACGCGCAGGGACATCGTTTCCGTCACCGACGAACGCGACCGGCCGATTTTCTTGGCGATGTCGTCGTGCGTGTAATCGAACTGGTCGGCAAGGCGCTGCAGTCCATCGGCTTCTTCAAAAGGCGTCAAATCCTTGCGCTGGAGGTTTTCGATCAGCGCGAGTTCCAAAGTCTCGGCATCGTCCGCAATCTTTTCGATGCAGGGCAGCTCGTGCAAACCTGCGGCTTGCGACGCATGATAGCGGCGCTCGCCGGAGATGATGTAGTACATGTCCTCGCGCGGAACGTAGCGCACCAACAGCGGCTCCAGCACGCCCTTCTCGCGAATCGAATCCGAAAGTTCGCGCACATCGCCGATATGTTTCCGGGGCTGGTCCGGATTCGGCCGAATCTTATCGATCGGGATCATCCGGCCGATGGACGCGCCGCTGTAGCTGGTCAGTGTTTCGACGTAATGCGCGTCATGCCGCATCTTGAGAGTGACGGGCAACCCGATCCTCTTCGACACGTTGAATTACCTCCTGGGCAAGCTTCTTGTAGTCTTCGGCGCCGGAAGATTTCGGCGCGTAACTGAATACGGTTTCCTTGTAGGCTGGGCTCTCTTCGAGCCGCACGTTTTTGCTGACGCGTGTTTTGAAGAGCGCGTCGCCAAACGTGGCGCGAATCTGTTCGTGGGTGTCCCGCGAGATGTTGGTGCGCTTGTCGTAGAGCGTGATCACGACGCCGAGGATTTTCAAGTCCGGGTTGGGCCGCGCGCGAATCCGGCCGTACGTTTCGAGCAGGTCGTCGGTGCCCTCGATCGCGAAATAGGCGGCTTGAATGGGCACCAGCAAGTGCGTGGACGCGACCAGCGCATTCACGGTCAGGATGCCCAGCGCCGGCGGCGTATCCAGGACGATAAAATCAAAATCCTTCAGGACGGGCGCGAGCGCGTCCTTTAGTTTGAACGGCGCGTCGAACTGGCCGGCAAGCTGTTGCTCAAGCCGCGCCAGGGCCAGGCGCGCGGGTGCCAAGAACAGATTTGGATCTTTGGTCGGGCGGATGATTTTCGCCAGCTCCGCGTTGCTTTCGGCGAAGATGTCGTACATCGTGCCCTGAACTTCGTCGTGGGAAAAGAACGCGATCGTGGCGTTCGATTGCGGGTCGAGATCGATTAGGAGCGTCTTTTTCTTTCGCAGCGCCAACGCGGCGGCAAGGTTGATGGATGTAGTGGTCTTACCGACGCCGCCCTTTTGATTGGCAATTGCCAGGACGCAGGTCAAACCGTTGCCCCTCGCTCCCCTTCGGCAACCGCTGAACTATATGTAGAGCCCGGCGGTTGCTCCGCTACTACGAGCAGGCCCACTCTACCCACTCTCGCAGGCTCAGCGCAAGCGGAAATTTCAAAAATGCCGGGCACCCGGCCCGGATCGGGTCCAGCGGCGGTTGCCAGGAGCGCCGCCGCTGCCGGCGGCACCGCGCGAGCTACATTTTGTAGCGCCCGAGATCCTCGTCGCTGAGGTTTTCGAGCCACTTGCGCAGCTCTTCATTCGAGCTCTTCTCGGACACCACGCTGGTGATTTTCGAACTCTTCAGCACCTGATCCTCGACGTAAATTGGGCAATCGAGGCGCAACGCCAGGGCCAGCGCGTCGCTGGGACGCGAATCCATCGACATGGTCTCCCCTTCCCGCTCCATCCAGATCAAGGCGTAGAAGGTATCGTCCTTCAGGTCGGAGACCACCACCTTTTGCACGTGGACATTCAGACCGGTGAGCATATTCTTGAGGAGATCGTGAGTCATCGGGCGGGCGGTCTGAACTTTTTCGATTTCCAGGGCGATGGCCTGCGCCTCGTAAACGCCCACCCAGATGGGAAGCACGCCGCTGCCCTGCAATTCCTTCAGGACGACCACCGGTTGATTCGTGGCCGGATCCATCATCAATCCTCGAATCTTCACTTCGAGTTCCATGGCGGCCTCCCCTCGGATTGTGTCGCATCCTCGCCCACGAGGCTGTTCGGCCCCGCGCGTTGGATACGAACATGCGCGTATTCTCCCAAAAGATCTTCCTGCTGCGAAACGAAATTTACAACCCGGTTGCTGCTGGTGCGTCCGGACCACTGGCCGCGCGCGGCGTGGCGCGAATCCACGAGTACTTCGAACGACGAGCCCACCAGCGCGGCGTTGTGCGCGGTTTGAATTTGCCGCTGATGTTCCTGTAAGTGGGCCAGGCGGCGCGAGGTCTCTTCCTTCGGAATCGCGCCGAGCATGGAGGCCGCAGATGTGTTCGGACGCGGCGAATAGATAAACGCAAACAGGCCGTCGTAGCCGACCGCGTCGAGCAAGCTAATGGTCTCCTCGAAATCCTTTTCCGTCTCGCCCGGAAAACCCACGATGATGTCCGATGTAATGCTGATCGGGCGGCGCGCGGCTTTGATCCAGGAGACTTTTTCGAGATATTCCTCGCGCGTATAGGTGCGTCGCATGGCGCGCAGCACGGCCGTGGAACCGGACTGCACGGGAAGATGCACGTGCTCGCAGAGTTCCGGAGTTTCGTCAATCGCCCCAACGATTTCGCGGTTGAAATCGTTGGGATGCGAGGTGGTGAAGCGCACGCGGCGAATGCCCTCGACGGCCGCAACCGCGCGCAAAAGACCGACGAAATTCAGCCCGCGCGGCGACGGATCGTGATAGGAATTGACCGTTTGACCGAGCAGTTGAATTTCCGTATAGCCCGCGTCCGCCAGACGGCGCGCCTCAGTGAGAACAGCCTCGCTCGGGCGGCTCCGTTCCGGGCCGCGCGTATGCGGCACAACGCAGTACGCACAGGCGTAGTCGCAGCCCTCAATAATTGTTAGATACGCGCGAATGGGATTGTCGCGGCGCGTGATCTCGGTTTCGAACGTCTCGTCGGTGTCGAGATCGAGACCCGTGACGCGGCCCCCCCCTGATTCCAGCTGATCGATCAGGTCGGGCAGCTTTCGATAGCTCGCCGATCCGCAGACGAGCCGCACCCACGGCGCGCGCTCGAAAATTTCCTCGCCTTCCTGCTGCGCCACGCAACCCAGAACGCCGATGATCTTGGATTTTTCTCCGCGCCATTCGCCGAGGCGCGAAAAAACCTTGTGCGCCGCTTTTTCGCGGATGCTGCACGTGTTGTAAAGCATCAGGTCGGCCTGCGCGGCATTCCTTGCCGGAGTGTAGCCGCGCGCCAGCAGCACGCCCGCCACTTTCTCCGAGTCGTGCGCGTTCATCTGGCAGCCAAAAGTCTCGATGTAGAAGGATTTGCGGCCAGAATCGGACGCGCCGGGCCGGGACGCTTCGCAGTTTTCTTCCCGGGCGGTTTGCGTGAGGGACTCGATCCCGACGTCGAAGGCATTGCCCATAATCTTGCCCCAGTGTAGCACACGAGCGCAGGCCGAACCCGCAAGCGGGCGCTAGCGCGTCGAATGCGCTGATCCGGACGTTCTGCGGCGCGCGAGGCCGAGGCAGTGAACCTCGGCTACCACCGCAGCAGCAAAAGCTCCGAACAAAAGCCGGGACCCATCGCCGCCAGGATACTCAGCGTGCCCGGCGCCGGCCGCCGGTTTTTGTAAACGTCCTCCAGCACCAGCAGAACGGACGTGGATGAGAGATTGCCCACTTTGCGCAAGCACTCCCAGGACGCGTCGAGATCCTCTTTCGTAAGCCCCAGCGCCTCGGCCGTTGCCTCGAGCACTTTCGGGCCGCCGGTGTGCATCACCCAACTCTTCACGTCGCTGCGGCGCAGATTCTGCTCGGCCAGAAATTCGTCCACGTCCGAGCCGAGATGCCGCAGCACCGTGTCTGGCACGTCCGCCGACAAAACAATGCGGAAACCCTTTTCGGAAATGTCCCAGCCCATGGTGCGCTCGGTGTTCGGATAAAAAACCGACTTGGTGGCGAGAATCTCCGGGCCGTCTGAATCGATCTCGTCGCCGGCCACCACCGTAGCCGCCGAGCCGTCCCCGAAAAGCAGCGCCGAGATCAAGTGCGCCATCGAGAGGTCTTCGCGCTGCAAGGTTAGCGAGCACAGCTCGATCGATAGCAGCGCCGCCGTCTGGTTCGGATAGCCGCGCACGTAGTCCGCCGCGCGGGCGATGCCTGCCGCCCCCGCAACGCAGCCCAGCCCGAAAATTGGAATGCGCTTGATGTTGTGCGAGAGCCCCATGCGATTGATTAGCCGCGCATCGATTGAGGGCGCGGCGATGCCCGTCACCGAAGTCACGAAAATCGCGCTCAGTTGCTTGGGTTCAACCCCCGCGCTCGCCAGCGCCCGGCAGAGAGCCTGCTCGCCGATTTCCAGGCCCACTTCGATCCACGCGTCGTTGGCTTGGCCCCACTTGTTCATGTTCTCGTAAAACTCGATGGGCCGCGCCGTGTAGCGCCCGTCGACTTTCATGCTGTCTTCGAGCCGGTCCAAAATATCGGGATTGGGCAACCGGTGGCGCCAGTCGTTCTTCAGAGCTGCAACCAAAAGTTCCTGATCATAGTAGTGCTTGGGAAACGCGCTTCCGACCCCGGCGATTCTCACGTATGGCGCTCCTTAGATGCACACGTCGACAAGAAAGCACAGTTATACCATCGGTTGCAACTTCCGCCCGAAACTTGAGGCAGGGCGCGGGACGATTTACCTACCGCTTAACGCCAACGGTCGAATGCTAGCGCACTTGAAAGGGATGCCGCACTGAAAAAGCGTACAAAAAGAGGAAGCCCCGGATCTGGGGGGTACAGATCCGGGGCCGGGGTCGAGAGGGACTATGGGCCGGAAGATTTTTTCTGAATCCGATTGCTAACAGTAAGCCCGCCGTTCGCGCGGCCCGTGCAATAAAGCCGCGCCGCCGGTCACGTCCACTGCCGCAGCAAGAGCGTTGCTCGAAACACCAACTGCATGCCCAGGGAAATCAGGATATCGCGCAGCGCTTCCATCTTTTCTCGCATCCAAGCTACCTCGGAGGCCACAGCAACCGAACCTGCTCCGGTCCGAACGCCTGAATTCAAGTGCCTGCTCGCAACCGCCACTTCGCTTACAGCGTCCCTTTAGTTCAGGACGTATACGGGCATGTCGTGCTCGATGCCCACCACCATGGTTTTGAAGATGTCGACGTCCCAGCTATCGGCGATGCGCAGCCGGACCACGTCATTGGTCTCGGCCAGCAACCGCCCGCGCAACGGCACGCGAAGGTTACCCGTCACTACTCTCAGGATCACCGGCTGCCCTACCCATACTGCGTAGCCACCTTCCATCGTCGTGCCTCCTCAGAATTACCGTTTCGAACGAGGACAGTTTGCAGGCAGGAACCGGCCTGACCAATGGTACAGGTGAGTATTTTCGTTAGGAGCAAAGTACTATCGGTTTGGCGGCGCGCGGCCAAAGCGCAGCGGCTTTCATGGTATTGTAAATTCTAGGGTTACCGGCGCCAGCACCAGGCGCTTCCAAAGGAACCAACCCAATTGGTCGAACTCACGAAGAATCTGCTTCAGGAGCTGTACAACGTTCGCGGCCTGATCGAATGGGGCGGCACGTTCATGATCTGCGCCATCATTTTTGTCGAGACCGGCCTGTTTGTGGGGTTTTTATTGCCCGGCGATTCCCTGCTCGTCACGGCAGGCGTGTTTGCGGGCGCCGGGCATCTGCAATTGGCGTGGCTGCTATCCCTGGTCGCGCTCTGCGCGATCGCGGGCGACCAACTGGGATATTGGATCGGACGAAAAGCCGGCGAGGGACTCTATCGCCGCAAGGATTCCCTGATTTTCAAGAAGCGACATTTGGAACGCGCCCACGAGTTCTACGAACTCCACGGCGCGAAAACGGTGATCATCGCGCGATTTATTCCGATCATCCGCACGTTCTGCCCGCCGGTCGCCGGCGCCGCTAAAATGACTTACAAGCGCTATCTGCTCTACGACATTGCCGGCGGGATTTTATGGGTCTGGGGCATGGTCCTGCTGGGATATACGCTGGGGCGCACCGTGCCAAACGTGGACAAGCGGATTCACTACATCATCGCCGGGGTGATCGTGCTTTCCTTCGTTCCCGCGGTTTATCACGCGTGGAAATCGAGGAGCCGGAAAGTCGCGGCACGGCCTGCGGAAGATTGAATCATTCGGAAATTCCGCCGAGGGCGAGCGTCTAGCTCAAAATTGGCAACCGCATGCAAAACGGGGAGCCTGGCAGCTCCCCGTTTTGTTTACTGCCGCAAGCCTCAGCGAAGCGCAGAAACGGCCTCGCTGGCCGCTCGCGTCGCAAGTGCGGGAACATCAAAGCTTCTGGTCCGGTGGAGTCATGGTTACCTCCGCATGCTCGGGATCATGTGCCGCTCAAGCTCTTGTGATACTCCCGCAAGCGATCGAGCGCAAGAGGAAAATCCCGGGTCGCCATTGACTATTTCAGCCGCGCCGCGAAGGGCGTCCCGCCGCCCGCCGGGGGTAGTGATATCCTTCCGCTAGCCGATAATTTCCCTGTAAATTACATCGACCTATGAGCACGCGAACACGTCTGCGATTGGCGCTGACCTCCCTCAGCATCGTGGTGGCAACCGGCACGATTGGATTTCACGTCATCGAAGGCTGGTCGTGGTTCGACGGGTTTTACATGACCCTCACCACCATGACCACCATCGGGTACCAGGAAACGCATCCGTTGTCGCACGTTGGGCGCGTGTTCAATTCCTTTCTGATCGTCGCGGCCGTGCTCGCCGGCGGCTTCACGATTGCGAGTCTTTCCCAGTCGCTGTTAGAATTCGAATTCGGCAAAGCATTTGGCCGGCGGCGCATGGAACGCGAAATCGCGAAACTGTCCAATCATTACATCGTTTGCGGCGCGGGTCGCGTCGGACGAACCGTCACGCGCGCGCTGCGCGCCCGCGGCCAGAGTTGCGTAATCATCGAAAAAGACGCCAGCCGCGCCCGCTGGGCGGAAGACGAAAAGATCCCGGTGATCGTCGGAAACGCATCGAGCGAGGAAAATCTCACCAAGGCGCATATCGACCGTGCTTTGGGACTCGTTGCCGCCGTTAGTTCGGACCCCGAAAATCTCTACATCGTTCTCACCGCGCGCGGCATGCGGCCGGATCTGAAGATCATCGCGCGCGCCAGCGAAGAAGAAGCCACTTCGAAACTCCTGCGAGCGGGCGCGTCGCAGGTGCTCTCGCCCTACTTTTTCATCGGCAATCGCATCGCGCAGCTGCTGCTGCGTCCCAACGTGCTCGATTTCATCGACACGGCAATCGGTACCGAACGCCTGGACATTGAAATCAGCGAGGTGCGAGTCAGCGAGGGTTCCGAACTGGCGGGAAAATCGTTTGCCGATTCCGCCATTCGCGAGCAAGCGGGCGTCATCATCCTCGCCGTGAAGGACGCGGCCGGCTCCATGCGCTTCAACCCTGCGCCCGACGCCCTGATTGGCCCCGGCGATACCTTGATCGTCATCGGAGGAGACGCCCAGCTGCGAAAGCTCGAATCGCTTGCGGCCGCCACAACTCTTGCCTGAGCCAACCCGCGCTACGGCGCAGCCAACTGGCCTTTGGACTCCGGCGCATTTGCCAGCCGCCAACAATCGCTCGCAATCGCCCAATCTTCCTGCGCGCGAATCACAAGCACGCGAACGCCCGCGCCATCGCCGGAAATATCCGCGTCCAGCGCCGGTGTCGCGTTCTTTCCTGTATCCAGCCGCACCCCGAGAAAGTCGAAATTCGCGCACGTCTCGGCGCGCACTTCCGGTGAGTTCTCTCCAATCCCGGCGCTGAACACCAGCGCATCCATCCCGCCCAGCACCGCAGCCATCGCGCCAATGCCCGACCGCAGCCGGTGCACGAACATCTCAAACGCCAGCTTCGCTCGCGCATTTCCCTGCTTCATCGCGGAGACAACCTGGCGCATGTCGCTCGAAACTCCCGAAATTCCCAGCAGGCCGGACTTCTTGTTAAGCATGTCGTCGATCTGCTCACCGGTTAGGTTCGTCTGCCGCATCAGATGCGTCAGAATTCCCGGATCGACGGAGCCCGACCGCGTACCCATCATCAGCCCTTCGAGCGGCGTGAATCCCATCGTTGTGTCCACGCTGTGACCCTCGCGAATCGCCGCGAGCGAGCATCCGTTTCCCAAATGGCAGGTGACCAGCCGCAGTGAATTCAAGTCCTTGCGCAGCATGTGCGCGGCGCGATGCGCGCAATACTGGTGGTTGATGCCGTGAAATCCGTAGCGGCAAATTCCCTGCTCCAGCCATTCATGCGGCCCGGGATACACCGACGCAGCGTCCGGAATTCGCCTGTGAAAAGCCGTGTCGAATACGGCCACCTGCCGCATCGCTCCGCACTTCCGCTCGACGATCTCGATCCCATCCAATTCCGCCCGATTGTGCAGGGGCGCAAACACCGCCATGCGTTCGATGGCCGCCGTCACGGCGGGCGTAACGATCGCCGGCTCGCGAAATTCCCTGCCGCCATTGACCACGCGGTGCCCCGCGATGCTGATTTCCGTGGGCGCTTGCATCACCGCCGCCGCGCCGCTCCAAATCGATTCGAGCAGCTGCGCCGTGGCCTCTTTCCGCGACCCGATGTCAACCCGATCGTTGGACGCCGCGCCTTGCCGGTTGCGCACGGCGATTTCCGCGCGCGCCCCGTCCCATTCGATCTTGCCTTGCCAGATGGGCTCCTGCGGCTCGTCCGGAATGGGATCCGCCAGCGCGTAAACCGCCGCCTTCTGGCTGCTGGAGCCGGAATTGAGCACCAGAATGTTCATGGATTAGTACGGCCACTTCCAATTGCGGATTTCCGGCAGGTCTTCTCCGTACTTGTGTATGTACTCGCTGTGCTCCACCAGCTTGTTGCGCAGGAACTGCTTGAAATGCGCACCCACGCGCTGCAAGCGCGGCACGCGGTCCACCACGTCTCCCGCCAGGTGCAGCCGGTCGAGATCGTTGCGCACCGTCATGTCAAAAGGCGTGGTCGTCGTGCCCTCTTCCTTGTAACCGCGCACGTGCAAATTGTCGTGATTCGTCCGGCGATAGGTCAGCCGGTGAATCAGCCATGGATAGCCGTGGTGCGCGAAAATAATCGGCTTGTCGACGGTAAAAATCGAATCGAACTCGCGGTCGGAGACTCCGTGCGGATGCTCCGAAGGCGGCTGCAGCGTCATCAGGTCCACTACGTTCACCACCCGCAGCTTGATATCCGGAAAATGCTGCCGCAGCAGGTCCACGGCCGCCAGCGTTTCGAGCGTAGGCACGTCTCCCGCGCAGGCCATCACCGCGTCCGGCTCGCTTCCCGCGTCGTTCGACGCCCACTCCCAAATCCCCAGCCCATTCGTGCAGTGCCGGACGGCTGCTTCCATATCGAGCCACTGCAATTCCGGCTGCTTGCCCGCCACGATCACGTTCACGTAGCTGCGGCTCCTCAGGCAGTGATCGGCCACCGAAAGCAGCGTGTTCGCGTCCGGCGGCAAATAGACGCGCACCACGTCGGCTTTCTTGTTCACCACGTGGTCGATGAATCCTGGATCCTGATGCGTGAAGCCATTGTGATCCTGCCGCCACACGTGCGAAGTGAGCAGATAATTCAGCGATGCGATCTTCCTCCGCCACGGAATATCGTGCGTGATCTTCAGCCACTTAGCGTGCTGGTTGAACATCGAATCGACGATGTGAATGAACGCCTCGTAGCACGAAAACCAGCCATGCCGCCCGGTGAGCAAGTAGCCTTCGAGCCAGCCCTGGCACATGTGCTCGCTCAGCATTTCCACCACGCGCCCGTTCGTTGATAGATGCTCGTCAACCGGCAGTAGCGGCTCCATCAAAATCTTGTCGGTCACTTCGTAGAGCGCGTCCAGGCGGTTGGAGGCCGTCTCGTCCGGCCCGAACACGCGGAAATTCTTCGATTCCATGTTGAGCTTCATCACGTCGCGAAGAAATTTCCCCAGCACGCGCGTGCCTTCCGCATCCTTCGTGCCAGGCTTGGAAACATCCACGGCGTAATTGCGGAAATCGGGCATGACCAGGTCTTTCAGCAGCAGGCCGCCGTTGGCGTTCGGATTTGCACCCATGCGCCGGTCGCCATGGGGCGCAAGTTCGGCGAGGTCTGGGACCAACTTTCCGGCCGAATCGAAAAGCTCTTCGGGCCGGTAGCTCCGCATCCACTCTTCCAAGATTTTCAGGTGCTTCGGATGCGTCCCGAAATCCGCCACCGGCACCTGATGCGCGCGCCAGGTTCCCTCGATCTGCTTCCCGTCCACTTCCTTGGGACCGGTCCAGCCTTTCGGTGTTCGCATCACGATCATCGGCCACGTGGGCCGCTCCACCGCTTTTTCGCCGCGAGCCTTTCGCTGAATGCCGCGAATTTCGTCCACAATCGCGTCGAGCGTGCCGGCCATCTTCTGGTGCATCACGTCCGGCTGGTCGCCCTCCACGAAATACGGCTTGTATCCATATCCGTTGAAAAGGTGCGCTAGCTCGGCATCGTCCATGCGTCCCAAAATGGTCGGATTCGCGATCTTGTAGCCGTTCAAATGCAGGATCGGCAGCACGGCGCCGTCGCGCGCGGGATTCAGAAATTTATTGGAGTGCCAGCTGGTAGCCAGCGCGCCGGTTTCCGCTTCCCCATCGCCCACCACGCAGCACACGAAAAGATCGGGGTTATCGAACGCCGCCCCGTACGCATGCGCGATCGAGTAGCCCAGTTCGCCGCCCTCGTTGATCGACCCGGGCGTTTCCGGCGCGGCATGGCTCGGAATCCCGCCGGGAAACGAAAACTGCTTGAACAGTTTCCGCAGCCCCTCTTCGTTCTGCGTGATGTTTGTGTAGATCTCGCTGTACGTCCCTTCGAGATACGTGTTCGCCACCATGCCCGGCCCGCCATGTCCCGGCCCGCAGATGTAAATGGCGTTGAGGTCGTATTTATTGATCATCCGGTTCATGTGCAGATAGACAAAATTCAGCCCCGGCGTGGTTCCCCAATGGCCCAGCAGGCGTGGCTTGATGTGCTCGAGTTTTAGCGGCTCGCGCAGCAGTGGATTTTGGTAGAGATAGATCTGGCCCACCGACAAATAATTCGCGGCGCGCCAGTAGGCGTGCATCTTGCGCAATTCTTCGGAACTCAGTGGCTGGCTCGATGAAGCGGGTGCTGCGGAACCGGCGGAGGCGGGAGAGACCATCTGGCTACCCTCAGGTGTGCTGAGCCAGCCGCGTGCGGTTCAAGACCGGCTCGCCCAGTCATTCTACTCCCGCAGCACACGTGAGGCGCAACCGATCGCGTTAATTCACGCAGTCATGTGCGCACCGCAACGCAAGCCTACGGTGTACCGGGTTGAACCAGCGCGCCGAGTTCTAGGCGAAGCTAGAACTGCTGCCCGAAAGAACCGCGCAGCACGAACGTCTTGTCCTGATCCAGCACCAGCGCCGTCTTGTCGTCGATCAGGTAGTAGACCAGGTTGTACGTCGCCTGTGGATTGCTGGCGGTTATCACGGTCGTGCCGCGCCCGAGCGACGACGCGCTTCCCAGCGTCACCGCCGAAATCGGATCGCCGGCAAACGCGTTCGGGTAATTGTTGATGTCGATCGCGCCCGGTGTAATCCCGCCGCTACCGAGTGATATCTGCCCGTCGATGTCCTGCTGATACGAAGCGGGCGTGTTGTAGAAGATTCCCTGCCCGATCAGGCCCAGCGCGATGCTCTTGGCGGAAACTGCGGGCGCCGCAGCCGCACAGCCTGCCGACGATGGCCCGCACTGCTGATACGCCATTCCCATCGCCACAGCCGCCGGATCGAGCTCCAGCATCACCGCCGAACCCCGCGAAGTCTGATACACCGCGAATTCGGGTGTATTCCCTCCCGCCGTGCACACCAGATCGATGCGCCGCTTCGTGGGATCGAGGCCAGACGTGCAACCGCTAATCGTTGTATTCAGCGCAGTCGTCCCGGCGTCGTTTGTGTCCAGTACTCCGCCGCTCACGCCGCCGGTTCCGTCCGACGTCAAAATCCCGCCCGCCGCATACGCGCCGCTCGGAGAGTTGCCGCCGTACGTGAACGCATAATTCGCCGCGCTCAAGTACCCGCTCCCGAGCGCCGTCGCCGAAGGCGCGCTGTACATGTCTCCCGCCAGCGAATCCACGCCGTCGATTTCCACCAGATGCAGCTGCGTGACGTACGAGTTGTTGCTCCCCGAATCGACCGCTGTGCTCACCGCATAGAACGCAAACTGCCGTGGCGTCGCGCCCGTCGCGTTGCTCTGCAGCGTGATCGTGCCGCGCCCCGATCCCGGATGTCCGGCATCGAACGCATACGACACGGTCAGGCTCGTGTCGTCGGGCGAAATCGTGCCGTTATCGTTCACGTCGATCAGCGTGCCTTGCCCGGCAACGAATCCTCCGGCGCCGTCGGCCGTGAATTCCCCAGCCATTCCGCGCGGCGTAAAAGGCGTCGAAGGCGCGGGGGTGTGTCTGCCATTCTCGCCCAGCGCGCTGAACACGTACGGCCCGGTAATCACCGATGCGGAATTGGAAATGGCGCTCACGCTTTGCTGATCGATCGTTCCGCCGCCGGTGGCGTTGGGCTCCGCAAGCGTCAATTGCGCGTGCTGTCCCGTGGTGAGCGCGAACCTCCACACTTCCGTGGCCGAACCGCGCGTGATGGTTGCCGTCCCTCTTCCGTCGCTGCCCACGCTATAGGTTCCGTCGATCGATACGCCTTCGTCCAGACCCGTCAGGAAGCTGTTCACGTCCTCCACGCCGTTCGTTATGTGACCCTTGCCGTCTGCCACGAAGCTGCCCGCCGCGGCCAGAAAGCCTGATGCGTCGTTTCCGGTGTACGAAAACGCATACGGCCCGCTCAGCGAAAGATCGGAATAGACCACGTTCACCGTCGCCGACACGTTGCTCGTGCCATCCGTCGCCGTAATCGTCACCGTCCCTCCCGGCGGCGGCGAAGGCGGCGCGGTATACAGCCCGGACGACGTAATCGAGCCGATCACCGAACTATCCGTAATGCCGCTCGCCGACGTAACGCTCCAAGTCGCGGCCGAGTCCGGCAGCCCGTTCAGGAACGCGCCGAATGTCTGGCTGCCGCCCGCGGCCACCGTCGCCCCCCTCGGCGTAATGGATAATCCGAGTCCCGAGCCAACTGTGACATATGCAGTGTTGGAAGTAACCGTTGGAGGGGTGGTCGACGAACTCGACGTCGTCTGTTGCACCACCGCGGTGATGGGGACTTCCTGGCCCGAAGGCGGCTCAGCAGCCGGCGCCGTGTAAATTCCCACCTCGGAATCCACGCTCGAGGGCACAATCGTCCCGTACGTCGAGTTGCCGCCGGCGACGCCGTTCACTTGCCAGGTCACCGTCGTCGTAGTCGAAATTGTCGAATTGTCCAGAGTGATGGTCGCCGTGAACTGTGCGTTCCCGTTGATCGGGACGGTTACCGTTGCGGGAGCGATCGATACCGACCTGATATTGGTCGAGCCGCTTCCGCTTCCGCCCCCGCATCCAGCGAGCCAAAGAACCCCCGCCGCAAAAATCACCGAAGCCGGCATTCGCAGAACGCCGAATCTCCCGCCCACCGCGCTGCGCATGCGCGGCGCCACGAGCTTGCTCAACGGACTCCTGCGGCTTGCTTTGAGTATCTCTGCCGGATTCCTGCTCGTCATCGCGCGGTTCTCTCCCTGGGTGCCGGAGGCACAGGCTTATTTCTGTGAAGCGAATCTCAAGTTCCCGAATATTTTCGGCGGCGCTTTGGGACGCGTAGCTTAGCCGCGCGCTGGGCCAACCGCAAGCGGCCGCACGCAATAATTTAATTTGGAACGCAGCGGCAGCGTGGCGCTATTCGAGCGACCCCACCCCAAATACACGCGCCAATACAGGTCAAGCAGATGACATGATACTGGATTTGGTTGTCAGATTGGGAACTTCGATTGGAGGGCCGCTATCGGCGCCGCCGCAACCGCTATTTCAGGAACAGCGCTTCGCGGATCTGGTCGCGGCCGACGAAGGTTTTCGAGGACCGAAATCTTCCAAAAAGGTCCAGAATCTCGCGATTCTGAAACACGTGCGCGTGCACGGCCAGGGTCGGCGCGGGCACCGCTTCGAATTTTTGCGTATCGATGATGCGGAATCGGTGGAAGCGCTCTGCCGGCCGGCTGTGGAACAGCGCCAGCATCACTCCCCCGGGCGCCATGATGTTGAAAATCCGCTCCATCAGCTGCGGGACGATAGCCACATCGAAGTAATCGAGCAGGTCCCAGGCCAGCACGCCGTTAAAATTGCCTTCCTGATAGCACAGGGCGATTTCCAAAAACTTCTCCACCAGCATGTCCTGCGAAATCCGCCCGTCCTCGCTTCCCGCGGGAGCCATGCGCAGGCGTTCTTCTTCGCCGGTCAAGAATTCCTTCCAGGTGCGGAGCAGATCTTCGGCGGAAAGGCGGAAGCCTTTCTCCAGGAAAAAGTTCAGTGTGGACTGTGCGATTGGCCCTAGGTCCAGTATGCGAGCTTGCGGAATGTCGCTGAGGAGCCACAAAAATTCCTTCAGGCTGTTGGAAACTCGTGTATTCGCCGAGGAATCGGCCACAGGCATGGGTCCCGGCTTCGCCGGCGCAGGAGCGCTCGCCGCGCCCGCTCCCAGCCGTGTTTTAGCCATCCAATTCATCGTTAGCGCTACTCGTTTTCCGCATTTGCCGCTACGGGCCGCAGCAACTCGGCCTCGCCTGCCGGCTCTGGATCCGACGCGGCGGACACGGTCTTCGTCGTTCGCGTCACTTCTACCTTGCCGCGAAAGCGCGCCCCGTCGTCGATCCCCACGCTGGGCGCCGCCAGCGATCCTTGCACCTGGGAGGAAGCGCCCAGCCGCACTCTCGCTTCGGCCTTCAGATTCCCTTGCAGTTCGCCGTTCACGATGATCTCGCGCGCGTCGATATCCGCCTGCACCTTCCCTTGGGGGCCGATGGTCACGCGCGCGCCGTTCACCCGAATTTTGCCGCTGGCCTGTCCATCGAGATACAAATCGGAATTTCCCGAAATTTCCCCACGAATTTTTAGCCCCGCACCAATCCTCGACGCCTGCGACGAGACCGTCTCCACGGCCGGCTGCGTCACCACCACAGGAGGAGCAGCCGGGCGCTCGAAGCTCGCCTGCTTCGGCTCAGGCTCGCGCGGCGTCTGGGTTTTAGGCGGCACAGAACCGGGAGCATTGGCTGTGCCCGAAGATGGCTTGGCGTCAGGTTTGCGCCACATAGGAGTCCTCCTCCACAGATGCCTTGATTACGCTGCATAGCGCTTGGGTACTCTGCGGTAGTCGAAAATATAGTATACGCGCAGTAGGCTGTAAACCAGCGCGCCACTGGATCGCGCGAAAAGCGCTCAACTGGTCAACACCCTCCAAAGCGGCACAACGGCCCCGATCGTGGAGGTTCGCGGGTCTCGGTGGCGCAGTTCCCACATCGCCACAATCATCCCAACGGACTCGTGGAAAAAAATCTTGACGCCCCGCCGCGTCCGCCACCAATTGTCCGGGTCGTAGTTCGTATCGGTGGCGGAAAGCACCCGTAACACGGTCCCCGGCGGAAGCACCCGCGACAGGATGTAGCGCGCCCGCCGCGTGTGGTAGTTCGACGTGACCACCAGAATCCGCTTCCATCCGTGCGCGGCGATGAACTTCCCGATCGCCTCGCCCTCTTCGCGCGTGTTTTCGGCGCGGTGCGCAAGCGGGATAATCGCGCTCGCCGGGATTCCCCGCTCCAGCAAATCATGCTGCTCCAGTTGAGCAATGCTGGCGTATGGCCGCAGGTACCGGCCGCTGGCGATGATTCGCGGCGCCCAGCCCGCTTTCAGCACCTCGGCCGCGCGCGTGGCGCGGTCGCCTTCGTAATTGTCGTCGCCGAGGATCACGATGGCATCGGACGCCGCCGGCCCGTCGTCCACAACCCAAAAGTTGCCCGCCAGCCGCATCAGCGGATGCCGGGCGACATAAATCACAAAAACGAAGCATGCTAGAAAAATGAGGACAACGAGCTTAAAGAAAATCCCGCCGCGCTGCGAAGTGCTCAGGCGCCGCGGCAAGCCAGACGCGTCGGCACATCGCCGCACCGACATCATGCCGCCGGATCGCTCTGCCGCAGCCGTTCCGCGGCCTGTTCCGGAAATGTGCCGTTGAAATAGACTTCCTTCAGGCTGTAGGACTTGCTGCGCCTCTCCATGATCGGCAGGATTTCAATGTGCCAGTGGTAATCGCCGGCAATCGTGCGCCAATACTCGCTCAACTCACCTTTGGTTTGCAGCGTGTTCGGCGCGGTATGCACCACCATGTGGTAATTCGGCGCCACCTGCGCCAGCCGCCGCAAAGTGCGTCCCATCAGCCGCGCCAGATCGCGGCGATTCTCGCCCGCAACCGGCGCCTCGAACTGGTGATTGTGCGTCCGCGGCATCAGCCAGGTCTCGAACGGCACGCGCGACGCATACGGGCAAAACGCGAAATAGTCGCCCACGCTCTCCACAATCCGCGCCTTCTGCCGCATTTCCTGCCGCAAAATATCGCAAAAGACGCACCGCTCGCGCTGCCGGTACCAATCGCGCGCCGCGCGCAGCTCGTAGAGCACCCGCCGCGGCACGAACGTCGTCGCCGCCACTTGGGAATGGGCGTGCGGCCATTCCTCGCCCGCCAGCGCGCCGTGGTTCTTAAACACCGTCACGTACTTGAACCGCGCGTCCCGCTTCAAATCCGCGATCCGCACCGCGTACGCCTCCAGCACCCGCCCGATCTCTTCGTCACTCAGTTTCATCAGCGGCCGCGCGTGGTCCGGCGTTTCGATGATCATCTCATGCGCGCCCACCGCTTCCATGCGGTCGAAAATTCCCTCCGCGCTGCGGCTGGGATCGCCTTCTACCCGGTAGAACGGGCTAGAATGCGGATACACGCGGACCTGCGGCGTCCCTTGCGCCGGCAGATCGAGCAGCGAACGCGCGTCGCCCCGGTTAGCCGCACAGAGCGAACACTCCGCCTCGCGCTCCGCCGGGCGCTCCACCTGGCCAATCACCACCCAACTGCGCGTAATGGGGTCTTTGCGTAGTTCCATGTATTTGGAAAGTTCGAGAGCGCCATCTTATACCGAACGCTCGCGTCGAGCCAAAACCAACT
Source organism: uncultured Acidobacteriota bacterium (assembly GCA_963715555.1). Taxonomy (GTDB): domain Bacteria; phylum Acidobacteriota; class Terriglobia; order Acidiferrales; family UBA7541; genus Palsa-295. The sequence goes on from OY970253.1 coordinate 1,971,096, forward strand.
GCAACCGTTTCCACCGCGCGTGCTGCCGCACTTCGCCGCAAAATCGCGCTCATTTCGGTTTACACTGCGCTCCGACGATGCCGCCTAGCCAGATCAAATCCTCAGCCGCCCGTCCGCGCAGGAATCTAAATTGAGCGCTGCCCCTGCCGACACCGCGCCGCTCGGAGCAGCTCGATCGAAGAAAGCCGCGCGCGCCAAGCTGACTCTGCTGCCCATGATCGCGGCCACCTACTTCATCGTCGCCGGCGGCCCGTACGGCCTCGAAGACATCGTCCACAAAACCGGCTACCGCGCCACGCTGCTCATCCTCGTGCTCACCCCGCTTCTCTGGAGCGTGCCCACAGCGATGATGGTCAGCGAGCTCGCCACGTCGATTCCCGAGGAAGGCGGCTTCTACATCTGGGTGCGCCGCGGCCTCGGCCCATTCTGGGGCTATCAGGAAACGTGGCTCTCGCTGGCGGGCAGCATCTTCGAGATGGCGATCTACCCCAATCTCTTCGTCGCGTATCTCGGCCAGCTTGCGCCATCCCTGGTCGCCGGCCACCGCGCGCTCGCGCTCGGATTCGGCATGATCGCGTTGTGCACGATTTGGAACCTCGTCGGCTCGCGCGCCGTCGGGGAAGGCTCCATGTTTCTCAACGTGGCGCTGCTCTCGCCCTTCGCCGTGCTGATCGTTTACGCGCTGTTTCGCGCGCATCCCGGCATCCCGCACGCGGCGCCGCTGCACCACGCCGATCTGCTCGGCGGCATCCTCATCGCTATGTGGAACTACATGGGCTGGGACAACATGTCTACCATCGCCGGAGAAGTCGATCGCCCGCAGCGCACCTACAGCCGCACGATGCTTTGCACTCTGTTGCTGGTGATCGCTACGTATGTCGCTCCCGTCGCCGCCGTCGCCCGCACCGGCCTCGACCCTAACGCCTGGGTCACCGGCGGCTGGGTGGACGTGGGCCGTTTCTTCGGCGGCGAAGCGCTCGCCGCCGCCATCACCATCGCGGGAGTCATCGGCGCCATCGGCACGTTCGGCGGCCTGATGATGTCGTTCACGCGCCTGCCCAACGTGATGGCCGCGGACGGCTTTCTGCCGAAAATTTTTACACGCGAAAGCTCCCGCACCGGCACTCCCTGGGTGTCGGTGATCGCCTGCGCGCTGCTTTGGGCGCTGTGCTTTCCGCTGGGCTTCGAGCACAGCCTGCTGCTCGATGTTCTCCTTACCGGCCTCAGCATCCTTCTCGAATTTTGGGCGCTCGCCGCGCTGCGTATCCGCGAGCCCGATATGCCCCGCCCCTTTCGCGTTCCCGGAGGCCTTTTCGGCGCCATCGTCATCGGACTGCCTCCCATGGCGCTGATGGTCGCCACTCTGCTGCGCAATAGTGACGAGCTGGTCGGCAACACCAGCCAGCTCGTCATCGGCATCGCCATCATCCTCGCCGGCGCCGCGCTCTACTATCTTTCGCTGCTCTTCCGCCGCTCGGCACGCGCCTAGCGCCAGCACGTATCCACCGCATATTGCGAGCCGCAGTCTGCGGTCACCCATCGCCGCGCCGTGCTATCCTGCACGGCAATGTCCGCGCCCCAGGCCAATGACGCCGAGTTCATGCTCGCCGCTCTCGACGAAGCCCGTGCCGCCGCCGCTCGCGATGAAGTTCCCGTCGGCGCGGTTGTCGCAGTCGAAGGCCGCATCGTGGCGCGCGCCGGAAACCGCACCATCGGCGATAACGACCCTTGCGCCCACGCCGAAATCCTCGCCCTGCGCGAGGCCGCCAAAGTCATCGGCAATTACCGGCTGGCGGGCGCGTCCCTGTACGTCACCATCGAGCCCTGCGCCATGTGCGCCGGAGCCATGATCCAGGCGCGCATCGACCGCCTCATCTATGGCGCCGACGATCCCAAGGCCGGCGCGGTGCACTCCGTTTTCTCCATCCTCGATAGCCCCCGCCTCAATCACCGCGTCGACGTCACCTCCGGAGTCCTCGCTACCGAAGCCGTCGCCATTCTTCAGAAATTTTTCGCCGCCCGACGCTAGCGGTGTCCGACCAAAGCGAGTACCAATAGAATCCCCAGACCCGCCGCAAACGCTGCAAAATGTTTGATATTCTCGGCCGCCGTCCGGGCTTTGTTCACCTCCGGCACCAAATCCGACGCGCCGATGTACAGAAAATTCCCGGCGCCGAACGCGACCAGAAAATCCGTATTCAAATGCATCGCCAGCGCGTAGGTAAGCACGGCGCCGACCGGAAACATCAATCCCGAAAGTAGATTCGCCAACAGTGCGCGCCTTGGCGGCCAGCCCCCGTGAATCAGAACACCGAAATCCCCCAACTCCTGGGGAACCTCATGAAAGGCGGCCGCTATCCATGTGGTGATGCCGAGCTGGACGTCCACGAGAAACGTCCCGGCTACGGCAAGGCCGCCGAGAAAATTGTGAAGACCGTCGCCGAACAAGATCAGGTAGGTGAGCGGCTGTTTACAGTTGGCCGTCGCATGATGGCAGTGATGATGATGAATGAACTGTTCCAGGGCTAGAAAGACGGTGAAACCTGCGGCCGCCCATGCGAACGCATATAGGTCGGATCCGGACCGGCCCGTCATGGCCGCCGGGATCATATGAAACAAAGCCCCTCCGATGAGGCTGCCGGCCGCCAACGCCACGAGCGGAAGAGTCAGCCGCGCAAGAGTCTCTTCCTTGAAGAACAACGTGGCGCTGCCCACCAGCGAAATTGCGCTCATCAAAAGCCCGCTGACAAGGATCAGGAGAAAGGTGCTCATAAAGATTTTTTTCTCTTGCGAACAAGCACAAAACCGCCCTCACCCATCTCCTCTTTCAGATAGCCAGTCCGTGTGACATCAAACCCGAGACCGAGATAGCCATTCGAATCGTCGGGTCCATGGTGCCCCTTGCATTCGGTGCGAGCGGCGGCTCTCTAGCATGCCAGCTCCCTTACGGCGTCACACTCGTACTGGAACTCCCGCGGGTGGAAACAGGACAAGCATTTGAGATCGTGACAATCATCACCACTTTCCCACGGCGACCGGCGTTGGCGAATGCCGCCCGTAACGCAGAAAAAACCGATTCTTAGCTGCCGAAAACCACCGTGCTCATCGCACCAGGCTGCACCTCTAGCCCTTGGCGGCGGAATTCTTCAAGCGCTTCATTGATTACGGGAGCACGTTCTTCCTGAAGAAGTGGATACAGACTTACCTGTGCAGAAATTCCCGGCATGTTCAATTACCTCCCATTACTCCTGACGAAGCTGCACTGCCATTCCGATGAAGCCTCCCCAGGGGAGTGGAACACTCTTCAAACCCGGTACCGGCCAAAGGGTGGTTCGCCACTGTATACGTACCAGCCTCGAACCAGCCACCATTCGCAAACACCGCGCTAACTCGCCCGGCGAAAAGAATCTGGCCGCATCCCAAGGAGGTTTCGCGCTTATCTTATGCTTGATCGCCAGCAAGCTGTACCGACTCAGAACGCCCAGCAGAAGTCCGTCTCTGGCCACCCGCACAGCTTCGCTCAGAGCACCATGTGGATCGGCCACGAACTCCAGGGCGGTGATGCAGGCCACGACGTCAAAGGACCGGTCAACGAAAGGCAGTGCTAACGCGTCGCCGGCCACGTACGAAACCCCGTTCCGTTTCCTCGCCTCCGTAAGCATAGCTGGCGAAATGTCCAGGCCGACAACGCCAAACCCATGTTCCGCAAGCCATCGAGCGAAATGGCCCGTTCCGCATCCGACATCTAGCAACGTCCCGACTTCTGAGATTCTTGCCAGCAGTCGAGCGAGTAAATGTTTTTCCAGATAATCTGCACGGCGCCCGCGACCTGCATACCAATCCTCATAGCGTCTGGCGAGATCCTCATCGTCGAATGGATTGGGCATGACGAATGCTTCCGAGAGCAAATGCGAGATTCCAGCCGATTTCGCCCATATCTGCGACCAGGGACACTGCCTTAGGGCTTCTATGACGGGCCTGTTATTCTCCATCTCCGTGTTTGCCGAGAGGACGAATCGGCCCCTGGCGAAACGCACGAAGCCCGGCCCAATGATGCAGGGCCTCCGTTCGTGCCGCTCTAATGAGCGCGGCGCAGCCCAAAACCGACCAAGAACATGATCAAGCCCACCAGCATTAAGGCGCCCGCAAGCCAAGGCAAAACACTCCCAGCAAAATTCGGCAATCCCATCGCATAACCGACGACCAGTGCGATGAACCCCGCTATGAGAAACATCGCCGCACCGAAAAGCAATAAGCCTTTGCTGGCGTCTGAATTCGCCTCCTCGACGGGCTTTTTTTCAGTAACGCCGGCGGCTCTTTCGGGCACTGACGATAGGCTTGCTAGAGAGAACCCGCAGTGACGACAGAAAGCATCACCGGGTTCGATGCCTTCCTTGCCGCATTTTGGACAGAGCATGATGTCCTCCTCCCCTCCCGGCCCAACAATTACCTGGTTCCCGAGTCTCCATCCGTGACGGACATCACCGCTTCCTGTGATGCCTGCCTGCTCATCTGAGCAGGCAGGCCCAGCCGAGCCGTTTCTTTACACCGGTTCAGCAGTTGCGGTCAGGGGAGCCACAGAATGCCCAACCCCGCTGCGGGCCCGAACGCGGTCCGCTAGCCCTAACAGGGTGCTGCAAAACTCCGTGTTTGGAACTGTGATTGCAGTTTAGTTTGCACGAAGCTTGAACGCCGCAATTTGTGCGGCGATTCTCTGAAAAACAGGAGCACTTCGTGCGCGGAAATCCCAAATTGCAGAATCCGATGTTTTTCGTGGCCAACACGGAAGAGCGGCTGCCAAAAGATCATCCTCTGCGCGCGATCAAGCGCCGTGCCGACGAGGTGCTGAAGCAGATGCAGCGCGTGTTCGATGCGGCGTACAGCGAAACGGGGCGTCCGGGGATTCCGCCGGAGGCGCTGCTGAAAGCGCTGTTGCTGCAAGCGCTGTACTCGATTCCCTCGGAGCGGCGTCTGGTGGACGCGATCAACTGGAACTTGCTGTACCGCTGGTTCTGCGATCTGGACGCGGACCAAGCGGTGTGGGATGCCACGGCGTTCACCCACAATCGCGAGCGCTTCGAGCGGCACGGGCTGGTGCAGAAGTTTTTTGAACGCGTGGTGGCCAGCGCGCTGGTCGAGCAGTACGCCTCGAACGATCACTTCACCGTGGACGGGACGCTGATCCAGTCCTGGGCCTCGCTGAAAAGTTTTCGTCCCAAGGAAGAGCCGGTGAACAAGCCGCCCGCCCAAGACGGCAGCAATCCTTCGGTGGATTTTCGCGGCGAGAAGCGCCGCAATGAAACGCATCAGTCTACGACCGATCCCGAGGCGCGGTTGGCGCGGAAGAGCAAGGGCATGGCGGCGCTGCTCTGCCACAGCGGGCACGCCTTGATGGAGAACCGGCATGGGCTGTGCTTGGACATCGCCATCGCCGTGGCTGACGGGCACGCCGAGCGAGACACGGCGGAAAAGCTGTTGCGGCGCTTGGCACGGCGGCACGGCATCAAGCCCAAGACCGTGGGTGCCGACCGCGGATTCGAGGCGGGCGAGTTTTTGCGCACGCTGGAAGAAGACCTGCACGTCACGCCGCACGTGCCGCTCACCGCGGAGCGCGTGATCAGCCAAGGTCCCGCAGGAGACGCGCGCCGCCGCATGCTGCGGCGGATGAAGACCCAGGGATATGCGCTGAGTCAGCGAGCACGAAAGAAGATCGAGCAGATGTTCGGCTGGATGAAGCAAGCTGGCGGGCTGCGCAAAGTGCGTCACGTGGGCCGCTGGAAGATTCAGCAGGTAGCCTACCTGTGGGCTGCAGCGTTCAACCTGCTGCGCTTGGCCCATCTGGAGGCCGCTACATAGACAGGATCGAGAGCAGGGCGCAGTGCCGAAAGACAAAATGCGACTGCGAGAAGTTTTACACGGCCCCCTGCTCGCCTGCCACTTTGCCCTGAACTCCGTCCTCATCTCGAAAATCATCCGTTTTGCAGCACCCTGCTAAAGGTACGTTCCGCCAAATTGGACGCTCTAAGGCACGTTGTGAAGCTTCACACGGCCACTTCTGCACGCGTCCCAACCCCGCCGAGTCCGCCTTTCCGGCGTTCGTGGGCACAAGAGGAATTTTGGTACGCAGCCGTCGATCAGCTGGGGGGCTGAAAGGAAGGATATTTGAACTGGTCCGCTTGGCAACCGCAGGTGCAGTCGCGCCCTTCGTGATAGTGGCCGCAGCGCGCGCACTTGATTTCTCCCATACGCTCGATCCATCGACGCGGCACGAGAGCGCCCGCTAACGCAATCACTCCCACCTCCGCAGAGAAGATCCAAACGTCGTGTTTCGTCAGTCCGCGCACCAACTCCCAACGCATTGCGTAGTGGCCAAAAAGCAGACCGTTCGCCCACAACCAGAGCGCCACTAAGGAGACGAATAAGCGAGTCTTTCTGCCTTTCCGAACAAGAACGACGCCTGCGTAAAACGCAATCTGAAGAAACATAAAACACGCGACCGGGACCGCGAGTTCGCTCCAACTCAAGCGGCAGCCGAAGTGCAGAGTTACGGCTCCGAGCGCTGCGACCACAGCTACGAACAACGTCCAGATGAGCAAGTCGCGCACCCAATCACGTCTCATTTTGAAGCTTCCCCGCCCAACCTCGGGATGACTACTCACGTTCCGCAGCGCGACTTTCGATGTGGAGGAGTTCCTCACCTGAATACCAAAGAAAAAACCTTGCGTGAACGCGTGCTCCTGCAGCGATTGCGATGACACTGAGCATCGCCCTTACAACGTCAGCATCCTTCTCCCGCAGCACCCTCGTCGCGCCTTGCTCAGCCAAAGAGCGAATGGCTTGGAAATAGTCGTCCTTCAACCAATCCGGCAGTTCTGGGTTCTTTTCACTGCTCCGGGCAAGTTCGATCGTGGCGACGATGGCATACGTATCCCATGCGGACGTCGCGCGCTCACGGTAGATGCGCGCGATGTGCGGCGCTGAGGCGTAAGACGCCAAGCCGACATCTCCCTGGTGATGTAATCCCTCCCAGAGTTCGTGCCAGGCAGCTTTATTACCCTTGCCAGCTTCTATCGCGAAGAGGAATGGTCTCGGATCGAAAGGAATCCGATACCCTCCCTCGAATTCTTTCCACCGTTCGTCATTGAGGCTAAGCATCGGCGGGAATCTATCACAATTCGCTCTGAGCGGGCCGACACGCTAACTCAAGACAGCCTCGGTTAGGTCACGCCATCTCATCTCGGCCAAAACCGCGGCACCCTCCGGCAATACGCCTCATACTCCGCGCCAAAGCGCGCGCGCATTTCGCGCTCTTCCATGAAAATGCTCGCCAGCATCAACGCGGCCCACACCGCCGCCACAATCCACATCACGCGCGTCCCGGCCAGCAGACACGCGCCAACAATCGCCAGCAGCGATCCCACGTACCGCGGATGCCGCATGCGCGCGTAGATTCCGCGAAGCTGAAGTTCGCCGCCGCCCTTCAGTTCCGTGTGACCAATCAGCCGCGAGCCGCCCAGATCCCGCCGCACGCGCCAGAAAATCCAGCTTTCCAAAAGGATCAGCGCCGCGCCCGCAACAATCGCCGCCACCGGCGGCCAGTTCCGACGAAACAGCTCCCGCCGAAAGACGATCATAGCCACCGTCACCGGTAGCCAGGAAAGCAGCAGCGCGGTCGCGTACGCCGCCTTCAGCCTCGTCCGCCAGAAGCCTCCAAATGGGTGTAAGACGAACCAGTACAAAGGGATAGGCAGATTCAGGAATAAAATTATCGCCGCCACTGCGTCCAAAGCCTTCACGGATGCATCCTACTACATGGAGGCATCAGATGAGGCAGTTGCCTCCAGGCCAGGTTCAACATCCGGCGCGACTGGCGCGCTGTACTCACCAACGGGGCCATTTCCGTGCGCGTCAAAGCGCCGGAAAAGAAATTCCAGGAGCCGATCATGCTCACCTTCAAGCGCCCGTTCCTTTCGCTCGCGATCCTCAGCTCGTTCCTATTCACTGCTCTCGTTGCTGGCTCCGCATGGGCCCGCGGTGCGCCAATCTCGCCGGCGCAAAACCGGGACGCATCCCAGGCGCAAAGACAAGCCGAAACCCAAGTGGCGCTTATCAAAGAGGTGCGCCACGTGCTGGTGATGCAGCCTTTCTACACCGTCTTCGACAACCTCGAATTCAAAGTGGAGGGCGAGCAAGTCACCTTGATGGGCCAGGTCGTTCGTCCCGTGCTGAAATCTGACGCCGAAGCCGCAGTGAAAAGGATCGAGGGCGTCACCTCCGTGAAGAACGAAATCAAAGTCCTGCCGCCTTCGCCCATGGATAATCGCATCCGCATCCGCGAATACCGTGCCATCTACTCAGCGCCCGGCTTCCAGAAATACGCAATTCAGGCCGTCCCGCCCATCCACATCATCGTCGATATGGGGCATGTGACCCTCACCGGCGTGGTCGATAGCCAGATGGACAAAACCGTCGCCCTCATGCGCGCGAAACAAGTTTCCGGGGTTTTTTCCGTAACCGATGAATTGCGCATCGTGAACAACGGCAAATAACGAACCCAGCGCATCCCAATGCGCCGCCTCGCCCCGCCTGGTACGTGGCGCGTCACAGGGTTCTAGAACTGTACCTGCGACCAGTTATTTTCCGCGCCAGCAGTATGCTACCGTCAGTTGGTTATGCTGCGCGGAGATCGACAAATCGAGACGGTAGCGGTCAAGTGGGGTGCACCACGGATGCGCGCCGCGAGCCTTCCTGGAACCGCTGAAACCGGTCGCCCTGGCGTTATAACACCGATCCGCCCTCAGCTCTGCGCCACCACTAATCACCAGTCACCAATCGCCAATCGCCTGAATCTACCCGGAACAGTCAATCGAGTAGAAACGCACGTAAGTCCTAGAAAACAAACGATCGGACACTCGTCTACCCGGAACGTCCCGGTGCATCACTTCGCGCGCAATTTTGACCCGCCGCCAACCTCGTTTGAGGTCCGTGCCATTTTGGGAATCAGCTCAGTGCTGTTCCTTCTGGCAGCGGCTCTCGTTGCCGCGCCGGTCGCTCGCGCCGACCGCCCGTACGCTCCCAGCCGCGATTACGATCTGCAAAACATTCGCACGCATCTCTGGTTCGACCTCAAGCACTGGGCCATCCGCGGCGAAGTCACGGAAACAATTTCCATCCTGCGCGACGACGTTTCGAAACTGTCTTTCGATTCTTCCGGGCTCGATATCTCCACCGTCACCGTTGACGGCGTCGCCGCGCCCTACACCGTCACTTCCGAACACCTCATCGTTTCGCTCGCGCATCCCGCCGCTCGCGGCGAGCGCCACGACGTATTCATCCGCTACAGCGGACATCCGAAAAAGGGAATCTTCTTCATCCTGCCGGACAAGAACTATCCGCGGATTCCCGCTGAAATCTGGACCCAAGGCGAAGCCGAAGACACGCACGATTACATCCCGCTCTACGACTACCCGAACGACCGCACCACGTCCGAAATGATCCTCACCGTTCCGGCGTCGTGGACCACGGTTTCAAATGGCGAGCTCGTAAGCGTCCACGCCGATCCTGACGGCACAAAGACCTGGGATTGGAAGCAGTCGCAGCCACTTTCCACCTATCTGATCTCCGCCATCGCCGGCGAGTTCGTGGAGCATGACGGTACCTGGCACGGCGTTCGCCTCCGTTACCTGGTTCCTCGCGGCGATGAAGCCGATATCGGCCCCACCTTCGCGCACACCAAGGCCATGCTCGATCTTTTCACGAGCAAGCTGGGCGTGCCCTATCCCTGGACGCAATACGCGCAAACGTCCGTCGACGATTTCACCGAAGGCGGCATGGAAAACACCAGCGCGGCCACTCTTTCCACCAACGACCTCGTGAATCCGCAGCTCGAACCGGAATATCGCGTGGGCGCGGACGATGTGAACTCCCACGAGCTTTCGCACCAGTGGTTCGGCGATCTGGTCACCTGCAAGGACTGGGCGAATCTGTGGCTCAACGAAGGCTTCGCCACGTTCTTCCAGAACTACTGGCTGGAGCACAAGAATGGCGCCGATGCCGCCGCCTACGAATACTGGATCGAGCAAAACCGCTGGTTTCTCCAAAAGCGCCTGTTTCCCGTGCCGATTCTCACCCGCGATTTCGACGATTCGACAGCCTACGACGGCAACACCTATCAAAAGTCCGGCTGGGTGCTGAAAATGCTTCGCGAAAAGCTCGGTGACGGCGAGTTCTTCGCCGCTCTGCATCACTACCTCGAAGTGAATCGCGGGCAAAACGTCGTCACCGCCGATCTGCAAAAGGCCATCGAGCAGGCTACTTCGGTCAACGTGGATAGCTTCTTCCATCAGTGGATCTATCGCGCCGGCGCGCCGGAATTCGACGTCAGCTATTCCTATGATTCCGCCGAGCACCAGGTGAAGCTGGATGTGAAGCAGACGCAGCACACCGAAGGGCTTGTGGGTCTGTTCGACGTGCCGGTCGATATCGAGATTGCCACGTCCGCGGGCCGCAAAACCTATCCGATCGAAATTCAGAAATCCGAGCAGACGTTTACGTTCCCGTCGGACGCCGCGCCTGTGATGTTTCTCTTCGATCCCGGCGACAAAATCTTCAAGAAAGTGGAATTCGCGAAATCGCCGGAGATGCTGATCTATCAGTTGAAAAATGCTGAAGCGGTGACCGATCGCGCGGACGCGGCGGTTGCGCTCGGCGAAGTGCAAAACAATCCAGCCGTGATCGCCGCGCTCGGAGACGCCGCCACGCGCGATCCGTTTTGGGGCGTTCGCGTGCAAGCGCTGCACGCGCTCGGGAAACTCGGCGGCCCCGACGCCGAAAAAGCCGTCCTCGCCGCCACCGCCGATCCGAAACCGTGGGTGCGCGAAGTGGCCGCTGCCGAACTGGCGCACTTCGCATTCGATCGCGGCGCTGGCAAAAATTTACTGGAAATCGCCAAGGCCGATCCCGCGTACCTCGTGCGCGCCGCCGCGCTTCGCGCGCTGGCCGTGTCCAAATCGCCGCACGCATTCGATGTGCTCACCGCCGCCGCAAAAACCGATTCGCCCGATAACGTTGTTCGCCGCGCCGCACTTTCAGGCTTCGGCGCGCTGGGCGATGGCCGCGCCGTTCCGCTGCTACTCGATTGGTCCGCGCCGGGAAAACCGTTCGGCTGCCGCGAATCGGCGATCGCCTCGCTCGCCACGCTCGACAAATCGAACGAGCGCATCACGCGCACGCTAATCTCTTACTTGCACGAGCCGTACTTCGACCTGCAAGTGTCCACGATTTTGTCTCTCGCGCGACGTGGCGATCCCGCCGCCGTGGCTCCGCTCGAAGCGATGCTTCATGGCACAGAGCTGACTTCGGTGGAAGAGCCTTTCATTCACACCGCACTCGACCTGCTGCACAGCAGCTATCCCGCGGAGTAATTACGGCGCCTGCGGCTCGCCCGAAAGCAAAATGCGCAGGTCGCGCAGGTTGTTTCCGGTCGGTCCGGTGATCACGGCGTCGCCGAGTTTCGAAAAAAAAGTGTACGAATCGGAGCGCATCTGAAAATCGCGTACGTCGAGGCCCGTGGCGCGCGCCCGCGCCGCCGTTTCGCCATCTGCGACCGCGCCTGCCGCCGCGCTGTTCCCGTCGATCCCATCCGTCCCCGCGCTTAGCACGGTGATCTTCTTCCCCGCGATCTTCGGCACGCACGCCAGCACGAACGCCGCATTGCGCCCGCCGATTCCGTCGCCGGTCACCGGGCTGCTGAGTTCCCCATCCGCCAGCACGGCCACGCCCCTGCCCGGATTCGCCTTCGCCAGCGCTTCGAGCTGCGCCAGCAGGTGCTTCGCGGCGTCCTCGACGGGCCAGTCGTTCGTCGCGTTGTCGCAGAGGCAGCTATAGCCCTCCGCTTCGCTCGCGTGGTGCGCCGCGTGCAGCAGTTCGTGCTCGCCGAGGAGCAGTACGAACTCGGAGCGCGCAAACTCTGCGTCGCCCGCTTTCGGAGTCTCGCGCAGCGCGTGCGCATCTAGTGCCGCTCTGATCGATGCGGGCAGCTTTGCCGCGAGGTCGTACTGTGCCGCTACGCGGAGCACGTCGCCGATGGTGGTCGGGTCGGGCAGCGTCGGCCCGGAGGCCAGCGCCGATTCCTGGCCCGGAGGCACGTCGCTCACCGCCAGCGTGATCTTCATCGCACGCGCAGCGGCCGCGGCCAATCGCCCGCCCTTCGTCGCGGAGAGGTGCTTGCGCACTGCATTCATCTCGTGGATGGGCGCGCCGCAGGTAACCAGCGCCGCGTGCAGCGCTCGGAAATCTTCCGGCGTGATGGCGGGGGCGAGCGCGTGCTCAACCATCGCCGAACCGCCGCCGGAAATCAGGAAAAAGACCAGCGTGCGTTCGTCGCACCGCGCCAGGCGATCCAGGATGGCGCGGCCTGCGGCGAAACTCTCAGCGTTGGGAACAGGATGCCCGCCAACAAAGGTTTTCCAGCCGGGAAGTTCCCGAGGCGGCGCGGAAGGCACAACGAGAATTCCCTCCGGCGAAAATTCCGGAGCGAGAACGCGCGCAAGGCCCTCGGCCATGGCGAACGATGCTTTGCCGAAAGCGATCGCCACAATCCCATCGAATGCGCGCAGGTCCACCAGCGCGCCGTTCGCGTGGATCCGTGAGCCGCTGCGCGCAAGCTCCTTTTCGACGGTCGCGGGAATATCGATCGCCGCGAGCGTGTTGCGGAAAATGCGTTGCGCGCTTTCTTTCACACTTTTTCGATTGCGGCGACGCCGGCGAGGGCTACATCGCAGTCCTCGTCTTCTGCCCCCGCGCTCACGCCGATGGCACCGATCACTTGTGAATCGACGATCAGCGGAAAACCGCCGCGCACCGTCGTCTGTTCCAAAGGGCTCGCGATGGCAAGCCCAAGCGCGACGGGAAGATTCACGCGGGCGGCCGTTTTGATGAGGCCGGTAGCGGCACGCCGCATCGCGGCGGCCTGCGCCTTCACCATCGAGATGGCGATCGATGCGGGCTTGGCCCCATCCATGCGTTCAAACGCGAGCAGATGGCCGCCGTCGTCCACCACGGCGATGTTCATCGGGATCTTGATTTCTTCGGCCCGGCGCCGCGCGGCTTCCAGAACCGCGCGAGCACCGTCGAGAGTCAGTTTCACTTGGTTGCGTGCGACCAGTGCCATTCAATTTCCTCCGGGAATTATGGGCGGAGCGCGTCCGCGTTCAATGCGTTGGGCGGACGGCGGCCCGCAAAAAATTCGGCGGCGTTGGTGGCCGCCATAACCGCCATTTTCGTGCGCGTTTCGATGGTGGCGCTGCCGATGTGAGGCGCGAGAACCACGTCGCGGCGCGCGAGAAGCGCGGGATGAGCCTTCGGCTCGTTCTCGTACACGTCGAGCGCCGCTCCGGCAATTTTTTTTTCTTCCAGCGCGCGAACGAGGGCCGCTTCATCGACCACCGGCCCGCGCGCGGTGTTGATCAGGTACGCGGTGCGCTTCATCTTTTCGAAAGCGCTTGTCGACATCAGGTGGCGCGTCTCAGCATTCAGCGGCACGTGCAGCGTGACGAAGTCGGATTCGCGCAGCAGACGGTCCAGTTCGGCGTATTCCGCGTGCAATTCCCTTTCGACTTCGTCCTCCGCGCGCGAGCGGTTGTAGTACAGCACGCGCATCTGAAATCCCAGCGCGCGGCGCGCCACGCGGCGGCCGATTCGTCCGAAACCGACGACTCCGAGCGTTTTGCCAAAAACGTCGCCGCCGAGAAGCTGGTCGAGCTCCCATCCGGGCCAGGTGCCCGTGCGCATCCAGGCATCGCCTTCAACCACGCGTCGCGCGATGGCCATCAGCAGCGCCCAGGCGAGATCGGCGGTGGTTTCGTCGAGCACGCCCGGCGTGTTCGTCACCACCACGTTGCGGCGCGTGCAGGCGGACACGTCGATGTGATCGTAGCCGACCGAAACGGTGGAGACAATTCGCAGCTTCGGCGCCGCTGCGAGCAGTTCCTCATCAACTGTTTCCGTGAGCAAACAAACCAGCGCTTCCTTGTCCGCGACGCGCTGCAGCAACTCCGCGCGGGGAATCTTGTCCTGCACGGGCCAGTAGTCGACGTCGAAGTTGTTTTCCAGAATTGCGCGTGCGGCCGGGAACAGCGGGCGCGTCGCCAAAGCCTTCGGCTTGCTCAACATTCACCTCGGATAATATTCGCCGCACGGCGGCTGAATAGAATACACCACGGCGCGGAATTTCGCGTGCCGGCCGACGATGAATCGAGGCTGTATGATGCGGCACGCTCGGCGAGCCGAATACACCGGAAACGAGCCATCGTTGACGCTTCAGGAAGCCGCGACTATAGTGGCCGCGAGGCGCGCGCGAATCGAAAGGGCCTGTCCGCGAATATGAATGCACAGCTTCTACGCGATTTGAAAAAACTGCTTGGCCCGGAATCGGTCCTGCACGGGCCGGAAGACATGTTGCTCTACGAATACGACGGCTCGGTGGAGACCGGGCGGCCGGACTGCGTTGTGTTTCCCCGCACCACAGCAGACGTAGTCGGGATCGTTCATCTGGCGCGGAAGCACCAGACGCCGCTCGTGGGACGCGGCGCGGGCACGGGACTTTCCGGCGGAGCGATTGCGCGGCACGGAGGAATCCTCACGTCGTTTGCGCGGATGAACCGCATTCTCGAAATCGACGCCGAAAACCAGATCGCGCGGGTGCAGCCGGGAGTGGTGAATTCGGACCTGAGCGCAGCCGTGGCGCACACCGGGCTGCATTTCGCGCCCGATCCTTCCAGCCAAAAGGCGTGCACGATCGGCGGCAACGTGTCCGAGAATTCCGGCGGGCCGCACACGCTGGCGTACGGCGTGACGACGAATCACGTGCTCGGACTCGAAGTGGTGCTGCCGACCGGCGCAGTGCTGCATCTGGGAAGTCCTGCGCTCGATCCTACGGGGTACGACCTGACCGGGCTTTTTGTCGGCTCGGAGGGCACTTTTGGATTGGTCACCGGAATTACGGTGAAGCTGACGCGCCTGCCCGAGGACGTGAAAACGCTGCTGGCGATTTTCGACACGGTGGACGACGCCACCGAGACCGTGGCGGAGATCACCGCGCGCGGCATCACGCCCGCCGCGTGCGAAATGCTCGACGGCTGGACGATCCGCGCCGTGGAAGATTACATCCACGCCGGGTTTCCACTGGACTGCGCCGCGATTCTGCTGATCGACGTGGACGGATTGCGCGAAGTGACGGAAGCAGAAGCGGCGGAAGTTGCCGACGTGTGCCGCGTGCATCGCGCGCGCGAAGTTCGCGTGGCTAGCAATGCGCGCGAGCGCGACCTGCTGTGGAAAGGGCGAAAGAATGCGTTTGGCGCGGCGGGGCGCGTGTCGCCGAGCTACTACACGCAGGACGGCGTGATTCCGCGCACGAAACTTCCGGCCACGCTGCGGCGCATCGGTGAAATCAGCCGCAAATACGGGCTGCAGATCGGCAACGTGTTTCATGCGGGCGACGGCAATCTGCATCCGATCATCCTTTTCGACGAGCGCAACGAAGAGCAATTCCGCGCCACGGTGCAGGCGTCCGATGAAATCATCGCGTTTTGCATTCAGGCGGGAGGCTCGATCACCGGCGAGCACGGCGTGGGGATGGAAAAAAACCGGCTGATGCCGATGCTTTTCAGCGCAACGGATTTGGAACTGATGCAGCGCGTCCGTGGCATTTTCAATCCCGACGGGCTGCTGAATCCCGGCAAAATCTTTCCCGATTCGAAAGGCTGCGGCGAGATTTACGTGCGACCGGCGCGCAGCCGCGATGCAGGGCCTGCGCCGAGGACGCCATGAGGCCGGCGATGGCTTCGGTTGCTTCACGGCTGGCGGACATTTCGGGCGCATCGAACGTGATCAGCGATCCGGCGCAGCTTGCAGCGTACGGAATCGACGGCAAAGCGCCCGCTGCGGCGGTAGAGCCCGGGACTCGCGCTGAAATTTCCGAGATTGTGAAATTCGCCGCCGCGGAAAAGCTGGCGGTCGTGCCATGCGGCGCGCGAAGCAAGCTTTCGATGGGCGCTCCTCCGAGTCGCTACGATCTGGCGCTCGATTTGACGCGGCTCGATCACATCGTGGCATACGATCCGAGCGATTTGACGCTAAGCGTGGAACCCGGAATTCCGCTGCAGAGGCTCGCGGGAGTATTGGCCGGGCACAGGCAATTCCTGCCGCTCGCAGTTCCCTTCTTGAGCCACGCGACAGTGGGCGGCACGGTCGCGGCGGGAATGCATTCGCCGCTGCGGCAAGCGTACGGAACGGCGCGCGATTTCTTGCTGGGCGTCGAATTTGTGACCGGCGAAGGCGTGCAGACGAAAAGCGGCGGGCTGGTGGTGAAGAACGTCGCGGGGTACGACCTGCACAAGCTGATGATCGGGTCTCTGGGCACACTCGGCGTCATCACAAAAATCAACTTCCGCACGTTTCCCGCGCCTGCGTCGACGCGCGTGTTTGCGGCGGCGTCCGACACGGCGGACGGCGTGCTGGAATTGCGGCGCCGGGTGGCGGAATCTCCGCTGCGGTTGCTCACTCTGGAGATATTGAATCCGAGCGCCGTCGAGATGCTATCGAGTGGCGTGGCCGCCCGAATCGAGCCCGGACACGCTCCCGTGGACCTCTTGGCGAAATCCCATTGGGCCCTGCTCGCGACGTTCTCCGGGGCTGGCGCGGTGCAGGAGCGCTACGAGCGCGAATTGAAACAGATCGCCAACGAATCGAAGTGCGGAAGCTGCGAGATGGTCGCTGAAGACAATCATTCGGCTCCGTTCGGACGATTGCGAGAGTTTGTTCCCATCGCGCTGGAATCGTCACCGGCAACCACGATCCTGAAGCTGGGCGTAGTGCGCTCGAAGATTGAGGAAATTCTTGCGGCTGTCGAGGACGCGGCAAGAGGAAACGATCTTCGGTCGGCGGCAATGGCCGGAGGATTAGGCGTGGTTGACGTGGCTTTATTGCCCCGCGCGCGCGATGAAGGATCGCGAGCGCGCGTCGCGAATGCGACCGAGCGAATCATGGCTGCATGTGCTTGGCTGGGAGGAAACGTCACGATTCCGTGGTGCCCGGGCGAATGGAAAGCATCTCTGAAAATTTGGGGGCCCGAGCGCGCGGATTTCGAGCAGATGCGCAAGCTGAAGAAGGTTTTCGATCCCGGCGAAATTTTCGCTCCGGGACGATTTGCGGGAGGGATTTAGCGCGATGTCGTCGAATCCACCGCAAACGCAGCCTGCGCCGACCGGAAACCCTCTGGCGGAGCCGAATGCACAGCAGGAAGACTTGGCCTGCACTCGCAGCGGATTCTCCGGCGCGGAGAAGCCTGAATACGCGGATTACTCGCGCTGCGTTCATTGTGGACTGTGCCTGAATCACTGCCCCACGTACCGGCTGTGGCACCGGGAAGCCGACTCGCCGCGCGGACGAATTCGGCAGATGGCGCTGGTCGATCAGGGGCGAATCGAGCTGAACGAATCGTTCGTGGCGCATATCGACCGCTGCCTCGATTGCCGCGCGTGCGAGACGGCGTGTCCCTCGGGCGTGGAGTACGGCAAGCTGGTGGAGCTGGCGCGCGGGCAGATCGAGCAGAATTATCGCCGGCCGCTGACTGCGCGCGTGGCGCGCGACTTAGTTTACCGGCTGCTTCCCTATCCGGAGCGGATCGCCGCAGCGGCGCGCGCGCTGCGTTTTTATCAGCGCAGCGGCCTGGCGGCTCTGGCGCGAGCAACGGGCGTGCTGCGCCTGCTCGGATTGCAGCAGCGCGAGCGGCTGCTGCCGAAGATCGATTCGGAGTTTTTCTTCAGTGAGCTTGGCCGCACCTATCCGGCCTGCGGGACCCGCCGCGCGCGGGTGGCGCTACTTGCCGGATGCATCGCGCAGGTCACGTTCAGCAAGCTGAACCACGCGACAATTCGCGTATTGCAGGCGAACGGCTGCGAAGTGATCGTGCCGGAATCGCAAGGCTGCTGCGGAGCGCTGGCGGCGCATGCCGGCGTGCGCGATGTCGCTCGCGACCTGGCCCGTGCGAATCTCGCGGCATTCGGCGATGGCAATTTCGACGCGATTATCACGAATGCGGCGGGTTGCGGCTCGACGCTGAAGGAATACACACATCTTTTCACCGCGGATGATCCCGAGCGCGAGCGGGCACGCCAATTTGTCGGAAAGGTACGCGACGTATCCGAATTTCTCGCCGACCTTGGGCTGAGCGCGCCGATGCGCACCGTACCGCTGCGCGTGACGTATCAGGACTCGTGCCATCTCGCGCACGGGCAGAAAATTCGCGAAGCTCCGCGCACGCTGATTCGCGCCGTGCCGGGCGTGGAACTGGTGGAAATGCCGCTGGCGGACCAGTGCTGCGGATCGGCGGGAGTCTACAATGTGACTCAGACGAAGGCTTCGCTAGAACTTCTGGCGCTGAAAATGGACGCGGCGCGGCTGGCGAACGTGCAGGCAATTGTGACCGCAAATCCCGGATGCATGCTGCAACTGCGCGCGGGTGCGGCGATTCACGGCACCAACCACAAAGTGCTGCACGTGGTCGAACTACTCGATCGCGCGCTCGCGCCGCATAAGTAATCAGCGAAAAGCCGCCGATTATTTTTCGCCAATGAGATATCGGCAGCCTTGCGGGCCCATGCGCGCGGAGTGGATGGCGCCGGCGGGAACGTCGCAGCGATCGCCAACGCGATACGTCTGCGAAGCGCCGGCCATCGTGAGCGTTATTTCGCCATCGAGAATGATGTGCGCGGTGAGGCCGGCGTGCGTGTGGTCGGGATAGAAGGCGTGCGGGCCGTCCTGCCACACGTAGGTGTGCGAAAAGCCTTCGGAGCGAAGCTGCGATTCGAGTTTGCGCTGGTCCATTTCGTTCACGCTTGGCAAGACTTCTAGCGCGCGAAGCGGCGCTGCCGATTTCCTTGCGCTATTTGGGCGTCCAAGCGAAATTGTCCTCTCCCAGAGCGACGTTGAGCATTCCCTCGATCGGCAGGATGTCGATTGGCAAGCCGCCGATCCAGAGCGCGGCCGTGAGCAGCAGATCCTGCCGCCCGCGAATGTCAAAGAGCGAACGCGCCAGCGCGATTTCCAGGATTTCGCCGCAGGCGGCGGTCACAAGTCCTTCCGGACGTAACAGGCACACGCCCGCTTGTTCGACCACGCAATCCGCAAGATTTCCATCGTGCACGCTGAGCGTGATTCGCGTCTCCCGGGAGTCCCACACCGTGAGCCGCAGCTGAAATTCCGCGATGTCCCGCAGCGAATCGGCGAGCGGATCGAGGCGGATGAAAAAATTGGACGGGCCGAATCCGTAGCGCAAATCGCCGAGCACGTTCTGCCCGCCGTGCATGGAGGCGCCGCGGCGCTCGGTGGCATAAAGGCCGCCGCCCAGCCATTCGAAATAGTTGCTCTCGCGGCCGTCGATTTTGACGTCAAGATATGCCGAGGCGGGCTCCTGCAGTCCGCGAACGACCACGCGCTTGATCGGATGAGCCAGCGCGTCGGGCGGCTGTTCGCCGAGCGCGTTGTAAATTTCGGTGAGATGGCTGCGGTAGATGCGGTCGAAATCGGCGTCGTTGGCTGAGCCGTGTTCCGGGCCGTACCACCAGCACCAATCGCTGCCCTCGGCGGCGAGAATCGATTCGTAGGCTTTTTTCGCGCGCGCGGAGCGCGAGGAATCGGGGCCGTCTCCTGGGGCGGAACGGATGGCCCGCTCGTAGGTTTCGCGCGCGTCGCGCAGCAGGTCCCAGGCGCGCACGTCCTCTTCGTGGCCGATCCAGACGTCGAAGTTGGCGTTGATCCAGGAGGCAGGGAAAATTCCCTGCAGGGGCGGAGGGTCCTGAATGGCCCGAGCGGCATCGCTCATGGTTAGAACGTTGATATCGGGATCCTGCTCCAGACGGCCGTAGAGGCGCCGCAAAAACTCACGGCCATTTTGCGGGTAGTATTCCCAGGCGTTTTCGCCGTCGAGGATCAAGCTGATCGTGGGAGTGCGGCCGGACGGAGTCCGATCCGCAATGGCGCGAATGCGACCGTGCAAATCGGCGGCCGCGGCCTCCGCGCCCATGCGGCTATAGACGAATCCGACGAGATCGGAGAGGTAATGATCGCGGAAAAAGCCGGTCAAAGCCCCTCCGTTCCTCGCGTAGCGCCAAGGGGCGTAGAGAGCTTCGGCGTTTTCCGGAAAGCCCGCTGCGTCTCGCCAGAACCCGACGTTACAGGTGCGTCCGAGCACGCCTTCGTCGGTGGCAAACCATTTGAAGCCCAATTCGATGGCCAGCTCCAGTGCCTGGTCGGACACCGAACCTTCCGAAGGCCACAAGCCCACTGGATACGCGCCGAAGACGCGCTTGTGCGACGCGCGAGCTCGCGCAAGCTGGACGCGCGCGTCCTGCGGATAGCTAAATGCGGGATGCGGCAGCGGCGTGTGCGGGTTGGCGACGCGCGCGATGTCGGAATCGCAGAGCAGCGGCAAAATCGGATGGTAATACGGCGTGGTGGAAATTTCGATTTGCCCGCGCTCGGCAGCAAGACGGTATTCGGGAAGCACGGCGGCCAAAAGCTCGTGCTGCTTTTCCATCAGGACGATCTTGTCGTCTTCGGTGAAGTCTTTCCCCTTCTCCGAAAGCTGGCGGACAGCCGGATCTTTCGCGAGGTACTCTTCGTCCATCCAGGCGAGCTGCGAAAGCAACTGCAAATCGCGCCATTCGGAAAGGCCCCAGCGCGCGATGCACGTTTCCGCGCCGCCAGAACGAGCCTGCGAAGCCAAGTCTCCGTATCGCGGCCATCGCTGCAGGAAATTTTCGTTCACATGGAAGCCGCTTTCGACGAGCGACAGCTTTTGCTCTTCGGAAAGCGAATCGGCGCGGCAAAGAACCGTGTCGAACCAGGGCTCGCTAAATCGGCCGCTGGCGTATTCCTCCACCTGCTCCACCAGAGAAGGAACCATGTTGAAGGTGACATGCACACCCGGGAATTCCTCGAGGATTTTCACCATGCCCCAGTAATCTTTCAGAGCGTGCAGGCGGGTCCAGGGCAGCAGGTACCGGCCCGTGGCGGGATCGCGGTATTGCGGCTGATGCATGTGCCAGAGAATCGCGACGTTGACTCGACTCACTCGATTGCGCCTTCCTCCTGCGAACCCCGCGGCCAGCCGGGAACGCATCTCACTCACCGCTCACTGCTTTTTGGCACGCACGGACCAGCTGTCGTTCCAGCCAAGATTGCCCGCCTTCCGACTTTCAACTGGGTACCGCGGTGCTAGAATGACGACGCGCTCCTATGCGCTTGATCGACCGATATATCTGCCGCGAAGTAGTCTCCCACGCCAGCCTGGGCTTGGCCGTCTTCACGTTCGTATTTTTCATACCGCAATTAGTGCGCTTCATGGAGTTGTTCGTCGGCCATTCCGGCAGCCTGCACAACGTGATCCTGCTGTTCCTGTGCACGCTTCCCCCAGTTTTCGCCGTCACGCTTCCCATGGCCGTTCTGGTCGGCGTGCTGATCGGCCTGGGGCGGCTTTCGGCCGATAGCGAGATCGTCGCGCTGCACGCCTGCGGCATCAGCCTGCGACGGCTGCTGGTCCCCATTGGCTTCGTGGCGCTGACCGCGTGCGCCGCCAATCTGGCGATCACGTTCTGGCTCAGTCCCGCTGCGCTGCGAACGGTGCGCCGGATCGAGGGGCAAATCCTCATCTCGCAGGCGCCATTCGCCATCGAGCCGCGCGTGTTCGATGAGCGGTTGCCGCACCTCGTATTATACGTGCAAGACGTAGCCGCGGCAGCCACGCACTGGCGCGGAGTGTTCCTGGCATCGACCACGGGCGAGGGCACATCGATCACCACCGCGCAAAGCGCCTCCATTATGCGGGGGCCCGGCGATCAACTCGATATTCATCTCGGCGAAGGAAGCACGCACGAATACGACCCGCGGCATCCGGACCGGTACAACGTCACCACCTTTGGCGACAGCGATCTGGCGCTCGACATTTCCCACGTGGCGCTGCCGCGAAAGTTGATATCGCTGCCCGTATCGCAGCAGCGCGTGAGCGCCCTGCTGACCGACCATGGCCCGCACGCCCGAGAAGCTCGCGTCGAGTTGCAGCGCCGCGCCGCGTTTCCAGTCGCGTGCCTGGTCTTTGCGTTGATTGGTGTGCCCATTGGCGTGCGCCCAAGGCGCGGCGGCCGCGCTGCCGGGTTGATCCTCACGCTCGCGCTCATCGGCGGCTATTACTTCCTTTTCGTGTACGGCGCGCATTTGGCCGCGCAGGGCCAAATCAGCGTCTGGATCGGAGTGTGGGCCGCAAATATAGTTATGGCTGGTCTCGGGCTGATACTGTTCCACCGAATCGAAAGCGTGCGGAAGCCAAGCCGTACGCTCGCGTGGCTCGAATCATTCTGGCATCGACGGTCCGGCGCAAGCAGAGGAAATCGAACCGGCGACTCCTCCGGCGGGTTTACGAACGGTTCGGTTTCCCTGGCGCAAACATCCGTAGGCATCCGCCGCATCGTCGGTGCCGGTCGCGCCATGGGCTTTCCGATGATGATCGACGTCTACCTGCTACAGCAGTTTTTCTACTACTTCGTGGTGCTGCTGGCGGGATTCGTGGTGATCTTCGACGCCTTCACGCTTTTCGACCTTCTGGCCGACATTTCCCGCAATCACATCCCGATGATGATCGTGATCGGCTATTTTCGATACCTGATCCCGCTGATGGTTTATCAGCTCGCGCCGCTGGCGGCGCTCGTAGCGACGCTCGTCACCCTTGGAATCCTGGCCAAAAACAACGAAGTAATTGCGTTTAAAGCCGGCGGCATTAGCCTCTATCGGCTGGTTCTGCCGCTGACGCTTGCCGGATGCCTGGTGGCCGGCGGCATGTTTCTGCTGGACGACACCTTTCTCCCCTACGCCAACCAGCGCCAGGACGCGCTGCGGAACGAAATCAAGGGCCGTCCGGCGCAAACCTATTTCCAGCCAGCCGAGCAATGGATCGCCGGCGAAAACGACAAACTCTACAACTACGAATTCTTCGATTCCGATCAGAAGCTCTTCGGTGGGCTGAACGTTTTCGAGCTCGATCCCAAGACCTTTCAGATTCGGCGTCGAATCTACGCCGCGCGCGCCGCGTGGGAGCCCTCCGAAAATACGTGGGCGCTGACGGGCGGATGGGTGCGCGATTTTGACGACAGCGGGCGCATTTCGAGTTTCCAGACGTTCAAGGTGACCTCGCTTCCGGAGTTGACGGAGCCTCCGTCCTATTTCCGCCGCGAGGTGCGCCAGTATTACCAGATGAATTGGCGGCAACTCGGGCGCTACATCGCCAGCTTGAAGCAAGCCGGCTTCGACACGGCGCGGCTCTCCGTAGAGTGGCACAAGAAGTTTGCGTTCCCGCTGATCGCGGCAGTGATTATTTTCTTGAGCGCGCCATTCGGATTCTTGGTGGGAACGCGCGGGGCAGTCGGCGGGATCGCTCTCGCCGTGGGAATTGCCGTAGTCTATTGGGCCACGGCTGCGCTCTTCGAAGCGATGGGTACGGTTGGACAGTTGCCGCCGATGCTGGCTGCATGGGCGCCCGATGCAATCTTTGCGTTCCTGGGCGCGTACTTTTTCCTTCGCATTCCAACTTAAAGTCGAACGTTAAGAAGCTAGTCCACGTTATCGGGCGCCATCGGGCCCACCGGGCGGCATGATTGCCGAGAAGCGAGGACTAGGACGCTTTCGCTTTCTTGCGGGCACCTTTCTTGGTCTTCGCGTCTTCAATTACTGCTTGAGCCGCCGCCAGTCGCGAAATCGGCACGCGGTACGGCGACGCGCTCACATAGTTCATCCCGACTTGATGGCAGAATTTGACGCTTTCGGCGTCTCCGCCATGCTCTCCGCAGATGCCTATCTTCAATTTTGGACGCGTTTTGCGCCCGCGCTCGATGGCCCACTTGATCAGCAGACCGACGCCGTCCACATCAAGGGTTTGGAACGGGTCTGCCTTGAAGATTCCCGCTTTGCGTTCGTCCACGTATTCGGGCAAGAACCGGCCGGCGTCGTCGCGCGAGAGCCCCATCGTTGTCTGCGTGAGATCGTTCGTGCCGAACGAGAAGAATTCCGCGACTTGCGCCACTTGATCCGCAAGCAGCGCCGCACGAGGCAGCTCAATCATCGTACCGACCATGTATTCAAGTTTTACTTTACTCGCCGCAATGATCGGGTCGGCAACTCTGCGCGTGGCCGTATCGAGAATCTTCAGCTCCTTCGCATCCAAAACGAGTGGGTGCATGATCTCAGGTAAAACTTTAATACCGCGTTTTTTGCACTCGATCGCGGCTTCAACTATCGCTGTAACTTGCATTTCGAGAATTTCCGGATAGGTGATCGAAAGCCTGCAGCCGCGGTGCCCCAGCATCGGGTTCGCTTCGTGAAGTTGCGCCACGCGCCTCTCGACCGCCTCAACCGACATGCCGATTTTTTGCGCGAGATCTGCCTGCTTCGCGGGGTCGTGCGGAACGAATTCGTGGAGGGGTGGGTCGATCAGCCGAATCGTTACGGGATAGCCGTCCATGGCCTCGAAAATTCCGACAAAGTCGCGGCGCTGGAATGGCAGCAGCTTGGCGAGAGCCTTCCTTCGGGCTTCCGACGTGTCGGCTAGGATCATTTCCTGAATTGCTTGCTGGCGCTCAATGCTGCGTTCCGGCTCCTCAAAATCTTTAAAGAACATATGCTCGGTACGGCATAGCCCGATTCCCTCAGCGCCCATTTCCCTGGCTAGGCGCGCATCGCGAGGGGTATCGGCGTTCGTCCGCACGCCGAGCTTTCGCACGCGATCCACCCACTTCATCAGCGTTTCGTATGACTTTGGCGGCTCCGGACGCACCAGTGCGATCTCCCCCGTGTAGACGGTACCGTCGCCGCCGTCGAGCGTGATCCAGTCGCCCTCGCCCACCACGTTCCCATCGACGCTCATCTTCCTTGTGTTCACGTCGATTTGAAGTTCCTCGGCTCCTACGATGCAGCATTTCCCCCAACCGCGCGCAACCACTGCGGCGTGGCTTGTCTTGCCGCCGGTAGCAGTAAGAATTCCCTGCGCCACGTACATGCCGCCCACATCTTCCGGGCTGGTCTCGCGACGAACCAGAATCACCTTTTCGCCGTGCGCGGCCCAGGCTTCGGCCTGCTCGGCGGTGAAGACAGCGCGGCCAGAAGCGGCGCCAGGAACGGCGTTGATACCCGCAGTCAGCTTACGGTGTGAAAGATCGGTGCGAGGAATCTTCGAATCGAGAACTGGATAGAAGAGACGCTCGATATCTTCAGACTTGATTCGTTCAAGTGCTTCTTCAACTGTGATTAGTTTTTCATTTGCCATGTCGACGGCAATGCGAAACGCCGCCGCAGGCGAACGTTTGCCAGTGCGCGTCTGCAACATGTAGAGCTTGCCGTTCTCGACGGTAAACTCCATGTCCTGCATGTCGCGGTAGTGCTTCTCCAGCTTGTCGCGAACTTTTTCAAGCTGCTGATAGACTTTCGGCATCTTGCCGGAGAGTTCGCTCAAGTGCATCGGAGTGCGGATTCCGGCGACCACGTCCTCGCCCTGCGCGTTCAGCAGAAAATCTCCAAAGAAGGTCTTCTCGCCGATGGAGGGATCGCGCGTGAAGCAAACTCCCGTTCCGGACTCTTCGCCGGTATTACCGAACACCATCTGAACAACGTTTACAGCGGTGCCCAGCAGTCCGGCAATCTTCTCCACACGGCGATAGGTAACCGCTTTTTCTCCCATCCACGATTCAAAGACGGCGCCAATGGCGCCCCAAAGCTGCTCGATCGGGTCCTCGGGGAAGTCCTTGCCGGTCTTTTCTTTGAAGTACGCCTTGTATTCGCGAACCAATTGCTGCCAGCCGTCGGCGGTAACCTGCGTATCGTCCTTCACCTGCAGATACCGTTTTAGATTGCGGAGTCGCTCTTCCAGCCCCTCTTTTGAAAGGCCGATAACGACCGTGGAATACATCTGCACGAACCGGCGGTACGCGTCGTACGCAAACCGCTCGTTGTTCGTTGCTCGCGCCAGACCCTGCACGGATTTTTCGTTCAGACCGAGGTTCAGGATCGTCTCCATCATTCCAGGCATCGAACGAGCTGAACCGGACCGCACGCTGACCAGGAGCGGATCGTTGGCGTCGCCGAGCTTCTTGCCCGTGAGTTTCTCCAGGCGGACCAGATCCTTCTGGACCTGCGATCGCAGCTCGCTGGGATGCTTGCGGCCGTGCTTGAAATAGTAGTCGCACGCCTCGGTGGTGATCGTGAAGCCTGCCGGTACCGGCAGCCCGATGCGCGTCATCTCCGCGAGGCCTGCGCCCTTTCCGCCCAACAGGTCGCGCATCGTTCCGGTTCCGTCTGATTTCCCCGCGCCAAAAAAATAAACGTATTTCATATTGTCCTCGGTCAGAAATCTGCAAAAGTCTGCCGGCGGCCCAATCTGTCGGCTCGCCGATAATTGAAGTGCTAAGTTATGGATGACTTCGACTCTTCCGAACCCAACTCTGAAAAATCGGCTATCGTCGAGAATTCCTTCAACAATAACGCGAGCAGTGCAACGCGATTCTTTCGCACTTCCCGGTCTTCAACCATCACAAGAACCCCGTCGAAAAACCTGTCAACAGCCGGCCGGAGCTTCGAAATTTCCTCAAGCGCAACCTTATAATTCTTGTCGCGCTTATTCATCGCAACTTTTTCTCGAATTCTCTGCGCCGTTAGATGAAGCTCCACTTCAGCCCCCTCGGCGAGCAATTCCGGATTCACCGCAACCTGTCCTTTATCGTCTTTACCGGCTGATTTTTCAAGGATGTTGCGAATTCGCTTGAAGCTTGCCGCAAGTGGTGCAAAATCCTTTGAGTAACGGATCGCCTTTACAGCCGCGATCCTGTCCGCGGCATCGCAAAGATCGTCCGCGCCTGCGGCGAACACCGCGTTGATTTCGTCGTACGAGAAGCCACCCTTTTCGCGCAGATAGAATCGCGCGCGTTCCAGGAGAAACGCAAGCGCGTGCTGCTCGGTATCCGCGGATACTTCGATCTTGGGTGGATTTTCCTTCAGAGCCCGCGCCGCAGTTGAAATCATCGCTGCGATCGAAACTGGCAAGTGCCGCTCCAAAATTATCTTCACGATACCCATCGCCGCCCGGCGAAGCGCGAATGGATCGCTCGAACCTGTTGGCACAATCCCAACGCCGAAACATGCCACCAACGAATCAAGCTTGTCCGCCAGTGCAATCGTGCAGCCAACTAGATTCCGCGGTAGCGGCTCATCGAGGCCGTGCGGCTTGTAATGGTCGTAAACCGCCCAGGCGATCGAGTCCGGCTCGCCCTGCGCCCGCGCGTACAGCCCGCCCACGACTCCCTGTAGCTCCGGGAATTCGCGCACCATTTCGGTAACGAGATCGCATTTCGCCAGTTCCGCGGCGCGGTCAGAGCCAGTCACGTCCGCCTGCGTCATCCCACGCGTGAACCACTGCTCGGCCAGCCAGCGCGCCAGCGCGCGGACGCGCTCGACCTTAGCGCCGTAGCTGCCCAGCCGCCGCTCGTACGTTACCGTCGAAAGCTTCGGCACGTACGCGTCCAGCGGGACTTTTTGATCCGAGTCCCAAAAGAACCGGGCATCCGCAAATCGCGCGCGCAGCACGCGTTCGTGTCCTGCGCGAACCAGTCCCTTCGGATCGCGCGGCAAATTGATGACCGCCAGGAAATGCGGAGCCAGTTCTCCGGCGCGCTTCTCCACGGCGAAGTACTTTTGGTGCCCGCGCATCACGGTAATAAGGATCTCATCCGGCAGCGCCAGAAATGCCGGGTCAAAGTCGCCGGAAATCACGGTCGGATACTCGTTTAAGTATGTAACAAGGTTCAAGAGTTCAGCATCTTCGTGCGCGCGCAGCGAGCGGCGCGAAGTCAGCGCCCGAATCTCACTCTCGATTTTCTTGCGCCGCGCCTCCGGCCGGCACAGCACAAAACTCTTCTTGAGCTTGGATTCGTAGTCGCGCGAACTCGTAACGGCAATTCCCTTCTTGCCGAGAAATCTGTGTCCGTCGGTGCGATTGCCGGAACGAACGTCCGCGAACGCGAACGGCACAACTGCACCGTCGAGCACCGCCACAATCCATCGAATCGGCCGGATGAATCGAGTGCTCTCTGCCGTGGTCCAGTACATCGACCGTGGCCACGATAGCTCGCGAATGCATTCCGGTAACACTCGTAACAACACCTGGCCCGCAGGCTCGCCCGCGATCGATTGCCTCGCCGCCAGGTATTCGCCCTTGGGAGTGCTGACAACCAGGAGCTTCTCGATCGGCACCGACTGCTTCTCGGAAAAACTAATGGCGGCGCGCGTCGGCTTACCCTCCGAGTCGTAAGCGATCGCTTTAGGTGGGCCGACGATCTCGCGCGTCACATCCTCCTGTTTTAGTCGAACATTTCGAGCAATCGCAACAAGACGTCTTGGTGCGCCAAAAGTCTCAATCAAATCTTCAACTGTCGGCTCGTCGACCAGCCTAGCTGTCGTCAGATGCTTCGCAAGGAGCGCTTTAAGTTCTCGTGTAGCGCGCTCAATCATCCCCGCGGGAATTTCTTCGCAGCCAATCTCAAGCAGTAGTTCGCCCGTTACTTTCATGCGCCCACCCCGGCCGCAGCCTGGATCATTTCCCGCTGCGTGAGCCACGCTTGCGCCACGCCGGTCGCCAGCTTGCGAATGCGTCCGATCATGCCTGCCCGCTCGGTCACGGAAATTGCCCCGCGCGCGTCCAGTACGTTAAAGAGGTGCGAGCACTTCAGGCACAGATCGTACGCCTGCAGCACGGGAAAGCGCCGAATCTCATCATCTTTCAGCTTGGCGTAGTTCGCCAGCAATCGCGACGCCTCGGCTTCGTTCAAGTCAAACTGCTTGCGTGTGGACGCCGCATCCGCATAGTCGAAGCTGTATGCCGAAAATTGCTGTTCTTCCGCGAGCCGCACTTGCCGGTAGGTCATCGACTTCGACCACATCACATCGAAGACGTTATCGACCCCCTGCAAATACGCCGCAATTCGGTCGAGCCCGTACGTCAATTCGACCGATACGGGATCCAGGTCCAATCCCCCACACTGCTGAAAGTAGGTAAACTGGGTAATCTCGAGTCCATCGAGCAGCACTTGCCAGCCGATTCCCCACGCGCCCAGCGTGGGCGCTTCCCAGTTATCTTCCTCAAATCGAATGTCGTGTTCTTTTAAATCAATCCCGACAGCGGCTAGACTGCTTAGATAAAGGTCCTGAATATTCGCCGGCGAGGGCTTTAAAATCACTTGAAGCTGGGTGTGCTTGTACAGACGGTTGGGATTTTCGCCGTAGCGCCCGTCCGCCGGACGCCGGCTCGGCTGCGCGTACACCACGCGATACGGCTCGGGGCCGAGCACACGGAGAAAAGTCTCCGGATGCATCGTGCCTGCACCCACTTCTATGTCGTACGGCTGTTGCAGGACGCAGTCGCGCTTCGTCCAATACTCTTCAAGTTTCAATAGAAGATCCTGAAACGTGAGACCTTTCAGCTTGGGCGGGGTCAACTTTTGCTTTTGAGTTCGCGCCATCACGCAGTCGGCTCCAGAAGTTCCCTTGATGTCAGTTTGCGATCGATCTGATGCTCAATCGTGTCCAGCATAATTGCAGTCAACTCCTTGCTTTCTCGAACGGCTGCCGCATCCGTTGCGTCTGCAAGCCGGTCGAGTCTTTCGGCGAGCATCTTTCTGGCCAGCTTAAGCGCTGCTGGCGAAATCGTGCGCATCCCGGCACGCCGGCACTTTCCGCAAGCCATTGCCGATCCGCCGCGAGCAATATAGGCCGCAGATCCCTCAGT
Organism: uncultured Acidobacteriota bacterium; assembly: GCA_963715555.1. Lineage (GTDB taxonomy): Bacteria > Acidobacteriota > Terriglobia > Acidiferrales > UBA7541 > Palsa-295. Next base: position 2,000,971 of record OY970253.1, read on the forward strand.
CATCGCGGCTCCGCAAAACCCACAGCGATCGAGCGACGGCAGCCACCCGCCCAACTTGACGGTCCAAATCGCGAAATACGCGAGCGGCAGATCCGACTTCCCCGTATTCTTGATCGTTTGCGAGGTCAAGAGCAGTAGTCGGAAATTCGCGTCGGAAGCTTCATGGTCCGGCAGAACCACTTCCGTCACTTCGCTCAGGATCGCCAGTGCCACGCTCGACGCGTAGTCGCGAAACGCGTCGAGAAACGACTCGATTATTTCGCACTGGCGAATGCGAACCAGTTCACGCGTCTCTTTTTCGACATACCAGATGCGCACGTACGACAACCGCTCGAGCGTCGATCCAAAGCGGCTCCTCGTCTTCCGCGCGCCCGCCGCCACTCCGCGCACGCGGCCCTCGGACCGCGACAAAAAACTCACCAACCGGTCCGCTTCCCCAAGCGAATAGCTTTGCAGGATGATCGCTTCGGATTCATGAAGTGCCATCGATTTGTCGGCGCGCCGATCCTTCAACTAAACGTTTCAATCCATGCAACGCTGAAAGGTCTAATCGAGTCGCGCGCATCGAAACGAATTTTTCTATCATAGCAAACCATGCCGCGCAATTGATAAACCGTCCGCCGCGGTTCGCCATTCCCAAAAAAATCGAACTCGTCTAGAGTGTTTCATCAATGCACGCCGTGAAGAGATTCTCCGCTCCTGCTGTCGTCGGAGTCGGCATCAACGCGATCGATACGGTCATTCGCCTGCCTCATTTCCCCGCTCCCGATTCAAAAGTCGAGATCGTTTCTGCCGAAGCCATGCCCGGAGGACAAGTCGCTAGCGCCATGGTCGCATGCCGCCGCTGGGGGTTTCGCGCGCGCTACGTTGGTAAAATTGGCGACGACCCAGCCGGAAAGCGCCAGATCGCCGAGATGAGACGCGAGCACGTCGATGCTCGATGGATCATCGCCAAAGGCTACCGGAGCCAGTTTTCATTTATCCTCGTGGACCAAACCACCGGAGAGCGCACGGTCCTTTGGAATCGCGACCACAAGATTGCTGTGCAACCCGGAGATCTGAAGCGTATTTGGATTCGCGGGGCACAAGCGCTACTCGTCGACGGTCACGACACTGAAGCGGCGGCACAGGCGGCACTCTGGGCCCGCAAGGACGGCGTTCCCGTCGTCGGCGATTTCGATAATCGCTATCCGAAAGTTGAAGTATTACTCAAATACGTCGATTACCCAATCACCTCTAAGGATTTTCCTGAGAGACTTACCGGCGAACGCGATTCATTAAAGTCACTTCCTAAGATTCACGCACAGTTCAAGTGCCGGCTTACGGCTGCAACCTTAGGTTGCGCTGGAGTCATAGCCTGGAATGGAGTGCAATTTATCCAGTGTCCCGCGTTTCGCATCAATCCCGTTGACACGACCGGCGCTGGCGACATTTTTCATGGCGCGTTTTTGTATGGACTCGTCCGTGGCTGGCCCGTGGAAGAGATACTTGAATTCAGTTGCGCGGCCGCAGCTCTGAATTGCCAGGCACTGGGCGCGCGTGGCGGCATTGCTAGCCTGAAGAAGATCGAAGCTCTGCGGCGCAACGGCACCCGCGCCAGGCTGGCATACTCCGAAGCACAATTGCGCAACGCCGCTCGCGCGGCAGCGGCCTCTTGGGAGGCTGCGTCATGATTCCTCTAAAGGACACCACGCCTCGGCGATCGTTTCCATTTATCACCGTTCTGCTGATCGTTGCAAATTTCATCGTTTTCTTTCATCAGATTTCCCTCTCGCCCGCCGCCGGTAACGCGTTCATTCGTATGTACGGCCTGGAGCCTCACAGAATCCAGTTGGCGCTGGCCGGCAGGCACTACACCGTTGTGCAAGCGTTCGTTCCTTTGTTTACCTGCATGTTTCTGCACGGCGGTTGGCTGCACATCATCGGCAACATGTGGTTCCTGTGGATTTTTGGCGGCAACGTGGAAGACCGCATGGGCTCGGCGTCCTATCTTCTGTTCTATATCATCTGCGGCCTCGGCTCCGGAATTTCGCAAGTGGCATTTTCGTGGGGCTCGGCGATTCCGTCGATCGGTGCCAGCGGAGCGATCTCCGGAGTTCTCGGCGCCTACATCGTATATTTTCCCCGCTCTCGCATCCTGTCGCTCGTCCCCCTCCTGGTGATTTGGTTCCTGGCGCGCATTCCGGCGTGGATTTTTATTGGCCTCTGGTTCATCGTGGAGTTCTTGAGCGGCCTCGGCTCTCTCGCCACAGCCACTTCCGGAGGCATCGCCTGGTGGGCACACGTGGGTGGCTTTCTGCTCGGGGCAATTCTTGCGAAATCCTTTGCGTCGTCTTCCGCTCGACGGGCAGCTTCAGCGTGGTGACGCCGCTTCGACAACCTCTCACACGTGGCGTGGTGCGAGAAAGTATGACTCGAAGTCTTCCTTTCGCATCGGACTAAGTCGACATGCCGACAGTTCAAGAGAAAGATGAGTTCAGCGCTACAGTTTCAGCGAGACTCTGAATTTGAAGTAGCTCTCTATGGCCGCAGCCCGATTTCCATATTCGGCGTTCTCGGTGAGCCTCAACCAACTCCTTACTGTTCATGTGCTCGGCAAGGAAACATTTTAGTTAAATTTTTCGACTCACACCGCCATCGAGCCGTCTCCACTAAACCAAATTTGTGCTATGGTTATTGGTTCTCTGATAGGGCCTCGCCAGCGATATTCTAAGAGGGCGCGGCCCGCCTTGGGGGTGGCGTTCATGAAGAGTTCGTACAATGGCGTGCCGGTACCGGATGGTCAGCCCATCGAGTATGTCGGCGGGCAATTTCGTGTTCCCGACCGTCCGATCATCCCGTTCATCGAGGGCGACGGCACAGGCCGCGACATCTGGCGCGCGTCTCGCCGCGTATTCGACGCGGCCGTGGAAAAGGCCTATGAAGGCAAGCGCAAGATCGCGTGGTTCGAAGTTCTCGCCGGCGAGAAATCCTTCAATCTTTCCCAGGACTGGCTTCCTCAGGATACTGTCGACGCGATCCGCGACTGTCGCGTGGCTATCAAGGGTCCGCTGACCACCCCGGTAGGCGGTGGAATTCGATCTCTCAATGTCACCCTGCGCCAGCTACTTGACCTGTATGCCTGCGTTCGCCCGGTGCGCTATTTTAAGGGCGTCCCCACTCCCATGCTGCACCCCGAGCGCATGAACGTTGTCATCTACCGCGAGAACACGGAAGATGTTTATGCCGGCATCGAATGGAAGGCCTCCACGCCCGAAGTAAAGAAGCTGATCGACTTCCTGAACAACGAGATGCTGAAGAACACCGGCAAACACGTGCGCGAGGACTCCGGCGTCGGCATCAAGCCCATTTCCCCCTACGGGACGAAGCGTCTCGTCCGCCGCGCCATTCAGTACGCCATCGAGAAGAACCGCAACGTCGTCACGCTCGTCCACAAAGGCAACATCATGAAGTTTACCGAGGGCGCTTTCCGTGATTGGGGCTACGAGCTGGCCACCCAGGAATTCCGCCCGCAAATCGTCACCGAGCGCGAGAGCTGGATTCTCGGACATAAGGACGCAAATCCGAACATTACTATCGAGCAAAATGCGGAGCTCATCGAACCGGGTTACGCGCACGCTCCCGCCGACTTCAAGAAAAAGGTTTGCAATGAAGTTAAACTAACACTTGAAGGAATTGAGTCAACTCACGGGCGCGGCCAGTGGAAGAACAAGATTCTAGTCAACGACCGCATCGCCGATTCCATATTCCAGCAAGTTCTGACTCGCGCGGACGAGTATCAAGTTTTTGCCACACCGAACCTCAATGGCGACTACATCTCCGACGCCTGCGCAGCGCAGGTCGGCGGCCTCGGCATGGCGCCCGGAGCGAATATTGGGGATGGTTACGGCGTGTTCGAGGCCACGCACGGCACCGCGCCGAAATATGCCGATAAAGACGTGATTAATCCCAGCTCGGTGATGCTTTCCGGCGCGATGATGTTTGACTTTATGGGCTGGAAAGAAGTGGCGCATCTGATCGGGGCGGGCATCGAGCGTACCATTCAGCAAAAGCGCGTCACCTACGACCTGGAGCGCCTGATGACCGGCGCGACGCGCGTTAGCACCACCGACTTCGCCACCTCGATCATCGAAAACATGCAAAGTCTTGCAATCGCGGGCCGCTGAGCCTTTCGGTCCGCTGCCGCGCGGCAATATGATTTTTTTATAGAACGACCTAATCAAATTTGCAGCTCAAACAGCCGGCTCCCTGCCCTGAATTGATTCCCAACCAGCCAGGCGACACCGGAAAAATTCCACAGTTTAAGGAGATTGGCGAATGCGGAATAAAGTAACGGTTGTAGGTGGTGGATTCGTTGGCTCGACTACGGCGCAGCGAATCCACGATACAGGCCTTGCGGATGTCGTGCTCACCGATATCGTGGACGGAGTCCCGGCCGGGAAAGCGCTCGACATGGCCGAATCCGGCCCGATCCTCGGCAGCAACGTGCACGCCGCCGGAATTTCCACCGCCTCTGGCGATTACAAGGAAACTGCGAACAGCGATGTGATCGTCATCACCGCCGGGTTTCCACGCAAACCGGGCATGAGCCGCGACGATCTATTGAAAGCCAACTACGACGTGATTAAAGCGGTGGTTGAGGCGATTGTGAAACTCTCTCCGAACGCGATTCTGATCATCGTCACCAATCCGCTCGACGCCATGGCCCAAGCGGCCTTCAAAGTCAGCGGCTTCCCCAAAAACCGCGTGCTCGGCATGGCGGGCGTACTCGACTCCGCACGCATGAGCACCTTCGTCGCGGCCGAGCTCGGCGTCTCCGTCGAGAACGTCCATTCGTTCGTCTTGGGAGGGCACGGCGACGACATGGTGCCACTTCCTCGCTATTCAACCGTTTCTGGAATTCCAATCACCGAACTCATCCCTAAAGAAAAACTCGATGCCATCATCAACCGTACGCGCAAAGGCGGCGCAGAGATCGTGAATCTCTTGAAGACTGGATCTGCCTACTACGCCCCCTCCGCCGCAGCCGTGGAAATGGTTGAAGCAATACTTAAAGACAAGAAGAAAATCCTTCCCTGCGCCGTTTACCTAGAAGGAGAGTACGGCATCAGTGGCCTGTTCGTTGGCGTACCCGTAAAGCTTGGTTCGAAGGGTGTGGAGCAGGTCATTGAAATTAAACTAACCACTGAAGAAAAGGCTGCGTTGGACAAGTCCGCCGCATCCGTTCGCGAACTTGTTAAAGTCATCGGTGTGTAGTCGTCACGCAGACGTGCGCGTCTGCCGAATCGCATCTTAAAGGTTTGCTTGAGCCTCACCGTCAATTCCCGATGCCATTGGCGGTGAGGCCAGGCAAGCGCGCATCATCCTAGGAACGCACCTGCGGACTTCGACTTCTGCCCTTGGCGCCAAAGCGCTCCCCACCTATCCCGCCGTACAGTGAACCATTCGCCACTCCATCTCGCATCGGAAACCGCTGGTTCCCTTCCCATTGATAGAATCTCGCGGGAGGGTATCTTCCATGTCCGGCGCTACACCGTTTGCCATCGTCCGAAAAATTTTTGGCTGGGTCGTCCTCGCCATCTTGGTGTTGACGCTCGTGCTCATTCTGAGGAAATCGCCCCCGCCGAGTGTTATCACCAGCCCCGCAGCCGCCGCGGTGGCCGAACAGAAGCTGGATGCCGCCGATCAGGCCGCGGCCTCCGGGCAAGCAGCGCAGGTCCAGCTCAATAGCACCGAATTGAACTCATATCTCGCCGAGAATCTCCAACTCGCCAGCTCCCCTGCCGCCAACACAAACAGCGCGGCGTCTGCCTTGTCGAGCAATCCGTCCAGCGCTCCGATGGCAAGCGCTCCCGCCATCGCGGGCGGCGATCCGCAGACGGTCGAAGAAGCGGAGTCCGCTGTGCAGGACGTCAAAATCGATCTGGATGGTGACCTGGTGAAGACCTACGTGGTATTCAACTTTCACGGCAAGGACTTGTCGCTAGAACTCAACGGCCACCTCTATACGGAAGACGGCTACTTGAGGTTCGATCCGGTTAGCGGAAAACTGGGCTCGTTTCCGCTGCCGCAATCGGCGCTCGAAACCGCCGTGCAGAAAATGATGAACTCGCCGGAAAACCGCGACAAGCTGCGCCTGCCCGCGAATGTCAGCGATATCGAAGTTGAAAATGGTCAGGTAGTCGTCTCTTACAAGTAGAGCGCACTCGCGAATTCCTGCGATCGATCAGTCCCGCCAGATCGGCTGGCGGCAGGAGTAAGAACGGCCACTTCCCCAGTTCGCGCTCCCGTTGAGCTCGCCGTGTCGCCCCTGACACTTGCGTGTTCGGCGCCCCTCGGGCGCGTAGAAGCGCAGCTTTACCCGACGGGCTCCACGCACTTTGCGACCGCTCTAATTCCCCGCTGATTTCGCTTCTCCATCACGTCGTTTCTCGTCCGGACGCGACTCCATTATTTGGAACAAAACATGCGATACGCCGCGCGAACGCCGCGTCATGGACGAGTGGCGCCGAACGCAAACGCGGCGGAAGAAGGAATTCACATGAGCGATACCGGTGGAATGAAGCGCGGTAAAATTGTCATCTTGGGCTGTCTCTTGGCGATCGGGCTGTTCTCGGGCGGCTGGATGCTGGGGGCGCAAATCAAGGCCACGCGCCTTGGCGACCGCTACGTCTCGGTAAGAGGCTTGGCGGAACGCACCGTAAAGTCGGACCTCGCTATCTGGCCCATCGACTACACTGAGACCGGGGACGACCTTGCCTCGCTATATTCCAAGACCGAGGCGGACAAAAAGACCATCCTGAAGTTCCTCGCCCACCAAGGAATTCAACCGTCGGGAATTGGGCTCGGAATCGTCAGCGTCACCGACAACCGAGCCAATCCCTACGACGGTAATCGGAAACCGCTATACCGCTATAGCATTCAACAACAAATCACCGTGCGGACCACGAGGGTCGATCAAGTCGCGGCGGCCGCGCAGAAAGCGGCCGGTCTTTTGCAGCAAGGTATATTGATCAGCCAAAGCCTCACGTACAAGTTTAACGGCCTGAACTCCATCAAGCCCGACATGATCACCCAGGCGACCCGCAACGCGCGCGCCGCCGCCGAGCGCTTCGCGCAAGACTCCGGCAGTTCGGTCGGGGCCATTCGCCAAGCCAGCCAAGGCTTCTTCTCAATCCTGCCCGCCAACTCAGGCTTCTCCGCCGACTCGCAGTACGGCGCATCCTACGGCAGCGACGCAGGCAGCAGCATGATGAAGACCATTCGCGTGGTCACCGAGGCCCAATATTTTCTTGGAAAATAGACCGGCTATCTTCTTCGCCAAATTTGGCGATTTACGAGGGCCAGATCGGCGTGTAGGCCACGTACAGCAGCCAGTACACCACCACGCCGGTCACGGAAACGTAGAGCCACAGCGGAAACGTCCAGCGCGCGATCGCGCGATGCATCACGAAGTCCTTGCGGAGCGCCCTCGCCAGCGTGACAAAGACCAGCGGCACGATCACGATCGCCAGGATCGTGTGCGAGACGAGAATGGAAAAATACACCGGGCGGATCCAGCCGTGCCCGCCGAAGCGAATCACTCCCGCCGTGAAATGCAGATAGAGGTAGAGGCCAAGGAACACCGCGGAACATCCCAACGCCGTAAAAACGCAAAAGCGATGCCACGCGACTTTTTTCCGGCGGATGAAAATGTAGGCGAGAATGAGGAAAAAACCGGCTGCGCCGTTCAGCGCGGCGTTCACCGAGGGAAGAGATTTTACTGGAATAAACATCAGAGCGCGGCCGGCCCGGCGATTTCAGAATTCACGGACATGCCACAAGCGCCTACATCGCGGCTTCTCGGCTGCAACCGCACGGCCGTTAGCGCACCGCCAGCTTATCGAGCACCAGACAAATCAGCAGCAGCGGGATGTGCGCGACGGTCGCGTGCATCAGCCACTTGGCGCGCGCGTTGGTGCGCGCGCGGTTGGCCCATAGCCCGACCTGCAGCAGGATCATTCCCAGAATCAGCGCCAGGAAAAAGTAGTGAATTCCCGCCATGCCTACGACCGACGGCAGCGCGCTGACCCACACCAGAATCGCCGAGGTGCAGACGATCTGGCGGAACGTTGCGTCTCCCTTGCGGTCCACCACCGGCAGCATGCGGATGCCGGCACGAGCGTAATCCTCGCGATACATCCAGGCGATGGACATGAAATGCGGGAATTGCCAGAAAAAGAGAATGGCGAAAAGAATCCAGCCGCCCAGCGAAAGCGAGCCGTGCGCGGCTACCCATCCGATCATGGGAGGCAGTGCGCCGGGAATCGCGCCTACGGCCGTCGATAGCGGCGTGCGCTTTTTCAGCGGCGTGTACAGCCCGAGATAGAGAATCGTGGTTGCAAGCGCTACCGCCGCGGCCAGAAGGTTCGCGGCCAGCGCGAGCCACGATGCACCGGCAACAATCGTGATGATCCCAAAGAGCAGAGCATCGCGAGGCCGTAACTGCCCGGTCGGCAGCGGCCGCTGCGCCGTGCGGCGCATCACCGCGTCCAGATCGCGTTCGATGTATTGATTCAGCGCCGCCGTTCCGCCGGCCACCAGCATCGTGGCGCACACGGTGCTGAGCATCACGGACCACTCGATGGAGCCGCTGGAACCGAGATAAAACCCGGCGAGCGTGGTGATCAGCACCAGGAACGTCACGTCCGGCTTGGTAAGCACCACATAAGCCCACGGCTTATCAAAAGTCGAGATCGCGTCGGCGCGTTCGTTCATATTCGGCGGTTAACCCCTTGCTCTTTCCGGAGAGCCTCCGGCGGCGGATGCCGCTGGCGAAGGCGTCGCAGGTACGCCGTCGGCGATCTGCGCCGGCGTCGTCAAATGGAAACACATCAGCATCAAAATCGTCGAGGAGGCCAGGAGCAGTGCGCCGCCGAGCACGTGCGCCACGGTCAGAGTGACGAACAAATCCGTGGGCTGCACGATATCGATCGGGCGCGTCATGGCCCACCACGCCGCAAATCCCAGCAAAATCTGGATCCCGTAGAACGCGTGCAACAATACCACACCCTTGCGCAGCGTGCGGCTCCCGGGGAAGCGTTTTTTCACCACGCGCGCCACCCAAATCACCATAAACGTCACAACCGCCGCGCCGATCAGGTGCGGGAGGATGTTCAGAACGCCGTGCCGGTACGCCGCGCCCAGAAGCACTTGCGCGAGAATCACTCCCGTCGTTGCCGACGCTAAGGCTGTGGCGCGCGGCGACCCGCGATCCTCGAATCGAGGCGGATCGCTCTGCCACCAGGGGCTCAAATACACCGTCAAACCGACGAGGATGATAAAGAAGATCTGCCCTAGCGTGGCATGTGCCGTGGCGGATATGGACGGATCGCTCCCCAGCACCCGGAACCCGCCCAGGAGCGCTTGCGCAATCACCAGACCGACCGCCGTCCAGCCAAGCCGCCGCGCCAGACGCCGCTTATCCACGCGCGTGATCCAGATGGCCAGCGCCAGCGTGAGCAGCGAGACGATCCCCGCCACCACCCGGTGCGAATACTCGAAGCGGATTCCGCCGACGAAGTGGACGGGAATCAGGGCGTCATGACCGGCCAGCGGCCAGGAAGGAATGGAATCTCCCGCGTCGTTGTTGGTCACCAGAGCTCCGGCCATCAGGAGAAGAATGGTGAAGGAAGTGGTGAGGACAGCGAAGCGATAGACGCCGCGTGAAGTTGGTTTGCTACTGTCTGCCATACCGTTAAAAAGAAGCCCTATTGTAAGGATGCCCCACCCAAAACGCAAAGCCTTCTTCGAATAAAATCCTGCCTCTCTTTTGGTTGTCCCCGCCTGCCGTGAGCAAAGTCGAACGGAACCCAGCCGCGCCCCGACCGCAGCGTGTGCGAACCTTGTCATCCCGACAGAGGCCGCACTGCGGCCGACGAGGGATCTGCTGTTCGCCGTTGTGTCATCCGCGTGACGGGGCCGCCCCGGGTAGAACGCGCAAGCAGCTCTCGCGCACGAAGCGAAGCTTTGGTGAAAAGATCCATGCGCCGGGACGTTCCGGGTAGAACGATGCGCGAGTGAATGTTTTCTATAACTTACGTGCGTTTCTACTCGATTGACTGTCTCGGGTAACCACCCCAAAACGCGCAGCGTTTTGAGGACCCCGGGTAGAACGGACAAGTGGCTAGTGAATAGTGGCGAGTGGCTGGAACTGAGCTTCGCAAGGGAAGTGTATCGATCTGGCGGCTGGTGCGGCTTGTGTTTGCAACGAGTTGCGGGCGTTTCTACTCGAAGGTGTATCGATCTACGTCCGCAAGACTCGGCGGCGGCGTTTTGCGACTCTGCGAATTGTCGAGGCGCCATTAGCATCGCCCCCTTCCGCCCGGAGACACACGGGCCGTGTGTGCCGCCGATGGGCGTTTCAAAACTTCGTTGCCCGCCCTCGGCCGCTTCGGAGCAGGCAACAAAAACAATCCACGTTAGCATTACTCTGATGTATTGTCAAGAGCGACGAAGTGTTTTTGGCTAGGTCTAAGGGAGAAATTTGCGGATACCTCGAACTTTAACGTCACCGTCGTAAACGAAGGCGACGCTGTATCGGGCCCTCGTGATCCCTACATACATTTTCGCTCTGGAATCTTCTACGTGAGCAAAGTCTCCCGAAGCAAGCCATTGGCTGCCTTTCTTGTGTGGGAATATTAGTACCCTGTCGAATGTCAGCCCCTTCGATTCTCCGAAGTTCATGGCGGGATAGCCGGAGCAGTTGGTGGCCTTACTAAACCGCAGTACCTGCGGTCGATGTTGTGCGATGTATTCGGGCACAATGCTGCTCGGGATCGCAAATGCTCCGTCGTGGCCCGTCGCGGAATTATTGCGGGAGATAGTCGCATGCTCCTCCGGAAAGAGGGAATCGGCAAGGTTGGCCACCGCCTGATTGCAGCGGAACGTTTCTGTTTCGTAGCGCAGGACCGCGAGCGACAATTTTTCCCACTGCTTAAATTTCTTGATTATATTGCTTCCCAAGAATTCCTTGTTCTTGGCTGAGTTGTTTGTGCGGAGGGTGGCTTGGCGATGGTCTCCGACGAGCGTTACGCGGATATTGGAACGAAGCATCAGTTCGATCACGTCGATGTCATATCCGGCCATGTCCTGAATTTCGTCGATGAAGATGTGATCGAAGCGCTGTTCTAGCCTCCTGATCACGGCACCGCGTGAAATACGGTTACTCTCACATATAAATTTGGAGATTTTGTCCGGGTAGATGAATCTGCGTTGATGGAAATAGAACCTACTGACGTCGTTCTGGTTCGCGTAAGGGGCCGAACGACGTTGAACCCAGTGGAATCCGTCTATGCGTTGGTCATGGAGCGCACGTTGATAGGGTCTCGCCATTTCGCGGAGCAGAAATGTGAACTGTAGTGCTCCCCACTAAAACTGGACAACCTGCTTAGGTAGAATCAGGGCCTCCAAACGAGGAGGCAAGATGGGCAGGAAACCACGCGTAGAGCGATCCCCGGAAGAGAAGTGGCAGATCGTGCAGGAAGGCATCAAGAGCGGGAACGTGTCGGAGACGTGCCGACGGTACGGCATCGCTCCGAATCTGTTCTATCGCTGGAAGGATGAAGCGGAACAGGGAGCCAAGGCAGCGCTTGGGGGGAGAAGCGCTGCCGCGGCCGAAAGCGAGAAGGACCGCCGCATCCGGCAACTGGAACGCACGCTGGGGCGGAAGTCGCTGGAGATCGAAATCCTAAAAAACGTCGTGGGGGAGTGAGCTGCGGTGCCGTTCACTCCCAGGCGCGCGAACTGGTGACGCAGGGCTACACGGCCACGGTAGTGGCGGGGACGCTGGCGATCAGTCGGTCGAGCTTGTACTACCGGAAGAAACCGCGAGGCAGCCGAGCCGACCGCACCTACGACGAACAGATCGTGATGGCCTGCGGAGAGAAGTTGGCCTACGGCTATCGCCGCGTGGCGTGGTGGTTGCAGCGGAAGAAAGGACTGCCGGTGAATCGCAAGCGCGTGCTGCGGGTGATGCGCGAACGCGGGCTGCTGGTGCGCTCGCGGCGCCTGCGTGCGCGGCGCCGGAAAGAGTGGGGGCGCGTGGAAGCCAGCCGGCCCAATGAAATCTGGCAATCGGACATGACCAAAATCTGGGCTGGTCCAGCGGTGGGTTGGGCCTACTTGGTCTGCGTGATCGACTGCTGCACGCGAGAGATCGTGGGCTGGAATCTCTCGCACCGCTGCCGGACCGAAGACGCGCTGGCAGCGGTGGAACAAGCAGTGCTGGCACGGCTGCCCGAGGGCAGCCGCGAAGCGAGCGTGACGCTCACCACGGACAACGGCACGCAGTTTACCTCGTCGCGCTTCCTGGAAACGCTGGGGCGGCTGGGCATCACGCACCGGCGGACGGCCTATCATCACCCGGAGGGCAACAGCTACATCGAACGGTTCCATCGCAGCTTGAAGGAAGAGGAAGTCTGGACGGCCGAGTATCGCAGCCTGGAGGAAGCGCGCACCAGCATCGCTCGTTGGATCGAGGAGTACAATCACGACCGGCCTCACCGCGGAGTCCAAAATCGCACTCCGCACGAGGCCTTCTTGGCTTTTGCAACTGACCTAAACTCGGAGCCCCTGATCGTCTAAATTAGCGGGGAGCACTACAGAACCATGGCCACACCTCAACGTGGAGCGGCAGGGCAGCTTCCCGCGCGTAGATCGCTTTCTGGATCTCCCCGACGTTGTTCTGCGTGTAGGTAATGAGGGCAGCGCGGGCGTTCCTATTGGCGGTGGCGAGCTCCACTATCTTTGTCGTCTTGCCACCCCCTGCTGCAGCGATGATGATTTCATTGGAGGACAGCACGCTGTATGTACTCCGGGACCTTCCAAGGTTTGCGAGTTTCGAATAGCTTGAGCGCGGAATCTGTCTTGTTGAGCCGCATATAGTTCAGCAACTCCTCCTTCGTGCCGAACGATTTGCCTAATATCGAATTTATGAGCTCGAGAGTGTTGCTCTTCAGCAGTTGATTTTCGAGGGTTGGCGCGTTTTCGTCCTTATCAAAGCAGATTCGAATGTGAGGATAACCGACAAAATCTTTATACTTTTCATTCAATTTTGCGACGTCGCCGTCGTTATCGGTCACGACATCTACACCCCTTTTGAGGATCTTGGCAATTTCCAAGAATCGTTTGAATGCGAGCGATCCAACGCTAATTACGTCCACGCCATTCTCTATGGGCCGTTTTTTGTTGAGCATTAGAAATGCCTTTTGAACAATCAGTTCGTCAGAGGGCCCTTCGACAAGAATGGCTCTTTTTGAGAGTATGAGGCGCAAGGTGTCGTAACCAGGTAGTTTCAAGAAATAGTTTTGTGTGTCCGGATCGAGTTCCTTCAATGTCATCGCTTGCCTATCGCTGAACAGCAGCACGGTTCCGAGGCCGAGCTTATTCAGGACGAAACTGCTGTGTGTGGTAATCAATAGCTGCCGGTCCGCTGTTCGCTCGGAGATGTAACTCACAAGCATATTCAGCCTTGAAAACGAGAGGTGGTTTTCTGGCTCTTCGATGAGGACGAGTTGTGCTTCCTCGGAGGACGTCATCGCCAGTTTAATATTTACGGAGTTTTGCTCCCCCTTGCCCGCAAGAGGCAAGGGAATGTCGTCGAGATGAGGCACAACTGCCGACTCCCAATTCGCGCGCGAGGAAATATCGAGCGAGAAAGCTAGAGTCTTGTCCGAAATCACGCCGCGTTTATTGGCGAGATCCTCGTTTATCTGTGCGACCTTTGGATCTTGCAGAAATTTGTCCTTTAGGGTGCGGTACGCAAGTGCGAGTTCTGCTGCCTTTTTCGTTCCAAGAGTGGTCTTTACGGCGTCTATTACGTACCGGCTAGCGGCGTAGCTGTTTCGCATAGCACTCGCGTCAATAAAGGATACCCTGATGTGCAAGGGCCGTTGGGAGATGTTGTTATCCGCAAAGTCTCTACGGCTAACGACGTAATATTCAACGGGCACTTTCCGCACTTGGGGTGGATCTGCGACGTATGCCGCATACTCGGCTTTGTAGTCTTCGCTCAGGTGAATAGAAAGTTTTACGCCGGGGCAATCTGCCTTTTGCGAGTTGTTTGTACCCTTTAGTCGTGTGAGTGTTGGATCGTCGGCAAAATAAACCTCTATCAGGACTGACGGTGGGGCAGCGGGCGCCTTTGCGTTCAGGCCGTCGATCCACTCTTTGACCGCGGTTGTGCTGAACAGGTCGGGGTGAAGCTCATTGATGATCGAGCGTCCGTTGAGTTGTCCTGTGAGTGCCAAGTGTACAGCTTCGAGAAACGTGGATTTGCCGCACTCGTTGTCCCCAACGATGATGTTGAGACCATCGTTGAGGTCAAAAGAACGATCAGACAAGCATCGGTAGTTCTGGATCACTACTTTCGTTATAGATGTGCCCATCGCCTTGTCCTAATGCGCCGGTGTCGGCGGCATTGCACAATCAGATAGTGTGCGTCGCTGGACCTGGCGACATTGTCGGCTATTGCGGGAAGTTTCGCCACAGTTTCGCACAGCTCGCAAGAGTTGGCTGGAAGGCGAAGCGGCGAAGGGCAGCCTATGCGCATCCCACGTCTGACTTCCGGGATGACGATGGGATCTTCATACGGCGCGGGGTAGACTGCGGGCGCTCGGCGCACGAGTGCGCGAGCCGCGCCAATCGAGTGGCGCAGCCTCAGAAGACAAAATGTCGTGCCTTGCGTGTCATGAAGAGCCGGATGTTGGACGAAGCTGGCGCAACCAGAGTGCTGGGGCGCAGTGACGCGATCGAAGAGGGCGACACGACGCCGGTGCAGTCCCCCCCCAAAAAAGGCCACCCGAGGGTGGCCTTTTTCTTGCGGGCGCAACTTACGCTTAATCTATCTTGAGTTCGAACACCGTGCCGAAACTGTGTCTGCCACCCTCTTTGGTCATGCCGTAGAGATTGCCATCCTTGCCCTGGATCAGACTGCCCATCGGCGACCGGCCGTCCTCAAAGTTGAACGAGTGCAGCACCGTTTCAACCCCAGCGGTTGTGATCTTGAATACCACACCATCACTATTCTTATCGCCGCCCTCCGAGGTCATGCCGTAGAGATTGCCATCGCGGCCCAGGATCAGACTTCCGTTCGGGTACTTGCCATCGGCCCCGCCGGAAAATGTGTGCAGCAGGGTTTCAACCCCGGCGGTCGTGATCTTGAACACCGTGCCATTATGCTTATCGCCGATGGGGGAGACCAAACCGGCGGAGGTCATGCCGTAGAGATTGCCATCGGGGCCCTGAACCAGACTTCCGCGAGGATCCTTGCCATCGGCCCCGCCGGAAAACGAGTGCAGCACCGTTTCAACCCCAGCCGTTGTGATCTTGAATACCGTGCCACGACCCTTATCGCCGCCCTTCGAGGTGGTGCCATAGAGATTGCCATCGCGGCCCTGGATCAGACGGCCCATCGGATTCGCACCATCGCCCTCGCCACCAAATGAGTGGAGAATTGTTTTAACCCCAGTCGTTGTGATCTTGAATACCGTGCCACCATTCTTGGCACCACCGAGTTGGGCTGTTCCGTAGAAATTGCCATCGCGGCCCAGCATCAGACTGCTGTCCGGATATCCATCGACTGAGCCAAAGGTGTACAGCACCGTTTCAACCCCAGCCGTTGTGATCTTGAATACCACGCCAACATTGTTGCCACCTTGGTGTGTCATGCCGTAGAGATTGCCATCGGGGCCCAGGACTAGGCTGCCGTACGGGTACATACCATCGGCTTCGTCGAACGAGTGCAGCACGGTTTCCGCGCCGGCGATGGTGATCTTGAATACCACGCCATCATCGTGGGCACCACCGCTTCCGGTCATGCCGTAGAGATTTCCATCAGGGCCCTGGACCAGACTGCCGGACGGGGCCACGCCGTCGGGATCGGGGGCAAAGGAGTAGAGAACGGTCTCGATGCCGTCCGTAGTTTTGGCAGGCGTGGAGGCAGACGCCGAGGTCGATGCAGGGGCGGAACTTGACCCTGTTGCGGCCGTCGAGGACGATGCTGCCACGGGGTGCGCCGGAACGGTTGAAGCGGCTGGGCGGGTGGAGCTTTGCTGAGTGCCGCTAGCCTTACGACTGCCGCTGTGACATGCGCCCAATGCCAGAGCCGTAACACATACCACGGCAGTCAGAATGGTCCGAATCAACGATTGCTTCATGGTGTCTCCAGTATGTAAGTTGAGTCGCGCGGGTGGCCAGGGGGCCGTCCTTTCGCGATATGGGAACGCCTGCGTCGCGGCAGGGACACAACCCGGTCTGCAAACTGCAATTCGGCGCCAGTGTAATTACGGGGAGATTTAAACACTACAACCGAAACCTCGGCGGACACTATACAGATGAGGACGGAAATATTCAATCAAGCGTTGACGACTGGAGGAGAAGATGCAGACGGATTCCTTACTGACGAGCGCAACGGGAGGGCGAATCCCGAGGCGGAGTGGCTTGCCTTTCGCAGTGGCGGGATTCCCGCATCAATCGAGGCATCGCGAAGCATGGTCGCCGCTCGCCCGCTTTGGGGCGCTGCTTCTCGTGGTGGCAGTCGCTGGCGGCGTGTTTGCGGCGCCTGCCGGGGCTGCCCGCTCGCACCCAAACTCGGGCCCGATCTCCTTTTACTCGGACCTCGGAAGCATGACCAACAAGAACGCGCTCGTTGTCCGCCCTGCAATGCTTATGCTGGTCGAGGACGGCTCGGTGGCGTTGATAGATTTAAAGTGGAGTGGCTGGGGCACGAGCATCGCCAGCGCAACCGGTGTTTGGAGCGCAGGTAACGGCATCCCGGACCAGGCGACCGGCAAGCGGACGACAAGCCCGGCTCGACTGACACTGTCAAGCCCAGGACTCGTTCTCGGCCACAGAGTGTACCGTTGCTTCCAGATCTATCCCCCACATCCGCACCGGGATATTTTAGATCACGGGTGCATGCAACGGCAGGGAACGTTCTATGAATATGCGCCGGTTACCACGCACTAGCCGGCCCGGCGCCATATGCGGCGCTTGCGGTGACAATGGAATCTCCATACGGTGCGGGGTAAACTGCGGGCACTCGGCTAGTGCGCTGGGGCTTGCGGACGCTGTGGAAGGACCGGCGCGTGGCGGCGGTAGCCGTCATCGCTCTTTGATACGAATAGGCGCAGATTGGCGCGGGGAGCTTGGCGAAGCAGAATGCGCCCGGCTAGTGCGCCGGGGCTTGCTGGGCGGGCGCGGGCTGGCGATTGGCGGCGGGGCGGGCCGCAGGTGCGGCCTGCTGGGCCTTGAAGCCGGGAATCTTTGCGGCGATGTACGGAGGCGTTCCGGCTGGCAGCGATTTGCCGTCGTACACCGTGACGTCCGCCGAGGACTCGTTTTCGTCGATGCGCGCGCGAATCGTGACTTCGCCGGGCGTTTTGGCAACGATGTAGGGCCTACCCTTGCCGGTAACGAGCGTGGCGACGTACAAGTTGCTGAGCGTCCATTCCGCTTGCGAGCTCACGTCGTGGCCGCGATTATCGAAAGCGCCGAAATCCGCTCGTTGGCCGCGCACCATGTTGACGACCGTGGGCGAAACGAACAGCGTCGCGGCCGGACCGGAATTGTCGTCGTGATGAACGCTCGCGCCGTCTTCCAGGCGTTTCAGGTCCGCCTCGAACGCTTTTTTGCGCGCGGCCTCTTTTGCCGCGGGCTTGGCAGTGCTGGATTGCGATTGCGACGAAGCGGACGTCGATTGAGCGTGCAGATTGAAGGCGATGACCGCCATCGGCGGCAGGCAGATCGCCAGCGTCAACGGAAATGCAAGCGCTGCGGCGCGGTGCGCGAAAAGGCGAAGCATCCGGGTAACCTCGGAAGCTCGATTGTGCCACCGCTCACGCGAACATCAACCGGCGCATCGCGCATTTATGCCAAGCAGTAAATAGCTCTCACGACGCTCGCGGGAGACTCCGCCGGGCGCAAATGAAAACGCAAGGCGTCGGACAGCCGGCAAGGATACGAAAGGCGTCACGTATTCGGCGGCGTTACCAGGATCGGGCACGGCGCGTTGCGCAGCACATCCTGCGACACGCTGCCCATCAGAATGCCCGTCACTTTTCCGCGCCCGTGGCTGCCCATCACGATCAAATCGGCATGCCACTTCTTCGCTACTTCGACGATGCTGTCGGCCGCGCTGCCGGACTCGAGAAACTCGCGCAGGGGGGCCGCCGCGGAGCCGGTCTGCAGCGGCAGACCCTCGCGGACTTTCGCCAGCAGCCGCTTCCCTTCCAGTTCGGACATCGCGCTGATCCGGTCCGCCGGAAATCCCCACGCGCCGGCGGGCATCGCCGACGCGTCGAACACGTGAACGAACGCGACTTCGGCATTCAAGGCATTCGCAACCTCGATGCCAACCTGCGCAGCTCGCTGCGCGAACGGACTGTCGTCCACCGCAATCAAGATCTTTTTCAGGCTCATCCTCGGAAAGCCTCCGTCTCGGAATTCAGTCTTCCGCGTTTTGCAGCCGCTTTTGCTGGAAACGCGGCATTGCCGGTCTCGCAGACGTGCCAGCTCCACCTTCTTTCCGGGCCGGAGTTTAGTGCAGGCCTTGCAGGCGCACAAGTGCGCAAATCACAATTACACGTGAGCTTGGAAGAGTTTACCAGCAGCCGGTGAAGGCGATGGGCTGCGCCATAACGGACCCGCCGGGAGCTACTTTCAGCGCCTGGCCCGCTTCGCCGCCATCCACGGACCGAAACGAGGGAATGCACACGCCCGAGCCCATTCCCGAGCGCATGAGGGCGTTGGCGCGCACCGAATACAGAGCCGGGCCGGCATCCGGCGAAGTGTAGGAAATTTTCCCGGTGGCGAAAAGCGCGACGCTCGGATTGCTGCCCGGCACCACTATCGTGTAGCGGCCGCAATTCACGTTGCGCGGTAGAGAAGCCGGGCAATCCGCACTCGACCGCACCATGATGTCGGCCGAAGTGCCCGGTTCGCCCGGAATGGTGATGGGCCGAGTATTGCCGCTATTGATCGTCACCGTCTGGGGCGCGCTGACCGGAAGCGCGATACCGGCGTCCAAGGTAATGGTCTGAATGGCCGAGACCGTCGCGCGAATCACGGACGGACTCGATCCGGAAGACGCCGTGACAAAGCCTTCGATCTTGGCGGGGCCGGTGGATGCGCCGTTCTCATGGACCAGCGGTATCGCGCCGAGGCTCGCGCCCACCGGAACATTCAGCACTACCGTGGCGTCGTACGCTACGCCCGATCCATCAATCGCGACTGCCACCACATCGAATGGAGATCCGAGCGGCAGCAGACTGAACGAGAAATGCCCCGAGGCATCCGGATTCGTCTGCGTGAAAACCACGTCCGTGCCGGTGCCATCCGGCTGCTCCAGCGCCACGATCACTTTGCCGCCAGAGACGGGCGCGCCTGTCGCGGAATCCACGATCTGTCCCGTGATGCCGCTCGTATCCGCCGGCAAAGCCGCCGCGGCGCCCGCTTGGCGGCTGGGATTAATTCGGTGCGTGAGTCTTGCCGCCAAAGGCCGCGAAACCACGGAACTGAGCAGGAAAATCATGACAATCGCCGTTAGGGAAAGGGCTAAACGGCTTAAATCCGATGGTTCGCTGAGCGAGAAATCCCAGAAAGAGTTGGACATGGCGCGAATGGACGATTCTAGAAGGCGCGCAGCATCGCGTCAAGGAAACAGCAGAATCAGCAAACGTACGGAAGCGTTTTCGGCGGGCATGTGCCGCGCGGAAGCGCGGCGATGCAAAACCGCGCTCCCAAGAGCGGCGCAAGCCACCCCGCGTGTGGAGTGCGGCGGCTTGCCGCCGCTTCGTGTTGGCCCTCCGGGGCGTTATGGGGCGATCGACCCGCGGAGCTTCGGCATCGGCAAAGCGCAATCTAGCGGGTTTTTGATTTGGAGTGTTATGAAGCGCGAACGTGGCGGCGCGGCGGCGCCGTCTGGCCGGAACGCATGGTCTCCAAGCGGGAAACGAACTCAAATTCCGCCGCGTGCATCTTTTCCCTGGCCGCGTCGACGGTGAAAAACGCAGCGCGGTCCACTTCCGGAAAATCGCGCATCTTGCCGGAACGCGGCGGCCATTCCATCGAAAATGTGTTGCTGGTAAGCGACGCGGGATCGCAATCGCCTTCAAACGCCCATGCGGTGACCGTCTTTCCGGATTTGTGCTGCACCGCGCCGAGCATCAGATACGGCCCTATTGGCGCGAGGCCAGTTTCTTCGCTGAATTCGCGAATGGCCGCAACCGCATCGTCTTCGCCGGGCGCCACTTCGCCTTTGGGGATGAACCACGCGCCCGCATCTTTCTTCGTCCAATACGGGCCGCCGGGATGTACCAGCAGAACTTCCAGCTCGCCGCCGCGAACGCGGTACATCAGCAGGCCGGCGCTCTTCTTGGCCATGCAGCCACTATATCAGGAGCACAGCCGGCGCGCTGCAACCGGCTGGCTTGCCGCGGAATGGCGATCGAGCGACGCGCTTACCGCGCGAACGTCAAGCCCTCAGGCGTGCTGCGGCGCCACGTAAAAATTGCCGGAGCGAACCTTTACCGTCGCCTTCGACGGATCGTACGCGACGCCGACCGGATCGCCGCCTTCGGCCACAGTCTTGATTTGCGCCTTCAGTATTCTCCGCTGCATGATGATGCCGCGATCGCTGCCGGCCAGATGCTCTTCGGTGTGCAGCGAGATCGGACCTTGCCCGGCTTGCGCTTCATAGTCGCCGGGAGTGTCCTGGTGCTCGGCGAGGGTCATTTCGTGCCACAGCTTGCCATTGAAGCGGAAGCCATCGCGGGCGTTAAACAAGCCCGGCGCGTTCTTGGGCACGCGCGACGCGGCGGCCATGGTGAAATGCGAATCGTCCACCGGCAGCGCCCACGCGATCATGTTCGAGCGAACCTGATTGATATCGATCGGATTTGGCACGGACATGATATTGGGCATGATCCACGACGAGATGCGGTCGTATTCGCGGCCGTCCTCCAGCACGCGCTTCGCGGAATAGCAAACGCCTTCGTCCGTGGTGAAGAAATCGACCTTGGGCATCAGCGCGAACTGCTGCGCGAATTGCACGCCCGTGAACGTCGAGTGCAGCACGTAGACGTGAAACGGATCCATCACGTTGTCGTTCATGTGCAGCCAGCTGTACGGAGCAATGTCCATGCTGGTGTCGCCGGTGGCGCCAAAGGCCCCCATGTACGGGCGAATTTCCTCATCCGGGCTCAGGCTTTCGAGAATGTCGAAGCGCGGCAGCGCCGGCTTTTTCTCCAGCGGCCCCATGTAGGCGAAGACGAGCCCGTAGCGCTCCTCCACCGGATACCAGGGCTGGCGCGCCACATCCAGATTGCGTCCGCCATCGGGCTCGCAGGGCTGGCGCAGGCAGCGGCCCTCGACGTCGAAAAGCCATCCGTGATAGCAGCACGCGATTCCCTCTTCGGTGACCTTGCCGTAGAAAAGCGTGGTCCCGCGATGCATGCAGCGCGGATAGAGCAAGCCCGCGCGGCCGGATTTGTCGCGGAAGATGATTAGCTCCTCGCCGAGGATGCGCACGTATTGTGGACGGCTGGTGACTTCCGACGAGACGGCGACCGGCTGCCAATAGCGCCGCATCAATTCGCCGCAAGGTGTGCGCGGACCTACTTGGGTTAATTCATGATCGGGGTGTTGTTCGGGGCGTCCATAGGCGCTCCCGTCGGGAGCGCGCCTGCGCTGTGTGGCTTCGGCCATGCTCGTCCTCCTATGAGTGCGTTCGTGGCGAGAGGCATGCGCCGGTGCTTTGGTCGGCCCACCCGCCGGTCTCCGGGGCCCCCAACGGCCAATTGTTGGCAGTTTGGGCTGGCGACACGCGCAATTGACACCCTGGCGCAAAAGTTGTCAAGCGGGAACTTTTTTCATGCCGCGCGGGCAAATTGAGGAAGCCGAAAGCCGCTCCAGAGCGTCAGGACGCATTCGGCGGCGGCCGGTAGGCTCTCTAGATACCTTGGCGGGAAATTAACGCGTTCTAGGTGGGTTGTGAAGCTTCACACCGCCATCGTGGGTGACGTCCTAAGCGGGCCGGGGCGCGATTTGGGGGGCATCTCGCGGCCGGTGAGCCCGGCCGCGAGCCGAAATGTTAGATTAAAAGGACTTGCGCCCAGACTATTGCTTCGGCGCTGGGGGAGGCCCCATGCGCCCGCCACGGCGCTGCGGTAGCGAGGTGTCCTGCTCCAGAATCAGCTGCCAGCCAGCGCCGGTGCGGACCCAGACGTTCGAGATGCGCATGGGCAGAACCATCGGAGGAGCGTTTGGCGCTGCGTGCGGAGGCGCCATTCCCCAGTCCACGACGCTGATCACGATCGCCCCGCCATGGAAGAGAATCACCTGTTGCGAACTGCTTTTGAACTCACTCACCTTCATGGCCCCGCTTTTCAGCATGCCCATGAACTGCGCCTTGGTCTGTTGCATAGCGTTGCCGTGGATGAAGGTGCAATCGTCGGCCATCAGCTTATCGAGCGCCGCCGAATCGGCCGCGACGACAGCGCGCTGAAATTCGTCCTGCAATTTAAGCGCGTGCTCTTTGGTGAGCTGCGGAGCATTTGCCGCGTGCGCTGCACGGACCGCGCCGGCGCCAAGCATCGCCGCGGCGACGAGAAATATTGAGAAGTGAAGTACGAGTGAATTTTTCCGCTGGTTCATCATGCCTGCCTCCCGAATGCGGTCTGCCCGCGAAAACCGGAAAAGAAACTACACGCCCGCGCCCCGAAAAGCGAGCGCAAAAGAAGTCACTTCGCCGCCGGCGCCTTGAACACAAACGAGATCGACTTCGTCTCTTTCGGCCCGAGCGTGACGGTCTGGTCCTGCACGCCATAATATTCCTGCCATGCTTCGATCGTGTACGTTCCGGGCGGCAGGCCTTTCAGCGAAAAATCGCCGGTCTTGTTGGTGACGTCGTAGTACGGATTATCGAGCACGAAAAGAAACGCCCGCATCCACGGATGCACGTTGCAGGTCACCGGAACCGCCAGCTCGGGATGGTCGAACTTCTCCGTGAACGGCGGCTCGTCCGGCTCCTCCGAGCGGTTCCACGACCGGTTCACACTGGCCATCACGTGAATGTTGTGAACCGTGGGATCCTCGTTGCGCACCTCCAGCGGCTGACCGACGCGCAACGCCAGCACATGCGGCTCGTACATGCAGCCCTTTTGATTCAGCACCACGGGAGTCTGCGGCGCATCGAACTTGTAGCGTCCCAGGCCCGACTTGATGTAAACCGCCACATTCCCCAGCGCGCCGCGCTCGCCGGTCACGACGATCGGCGGAATCACCGGCTTGGGATTCGCCTTCACGCACGCAGGCTCCGCGCTCATGTCGATGGGGCGAAACTTGGGCGGCTCGCCATCCAGCCGCACCGTGCCGGTGATCGTCCCGGCAGTCGCCGCGTCCACCACCGCGGTGGGAGGCGGCGGTTGCGGAGGCTGCTCGCTGGCTTTTTTGCTGCATCCGGAAATCGCAAACGCGCAAACAATCGAAAACGCAATCCAGACGGGCCGGGTTTTCAAGGCAATGATTCCCCTCTTGTAAGAAATACTCGTAAGAAGCCGTTTAGTTTAGCAAAGCGCGGAGCAAACCGCGAAAACCAAGGCGCAGCGGAAACTGAGCCTATTTCAATCGAGACAGCGCGGCCAAAGAACGCCACGCGCCGCGAATCAGGCCGGAGCCTTTTCCAGCATCGCGCGCATGGCCGCCACGGCGCGATCGACGCCCGCGCGGTCCACGTCGTAATGCGTCACCATGCGAATGCTGAACTTCCCCGTCGGCCCGCACAGCACGCCCTGCCGCGCCAGCGAGTCGCAAATGGCCGGCGCCGCGATTCCTGTCTCCGCCACGCTAAAGATCACGATGTTGGTCACCACTTCCTTGGCCTTCAGCGCGATTCCCGGAATCCGCGCCAGAGATTCGGCCAGGTAGCGCGCGTTTTCGTGGTCGCGATGCAGGATTTTCGGTGTTTCCTCCAGCGCCACCAGACCCGCGGCTGCCAGCACGCCCACTTGCCGCATCCCGCCGCCAAGCAGCTTCCTCCCGATGCGCGCCTTGCGGATAAACTCGCGCGAGCCCACCAGCATCGACCCCACCGGCGCGCCCAGCGCCTTCGACAGGCAAAACATCACCGAATCGAAATGCCGCGTGATCTCGCGAACGTCGCGCCCGAGCGCCACGGCCGCGTTGAAAATCCGCGCGCCGTCCAAATGAACGGGCAAGCCCGCCGCGTGCGCTCGCTCGCAAATGTCCTCGGTAATTTCCGGCGGATACACTGTCCCGCCGTGCATGTTGGAGGTGTTTTCCAGCTCGATCAGCCCGGTCTGGGCGTAGTAATAAATCTTCGGACGGATCAGCGGCTCGATCAGCTCCCAGGTCAAAATGCCGCCCGGCGCGGACGCCGTATTGGGCATGCAGCCGGCAATTGCGGAAATCGACGCCAGCTCGTAATTGGCGATGTGCGCGCGCCGCTCGCAGATCACTTCCATCCCCGGCTGCGTCCACGTCTTGATGGCCAGCAGATTGCCCATCGAGCCGCTGGGAACAAACAGCCCGGCCTCGCGCCCGAAAATTTCCGCGGCGCGCGCTTCGAGCCGGTTGACCGTGGGATCTTCGCCGTAGACGTCGTCGCCCACTTCCGCTTCGGCCATGGCGCGGCGCATCGCGGGCGTGGGACGCGTCACCGTGTCGCTGCGAAGATCGATCACCGCGTTAGCGTCGTTGCCGGCCATGAAACAGATATGTTAACGCGAATCCAGGCAATTCGAGAGGGGAGTCACGCGAAGAGACGGGAGCCGATTCGGTCCAATGGCAAATTCACGCCCGCCGCGCGGTGTGCAGCGCCACGCTGCCGAAATTCCAGGAACTGAAGCGTACGTCGCGAAACCCGCAGCGCTCCATCAGCGCCGCCAGTTCCGCGGCCGGCGGAAATTTCGCCACCGATCCGGGCAAATAACGGTACGCGTCGCGGTTTCCCGAGATTGCGCCGCCCACCAGCGGCAGGATGCGCCGAAAATAAAAGCGGAAAATGCCCGCGAGCGGACCCGCGCCCGGCTCGGTGAATTCCAGAATGCCTACTTCCCCCCCCGGCCGCAGCACGCGCGCAAATTCGCGCAGCCCATGTTCGTAGTTGGCCAGATTGCGGAATCCAAATGCGGTGGTGATCAGGTCGGCGCTGGCATCCGCAAACGGCAGTTGCAGCGCATCGGCCGCCGCAAACACCGCGGAATGCCCGGCCGCCCGCGCCTTGTCCCGCGCGCGATCGAGCATCGGCTCCACGAAATCGCTGCCGATCACCGGCCGCGCATGTGCGGCTTCATTTCCGCCGCTTGCCCGCATCCCGCGTTTTCGTTCCCGAGCCAGCGCAAACGCCAGATCGCCCGTGCCGCAGCATATGTCGATGGCGCGCGCTTCGGGCCGCCGCAGAATGTGCGCGAAACGCTTGGCTGTGCGCCGGCGCCATACGCGGTCGAGCGATAGCGACAGCAGATGGTTCAGAAAATCGTAGTGCGGCGCGATCTGCCCGAACATTTCGCGCACGTGCTCGGCCGCTTCGCGTTCGTCGCGCGCGCCTTCCGGACGCGTGCCCGGCAGCGGCGCTGCTTTTTGACCTGTCATCGTGAATGCCATCTTGTATCGAGAACGAGAGACGCTTGCGGCCCTTCGCGCGCGTTCCTACCGCCGCTGCTTGCGCATCAGAGGCCGCGCGGCGTTGGCCACCTTTGGCGTGCTGCGCGCTTCGGCCATAATTTCCGGCAGCGACCGCGCCGCCTTCATCACCAGCGGCCACGGCACTTCAATTCCCCACTCCGTCTTGCCGATGCGGCTTGGCATCACCCACAACACGCGCCCGCCGCGCGCTTTCTTGTCGCCCAGCAGCATGCGCTTCAGCGCCGCAGGCGGAATTGCCGGCACGCCCGGCAACGGCCCAACCGACGCGGTCAGCCGCACAATCCGAAACGCGTCCATCAGCGGCAGCCGCCCCATCGCCAGCGCCATCATCGATGCGGCGATCATGCCCCAGCCAATCGCTTCGCCGTGCAAAAACCGCTCGTAGTTCGTCGCCGCCTCGAAGCCATGCCCCAGCGTGTGCCCGAAATTCAAAATCTGGCGCAGACCGCTCTCGTGCTCGTCTTTATTCACCACGCGCGCCTTGATGGCGATGCTGCGCGAAATAACGAACGCCAGCGCCTCCGGATCGCGCCGCAGCACTTCACGCATGTGCGTTTCCAGGAACTTGAAAAGCTGCGCGTCCGCGATTGCGCCGTACTTGATCACCTCGTAGACGCCCGAGCGAAATTCCCGGTGCGGCAGCGTCCCGAGCATTTCCGGATCGACGATCACCATCTTCGGCGGATAAAACGCGCCCACTAAATTCTTCCCCTCCGGCAAATTCACGCCGGTCTTTCCGCCCACGGAGCTATCCACCTGCGCCACCAGCGTGGTGGGAATGTGAACGATGCGCACGCCGCGCAAATAGGAAGCGGCCGCGAATCCCGCTACGTCGCCGACCACTCCGCCACCGACGGCCACGAGCGTCGCATGGCGGTCCGCGCCCGCACGCACCAACGCGCGCGCGATGCCTTCCACCGTTTCGAGGCGCTTTGCGGTCTCGCTGTCGTCAAAAAGAATCGGACGGCGCGATCCCGGACCAGGAATTTTCGCGGCGACGGCGCGTCCCCAATGGCGCCACACGCGCGGAGATGACAGCACGAACGTGCCCGTCGATTCGCCCAGGCTGGCAATGAGCTTCGCCGCGCGAGATAGCGCGCCACTGGCGCAGTGAACGTCGTATGAACCCGCTGAACTGTAGACTCGGATGGTTTCCATTAGCGAAGAAGAAAATGTAGCACAGCTTTCGCCCTGCGGAGTGCGGGAGCTTGCTCCCGCTCGCTTGCGCCACGGAAACTGCGATCCCAAGAAACGTCTCGCGTCCTCGCCCTACGGAACAAATCGGCGCTTCCGCGCGTATCTCATAGTAAGGAGGCTTGGATCGCCCAATGGTCGCGTTTCTGCTGTGGTGCCTCTTGCTGGTGCTGTGCTGGCCTTTGGCGCTGCTGGCGCTGATTCTCTACCCGATCGTCTGGCTGCTGTTGCTGCCGTTCCGGATTCTGGGTATTGCCGTCGGCGGCGTCCTCGATCTGCTCGCAGCGATTCTGACGCTGCCAGCCAGGGTCCTGCGCGGCCCTCGCCCCCGCCGCGCCTGAAAGCGGCTCATAAATTGAAGATCAGCGGAATTTTTCCTGCAACTCGCCGACCGACGCGAGAATCACCTGCCCAACGATGGCAATATTCCGCGGGCTCAGCTTGTCAAGGGTGTCCTGCGTGGTATGCCAGTACCCTTCTTGTATGTAGCCGTTCAAGTCGATCACGTCCAGCGACGCGACTCCGCGATGGAGAAACGGGATGTGGTCGTCGATAATGTCCGACTGCCGGGAGGTGAAAATCTTCCGGTATCCCAGGCGGTCGGCCGTCTTCCACACCAGGTTTTGAAGCCACGGCGTCGAATTTGTGTCCTTCTCGATCTGCAGATTCTTCTGCCCGATCATGTCCGCCAGAATCATGGCGTGGACGTGCTTGATCTCGCCCGAAAGATCCATGCGCGCGGCCAGCTCCCGGCTTCCGAACGTCGTCTCGTCGTTGTTCCACGTGTTCTGGGCCTGTTCGGCCGTGGCGAAATTTTGCTGGTCCTCTTCGCCGTCGAGGAACGCGATCCACACCGCATCGTGATTTTTCTTCCCGTTGCACAGCAGGCTGGCCATTTCCAGCATCAGCCCCGTCGAAGATCCGCTGTCTTCCGCGCCCACGAATCCCGGCAGCCGCAGCGTGTCGTAATGCGTCATGAGCAAAATGATCCCCGGTCCGGTGCCGGGAATTTTCGCCACGATGTTTTCCATCGCCAGCGTGCCGATGGGCGTCTGCGCGTGAAAATCATCCACGTCCACCGGGCATCCGAAGCTTTTCAGGGTTGACCGGATATATTTCTGGACGTTGCGAATCGCGGGTGTGTCCGGAGGGTGTGGACCGAAGCTCACCAGTTTTACGACGTAGGAGTACGCTTTCGTTCCGTCGAATCCGCCGGTTTGCGATGCGGGCGGGGCGGCATCCGCGGGAGAAACAGGAGGCGGCGTGGTGTCCGGCACGACGGCTGCGGCATCGCTCGCCGACGCGCTCGAATTTCTGCCGCCAGCGCCGCAGCCGAAAAACAGCAGAATCACCGGCAGCGCGCCGGCAAACAGCGCCATTCCGCGGCGCGGCACGCTAATCAGCCTGCCCTTCCGTAAGCTGCCGCGCGCGTTTCTTCCGCACCACCATGTAGGAAACCAGCACGCCGAGGAAATACAGCACGACCATCGGCGCCATGAAGATCAGCATGGTCGTCGCGTCCGGAGTGGGTGTGACGATCGCCGCCACCACGGTGATGATCAGCATCGCGTAGCGGAAATTCTTCAGCATGAATTTCGGCGTGACGATGCCGAACAGCGACAAAATGAACACCACTACCGGCAGCTCGAAAATCACGCCGAGCCCCAGCAGCACCACCAGAATCAAACTGAAGTATTCGTCGATATCGATCCACGGCTTGATCGGCCCGGTATTGCCGAAGGCCACCACGAAGGTCAGCACCTGCGGCAGCATCACGAAGTAGCCAAACGCCACTCCGCACAGGAACAAAAGCATCGACGAGCCGATGAAGCTCGCCACCGCTTTTCGTTCGTGCTTGTACAGCCCCGGCGCGACGAACAGCCACACCTGATACAGCACCCACGGCATCGCCAGCGCGATTCCCAAATATAGCCCGAGGTTGATGTATAGGCCTACGTATCCGGCTGGATGCGTGAAGTACAGGTGCTGCTCAAGGTGGTTCCGCTTCAGCGCCACGAGCATCGGCTGAGCGACGAAATTGATGGCGGGCTTGGAAAACGCCAAGCCGACGATCATGCCGATTCCGATCCCTAGAAGCGAATTGATCAGCCGCTTTCGCAGCTCCACTAGGTGATCGAAAAACGACATCGAGCCGCCGGGTTCGTCCACGGCGCGCGGCTGCTCTGTATTTTCAGGGTTTTCCGATGGCGCCATCGCTGACTCGTTCTGGGTTTTCTTCCTCTGCCTCTGCGGCACGGTCCCGCGCGATCTGCGCTTCGGCTTGCCGGATCAGTTCTTCGGGGTCTTCGGCGTACATCATGGAGTGGTCGACGGTGCCGGGAGACAGCACGGATGCTGCCGGGGGCTCTCCCAACGCCACCGGGGCGTTGTGCGGAGCATTGGCTGGCACGATTCCCGGCGCGGCTACAATCTCAGGGTTATTTGCCGGGGGCACGGGCGCGCTCGCCAGCGGGCTCTGCGTATCGATGCGGCGGTCGTTGGCCTCCCGTTCCAGGTCGCGCAGATGCGTCTCAAACGTGCCGCGCAAATCCGTGGTGGTCCGGCGGAACTCGGCCATCAGCTTACCCAGATTCCGGGCCAGTTCCGGCAGCTTCTCCGGGCCGAAAATCACCAGCGCTACGATGAATATGACGATTAAATGGGGAATGCTTAGCATGCAACTCCCTGAGACCCGTGCTTACGCCCCATTTTTGAATCATAGAAGAGGGCCGCGAGCCTGTCAAACCGCTCCGCGCCGTGTGCTATAATTGCTCGACGGAATCGAGAAGGAACACATGCCATCATCGCAACCTACGTCATCCCGCCACGGCAGCAAAATTCGCGGTTCGTCGCTTCGTGGGCTCGTCATCCTGGCCGCAGTTCTCACGGCTTCGGCGCTGCTCGGCGGCCATTTCGGCGCGTCGGCTAACGCCACACCCACCAGCGCCGATGACCTGCAAGAGTCGGTCAAGACCTTCACCCACGTTCTCGCGGTCGTTCAGCACGATTACGCCGACCCTATTAACGTCGACAAAGCCATCTACGACGGCGCGATCCCCGGCATGCTGCACGTGCTCGACCCCCACTCCCAATTTTTCGATCCGCAGCAGTACGCGCTGTTTGAAGAAGAGCAGGAAGGAAAATACTACGGCGTCGGCATGGTCGTCGAGCAGCGCGACAATCAAACCGTCGTGCAAGCGCCCTTCGTCAATTCCCCCGCGTACAAAGCCGGAATTCGCCCCGGAGACGTGATTCTGAAGGTGGACGGCAAAGTCTGCACCGGGCTTACCACCACGCAGGTCGCCGACCTGCTGAAAGGCCCCAAGGGAACGCCCGTCCATATTTCTCTCGGACGCGAGGGCTGGACCAAACCCATCGACGTGACCATCGTCCGCGCGGAAATTCCCCGGCCCGCCGTGGAATTCGCCACCATGGTCCGTCCGGGAATCGGCTACATCCACGTCACCACATTTAATGAGACCACCGACAGCGACGTCGAAAACGCGCTGCAAAAGCTCGGCTATCCCAATCTCAAGGGCCTGATCCTCGATCTCCGCGATAATGGCGGCGGCCTCTTGAATCAATCCGTCGGCATGGCCGACATGTTCCTCGACAAGGGCCAACTGGTCGTCTCGCATCGTGGCCGCTCTTCTCCGGAGCGCCGCTACTACGCCGTGCAGGGCAATCAGGGCGCGGACATCCCGTTGGTTGTACTCATCAACGGCGGCAGCGCTTCTGCTTCTGAAATCTTCGCCGGCGCCATGCAGGACCACGACCGCGCCATGATCGTCGGTACCACGAGCTTCGGAAAGGGCCTGGTCGGCACCGAATTTCCGTTGAGCTACCGCACCGCGCTGCTGCTCATCACCGCGCGCTACTACACTCCCAGCGGCCGCTCGATCCAGCGCAACTATAAGAACGAAACTCTCTATGACTACCACTACAATCCGCAGCCGCCGCAATCGCCGCAAGTAAAGCTGACGGACACCGGCCGCACCGTGTACGGCGGCGGAGGGATCACGCCCGACGTGGCGGTGGCCATGCCCAAGCCCGACGACTTCCAGCAGCTTTTGGAACGCCGCGGCGTCATGTACCCCACCGATCTGCCGCCCCAGGGCGTCGGCGATTTCGCGCGCTACTACCTCAGCCAGCGCCCGGACGTCACCCAGGATTTCGTGGTGGACGATGCCGTGATCGCACAGCTGAAAAAGTTCCTCGCGCAGGAGCACATCGAATTTACCGACCAGCAGATCCAGCAGAATCTCCCCTATCTCAAATGGGAGATCAAGCGCGAAGTCTTCACCAGCGTCTTCGGCCTGGACGCCGGCTACAAAGTCGCGCTCGGAAATGATCCGCAGCTCGAAAAAGCCATCAGCGCGCTTCCGGCCGCCCGCGTTCTCTACGCCAACGCCCGCAAGGTGGACGCCGAACGCGCCGCCGCCGGCAACAGTAGCCGGCCGTAATCCTCGCGCGTCGCCGCCGAGTCGAATGAGCCTCTCGCCTGCGCGCACGCAAGTCCGCGCCAGCACGGCTTCGATCCAATTTGTCGGTGTGATTCCCCGGCCGCGCGAAATGCGGCCGCTATCGCCGGCGACCTATTCGTTCGCGTAGTCTTGGATCTCGGAAAGCGTGGTGCGCGCCGTTTGCCAGTCGGAATTGTGCGGCGCTTCCTTCAAAAACTTCCGCAACTCCTGAGCCTCTTTGGTTGGGTCTTTCTGCGCCTCGTAGACTTCCGCAAGCAGCAGGTGGATTTCCGGAATCTTCTTCCATTTGTCGAGCTTCTCCGCCGAGCGCCCGTATAGTTCCGCCTGCGCGTATCGTTTCAAGTGCAGGTCGGCGGTCGCCGTGTAAAAGAAAGCGTACGGATCGGTCGCCGGATCGAGGGAAAGCGCGCGGTCGGCCATCGAGTAAGCTTCGTCCCAGTCGTTCGCGCTCGCCGCGAACCCCGCCAGGCAGATGTACGGCGGCGCATATTTCGGGTCCGCATTCATTCCCTGCCGGCAAGCCTCGATGGCTTCCTTGTCCTCGTGGTCGGCCTTCAAGATCTGCCCCAGCACCACCCAGGCAGCCGCGTAGTCCGGATAGATTTTCACGGCCTTGCGCGCGTGTTCTTCCGCCGACTTCAGCCTGCGGTCCTTGAAATCGCCGCACGCTTTCTGAAATTCGTGGCTCGCTTTGCCCGGAACGGCCAGCCGCGCCACGCTCACCGTCGGGCTGTTCACCGCCGCCTCCGTCCACGTCCGGCAGGATTCGGCGTTCACCAGCCGTTCATTATCGACCGGCATCAGCGGCAGCATGCCCGGCTGATTTTCCATCGACGCCAGCGTCGCCGCCGGATTGCCCACGGTGCTGTCGGGAACGGACGATTGCGGCCCTTGCGGAAAATTGGACTGCGGCGGAAATCCCGGCTGGGTAATGTTAGGCCATTGCGGCGGGCGCGCCGTCTGCGCGGACGCCGGCGCTGCGGAAAACATCACCAGGAATGCAACCGTGGAGGCGAGAGAAACCGGCCAAGCTCGCTCGCGCAAGAGCCCGCTGGCGCGCCCCTTCGCGGCGCGAGGAGCGCAAGGAGTCCCGGGCTGTCGGCCGTCGGTCTCCATAGCAGCCCCATTCTAGCCCCGTTCGCGCTTTCGGAGTGCAACCTAAAATTGAGCGCTAACGAGCGTCCGGCCGCCCGCTCTCTTGCCCCATGCCGGCCGCCACGCAGCCGCGCCGGAAAGCGGACCGCTCTTATCGTTTGGCAACACCCCTTTGCTTCCGAAGCGGCACGCAGGGCAGTTCGATTGATAATAGAACCTCGCCTGACGCCCTCGGGTGTTTCAGGCATAGCTTCTCACTCTCATAGGCCGTCATGGACACTCCAACACCTACTCCCGCGCAGCCGCCGCAAACGGCGCCCCCGGTCGCCACGGCCGCGATCATTACAGCCATGCTCCAAACCGCGCCGCGCACGAGCGACCTGATCTTTTCGCCCGGCCGGGCTCCACAGGTGGAACTGCACGGCAAGTTGATGCAGCTGAGAATTCCCGGCGTCGGCATTCTGAGTTCCGAGGACACCGCGCGAATCGCCGCTGATCTGATCGGACGCAACACCAGGGCGGTTGAAAAGCTGAAACAGGAGGGTTCCTGCGACGTTTCTTACGGCCTCCCCAAGGTCTCGCGCTTTCGCGTGAACGTGTTCACGCAGAGAGGAAGTTGCGCCATCGTTATGCGCGTTGTCCCCAGCGCCGTGCCGGACTTCAAGAAGCTCAGCCTCCCGGCTCAGCTTGAGGACGCCGCCGCGCTGCGTCCCGGAATCGTTCTGGTCACCGGGCCCACTGGCAGCGGGAAATCCTCCACGCTCGCCGCGTTCGTGAACAAAATTAACGAAGAGATCGCCTGCCACGTAATCACGATCGAGGATCCCATCGAGTTTCTCCACTCTCACAAAAAAGCGACGATTCACCAGCGCGAACTTCACACCGACACGCCGAGTTTCGCCTTGGCTCTGCGCGCCGCGTTGCGGCAAGCGCCCAAATTGATTCTCGTCGGAGAAATTCGCGACCGCGAAACCATGGAAGTGGCGCTGGAAGCCTCCGAGACCGGCCATCTCGTCTTTTCCACGCTGCACACGATCGACGCGTCGAAGACCATCGAGCGCATCATCGGAATCTTTCCCCTGGCCGAACAAGCCACCATTCGTATGCGCTTATCGAAATCGTTCCGCTACATCGTCTCGCAGCGCCTCATACCCAAACGCGATGGCAATGGCCGCATGGCCGTGTTCGAAATTTTGAAATCCACTCTGCGCACGCGCGAGTACATCCAGAAGGGCGAAAGCGAGGGCAAGTCCGTGCTCGACGCCATTCGCGACGGATCGACCGATGGAATGCAGTGCTTCGACGGCGAAATCGAAAAGCTCGTCCGCGCCGGCGACATGGACATGGAAGTCGGGCTGGCCTTCTCCACGAACGCGGGCAACCTCCGCCTGCAATTGGCCGATCTGACGGAACCGCAGCCGCATACCGCTTCGCGACTGGACGCTGCCGGCCTGATGGCGGCGGAGAAAAACGAAACCGGCGTCGCCGCCGATCCACAACTCGAAATCACTCGCTAATCATGCGCTGGAGTTCTGGCGGGATTGGTGGACGTGGGGGGGCTCGAACCCCCGACCTCCTCGTTGCGAACGAGGCGCTCTCCCAACTGAGCTACACGCCCTCTCGCCCCAACGGAGGAAATTACGTTGGGAGCCAGTTGTTGCGGCTTTCCATTCTAACAAACGAGCGCAAGCCAGCCAATCGCGATTCGATGGACCGCCGCGCGCATTTCACCGCTGCGCAGAGTCCCCAAAACGCTCGTGCGCTTTGGAGCGCTAGCTACTTGCCCTTGATGGAGAGCAACTCCACTTCGAAAACCAGCGTCTGGTTCGGACCGATTACTCCGCCCGCGCCGCGCGGCCCGTAGGCCAACTCCGACGGAATGAACAGCTCCCATTTCGATCCAACCGGCATCAGTTGCAGCGCTTCCGTCCAGCCCTTGATCACTCCGCCCACCGGAAACGTGGCCGGCTGGCCGCGCTTATACGAGCTATCGAACTCCTTGCCGTCGATGAACGCGCCGCGGTAATTGCACACCACCGTATCGCTGGCCGTGGGCTTCGGTCCCGTGCCTTCTTTTTCGATTTTGTATTGCAACCCGCTCGGCAGCGCGACCACGCCTGCCTTGGCCTTGTTGGCGGCCAAAAAGGTTTCGCCTTCCTTCATATTCGCCTCCGCGGCTTGTTGTTGTTTTAGTTCCTCTTTGGCGTGGACTTCGTCGGAAAGCTGCTTCAGCTCGGCCCCCGCCTGGTCGTCGGTGAGCTTCGTCTTTCCGCCAAGTTGGTCCTTGATTCCCTGCAGCAGCGCGGCCTGGTCCAGGTCCACGGCGTCCCGCTGCAGCCCGCGCGCGATGTTCATTCCGAGCGCGTAGCTTTCCTTCTGCTTCGTAGTCGTCAGCGCGGCGCCGCTGTGCGTCGCGGTGGCCACGTGATGCGTCGCCGTCGCCGGCTTGTGTTCCGTTGTTGATGTTTGGCGCGCCACGGCAATCGCGCCGAAGACCAGCGCCGCCGCAGCCACACCCGTTGCGGTAAAGAGACTTTTGCGTGTGATGTGCATCCCCCGATTTTCACATTCCTCGCCCCAAGAAGCAAATCGGCTCGTGCCGAAAGGTTCGAACGTAGCGCCGCGGTCTTCAGCGCGGCAGGCGTCGTGCGTTGATGCGCGGGAGGCGAAAGATTGGTGAAGAAATTGATGAGCCGGGACGTTCCGGGTAAGCGCATGCGCGGTTATTTGTTTTCTATGACTTAGGTGTGTTTTTACTCGAATGACTGTTCCGGGTAACAAGGCGTTATCCGTGACTGGCGATTGGTGATTCGTAGAGACAAAAAGCGACGACTTCGCGCGGATGAACCAGCGCGAGAGGAATGGCGCAGTCGCGCGCCTCGTTGCGGCGGGACTGAAGTCCCGCCCTTCCACCCTGCTGCACAGGCGGGCGCGGAAGTGCGTTGGCCGTTTGGCTCCGGCCGATGCGTCTTCGAGTTGCTTGTCGACAAACATGACTCCAAGTTGACGGTAGCAAAGTTGGTGGTACAGGTTTCTACTGGTCGGAGGTACGGGTTTGGCACAGGAGACTAGAACTGCGGCTTAAGTGCGGCTCAGGCGCTTGGAGTGATGTACTCGAAGATTGCATGGGCCATAATTAACGCGAAGTGTGCGTCGCGTGCCGACAGCTCTAAAGAGTTTGGCGTCTCGTTTGGCTCATGTCTTCCCAAGTGCAATAGATCGCAGAACGAGTCGAACGAAAGCTTAAGTTGTTCCTTCTTTGCTGGGTGTAGCGAGGAAAGTACACCGGCGAAAAACTGCTGGTCGGGTCTGGCATATCCGTACCCCTTCGCCAGGGATTCGAAAGCCGAGTAGAGCTCGGCCAGGGTCTGCTTCCACTGGCCGTTTGCGAAAAGCTTCTCGGCAGACTCAACCTTCGCATACGAACTGCGGAAGTTTTCGCCCGCGGCGCTACCTGGGAACCTGATTTCGACGATTTTCACAGTCGAGAGATTCCAGGGAAAAAGCACTCGGTCGACCCAGTGCGATCTGGGAATTGTGACGTCGAGGTATCCGGGAGAGCGCGAGACTTCAAATCGAGGAGGCGCAGGAAGGGAGAGGAGGCAGGAAAGCATGATCTGCAGATGTGCGTCTTTTCCTCCGCGTGCGTCCTCAAACTGTCTAATCTGCTGTCGATGCAGTATGACAGTGGCGCTCTGTGGCCTGAAGTACGGTTCGGAATTCGATGTTTCGGCAAGTGGTGCGGCCTCGAAGCTGCCAAATTGCCCGACCGAATGACTTTGCAATGTTCCGGCGAGTCGCAGAAGTGTGTACTCGACGTTCTTTTGTTGGCCCGTAGGAACCATCTGCAGTTGTAGCGGCAGGCACAGGGCGGGTTGCCCCGCCATATCCTGCCCGTACACGCTGTTTGGCTCCAGACGAATTGTAATTGTGTTGCGCCCCTCAACGGGAAGCGATACTTCGCTCATGGCGTGCCCCTTCGGCAGTACGTTTTAACCGGCCTTGCCGTCTGCGCTATGCCTGTCCCTCAAAATGTGATCTCCACGTTTTGCCGGCTGCGGGCGATGCACACGTTATCTTTAATCGCGTAGCACTCGACGAAATGAGAGCCACGGTATTTAGTGCTTTCCGGATTGCACCGGGTACGGTGATCGGTGATCTCGCCGCGCGGCTGTTCGCAGCGGTTGTCGTTCTTGACTTTCCATTTAAAGAGGTCGACTTCGTAGGGTCCTTGAAACTTGGCGTCAAATCGGATTTGGCGACCCGGTTGAACGCGGCCAATTCTGTCCAGCGGTCCTGATCGAAATCCCTCTTTCCACAGCACGGTCCCGTTTACTTGGACGCGAGCGTCCTCTTGGGTTAGAACTGGAATCCGCGAGTCAAAGAGATACTCTTCGGCTTTGCATGCGCGCTGGTGGTAGCCGCCTTCTAGAACATCAGCAACGCTCGCTCCGCCAGAAACCTGCTCTAGCTTAATCATTAGAAAATCGCGGGCTTCAATGATTCTTTGTCTCTGGGCCAGGGGCAGTTCGGCGATGTATTGGTCAATGAACCGGCTCCGATCCGCTCTGTCCTTGATTTGAGGGCGTTCGATGAGCGATGGCACCCCGCAGAAGAAGGTGAAGACGGCAGCGCCAATATCGCATCGCGGATTGCGTCGGAACACCTCGAACATGGCCTGCTCGAGATGGAATGACTTTAGCGGAAAGCTCTTGTCTTTTGATCTACAGTTGTTCTTCCACGACTTCACGATCTTCGCCGCCTTTCGGAAGTCCGGGTTGAGCTGATCTAGGTGAGCCGACTCCCTGATGTAGCCGAGCGGGTCTGATTTTATCCACCAGTCGAGTTCCCGGCGATTGGACTTCGCCAGCTGGGCATAGCGTTCCTCTCTATTCGGCTTGCTGACATTCAGGATCTCCGGAACCCAGAAGATATCGTCACCAGCGTCGTTTTTAGCCGCGGACGAGAACGCGGGAACCACGTCAACTGCGAATTTCTCCTTACCCCGGTCGAGGAACTGGATGGTTACTGAGTGGGACTGCACTGCAATGTTCGTCTGGAACAGTGTCGGATTCAGGAATTTCTGCTGTATCGACGTCTGTAGCTCTTGAAGTATCGCTTTGGGGTTTATGGCGTTCGGGTCGAACTGTCCTGCCACGAACAGCACGTCAACGTCGTGGAGCGGCCTGGTCGCGGTGAGTCTCGCAAAGGACCCTACTAGATAACACGTATTGCCTAGGGCGCGTCGGATTGCCGCGAAGACAAGGTCGACAACTCGACGGTCCTCGGCGGATGGGGACAACTGCGTCCGTGCGTGAGCCCGCAGGAATTCGCTTAGTTCAGTTCTTCTCATAGCTCGTTGTAATCATTGATGCCACAATGTCATTAAGCAACCGCCCACGAAAATTCGTAACGGCGGTGTGTCTTAGCAGGGTGCTGCAAAACGGATGATTTTCGAGATGAGGACGGAGTTCAGGGCAAAGTGGCAGGCGAGCAGGGGGCCGTGTAAAACTTCTCGCAGTCGCATTTTGTCTTTCGGCACTGCGCCCTGCTCTCGATCCTGTCTATGTAGCGGCCTCCAGATGGGCCAAGCGCAGCAGGTTGAACGCTGCAGCCCACAGGTAGGCTACCTGCTGAATCTTCCAGCGGCCCACGTGACGCACTTTGCGCAGCCCGCCAGCTTGCTTCATCCAGCCGAACATCTGCTCGATCTTCTTTCGTGCTCGCTGACTCAGCGCATATCCCTGGGTCTTCATCCGCCGCAGCATGCGGCGGCGCGCGTCTCCTGCGGGACCTTGGCTGATCACGCGCTCCGCGGTGAGCGGCACGTGCGGCGTGACGTGCAGGTCTTCTTCCAGCGTGCGCAAAAACTCGCCCGCCTCGAATCCGCGGTCGGCACCCACGGTCTTGGGCTTGATGCCGTGCCGCCGTGCCAAGCGCCGCAACAGCTTTTCCGCCGTGTCTCGCTCGGCGTGCCCGTCAGCCACGGCGATGGCGATGTCCAAGCACAGCCCATGCCGGTTCTCCATCAAGGCGTGCCCGCTGTGGCAGAGCAGCGCCGCCATGCCCTTGCTCTTCCGCGCCAACCGCGCCTCGGGATCGGTCGTAGACTGATGCGTTTCATTGCGGCGCTTCTCGCCGCGAAAATCCACCGAAGGATTGCTGCCGTCTTGGGCGGGCGGCTTGTTCACCGGCTCTTCCTTGGGACGAAAACTTTTCAGCGAGGCCCAGGACTGGATCAGCGTCCCGTCCACGGTGAAGTGATCGTTCGAGGCGTACTGCTCGACCAGCGCGCTGGCCACCACGCGTTCAAAAAACTTCTGCACCAGCCCGTGCCGCTCGAAGCGCTCGCGATTGTGGGTGAACGCCGTGGCATCCCACACCGCTTGGTCCGCGTCCAGATCGCAGAACCAGCGGTACAGCAAGTTCCAGTTGATGGCGTCCACCAGACGCCGCTCCGAGGGAATCGAGTACAGCGCTTGCAGCAACAGCGCCTTCAGCAGCGCCTCCGGCGGAATCCCCGGACGCCCCGTTTCGCTGTACGCCGCATCGAACACGCGCTGCATCTGCTTCAGCACCTCGTCGGCACGGCGCTTGATCGCGCGCAGAGGATGATCTTTTGGCAGCCGCTCTTCCGTGTTGGCCACGAAAAACATCGGATTCTGCAATTTGGGATTTCCGCGCACGAAGTGCTCCTGTTTTTCAGAGAATCGCCGCACAAATTGCGGCGTTCAAGCTTCGTGCAAACTAAACTGCAATCACAGTTCCAAACACGGAGTTTTGCAGCACCCTGTTAGGCCATCAAGTTCTTTCATTTGCTCTGTCGGTATTTTGCCGAGGTCGTAGGGGGAGTAGACGACAAGAGGGCACGCGTCGGGCTTTTTGCCCAGAATCTCTTGGATGTGGTCCGCCCAATCATGCCAGAAGACCAAAAAAATACTTGCTCTTTCGGCCCTCCCTAGATCTTCGGGTTTTGCTATCTGGATTATGTTTGAGGCCTTGAACAGACGCGAATCGGTGAGCAAGTGCATAAGACTCGCCGCGTTATCGCCTTTCGCGAAAAGAGCAATCTTTCGGCGAGCCAAGCCGTTGCCCAAGCGAATCAGCGCGGGTGCGATGCCGCGAACCCAGAGCGCCACTGCCCAGAAGATACCCGCGAGAAGTAGAACTACCTCAATTGCGCTGATAATGGTCAGCGCTTTGGCAACTGCGGTCACGTGATAGCCTCTTTCCGCTGCTTGGCTTACTAAACAATAAGCGCGAGTATAGGAGAATATAAGGCGAAGATCAAGACAAGAGACCTGTGGACGGCTGTGGAAAATTAGGAGCGACTCGCGCGAGTGGCACACGCTTATCCGGAACGTTCCGGCGCATCGTTATTTTCGAGTTTTGTTCGCGCCAGAGCGCCAATTCGCCGGCGAGACGCCTGCGCTACAAGAAACCTGCTGCGCTGAAGCGCAGCGCTACATGAAGACGCGCAAACCCTGCCGCGCTTCCCGGTACAGGGCACCGGGACGCAAAAGGCGCGGGAGACCGACGCTCCCGGGAAAGGCGCGCACCGAAGCACGCAATTCGTGGCACCCTCGACGATCCCTGTCCCCTGTCCCAAAACTGTACCTCCGGCCAGTAGAGATTTCTGCACGGCCTTTTATACAGTCGATCTGTAGTCATGTGCGCAGACGGCAAATTCGGGCAAGCAAGGGCCGAAGCAAAGCGGCCGACGCATTTCCCTGCCCGCCCGCGCGCGAGGGTGGAAGGGCGGGGTTTCAACCCCGCCAACAGGACGCGCGCTATAGCGCGCCACCTTTCGCGCAGCCTCATCCGCGCGAAGTCTTCGCCATTTGTCTCGACAAATCACGCAGTTCTACCCGGAACAGTCAATCGAGTAGAAACGCATGTAAATCATAGAAAACAAACGATCGGGCACACGTCTACCCGGAACGTCCCGGTGCATGGTTATTTTCGAGTTTTGTTCGCGCCAGAGCGCCAATTCGCCGGCGAGACGCTGATTGGATAAAGGCGTCGGCTCCTTCGAGCGAGTAGACTTGGCGGTGTTGAACGACCAAGGCTCGGGGGGAAGGAGCCGAGCGATGAGGATTATAGGCTGTGATTTTCACCCGCGCCAGCAGCAGGTCGCCCTGCTGGACACGGACAGCGGAGAGTTGGTCGAGCGGCAGTTGCAGCACGAGAATGGCGAGGCGGCGCGGTTTTACAAGCAGTTGCCGCGGCCGGTTCGCGTGGGTATCGAAGCAACCGGTTACACGCAGTGGTTCGAGCGGTTGCTGGAGTCGCTGGGGCACGAGCTGTGGTTTGGAGATGCCGCGGCCATTCGTGCTTCGGTGGTGCGGCGGCAGAAGAACGACCAGCGGGATGCGGCGCACATCCTGCAGCTGTTGGTGGAGAACCGTTTTCCGCGCATCTGGGTGCCGACGCCGGCCGAGCGCGACCTGCGGCAGTTGTTGCTGCATCGCGTGAAGCTGGTGCAGATGAGGACGAAAGTGATGAACCAGTTGCACGCCTTGGCCATGAGTGAGGGCGTGTGCCGCAAGAACAAGCTGTGGAACCAAGCGGGGCGGCGGGAACTCGAAGCGTTGCCGCTGGGGCCGTGGGCGGAGCGGCGGCGGCGCGAGTTGCTGGTGTGGCTCGATCAGTGGAAGGCGCCGATTGCCGAACTGGATCGGGCCGCCGAGCAGCAAGCGGCGGCGCATCCGCAAGCGAGACTGCTGATGACGCATCCGGGCGTGGGGCCGCTCACCGCACTGTCGTTCGTGCTGACCGTGGGACCGGTGGAGCGGTTTCCGCGCAGCCGGCAACTGAGCGGGTATCTGGGCCTGGATCCCAAGATGCACGCGTCGGGGCAGCACACGCGCATCGGATCGATCAGCAAACAGGGCAACTCGACGGTGCGCTGGCTGCTGGTGGAGGCGGGACAAACGGCAGCGCGTCGAGATGCGGAACTGCGGCGACTGTATCAGCGGTTGAAATTCCGTCGCGGGAGCCAGATCGCCAAGGTGGCCGTGGCGCGCCGCTTGGCAGTGAGGTTGTACTGGATGCTGCGCAGTCAGGTGGACTATGCCGGACTGACGACGCAGCTGGTTCGGTTGCGGGGCAGCTCGAGTAGCGCCGTGAGAGAGCGGTAAATCCTCGAGAGGCTGAGTGAGCGCCCCGCCTCCCCGCATGGCCGGGGAGTGCGAAACAACAATCATGGTGGAAAGACCGCATAGATGGCTGGTGGAACCAGGGTTTCCACCGCAGGATTGAACGCGCGAGCCTTGGTCGGCAAATGCGAAAGGCCCCGGGTAAGGAGAAAGCAAACCAGGCCGGAAAAGCCTCCGGCCTTCGACCCGCGCGGAAGTGTGCCTTGACAACGCCGACGCCTTTATAGACAGCGCTACAAGAAACCTGCTGCGCTGAAGCGCAGCGCTACATGAAGACGCGCAAACCCTGCCGCGCTGAAGACCGCGGCGCTACGTTTAATTCCCGGCCGAGGCGCAACACCAAAAGCAGATCCCTCACACGTCCGCAGAAAGCGCGCACGATTCGGGATGACAAGCGGGGAGAAAAAGACAACAGCAGATCCCTCGTCGCCCCGGTAACGCGCTTCGCGCACCGGGCCTCGCTCGGGATGACAACGTGGTGATGGTGGCGTCAGCGGCCGTGGTCGGGGAAATTTTCCCAGCCGGTGGGGGAGTTGTAGGGCATGCCGGAGTGGCCGAGGGCCTCGATTTCGTGAATCTGGCCGCCGGAAATTTTGAAGAAGTGCACGGCGACGTTGTCGAACGGCTTGCTGAAGCCCATGGTGGTGGAGGCGATGCCGGGGACGCCAACGATTTTTTCGGTGCGGTGCTTCATGGGATGGCGGAACTGCGAAAAGCCCACCACCAGGCCGGTTTGCGGGTCGGCGATCATCACGCGGCGCGGCTCGATGCGCGTGATGTAGTCCATCACGTGGGTTTTGAGCTGCGCGGCGCAGCCGAGCGAGCCGAGAACCTGGCGCGAGGTGGGATGCGGCGGCAGCGGATTGCTGGTGGTCTGCATGCCGTTTTCGCGGCGGACGCAATCGCCGGCGAAGGGAGCGTTGTTGGCGTCGGCGGTGGTGACGGCCGTGTAGTAAGTACCGGCGATTTTCAGCATTTCGGCGCGCGGCGAGCGCAGCGACGGCGGCACGGTGGCCAGCAGGCCGGGGCGCGGCGTTTGCAGATTCTTCATCTCGGCGGGCGTGATGCCTCCGGCCCAGAGATGCTCGGCGGCGGCGATTTCTCCATGGCGGATTTTCAGGCGGAAGGCCGCTTCGATGGGCTCGTTATTGGCGCGCATCACGCACAGAAAAGCGACCTGCTCGGAGACCGGATCGGGTACGACGATTTTGAAAGCGGTCGGCGCGCCGTCGGCGGTTTTCCAAAGGCCTTCGCCGGGATGCATCGGGACGGTGTTCTCGACGAACTCGACATTCGGCGCGAGCGGAACGCGCGATGGATCGTGGGCGACGAGCGCGGCGACATAGCTATCCATCGCGCCGATCAGGCAGGCGCGGTCGCAGCGCGCCGGGAGCTTCTTGGCGGCTTCCGCGCGGTTCGCGGCAGATGCTCGTGGCGCTGCGAAAAGCGGCGCGCTCGACAAGAGAAAAATTGCGATTGCGGTATGAATGCGGGTCATAGAAATTATCTCCAGTTAACGCGGCGCGCGCAGCCATTTGGGCAGCTTCGGGCCACGGTGATAGATCCTAAGAATGGCAAGCGCAACCAGCAGAAATGCCGCGCCGCCAGTCATGCCGTATATCAGGCTTGTCTGCAAACCGCCAGCCGCGCCGACAAACTTCGGAAACACCAGCCAGTAGAACGCCGTGCTCCCAACGAGAAAGATCGCCATCAGCGCCCAAAATCCCGCGCGCTTCCACAGCTTCCGATAGGAAGCGACCAGACCAACAAAAAGAAACACCGTGACGATCGAACTCTCGGCTCCGGTGTCGCTGAACGGCAGACGGAAATTAGGAAAATAGGAGGCGGATACGATGACTCCCGCCACAAGCCCAACGCCAATAATCGTCCCCCACAGGAGGGCAGTTCGGTCCGTCTCTTTAAACATTTCTGCTGGTGCCGCTCGAAGTCAGCGCCGATTCTACATCGGACGCCAAGTCGGGTCGAGCAGTCCGGTATTTAGTCTGATAAGTCGCACACCATCAAATGAGGAAGACGGTTTGGCCGGTGAGGTCGAAGCGCTTGCGGCAGCGGATGTTGCGGCAGGCGACCATGTTGTCGATGCGGACCATGTAGGAGCGGGCTTTCTCGAACTGCTTCTTGTCCTCGGAGTTCGCGCCGGCGGGCGGCTGCGACTTCTTGGTGCGGACCATCCAGCGGACGGGATAGGTGTCCTCCTGCCGGCAGTGCGGGCAGTTGAGAGTCATCTGCTTGGTTTCTTGCTTTTCGTCGTAGAAGCGCTTTTCGTCCATGGGCAACACGTTAGCAGAAAACTGGAAGTGCGAAAAGTGAGTGAATCATCACCACCCTTCGCACAGGGCGCGAAGGATGGGGCACCCAAGACTGCGAACCGAAACAGCCGGCGAGAGCTACGCGGCGGCGCTGGCTTCGTCGAGGTTCACGAAGCGGATGGCGCGGTCGCGCCAGCGCGGCAGCCAATAGGCAAGCGCGTCGACCGAATGCTGGCGGTCGCCTTCCAGCACGCGATGATCGCCATCGTGCAACAGGACGATGTCGCCTCCCTTGGCGCGGCGCAGGCGGCGGATCACCGGCTTGGCTGGCTGCGGTTTCCAGTCCCAGGCGAGCACGGACCACATGACCACGCCGATGGACTCGCGGCGAACGACGCCATTGAGCTGCGGGCCACGGAAGCCGAACGGCGGGCGCATCCAGCGCGGGCGCTTGCCGGTGACGGAGGCGATGGCTTCGTCGCAACGGGCGAGTTGGTCGGCGATGCGGCGCGGTGCCATGAAGGTGAGCGACGGGTGAGTTTCGGTATGATTGCCGATCGTGTGGCCGCGCGCGGCGATTTCGCGGGTGAGATCCGGGAACAGGCGGACATTGCGCCCGATCAAGAAAAAAGTGGCGCGAGCCTGGTAGCGGTCGAGCAGATCGAGAAGCGCGGGCGTGACCGCGGGATTCGGGCCAT
This sequence comes from uncultured Acidobacteriota bacterium, assembly GCA_963715555.1. Classification (GTDB taxonomy): domain Bacteria; phylum Acidobacteriota; class Terriglobia; order Acidiferrales; family UBA7541; genus Palsa-295. The sequence goes on from OY970253.1 coordinate 2,045,574, forward strand.
CGTCAAAGGTGATGGCCATCGTGGACGGGTCGCCGGTGCGGCGAATCGTCGGACCGAAAAGCTGAGCGGCGGGCGCCACCGACGCCCACGAAAGAAAGGCCGCGGTTCCACACGTGCCGCAGGCCGCTGATACCGCCGGAACGGGGTTCATAGCGTACAATTTTCTCATGAGGCGAAATTCGCCGCCACCTAAAGTATCTGCAAGCGCACCGGGCGGTTTCAAAAGGGTGACTAGGGCGAAGCGTTGAGCGGTGTCATCGTGGCAGGGGCCAGCGTGGCGAGGATTCAATGAGCGGCCGAAAAGATGGCTGAACGAGAAAAGAGGACGCTGACGGCGCGCCCGACGCAGCGGAGTTTTCCCGGCTGGGTGCGCTGGGGCGCGTTGGCATGGCTGGCCGTGTGGTTCCCCGTGTACTGGCGGGTGTGGGGACTGGCGAATTTCGTTCACCTGTGCGATATCGCAGTGATTTTGACGTGCCTTGGACTCTGGACGAACAACGCGCTGCTGATCTCGAGCCAGGCGGTGGCGTCGCTGGTGGTGGACGCGATGTGGGTGCTGGACGCAATCTGCACCATGGCATCCGGGAGGGACGTGTTCGGCAGCGGCACGGAGTATCTCCTCACTCCGAGCCACGCGCTGTGGGTACGGCTGCTGACTTTGTATCACGTGGCGACTCCGCTGGTGCTGCTCTGGGCCGTGCATCGCGCGGGATACGATCGGCGCGGATGGACGCTGCAATCGGGAATCGTGGCGGCGGCGTTCGTGGCGGCACGGTTCACTCCGGCGGCCGACAACATCAATTTCGCGTACCAGCTTCCCATCGTTGAACGGCCGTTCGGGCCGGCTCCGCTGCACGTGGCGGCCAGCATTCTTTTCATGATTTTCGTGGTGTACTGGCCGACGCACTGGGCGCTCAAGAAAATCTTTCCTCCAACGAGCAGGGAGAGCGCGAACGCGTAGCAATTCCCTTCTTTGCTTCTTGGGCACCGGCGCCGAAACAAATGTCGCGCGGGTTGCGTAGAACCAGCCAGAAGAATTTCCTCGCCGGACGGAGCGCGCATGAAAGCGACCGAATTCGAGTTCAAGTACCGGGCGCTGCCGATCGCGGCCATCTTCGCGGTTGGATATTGGCTGTACGCCGTTGACCGCGTCAACTCCATCGGCGCGATGGTGCGGTGGGTCCCCGGGCCGAATGCGGCGCACCGCATTCTGGCGGCGAGACTGGTGGCTGGATTCGCGGCGCTGCTGATCGCGTTCGGCGCGCTGGTGCGCACGTGGGGCGGCGCGGCGTATCTGCGGTCGAGCGTGGTGCATGATGCGAAACTGCACTCGGCGGAACTGGTGGCCGACGGGCCCTACCGACACGTGCGGCATCCGCTCTATTTCGCGAGCATCGTGGCTTCGTTCGGATTTGCGCTGCTGGCCAGCCGAACCGGCTTCTTTGTCATCGTGATCGCAATGACGCTGCTTTACGTGCGCCTGGCGGGCCGTGAGGAAGTGGAACTAGAGCGAGAGCAGGGCGAGCGTTATCGGGAATATTCGCGCCGCGTGCCGCGGATGTGGCCGTCGATTGAGGCGCGCGTGCCGGCGACGGGAGCGAAGCCGCAGTGGGGCCAAGCGTTTCGCGGGGAGGCGTTCATGTGGGCCTTCACGGCAGCGTTCGCGCTGTTCGCGGTAACGCTTAACGAAATGTTGCTTTGGTGGACGATCGGTCTAGCAATGGCCTTTCTGGTCGCGCAGACGGTGGTTCACGACCGGCGAAGAAAGAAGCGGCTGGCGGCGTGATGCGTCAGGCAGGTTCGGGCTGGCGGACGGAGCGGAGATCGATGCCGAGCTGTTGGCATTTCTTGTAGAGATGGCTGCGTTCGAGGCCGAGGGCTTTGGCGGTGTTGGTCATGTGATTGCGGTTGCGCTTGAGCTCGGCGAGGATGGTGGCGCGCTCGAAGGATTCAACGCGCTCGGCGAGCGTGCCGATGCCCGCTTCGGGAGATGAGGAAGCGGCCGAGGCAAACGTTTGCGGCAGGGCGCGATCAATCACCGAGGCATCGACCACATCGCCCAACGCCAGAAGCATGACGCGCTCGACGACGTTGCGCAGCTCACGGATGTTGCCCGGCCAGGAGTATCGTTCGAGGGCTTCGAGAGCCTCGGGCGAAAAAGTCTTCGGCTTCCAATTATTCTGCTCGGCGAGCTGGCGGACGAAATGCTCGGCGAGCACGCGAATATCTTCGCGGCGATCGCGCAGCGGCGGCAGAACGATGGGAAAGACAAAGACGCGATGATAGAGATCCTCGCGAAACGTTCCCTGACGAACCTGCTCTTCCAGATTGCGGTGCGTGGCGACGACCACGCGCACATCCACAGCCAAGGGATGGCCGCCGCCGACGCGCTCGATTTCGCGCTCTTCCAAGACGCGCAGCAATTTCGCCTGCATGGGCAGCGGCATGTCGCCGATTTCGTCAAGAAAGAGCGTGCCGCCCTGGGCCTGCTCGAATTTTCCAATGTGGCGCGCGGCCGCGCCGGTGAACGCGCCTTTTTCGTGACCGAATAGTTCCGACTCCATCAGTTCGGCGGGAATCGCGGCGCAATTGAGCGAAACGAACGGGCCCGCATGGCGCGGGCTTTTTTCGTGCAGAGCGCGGGCAACGAGCTCCTTGCCGGTGCCCGTCTCGCCGCGGATGCACACGCGCGTTTCGGCGGCGGCGACGTGGTCGATTTGCGCCATCACTTCGCGCATGGCCGGACTGGCCCAGACGATTTCGTGGCGCCCCAGGCGGCGGCGAAGATCGCGATTCTCTTCCTCGAGGCGCGAGAGGCGCAGCGCGTTTTCGACGGTGAGCAGAAGCTTGTCCGTGGAAACGGGCTTTTCGAGAAAGTCGATGGCGCCGAGGCGCGTGGCGCGGACGGCCATTTCGATGGTCGCCTGGCCGGACATCATCACGGCGGGCGACGCGACGCCGGCGGCTTTCAAGTCTTCGAGAAGCCCGATGCCGTCCTTGCCGGGCATGACGACGTCCGAGAGGATCAAGTCGAAGCGCTGCTCTTTGGCGAGTTCGAGGGCGCGCGCGGCGTTGTCGCAGACGGACGCCTCGTGTCCGGCGAGACGAAAGGCGCGGGCCAGCGAGGCAAGAGTATTGGGATCGTCGTCGATGACGAGGATGTGAGCCTTCGGCGGCACGCGCGGCTACGCTTTCTGGGCGCCGACGACTTCATGAGTTTCCGGCGGCGGAGGAGTAGCGACGGGACGGGCTGCTGGTTTCACGGGCAGATAGATATGGAACGAAGTGCCGATGCCCTTCTCGCTCTCGACGGAAATGCGTCCGCCATGATCGCTGATCACAGACTGCACCACGGCGAGACCGAGACCCGTGCCGTGCTGCTTGGTGGTGTAGTAGGGCGTGAAAAGACGCTCGCACTCCTCGGGCGTGAGCCCCGAGCCGGTGTCCGAGACTTCGAGATGGACTTCGCCTTTCTCGCGCGTGGTGCGCAGCATCAGGACGCCGCCGGCAGGCATGGCGTCCATGGAGTTCAAGATCAGATTTTCGAGTGCGCGATGCAGCAACGCAGCGTCCGCTTGAATGGGCGGCAGATCTTCGTCCAGGTGAAATTCCGGAGTGATCGGCGGACGTCCGACGGCGCCAAATTGCGCTTCGAAAAGCTTCACCGCGCCGCGAACGACTTCGTTGAGATTCACGGTGGCCAGTTCCGGCTGCGGCATTTTGGCGAAATCGCTGAAGCGGCCGATGATTTTTTCGAGATTGTCGATTTCGGCCAGCAAGATGCCGGTGGATTCGCGGAAGACTTCCTCGAACTGCTCCGGCGATTTACTTTTGGCGCGCTGCAAGTTTTCAACCGTGGTCTGCAACGGGAAGAGCGGATTTTTCAGTTCGTGCGCGAGGCGTCGCGCGAGTTCGCGCCAGGCGGCGACGCGTTCGGCTTGCACCAAATGCTCGCGCTGTTCGGTGAGCTGCTGTGTCATCTGATTGAACGCGCGGGCGAGCTGCCCGACTTCCCCGCCACCGCGTTCTTCGACGCGGGCGTTCCAGTTCCCTTCCGAAACTTCACGCGCCACAATGGCCAGCTTGCGGACCGGGCGCGTAACGCGCGCGGCGCCCCACCAGCTGAGCAAGAGGCTGATCAGCAGGCCGATGCCCACGACGCTTTCGGCCAACATGCGGATGCGGCGTTCGATGCCGACCATTTCCTGCTGCGAACTGCCGACCAAGAGGACGCCGAGAAGTTCTTTGTTGCGGCCGAGGAGCGGCAGGGCGTGAAATTCCTCGGTCCGCGCCAAATCCGGGCCGGAAGCGATCTTAAAAATCCGCGCAACGGGCTGCTGGCGTTCGCCGTTGATGAACTGCGCGAAGCGGTCTCCTTCGACGACGGGGCCGTTCTGATCGAGAAGGTCCACGGCCTGGAAGTTCGGGTCGAGATTTTGATACAGCAGCGCACGCATGCCGACCGGAAGGACGAGCGAGGCGAGGAAATTCTTCCCCAGGCGCTCGCCGCCGACGATATAGAGGTTTTTATCGCCGACGCGGATGGTGGAAACGGCCATGAGGGCGAGGGCCGAGCCGTTCTGCGTGTCGATCTTCATCAAGAACGAGCCAAGCGAGGCCCAATCTTCCGGCTGGGTGACCCAATCGAGTTTGTAGCCGAAGCGCTCGGGATTTTCCGCGGAGGAAATGATCGAACCGTCGCTGCCGACGAAATCGAGGAAGTCGAGCTGATGCGATTGGGCGACGCCGGTCGCGTCGTTGACGTAAACGGACGCGTCCGATTGCGGGCGGCTGAGGGCGATGGCCATGCGCACGGTGCCTTCATCGTCGGTGATGATCTGCACGCGGCGGGCGACGTCCTGCTTGCGCTGGTCGAATTCGCGCTGGAATTGAGCGACGAGCGCGTCGGTGTGCTGCGAATACATCTGCTCGAACGCCTGGCGCGTTACGACGGTGACGCCCGCGGCAATGAGCGCGACGGAAACCACCAGCGCCAGAGTAAATATCCAGAAAAGCTTCGAACGAAACGTCACGGACTTTCCTTTTCCGATAAATCGTTACCCGGTCCATCCAGCCAGACATCCGCGAAAGGCAAGCTCTCGCCGGGACCGGGCGACTGCCAATCTCTCACGCGCGTCGAAAGTCCAAACACCTGCGGGTACCAGACGAGCGGCACCACGCGATAGCCATCGAGCACGGTTCGTTCGGCGGCGTAGATCTGATCCGGCGTAGCAGCGTCCGGGAGCTGATCCGCGTCGAGCCCCGCCATGGGCACGAGCGCAGTCAAGAAACTCTGCAGAGATGCTCGCGGCTGCGGCGCCGGCATCGACAGGCGAATCAGGCGCGCGTCTGGCAAACCGGAGGCGCCAGCAAAGCTTCCCGCGGGCAACGCTTGCGCCGTGACCATCAGGCCGACGGCGCGCGCATCGACGGCGATTCGCTCCGCCACGCTTTGTTCGAACGAATCGCCGGAATCATATCCCAACACCAATGCGGGCGAACCACCGATTTGCGACACGAGAGCCTTTGCGGCAACAGCATCGGCGGCGGTTGAGAACAAATACGCGGTGCCATTGGACCATTGCGGAAGCAGGCTGCCGGCTGCTTCGCCTTCTTTTTGGAGGATGAAATCGACGATCGCCGAGCGATTGACCGATTTGGCCAGCGCCTGGCGTACGCGCTGATCCTGCGCGGCGGGGCGTCCGGCGAGAAATACCAAAGCGAGCAGATGATCGGGTCGCGAGGCGCTGATGCGCACGCCTCCGATGGCCGCCTGGCGAGCTTGCTCGGCGGGAATTTCGGCGAAGTCGGCAGCGTTCACTTCCAGATCGAGCAGGCGATCATGCGCGGAGCGTCCCATTAGGATTTCAATGGAATCGATGAAGGGACGGCCGCCGGGATAGTCGTCATTCGACGCCAGCGAGACGTGCTTTCCCGGATCCCAGGCGGAAATGCGGAATGGGCCCGAGCCGGACATGCCTGCGAAGGTGCCGTCGGGATTGCGGTGCTCGAAGATGAGGCCGTCGATTTCGGCTTTCGCTTCGGCTTCCTGCGCATTGGCAGAGCCCACGGCGGGATCGAGCGAATTCACGATCGCGCCGATTTCCACGCGCAGCGTGCCGCCATAGGCCGGGCGGCGCGCGGTGCGCGCGCGGATCGAAGCCAAGAGCAGCAGGCTAATTGCTGCAAGAGACAGATACAATCGACGCTTCATACATCCCCGTCTGAAGATTGCGAAAGACCACGCGAGCCGACTGGTAATCCGGCGAAGGCCAGAGGCTCAGAATCGGCCCTGGAAATTGCAGAGGCTCGCCCACAGCGGTCGCTTGATGACCGGCGATCTGATAGAGCTGGATGCGGTCCGGCTCGGTCCAGTCGCCCGGGCCGGTGACGAGCACTTGCCACGAGGGCCCGCACGCCGAGTTGAGCGACAGAATATCGCTGCCCCAATCAGAGAACACCGCCGAAGCCTGCGCTGAGCCGGTGAAAAGCAGGGCTTGTCCATTGAGCCCGGCCAAAATCCAGCGCGAAGTGCTGCCGCCGCTCGTGCTCGGAGGAAAAGCCGCCGAATAGAACGACGGATAACGGGTTGCCACGCCCGCGGAGAGAGTGACGGCGCCGGTAAAATAATTATGCGTGGGATCGTAGGCCCAGTTGACCGTGCCCATGGGCCATTGCTGGCCGACATTGGGCGAGCAACTGAGAGAGAAGCCCGGATTCCAGGTGCCGTCGCATTTGACCGCGGCGACCCAGGCGGTGACGTGTGTTGGGTCGGTGAGGGCCAAGCGGCCCCGCGAATCGCGGCTGGTGTAGAGGCGCGAAAACGGCTCGTCAACATGCAGCACCTGGGATGCGCCGTTGAATTCGTAGGCGGAAAGGCGATTCGGCCCGAGGATGTACCAGAGGGTGCGGCTCGAGTCCGACGAGGCTTCGGCAAAATCGAGGATCGGTTCCGTCTGCTCCCAGACGATTTTTCGCTTGAGCACAGGCGCCGGGCCGGGTGGCCCCGCGACAACTGGAACGGCGGCAACCGGTGCGACGACGATCTGCTTCATTTTGACGATGGTGATGTCGGCGATGAGCAGATATCCGTTGACGTTGTGCGAGACGGCTATGCCCACCAGTGCGTCCGGCGGCGGCGAAGCCGCACCGGCGGCGTACGGAACAAGGCGGCCTCCCTCGGAGGTGATTTCGGATTGCACGGCCTGGCGGAGCCAGGAAAGATCGACGGGCGCGCCGGCGGAAACGTCCTGCACCTGGGTGATCGCCAGGGTGTGGGCGGAAGTCACGGCTTCGACGATTTTTTCGGCGAGCGAATGCGCGGCGTTGCTCCAGCCAACGGGCACTTGCGAAGCTTGGGCGCGCGCGGATTGGGAAGCCAGCGCGATGCATAGGAGGAGCGGAATCGCGCGCAGAAACGCGGAAAAATTTCGAAGGGGCTGCCGCATCGGTTCAGCCGGCCCGAAGAAAACGCCGGACTTTGGCGATGATAGCACAGGGGAAAAACGCTCCCGCGAGGATCGCAAGAGATGTTTCCATCCGCCGGCGGGGCGGCTTCGCCCCGCGTCCGGTTGAGGAGCGCGCTCGCCGCGGCGGTGGCGAAGCGGCTCCCACAAGGCGCGGGACGAAGCCGCCAGCAAGGGTTTTTGCCGGCGATCATCCCTGAGCCGATCCAGCTTGTTCCGTCCCCCGCCCGGTTCGGGAACGAGCACGGCGGCTCGGGAATCTTTTCGGTTTCGCCAGCGGCGCGAAACCATGGGAAGTCCGAGAACTCGGAAAAACTACGGCCGCTCGCTCGGAGCCGAGCCGCGGCGCGCGGCGGGCAGAAGGCGCATCAGGCCGTTCAGCCCGTACCATTCGATTGCAAGCGCCACTCCCAGCGAGGCGAGGATCGCTCCGGTTACTTCAGCGAATGCGATGAATCCGTTCATAGCCACCCTCCGGCACTGCGCCGGCCTGGCTGGGAGTCGGCCGGCGAAAGCGCTCCGGTTTCGGTGCGCTTTCCACATGCGGAGGATGTGCAACCGCTGGACCACTTGCGGCGCACGGAAAGGAAAGCACTTAGCGGTCGGTCGGCGGCGCGGGTACGTGGGCGGATGAACACGGCGTGGAAAATGGCACGCAGGGCAATCCGTCTGCTAAAATCTGCGCAGAGAGACACATGGCCCAACAGCGAAAAGGTCCGGGCATTCAGATCGGGCACATTTTTGGCATACCGATCTACCTGCACCCAAGCTGGTTCATCATTTTCGCCCTGATTACGCTGACCCTTGGACTTCAGTTCGCTTCAGAGCACCCCAAGTGGTCGCCGGTGCAACACTGGACGCTGGGCGTGATCACGAGCCTGCTGTTTTTCGGCTCGGTGATTTTTCACGAAGTGAGTCACAGCGTGATCGCGCTGCATTACAAGCTGCCGGTGAAGTCGATCACGCTGTTCGTCTTTGGCGGGCTGTCGCAGATCGAGAAAGAACCTCCCAAGGCGAGCCAAGAGTTCAACATCGCCATCGCCGGGCCGCTTTCGAGCTTTTTTCTAGCGGGAGTGTTCTGGGCGATCCGCTATTACGCCCACCCAGGCGGGATGATTGCGGCGGTGGCCTTTTGGCTTTTCGAAATCAACCTGATTCTCGCCATCTTCAACCTGGTGCCGGGATTTCCGCTCGACGGCGGGCGCGTGCTGCGCGGAATTGTATGGGGAATCACGGGCGATTTTCGGAAGTCGTCGCAGATCGCGTCAGCTTCGGGGCGATTTTTTGCCTATCTGATGATTTTCGTCGGCATCTGGCAGGCACTGGAGGGCAACTGGGTCGGCGGGCTGTGGCTGGCATTCATCGGCTGGTTTCTGTTGGAGGCGGCGAAGGAGAGTTACGTCCAGGTTGCGCTGCGGGACACGCTCGCGGGACTGCGCACGGACGACGTGATGGTGCGCGACATTCCCACAGTGACGCGCGATATGTCCATTGACGAGTATATTCACGAAGTGCTGCGGACCGGGCGGCGAGCGCACGTCGTACTCGGCGGCGATCATCCTTCGGGGCTGATTGCCCTGCAATCGGCGCGACACGTGCCGCGCGAGGAGTGGGCCAACACTTCGGTGCAGGCAGTGATGGTGCCTATGGAGCGAGTGCAGGCAGCGGCGCCCGATGAGCCGGTGCTGAACGTGTTGCAGCGCATGCAGACGGCCGACATCAATCAAATGCCGGTGGTGTCAGACGGACACATCGTCGGCATGATCGGCCGCGACACGATCCTGCAAGTGGTGCACACGCGGCTGCACGCAGAACATGGCGCGTAGATAATGCGCGGCCGCAATTCCCTCCTCAAGATTGCATGCGCGGTGCTGGCGTGCGGCGTGGGAATCGCGGCTGCGGCGCAGCATCGAACTCATCGCGCGTCTCGCCGGGTTGCGCGGCGCATTCAGAAGACGGCTGCGAGGCCTCCTCGGGTAAACATCTTCACCAGCGCGATCCGTGCGAATAATTTGGGCATGGCGTGGATGGACCGGCACGAATTTACGCAGGCGCTGGGCCGCTTTCAAACCGCGTGCGTGATGAACGCGGCGTCGGACACCGGCTGCCTGAATATGGGCATCGCGCTGTTGTACATGGGGCGCCTCAATGATGCGCGAAATGTTTTGGTGAAGTCCGTGCAGCGCGATCCGCAGAATCCGTGGGCGTGGTTCAACCTGGGGCTCGTCGAACGCGCGGCTGGCAACGACGGCGTGGCGGCCGGTGATTTCGAGAAGGTGGCGTCGATCGATCCGAGCGATTCCGCGACGCAACGCCTGATCGGCTCGCTGTACTTGAGAGCGAAGCAATACCCGCAAGCGATCTCGTCGTTCAGAAACGCAATCGACCTGGATCCCTTCAATTTGCCCGCGGAATTCGGGATCGCGCAGGCAGAGGGCCACACCGGCGATGTAACCGGCGCTTTGCAGCATCTGAATCGCGCTGAGCACCTCACGGAGACAGGTTTCGGCCGGCCCGCGAGCACCGCGTATGGCGAGCAAGGCAAGTATTCGCTCGCGCAGGAGATGCGGGCGCCGATGGAGCCGGCGGCAGCAGCAATACCCGTACATTTCGTCAACGTGACGGAGGCTTCCGGGCTTCCATGGCGCACGATTCCCGCCGCTAGCCGACCGCGGGCGCGCCAAAGCCCTGGCGCGCGGGCAAGAGAACGCTCCAAAGTGACGCGCCCGCGCTTTGGCCCGGACGCGCTGGCGAAGTTTCTTGGCAGCGGCGCGTGCGTGTTCGATTACAACAACGATGGCCGGCCGGATATTCTTCTGGCCGATGCGGACGGCAAAGGCCGCGCCGCTCTCTATCGCAATGCTGGGCGCGGGCGCTTCGTGGACGTGACCAAAGCTGCGGGACTGAAAATTCGCGGCGAAGCGCTCGGCTGCGCGACCGGAGACTACGATAACGACGGCTACGCCGACCTCGCCATTAGCCTTCCGGACGGCATCGAACTCTTCCACAACAATGCGGACGGCACGTTCACCGATGTGACCGAACCGGCAAGTCTCCATGCGCGCGGGATGGTGATGGGAATGGCCTTTGTCGATTACAACGGTGACGGCAATCTCGATCTCTACGCCACGCAGTTCGATAACTTCCCCCTTGGCAACCCGTCGCAGCCATTCACGTTTCCAGTGGATGCCGCCGCGCCAGGAAACATTTTGTGGCGTGGGAGCGAGCGCGGTGCTTTCGCGGATGAAACAAACGCAGCGGGGCTCGGCGGGTCGGCGCCCTCTGTGGGCGCGCTCGGTTGCGACATTAACAACGATGGCGCGACCGATTTCGTAGTGACCGGCTGGGACAAAGCACCGATCGTCTACGTGAACCAGCGCGAAGGCGCGTTTCGCGCGATCACGCCGTGGGCCAGCCAGATGCCGGGTCCGACGGCAGGAGTGGTGGCTCTCGATTTCAATCACGACGGCTGGATGGATTTGGCGTTCACGCACTGGTCCTCGCCGGGCCTGAGCCTATGGCGCAATATCGACGGAAAGTCATTCGAACGCGTGCGTCTGCCGGGTCCGCAGTGGATGCGCGGCTGGGGACTCGCGGCGGTCGATTACGACCATGATGGATGGACCGATCTGGTTGCGGTCGGCGAGACGTTTTCGGGCGAGGGCCGCATCATTTTGCTGCGCAATCAAGGTGGAGACGGTCACGGCGGCTTCGCCGGGTTTCGAGACGTGACGCGCGAAACCGGGCTCGACAAAATCGAGCTCCATAATCCGCGCAGCGTGATCGCGTTCGATGCCGCAGGCGACGGTACGACGTACCTCCTGATCACGCAGAGTGGCGGACCGCCCGTGCTCCTGAAGGCCGTTGGCAGCGACAAGAACAATTCCCTGCAAATTGCGCTGACCGGAACGCGCGACAATCGGAGCGCAATCGGTGCGACGGTAGAGACTTTTTCGGGCGCGCGGCGGCAGGCTTTCCAAGTGCAGAGCGGCTCCGGCTATCTCGGCCAAGGACCGGCGCAAATCACCGTGGGGGTGGGACAGGACCGCGGCGCGGATGTGGTGCGCATTCTCTGGCCGAGCGGAATCCTGCAGGACGAAATCGATATGCTCGCGGGTAAGCCGCGCACAATCACGGAATCCGATCGCGGAACACGCACCCGGTGAGCGACGCCGCACCGAAATCGCGAGTACAATGGGGATACGGGATGCACGCCTCGGCACCAGCAAGCAACATGGGACCATCCAGCCGTCAATTCTGCAAGGAGGGTTTGCGATGAGCAGCGCGAGTCCTGATTTTGTGGCGATCAAGAAGGCCATGAAGGCCGCGTGGATGGCCGGCGATTTCGGAAAGATCGCCGACCTGAACACGCGGCGTGGCGAAGAATTCGTCGCCCGGCTCAACTTGAAGCCGGGAATGCGCGTGTTGGATGTGGCGTGCGGCACCGGCAATCAATCGTTGCCCGCGGCGCGCACCGGCGCGGACGTGACCGGCCTGGATCACGCGCCGAACCTGCTGGAGCAAGCAAGAGCGGCCGCGCAAAAGGAGGGACTGAAGATTCGCTTCATCGAAGGCGACGCCGAAGAGCTGCCGTTCGAGGCGGGAGAATTTGATGTGGTGATGTCGATGTTCGGCGCTATGTTCGCGCCGCAGCCCGAGCGCATAGCGTCGGAATTTCTGCGCGTTTGCAAGCGCGGCGGGCTGATCGCCATGGCCAGCTGGACGCCCACGAGCTTTCAGGCCGAAACGTTCAAGATCAACGCAAAGTATGCGCCTCCGCCGCCGGGAGTGCCCGCGCCGGTGCTCTGGGGCGACGAAACCGTGGTACGCGAGCGGTTCGGCGATCGCGCGAAGGTCGAGACCGCCAAGCGCGAAGTCGTCTTCGACTTCCCTCTTAGCCCGGCAAAGGTCGTCGATCTGTTCCGCACGTACTTTGGTCCCACCCAAATGACGCTGGCAAGGCTTGATCCGGCGGCTCAAGCGGCGATGCTCGCGGAAATGACCGAGCACTGGGCCAGCGGCAATGAAGGGGACGCGAATCACACGATCGTCCGCGGGGAGTATCTGGAGGTTCACGCCCGCCCGCTTTGACCGGCAACCCACTACCGATAGGCGCCTATCCTGTTGACGGCGGCGCAGATGCAAGTGGGGCGCCGGTTAGTACGAGTGAATGCGATTCGGGCACGCGGCTTGCTTGGGGCGAGCCAAGCGTGTTAATTTCGCCATTGTTTCGATGTATGTAGTTCAGCCGCATCTATGTCTTCATTCCCGGGGAACAACTCGAATTCGCAAACGGCTACGCACGGAAATGGCAGGCCGTCCAGTATGCGCGAACCGGCTTTCTGGCGCGTTGAGGGCAGTTTGCTGGACTTAACCGCCGTTCGGCCCGTCGCATTCTTCACCTGGAACGCGCAATCCTTCCTGGAACGCTGGAACCGTCGCGGCTCGATGGGCGTCCTGGCGATCGCCCGGCCGGTTCTTTACGCCACCCACCGAGTGATGGCTACGCGGCTGTTGCATACGGTGTTGCGCGGAGAAAGCCGCGACCGGCTGGACCTGCTCGGCGAGGAGTTCTTCCAATATTTTCTGCGGCCGCGGCTGAAAGAGCGCGGCGCGGCGAAACTCTGCGAGGCGCTAGCCGCCGGCGAAGACGTCGTGCTGGTGAGCCAGGCCTTGGAGCACACCATGCGCCCGCTGGCGAACTTTTTGGGCGTTCGGCGAATCGTTTCGAATCGTCTCGAATTTCGCAGCGGGCTGGCGACGGGCCGGCTGCTGAGCCCGGTGATCCGGCCCCGCGGGCCATTCGCAAAATTCCGCGCCGACCAGGCCGACGGGCGGATTTTGCGCCAGCAGCTCATCCACGATCTCGGATTCGGAAAGCACCCTGAGGCGCTGGACGAGGCCATTCGTCCCGCGACCCGGCCCGCTCCAAACGCGCGCGTGCCGGTGGTGCGCTTCGACGAGCGCGAGAAAACCGGCACGCTTTCGGTCCGCAGGGCGCTGCGCGGGAAGCACATCCTGCTGATCGGCGCGACTGGATTCATCGGCAAAGTGTGGCTGGCCAACCTGCTGCACGACGTGCCGGACGTCGGCCGCGTGACGCTGCTGATCCGCGGCCACCGCTCGGCCACGGCGCTCCAACGCTTCGAACGCATCGTGCGCGAATCGCCGGTGTTCGATCCGCTGGCGGAACAGCACGGCGACAAGCTGTCGGACTTCCTGCGCCGGCGCGTGGACGTAGTCGCCGGAGACGCCACCAGGGAATGCCTCGGACTAGATGCGGAAACGGTGCGGCGGCTGGCCCGCTCCGTGGACGTGATCATCAATAGCGCCGGGCTGACCGACTTCAACCCGGATTTGCGCGACGCTCTTTCGTCCAACGTGTATGCGATCGTGCACCTGCTAAATTTCCTGCGCGCCTGCCACCACGCGGCCCTGCTGCACCTTTCCACCTGCTACGTGGTCGGCCAACAGGACGGGCGCATTCTGGAATCGCTGCCGCGGAACTATTGCCCTCGCGGAGTCGAAGGCTTCGACGCGGGGAAAGAGCGCCTTTACCTCGAAGAATTGGTGCGCCAGACGGAAGCGCGCGCCGAATCCGACGAGGGCAAGGAAGAAATCCGCCAGGAAGCGCTCGAACGCGAGCATGTCGTCAAGAATCTGCAAGGCTCAGCGCTCGACAATCAGCTTCGCAAAAATCGCGTGCGCTGGATTCGCCGTGCGCTGGTCGAAGCCGGGACGCGCCGCGCCAACGAGCTCGGCTGGCCCAATACCTACACGTTAACGAAAAGCATTTCTGAATCGCTGATCCGTGATTATTTGGACGCGAATCCCGGCGCGGCAATTGCCGTGGTGCGGCCGGCGATCGTTGAGTCTTCCGTGCGGCAGCCGTTCGCCGGATGGAACGAGGGTGTAAACACGTCGGCCTCGCTTTCCTACCTGCTGGGCACGTTCTTCCGCCAGCTTCCAACGAACAAGAGCAAATGCCTCGACCTGATTCCCGTCGATTTGGTCACCCGAGGGATGACGCTCATCGCCGCGGCGCTCGCGGAACGCCGGCACCAGCGGATCTACCATCTGGCGACTTCGGCGGTCAATCCGTGCGACATGCGGCGTTCGATCGAGCTGACCGGGCTCGGCCATCGCAAGTTTTATCGCGCGCAAAACGACTTGCAGCACCGCCTGCGCCTGAAGTTCGACGCCATTCCCGTTTCCAAAGCGCGCTACGAAAAGCTGTCCGCGCCGGCGCAAAAGATGATCGTCCAGATCATCAATCGCAGCGTCGAACCCATTCCCTTTTTGCGCTCGCCGCTGGCCCGACAGGAACGCGAACTGGAAAAGGTAATCAAGTTGGTGACCCTCTTCGAGCCGTTCATCCTGCACAATAATCATGTGTTCGAGGCGGCGAACATCGAGCGGCTGGACGCCGCGCTGCCTCCCGAGGAGCGCGACACATTCGGATATGACCCGCGCTCCATCGACTGGTGGGATTACTGGATCAACGTGCACATTCCGGCGCTGCGCAAGTGGTGCTATCCTCTGATCGAGGGACGCGCACCGGAAACGCAGGCGCGGCGCGACGTGCGGCTTTCGGCAGGCGCCGAAGCCGGCGAAACCCGCGCTGCGGGAACGGCAAATTCCGCTCCGGCAGCGGCGCCCTGACACCGAAAGCGATCTCCGAAGAACCGTGGCTATATTCCTGACCGGGTGCACCGGCTACATCGGCGCGCATGTTACTGCCAACCTGCTCGCGGACTCGTCCGCGCAGCTGAACCTGCTGGTGCGCGCGCGCGACGCGCAGGAAGCAAACGCGCGCTTGTGGCGCTCGCTGCAGCTGCATTTCGAGTTCGCGCCTTTTGAGGAATACCTGCGTTCGCGGATTCGCGTCTTTCGCGGCGACATCACCGAGCAGCGTTTCGGTCTCGACGAGGCCGCCTACCGTGAGCTGGTGCGTTCCACGGATTCGGTGATTCACTGCGCCGCGTCGCTCAACCGCAAATCCGAGAAAAGCTGCTTGAATGTGAATCTGCGAGGCACGCTCGAGGTGGTCCAGTTGGCCATGCGCGCGCGGGACGACCATGGCCTGCGCCGGTTCAGCCACGTCAGCACCGTAGCCGTGGCCGGTCAGCGCGCTAACGAAGTGGTCGAGGAAGATTCCTCGATCGATTGGAGCCGCTCGGATTACGATCCTTACGCGCGGACCAAAAAATTCTGCGAGCACATGGTGCAGCAGCTTCTGCCCGACGTGCAGCGGACGATTTTTCGTCCCAGCATCGTGCTCGGCGATAGCCGCCGGCCGGAAACAAACCAATTCGAAATGGTGCGTGCGTTCGTGTTCCTGGCGGGGCTGCCGGCGCTTCCCTTCCAGCCAGCCGCGCGCCTGGATATCGTGCCGGTCGATTTCGTGGCCGATTCCATCTCCACGATTCACATGAAAGAAAATCCGTCGCACGACATTTATCATCTTTCGTCCGGCACGAATTCCGAGACGTTCGTGCAATTGACGGACGCGCTGGCGAAATCGCAGGGCAAGCGCGGGCCCGTGTTTGCGCCGAGCCTGGAGGGCCCTTCCGAAAAAGTAATTCGCGCGCTCGCGGGACGCGCCGGAAAAATCGGCGGCCTGGCCACGCTACTGAAAGTCTTTCTGCCGTACCTCGTGTGGAACACCGTATTCGACAACCGGCGCGTGGTGGCCGAAATGGGACGCCGGCCGGCGGCATTTTCGCAGTATTGCTATCCGCTCTTGCGCTACAGCCGCGAACATAATTTCACCTACAACTATCGCGAGTGGGTCGGCGCAGCGGATCGCGCGCCTTCCACGGCCGCGCCGGCGAGCGCTGCGCAGGAGCCACACCGATGATGGACATGGATTCGGTGATCGAGGCGTGGGTCAGCGGCCTGATCGAGCTGAACAAAATTGAGTGGATGCTCGGAGCGGGCGAAAGCTGGAAGCCAGGCAAGAAGCTGAAATTACTGTTCGCGGGCTACAACGGCACCCGGAATACAGGTTCGGACGTGCGCGTGGAGGAAATTACGCGACAGGTGCGGCGGATTTTGGGCGCGGACAACGTCGAGTTCGCGGTCATGTCCCAGGATTTTAGTCTCACGCGCGACTACTTTGGCGGCGCGCAGCAGGTGCATCTGCCGGATGTGTTTCCGCCCTTCCTGCACAAGGAAGTGCGGAAACATCACGGAGTGATCGCTTGCGAAGGCTCGATGTTCAAAAGCAAATTCGCCAGCGCGCTTACGGCCATGATGATCGGCGCGCTGGGAATCGCGTCCGCGCAGAACAAGCTGAGCGTCGCCTACGGCGGCGAGGCCGGAGCGATGGACTCGCTGCTGCAGAAAATGTGCCACCGCTACTGCCGCGAGTCGCTGGTGATCACGCGCAACCCGGAATCGCAGGAAGTTCTCGGAAAACTTGGCATATCCACGGAGCTAGGCGCGGACACGGCTTGGACCTTCGAGCCGCTCGCTCCCGAATACGGGCAAAAAGCTCTTCGCGATGCGGGCTGGGACGGATCGACGCCCGTGCTAGCCGTCTGCGCGATCAATCCCTTTTGGTGGCCGGTGAAGCCGTCGCTTGGGAAATGGTTCGCCCACGCAGTCGCGGGCGCATACAAGAAAAGCTACTACCGAACGATCTATTTTCATCGTTCCGGCCGCGAAGTTGATGCGGCGTACGAAAAGTATCTGACGGCGATGGCCGAAGGCGTCGCTCAGTATCGCCGCACGCGCGCCGTGTTTCCGGTGATGATCGCCATGGAAAAGCTCGATCGCGACGCGTGCGAGCGCGTGGCCGCGAAACTCGGCGGCGCGCCGGTTCTCGCGGCGGACCAGTTCAACATGTACGAACTCGTCAGCATCTTGCGCGCATGCCATCGCGTGCTTTCGTCGCGCTTTCACGCGGTCGTCACGTCCATGCCGGCGGGCGTACCTTCCGCCGGTGTCACGATGGATGAGCGCATCCGCAATCTGATGCGCCAGCGCGGACACGAGAATCTGCTTATGAATGTGGATGAGCCCGATCTTGCGGAGAAAATTGTGACCGCGCTCCGCGCTCTCGACACGGAAGCGGAGCAGATTCGCGAGGCCATGGCCGAAGTCGTCGCAGGCAATCTGCGGCTGATGGCGCGCATGGGCGTGTACTTCGAAGAGCACGTGGCACGGCGCTATCCGGAATTTCCGGTGCGCACTGGGGTGCTCGGCTGGGAAGAGTATTTGCCGCCACTCAGCCCGCTGCTTTCCAGGCTGCTCGAAGAACATAGCGGAGCGCTCGTCGCATGACGTATCTCGATCAAATTTTCTCCCGGCTAGAGCGGGCCTCCGGCGCACCTGTGCTGCAAGAGGTGCGCGACGGGCGGAATTTAGTCTCTGTCACCGGTGGCGAACTGCTCGCTCTGACCGGGACTGCACGCGCGTTTATCGCCGCGCGCGGCTTGCGCCCAGGCGACCGCTGCGCGCTTTACGCGCCGAATAGCATTCGCTGGGTGGCTCTCGATCTTGCGCTGATGGCCGAAGGAGTAATCGTGGTACCTCTCGATCCGCGCCAAGTTGCGGGCGAGATAACGGCCGTGCTGCGCGACTCCACTCCTGCCCTCGCCTGCTGCGCGGATGCAAATTTCGCCGCCAACGTCGCCGCCGGTAGCGCCGCTCCGCCGGCAGCTCTGTTCGATGAGATTTTCACAGGAGAAAACAAGGGCGGAGCATCGCCGCCGATGCGCCACGCCGATCACGACGCCGTGACGATCGTCTACACTTCCGGCACGTCCGGCGAACCGAAAGGCGTTGTACTCAACGCGCGGAATATCACTTTTATGCTCGACTGCACCAACGCGCGCCTGGATAAGCTCATGGGCGCGACGCACGAGCCAGATCGCGTGTTTCAGTACGCGCCGTTCTGCTTCGCCGCGGCGCGCATCCTGCTGCTCACCAGCCTTTCGCGAAACAGCGTCCTCACGCTCTCGACCGATCTCAACAAGCTTTCCGACGAACTGAAACTCGCGGCACCGCACTACTTTGTGAATGTCCCGATTTTCCTCGAGCGCGTGCGCCGAAAAGTGGAAGAGTCCATTCGCGCGCGCGGCGGATTCGCGGCGGCCGTTTATTCGCGTGCTCTCGACGCGTACATCAAGCGCCATCGCGGCGAGGGTGCCTTCGCCGGCTCCCTTGCCCTGTGGCTGGCAAACTCTATAATGTTCCCGGCGATCCGCAGCAGCATTGGCCCGAATCTGAAGGCCCTCATCTGCGGGTCCGCGCCGCTCGCGCCGGAAACGCAGCTTTTCTTCATGATGCTCGGCATTCCCGTGCTGCAAGTCTATGGCCTGACGGAAACAACGGCGATCTGCACGATGGACGACCCGGCGTGTCCCGTTCCAGGGCGCGTGGGACCGGCGGTGCCCGGCATTGAAATGATGTTCGGCGAAAACGACGAAATTCTCGTGCGCGGACCGAACGTTTTTCCCGGCTACTGGCAGCGTCCCGCGGAAACGGCCAAAGCCCTGGCCGGGGGATGGTTTCACACGGGTGACCAGGGTGAAGTTGATGCCACCGGCAACTGGCGCATCACTGGCCGCCTGAAAAGCCTCATCGTCCTCAATTCCGGCCATAACGTTGCTCCCGAGCCGCTCGAATACGCACTCGCCGCGCGGATTCCGGAGGCGCAACAAGTGGTGCTCGTGGGAAATCAGCGCAGCTATCTGAGCGCGCTCGTAGCCGCAAACGCGTCCAACGCCGCAGCGAACGGCAACGGCAGTTTAAGCTCCGCCCACATTCAATCCGCGCTGGACGCGATGAACGCCGACCTGCCGCACTACAAGCAAATTCGCGCGTTTCATGTGGTGCACGAGCCGTTCACGGTGGAAAACGGCTTGCTCACCACCATGGGCAAGCTGAAGCGCGACGCCATCGCCACGCGTTTCTCCGACGAAATCGATCACCTCTACCGGAAAACATCGGCATGAAATCGTTCAGCGGCAAGACTCTTTCCTGGACCACCATGGACGGCACAGTTGAGCTCGCACTACATCGCGAGCCCTGCAACGAAATCGGCTCGACCACCCTCACCGAACTTGAAATTTTCATCGCCGCGCTCGATACGCTGCAGAACAACGCGCATTCGGTGATCGTTTGCAGCACGCGCGCCGAAGGCTTCTGCGCCGGCGCCGATTTGCGCGAGCTGTATCACCGCTCGCAGCCGCTGCCGCCCCCGCAGCGCCTGCAGGAAGTGCGCAATTTTCTGGAGCGCATTCATCGCGTGATGAATGCGCTGGACGCCGCGCCGTTCACCACCATTGCCGCCGTGCACGGGGTGGTTTTTGGCGGAGGCTTCGAGCTGGCGCTCGCCTGCGATCTGATCGTCGCGGACAAAATGACGCGCTTCTGCTTCCCCGAACTCCGCCTCGGCCTGATCCCCGGATTTGGCGGCATTCCGCGACTCAATCGCGATCTGGGCAACGCCGTCGTACGCGACCTGCTGCTCACCGGCCGCAGCATCAACGCCGCGAAGGCGCAAGCGGTCGGCCTCGTCAGTCAAGTCGCAGCCGAAGGCGACGCCATGCGCGTTGCCCGTGCCACCGCGGCACAGGTGAGGAAATTCGACCGCGAAACCGCCATCGCCGCCAAACGCTTTCTGAAGCCGATCCCGCACGAGGAACTGCGCCAGGAGATCGAACTTTTCTGCGAGCTTTTCTCGCGACCGGCCGTCGAAGCCGGGCTGCGCAAATTTGTCGAATCCACGGACGCGTTGCCCTATTTGCCTTGAGCGCACTCGAAGCTCGGAATCGGCGCTCCGCGCGGCCGGTGGCTGAAGTACAATCGCAATCGCGAACCATCGAAAAATCATGAGCACACTCGACCAGACCACCGAAGAAATCCTGAATCTCGCCGCCGCTCATTTTCGCGTGCCGCGCGAGGAACTCTCGCCGAACGACGACTTTTTCAAAAAGCTCGGCATCAATAGCCTGCAAGCGCTCGACCTGCTTACGCGTCTCGAGCAGCACTTCCGCATCGAGCTGCCCGATTACGAGCTGCAGGGCGTCACCGATTTCCGCACGCTCGCCGAACGCATCCAGTCGCGCCTCTGATGCTGGATCTGAGCCACTACAACTGCCTCGGCGAAGCGCTGCGCGCCGCTCTCGACCGGTGGCCCGACGAAATTTGCCTGATCGAAGCCGATCGCGACCGCGAGAACGCGCGAATCACCTATCGCCAGTTCAAGCAGGCCGCCCTTCCGCTCTCGCGCGCGCTGCAAAACGCCGGATTTCAGGGCGGCTCGCGCGCCGCAATCATCATGACCAATCAGTCCAAGTGGCTGATTTCCGCTTATGCGATTTTCTACGCCGGGGGCGTCCTGGTCCCGCTCGATTACAAGCTCAGCCCCGGCGAACAGCTTCAGCTCCTCGTTCATTCGAAGGCCGAGGTTCTGATCGTCGAATATCATCTCTGGCGGGCCATCACGCACTCCGAAAATTTCAAATCGCTCGGCGCTCGCCTCGTGCTCGTCACGGAAGCGCCCGCCGGCGCCGATCTCGCCGGCGCCAAGCGCTGGGAAAATTTTCACGATTCGCGCCCGCCGATTTTCGTTCCGCGCAAGCGCCGCGATCCGGCCTGCATCGTCTATTCTTCCGGGACCGGCGGTCGCCCGAAGGGCTGCGTCCTTACGCACGAAAATTATCTCGAACAGTGCCGCGCCCTGACCGCGCTCTACCCTTTTTCGCCCGGCGTGCGCTACCTGAGCATTTTGCCAACGAATCATGCCATCGATTTCATGGTCGGCTTCATCGGCCCGTTTACCTGTGGCGCCACGGTGGTTCACCTGCGCACGCTGCGACCCGAATACATTCGCGAAGCGTTCACCCGCTACCGCATCACCTACATGACCGTGGTGCCGATGCTGCTGAAAGTCCTCGAACGCGGCCTGCGCCAGCGCTTCGACGAGCTTCCTCGCGGCCGCCGCCGCGCCCTGCGCGCGCTGATCGGCATCAATCGAGCGTTCACGCGCCGGCGTCCGAAGTTGAAACTCAGCCGCAAGCTGCTCGGTCAGGTGCACAAAGGCTTCGGCGGCGGACTCCGCGCGCTCTTCGTCGGCGGCGCCTTCACCGAGCCCTCAACGCTGCAATTTTTCTACGACCTCGGCATCCCCGTTGGCAATGGCTACGGCTGCACGGAAGCCGGCACAGTCATCACGCTCAACGACCTCCGGCCTTTCCGCGCCGACACCGTCGGCAAGCCGCTTCCCGGAATCGAAGTCAACATTATCGAGCCGGACGCCGAAGGCGTCGGCGAAGTAGCCGTGCGCGGAAACACCGTGATGTCGCATTATCTCGACGATCCGGAAATGACCGCCGAAACCATCGTCGACGGCTGGCTGCGCACCGGCGATCTTGGGCGCATCGACAAATCCGGGCATCTTCAACTCCTTGGCCGCAAGAAAAATATGATCGTCACCGAGGAAGGCAAGAACGTTTACCCCGAGGACATCGAAGCGGCCTTCGAAGGCATCGCTGCAAAGGAATTTTGCGTCTTCGCCGCGAATTATCTCTGGCCCGAACGCACCATGGTCGGCGAGCAGTTAATTCTCGTCGTGCATCCGCAAGAAGCCCCGGCTGCCTCCGTAACCACCCCGGCAAGTACCGATGCCGGCGCTGCCGCCGAATCGCCCGAACCGCCCGTATCGGGCGAGCCGCGCGCTCCGAAAGTCGCGCCCGAAATTGCCGCCGAAATCGACGCGCGCAATCGCCGCCTGCTGAATTACAAGCGCATCAGCGGCTATCTCGTCTGGGATCGCGATTTCCCGCGCACCGCCTCGATGAAAATCAAGCGCCTCGATCTGGCCGAGCAGATTCGCAAGGATCGCGGCCGCCATCATGTGGTGTACCTGTGAGAATTTGTTTGCGCCGCGACATCCGCGCCCGCCTTTTGCATTGCAATGCGGCACGAAGGAACGCACGCTCATGAACGATCGCTTCTTCGCCATCATCAATCCCGCGGCGGGGGGTGGCCGCTGCGGCAAACTCTCGCCCGATGCGATCGATCGCGTACGGCGAAGTGGCGTTGGCGTTGAGACGGTTCAAACGTCGTATGCCGGAGAAGCTACGGAGCTCGCGCGCCACGCGTACGCCCGCGGCTTTCGCAAGTTTCTCGCGGTCGGTGGAGACGGCACTGCTTTCGAGATCGTCAACGGCTTATTCCCCGAAGCGCTTACTGGCGGCAAGCCCGCGCTTGGCTTTCTGCCGCTTGGCACCGGCAACTCGTTTCTTCGCGATTTCACGAAACGCGGCGGCGAATACACCACCGAAGCGCTGCTCGCCGGCGCGCGCCGGCCCTGCGACGTGATCCGCCTGCGCCACAGCGACGGCGAGATATTTTTCCTCAATCTCCTCAGCCTCGGCTTCCCTGCCGAAGTGGGCGCCCTGACCAACCGCCGTTTCAAACGCTGGGACGAATTCGGCTACATTCTCGGAGTCCTCGCGCAACTTATCCGCTTGCGGCATTCGGCATTTGCTCATCGCCTTGACGCCGCCATTGATTGGGACCGGCGCGAGTGCCTGTTCCTGACCTTCAGCAACAGCAAATTCACCGGCGGCAAGATGATGATCGCGCCGCACGCCGATCCCACCGACGCGAAAATCGAATACGTCCGCTGGAGCCCCATTGGCCGCCTGCGCCTTCTCTGGCTTTTTCCACGGCTTTTTTCCGGCACGCACATTCGGCATCGGCTGGCTTCCCGCGCCGCCGCCGAGCGCGTCGAACTCGACCTTAGCGGTCCCGTAAACGTCATGATCGACGGTGAAAATCTCACGCTCCAGTGCCGCTCGCTCGAAATCCTTCCCGCCGCGCTGGATGTCGTGGTATGAGCGGCCGCAGAAACTCCAGCGTGAAGCACGCCTGGCTCGTCATTCGTTCTCTCGTTCTGTGGATCGCTAGCTGGATCCACTTTCTGGTGATCTGCACGTTTTTGCTCGTTCTCGGCGCCATCATCGATCCGCGGAAAAACGACTGGCCGCAGCGCGCCTTCTCCCGCAACATCCTGCGCGTCGCCGGCGTCCGCTTCGAAGTGCGCCGCTCGCCAGGATTCGACCCTACGCGCACCAGCATCTTCATCTGTAATCACGTGAACGTTTTCGATCCGTTCGTCATCTATTCCGCGATTCCACAATTCGTGCGCGGCTTCGAGCTCGAATCGCACTTCAAAATTCCCGTCTATGGCTGGCTGATGGGCCGCTTCGGGAATGTGCCGGTTCCCAATAAACCCAGCCGCGAAAGCCTGCAGATCATGGCCGAACGCGCCCGCGCCGCGCTCGATTCCGGAATCAGCTTGATCGCTTTTGCCGAAGGCTCGCGCACCCGCACCGGCCACGTGCAGCCGTTCAAGAAAGGAATTTTTACCATCGCGCAGAAGACCGGCGTGCCCATCGTGCCCATGAGCATCGTCGGATCTTACGAATTTTTCCGCACCGGGCACTGGATGCTGCATCCAGGCAAAATCACCGTCTATTTGCACGACACCATCGACACGGCGCAAGTCGCCGCGCGCCGATGTCGATGCCCTCCGCCAGCGCGTCCAGGACGTTGTTTCCTCGCCGGTCGAGGATTTTCTGCGCGCCCGCCAATCGTAGCTCCGCCCCTCTGCGGCATCTCCTCCGTAGAGGCACAGCCCTACTCTAACGGAGGTATAGACGCTGTGCCCGGTAGTGCTAGGGACGTTGCCCATTCGGAGCGCCGCGTGGCCTTGCGCTAGTGTCCCGCGCTGGCTGCCGCCGCGCCGCCCGTCACCCACGCGCGCGCCGCGGCCTGCTCCGCGTACGGAAACACCCGCAGCTCGCCGGGCATGAAAACCGCGAATCCGCTGATCGTCCGGCGAATCCATTCCACGTCCGTCACCAGCGCCATCTTCTCAAACCGAAATAAGTGACGAACGCCTTCCTTGAAATCCTGCCAGGCTGCGCCCGCCTCAATTCCCACAAATTGCGGGCCCAGTTCGTAATAGAAATTGATCTTCCGCTGCGTTTTGAGCGCCGCTTCCACTGCGGGAATCAAAACCTTCTCGTAATCTTCCTTCGTGACTTGCCCTTTCCCTGCCACGGCTACCACGTGATCCGGAAAGCCTTCCAGTCTCTCGATCATCGCAACCTCCTTGGCCATGACCACCGAACTATGCTGGACGAGGCCGTTGCGTCCTCGAAAACGCCGCATTGCGCCCCGCGTTTCCCTATAAACAAGTTTGTTCCACCTACCCCCTCCGGAATAGGACGCCCATCACACGTCGTTGGTGCCTCCGCGACGCTCCGCGCGACGAAGGCTTAAAGTGGGCGACAAATCGGTTGTGCTCTGCCTACTTCCGTGGCTTCGCAGGGTCGTAGCGTCTCGCCGGCGACTTTCCTTCCAGTCGCACGACCCGCTCGCAGTACCCATCCCCTTTAGCGCGGCACGCCGTGCCCCGCTGGGCCGTCGCAAAAACCCCCAACTGCCCTGGCATCAACAACCGAGAGCCATTGGTCACGAGCCGAGGCAAATCGACGCAAACGGGAATTCGTGTTTGGAGGCCGTTTGCGGAGCGTGACGCCGTCGCCTGGCACTCGCACCCGTCCGGCGAGATTCGGTCGCTCTCCGGGCTTTGTGAAGCTTCACAAGGCATTCCTACGCGCCGCCTCAACCTGCCAAAACGCTCTTTCGGGGAGGAAGCTGATTTGCCGGCGAAAAAATCCAAAATGGGAATGCTGTATCCCCGCTAAATTCAGGCGCGACGCCCCCTGGGGAATCTAGCTGGGCAGGAAAATCAAAGCGGTTGCGAGACGCCGGCGTCCGGAAGGGCGCGGCCGGCGTGGAGCTCACGCCGCGTATAGACGACGCGATGGATCACGGTGATCGTCGAAATCGTGGCGATCACCCAGAGTACCTGTGCCATGCGGTTGAACAGGCCGCCGAGCATCAGCAAAACGACGCGCTCGGGCCGCTCCATGAAGCCGACTTTGCACAACGGGATGAGCGATTCAGCTCGCGCGCGCGAATAGCTAACCATAAACGAACTGGCCATCGCCACCGCCGCGAGTGCCATGTAAAACGGCCTTCCGATCAGCGTGAAATACACGACCAGCCCCATGTACAGCGCCAAATCGGAGTAGCGATCCAGCGTGGAATCGAGAAATGCTCCGAAAGCTGTGACGCGGCCGATCCGGCGCGCCACCTGTCCATCGGCCATGTCCAGAAAACTGGCGACGAACAGCATAGCCGCGGCATCGCGAGACCGGCCCATCGCGAAAAGCGCCGCGCTGACGGAGTTAACGATTAGGCCGAGAAACGTGAAGGTGTTGGGAGTGAGTCCGGTGGCGGCGAGGCCTCTAACCACGTGGCGCAAAAGCCAGCCTCCGCCTTCGCCAATCCAGTGGGTAATCGGCCGCTTGAGCTTCTTGACGGTCGTGTCCATGTAGTCAAGAAATGATACACCGGAAATCAGTGCGCTGGGACCGCGTGATTGCCTGGCGAGCGTGCCCGGGGTGGGGGTCGAACCCACACGTCCCGTGAAGGACAGGGGATTTTAAGTCCCCCGCGTATGCCATTCCGCCACCCGGGCTCAGTTCATCTAACAATAGCATGGAGTGATACTTAGGTGATGGCCAGCGTCCGGGCGTGTTTCACAATGTGCGGCGGGGCTAGGACCATTCAGCATTCACCTTTCGCGAATTGCGCAGTCTGCGTCGTCCCCGGCTGAAGTCACGCGCTGTGGGATGATCTTGAACTTTTCCATGAGCCGCAGACGGGCGTTCACAATTCTGGCGGGCGCCGTTCTGCCCGAAGTCCAGCGCGAGTGGTCGATCGGAGATAAGTCCGCGCGCTTGCAGGCACTTGATGATGGCCACATCGTCGCCCCCGGATTTCGCGTGATATTTGGCAAGATCGCCGGGGTCGACAACTGCGCGGCCCTGCGGCTCGAGTCGATGGAGGTTTGCGGCAACCACGCGGACAGCGCTCATCGAATTCCGCGGCGGCAAAAGTATGAAAAAGAAGCTCGTAGGCCAATAGGTTCAATCAGGCGTTATCGATTTCCGAAGGCTGGGAGGTACGGGGCCGAACTTTCAGTGCGGTCTAGATTAGCACCCGAATGCGTTCTGGTTTTGATTCCACACTGGTGCCGGTACCAACGACGTTCAGCGAACTCCGGCAAGCTTCGCTGATGCTGAGCCGGTCGGAAACTCCGGTTTTTCGCAGAATCCGGTGAACATGATTTTTCACCGTCTGCTCGGACAAGTGAAAATACTCTGCGATTTCCTTATTGCTTAGACCGCGCTCGATTAAGGGAATCAACTGCTGCTCGCGGCGCGTCAAACCCCATCGCGCGCGCCGACGGCTGGTTGGCAATTCTTCCGTCTGAGTGGCGATGTAATCAAAGAGAACCCGCGTATAGCGAGGGGGGCAAACCGCCTGTCCGGCCACCACGCTGCGAATAGCAGCGACCACGTCCGCCGCCGAGGCATCCTGCAGCACATATCCCCAGGCCCCACTTCGAACCGCTCTCAAGAAATGAGCCGAATCATCCTCCATCGCCAAAAGGACCGGCCGCGGTTGAGCTGCGCCTGAAAATCCGCCCCTCGCCGTTTTCGCCCATTCGATCAGGTATTCCAGCGAATCGAAAAGTAACACATCCGTGCCGTCAGGAGCACCTGCTCCGCCGGCGAGCGACTGG
The DNA here is from genome assembly GCA_963715555.1 of uncultured Acidobacteriota bacterium. Classification (GTDB taxonomy): domain Bacteria; phylum Acidobacteriota; class Terriglobia; order Acidiferrales; family UBA7541; genus Palsa-295. The sequence continues at coordinate 2,072,724 of OY970253.1, forward strand.
CAGGTCTGAGCGACGATTACCTGGAACTCGGTTCGCTTAGACAGAATACGTGCTATGGAATCCCTCAACAGCCGATTATGACAATATATCGATACGCGAGTGCTGCTTGCCACTTTGTCGCCTCTCCGACTCTGTCTGGATGGAACAATAAGAATTGGAACCCGCGCGAGAAACAATCAAAACGGGCTGGGGGGCCGATGACCTGTCGGCCGGCACGGAATTCGCCGGCGACTCCTGAGACTTCATTCGCGGCGCGACCGAAGCCACGGATACCGCCGTACGTATAGTCGCAACTCCGCACCCACCGCAATCGGGCGATGCCTCTAAAATCTTCCAGGTCATGCCGCATCGCCGATTCAGGTGTTTACCCGTTTGACTCACGCTGTTTCTCAACTCAATCGTTGGCTCCTACGGCCCTCCTCTGGACGTTCTGCAGGTAGTACAACACCAGTTCGACTCGCGTCGATACCCCGAGACGGTCGAAAATCTGAAATAAGTAATTGCGAACCGTGTGCTCGCTCAAACCCAACTGCGCAGCCACGCCGCGATTCGTCATCCCTTCGGCAACAAGCCGCACCACATCTTCTTGGCGCTTTGAAAGCAGCTCGATCCGTCGTTCCCGTAAGTTCAACGGCATCGAGTGGCACAGAGCATCCAAAAGATAACGCAGGTGCTCGCTACTGGCCCATATTTGGCCTTGGTGCACCGCATGAATGCACCGCCCGAGAGTTTCGATCCGCTCGTCGCGAAAGATCACTCCGTCGGCGCCACACCGAAAGGCGTCGATCACCAGATCCCGCTCCCGCGAGTCGAGCAGAAGTATCGACCGTGTCGTGGTCTGGAGCGATCGCAACTGATTCAGCACCCGATAGCCGTCGAGCGGTCCCCCTTCAAGTTGGGCGCTGACGACGGCCACATCGGGTTTGCGCTCCTCGACCAGCGCGACGGTTCGATCCAAACCGACCGCCGAGCCTACAATGATTAAGCCCCGGTGTTTCCGGCGAAAGGCCGTTTCAAGCAATTGGCAGTTCAGACCGCTGGATTCTGCAACGAGAACACTGATGGCAGAGCTCCGCGACTGCTGCATTCTCTCCATGAGACACCTCTGCAGCTTTGGAGTTCTGGAAGGGTGAGCGCATTCTAGACAAGTCCAGAGCTGATATACAAGAAGAAAATGTAGAATTCGCAAATTCGTCGCACTTCTCCGAGGGCGAAGGTTGCGAGTCGCTGACGCCCGACCTGCTCCGCGTTACTACTCCTGTGACGGCGCAAGCGGCGGCACTCAAACTCGCAAGAAAACGCGTGACTGGCGAGGCGTGGTTGCGTCACCGCCGCCAACCGAGAGCACAAGGGGTCGAACTGCGAGGGACCGCATTCCCGACCGAGTCCGACAGAATCAGGGCGTTGGAAGTCGTTGCTTTTCAGTCGTGTTTCTCAGATTAAGCATAATTTCTAACTGAAGTCATGGTCGGCCGCTATGCCGCGGGACGTTCTCCCGGATTTCTGATTTCCCCAAATGGAACGCAACTGGTAGAGACATTCGTCTCTTGTTAGAGACTTTTGTATGTGGCGCAGAGCACATCAAAAACAGGTCTATTGGCAAGGTCGCGCCGGAACTTGTCGGTACAACCCTCTCAGCGAAGAATCGAGTTTCGCACCCGCCATACTCTCCTGGCGGCGACTGTGCCCTTTCGGGACATTCCGCCACTTGTGACTGCAATCCACGCAGCGTACTTTGGCGCACGTCACGATGCCTTCCGCGCCCAACCCGTCAACGCATTCGGTCGGAACCATCCGCGCATTCGGCCAGCGCGACAATCTTCGCTCAGCCGTGCGCTACGCGCTGCGTGCCGAGGTCGTCATTACCTGGACCGCGCAGGACGGAACTACACGCGAAGCGCGCGGCTACACGCGCGATATCAGTCCCGGCGGCGCATACGTGTTTTCTGATGTTTTCCCCCCAGTGGGCCGTTCCGTGCAGCTGAACGTTCAATTGCCGATGTTGCCGGGCGAAGCCCGGGTGCCCTGCGTGAACGTACGAGGGAGCGTGTTGCGCGTGGACGGAATCAGAGCCGATGCGGAGACCGGCTTTGCCGTTCGAAATGAGAAAGTCACCTTATGCTCAAGCTCCACTTGACGGTCGCGAGCTCTGCCCTGCTCTTCCTGTGTTCTGGCGCGGCGCTGGCGCGCGTCCCAGGCCGGGCAAAAGTCGCTCGACCATCCAATCGATCGGTGAATGCGAGCCTCGCCGGTGCGTCTGCCGTTGAATCGCCGGTGCTACAACGCCGAGACTCGCGGTACCGGCTATACCCAAGTGACGAAATCTCGATCAGCTTTCCGCTAACGCCGGAATTCAATCAAACGGTCACGATCGAACCGGACGGCTACGCAAGTTTGGCGGGTGCGGGAGACGTCCGACTTGCGGGTTTGACCACGCAAGAATCGGTCGCGTCGATCAAGGCCGCTTACGCAAACATTCTCCACGACCCGATCGTCACGGTCGAGCTGAAAAACTTCAACAAGCCATTTTTCGTCGTCACTGGCCAGGTAAACCACCCCGGGAAATACGATCTGCGCGGCCCGACATCCGCAACGGAGGCCGTCGCCATCGCCGGGGGGCTGACCGGAGCGGCCAAGGCGTCCCAAGCGCTCCTGCTCCGCAGGGTCGATGGAGCACGTTACCAGGTCACAAGAATCAATCTGAAACGGATTTTTGACGGGCGCGAAAACGAGGATACGGAACTGCTTCCCGGAGACATGCTGTACGTCCCGAAGAACTTAATCTCAAAGATCGAGCGCTTCATACCGTCATCTGGTTTCGGCGCCTATTACCAGTTACAGCCATGAACGACGAACATTTCAAGGAGAGCCTCGCTTTCGCTGACCTGACGCCGCTGCGGCGCGCTCCCGGCCACAGCCCCCGCCGGACATGGCGAGACATGGCCATGCCGGTTTTTCGACAGCGAAGAATTGCCTCTCTGATCTTTTTCGGAATCTTCGGCGGTGCGATTCTCGCAGCTCTGTTGTTGCCTCGCACGTATCAGGCCGAAATGAAGATTTTCGTGAACCGCGACCGTGCCGAATCCGTTGTGACGCCGGACTTGAACACCGCTGTCGCGCCCGTGCCGTCCGTTTCTCAGGAAGACATGAACTCCGAAGTGGAACTGCTGACAAGCCGGGACCTACTTGACAAGGTGGTGCTGGTTTGCGGATTGGATGGTGGACGCAGATCGTGGCGGACGCGACTCACTGAATGGATCGGGGGAGACGGCGATTCGCCGGCAGCACGCCTCGCCGAATCCGAGCAAGCGCTTCGAAATGCACTCACCGTCGAACCGCTTCAAAAGACCACGATCATCCGCGTGGCGTATACCTCGCGCGATCCCAAACTGGCAGCGCGCGTGCTGCAGACGTTGGAGAGTCTCTATCAGGAAAAGCACGCCGCCGTGCATCGTCCCTCTGGAACTCTCACTTTTTTTGAACAACAAACCGCCGAATACCAAAACGCATTGGCCTCCGCCGAAGCCCGCCGAGTCGACTTTGATAGCGAAGAAGGGGTCGTCGACGCTCAGGTGCAGCAGCAACTTGCGCTCGATCAACTCAGCAAATTCCAAGCGGAACTCCAGCAGGATCAATCGGACGCCTACGCAGCAGCTGCCCGCGCCAAAGCCCTCCGCGCGGAGGAGACTTCTGCGCCGAAACGGCAGACCACCGAAATGCGGCAGGCCGGCAATGCGCAGTTGCTAGCCGAGTTGCGCAGCACTTTGCTTTCTCTTGAGTTGAAGCGCACCGACATGCTCGTGAAATACGCGCCTTCTTACCCACCGGTGAAAGACGTGGAAACCCAAATCGCCGAAACACAGAAGGCTATCGAAGCGGCCGAACTCTCTCCTGTATCGGAAGTCACGACTGACCGCGTCCCGGCACAGGATTGGATATCCACGGAGCTCGCCAGGGCCGAGGCTGATCGCGCTCAGTACGCGGCCCAGGCGGTGTCGATGGCACGCACGATCCGCCACTATCAAACCGTCGCGCAAAAGCTCGATCAAATCGCCGAAACCCAATCCAATCTAACGCGCACCGTAAAAACGGCGGAAGACAATTACCTGCTCTACCTGCGCAAGGGAGAGGAAGCCCGCATTTCAGACGCACTCGACGAACGGCGAATCGTCAACGTATCACTCGCCGAACCTCCCACGGTGCCAGCCTTACCCGCGACGCACGTCGGCTGGCTGCTATTCGGCGGCCTTTTCGCCGCCGGGATCACGGGCATAGGCGCGGCATATGCGGCCGACCAAATGGACGCGTCGTTCCGCACGCCGGACGAGCTCAATCGCTATCTCGATTTGAAAGTGCTGGCGGCAATTCCGCGCAGCACCTCGAGTGCATAACGTTCGGCGGACGGAGTTGCAAGCGCAAAGACGGTGAAAGACACAGCAGGAACAGGAGCGTTGATGGGCCGCAATTTCGACATGCTGAGTGACGCCACGACACAGGTCGGGTCGGTTCCCCGCGTACAGCCGCAAGCGGCGACTGCAAACGCTACCGCACCGGCACGAGACCATCGGACTATGGCAGACGATGAGATCGCCAGGCTGGTACAGCGAGTCTTTCTATCACCCCCGCCCGGCGAGGAGCGCAAAGCCGTCGTATTTTGCGGAATCGATAGCGGCGCCGGCTGCAGCTGGGTCTGCTCGCGAACCGCCGAACTGCTCGCATCGCACACGCCCGGCCGCATATGCCTTGTCGATGCCAACTTACGCTCTCCTGCATTACACGAACGCTTTCGCGCCGAGATCAGTCCCGGCCTCGCGGAGGCCACGCGGCAGTCGGGAGCGGTCGAAGACTTCGTGCGTTCGACATGGACGAATCGCCTCTGGCTGATGACTGCGGGCACCGTGGGGCCGGAACCGAATGGAGCGCTCAACCCGCTTCGGCTGCAGGCACGTTTCGCTGAACTGCGCAAAGAGTTCGATTTCCTGCTGGTAGACGTTCCGGCGATCAGCGTCTATAGCGACGCACTTCTGCTGGGCCAGCTCAGCGACGGAGTCGTGTTGGTCATCGCCTCGAACGCCACGCGGCGCGCACCGGCCCGTGTGGCCAAGCAACATTTTGAAGACGCACAAATTCCAATCCTTGGCGCGGTCCTGAACAAGAGGACTTATCCGATTCCCGAAGCTGTTTACCGGCGTTTGTAGGAGTCGGCCGACGGGCAACAACCACGCAAGGGTGAGAAATGAGCGGGCAGATTCGCCCGCCTGATTCCGAGTGGCCCGATCAGGACTCTCCCGTAGAGCTTCGGGGGTAAGGCCACCAGAGTGCGCGACAGCGGCGGTCCCGTGGCCACAGATCTCGGCCAGTACAATCGACGCAGTCGCGCGGGGTGCCAATTACAAAACGATTAAAACGGGGTCCACTAATGCAAACCCTCTCTCTTGAAAGGACCACTCGGAGCATACATGAAATCGCTGGATCCAACTCCCTGTCGCGCAGCGATTTAGCAACTCGCCTCGGCACCTTTCGCGCCCCATTTCTCGTGCTCATTGCAGAAGTTGCGCTGGCAGCTCTTGCCTACCTCTTTTCGGTGATGTTGCTTTCAGAGGCCTACGGATCAACCTGGGCGCAAGCGATCCTTCGTGCGACCCTCGTGGAGTCGATTGCTTCCGCCCTGATCGCAACTCTATTGTTCCGGCTCTATCGCCGTTCCCTGCGTCACGCAAATTTGCTCGACCTTTCCGCGCTTGCGGCAGCTGTCGCGGTAAATGCGGTCTGTCTCATGATCTTCAGCTGCCTGCGTGCTTCAAGCGTACATCCGTCCGCCGCGCTGTTCGTCTTAGACGCGACTTCACTTGCACCTCTGTGGGGAGTTCTTCATTTCGGTCCACGGGTCTGGCGCGCGCATCGTGCGTCACAGCGCAAGAATGGCTCGCGCGTTGTCATTGTTGGCGCCGGTGACGCTGCCATGTCCGTACTCAAAGAAATCGCCCTCGATCCCAGTTCGCCGCTCCGACCCGTGGCTCTGGCGGACGACGACTCTAAAAAATGGGGCCGCTCGCTTTACGGCATTCCCATCCTGGGCGGCACGCACAATCTCGCGAAAGTCGCATCGGAATCTCACGCAGACGAAATCCTGGTCTGCATTCCAAGCGCCACGCATTCCCAAATGCATCACATTCTGGATGCATGTCGCCGCCTAAACCTGCCTGTGCGGTCGCTTCCGTCGCTTCCCGAATTGCTCCAGGGCGCCGCTGCTGCGCGCGTTTCGCCGCGTCACCTCCGGGGTCCCAAGATCGAATACCTACTGGAGCGCGACGAATTTCAAGTAAACACGGACGAGACGCGCAGGCTGGTCGACGGCAAAACCGTCTTGGTAACGGGCGCGGGCGGCAGCATTGGGTCCGAGCTGGCCAGGCAAATTGCCGCGGCACGCCCCGCGAAGTTGCTGCTCCTTGACAAATCCGAGAACAGCCTCTTTTACGCCAATCTCGAAATTGCCGAGCGCCTTGGCGCCGAGCGAGTCAAACCCATTCTGGCCGACCTTTCCATGAATGCCCGTGTCCGCAAAGTCTTCAAAAGTGAGCGGCCTGACATTGTTTTCCACGCAGCTGCACACAAGCACGTCTCCATGATCGAGCTGCATCCCGAAGAGGCCATTCGCAATAATGTGCTGGGCACCCGCAATCTTGCCGAGGCGGCTCGCGACTACGGCATCGACTCCTTCGTGAACATTTCCACGGACAAAGCCGTCGATCCTCAAAATTTCATGGGGCTGTCGAAGAAACTCACCGAGCTGTGCGTGCAAGAGCTCGCGGACCGATCTTGCGAGCGAGACGGCGGCACTCGTTTCTCGAGCGTTCGCTTCGGCAACGTGGCCGGCAGCACCGGCAGCGTCATCCGGCTGTTTTGGGAACAAATTCAGCGCGGTGGTCCCATCCGAGTCACGGACCCGCACGCGTCGCGCTATTTCATGTCCGTGTCGGAAGCCGTGCATCTGATCCTCGGCGCGGCGAAGCTGGGCAGAAACGGCGAAACGTTTGTCTTCGAAATGGGCGAACCCTTCAACATCTATGACCTCGCCAAAACGATGGCTCTGTTTTCAGGATTGCGCCCGGGAAAAGACATCACCATCGAGTTCATTGGCCTGCGCAAAGGCGAAAAGCTCCACGAACAGCTATGGGACGAGTGGGAGCATCCCATCCCGACCTCCTCCGAACGACTTTTAGCAATTCGCGAAAAAGATCCGCGGTCAAACGCAATTCTGAGGGCGATTGGCCGAATGGAGCAATTTCTCTCAGCTGAAGATTCTTCCGGGCTGGCCGCCTTCATCGCTGAATTGTTTCCCGCCTTCCGCGGACAACGCAACGCCGCCAGTCTCCTGTGTCCCGCTCCTCCACAAAAAGCCCCGCTCGCGGCCATGAACCCGGTGGAGGCTGCGTGAGAATTCCCCTTTCGAAGCCGGACATTGGCGAGCGCGAAATCAATGCCGTCGCGAACCTGCTTCGCTCTGGCCGCCTGAGCCTTGGTCCCCTGCTGGAGGAATTCGAGGAGCGTTTCGCAGAGTACGTGGGAACGCGCTACGCGGTCGCGACCAGCAGCGGAACAGCTGCCCTGCACCTGTGTGTAAAGGCGCTGGGAATCGGCCCCAGAGACGAAGCAATCACCACTTCGTTCAGCTTCGTTGCGTCGGCGAACTGCCTGCTGTACGAAGACGCCCGCCCCGTGTTTGCCGATATCGATCCGCAAACGCTCAATCTCAATCCGGCTGCAATTCGCGAAAGGATCGAGCGAGACTACGTCCGAGACACATGCAACAATCGCCTAGTCAATCGCCACTTTGGGCGCACTCTCAAAGCGATCTTTCCCGTTCATATATTTGGACTTCCCTGTTCCATGCAGCCAATCCTCGAAGTTGCTCGCGAGTTCCATCTGCTCGTGATCGAGGACGCCTGCGAGGCACTCGGCGCCGAATACAAAAGCCGCCGAGTCGGCACGTTCGGCGACGCTGCCGTTTTCGGCTTTTATCCCAATAAGCAGCTCACCACCGGCGAAGGCGGAATGGTCGTCACAAATCACGCCCAAATTGCCGCGCTGTGCCGCAGCCTCCGCAATCAGGGCCGCGCGGACGATGGCGGCTGGTTGCTCCACGCTCATCTCGGATACAACTACCGCCTCAGCGAACTGCACTGCGCGCTCGGCCTCGCGCAACTCGAACGCGTCGACGAGCTTCTCGCACGCCGCGAGCGCGTTGCGCGTTGGTACTCCGAGGCCCTGGCGGAAGTCCCGGGAATCGACCTCCCGCGTGAAGTTGGGAATTCCAAGCGCAGTTGGTTCACCTACGTTGTGCAGCTGAGGGGGCCGTCCCCCGCCGTGCGGCGCGACGCCCTAATGCTTGGTTTGCACAAGCGCGGTATCGATTGCCGCCCGTATTTTCCAGCGATCCATCGCCAGCCGTACTTTCGGCAAATTGAAACTCTTCCCGAGGGCGCCCTTCCGCATACCGAATCAGCGTCCGATCGCTGCCTGGCGTTGCCTTTCTTCCCTTCGATGAGCGCCGAGCAGGTTTACGAAGTCTGTTCGGCCGTTCGCGAAATCTTGAATAGCGAGGGCGCACGCGTCGATGACTTTGAAGTAGGCGAGACCGCGCACATGAAGGCGGCGACACCATGACTTCTCAGCGGTGGCACGTGGACGGGCGGCCATGAACGCTACCAGACGCATGTACGCTGACGGCGGCTTCGGCGCGCACTACAAAGGGAGTCCCGCAGTGGCCGCGAGCGCTTCGCCGTCCTGTCCCCTCTGCCGCAGCGCTTCCACCGCTCGTGCGTTCTCAGACGGCGGCTGCGAACTTCGCGTCTGCAACATCTGCGAACTCTTCTCCGTTCACCCGTATCCGTGCGTCTCCGAACAGCAGCTGCGCGTCTCGTCCGGCGAATTTCCCGGCATTGAACTACTGGATTGCGGCCGCCGCTACCAAGGCGAAGTGCTCTATTACGACCGCCACTTTGATTTAATCGCGCAGGAAAGCGCCGGCGCCACTTCCATTCTGGATGTCGGCTGCGGAACTGGAAACCTGCTGGAGCGCTTCGCATCTCGCCCGAATTGTTACCGGCTCGGAATCGAGCTCAACCCCGTCGCAGCGCAAGTCGCTCGCACCACGGCTAAATGCGAGGTGCTGGAGCTTCCGTTCGAGAGCTTCCGCGGCCACCGCAAATTCGACGTAATTACCATGATCAACGTCTTTTCGCACATATCCTCATTCGACGCCATGTTTCGGTCCTTGCGCGCCGCACTCGCGCCCGGCGGTCGCGTCATCATGCGCACCACCGAAATGGCGCGCGGCGTCAGCCGGTGGAATCAGCTCCACTGGGGTACCCCGGACGACCTCCACTTCCTCGGCCTGAACACGCTCAGCCATTTGTGTGCGACTTACGGGTTCACCGCCGCGCGCCATGTTCGCCTTCCCTACGAACAGGAGCTTTTCCGGCCGTCGCGCTGGCAACAATTGGGACGCAATCGTTGGCGCAACGCCATAAAACATACCGCCGTCCGGATCCCCGGAGCTCTTGCAGCAATGCAAACACTTTACGCGGCGGCGCTCGGCGAGCGTCTTTTCGTTTCATTCATCGTGTTGAAAGTAGGTTCGACCGGCAGCAGCACTACCGAACATTCCAAGCTTGTTTAGCACCAGCAGGAAAAAGCGAGGTCCAATGCCCGCCTCAACCACGTTATCCGCACCGGGCGCAGTAAAGCAAACGGCGTCCAGCCGCTCTCGCGCCATTCGTTCGCCGTTCCTCATCCGTACCATCCGCAAATGCCCGGCTCTTTATGGCGCGATCTGCAAATCCCGCCTCTTTTACTCGCGCCACGTCGCCGGCGCCAAAGCCCGGTGGGAATACCGCGCCAGTCTTCCTCTGTTTCGCATGAACGACTTCGAGGCTGAAAAAGTCGATTCGCTTTGCAATCTCGGCTACGCCCTCGCTCCTAGCTACTTTCCGCCTGAAATCGTGACCCGCATTTACACCCAGGCGGACGCGATGTTCCGTAATCTTCAGATCGATCTCCGCCGCGCTTACTCCGTTCAGGATCGCGAACGCGATAGTCTCGAAGGGCTCTCTTACGAACAACTCGCCGCCACCGAAAAAATGATTGCCCTTCGGGATCCTCTTTTGCACATTCCGGAATTGCTCGACGTCGCCTTTCACGAAAGTATTCTCAAAATGGCCGCTAACTTCCTCGGGTGCATCCCTCCGCTCTATCGCGTCACGGTCGTTCGCGATTTTCCGCATTCTCGCCCGCTGCACTCCAGCAACTTCCACAAGGACAACGATGAATCCGATTCTCTGCAAATCTTCATCTACCTCGTCGATATCGACGACCATTGCGGCCCGCTCATCTACGTGCCGGGCTCAAATCGATATGACGTCCGCTCCTGCCGCCCGCGCCTCTCGCGCGATCTCGGGATCGACGCAAACGACGGCCGCCTGAGCGACGAAGAAGTCGAGCGCGCGTATCCTCGCAATTCCTGGGTCGCGCTGCACACCGGACGCGGCAGCATCGCCGCCATTCACGGCAACGGAATCCACAAAGGTCCCGCATGGGCGTGCCCCGGCGATCCAGCAAACCGCCCACGTACGGCCATCCGCCTCGATCTTCACGGGCACAAGTCCGGTGTCGTGCGCGACCGCCACGAAAATCGCATCCTCCGGTCCGACGTCGCCCGCATGAGCGAACTCCAGCACTTGTTCGCACACGCGTCCATCGTGCACGACGAAATTATTGGCGCCGCTCCGCGCGAACTCACGGTCGGGCCTTAACCCATGTATCTACGAGAATCCGCATCCCGCGCCTTTACGCTGCTGGCCAAGAATCCGCCGCTGTTTGGCCGGATGATGCTCGCAAAGGCAAACGCAATGCGGCCCGCGCCGCCGCTCCCGGCGCTGCGCCGCATCGGCGATGTCGTCTTTGAATTCGATTCCTCACAGAATTCCTCAGCCGCGGCGATGTACTTCGGCTCCTTTTCCCTGTTAGTCATCGACGCGATGAAGCGCTATTTGCGCCCGGGAGATGTTTTCATCGACGTCGGCGCAAACGTCGGCTATCTCTCGGCCGTCGGCGCCAAACTGGTCGGCCCCAGCGGGCAAGTTCACAGCTTCGAGCCCGTGCCGCATTATTTTCAACGTCTTCGGCGCCTGGCCGAGATCAATCCCGCACATACAATTGTCACCAACTCCTGTGCAGCCGGTGCCGCGTCGGAACACGCAACCATCCAAGTCACCCGCGAACCCGGTCAAAACACGCTAGTTCAAGGCTATAAAACCGGCCACGAAGTGGTCGCAGCGTTGAAAGTCCCGGTCATCCGCCTAGATTCCTACATCGAGTCGAAGCGCATCGCGCGCGTCGCTCTCATTAAGATCGACGCGGAAGGATTCGAACTCCCGATCCTCGAAGGCTTGCGCGGCTACGTCGAAAAGTCCGGCGCTCCTCCTGCCGTCATTTGCGAGATCGCCCCGCGCGCGTACCCGCTGATGCGCCGAAAAATCAGCGAACTATCGGATTTGGTGTCTCACTATGGCTACGCGGCGCGCGACATCATCGACGGCACAACGCCTGTCGATCTCGCCTCGCTCAGACACGTCACCGACGTTCTTTTTTTACCGGCATCCTGAAAATGGAACAGCACACCCATTGCGGCACCTTCGGTCACGCGAGATCGTTCCGACTGTCGGAAGCGGCCATTTTCGCTGCATCTCTCGCCGCAGGCGCGGGACTCTGCGTTGCGCTTCAGTCTCCTGCCACGTTCCTTTGTCACGCAGCAATGCTGGCTGCGCTTTCCCTTCTGCTTCTCTATCCGGAATTCGCGCTGGCTGCATACGTAGTCATCGGCGACGTAAAAGGCGACGACTCCGTCGCATCGCTCGTGCCAATGGACCTAACCCTGGCACTCGGCGCCGTGCTGCTCGCCGGCATCGCCCTCAATCTTCTTCGCAAGCGCCGACCTTTATCGCCTCCGCCTGTGTATTTCCTCTTCGTCCTGCTCGTCGCGATGATGACCGCCAGCCTCGTCTACACGCCCGCCTTCGCAGCCGGATTGGACAAGCTTGGCCGCTTCCTGACGGTCACCGGCATTGTGATCATCGCGCCTTTTTTCGTCCTAAATACGCCCGCCGCCATGAAGCGATTCCTGATCGGCTTCGGCTCTGCCGCATTCGCGATCTGCGCGTGGTCGCTCTCGAGTCTCGGCAGCAACCATCGCCTTGTTTCACCCAGCGACAATACGATCGGCCTCGGCCACGTCGCTTGTGCCCTGTTCGTCCTGATCTGGCTTGGCGTTATATCGCGCTATTCATTTCCTCGCCGCGCTCTCGCTTATCCATTGTTGGGCGTTGCCGCCATTGCACTGGTGGGCTCGGCCTCGCGCGGCTCGGCAATCGCCTGCGCCCTTGCCGTGATCGTCAGCGTGGCATGGAATCGCAAACTTTTCCTCGACATCGCATCGCTGGCGACAATCGCCGTCGCAGCAATCCCTTTCATCGGGATTCCCAGCGCGTCGATTTCCTACCTAAGCACTTTGGTCACAAGCCAGAGCATGGGCGACCTGCTGAACTTCCGCGCCGACCTGCTCGATCACGGGTGGCACCTGCTCCAGCGGCATCCGCTCATCGGCGCCGGCCTGGCAGGCTTCCGCTACGTTTCGCCCAATCCGACTCTCTACAAGTGGCCGCACAACATCTTTCTCGAAATCGCGTGCGAGCTAGGAATCCCCGCTCTTCTTTTGGCGCTCGCCATTTTCGGGAGCGCCATCCGCGAGGCACTTCACCAAATTCGCGACCGTCTTTCGCCGTATGCGTCTTTGTCTCAAATTACGGCGGCTCTTCTGCTCGTCGGCATGGTCAACTCCGTGAACACCGGCAACATCAATTCCGATCGCTCCACCTGGCTCTTCGTCAGCCTCGTTTTCGCCGTTCGAGCCCTTCGCGCACATCAGTCGGACCCAGGGCGTATTTTCGTTCCGGCGCCGGTGAGAACCTGAGCCATGGCCGCCTCCGCCGCACAACTTGCTCAACCACGCGCCGCGCAGCTCGCAGAGCGTCCTCTCGTCGTCTGCCATTGCACCACCGTGCACACGCAGCTCAAGAGCCGTTCCTATCACCGTCAGCTATTGCCTCTCGCCGAAACGGGCGTCACCGTCCGCTACGTGGCGCCGATGGACTCGCGCGAATTGGCGAGCGGAATCGAAGTTGTAGCCATTCCCAGGCCGAAAAACATTCTGCAGCGGCTCCTCGCGTGGCCGGGACTTCTGGTCAATCTCCTGCGCCAGAGAGCCAGTCTCTACCACATCCAAGATCCGCAGCTACTTCCACTAGCATTCTTTCTGAAGCTTGTCTTTCGCAAACGCATCGTCTACGACGCCTACGAGGACTTTCCATCCATTGCAGCCGCGAAGAAATCGATCCCCAGGCCGCTGCGCGCGCTGGCCGCGGCCACGATGGCGCTCGCAGAACATTTCGCCGCGCGAGTTTTCGACGCGATCATCACCGCCGACCCGTTCACCCTCCGCCGCTTCGCTCGTCACGGCAACAGCAAAAAGCTCGTCTTCTACAACTTCCCGAATCTCGACTTTTTCCCAGTGTCGCCTGCTCCGCGCTGCCACGACGCATCATTCGATCTCGTCTATCGCGGCGGTCTCTCCGAGCGCACCGGCACGTTTGTTCTCCTCGACGCTCTTCAGTTGCTCGCCGCCAGGCCCAATCCACCGCGCCTGCTTCTGCTCGGCTATATCGACGATTCGCGATCCGAAGAAGATTTGCGCAGCCGCATCCGCGCGCTGGGCCTTGATTCCCTGGTGGAAATCCACGGCCGCCTCGATCACGAACACATGTCCGAAGCTCTCAGCCAAGCGCGCATCGGCGTCAGCCCGTTGCTGCCAGTTCGAAAATTTCAGATCAATATTCCGGTGAAAATCTTCGAATATTGGGCCTGCGGTTTGCCAGTAGTGGCAAGCGATCTGGCGCCAATGCGCCCGTTCTTTCGCGATGGGGAAGCAGGTCTGCTGGTGCAGCCCGGCAGCGCCGCCGAATTGTCCCAGGCTATCGCCCGCCTGCTTGATCAGCCTGCGGAAGCCGCCCGCATGGGGCAGCGGGGCCGGCGGCTCGTCGCTCACCGTTACAACAATGCCGCCGAAGTCCGCAAGCTCCAAACACTGTTCGCATCCATCACTAGTCAACACGAGGAGGCACGCCCCCAGCCATGCTCGAACCCCTCCTAAGAAATAATCTTCCTCGCCTGCAAAACTACTACGACCGTACGCCGGCTCCCGCGCGGCACGTTCTCACCAGTGCGCGCGGCTGGCTGCTAACCCGGATTCGCTACTCGCCGCAGGCGCTCGCCTTCTTGCGCCAGCTCCGCCGCAACGAATCCTGGACCGCCGAGCAAATCCGCGATTACCAAATCCGCGCCCTCCGCCACACTCTGGAGCACGCCCTTCACTCGGCTCCTTACTATGCCAACTATTCACGCACGGAGATTCGCTCTCTCGACGATCTTCGCCGCTTGCCAATCCTCACACGGGATACCGCGCTCGCGAATCAGGACAATCTGCTCGCGCAGGACGTCCCTCCGCGCGAACGCGTCCGCGCCGGCACCACCGGGACCACCGGCGCAAGCCTGAAGGTCGCCTACACGGAGCAACTCGCCCGCGAAAACTGGGCGTTTCTGTTGCGCCAATGGGCTTGGGCGGAAATCAGGCCTCGCCAGCCTCGCATCACCTTCCAGGGCGCGCGTGTCGTTCCGGCCGAACGCCGCCAGCCGCCCTTTTGGACTTACAACCTGCCCGAACGCCAAATTCTGGCCAGCATTTTCCATCTCTCGGAATCGACAGCAGACATCTATATCGAGTTTCTGAAGCGCCATCGCGGAAAAGTTCTTGAAGGCTTCCCATCCGTCCTCGGAATTCTGGCGGATTTTGCACTGGCCCGCGGACTGCAAATTCCCATGCGCGCAATCTTCACTAGCGGCGAACCGCTCTACGCATCGAACCGCTCCACAATTGAAGAAGCTTTCGGCGCTCGCATTCTCGATAGCTACGGTATGACCGAATACTGCGGCCTCATTCAGGAATGCGAAGCCGGCCGCATGCATCTCGCCCCCGAATATGGTTACCTCGAAATTCTCGACGATGCGGGCGATGCCATCGCTCCCGGTGAGGAAGGCCACTTTGTTTGGACCGGCTTTCTCAATCGCGCCATGCCCTTGATCCGTTATCAGATCGGCGACCGCGGTCGTTGGGAAGATGCAGGCCCGTGCCCTTGCGGCCGAGCCTTTCCGCACGTCGTTCCGACAATCACCCGCGAAAGCGACATCCTTCGCTGTCCCGACGGCCGACTCTTTTCCCCTCGCGCGTTAAACCAACTGCTGAAGCAAGCCACCGCGCTCCGCTTCTGCCAATTCGTCCATAGCCGTCCCGACCGCGTCGTCGTTCGCGCCGCCACCAGTGGCGCCGGAGAAGATTCACTGCAAACTCGCGCAACGGAGGAGCTCATGCACATCCGCGCGCGCGTCCAGCATTTGCTCGGCGAGACAATATGCGTCACCGCGGAACTCGCGGCGGCGCCCATTTCTCGTCCCGGCGGCAAAATTCCTCTGATCGTCAATGAGGTGCCTCAATGACTTCCACCCGTCTAATCCTCAACGCCGATGATTTCGGCATGAGCCGCGGCATCACGGACGGAATTATCCTCGCTCACCGCTATGGCTTTCTCACCAGCACGTCGCTGATGCCCAACATGCCCGCCGCAGAGTACGCTCTCGACCGCGCTGCACAATTTCCGCATCTCGGCATCGGCGTGCATCTGAATATCTGCGCCGGCCGCCCAATTCTTCCTCCAGAGGAAATCCCGTCGCTCGTCGGCGCCAACGGCCGATTCCACCCGGCAAGCGTCATGATTCGCCGCCTCTGGTCAGGGCGCGCCCGCAGCCGCGAGATCTTCGCCGAATTTCGCGCCCAAATCCGCTGGATGAAAGACTGCGGCAACACCCCCACGCATGCCGATTCGCACCATCACATGCATCTCTATCCCGCCGCCGTGCTCCCATTCGTCCGCGCGCTCGAATCCGAAGGAATCTCATGCGCCCGCGCTCCTCGGTGCACTCTCTGGCCGCATGGCGCCGACACGTCACTCGCCGATCGCCTCGGAGGTCCCCACGAAGGCTCCCTCGCGCGTCGCGTTTTCGTTCGCGCGGATCGCGCCGCACTGCAGTTCGTTCCATTTCGCGGTCTCCGCATGCCCCAAGCCCGCGTGTCGTTCCGCTCACGGGACCGTCACAAAGTCGATGCTTTGGAAGAACAGTGGCTTGCCGCGCTGCTCAATCCGCCTCCCGGAACGTTCGAGTGGACCTGCCATCCCGGCCTTTTCGAGCGCGGCTTTTCCGAAACCGACGGCATTCACGCGCAACGCGAGCGCGAACTTCACTGGCTCACCAGTACCGACTTTCGCGATGCTGTGGACCGCGCTGGCATCCAGCTCATCACTTACCGCGAACTCGCAGAAAGCCGCATCCTGCAACCGGCATCTCGTCGGGAGCCCGCTCTTCCATGAACCACAAGCTCATGCTGGTCCTCTTTTGCGCATCTTTCTCCGTCATCGCATACGTCTATTTCGGCTATCCGCTGCTGCTGTGGCTGGGCGCGCTCGGCCACCATCAATCAATTCGCAGCTCTTGCAGCCAACTGCCGCTCGTCAGCATCATTGTCGCCGCACACAACGAGGAATCCTGCATCGAGGAAAAGCTTCGCAATCTGCTCTCACTAGATTACCCGCGCGACCGCCTGGAACTCTTGATCGGCAGTGACGGCTCCTCCGACCGCACCGAAGAAGTCGTCCGTCGCTTCGCTCGCGAAGGCGTTGGCCTGGTCTCTTTTTCGCAGCAGCACGGAAAAAGCGCCATACAAAATAGCCTGGCCGCGCACGCCTCCGGCGAAATTCTCGTCTTTACCGACGCCGATTGCCTGCTCCCGCCCGCCGCTCTCTCGCATCTCATCGAACACTTTGCCGATCCGCGGGTCGGACTCGTCAGCGCCTGTCCCCGCTTTTGCAATGCATCCGAAACTGCCGTCACTGGCAACGAAAGTCTTTATCTCCGCTACGAAACTTGGCTGCGTCGGCGTGAAAGCAATCTCGGTCTGCTCGCCATGGCCTCCGGCTCTCTCTTCGCCATGCGCCGCTCGCTATGGCAGCCTCTCGCGCCGCACTTCGGCGACGATTTCGTCTTGCCGCTGCGCGTCATTCGCGCCCGAATGCTGAATCGCATCGCCCCGCGCGTTGTCGCGGCCACCAACCTCACGCAGAATCGCCCTTCGTCGATGCTTCGCATGAAATCCCGCATCAGCAGCAAGGACTTCCGCGCGCTGCTTGCGCACCGCGACCTGCTGAACCCATTTCGATACGGCGCGACCGCCGTCGCACTCTGGTCGCACAAGCTGCTGCGCTGGCTCATTCCCTATTTCCTCATCGCCCTGCTGGCAACGAACGCTTGCCTGCTCGCCAGCTCGTACTTCCGGGCGGTGTTCGCGCTTCAACTCGCCTTCTACGGCGCCGCCCTTATCGGCTTTTGTTTGCGCAATCGCCGAACTCGCATCCCGTGGTCGGTCCCAATGTCTTTCTGCCTCGTAAATTTTGCCGCCCTCGTAGGGACCATAAAAGCTCTCGCCGGCCGCGCTTCCGGCATCTGGCAGCCCGAACGAAGGCCGCCGCACGCGCCTGATTTTCGCTCCGCGGCGGCATCCCGCGTGAACAAATGAAGCACCGCGAAATCTTCCTCAACGCGCTGACTACTTCCATTCAAGTAATCGCCAGCGCCGCGATTCTTTTCTTCCTCTATCGCTTTCTAATCCGCTCCATTGGCATGGAACGTCTCGGCATCTGGTCTCTCGTCCTTGCCACCACTTCAATCGTCGCACTGGCTCATCAAGGCTTTTCGACCAGCATCATCAAATTCGTCGCGAAATACGTTGCGCGTGAAGATCCGGTCCATGTCTCGCTTCTGATCCAGACCGCCGTACTCTCCATTGGCCTCGCCGTCACCTTCATCGCCGCGGGACTCTACCCTGTCACGCGCTGGATTCTCGCGCTCGTGGTTCCGCGCGCAAACCTCGCCGAGGCCTGGGCCATCCTACCATTCGCCCTTGTCTCTCTCTGGTGCAACATCATGGAGGGAATCCTCCAAGCTGCCCTCGCCGGACATCAATGGATCACTCTCTGCAACTATCTCGAACTCGGCGGCTCGTTCTGCTACCTTCTGCTCGCCTTCGCGCTCGTTCCGGGCCACGGTTTGCTTGGCCTCGCTTTCGCGCAAGCGTTCCAAGCCGCGGCTTTCGTCGCGCTCACCTGGGCGCTTCTTCGACGCAAACTTCCCCAGCTGCCGCTGCTTCCCCGCTGCTGGAACCGCAATCTTTTTCGCGAAATAGCCGCATACGGACTCCATTTCCAATTCATCACCGCCAGCCAATCCCTCCGCGAGCCGGTGGCAAAAGCTCTGATCGCCAAATTCGGCGGACTCGCCATGACCGGCTTCTACGATCTCGCCTCTCGCTGGGTCGTCACGTTCCGGGAATTGATCGTGCAGGCCAATCAGGTCCTCGTCCCCGCCGTTTCGCACCTCCAAGAACGCGACCCCGATTCCCTTCCCGCCATTTACCGTGAATCCTACCGCCTCGTTTTCTTTTTGGCCGTCCCCACGTTTGCAGGCCTTGCCGTTCTCAGCCCGCTCGTCTCGCGCATTTGGATCGGCCGCTACGAACCGATCTTCGTCCAATTCGTTGCCATCCTCGCCGGCGCTTGGCTGATTAACATTCTGTCGAATCCCGCCTACGTTCTCGATCTCGGCACCGGCGCTCTCCGCTGGGTCACCACCGGCTGCATCATCACTGCCGCGCTCAACGGCGGCCTTGATTTCCTCGCCGGCAGATATTTCGGTGGCACCGCAGTCGTCGCCGCTTCCGCCTTCTCATTAGCGTGCGGATACATTCTCATCGTCGTCGCATATCACCTCGACAACCGCGTCCCGTTCAGCGTGCTGCTTCCGTCCGAAAGCCGCGGCCTACTCATCAGCAGCGCAGTTTGCGCCGCAATTTGTCTACCGCTCGTGGTTTCGCTTCGCGTTCATTCCGCATCGTCGATGCAAACCGCGGTCGCCGTCGTCCCCCTCGTTCTTCTACTCGTTCCCGTTTGGCGGCATCCACTCCGCAAGCGCCTTCTGCGCTGGGCGTTTTCGCAGACCGCCACCACCATTCAGGCACGGGCATCATGACGCCACCTTCGCTCACGCTCTGGCAGTCCGCGCAGCCCGGCGCGGTCGCAGCGCGCGTCGCCATCGTCGGCGATTTTTTGCCGGCGGGCTCTCTGTTTCTTCCCGACGGCGCCTGGTCCGCAGCCGCGCACAGCGTGCAATCTGCCTTCGACGATGTCTCCATTTCGTTCCTCAACCTTGAGTGCGCTCTCGATTCCGAAAGTCTTCCTGCTCGCCCCCTTACCGGCATCGGCCAAATCATCTCCGCCAGTTCCGGCTCGCTTGTTTACCTCGCATCTATTCGCTCGCGCGTAGTGGGCTTCGCCAACAATCACACCTATGATCACGGCAGTGCTGGAGTCGCGCGCACTCGCGCCGCGCTCGCTCAACGCAATTTCATCAACCTTGGGGCGGGCCGCACTCTTCGCGATGCTCCCGAAGTCTTCGTTTGGCACGGTCCCGAAGACGTTCGCGTCGGTTTTTGGGCCGCTGCCCGTGCCTCGCGCGATCTCGCCACGCGACGATCCGCAGGTGTCGAGCCCGCCACCATGACTCGCGCCCGCCTCGCCGCCGCCGCCCTCAAATCCCAAGGCACGCAATTCGCAATCGCTCTGCTCCACGCCGGATGCCTGCGCACAAATCGCTCCGATCCCGACGACCTCGCGCTCATCGACTCGATCGCCTCCTGCGGATTCGACGTCGTCGCAGCATCCCATTCCCACCGCATCAGCGGCGCAAAGCTCCTGCCTACGAACCGCAACGTGCCCGCGTTTTGCCTTTACGGCCTGGGCAGCATCGTCTCCGGTTATGTCGCCTCGCCATTCGAACGCGAAGGCCTCCTGATCGTTGCGGGATTTCATTCCAATGGCGCTCTCGCTTCCATCGAAGTCCGCCCGCTCTGGCTCGCCGAATCCGGCTTCGCCGAAATCCCGTCTCCGCAAATCGCTCGCTCAATTCTCGACCGCTTCGTCAGCCTATCCGCCGAAATCGCGGACGGCACTTCCTCCCGCCGCTTCTATGAAGATATGTCTCGCGGCCTTGTACCTCTTTATGCGCGGGACCTCCGCGCCGCCTTCCGCCAGTCTGGTCTGCTCGGTCTTGCACGCAAAGCGACCCGCATCCGCACCCGTCACCTGCGCCGCCTTCTGCACGGAGTCATTTCGTGATTGCACCCGGAGCCACGGCCGGTCTGGCCTCGTTCGCGCTCTGTCTCACACTCACGCCCATCGTCCGAAAACTCTGCTTGCGCTGGGGCGCCGTCGACTCTCCCGGCCCACTGAAAATCCATACGCGCCCCACTCCGCGCCTCGGCGGCATCGCGGTCGCCCTCTCAATTTTCGCGGCAATTCTCGTCTCGGCTCCTCACGCGGCCCGCGAAAATCCTCTCTTCTTCGCAGCATTCACAACAATCTGGCTCATCGGTCTCGCCGACGACCTGCGCAGCCTGCCAGCCTTGGCCCGACTTGCCGGCCAAGTCGTGCCCGCGATCTTGCTTTGGCTCGGCGGCTGGCGCTTTTCCATCGCCCGCGTGTTGCCGGGCTCGGGCGCCGCAAGCCTCGTCTCTGTTTGCGCGATCGTCATCGTCTTTGCGAACTCGTTCAATTTTCTGGATGGCTCCGACGGCATCGCCGCTGGAGTCGCCGGATTAACCGCCGTCGCTTACCTGGCGATTTCCCACAGCGCGCTCAGTGCTGCTCGCGATCCATTCGCATCCGCCGTTGCCTGGAGCATCTTCGCTTCGTCCGCCGCATTTCTGTTCTTTAACTTTTCGCCCGCCAGCATTTTTCTCGGTGATTCCGGCAGCACCGTGCTCGGCTTCTGCATCGCGTTTTTGACCCTCGATCCCGCGCGCGCGAATCAGTCGGCCACTTCGCTCGCTTTTCTTCCCTTTGTCCTCGCCGGCCTGCCAGTGATCGACGCCGCGCTCGCCGTGCTCCGCCGCCTCCGGCAACTCTCGTCCCCGCTGCAAGGCGACCGCTCGCACTTTTATGACCTACTGCTCGCCCGCGGCTGGTCTCCACTCCAAGTAGCGCTCGCTTGCTACGGAATCACCATAGGGCTCGCGCTAGTCGCATGGCTCGGCATGCACTTCGATTTTCGCAGCTTCGAAATACTCTCAGCAGTCAGCCTGGCAGGATTGTTTCTTGTTGCAGTTCGCTTGGGTTCGCTGCAGTCGCGGGACAGAAACGGAGGAAAACGCCGCCGGCAATTCGAAGTCGCGCCAAATGCAAGCAGCGGTTCGGAAAGCTCTCTCTAGCCGCCGATAATGAACGTCCGCGCGCTCTTCCGGCTGCGCTCGTCCGGACGCGACTGCCGTTGCAAGCTTCCCAGCTGCACCAGCAATTTCCGCAGTTTCGCGCGCTCTTCGAGGTCCATTTCCACAACTTCAAACGCTCTCGCCTGCGTATTCGCGTCGCGCACAATCGAGTGCGCTCGCACCGCGTTCAGCGTCCCGTTCATCTTCAACTCGACCACACTTCCCGGATGAAGATTCTGCTGGCACACGGCCACTCCCCCGCCCAGCGCCATCTCCGGAATTTCCAGCTGGTAGTTTTCTTTCAAGTTCGTCGTCACGGCGATAACCGGCGTTTCCAGGCGCAGCCGCGGATACCGCCGCTGCCGGATAGCGGAAGATTCCGGATCGCTATCCAAAATCTCGATCGAAAGCTCCGCCACATTCAGCCCGCTGCGCGGCAAAAAGTCGCGCACCCATTCCGGGTCGATCTTGTCGAGCGCCTGCGCCGATACCAACCGTAGCTCGGACGCATACGTCCAGCGCCACGCTTTCCTTGTTTCCGCGATCCGCCGTAGCACCGTCTCGCTGCCCGAAGTCCGCAGCCGGCCCAGCGCCTCGATCGCCTTCAGTCGGAGATACTCCGTCGAGCCCTTGGGAATGTCACCCTCCGCGATCCGCAGCAGCCGCATCTCCGCCAGCTTTTCGCCGGCCATCCCGATTTCGTCGATCGCCAGCGGACGAATCAACACATCCAGCGAGTCGAACAGCTCCAGCAGCAACCGCCCGCGCTCCTCTGCGCCGCTTGCGGCGATCTGCCTCACCACGCGATCGTGCGCGGACCTTTTCCACTCTCTCATTCGCACCGGCAAATGCCGCTCCAGCTGTTCCAGGTCCATTCGCGCCAGGATTCCGACCGTGTCGATGGCCTCGTGCGCGTCTCCGTCCCGCAATTGTGCCCGCAAATGCTCCAGGCCCTCGGCTCCCAGCAATTCCATCATGGACACCAGCAGATCGCAGTCCTGCCGGAATCCCACGCGGCTGAATCGCGCCGCGATCTGCTCGGCCGAAGGTTTTGGCATGCGGCGCAGCAAGTCTTTCAGCCCGCTCGGAACTTCTCCCGCCCGCAGCGATTCGTCGATGAACTCCGAAAGCTTGTTTTCCACGGCGATGCGCGGCCCAAGGCTCTTTCCGCCTCCCGGCCGTTCGCTTTCCACGTATTCGATCATCTCCACCGAGCGCTGAATCGCCGGATACGACCGCTTCCTCGTCGCTTCCTGGCTCAGTCGCACGAACGCCGCTCCCAACACGCTCTGCAACTCGGAATTCCGCTCCTCTGCCAATTGCACGCCAAGCTCGCGAATCGTGTCGGTCAGGATCTTCTCGTCGCGTTCGGCGTACGTCGGCGCCAATTCCGCCAGCCCCAACGCCGTCTGCCTTCGCGCTTCCGTATTCTTGTTGCCGAGGCAACTCGCGTAATTCCGCAGGATGTTGTCCGCTTCTTCGTTCTTCCCCTGTTTGAGCAGCTTATCGATGTATTCCCGCGCCTTCACCGCCGGTACGCACCATGCGTCCGCGGACTCCAGCACGTCCTTGCGCTTTTCCTCCGGCACCTGTGACCAGAATTCCCGCGCCAACACGTCCGTGTGCGACTGCACCGGAATTCCCGCCCGCACCAACTTCTCTTCGTACGTGCCCAGAATCTTTCGCAGCCCGTCCAGCTCCAGGTTCATCTCGTCCAGCACCTGCCGGACGGCATTCACTTTCACGTCCCCGCGCTCGAAGCTATCGATCGCGAATCGCACCGCGATGTGTTCCGCTAATTTGAGCAGCGTCGGCCGGTCCGACTCTTGCGACGGTGCCTGCGCCGCCAGCGCAGCCAGCGCCTGGCTCACGGTGAACCGCGCGCGTCTCGGCAACACCGAAAGCCGCGATTGAAATGCCGTCGGGTCGATCTTCTCGCTGGCCGCGTCGTTCGTCCGCGCCACCTGCGCCAGCACCTGCAGAATTCCCTGCAGCTCGTCTTCATGCAGCGTCGTCATGCCGGTCTCGACCGCCATGGATCCCTTGCGCGCGCCCCGCGCCGGCTGGCCCACGCGAATGCCCGCCGACGAATGGACCCATCGGCTCGCGTGTCCGTGGACTTCCGCTCCGCCCGCGGTCGACGGCCAACTTCCAGGCGCTGCATTGATCTCACGGCCGCCGGCAACACCGTCAATGGAACCGGCCGCGCTGTTGCCTCCTGCACTGTTCCATCCCGCGCGGCTTCCGGTGCTTGGGGCCGCGCCGCCCGGCCCCGGATTCCAAGCTCTGCTCGGCGCGGCCCCGCTCACACCCTTTCCCGAAGGCGATTCCTTTCCGGAGAATTCCTGATTCAGCCAAAACCCCCCGGAATTCGGCTCGACGGCAACTCCTTCGTTTCCGCCGTTGACGATGTTCCAGCCGCCAGAACCATGAACCGCGGTAATCGGCCCCTCGACGGTCCCGCCTCCCGGCGAAATCATGCCGTTCGAAAACTCCGGATTTCCGAGTGCGCTCAGCAAGCTCCCCGCTGAATACGCTCCAACCACGCCATCTTCGGAATACGCTCGCCCCTCGCCTTCTTTTCCACCGTCAACCGAACCCGCTGCGCCAAGACGTCCGCTGCGAAAACCGCCGTCCACGCCGCTCTCCCCGGCCAGCCCGACCGCCGCTGAACCCTGTTTTCCGCCCGGATCGCCGGATCCAAGCCAGTAGCTGTATGCGCTGCCGGATCCGCCTTCGCGGTTTCCCCCGTACCCGTATTCGCCGCCCGAACCATTGCCGCTGCCGTATCCGCCACCCGGGCCGCCGCTGCTATCCCCGGCCCCGCGTCCCTTCGTGCCTTCCGCGGCGACGATCAACTGAAGTAGCTTTCCCGGATCATTCAGCAGCGCGTCGGTCTGCTCCGAGTTCATCCCCAGAGTCCGCGCGGCCAGTTGCGCCGCCACGGTCGTCTTCGCCACCGCGGAATCCGCCGGCACGAAACAGACTTCGTTCACATGTATGTTCGGATCGCCTTCGAGCGCGGCCTTCATCTGCTCCGCCAGCTGCGAGGGCTTCGATCCTGACCCGGTGGGAAAGCCGCGCACAAAGCGCGCCAGGCTGGCCTGCGTTACTTTGGGGGAGAAGTGGATGCTGGCGATACCCGCGGCGGAGAGCATCTGCGCAAAGCTCTTTTCGGATGGGCCGGCGTCCAGTGGGATGCCGTCGATCAGCAGCTGGTCGCCGGAGACGGCCAGCAGCAGCCCTGCCTCATCGTCCGAGCCCAGCGCCGTGCGCAATTCCGCCCATGCGATCTCGTATTGCTTCGCCGTGCGCGGGTGGCCAAACTCGTACATCCGCGCGAATTTCAACAAAATGTTGAGGCTACGGACGAATCCGCGTGCGGCTGTGGTCCGCGCTTGGATGGTGTCTGTCATAGCGAACGGCAGGTGAACCTATCTGCCGAATCATCACTATGACTTCCGGGGCTGGATCCCGGCAATGGTACGGGTGTTCTGTTAAGCACTACCGGGAGGTTCTATGCCCTTGATGGGACAGAAGTTCTAGCACTGGATCCCGGCACCGGCCGTGCGATGCGCGAATCCAGTTCTCTTACGTTCTCGAGGATCACCCTCGCGCCAAGCTTTCTCAGCAACGCCGCGCGCGACCGGCTCCGCTCGATCTCGCGCGACACCACCCCTACAAATGGAATGCCCGCCGCCTGCGCGGCCAGCGCATCGTCAACGTTGTCGCCTACGTAAATCGCCCTCGCGGGATCGCGGCCGTCCAAAATCGCCAGCAGGCCCTCCGGCGCAGGCTTCGGTTTCGACACATCCTCCGCCGTCACAATGTGCCCGAAAAATTCGCGAACTTCGCACCGATCGAGCGTGTAGTCCAGCTCCTTGCGAACCCGCCCCGTAAAAATCGCCAGCTCGGCGCGCGCAGCCAGGCGGCGCAGTTGCGTGCGAGGCAATAGCCACTTCTCGCGCTCCACATTGCCGCGGTCACCGTTCGTGCCCCAGTACAGCTCCACGAACTTCCGCTTCACTTCGTCGTATTCGTGCTTGCCGCCGAGCGATTGCACCCACGCCGTCGAAAGTTTCCAGTCGTCGTTGAAGCCCGATTGGCTTTTCCACTTCTGCAGTTCGTGCCGCGTCACGCGCTGGTTGGTGAAAAATCGCACCGTCTCGAGCGTGGTGCGGTGAAACGACCCGCGCACATCCACCAGCACACCGTCGACGTCAAAAATAATCACTTCCGGCTGGAATGTCAGAGAGTTCTTCGTTCTAGGCACGTTAGTTCGTTCGCGCGATGGAAATCAGGAGTGGGATTCGTCGGGCTCGCCGGAATCTTCCGGGGACTCAGCGCTCGCCTGCTCGTCCTGCGATTCGCCTGCTGCCTTCTCCGCATCATCGCTGGCATCCGGAGTCCGCACTTCGCCCGGCGCGGCTGGCGGCACGCTTTCCGCAGGTCCGCCACCGGTTTCCGTCGCCGACGGCGCCGAAGCGGGCGCCGCTGCTTCTTCCGCGATCGCTTCCTTGGGCGCGACGGCCCCGGTCTTCGCTTCCGCCGGAGCAGCTGCAGCTTTCAGCGCATCGAGCCGCTTCGCCAGAACGTCCGCAAGCAGATCGATCACCAGTTTCGCGCCGTTGCCGTCCGGATCTTTGGCCGGATTGTACGCCGTAACTTCGATCGCCCCAAGGTGCAGCTGCGAGGCAAAAACCTCCAGAGCGTCGCGCGCTTCTTCCAGCCGCAACCCGCCTTCGCCCGGATAATTCGTCGCCGCAAAGCCGTCGATCACGTCCACATCAAAATGCAGCACGAATTCGTTTTTGTTGGCGTGAACGCGCTCGACTGCCACACGTGCCGCATCGGCCGCGCCTCTCTTTAGCACGTCCGCCGCCGGATAACTCCGCAGCGTGCTGTGCTGCAGCACTTCCTGCTCGGCCGGATCGATCCGCGCCACGCCAAACAGCGCCACGTCCGGATCGCGCACCAGCGGAGGCTCGCTCCAGAAGCGCACCAGTTCGGCCGCGCCGCGCCCGGTGATGTGCGAAATCACCATGCCGTCGAGCGAGCCGGAAGGTGTCGTTGCCGGCGTGTTCAAATCCGCGTCGCGATCCATATAAATCAGGCCCACGTTCCGGAAATATCGCCGTACGCCCGCGACCGTGGCCAGCGCCACCGAACAATCGCCGCTCAAAATCAGCGGTAGCGCGCCCGCCTTCACCGCTTGCTCCACGCGCGGCTTCAGCGCATTGATCGACGCGAGCACGCCCGAAACATTCCGCGCGCGAGGACTCTCTTCATCTGGCTTGGAAATTTGAACCGGATCGTCGCCGAAATCTTCCACTTCATACCCGATCGAACGGAGCCGCTCGATCAACCCAGCGCTGCGCAGCGCTGCGGGAGCGCCTTCGTGGCCCGCGGACATCGCGGCCGCACTCGTAGGCGAGCCCAACACGATAATCTTATTCGGTTGGCGGACGATTTTGACCGCCACTCATACGCTCCTTTTGTCTGTAGTTCCGGCGCAGGACCAGTGCCGGATCAATTTGCCGCCCGTCCCTGACGCGCCGCGGCCAGCTCCGGCGGAAGGGTGAACCGCACATCCTCGCGAATCAAATCCAGATCGCGATGGTTCGTGAAACCGATGCTCGAAAGCCGCTGGCTCACCTGCTCGACCAGAACTTCGGGAGCCGATGCGCCTGCCGTCAGGCCTACCGTCTTCACCTTCTTCGAGCGAAGCGGCATCGATGTCGTTCGCGTCTTCGATCAGCCGCGCGGCCACTCCGGCTCGCTGCGCCACTTCCACCAGCCGGTTCGAATTCGAGCTGTTCGCCGAGCCGACCACCAGAATCAGTTCCACCTCGCGCGTTAGCGCTTCCACTGCCTCTTGCCGGTTCTGCGTCGCGTAGCAGATGTCGTCCGATGCCGGCCCGACGACATCCGGAAACCTCTGCCGCAAGCGCGCCACGATCTCCTGCGTGTCGTACAGCGAAAGCGTCGTCTGCGTCAGAAACGCCAGCCGCTTCGGATCGGGCACTTGCAGTTGATCGACTTCCTCCACGCTGCCCACCACCACCGTCTGCTGAGGCGCTTCGCCCGACGTGCCGACGATCTCCTGATGGTCGCGATGCCCGATCAGAATCAGCGTGCGGCCTTCGCGCGCAAATTTCAGCGCCTCCAGGTGAACTTTTGTCACCAGCGGGCACGTGGCGTCAATAATCTTCAGATTCCGTTCCTTCGCTTCGGCACGAACCCGCGGCGGCACGCCGTGCGCGCTGAAGACCAGCACCGCTCCCATCGGGACTTCCCCGATGGTCTCGACGAAAATCGCCCCGCGCCGCCGCAACTGGTCCACCACGTAGCGGTTATGCACGATCTCATGATGCACGTACACCGGCCGGCCAAAAGTCTCCAGCGCCAGCTCCACGATATCCACGGCGCGCACCACTCCGGCACAAAATCCTCGCGGGCGGACGCGAACCAGCGTCTTCGCTACATTATCCGACCGCTGTATGTTCGTGAGGGTCAAGGTTTTCTCCGTAAACTATTACATCTTACCTGAACATACTTTTCCCCGCCAGCCAGTTCCGCTCCGATGTGTGTGGTTTCTACCCATGCACTTACGCGGAAGCCTGTCGAAATTTTGCCAGCGGTGTTTCGCTGGATGCTATGCGCACGCTCCACCCGCACTTCCCGCTGCCCTATGCCTCTGAACACAAGCTGCTTACCCCTTAAGCGGACCATTCACCACATATCCAGCCGTCATGCCTTTGAGTGACCGGTATCACAGCCGTTACTTCGGCCCTGGGCTATTCGTTGAGTGAGAAATCGTGGCGTCCAATCTTAATCGGGCGCCGTCGATAACCGGCAATGCGCACACAACCTCACGATGCTGTTTTTCACGCCAGGGGCCTCACCAAAATCTATCGCATGGGAGACGTCGAGGTTCATGCGTTGCGCGGCGTGGATTTGGACCTTTACCCGGGGGAATTCGTGGTTCTTCTCGGTCCTTCCGGCAGCGGCAAATCCACTTTACTGAATATTCTCGGCGGTCTCGACACCCCCACGTCCGGCGAAGTCCTCTATCTCGATCACGACCTGACGACTACCAGCGAATCTGAACTCACCCGATACCGGCGCGAGCATGTCGGTTTCGTTTTTCAATTCTATAACTTGATCCCCAGCCTCACTGCTTTAGAAAACACCACACTGGTAACCGAGATCGCCAAGAATCCTCTCGATCCCGCGGAGTGCCTTCGCCTCGTTGGGCTCGACGCTCGGCTAAACCACTTCCCCGCGCAGATGTCGGGCGGTGAACAGCAGCGCGTTGCAATCGCCCGCGCCGTGGCTAAGCGACCCGAAGTGCTGCTCTGTGACGAGCCGACTGGTGCTCTCGATTACCCCACCGGCAAACTCGTGCTGGAAGTGATCGAGCGCGTGAACCAGCAGCTTAAGACCATCACCGTCGTCATCACTCACAACGCGGCGATCGCATCGATGGCCGACCGGGTCATTCGCATCAGCAGCGGCGCCATTATCGAAGAGCGCCACAACGAGAAGAAGCTCGCGCCTTCGGAGTTGACGTGGTGATGCCTCCATGACCGCGCTCAACACAAAACTTCGCCGCGACCTCTGGCAGATGCGTGGCCAGGTGCTCACCGTGGCTCTGGTAGTGGCCTGCGGCATCGCCACCTACGTCACCATGCGCGGCGCGTACGAATCGATCTTGCGCGCGCAGCAGGACTATTACAGCCGCTATCGCTTTGCGGACGTCTTCGCCCATCTCAAGCGCGCTCCCGATTCCGTGGCCGCCAGTATCGCGGCGATTCCCGGCGTGGCGTCCGCGCAAACCAGGGTCGTCGTGGAGGTCACGTTGGACGTTCCGGGTCTGGGCGAGCCCGCTCTGGGGCGCCTGGTCTCCATACCCGAAAATCGCGCGCCGATGCTGAACGATTTGCATATTGTCCGTGGCACTTATATCGAGCCGAACCGCCGCGACGACGTACTGGTCAGCGAAGCCTTCGCCGCGGCAAATCACTTGGACGTCGGCCAAACCATCGGCGCGGTAATCAACGGCCGTTGGGAACCGCTCCGAATAGCCGGCATCGCCATCTCTCCCGAATACGTGTATGAAATTCGAGGCGCGGAGGTCTTTCCGGATAACCGCCGCTTCGGTGTGATATGGATGGGCCGCGCCGCGCTCCGCCCGGCGTTCAATACGGAAGGCGGATTCAACGACATCGCCCTCACTCTCTCTCCCGGCGCAAGCGAACCCGAAGTCATCTCCAGACTGGATAGCTTGCTTGAGCCGTACGGAGGCTTGGGCGCCTACGGGCGATATGACCAGCTTTCGAACCGGTTCGTTTCCGATGAAATAACGCAGGATCGCATCACCGGCATTTTCGTCCCCACGATCTTCCTCGGTGTCGCGGCGTTCCTGATTCACATCGTGCTGTCGCGCCTAGTCAAGGCTCAGCGCGGCGCTATTGGGTTGCTGAAAGCGTTCGGCTACAGCAATACCGCGGTCGGCATTCACTATCTCAAGTTCGCGCTGGTGGCTGTCTTGCTCGGCACCGTGGTGGGCGCCCCGGTCGGCATATGGCTTGGCCGGGGGCTGGCCAGGATTTATCAGGATTTTTTCCGCTTTCCCGAGCTTCGTTTCGTCTCCAGCTTTGGGATGATCGGCTCGGCAGTGCTAATCAGCGCGGCGGCGGCGTGTCTTGGCGCGGTCGGCGCCCTCCGTTCCGTCGTCTCGCTGCCACCTGCGGAAGCCATGCGCCCGGAGGCGCCGGCACGCTTTCGGCCCGGCTTGGCGGAGCGGCTTGGGTTGCAGCGCTTCGTCTCCCTTTCTGCGCGCATGATCCTGCGCAATCTCGAAAGGCGCCCGTGGAAAGCCGTACTTTCGATTTTCGCCCTTTCTCTCGCAGGAGCCACCTTGATCGTCGGTTTCTACTTCTATGACGCGATCGATTATTTGATCCAGGTCGAGTTCCAAACCGCGTCGCGCGAGAACGTGACCGTCACGCTTAACGAACCTCACGGCGCAAACGCCCGCGACGCGCTGGCGCAATTGCCGGGCGTGCTGCGTTCGGAGCCCTTTCGCGTGGTTGCCTCCCGGATTCGCTTCGAGCACCGTTCGCGCCGCGTTGCCATTATGGGGCTCGAATCCGAACGCCAGCTGCGCCGCATCGTTGATATCAACAAACGCACGGTCGAATTGCCGCCCGAAGGCATCGTCATTTCTTCCGGTCTCGCCAAATCTCTCGGCGTATCCCCGGGAGACAAAGTCACCGTGGAAGTACTGGAGGGAGAGCGCCCAGTGCGCGACATCCAGGTCGCGGCCACGGTCGACGACCTGATTGGCGCCTCAGCCTACATGAACATCGCGGCATTGAACCGCCTGATGCGCGAAGGCCAGAGCATTTCCGGCGCTTTCCTCGCCGTGGATGCGCTGATGGCCTCTCACCTTTACTCGTTTCTCAAGCGAACTCCCGCGGTCAGCGGCGTTGCCGTCCGTGAAGCCATGCTCGCCAGCTTTCGCGACACGATTGCCCGCAGCCTCGATATCTCGGTCGGCGCGCTCGTGGGCTTTGCCTGCGTCATTGCGTTCGGAGTGGTTTACAATGGCGCGCGAATTACTCTGTCCGAACGCTCGCATGAGCTGGCTTCTCTTCGCGTGCTCGGCTTCACGCGTGGCGAGATTGGGTGGATGCTTCTTGGCGAGCAGGCCCTGCTGGCCGCCGTTTCAATTCCCTCGGGCTTTCTTCTCGGCTACGGGATTTGCGCGCTACTCGTGTACTCGATGCAGTCGGAGCTCTATCGCATGCCGCTCGTCATCAGCGGACGCACGTATGCTTACACCGCTCTGATTATCGGCGTGGCTTCCGGCGTTTCGGCGGCGCTCATTTTCCGGCGCGTTCGCCACCTTGACTTGGTCGCAGTTCTGAAAGCGAGGGAATAGCTTGCAGCGCGCCAAACTGCGTCGCAATCTGCTCGTTGTTCTGCTGCTGGCGGCTGTCGGGGGGATCATCGCCTACGCGCTTTGGCCCTCCGCGATTCTCGTCGAAACGGCGCGCGTGACGCGCGGCCCGCTTCAGGTCACCGTCGACCAGGAGGGCGAGACTCGAGTGCAAGACCGCTTCGTCATCTCCTCGCCGGTTCCGGGGCACCTCATGCGCGTGGACCTCGAAGACGGCGATCCCGTCACCCTCAACGAAATCGTCGCCCGCATCGATCCGCTGCCTCTCAATCAGCGCGAACGCGAGGAAGTCCGCGCCCGCGTCGAAACCGCCGAGGCCAACCTTCGCCAAGCAAAGGCGCGCGAAGCCCGCGCCCGAGCCGATGCCGGGCAGGCCCGGCGCGACCGCGACAGAGCCGAGCAACTCGCCCGCGAGCGCGTGATCTCTTCGCAAGCGCTCGACCAAGCCCGGAATGCCGACGTCACCGCCACCGAAGAACTCTCCGCCGCGGAGTACAGTTCGCAAGCGGCCGCCTCGGAGGTAAAAGTGGCCCGCGCCGGACTCGTCGGCCTCGATGTACGCCCTGGACAGCCTCGCCCGTTGATCGAGTTGCGTTCGCCGGTCGCCGGCCGTGTCCTTCGCGTGACGGAAAAAAGCGAACGCGTTGTTTCAGCTGGAACACCTATTCTGGTTTTGGGCGAACCGGGCAAATTGGAAATTGTCGTCGACGTGCTTTCGACCGACGCCGTGAAAGTTCATCCGGGCGATCCCGTTTTGCTCACCGGTTGGGGCGGCGATCAAACGCTTCGAGCGCGCGTTCGCGTGGTGGAACCCGGAGGATTCACGAAAGTATCCGCGCTCGGCGTTGAAGAACAGCGCGTCAACGTGATCTCCGATTTTGTCGATCCGCCGGGTTCCCTCGGCGACAGCTATCGCGTGGAAGCGCACATCGTCGTCTGGTCGGGCCAAAACGTGCTCCAAGTCCCGCCCAGCGCGCTTTTTCGCCGCGGCTCCCGTTGGAGTACCTTCGTGGTTGTCGGCGGCCGGGCAGCCGCGCGGGATGTCGAGGTCGGCCACAGAAACGAATCCGAGGCCGAGGTTCTCGGCGGCCTCAGCGAAGGCGAACAAGTGATCCTGCACCCTCCCAACCAACTCGTTGACGGAACGCGCGTCCGCACTCGCCCATGAGTGATCGATTGAGCAACCTTGCCGCGGAACAAGTCGTTCAGGAGGTCGCGGCGCGGAAACTGAATCCATGAACACCATCGCTATCGACGGCAACTCGCTTAACCTCGAAGATCTCTACCACCTCGTCTTCGATCCCGGCGAATTCCAGCCCGAAATCCCCGCCTCGGCACGCGAACGCATGTCCGCCTCGCGCGCCGTCATCGAACGCCTCGTCGAATCCGAAGCCACCGTCTATGGCGTCAACACCGGCTTCGGCAAGCTCGCCAGCACGCGCATTTCGCATGACGAAATCCGCCATCTCCAGCTCAATCTGGTCCGCAGCCACTCCTGCGGCGTCGGCGAGCCGCTCAGTGCGCCCGCCACGCGCGCCATGCTCGTTCTTCGCGCCAACGCCCTCGCCAAAGGTTTTTCCGGCGTGCGCCCCATCGTCGCCGATACGCTCCTCGCCATGCTCCATCGCGGCGTTCTTCCCCTGATTCCGTCGCAAGGCTCCGTCGGCGCTTCCGGCGATCTCGCTCCGCTCGCGCACCTTGCGCTCGTCGCTATTGGCGAAGGCGAAGCCATTTTCGAAGGCCGCCGCATGACCGGCGATGAAGCCCTTCGCGCCGCGGGAATCGACCCGCTCGTGCTGCACGCCAAGGAAGGCCTCGCGCTCCTCAACGGAACCCAGGCTATGCTCGCTCTTCTCGCGCTCGCCCTGCGCGAAGCCGAAATCGCCGCCGATACCGCGGACATCGCCGCATCGCTCTCGCTTGACGCGCTTCGCGGCAGCCCCGTGGCCTTCGATCCGCGCATTGCCGACGCGCGCCCGCATCCCGGCCATGCGCTCGTCGCCCGCAATCTTGAGCGCCTCAACCACGGCAGCGAAATCCGCGAATCGCACCGCTCCCCGCTGAAAGATTCGCGCGTGCAGGACCCCTATAGCCTTCGCTGCATCCCGCAAGTTCACGGCGCCGCGCGCGACGCGCTCGCCCACGTCCGCGCCACGCTCTCCATCGAACTCAACAGCGCCACTGACAATCCGCTCGTCTTCGCCGATTCCGGCGACGTTCTCAGCGGCGGCAATTTCCACGGGCAGCCGCTCTCGATGGCTGCCGACCATCTCGCCGTCGCGCTCGCGACTCTCGGCGGCATCTCCGAGCGCCGCGTCGAGCAAATGACCAATCCTCAATCCAGCCACTTGCCCGCGTTTCTCGTCCGCCACGCGGGACTCAACTCCGGCTTCATGATCCTGCAAGTGGCCGCCGCCGCGCTCGCCAGCGAAATGAAAGCGCTCGCCGCGCCGCACTCCGTCGATTCCATTCCCACGTCCGCGAATCAGGAGGACTACGTCTCCATGGGCATGGGCGCCGCGCGACGCCTCGCGCCCATGCTCGCCAACCTCCGCAACATTCTCGCCATCGAACTTCTCGCCGCCGCGCAAGGAATCGATCTGCTCGCCCCGTTGCGTCCCGGTATCGAATCCCGCCGCGCCCACGAAATCGTCCGCTCGCTCTCCGACCCGCTCGACGCCGACCGCTCGCTTTCGCCCGACATCGCCGCCGTCGCCTCCGCCATCGCCAACTCCGTCTTCGCCTCCCTCCTCCGCGAGTAGCTGCCGAGTTTTTTTGGTTGCCCCGCTCGTCGTGCCATTCGGGAAAGGTATGACGTTCTTGCCGCGCCTGTGTAGCGCTGCGCTTCAGCGCAGCACGCAACCTCGTCGCCGATTCAATTCTCCCGCGCGCTCGTCCCTCCCATGCGGTCCCGCGCCGGATTTCGCCTGCTTGTTCCTGAGAGCGCCGATCTCCAGATCGGCGTCTTCAATGCCGCCTCGCGGCGAAAATTTTCCGCCGCGAAAGAATCAAAGCTCCGGAGACGCACAAGCGTTACACAAGAGAACCGCTCCGTTTGGCCAAGCCTTCCCGCATCCCGCGCCCCCCAAAAAAAACGCGCACCGCAGCGAAATTTCGTTCGCCGAGGTGCGCGTGATCTTTTCTTTAGCTTCTAGATCGCCGAAGAGCGAAAAACTAGCTTCCGTCGTGATCGCCGTCAGCCGCCTTCGGAGCCTGCGCCGCAGGCTGAGGCGCCTGATGCGTCTGGCTGGCCGCCTGCCCCGCTTGACTGATCGTCACCTTGTCTTGCGGAGACGCCGTTTGATTCGCGGGCCGACTGTTCGTATGCGTTTGCGTGTTCGGGTTCGCCGCTGCCGCCTGTTGCGCCTGGTAGGCACCACTGATCGGGTTCGCCATGTGCTTACCTCCACCCATCGTATCGGCTCCCGCGAGACCAGCTTTAGACGTACCCGTCGTCCCGGTACCGTGCCGCACCGGCACAAAAGAAGCGGCTTCGGCCGCCAGCAACAGGCCTCTTACGCCAACGCTTCCGCCAAGAATGTCCCAAAGCGGTACCCGGCCACGTGCTTGAACGGCGTCACTCCCAGCGAATAGTGCCCGCACGGCAGCCGCAAGCTCGCAAACTCGATCCCCTGGCGGCGCATGTTCGCAAACAGCTCATCGGTAAACTCCGGCCAGAACGTCGGATCGTACTTGCCGGTAATCAGCAGCATTTTACGGTCGCGCCCCGGCAACTTGTTCAAATACGGCAGCGGACTGATCGGCGACCAATATTTCCGCAGCTCCTGCGGCGTCACGTGCTCCGCCAGTTGCTCCCAGACGTTCACCGTCGTCAGCCCATGCGCCACCACGTCTCCAAAATAGGTCGAAGCGTGCAGGAACGCGCCCGCCCTTACCGCCGGATCGTGGCACATGGCGATGAATCCGATGCACGACCCGATGCTCGTCCCCAAGATTCCCAGCCGCTCGTAGCCCTGCTGCTCCAGCCAGCGCAGCGTCGCGCGCACATCGACCACCGCCTGCCGGTTCGCTTGCAGCGTCAGCCCGATATTCGGCGCCACCAGATGATCTGCGCGCCGGTGCCCCGGAATCGCCCTGCGGTCGTGATACGGCAAGCTCATCTTGACCGCCGTAATGCCCATCAAGTTCAGCCAGCGGCAAACGCCCTGCTGCTCGTCCCACCGCGCGTTCCACTGCGCCAGCACCACCACCGCGCGCCGCTGCGGCGTGCTTTGCCGGCCTTAGCCGGAAAAGATTGCCCGTAGACGCGATTGTTCTCCGCCCACGGAGACTGCACCGCGCTCGTAAACGTCAGCACGTTGCCGTCGAGCTTGTAATCCTCCGCCGGACGCACCGCGTACCACGCGTCGCTCTCCGCAATCGTCTCTTCGACAAATCGGTCGAGATATTTTTGTGGATCGCTCTCCGCCGCCTCGCCGCCGATGTGCTCCAAGCCCCATTCAAACGGCAGCTTCGTCCGCACCGGCTCCTGGTCGAACCGCATGCGCTCGTACGCATGCACCTTCCGCTTGATCCAAGTCTTCATCGTCACCTAAAATATACCTGACGCATTTGTCCTTCGTCACCTTAAAGACTGGTCCGTGATAGCATCTTCGCGATCTTCCATTGGGGGGCAGAAGTTTGCGGCACTTCCGAAAAGCTACGATCCCCCTTTTTCTGGCTGCACTCGTTCTCTTGCCGGCGGCCCAGGCCCGCGGCAAGCAGCACAAAGTGAAACCCGCGCAGGTTTTCCTGGATGCCGCGGACCGCGCTGACCTCCAAGCGCCCGGCAGCCCGCCTTTCGAGCTATCGGCGACCATCCAACTGATTATTCAGAAAATGCAGCTGAACGGAACGTACCTGCTGCTGTGGGATTCGCCGGAACGCTGGAGCGAGAAAATCGTGCTTCCGGGATATCAACGGGTCCGCGTGCAGGGCCCTTTGGGCATCTGGCAACACCGCAATCTGAATTACGAAATTCCGTCGGTGGTAGATCTGGACGACGCGCTGGGCTTTACCTGGGAACTGCGGTACAACGCCACGTTGCGTCCGGGAAAGCTCAAAGCCAAACGGGTGTCAGGCGCCAATCTCAAGTGTTCCCGCGTAGATGTAGGCATGTATGTTCAGCAAGTCGGCAACTCTGAAAAAGTCAGCGAGTCGTCCGAAAGGGATTTCTGCTTCGACTCTCAGGAAGCGGAACTAAAGGCGGAACTCTATCCCAAGGGTCGGAGCCGCGCGCCCAATCTGACAGCCGTGGAATACTCGGACTTCGCTCCTTTCGGCACCAAGGATTATGCGCGAACGATCCGGTTATCCAGCGGGGGCAAAACTTTTCTCACGTTTTCCGTGAACCGGATCGCACTTCTGGTGCATCCTCCCGCGTCGGATTTCACGCCGCCCGCCGACGGAATCTTCATGGCCACCTGCGCGGCCACTGAGATGCCGAAGCTGATTAAGAAGGTCCTGCCGGTGTATCCGCCGGACGAGAAATCCGCCGGGCGGAATGGACATGTCGTCCTATATGTGATGATCGCGGCGGACGGCTCGGTGAAGAATCCAAGGGTGATCTTTTCCGCCGGGCCTGAGTTTGATGCCGCCGCGCTCGCTGCCGTTCGCCAATGGCGCTATCAGCCCCGAAGCTGTAACGGAAAGCCCACTTCATTCGAGACGTACATCACCGTGTATTTCCAAATGAGATAGAGCGGTGCCGCGGGCTATAGCACCAGGCACCCCCAGATGCAACTTCTGCGCTCCTGTCCCGAACCTGTACTTCCGGCCAGTTCTCTTTTTTCCCCAAAACCTGATACGGTCGATACGAAGTATGCGCATCGACCAACAACTCGGTCAGAGCCAGCCATCTCCCGCAGCGCCGCCGAACCCCGCCTCAGGACGGGCGCTCGCATTCGCCCTGCAAACTGCTGTTCGTCTTCCTGCCCACCCGCCACTGACCACTCGCCACTCGTTCATTTCTACCCGAGACAGTCACTCGAGTAGAATCACCCCTAAGTTACTGAAAACACAAGGCCGGCCACCCGTCTACCCGGAACGTCCCGGCGCAGCCGATTGGCGCAAATTGAACGCCCAGGAGATCCCGATTAGCGGGGTTCTCAAGGCACTCTTGCGCTTTGGGGTGCAAGTTAGCCACTCGGACACGCTCGCCGCGGCTTGCCTTGAGCCTTCGCCGACGCTTCTGGCACACTCAAATGGTGCTCCCCGCGCCATTCATAGCCGTCGCGATTGCCTGCCTGGGCCTGGTCATTGGCAGTTTTCTGAACGTCTGCATCGTGCGCATCCCGAGCGGGAAGTCGATCGTCTCTCCGCCGTCGGCGTGCCCGAAGTGCGGCGCAAAAATCCGCCCGTACGACAATATTCCGGTCATCAGCTGGCTCGTTCTGGGCGGGAAATGCCGCGGCTGCAAGGAGAAAATTTCGGCTATCTATCCGGCCGTCGAACTTCTCACCGGGCTTCTCTTCCTCGCCTGTTTTCTTGCTTTTGGGCTCACGGTGGAAGCGCTCAAGTGGGCGATCTTTTCGGCGCTGATGATCGTGCTGGTGTTCACCGACCTGCGCGAGCGCATTCTTCCCGACGTGGTGAACTTTTCCGGCTTCGCCATCGGCCTGATTCTCAGTTTTTCCGTCATGCCGTCGGACGGCACCGCCGTCTGGATCGCCCGTCACATCTTCGCGTTTCCTCCTCCAATTCCAGTGCTCTCGTTTGCCGACGCGCTCATCGGCGCGGCGATCGGCAGCGGCCTGCTCTGGCTGGTTTCCGAAGCCTATTTTCGGCTGCGGCATCGCGAAGGCATGGGCCTCGGCGACGTGAAAATGATGCTCCTGATCGGCGCGTTTCTCGGCCCCAAGCTCACGCTGCTCACGATTCTCGCGGGCTCGCTGCTCGGCAGCATTCTCGGCCTCGCCTTCATCTTCGCCAGCCGCAAAGATTCGGACTACGAGCTTCCCTTCGGCACATTTCTCGGCATCGCGGCCGTGCTGGTGATGTTTTTTGGCACGCCAGTGGTGCAGTGGTACCAGTCGTTCCTGATGGTGCGATGATGAACGCCCGCCAGCGCGAGATGGCCGCATGAAGCCGCATCTTCTTGCGCCGCATCCGCTGGTTTCGCGCACCGAGATCGTTCTTGTCGGCGTCGCGCTGCTTCTCCTCATCATCGTCGTGTTCACGCTGGTGATCCTGGCGCGCCGATATTTTCGCTCCAGCGCCAAGCCGGCTATGCAGCAGGATTTGGGCGCTCCGCAACCAAGCGCCGATAATGCCTCTGCATTCATGACCGCATCGATGCAGGGCGTGATCGAAAAACTGCGCGCGCAGGAAAAAGAACTCGCCCGCCTCCATCTGCTGGCCCAGGAACGCGCTCAGGAATCCGAACGCCTCTCCGAGGAAGTGACGCGCAACATGCCCACGGGCCTTTTGCTCGTCAACGCCACCGGCGCAATCGGCTCCGCGAATCCCGCGGCCGAACAGGCGCTTGGCTGGCAAGCTCTGCGCTATCGCTCCTATAAAGATATTCTCGGAGCCGAATCCGATCTCTCGCGCATGCTGGAGGCGTGCCTGCGCGAAGGCAAAACCTTCCAGCGCGCCGAAGTCGAACACCTCACTCCGGAGGGCGAATCCCGCCGCCTCGGCGTCACCATTTCTCCGATATTTCGCTTCGGGCGCGGCGGACGCAAGCTGGTTCGCGCCCGCGCCGAAGATCCGGAAGTCGCGCCGGATTCGAGACCCAGCGGCGCGCTGTGCCTTTTGAGCGACCTCACCGAACTCGTCGCCCTGCAAAAGCAGATTCGCTGGAAAGAAAATCTCGCCAATCTCGGAGAAATGTCCGCCGGTATCGCCCACGAATTCAAGAACGCGCTGGCCACCGTTTCCGGCTACGCGCAGATGATCCGCAGCGAGTCTTCCGGCGACATCCACGATTGCGCCGAGCGCATTCTCGAACAGACGCGCGCGCTCACGCACGTGGTCACCGAATTTCTCCGCTTCGCCAAGCCGCTCGAAATTTCCTACGAGACCGTGCCGATGCAAACGATCGTCGAGCGCGTCGCCGGTGAACTGCGAGAAGCGATTCCCCAATCTACGGTCGCCACCGAAGGCGCGTTCACCGATCTTCCCGGCGACGAGGCGCTGTTGCGCCAGGCGCTCATCAATCTGGTGCGCAATGCCGCCGAATCCGCGCGCGACGCCGGAAACGCTCCGCGCGTCACGATCTCCGGCTCCATCGAAGAGCTCGGAGGGCGCAGCTGGCTGCGCATTCGCGTCGCGGACAACGGTCCCGGCATTCCCGAGCGCGACCTGCCCAAAATCTTTTTGCCGTTTTTCACCACGAAATCGGACGGCACCGGCCTCGGCCTCGCCGTGGTCCAGAAAGTCGCGCTGCAGCACGGCGGCAGTATCGAGGCGCGCAATCAGGCGGGCGGCGGCGCCGAATTCTTGCTGTGGTTACCTTTGCGGCAGGAGCCTTCACCGGCTCCATTCCCCTCGCAGGCGGCGCGCATCTAAACTGAATGCAGGGGCGTCCCAGGAGGCAAAGAATATGCGACAAATTTCATGGATCGCGCTGGCGGCGCTGTTCGTCGCGCCCGTAGCCACTCGGGCGCAGCAGAACTCGCAGTCCGCCACGGCTCAAGCATCTCAGGCATCGCAGACATCCCAGTCCAAAGCGTCCGCACCGCAGCAAGATCCGCTGGCAGCGGCGGCGCGCAAAGCCCGCGAGGAGCGCAAGAACGCTCCGAAAGCCGCCAAAGTTTTCACCAACGATAATTTGCCCACCGTCGGCGGAGTCTCCACCGTCGGCCAAGCGCCGGCCCCGGAAACGGCAGAAACGAAAGGCGCGAAAGAGGCGGCCGCATCGAAAGCAGCTCCGGCCGCCAACGACGCGGCCACGTGGCGCGCGAAGTTTGCCGATCTCCGAGCGAAGCTCCAGCGCGACCAGGAACAGCTCAGCGTGATGCAGCGCGAACTCGGCCAGCAGCAGATGCAGTATTACGGCGGCAATCCGCAGAAGGCCGCCCAGGATCAAGCCAGCGGCCAACCGATGGGCGAATCCTACAACAAAAAGCGCGCAGCGATCGAAGCCAAGCAGAAGCAGGTCGAGGCCGACCAGCAAGCCATCTCCGACGCTGAAAACGCGCTTCGCCAGGCTGGCGGCGACCCCGGATGGGCGCGCTAGAAAACGACCACCATGGAACCCGTTCTACTGGTCGAAGATAAGACCGAGCTGCGGGCCATGCTGCGCAAAGCGCTCGAGCGCTTCGGATATTCGGTCGAGGAAGCTCCGGACGGCACCGCCGCAATCGAAAAGGCCCGCAACCGCCGCTACCAACTGATCCTTTCCGATCTAAAACTGCCCGGCCACTCGGGACTCGATGTTCTTCGCGAAGCGAAACGCGCCGAGCCCACCATTCCGGTAATTCTCGTCACCGCCTACGGCTCGGTGGAAGAAGCCGTCACGGCAATGAAAGAGGGCGCCTTCGATTTCATCCAGAAGCCCGTCGATCTCGATCACCTGAAACTGCTGCTGCAACGCGCCACGCGCGAACAGGAACTCTTGCGTGAAAACCTGCTGCTGCGCGAGGAATATTCCGCGCGTTACGGTTTTCCGCGCATCGTTGCCGAGCATCCGACGATGAAAGAGGCCAGCCAGATGACGCAGCGCGTGGCCGCCGCGGACTCGACCGTGCTATTGCTGGGCGAAAGTGGCACCGGCAAAGAACTCTTCGCCCGCGCCGTCCATTACCTGAGCCCGCGCGCCGAGCATACTTTCGTGGCGCTCAATTGCGCCGCCATTCCCGAAGGGCTGGTCGAAAACGAACTCTTCGGGCACGAGCGCGGCGCTTACACCGGAGCGGGCGCGCGCAAAATCGGCAAGATCGAGTTGGCGCATCGCGGCACGCTGTTCCTCGACGAAATCGGAGAGCTGCCGCTGGCCATGCAAAGCAAATTGTTGCGCGTGCTGGAGGAGCGACGATTCGAGCGCGTGGGCGGCACGCAGGAAATCGAAGTGAGCGTCCGCATCCTGGCCGCCACCAACAAGGATTTGCGCGCGGCCGTGGCGGACAAAACGTTTCGCGACGACCTCTATTTCCGCATCGCCGCCGTGCCCATCACCATTCCCGCGCTGCGCGACCGCGGCGACGACGTGCTGCTGCTGGCCGAGCATTTCCTGGAACGCTTCAAGCGCGAATTTCGGAAGCCGTCGCTGAAATTGACCGAGGACGCGCGTGCGCGGCTGCTTTCCTACAATTGGCCCGGAAACGTCCGCGAGCTGCAAAACACGATCGAGCGCGCGGCCATTCTCGCCAGTGGCTCGGAAATCGACGCCAACTCGCTGCAGTTGCCTTCGCCGAAACCCGCACCCGAGGAATTGCCGGATGGAATGTTAGCCGAACAATTTTTGTGGGAAGGCCCGCTCGATGAAGTTTCGCAGCGCGCCGTGGCGCATGTGGAGCGTTTCAAAATTCAGAACGCGCTGCGCGAAACCAAGTGGAACAAAACGCGCGCCGCGGAAAAGCTCGGCGTTTCTTACAAGACCCTGCTCACCAAAATCCGCAATCTCGGCCTGGAAAATTAGCACGGTAAAAATGGCGGCGTGACAATTCCCAGCGCCGCGCGCGTCAGCCCAGCAGTTCCAGCAGAATTTCGCTTGAAATGGTGAGCTTTTCCGGCGGGATGCGTACGAATCTGCCGTCGAATTCGAGCATGCCGTGCGTCTGCAGCGTGTCGATGCGCAGCCGCAGCATGGCCAGCCGGTCGCGTAACGGCTCTTCCTTCGAGTATTCGCTTTCAATGCGCGCGAAATCCGCGCCGCACAGTTGCCGCAAGCCGAGAAACACATCTTCGGTAAGCGCGATAAACGGAGTCACCGGCTCGATCTGCTCGCGCACCGAAGTTCCCTGCTCGAGCAGCCGCACGTAGCGCGCCGCTTCGTGCACGTTGCTCCAACGCATAAACCCGTCGAACGAATGCGCGCCCGCGCCGAATCCGATGTACGCATCGCGCCGCCAGTATTTCAGATTGTGCTGCGACTTGCGCCCCGGCAAGCCCCAATTGGAGACCTCGTAGTGCTCGTAGCCCGCTGATTTCAGCTGCTCGCGCGCCGACTCGTAGAAGTCCGCGGTGTCGTCGTCGCTCGGCAGCGCGCCCGCGCTGTAGCGTTCGCCGCCGCTGAGCGCTTCCCTTCCCAGCCGGCTGCCCTCGTCGATTTCCAGCATGTAGATCGAAACGTGCTCCGGAAAAATCCGCAGCAACTGGCCGACCGAGTCTTCCCACGACTGGCGCGTCTGGTGCGCGAGCCCGGCGATCAAATCCAGGCTGATATTGCGGAATCCGGCGCCGCGCAGCAGATCGACGGCGCGGAAAATATCTTCGCGGCGATGCATGCGGCCCGCCGGTTTCAATTCGTTATCCTGAAATGACTGCGCGCCAAGACTGATCCGGTTGATTCCCGCGCCGTGCCATTGCCGGGCCCTTTCGGGCGTTACGGTTTCCGGATCGGCTTCCAGCGTAATTTCACCGGGCTCCCCTGCGTAGGCGCGCCGCAGTTGATCCAGAATCCTCGCGAGCGCGGAGGGCTCGAGCAAGCTGGGCGTGCCGCCGCCGATGTAGATGGTGTCCGCTTCGGTCGTCGCGGCGCCAGCAACCTCAGAAATTTCGCGGCAAACGGCATCTACGTACGGCAGATACCGATCGCGCGAGACGACGCCCGTATGAAAATTGCAGTAGGTGCACCGGCTCTGGCAGAACGGCACCTGAACGTAAATTCCTGTAGCCATGGGATGTCCCAAATTTATCACAGCTCTTACGTTGCCGCGCAGGGTCACGGCGAAGGCCGCCACTCGCAATCTGATAAGATGACTTGCGGAGCTCATTCAACATGCAGACGCCTTTAGCGGAAGAACATCGTTCAGCACACGTCCAACTCGCGGAATTCGAGGGCTGCGAATTGCCGGAGCAATTCGCCGGACTCGACGCGGAATATCGCGCGGCGCGCGAAAGCGCCGCAATTTTCGACACGAACTGGAACGCGATCTGGATGGTCGGCGGGCGCGATCGCGTCCAGTATTTGCACAACATCACCTCGAACGACATCAAATCGCTGGCCGAGGGCCGCGGCACGCTGGCGCTGCTCCTGAATCCGCAAGGCCACATTTTGGCGGAACTGGAAATCTACGCGCTGGCGGAAAAGCTGCTGGTCCGGTCGCACGCGGCGCAGCGCGAGCGCACGCTGGCCACACTGAAGAAATACATCATCGGATCGAAAGTCGAAATTGAGGACGTGACCGAGCGGATGGGCAGCTTTGCGATCGAAGGACCGCGCGCGGCAGACGTGCTGCGACAAATCTGCGGCTCAGAAATCGTGGGAATGAGCGAAATCGGCGTTCAGGAAGCCAGTATGGACGGCAATCCGTGCTGGCTGCTGCGGCGATCGCATTTTGGCGCGGTAGGCGCGGAAATTCTCGCTTCACGCGAACAGCTTGCGGCGCTATGGCGCAAAGCTCTGGGCGTGGTTCGCGAGCTCGGCGGCGCCCCCATCGGCATGACCGCACTGAACGCGCTGCGGCTCGAAGCGCGCGTGCCGTGGTTTCCCGCCGATTTCAACGAGGCGATGATCCCGCACGAAGCAGCGCTCGAAACCACGCATATCAGCTTCACCAAGGGCTGCTACACGGGACAGGAGATCGTCGAGCGGGTACGCTCGCGCGGGCACGTGAATCGCAAGCGCGTGGCACTGAAATTTTCCACGGGCGAGCCGCCTCCTGCGGGAACGAAGCTGCGCGCGGGCGGCGCGGAAGTTGGATTCGTCACTAGCGCCGCATTTTCTCCGTCGGTGAAAGCTGCAATTGGAATGGGCTACGTGCGACACGAGCAGTTCGCGCCCGGCAGCATTCTGGAATTCGACGGCGGCACCGCCGAAGTCGAGTAGCCGCAGGCGGCAGGAGTAAGAGCCGCCGCAGCGCGCTCACCTCCGGCTCCTCTTGGCGCCCTCTTCTATTTACAAGTAGTAATGGGTCAGTATATTCTCCCGGCACATTTTAAAGCTCCCGGAGGGGGAACCATATGCGCGGATTCGGCTGGGGTCAGGTTCGCGTGGCTGTGATTTTGTGTGCTTTGGCAGCATTTGGCTGGCCTGCGCAAGCCCATGAGGACAAATGGGTGCAGGTCACCAGCCCGCATTTCACGATTTCGAG
The DNA here is from genome assembly GCA_963715555.1 of uncultured Acidobacteriota bacterium. Classification (GTDB taxonomy): domain Bacteria; phylum Acidobacteriota; class Terriglobia; order Acidiferrales; family UBA7541; genus Palsa-295. The sequence continues at coordinate 2,117,431 of OY970253.1, forward strand.
CAATGCGGGCGAAAAAGAAGCCCGGCGCATTGCCGCGCAGTGCGAAGACATCCGCGAAGTATTTCACGATGACTTTCCGAATCTGCTCGTGGACGGTGGCATTCCGACTTTCGTAATCGCCGTGAAGAACGAAGATTCGCTGAAGGTGCTGCTGCCGGATTTTTGGAACGAGAAAAACCGCGTCCACCCGGGCGGAGTCTTCCAAGCCGGGGCGGATGAGGATTGGATCGCGCTGCGGACGGACCTTCCGGTCCGCGAAGGAATCAATCCCTACATTGGCCTGTACGAAGATTACGTATTTTCGATCTTGCGGCTGAATTACAGCGCCTTACCGACCTGGCTGCGCGTGGGCGTGGCCGTGTATTACGGCAACACGCTGGTGGACGGCAATTCCACGGTCGTCGGGAGCCCGACGCGCGCGGAAGTGATGACGTTGCAGCGTTCGCAATTAATTCCATTGGCCGATCTGATGGCCGCCGACGCGCGCTCGCCGCTAATGAACGACCGGGAGAAGATACCGCTGTTCTACGCGGAGTCCTGGGCGTTGGTGCACTATTTCACCCTCGATCCTGACGTGCAGAAGCGAGACTATTTGTCGAAGTATTTGAAGGCATACAAGCAAACGAGCGATGGAGTGGAGGCGGCGCGCGAAACGTTCGGCGACCTGAACGCGTTGCAGTCGACAATCGACCGCTACGCCAGGCAGATGGCTTTTTATTCGCAGCGCCGGCCAGCCATCGCGCAACAATCCGCCGACTACAAGGCGCGCGAACTCTCGCCGGCCGAAGCGCTCACGATCCAGGCAGACTTCTTGCAGCACACCAATCATATGGCGCAGGCGAGCGAAATGCTGCGCCAGGCCGCGGCTTTGCAACCGGACCTGCCGGCCATCCACGAGTGCACTGGCTTCGGGGATTTTGTCCAGCACGACAACGAGGGAGCAAATACTGAACTTGAGAAGGCCTTCGCCTCAAATCCACAGGATTACCGCGCGCCGTTCTTCTTGGCGCAGGTCGTCTACCGCGAATCGGGGTACAGCCCGCAGAGCACCGCGAGGATGCGCCAGGACCTGGAGACGGTGGTCCACATCAATCCGAATTTCGCCCCGGCATGGGCGTTTCTCTCGGTCGTGTACCGCCAGAGTCCGGCCACGCAGCAAAAGTCCCTGGATGCGGCGGTGAAGGCACGCCAACTGATGCCTGCCTCGGTTCCCTATGCGATCAACGAAGGCGAAGCGCTACTCGCGCTCAACCGTGTTGCCGAGGCTCGGGCGCTGGGCAAGGCAATCGACGTGATGGCCGTGACGCCGCAAGAGCGATCCATGGCCGAGATGTACGACCGGCGGATTGCTACGCTCGCAGGAAACGCCAAATAGAAGAAAAACGAAGCGGCGAAGCTGGGAGACCGCGGCACCGCGAATCATTCGCGCCCAGCATTCTGGAACTGAGCGGCACCGCCGAAGTGAAATAAAAGAGGCGAGTCGCTGCAAAGGCAGCTCGCCTCGGCATTTCGCGCCGCTTCTGTCGATTTAGCGGTGCTGCTGGCCGTTGCCTGCTTGGGCGCGGGCCATCATTTCCTGCCGCGCGCGGGTGAGATGCGGCACCACGCCGACCATGCGCTGGATGGTCATTAGCTGCGCGCGATGATGCATTTCGTGCTCTTTCGGCGAGAGCAGCATTTCGAAACGGGTCTTGGAGGCTGGATCGGCGCCGGGCGGCATGGCCACGCGCTCCGAGAGAACCGAATCCGGCAGGTTTTCGAGGAACGCGGCGAATTTGTCTCCCTGCGATTGCAACGCGGCAAGAATTTCGGTTTTGTTGCGCAGCTTCCCTTCCGCGGCGGACATTTTCTGCATCCACTCGGGGAAATTCAGTTTCGTGAGGCTATCGACGCGCTCGCCGTGGATGTGCTGCGCGAGCTCGGTGCCACACGCGATATGCGCGAGCGTTTGCGCGACGGTTCTGGATTCGGGCGCCGGCTTGAAATCGTAGCGGTCTTCCGGAATATCCTGCGCCACCTGGATGGTGTTCTTGCGCACGGTGCGAAACGCAGCTGCCAGTTCTTTCCCGCCGTAGTAATTCATGTTTGTGCTCTCTCCCGATATGAATTTTTGCCGTGCGAATCCGGTACGAATCGCGCCGGATGCATTTGGCGCATATTTTGCATCCGGGCGCGCACAACCACTCACACGCAGCCCGAGAAATTCAACTGCCGAAGCTCGTCAGCTCTTGCTGAGATTGAGAGAACGCCGAAAACTGCCGCGCTCGTTATCAATCTTCTTTTGCAACTGGAAGATCGCGTAGAGGAGCGCTTCCGGGCGCGGAGGGCAGCCCGGAACGTAGACGTCGATCGGAATCACCTGATTGACGCCCTGCACGACCGCGTAGTTATTGAACACGCCGCCTGAGGTGGCGCAAGCTCCCATGGAGATGGCCCATTTCGGCTCGGGCATCTGCGCGTAGAGCTGCTTGATCACCGGCGCCATTTTTTGCGAGACGCGCCCGGCAATGATCATCAGGTCCGACTGGCGCGGCGAGCCACGGAACACTTCCGCGCCGAATCGCGAAATATCGTAGCGGGACGCGGCCATGGACATCATTTCGATGGCGCAGCAGGCCAGTCCGAACGACATCGGCCAGATCGAGCTGCGGCGCGCCCAGTTGACGACCTTATCGAGCGAGGCGAAAAGTATCCCCTCATCCTTCAGGAAGTCTCCATCGTCGCCCGGCTTTGCCAGCGTGACGCCTTTTGCGATCTCGACAGCCATGACTTAACAAGTCCTCCGTGGACACCGCTATTATGCGCCGGAATTGGGCGGTCTGCAACGGCGGGTGCGAGCTACGCGAACTTGCAGGAGCCTGTTTTAGCTGCGGAGACGTGAACGCGTTTGAAGCTGCGGTCAGTGTACTTCGAGAGTTGTGGTCGCGGACTTGTCGTGGCCCGCAGCGTCGGCAATCGTGATGGTATACGTAGTGGTTTTGCGCGGCCTTACACTGACGCAATGATTGAAGGCGGGCCAGACGTCGCCGACCGGCGGCTCGATGGAGACGGTCGTGGCGTTCGAGACGCTGTAGCAGAGCTCGGATTCGTCACCGCGGCTGATCGCGGCCGGGCTGGCGAAAAAGCTGAGGATGGCGAAGGTGTTGCCGCCCATTCCCTGGAACGCCTGCTCGTCGCGGGCGCGCTGCTCGGCGGCCTTGGCTGCGGCGCGCTGCTCAAAGGCGCGGTTCTGTTCCGAACGGGAATAGAAAACCCAGCCAACGTAGGCAAGGGCCACGACGAGAACCGCGGCGGAGATCCGTGCGTAGTTTTTCATGCCGGACCGCACACCGCGATTCGCTGGTTCAACGCTCGGGAGATTCTTTTCACTCGAAGTTCCATAAGCCGAATAAATGTCGCAAGCGTCAGTCGGACTCCTGCGGCGAGGAATTCTGCGAAGGCTGCGAACCTGTCGGGCTGGAGGGAGCCTGGGTCGACCCCGAGGGCGACGTGCCGGGCGTGCCGGAATTTCCGGAGGCTCCGGAATTTCCCGTTGGCGAGGAGCTTTTTCCGGTGAGTCCAATGGGCAGTCCAGGCAAATTGCTCAGGCCCGGCAGCAATCCCCCGGACGAGCCTCCGGCTTGCTGCTGCATGGCGCGCGCCTGATCTTCGATCGGATTCCAAATGAATTCCCAATCGAGATACTTCTTGCCGCCCTTGTAGACGATCAGCGACTTGGCGTCCGTCTTTCCGGCGACGCCGGTGAGAAAGGCGCCGATGACCGGGCCATCGACCGGGCCCGTGGGCTTCAGATTGGCAAACGGGTTCTCCGGCTCGCCGAATCCACTTGACGAATTGGACTGCTGGCCATTCCGCGCGTTGTTTCCAGCATTGGCGCTCTGAGCCGCCAAGCCTGAGGCAGAAATTGCGCCGGGCAACACCTTGGGAATTTTGCCGTGATTCAAGTCCAGGACGGCCATCTGCTGCAGCGTGGCGTACTTGACGCTGCCGATGATCTGGCCGGCGGAGTTGATGTAGATGAAGCGCCAGGTTCCGTCGACCTTGTTCATGGGATTCTTTTCCGCTTCGGCGCGCAGGAAATGCAGCTCCGGGAGGCCGGAGTCGAGATCGTCGAACGTCTGTGGGTAGTGGCCGGTTTTGTGGTAGTAGAGGCGGATGGCGCGCTCGCACTGTTCCCCGCGCCAGATCATCTCCATCTCGCGCATGCGGCGGCCTCGCGTGGCCAGATTCTCCAGCAGCGTTTGCGAAGTGATGATCAGCGCCGCCACCATGAACAGCGCGAGCAGATACGCGTAGCCGGATTCACCGGAGCGGCGGCGCGCGTGAGGCGGCCGGCTGGAAGCGGTCCCGCGAATTTTGCGAGCAAGTGACATCGGCTCAATTAGCGGCCTGGCCGGGCGGCTGCGTGATGGGGAGAATGGCGCGGCGGCCGCTGGAAATTTCCAACACTTCAGCCGAAGTGTTGCTAATGCTCAGCAAACGATAGCGGTTCAGGAATTCATCGCCCTGGGCCAGCACCAGCACGTCGTCTCCGCTGGCGAAAAATCCGACGCGCCGGCCGCTCTTCGTCTCGGATGCGTATCCAAAAAACTGGACCGGCACCTGCAATGGCGGCGGAGGAGGAGGAACCTGCGGACCGACGCTTTTATTATCCGGCTTCGGCTGCTCGGATTTCGGAGGCGGAATCGGTTCGGCAACGAAGATATTGCGATGAGTGCCGTCGTATGCCGTCTTTCCCAAATTTTCGAGCAGGTCGAGATGCAGTTGCGGCTCCTGAACGTCCAGCGGATGGAATTTCGCATCGGCGGCATAGACACCGGTGACCGCCCCTCCGGAGGGACGGAATTGGCGGTAGAGCACGAAGCCGAGCACCACCAGAAGAGCCGCGAATACGTAGAGTTCAACGCGCCGGGACATTCGTCAGGTCCTGAAATACGTATGCAGCCTAATTTCCAGGTCGACCATTCCGTCCTTCGCCGATTGCATCTTCATTCCATCCAGCAAGTAGAAATCCTTGGAGCGTTCCACGCCATTGATGAAACGAATCAGCGACGGGTAGTCGGCCGTCACTCTCGTGCTCACGTCCACTTCCGTGACACCGCGGCCCTTCACGTCTTTTTGGCCGAACTTCAGGCCGGCGGTCTGCACTCCGGCATCCTTGCTGATGGCGTTCAGATCGGTTTCTATTTGCGAATAGCCGGTGGACGAATTCAGAAACGCCTGATTGTAAAAATCGTCGCACTGCTTGCCGGCCAGAGGCAAAGAAACGCGAATTTGTTCGCCTCGGTTCACATCCGCGCGCAGCAATTTGGCCTTTTGGGTCAGGCTCACGCGCCGCATGCGCATCGCCTGCGGACCTTCGCGCCCGATCTGCCAGAGCACGACCACCAGGGCGACGTCGGCGACGACCAGCAGAGACAGCGCGGCGGCGATCCCCTTCTTCCAAGCTGGCCAGGCGGCGATTTTCATGTCGTCGAGTACCACACGGTGAGATCGATCAAAATTGTATCCGAAGGCCCGCCTGCGGAACCGGCGCTTGCCGCCGGTCTCACGTTTTTTACCACCAGCCCGGAGAACGCCCGCGACGTCTCCATGGCTTTCAAAAATTGAACTTCGCTCGCGCCGGATTGCGCGCCGACCTGCATGGTCACTTCGGCGCGGTCCCGATCGAGGCGCGGCGCAATGCTCACCACGCGTACGCCCGGAGGCAGGGTCCGTTCCAGTTCCGTGAAAATCCGGGTCCACGGAAAACTGCGCTCGTCGATCAGCGAGTTCAGAAACGCTGAACGGTCGAGCACGCGCTGCGCTTGCGGGCTGTGAAAATACGCGGCGAGCTGCTGCTGCTGGCGTTCGCCGTCACGAATCTCCGCTTGCAGCGCCCTGGTTTCGGAGCGAAGCTGGCGCTGATCCTGCCACGAAGAATAGGCCGCATGGGCGAGCAGGGCGAGCGCGATCAGTGCCGCGGCGCCCCCGAGCGCGGAGGCCGCCAGGAACGGGCGATTATTGGCTTGTGGAGCTGTCGCGAGATTGAGTTGCAGTTTCATCGTGCCGGCACCCGTTTACGAGCCCCCGTTCATGGCCCAACCAGCGAGGCCGTCGAGGCCCTGACGAAGCAAAGTTTTGCCCTGGGCATCGAGTCCATGCGCACCGGCGGCTGCGGAGATTGACTCGACATCGACGTTGAGTTCCCGATGCAAAGCATCGCGGAAGAGATCGCTGCGTTCGTCGAAACCGGCGAGATAGGCGCGGTCGAGCTCGCGGCCCCAGGTGTCCTGAAAGTAGGCAGCTGAGGGAAACACCTCGTCCAGCACGGCCTGCGGATCGGATAGCCGCGCCGGCACCATCTCGGTTGAGCGATAAACGCAAAGCGAAGAGCCATAGACGACGGCGGTGGTGAGCGTCGAGCCGCAGAGGCGCGCGAGAAGCGTTGCGCCGGTTTCGCCGAGCAGCGGCAGCACGGCGAGCGTGGAGCTGAGCACCACGCCGGGACGCGCGTCGATCGATTCGAGGAGTTGCTCGTATTCGCGCAGAATCCGCTGGCGCGCGATGACGGTGATCACTTCGAGCCCGCCGTCGCGAGCAGTCTGGCGCATCCACGATACCGTGGTTTCGTCCACGTCGAACGGCACGCTTTTCTTCAGGCGCCAGCGCAGCAGCGGAAGAGCGTCGTCGGATTTGCGGGGCAAATTCTCGAACGGCAAGACGAAAACGCGCACGGCCGGATCGGGGATCAGCAGCGCCAACGGCGCGCCGCGATGCGCCACTTTGCCGAAGACGCGGCGGAGCGCTTCGCGCACGGCATCCGGCTGCGCGATGTTGGTCTCCACAGGCGAAGGCATCACCGAGCCCGCCGGCACGCTTTCCACGGCGGACGCTTCCAGGCTGGCACCCTTGCCGGACCAGCGCGCCGCCGCAGCAAATCCGGGGGAGATTTCGGCAACCAGCGAAGGATGCGGCATGGCATGCAGCCAGCGGTCGATTCGGGAGACAAAGCCGGTGCGGGAGGCCAGGGTCCCAAGGCTTGCTGTGGCGGCCGCGCTAGTCAAGGAACGTCACCTTGTTGATTTCGCGGAGGGTGGTGGTGCCGGCGCGCACTTTTTTCAGCGCCGATTCGCGGAGAAACGTCATGCCCTCGGTGCGCGCGATGCGCTTGATTTCAGACGTCGGCCGGCGATCGATAATCATTTCTCGGATGCGATCGGAAAGATCGAGAAGTTCGGTGATGGCGGTACGGCCGCGGTAGCCGCTTCCGGAACATTCCAGGCAGCCGCCGCCTTCGTAAAACGCGACACTTCCCCACTCCGCGGGATCGAGGCCGGATTCCTTTAGTTCCTCGGCGGAATACGAAATGCGCTTCTTGCAGTTGTCGCAAATCACGCGGACCAGCCGCTGCGCCATAATGCAGTTCAGCGCGGACACGAAATTGTACGGCTCGACGCCCATGTTGATGAAGCGGCCGATCACGTCGGTCACGTTGTTGGCGTGAACCGTGGTGAAAACCAGGTGGCCGGTGAGCGCGGAGTTGATGGCGATTTGCGCCGTTTCCTGGTCGCGAATTTCGCCGACCATGATTTTGTCCGGATCGTGGCGCAGGATCGAGCGCAAGCCGCGGGCGAAGGTGAGCCCCTTCTTTTCGTTCACCGGAATCTGCGTGATGCCGCGCACCTGATATTCCACCGGATCTTCAATGGTGATGATCTTGTCTTCGTCGTTCTTGATCTCGTTGATGGCGGCGTAAAGCGTGGTGGTCTTGCCCGAGCCGGTGGGGCCGGTGACCAGCACCATTCCGTACGGCTCGTGAATGTAGCGGCGGAAGCGAGCGACTTCGTCCGCCTCGAACCCGACCACGTCGAGCGTGAGATTGCGGAACTTTTCACTCAGCGTCTCTTTGTCCAGAATGCGCAGCACGGCGTCTTCGCCGTGAACCGATGGCATGATCGACACGCGAAAATCCACGTCGCGGCCCTTGTAGCCGACGCGGAAGCGCCCATCCTGCGGCACGCGCCGCTCGGCAATGTCGAGCTCGCTCATCACTTTCACGCGCGAAAGAATCGTGGCGTGCCATTCCTTGTCGAGCGGCTTCATGGCGTATTGCAGCACGCCGTCAATGCGATATTTGACGACCACTTCGGAATTGCGCGTCTCGATGTGAATATCGCTGGCTCGCCGCTCGAGCGCGGTGAAAATGATCGTGTCCACCAGGCGCACCACGGGGCTTACGCCCGCTTCGCCGGTGAGCTTTTCGACGGTGATGTCTTCGTCGCTCTCTTCGTCGTGAACCACCTGCAGCGTGAAGCCTTCGGTGGCCTGATCGAGCACGCGCTGCGACTGTTCGGTGCGCTTCAGCAGATCGCCGACCTGCGACGCCGTGGCCACTTTAATCTGCAGGCGCTTGCCGAGAAGCAGCGAGAGCTCGTCCATCTGCGGCAGCTGGCTGGGATCGACCAGCGCCACCACCAGCGTGGAGTCGTGCGCTTCGAGCGGAACGAAGTTGTAGCGAAACATCATTTCCGCGGGAATGCTGCGGAAAAGCTCGGGGTCGATGCGCTGCTCGCGCAAGTCCACGAAGGGGCAGCGGTAGCGCTCCGCCAGCCGGCGCGCCTGCTCGCGCTCGGCGGCCTCATTTGCAGCGCCGCCGGGCAGGGGCGGATTATTGGAAACGGTTGCCATACGGTTTTATCCTCCACCGACCTGGAGGGAGAACATGGGCAGGTAGAGCGAAACCAAAATGAAGCCTACCACAACGGCCATGACCAGCAAAACGACGATGGGAATCCAGGAAAGGATTCGCTGCAGGCTCGTCCCCACATCTTCCTCGTAAAATTCCGCCACGCTCGTGAGCATGGCCGAAAGCGCACCCGAAGCCTCGCCCACTTCGATCATTTCCAGCGCGAGACCAGGCATCAATTGCGTCTGGGCCAGGCTTTCATGGAGCGATTTACCTTGCCTCACGCTCTCGGCCGCCCGGCCCACCGCTCCTGCGATCAAGCGGCTGTTGATGGCCGACGCGGAAGTCATCAGCGCGGGAACCAGCGGAGTGCCTCCGGTAAGCAACGTGGAAAGCGTTCGAACCAGCTGCGCCACTTGCGTTTTCACCCACACGTCTCCAAACACAGGGATGCGCGGCTTCATCCGCTCGATCGCCAGACCGCCTTCCTCGGAGCGCGACCACACGAGCATCGCAACGGCCGTCACTCCCAAGATGGCGAGGATAATCAAAAAATAATGCCTCAGCGGCAAGGCAAGTCCCAGCAGGATGCGCGTAGGCGTCGGGAGTGGAACATCCAGATCGTGGTACAGCGAGGCAAACTGAGGCATCGCGCTCGTGACCACGTAGGTGACCAACAGGAGCGCGGTGATCACCAGCACCGCTGGATAGATCAAAGTGGTCAGCAAGCGGCTGCGAAACCCGGTGCTCACGCGCAGATAGGCTATGTATTGATCGAGTACGCCGCTCAGATCTCCGCTGCGCTCACCGGCGGCGATGACCGTCACGTAAACCGGATGGAACGAGCCCTGCGCGGCTAGCGCCTCCGAGAGCAACAAACCTTCGCGAACACTCTTGCGCACGTCCGCCAAGATCGGCCGCAAGCGCTGGGCGGCCGCCCGCTCCGCCAGCAAATCGAGTGCTTTTAAGATGGGCAGGCCGGCTTTGATCAGCGTATTGAACTGCTGGTTGAAAATCAGGAAGTCGTGAGGACGGATCGAGCGCTGCCGGCTGGCCTGCCCCAGCAGCGACTGCAAATTCAACTGGCTGCGAACGGAAAAGACGTACAATCCGCGGTCGATCAGCTTCTGCTTGGCTTCCTCCACCGATTGGGCGGACTCCGTCTGCTGGAAAACGCGCCCGGTCGTGTCGCCTACTTTGCAGACAAATTCAGCCATATCGGTTCAGTTCCGGCCCCCGGTGGCCCCACGCGCCGCAAAAGCAAAGACTAGCATACGCCTCTTCCCGCGATGACGGACGAGAGAGAAATGGGACGTGAATAACATGTTACAACGCCCTGCCGGATCACCGGGCCCTCTGTCGGATTTGGCAACGGCCCGCGATGGCGTTGAGGTGCGCGCGCGAAGCGTATGGTAGAGTCGCCGTGGGCGCCCAAATTGCGCCGCACGAGGACTCACAGATCATCCATGGAACCCATCCCCCACTTTTTTTATACCGATCGCCTCAAGCTGCAATTCTGGGATTACGGACAGGACTCCAAACCGGCGCTCGTCCTGGTTCACGGCGGGCTCGATCACGCCCGCAGCTGGGACTGGGTGGCGCGGACGCTTCGAGAGCACTATCACGTCTACGCCATCGACCTGCGCGGCCACGGCAACAGCGCCTGGGCACCCGGGGCGATGTACAGCATCGCCGAACACGTGCTGGATTTATCCGCGCTGCTCGACATCATTGATGAATTTCCCATCCGCTTGGTTGGCCATTCTCTGGGCGGCGGAGTCGTGCTGCATTACGCCGGCGTCTATCCCGAACGCGTGCGCAAAGCCGTCTCCATCGAGGGGCTCGGATTCACGCTCGGCAACACCGCGCGCATTTCGCAATCGCAGCGCATTCGCGCGTGGATCGAGGCCGTTCGTGGCGTGGAGAAGCGGCAAGTAAAAAGCTATCCCGATCTTGCCTCCGCCGTGGCGCGCATGAAAGAAGCGAATCCGCACCTATCGGACGAAGTGGCGCAGCACTTGACGCTGCACGGCACGAACTGGGAACCGAACGGATCGCTCGTCTGGAAATTCGACAATTTCGCGCGGCTATTTCCGCCATACGGCCATCGCGTGGACGAAATCGTCGAAGTTTTTGGACAGGTCTCCTGCCCGGTGCTGCTGTTTTGGGGGTTGGAGAGCTTTTTCCCGGTGCCGGAAGATGATCCGCGGCGTCTCGCGATTCGCAATCACTGGCTCGTGCGCGTGGCGGGTGCAGGCCACTGGGTGCATCACGACCAGCTCGATCTTTTCCTGCGCGAAACGACCGCATTTCTGCGCGATTAAGCAGGGAGTGCGCCCTTTCCACGACGCGGTAGCCCGACGCGGAAAACAAAGCACATATCGGCGGTACTTGGCACCCCGCGCATCGCCGATTTGGCCTTGGGCGGCTTTTCAGGCGCTCAAACCCGCGACCTAGCCCCTAACCACAAGTTCGCCCCGTTGCGCGTTCCTAGGGCCATTGTGAAGCTTCACAGGCCCATTCTAATAGGCCCGGTCGGCCAAGGCAGGCTGCTCAACCACGGAAATGCCCGGCGGTGCGCTAGGCAGATGGAAGGGCAGGCTTCTGCCGTGCCGTAAAGCCCGCGCGGACAGCGCGCAACCTGTCGCACCTCTTGACCCGCGCGAGGTATTCGGCTTCACTCGGCAGGCAAAATATCCAGCTACGCGAGTTCGCGCACAAGCCCCCGCACCGTCTAATAAACCTGGTTGGCGAGTGCGGACTGGTCAACGATGGTAACGCCCGGCGGCGGCTGAAAATGAAATTTCGCCTCGGGAATGGGGATGTTCTCCTTCCAATCGCCGAAGCGGAACTCCGTGACCGCATTTCCCGGCTGATGAATGACCACGCGAACAAGCTGCGCCTGCGGATTCGTTTCCAGATACGCCACCTGAGCAGCATTGCCGTTCTTATCGGATTCGCCGCGCGGGACGCAGCGCAGCACATTGTCGCCGCCTGCGGGCTGGAATCCGGCGGCAGCGGCGTATTTCCCGCCTGGCTCGACCAGATCCAGCCGTTGGCACAGGTCTGAGAGCTTCGCTTTGCCCACCAGCAGCGCGAGAGGCGTGCGCCAGTCGGAGCTGTTCTTTAGCTTCGCGCGGCTCGCAGTGCGATCGGCGGGAACGTAAAACCAGACGTTCTTGCCGTCCACCAGGAAGAGCTTGTTCTCGGGCGATTGGTATTCCCAGCGCATGCGCCCCGGCCGCGAAAAATAGACTGTGCCGGATTCCGCGGCCACGCCGCCGCTGCCGTCGCTATAGCGCTCGTAGAAAAACGCCTTCAGCGTGCGCGCCGCGCGATAGCGCGCCTCCACCGCGCGTTCCACGCTTCGCGCGTTCACCGCGCCGCGCGCAGCAATCCGTGCGGGCACGATCATCAACAGGCTCATTAGACAGAGGAGTCTCACCGAATTATCTTAACAACTTAGCAAGAAAACGGCGGGCCAAAATCAGCCGATCGGCGCCGGCTAGTTCTGGAGGTGCGCCGCACCAATACGCAAAATGGCGCCGAAAGCAGCCGCTCGTGAACCGTGGACGCGCCAAGGGACTTCATTGACGGACGAGGGACGCTGCCAATTCACAAAGCGCCCCGATTTTAATGCTTGGATAGCGCTTCCATAATTCCGCTGCTCGGGGAGGGTGGTTCACCAAAATGGATGTGCCAGGCTCTTCGGCAACCAATTGCAGGTTCAGAGAGGCTTGGAGGATTTCATATTTTCAGGCACGTCAACACACATGGAGCGGTCCCATCAGGAGCGAAAAGTCACTAGTTCAAGCCTGGTAGCGCATCGCAGGCCCCGGCGGACCCGATGGCACTGCCAGTCACGTCGAAGTGGATGACCCCAGGGGTGTCGCTGCAGAAGCTGCGCGTCCCAGTGGAGCCGGCAATCATCGGCGTCGCGGTAGCGTAGTATCCGTTGAAACCCGGGGCGCCGCAGTTTGACGGCGAGTTCGATACATTCCCGTCTTGTCCGGTATAGGCAAAGATATAGCCACTCTGCTCGTTCGGAGTCGTACTGATTACTTGGTCCACCAATATTGCGGCGTCGCACGTGGCGGTGGAGGTGGAGGGTCCTCCCAGGGCCGCGAAGCTTGGAGGATAGCCGTTGCCCCAAGTCGAGGAGTACACCACCGAGGCCGTGGTAATCGTCCGAAGTGTCTCGGCAGCGGCCGCTTCGTTGGCGGCCATACGCGAGCGAAGCAAGCTGGGAATTGCGATCGCCGCAATGATGAGAATGATGGCGATGACGACAAGCAGCTCAATCAGAGTAAATCCCCGCAGGCCGGTCCGATTGCCGAGCCCTTGTGCAGCGCGCCTCTGATTCCCGTGTTGTGTTTGATCTCGCATGCGCTGTTTCCTCGGCTCGTCATAGACATTTCAGAAGAACTGAAATTGGGGGAGGACGATGCCTCCCCCAAGATCAGGCGAAGCGACTTAACTTACTGCAGCGGTGCGCTGGCGGCCGTCGGCGCGGTGCCATCCGTCGTGAAGCGGATCACACCGGAGTCGTCGATGAAATAGCCATTCTGTCCAGTGGAGGTCGACGCCGGAAGACCGGTCACCGAGAAGTTCAAAGGACCAGCAACGCAAGTTCCCGGAGGCGTGCCGCCGAACAGTACGGTGCCGGGTGTATAGACAAACGTATAGCCGCTCTTCTGAATGCCATTGGCACCCGCCACCGACAGGGTCGGATCAATCAGGCCTGCGTTCGCGCAGGTGGCGCTCGTCCCCGCCGGAATCGCCGGGCCGCCCAGAGCAACCAGGGTGGGGGCGAATCCAGAACCGTACGTGGACGAATAGGTCACGTTGGCCGTTGCAATCGTGCGCAGCGAGCCGACCGCCGAAGCTTGGTTAGCAGCCATACGCGAACGAAGCAGGTTCGGAATTGCGATGGCCGCGATGATCAGAATGATCGCCACGACGATCAGCAACTCAATTAAGGTAAAACCTTTCTGTCGCTTATTCATTCGTTTCTCCTAGGAGCGATGCTCCTGAATCTCTCTTGTACGCCCTGGCGGGGTACGCCCGGTTATCTCGCAATGTGGATGCCAGCTAGGAGCTGGAGGTTAACTGGTACAACACATCTGAATTATACCTTTTCTCTTCAATGAGATGCAGACACGATCGGACGCCTTTCAGAGTGGCTTGCGGAAACCGCAACCGGTTCGCCTTGAAAACCTGACACTTTTTGACAGCCTTGAATGACTGGTCGTGCTCGGTCCAATTGGGGAACGCAGCCAACGTCCTAACTCACCTCTGCCACCAGCACCGGCGACGAATCTGGTTCCTCTTGGCTCTGCGCCACGGCTCGCCAAAGGTCGACGCGCCGAAGCTCGACCAGAGCTATCGTCGCTACCACCAGCATCCACGACACAACCGGCGAGATCCAGAAAAGCCGATTCGCGAAACGAAGGGCTGCAAGCCACACCAACACGCTACCAAGCCCGAAACCGGCCGCTTGCAAACGGCGAGAGTCGGTCCATGGAAGCTCGTAGGCGCAAATCCCCTGGATCATTAGGGCAAATGGAAACGCCACCACCAAGTCTACGAAGTAGTGCTCGCCCGTCCCAAGGGTCGCCATTACGGTAAAGGCCAGAAAGATGAACGCGATTCCACGCTCCAGCCAGCTCAGGCCACGCGAATACCACCAAGCGAGAAGCGTCCAGGCCATGTGGAGAGAGGGGATCGCATTACGTGCTCCCACGATCGCGATTGGCTCGAGCAGGAGCCGCGACGTCTCCGAAATCGAGAGCGGATGAAACGGAAAATAACGGTTCGCCGCGTGTGCCGGCCCGCACGCAGGGAAAAGGCTGTAGAACAAAATGCCAACGGGCCCGGTGATCAGGAAGGCAAGCATGGCAGAGAACGACTTCGTTCCAAACCGCGCCAGCCTGCCTGCATAGACCAGTGTGATCGGGATCGCCAGCCCCATATAAAAGAACAATCCCGCCTCGTGCAGCCATCGTAGCGAATCGAAAAGCCGGCCAACCACGAAACTTAATTGAACGTGCAGACTGGCGTCAAACGACAAAAGATACAGATCGAGCGTCTTGGGATGCATCTCCGAAACCCATGCGAGCATGTTCGTCGCAAACCAGTCGGACGCAAGAAACAAGAACGCGGGAATCCATGCGTACAGGAGTAATTTGCGATCTTGGCTCTCTGCCATTACGCAAGCGGCTCCGAGCACAAGCAAGCTGCCGACTCCGAAGAACGAGAACCAGGCCATCAACGCGGGCGCATAATGCAGCACGTGAAAGTCGATGAACGCGAGGACCAAGCCGGAGGCTCCCACCAGAACACCGTCCAGCCAGCGGGGCCGGACACGAAAATGAAGAATCATCACGCTCGCGAGTGCGAGTCCGAAGAATGGGTCGACGAGCGCCTCGACGTAAAACTCCCGGCGAGTGGCAAAAGCAACCGCGCATACGGCTAATAGCGCGATAACGATCGCCTTGGTTGTCCGCTTCATCGCACTCATCATCCCGCCCCAGTCCCAAACATCTTCGTTCCGTCAACTTTGCGCGGCGCGCGCTCGATGGCGGCTCAGCGCCTCCCCCAACCAGTTCCCACGCGACCGTTACACGCCGTATTTCTTGGCGTAGTGCCGGAACGACCGGTACGACATCCGCAGCAGGTCCGCGGCGCGCGTGCGTACCCCTCCCGAACGCTCCAGCGCCGCCAGCAGGTACGATCGCTCCACCTTCGCGATGTAGTCTTCGAGGTTGACGCCGTCCTCGGGCAGGCAGACGCCGTTGCCATTGTGCGAAAGCTTGGGAACGGACTCCTGCGCATGCGTGCGGATGCGTTCCGGCAACGTCTCCGTCGAAATGCGATGCCCACTCTCCAGCGCCATGGCCCTTTCGATCGTATTCTCGAGTTCGCGGACGTTTCCCGGCCAGTCGTACACCTCCAGCAAACGCATCGCCTCCGGCTCGATGCCGTCGACGTTCTTGTTCATGGACTTCGAAAAGCGGCCCAGAAATTCGCGCGCCAGCAGCGGAATATCGTCGCGGCGTTCGCGCAACGGCGGCAGGTGGATCGGAATCACGCTGAGCCGATAGTACAAGTCTTCGCGAAAACGCTCCTCGGCGATTTCCTTTTCCAGGTCTTTGTTGGTGGCGGCGATCACGCGGACGTCTACGTCGGATTCTTCCGTGCTGCCGATCGGACGCACCTTGCCTTCTTGCAACACGCGGTAGAGCTTCACCTGCATGGTGACGCTCATGTTGCCGATCTCGTCCATGAAGAGCGTGCCGCCGTGCGCGGCCTGGAAAAGTCCGTGCCGGTTTTCGTTCGCGCCCGTGAACGCGCCCTTCATGTAGCCGAAAAGCTCCGATTCCAGCAGCGTCTCGGGAAACGCGCCGCAGTTGATGGTGACGAAGGGATTCTTCACGCGCGCGCTGTTTTCGTGAATGGCGCGGGCCACCAGCTCTTTTCCGGTGCCGCTTTCGCCGGTGATCAGCACGCGGCTGGATTGCGGCGCGATGTTCTGGATCAGCTCGAAAATGTCGCGCATTTTCGGGCTGGTGCCGATCATGCGGTCCAGCCCCGTCAGCCGGCGCAGTTCGCGGCGCAGGTAGCCGGCTTCCTTCTTCAGTTCCAGGCTTTCCGCCACGGATTGCACCGCGGGCCGAAGTTCGTCCAGCAGCCGGTCGCCTTTGATCACGTACCGGTCCGCGCCGAAATTGACCGCGTCGATGGCCGTGTCGATCGTCGGCACGCCGGTGATCAAAATGAACACCGTGGCGGGCGAAATCTCCTTGCAGTAGCGCAGCAACTCCACGCCGTCCATATCCGGCATGCAGATGTCCGAGACAACGATGTCAAAGACTTGCGACGCCAGTTTTCGCTTGGCGGCTTCGCCGTTGGAGGCCACCTCGACCTTGTGGCCTTCCTTGCGAAAGCTGATCTCCAGCAGTTCGCCAATCGACCGCTCGTCGTCGACGATGAGCATGTGGGCCATGAACTCTCTTATCCTCTCCCCCCGGTGTGCAGTAACTCGGCATCCGTGCGCTGCCGCGCGTGCGCAGCCGGCCGTGCCGCGGTCGCTGCGCGGAATCTCCACCACAAACGTGGTGCCGTTCGACTGATCGCTCTGCACGCGAACGCGCCCTCCGTGCGCCTGCAAGATCCGATACACGATGGCGAGCCCCAATCCCGTCCCGCCGGGAAATCCCGACTGGAATGGTTCGAAAATCCGCGCTGCGTCGCGCGGATCCAGTCCCACGCCTGTGTCGCGGATGGATATCCGAACCCAGTTCTCGTCGGCGTCCAAACTCGCCGTCAGGACTCCGCCCTCCGGCATGGCGCGCAGCGCGTTGTTGCACAAATTCCAGAGAACCTGCTTCATGCCGTCGCGGTCTGCCCGCGCGCGCACGCCTTTCGCGCTGAAATTCCGTTCCACGCGATATTTCCCTGCAGCACTGGAGCTGCGTTCCAGCAGCAGCAGCGTTTCTTCCAGCAGAGCGGCGAGGTCCAGATCGGTGAACGAGAATCTTCGTTCGCGCGAGTAATCCAGAAAGTCGCCGATGATCTGGTTCAGTCGCTGCGACTCGCGGCTGACGATCTGCACCAATCGTTTGTCGTCGTCGTCGAGCGGCGCCAGCCGCGCAAGTTCCTTAAGCGCGCCGGTCATGGCCGTCAGCGGCTGCCGGATCTCGTGCGCGATGGCGGCGGACAATCGGCCCAGCGCGGCCATTCGCTCCTTGGTGGCAACCTCCCGCTCCAGCCGCTTCAGTTCCGTCAGGTCCTGAAAGTTAAACACGTACCCGCTGGTCTCGTATTCCCCGGTGCGCAGCGGCGAAATCGAAAACCCCAGATAGCGGGTCGCTCCCGGTCCCGTTACGAATTCGATCTCCGTGCGAAGAGCCAACGGCGTTCCCTGCTCGTCCGTCTCCACCGGCCAAAGGCCGCTAAAAATATTCGCGACGTTTTCGTCCTTCAGCAATCCGAAGCCGCGCCCCATGATCTCCGTTCCGGCACGGTTCACCAGCAGGATTCGCCCTTCCAGATCCGTCGTCAGCAAGCCGCCGCGCATCGATTCAATGATGTCGCGGTTGAACGCTTGCAGGTCGCGCAGCTCCTCGCTCTTCTCAAGGAGCTCGACTCCCTTGCTGTGGATCGTCCGCGCCAGCAAGCTGCCGAGGTAGGCGATCGCAAAGAACGCGAACGCATTGCTGGCCAGCCACGACTCCAGCGTCCTGGGTCCCGGCAGCGGTCCCGGTCCGTGCGGGATCCAACCGTAGTAACTCAGCTCGACCATCGACGCCAGCATCAGAAAACTGAACCCAGCCAGCGCAAAAACACCGCGGCGCGCAAACAGGACGCTGCCCATCAAAATCACGAGCAGGTACAGCGAAATGAAGTAGCTGTCCCAGGCGCCGCTGGCGTACACAACGGCCGTGATGACCGCCAGGTCCAAACCGATCTGCAACGGCTTCAGCCAGCGCGCGCGCAGGAACCCGCGGTTGAGCATGAGGCAAACCGTCGCCAGCGCGTACCACACGGCCGCCAGCAAGAACAGCGTGCCCACCGGAAGCGCAATGGGAGTCCACTGGCGGAGAGCCACCACCACGGCCAGCAGGAAGGTGATGACTAGAAATCGGGCGCGCCCCAGCCAAGGGAGCCATTCATTCGTACTGGAAGCGATTTCCATTTGCGTGAGCCGTCTGGAGTCTGGAAGCGATGTCCGTCGAAAACACTCGACCGGCCCGTTCCCCCCACTTGAGAAACGGGCTGGCCGCCATCGAAGACCTTTCCGGGCAGTCCGCGTCTAGCCCTTCGACAACTGCCCGATCAGGGTGAACATCGGCAAGTACATCGAAATTACGACACCGCCCACGACGACGCCGAGGAACACAATCATGATGGGTTCGATCGCCGTCAGCATGTCCTTCACGGCGACGTCCACCTCGTCCTCGTAGAAATCGGCGATTTTCTGAAGCATGGTGTCCATCGCGCCGGTCTGCTCGCCGACGCCGATCATCTGTGTCACCATGCCGGGAAACACGTCGGTTTCCTTGAGCGGCTCGACCAGCGAGCGCCCAGCCTCCACGGCCTTGCGCGTCTGAGAAATGGCTCTCTCGACCACGGCGTTTCCGGCCGTGCGCGAGGTGATGTCCAACCCCTCCAGAATGGGAACGCCGCTGGAGATGAGCGTGCCCAGCGTGCGCGTGAACCGCGCCACCGCGATCTTGCGAAGCACCATGCCGACGATCGGCATTTTCAGGAGTGCGGCGTCAATCGCATAACGGCCTTGCGGCGTCTTGTACCAGAAATGCAGCGCGGCGGCGGCCCCGCCGACGAATACCAGGATGAGCAGCCCATAAATGCTGCCCACGAAGTGGCTGAGCGCGATCACGATGCGGGTGGGAAGCGGAAGTGCGGCCCCCAACCCGGCGAACAATGTTGCGAAGATCGGCACCACCTTCCACAACAACAAGGTCACCACGGCGATGGCGATGCCCATCACCGATATCGGGTAGATCATCGCCGACTTCACCGCGCGCTTCAGCTTTACGTTCTTTTCGATGTACGTCGAAAGGCGCTGCAGAATGGTGTCTAAAATGCCGCCCGTCTCGCCCGCCTCCACCATGTTGTGGTAGAGCGCATCAAACACCTTCTCGTGCTGTTTCATCGAAGCCGAAAGCGTCGCGCCGCCTTCGACCGACGAGCGCACGCTGGTGAGAATCTTCTGAAATATCTTGTTCTCCTGCTGCCCCGCCAGAATCTCCAGGCACTGCACCAGCGGCAGGCCGGCATCGATCATCACCGAGAACTGCCGCGTGAATACCGCCAGCTCTTTCGCGTCCACGCCAGTTCCGAACGTGGGGATGTTGAACTCCTTCCCCTTCTCGGAGAGCTTGCTGACGTTGATCTGCTCGCGGCGCAGCGCCAACTGCAAAGCGGCTTTACTGTCCGCGACACGTTCTCCGGAAACCTTCGTCCCGGCGCGATTGACTCCCCGATACGTATAGACCGGCATGTGTGATACCTCCCTCTTCCCTTACCGACGCGCTGGAACCCGGCCGCCCGCTGGCGGCGAGGTCACCCCTCGGTTAATTAAATCCTGCAATTCGTCTGGATTCGATGAACGCGATAGCGCTGTATCCAAAGTGATCTGCTTTTGGAAATACGCCATCGCGAGACTCTGATTGAACGTCTGCATCCCCGTCGTGCCCGTCCCAGTTTGCATCGCCGAATAGATCTGATGGATCTTGTCTTCGCGAATCAAGTTGCGAATGGCTGCGGTGGGAATCAGGATTTCCATCACCATTGCGCGCCCCCGGCCATCCACTCGGGGCAGTAGCGACTGGCAAAGAACCCCTTCCAGCACCATCGAAAGCTGCGCGCGAACCTGCGGCTGCTGGTGCGCGGGAAACACGTCCACCACGCGGTTGATCGTCGAGACCGCCGAGTTGGTGTGCAGCGTCGCAAACGTCAAGTGTCCGGTCTCGGCGATACGCAGCGCCGATTCGATCGTCTCCAGATCGCGCATCTCGCCGATCAGCACCACGTCGGGATCTTCTCGCAGCGCGGCGCGGAGCGAGTTCGCGAACGAATGCGTATCCGAATGCACTTCCCGCTGGTTCACCAGGCACTTTTTGTGGTTGTGCAGAAACTCGATCGGGTCCTCGATCGTGATCATGTGCTCTTCGCGCTCGTTGTTGATCTTGTCGAGCATCGCGGCCAGCGTCGTCGACTTCCCGGAGCCGGTCGGGCCGGTCACCAGCACCAGACCGCGCGGCTTGTCGCACAACGCGCGCACCACCTGCGGCAGCCCCAGCCCGTCAAAGCTCTTGATTTCCCACGGAATCGTTCGGAACACGGCCGCCACCGCGCCGCGCTGGTGAAAAATGTTGCCGCGGAACCGCGCCAGGCTCTTCAAGCCGAACGAAAAGTCCAGCTCCAAATTTTCCTCCAGCCGGTGCTTCTGCACATCCGTCAGCACGCTGTACGCAAGAGCCTTCGTGTCCGCCGCCGTCAACGGAGGCATATCCAGCGGCCGCAGTTTCCCGTCAACGCGCACGCGGGGAGGGGTGTTGGTCGAAAGGTGCAAGTCGCTCCCGCCCATCTCGATCATGCTCTTCAGAAGCTCGCTCAGTGTGATTCCTGCCATCCGCTTCCTCCGCTACAGAACCGTTTCCCGCAGCACTTCTTCCAGGGTCGTCAGCCCGGCGGCCGCTTTGGTCAATCCGCTCCGCCGCAATGTGACCATTCCGAGTTCCAGAGCTTTTTTCTTCAGTTCCAGAGCCGACGCGCCCACCAGAACCAGCTCGCGCAGCTCGTCGTTGATCTCCATCACCTCGTAAAGTCCCACGCGGCCCTTGTATCCCGTGTTGTTGCAGGTCCCGCAGCCTTTTCCAGCGTAGACGGTCGTCTTCGCCGCTTCGTCCGGCGAGTACCCCGCCTCGATCAGTGCCTGCGGCTGCAGCTGCAGCGGCTCCTTGCATTGCACGCAAATCCGGCGCACCAGGCGCTGCGCGCAAATCAAGTTCACCGAAGTCGCCACCAGGAAGGGCTCGATGCCCATGTTCATCAACCGGCTGATCGTGGAGGGAGCATCGTTGGTGTGCAGCGTGGAAAGGACCAAGTGGCCGGTGAGCGCTGCTTTCACCGCGATTTCCGCCGTTTCGAAGTCTCGAATCTCGCCGACCAGAATGATGTTCGGGTCCTGCCGCAAAAACGAGCGCAGCGCCGACGCGAAGTTCAGCCCGATCTGCTCCTTCATCTGCACCTGGTTGATGCCGGGCAGCTGAAACTCGACCGGGTCCTCGGCAGTCATGATGTTCGTTTCCGGCGTGTTCAGCCGTGCCACTGACGAATAGAGCGTGTTCGTCTTTCCCGAACCGGTCGGCCCGGTAACCAGCACCATCCCGTACGGCTTCAGAATCTGCCGCTCGAATTTCTGCAGCGATTCCGCTTCGAAACCGAGCTTGGTCATGTCCAGCCGCAGGTTTTCCTTGTCCAGCAACCGGAGAACGATCTTTTCGCCGAAAAGCGTGGGGACGGTCGAAACGCGGAAGTCCAGCTCCTTCTTCTTGCCGTCCTTCAAATACTTGATCATGATGCGGCCGTCTTGCGGCAACCGCTTTTCGCTGATGTCCAGCTTGGACATGATCTTGATGCGGCTCGTGATCGCGTCCTTCAATTTCAAGGGAGGCGCCATCACGTTCTGCAGCACGCCATCAATGCGGAAGCGCACGCGGTACTCTTTTTCGTACGGCTCCACGTGAATGTCGCTGGCTCCGCGCTTCACCGCATCCGTCAAAATCAAGTTGCACAGCTTGATGATCGGAGCTTCCTCGGCCGCCTTCTCCAGCGAAGCCAGGTCCATCTCGGATTCTTCGGCGGCTAGCTCCAGCGCGTCGGCGTCCTCGCCGGTAAGGTCCTTCATCACCTTATCCAGCTCTTCGACGCTCTCCACCGCTCCGTAGAACTTGCTGATCGCCTCGCTGATCGCCGTTTCCGACGCCACCACCGGCTCCACGTTGAAGCCGGTCATGAACTTGATGTCGTCCATCGCGAAGACGTTCGTCGGATCGGTCATCGCGATCGTCAGCGTCGAGCCCACGCGCGAAAGCGGCACGATCTGATACCGCACCGCCGTCTCCTGCGGCACCAGCTTGATCACCGAGGGATCGACTTCATAGAATTTCAGGTTGATGGAAGGAACGCCGTACTGCCGGGAAAGCACCGCCGTGATGTCGTCGTCGCTGACTAGCCCCATTTTGACCAGGCACGTGCCCAGCCGGCCGCCGTTCTTCTTTTGATAGTCCAGCGCCTGCTTCAACTGATCTCCGGAGATCAGGCTGTCTTTGACTAAGATTTCGCCGAGCCGCGAGGACATAGTCGTTTGTCGACGGTACTAGGACCGTGCGAACTGGAAGCGTAGCATGCCCCCAAGCCGCGCATGGAATCCTGCTGCTGGCTCCGTAGTGAATCTGCTAACATCCAATGCGTCGCAAAACTACCTGTCCCTCCGTACAGGGCAATTTTTTGGCCCTATCCTTTGGTACAGGCGCATTTCGTGGCGACACAAATTGGCGATCCCCACGTAGATTTATCGGAAGTTCGGCGAACGAACTTCACCCGTTCGTCCGTTGACGTGTGGAAAATGCCATCGCCGCCATTTTTCGCGGGAATTTGGGCTTTTCGACGTGAGGATTGCCCGAGGGAAGATCGGTTCAGACGCCTTGCGGCGCCGCGAACGCAAGATTTCGCCGCTAGCCTGTAGCCGGAAACGCTCCGGTTCTGCTACGATGACGTCCTGGGGCGGTTAGCTCAGCGGTTAGAGCATCCGGTTTACACCCGGAAGGTCCTCCGTTCGAATCGGAGATCGCCCACCAGTTAGTGCTTGCTTCCCATCGTGGGGACGTAGTTCAGTTGGTTAGAACGCTGCCCTGTCACGGCAGAGGTCGCGGGTTCGAGTCCCGTCGTCCCCGCCATTCGTTCCAATGTCTTGGAAGAATGGCGTCTCCCGCGTTAGTGCAATTGTGCCCCTGATTGTGCCCCACCGCCCGTTTCGGCCCGCGCCCGTGATTCGTGAGAGATTCGCGGAATAGGCGAAAAGAGATGTCTTTAGCTCGATCGCGTTCCCGCGCGCGCCAGGCGGGGAATCAGAATGAGAACGGTGCCATAAATAAGGAGAGAGGCGGCCATGGACTGGGCGCTACTGATACGCAGCTCCTCGAGAACAAGCGTCACGATACCCAACACGGCTGCGGCATAGCCCGTCCACACGAACTCGACCCTTTTCGAGCGCGCGCCCATGAAGGCAAGTACCAAAGCCGCCCCACCGGTCACAACAGTTCGAATGACGGCCAACTCGGGCAGTGCGGGAGCAGCAGTGCGGGCGATGAGCCAAGCGAGCCCGGCAACGGCCAACCCGGCGGTCGCGTAGACCGTTAGGATCGCCGGTAGCAAGCGCAAGAGCCGCCCAACTTTACGCTCGCCTGGGCATCGCGAAATCAAAATGGCGCAGAGCAAAGCTGCGACGGCAGCCGGGATTGGCAGCGCTCCGGGCCAAGCGGGATACGCGCCAGCCAGGGCGCGGCTAGCGTATTCGAGCAGACCCGAGGTGGATAGCGCGCCGCAGAGGTAGACCACGCCGTGCAAATCGAGAGCGCGGATGTGCCAGCGGACGACCGCTCCGATTGCGATCACCGCAGCCAAGCTAAACCAGATCACGAGCGGCAGGGACGGCAGAGTGAAGAGACTCCCTGCCACCACAAAGGAAACCCCGCACGCAGAATAAAAGTGGAAGTTGCGGCGCTCGCGCTGCCGGGCGAAAAGACCAAATGCAGCGAGATAGCACGCGGCTCCAGCGACGAGGAAGGAAACTCCCAACGCGAGCATTCCCGTCGCTTGCAAGATTCGGATCGCGCCCCAACTTACCAGCAGAACCGCGGCAAGGAATTGCGCGGCCTCGAAGACCGTGACTTCCAGCCGTAAAGCCAGAGAACGGATCGCCAAGCTACCAGCGTAAATGACGAAGAGAGAGGCGATAAGAGCAATTAGGATGCCCGCTGCCACGGGCTGATAATCCAGCGGGACCGCCGCGGAGTTCCCGAGGATCACGATCACGACAAAAGTCGCGAAGTCGGCTGCTGTCGCAACAACCGGGCGCAGCGCAGGCCAGCGGCCCTGGCTGGCCGCCAATTCGCTCATCAGCGCCATAACCAGAAGCGCCAAAGCAAAGGGCACCAGAGCGCGCGTGGCAACCATGAGAACTAACGAGTTGCCTACTGCGGTGAGTATCCCCACCCAAATGACTAGAGAATCATTGTGGCGCCGAGCCAGGATCACCGCCAGAAGGGCGAATGCGCCCAATGCTGCTGCAGCCACGCTGGGCGCGATGATTCGGAAACGCACTGTGGCTTCCCACACCAGAGGAGACAGAATCAGCGCCGCGGTGACAGCGTAGGCAGAACGGGCGAGCCGGGCTTGCGCTCGAGACAACGCCGCCAACACCAACCAAGCCGCGGCATATGCCAGCGCGAGCATCACCACAATCCATCGAGGAACAATTCCAGACTCGGCGACGGCGCGCAGAAGATAGGCGCCGGCAATTCCGAGTACGGCTTTGCCGAGGACCGGAAACACGCTTGGCCGCGGCTGAACCGCACCTTCCTCGCTTGGAACGAGATTGGCAGTGGCCGGAGCCGCATGCGCCTCTTCAGGAAGAGGCTGCGTTTGGCCGCGATGTTCAAGTGCGGAAATGCGGCGTTCGAGTTCCCTCATCCGAGCAAGCAGTTCTTCCACGTCGGATGAAACGTTCTTTGAAGGCAAGAGCGTCCTCCCAGGTCCGTTCAGCTGCAAGATGCATTCCAACCTTGGCTACAAATCCAATCCGTGGAAAGCTAGGCGCACTTAGAGAGTGCACACAGTAATACACCCCCGCCATATTTGCGTTCATAACAGTAATTTTGCCAGACATGTGGTCGGCAGCTCCGTGACCCTTGTCACTGCGCCATCCAGGCAGGCGTCTCACCATATTGGTGGGATTGCAGGAGGTCCATATGCCAGAGACGGTTAGTGGTTGCGTGCAGACGGCGCGCGGCCCCCTGGGTGTGCCAGTGGAGGTTTCGCGCGCCGCAGGCGATGTAGACAACGGTCTCAGGGAGGAAACTATGCTCGCTCGCGTGGGACACCCGGCGCCGGACTTTGAAGCTAGTGCTCTTCTGGATGGAGTTTTCAAGAATCTGAAACTCTCGGATTTCAAGGGCAAATGGGTCGTGCTGTGCTTCTATCCAGGCGATTTCACCTTCGTTTGACCGAC
This sequence comes from uncultured Acidobacteriota bacterium, assembly GCA_963715555.1. Lineage (GTDB taxonomy): Bacteria > Acidobacteriota > Terriglobia > Acidiferrales > UBA7541 > Palsa-295. The sequence continues at coordinate 2,142,921 of OY970253.1, forward strand.
CGAGTTGACGGCGGTCGCCGTCAAGCATGCGGAGTTGAAGAAGCTGGATGTCGAGGTCCTGTCCATCTCCACGGACAGCCGGTTTTCCCACAAAATTTGGCAAGAGGAAGAACTCTCGAAAATGTTTCCGGGGGGAGTGCCATTCCCGATGCTTGCGGACCAGACGGGTGCGATCGGGAAAGTGTACGGCGTTTACGACGAGGCTGCAGGGGTGGAAATTCGCGGGCGCTTCCTCATCGATCCCGATGGAATCATCCAAGCCATGGAGGTACTCACTCCTTCGGTAGGCCGCAACGTGTCTGAGCTGATCCGGCAGATCAAGGCGTTCCAGCACGTGCGTGCCACTGGCGAAGTAACGCCGTCCGGTTGGCAACCCGGGAGACCCACGCTCAGGCCCCGGCCGGAGCTAGCCGGGAAAGTGTGGAAAGAGTGGAGGCCAGAAAGCGCCTTTTAGCCGGCACGGCTAGACGGCAAAGCCGCGGTGCTGGAGGGCACGGCGCGATTCAGCGAGCGACACACGGGCAATTCACCGCACAGCGCTGAGCTGCTTTTCCGCCGTGTGCATCGCTTCGTAGACTTGATCGAACGACTCTATCGCGAAGAGTTTCCTCTGAATGTGGTCCACCACCACCGGCGTGCTCAACACGTCTTCCAGTCGGAAATCGGCGATCTTGCAGCCGCCGTTCAGGACGTTGGTGCACTCGCCCTGCGAGCTGATCACGCCGCTGCCGTAAACTTTCACTTCCCCGCCCTGCCGGATCAGCCCGAATTCCACCGTGTACCAGAAGAGCCGCCCGATCCGTTCCAGCTGCTCGTGGTCCTTCAGCCCCGCGCACACCGCGCCGTAGTGCTGCAAAAAATCGGCGAACACTCTATGCGCGTGCATCGGGACGTGCCCGAAAACGTCGTGAAAAATATCCGGCTCGGGAATGTAATCCAGAGAATCGCGCGGGCGAATCCGCGTGGTGGTGGGAAACATGCGCGCCGCGAGCATTTCGAAGAACGCTTCGCCTGGCAAAAAACCGCTCACGGGCGTGGCGCTCCATCCCGTGCGAGGTTTCAGACGCGCCGAAATTTTTCCGAGATTGGGCAGGCGGTCGTCTTCGAGCCCGATGATCGAATAGCCTTCGAGATATTCCCGGCAAGCCGCCGCTTCGATCTGGGAACGCCGCCTGCGCACCAGCTCCGCCCAGATTTCGTGCTGTTCGGGCGTGTACTCGTCGTACCGTTGCTCGGTCAGGTACGGTGCTGAGGCGGACAGTTGCATCGGTCACATTCCGTCGCTCAGGTCACATGACTCATAAGTTCAGATCGTCGTAGCGGCCGGCGACGGCCAGTTCCGCTTTGCGTGCCAGTCGCGCCGAAATTCGCTGCGCCGACGCGGAATCTTGCCAGCGCCCGGGAATTGCCAGCCCGCAATTCGGGCAGCACCCGTCGCGCAGATTGTTTCCTTCCACCTCGTGCCACGAGCGCCGGATCAGCAGCGTCTTGCACGACGGGCAGAACGTGTGCGCCCCGCCGCTATAAATGTTGCCTTCGTAGACGTAATGCAGTCCCGCTTCCAGCGCCGCCGCCCGCGCCGCGTGCAGCGTTTCCGGAGGCGTTCGCGGAATGTCGCGCAGCTTGAAATCCGGATGAAACGCCGTGAAATGCAGCGGCACGTCCGGCCCCAGATGCTCCAACACCCATTCGGCCAGCGCGCGCGTTTCCGAAAGCGCGTCGTTGAGTGTCGGAATGATCAGGTTGGTGATCTCAAACCAGACGTTCGTCTCGTTCTTCAGCAGCTCCAGCGTTTCCAGCACCGGCTTCAGATGCGTCAGCGTCACGCGCCCGTAAAAATTTTCGGTAAACGCTTTCAGGTCGATATTCGCCGCGTCGATGTGGTCGTAGATGTCGTGAAACGCTTCGCGCGTGATGTACCCGTTCGAGACCATTACCGTCTTCACGCCGTATTCTTTGGCCACTTTGCAAATATCGATCACGTACTCGCCCCAAATCGTCGGCTCGTTGTAGGTGAACGCAATCGACGGGCACCCGTTGCGAATCGCCAGCAGCACCACGTCCTCGGGCGGGATGTTGGTCGAGCCCACCTGATCCGCGCGCGATTTGGAAATGTCCCAGTTCTGGCAGAAAAAGCAGCCCATGTTGCATCCGGCCGTGCCCAGCGAAAAGACGCGCGTGCCGGGCAGGAAATGATTCAGCGGCTTTTTCTCGATCGGATCGATCTGCATCGCGGCGGGATGCGCGTATCCAAGGCTATAGAGCTTTCCGCCCTGGTTCGCGCGGATGAAGCAGAACCCGGCCTGGCCCTCACCGATGTGGCAATGCCGCGGGCACAGGTAACAGTGTACCTTCCCATTCGGCTCGGATTCCCACCAACGAGCCTCGTGCAACTCGTCGGCTTTTTGCAGCTCTTTGAGGTCGCTCATGGCGTCCTCCGTTATGTCAATTATACGCCTCCGGACGCGCTTGGCGTTGAACCCCCGCAGCACAGAATCGCGTTGTCCCGACGAAGGCCGTCAGATTGCGTCTACGTATAGCGGAGCCAGCGCAGCAGCTCGGGCAGGTTGGGGCGCTTGCCGTACATCAGCACGCCCACGCGGTAGACCCTGGCGGAAAGGTAGACCACGCAGACAACCGCCGCCATCAGCAGTCCGATCGACAGCGCGATCTGCCAGAACGGCGGCGTCTGCACGGAGATGCGCAGCGTCATCAGGATCGGCGTAAACAGAGGAATCTCGGAGAGAATGACGGAAACCCGCGAACTCGGCTCGGAGATCACCACGCCTAACATCACCACGCTGAACACCAGCGGCAGCGTCGCCAGCATTTGCAGCTGCTGCGCGTCCTGATCGTTCGAGCACACCGAGCCGATCGCCGCGTAAAACGACGCGTACAGAAAATACCCGCCCAGGAAAAAGATCAGCGCGTAGACCAGCAGCGACGCCGGAATATGGATACCCGAGATCGGCGACCCGCTCATCGCGCTCATGAACGCGCCGTAGGTAAACACAAGCGCTACCGCCGCCATCCAGATCCCGAATTGCGTGAACGCCACTCCCGCCACGCCCAGAATCTTCCCGGCGAGCAGTTGCGACGGCCGCACCGTGGAAATCAGCGCCTCCATCGTGCGCGTGGTCTTCTCCTCCAGCACCGAGCGCATGGTCATGATTCCGTACATCAGCAGCGCCACGTAGAGCAGCATCACCAGCCCAATCGAAATTCCCACGGTCTGCCCGCGTTCGAGCGATTCGCCCGTGCGCGTAATCTTGATCAGCTTCAGGCTCGACGTCTGAAAGACGTCGCCCGCGTCCTCCACGCGGATTCCGCGCGCGTCGAGCCGCGCCAGGATCAGCGCCTCATTCACGCCCGCGTTGAGCTGCGTGATGAGCCGGAAATTATCGGGATTCCGCGTGTGCAGTTCCACCGGCGCGTCCAACGCGCTGGGCACCACCAAGTAACCATCGAGCGCGCCGGAGATCACTTTCTCGCGAAGCTCTTCTTGTGCGGCGTTCACCGATGCTGGCCGCTCCACGGTCTGCTCCACCGCGAATTCCGGCTGCCCGTTTGCCAGCTTCGCATTCAAACTGCCGGGGAGCGCGGGCGCCAGCTCGCCGGACTCATCGAGGACAGCCAGTCGGAACGTGTGTGCCGGCTGCCGCATGTTCGCAAACGCGCTCAGCAGCATGAACCCGACGCCGACCAGCGGCACCGCGATCGTGGCGATCACGAACGCCCTCGTCTTCACCCGCGTGATGTATTCGCGCTTGACGATCAGCCAGACTTTACGCATGGGCGGTCCTTTCGATGAAGATGTCGTTCAGCGAAGGCTCCAGCAGCTCGAACCGGACGATCTGCGCGCCGCAATCAACCGCCGCTTTCAGCACCGCCTGCGCGTCCCCGCCAGGCTTCAGCTTCGCTTCCACGCCCGTGCCGAAGCGGTTGACGCTGGCGATCGCCGGATGGCTCAAAAACCCGTCCGCGCCCGTGAATTCCACGTGCACCGTGTTTTTCCCGTACGACTGTTTGATGGCCCGCAGCTCGCCCGCCAACACGCTGCGCCCGTGGTTGATCAGGCAGATCGAATCGCACATTTTTTCCACCTGCTCCATGCGGTGCGTGCTCAGGACGATCGTCGAGCCCTGCTTGCTGAGCTCCAGCATGATGTCCTTCACCACGGCGGCATTCACGGGATCGAGCCCTGAGAAAGGCTCATCGAGAATCACCAGCGGCGGACGGTGCAGCACGGCGGTGATGAACTGCACCTTCTGCTGCATGCCTTTCGACAGGTCGATCACTTTTTTGTCGGCCCAGTCGCTCAGCTCGAATCGCTCCAGCCATTCGCCGGCGCGACGCGCGGCCTCCGCTTCCGCCACTCCGTGGAGCGCCGCCATAAAAACAATCACGTCGCGCACCTTCATACGCGGATAGAGGCCGCGCTCTTCGGGCAGGTAGCCGATGAAATCGCGCGTGCCGTCGCTCACCGGCTGGTCGAGGACGCGGATCGACCCTGAATCCGGCACCAGGATGTTCATCACCATGCGGATGGTGGTCGTCTTGCCCGCGCCGTTGGGACCAAGCAGCCCCAGAATCGCGCCCTGCCGCACCTGCAGACTTACGGCGTCCACCGCCGTCACCGAATCGTACGCCTTGGTCACGCTCTCAATTTCAATGGCGTGCACGGAACCGCCTTTCCCGCCAAATAGGTCGCGAATCTGCCGCAGCGATGGGCCGCCGACGCTCCCGGTTGGGCCCGATTCTGCCATACCTCTACGCGCCGCCAGATGAAAAGATTACGCGCAAATCGTTCCCGCCGCGCCGCGTCCCTTTGCGCCTCGGGACGCACCACGCCGCGCTGTACTCCGTATTGCCCTCCACGGGGCTGCTCTCCGAAAGCCGATTCATGTCTCTGACGCAATCTTCGCTCAAGCCCGTCGGCTGGCTCAATCACATCACCACTCTCGCCTATGGACTCGACTACGCGCTGGTCTGCCTCCTGCTCGCCATGTGGTCGTTCCACTACCGCAGCCTCCGCCGCGATTAACCCCGCGCCTTTACCGAGACAGCTAATCTCGCCATTGGCGCACTGCCACTCAAAACGCGCTGTGGCCCAAGGTTTGAACGTAGCGCCGGGTTCTTCAGCCCGGCAGCATTCCAACCTCCCGCGAGCAGTCCACCCTCGCAGCGCCGGCGTTCCAATGAAGGCAGGAAGGTGTCGCGATGCGGTCGATCCAATTACAACGCCGCGCTCAAAAAGCCTCGCTGTCATCCCGAACCCAGCCGCGCCGCTCATTGCCTGTCGCTCGGCAAAAGATAACCGGCGCGGATGGGGGCGAGGGATCTGCTTTATCCTGTCACGCGCATGGCCCGTACTGGCGCTCTTCCGCTTCCCCGAATACAATCTGCCGTGCTCTGTCGGTTACAATTGCGATCTCATGGCCGCTAACATCTACATCATCGCCGGACCAAACGGCGCGGGCAAAACCACCTTTGCTCGGGAATTCCTGCCGAATTACGCCAACTGCAAGACATTTATCAACGCCGACCTGATCGCCCAAGGCATCTCCCCGTTCGCCCCGGAAGAAGGCGCATTTCATGCCGGCCGCCTCATGCTGGAAGAAATCAAGCTTCACGCAGCTCGCGGCGAGGACTTCGGATTCGAGACCACCCTATCGGGCCTGAATTACGTGGCGATCATTCGGCGGCTCAAGAAATCCGGCTACAAAGTCCACATTTTCTATTTATTCGTGCCGACCGTCGATCTCGCTTTGACCAGAATAAGGGCCCGCGTCCGGCAAGGTGGCCACGACATTCCCGGAACTGTCGTGCGCCGTCGCTACGGCCGTTCCATACGGAACTTCTTCGCCGTGTACCAGGCCTTAGCCGATAACTGGATACTTTTCGAAAACTCGCGCGAAGTTCCCCTCTCGGTCGCCGAGAAGAGGCAGGGAAAGCAGCGTATAATTGATCAGAAGCTTTACGGCAGCCTTATAAGCCGTTACGCGAAGCCGTGATGAGACTATGACGAAGCCGCCGCCCAACGTCCTCGAACTCCCGATTAATGTGCGCGCCGAGATGGCTCTCAAAGCCGCCGTCGAGAAGGTCATCATCGAACATGCTCGTCTCGGCCTGCCCATCTACGTCATGCGTGACGGTCAAATCGTCGAAGTCCCTCCCGAAGAACTCCGCATCCAAGCCGCCCGCCTACAGACTGAATAGCACCACCTGTCGCAGCGCTACCTCTCGTGCCACGTTCCATCAGGTCGCTCACAGTGCGGTGATTCGTGCGTTCCTCTGAGAGCGTATTCCTGCCCCAGAAGTCGGTGCGAAGTGACCGCGGGCCCGGCGAAGGCGATGCTCGTATTTCACTTTTTCGTAACAAGCATGATGATACACTGCGTAATCGTGGCCCGCTGGTCCGAGTCCAAACTTCGGCAGTTCCGCTCGGCGATCGCATCAGGCCCCGCCAACGCCTCTACTGCGATCGTCCGTGTTATCGCGGCCCCCTACCGCTGCCTATCGCGTCGGTATGGGAGACTCAGGACTAGGGATCGCCTGTTTTTGGCCGTCAAGCTCCTCTTCGTGGCATGGGCCATTTGGTGGCTGCAGATTGCGACGACGCCCACAAAGGCGGCCGTAACCATCGGCGCCTTGGCGGCGGCGATGAACCTTCAGGGCGAAAAGAAACCTTGGCAGCAGGCAGGGTGGTCCCTGCTAGTCGCTGCGTTTGTGGTGATCGCGTTTCGATCTATCAACATCGATACCGCGAAGCACGAGCGCGAGCAGGCTCAGGCGCGAGAGTCGCTAGAAAAAGTAAAGGACCAAATCGGGGTCGCCGTGGCTAAGAGCCAATTAACGCTCAATCAAACCGGCGCGCTTCTGGCTGAGAACCAAGACATTCTCGCGGGCGAGAAAAGCACCCTCAATCAAACGATGGGCGGCAGCGGCTACCCTATCTTGATGCCAACGTTTCCTTCCACCGGCGCTTTAGCCGCCCCGCTATTCCCCGTCAAAATAATCTATGATGCGAGCCTGAGCGACTTGCCTCTGCTCGACGTGAACCTTGACATTTCGCTAATGCCGCCGCCACGAACCAAAAAAGGCGTGACGCCAGAAATAGCGGAAACCATCTTTCACCCGGAACACGTCGACCTAGGCACGATACTTCCCGGGGTGTTTGAAGCACCGTTCCGCCTTGAAGCAGGAAGGCGGTATTACATCCGAATTACGACCAGACGTGCCCTGTATTACGAAGAGATCAACATAGTTAGGGCGCCACAGAGGCCCGGAGGATGGGGCATATCTGCTTGCATCCATCAGTACAGGACTAACGGGCGCACTAGCTACGACACCCTAGTCTGGGGAAAGTGTGAATAACGGAACCGTCATGCGCGCGGCCTTTGCACGCCTGAGCCAACTGAGGCACTACCTAGCAGGGACCAGTTCTACCCCCCTGTCCCAGACCTGTACTTCCGACCAGTAGCGTCTTGCACCCCCTCCTTTGCTACCGTCGATCTGTAGTCATGTGTGCGAAAGAAAAACTCGCCGTGGGACGCGCTTTAAGGAGCCGAAGGGACAACTCCGCCTGGCCAACCCCTGCACTTCGGGTGGAAGGGCAGGGCTTCAGCCCTGCCATAAAAACGAGCACGCCAGCGCGCTGCTTTTCCGTGCGCCTTTTGCATTCCGGCGTGCCGGGACGCTGTTTCACCCGCGCGAAGTCTCCGGTTTTGGCTCCTAGCTACTATTCACTGACCACCCGCCACTGCACCAATCTACCCGGAACAGTCAATCGAGTAGAAACGCACGTAAGTCACAGAAAACAAACGACCGGCTACCCGTCTACCCGGAACGTCCCGGCGCATGAAAATTCTCACAAATTCATCGCCGTCCACACCGAAAATCGCCGGCGAGACGCTGATTGGATAAAGGCGTCGGCTCCTTCGAGCGAGTAGACTTGGCGGTGTTGAACGACCAAGGCTCGGGGGGAAGGAGCCGAGCGATGAGGATTATAGGCTGTGATTTTCACCCGCGCCAGCAGCAGGTCGCCCTGCTGGACACGGACAGCGGAGAGTTGGTCGAGCGGCAGTTGCAGCACGAGAATGGCGAGGCGGCGCGGTTTTACAAGCAGTTGCCGCGGCCGGTTCGCGTGGGTATCGAAGCAACCGGTTACACGCAGTGGTTCGAGCGGTTGCTGGAGTCGCTGGGGCACGAGCTGTGGTTTGGAGATGCCGCGGCCATTCGTGCTTCGGTGGTGCGGCGGCAGAAGAACGACCAGCGGGATGCGGCGCACATCCTGCAGCTGTTGGTGGAGAACCGTTTTCCGCGCATCTGGGTGCCGACGCCGGCCGAGCGCGACCTGCGGCAGTTGTTGCTGCATCGCGTGAAGCTGGTGCAGATGAGGACGAAAGTGATGAACCAGTTGCACGCCTTGGCCATGAGTGAGGGCGTGTGCCGCAAGAACAAGCTGTGGAACCAAGCGGGGCGGCGGGAACTCGAAGCGTTGCCGCTGGGGCCGTGGGCGGAGCGGCGGCGGCGCGAGTTGCTGGTGTGGCTCGATCAGTGGAAGGCGCCGATTGCCGAACTGGATCGGGCCGCCGAGCAGCAAGCGGCGGCGCATCCGCAAGCGAGACTGCTGATGACGCATCCGGGCGTGGGGCCGCTCACCGCACTGTCGTTCGTGCTGACCGTGGGACCGGTGGAGCGGTTTCCGCGCAGCCGGCAACTGAGCGGGTATCTGGGCCTGGATCCCAAGATGCACGCGTCGGGGCAGCACACGCGCATCGGATCGATCAGCAAACAGGGCAACTCGACGGTGCGCTGGCTGCTGGTGGAGGCGGGACAAACGGCAGCGCGTCGAGATGCGGAACTGCGGCGACTGTATCAGCGGTTGAAATTCCGTCGCGGGAGCCAGATCGCCAAGGTGGCCGTGGCGCGCCGCTTGGCAGTGAGGTTGTACTGGATGCTGCGCAGTCAGGTGGACTATGCCGGACTGACGACGCAGCTGGTTCGGTTGCGGGGCAGCTCGAGTAGCGCCGTGAGAGAGCGGTAAATCCTCGAGAGGCTGAGTGAGCGCCCCGCCTCCCCGCATGGCCGGGGAGTGCGAAACAACAATCATGGTGGAAAGACCGCATAGATGGCTGGTGGAACCAGGGTTTCCACCGCAGGATTGAACGCGCGAGCCTTGGTCGGCAAATGCGAAAGGCCCCGGGTAAGGAGAAAGCAAACCAGGCCGGAAAAGCCTCCGGCCTTCGACCCGCGCGGAAGTGTGCCTTGACAACGCCGACGCCTTTATAGACGGCGCTACTCAAAAGCCCGTGCAGCGCCGATGCCGGAGCACCAATCAGAAGCCACGCGCAGTTATACTGGGGCGCGCAATTTCGGAGGGGCGGATGGCAACGGAGACGAAGGCAGCAAAAGTAGCGATGGTGACGGGCGGGGGGAGCGGAATCGGAAAAGCGGTGGCGCTGGCGCTGGGGCGCGAAGGTTACGCGCTGGTGCTGGCGGGCAGGAATCGCGAGTCGCTCGAAGCGGTGGCGGGTGAACTGAAGCAGGCGGGCGCGCGTGCAATCTCCGTCGAAACGGACGTGGCCGATCCGGCGGCGGTGCGCGCGCTTTTCGAAAAAACGAAAGAGGCGTTCGGGCGGCTCGACGTGCTGTTCAACAACGCGGGGATTTCCGGCGGCACGGCGGCGCTCGAAGAGACGAGCTACGAGCAATGGCGCGCGGTGCTGGACACGAATTTGACCGGCGCATTTTTGTGCACGCAGGAAGCGTTTAAGATCATGAAGAGCCAGGAGCCGCGCGGCGGGCGCATCATCAACAATGGCTCGATTTCGGCGCAGGTGCCGCGGCCAGGGATGGCGCCGTACACCGCGTCGAAACACGGAATCACCGGGCTGACGAAAACGGCGTCCCTCGAAGGGCGCAAGTACGACATCGCCTGCGGGCAGATCGATATCGGCAACACAGCCACGCGCATGGCCGATCGCATGAGTCGCGGAATGCCGCAGGCCGACGGCACCTTCGCGCCCGAGCCGACCATGGACCCAGCGGACATAGCTCGCGCGGTGGTGTACATGGCGTCGCTGCCGCTCGAAGCCAACGTGCAGTCCATGACCGTGATGGCCACGAAGATGCCGTTCATCGGCAGAGGATGAGCGCGAGACGCGCCGCAGCTATTCGTAGCGCAGGGCGACCATCGGATCGACGCGCATGGCGCGGCGCGCGGGAACGTAGCAGGCGGCCAGCGCCACGATGATCAGCAGCGATGCGACACCGATAAACGTGAGCGGGTCGTAGGCGCTGACGCCGAAAAGCATTTTGGTCATCAGGCGCGTGAGCGCGAGCGATCCGGCGAGTCCCACGGCCACGCCGATGAGCGCCATCTTTGAGCCCTGCACGAGGATCAGCCGCCGGACGTGCGACGGCTGCGCGCCCAGCGCCATGCGCACTCCGATTTCATGGGTGCGCTGCCCGGCCAGGTAGGAAATGACTCCGTAGATGCCGATGCAGGAAAGCGCCAGCGCGAGCGCCGCGAAAATTCCCAGCAGGATCATCGAAAAGCGGCGGTCCGCGAGCGAACGCGAGATGATGCTGTTCATGGTGTGCACTTCGTAGACGACGATCTGGCTGTTGACGGTGCGCAGCGCGGCGCGGATCGTTTTCATTTCGGCGTCCGGCGAGCCCTGCGTGCGAACCACGAATTCCCCTCCCCGCGCCATCAGCGGAAAGAACTGGTCGGGGATCTGCGTGATCGGAAAATACATTTGTGCGCGGATGGGCGTGCTGGAACTTTCGTCGAGGCCCCATTGCTTCACGTGGCCCACGATGCCGACGACCACGCCGGACGTGTTCACGATGGAGAAATTCACGCGGCGGCCGATGGGGTCCTGGCCGGGAAAATACATTTTCGCGAAATCCTCGTCGATATCGATGACGAACTGCGAGTGCTCGTTATCCTGCGCGTTGAGGAAGCGGCCGCGGATCAGCGGGATGCCCATGGCTTTCAGGTAATCGGGCTGCACGGCGTAGAACAGTGACACTTTCATTTGCGATTGGGTGGCGGGTTTGGGTTCACCGTCGAGCCAAAGAGGGAGCTCGGAATCGCCGGCCATCGGCGTGCCGCCGGCGTTGAGCGACGCGGCGACGACGCCCGGCGCATTTTCGACGGCGCTTTCCACCTGAAGCATCGAGGCGCGGATGGCGTCCGGCGTGCCGCCCAGAGTGGTGGGATAGGAGAAGCCGAAGGTGACCAGGTGGCGCGGATTAAAGCCGGGATTCACGTCCCAGAGATTTGCGAGGCTGCGGATCATCAGGCCCGCGCCGATCAGCAGCACGAGCGCGAGCGCCACCTCCACGACCACGAACAAGCCCTGCAGGCAGTGACGCGCGCCGCTCGATCCGCGGCCTCCCTCTTTCAGCGTTTCGTGCAGATCGCCGCGGGAGGTCTTGATGGCAGGCGCGAGTCCGAAGACGATTCCGGCGAGGACGGTCACGGCGAAGGTGAAAAGCAGCACCCGCCAGTCCATGTGCACGGATTGCGCACGCGGCAAAGCTTCGGGCAGGACTTTGATCGCGGCTTGCGTGCCCCAGGCGGCGAGCAGAAGGCCGAAAGCTCCGCCTACGCAGGAAAGCACGAGGCTTTCGGTGAGCAACTGGCGGACGACGCGGCCCTGGCTGGCTCCGAGAGCGGCACGAATTGCGAATTCACGCGAGCGAGCAGTGGAGCGGGCGAGCAGGAGATTGGCGACGTTGACGCAGGCGATCAGCAGCACGAACGCGACGGCGGCGAGCAAGACCAGCAGGAACGGGCGAATGCGGCCGACGACATCCTGCTTGAGCGGAAAAAGGGAGATGCCGGAGTCGCGGTCGGCGTCCGGAAACTCTTCGGAGAGGTGCTGCGCGACGGCGTTCATATCGGCTTGCGCTTGCTGGAGCGTGACTCCGGGCTTGAGGCGGCCGACGGCATCCATGCCCATGCCGGCGCGGCGGTCGCGGAAGGTGGAGTCGTTCCACTGGCCGATGGGAACGAAGACGTCCGGATGATCCTGAAAATTTCCGCTCATGTAGCGGAAGTCCGCGGGGATTACGCCGACGATGGTGTAGCCAACGCCGTTGAGGTCGAGCGTCTTGCCGACGGCGCCGGGCGACGAGCCGAATTCGCGCTTCCAAAAGCCGCCGCTGATGAGCGCGACCGGCTGCGCGCCGACCTGGTCTTCTGCGGAGCGAAAGAGGCGGCCAGCAACCGGCTTGACGCCGAGCAGCGGGAAAAAGCTCGATGAGACCAATTCCGCGCTGACGCGCTGCGGCTGGCCCCTGCCGGTGAGGTTGTAATCGTCTGAGCGGAACGCGGCGAGGGCGGAGAATGACCGCTGGTCGCGGACCCAATCGAGAAAATTCGGATACGAAATCGAGGAGTGGTCAAATTCTTTGTTCTTGGAATAGACGGCGACCAGGCGATCGGGCTGCGCGTACGGAAGCGGGTTGAGCAGCACGCCGTTCACCACGGAAAAGACGGCGGTGTTCGCACCGATGCCCAGCGCGAGCGTCAGAATCGCGATGGCCGCGAAGCCCGGCGATTTGGCGATCAAGCGAATGCCGTAGCGAATGTCTTGCAGCAATGTCTCCATCTCGCCTCCCGCGACGGCTGCGTAGTTGAATTGCGCGCGCCCTGAGAGCGCAGATTTCGCGGCGCTCGGACGGTGATACGGAGGCGCGCGCAGAAATGTTCCCGGCGGCGTTGCAGGAGGCGAGCGGCGCGTCCTTCGATCTGATGGCGGCTCGCGGGCGGCTCACAGGTCCGGGCCGCCAGTCGCAGTTCGCGGGCACTGGAGGCTCACCTTCAATCTGGCGGACCGTCTAAAGATGCGATGGGGCTGCAGCGCAAGAACTCTGCGAAGAGGAGAGGCCAATATGCATGCAGCGGAGGATAGCCATCGCGGGCTGGGAGAGCGAATCGAAAAGCTGGAGCGACAGAACCGGGGTCGGGCATCCTGTCGGCGACTAAGGCAGGAATTCGGCCGCGGGCATCCCGCGCCAGAGGCTGCTGGAAGACCGAACGCCGGGCCGGAGGGCCTACTCGTCGGCCTAGGAATCTCGCAGGCTCCCAGGGCCATTGTGAAGCTTCACAGGGTGGTTTTAATGCGGGGCCTGACCCCGACTTTTGGGCCAGGAGGGGGTTGAGGCCAGAAAATGCGCCATGAGACCTAGGAAGTGAGCGGGTTTAACGACCATTCATTGCGCATTCACGCGCGATTTCAGATTCGGAGGTATACAAAAAGGGCGCGAACCTTGCGATTCGCGCCCCGAGCAAAAATGCAAAATCGGACGACGGTCAGTTCGAATCCGGTATCGGCGAGGCCTCCGGCATCTGAAGCTTTGCCTTTGCCAGGGCACGAACGATATTGGACTCCACCGTCTGTTCGGAGGTGTTACGCACGGTGGCCAGTTCGCTGACGAGAAGATACTTTGCCCGTTCGAGCATTTTCTTTTCGCGGAACGAAAGAGGCTTTGTGCGGCTGAGCGCTACCAGTCCCTTGAGGACAGTTGCAACTTCCATCAGCGATCCGGTGCGCATACGGTCTGAGTTTTCTTTGAAACGGTGTTTCCAATCGGGATGTGAGCTGGAACGGCCCTTTTCGAGGTAGGAAAGAACTGCGCCGGCCTGAGTGGCACGGATGATTGGCCGCAAGCCTACGCTCTCGATGTTGGTTTGAGGAACCATCACCTTCAAACCACTCGAAAGAATTCGCAGCATGTAAAACTTTTCTGACTTCCCGTTGACGTAACCGAAGCTAATCTGTTCGATGAGCCCAACACCGTGGTTCGGATAAACGACTTTTTCGCCTAACTTAAAGTCCATAAGTCGAATTCCCCTCCCCCGTGAATTACCCTAGAAAATTGTAGGTCCGGGTGGTGAGCTGCGTCAAGGAATACTCCGAAGAATCGCTGGAGAAAAACTGCGAGAAGATCGCGGTTTTTCAGGGGTTTGGCAGTGGAATTGCCCTATAATTGTGCACGTGCTCATACTCGCTCTCGATACGTCTTCACCCTCCGGCAGCCTGGCAATCCTTCGCGACGAGAACGTGATGGGAGCGGTAGCGACGGCTTCCAGCGAGATTTACTCTTCGCGAATCTTTCGCCATCTGGAATTTTTGCTGGGCGAGCTTTCGCTGCGGCTGGAAGATTTCGACCTGTTTGCCGTAGCGGCGGGGCCGGGCTCGTTCACCGGGCTGCGCGTGGGATTGGCCGCCGTGAAAGGCTGGGCGGAGGTGTACGGGAAGCCGATTGCGGCCGTCAGCGCGCTGGAAGCGGTTGCCGCGCAATCGCGATCGAGGGCCGCGGCGGTCCTATCCGTACTGGATGCACGGCGTAAGGAGTTCTATTGGGGCGTCTACCGGCGGCAGGAGGCTGGCGGCGGCAAGCGCCTCGTGCTGGAAAATCACGAGACGGTGGGCACGCGCGACGAGCTTGTCCGCGCGGTTTCGGCCTGCGACGCGTCCGGCGATTGCGCGATTGTGACGCCCAACCCTGCGGCGGTGACGGAAGCGTTGTCTCAGAGTGAAATTTCGGGAACGCTATCGCGGCAGATCTCCGTGGACCGCGTGTCTCCGATTCTGGCCCCTGAAATCGGGCACCTTGGCTGGCTACAGGCGCAAGAAGGCAAGCTTGCCGACGCGTTGACGCTGGACGCAAACTACATTCGGCGCTCAGACGCCGAACTTCATTGGAAAGGCACCGCCGGATCTTGAACACCCACCCGATCGAGTCGCGCGATCTGGAGTCCGTCCTCGCAATTCAATCGGCCAGCCCGGAAGTGGCGCAGTGGACCCTGTGGGATTACAACCGCGTGGCGCAGGGCGAAATGGCCGGCTGGGTGGCCGCCGAAAATGAAGAGATTTTCGGATTTCTGGTGGCGCGGCGCGTGGCGAGCGACATGGAAATCCTGAATTTTGCGGTGCGTCCTGATGCGCGGCGGCGCGGCATCGGCGGGACTCTATTGCAGGCGGCGCTGGCGTGGGGCGCGGAACTGCACGCGGAAAAGGCGCTGCTGGAAGTGCGGGCTTCGAATTCTGCTGCGCTGCAATTCTACGAGAAGCGCGGATTCGAGGCGGTGGGGCGGCGTCCGAAGTATTACGCCGCGCCGATCGAAGACGCACTCTTGCTGGCTGCGGCGATTCGCTGATTCGTTGGCGCTGGGTCGCTGGGTGCCGACGAGCTTGCGCCGCATTTTGCCCTCCACGCGAAGCGCGCCGGCCGCTGCCGAACGGACTCAAAGCCACAGCTTTGCTGCTAGAATTGCGGCGTGCGCACATACGACGTAGCCATCATTGGCGGCGGAATTATCGGTGCGTCGATCGCATTTGCGCTGGCCGCTGAAAAACTTCGAGTCGTGGTCCTCGACCGGCAGGAGCCGGGGCGTGAGGCGTCCTGGGCGGCGGCGGGGATGCTTTCGCCCGCGCCGGATTCGCCGCGCGACCTTCCGCTGATTCCCTTCGCCAAAGAAAGCCTGAAGCTGTATCCGAAATTCGTCCAGGCTATCGAGGAATTTTCCGGGAAATCGGCGGCATACGCGCGCGACGGCGCGCTGGAAGTTTTTCTGCCGGCGGAAGCGGAGGCGGAAAGCCGGACGCAGCTGCGCGAACTTTGCGAACTGGGCATCGCCGCCGAATTGGTTTCTGCCGATGCGGCGCGACGCATGGAACCCGCGATTAGCAAGGTCGCGCGTGCAGCGCTGTGGCTGCCGGAGGAAGGAACCGTTGAGCCGCGCCTGCTGATGGACGCGCTACTCACCGCGGCGCGAAATCGCGAGGTGGAAATTCGCGCGAATTGCGGAGCGGCTGAGCTGCTGCGCGACGCCGATCGTGTGACCGGCGTACTGGCCGGCGGCGAGACAATTTCGGCCGGGCACGTCGTCCTGGCGGCGGGATCTTACTCGGGCGAAGTTGCATCTTCGGAGTGGCTGAAGCGGCTGGCGCCGACGCGGCCGGTGCGCGGGCAAATGGTCGCGTTGCGCCCGCAAGCCGGCGCGACTGAATTGCGGCGCGTGGCGCGTTCGGAGCACGGATACCTGGTGCCGCGAAGAGACGGGCGGATCGTGGCGGGCAGCACCAGCGAGGAAGCGGGATTCGAAAAGCACGTAACCGTCGTGGGAATCCGCAAAATTTTGGACGCGACGATCGAGCTTTGTCCGGCACTGGCTGGTGCGGAGATCGTGGAGACGTGGGCCGGATTGCGTCCCGGCACGCCGGACGACCTGCCGATTCTCGGGCCAGCGGATGTCTCCGGTTTGTGGCTGGCGACCGGTCACTATCGCAACGGAATCTTGCTCGCGCCGGCGACGGCCAAGGTGGTTCGCGATTGGATCACCGGCGCGCAGCCTGCGTTCAACGTGGACGCGTTTTCTCCGCGCCGATTCGCGCGAGACGAAAAACGGGCACAAACGGCGATCTAGCGCCGGTACCCGTGCAGCAGGTTGGAAGGGCGCCCGCTCCGATGCAAAGTCACCTGAAAGCGACTGTCATCCTAATGGTGATCGCGCCGGCGCTGACGGAGATCGTCTCCGGCAATACGCCGCCCCACGCGCTGTTGCATCCGCAAATTGCCGGTTTTCTGGTCGCCGCTTACGGCCTGCCGTTGCTGCTGATCCGGGAGACTGCCATTCGGTGGCGCCTGCGCACGGGCGGCTTGTTCCTCTTGGGATTAGCATACGGCTTCCTGAATGAGGGGCTGCTTGCGCAGACTCTGATCCGCTACGAACATGTGCCGGTAGCGAATTTCGATCACTATGTATGCGCCGCTGGCATTAACTTCTCGTGGATGGCGCTCATCGTTCCGTGGCACGCGTTGATGGCCGTGTGCCTCCCTCTTGCTTTGCTCGCGTCCTGGTTTCCGTCCTGCGCGGATTCGCCATGGCTCGGCGGAAAAGCGTTTTCGGTTCTAGCAATGATCGTGGGCGGATGCGTGGTTTTTCTTGGAGTTGCGCGGACGCCGCGGTTTCAAATGCGAGCGTTTCTACTGGCAATCCTGGTGCTGACAGCGTGCGCCTGGTTTCGCCGCGGAAGCCGCCTGCTTGAAAAGCGACACGCGACGCGCAGGACGGTTGCGTTTGCATTCGGAAGCTTTTTCTATCTCGCGCTTTTTCTCGGAGGCGTAGTACTGGCTGCATGGAAGGCGCCGGCAGGGGTGTATTTTGCTTACATCGCAGCGGTAATACTGGGCGCGTGGTGGATCGCAAGCCGGTACGGTTTCGAGCGTTCGCCGAATGCGGCCATGGTCGCGACCGGAGCGTATTTTGTTGCCTCGCTTTTCAACGGCTTCGCGGGAGTGAAGCGTCATTCTTTGGAAGCGGCGTTGTGCGGTGCGATTCTTGCGGCTGCTTTTTTTGCGCTGTGGAGGTATTGGCAGCCGGAGGCTCGGCCGGCAACCGCACGTTAGCGAACTTGCGAGCGCGGAAGAGGAATCTAAAATGGTGTGCGATAGCGCTGCGGCTCGCGATCAGGCGGGCCGGGAATCGCGGACGACTCACCGGGGCTCTTAAATTGCACTTTGGACGCGTTGAGGTAAAGCGGGCGATCGAGAACCGCGTCCAGTGTGGTGCCGCGCGGAAGTTGCGCCTCCGGACCGCGCGAAAAGAGAACTGCCGCGAGCCCGGCAACCGCTCCGATTCCCGCGCCAACGCCCGCGCCCCTGCCGATATCGCCAGTCGCGGCGCCAACGGCCGTGCCGACTTCCGTTCCTTGCACCGTGGTGTTGATCACCGTGCCGGCATCGCCGCCTTTGTTGCTTGCACCTTCGATCTTGCCTTCGTTGTCGACCGTCTCGTTGCCGCCCGTGCCCGGGGAGCCGCCGGGAACGGCATTCAGCTTCACAATATAGGCATTGGGCAAAATCATGGTGGTGAGGCGGATCATCAACTTTCCGCGTCCATGAATGCGGCCCGGGCGTTTCACCTCAGTCACTTCTCCGCTGACGTACGAACCGGCAGGAATTACCACGCGGCCGTTCAACAGCACGGGAAAGGAAGTTTCGAAGTAAACCGGGTCGCCGTCGCGCGCCGTGCGCGTGGAAATGGCATTGTGCAATATGAGCGGGATGTGCGTGCCGACGGGGAGTTCGATTTTGGCGGGCTTTGCGGACGAGGCCGTCCCGGAAGCTTTCGCGTCCGATGGTGCTTGCTCCGACGCAGAGGCACTTTGCGAAGCGGACTGCGAGGTTTGAACCTCGTTCGCGTTTGCCGGCGCGGGCGGGAGCGGGCCGGCTTCTTGCGCGCCGACGGGAACGGCGAAAGCCAAAGCGAGCAACGCCGTAGAAACGGTCAAGCGAACAAGGCAGGTCTTCATGTAGCGCTCCCTGATCTTACCGGCTGCACCGTAATGATGTTAGCGCACCGACATAGGATGTCTTGAGAGTAATCCGGGACGAGCCCGCGTGCCAGCGCTCGATTGCGGCTCTTTGTCGGCAAATCATCTGTCGCGTCTGACGGCGTGTATACTGCGCCGGCCGTAATGGTGTCAGGAATACCGAGCCGGAGCAAAGTGATTTACACTTAGATCTTAGGCGAATGCTTGCTGTCTATGAACCTTGCGAACTTTCGTGAATGTGCGGCCGCGATGATGCGAAGTAACCAGGCGAGCTGATTTCATGACGGCGATCCGCAGAGCCGGACTGGTGCGCGCGGCGGCACAATGTTGGTCCGCGCGCGGGCGTTTGACCGCTCTGGCGCTGGCTCTTTCGTGCCTGCCCGCGATTTGCACGGCAGCGCCGGCGGCGCGCAGCGCGATGCGACGGAGCACGAGCGGCAAGCCACTGCATGCGGCACGGAAAAGAGTAAAGCGGCGAAAAACAACCTCCCTACTGAAGAAGCCCACGATTATCGCCGGCGCGGAAATTCCATCCGTGCGGGATGCAGTGATGCGTGTGATGCCGCTCCGCAGCGTGGAAATGATGCGGAAGCGGCGCGAGGTGGCGGTGACATTCGACGACCTGCCGGCGCCATCCGATTCCGTCGTTTCCTACACTCCTGAGGCGCTGCAAGCCATGACGGCGCGGCTGCTGGCGGAACTGAAGGAGTACCACGTCCCGGCGATCGGCTTCGTGAACGAGGACAAGCTGAACCGCGGCGATTTCAGTCAGCGCGTCGATCTCCTGAAGATGTGGGTGAACGTCGGCTTCGCGCTGGGAAACCATACGTATTCCCATGTGGATATCGACACCACGCCGCTGGCGGCGTACGAACTGGATTTTCTGCGCGGCGAGCAAGTGACGGAACCGCTGCTGCTCGCGCGTGGAATGCGCGAACGGTATTTCCGGTATCCGTTTCTGGACGTGGGCAAAACGATGGAGACTGCGCGCGCCTTTCAGCAATTTTTGAAGCGGCAAGGATATGCCGTGGCGCCGGTGACGATCGACAATCAGGAATACATGTTCGCGGCGGTTTACGCGCACGCCATGGCCGCGGGCGATACCGAGACGGCCGATCGCGTGGCGGCGTCGTTCTTGAGCTATATGAGCGGCGTTTTCGATTACTTCGAGAAATTTTCGAAAGAGACGCTCGGCTACGAGCCGCGCCAGGTGCTGCTGCTGCACGCCGATGAGCTGGACACCGACGAAATGGGCAATCTGGTGAAAATGATGCGCTCGCGAGGGTATCGCTTTATTTCGCTGCGCGACGCGCTGCGCGATCCGGCCTACCGGCTGCCGGACCGGTACGACGATGCCATGGACGGCGGTGTCTCGTGGGTCGAGCATTGGGCATACACGCTGCACAAAAACATTCCGGACGGTCCGAATCCTCCGCAGTACGTGCAAACCGCGTACAACAAACTCCAGTAACGCTTCGCGACAACTAATTCCTTCGCCGCGGCGTTTCTTTCGCGGGTGAACGGACAACCAAGCTCAGAAACTTGCGAGTCGGTTCGCCGATCGGTTTGGTAGGAACATCGTTTGGGCAAATCCACAGCTTTTTTCGAATGCTGCCCTCGCCGGGTCTAACGGCGAGAAACGCCCAATGGGGCCATGTACAATAGTGTTATGCCGATCAAACTAATCGCCATGGATCTGGACGGGACGCTGCTTGATTCGCGCGGCAAGTTGCCGGAAGAAAACGCGCTTGCCATCCACGAAGCCGCCGAGCGCGGGGTGGAAATCATGATCGTGACCGGGCGGCGATTTCTTTCGGCGCGGCTCAGCGCGTCGGGACTCCAGTGCAATGTGGATTTCATTGCCAGCAACGGCGCGGTGATCAAATCGAGAGCGGGAGAAACGCATTACCGCAAGCTTCTGCCGGCGGACGTGGCTCGCGAGGTGCTGGAAGCGACGCTGGAATATCGCGCCTGCGCGGGCGTGATTTTCGACCGTCCGCTCGAGCGGCAAGTGATCTTCGAGCGGATCGACTGGAACGGACCGCACATCGGCCCGTATCTGTCGCGCCACCGCGAGCAAGTGGGGGAAATCGAGCCATTGACCGATTGCCTGGACGGCGAGGACCCCGTGGAGATTTTGTATCTGAGCGATTGCGCCGCGATCCAGCGCGCGGCTCAGCTCCTGGAGCAATCGCCGATGGCGCAGCGCTTCACTCTGGCCATGACGGAATACCAAGCGCGGAATCTGTCGATGCTCGACGTGCTGCAACGCGGGGTTTCCAAGGGAACGGCGCTCGCCGAATGGGCTTCGCGGCGAGGAATCGCGGGCGAAGATGTGATGGCCATCGGCGACAACTGGAACGACCGCGAGATGCTACAATACGCCGGTTTGCCGGTGGTCATGGGCAATAGCGTGGCGGCTTTGAAGGAAACGGGCTGGGCGATTACGCGTTCCAACGAAGAGTGCGGTGTGGCGCACGCGATTCGGAAACACGTTCTCGAAGTTCCCGCGATGCATGGCCGCCGATAGATACCAACCGACGAAGGAGGCTGGAATGAAGACGGCGCTCGGAACGGCAGCAATCATTTTGATGGGCATGTTGGGCGCGATGCCTGCGGCTGCGCAGCAGCATCGGCCCATGCAAATGCACCAAGGTCCGGCGACTTTGCGATCGACGCTGGACTTTCAACTCACGATTGAAGAGCACGAGTTCGAGGGCGCGGCCGACGCCATGCCGGCCGATAAGTACGACTTCGCGCCCACCAATGGCGACTTCAAAGGCGTTCGGACGTTCGCGCAGGAAGTGAAACACGTAGCCACGGCGAACGACCGGTTTTTCGGGGCAATTCTGGGCCACCCGCCGGCTACGCCGTCCGATCGTTTCGAGCAGGAAAACGGACCGGACTCGATCAAGACCAAAGCGCAGATTATGCAATACCTGCGCGAGTCTTTTGCGGAAGGCCACAAGGCGATCGCCACCATCACCGACGAAAATGCGTTCCAGCCGCTCAGCCACCCGCCCATGCCGTTCCTGAACACGCGCGCGTCGCTCGCCATTTTCGCGTGCGTTCATCTCAACGACCATTACGGGCAGATGGTGGAATACCTGCGCGACAACGGGATCGTTCCGCCGGCGAGCCGCAATCGTCCGTTGGCGAATCCTCCCGCGCCTCATTCCGGAAAGTAACGCGATTCAGCCCTGCGGCTCGCGGCCCGCTCGATCGAGCCGCAGGGGTTTTGCGTTTGATTTCGCGGGAAAAACCACGGCATGGCCTTCGTGATGGCCGCAGAATCGGATACACCGGCTGCGGATTCGCGCCAGCATTCCGCCTCGCCGAACCGTATTGCTTCTCCAAGCCGAAGCCAGGAATTGGGATTTATTGCGTGGCGGCGGAGCGTTCTCCCAATCGCCGCATGCGCTCCTGCAGCTTTTTGCGAAGCGGGGACGGCGCGTTGGGATTGAACGCCACGAGATACCATAGTGGCTGCGTGCGATCGCGGCTCAAGCGCGAAAGCGTGGCCGCGTCGCTATTCGGATGTCGCGCGATATTCTCACGGATCGCCGAATAGGGATGGCGGGAAAGCCGATTGAGCGTCTTGGCCGGAACCTTGGGATGCTCGCTGATCAGGCGAAGCAAATAGTAATCTTCCTTCGGCGCCTGCCGCGAAAGCTGATCGAGGACATCGGGCTTGACCTCCGCGCTCAGCACCTGGCCGACCTTTTCGTCCCAACCGACATTGATTCGATTCAGCTCTTGCGTGCGGGCGTGAATCAGCTGCTCGATGATGCGCCGCTCCTGTTCGAGCCTGGCAGCCGGCAAAGCGCTGCGTTCCACGGAATCGAGCACGCGAAGCAGGTGTTGCCTCTCACCGAAAACGATCTGCGAAGTGCGAGCGCTCTTCCCTCGCGAGGAATTGCGCACTAAATCGGAACGTCTCATGTTTCTATCTCCCGGACAGGCTACAAGATCGAGAAGGCCCACGGCCTGCGACCATGCGACGCCTCGCGTACGCACCCTGGGATGGAATCGTCGCCTAGATTCGGCAGGCCCGACACTCTTTCGAAAGTAGATCGCGATCTCGCGGTTTCATTTTGGAAACCGCCGAGCTTCGAACGGCGTGCCAGCCTGAACTCTCGACCCAATGCGAAGCAGTTTCAGTCGCAGCGCGCCTAAAACCACAGTGATTATCTGGTGAGGCTATGCGACAAGTAAAGAAAGGCAAAAGGCACATGTTCCTTGGGCGGCAACAGATAGTCCTAGGACTAGCGCCAGTTCCCTCCCAGGCCCTTTCGATGCGGATTCGCCCACGCTGAAACCCATAAGCCGCGCCGCTGCAGCGATTCGGGGTGTTTTGGCTGGAGCTACGTCAGAAACGGATTGTGTTCGCGTTCGGAGCCGATTGTGGTCGTGTGGCCGTGGCCGGGATAGACGATCATCTCATCCGGCAGCACGAGCAGCTTTTCGCGAATCGACGAGATAATCTGCGGATAGGAACCGCCGGGAAGGTCCGTGCGCCCGATGCTGCCTTGAAAAAGCGTGTCGCCGGCGATCAAGCGGCCCTCGCCGGAGACGCCCTCCTTTGCAGCAGTCGAGGTTCGGTCGGACGGCTTGGACATCGCCGCTGCGCTCGCAGCCACCACCAAACTGATGCTGCCCGGCGTGTGGCCGGGAGTGTGCAGCACCCGCGCGGCGAAATCGCCCCACCGGAGCGTGTCGCCTTCCTTCAAAAAGTCGTTGATGCGGACGACCTCCGGCGTGGGAACGCCGAGCCATTGCGCTTGCATGTCGAGCGAGCGATAGAGCGCCAAATCGTCTTCGTGGATCAGCACCGGGGCGCCCGTGGCGCGGTGCAGCGCGGCCAGCCCGCCGACGTGATCGATATGCGTGTGCGTGCTCACGATCGCGCGCACCTTCAGCCCGTGGTGGCGAAGGATTCCGAGGATGCGCTCCACTTCGTCGCCGGGATCAATCACGATGGCTTCTCGCGATTCCGGATCGCCCAGAATCGAGCAGTTGCATTGCAACAAGCCAACAGGAATCACTTCATGGATGAGTTTTTGAGGCATCAAGCAAAAGTATAGCAGCAGGGGCGGGAATGCGTTGCGGGCCAATGCGGAGGCGGCCCGCGTTCGGCAAAAGCGCTTTCGGATTATTACGGCCTTTCGCCTTTGGTCTTCGCCAGTGGCTGTTGATCCGGCGGAAGCGCTGCAGCGACCGCCAGTTCCAGGCGCTCCAGCAATTCCGCCCGGCGATCAATGGTGTACTGCGACGCGTCAATCGCCGGACAGAAGCGCACCGTCACCTCTCCGGGATGCAACCGCCAGTCGCCCTTCGGCATGATCCGCGGCGTACCGGCAATCGCCACCGGCACAATCGGCGCGCCCGCCTGGATCGCCATCAGCACCGCGCCTTTTCTGAATGGGCGCAGGCGGCCGTCCGGGCTGCGAGTGCCTTCCGCAAAAATCAGGAACGACAGCCCGTTTTTCAGCGCCTGCGCCACGGCATCCATGCCCACCGAGCCCTGGCTTGCGCCGCGATCCACCGGCACGAATTCCGCCTGGCGCATTCCAGTCGCCAATATCGGCACATGAAAAAGTTCGCGCTTCACAAGAATGCTCACGCGCCGCGGAATGGCCAGCACGAGCACGGGAGGATCGGCATTCGACGCGTGATTGCAGGCAAAAACGCATGCCCGCGCAGGAATATTTTCGAGGCCTTCCGCGCGAAACTGAATTCCCGCCGCTCGCACGCCAATGCGCACAAACTTCATCGCCGTCGAATACAGGAACTCCGGATTCCCTGCCAGCGCAGTCCACAGGATCAGCCACGGGAGCAGCAGCAGAATCGAAAGCGCGCAAAACAATGCGACGGCGACGGTGCGAATCATTCCGTAATGCCACGCAGGAGGCCTTCTCGGATGCGCCGCTGGCGATCGGTGGGATGCGAGATCTCCGAAATTTCCGCCGTGGCGCCGCCATCTTTGGCCGAGATCAGCTTCAAATTCAGCCCCGCAATGGAGAGGAACCGGTCGTAAGGAATCTCATCCGTTCCGGACACGTAGCGCCGAAAAAAATCCGCGAAGCTTTTGCCGGACACTTCCTCCACCACACGCCGGATGCCCTCGCTGCCGTCATAGTATCGGCCGCGTTTGGCATATTCGTCGTTCATCCGGCGCATCACGTCGTCGAGAGATTTGCGGTTATCTGTGGCGTCGCGAATCGCCAGGTCGAGCATCACGCCGATAATCTGGCCCTTGTCGTAATACGAAATGCTGCGGCTCGGAAGATTGTAGCCGTCGTACTTCTCGAACCAGGCGTCCAGGCTCGATTCTTCCGCGCTCTGCCATTTGCGCGCGGGACGCGATTGCAAGCCCGCAATCTGCGAGGCCAGATCCGCATAAAACTGCTTTTTCGACCACAGTTTTGTGCGCTCCAGCGTGTAAGCGGCGTACGTATTCGTCACGCCCTCGGCGAACCACAAAGCACGCGTGTACTGCTCCTTCGAATAATCGACGGGCTGCAGCGACTGCGGCCGAATGCGCTTCACGTTCCATACGTGAAAAAATTCGTGGGCCGCGATGGCCGCGGCGCTGCCGGTCGAAGTGGCGGCGATGGCCGTCGAATTCATGTGCTCCATGCCTCCGCCGCCCACGTCGGAATACGAGCCAATGTGAAAGATGAACGTGTACTCCGAAAACGGCGGCCCGCCCATCAGGTGCAGTTCATAGCTGGTTATGCGCCGCAGCGCTTCGCGCAATAGCCCCTTCTTCCAATCGCGCGCGTCCACGACAACTCGAAAGTGCGCGCCATCGTTGTCGAATTCAAATTCATCGAAGTTTCCTGCCTCGACCGGCGCGTCGACCAGCGCATCGTAGCTCGATGCCGTAAAGGAATTCGGCGCGGGCCCGGACGGAAGCTCCGCAATCACCCGCCAGCCGGGCGGCACATCGTCGAATTCGACTTCCGTGTTTTCGGCGCGGCGAGTCGGCAGGTACATCAGGATTTCAGCAAGATTGACGAAGGCGTGGTGCTCGTCGAGCTGCGAGCTGAACGGGCCCGGATCATTCCACGCGACCGAGTACGTGACGATTTCCTCCGGGTCCGAAACTGCCGAATCCGCGCCTTTGGACGGAACGGCGAGCGACCAATCCTGCTTGTCCAATTTTCGCGCGATCGCGAAATGATCCATCGCGGCCTGACCGGACGATACCTGCTCCACTTCCACATCGCGCACGCGGTACGCGAAATCGCGAATCTGATACAGCGCGTTCCACGCAGGCATCGCTACCGTACCGCCGGGCGTGACGCTGGGAATTTCCATGCGCACGTGGAAGAGGTGGAGATCCGGCTGGCTGAGCGATACCTGATACCGAATCGTCGCGAAAGCCGAAGGAGCCAGCCCGAGCGCGACGAGCAGCAGCAGACAACCAACAATCTCGCGGCGCTGCAAACGCCTAAGCCCCACGGCGCATAGCGGACGGCAGCCTCCACCCCGCATCAGGCGCGAACACCGGCGCGGGATTTTAACTTTTCCAGCAGCTTCGCAGTCAGTCCGTCAAACCCCCCGTTCGACATGATCAGCACAAGATCGCCCGAAGCGGAGTTGGCGGCAAGATGCTCGGCGATCTGTTCCGCGGATTCGAACGCCTTGCTTTCGCGCCCGCGCGCGCGCAGCGATTCGGCAATCGATTCGGGCGCGAGGCGCTCGTCTTCGCCCAGCATTTGCGCGCGATTCACGGGGCCAAAGATAATCGCATCCGCGAGCGAAAGCGACTCCGGCAACGCCTCCTGAAAAATCTTTCGGCGCATGGTGTTGGACCGTGGCTCGACGGCTGCCCAAATCTTCCGGCCCGGCCAGCGCGTGCGCGCCGCTTCCAGCGTCAGGCGAATCGCCGTGGGATGGTGCGCGAAATCCTCGACTACCAGCACGCCGTCCGCTTCGCCTTTGATCTCCATTCTTTTGCGGACGGACTCGAACGTCGCCAGCGCTCGCGCAATGGCCTCGGGCTCGATGCCGCGCCCGCGCGCGACGGCGATCGCCGCCAGCGCGTCCATCACGTTGTGCCGCCCGGCCATCGGCAGATGAAATCGCCCAATTTCCTGGCCGCGATGGGCCACGCGGAACTGCGTCGCGGAGTCCTGCCACGCGATGTCGCCCGCAAACCAATCGCAATCGGCGCTCAAGCCGAAGGTTTCCACCGGGCGAAACGCTTTCGCGGTCACTTCCTTCAGCTCGCGGCTTTCGCCCCAAATCAAAATTCGTCCGCGCCGCGGCACCAGGTTCACCAGCCTTCGAAACTGCAGCGCGATCGACGCGAGGTCGGGATAAATGTCGGCGTGATCGTATTCGAGCGAAGTCAGAATCAGCTGATCGGGATGGTAATGCAGAAATTTCGGACCCTTGTCGAAAAACGCCGTATCGTATTCGTCGCCTTCGATGATGAACTCTTCCCCACCGCCAAGCCCGTAGCTGCGATCGCCGAAATTCGGAGCCACTCCGCCGATCAAAAAATCCGGACGGCGCCCGGCGCTGTGGAAAATCCACGCGGTCATCGCCGTGGTGGTGGTTTTGCCGTGCGTCCCGGCGATCACGATGGACGTGTGTCCCGGCAGAAAGTAGTTTTCCAGAATCTGCGGCATCGAGCAGTACGGAATCTTTTCGTCGAGAATCCGCTCGAGTTCGGGATTGCCGCGCGAAATCGCATTGCCGATCACGGCCAAATCCGGCGCGGGCGCAAGATTTTCCTCGCGGTAGCCTTCGTTCCACGGAATGCCGAGCGAGCGCAGTAGCGTGGATGCCGGCGGATACACGTTCACGTCCGACCCGGTGACGCGAAACCCGCGCTCCTTCAGCATCCCGGCGACCGGCGCCATGGCCGCTCCGCCGATGCCCAGCAGATGAATGTGCTCCACGGTTCCTTTTTGCGGCGACATTGTCACGGCGCACACGCCGGTTCGAGGATTTGTAGCTTCGCCCCGCCTTTGCCTTGCGCCACAGCACACAATCGCCCGCGAACGCCCAGCGGCAGCGTCAATGCGGCCCGCGCCGTGTGCCCGATGGGCGCACCCCAAACGACCGGCGACGCGAGCGGCGCCAGAATCCGCTGCGCAACATCGCGCACGGTTTCTCCGCCTTCCGGAGGCTCGCAATCGGGAAAGTCGCCGAGCAGCATCCCCGCGATCCCGTCGAATTTTCCCGCCTGCTTTAAGTGCATCAGCGCGCGATCCACTTGGTACGGCTTCATGCCGCGGTCTTCCAGCACCAGGATCGCTCCGCCCTTGTCGCCATCGGGAATTGTGTCGAGTTCCCACGGCGTGCCCAGGCTCGCCTCAACCAACGTCAGGCATCCGCCAAGCAGCACGCCCTCAGTTTCGCCCGGCGCAAGCGTTTCCGCCTGCAAATCCAATTCCCAGCCTTGGCGGGTTTCCGTGAGCGCGCGCACGAGGCTCGCTTCGTCATAACCGTTCGGCTGGCCCGCGCCGCGTTGCATGTTGGCCGCAACCATCGGCCCGTAGAAAGTCACCCAGCCGTGCTTCTGCCACAAGTAAATCTGCAGCGACGTGATGTCGCTCGAGCCCAGGAAAATTTTGGCGTTGCCCTGCGGGACCTTCAGCTCCTCGATCAGGTAATTCGAGCCGTAGCCTCCGCGCGAGCAGAAAATCCCGCGCGTCTCCGACTCGGCGAAAGCCTGCTCCAGCTCCGCGCGCCGGCAGCGCGCCGATCCCGCGAAATAGCTTTCGCGCGCCAGCACGCTCGCACTTTCGGCCTTCGCCGCAAATCCCAGCCGGGAGATTTCCTGGCAGCCTTTTTGCAGCAGTTCCGGCTGTACCGGACTCGCGAGCGACACCACACGGACCGCGTCATGCGGGCGAAGCGCTGCGGGTTTTAGAGGGCGCGCCATTGGCTGGAATCGAGAATAAGGAATTTGCGGGAGCGAGTCCAGAAAGGGCCGCGGGAGCTTTGCGCCACTTGCAACCAGCGGCCAAGGCTTCGACGTGTTACAAGCCTACGGCGCGTTGACCGTAAACGGGGAAGTGGTGGAGATCCCCCCGCCGGGCGCCGGGGTCGACACGGAAACATCCGCGCTGCCGGCGGAGGCCAAATCCGCCGCCGGGATCAGCGCCATCAACTGCTTGGCGCTCAGGTACGCGGTCGCCACGGGCACCGAATTCCAAAGAACCGTCGAATTGAACACAAATCCGGAGCCTTTCACCAGCACTTCCAAATCCGCCGCGCCGGCGGTGGCGCTGGAGGGCGTCAGCGTGCCGATCGCCGGGCTCGGTGCGTCCGGCCCCGTGATGGCGAAATCCACCGAAGGTGACGCATTCAACAGCCCCGGATCGCTCACCGAAATGCTCGCTATGCCGGCCGCAGCGAGGTCGGTCGCGGCGGGCTGAATGGTCATGTGCTGCTGGTCGACGTACGCGGAAGAGGCGGCGCGCGACTGCCCGTTCCACGTGACCACGTCACTGATGGCGAAATTCGACCCGGTAATCGTAATCTGCGGAGGCGTGGAATTGGCGTTCGAGCTGGCCGGCGCGCTCGAAGGCGACAGCGATGAAATCGAGAGACCGCTGCCCGGCGCAGGCTCGACGTAAAACGTGGCTGCGGCGAGTGCTTGCCCTCCGCCCGGCGGCGGATTCACCACCGTGATTTGAGCTGGTCCTGGAACAGCCACATCGGATGCCAAGACCGTCATCTGAATCTGGCCGGTGGTGATGTTGTAGGTCGTCGAGCGCGGCGAGCCGTTCCAGTAGCCGAACGAAACGCCTTTCTTGCGCCGGACATAAATCCCGTCCCGGAAATGAAGACGGTGAAATCCTGGCTACCTGCGGTGATATTCGGACGGAGTGATCGCGGAGATGGCCGGCGTCTGATTGTACGAAGGACCGCTGCTGCTGCAACCACCAAGCAAAATCATCAGGCCCACAAGTGATGCAGGCACCGCCCACCGCGAAAATTTCAAGCCCATTCTCCTGTACGTATCAACGGCGCGCCTTCTGCGTCCCGGCGCTTTCGCCGGGAAATGCCGCCGTAATGTTCGCATTTCTCCGGGCAGTTTCGATCCGCGAAGCGCCGCAGAAGCAAATGTTCCGTCAGGGCACCGCTTCAGCCGTGCCGAAAATCGCGCGACGAATTGCGGCTTCAGCCGCTGAGGCACGCGATCCTGCTGTCGCGATACCCTGCTTAGAGCTTCGTTCAGCGTCCGAGGATGCCCGCCCCCGCCGCTCCGCCGCGAAAAGACGAAACAGGATTGATAGCATCCCCGCACGCAGCAGGTCAACTCCCCTGACGCCCCTCCGCATCCGTTCTTCGTCGAATCGCCGTCCCTTCGTTGGCTGCGCCGCACATCGCCCTCGGCTCGGGTTTCGTGGTGCTCTAGATCAGGGCGACGAAAAAGCGAACACACGCCCTTGCCTTCCGGGACAGGGTAGTGTACCTTGTCGCCAGTGCGGCTAGCTGCGATTTGCGCGCGGCTGCAAATGGGCAAAAATAGGCAGATTGCGGAGTGACGGACACCCTTACGCGGAGCGAGCGCAGTAAGCGAATGGCGCTTATCCGCAGCAAGGATACAACGCCGGAACTTCTGGTGAGAAAAATCGCTCGCTCCTCCGGTTACAAATTTCGGCGCCACGTTTCCGACCTTCCCGGAAAACCCGATCTCGTCTTCCCCCGTCGCCGGAAGGTAATTTTTGTCCACGGCTGCTTCTGGCATCGCCACCCAAATCCTAAATGCGCGCTCGCGCGTCTTCCCAAATCCAAACTGGAATTCTGGAGACCCAAACTGGAAGAGAATCGACACCGGGACCTCCGGAATATTGCCAAGTTACGCAGAAACAAATGGGGCGTTTGCGTGATTTGGGAATGTCAATTGCACAACGCCAAATCGATCCAGAAACGGCTAAGGAGGTTCCTGAAGCGTGCAGATGCGAAGCGTTGAACTATTTACCGGCGCGGGCGGCCTTGCACTCGGAATCAGCCGAGCCGGTTTCAATCACCTCGCCGTCGTTGAGCGCGACATTGATTCCTGTGAAACCATACGGGAAAACCAGAGGCGAAATGTCGAACTCGTCCCCAGTTGGCCCATTTTCAACTGCGACGTGCGGTCATTCGATCTTTCCTTAATACCCGAGAACGTCGAGTTGCTGGCGGCTGGCGTACCCTGCCAGCCATTTTCCATCGGTGGCAAACACAAGGGCCACGCGGACGAGCGAAATCTATTCCCACAGACGATCGATGTGATCCGTCGCATCAAACCGCTGGCTGTCCTGATCGAGAACGTTAGGGGCCTTCGACGCCCCTCATTTTCAAAATATTTCGGCTACATTGAGTTAATGCTGACGTACCCGGAACTCTCCCGCAAGAAAGACGAGCAATGGATGGAGCATCTCGGAAGGCTTGAAAGGTATCACACAAGAGGAAGACGAGACGGATTGCAATACCGCGTTGTGCACCGCGTCCTTAACGCGGCCGATTACGGCGTGCCCCAAAAAAGAGAGCGTTTGTTCATGGTTGCGCTTCGGTCCGATCTCGGAATTGAATGGTCGTTCCCGCCTCCCACCCATTCGCCAGAGTCACTGTTGTGGGAGCAGCATTGCTCAGGTGAGTATTGGGACCGGCACGAGGTGCCAAGAACAAGACGAACACGCCTGCGGACCCAACTGGCCGAGCGAATCCACACACTCCGAAGCCGATTAATCCCGCCAGGACTCAAACCATGGCGAACTGTTCGTGACGCCCTTTCCGAGCTGCCCAAACCCTCAGTTCGGCGAACTGCCGATGAGCCAGGCCTAACACACTTCCTCATTAAAGGTGCTCGGAGCTACGCCGGTCACACCGGAAGTCTGCTGGACGAACCAGCGAAGACCCTGAAGGCCGGCGTCCATGGTGTACCGGGCGGCGAAAATATGCTAGCTTTACCCGACGGTGCGGTGCGCTACTTCACGATTCGCGAGAGCGCGCGCCTACAGACTTTTCCTGATTCGTTCGTATTTCCGAATTCTTGGACAGAGAGCATGAGGCAGATCGGCAACGCAGTCCCGGTGGCGTTAGCCGAGACAATCGCTAGGCAACTGAAGACAACCATTTCTCATCGAGATGCCCGAGAACCCCTTCAATCCTCTGGACAGAGTGAACCTCGCGGAGAGCTTGGCCGACGCCATGCTCAAGCGGCCAATTAGCCACTTACCGCCGGATGCGAAGTTCGACGGCGCAGGAATTTATGCAATTTATTACCACGGAGAGTTTAAAGCGTACGCGCCCATCGCTAAGAGAAACTCCGGCGACAATCCGACAGCGCCCATATATGTCGGCAAAGCGGTACCACCAGGGGCCAGAAAGGGCGGATTCGGGCTCGCTGCCGATCCGGGAAGCGCCCTCCTCAAAAGACTCAGAGAACACGCCAAGTCAATTGAAGAAGTCGGTAATCTCAATTTGGCAGATTTTCGGTGCCGATATCTCGTCTGCGAGGATATCTGGATACCCCTCGGCGAGGCGCTACTAATCGAGCGTTTCAGACCCGTTTGGAATGTCCTGATCGAGGGATTCGGCATCCATACACCGGGTAAAGGAAGAAGAAAGCAGGTGCGATCCAGGTGGGACACCCTTCACCCAGGAAGGAGCCTCGCGAAGGGGCTGCCTCCAAACCCGATCTCTGATATTGAAATTCGCAAGTTGCTGTCGGACTTCTTCGCGGGCAGGGCGGTTCCTGTCCTGTCCCCAACCGAGGCTGTCATCGAGGAAGATGCCAACGAAGAATAGCCTTGTTGGCGGGCGCCGCTGCGCCCACTGAAGCAACTGCTCACCCCGCACCATAACCCGCCGCCAGAACCAGTCCTAGTCCCCTGTACCAAAACTGTACTTCCGGCCAGTAGGAAAATCTCCGCCCGTTCGGATACCGTCGATTTGTGATGTATGTGGACGAAAAAATTGACCCATATGGGAGACGGAAATGCCCGATCCTCCGGCCCTTCGTCGGGCCTTGAAGTTCTTGGAACGGAATGACCGCGGGCCCTCGGACAAAGCTCCGGCCCAGCGCAAACACCCCGCCCGGCGCCAGCCTCCAACCGCCTTCCGCCACGACCGCAAGTGCTGCGTCTGCCGCCATCCAGAGCGCGACGAAATCGAGAAGGAATTTCTCCGCTGGCGCAGCCCCGAACGCATCGCCAAAGATTTTGCCATCGCCAACCACTCCTCCATCTATCGCCACGCCCACGCCACCGGCCTCTTCGCCCAGCGCGCCACGCATCTAAAGCTGTCGCTCTCTCCCCTGATTGAGCGCGCCGTCACCGTTCCGGTCACCGCCGATTCCATCATTCGCGCCGTGATCGCCTTCGCGCACATCGACGACGAAGGCAAATGGGTCAACCCTCCCAAGCACGTGATTCACGAATCCAGAAACACCGACCCAACCGCGCCGCCAAGCGAACACAGAGCGAAAGTTAATCGCAAAACCGTGTCGAGTACAAAATGACCCAAGTCATTGAGCACACTACGGCATACGAATTTCTAATCGCGAACCCGACCAGGGTTCGCGTCCCGAGGGAGCATCGCAACCGAGGGACCTCAGCAAAGGCTGCCGGGCTGAAGGCTGCGGCGCTACGTTTAAACCTTCTCAAAAGACCGAGACGTGCAGCGCTAGAGCTTGAAGGCGGTGAGCTTGGCGAAGCGGCGGGCGCGGGCGTTGATTTCCTTGCGGGTGACTTTGGCGAGGCGCGCGACGCCGAATTTTTCGACGGTGAAGCTGGCCAGCACGGAGCCGTAAACCATGGCGCGGCGGAGACTTTGCTCGCTCATGTTTCCGGCCTTGGAGAGATAGCCCATGAAGCCGCCGGCGAAGGTATCGCCCGCGCCGGTGGGATCGTGAACTTCCTCGAGCGGAAACGCCGGGACGGAGAAGATGAATTTCGGATGCACCATGAGTGCGCCGTGCTCGCCGCGCTTGATAATCAAGATTTTCGGGCCGAGCTTGAAGACGTGGCGGGAGGCGCGCAGGAGATTGTGCTCGCCGGTGAGCTGGCGCGTTTCGTCGTCGTTGATGGTGAGAATGTCGACGTGCTTGAGCGTTTCGCGGAGCTGGTCGGTGGAACCCTCGATCCAGTAGTTCATCGTATCGAGCCCGACGACGCGCGGCTTGCCGTTGACCTGCTTCAGCACGGAGCGCTGCAGGCCGGGATCGATGTTGCCCAGGAAAATATTCCGGGAGTCGAGATAGGTGTCCGGCAGCGTGGGCTTGAAATCGGCGAAGACGTTGAGTTCGGTGGCGAGCGTGGTGCGTTCGTTCATGTTCTGGCTGTAGCGGCCGGCCCAGAAAAACGTCTTCCCCTCCGCGTGCTCCAGGCCGGAGAGATCGATCTTGCGGCCGTGGAAGACGGCGCGGTGCTCGTCCTTAAAATCCTGGCCGACGATGGCGACCATGCGCACCGGGACGAAATGGCTGGCGGCCAGAGCGAAATAGCTGGCCGCGCCGCCCAAGGTGCGGTCGACTTTGCCAAAAGGTGTTTCGATGGCGTCAAAGGCCACGGACCCGACGACGAGTAGCGACATGTTTTCTCCTGGTGCTGTCTCTTGCCCTCAGCGGCTAAAGCCGCGCTGCTTCGCGCCCCTTACGGCACGGCTGAAGCCGTGCCCTGACAAACGACCTCTACGAAAGGTACTTCCCAATGATCGGCGCGAGGCGCTTCTTCGCCGCCGCGGGAATTGCCTTGCGGTCGGTGAGAATGGCGTGCGCCAGTGCCGAAGCGCACTTGCAGGCGCGGGATTCGTCGAGTGCACGCACCGCTTCGCGAATGGCGCGCTGGACGTTTTCCGTATTCTTGGTCAGGACCGCGATGATCTGGTCCACCGTGACCGCATCGTGCTTTGGATGCCAGCAGTCGTAATCGGTGACCATGGCGAAGGTAGCGTAGCAAAGCTCGGCTTCGCGCGCGAGCTTCGCTTCGGTGAGATTGGTCATCCCGATAATATCGAAGCCCAGCTTGCGGTAGGTGTTCGATTCGGCCAAGGTAGAAAATTGCGGGCCCTCCATGCACACGTAGGTGCCTCCGCGATGCACTTTCACTCCGGCGCGCTCGGAAGCCGCGGCCAGCTGCGCGGAAAGATGCGGGCAGGTGGGCTTGTCGAAGCTGATGTGCGCGACGATGCCGCCGCCGAAGAACGTCGAGACGCGCGTGCGGGTGCGGTCGAAAAACTGGTCGGGCACGACGAAATCGAGCGGGGCCACGTCTTCGCGCAACGAGCCGACGGCGCTGACGGAAATGATGCGCTCGACGCCGAGCGTCTTCAGCGCGTAGATATTGGCGCGGAAGTTGATTTCGCTGGGCGAGATGCGATGGCCGCGGCCGTGGCGCGCCAGGAAGGCGACGCGGCGGCCTTGGAGCGAACCGGTGACGATGGCGTCCGAAGGATCGCCGAAGGGAGTCTTCACGCGAATCTCGCGCGTGTCCGTGAGGCCGGCCATGCTGTAGAGGCCGCTGCCTCCGATGATGCCGATCGCGATCGGCTCGGATTTCTTTGCTTTCGAAGCTTTTTTCGCCTTGGGCATTCACGCTCCTCGTCCGTAATCAAAACCAATCAAATTGCCTGCCTACCAAGCGCGCTAATCGACTTGCGCCGGCTCGGCGTCCCATTTGCCGTCGCGTTCGCGCAGATACGCGGCGGGGACGCGCGGATCGTGAACAAACAGCGCGAGCCAGCCTTCTTTCACCACCTGCGGAATCCAGCGCTTCTTGTTTTCCAGCGTGGTGACCGGGTAGAGATCGTAACCCGTGATCCACGGGAGCGGGAGATGCGCCGTGGTGGGAACGAGATCGTCGAACAAAAAGGCCGTCTTGCCGCCGCCGGTGAGTTTCACGCACTGCATGTGAGCGGTGTGGCCGGGAACGACGACGACTTCGACGCCCGGCGCGATCACGGAGTCGCCATCGAGCAGCGTGAACATTCCGGCGGATTCGAGCGGCTCGTAATTTTCGCGAAAATAGCTGGCGTGGTCGCGCTCGTTGGGATGCATGGCGTGGGCGAATTCTTCGCGCTGGACGAAATGGCGAGCGTTCGGGAAAACGGGCACGACTTTGTCGCGCTCGACGCGCGTATTGCCGCCGCAATGGTCGAAGTGAAGGTGCGTATTGACGACGATATCGATATCTTCGGGGCGCAGGCCGAATTTTTGCAGGCCATCAGTGAGCGAAGGGCCGTCGAGGCCGTAGATGTCGCGAAGCTTGGAGTTCAATTTGCCGCCGGCGCCGGTTTCGACCAGGATGCGTTTGCCCGCGGAGTGGATGAGCAGGCAGTTCATCGAAAGCGTGATGCGGTTGCGCGCGTCGGGGGCGGCCTTTTTCTCCCACAGCGGGCGCGGCACAACGCCAAACATGGCGCCGCCATCGAGCAAAACGTGGCCGTCGGAAATAACGTGGAATTCGAGATCGCCGAGTTTCAAACGCCCGTCCTTACGCCCCGCTCACACCGGAAAATTGTCGCCCGACAGAGCAAAATCGCGGCTCGTACAAAATACGGAGTCGGCTGCGCGCCGTCAAGTTTCGTCCGGCGAATCGCGGCGTGGGCGCCCCCGGTCACGACAAGCCCGCACGAGAGAGAATTTCATTCACCGCCGAATAGGGGTCGATTTTCCGCGCGGCCACGTCGGAGACCAGGCGATCGAATTCGGCTTCGCCGAGGCTTTTGCCAAGGGCGCGCTCGGCGAGGCGAGTTTGCAGCAGGCGCAGCAGCCATTCGCGCCAGTAGTCGCGCTCGCGTGAGGGGCGTTCACGATCCTTTTCGAGATGCCCGCGGAAGCGCGTGATTTGGGCGAGCAGATCGTCGGTGCCTTGGTCCTGCGTAGCGATAGTGCGGACGACCACGGGCTTCCAGCCGTCGCGCTCCGAGACAAGGCCCAGAACGGCGAGCAATTGCTCCTCGAATCGCTCGGCGCCTTCGCGGTCGGATTTGTTGATGACGAAGATGTCGGCGATTTCCATGAGGCCGGCTTTGAGATTTTGCACGTCGTCGCCCATGCCTGGGGTGAGAACCACGAGCGTGCAATCGGCGACGCGGACGACTTCGATTTCGCCCTGCCCCACGCCGACGGTCTCGATCAGGATCACGTCCTTGCCGGCGGCGTCAAGCAGCAGGCTCACGTCGCCGGTAGCTTGCGCGAGGCCGCCAAGATAGCCGCGCGAGGCCATGGAGCGGATGAAGGTGCCTTCGTCTTCGGCGTGGCGCAGCATGCGGATGCGGTCGCCGAGGATCGCTCCGCCGGTGAAAGGGCTGGAGGGATCGACAGCGATGATGCCGACGGTTTTTCCCGCTGCGCGATAGTGCGCCGCGAGGCGATCGACCAGAGTGCTCTTCCCCGTGCCGGGCGAGCCGGTGATGCCGATGCGAAAGGCACGGCCGGTATGCGGGAACAGCGCCTTCAAGAGATCGTCGGCGCCGGGATCGCGATTTTCGATTAGCGTGACGGCGCGGGAAATGGCGCGAGCGTCACCTGCGAGGATTTGCGCCACCCAATTCTTAAGGTTTTCGGGATTAGCGAGGCGAGCGCTCATGTGGACGTGAAGATACTACTCCGGGCTGCGAACAACGGGAACGAGGATCGGCCGCGCAGCACGGATCAGCCGCGCGGGCCGGACGCGGAGCCGTTTGAATGGCCGGCGGCGTATTCGTCGTAGGCCTTGATGATGCGCTGTACCAGGCTGTGGCGGACCACGTCGCGCTCGTCGAAGTAGACGAGGGCAATG
This sequence comes from uncultured Acidobacteriota bacterium, assembly GCA_963715555.1. Taxonomy (GTDB): domain Bacteria; phylum Acidobacteriota; class Terriglobia; order Acidiferrales; family UBA7541; genus Palsa-295. The sequence goes on from OY970253.1 coordinate 2,180,020, forward strand.
CCGTCGATTTTGCCGACCACGTCGATGGCTTCGACCAGCCCGGAGCGGCGCGTATCGGGAAGATCGATCTGCGTGATGTCACCCGTGATTACGGCTTTGGAATCGAAGCCCAGCCGCGTAAGGAACATTTTCATTTGCTCGCTGGTGGTGTTCTGGGCTTCGTCCAAGATGACGAAGGAATCGTTCAAGGTGCGGCCGCGCATGAAGGCGAGCGGAGCGACTTCGATGATGTCCTTTTCGAGGAAGCGATCGAGCTTGTCCGCTTCCAGAAGGTCGTGCAGCGCGTCGTAGAGCGGGCGCATGTAAGGATCGACCTTTTCCTGCAGCGTGCCGGGCAAAAATCCGAGGCGCTCGCCAGCCTCGACCGCGGGGCGGGCCAAAATGATGCGATTGACTTGTTTCGAGAGCAGCGCGGCAACGGCCATGGCGACGGCAATGTAGGTCTTGCCGGTGCCGCCGGGGCCGATGGCGAAGACCATGTCGTAATTTTCGAGCGCCTCGATGTAGCGCTTCTGATTGGCGCTCTTGGGAGAGATGGTGCGCTTGCCAAAGGTGCGCGAGCGAGTGGGTGAAAACGCGCCGTGAAGAGTGGATGTGGGCTCTCCGGCAGCCGTTTGCAGCAGGGCTTTCACTTCCTGGCTGCTGGGGATGTTGCCTTCGCGCACACGGTCGTTATAGGCGCCGATGATGCGGGCGGCGCGCTCCACCTGCGCAGGCTCGCCCTCGATTTCCATGTCGCGATCGTTCAGATGCGTGGTGACGTGCAGAGTGGATTCGAAGAGCCTGAGATTTTCATCGAGCGTGCCGAAGAACTCGTTGATGCCTCCGGCGATTCGTACGGTTTGTTTCATCAATATCTATTCAAAGAATAGCGCGGGGCTAGAGGCACGGTCAAGGCGGCCGGGCGGCGTCTCTCTACTTAGACCAGTTCCAGAGCGGAGGTTTGCCTGCGCGATCAGGTGAGATTTTTGCGGAAGCCAATTCGGCTATGGCCCGGTGGGCAGTTCTTAAATTCCACGAACTGTTGATAACCAAGCTTCGCATAGAAATCCGGCGCCTGCCACGTTTCGGTCCAGAGGTAAATTCCGCCAAGCTTCATTTCGCGTGCCTTTGCTTCCGCGGCCTTCATCACTTTGGCACCGATGCCCCGGCGCCGAAATTCTTCTTCCACCCAGACCACGTCGGCGTAAAGCCAATTGTAGAAAACCCTGCCAATCATGCCTCCGACGAGCGTTTCCTCCATGTAGGCAAAAATCGCAAATGGCTCGTCCTTTTTCAACGCGCCGATCACGTTTTCCGTGTGCCTCCGCAACGCGGCGAGCGCCACGTCTCTGATCTCGTCGTCGCAGATGTCGCGTGAGAGCCTTATGGAAAAATTATCGATCGCCGTGCCCCTTATCGAGGGCAAGAGTAAGAGAGGGACCGCAGAAAGTCAATTTAGGATGCTTCCTTCGACATTCCCGCGCAAGCGACGAAAAGAGACCGTCTATTGAAATGTCAGGCGCGCTGGGCGAAGCGGCGGTCAACTTCGTTAGCGGCGAGTTCGACGAACCCGAGGTAGGAATGAAGCGAAGCTTCGAGGTCGATTTTGCGGCGCTGGCGTTTCCCTTCCCGGTAGTCGAGGATCGCTTCGAAGCCCGATGGATCGGCGCCCGTCCAAGAGGCGATGGCGGCGACGGATTCGCGCTTGGTTTGCGGCGCGGGCTCGCCCGTGGCCATGACGGCGTGGCGGAACAGAGCGCAAAAGCGGCTGACGGACGAGCACATGATTTCGAGCTGATTTTTCGGCTTTTCCGGCGCCGCGAGGATTGCCTGCCTGAGTGAGAGGCGCTCCCGGTGCAACTCGCGCGCGACCTGCAGCCGGTGAAAGTCCAGCGGAGGCTGGAAATTTTCGAGCCAGTCCGGGCCGAAAAGGGCGCGATGATGGTTTTTGATGTCGAAGAGCTCGATCGCAAAGAGGTCGGCCGAGCGGGCGAGTTCTTCGTACTTGAACAGCATCGGCGCGCGATTGCCCAGGCCGATCCACCACGAAACGGCGGGATGGAGTTGCGCGAGGTCGGCGGCGTCCAGGCGTTCGAGAAGGCAGAGGATGTTGAGGTCCGAATGCCCCTCGGAGAATTCGCCGGCGACAGCAGAACCGTAGAGCACGACGGAACGGAGATTTTCTCCCGCGGCGGCCGTCAAGCGATTCACGAATTCGGCTAGCGTGGCTTCCATCGGCAAAATAGCGTTGAAGCGGAAAAGCAAACGATAGCAGAAGTTGGGGTGCGTGTTGGAAGTGCGTCGCGTGGGTGTCGCCCAATGGCGCAACGGGCTCGAATGGGCGCTGAAGTCGCGCGCGAACGGTCGCGAGGGGGCGACCCGTAGCGCGGGGGCGTCGCTATTCGCAGGCGCGCATCGTAAAATGCGGATGGAGTGGCATGCGGTGAAGACAAGCACCCCAATCGCGGCCGTGTTCGCTTTGCTGGCGGTACTCGCGAGCGCGCCGAACGCGCGAGCGCAACAGATCGTGCCGGCAGCGGCGCAATATGAAACCGGACGCGCGGGCGTCGAGGACGTGATCCGACAGAGCAGGGCCGACGTATCCGTAGCGTTCCGGACGCTGGACAGCAATCAGGAAGTTTTCGTAGAGGCAGACAAAGAAACTCCCGCGACGAGCCAATGGGTCGAGATTCCGGTGATGATCGAGCTTTACGCGGAGGCGCAGGCGCGCGCGCTGCAACTGGACGACCGGCTTCTGGTCCACAACAGTTTTCGCAGCGTGGACGGAACCGTGTATCACCTCGATCCGGCGCGCGATCCCGATCCGGAGTTTTATCATGCGATCGGCCGGCGCGTGACGTTGCGCGATCTCGAATCGCGGATGATGAGACAAGACAGCCAGCTGGCAACAAATTTACTGCTCGAAATGCTGGGGCTCGATCGGATTGACGCGCGGCTCGCGAATCTGCACGCCGGCGGGATCAAATTGCGGCACGCGTTTCAGGATCCCGCGGCGAAAAATCTTGCGCTGCGAAATACGGCCACCGCGCACGGCATGATGGAAGTTCTATGGGCGCTGGCGAACAACCGAGCGGCGAGTGAGGAAGCGAGCCAGGAGATGGTCGGCGTGCTGGCGAACTCGAAAACCGCGAACAGCGGGCCGTTTGCGGGCCAAAGGACTTCCGGGACCATCGGCACCTACCAGGAAGCGCTGATCGTCTACGGAGCGCACTCGTTTGCGATGGCCGTGGTGGTGCGCGGGCTGGAAGCGGGGCCGAGCACGGCGCTGATCGCCAGAATTTCGCACGCGCTCTCCGCCGGAAATTAAGCGGGCCGCAAAAAAATCCGAAAAATTCGTTCAACGATCTAATCGGGCCCCGTCCTCCGATGAGAACGGCCGGGCTTTTCTCTTGCTACCGTTAGCGGCGCTTCGCGGTGACAGGCTTCTTCGCGAATGGCGATGAGGAAAGCTGCCGGTGCGCGCTACATCCGGCGCATGTCGCTGGAGGTGCCGCCGGCGGCCGGCAAGTAGCAGCGCTGGGTGTAATCCATGACCATGCGGTCGGCGTTGAAGCGCCAGCCGAGCGTGCGAATGGCCCGCTTCATGCGCTTGATCCAGCCGCGAGGCAAACCGTCGCGGTCGCGCTGGTAGTAGAGAGGGATCACTTCGTCGTGGAGCACCCGATAGAGGTTTTCCCCGTCGCGCGTATCGTGGACCTGCATGTTGGAGTGGGTTCGGCCATTGCCGATGGCGAAGCCGTTGAGCCCGTCGTAGGCTTCCGCCCACCAGCCGTCAAGAATCGAAAGGTTCAGACCGCCGTTCAAGACCACTTTTTGGCCGCTCGTGCCCGAAGCCTCCAAGGGACGGCGGGGATTGTTGAGCCAGACGTCGACGCCCTGCACGAACTGGCGTCCCAAATTGATGTCGTAATCTTCGAGGAAGATGAATCGGTCCGCGAACTGCGGGTTGCGCATGTAGCGCATGATGTCCTGCAGCACACGCTTTCCAGGCTCGTCGCCGGGATGCGCTTTTCCGGCGAAGATGAACTGCACGGGACGCTTCGGATCGTTGACGATCGAGGCCAGCTTCTGCAAGTCCGATAGGATCAAATTGGCGCGCTTGTAGGTGGCGAAGCGGCGAGCAAACCCGATGGTCAGAGCGTCCGGGCTGAGCGACCGCGCCAGGAGTTGCTGAATTTCGACCGGTTCGCCGCGGCGCTTGGCCTGCTCCAGAGCGCCGTTGCGCACGTATTCCAGCAGGCGCGTGCGCAAGTTGAGATGCGCTTCCCAGAGCTCGCCGTCGTCGACGGCATCGATTCCCTCCCAGGTGCGCGGCTCGCTGCTGTGCTCATGCCAGCCAACGCCGAGATGACGGTCGTAGAGCCGCGACATCTGCGGAGCGAGCCAGGAGAGCACGTGCACGCCGTTGGTGATATGGCCGATGGGAACCGCGTCCACCGACTTGCCGGGATAGAGGTCGGCCCACATGGCGCGCGAGACTTCGCCGTGCAGCGCCGAAACGGCATTGGCGCGCCGCGAGAGCTTCAGGCACAGCACGGTCATGCAAAAATCTTCCTGGTGATTGGCGGCATTCTCCCGCCCCAAGCCCATCAGCGTTTCGTGCGAAATGCCGAGCTGTTCGCGCAGAGGGCCGAGGTGTTCCTCCACTAATTCGGCGCTGAACCGGTCGTGGCCGGCGGGGACGGGCGTGTGGGTGGTAAATACGATTTCGCGGAAAATGCGGGGGACCGCCTCACCGAACGAGAGGCCTTCGTCTTGCATGCGGTCGCGGACCGCTTCGAGGGCCGCGAATGCGCTGTGGCCTTCGTTCAAATGAACGACGCCGGGAGTGATACCCATGGCCGTGAGCGCGCGAAAACCTCCGACCCCGAGCAGCAATTCCTGGCGAATGCGCACGCGGCGATCACCGCCATACAGGCGAGACGTGAGCTCGCGGTCCTCGGGCGCGTTGCCCTCCACGTTCGAATCGAGCAAAAGCAAATCGCAGCGCCCGACGTTCATCCGCCACACTCTTGCGCGCAGCGAGCCTCGGCGCGTCTCGATCTGTACCGTGACGGGCGCGCCGGATTTGCCGATGGCGGGCTGCATCGGAAGGGCGTTCACGTCGTTGGGGATGTATTCTTCCTGCTGCCAGCCGCTCAGGTCGATGCGCTGGCGGAAATAGCCCTGCCCATAAAACAGGCCGATACCGATCAGCGGGATGCCTAGATCCGAGGCGCTCTTGATGTGGTCTCCGGCCAGAACGCCAAGACCGCCAGAATATATAGGGATGGACTCGTGCAGCCCGAATTCAGCGGAAAAATACGCCACGGGCCGCGGGCGCAAGACGCTGGCGTGGCGCGCGCCCCAGGTGCGGTCCGCTTCGACGTATTCGCGCAGCCGGCGGTAGGCGTAGTTGACGCGGCTATGCAGCGAGAGTTCCCGGGCGCGGCGCTCCAGCTGTTCGAGCGGTATTTCTCCCAAGAGCAAGATCGGATTGTGGCGAAGTTCGGCCCAGCGGACCGGATCGAGATCCCGGAAGATCGCGCCGGAATCCTGGTCCCAGGTCCACCACAGGTTGCGGGCGATGGTCCAGAGGCGCTCCTGCAGCGGTGCAATGAAGCGGCCGAGCGTGCGCGCTTCGCTGACGATCGGGGCCACTTGCGCAGCGGCTTCCGATAGCATGCGGATTTCGGCGTCGGTGAAGGTGCGCCGCTCGATGGTTTGCACGTCGAGCACGCCGAGCAGAACACCCCTATCGATCAGCGGAACGCCTAGAAACGAGTGATAGGCCTCTTCGCCAACTTCCGGGAAGTATTTGAAGCGCGGATGGCTGGTGACTTCTTCCACCGCCAAGGGGCGAACCATTTCGGCGACAGAGCCGACGAGCCCTTCCGGCACAGCCAGGCGAAGATTGCCGATGCTCTGGGGGCGCAGACCAACCGTGGCGGCGAGCACCAGGTGGCTGCGATCGGGCTCCAGCAGATACACGGAGCAGACGTCCGTCTGCGAGCGGCGCGCGATGAGCGCCACGACTTTCATCAAAGTTTCGGCGGGTTTTCCGCTTTCTTTGGCTAACTCGCGGAGCTCTTCCATCGTCAGGACGTGGCTGGCGTGATTAACGGAGGGAGACGAGAAGCCGTTCAAAATCTCCTGCTCGGCGAAATTAATCTTTATGTCCTGAGAACTCATTTCCCTGCCTTCGCCGCGCGCTCTACTGTGGATACTCGCACATCAGGCGGCGCTGTTTTTTCCTAGGGGCCGCTCAACCGGTTTTCGCCGGCGTTATGCCCAGTTTGCCCGAGTAAGGCGCGGATTGCGAACGCTCGGGCGAAGAACCGCAAAGTGCCCCGCGCGGGAACGTTTCGTGGCGGATCGCTGGAACCGGCCCTCTACTGACTCAAGACTCTAATCGGCAGCTTGCGGCAAGTCCAATCGATCTTGCTTATCGCCGGCATTTGCAAACCGCCCGACGCCGCCTCGCGCTGAGTCCGACGCCAATTCCTACTGAGTATAGACGAATGGGCGCCGGGTGGAACGGCCGGAACAGAGGTGCGCGGCGAAAACGGCATGCGCCGGCTAAGTCCAAAGGCCGCCAACACGCCGGTGCTCAACGGCGCCGCTGCCTCCGGCACGAAATTCCGCAAATCATCGCGCTAGCGTATAATAATCTTAGAAGAACGGCCGAGGATCAGCCATGAGTTCAGTGACCGTCCGTAATTTCATGAAACAGCAAGGCTTCTCCGAAGAGCCGGACAACGTCTGCAACATGCATTTTTCCGGGCTCTACTTTCAGCCGCGAATCGTGGGCTCGCTGGTAGTGGTCGGCATCATCATCGAGGCGCTGGGATTCTACCTGGCGGCCGCGGTCCTTTATTTCGTTCTATCGGCGCTTCTTTGGTGGAACGTGACAGTGCCGAAGTGGAACCCGTTCGAGGTGGTTTACAACCGCGTTCTCGCGATTCCCAAGGGACGGGCAACGCTGGCTCCGGCGCCGGGACCGAGGCGGTTCGCACAGGCGATGGCCGCAGCGTTCATGCTGGTGGTTGGAGTGGCGCTGCTACAGGGCTGGATCGTGACGGCGGGGATTTTCGAGGCGTGCCTGGTGATGGCGTTCTCGGCGCTGCTCTTCGGAAAATTTTGCCTGGGCGCTTACATCTACCACTTGATGCACGGCCATGTGGCGTTCGCGAATAGCACGCTTCCCTGGGCAGGGCGTCAGGCTCAAGCTCACGGATCGCCTACGCGGCAGGTCTAGCACGTGCTGGGCTACTCGCGGGCGGCCCTGCAGGCGTTTACCACTTGCCGATGGATATTCGTATCACCGAAGCCATGAACCCGATGAGCGTAATCAGCGAGCCCAAAAGCGCAAGATTCAACGTCAGTTCATGTTTCCAGTCGATCTTCAATCTGACCTCCGCTCGTGCATTTCTACATCGCGGCTAGTTTAATATAGTTTGCGCCCATTCTTCGCGGGAAATTTTTGTCTTGGCTCGCCGCCCGTGGAGAATTTCGAGATCGCGTTCGCGATTGGCCGCCCCAAAACGGCCGTGGGTGCACCTTCGACCGGGCGGTCAGCGAAATTCCCGCTCCGAAGCGCCGGTTCGTATTGCTGGCTGAGAATGCCGGTGCGATAATGAGCCGGTTGTGGAGCATCCTGCTGCGGTTAGCGACTGGGGGTTGTCATGGCTCTGCGAGATGACTGGATCGAGAAGCGCGCGTCGGCGATGAACGGTAGCGGCCGGAATTTTTCGCAAATGCACTTTGCCCGCCGGGGCGTGGTCACCGAAGAGATGGCTTACGTGGCCCAACGCGAACGCATTGCCGCAGAACTGGTGCGCGACGAAGTGGCTCGCGGGCGCGCCATCATCCCCGCCAACATCCACCACCCCAATCTGGAACCGATGGGCATCGGCGTGGCGTTCAACTGCAAAATCAACGCGAACATCGGCAATTCCGCGACGACTTCAGAAACGGCGCAGGAACTCGAAAAGCTGCATAGAGCCGTTCATTACGGCGCGGACACGATAATGGATCTTTCGACCGGCGGCGACATTCCCTCGATCCGCCGAGCGATCATCAAGGCCTCTCCCGTGCCCATCGGCACGGTGCCGATTTATGAAGCGATTTCCCGGGTGCGCCGCGCCGAGGACCTGAACATCCAGATCATGCTGGAGGTGATCGAGGAGCAGGCCGAGCAGGGCGTCGATTACATGACCATCCACGCGGGCGTGCTGCGCGAGTTTTTGCCCCTGGTACGCAACCGCATCACCGGAATTGTGAGCCGCGGCGGCGCTCTGATGGCGCAGTGGATGAGCTTTCACAAGAAGCAGAATTTCCTCTACGAAAATTTCGACGCCATCTGCAAGATTTTCCAAAAGCACGACGTCAGCTTTTCGCTCGGCGATGGGCTGCGTCCCGGCTGCCTGGCCGATGCCAGCGACGAAGCGCAATTCGCAGAGCTGCGCGTGCTGGGCGAGCTGACGAAAAAGGCCTGGGAATACGACGTGCAAGTGATGATCGAGGGGCCCGGCCACATTCCGCTCGACCAGATCGAGCTGCAGGTGAAAAAGGAAAACGAGCTCTGCTACGAAGCGCCGTTCTACACGCTGGGGCCTTTGGTCACCGACATCGCTCCCGGCTACGACCACATCACCAGCGCAATTGGCGCGGCGATGATCGGCTGGCACGGCGCGTCGATGCTGTGTTACGTAACACCCAAGGAGCACCTGGGCCTGCCCAATGCGGACGATGTTCGCCAGGGCGTGATCGCGTACAAAATCGCCGCGCACGCCGCCGACGTAGCTCGCCACCGGCCCGGCGCCCGCGATCGGGACGACGCGCTCAGCTACGCGCGCTTCCTGTTCGATTGGAAGAAGCAGTTCGCGCTGTCGCTCGATCCGGAAACCGCGCAGGCCATGCACGACGAAACCTTGCCGGACGATTTCTACAAAGAGGCCAAGTTCTGCTCGATGTGCGGGCCGAAGTTCTGCTCGATGAATTCCACCCAGATTGCGGAGATCTACCAGGGTTTGAATCAAAAGGAGCGCGAATCCAAATTCGCCGAACTCCTCGCCAAAGTAGAGGCCGAGCCCAGCGTCAAGACCTCGGCGGCTGGAAAGTAGTCGGCGTACAGACGTCTAACGAAAGAATATCGCCGAAAGGGAGATGCCGATGGCGTTTGTGCGCGCCGCGAAGGTGGGGGCCGTTCCTCCGGGATCCGTGGCTGAATTTGAGGTTGGCGGAAAAACGGTAGCGGTTGCGAATGTGGACGGTAAGCTATTTGCCATCAACGGAATATGCATGCATGAGGGTGGACCGCTGGGCGAAGGCGCTCTGAATGACAAGTTGGTGGCCTGTCCCTGGCATGCCTGGGAATACGACGTGACTACCGGAAAAATCGCGGGCAGCCCGGCCGAGGCCGAAGGAGTGGCTTGCTATCCGGTGGAAGTCCGCGGAGAAGAGATTTATGTGGACGTCGGATAAAGAAATTCCGGCCATCCTGCGTCGAAATTAAAAATTTCAGATAGAAACCCGTTTTCTTACGCTTCGCTTCCGTGTATAGTTCGCGCGATACTTTTTCTACGGATGACGCTAACTCCCACAAAACCTAAGCGATGGCTGCTGGCCGTGGACCCTCGCGTGTACCACTGGGACACCCTCTTCGTGAAGGGCAAGGAGATGTGGCGGCAGGCGGGCAGCAAGCCCGACGCGCTGCGGCAGCTCAAACAGGTCCGCAAGGGCGACCGCGCGCTCTGTTATCACGGCAAGCCCGAGCATTCCGTCTATGCGCTGGCCGAGGTGACCCGCGACCCGTACCCCGACCCATACGACCGCGACGCCAAGAAGCTGGTGACGGACCTGCGCGCGATCGAGCGCCTTCCACGGCAGGTCAGTTTGGCCGAGATGCGCGAAGACAAGCTCTTGAAAAAGGTGAAGTTCCTGAAGAACACGCGCCTGACGATTTGCCCCCTGACCGAGGAAGAATACGCGGAAGTCCTTCGGCTGGCGGGTATCGTCGCGTCTCCCGGCATCCCTCTGCCCTAGCGCCAGCGCCGCCCGAGAGGTCGGCCGGCAAATCGCAAGCGCCCGGCTAAGATTGAAATCGGCTTCGCGGCGGCTTCGCTGCCCTCAATATGCCCGAACTTCCGGAAGTAGAAACCGTAGCCCGCGGCCTGCAGAGCGCTCTGCCCGGCCGGCGCATCCAGAGCATCCGTCTAGGCAAAACCGATTTCATCGAGGATCCCGCCGCTCTGGAGCGCGACCTGCCCGGCAGCCGTATTGAGTCGGTGCGCCGGCACGGGAAATTCATGCTGATTGAGCTGCAGCCGCGCGAGGCAAGCGAGCCGAAATTTTCTCTCCAGGTGCATCTGGGGATGACCGGCCGCATGGTGGTGAGCGAACCCGAAGCGCCGGTACTTCCCCATACGCACGTCTTTCTGACTCTCGATGACGGCCGCGAAGTCCGCTACACCGATCCGCGCAGATTCGGCTTCATGAAAATTATCCCGGCAAGCGCCCGCGACGCGCTGCTGCAATCCGTGGGGCTCGAACCGCTGGCTGCCAGCGAGGCCGATTTCAGCAGCAAAATTCACGCGCGCCGGGCATGCATCAAGGCGCTGCTCCTCGACCAGCACGTTCTTGGAGGCATGGGCAACATCTATACAGACGAAAGCCTGTGGCGCGCGCGCATCCATCCGAAGCGCCTGGGCGCAAACCTGAGCCCGGAGGAAATCCGCAGCCTGCATCGCGCCATGCGCCAGGTGCTGACGGAAGCCATTTCCTCGCGCGGGTCGTCGATATCGGATTTCGTGGATTCCTACGGGCTGCCCGGAAATTTCCAGCAGCGGCACCGCGTATACGACCGCGAAGAGAAAAAGTGCTTCCGGTGCGGGACGCCGATTCGCCGCGAGATTGTCGCCGGGCGGAGCAGCTATTTTTGTCCGCGCTGCCAGTCGGCGCCGCGGACGCGCAAAAAGAAACGCCCGCGATAAGGCTCAGGAAACGGAGCGGTGGACCGGCGCAGGCATGAGCGGGCCGGATTGCGCGGGGAGTCCGGCGCGCTCGAACTGAATCGTGGTGTGCGTGATCTGGAAGTCGCGTTCCAGAAGCGTGCGAATCTTCGCCAGCAGCTTTTCGCATTCTTCCATGTGCATGTCCGGAATGCGCACGTGGCACGAAAGGGCGTGCAAACCGGTGCCCAGCGTCCAGATATGAATGTCGTGAACCTCTTGCACCGGCGCGATGCCGAGGATCGCCGAGGCCACTTCCTCCAGGCGCAAATTTCGCGGCAGTCCTTCCAGCAAAATGTGGCCGCTCTCGCGCAGAATTCCGGCGCTCGACCAGAGCACCAGCAGGCCGATGCCGATGCCCAGCGCCGCATCGACCCAGACCGCGCCGGTATAACGAATGGCCAGCGCTCCGGCAAAGATCGCCACGTCGGAAAGTGCGTCGCCCAAATTGTGCAGCCAGACCGTGCGGACGTTCAGGTCGTGGCGGCCGTAATGCACGGCGAAGGTGATCCCGCCGTTGATGACCAGTGCAAGGAGCGCGACCCACATCATCAGCCCGGTTTTCACCGGCTCGGGCGAACGTAAATGGAGGACCGACTCGGCGATCAGGGCCAGCGCCGCCAATCCCAGCACCATCGCATTAGCGAAGGCCGCGAGAACCCCGGCGCGATGGTAGCCGAACGTCTTTTCGTGCGTGGGCGGGCGCAAAGCCCATCGCGCGGCGAGCCACGCAATGGCCAGTCCGGGAATATCGGTCAGGTTGTGGATGCCGTCGCTCACGAGCGCCATCGAATTTCCGGCGTAACCAGCCGAGAATTCGACGATTACCAGCACGACTGTGGCGGCGACGGCGGCACCCAAGACTCCCGTCGCGGTCTGCCCCATTCCGTGCTCGTGCCCAGGATGTGAATGGTCGTGGACGTGGGCGTGCATACCGGGATTTTACCTCGCGTTCGGAAAGCTGCGTGGGCGGATTCGCGGGTTTGTAGCCGATCAGCCGACGTACATTCGGAATTTGCCGGTTCGGCCGGCTCGCCAGATAGGCGTGTGAAGCTTCACAACGGCCTGTATTGAACGCAAGCTGGCACTCTCGACCCTGGGGCCAATGGCCCCGCGCCAAGTGCTCCTGCGGGCTCCTATCGCTTCCTGCAAATTGAAAAAGACAACGCAAGGGGACGGTGCAGCAGCGGCGAAACAGAACTGCCGCACCCGGCTCCGCGCCCGTGCCGCCGCGCGAGTGTAATCCCGGCAATAGCCCGCGCGAACTAAATTGACTTCCCCTCCGGCGCGCACCTACCATGGCAATTGAGCGTGGCTGGAGTCCATTCGGGGAGAGGCATTAAGCGCGCGTAGCACACCGCCCAGGCATGACACAAAAATACGCCAAGCTGGTCTTCTGGGGCGTTCGCGGCTCTACGCCCACGATCGAGCGCGATTCTTGGCGCTACGGCGGAAACACGCCGTGCCTGGAGCTGACCGCTCCCGATGGGGTGCCTTTCATTCTCGATTGCGGCACGGGCCTGCGCATACTCGGCAATCACCTTCGCGCGATCAACAACCGCTGGGGCGAAGGGCAAGCCGAGACCGGCATCGACGCGCACGTGCTGGTTACGCACTACCACTGGGACCACATCCAGGGCATCCCATTCTTCCAGCCGTTCTTCGAATCGCAGAATCGCTTTCACTTTTATAGCTTTCAGTCGAAATCTCTGGGACGGAACAGTCTCCGGCAAGTGCTGGAAGCGCAGCTGGCCAGTCCCTATTTCCCGGTGGACGTCAGCAATATGCGCGCCTCCCGGGCGTTCCGGGAAGTTTCCGGCGGCGAAGAGTGGAAGATCCAAGGCACGCACGTGACTACCGCGTGGCTCAACCATCCGCAGGACTGCCTGGCCTACCGGATGGACATGTCCGCAGGTTCGGTGGTCTACGCGACGGATACCGAGCCGGGCGTGCCGGAGCGAGATCACGCTCTTCGCGAGCTTGCGCACGGAGCGGACGTCCTGATCTACGACGCGCAGTATTCTCCCGAGCAGCTTGCCTCCACTCGCAAGGGCTGGGGCCATTCGAGCTGGCTCGAAGGCGTGAAGATCGCGCGGGAATCGAAGGTACGCAATCTCGTGCTCTTTCACCACGACCCGGATTCCAGCAGCCGCGTGATCGACGGTTTTCTTTCGGCGGCGCGGCAGGAATTTCCCGCCACGTGGGCGGCGATGGAAGGCATGTCGATGACGCTGAGCGAGCGCGGCGTTGCCGTGCATCTGCCCAAATCGCGGCTCGGACAGCGGCGGCGCCTGCGGTTCGCGGCTACCGTGAAGGGCGAAACGGATGAGGGCCGCGCATTCGAAGAGCGAGCCACGGTTCGCGACCTCAGTCTTCAGGGCGCGTACTTGTGCCTGAACAGCCGGCCGCGGCTGCAGTCAGAGCTGACAGTGGCTATCGATGCGGCGGGAGATCACGAGACGTCGAGCCTGCTGTCGCTGCGCGCCACGGTGGTGCACTGCGAGCCGGGACGCGAGCAAAGCCAAAACGGCGTGGGAGTTGTGTTTATTGAGGATGCCGAGCCGGAAATGCCCCGCGATTGAGTGTAGTTCCAGCGGAGTCGTCTGCGATCGAATCGCCCCGCCAAAAAGCAGTGACCAACGGCATTCCGTCACCGCGCCCTGCGAACTGCTTCCGCCGACAGTTGCTAGTTGTTTCCGTCTTCTAGCGCGGAAAGCTGCGCTTCGAGATCGGCAAGCGCGCGATGGAGTTGGTCGGTGTGGCGCTGGTGCTGACTGAGTTCCAGATCACGCTGCACCCGCGTCCGCGCTAGCAACAACACTTGCCTGCGCCGGCGAGCTTCGACCTGCGCAGGTGTCAACTGTGGTTTCGTTTGCCCCGGGATTTTCGTATTCGATTCCTCGACTTGAGCTTCCACTGCCTTGCTTTCCCACCCTTTCGCCATACCGAAATTTTACGCCACACGGCCCGATTTGACACAGGTTTTTACAAGATTTTTCCGCAAGCAATGGCCCAACTCAAGGCAATGTAAATGTCACATAGGCGTTTCCTGCGGTGACGAAAACGTACTGTTTTCCGTTCAGCGCGTAGGTGACGGGATTCGAACGCAATCCGTGGCCCATGTAGAACTGCCAGAGCAATTTGCCGGTGGAAGCGTCAAGCGCGAAGAAGTTTCCTTCGTCGGTGCCGGAAAACACCAGTCCGCCGGCCGTGGCCAGCGTGCCGACCCACGCGGTCGTAAACAGTTTGTACTGCCACTTCAGCTTGCCGGTGGTGGCAACGAGCGCGCGAATCGCGCCATACGACTGCTCTCCGAGCAGCGCGCGAACGCCGCCTCCGCCCACAATTCCCTTCGGCTCGCCGGGCTCGATCTTTCCGGTGCCTTTGATGTAGTAAGCGCCGGTTTCGTGCGCGCTCACGTAAAAAAGGCCCGTGTCCGGGCTGTAGGACGGGCTCGGCCAATCGACCGCTCCGGTGATGCTGGGATACACGAGCGTTCCCTGGCCAAGCGTAGGCTGCTGATTCGGATTCAGGATGGGGCGGCCGTTCGCGTCCAAGCCTTTCGCCCATGTCTCCTTGGCGAAGGGAACGCCGGTAATGAATTTCCCGGTGTCGCGGTCAAGAACGTAGTAGAAGGCGTTGCGATTGGCCAGGGCCACCAGGCGCCGCATCTTGCCGTCGATTTTCGCGTCGAAAAGAACGGGAGGCTCGGCGGAATCCCAGTCGTGAGTTTCGTGCGGCGAAAACTGGAAATACCATTTGATTTTGCCGGTGTCGGCGTCGATGGCCAGCAGCGAACAGGTGTAAAGATTGTCGCCGGGGCGATCATCATCGTTGAAATCCGGCGCGGGATTGCCGGTGCCCCAGTACACCGTGTTGGTTTCGGGATCGTATGAACCGTTGTTCCAAGTGGTGCCGCCGGCGCTTTGCGATGCGCCGGGGCCCCAGGTGTCCGCACCGGGTTCGCCAAGCCGGGGCACGGTCCACAATCGCCAAAGGCGTTTGCCGGTTTTCGCATCGTAGCAATCGAGAAGCCCTCGAACCGCCGCTTCGCTGCCGCCGGTTCCGACGATCACTTTGCCGTCGATGGCCAGAGGAGGGCCGGACATTGAGTACCCGAATCGATTGTCGGCCACGTGCACGTCCCACTTCACCGCGCCGGTCTTGGCATCGAGCGCCACCAGGTGCGCATCGGCGGTGCCGACGTAGACGGTTTTGTCCAGAATCGCCACGCCGCGGCTATTGCCGTAGAGGCCGATCAGCACCAGATGCGCGGACATCTTCGGCGACCAACTCCACAGCCGCAGGCCTGTGCGCGCGTCGATTGCCGTGACCGTGCTGGGAGGTTCGGTCACGTACATCACGCCATCCACGACGATCGGCGACGTCTCCACGTTGGTGACCGCACGGCTCGGCTGGTAAATCCACGCGACTTTCAGCTGCGAGACGTTCTTCGTGTTGATTTGCTTGAGCCGCGAAAAACGCTGCGATGCGTAATTCCCGCCGTAGGTAAGCCAGTTTTGCGGCTCGTGGTCGGAGTGCAGGATTCGTTGATACGGGACGTCCTGCGCCGATAGCGGGGCCGAAACGCCCAGGGCAAGCGCAAACGCCGCCGAAATCAGCGCAATTTTCGCGATTTTCATTGCAGCTCCTTCAGGCTCGCGAGGTATGCCACGAGATCGTTGATCTGCGCGTCGGTCAGCTTGCCTTTGTAACTGGGCATCAGGCTTTTCCCCGGCTCCTCCTTGAATTCGCGGAGATCGGCCTTATCGAACGAGTGAAAATTTCCGTTCGCGTCCTCGATCACAATGCGGAAGGAATCCTCCACCACGCGCGTGCCATCGATTGCCTGCCCGTCTTTTGTGACCACGTGGACGAACAAATAATCGAGTTTGCCGCCGCTCTCCAGAAAATGGCGCTGCGGCGGCAAATTGGAGCCGGGATAGAGGATGGTCGTGTGCAGGTAGCCGCCGGTGCGCAACGCGCCCACGCTCGAAAGATCGGGCGCCGAGTCGCCGCCCTTCCCGTCGATCATGTGGCAGGAAGCGCAGCCGCTGGATTCGTACACTTCCTTTCCCTTCTCGGGATCGCCGGTGATTTTGAAATTGTCCGAGGGCTTGAGCGAAAGCAGATACTGGACGACGTGCTGGATTTGCGGTGCGCTTAATTGTCCGCCAAACGCGGGCATGCCGCCGCTCATTCCCTTGGCGATCACGTTGGTGGTGGCTTCCATGCCCAGGCTGAACGGAATTCCCTGAATGTTCGGTCCCATTCCGCCGCCGCCGTCGAGACCGTGGCACGCGGAACAGGTGCTCTCGAAAGTGGCTTTGCCCTGCTGCAGATCTTCGGGCGTGGGATTTACGACTGCTGCTTCTTGAGGAGACGCCAGCAACGGCTTTACCAAAATTGACAACGCCGTGGCTGCGAGCACTGCGATGCAAAGTGGCCGAATCAAGTTCATAAACTTTTCTCTCCGGCGCCAAAACACCTCGCAAGCGGCCGGCACGCGCCTATTCATTCAATAAGGGAATGTCTTTTGCTTTTGGCGGCTCGGGCAAGGTTTTCAAATACGCGTAAATATCCGCCAGATCCTGATCGGAAACCGTCTTAGCCGTGTACGGAGGCATGGAGCCGCTCGGATGGCGCACGTAGCTTTTTATGAAAGAAAGCGGCAGCGGATCGGGGCCCAGGCGCGGACCGACGCCGCCCTGCGCCGCCCGGCCGTGGCACTCGTAGCAGCCGTAGCTGGTGAAAAGCTTCTTGCCATGCGTGACGTTCCCTGCCAAAGAGTGCTCCGCCTGTCGCGCGGGCGTTTTGGACTCGGCAGCCCGGGCCGGCCGAACGAATATCAACACGGCAAACGCCAAAGCGACGATCGCGGTGATCGCAATCACCGCAAGCAGCGCAAGGATGTGAGCGCGCAGCGGGTAACGCAGTGCGGCACGATCGAGAAACCCGATCGATTGCGGGGCCGTCGGCTTTTGCATTGGCTTTTGCATTGACTTCTCCTTTTACCGCGGCTGCGTCAGCACGTTGACCAGCGCGGGTTCTCCGCTTTTCACCACGGCAAGAGCTTCGCGCAGCGCCGGAGCCAAGTCCTTCGGGTCGCTGATCGGGCCCGAGCCGTGCATTCCCATGCTCTGCGCCAGCTTTCCGTAATCGATGGGCGGATCGATCAACGTGGTGCCAATCGAGGCGCGGGTGATGCCACGTTCGTGCACGTCGGCCATTCGCTGCACTTCCATCACTTCCTGATGGTAGGCGCGGTTGTTGTGCATCACGACCAGCAACGGAATCCTGGAATGCGCGGCGGTCCAGAGGACGCCGGGCGCAAACATCAGATCGCCGTCATTTTGAATGCTCACCGTGAGCCGGCCATGTTTGCGATTGGCCAGTGCAGCGCCCACCGAGGCCGGCGCGCCGTAGCCCACGCCGTAGCCGCCTTCGCCGCCGATGTATTGATAGTGTTTATCGAACTCCCACAGGCGCAGCGGCCAGCGGCTCACGAACTGGCAATTCGACACCAGCGACCAATCTTCGTGGCGAATCTGGTTCCAAAGCTCGGCGGATAAGCGCGCGGTGCTGATCGGGCTGGCATCCCAGCCGTTGGCGGCGAGATCGCGATTCTCCGCGAGCGTGCGCTGATGAGCGGCGGCGAGCTGTGCGCCACGGTCCTGATACATTCGTCTGCGATCGGCGGTGACCAGCTTTTTCACCGCTTCGATCAGCGAAGGCAGAGTGGCTTCGGCATCCGCAGCCATCGCCAGATCAACGGCCTGATACCGCTCGAAATCCTGGTAATTGCTTTTGAGGTAGAGGTCGTTCGAATTGATGCTGATCAGCTTCACGCCGGGCTTGGTCAACGAACGCGAACGCGGATAAATGTCGCCGTAATAGGCGTTCACGATGCCGTAGAAATCGGTGAGTTCCAGCCCGAGAATTACGTCCGCGTTTCCGACCACCGCGTTGCCGCGTTCGGTCTGGTTCAGCGGATGCCGCGTTGGGAAATTCATGCGGCCATTGCGATCGACCACGGCCGCTTGCAGCGTCTCGGCCAATTCGATCATCAATGCAAGGCCCGCGGGCGTGCGCGCAGCGCGATCGGCCACGATCACCGGACTTTCCGCCGCCACCAGCCATTTGGCCGCCTCTTGCACCGAGCCCGAGTCGCCTTGGGGAGGCCGATCGAGCGTGACCGGCGGAATGCGCAGCGTGGGATCGCTGGGAATCGGAAATTCCTGCAGATCCGTATCGCACACGAGCGCCACGGGCATGTACGGCGGCGTCATAGCCACCTTATAGGCGCGCATCACCGATTCGGCGAAGCCTTGCAATGTGACCGGCTGGTCGTCCCATTTCACGAAATCGCGAATCAGCGCGGCGGGATCTTGCGCGCTGTGAGTCCAATTGACGAAGCTGGCGCGCGTCTGCGCGTCGCCGAAATTTCCCAGCACCACGACGATGGGGACGCGGTCGCAGAACGCGTCGTAGATGGCCATGGACGCATGCTGCACGCCCACCGTGCCGTGGACGCAGACCAGCAGCGGCTTGCCTTCAATCTTGAAATAGCCGTGCGCCATGCCCACCGCGGATTCTTCGTGGCAGCAGGTGATGAACTCGGGGTTCTTGTTGCCGCCGTAATTGATGAACGACTCGTGCAGGCTGCGAAACGAATTGCCGGGATTCGAGCAAAGATACTCGAAGCCGACGGCCTTGAACGCGTCGACCATGAAATCCGAGCCGGGATGATCGACGGTGATGATGCTGGCGTTCGGATCGGGAATTGCGGGAACGGTTGCTAGTGGCGCTTCGGCCCGGCGCGGAATGGGAGGTAAAGGAGCTGTCGCGTTGCGCGGCGCCGTCGCCGGTTGAGGATTTGCTACAGCTTCCGCCGTGACTACAGGAGTAGCGACCAGGGCCGCCGCTCCTACGGTAGCGTTCTTCAGAAAACTCCGGCGATCAACGGAGATCTTCTTCCGGGCCATGATCGTGCACCTCAGCCTGATTTTTCGCGGAATTGATATCACAGAATCGGCAGAATGGCACGCGCTGATGCAAATCACGAGGTCCGGCGGAACATCGGCTGGCGATCAGCTGAACCGTGGCGAGGAGCTCGATGCTTTCTTCTTTCGGCGCCGGGTCTTGTGGTATGTTCGGAGCACCGGGGCCCGTAGCTCAGCGGTTAGAGCAGCGGACTCATAATCCGTTGGTCCAAGGTTCAAATCCTTGCGGGCCCACCAGCGTTTCAGCAGAACGTATGCTAAATTCTAAGTAACGGAGAGGTCACTTCGGGAGTCCTACTACCGGCAAGACGGCAATTTCTGTCCAAGGCGGAGGTGCACCAAGCATGACAACCCAGCGCACAAAACGAATCGGCATAATGGCCGCCGCGGCCGTGGCGACCCTGTTCGTCGCGACCGCAGCGCGCGCGCAGCAGCAGCCCCAAGGGGGGATCAGCAACACGCTGACGCAGATGAATGCGAATCAAGCGGTCGATGACATCCAGGAGAAAAGCTTGGGCGACCCCAGGGCGGCGGGCGCTTACAAATCGTTTGAGAAGGCGAAGGATCTGAACAAGAGAATCAAGTTAGGCGCGGATTTCATTAACCGCTTCCCTTCCGACTATCGCGCCCAAGCGGTCTATGAACAGCTCGCTCAAGCCTACTACGCGAACCACGACCTGACGGACTTTTACTCGTGCACCGATCATGGAATTACGCTTTACCCAAACGATGCAACTCTGCTCTCTCTAACGGGCTGGGTGATTCCCCATCAGTACAAACCGACTGATCCCGACGGCGACAAAAAGCTCGTAAAAGCGGAGAGCTACGAAAAGCGCGCGCTGGGTGCGTTGACCACCATGAAGACGCCAAACAGCATGTCCGATAAGCAATTCGCCGCATACAAGAAGCAGGTTTCGGCGCTGGCGCACGGAGGCCTCGGCCTGATCTATTTCCGCCAGTCGAAGTTCCAGGATTCCGTGACGGAAATGCAGCAAGCGACGGCAGACGCCTCCAGTCCCGACGCCACGGATTATCTGGTTCTCGGCGCCGACTACCAGAACCTGGACCAGATGAAGAATGCGGCCGACGCGTTCAACCGATGCGCGCAGATTCCGGGCCCGTTGCAGGCCGGTTGCAAGCAGTACGCGGACAGCACGGCAAAACAAGCAGGGGACGCGAAGTAGAATTTCCGAAGGGCGGCGTTCCGCAGCGAACACCACGTTTGTTCGCGCCGCCCACGTGTCTTTTTAGATTGCGGCCGCGCTGGGCGGCTGGCCATCCGGCAGTTGAGCGAATAAACTCGTCTTGGGCATTTCACACCGCACATTTGCACCCAAGGACGGGTTGGCACGTTGATTGAAGTCCTGAAAAAGCTTTTCGAACGGCACTTTCATGCACTGGTCGAGCGAATTCAGCCGCTGCAGGGCCAGCTCGGCGGCTCGGGCCGCGGACTCGTCCGCCTTGCCAGCGGCCGGACCACCGCCATCGGCGTTCTCTACGACGTCCGCGAAGAAAACATCGCGTTCCTGGAATTTTCGCGGCATTTTCGCAAACACGGCCTGCCCGTGCCGGAAATCTACGCCGAGGATTTGGACCACGGCGCTTATCTCGAAGAGGATCTCGGCGACACCACGCTGTTCGACTTTCTCTCGAAAAAGCGCGCGGGCGAAAATCTCTCGCCGGAGACGATCGACGCGTACCGCAAAGTCGTGGACGTGCTGCCGCGCTTCCAGATCGAAGCCGGCAGCGATTTAAACTACGAAGTCTGCTATCCGCGCGCGGTTTTCGACGCGCAGTCGATCGCCTGGGATCTAAATTACTTCAAATACTATTTCCTGAAACTCGCGGGCGTTTCCTTCAACGAACAATCGATCGAAGACGACTTCGCCCGGCTCACGAAATTTCTGCTGAGCGCGAAGCTCGATTATTTGCTCTACCGTGATTTTCAGTCGCGCAACATCATCCTGCGCAACGGCGAGCCGTACTTCGTCGATTACCAGGGCGGGCGCAAAGGCGCGCTGCAATACGACGTCGCTTCGCTTCTCTACGACGCCAAAGCCGACCTGCCCCCAGTGCTGCGCCAGCAACTGCTCGACCGCTACATCGACCGCCTGGCGGATTTCGCCGGCCGCTTTACCGTTCCCACGCGCGACGAATTCATGCGCCACTACTACGCCTACGTGTACGTGCGCATCATGCAGGCGCTCGGCGCGTACGGCTTTCGCGGCTTCTACGAGCGCAAATCGCATTTTCTGCAAAGCGTGCCCTACGCGATGAACAATTTGCGCTGGCTGCTCGAAAATGTCGAGCTGCCCATCGCGCTCCCGGCGCTGATGGACGCCTTCCGCGGCATGGCCGCCTCCGAAAGATTGCAGAGCCTGGCTTCCAAGGATGGCGCTCTCGTGGTGCGCGTCTTCAGCTTTTCCTACCGCGGCGGCGTGCCGAGAGATGAAACCGGCCACGGCGGCGGATTCGTTTTTGACGTCCGCAGCATTCCCAATCCCGGCCGCGAGGAACGGTTCAAGCCGCTCACCGGCAAAGACACGGCGGTGATCGAATTCCTCGACCGGCTGGAAAGCTCGCACGAGTTGCTCGCGCACGCGCTCGCGTTGGTGGAGGCCAGCGTCGGCGCGTATCAGCGCCGCGGCTTTACGAGCCTCACGGTCTCATTCGGCTGTACCGGCGGCCAGCATCGCTCGGTCTATTTCGCGGAGCAGCTGGCGAAGCGGTTGAGTGGCAAGCAGGGCGTCGAGGTGGTGCTGCGCCATATCGAGCTGGAGAACATGAACAAATGAAGGCGATGGTTCTGGCCGCGGGCCTGGGCACGCGGCTGCGCCCACTTACCGACGATCGCCCCAAAGCGCTCGTAGAAGTGGCCGGTCGCACCATGCTGGAAATCACGCTGGAGCGCCTGCGCTCGTTCGGCATTTGCGAAGTGATCGTCAACGCGCATCATTTTGCCGACCAGATCGCTGAGTATTTGAAGGCAAACCAGAACTTCGGCATGCGGATTGAGCTCTCCCGCGAAGATGTTCTGCTCGATACCGGCGGCGGGTTGAAGAAAGCCACGCACTTTTTTCTGGAGGACGCGGCCGGCACGCCCGGCGCCGAGGAGCCGTTCATCCTGCATAACGTCGATGTGCTCAGCACCATCGACCTGCGGCGCATGGCGCAATTCCACGCCGAAAATCACGCGCTCGCCACTCTGGCGGTGCAGGACCGCGAAACCTCCCGCTATTTGCTATTCGATGAAAATCTTCAGCTTTGCGGGCGCCGGGCGGGACGCGGTCGCGCGGATGAAATTGTCAGGCATTCGGCCTCGATGAAGCCGCTGGCTTTTTGCGGGATCCACGTGATCTCGCCGCGCATTTTTTCACGAATGACGGAAGAAGGCGTATTTTCCATCATCACAACCTATCTGCGTTTGGCCGCTGCGGGAGAGAAGATCATCGCCTTTCGCGCGGATCAATATTATTGGCGCGATCTAGGACGGCCGGAGCACATCCTGCAAACCGCCGAAGATCTCCGGCAAGGCGTCGTTCGCTAGCGACGCCGACTGCACACCGGCAAATCCCAAAAATTAGGCGTAACGGAAGAGCGCTTTGAAGCCGTAATCCATGTGCTGCTGGATGTGGCAGTGGAAGAGCGTAAGCCCCGGCTGGTTGGCTACCAAATCGACGGTCGCGCGCCCGTAAAATGGCACGATCACTGTGTCCTTCATGATCCCGAATGTTTTTTTGCCGTTGATGTCCACTCGAACGTATGGCGATGCATGTGGAGCGGGTGCGCGTCGTCGGTGCGATTGTGAAAGACAATGCGATAGCGCGCGCCCTGGTGCAGCACGAATTCATTCTCGTGCGGATACGGCTTCCCGTTCACCAGCCAGAGGTTGAACTGCCCTGCTCCGCTGGGAATTTTTTCGAAGACCATATCGATGGTGTGATCCGGTGCCGACTGCGTACCGCCCGGACGGCCAAAAACCCTATAGTCCCACGGCACGGGCGGCGGAGGCATCCACTGCGGCTGGCGATGCTGGTTGGCGTATTCGATCACCACGCCCAGGCCAGCGTTGCGGATCGCGTCTTGCGTCGAGCCCAGAATCCAGACGCCCGGCTGGTTCATTTCGATGATCGCGTCCACGCGCTCGCCGGGACCGAGCATCAGCATATCGACGGAGCGCGGTACGGGCACCGGATTGCCGTCGAGCGCAAGCACATGAAATTTGTGGCCAGGCAACGCGATGCTGCGATTCTCGATCGCGCTCGCGTTCAAGATATGCGCCAGCACGCGCTGTCCTGGACGCACGCGGATCGGTTCGCCCGCGCCGAGCACCTTATCGTTGATCGAAAAAATCAGCGAATCGACTTCGAGGCCGTTTGGCCGCGTATCGAGCACCGCTGGACGCTCGGGCTGCGGCCCGCTTTGCCCCTGCTCGTCCGCATCCATCGGTTGGTTGGTGAAAAATGGCTCCCAATCGCGAATCGCCAGAAAAATCTCCTGGTCGTAGTGGCCCGGATCGTTGCCTGAATCGACCATCAAGAAACCGAACTGCCCGGTGTACGTGCCGCGATGCAGATCGGCCATAGCCATCGTGTGGCTGTGGTACCAGCGCGTGCCAGCGGGCCGAGGAGTGAAACGATAGCGGCGGCTCCCGTGGGGCGGGACGGCAGGCGTTTCCTCTTCTTCCACGCCGTCCACGTCCGGAGGAATATGCAGCCCGTGCCAGTGGACGTATTCCGGCGTGTCGGTCTCGTTGAACACGTCGACGGTGACCGGAACGCCCTCTTTCATTCGGAGAATCGGCCCGGGCGAAGTGCCGTTGTAGCCGATGGTGCTGATGATATGGTTCGGCGTGAGTGGGACCGTGACAGGCGCGATGCGCAGCGTGATGTCCGCCTTGCCGTCGCCCGGCGCGGGAGACACCGTCGCACCCGCCTCTGGTCCCAGGGTGTTCTGCGCCTGCGCCGGCAGCAATCCGGCCGCGGCCGATTCCAGGGCAGCCGCGCCCGCGAGCTTGATCAGGTCCCGGCGCTTCACAAATCACCCGTAAAAGCCATCACCGGCAGCAGGAAGGCGCTGCTCGCGCGCGGCGATTTTGCAGCGAACTTCCCGATTGGAGATGACTCCGGCATTTGTTACCCTCTCGGGCGTATTAGAGTATCTCATGAAGCCCGTGCCCCGCATTGCGGTGCTGGTTGCCCTGGTAACGTTTAGCATTGGTCTGTTGGCGCTGCAATCGCGAGGGTTCCAATGGTTCGGGCAGAGCCCTTACGCTCCCGTCACGCCCGAGCAGAGCAACGTAAAAGCTGAATTTTACTGGTCGCGCCTGCGCTATACCTCCTCGCAAGGCAGCTTCGGCGGCTTCGGCTACCGCTATGGCTTCGGCGGAGGCAGCTGGGCCCAAGACTACCCGAAAGCCGACCGCCAGTTCCTGATGGCTTTGCGCCGTCTCACCCGCGTGGATGCGCGCCCCACCGAGCAAGTGGTCGATCTCGATAGCGACGCGATCTACAACTATCCGTGGATTTACGCCGTCCAAGTGGAAAACTGGACTTTCACCCCGCAGGAGGCCGCGCGGCTGCGGCAATACCTGCTGCGCGGGGGCTTTCTGATGGTCGACGATTTCCACGGCACCGAAGACTGGCAAAATTTCCTGCGCGGCATGCGCATGGTCTTTCCCAACCGGCCCATTGAGGACATCCAGAACAACGACGAAATCTTCCACGTGCTCTACGACCTAAGCCACCGATTTCAGGTGCCCGGCGAGCAGTACGTCGTCACGGGCCGGACGTACGAGAAGGACGGCTACGTGCCGAAATGGCGGGCCATTCGCGACGACAAGGGACGCATCATCGTGGCCATCTGCCACAACATGCATCTAGGCGATGCATGGGAGTGGGCGGATAGCCCCCAGTATCCCGAGCGTTTCGCGTCGCTGGCTTTTCGCGTGGGCATCAATTACGTGATTTACGGAATGACGCACTAGATGGCGTATTAGGCGATCCGTCGAAAACGGTCGGGCGCGAGGTCGTGTCGAAGATGTTTGAGTGGCTCTTCAAATATCCCGCGGCGATGTACTCCAAGGGCCAGTTCGTCCTGCTGGGGAGCTGGCCCAGGTGGATTCTGCTCGCGCTCGTGTTGGCTGCTGCGGCGGGATTGGCTCTGCTGGTCTGGTCGCGCGTCTCGCAAGCCGCTCCGCGAATGCGCGGCTGGCGCGCAGGGATCATCTGGCTGATCCAATCGTGCCTCGCCGCGCTTCTACTGGTGCTGCTGTGGCAGCCGGCCATCACCGTGGCCGAGCTCAAACCGCAGCAGAACATCGTCGCCGTACTGGTGGACGATTCCCGCAGCATGGCCATCGCGGACAGCGGCTCCTCGCGCGAAGCCGACGCCATCAAGGCCCTGCAAAATGGCGTCATTGCCGACCTGCAGAAAACTTTTCAGACGCGCGTCTACACCCTCGATACGCACATCTCGCGCGTCTCGAACCTCGCGCAAATTCAGCCCACGGCTCCGGCCACGCACATCGGCGAAAGCCTGAAGGAATTGGTCAGCGAAACCTCCGACCTTCCCGTGGGAGCCGTCCTGCTGCTCACCGACGGCGCGGACAACAGCGGCGGAATCGGCCGCGAAACAATCGCCGAGCTTCGCAGCCGCCGCATTCCCGTCCACACAGTAGGATTTGGCGCCGAACAAATCAGCCACGACGTGGAAATTGACGATGCGGCGCTCGCGCCCCGCGCACTGGCTAAGTCGCGCATGTCCGCCACCGTAACTCTTCATCAGAGCGGTTTCGCCGGGCAAAAAGCTACGCTCTCGGTGCGCGATGGCGATAAGCTGCTCGCCTCGCGCGATATCACTCTCGCGGGCGACGGCAAGACCCAAACGGAAACGCTGCTCCTCAACGCCGGCGACGCAGGCGCCAAGGCGCTGACGTTTTCCATCGCCCCTCTGTCCGGCGAGTCGAACACCGCCAACAACTCGGTAACGCGGCTTGTCAACGTCCAGTCCAACAAGCGGCGCATTCTGTACGTGGAAGGCGAGCCGCGCTGGGAATACAAATTCATCCGCCGCGCCGAGGACGACGACCCGATCATTGAGATCGCTTCCATGCTGCGCACTACCGAAAACAAGATCTACCGTCAAGGAATCGAAAACCCGCAGGAGCTGGCGGATGGTTTCCCAACAGACGCCAAGGATCTGTTTCGGTATCAGGGGATCATTCTTGGCTCTGTTGAGGCCGGCTATTTCACTTCGGCGCAGCAGGACCTGATCCGACAGTTCGTCGATCGCCGCGGCGGCGGATTGCTGCTGCTCGGCGGCCGCTTCGCCCTGGCCGATGGCGGGTGGGGCGGCTCGCCTCTGGCCAACGTGTTTCCCGTCGTCTTGCCCGATCACAACAAAACGTTTCACCGCGAACCCGCTACCGTCGAACTCACGGCCGCGGGCGTGAACAGCCTCATCTGCCGCCTCACCGACGATCCGCAGCAAAACGCCGAGCGCTGGAAGAAACTTCCCTACCTGATGGATTATCAGGAGGCCGGTACGCCTAAGCCCGGCGCGCTTGTGCTCGCCGACCTCAAAGCCGGTGGCCGCGACTTGCCGTTGCTGATCACCGAGAATTACGGCCGCGGGCGAACGGCCGTTCTGGCCACTTCCGGCACCTGGCGCTGGCAAATGAGCCTGCCCGCCGGCGATCCCACGCACACGATGTTCTGGCAGCAACTGCTGCGCTGGCTGGTGGCCGATACGCCGGGCCACGTGGTCGCGTCCGTCCCGAGCCAGATGCTCTACGACGATGGCCGCATCAAGTTCACCGCGCAGGTTCGTGACGTCGATTACCTGCCCGCGCCGGATGCCACTGTACAAGCGCGCGTGATGGGCCCCGGCGGCCTCGCCGCCACTGTCGATATGACGCCGGTGCCCGATTCGCCCGGCACGTTTCAAGCCGACTGGAACGCGGACCAGCCCGGCTCGTATCTTGCGGAAATCGTGGCGCAGCGCGGCGGACAGGATATCGGACGCGACGTAGTCACTTTCGAGCGCATGGACAGCGTAGCGGAAAACTTTCACACCCAGCAAAACCGCGCCCTGCTCGAACAGCTTTCTTCGGAAACCGGCGGCAGCTACTGGCGCCCGCAGAATCTCTCCAAGCTCGCGAGCGAAATCCCATACTCGCAGGCCGGCATCACCGTCCGTGACACGAAGCCACTTTGGAATTTGCCCGCCGTTTTCCTGGTGATCCTGGCGCTGCTCTTTTCCGAATGGCTGCTGCGGCGGAAATGGGGCGTGGTATGAAGCTGCGCTTCGTCGCACTCGCACTGGCGTCGCTACTGCTCTTCGTCATTCCCGCGCGCGCGGGAGTCTATTACGTCACCGTCGCAGGCCTCGGCGGCGAGCCCGACTACGAGCAGCAATTCACGCAGCTCGCGACCGATCTCGATAAGCTGCTGAAAGCGTCCAGCCCGGACGCGCACGTGTACACGATCACGGACGCCACGCGCGCGAAATTGACGCAAGTGCTCGCACAAGTGGCCGGCGAAGCCAAGCCGGACGATGATTTTGTGTTGATCCTCATCGGCCACGGCACCTTCGACGGCTACCAATACAAATTCAATCTCGTGGGCCCGGACATCACCGCGCAAGATTTGGCCAAGCTCTGCGATCAAATCCAGTCGCGGCGACAGTTGATCGTCAACACCACCAGCTCCAGCGGCGCTTCGATCAACGCGCTTGAGCGGGGCGGCCGCGGAGTGATCGCCTCCACGAAGGACGGCAACGAGAAAAACGAAACCGTTTTCGCGCGCTATTTCGTCCAGGCGCTGCACGATCCGGACGCGGACCTCGACAAAAACAACGCCATCTCCGCCATGGAAGCCTTCCAATACGCACAGCGCCACACCGCCGATTTCTACGACTTGCAAAAGCGCCTGGCCACCGAGCACGCCGTCTTCGAAGACACCGGCCAGCACGAGCCTGTGCGCGCGGCTTCCACCGATACCGGCGAAGGTCTCTTCCTTTCCACTTTCACGCTGATCCGCATCGGCGCCGAGCAAAAGGCATACGACACGCCCGCCAAGCGCGCGCTGCTGGCGCAAAAGGAACAGCTTGAGCGCAAGATCGACACGCTGAAGTATCGCAAAGCGGCCATGTCGCAGGACGAATACAAGCAACAGCTCACCCAGGCGCTGTTGGAGCTCGCCAAAGTGCAGGAGCAACTGAACAAATGAAGCGTGCGCACACACTCGCGGCAGTCTCCGGGGCGGTCTTGTTGATCGCCCTGGCCGCCGGAGCGGCGCGGTCTGCCACGCCGCAGGATTGCCAAAAGCTGCGCCTCCATGGCCGCTCCGCCGAAGCGCAATCCTGCTACGAATCGCTCGCGCGCAGCTCCAGCGCCTATCTGCGCGCCGAAGGCGACTGGGGCTTGCACCTGTACCAGCAAGCCAACGATGAATTCCGCGAAGCCGTGGCGCAAGATGATCGCAGCGCGCTCTATCGCGTCCGCTGGGGCATGCTGCTCCACGAGCGCTTTAACAACGCCGACGCCGAGCAACTTTTCAAGGAAGCATTGCAGCGCGATCCGAAAGACGCGCAAGCCTACTATGGCCTCGCACTCGTCAGCGCCGATGGCTACGACAGCAAAGCTCTCGAATGGACCGCCAAGGCTCTCGATCTCGATCCCAAACTCGTCGTCGCGCACGAACTCGCCGCGAATTTAGCGCTGGAAGATTCGGACACCGCCGATGCCATCCAGCAGGCCGACGCCGCCATTCAGCTCGCGCCCAGCGATGCGCTCTACGCCATGGCCATCCACGCGGCCGTCGAACTCCTCGCCGACCGCTCGCCCGACGCCTGGTTCGCCAAAATCAGCGCGATTAATCCGCACTACGGCGAAGCCTACGCCATCGTCGCGCATCATCTGATCCTGAATTTTCGCTACAAAGACGGCATCGACTACTACCGCAAGGCCGTTGCAGCCGACCCGCAGCTCTGGGCCGCACGCTCGCAGCTCGGCGTCAATCTCATGCGCCTCGGCGAAGATGATGAAGCACGCCGCCAGCTGGTGATGTGCTACGACAACGATTACCGCGACGCCGCCACCGTCAACAGCCTTCGCCTGCTCGACAGCGAAAAAAACTACGACGTCTTCCACGACGGCGACGCCATCCTGAAGCTCAACAAGAGCGAAGCCGACCTGCTCCGCCCGTACTTCGACGAAATCCTGCAGCGTGCCATGGCCACCTACAACAAAAAATATCAAATGACTCTGCCAGGCCCCGTGCAGGTCGAAGCCTATCCCGATCATGAAGACTTCGCCGTTCGCACGCTCGGCATGCCGGGGCTAGGCGCGCTCGGCGTCACGTTCGGCCTGGTCGTCGTCATGGACAGCCCCTCCGCGCGCAAGCCCGGCGATTTCAATTGGGCCAGCACGCTGTGGCACGAAATGAGCCACGTCTACATCCTCACGGCCACGAATCATCGCGTGCCGCGCTGGTTCACGGAGGGGCTTGCGGTCCACGAAGAGACGCAGGCAAATCCCGAGTGGGGCGACCCGATCACGCCGGATATCCTCGTCGCGCTGCGCGATAAAAAGCTTCTGCCGGTCGCAGAGCTCGATCGCGGCTTCGTCCGCCCGGAATACGACGCGCAGGTCGTCGTCTCCTACTACCAAGCCGGGCGCATCTGCGACTACATCCAGGACCGCTGGGGCAATCAGAAGCTGCTCGACATGGTCCATTCCTTCGCGCAGCGTAAAACGACGGCCGAAACCATCCAGCAGGATTTGGGAATGACGCCCGCGGTTTTCGACAAGGAATTTCAGGCTTGGCTCTACAAAGGACTGGGAAACGTGCCACAAAATTTCGACAAGTGGCACACGGCACTGAAGCAGCTGGCCTCCGACGCCCAAGCGCACAATGACGACGCGGTGCTGAAGGAAGGCCCCGCGGTCGTCCAGCTCTATCCGCAATATATTTACGACGCCAACGCCTACGAATTTATCGCCCAGGCCGATCTGGCCAAAAGCAACAAAGGCGCCGCAGCCGCCGAGCTCACCGAATACGAGCATCGCGGCGGACGCGATCCGGACACGCTAAAAGAGCTCGCCACCATCGAGCAGGGCTTGGGCGAACCGCAAAGAAGCCGCCGCCACGCTCAACCGCATCAACTGGATCTATCCGCTCGACCCGGACGTGCACCGCCGTCTCGGCGCGCTCTGGCTCGCGCAGAAAAACTACGCCGGCGCAATCCGCGAATTCAATGCCGTCGTCGACATGCACCCGCTCGACAAAGCCTCCGCCGAATACCATCTCGCCGAGGCCTATTTCGACGCCGGGCAGCGCGAGCCAAGCCGAGAATTGCGTCCTTGCGTCTCTCGAAGCCGCGCCGGATTATCAGCCCGCGCAAAAATTGCTCTTGCAGCTCCACGGTTCCCAATAGGAGAGAATCGATGGCCACTACCGCCGAAACGAATTTGAATTCCGCAGATCTTCAAAAGCGCGTCGAGCGTTTCCACGCCGCGCGCGAAAGCATTCTCGCGCAAGTTCGCAACGTGATCGTCGGCCAGGACGAAGTCCTCGACCAGATTCTCACCGCGCTTTTCGTCGGCGGCCACTGCCTGATCACCGGCCTGCCCGGCACCGCCAAGACGCTGCATGGTCCGCACCATCGCGCAGACGCTCGGCCTCGTCTTCAAGCGCATCCAGTTCACGCCGGACCTGATGCCGTCCGACATCACCGGCACGGACATCATCGAAGAAGATCCCACCACCGGCCATCGCCGCTGGACGTTCGTCCACGGCCCGATCTTCGCCAACATTCTGCTCGCCGATGAAATCAACCGCACTCCGCCCAAGACGCAGTCGGCGCTGCTCGAAGCCATGCAGGAGCATTCCTGCACCGTGCGCGGCAATCACTACATCCTTGCCGTCGCCGTTTTTCGTGCTGGCCACGCAGAACCCGATCGAACTCGAAGGCACCTATCCGCTGCCCGAAGCGCAGCTCGATCGCTTCCTCTTCAACATCGTCCTCGACTATCTCAGCGCCGAGGACGAAGTGAAAGTCGTCGACCTGACCACCACCACGCGCGTCGCGCAGGTCTCGTCCGTCACTTCCGCGCAGGAGATTCTCGATTTCCAGCAGCTCGTGCGCATGGTTCCCATCGCGGAATCGCTAGCCGCATACGTCGTGAATCTCGTCCGCGCCACGCGCCACAATAGCGGCCTCGCGCCGGACTTCGTCAAGAAATACGTCAACTACGGCGCCAGCGTCCGCGCCGCGCAATACATCGTGCTCGCGGCCAAGGCGCGCGCCCTCGCGCACCGCCGCTACCACGTCGCGCTACGAAGACATCACCGCGCTGGCGATTCCCGTGCTCCGCCATCGCGTGCTGCTCAATTTCCACGCCGAATCCGACCGCATCGATTCGGACGAAATCTTGCAGCGCCTGATTTCCGCGATGCCGCCGTCCCGTAGGAGCCTGACCGTGCAACGCTTTCTCGATCCCGCGACGCTCGCCCGCATTTCGAGTCTCGACCTGATCGCCAAGACGGTGGTCGATGGATTCGTCGCCGGCCTGCACCGCTCGCCCGATTTCGGCTTCAGCCAGGAATTCGCCGAATACCGCGCCTATTCGCCCGGCGACGATCTGCGCCACGTCGATTGGAACGTCTTCGCCCGCACCGAGCGCGCCTACCTGAAGCGCTATCGCGGCGAGACCAATTCCCTGCTCACGATTCTGCTCGACGCCAGCAGCTCGATGAACTACTCATCGCATTCCGTCACGAAGATCGACTACGCGCGCTTCGTTGCCGCCTCGCTTTTCTATCTCGCCATTCAGAATCAGCGCGACGCCGCGGGCCTCATCGTCTTCGACGACGAAGTGCGCAACTACATTCGCCCCTCCACGCGCGTCGGCCAGCTCCATCGCCTGCTCGCCGGGCTCGAACACGCCGAGCCGCGCGCCCGCACCGATTTCGCCAAGCCGCTGCACCATTTCCAGCAGTTTCTCCGCCGCCGCGGCGTGGTGCTGATTCTCTCGGACTTTTTCGAGCCGCCCGAAAACATCGTTCGCACCATCGAGCCGCTCCGCTTCCACGGCAATGAAGTCGTGCTCTTCCACATCCTCGATCCGCGCGAAATCGAGCCGCAGCTCGGCGAGCCGGTGATCCTCGTAGACTCCGAAACCAGCCAGCGCATGGAGGTCACTCCCGAATACGCGCAGACGGAATATCGCCAGAAGATCGCCGCGCACATCGAAGATCTCCGCAACCGCGCTCACGGCGCGGGCATGGATTATTTCCTGCTGCGCACCGACCGCCCGCTCGATAGCGCGCTCGCCGAGTACCTCACCATCCGCCAGGAGCGCAACTGATGGGCTTTCTCGCGCCATGGTTCTTCGCCGGCGCCGCGGCTCTGGCCGTGCCTCTGTATCTGCATCTGCTCCGCCGCCATACCTCCACTCCGCAGCCGTTCAGCTCGCTGATGTTTTTCGAGCCGCGCACGCAAAGCTCGATTCGCCACCGCCGCCTGCGCTATCTCGTATTGCTGGCGCTGCGTCTTGCGCTGCTCACGCTCCTGGTGCTCGCCTTCGCCGATCCGTTCATCAATCGCCCGGCCGCCAGCGTGGCAACCAACAAGCTCCTGGTTTTGGTCATCGACAATTCCTTCAGCATGCGCGCCGGCACTCGCCTTGCCGACGCCAAGCGCGAAGCGCTTTCGATGCTGGCCTCGCGCCCGCCCACCGAGCGCGCGCAAATCTTCGCGCTCGGCTCCGGCCTTGAAGCCATGTCGCAGCCCACGGACGACTCCCGGGCCCTCCAAGCCGCCGTCGAAGCCGTCCAGCCCACCGACGCGCGCGGCAATTTCGGCGGACTCTCGCGCGGGCTGCGCTCCTTCAGCAATAGCGTCGCGGGCCCGATCGATCTTCATTTCTTCAGCGACATGCAGAAATCCGGCATGCCCGCGAATTTCTCCGATCTCGCGCTGCCCGAAAAAGTCTCGCTCACGCTGCATCCCGTGGTGAAATCCACCGCGGCAAACTGGGCCGTCGAAAGCGTCAACGCCCCCGGCCAGGTTTGGGACGTGAAAAAAGCTCGCGTGCAAGCGGTCATCGCCGGCTACGGAACGCCCGCCGCCACGCGCACCGC
This sequence comes from uncultured Acidobacteriota bacterium, assembly GCA_963715555.1. Taxonomy (GTDB): domain Bacteria; phylum Acidobacteriota; class Terriglobia; order Acidiferrales; family UBA7541; genus Palsa-295. The sequence goes on from OY970253.1 coordinate 2,213,164, forward strand.
CTCGCTCGTCGTCAACGGCAAAAGCATCGTCACGCAAAAAGTCCAAATCCCCGCGAACGGTCGCGCCACCGTCGAATTCAACTCGCTCAACGTGCCCTACGGCTTCAGCCGCTGCGCCGTGCGCATCGATTCCGCCGACGCTTTGCCCGCCGACGATATTTCCTACTTCGCCGTCGAGCGCCGCGATCCGCAACAGGTCTTGTTTCTCCATCAGGTATCGGACAAGCGCTCGTCCATCTACTTCGGCGCGGCACTCGGCGCGTCCGCTGAATCGGCGTTCACCATCGAAAGCGTCGCCGCCGACCAGGCCGCCAGCCTGCAAGCTTCGAAATACTCTTTCGTCGTGCTTTCGGACGTTCCCTCGCTTCCCTCTTCGTTTGAAAATGATCTCACGCGCTACGTGCGCGGCGGAGGAGGCGTCTTGATCGCCGCCGGCACTTCCATCGGCCACGCCTCGCGCATCCCGCTCTTCGGCGCAAACATTCTGGACGCGCACTACTACTCGAGCGGCCCCGGCGGCTACCTCACCGTCGGCGATACCGATCCATCGCATCCCTCCATTGCCAAAGCCGATCGCTGGTCGGACGTGAAGTTCTACTACGCCGTGAAGGTCGATCCTTCCGGCTCGCAAGTCGTCGCTCGCCTCACCGACGGCACTCCGCTGCTGCTCGACAAGAAAATAGGCGAAGGCCGCGTTCTTCTGCTCGCTTCCGGCCTCGACAATCTGACCAACGATTTCCCGCTGCATCCCGATTTCGTGCCGTTCGTCGAGCAGACCGCGTTTTATCTTTCCGGCTCCGAGCGTCCCGGCGGCTCGCGCGTGGTCGGCTCCTATCTCCAGTTGCGCACCGCCAAGGAACGCGCCGTCAGCGTTGAAGTGATCGATCCGGAGGGCCGCCGCCCGCTCTCGCTGCAGGAAGCCTCCACGGCGCAAACGTACCAGCTCAACGAAGCCGGCTTCTACGAGCTGCGTCTCGCCAACGGCCGCCAGGACGTCGTCGGCGTCAACGCCGACCGCCGCGAATCCGATCTCGCCGTCATGTCTCCGGACGCGCTCTCGCTCTGGGCCGGCAAGCCGAACCAACCCGCGGCCACATCGCCGGCCCAAACCGTTGCCGCAGCTTCCGGCTCGGCGCCCGAAAAATTCAGTCCCCGTTCGCTCTGGTGGTACGTTATGCTGTTGGTGCTTTTGACGGCGGTCGTCGAATCCTGGGTCGCTAACCTTCACCTGGGAGTCCGGCGGGAGGAATGATGAGCGCGCGTGACCAGCTCAACTCCTACATCGGGCAGATCGAGCGCCGTCTGCGAATCGGCGCCGCCGTCCGGGGCGCCGCGATCCTTGCTTCCGCCGCACTCGCTGTCACCGTCCTTCTCGTCCTGATCGCCAACGCTTTCGCGTTCGTCTCCTGGAGCATCCTCAGCGCGCGCTTCATTCTGGTCGCCGCGCTGATCTACGCCGCCAGCTTCGGCCTGGCGCTTCCTCTACTGCGCCTCAATCGACGCCGCGCTGCCGCGCAAGCCGAGGCTGCGTTTCCCGATTTCCAGCAGCGCCTCGTCACCTTCGCCGAACGCGACGCCGCGCGCGAGCCGTTTCTCGAACTTCTCGCCGCAGACACACTGAATTTGGCGCGCGCGTCCGAGCCGAAGCGTCTCGTCACCAGTCGCGCCCTGCTCGCTTCCTGCGCCGTCGGCCTAGCCGCGCTCGGCGTGCTGGCATGGTTGATCGCCGCCGCTCCCGGCTACATCGGCTACGGCGCAGCGCTTCTCTGGCGCGGCTCCGGCGCAAATTTGCTGCCGTACTACAGCATCAAGGTTAGCCCGGGTGATGCCTCCGTCCGCCGCAATTCCGACGAGCTCGTTACCGCGCAGACCATCGGCTTCGAGCCCGCGCGGGTTCGTCTTCTCGCCCGCTACGACACCGCCTCGAAATGGAACGAGCTGCCGATGCTTCCGCAGCCCGGCGGCTCGGGCTTTCAGTTCACTTTCGCGGGTTTGCCTGAAGGCGTCGAATATTACGTCGAAGCCGGCCCGATCCGCTCGCGCCGCTTCAAGATTCGCGTTGTCGATCTGCCCGGCGTCAAAGCGATCCGCGTCACCTACAAATATCCTTCGTGGACCGGCATGAAACCCGTCACTGACCCGCACGGCGGTGACCTGCGCGCCGTCCAGGGCACCACCGCCGAACTCCAGATCCGCACCGACCGCCCGCTGCACGATGGCGTGCTCATTCTGGACAATGGCCAGCAGATCCAGCTTTCCGGCGGCGAAAACAATCTCTACCGCGGCGCCATCGCCATGCAAAAGGACGGCTCCTATCACATCGCCGCACTCGACCAGGGCCGTCCCGTGCGTCTTTCCGAGGATTTCTTCATCGAGGCCAATAAAGCCAATCCGCCCGAAGTCGCCGTGGTCCGGCCAGCGCGCGATTACCGCGCCAGCCCGATTGAAGAAGTCACCATCGGCGTGCGCGCCGACGACCAGTTCGGCCTCGATAATCTGGCGCTGCACTATTCGGTCAACGGCGGCTCCGAGCAGACCGTCGATCTCCTCCAGCAGAAAGGCGCGAAGCAAGCCGACGGTTCCACCGTAATCGCGCTCGAAAATCTCAAGCTCGTCCCCGGCGATATCATCAGCTACTACGCCTCGGCGAAAGACGCGCGCACCGACGCGCATACGGACATCTACTTCGTCCAGGTCGATCCCTTCGAACGCGAATTTTCGCAATCGCAGCAGTCCGGCGGCGGAGCGGGCGGCGGCATGGGCAATCAGAACGACATCTCTCTCCGCGAAAAGGAAATCATCGCCGAAACCTGGAAGCAGGCCGGCGCGAAGACCCCATCTCCGCAAACCGCCGGCGAAACCGGCAAATTCCTCTCCGAAGTGCAAGCCAAGTTGCGCGACCAGGCCATCGCTCTCGCGGGCCGTCTCGGCCTTCGCGACTTGAACCAGCAGAATCAGACCTTCGGCAGCTTCCAGAGCGATATGTCCGCCGCCGCGCAAGCCATGAATCCTGCGGCCGCCAGCTTGCGCAAGCAGAAGTGGCAGGAAGCTCTGCCCAACGAGCAGAAAGCGCTGCAGCATCTGTTGCAGGCGGAAGCCACATTTCGCCAGATCCAAGTCGCCTTTGGCAATGCCGGTGGCGCGGGCGGAGGCGGCGCCGGCCGCGACCTCGCCAGCCTCTTCGATCTCGAGCTCGACACGCAGAAAAATCAGTACGAAACCGCTCAGACGGCCGGACCATCCGCTAGCCAGCGCCAACAGGCCATTGACGACGCGCTCCGCAAGCTCGATGAACTCGCCCGCCGCCAGCAGGATCTCGTGAATCAGCAGCGCACCAACGGCCAGTCCTTCGAGCAACGTTGGCAGGAAGAAATGCTCCGCCGCAACGCGCAGCAGCTCCAGCAGCAGCTGCAGCAGCTGGCGCAGAACCAGCAGCAGGGCGGCTCCGCTTCAGGACAATCCGGCCAATCCGCGCAAGGCCAGTCGCAGAGCCAGTCCTCGCAAAGCCAATCGCGCGGTCAATCACAAGGTTCCGCCGATCCGCGCATCCAGCGCGCCATCGACTCCCTGCGCGAGGCCACCGACGCGCTCAGCCGCGCCGCCTCGCAGCAGCAAAGCGCCGCGGACGCCCGCCGCGCCGCCGACCGCCTCCGCGACGCCACCCAGGCTCTCGGCGCGCTGCAAAGCCAGCAGGATTCCGGCCGCATCGGCCAGATGGCCAATCAGGCCGACCAGCTCGCGCAGCAGCAGCAAGCTCAGGCCGACGAACTCCGCCGCCTCCTGCAGCAAAGCGGCGCTGGCCGGGGCCAGTCCCAAGATGGCGAACAGAGTCTCTGGCAGCAGGCGCAGCAGCTCGCGCGGGACCGCCAAAAGCTCTCCGACGGCGTCGCGCAACTCGAACAGCAGATGCGCAGCGCCGCGCGCCAAATGGCCCCCACGCAACATGACGCGGCATCCAAGCTTCGCGACGCGCTCGGCAATCTCGATCGGTCCGATCTGCAAACGCGGCTCCAGCGCACCGCCGACTGGCTCCGCCGCGGCTACGCTCCCGATCCCAACGCCGAGCCGCAAATCTCCACCGATCTCCGCCGCCTGTCCGACAATCTCCGCGCCGCGCAGCAGGCCCTCGGCCCCGAGCAAGCGCCCGGTCAAGGCTCGCAAACCGCCATCGACAATGTCGAGCGCCTCCGCCAACAGATGCAATCGCTCACGCGCGCCCTGGGCTCCCGCGCCGGAAATCAGAACGGCAATCAAAACGGCGGCGCTCGCGGCAATCAGAGCGCCAATAACAGCAACGATAACAATGGCAACGGGGAGGGCCGCCAGGGCCCCGAATCCGCGCAGCTCGGCCGCTCCAACCAATTCGGTCCCGGCCAGGCCAATCGCGAAGGCGGCCGCGTCGGCGGGCGCAATGGCGTCGTCGACGACGGCTACCACCAGGGCTACGATCCCGGCGCATGGCGCGCCGGCAACAACGGCAACTGGTACATCGACACGGGCAACAATTCCAACGCGCCCGGCCCCGCCGCCGCGCCGGATACTACCGTCATCACCAACGATCCCGAGCGCACCTTCCAGCAAACCGTCAACACGCTGAATCAGCTCAGCCAGAATGTGCAGAGCGATCCCGAAATCGCCCGCCAAGTTCAGGAGCTCGAACGTCAAATGCAGCAGCTCGATCCGCGGCGCTTCCCCGGCAATCCCGCGCTTCTTGAACAGCTCCACGGCCAGGTACTGTCCGCCGTCGATAACCTTGAACTGCAACTCCGCCGCAAAGCCGACCAGCAGTCGCAAGTACACTCCAGCGGCCCCATGACCATCCCCGCCGGCTACCAAGACGCCGTCGCCGACTACTTCCGCCGCCTCAGCAACACCTCCCAATCCCCATCGCACCAGCAGTAGGCCACATCCCCAAACGCTTAGAGTGATCGGCGTTAACGGCCAACCGCGGAGCGTCGAGCTCTAGCGGGCCGTGGTAAAATCCGCGCACCTTCTGGAATCTGCCGAGGCAACGAATGATGGGACGCAATGTGCTGTCCGTGACTCGATCAGTGTTTTTTATCGCGCTATTTTTCACCGTGTTGTACTTTGCTGCCAATCTGCCCGGAAGGCAAAGCGCAGTGCTCGCAGCAATCCTGTACGTGCCTTGCTGGATGGCGTTCGAGTCCGGGAGGCAGCCGCGCCCCTTCTCGCCCTATTGGGTTTCAGTCGCGCCAAATCTTCATCGAATCGTTACGGACTTCGAGCTCGCAGAAGACACGGAGGAATCGTGGGCCGAACTGCGCGTGAAGATCACAGAACTTGCCGATAGCCCAGTTAACATTTGGCGATCGGAAGCTTTCACGTTCTCGGTTATTACGCCCGATCTCACATACCAACACGGATGGAACAGCTTCACTACCGAAGTGGACTGCTACGCGAGCCTGCAGCCGATCGTGCAGCTCCGGCCGGGTCAGAAATCGAAAAGGGACTCGCCTTTTGGGGAGTTTTCTCCGTCGCTCGAACTCGATAAGACCGGCGCGGGGTACCGAATAACCCTGACGATACTCGACTCTCACTGGGATAAGATCAAGGACAGGCCTGTTCTCAAGACCCTTGACCCGCACTGCATAAGCCACGATCAGATGTCCGGGGCGGTAGAAATCGTGATAGTCACCATTCCAGACGAGGAATTCGCCGTTCACTTTCGCATCATGCCCGAGGAATACGGAAGGAAATCAAAAAAACTATCCAGCAAGATGTTTAACCGTAGGGCAGCGGCACGCGCCCGTTGGGGATGGACGGGCCAACCGGAGACGGGTCGATACGAAACAGAGCTGCCACCAGACGAATCGAACACCGTCGAGCACAGATATGCGACGGTCCGGCACGCCGCGATCTAGCATTCCATCCTGCCCGAATCCCTCTTGAAAGTCTCCCATCCGCCTGCTACACTAAATCTGGACTAAATCAGTCCTATATGGTTTTGGGGGCTTTTGAGTCATGGTAAGGCTTGGAAAATTAACGGACTACGGGCTGGTGCTGATGACCTGCATGGCCCGCAGCCATGGTGCGTCCTTGCGCACGACCCGCAACCTTGCCTCGGAATCGAAGCTCCCGCTTTCCACCGTCAGCAAGCTTCTGAAGGGCCTGCTGCAGAGCGGGCTCCTGGTTTCCCATCGCGGCATCAAGGGCGGCTACGTGCTGGCCCGCAACCCGCACGAAATCTCGGTCCTGGAAGTGATCGCCGCCGTCGAAGGTCCCATGGCGCTCACGGAGTGCAGCACGGACGTTACCGGTCTCTGCCACATCGAGACCTGCTGCCCCATCAAAACCAACCAGCAAATCATCAATCAAGCGGTGCGCGGGGTGCTGGAAAAGGTCATGCTATCCGACCTCGCCAACCCCTTGCAGTTGACGAATATCAGGGACGTGCGCGGCCGAATCGTGCCGGCGATCGCGTCCGGGAGCATTCAATGAGTTCGAATACCGACACGATTCGCGAGCTGGCCCAGCAGGAATACAAGTGGGGCTTCGTCACCGATATCGAGCAGGAAAGCGCTCCCCGTGGGCTGAATGAAGACATCATCCGTTTCATCTCCGCGAAAAAGAACGAGCCGGAGTTCATGCTCGAATGGCGCCTGCGCGCGTATCGCCACTGGGAAGCGCTCGAAAAGTCGCACGCCGCGCCCAAGTGGGCGCACATCCATTACGATCCCATCGATTATCAGAACATTATCTATTATTCGGCGCCCAAGCAGAAGCCGAACCTCAACAGCCTCGACGAGATCGATCCCGAAATCCGCCGCACCTATGAAAAGCTCGGCATTCCGCTGGCCGAGCAGAAGATGCTCGCGGGCGTGGCCGTGGACGCCGTCTTCGATAGCGTCTCCGTCGCCACCACCTTCAAGGCCAAGCTTGCCGAAGCGGGCGTGATCTTCTGTTCGTTCTCCGAAGCCGTGCGCGAGCATCCCGATCTGGTGAAGAAGTATCTCGGCTCGGTCGTGCCGTACACGGACAATTTCTTCGCCGCGCTCAACGCCGCCGTTTTCACCGACGGCTCGTTCTGCTTCGTGCCCAAGGGCGTCAAATGCCCCATGGAGCTTTCCACCTACTTCCGCATCAACGCCGCGGAAACCGGCCAGTTCGAGCGCACCCTGATCGTCGCCGAGGAAGGCGCTTCGGTCAGCTATCTCGAAGGCTGCACCGCCCCGATCCGCGATACCAACCAGCTGCACGCCGCGGTGGTCGAGCTGGTCGCGCTCGACGACGCGCAGATCAAGTATTCCACCGTGCAGAACTGGTATCCCGGCGACAAGAACGGCAAGGGTGGCATCTACAATTTCGTCACCAAGCGCGGCAAGTGCCTCGGCCGCAATTCGAAAATTTCCTGGACGCAGGTCGAGACCGGCTCCGCGATCACCTGGAAATATCCCAGCTGCATCTTGCAGGGAGACAATTCCGTCGGCGAATTCTATTCCGTCGCGCTGACCAACAATTATCAGCAGGCCGATACCGGCACGAAGATGATCCACATCGGCAAGAACACGCGCAGCACCATCGTCTCGAAGGGCATCTCCGCCGGCCATGGTCAGAACACCTATCGCGGCATGGTCCGCATCCTGAAGCACGCCACCGGCGCGCGCAACTACACCCAGTGCGATTCGCTTCTGATCGGCGATCAGTGCGGCGCGCACACGTTCCCGTACATCGAAGTGAAGAATTCCACCGCGCGCATGGAGCACGAGGCGTCCACTTCGAAAATCGGCGAGGATCAGCTCTTCTATCTCCGCCAGCGCGGCCTGAAAACCGAAGACGCCGTCTCCATGATCGTCAACGGCTTCTGCAAGCGCGTCTTCCGCGAGCTGCCCATGGAGTTCGCCGTCGAAGCGCAGAAGCTGCTGAGTGTCAGCTTGGAAGGGAGTGTGGGTTAAGCAATGTCAGTTCGAATGCAGCTCCCGGTGAGAATAACTGGTAGACCCTGGGCTTCAGCCGGGGCCCCCGGCGCGCCCCGGCGCGCTGGGGTGACAACCCAGGGCGCGAAGCGCGTCAGCCTCGAAGGAAGCGTCGGATGATTGCCGCATATTCGCCAGCGCACGTGACCGCCGCGCCTTCGTCAGGGCACGACTTCAGTCGTGCCGTCACAAAGACGCGGACGACACTCCGCCACCTTTCGCGCCGCCTTACCCGCGCGAAGTATTGGTCCGTGCCTTCCTACAGTGTGTTAATCGCAGCGGATGGGCCGCTCCGGCGTTCCAGCCACTCGCCATTAGGCACTAGCTACTGGGGCCGTTCTACCCGGAACAGTCATCCGAGTAAAAACGCACGTAAGTTATTGAAAATAAAAGACCGGGTAGTGCCTTACCCGGAACATGCGGGTGCATACGAATGAGCCTTCTCGAAATCAAAAATCTGCACGTCAATGTCGACGGCAACGAAATCCTCAAAGGCGTCAATTTGACCTTGGACGCCGGCGAAGTCCACTCCATCATGGGCCCCAACGGCTCGGGCAAGAGCACGCTCGCCCAGGTCCTCGCCCGCCGCGAAAACTACAACGTGACCGAAGGCGAAGTCCTCTTCAATGGCAAGGACCTGCTGGCCATGAAGGCCGAAGACGCCGCCTGCGAAGGGCTGTTCCTCGCCTTCCAGTACCCCGTCGAAATTCCCGGCGTCAGCAACGCCTATTTTCTGCGCTCGGCGCTCAACGCCGTCCACAAATACCGCGGCCTCGATGAAGTGGACGCGATGGATTTTCTTCCCAAGCTGCGCGAAAAAATGAAGCTGCTGGAAATGGACGAAAAATTCCTGAACCGCTCCGTCAACGAAGCCTTTTCCGGCGGCGAAAAGAAGCGCAACGAAATTTTGCAGATGGCCATCCTCGAGCCCAAGCTCGGCATTCTGGATGAGACCGACTCCGGCCTCGATATCGACGCGCTGCGCATTGTCGCCAATGGCGTGAACGCCATGCGCAGCCCCGAGCGCGCGTTCCTCGTCGTCACGCACTATCAGCGTCTGCTCCACTACATCGTCCCGGACCGCGTCCACGTTCTCGTGGATGGCCGCATCGTCCGCTCCGGCGGACCCGAACTCGCCCTGCAGCTCGAAGAGACCGGCTACGCCACCGTCGGCTCGGCTGCGGGTGCCGTGTAAAAAATGGGAGCTGGCAACGTGGCAAGCGCAACGCAAACGCAATCACTGGAAACCTACGCCGAAGGCTTCAGCGGCCTTGAAAAAGGAGCCGTGGGCCGCGAACTGCCCTGGCTGCGCAAGCTCCGGCGGGATGGTTTCGACCGTTTCAATGCCGTCGGCTTCCCCACCCTGCGCGACGAGGACTGGCGCTTCACCAATCTCGCGCCCATCGTGCAGACGCCGTTTCGCCTGGCCCGCAACGGAAAAACTCTGCCCTCGGCCAATCACATCGAGCCGTTTCGCATGGCTGGCGCAGCCTGTACGCTCGTTTTTGTCGACGGCCGCTTCGCTCCCGCGCTGTCTTCTCTGGACGCTCTGCCTCGCGGCGTCACCGTTTCAAGCCTCGCTTCCGAACTGGCGAAAAATCCCGCCTCGATCGAGCCGCATCTCGGCCGCTATCTGAATATCCAGCGCGATCCCTTCTGCGCGCTCAACACCGCATTCATCGAAGACGGCGCATACATCCACATCGCCAAGAGCGTCGTTGCCGAAGCGCCGATTCATCTGCTCTACGTGGCCACGCCGCACGATTTTCCGGCGGTCAGCCATCCGCGCAACCTGATCGTCGCGGAAGAAAATAGCCAGGCGACCGTTGTCGAAGATTACGTCTCGCTGGGCGGCACGGCGCTCTGCAACACCGTCACCGAGCTCGTCGCCGCCGATCACAGTATCGTTTCGCACTACATGATCGAGCGCGAAGACGTCCAGGCGTTCAACGTTTCCACCTTGCGCATCCAGCAGGGCCGCGCCGCGGACGTCGCTTCGCACTCCGTCCTGATGGGCGCCGCGCTGGTTCGCAACAACGTCCATCCGGTGCTCACCGGCGAAGGCGGCGAGTGCCTGATCAACGGCCTGTTCGTCGGCGGCGATCGCCAGCATCTCGACAATTACATGCTCGTCGAGCACGCCAGCCCGCGCTGCGGCAGCCGCCAGTTTTACAACGGAATTCTTGCCGGCCACGCTCACGGCGTTTTTCATGGCCGGATCATCGTGCACAAAGACGCGCAAAAAACCGATGCCAAGCAGACCAATCGCAACCTGCTCCTTTCCGATACCGCGCAGATCGATACCAAACCGCAGCTCGAAATCTATGCCGATGACGTAAAATGCACGCACGGCGCCACCATCGGCCAGATCGAGGAAGATGCCCTCTTCTACCTTCGTTCGCGCGGAATCGACGAAGCCTCGGCCCGCAAGCTGCTGCTGATGGCCTTTGCCAATGAATGCCTCGACCGCATGAAGGAGGGGCCGGCGCGAGCGCACGTCGAGTCGCTGATCCGGAATTACGTGGCCGAAGTGATGGGATCTGCCGCCAATCAGGCATCGCCAGCCGCCGTCGGAGAGGTCAGATGACCACCGCCGCCAGAAATCTTGGGACTGGCTTGCGCACGGCTCCGGACACGAGTCCGGCCGCCGCTCTGCTGGACCTCGAGAAAATTCGCGCCGACTTTCCGATTTTGCGCCGGCAAGTCCACGGCAAGCCGCTCGTCTATCTGGATAATGCCGCCACGTCGCAGAAGCCTCGCGCCATGATCGACGCAATCGTGCGCTACTACGAGACCACCAACGCCAACATCCATCGCGGCGTGCACTTCCTTTCCGAGCAGGCCACCGAAGAGCACGAAGCCGCCCGCCGCACGGTGCAGAAATTCCTGAACGCGCGCTCCGCGAGCGAGATTGTATTTGTTCGCGGCACCACCGAAGCGATCAATCTCGTCGCGCAAACGTACGGACGCGTCCATATCGGCGCTGGCGATGAAGTGCTCATCACCGGCATGGAGCACCACTCGAACATCGTTCCCTGGCAGCTCCTGTGCACGGAAAAAGAGGCCAAGCTGTGCGTCGCTCCCATCGACGACAAGGGCGAGTTGCTGATCGATGAATTCGCCGACCTGATCGGCCCGCGCACGAAATTCGTCGCCGTCACACACGTCTCCAACGCGCTTGGCACCGTCAATCCGGTCCGCAAGATCATCGAACTGGCGCACCAGCACAATATCCCGGTGCTCGTGGATGGCGCGCAAGCCGTGCCGCACATGAAAGTGGACGTGCAGGAGCTCGATTGCGATTTCTACGCCTTCTCCGGCCACAAGCTCTACGGGCCGACCGGCATCGGCGTTCTCTACGGAAAATCGGCGCTTCTCAACGCGATGCCGCCGTATCAGGGCGGCGGCGACATGATCGCCTCCGTCACTTTCGAAAAATCGACCTACAACAAAATTCCCTACAAATTCGAAGCCGGCACTCCGGATATCGCCGGCGCCATCGGCCTGGGCGCGGCCATTCGTTACATCTCGGAAATCGGCCTCGATCACATCGCCGCGCACGAGCACGACCTGCTGGAATACGCCACGAAGGCCGTTTCGCGCATTCCCGGCCTTCGCGTCGTCGGCTCGGCGAAGGAAAAGGCCGGTGTGCTCTCGTTTGTTTTCGAGAATGTCCATCCGCACGATATCGGCACGATCCTGGACCAGGAAGGCATTGCCATCCGCACCGGCCATCACTGCTCGCAGCCGGTGATGCGGCGGTTCAATATTCCCGCCACGGCGCGCGCTTCGTTCGCGCTCTACAACACCCGCGAGGAAGTCGATGCGCTGGTCCGCGCCATCGAAAAGGTTCGGGAGGTTTTCGCCTGATGTCCGACCTGCGCGATCTCTACCAGGAAGTGATCCTGGAGCACAGCAAGGCGCCGCGCAATTTCCACGACCTCGCGGACGCCAATCACAAGGCCGAGGGCTTCAATCCGCTGTGCGGCGATCAGTTCACCGTCTACCTGCACATGGACGGCGACTCGATCCGCGACATCAGCTTCCAAGGCGCCGGCTGCGCGATTTCCAAGGCGTCCGCATCCATGATGACGCAGCTCGTGAAAGGCAAATCCCGCGCCGAAGCCGAAAAGACTTTTCCAACGCTTTCACAAGCTGGTCACCGGCGAGGAGCCACCAAAGATCGGCGAAGATCTGGGCAAACTGGCGGTTTTTTCCGGCGTCTCCGAATATCCGGCGCGCGTGAAGTGTGCCACGCTGGCCTGGCACACGCTGCAAGCAGCGCTCGAAGGCCAGGCGGAAGCGACGCTTCCGGACGAAGAATGAATTTCAGGGTCTTACTATGAGCACGATCCTCAATACGCGCATTAAACTCAGCCGCGAATGCGAAGTGATCGAAATTCCCAGCGGCGTCCGCAGGAAACTTCCGGCGGAATCCGAAGTCCGCGTGCTGCAGTTCCTCGGCAGCAGCTACACGATCGCGAGCGACTACGGCATGTTCCGCATCGACGCGAAAGACGCCGACGCCATGGGCCTTACTCCCCCCGTGCCGTCGAGCCCGTCCGGCGAAGAACAGCCCAAGCAGGAATTCAGCGAGAAACTGGTGTGGGACCAACTCAAGACCGTCTTCGATCCCGAAATTCCCGTCAACATCGCCGATCTCGGCCTGATTTATGCTTGCGACATCTCGGCGATTGACGGCGGCGATCACCGCATCGACATCAAAATGTCCATGACCGCGCCCGGCTGCGGCATGGGCAACGTGCTGAAATCGGACGTCGAAAGCAAACTCACCAACCTGCCCACCGTCAAGGAAGTCAACGTGGAGCTGGTCTTCGATCCGCCGTGGGGCCCGGCGCGCATGTCCGAAGCGGCCCGCCTGCAGCTCGGCTTCGACCTGTAGCGAAATTTTCCACAAATCCTCAGGGATTTTGGCTGCCCCAAAACGCCTTGGGCGGCTTCAGGGCGCGTGTTTGACGAGAGCCACGCGGTAGCAGCCATGGCGCTCGCGTTCGTCGCTCCTGAGCCATTGTGAAGCTTCACAGACTATACGGGCGAAGCGCCCTCGCCCGCGAAAACCCGTTCGAAGCGCAGAAACCCGCCAGAAGTTCTATTTTAGCTGTGAAAATCGCGCCGAAATCGCAGCAGTCTGGGCGCGGGGATGTCGCGTGGAAACGCGCTAGCGGTGAGCCGGAGGATCAGCGGCTTGTGTGAGGCCGGCTGCAGCTGCGGTACTGTGGTCGCCGAGCAACTTCCGCGATCCGGTCCACACCAGTTGCAGCCCGGCGAAGATTGCAATCGCGGCAATGGCGAACTTCAGTTTCTTCGCTGGCACGCGGCGGGCGAGCAGGCATCCGAGGATGACGCCGGGAATTCCGCCTTCGAGCAGGTGAACCAGCACCGCTCCGCCGATGGACCCGAACTCGTAGTGAAACGCGCTCCCGATCACAGCCAGCACCAGCCCGAACAGCAGGTCCGTGCCGACCACTTGCGGCGCGGTCATCTCCGAATAGTTCAGCAGCAGCACGGTGCCAAGCGCGCCCGCGCCCGCCGACGAAAATCCGGCCTCGACGCCAATCGGCAGCGCGAGCCACGGCAGCCATTTCGAATTGCGCTGGGCGAAGCCGGGATACTGCACGCGCGGCGCGAACGAGATACTGGACGATCCCGCCAGAAGCAACCCGAGCAGAATTACCACGATCGCGCTATTGGCGTCGCCGCTCAGCAGGCGCAGCAGATACGTGCCGAGCAGCAGCCCGGGAATAGCGCCACGCAGCAGGAGCCAAAGATACTTGGCATGAACCTGCTTCCCCGCCAGATAAAATGGCGCGGCAATCAGTCGCACCACTCCGGCGTAAACGAACGCGGTTCCCACGGCCATGCTCGCGGGCATTCCCACCAGCAAGACCAGCGCGGGAACGGTGAAGCTGCCGCCGCCGATGCCGGTCAGCCCCATGGCCAGCGCCACGAAAAATCCGATCAAGATCTGCATCAATCAGCCCGCTGGGACTTGGTGTGAATGCCGCATTCGAGTTTGTTGCCGCCCCAGCGTCCGGAGCGCGGATCGGCGCCGGCGGCTGGAATCGCCGTGCACGGCTTGCAGCCGATGCTGCGGTAGCCGGCGTCGTACAGCGGCAGATAGTCGATTTTGTGACGCGCGGTGTGTTCCCAAACCTCTCCCCAGGTCCAGGCGGCGAGCGGGCTGACCTTCAGAAGAGTCTTTCCGGTGGGCAAGAGCATGGTGTTCGACGATCTTCAGATTCTTGCGCGTGGGCGATTGCTCGCGGCGCAAGCCGGTGAACCAGACGTCGAATTTTTCCAGGGCTCCGAAGAGCGGTTCGACTTTTCGCAAATGGCAGCAGCTGCCGGGATCGGTGCGATTCAGAATGCCGAACGCCGCTTCCTGCTCGGCGACGGATTGCTTCGCGGCCAGATTTTGGACGTCCAGGTTCCAAAGCGCGGCCATGCGGTCGCGATACGCGTAGGTTTCCGCGAAGTGGTAGCCGGTATCGAGAAACAGCACGGGAATCGACGGCAACCGCTTGCGCAGCAGGTCGAGCACGATCATGTCCTCGGCCTGAAAACTGCAGGTGATGCAGATCGTGCCTTTCTTCACGGCGGCGGAGTTTTCCGCCAGCAAGCGGTCGATCAGCGCCATCCGCGGAAAGCGATTCGAATTCTTCGGCAAGGGTCGGCTGGCTCATGAATTCCCTTTCTGCGAATCGGACTGTTTGTCGCGCCATTTGCGCAGCACGTTCATGATGCGCTCGGTCGCTTCTTCGTCGGTGTCGTCGTCAATGTTCACGGCAAAGAAGGAATCGGGCCCGTAGAGGGCGCGGATGACGCGTTTTTGATCGGTGCCGTCGTCGAGCGGCGAAAAAATCGTGATGTGCCCGGAAAGCTGATACGCCTTGGCGACGGTGACGAGCTCGTGCGCGAGGAAATCGTTCGGACCGGCAAGCTGAACGTGCCATCCATCGTCGAAGAGCCGCCGCTCCAGAAGCTCGGCGACGTGCGGCCTTCCTTTCAGCCAAACCGCACAGGGCGGATGACCGAAGCGCAGGATGCGCTCTTCCTTCGTGCTGTGCCGCCGATGCGACGTATGCGCCTGCTGCTCGATGGCTCGCTCGATGATGCCGGCGCCGACCGTGGCGTTCGTCAGCGGATCGATGACGATAAAGCTGCCGGTGGTGCGGTTCACGCCGTAGGGATCGAAGAACAAAGGCAGCGTGGTCTTCACGTCCACGGCGGCGATATCGTTCATGTCGAGCTTCTTGGCCGGGGCGTGCTCGAGCGTGTTGATGTCCACGCGGTAGCGAATCTGGTTGATGCGCGCGCGGACCGTCCGCGCGGTGTGCTTCAGCAGGTAAATTTTGTGCGGGTCGAGCGGCTCGGAATGCATCCAGACGAGCATGGCCTGGAATCCGGTGCCGGCGGACGGCGCCTGCTCTTCGCTGACCAGCATGTCGCCCCGGCTGATGTCGATTTCATCTTCCAGCGTGACGGTGACGGAATCGCCGGGCGCAGCCGACTCCGGCTCGCTTTCGAAGGCGACGATCGAGCGCACCCTCGTTTTCACCTTGGCCGGCAGCGCCACCACCGTCGCGCCCGCGCGCAGAGTTCCCGACGCGACCTGCCCGGCGAATCCGCGGAAGCTCGCGTCCGGGCGAATCACGTACTGCACCGGAAAGCGCAGCGGCGCTTCGGCCGAGGCGTTGCCCGCCGGAATCGTCTTCGAGATATTCGAGCAGCGCCGGGCCTTCGAACCACGGCATGCGCTTGCTGCTGCGAACGACGTTGTCGCCTTCGAGCGCGCTGACCGGTACGGCGATAAACGTTCTTGATTCCCAGCTGATCGGCGAACTGCTGGAATTCCGCGACGATGCGTTCGAACACGTCCTGCGAAAAGCCGACCAGGTCCATTTTGTTGACGGCGGCGATGATGTGCTGCACGCCCAGCAGGTGCGCGATGTAGGCGTGGCGGCGCGACTGGCGCAGCACGCCCTTCGTGGCGTCAATGAGTACCACCGATGCATCCGCGGTGGACGAGCCGGTGGCCATGTTGCGCGTGTACTGCTCGTGGCCCGGCGTATCGGCGATGATGAATTTGCGGCGCGGGGTGGAAAAATAGCGGTAGGCGACGTCGATGGTGATGCCCTGCTCGCGCTCGGCGCGCAGGCCGTCGGTGAGCAGCGAAAAATCGATCGGGCCGCCGGAGCGGTTGATCTTGCTCTTTCGCACGGAGGCGAGCTGATCTTCGAGCACGGCCTGGCTGTCGTAAAGCAAGCGGCCGATCAGCGTGGATTTGCCGTCGTCGACGCTGCCCGCGGTGCTGAATCGCAGCAGCGTGCCGCGTAGATCGCGGACGCGGGAGCGAAGTCGAGCGTCTCGGGTCGCCGTCTCGCCGGTCGGCTCCACTGGAGTGGTGGCCATCAGAAGTAGCCCTCGCGCTTCTTGATTTCCATCGAGCCTTCTTCGTCGTGATCGATCACGCGGTTTTCGCGCTCCGACCGGCGGAAGGAAATCATCTCTTCGATGATTTGCGGCACGGTGTCGGCGTCCGAGCGGATCGCGCCGCGTGCACGGCACGCAGCCGAGCGAACGCATGCGGCATTTGATCATCTGCGGCCTCTTCGCCCGGCAGCAGGCGCACGCCCGTCTGCAGCAGCAGGATCGAATTGCCGCGCACCACGGCTTCGCGCTCTTTCGCGAAGTAGAGCGGCACGATGGGGATTTTCTCCGCGTGGATGTAGAGCCAGACGTCGAACTCGGTCCAATTCGAAAGCGGAAACACGCGGATGCTCTCGCCCTTGTGATGCCGGCCATTGAAGAGATTCCACAGCTCGGGGCGCTGATTCTTCGGGTCCCACTGGCCGAGCGCATCGCGGAAGGAATAGACGCGCTCCTTGGCGCGCGATTTCTCCTCGTCGCGCCGCGCGCCGCCGAACGCCGCGTCGAATCCGCCCTCGGCGAGGCCGTCGAGCAGCGAGCGCGTCTTCAGCAGATCCGCAGCACTTCTGCGTGCCGAGCGCGTAGGGATTCGCGCCGTCGTCGAGCGCCTTCTGATTCTTGTGGACGATCAGTTCGCGCGCCCACATGACGCGCGTACCAGTCGCGAAATTCGATCATCTCGCGGAAACTTGTAGCTGGTGTCGATGTGCAGCAGCGGGAACGGAATCTTTCCCGGATAGAACGCCTTCTGCGCCAGGCGCAGCATCACGGACGAGTCTTTGCCGATGGAGTAGAGCATCACCGGATGCGCGAACTCGGCAGCCGCTTCGCGCAGAATGTAGATGCTTTCGGCTTCGAGCATCTTCAGATGCGCCAGCCGGCTGGCGTCCAGCAGACGAAATCGGCTCGATTCCGACTGCTTCCCATGCGACGTAACCCCACCTTTGGAAATCGGCCAAATAACAAAAAACCCACCTCTTGGACTTACTCCAAGGGCGGGTTGCGTTCAGGCCTAGTTTGGCTGCGAAGCTAGATCATGATGTCCGGCGCCCCGGCAAAGCACACATTTGTGCCGTTACAACAAGTGCTACAAGGGCGCAGGGGCATGTCGATTCATTTCGCTTCGCTTAAGAGATTAATTGAACCTTCGCCCAGTGTCAATCATGCGATTCCCTCAGGAACTTTTTGTGTATTGGTGGGAAGGCGCCTCAACGGAATCAGCTACTTACGCGAATGTCGTGCGGGAGGTGGTTCTGGCTGCGCCCTAGAGACTCGCAAGCAGCGAGCGCAAGAGCGGGGTGGCGGGAGCGCCGCAAAGCTCGGTCCAGGTGCCGCGTTGAACCACTATGCCCTGCTCCAGCACGATAGCCATTTCGGGACAGAGGCGCATCAGCACCTCTGACTGGTGGTCGACAGCGATCATGCTGAATCCGACATTCTTGCTCCAGAAATCAGGTCATCAATCAATTCGCGCACGAGCTGACGGTCGAGACCGGCGAACGGCTCGTCCAGCAGCACCAGCCGAGGCTTTCGCGCCAGCATTCGCGCCAGGCCAACGCGACTCGCTTGCCCGCCCGATATGCGCGCTGCGGGAGCGTCCCAGAGCGGCGCTAGTTTCAGGCGATTCTTGAGAGTAGCGATCCAGTCGGCGCGCTCCGGTCGGACTCTTCGTACTTTGGCACTCCGAAAATGACGTTTTCGCGGACGCTGAGATGCGGAAAGAGACTTGGCTCCTGCGTCAGATATCCGACGGGCCTGCGATGCAGCGGAAGTGGCGGCGGAAATAAGCAAACGCTTCCCAAGTTGATGCGGCCGTCGTCGGGCTGTTCGACGCCAGCGATGCATGCGAGAACCGTGCTTTTACCCGCGCCCGAAGCGCCGAATAAGCCCACGGACTGCGCAACGCCAGAGCTTCAGCGAAAAGCCGACCGTGAAATCGCGGCGGCGCTTGGTGAATTGGACGTCAAGCATTGCTTCGACGCTGCGCCAGGACGTGCGCCAGCCACGGCAGCGGCAGAGCCACCGCCAGAAATACCACGAGCAGCGGCATCACCGCGGGCAATCCAAAGCTTTGCAAGTCGACCCAGAGCTGTACCGGCATACCGGAAGGATAATACGCAGTGACCACGACGGCGCCGAATTCGCCGACCGCGCGCACCCACGCGATGCTCAGAGCCACGGCAAGCCCCAGACGCGCCAGCGGCAACGTGACGCGAAAAAATACCTTCATCGGCGTGAGCCCCAGCAGCGCGGCCTGCTTTTGCAGCATCGACGGAACCGCGTCCAGCGCGGCAACCGCGCCCAGGACGTAATAGCCCATGCCCACGTACACCTGAGTGGCCACGAAAGCCGTGGCGCTGTTGGTCATCGCCACGCCGTAATGATTCAGCAGGCGGCCTACGCTTCCGTAGGGGCCAAAAGCCAGCGTAAACAGAATTCCGAGAGCGAGCGGCGGCAGCAGAATCGGAATCAGCAATGCCGCTTGCCAGAGAAGCCGTTCCTTGGCCTTGCATTGCGCGATGTACGCGGCCATCGGCGTGCCGACGCCAACCACGATCAGCATCGCAATCGTGGTGAGCATGAGAGAGACGCGAACGGAAGAAAGCGCCGGCCCGCGCACCTCCGCGTCCCATTGCCACGCGCCGATGTGAGCGAACAGCGCCGACAAGGGATAGAGCAGCGCCAGCGCAAACGCCGCGGCGCCAAT
Source organism: uncultured Acidobacteriota bacterium (assembly GCA_963715555.1). Classification (GTDB taxonomy): domain Bacteria; phylum Acidobacteriota; class Terriglobia; order Acidiferrales; family UBA7541; genus Palsa-295. The sequence continues at coordinate 2,232,256 of OY970253.1, forward strand.
TCTCGCAATCCAGCGGCGGCTCGAAATCATGCGCGAAGCGTGGACGCCCCTTCCGGCGAATCGTAGCAACAGCGCCTGAAAATCGACTGCGCTTCGCCGCCCTTCAGCCATTCGACGAAATCCGCCGCCCCTTTGGGATGGAGAGCATCGTTAAGTGCCGCCGCATAGTAAATCGGCGGCTCCGGATGATACGTCTTGCCGCCGACAATGAGGCTCAAATTCGGATTTTCGGAGCGCACGTTTTGCGAGCTCAGATTGATCTGCTTCGGCAAGGAAACATAAGGAAGATGAAAGGGACCCGGCTGGATTTTATACGCGGAAGAGGCATCCAATTCGCCGCTCTGCAGCCGTGCCAATACGGTCGTCTCGCTAAAAATCTGCTTGTCGTTGATCGTGGGCCCCAGCGTCTTTTCCACCAAATCCGGCTGATCATACATTTTCGCCGCCAGCATCATGGTGAAAATAATGTTGCGCCCCTGCGGGTCTGCCACCGGATCGCTGCGGCCGAAGCGGAAGCCGGGCTGCTGCAAGACCTTCCACCATTCGGCTTTTCCCTTGGCTGCGGATTCCAATTGCGAGGCGAACCGGCTTTTGGGGCTGTAAGCGATCACCATTTCGGTGTGGGCGATGGGCTCCGCAAACTGAGCCTTGCCGGCGCGCAGTACGGTCAGCATGGGCGCCAGCGTAACCGGGATGAACACATCCGGCCGGATGCTTCCGCCAACGATCAATTTCGCCAGCGCATTCGATCCTTGCGCCCGGCCGTGCATATCAAGCCCCAAATCGCTCCGGACCGCCGATTTGAGAGGGCCCTCCATCATCGAGCCCATCGATCCCGCGTAGGACACGTCCAAAAACGGCAGAGCCGCAGCCGATAAGCCGCACGGGAACGCAGCAGCGGCCATCGTCGCGAGCACCAGGCAACCACCCCGCACCACCAACTCGCGCCGCGAAATTTTTTGGGATGCGCCTGCCAAACGCCCTCCTGAGGATCGGAAAAGCCAGCCGGAGAGAAATAAACACTACGATTTAATATGACCGATACCGCTACTGTCAAACAGTTTTATCGTTCTGCGAAGCCAACTCGAAAACCGGCGCTCCAGACATGGGAATCGAGCGTGAGAACTGCGGCGACGGACGTGCGCTCGCAGTTGCGCGCTACACATCCGTCGCGCGAGATGGCAGGACTTCGTTTAGGAAGCCGCGTAGGCCGGTTGCGCGATGGTTCTGCCCACTGCGGGAGCGATCGCGCGGATCTCGTCCATCAACTGCGCGAACTGATCCGGATAGAGTGACTGCACGCCATCGGACAGGGCGCGTTCCGGATCGGGATGCACCTCGATAATCAAGCCGTCCGCGCCTGCAGCCACGGCCGCGCGGGCCATCGGAGCAACTTTGTCGCGGCGGCCGGTGCCGTGCGACGGATCGGCGAAAATCGGCAGGTGCGAGAGGCTCTTGATCACTGGAATCGCGGCGATGTCGAGGGTGTTGCGCAGGTAGGTGTCGAACGTGCGGATGCCGCGCTCACACAGAATCACCTTGTAGTTGCCGCCAGCCATGATGTATTCGGCGCTGAGCAGCAACTCTTCGATGGTCGCGGACATTCCGCGCTTCAGCAGCACGGCCTTGTCGACTTCGCCCAGAGCGCGCAGCAAATGGTAGTTCTGCATGTTGCGCGCGCCGACCTGCATCACGTCCACGTACGGCAGCATCACTTCGATCTGCGATGGATCCATTACTTCGGTAACGACGAGCAAATCGTTCTTGTCCGCGGCTTCGCGCAGCAGCTTCAGGCCCTCTTCGCCCATGCCCTGAAAGCTATAGGGCGAACTCCGGGGCTTGAACGCGCCTCCGCGCAGCAGCTTCGCGCCAGCCTTGGCCACGCGCGCGGCCACGTCCAAAATCTGCTCGCGCGATTCCACGGCGCACGGCCCCGCCGCAACCAGCACTTCCTTGCCGCCGACGATCACGCCCTTGCCCAAATCGATCTGCGTGCCTTCGGGACGCATGCTGCGCGCGGACAACTTGAACGGATGCGAAATCTTGACGATGTCTTCCACTCCCGGCGCGGACGAAAGCGCTTCCAGCTCGCTCCGGTGACGCCCGCTGTTCCCCACCACGCCGATCACGGTACGCTCCTTACCGCGAATCAAGTGCGCTTCGTAACCGCACTCCTTGATTCGCGCCACGATGTGATTGATTTGTTCTTCCGTTGCTTCATTGCTCATATTGAAAAGCATTGTCCTCGTCCTCGCAAAACTAAGAGTGCGTGCCGCTCGCGCGCGCCGCGGCGGGATACGATCCCAAAATCCGCAGTCCCACGACGAGCTTTTCCAGTTCCGCCAGCGCCGCGGCCACTTCCGGATCGCTCCGCGACGCCTGCAAATCCAGATAAAACCGGTACTGCCAGGGCTGCCCGTGCACCGGGCGGCTCTCGATCTTCATCAGGTTCAGGTTGCGCCGCGCAAAAGGCTCCAGCGCGTGAAAGAGCGCCCCCGGCCGGTGATCGAGCTGAAATACCAGCGAAAGCTTGTTGGCGTTCTCCGGAGACGCCTGCGCGGCATCGGGCGAGCGCGCCAGCAGCAGAAATCGTGTGTAATTCTCGCGATTGTCTTCCAGATGCTCGCGCAGGATCTCGCCGCCATAAATTTTGGCCGCCAGCTTCCCGGCAATCGCCGCGCGCGATTTGTCTCCCGCGCGCATCACGTCGCGAACGCTGCCCGCCGTGTCCTCCATTGCAATGCGCTTCAGCCGCGGATGGTCGCTGAAAAATTTCTCGCACTGCGCCAGCGCCACGGGATGCGACTCCACCGCCGCGATATCCTCGAACGTCGCACCCGGCACGCCGATCAGGTTGTGCGCGATGGGAATGATCTCCTCCGCCAGAATACTCAGCTCGCTATCCACCAGCAGATCGAACGACCGGTGCACCGAACCCGCCAGGCTGTTTTCGATCGGCGCCAGCAGGTAATCCGCCCGGCCCTCGTCGATCGCCGCGAACGCCGCCTCGAAGGTGGGCCGCGGCACCAAGTCGATATTTTCTCCCAGCAGCTTCACCGCCGCCTCTTCGCTGAAAGCTCCGCGCTCTCCCTGAAACGCCACACGCGCATTGTCCTTCACCCGCATCGGCGACGAGCGCTCCTAGCTGCGAATCAGCCCGCGCGCGCGATGGGATTTCGAGTTGCGCTTGCCGTAGCCGTGCCGCTCCTGCGTGCGGATGGACTCGTTGAGCAGCAACTGATAGATGTTGCTGATCGCCTCGCTATCGAGCGGGCCGGGATTCAGCGCCTTCATGCGCGAGAGAATTTCCTGCTCGCGCATCGGGGCTCGCAGCGCCGCGCTGCTTTCGTTCTTCAACCGTCCTACCTCCAGCGCCAATTCCGTGCGCAGATTCAAAAGGTGCAACAGGGCCGTGTCAATCGCGTCGATTTTCCTGCGCCAATCATCGATTTTCATTTGCTCCTCGAGCCTCCCGTTTTTTCGCCTCGGACGGGCATAAAAAAAGCCGCGTCCTCGTCGGGAGGTTCGCGGCCGGTGTTCGAAACTTTGTGCGGCTTTTACTTGCTGGTCTGATCCGCGCGCGTCTCGCCCGGCCGCTTCCCCCACCAGGAGAAGCGGTACGTAAAGGCGAAATAGCTCTGATAGCTGCGCATGGCGCGGACTCGATTATCCTTCCAGCAGGCCTATGCTGCCAGTTCCGCGTAAAGCATACAAAACCGCTGCGCCAGCGTCAAGCGTTTCTCGGTCACCGCGACAGAACGAATATCACGAGGACCACAAAACCAAAGATGGTAGTCCACAATACTCCCATTACGACCATTTCAATCTTTTCGACTTTATGCGAGCGGCGCGCAACCAAGACTCGATTGCTTCTGTCCCACCACATGAAAGGCCCGAATTCGCGAAGATGAATAAGAGCGACCAGTCCAGCAGGGACAAATGAGATAACTGCCATCAAAATGCTTAGGTGCGAAAGGAACCACGAGGTAACGAATAGGTGGTAAGACCCGACCCAGAGTAAACCCACTAGAATCGAAACAAGCATGACCTTGTACTGATGCTCGACCATGAACTGTCTAAACCGAAATCCACGGAGGCGGGGGCTCTTCGTCATGGGTCTAGGTCGCAGGCAAGAAATAGCATAGAAGCCGGTACCCGGCAAATTCCTTGGCTGTACGCTAGTTCATAAATGAGATTTATAGTTCCTGTGAATACTGGACATTTGACTTATCCCTCTAAATCAGGCCCACTATTTTACGGCCACGTTCGCGTGTGCGGCCGCTTCAATTGCCGAGCATGCCCGGCCAAGGAAACAGATTGTCCACCGGCACGTGAGACGATACTCTATGACGCGGCGAATTCTCATTCCCGTATATGTAGCCAGCAGGTGGGGGCCGGTGTGAGCCCAGTCAGGTTCATGCGCCCCGCACCTGCAAACAGGCTGCGGGGCTTTTTATTTTGCAGCGATGATTTGCGGCAATAAATAGAAGACGAGAGGAATCCTTTCGAAATGCAGAGTGACGCGATCAAAAAAGGAGTGGCGCGGGCTCCGGCCCGGGCCATGCTGAAAGCGACCGGCTTGACGGACGCGGATCTGGAAAAGCCGCTGGTGGCCATCGCCAATACCTGGACCGAAGTGACGCCGTGTAATTACCACCTGCGCGCGCTGGCGCAAAAGGTGAAGGAAGGCGTTCGCGCCGCGGGCGGCGTGCCCATCGAGTTCGACACCATCGCCATTTCCGACGGCATCACCATGAAGACCGAGGGCATGAAAGCCTCGCTCGTCTCGCGCGAAGTGATCGCCGACTCGATCGAGCTGTTCGTCTTCGGCCACGCGTTCGACGCCGTTGTGGCGATTTGCGGCTGCGACAAGACCATCCCCGGCACGGTGATGGCTCTCGCGCGCCTGAACCTCCCTTCCCTTTCGCTCTACGGCGGCTCGATCATGCCCGGCCATTTTCATGGCCACGATGTGACCATTCAGGACGTCTTCGAAGCGGTCGGCGCATGCCAGGCCGGCAAAATGACGGAAGCCGAGCTGCGCGACCTGGAAGGCAAAGCCTGCCCCGGCGCCGGCGCGTGCGGCGGCCAGTTCACCGCCAACACGATGGCCACCGCGCTCACGTTTCTGGGAATTTCGCCCATGGGCGCAAACGAAGTTCCGGCTGTCGATCCGCGCAAAGCGCAGGTCGCCTTCGACTGCGGCCAGCTGGCAATGTCGCTCTTGAAAAAAGACACGCGCGCGCGCCAAATCATCACCGCGGCATCGCTGCGCAACGCGATCGTTTCGGTTGCGGCCACAGGCGGCTCGACCAACGCCGTGCTGCACCTGCTGGCCATCGCGCGCGACGCCGGCGTTCCGCTCACCATCGACGAGTTCGGCAAGATTTTCGCCAGCACTCCGCTGCTCGCCGACCTGAAACCCGGCGGCCATTTCACCGCCGTGGACATGTTCGCGGCGGGCGGCATGCGCTTGCTGGGTAAGCTTCTAAAAGATGCGGGGCTTCTCACCGATGCGCCGACCGTTTCCGGCAAGACGCTTTTCGAGGAGCTGGCCAGCGCGAAGGAAACTCCCGGTCAGCAGGTGATTCGTCCGCTCTCGAATCCCATCAAGAAAGACGGCGGCCTGGCGATCCTGCGCGGCTCGCTCGCTCCCGATGGCTGCGTGATCAAGCTCGCCGGCCACGAACGCCTCTACCAGCGCGGCCCGGCGAAAGTTTTCGATTCCGAGGAAGCCGCGTTCGAAGCCGTACAGCAGCAAAAGATCAAGGCGGGAGATGTGGTGGTGATTCGCTACGAAGGCCCCAAGGGCGGCCCGGGCATGCGCGAGATGCTTGGCGTCACCGGCGCGATTGTCGGCCAAGGGCTCGGCGATTCGGTTGGGCTGGTCACCGACGGCCGCTTCAGCGGCGCCACGCACGGGCTGATGATCGGCCACGTGGCTCCCGAAGCTGCCAGCGGCGGTCCGATCGCTTTCGTGCGCGACGGCGACATCGTTACCATCGACGTCGCCAACAAGCGCCTCGACGTGGACGCGAATCTGGACGAGCGCCGCGCGCAGTGGAAGCCCCCAGCCGCGCGTTACACCACCGGAGTCATGGCGAAGTACGCAAAGCTGGTTCGATCGGCGTCCGAGGGCGCCGTCACCAGCGCGTCGTAAATTTCTCAAAATCCTAAGGAGAAAACACAGATGGCGAAGATGTTCTGGGAACAAGATGCAAACCCGAGCGCGCTGCAAGGCAAGCGCATCGCGGTGATCGGCTACGGCAGCCAGGGACGCGCCCACGCGCTCAACCTGCGCGACAGCAAGCTCGACGTGGTGGTCGGACTGCGCCAGGGAAACTCGTGGAAGCAGGCCGAGCAGGATGGTTGGAAGCTGGTGTCGCCCGCGGACGCGTCCAAGGGCGCGGACGTCATCGTGATGCTCGCTCCAGATATGGCCCAGCCGGCGATTTACAAGAACGAGCTACTGCCGAATCTGAAGCAGGGCGCCATGCTCCTCTTCTCCCACGGCTTCAACATTCACTACGGCCAGATCACGCCACCCGCCAACATCGACGTCACCATGGTCGCGCCGAAGGGCCCCGGAAACCTGGTTCGCCGCCAGTATGAAGCGGGCCGCGGCGTTCCCTGCCTACTCGCCGTCCATCAGGATGCTTCGGGGCACGCCTTTGACCGCACGCTCGCTTACGCGCACGCCATCGGCGGCACGCGCCCCGGCGTGATTCAAACCACCTTCGCGGAAGAAACGGAAACCGATCTTTTCGGCGAGCAGGCCGTGCTCTGCGGCGGCGCGCGTGCGTTGATTCAGGCCGGTTGGGAAACGCTCGTGCAGGCCGGATATCAGCCGGAATCGGCCTATTTCGAGTGCCTGCACGAACTGAAGCTGATCGTCGACCTGATCTACGAAGGCGGCATCGCAGAAATGCACAAGTTCGTCAGCGAAACCGCGAAATACGGAGATCTGACGCGCGGCAATCGCGTGATCGACGAGCGCGTCCGCGAAAACATGAAGAAGATTCTCGAGGAAATTCAGACCGGGCAGTTTGCGCGCGAGTGGGTGCTCGAAAATCAGGCCGGACGCCCGCAGTACGCGAAACTTCTCGAACGCGACCGCAACCACCCCATCGAAAAAGTCGGGCAGGAGCTGCGCAAGCAGATGGCGTGGCTCAAGCCCGAAGCCGTAGCGGCGCGGGGCAAGAAGTGACGTCGAGTCGTCCGAAACGTTCCATGCAATTCGGGTGCGTGTGCTCGCCATCCGCCGGCGGGCGCCGGTAGGGAAATGACCGGCGCGGAATAATCATGGCGGGCACACTTCCCTTTCGCCGCGTCGCGCTGATCGGCACGGGGCTGATCGGCGGATCGTTCGCGCTTGCGCTGCGAAAGCACTTCCCGGACGTATCCATCACCGGATACGACCGCCCGGAAGTGCTGCAGCGCGCCGTGGCGCGCGGCGCGATCAATAACGCTGCCCCCGATTTGGCCGGCGTCGTGCGCGGCGCCGATCTTGTCTACCTCGCTCTGCCTATCGTGTCCACGCTCGAATTTCTCCCGCAAATTGCCAAACACGCCGATGCCGGCGCGCTGGTAACCGACGCGTGCAGCACGAAAACTGTAATCTGCCGCGTCGCGCGCGAAAACTTTCGCGGCGGCGCGCAGTTTCTCGGTGGGCACCCGATGGCCGGAAAAGAGCGATCCGGAATCGAGCACGCAGATGCCGAGTTATTTCGCGGCGCGCCCTACCCGCTTATTGGCACGGCGGAAACTGCCGACGCGCGTGCCAAAGCGTTTGCCGAAATCTTGGCGACGCTCGGCGCGCAACCAACGTGGTGCGACGCGGAAACGCACGATTGGGCCGTGGGTATTGTTTCCCATCTGCCGCAGCTTGTGTCGATTGCGCTGGCGCGAGTGGTTCAGGATGAAACCGACGAGACCGGATTGCCACTTTCGCTCGCTGGTCCAGGATTGCAGGATATGCTGCGGCTCTCGGGAAGCCCTTACGGAGTGTGGCGCGACATTCTGCTGACCAACACGGAGAATGTTTCGCGCGCGCTCGACCGGCTGGCGCAAACGGTCGACTACTTGCGCACGCGGCTCGCCACTAAAGAACTTGAGCAGGAATTTCGCGCCGCCAACGAAATTTACAAGCAATTGCAAAAGCCGCGCTGACTTATTTTTCCCTTGAGCTTCGCGGCTCGCCGCAGCGTCCGTTGTTTTTGCAATTTAGCCGGGCATTCCGCACAGGTCGTCGCTGCACGTTACTCCCGCAGGCATGCGAATCGGGCGCGCATCGCGCTTCAAGCCGCCTGTCGGCCGCCACTTGTCGACGGAAGCCGACGTCACGTACCGGAAATCCGTGGTCAGCCAGAGGGGGTTCGATTCCCCGCCGACGACGACGATGTTGATCGCTTTCGGATCGTTGAAAGGCGCAATCAGCGCGTCTTTGGGAAGCTTCGACCAGGTCGCGTACGGCTCGACTCCCGCGCGCGCCAGCGACGCATTGAACGCGTAGATCACGTCGGCGCCCCAATACTGCCCGGCCGGAATCTTCGTGTTTTCCGAAAGCCAGCGCGCCAGTTCCTGTTTGGTCTGGAATCCCTGTTCCTTTAGGCCCTTGGCGACCAGCGGGTCCATCACCAGCAGCGCCACCGAATGCAGTCCCGAAAACGCTTTCAGCATGATCGCGGTTTCTTCGTTCGCCGGACGGATCGAATTGGCAGCGCCCATGCTGTTGATCACGCTCCATCCGCGAAACACGCTGACCACGCTTTCGCCGAGCTGGAATCCTTTCTCGACGTGGAACGGCTCCCAGACGCTTTTCTCTTCGTTTTCCGCGCAGCACATATTGTTGTAGTTCAGATTGTGCCCTGTGGATGCGAGCAGCGTGTCGCCGAGCCGCGCGTTGCCCAGGTTGATGGTCATCAGCGTCCAGGCCCGGCCGATCACGGAATTCGCAAAATTGAACGGGCTCAGCGCGCCGAGGCCCGCGTTCATGGCGATTTCGCCGCGAATCGGGCCGTTGACCATCACCATTCCCGCAAACGACGTGGTGGAACTTGGAAACGCCGGATGCCCCGTGGACGCAATCGCCAAAATCACGGGAAAATGCTCCGGCCGCGCGCCGGCCATCACCGCGTTCACCGCGACTTTCTCGACCGTGTACGAAGTGTATTCGCCGCGATGCGCCACCGCCATCTGGCCGACAATTTCATCGGGCGCGTGGCTAGTGCCTTCGAGCATTTCCTCCACGCGCGATTCGGTCGGCAGCACGATTGGCAGGCCATCCGTCCAGCCATTCTCGATGAAGAGCCGCTGCAAATTTTCTTCCGTGTCCGCATCGAGCAAGCGCGACCGCGGAGGCGGAACGCGTCGCGCCACCGGCTTTCTCTCTTCGATGGTCAACGGCTTGGTAAGCGCATCGATCAGTTCGCTCGACGAGCGGCGCGCCGCTGACGGGATCGTTGCCTTCCACGTATTCGCGCAGCCGCGCGGCGGGCATGCCCACCACCGGATACGGAGTAAAGCTGAAGCGCAGCGGCATTCCGTGCGCCTGCAGATCGCGGCGAATGTAATCGGAAAATCGCGCGGTGGTAATCGGCGCGGTGGGAATTCCGGAATCGTTTTCGAGCTTGCGGCAATGCTCGGCAACCGCCGAGGAGCAGCCGTCTCAACCGCCGACGCCGAAAATGACGGCGTGGCCCTTCTCTTTAATTTCAGCCCACAGATCCGGCGCGTCCAAAAACATATTGCCGGGCTTGTGCTTCAGCACCGTGCGCGTCCCGGGCATGCGCCGCGCAAACCAGTCGCGCAGTTGTTCGAGGAATTCGTAGCCGCCCGCGAAGCCGACGTCCACCAGGTAGACGGTTTTCCCTTCGAGCGTGTCGAGGCGCGGAGCCATCGACAGATATTGCTTCGTATCCACCGGGGTGCCGAACGGATCCAGCACCGTCAGCAACGAACGCTGCAGCGCGCTCTGGCTGCTTGCGATTGTCTGCGCCATAAATCACCTCCGAGCGCCGGCGCCGCCTTGCGCCAGTCCACTCGATCTTAACTCCATCCGTACAGCCTGGAACGGGATTGTAAATTTTCGCGCCGCGATCGCGCCGATGTTCAGGTCGATGTTCGGGGCGATGATCAGCGCCTGTGCGCCACGCGCGGTTCCGCGGTTTCGGCGACGGCCCCGACTCCGTGGCGGACCAACTGGACGAATGCGCCGGCGGAGCGTGGGAGAGTACGGTCGCGGCGGTACACGATTCCGAGTTCGCGCCAGACTTCCATATCGGAAATCGGTATAAGTTTCGCCTGCCCCGCTTTGACCTCGTCCTGCGCAAAGCTTTCGCTGATGATCGAAACGCCGAGACCGGCGGCTACGAATTTCTTGATCATGCCGACGCTGGCGAGTTCCATGGCCACGCGCAGATGCGAGCGATAGGGACGGAATTGCTTATCGAGCACCTGCCGCGTGAAGCCGGTCTTCGGGAAAATCAGCGGCTGGCCGGCGACGTCGGCGGTGCGCACGCTCTTGTAGGACGCGAGTGGATTCGACGGGCTGACCATCAGCATCAAGCGGTCGCGGAAAATCGAATGAACTTTCAAGCTCGGCGATTTCACCGGCATGGTGACGATGCCGACGTCCACGGTGCCGTCTTCAACCTTCTCGAGAACCTTGTGGCTGAAATTCCGGTAGATGCTGATCTGCACAGATGGATAGCGGCGGCTGTATTCGGCGAAAATGTCCGGCAGCACGTAGAGACAGGTGGCCTCGTTGGCGCCGACGGCGAGAGTCCCGCGCGGCGTGGTCGACTGATCGGCCACCGCGCGCAGGGATTCATTGCGCAGCGTCAGCAAGCGATTGGCGTATTCGAGCAGCGTCTCGCCTGCGACGGTCAGGCGCACGGATTTCCCAACGCGGTCGAAAAGCTTCTGCCCGTACTCCTGCTCGAGCTGGCGAATCTGCGCGCTGACAGCCGGCTGCGAGCGGTACAGCTTCTGCCCCGCGCGCGAAAAGCTGCCCTGCTTCGCGATTTCCAAAAAAGTAATTAGATGATCGAAGTCCATTCGCCGATGCCCCGGATTATAGCAAAAGTGAACTGCAAATCATTGGAAAAGAAGCTCGTTAGAAGCGCCAACAGACGAGGCGCGAGAACCCCGCTACTTCCAGGAGCGAGCGGAATCTCGATTTCATCATCTCAGGATTTGGCTGCCGGGGCATGCGGCTCAGGCGAATGCGTAGCCACAGTGTGCTGGCTGCCGTCCGAAGGCGTAGGATTGCGCCACTCGCGGCCTTCGCGGCGAAGGAGTTCGTCGGCAAGAGCCGGGCCCCACGAGCCGGCGGCGTAGTTCGGAAAATCGCGCGGTGGCAGCGCGTTCCAGACGTCCAGAATCGGCTGGACGACGGCCCAACCGGCTTCGACCATATCGGCGCGCTGGAAGAGCGTGGGATCGCCCATCATGCAGTCGTACAGCAGGGTTTCGTAACCAGTCGAAGGAGTGCTGCCGAAATAGTCGGAATACCGAAAATCCATGTTGACGGCGCCGAGGCTGACCACTGGACCGGGAATCTTCGCCTCAAAGCGCAACGAGATGCCTTCCTTGGGCTGGATGCTGAGCACCAGCTCGTTCGATGGAATTTGATCCACGGACGTGTCGCGGAAGAGCACGAAAGGCGGACGGCGGAAGCGAATCACGATTTCCGTGAGGCGCTCGGCCATGCGCTTCCCGGTGCGAATGTAAAACGGCACGCCAGCCCAGCGCCAATTGTCGATATTGAGCGCGACGGCGACGTACGTGGGAGTATGCGACTCGGCGGACACGTGCGGCTCGTTGCGATACGCGGGAACGTGCTTGCCGTCGATCGTGCCATCGCCGTATTGCCCGCGCACCGCACGATCGAGCACGTGTTCGGGGCTGAGCGATTGAATCGCGCGGAGTACTTTGGTCTGCTCGTCGTGAACAGCGTCCGCCTCGAACGAAATGGGCGGCTCCATCGCCGTCAGGGTGATTAGCTGGCAGATATGGTTCGGAACCATGTCGCGCAAAGCGCCGGCGGTATCGTAGTAGCCGCCGCGCAATTCCACGCCGAGCTCCTCGGCCACGGTGATCTGCACGTGGTCCACGTAGCGGCGATTCCAGATCGGCTCGAAGATTCCGTTGGCGAAGCGAAACGCCAAAATGTTCTGGACGGTTTCCTTGCCGAGATAGTGATCGATGCGATAGATCTGCTTCTCTTCGAGAACTTCACCGACGGCGCGATTGAGCGCCACCGCGGAAGAGAGATCGTGGCCAAACGGCTTTTCGATCACAACGCGGCGCCAGCGATGGCTTTCCGGCTTGCTCAAACCCGCGGCGCCAAGCTGCTGAACGACGGTTGGAAAAAACGTGGGACTGGTGGCGAGATAGAAGAGCCGGTTGCCCAGCGTGCGCTGCTCTTTTTCAGCCTGGTCGAGAGTCTGCTTCAGCTTCTGGTACAGCTCGGGATCCTCGAAGTTTCCGGCGGCGTAATAGAGGCGCTTGACGAACCAGTCCCACGAGGACATGTCCACGCCTTCGACGGAAAATTCGCGGATGTCGTCGGTCATCTGCTTGCGAAATTCCTCGGTGCTGAAAGGTTCGATGGAGACGCCGATGATGGCAAATTCTTCGGGAAGCAGCTTGCCGGCCGCGAGATTGTAGATCGCGGGCATGAGTTTGCGCTTGGTGAGGTCGCCTCCCGCGCCAAACAAAATCATGGTGCAGGGATCGGGGCGGGTGCCGTGGACCCGCCGAAGCGTGCCGGATCCGTCAGGCGAGGCCATCGAAACATTCTCCTGGAATCTGGAAGAAAGCGTGCACCGGGACGTTCCGGGTAGACAGGGGCTCGGTTGCTTGTTTTCTATGACTTACGACTATTTCTACTCGATTGACAGTTCCGGGTAGATCAGACACGTGACGAGTGGCAAGTGGCAAGTGGCGGGAAGGCGGGAAGGGAGCATTCATGACCGATGGCTGGTGAGTTGCGGAACAACTCCGATCGGTATCGTCTGCTGCGTTCATGGCCATGAAGTCCTCTCCGGGCCGTTTCCTTTCGCCCCATACGGCTTCACTTCCACACTATCATAGGATGCAAGCCTCTGCAGAATGGCGTCCCGCTCAATGGGTTGGAATTGCCAGACTTAGAACTTCCTGACGAAAAAACATTCGCTTCGCCGCTGCCATCGTGCTTTTCCTGGCGCCAGACGGACCACGCCACGTTTGAATTCAAGCCACGGCAGCGGGCGAATGCGCAGGCGACGTGAAAGCGCAGGGACATTTGGTGCGTATAGCAATTGGGGAGTCTCGACACCCCCGCAGAGATCGAGAGGCCTCTGAAATGAAAATCCTACGCTGTGCCGCTTTTGTGGTGGTTGCGCTGGCGTTGCTGGCGATTTTCGCAGCGCTCGGGTATCGCGCGTACCGGCAGCACCGGATTGCACAAGAGGTGCGAATCACTTCGCCGAACGGCATCGATGAGGCGAAATATATCAACGTCAACAGCGCGCAGGAATGGATCACGATCCGCGGACAAGACAGGAGCAATCCCGTAATCTTGTTCCTGCACGGAGGCCCGGCCGAAGCAAACTCGTCTTTCGCTCAGCTCTACTTGCCTTTCGAGAAGAACTACGTTTTTGCCCAATGGGACCAACCGGGCGCCGGAATGACCTACATCAAAGCGGACGATAACCAGCCGGAGCTTACGTTCGACGGTATGGCAAATGATGGAATCGCCGTCGCCGAATATCTGAGGGAAGAACTCCATGCGTCCAAGATCATCCTGATCGGACAGGACTGGGGAGGGCTGCTGGGTATTCGAATGATCGAGAAGCGGCCGGACATCTTCGAGGCGTTCGTCGGCACTGGTCAGATCGTCGGCATGACAGCAACGCAAAACGTGCAATATCAATATGCGCTGAGCCACGCAACCGCGAGCCACGACGAAAAAATGCTGGCGCCGCTGAAGCAGGTGGGACCTCCACCGTACCGCACGCTCGACGCAAATGACCGATTTCAGGATTGCTGCCGAAACCCATTCTGGCCCGCCGACGATGTTGCGGGAATCAATCGTCTGCGAGCTTTGCTGGCATTCACGCCGAGCCTGTCGATCTCCCAGGCGTACGGATGGTACAAAGCTCTGCGAACGGACGAAGTGAAGCTGGACACGATGGTGATGAACATGAAATACCTGCGCGACACGGATACGAAATTTGGCGTCCCGGTCTTTTTCATACAAGGCGCGGACGACAACGTTACGCCGACCAGCCTGGTGGCCGATTACGAGCGAAAGATTCAGGCCCCGGTGAAGAAAATTGACGTGGCGCCCGACGCAGGACACTTCGTGATGTGGACGCACGCGAACGAGTTTCTGCGCTTGCTGGGCGCCGACTTACGCTCGACGTCAATCATTTTCCCTGCCGGAACCAACGGACGATGACAAACGGAAACGAGAAACCTGAGTTGCGCGTGCTGCGCTAAAGCGCAGCGCTACACAAGCATCTCGATTCGTCGATGGCGCGCCGTATTCACGCGCGAAGCAGGAACGGACACGACCTTCGGAGAGACTAGAGAGCGGCTAGAAGACGGCGCTACGAAGGCGTGGCCGCGCTGGCCAGACGCAAATGCGCCGATCCGAGATTGGCGCCTCCGAGCGCGGCGGTGCGCACTACGAAAGGGAGTGACGAGAAAAGAAGTTGTAGATGACGCTCGTTGCGTCGAGATTTTGGCTGGCGCGGCCGACGATGAACTTCGGTAGATATTGCGGGCTATCGGGCCAGGTGTGGCCGCCTCCCTCGATGATGTAGGCTGTGACTTCGGTGTGGTCCCTGCCGCCGGACCAGATTTCGCGGCGGACGTGCGTGCCATCATCGACGCGGTCGGGAAGATTTTCGATGCTGGGCGCGGACGTGATGCCATCCACTCTTCGCCAGAAACCGACGGAATCAGCCAGGGAGATGTTGCGGCCGAGGCTTCGTCCGCGGCGAAAGCCGATCTTGCCGCCGTCGATGGGCACCAGCGGATCTTCGGTGCCCTGAATGTAGAGGACGGAAATCGGGCGCGCCGGATTGCATTCGCTGGCGAGCGGCTCCGGCATGGTGGCTGCGACGGAGGCGATA
The DNA here is from genome assembly GCA_963715555.1 of uncultured Acidobacteriota bacterium. GTDB lineage: Bacteria > Acidobacteriota > Terriglobia > Acidiferrales > UBA7541 > Palsa-295. The sequence goes on from OY970253.1 coordinate 2,247,381, forward strand.
GCGGCGATGCGGTCGCTGAGTTCGCACGCCAGGCGATTCGAGAAAAAGCCGCCATTGGATATGCCAGTGGCGTAAACGCGGCGCGGATCGACGGGATACGAGCGCTCCAGTTCGTCGAGGAGCGCGCGAATGAAACCGACGTCATCAGCGGAGGAGCGGCCGCGGCCGTCGTTCCAATGGCGGCCGACGCCATCGGGATAGGCGACGATGAACTGCTCGCGGTCGGCGAGAGCATCGAAGCCGGTGAAAGCAGGCATCCGCGAAGCGCGACCGCCGCCTCCGTGGAAGACGAGCACCAAGGGCACGCGCCGGCTGGGCGGCAAATCTTCCGGTACATGCAAAAGATAACGGCGAGTTACGCCGCCCGCGACCAGCGTGTGAGACGGATCGTTGGAACGGGCGGGGACCGCCGCGAGAAGCCCGCGCCGCGAGCCTCCGAAGGCCAAGGCGAGAAACGCGATGAGAATAGGAGCAAATAGGGCGGCCATTTTGCGCGTCATCTTATTAGTGGAACACCAATCACGAGAAAAAGATGCGCCAGAAAAAGAGGAAATTTCCGTGGGGAGCGACAAGGTCTCCGCAGCGAGCGCGCGTACGTGTGATAGTGAGCAGTTGACGGCGCGCGATGGGCGCGTCTGACTGCGTGTTAAAATCGCGGCCATGACGGCGAAGGCGAGCGAGATTGCGGAGAGCATCACACGCGTGCGCGAGCGGATTGCGCGCGCGGTGGAGCGTGCGGGGCGGCGCGCGGACGAAGTTACTTTGATCGCGGTGTCGAAAACCTTCCCGGCAGAGGCGGTTCGCGCGGCGTACGAAGCGGGCGTGCGGCATTTCGGCGAGAACCGCGTGCAGGAGTTCGAGGCGAAGCGCGCAACGCTCGGGGATCTGAACGCGACGTGGCACATGATCGGCCACGTGCAGGGAAACAAGGCTCGAAAGGTCGCGGAACTGTTCGGGCGCGTCGATACAATCGACCGTTTTTCAATCGCGGAAAAATTGGATACGGCAGTCGCGGAAGGCGCGCGCGGCGAGCGGCTGCCGGTGCTAATCGAGGTGAAGCTCGGCGGCGAGCAAACGAAAAGCGGCGTGGAAGAAGCGGCGCTCGCGCAACTGGCGGAAGATGTGGCGCAGCAGTGCTCAAATTTGGAGCTGCGCGGGCTCATGGCGATTCCTCCGTATGCGGAGGATGTGGAGCGGGCGCGTCCTTATTTTCGAAGGCTGCGGGAATTGCGCGAGCAGTTGCGGCGGAAGATTGGGAGGGAGTTGCCGGTGTTGTCGATGGGCATGAGCCATGACTTCGAAGTGGCGATCGAAGAAGGCGCAACAGAAGTGCGAATTGGCACGGCCATTTTCGGACAACGAAAGAGGTCCAAATAATGACCGATGATCTTCACGAGATTGATGCGACTCTCGAAGGATCCGGGCCAATTCCGAGGGATAGGGTGGTTCGTTGGATCGGGCATGCCGCCGACCTTCGAACATTGGCGAAGCTGTATCGCCTCACGGACGAGGGCTACTCCCGCATTCAGCCGGACCTCGGAATGGACGTTACGTGCGCATTGATTCAGCGCTACATGCTGCAATGCATCCGGGAGAATGTGGAGCACGACGACGAAGTACTCAGCCGCTTCGATGCGGCAATGGATCTGCACGGGTGGTTGCGCCATCTCCTTTCCATGGGCGGCACTGAGAAAATCCTCCACGACGCGGCTGCGGTAATCACGGAGCTGTTTCTCAACAGCGGCGAGGATGTTCGCTACACGCTGGAAACTGGATTCTTGGAACACGCACTTGAAACGGAGGCTTTGCGCCCGTATTTCGAACATTGGGCCACCGACCCGGTTCTGCGAGTCGCGTGGGAGCCCGCTCTCTCGTGGGGAAAAGCGCATCCAGATTATATGGCGCGACTGATTGACGGGAAAAATGATTGAGGTTGCGGAAGGGCGCGGCGGCGTCGTGATTGCCGTGCGGGTTCTGCCGCGGGCGAGCCGCGACGCCATCGAGGGCGAATACGCGGGCGCGCTAAAGGTGCGGCTGACGGCGCCGCCGGTCGATGACCGCGCGAATGAGGCGCTGCGAAGGTTTCTGGCGGAGCGTTTGAAGGCGCCGGTATCGGCTGTTAGAATTTTGAGTGGCGAAAAAAGCAGGAATAAGCGCGTGCTGATTGCGGGCGTGAGCCGGGAACGGGTGATGGAACTGGTAAACGATCCCTCCCGATGACGATAATCCCTTCCCGGTAAAAGCCACCGGGACGCAAAATGCGCGCACCCGCGTTCGCCAGATGCATGCGGCCGGGTTCGGGATGACGCAGGCCGGGTTAAGCTCCGAAAATCAATGGACAGGCGAAAAAGATCATGCCGGACATAAAGGCGATACAAGCGGAGTTGCGGGCCAGCAAGATCGAGGGCTGGCTTTTCTACGACCACCATCACCGCGATCCGATAGCGGCGCACGTGCTGGGGCTTTCGAGCGAGGGGATGGCGACGCGCCGGTGGTTCTATTTCGTCCCGGCGAAGGGCGAGCCGCGCAAGCTGGTGCATCGCATCGAACGCGGGGCGCTCGAATCGCTCGCGGGGAGGCGGCTGGAATATTCGAGCTGGCAGGAATTGCACGCCGGATTGCGCAAGCTGCTGGCGGGCAGCCGCACCGTGGCGATGCAATATTCGCCGGAGAACAACATTCCGTACATCGGGCTGGTGGACGCGGGAACGGTCGAGCTGGTGCGCAAGCTGAAGAAGCGCGTGGTGAGTTCGGCGGATCTGGTGCAAACATTTGAAGCGACGTGGACGCCCGAGCAGTTGAAGATGCATCTGGAGGCCGGGCACGCGATCGACCGCATTGTGCGCGGGGCGTTAGGGCGCGCGGCGGACTCGGTGCGCAGCGCGAAGCCGCTCTCCGAATACGAGCTGCAGCAATGGATGCTGGAGCAATTTCGCGCCAGCGGGCTTACAACGGCCGAGCCTCCAGTCGTCGCCGTGCAGCCAAACAACGCAAATCCACACTACGAGCCGACGGCGAGCGCGTCGCGAGCGATCCGCGCGGGCGATTTGCTGCTGCTCGACGTGTGGGCGAAGCTGGCGCGGCCGGGCAGCGTCTATTACGACGTGACGTGGATGGGATACCTGGGCGAGCGGGTGCCGGAAGCGTACGCAAAGATTTTTCGCATCGTGCGCGAGGCGCGGGACCGGGCCATCGATTGCGTGAAGACTGCCGTCGCGAAAGGACGTCCGGTGCACGGCTGGGAAGTGGATCGCGCGGCGCGCGAGTCGATTCGCAAAGCGGGCTACGCGAAATATTTCGTCCATCGCACCGGGCACAGCATCGGGCAGGAAGTACACGGCAACGGCGCGAACATGGACAGCCTGGAGACGCGCGACGACCGGAAGATCGTGCCGCGGACGTGCTTTTCCGTCGAGCCGGGTATCTACCTGCCGGAATTCGGCATCCGCAGCGAAGTGAACGTCTACGCGGGCGAGCGCGAGGCGCAAGTGACCGGCGCGGTGCAGACGGAAATTCTGGCGCTGCTCGCGTGAACGAGGCGATCGGAGAGCGATTGGCTGAAAACGCGGAACAGGAAACCGCGCCGCGACCCGCACCAGATACGCAGCCGGCGCCGCCAGCGCCAAGGGCGAGCGAGCGGCATTCGGTTTGGCTGGCGCCGTTGATTTTGGTGGCAGCGTGGGCGGTGCCGGGGCTGGGTCATGCGCTGCTGCGCAGGTGGGCGCGCGCGGCGGGATTTTTCGTTGCGGTCGGCGGGTTGGCGATTACCGGTTATTTGATGCGCGGCGAAGTATTCGGCCCGCACGCGCATGAATCGTTTGGCACGCTGGGATTTGTGGCCGACGCGGCGGCGGGCGGATTTTACTTTTTGGCGCATTTTATCGAACGGGCGGGGCCGGATATTTCGCGCGCGACTGGAAATTACGGGACGAGGTTCGTGGCCGCAGCCGGGCTGGTGAATCTGATCGCCGCAATCGATGCGGTGGAGACGGCGCTGGGGCGGCGAGGATAAATGCTCGCGGCGGCGATTCGGCTGAACCATTTCGGGGCCATGGTGGCGTTTGCGGCGCTGGTGTCGGTGGCGCTGGCGTCGGTGGGAAAGCGGACCATGGCGGCGCGGATCAAGTATGCACTGTGGACGCTGGCGATGTTTTTGATTATCGGAATTGGGATCGCGTGGCTGATGTATCCGCTCTCGCGGTAGGCGCAGGCACACCGTAGTCGAATTAATCGCACAATTTGGACGCAGAGACCGGCGAGCGGAGCGGATTTCGCCGTAGGGCGCGCGTGTGCCCGGCGGGAGACTTAAAAGCAGATCCCTCACCCCCACGCTACGAAACGCGGCTGGGCTCGGGATGACAGCCCGGAAATAAAAATCCCCGCCACTTCGGTGAAATGGCGGGGATGAAAGTTGAGTCGCGCCTGCGTGTTCCTCAAGCAGCGCAGCGCCGGATGCGACGCTGCGCGACCGAGAGAACGGTGCGGTTTACGCGAGATCCTCCGGGCGATACGGGATCTTGCGAACGCGCTTGCCGGTAGCTGCAAAGATCGCGTTGTAGACGGCCGGAGCGATCGGCGGAACGGCGGGTTCGCCCATGCCGGTCGGCGGCGTCAGGTGGCTGTCGGTGATGTAGACCTCGACCTGGGGCATTTCGTTCATGCGCAGAACTTCGAAGGTATCGAAGTTGCCCTGAACGACGCGGCCCTTGTCGATGGTGATTTCACCCTTGAGCGTCTGCGACAGGCCATAGACGACGCCCCCGCGGACCTGCTGCTCGATGATCGCCGGGTTCACGGGCTGGCCCAGATCGACGGCGACGACGACGCGGTGGACCTTGACGTTCTTGTCCGCATCGAGCGAGATTTCCACGACTTCGCCGACGTAGGTGTTGAACGCTTCGACGACGGCGATGCCGCGATAGCGGCCCGCCGGAAGAGGCTTGCCCCAATCGCCCTTCTCGGCGGCCAGGTTCAGCACGCCGAGGTTGCGAGGATTCTTCTGGAGCAGGTCGCGGCGGAATTCGTAGGGGTCTTTTTTCGCAGCGGCGGCCAGCTCGTCGATGAAGCACTCGCGGAAGAAGCCGTTCTGCGAAGCGCCCACCGAACGCCAGAAGCCCTGCGGAATCGGGCCGGAAACCAGATTGTAGTCGACGGCGATGTTGGGAATGTCGTACGGAATGTCGGCAATTCCCTCCACGCTGCTATCGTCGAAGCCGTTGCGAACCGAACCGGGGAAAAACCAGTTCATGATGGAGTCGCAGGCGATGTGCGCGGTGAAAGCGACCGGCTTGCCTTCGGAATCGAGACCGGCGGAGAAGCGCACCAGGGATGCGGGACGATAGTAATCGTGCTGCGTATCGTCTTCGCGTGACCAGGTGACTTGCACCGGGGTTTTCATGGCCTTGGAAACTTCGCAGGCATCGTTGACGAAATCCTGCCAGCCGCGGCGGCCAAAACCTCCGCCGAGGAAGGTGGTGTGGACAATCGCCTGCTCGGGCTTGATGCCGGCGAACTTCGCGGCGGCGGCCTGCGCGGGAGTCTGGAACTGCGTGGGCACCCAGATCTCCGCGCTCTCGCCTTCGCGGATGTCCGCGGTGCAGTTCATCGGCTCCATGGTGGCGTGCGCTTCGTAGGGAGCGCGGTATTCGGCATCGATCTTCGTGGCGGCGCTATTGAGAGCCGATGCTGCGTCGCCAACTTTCCGGGCCGAGTAGCCCTCCTTGCTATCGAGCGACTTGGCGAAGTTCGCGAAGAGCGACTCGGTGCTGACGTCAGCGTTGGAGCCGAAATCCCACTTCACGTCGAGAGCGCGGCGGCCCTCCATGGCGTCCCAGGTGTTATCGGCGACGACGGCGATGCCGCTGGAAATCTCGACGACGTCTTTCACGCCGCGGACTTGCTTGGCCTTGGTGGCGTCGAAGCTGGCGACTTTGCCGCCGAACACCGGGCAGCGCTCCACCACGGCGTGGTACATGCCGGGACGGCGCTGGTCGATGCCGAACTGCGCGCGGCCGTTCACTTTTTCGGGCACGTCGAGCCGCTTCATCGGCTTGCCGATGACTTTGAACTCGGCGTATTCCTTGAGCTTGACGTCGGTCGGCGGCGGTATTTTGGCCGCGGCCTCGGCCAGGCTGCCGTAGGTGGCGCGGCGCTTGGTGCCGGAGTGGACCACTTCGCTGTTTTCCGCGTGGCATTCGGAGGCATCGACGCCCCACTTTTGCGCGGCCGCGGCGATCAGCATTTCGCGCGCGGTGGCGCCGGCCTTGCGGAAGGGATCCCAGCTGGAGTGAATGCTGGTGCTGCCTCCGGTGGCCTGCATGTGGAACGCCGGATCGAAATACACCGGAGCGGCAGGCGCAAATTCGAAACGGATCTTCCGCCAATCGCATTCGAGCTCTTCGGCAGCGAGCATCGGGAGCGACGTGGAGACGCCCTGGCCCATTTCCGACTTGTTCACCACGATCGTGACGATGTTTTCCGGGCTGATGTGGATGAAGGCGTTCATTTCCGCGGACGCGGCCTCGGCGGCCAGGAGTTCACGCTTGCCGGGCAGATAAAAGCCGACGATCAGGCCCGTGGCGCCGGCCAGGCTGGTTTTCAGGAATTTGCGGCGGTCGATGCCGGTGGTAATCACGCTCATTCCGCACCTCCTACCAGGGATCCGGCCGGAATCTGGTCGAGTTCGGCAGCCTTTTCTTTGCCGCGATGCATGTGAGCGGCGCGGTGAATCGCTTCCTTAATCTGCTGATAGGTGCCGCAACGGCAGATGTTGCCGGCCATGGCCGCTTCGATCTCTGCGTCGGTGGGGTTCGGGGTCTTATTGAGCAGCGCCACAGCGGACATGATCTGTCCGGACTGGCAGTAGCCGCACTGGGGAACGTCGACTTCGAGCCAGGCCTGCTGCACCGGATGGCTGTGATCGGGCGAAATGCCTTCGATGGTGGTGATGTGCTTGCCCTCGACGCTGGAAACGGGCGTGATGCAGGAGCGGGTCGCCTCACCGTTGATATGAACGGTGCAAGCGCCGCAAAGCGCCATTCCGCAACCGAATTTCGTTCCGGTCATGTTGAGCGTGTCGCGGATGACCCACAGCAGCGGCATGTTGGGATTCACGTCCACTGTGTGAGCCTTGCCATTCACGGTAAACCGAATTGCCATGAAAAACCTCCTTCAAAATGCCGCGTCGAAGCGGCCACACACGAAGCCTTTTCAGGCTTTTCGAGCCGCCGTCCAAAGTATGTCAACCGCATACGGGTGTCAAGGCGACGCCCGCGAGGGTGTTGAATTTGCGGGTGCCGCTCCAACCCGTAGCGCCAACGTCTCGCCGGCGAATTAAATGTAGCGCCGCGGTCTTCAGCGCGGCAGAATTTCGAGCCATTTTACGTCCAATGCCGCGCCGCGATAAAAATCGAACTTCAAGGTCGCTAACGACGCAGAACACCGCGCTCGCCTCGGCTTCGGCCTGCCTCTGCGCCGGGCGCGTGATTATCGAAAAGCATCTTGAGCCTCCCAGCCACAAGCGAAACTTCTCCGATCTTCTTGAGGGCGTGGTGAAGTAATGATACAAGAAATATATGAAGCCTTTGGGAATTAGATTCCTGAACTATGCCTGTCTCGACGAATGCTACCTACCTCTAGACGGTGGTGTGACGATCCTTGTAGGCAAAAACAACTCCGGAAAGACCGCGCTACTTCGAGGCTTGACAGTATTGCGACTATTGCCCGGGGACAACGCTGGCTCCACGACCGAAAGGCTCGGGAATTACTGCAGGCATGATTCCGGCAGGTTCGACTTTCACCTCGAATTTCTGCTCGAAAGTTCAGATTTTCCACAGGTGGCGCCCACGTTCGGGCAGTGGCCGGTCGCACGGAAAGCTTCGAAACGCTCCGTCACCTTCGTATTTCGTTACCTCGCCGCTGAGCACATGGTGGGGCTGCTCTCGGTTATTGTCGCACTCGACGGCACCCGCGTTAAGCTCGTGGAAAGACGCCAGCAGCAACTAATGCTGCAGCAATTCAATCAAGACGGCACGCCCGGCGGCATAGTAACGGTTGCGACCCCGTCGGTGCGAGCAGCCGGCGGGGAGAGTTGGCCTGTTCCCCAACCGGAAGGTGTCCTGCTGGCATTACAGCCGCTCGCGCAGGTCCGGATGGTGGATGCCCACAGGGTGGTCGCTCCTCAGCTAAACATGCGGGCTGTCGAGGACCTCACTCCAAACGTACAGGCGCTAACCTCGTTCCTCGACACACTCCAGGGCAACGACCGGGAGAAATTCGCCGAAGTCGAAGATTTTGTTAAGCGGGTTTTTCCGGAAATTGAGTACGTTAATTTCCCCAAAAGCGAGAGTTCCGTTTCCCTTGCGTTCAAACGATCAGGAATTCAGAAGCCGATCCCGCTCGTGAATTGGGGAACCGGAGTAGAACAGGTCATTTCGATCGCCGCGTTCGTTTTAACTGCGCCGAAGGGCTCGACATTGCTTTTGGACGAGCCTCACTCCTATCTACATCCATCGGCTGAGCGTGAACTCACAGCGTTTCTCCAACAGCATTCGCAATAGATATTTCATCAGCACGCATTCGGCAATTCTCATAAACTCGGTCCCCTCGGACAAAGTAGTTGTTCTTAACTCTTCGAAAGTAGGGCGGTCCACCGCCGCCGAATCCACGGACGCCGCTGCCATTCTGCAAAATTTAGGCTATAAGAACTCCGATTTTCTCTTCAGTGACCGGCTAGTATTTGTCGAAGGCGAGAGCGATCAGGAAATACTCCCCGTCCTCCTCGGGAACAACCCTGAACTGGCAGCTTCGGCAGTTGCCAAAACGGGCTTTCCAGCTATGGGCGGTGAAGGAAGACTGCGCGGCACCTCAAAGCAAACGTCGCTCCTCTTTTTTGAAAAGTTTCTAAACGAGCTCGGCAACTCATCCCTTCCACGAATGTACCTGTTCGATGGGGACTGCAACGATGGCGACCGCCAGCTTCTTCAGCGAACGCCCGCGGTAGCAGGTAAAGATAATGTCTCGGTCAACTTCCTGCCTATGACCGAGATCGAGAACTATTTGCTCGTGCCCTCCGCAATCGTGAGCGCGATCCGTGAAGTCGAATCATTAAAAGGGGCCGAGAGCGACGTTAACGAGGAAGCGGTAGATCGCGCGATGCGAGAATTGCTTGCCCACCAAGACGACCAGAAACTCTTTCCGAATGGCGTCGGGGCCGATCCCCTCCGAACCGTCAAGGGGGCGATCATGCTGTCCCGCATCTTCGATTCCTTTGGACTCAGGTATACCAAACCGAAGGAGGGACGGCTGATCGCAGAGCACGTTACGCTCGACACTCAACCGAGGCTGACAGAACTGTTCGACCTGCTCAGGCCTTTGTTCGGGCGCGCCTGAAGCATTAACTTGGGCAGTGCTTTTCCCACTTTAAACTCTGGCAATGTAAATCTTTCATACTGAGCTATGGTTTGCCCGCTCGGAAGCAGTTGGCGGCGGACAAAGCGAACGCGAGCGGCCGCTGTACCAGTGTCACTTCGCGTTCGAAATTCGGCTTCTTTTCGGCGTGGAGCTTCAAGGCCACGCCGCAGACGGTAGCGACCCGCTCCAGCATCGTGAGCGAGTGTCCCGCGTATTCGGCGTCCTCAAGGCGCGCAATCACGGACTGCGTGGTGCCAATCTTCTTGGCAAGTTCGGCCTGAGTCAGACCCGCCTCCTCACGCATTTCGCGGACCAGCAGTGCCAGGTCAATCTGTTGTAAGGTTCGCTCGAAGTTCTTGCGGTAGGTTGCGCTCTTGCGCCCGTGCTGCTCGATAATCCCGCTGTGTCTGTCTCGCTTGGCACCTTGTTTCATAGGCCCAACTCCTTCAGGATGGCTTCTCTTTCCTTTTGCGATCCCGTGTAGCGGTTTCGGTACTTCATCCACAGTTTTCTAAGCTGCTCTGCCCTCGTGATCTCGCCCGGCGGAGTCTCTTGCGTCTTCTTTTGGAATCCTGACGCAATCACGATCAACATTCCCGGCTGGTAGAAAAAGAGGATTCGAAAAATCCGGTCGAATTGTTTGACTCTCAGCTCGAAGTTGTCGCCCGTCAGCCTCTTTACGAATTTGCCCTGCATCCGGTTGCCATAGACGCGCAGGCGCTCGATAAACGCGTCTATCCGGGCAGCGGCTTTGTCATCCAGCGAATCCAAGAACTCGCGCGCGGGCATCCGCCCGTTCGGCAACTCCACGTATTCAATCGTAAATTCGCCGTTCACGCACCTTGGATTATCGCATTATTGCGATATAGCGTCAAGGGCTGGTTAGAGTCACGTGGAGGCATGCGCGCGATGTCTTGCGAATAGACAATTCGTTGATTATTTGTTAGAGTCAGTTGGGTCGTTTTTGGGCCTGTGGGGGATTGCGTATGCAACGCGCCCGGAAGTCTCAGGCGCACATCTCGCAGAATTTCCCGCCGCGACGAGCACCTTCCGCGAGCTTCCACCCCCTCCCGAACGCAATTTCTACCCGAGACAGTCACTCGAGTAGAATCGCATCTAAGTTATTGAAAACAAACGATCGCGTACCCTTCTACCCGGAACGTCCCGGCGCATGCATTTTTTCGCCTACGTTTCGCTCCCTTTATCACAGCCGGAATGAGAGCGGGCCGAAAAATTGTGTTCGTGTAGGCTGCGGGCGGGCCTACAATCCGCCCAGCGAAAGCGGTTGGGCGGCGAAGCGGCGAGGGCTCGGGCGGAGCAGTTCCCTTCTGCCGGTCGTTTTGTCCGCGCAAGGGAGGTTTTCCTGTGAGCGTTGAGGCGAAAGTGTTGCAGACTGCGAATGAGCGCGTAGTGGTGGCCGGGCGGCCGATGCCGGAGTTTCGTCACATTGGCGTGGAACCGCTAACGGGCGCGTGCGGTTGCGAAATCACCGGCGTTGATTTGCGCAAGCCGCTGCCGGACGAAGTGCTGGCCGAGGTGATGACCGCGTTCGAGCACTTTCTGGTGATCATGCTGCGAGATCAGGATTTGAGCATCGAGCAGCATAAAGCGTTTTCGCACCATTTCGGCGAGCTGATGGAATTGCCGCAGGCGCCGCTTTACGCAGGCGACCGCGAGATGCAGGAAGTGCGGCGCGAGGCGCACGAGCCGGTGAGCGTGGTGCCGTTCACGAAATTTCACACCGATAGCCCGTTTCTGGCGCAGCCGCCGAAGTGCATGGTGATGCGCGCCGTCGACGCGCCGAAATATGGAGGCGACACGGCGTTTGCCAATATGTATCTGGCGTACGAAGAGCTTTCCGACGGCATGAAGAAAGTGCTCGACGGTCTGCGCGTGGTCTATTCGGGCAAAGATATTTGGTCGAAGAACGCGAAGCTCGACGAGGGCACGCGGCTGCGGCTGCGCGAGTCGCACGATTTCAAGGAAGATCAGCTCGAGAACGCGCATCCGGCGGTGCGGAAGCACCCGCGCACGGGACGCAAGGCGCTGTTTGTGACGCCGACGTATTTCAAGCATTTCGAGGGCTGGAGCGCGGAAGACAGCCGTCCGCTGCTGGAATATCTGGCGCACATGCCGCACAGGCTGCAGTATCAGTGCCGCATCCGCTGGAAGCCGAATACGTTGATCGTCTGGGACAACCGCTTCCTTCAACATTGCGGGATCCACGACTACGAGAACGAGCGGCGGCACCTGGTGCGCACCACCGTGATCGGCGAACGGCCGGTCTGATAGCGGGCGCTCGAAATGGCGAGGAGGATTCGATGAAGTGGATGGCGAGGTGGTTAGTAGCTGTTGGTTTGGCGGCTGCGTTGATGCTGATAGGCGCGCCGCAATTTTCGCGCCACGCGGTGCTGGCGCAATCGCGCAAGCCCTATTCCATGCAGCTGCTCTACACCGGACCGGACGGGCAGGCCTACGTGAAGAATATAGAGGTAGCGGCCAGGCCCAACGGCGTGGTGGATTTGCTGCCGAATAGCGGCATCGAGATTCACCGCACGCAGCCGGGATTTTCGATCGGCTGGCACGTGGAGACGCGCCGCCAGTATGTGATCACGCTCAGCGGCCGCGGCGAAATCGATATTGCGGGAGGCAAGAAGATCATCCTCAACCCGGGCAGCATCCTGCTGGTCGAAAACGGAACCGGCAAAGGACACAAGACGCGCGTCCTGGGCGATAAGCCGTGGGTGGCTCTGTGGGTTCCGCTAAAGGATCAGCCTCGCTGATTGCGACGGGCCAACGCCGCGCAATCAAGCAGAGGAGCCGGAGCGGCGGCGCGCGGCTGTCGCCAGCGAATCGGTGGGATCGGGATATTCGAGCGAGACGAGGTAGAGCCCTTCGGGCGGGACGGTAGGACCGGAGCGAGAGCGGTCGCGAGCCGCGAAAAGTTCGCGAATGTCCTCCGGGGCAAGCCTGCCCTTCCCGACTTCCAGCAGCGTCCCAACAATTTTGCGGACCATGTAGCGCAGAAACGACCGGCCACGCACGAGGTAGATGAGCTCGTCGCGCGCGGGATCGGAGATAATTTCGGAGGAGTGGATGACGCGAACGCTGGTGCGGTCGCGGTCTTCTTCTTCGGAGCCGGACGAGGCGGCGAAGGTCTCGAAGTCGTGCTCACCCGCAAATTCGCTCGCGGCCGCGGACATGGCGGCTCCGTCGAGCGGCCAGGGAACGTGCAACATGCGGCGGTGCTCGAACGGCGGCAGGACGGCGCCGCGAAAGATGCGATAGCGGTAGGTCTTCGCCTGCGATTGCCAGCGCGCGTGAAAATCGGGGCCGACTTCTTCGGCGGCCATGACGCGGATCGCCGGCGGCAGAAGCGCGTTGAAAGCGCTCTGGAATTCGCTAGCGGGGATCAGCGAGCGAGTCTTGAAATGCGCAACCTGGCCGAGGGCGTGCACGCCGGCGTCGGTGCGGCTGGCGCCGTGGACGATGATTTTTTCCTGCGTGACCTGCGAGGCGACGTCGTTGAGCGCGCCCTGAATGGTGGGCACGCCGGGCTGGATCTGCCAGCCGTGGAATTCCGCTCCGTCGTAGGCGATGGTGAGTTTCAGGTTGCGCATGCGATAGGAAAATTATCGCATGGCGCGAGGGAATGTGAGCAGTGCAGGGATTTGCCGGGCAAGTTACGAGGATTGGGAAAGCCGTGGCGGCGGGAAACGGAGGAGGGGGCTCTTGCTTGGGATCAAGAGCCCCCAAAGGCCGCGTTCCATTTGGTTCGACCTAGGCGAAGCCGAACCATGGGGTCATCCATCCTAGCTTCCCTCTCAGAGGCAGGTGGGAACGACCCGAACCACCAACGAATGGGCCCCTTCCTCCCCATTCGCCAGCCGATGCGGATCGTTTAGGAACGCGACCCACGGCTGCACTTAATGCACGTCCGATGCCCAAACTAAATTGCCCGGGCGGCGGCGGGCTGCACTGAAATATCAGCGACTTAGCGAAACGAGCGATGCGGAGGAGCGCGTTGCGACAGGCCGAATCGGGAACGCGGGTCCCGGATTGAAACGCGCCGAGCCTTGCGGCGGGTGGCATTCAGCCACTGAGGGCGGCCAGTGATCGAAATGCCCGCATCGATCGCCTATCTTGCGAGCCTTCCTTAGCGTCCTAAGCATCTTATGAAACGCAAGTTCCCGCACCGCCGGCCGGTCATGTGCTGGGCAAACGACTTAGCGGGCGGCGCGGCAAAAACGAGCAAGCGGATTTTCGATTTAGAGCGCCGCTGACGGGTCCGTTGCGGCTTTCCGGCGGTTGGGTGCGTGGACGGAGATTCGGTTCGTCTCAAGGCGTTGTGAAGCTTCACAGAATAGTTTTAGCGGCGGCGCCAGAGTCGAAGGCCCGGGATTTTCGAGTTCCTGACGAAGGAACGAGGTTTCGGGGGTGCCATCAGGCGGCTTGCGCGGGACTGGCAGGAGCCGGATTTCCGTCTTGCGCACCGATTTGCACGGGGCGTTGTGTCTGGCGCGAGTCTGCCGCATAATCGATTCGTATCGCAGGATATTTATGAGGAAATCGGCACTCATCGTTTTGGTTGTGACGGGCGCGCTGGCGGCGCTGGCGATCACGCTGGCGGGCCTGCATGGGCTGAAGGTGTCCGCGGCGAAACCGGGCCGTGCCGCGCACGTGGCCGCGGCGAAGGCTCAACCCGCAAGCGCGAGCAACAATTCGGATGGCGGCGGCGACGTGCAGGTGATTCGCTTCGCGAGCAACGCGCAGCCGATGCCGCCGTTTCTGGTGAACGATCTGAACGGGCAGATGATTTCGACCGCGCAACTGCACGGCAAAGTGGTGATCGTGAATTTCTGGGCGACGTGGTGCCCTCCCTGCCAGGAAGAAATTCCGGAAATGATGGGACTGCAGAAGGAATTTCAGGGCAAGCTGCAGATCGTGGGCGTGTCCATGGACGATGGCCCGGCGGCACAGGTGAAGCAGTTCGCCGACAAGATCGGCATGAATTACCCGATCGTGATGGGCAGCGACACACTGTCAGAAGAATACGGCGGGATTCCGGCGCTGCCAACGTCGTTCGTGGTCGATCCGGAAGGGCGCGTGGTGCAGAAGCACGTGGGGCTCTATCCCAAGGAAGTGTACGACGATGAAATCCGCGCGCTGCTGGGGATGCCGGTGCAGGCCAAGATCGAAACGTTCCAAGACACAGGCCAAATTTTCCTCAAGAACGCCGATCTCGCAACGTCGATTCCCGGCGTGAGTATGAAGGGGCTGACCACGGCGCAGAAGAAACTGGCGCTCAAGCTGATGAATTCGCAACATTGCACGTGCGGGTGCAACTTGACCATCGCGCAGTGCCGCATTACCGATCCAGATTGCGCCACCAGCCAGAAACTGGCGCAGCGGATCGTGGACGAGGTTCGCGCGGGCACGGTACCGAGCCAGGCAGCGCGGGCCCAGCCGATCGCGGAGAACGTGCAGAACTGACGGCGCATGGCGCCGCGACTCTCGCGCCGGCGACACCTTATCGTTTCTTTTCCCTGACAAGCAGCTAATGAAAATTCGCGAGAGGCGCTGGTGCGGCTCTACAGCTGCGGCGAGGGCTGAGGCTTGAGAGGTCACGCCCAGCTCTGCGGCGCCCGCTGCGAGGGTCGGACGCCGCAAGTTGGGCCGAGAGGTTGAAATTAGCGGCGGTCGTAACGGAGGCAGATCTGAGCCTGGCGGATTGCCTCATCGACAGCCTTGATAGCGGCGACGCGATGGCCTCCGAAATCGTGAGCGCCATGCTGCAAATGCTCGCGAGCTTCGTGTAGATTGGCGAGGGCGGCGTGAATTTCGGGATGCGGTTCGCGGCCCCGGTCGCGGTCCTGAGCCGCGGCAGCGGGTTTCGGTTGAGGCGCGCGCGGCTCGGCCGGCACGGCCACGGGATAACTGAGGGCGACAACCAGCGCGACGAGCGCCAACGAAGTGGAAAGCCAATGTCTCACGTGCGTCTCCTTAAGAGTGAAAGATGACCGGAATCGAATTGGGCGATTGATTCTGTGCGCGTGAGTCCCGTCCGGGCTCGCGAATTTTGCGGCGAATGGAGCTGGATGGAACCGCACCAGGCGCATCGATCATAGCGCCCGCGCCAAGGCGATGCGGCGGGATTCGAAAATCGTGTCGCCAAAAAATCACGGATGAGTACTATCCGCAGAACAAGTTGACCCGCGCCGGGCGGTCCAGTAACCTCGCGGCAGAATTTGGGCGGCAGATTTCGGCCATTATCGCGGGCACGGCGGTCTTCGGGCACCGATCTTCAGAGCGTACGATCATGCATGATTCGACCAGACGAAGGAGGCGCCATGGCCAGCGAGAATCGGGAAAACGCGAAGCTTACGCGGCGTGATTTTGCGCGGCGCGCGACGATCGCCGCTGCAACGGCTGCGGCGCTGCCGGGAAGAATTCTGGCGGCAGCGCATCCAACGCCGGCTGCGGGAGAAGCGGCCAAAGGAAAGGCAGCGGTGGAAAATCAGTCAGAGATCGAGAGCGAAATCCAGTCGATTTTTCGCCGGTATGGCAACCGGCTCTCGGATGCGCAGAAAGCGGAGATTCGGCGGCTGGTTCGAGAGGGGCAGAAGCCGCTCGATGCCATGCGCGCGTTTGCGCTCGATAACGCCGATCAGCCGGGGAACGTACTGAGGCTATACCCCGATCCGCCGGGTGAAGATGGCGCGGCTGCGGAATCGCGGAGGTGATTCGTGCTCGGCGAAGATGTTCTATACGCGCCGGTCAGCGAGCTTGGCAAGCGGATTCGCGCGAAAGAAGTTTCTCCGGTTGAGCTGACGGAAAGCTATCTGGCGCGAAGCGAGCGGCTGAATGCGCAGCTGAATGCGTACGTGACGATCACGCGCGATCTGGCGCTCGAGCAGGCGCGCGCGGCGGAAAAGGAAATCGCGAGCGGGCATTATCGCGGTCCGCTGCACGGAATTCCTTACGCGGCGAAGGATCTGTTCGCGGTGAAGGGGTATCCGACGACGTGGGGCGCGAAGCCCTACGCGCATCAGCACTTTGATTACGACGCGGCGGTGATCGAGCGGCTGGATCGCGCCGGAGCCATCCTGATCGGCAAAGCGGCGATGATCGAGCTGGCGGGCGGGATGAATTACCGCTATGCGTCGGCGTCGCTGACCGGGCCGGCGAAAAATCCATGGAATGAAGGCTGCTGGACGTGCGGATCATCGAGCGGATCGGGAGCGATCGCCGCCGCGGCGCTGGCGGCGTTTGCGCTGGGAACGGAAACGTGGGGCTCGATACTGTGCCCTTCGGCGTTTTGCGGCGCGTCCGGGTTGCGGCCGACGTTTGGGCGGGTGAGCCGCTACGGCGCGATGGCGCTGGCGTATTCGCTCGATAAAGTGGGGCCGCTGGCGCGCGCGGCGGAGGATTGCGCGATCATTTTGTCCGCGATCGCGGGACACGACCCGCGCGACCGCAGTTCCCTTTCGCCGCGCGAAGCGGATTTCCACTGGCCGGCGTCCGCGCCGAAGAATTTGCGGATCGGCTGGCTCACGAACGCGTGGCAAAAACCCGATCCGGAAATCGAGGCGGCCGCAAAGGCGGCGGTGGACGTGATGAAAGACCACGGCGCGCGGGTTTCGGACGCCAAGCTGCCGGAAGGGCCGTATGAAGCGGCTGCCGGAACGATTGTGTCAGTCGAGGGAGCCGCGGCTTTCCGCGATTTGATCGATTCGGGCAAAGTGGCGGAGCTTGCTGACCCATTGGGGCAGATCAACGGCTACGTGAATCAGCAGGTTTCGGCTTCCGATTACATGCTGGCGCTGCAAATTCGCGGCGTTTTTCAGAAGCGGGCGGACGATCTCTTCGACGAATTCGATGTGATCGCGGCGCCGACGCTACCCGTGGCAGCGACAACTCTGGACACCAACCTGGAAACAGGCCTGAGCTTCGCCGATCCGGTGGGAGGACTGGGAAATCTTTGCGGATGGCCGGCGATCAGCGTGCCGTGCGGATTTACGTCGACGAAACTACCGGCGGGAATCCAATTCCTGGCGCGGGCGCGCAACGATCACTTGGTGGTGGCGGCGGCAAGTTTGCTGCAAAGCCATACGAAGTGGCACCTGCAGAGACCGCCGATTTCCTGACGCGCCGCTACGCGTTTACGCCCGGCTTTCGCACGCAACCTCCACCAGCAACTTCGCGGCCGGATCATTTGGGCGGAGGAGGTCCCGTGTTCGAGGGGGGCTGCTTCTGCAAATCTTTTGATACGACCTTCGAGATGTTGCCAGGGCTGGCGGGCAGCTGAGGTCCGGAGTCGGAATTCGGAGTGAGGATCACGAGGTCGACGCGGCGGTTCATGGCGCGGCCTTCGGCGGTGTCGTTGGAGGCGACGGGATAGTATTCGCCGTAGCCGGCGGCGGACAGGCGGTCGGGCGCGATGTCGTAGTTCGAGATGAAGAGCTTGATGATCTCGGTGGCGCGCGCGGTCGATAAATCCCAATTGGAATCGAATTTAGAGTTGTGGATGGGGACGTTGTCCGTGTGACCCTCGATGCGGATGCGCACGGGGTACGGCGCGATGACTTTGACGAAATCGGAAAGGGTGTTCCCGGCTCCGGGACGCAACTGCGCCGATCCGCTGGGGAAAAAACCGGCTTCGCGAAGGCTGACGACGATGCCTTCTTTCGTGGGCGTGATCGCGACGGTGTGCTTTTTGAGCTCGGGAGACAGCGCGATTTGCAGCTGTTTTTGAATTCCGTCCATCGACGGGCGCGGACCGGACAGCGTCCCGCGCGGCGGGCTCACCAGATGATTGAGCTTTTCGACGCGCGGGACGTTTTCGACCATCTGGATTTTGGAAAACGGCATGGGCTCGGATTGCAAAACGGCGGGCTTGGTGTTGGACGATTCGAAGATGCCCATTGTTTGAAAGGCGACCTGAATGGCCATGGCCAACTGGCCCACCTTGCGCTTATCCACCTGTGCGGACGAGTACAGCACCACGAAAAACGCAAACAGCAGAGTGATGAAATCGGCGTAGGAGACGAGCCAGCGCTCGTGGTTGGGATGCTGCGGCGCTTTTCTTCTTGCGGCTCATTTTGCCGGCACGGCCTTGCTCGATTGCTCGCTTTCCGCGAGGAAACTGAGAAGTTTGGTTTCCACCATGCGCGGGTTCATGCCTTCGAGAATGGAGATCACGCCTTCGAGCACGATTTCGTGGCGCAATTCGACGGCGCGATTGCGGATCTTCAGTTTGCCGGCAGCGGGCAGAAAAAAGAGATTGGCGGAAGCCACGCCGTAGATGGTGGCCACGAAGGCGACGGCAATGCCGCGACCGACTTCGTTGATGTTGTCCAGGTGCTGCATGACCTGGATCAGGCCGAGCACGGCGCCGATGATGCCGATCGTCGGCGAAAAGCCGCCGGCGGATTCAAAGACCTTGGGGATGTTTTCGCTGCGCTCGGCCTCGTTGTCCAATTCGAATTCCATGATTTTGCGCAGCTCGGCGGGCTCGGTGCCGTCCACGGCAAGCATGAGCGATTTCTTCAGGAAGGAGTCCTTGATCTTGTCGATTTCCGGATCGAGCGAGACGATTCCTTCCTTGCGCGCCTTCTGGGCGTAGCCGACCATTTCTTTCACCACCATGAGCGGATCGTCTCCCGGCTCGAAAAAGACGCTGACAAGGCTGGCAAACGCGGCCAAGACGACCGCAATCGGAAATTGCAGCATGATCGCGCCAAGAGTGCCTCCAAAGACGATCAGCGCGGCCGTGGGCTGAAGAATCTGGCCAATTTTGCCGCCCTCCAGCGTCAGGCCCAGCAAGATGCCGCCGACGGCGACGATCACACCTGCGAAACTGCCCTTGTCCACGCCGCGGCCCCCGTCAAGACTCGTTCGTTTGCGGAGGAGCTTGCGCGTCCTCCGGAATTACAGCGTCGCTTTCGGGCAACGACGTATCGAAAACGACTCCGGGCCCGGCCCGCCGATAAAACTTGCGATGAAACTGGGCGATGCGCTCGAGGACCTCGGCCGCGGATTCGCGGACGACGAGTTTTTCGCCGGTCAGCAGAGTAATGACCGTGTCCGGCGCGTTCTCGATGAACTTGATGAGATCGGCGTTGACGATCAACTGCTGGTTATTTAGCCGGGTCAAATAAATCATCAGCTTCCTCTGGCACAGGCCTTGCAAGGAACGGGCCAACCGACGCGTTGATACTCAAAGTGTGTATCGGCGAGCGGACGAGGCGATTGAGTCCGGATGTGCCGCATCGGCACACTCGTGGAAGGGCTTGGTGTCTTGAAGTGCAACTCGGGAAAAACGGCCGGCGCTGGGCAGGCTTTCGTTAACGATGCGGCGCGTACTGCCGAAAACCTAGGTGGGAACCGGATGAGCGTCATGCCCACCGTTGCGCTTTCGATGATCGTGAAAAACGCGGCTCGCGACTTGCCGGAGTGCCTCGCGAGTGTGCGCGGGGGGGTCAGCGAAATCGTGGTGGCGGATACGGGTTCCACGGACGACACGGCGGCGATCGCGCAAAAGGCCGGAGCCAGAGTCATTTCGGTTCCGTGGGAGAACGATTTTTCGAAAGCGCGAAACTTTCCGCTCGAATTGGTGACGGCGGATTGGGTGCTGTCGCTGGACGCCGACGAGCGGCTGGATCCGGGCGCGCCGGTCGGTACTGCCGGGGTTGCTCGATAGAAAAGACGTGGACGGGTATCAGGTTACGATCCGGAACTACGTTCCCACTCTCGCGCACAAGCTGTGGGACCGTTCAGCGGTGCCGAACAATTCAGAATACGCACCGGCGCGGCACGCCGCCGCCTACGTCGACCACGAAAACGTGCGCCTGTTTCGCCGCGATCCGGAGATCCGATTCACCGGGCGGGTGCATGAGACCGTCGGCTGGAGCATTCTCTCCTCCAACAGGAAAATCGCGACGGCCAGGTTAATCATTCACCACATGGGCATGCTCGGAGACCCGGAGGAGCGCGCGCGGAAAATTTTGTTTTACCTGGAACTGGGCCGGCAAAAAGTAGCGGAAATGCCGAATAACCGGCAGGCGCATTTCGAACTCGGCGTTTCGCTGCTGGAAAATCTGGGGAACACGCGCGAGGCGCTGGCTTCGTTTACCCGCGCGCACGAAATCGATCCGCAATTCGGGCTGGCATGGTTTTTTGCGGGCGTTTGCCAGTTCCGACTGGAAAACCATCCGGCGGCGCTGGCCAGCTTTCGGCGCGCGGAAAGCTGTGGGCATTCCACTCCCTGGCTATCGGAGATGGCCGGGGACGCGCAGTACAACCTGGGCAATTTCGAAGACGCCGTCGCATGCTATCGCCGCAGTCTGAAACACGCTCCGGCGAAGGCGACGATTGAAAGCAAGCTGGGTTTGGCGGAAATTCGCGTCGGCCGAGATCGCGCCGGATTACGCCGGATACGGCAAGCCATCGAAGCGGAGCCTGGCAACTCGGAGCTGTACGACCGTCTGATGATCGCCGAGGTGTTCCTGAACCATCTGGCGCAGGCGGCCGAAGCGGCAGAGAGTAAAGTCGCAGGCCGTCGAGCCGCGCGCGGAGGACTTTCTGCGCGCCGCCAGCATATGCGGAAAGATGGGGCAGTGGCCGGAGGCGGTGACGCTGATCCGGCGGGGACTGGCAATTTTCCCTGGGTCGGAGCCGCTGCTGAACACGTCTGTCCAAGATTGAAACAATTTCCCCGACCGCCAACAGCGCGGTTGCGGAAAAGGTAATCTCCTGACGTCCGCCGATCGCGCAAAGAATTAAAGCGCTCTGAACGCGCTGCCGATTTGCCCAGTGAAGACAAAAAGCCGTTCAGTGTTCGAGAAGCCTTCGGCGCGGGGGAGTGACCAGCCGGTGAGAAAGGCTCCGAGCTGAGAACGGAACCTCAGCAGCACAGTAGGAGCCACTTCCATGGCATTAGGCGTACTGAACAACATTCCATCGCTGGTCGCCCAGAACCAATTGACCATCACGCAGTCGAACCTTCAGAACACTCTGACGCAACTCTCCTCCGGATCGCGCATCAATAGCGGTGCGGACGACGCCGCCGGATTGGCGATCGCCAACGGTTTGCAAGCCAACGTGACCGCGTTGACCCAGTCCGTGGCGAACGCGAACAACGGCGTCGGAGCGCTGCAAGTTGCCGACGGCGCGTTGGGCCAGGTGACGACGCTTCTGAACCGCGCCATCACGCTGGGCACCGAGGCATCGACTGGCACGGTATCCGCCGACCAGCGGACCGCGCTGGACGCGGAGTATCAGCAGATCCTCGCCGAAGTCAACAGCATCGGCACAAATACCACGTTCAATGGATCGACGATCTTCGCCTCCACTGCGACGACTACATCGTCGGTCTTCCTCAGCGATTCCAGTGCCTCCGGCACGACCACGATTGGCGTGAGCATCAGCGGCCTTTCCGCAACGGCTCTGGCCCTGAACGGCACGTCGATCACCGGTACGCCGGGCGCAGGTGGAGCGACCGACCCGGAAGCGACGCTGCAGCTGGTGAACGCGGCGATCGCCACCGTGGCGGCCGACCGAGGCACGATTGGCGCGGGCATCAACCGGCTCCAGGCGGCCAGCAACGTCATGAACAACGAAGTGCAGAACCTGACGTCGGCGCAAGACCAGATCACGGCGGCCAACATACCGACCGTGGTGGCCAACCTGTCGAAATACTCGATCCTGGAACAGACCGGTATTTCGGCGCTGGCGCAAGCCAACACCGCGCAGCAGCAGGTTCTCAACTTGCTCCACTAATCGTGACCAACTCTGGAAGGCGGGTCCGCCAGGGACCCGCCTTTCGGAGATCCACGCCTGACAAACCTCATGGGCACGCGGAACAAACCGGCTGAACGGCTGCGGATCGCGAGCGGCGCGCGGGCAGCGAGCGTTCTTTACGTGCGCGCTCGAAGGAGGTTGCGGTGAGCAGCACCAGTCTTGGCACCTCGATCCTCACAGGTTCGCAGGCCAATTCCACCAGCGGCGGACTAGGCGCGGGCATCGACGTCAGCACCCTCGTCAGCGCCGCCATGGCGAATCAGACCGCCGAACTGGCCGTCATGCAGGGCCAGCAAACGCAACTGACGACCGAGCAAACGGCTCTTTCAAGTTTCAACAACGACGTACAGACTCTGCAAAATGCCGTCTATGCGCTGACCGACCCGGTCGGACAAATGACGTCGGTGGCGGCCACGTCGTCTGATCCCTCGATCCTTTCGGCGACGGCCCTATCGGGCACGCCGAGCGGCACGCACAGCATCACAGTTTCGAATCTCTCGACGACTTCGTCCGCGTACTCAACTGCGGTGGCGTCCAGCTCCACGGCAATAGCCACCGGAACTTTGACGATACAGGTGGGCTCCGGAACGGCGGCGACAATCACGATCGACAACACGAACAATACGCTCGACGGCCTGGCGCAGACGATCAACAGCACGGCGAATATCGGAGTGAGCGCCAGCGTGATCACGGACGCGAACGGGGCGCGGCTAGCGATCGTGAGCAACAGCAGCGGGCAGGCGGGTAGCCTGACCATCACGCCATCAAGCGGACTGCCGACGTTTACAACCACGGCCGGGAATAACGCGTCGCTGACCGTGGACGGCATTCCCATCTCCAGCGCGAGCAACGTGGTGTCGGGAGTGCTATCCGGCGTGACGCTGAACCTGGCGGGCGCCGATCCCAATACGACGGTGTCTGTTTCGACGGGACCGGACGTGACGCAGCAGGAAGCGGCGGTAAACAGCTTCGTGAGCGCCTACAACACGGTGATTGGCGACCTGAACACGCAATTCGCGGTCGATCCCACGTCGAACCAAGCTGGGCCGCTGGCGTCCGACGGCACGCTGGCTCTGGCGCAGGGGCAGATTCTCTCGGCGGCGTCGTTCGCCATGACGGGCAACGGAAACGTTCAGAGCCTGGCCGATCTTGGCATCAGCATGAACAACGACGGCACGCTGAGCGTGAATAGCTCGGCGCTTGCCAGTTCGCTGCAGAGCAATCCGTCGGCCGTCCAATCGTTTTTCCAATCCGGCAATTCGGGCAGCTTCGGCTCAAACCTTTCCGGCATCCTTTCCGGCATCGCCGATCCGATTTCGGGCTCGATCGCGCAGGACATGAGCGGCTTGCAACAATCGCAACGCAGCCTGACGCAGCAGATCTCCGATTTTCAGGATCAGCTGAACACCATGCAACAGCAGCTGACGCAGCAGTACGTGCAGGTGGACACAACCCTGCAGGAGCTTCCGCTTTTATTGCAGCAGGTATCCCAACAATTGCAGTCCCTAGGATGAACATGAGAGACCCCGCACGCGCGTACCGAGAACTGGCCGTCCGCAGCGCCAGTCCGGTCGGTTTGGTGGTGATTCTGTACGAGGAGGTGATTCGGTGCCTTCGCCGGGCGCTCGATGCCGTGCAGCGGAACAACATCGAACGCCGCACGGTGGAATTGAGCCATGCGATTCTGGTGATCGGCTACCTGCAGTCGGCGCTCGATTACGAGCAGGGCGGCAACGTGGCGCGCAGCCTATCGAATTTCTACAACTCGGCGCGTTCCAAAATTGTGGACTGCAGCGGGCCAAAAGCGCAGGAGCTGCTGGAATCACTCGCGGTGGAGTTTTCGGGCTTGGCGGAGGGCTGGCAGCAGATCGATCGCGAAATAGGCCAGCAGTCCGAGGGTGAACCGGCCATGGCCGCTGCGGCACCAACTCCGATCCTGCGAGGCAGTGAAGCCCGCCGCGAGCGGGTCTCGCGCTGATGGCTAAGCCGCCCGCTCCGGTCGCAGCAATCGCGCAAGCGCGCCGCGCGCTTCACGAGTGGGTGGAAACGCTGGACAAGTCTTCCGATCCGGCACGGCGGCGGCCGGGCGCGTTGCAACAAATCTCGCAGCTACTGCAAACAGTCGACGGCGTAATGCGTTCGGCGTCGCCCGAAGCACGGGCAAGCGCGGAATGGCAAGAGGAAGTCGGCGCGTACGCCGAGACGCTGCGGGAACTTCGCGCAAAGCTCGAGAGCTTCGAAATTGCCCTGCGCATTCGCAGCGCGCAGTTGGCCGACGCCCGGGCGCGGGCCAGCGCCGTTGATGCCTGGGCCCATCTCGCACGCCACATCGG
The DNA here is from genome assembly GCA_963715555.1 of uncultured Acidobacteriota bacterium. Lineage (GTDB taxonomy): Bacteria > Acidobacteriota > Terriglobia > Acidiferrales > UBA7541 > Palsa-295. The sequence goes on from OY970253.1 coordinate 2,271,926, forward strand.
ATAGCAAGCCGCGCACATCCGCGCTCCGCGGATTTCCCGCAATCCGTATCGCCCCACACCCGATCGCACATTCCCCCGCGCGCAATTGCCAGAGCAACTCGCTTCGGCGAGGCGACAGCTTGGGGGCTATTGCAGGTAATTCAGCAAGGTGGGCAGGTTCAGGATCTTGCCTTCGGCTGCCAGAAGTGAATTGTAAGCGAGTTCGGCCTGGCTGAAGTTCGTGGCCACTTTGGCGAGGTCGGCTGCGGAGATGTTCCCTTCCTGCGTTTGCAGCTGGACCTGATCGTTGGCCAAAAACGAGTCCGTGGATTGCAACTGGTTGAGAGACGTGCCGTAGGCGAGCCTTTCCGTATTGAATTCACTGGCTGCCTGTCCGAATGCCGTATTCGCCGCCGCAATTCCGGAGTTGGACTGGATCGCGGTAATCAGCTGGTTCAATGCACCGAACACGTTTCCAGCGGGATTGAGGAAGAGCTGGTTGCCCGGCACATTGGTGGTGACGTTCTGGCCATTGGAGATTTCGACGGACAGAACCGCGCTGTTTCCGTTGTACGTGACTCCGGAGGGATCGGACGGATTTAGCGTGAACGGCTGGGTTGTGACCAGCGTGCCGCCGAAGAGATACGTTCCGCCGGCCGTGGTGTTGGCAATGCCGACGAGCTGCTGCTGAATTCCGGAAAGCTGCTGGGCGATGGCCTGGCGGTTCTGGTCCGAAAGATTCGAATTGCCCGCTTCCACTCCGAGGGAGATGGCCTGCTGAATCGCGCTCTCCCCGGAACTGAGCGCGGAATCGGCGATCTGCATTTTGGATTGCAGGTCGCTGATGTTTTGTCGGAAGGAATCCGTCTGGCTTTGTGCGGCATGGTTGAGCACCAGCGCCGCGGTTCCGGCGGGATTGTCGGAGGGCGCGTTGATACTTCGGCCGGAGGCGAGCTGCGCGTCGGCCTGATTGAGCTGCTGCCGCGTCTGATCGAGGCCCGCCAGCAGATCGGGGAGAATGTTTGGATTGACGCGAACGCTCATTTTAGCCACCCGCCATGTTAATTGCCGTCTGGAACAGGCTCGCAACGATAGTCGCCACGCGCGCGGACGCATTGAAGGCGTTCTGATACAGCACGAGGTTGGCACCTTCCTGGTCGAGCGAAACTGCTGAAACGGAATTCACTTGATCCTGAAGCTGCTGGACGAGCAACTGTTCGCCCGAAAGCTGGCTGGCGGCGTTGGCCGCGTCGCTGCCAACCTGGAAGACGGTCCCGGAATAGAAATTGATGGGCGTCTGGCCGCTGATGATGTTCTGGTTCTGCAGATTGGCGAGCGCCGTGGCGTTGCCATTGTCGCCGGGGGTGCCGTCGGAACTCGCCGCGATCGCGTTGGGATCGGTAATGGCGACGGACAGATTGAGAGCCGATCCCGCGACTCCTGTTGGCGGCACGAAGATGTTGCCGCCGGGATTGCCGCTGAGGTCAAAGCCCGCCGCGTTTTGCGTGTTCACGGAGGTTGCCAGACCGTTCGCGAGCGTATCGAGATTATTCAGGATCGACGGAATTTCCTGGTCGCGGAGTTGGATATCGGCGGCCAAATTCCCCGACTGAATCGAACTGGTGATGTTGGTGCCCTGCGAATACACGTCGTGAAAGCTCGTTAACGGATCGACTTGCGTCTGCAGATTGAAACTTTGGTTGCCCACCACCAGCGCCGCGCCGCCCGTCGTCGTCAGCGTCAGACTGCCGTTGTCTGCGGAGATCGATTGGACGTCGACAAGCTGCGACAGCTGATTGATCAGTTGCGTGCGCTGATCGACGAAGGTGTTGGCGTTCTGTCCGCCTCCGGATGTCGCGGCGATTTGTCCGTTGAGCTGCGCGATCTGAGCGGTGAGTTGATTGATCTGCTGCGTGGTTTGGACGACGGCTTGATCGGCGTCCTGCTGCTGCGTGATCAGGGCCGTCGCCGTCTGCTTGAATCCGGCCGCGAGGCTTTGCGCCGAGCTGATAACGGCTTGGCGCAATCCCGAGTTGGTGGGATCGGCCGAGAGCTGCTGAAAACTGTTGAAGAACTGGCTGATCAAGCCCTGCAGCCCTGAACCAGCGGGTTCGTTGAAAAGAGTTTGAATCTGGTTCAGGCCCGTGGAAAGCGTGTTGAACTTACCCTGGTTCTGCGTCTCCTGGTTCAGGCGAAGCTGCAGCACGCTATCGCGCACGCTCTGCACGCTTTCGAGCATCACGCCCGTGCCGAACTGCAATCCGGCGTAGGTTGCCGGAGGCGTTTCCACCAGGTTGGCGACTTCGCGCGTGTAGCCGGGCGTGTTGACGTTGGCGATGTTGTTGCTGACCACGTTCATCGCGCCCTGCTCCGTGAGCATCGACTGCACGGCGATCAGCATGCTTGAGCTGAGGCTCATGATTGCCTCGTTTCCGCGTTTGGCGGCAGGTTGCGCGGCGCGGCGTACATGGGAGAAAACATCGCCAGAGCGTTGGCGAGCATGTCGATGGTGCGGCGCGAGCCTTCGAGCATGACCGCGTGGGCGCGGTGCAGATGCCGCACCTGGCCCTCGGCCAGGGCCATCTCCGTGAGTGCGCGGCGCAGACGCTCCGCGAGGATGGGATCAACATTCGCGATCCACGTTTTCAATTCGCCGCTCCCATAGCGGGTGTCCGGTGAGCCGGACGGCGTGAGTCGCAGCACGCCTCGTGCGGACTGCCACGCCGCGGCGCGCGCTGCTTCGGCTTCGCGCAGACGCTCGCAAAGCGACGTTTGCGCGGCAACGTGCGCGTAAATCGCTTCGAGATCCATTGCAGCGTAGGCGGTCCGGCACGCCGCCAGATCGCTGGCTAGCTCACGCAGGAGACCTACTTGTGTCTCAATTGCTTCCGTAACCTGCCCGATTTCGGAGGGAGTCTTCATGCGAGGGTGTCGAGGGTGTGTTTTTCGCGCTCGTCCTGTTCGTCCGATACCGCTAATTCATCCAATCCTTCCGGCGGCTTCGTTTTCGGCCGCGGCTTTTCGCGCCCATGCGAGGGCAGATTCGATTCCGGCTCGCGAAATGACGATGTGGGCTCGATCCGCGAAGTCGGTTCAGCCATGGCTTCCTCTGCCCATCCTCACCCGCACTATCCGCCGTGGCTGGACGAACTGGTCATGCGAAAGTCGTGGACCATGGATTGCGCGATCTGCTGGTTCTGCACCGCGTACGTCCGGGTCTGAACCGACTTGCTCAGTTGCGTCACCCGCTCCTGCCGGACCTCAGGCACGTTATTGAGCGCCTGGCTCAAATTCGAGAGCTGCTGCGCATCCGCCGAAAGATTGGCCTGGTCGCCGCTATCCTGATTCGGGACCTGCAGCGGTTTCGGTGCCGCCGATGATGCCGCCGACGTGCTTGCGTTCGCGGCACGCTCCGTTCCCTGCCCTTGTGATAGTCCCAAGTTTGGATCAATCCTCACTGGCACGCCTCCCATACGCCTGACTGCACTCCTCATGTCCTATATCGACCGTCGATAAGAAACCGTTAATCCGCCGAGATCCTTTCATCCCTCACTCCAAGAATCGGCAAGCTTTCGCTTCTCTTGACGCCGCCCGGGTACCAATGTGCGCCAGCGGGAACAGCTTGCAAGCTCCTGATTCAGATCGACTTGGCAGCTTGCGGTTGCTTTTGGCCGGCAGCGGCGCCGAACGCTTTGCTGGCGTTTTCTGCCGCCAGCTCTCCTTGCACGCTGCGCACCAACATCGCGGCGATTCCGATGCCGCCGGCATTGGCGATAGCCGTCGACATGGCCTGCATTCCCATAGTGTCGAGCGTGCCCTTTCCCGGATCTCCGTCGTCGTCATCGCCGAGGCCGCTCTTCTTCATAGCCGACCACCATTTTTCGAGCAGCATGGCCTCGAACTGCGTGGCGGCCTTCTTGAGCTTGAGCAATTGCGCCTGTGCCGACGCGCCGCTCGCGATTCCGGACGCGTTCGCTGCGCCATTCGGGCCAGCGGTGCGATTCGTATTCGCGGCAGAGGGTTCGGCGCTCATCTGCGCGATGTTCGTGTACGCGGATATGCCCAAATTCATCAGATCACCTCGAGATCGGCCTGCAACGCGCCGGCTGCCTTAATCGCTTCGAGAATTGCGACGATATCCCGGGAAGTGGCGCCGATGGCCTGGAGGCCGCGCACCAGGTCTTCAACGGTCGCACCTTCCTGCAGCCGTACCGCCTGGGCCGGCTGTTCTTTGGTTTGGACGTTGGTCTCCGGCGTCACGACGGTCTGCCCATTTTGGGAGAACGGAGCCGGCTGCGAGACCCGGTACCTGGTTGTGATATCGACGGCGAGACTCCCCTGTAAGATCGAGCACGCGCCCAGGCTCACGTCGCGCCCGAGCACCACGGTTCCCGTGCGCTCGTTAATGACCACCTTGGCGACCGGCGGGACATCCACCGTCAAGTCGCCAATTTCGGCTATCAATCCGGGAATGCCCTCTGGGGCGATTCCCGTGGGGTTGATTTCGATGCGGCTCGCGTCCACGGCGCGCGCGACTCCCTGTCCCAGCACCTTGGCGATGGCTTCGGCGGTCTCGTTGGCGACCATGAAATCGGGCTGGCGGAGAAGCAGAGAAATTCGTTTCATGCGGGACAAATTGACGGCCACGTCGCGCTCGACGATCGCGCCATCGGGAATGAGGCCCACAGTCGGCTGATTCACGGTGGTTGTGGTTCCATGACCGCCCGCCGTGTAACCCGCGATCGTGAGCGGCCCTTGCGCCTCGGCATAGACGGCGCCAGCGCTCGAGTGCAGCGGCGTGAGCAGCAAGACGCCACCCTCGATGCTCTTGGCGTCTCCGATCGATGAGACGGTCACGTCGATGCGCGTGCCCGGCTGCGCGAAAGGCGGCAGCGTGGCGGTGACGAACACGGCTGCTACGTTGCGAATCTGGACGGATGAGACCGGAATCTGCAGCCCCATGCGCTGCAAAATATTGGCCAGCGTTTGAGTCGAAAATTGGGTCTGCTGGCTATCACCGGTGCGCTTGAGGCCGACAACCAGACCGTAGCCAATCAAAGGATTATCGCGCACGCCTTCGATGGTAGTGATGTCGCGCAGGTGCACGATGCGCCCTTCGGGCTTGGTTTCCTCCGCGCGGGCGCGCCCTCCGCCAAGGCAGACTGCAAGGCATAGCCAGACAAGGGCGAAGCGCAGCCGGGCTCGCGACGCCGTTTTTTTCCGCGTTTCGATTTCGTGTCGCGTTTCCGCCATTGAGGGCCCCGTCAGAAATTGAAGAAATGCAGCAGCGTGCGGACGACCCACCCCGGCTGTCGCGTCGATTCGGTCAGCACGCCCTTGCCATCGAGCGTCACTTCCAGATGGCTGACCGCCGTCGACAGCACCACGTTGTTCGGCGAAATGTCCTGCGGGCGCACGATCCCGCGCAGCACCATGGTTTGCTTCTGCTGGCTGACTTCCACTTCGCGCCGCGCTTCGATTACGAGGAGCCCGTTGGAAAGGACCTGGGCCACGTTGGCTGCCAGCGTGGTGTCCAAGGTGGTGGCCAGCGCCGTCTGTCCCTTGCCTGTGAGCGCCTGCGACGAATTGGGAGAAAAAATGTTTTGCGCAGCGGAGCCGCCGCCCACTTTTCCGAAAAACGCGCCGATACTCGACGACGCCGCCAGCGTCCTGGACGTCTGCACGGTGCCCTGCAGGGCAGAGGTGGTCGATTCCGCGAGCTGAATGGTCAACTGGTCGCCGGGGTAACGGGCCTTGGCGTCGCTCGCCAAGTCGCTCATGCGGCCGTTCGGGTTCCAGAGGCTACCCGTTGTGGGAACGTAAGCCGCAGCCGGGGGAAACTGGGCGATATAGGCATCGAGCGCATCCGGCTTCGGCTGCTTGCTCTTGTTCTTCGACCGCGCCTGCGCACCGCCAACACCCAGCAGTAGCAGCGCGGCGCCGAGTGCCGCGAAAGCGACTCGGAATTTGTCAGCTTGCTCATTCCGTCGAGCGCCCATCTTCACGAGTCCTCCTCAGAAGCTCAGTTGCACGGTCTGCTCGCCCACTACCGTGCCTACCACAATCTTCCCGGATAGCGCCGTGCGCACGCGCACCTCGTCTCCCTGCCTGCCGCGATCGAGGGGAATTCCCGTTCCTTGAATTCGCATCCCGCCCACCTGGACCACCAATTCAACCGGATCGCCGGCTTTCACGAGCACCTCGCCGATCATATTGGCTGGTCGTGAGGCGGCGGGGACGGTTCGATCGCTCGCCGGCACGATCGCGCTTGCGCCCGGCCGGATCGGCAAAGTGGCCAGCACGACCCGAACTGGCGTGGCCGTGTCGCGGCTCGCGTCCAGATGAATGGCTCGATCGAGCCGCGCCCAAAAAGGCGGAACGCGCGGCTCGGAAGTGACCCACAGGAGTACGCGAGTGCTCTCACCGTCGCCAGCGGGCTGAATCTGCGTTACCTGCAATTTCGGCGCGTCTTCGGTGACGGCCACGTCCGCGGCCAGTTGCACGTCGTTGGCTGTGAGGACGGCGCCCGCGGTCGATCCACTGGCGCGCAGAGTCCGGTCAATCGCCGCAAGAACTTCTTCGGGCGTGACGCGCCGCGCCCAGCGCCGCACTTCCATATCCGGCGGAATTTCCAACTCGTCGCGCAGCGCGGCCGAATTGTGCAGCGCACGCACTACCTCGTCGCGCGTGAACTCGCGCTGTCCGCCCGGCACCGGCGCATCGCCGAGGATAATTCCGCGGGCGCGCGAACGCAGTTGCTGCGGCGCGGCTGCCGGCAGCAGATCCGTGAGGCGTACGACGCTTCCGCGGACGATTGCGGCGCGATCGAGCGCGACGCGCTGGCCCGCTGGCGCCGCGGCGCCGCTCACGATCAGCGTCACGTCGAGGATCAAACCGGCCTGCGCCAGCAATCGTTTTTTCCTGCTCCGTTTCACACGCGTGTCTTTCATAGTTGGATTCCGTCCGCGCAAGAAGCTACGTCTGCAAGTTGTTCACGGTCTGAAACATTTGATTGGCGGCGCGAATCACTTGCGAATTGGCCTCGTACGACCGCTGCGCGATGATCATGTTCACGAATTCCGTGACCACGTCCACGTTCGACTCCTCGAGCATTCCCTGCTGAATCGTCCCGAGCCCCTCCGCGCCGCCCGGCGTCCCAACGATTGGATCACCCGAAGCGCCGGTGACCTCGAAGAGGTTTTGGCCCGCGCTGTTGAGCCCGCCGGGATTTTGAAAGGTAGCCAGCTGGATGGTGCCGACCTGGGCGGGCTGCTGCTGTCCCGGCTCGGTGACGCTTACTGTGCCGTCGTTTCCGATGGTGACGGTCAACGCATCCGGAGGGATGGTAATCGCGGGCTGCACCGGATTGCCGTCCTGCGTGACCAGGTTTCCGACGTTATCGACGGTGAAATTACCCGCGCGCGTGTACGCGATTTGGCCGCTGGGCAGCAGTACCTGAAAGTAGCCTTCACCCTGAATGGCCAAGTCGAGAGGATTGCCGGTCGACGTGAAGTTGCCCTGTTGCTGGATCACTTCGGTAGCCACCGGACGCGAGCCGAGCCCCACTTGCAAGCCGGCGGGAATTACCGTCTGCTGCGTATTCGGCGCGCCCGGCGTGACCATGTTCTGGTAGATGAGGTCTTCGAAATCCAGGCGCCGCCTGCGAAATCCGGTGCTGTTGGCGTTCGAGAGGTTGTTGGCGATATTGTCGAGATTCATCTCCTGCGCTTCCATCCCGCTCGCCGCCGTGTACAAAGAACGAAACATGGCCTACTCCTTGTGTTACCGCTTTGCGAAACCTCCAAGCCGTGAAGTGCACCGAACAGCTTCGGCTCCGCAGAAACCAGCCAATCGCATTCACTCAGTCGACTGCCAACTGCTGCACCGCCGTGCGGTTAAAGTCATCGAGAAAAATCGACAGCGCCTTTTCCAGCATTTCCGCGTGACGCTGCAGCACCATCAGCGTGACCGTCTCCTGAATCGCATTCAAATTCGAGGATTCCAGCATGCCAGCGGCTATGGTCGAATTTTTCGCCGGCTGCGCCGCGCCGGCTGGTGCGACGAAATTCGTGTCGCCCTCCGGCGTCAGTGGCGTTCCCGGAGCAAACTCGGCCACCTGCAACTGCCCGGCAATGGCGCTGTCGACGGACACGGTTCCATCCGAGGCCACGGCCACGTTACCAAGCGGCACTTGAATGGGCAGGTTTTTCGGGTTCAGCACGGGATCGCCCTGCTCGTCCACGATCTGACCCTTCGCGCTTACGTGGAACGCTCCATCCCGCGTGTAGCGGACGCCGCGCGGCGTTTGCACCACGAAAAATCCAGGCCCCTTGACTGCGAGGTCGAGATTGTTGCCGGTTGCCTGCAGATTTCCTTCGGTGAGATCGATGCTCGATCCACCCAGCACGCCGTAATCATTGATCGCCGCGTTCAGAGGGCTCAGCGCCTGGGGCTCGGAACTGGCCGTCACAGCCTCGTAAAACTCGTTTTGGCCGCGGTAGCCAACGGTGCTGACATTCGCGAGATTGTTTGCAACCACGTCCAGCGCGTCCATCCGCGCCGCCAGCCCCGTATACGCCGCATAGTATCCGCTGCCCATCTCCCGCTCTTTCGTGCCGCTGAAGGACCCGCCCATGTGCCGGATCGGCTCACGCGCCGCAGCATTCGATGTCGATACTTTCTCTCTTCGGCTACCCTTCCTTGCAACATGAGAACCAACCGGGCGGTTTCTGCATAGCGGCGCAAAGCCCTGGATTGAAAGGTCCTAGCGCCGGAGATCATCGTGCAGTGGCGAGAAATCGATGCGTTCCGGCATGCTTTGCCGCCTGCCAGGCCACTGGGCCCCGGCACTCTTTGCCGACGTGCTCGCAGGCGGATCTTTCACCGCGGTAGAGCAAACGGGCTGCGGCGCGTGTTCCAATCAGGGCCCGGAGGGAGAGGGAGCGAGTTGTGCTGGTTTTGTCTTGCGCAACAGGGCTTTTGACGAGGGATTCCGATGCTACGCCGCTACGCTAAACTCTCGGTGTGCCAAAACGGATTTGCGCAAATCGGGCGGAGTGGCGGTTGGTGCGTGGGCAGCGCGCGCAGCATCTTTCCGCGCATTATCGACTCGAATGCGATTACGGAACCTCGTTCCTCGCTATTTACAACGAGGGCGACGCTGTCTACCTGTGCGAAGAGCATGCCACGGCTGTGCGGCGATCGGACGATAGCGCGATTGCGGGTGTGCGCGTGGTCAAGTCCGCGCCAGCTGGAGGAATCCCGCCAGCAAAACTCGACGAGCCGGCTGCAAGCGCGGAGCCCGCTATGACCGATCCGGGCGCTCTGGTCCTATCGGTCTCGACGTCGATCACGCCCGACAGCCAGCTGCCGGCAGCCATCGACGAACCGGCTCGGAGTTCGGAAGCTGCTGCTGTCGAGGCCGATTCCGCAGTTCGGCCGCCCCCCGAGCGCATGTCCCCCGATGCTAACGAGCGACCAGCAACCGGCGGAATCGAAACTCCCGAGCCCGCTGCGGCAGAGCCCTCTGTTTCGAGTCCGCCGGAGCCAGCGGCCGACGCTGCGGTCGAAGTCCCGCGACGAGAAAACGTACGTTCATCCGCGAAAGCGCCGGTCCGTGATCTTACATACGGAGACAGCGCCAAAGCTCTGGTGGACGAAGCGATTTGGAACATGGAGCCGGGAGACTACGTGGAGTACAGGACCGCTCTTCAACAGGGAAAATCCACCGCGGAGGCGGCGCAAGCTGCCGGCGGGCAACTGGCAATCGTCCATCGCAGGATCAAGGAGTACACAGTCAAGATCGAGGCGCTTCTTTCGCATTCGAATGCGAGCATTGAAGTAAACGCGGTGATCGAAAAGCCGCTCGAACAAGCAACACTCGAAGTTATCGGCAGCGGCGCATTGAACGATACGGAAAAGGACGCCGCGATCAGCCACCTCGGAGCGCTGCAGGAAGAAATCAATCGCGGCCTCGGCCGCGTGATCTCTCCGCACCAGGCGCACCGGATCGCGCGCGCCGTCGGTGACCGAGCAAATTGGGGAGCGAGATCGTGCCTGCCGGAGGAAGTAAAACCAGCCTATCGCGCGGTTTTCACGAGCGTACGAAATGCGGTTCTCGGGGCAGTCCCTGAAGCGCACATTCTGGATGAACGTCTAGCCAACTTGTATGCCGCCAAATGCGAGATCGAAAGCGAGCTTGCCTCGAAGGCATTACATTCCGTCGCTCGATGAATACCGAAGCGCCAGGGAGCCGAAGCGCAGCTGAAATCGAAAGGTTCGCGTTTCCACAGGAATTGCATTAACGGTTTTCTGCGGATTTGCGCCGTGCCTGACTGATTCGCGGAACCAAGGCGAGAACATCGCGTACCAGAATCTCCGTGATTTCGGCAACTTCCGAGGGGCTCGCTCCCAGCGACTGCAACCGGATCTCGTCGGGCAGCGCGCCCGCATGAGAGTCGTCAAGCCCGAGCAACCGCACGAAGCTGGCGAGGTAGATCGATTCCGGCGCCCGTGCAGCAGCGGAGCCATCGATATCGACTTCTGCCGAAGCGGGCTTCGCATTTGCCGCCGCTGGCCTTTCCACTGCGGCTGAACCGCTCACCAGAGTGCCCTTGTGAAGCTTCACAATGGCCGGGAAGGCATGCAACAGCACGCGCAAGCGGTCCGTGCCCAGCAAGACGGCCGCTTCCTCCACGCTGCTCACAGAAGGGTACGGAGAAACCTGCAGCATCGCAGCGACACGCTTGACCACGTCAGCAAGAGCGGGCTGCGCGCGAATTTCATCGCTGACGCGCGCCAAATCCACGGGGTCTTCCGCCAGCAGATCGGCAAGACCCGCGGCATGACCGGGAAGGCGGGAAACGCCCGCGGAGGCCTGCCGGACTTCCGGCGCCGGAGCCGCAAATTCGCTCCTTGGCGCAGCGTGGCAGGCAAGTACGGTCTCACGAGTTTCGTTGTGTGTTGCGGTTGGCATAAACACCCCCGGCCGACGAAGTCGCCGTAAGGGAGTTATCGGCGCTGCGAGGAACGGGCTTTAGGTTTTCCGCAATTGAATTCGGTGGGAACGCCGGGACACACGTAGGCGGCTGGACACGGCCACGCGACAAAAATTGCCCACCCTGAGCCGGTTGCTCCTAGTCCAAATTTCCGGCCGGCAAGCGAAACAGGAAATCCCAGGACCGGCCGGAAGCGCGCAGGCGCACCCATAAGAATCTGCGCGGGCGGGCCAGCAACAGCTCATCGGCGCCGAGCTTGACGGCATAATCGCGAATGGTGCGCGCCATTTCCGGCGCGGCACACAGCGTTTCAAACACAATTTCAGCGGGCCGCGAGGCCGCGCGCACCTCGTCGAGCGCGCGATCCATGGCCGCTTCGGTGACCACGCACGGTTCGGTCCGGCCGCCCGTCAGTTGCCCGATGGAATAGAGCGCGGTGTGGTCGATATCCTCTGAAAACGCGAGAAACAGCAGCTGGCTCGCGGGCAAGTAGCGCACGGGAATCATGCGCGACGATTCGAGCAGCGCGTAAGGCAACATCCCGGCACATTCGCGATAGCGAAAGTCGCGCTCCAGCGGAAAGGTGGCGCATCCCCACTGCGCCGCGAGCGCCGCCGATACGTCCTGCGCCGACGCGACGCCCAGTCGCACCAGCCAGCGGCCCAGCCGCTCCGCGCCGGCCGTGCGCTGCGCTTCGAGGGCGGACTTCAGCTGCACGTCGGTGATGACGCCGCGCCCGAGCAGCAGAAGACCCAGCGGCACGCGATGCAGCCGCGGCAGCGGCTCTTCCGGCAGCTTCAGCAGTCCGGAGAAAACGTCGCTGATGGCCTGTTCGAAACAATCGAGGCTGCAATACCAGCGGCCTTGCAGGGTCACACCTTCCTGCTTTCGCCACGGCACCAGCCGCCGCAGAGAATTCCGCGATGGACAGCTTGGATTCTCGCACTCCAGAGGCATGCCTCCTGGCAACCTGCTGCGGCCCCCAATACGTTGAGCGCTTTCCAGCAACACGCAATTACGTGTTCACGGACTCCAGGCGCTGCAGCGGCTGCAAAATGTCCGTGATGCGCAGACCATAGGTGCCGTCGACAATCACCACTTCCCCGCGCGCGATCACTCGGTCGGCAACCAGAAGTTCGGCGGGCTCCTGCAGCTTGCGGTCGAGTTCGATCACAGAGCCCGGACGCAACTCCAAAATCTCCCGCAGAAGCATTTCCCGCTGGCCGAACCGCAGGCTCGCGTCCAGCACTACATCGAGCAGCAAATCCAAGTTGGCGGGAATTGGACCGGCATCTTCGCTGGCGGCTACGGGCGCTTCTACGGCATTTGAAACTGGCGGCTCGTCCACTTTCGACGGAGTTTCAGACGCGGAAGCGGGCTCCGGAACTGGCGCAGATGGAGACGGAGCAGTTTCCGCGGCCTTGGGTTCCTCGCGGTCGCGCGAAGACGTGAGTGACTCGCGCAGATCCGAATTCAAAAGCAGCGTCCATTGAAGCGGCGCGATTTCCGGAGCGGCAAATATCCACGCGGCGTAGCCGCTCGGCTTCCAGTCCGGCTCGCTCCCCGGCTCCAATTGAAACTGGACTTCGCCGCCGTACTTTCCTTTACACGCGGTGGCCGCCACGCCCGCGAACTGTCGAAACACCTCCTGCAAGGCATCCGTGTGCTTTTCGTTGAACGGGGCCGCCCCGTCCATGGACTCTCCGGCGAGCAATTGGGCCATGCGCACGCCATCGGAGCGCGTAAATTGAAACGCGATTTTGCCGGACATGCCGCCGACGGCCGCAAAGCGCATCCAAAAGCTCTCTCCCGACGCGGCCACGGCCGTTTCAGCCGCTGCCGGAGGCCGGGGCGTGGCCGTAAACGGTTTTCCATGGAGCGATTCCAGGACGCGCGCAGTGGCGTCCGCCCAGATTTGCGCGAAGTCTTGGTCGCTTACGGAGATTTCCGGCAATGCGTCTGGACTCATACGCGCTCCTTGGTCAGCAATTCCGGCACGGGAAGCTTGGTCTGAATAAGGGCGCCGCGCGCAGAACCGCAGCTGACCGGGGTGCCGTCGAAGACTGGAGTTCCGTTCAAGGAAATTAACATCGGCTCCTCAAGCGAGTGGCGCAGCGGGAGAATTTGGCCCAGTTCCATGTCGACAATGTCGCGAATACGCAGGGGAACGTGCGCGAGGTCGAGATTGATGGAGACGCTCGCTTCGCGCAGGCGTTTGCGAATTCGCGCGGCGCTATCCTCCGAGCGGCGGCGGCGATGAAACATGCCTTGCAGCGAAAGCTTCCGCAGCAGCGTGTTGGAGACGATCGCCGGAAAGACGAGGTTCAGGACGCCGTGCACGTCGGTCAGTTGAATTTCGAAGCTCACGTTGAGCACGCGCTCGGACGGCGGAATCAGCGTGATGATTTGGGCCTGCTTCAACCGCGGCCCGCCTTGAAAATCCAGCGGCCACGTGATCTGCCACGTAGTCTGAAGTTCGCGCCACAGCACTCCGGTGACGGTGGCGGCGATCTGCTCTTCGATTTCCGTCAGATCGCGCGCCTCCGCGAGACCGTTCCCCGGTCCGCCCAGGAGCAGGTCGATCATCGGGAAAATCAGCGACAAATCCATCTGCAGCGCCGCCGTTTCCTCAATGGGCATCAACAGAGCCGTGGAAAAATACGTGAGCTCCGGCAGCCGGCCCAGAAATTCGTTGTAGGTTAATTGTTCGACGGCGACAAGGCTCATCTGAAACGCGACACGGAGATACGCGCCGAGCGAGTTCGAAAGATTGGGCGCGAAATTTTCGTGCAACGAAGTGAGTTGCCGAACCTGATCTTTGCTGAGCTGGCCGGACTGGCGAAAATCGCACTGGTGCACCGCGCGCCGGGGCGCCTTTGGCTGCGGCGGCGCGGACGCTTTCGACGAGTGAAAAAGCTTGTCGATCTCTTCCTGATTCAGGATTTTTTCCATGCATTCATCTCCACCGGACCCCTCGAACGGGGCGACGCGGACCCGTTCACCGCCTGCCTGGCGCGCGCCGGCGACGTTTCGATCAGTTCGCGCATGCGAACGCGCAGGCGGAGCAGCGCGGCGGTATGAATCTGCGACACGCGCGATTCGCCGATTTTCAGGACCGCGCCGACTTCTTTCATGGTGAGTTCTTCGTAGTGGTAGAGGGCCAAAACCTGGCGCTCGCGGTCGGGAAGCTCGCCGATGGCACGTTCGAGCAAGCCGTTCATCTCGGACCGCAGCGCCTGCTGGTACGGATCGTTTTCTTCGCCCACCGCGCGCGGCTGCGCCACTTCGTCGCCCGCCGATTCGTTCGATTCCGCTTGCAGGCTACCGATATCGAGGCCTCGCAGGTCGCCGAGAAGCTGCTGCAAGCTTTCGAGGCTGATGTTCAGCTCCGCCGCGATTTCCGGCTCGCTGGGATCGCGACCCAGGCGGGCCTTGCAGTTCGATAGGGCTTGTTCCAGGAGGCGTGCCTGGCGGCGCAACGCTCGCGGACTCCAGTCCACTTGCCGGAGACTGTCGAGAATGGCGCCGCGTATGCGGAATTCAGCGTAGTGCTTTAGCTGGACGTTCTTGCCAGGATCGTATTTTCGCACTGCGTCCATGAGCCCAAGAATCCCAGCATGGACGAGATCTTCGAGCAGCACTTGTGGAGGCAAGCGATCGTGGATGCGCCGGGCGATGTACTGCACCTGCGGCAAATGATCGAGCAGCAGCTTTTCGCGCTGCGCGTCATCGAGCGGCGCGACCAGCTGTGCCGTTTGCTGCTCTGCCTGGTTCACAACGGCTCCTTCGCGTCACGATGATTGCCGCAACGACGCGTCATTGCACCACTCCCAGAGATTGCACGGGAACGACCGGAGGAATTTCCGCGGGCGAAAGCACCACAATTCGGGGAACAAATGGCTCGAGCAAACGCCGCAGATGAAAACGCGCGGGGCTGCTGCACAGCACGATGGGCGAGGCCACCGCAATCTGCTCTCCGGCCACCCGGCGCAGCCCGTCGACCACCCGGCGCAAGAAGCCGGTCTGAAGAGCCGGTGGACGCGCGGCGGCCGCGGCCGGCTCGAAGGCGCGGTTGATTTCGTCCTCGAGTGTGGGATCGAGCGCGAGCACCTTCAATTTGCCGTCGTCCTGCAGGAGCGGCTGGACCAGCGCGCGTCCGAGCGCCTGTCGGACCGCTTCGACCAGCGACACGATGCTCCGGTTCACTGCGGATGCGTCGATCAGCGTTTCGAGAATCGTGGGCAAATCGCGAATCGAAACCTGCTCGCGCAGGAGCTGCTGAAGGATTTTTTCCACTTCGCCGAGGCTGAGGACGCGCGGAACAAGTTCCTCGACGAGTTTCGGCTGCGTCTCCGATAGAGCGTCGAGCAGGCGCTTGGTTTCCTGGCGCGTGAGGACTTCGTGGGCATGGCGGCGGACGAGTTCCGCGAGATGCGTTGCGATCACGGAGGTCTGCTCGACGACGGCATATCCCGCGCCCAGCGCGGTATCGCGCATGTTGGTGGCAATCCACCGCGCGGGAACGCCGAACGCGGGCTCGCGCGTTTCCACACCGCCCTGAATCGGGGGCGGTGAAGCTTCGGAACTGATGGCCAGCAGCCAGTCCTGATACGTTTCGCCGCGAGCGATTTCCACCCCGCGCAGCCGGACCACGTACTCGCGCGGCTTCAGGCGCATATTGTCCGTGATGTGAATGGCCGGAACGATGAAACCGAGCTCGGTCGCGAGATGACGGCGGAGTGCGCGAATGCGCGGCAGCATTTGCCCGCCCTGTTTCTGGTCGACCAGCGGAATCAAGCCGAAGCCCACTTCGAGGCTGATGTCGTCGAGCTTGAGCAGCGCTTCGAGCTGCTCCTGCATGCCCGGCTTGCGTTCGATTTCCGTCTCTTTGCCGGCCGGCGACGCAGCCAGATCCGGAGTGCGATATCCGAGATACGCGACGGACCCGGCCAGGAGCAGGAAGGAGAACTTTGGCAGGCCGGGAATCAATGCAAGGCTGGTCATCACGCCGGAGGCGAGGTAGAGCGTGCGGCGCTTAGAGAAAAGCTGGCGACCGACTTCCGTGCCAATGGGATCATCGGAGGTGGCGCGCGTAACCACGATTCCACCGGCAACGGATACCAGAAGCGACGGAATCAGAGTCACCAAGCCGTCGCCAACCGTCAGGATCGTGTAGGTGGTCAGCGCATCTTGCAGAGTCATGCCATGCTGAAAGACGCCGATCAGAAAACCAGCAATGATGTTGATGGCGGTGATCAGGATGGTGGCCAGCGCGTCGCGCTGGCTGAATCGGGCGGCGCCGTCCATCGCGCCGTAGAATTCGGCTTCGCGGGCGATCTGTTCGCGGCGGGCGCGGGCAGTGCGCTCGTCGATAACGCCGGAGTTGAGATCGGCGTCGATCGCCATCTGCTTGCCAGGCAACGCGTCCAAAGTGAACCGCGCCGAGACTTCCGCGGTGCGCACCGCTCCGTGGTTGATTACCAGATATTGAATGGCGATCAGCGCCAGGAATACGACGAAACCGACCACGTAGTTTCCGCCCACCACGAATTGTCCGAACGATTCGATCACGTGCCCGGCTGCGGAGGTGCCTTCGCTGCCGTGCAGTAAGATCCGGCGCGTGCTGGCCAGATTGAGTGAGAGGCGGAACAACGTGAGCAGCAAGAGCAGCGTGGGGAAAACGGAAAATTGCACCGGCCGCAGGATTTGCAGCGCGGAGAGAAGCACCAAGACCGCAAGCGTGATGCTGCTGGCTAGCAGGATATCCAGCAGGAACGCCGGAATGGGAACCAGCATAACGAACACCACGGCGACAGCAGCCAGCGGCAGAAACCAATCGTGATTTGGTTTCTTGGCGGAGGCGAGCGCGTTGGAAGCAGCGGCCATGGTTTCGGATTACCTCTGCGGCTTCTTTCCGGGAGTTACGTCCGTCGCGCCCGGCGAATTCGGACGGCGGCCTTCGGCTTCCGCCCGCATGCGGGCCTGCGCGCGGTAGATGAACGCGAGCACCTCGGCGACGGCGGTGTAAAGCTTCGCGGGAATCGTTCCGCCCACTTCGACGGTGCGGTAAAGCGCCTGCGCCAGCGGCCGGTTTTCGACAATGGGAATTTCGTGCCAGCGCGCCTCGCGCTTGATCCTTTGCGCTAGTTCCCCGCGCCCCTTGGCCAAGACCACCGGCGCGGGCATTTTTTCGGGCACATATTCGAGCGCCACGGCAAATTCGTCCGGGTTGGTGATCACTACCGTGGCGCGGCGAACTTGCTGGAGCATCCGTCGGCCGCGCATTTCGCGCCGCCGACGGCGCTGGCGGCCGCGTGTGGTCGGGTTGCCTTCGAGTTCCTTGAACTCCTCGCGAATCTCCTGCTTGCTCATGCGCATGGAGCGTTCGTAATTCCACCGCTGCAAGCCGTAGTCGGCGGCCGACCACACCAGAAGCACGATTCCCCCCTTCCAAGAGAACTCGTACAGCAGGCCTGCAAGCCAGTGCATCTCGGCGGGAAGTCCCATTTGTGAAGCGTGGATCAGCTGCAGCCAGTCGCGGCGAAGGATCGCGACAGCGATGTAGAGAAGAAACGCGGCGGGAACCAGCGATTTCAGCAGCGGGCTCAGCCCGCCGACCGAAACAATTCGCGAGAGGTTGCTTGCGGGGTTGAAGCGCTCCCACTTCGGTTCGAATGCCAGAGGGGTGAAGACAAAACCTCCTTGTGCCACCAAGCCGAGTCCCGAAATGGCAAAGGCGGCCGCGAGCGGCGGGCCTGCCCATCGAATCGTGTCCGTGGCGGTCCAGTGCATCGCCGGATAAAACGCGCTCACGTCGGCGTTCGAAGCAACAGCCAACAAATCGCGAAAGAAACCGCGCCAGGCCGGCAGCCATCCTCTCTGCGCCCAGCGCAAGATCACGGCAACCGCGAGCAACGCCAGCGCCGCAGGCAGATCGCGGCTGCGCGCCAGCTGGCCGCGTTCGAGCGCCTTTTTCCTTCGCTGAGGAGTCGCTCGTTCTGTCTTTTGCTCATCGGCCATGGTTCGGCTTCCCTAGCGGGCGATCGAGAGCAGGCGCTGGAGATCGGCAAGCGCGTGATAGAAAGTAGTGAGCGAGCGAGTCCGGCCAAAAGGCCACCGCGCCGTAAAGCACGGCGAGCCCGATCAGCACTTTTGCGGAAATGCCGAAAAACATCGCCGGGAATTGCGGAGACGCCTTGGACACGAAGCCGACCGTCAAATCGGTCAGCATGGTGGCCAGCACTACGGGAAACGCAATCTCCGCACCCACGAGCCACATGGCTCCGGCCATGCGCAGCAGCTCGGCAGCCGGCAGCCGGGAGCCCACCAGACCACCCACGGGGATCATGCGGAAACTCGCGGCCGTGGCACGCAACAGCCATCGTTGAATGCCCAGTTCCATGAACACCAGCAAAGCGAAAATTTCGTGGAAGGTGCCGAGCACCGTGGTCTGCACCTGCGTGTTCGGATCGATGATGTTCACCAGCGAAAAACCGAATTGAAAACCCATGATCTGGCCCGCCACCTCCATGCCGTCGAAAACAAACTGCGTGGTGAATCCGACCATCAATCCAATCGCCGCTTCGCTGAGCGCCTTGGCGATCCACTCGCCGATGCTGTGCGCCGCCGGCGCGTTGCCGTGCGCGTAGACGGGAAGCAACAGCACGGTAAGAATCAGCGTGAGCCCCGCTTTCACCTGGTTGGGCAGCGCGGCATTGCCGTAGAACGGCGCAAACGTCATCAATCCGCCGATGCGGATGGCGACGAGCAGCGCGCGACTGAGAAATGCCTCGATCACCCCTCACTCCCCAAACGCTCATTGCACAAGATGGCGGAAATTGCCGAACAGCTCGATCGTGAACATCACCAGCCGGCGCATCATCCACGGCGTCAGCCAGAAGGCAAACGCGCCGACCGCCGCGATACGCGGCACCGTCGAAAGCGTCGCATCCTGCATCGACGTGAGCACTTGCCCCACGCTGATGAGCGCGCTCACCAGCATCGCCGCCGCTAAAATCGGCGCGCTGACGATGAAGGAGATTTCGAGTGTCGAGCGGGTAATTTGAATCACTTGAGCCATCGACATGGGCGCGCCTCACGAAAAGGTTTTCAGCAGCGAGCCGATCACCAGATTCCAGCCGTCGGCCACCACGAACAGCAGAATCTTCAAAGGCGTTGAGATGATCACGGGTGGAAGCTGCAGCATGCCGACCGACGTGGTGATGGCCGCAACCACCATGTCCACCACCATGAACGGCAAGAACAGCACCGCGCCGATCTGAAATCCCGCTTTCATCTCCGACAAGATGTACGCCGGAATCACCACGCGCATGGGCAGGTCGGAAGGCTCGCGCGGGCGCGGAATTTGTGCCATCTGGGTGAAGAGCGCGAGGTCCTTTTCCCGCGTGAACTTGAGCATGAAATCGCGCAGCGGCACCGAACCGCGATCGAGCGCCTGCATCGCCGTAATGCGATGCTGCTCCAGCGGAACGACGGCTACGCGATTGATCTGCACGCCTACCGGCTGCATCACGAAATAGGTGAGAAACAGCGCCAGCCCGATCAGTGTCTGATTGCTGGGCGTGTCCTGCGTTCCGAGCGCCTGGCGCAGGAAATGAAACACGATGAGAATACGGACGAACGGTGTCATCGACAGCAATAGCGCAGGCAGAACGGTTAGCAGCGTGAGGACGATCACGATCGTCCACGTGGAGCTGTCGGAAATCGGTGGCAGCCGCAGCGGGAACGTCGGCAGAGATCGCCCCTGCGCGGCTGCGGACGTGGGCCACGTCGCAAACATCAGAGCTGCAAAGCCCAGTCGTTTGATCAGCGAGGAACATGTCATGGGGCCATTGGGCGCCGGCGGCGGATCACCGGGCCGGATCGTCGTCCTCCGCGCGTTCCGGTTCAGCTGCCGACTCGCTCGCCAGCTGCGCGAGAAGCGCGATCGAATTTGTGGTGCCGCCGACCAGAAATTCCTGCTGGCGATAGCGGACCACGGCGAGATACCCGCGGTTGCCGAGCGAGATCGTCTCGCACATGCGCAAGCTGCGCGGACGGCGGCGCCATACGCGCCCTCGCGACAGAACCGCAAGCCGGCCGAAAATCGAGCGCACAAAATCGAGCGCCGAAAACCTTTGCGCCGATAGACTCCGCGATTCCATTGCGCTCCTTTTATCTTGCGTTCAGGCCAGCTCGGCCATGCGCACTGCCAGCCGCTCGCCGACAACTTGGAACTCACCCCAGCCGATCAGCGAGCCGCCCGCGCGCACCGGCACATTCGATCCAACCGGTTGCCCCGTGGCCACGATCGAGCCTTTCTCCAGGCGAAAAAGATCGCGCACCGTCAGCCCGACGATCGCCGCGTCGATCGCAATCGAAGTGGAAACGTGCAGCAGCCCGATCCAAGGATCGACGGCGAGCGCCGGTTGCGCCGCCGGAACGGAACCTTCGATGACCGCCGGGTTGCTGGACTGGGCCATGGGTCTGCGCTGCTTACTGCTGCACCAGAAAATCCGTGAAGTAGACCTCGCGGCACTGAATCTCCGGAAGGCGCTTGTTAATGGCCGCGAGAATCTGGTCTTTCAATTTGGCTTTGCCCGCGGGAGTCAACAGATCGTCCACGTTCTCCGTGCCGAGCACCGTTAAAATCGTGTCGCGCAGCGGCGCGATGATGTCCTTTTGGTTCTCGCCCTGCGCTGCAGCCGTCCCCAGGCCCAGGTCGATTCCCACGCGCAAGTACCCGCTGTCCGAACCGCCCTGCAGGTTCACCACGAAACTATCGAGGTGCAGCACCGACTTCACTTGCGTCGCGTCCTCGGGCTGGGGCTTACCCTGCGCCGCTGCGGAACGGTGCCATAGCCAACCGCCGGCTCCCAATCCGACGCACACTACGGCTACGACCACGATCAAGAGTTTCTTGCCGCGGGACTTTTTCTTCGGTGGTGCAGGCGCTGCAGCGGGAGCTTGTGCCATGGCTTCGAGCAGAGACATGCAATCGAAAAACCGAAGCCGGAATGCAGGCAGTAATTTCTGAGTGAACGCGCGGCAGCGCGCAAGCCATTGTTTTTGCGGGAGTTTTCGCGCGGCCGCGCTACTGCGATCGGGCGTCCGATGAGAAGCCGCGAGACCAACGAATTGATTCTTTGACGTTTCTAATGAAGAGCGTCTCGCGAACGCCGGAACCGCGCGCTCCGCTCGCCGTCACGGATCCGGCGCGCGACGCTCGTCTGCTCCTTACTGAATCATGTTGATCGTGTCCTGCGTAATTGTGTCCAGTGTCGTGACCACCTTCGCATTCGCCTGAAACCCGCTTTGGGCCAGGATCAGGTTGGCAAATTCCGTCGAAATATCGACGTTCGATTGTTCCAACGCTCCTCCGGAGAGGGTGCCGCGGCCCCCGGTTCCTGGAACCCCGACGCTCGGCGCGCCAGAAGCCAGGTTCGCAACGAATTCGTTGGAGCCGAGGCGGCTCAGGCCCTGATCGTTGGCAAATGTAGCCAGAAGAATTTGGCCGAGCGGCTGCGTTTGTCCATTGCTGAACGTGCCTTGAATGATGCCGTCCGACCCGATGTTGTAACTCACCAGCGATCCACTGGCGAAACCATCCTGATGCGTGGCCGATGTGGACGACGGCGCGGAGACTTGCGTGAGCAACCCGTTGCCGTTGGCGTCCGTCAAATTCCAGTCGAAGGTGAGCGTGTTGGCGCCATCAGCCAAATTCGCGATGGAAATTCCGGTAATGTTTCCCGTTGGCGACGTGAGCTGGCCGGCGCCGTTGAAGGTTAAGCCGGTCGCACCGGTTCCGCTGGCAATCACGACCGCCGTGGCTCCGGCCACGTCGGCCGCCGGAATCGTGATGGAGTAGCTCCAGGCGTTGGCTGCAGTTTTCGTGAACGAGAACGTCAGCACGTGCGGAGCGCCAAGCGAATCGTACACGGTGAACGGAGTGCTGAAAGTGCCGCCGACCGCCGTGCCCGAGTCCAGGTTTACGCTCAGCTGCGCGTTGGCCGTCGCGTTCGGTGGATTGATGAGGCCGGTTGAAATCGTCAGAGGGCCGGGCGTCTGGCTGGGGCTGATGACGCCATTGACGGCGGAAAAGCCCTGAATCTGCGAACCGTCCGGAGCCACTAACAAGCCATCGGACGTGAGCGACAAATTGCCCGCGCGCGTAAATACTTCCTGGCCGTTTTTCATTCCGATTAAAAAGCCTCCACCTTGAATCGCCAGGTCCGTGGGAACTCCGGTGGATTCTGTATTGCCCTGCGTAAAATTCGTGGGAACCGAGCCCACTTGCGTGCCGGCGCCGACCTCGAGCGGGTTGCCATCTCCGCTGGATCCGATCTGCTGATAAAAGAGATCCTGAAACGACGCGGCTGCGCTCTTGAAGGCTGTCGTATTCAGGTTCGCCAAATTATTCGAGATCACCGAGAGATCTTGCGAATTGGCGTTGAGTCCGGACAAAGCTGTGGCAAAGGATGGCATTTCGTTTCTCCTAGAGGTTCGAAGTTGTGGCCTGCTGCGGCGTCTTCGCGGCCGTATTCACCGCCGAGTTGCTGGGTTGTGTTCCTCCCGTAGCAGCCGGCGGAGCCGCCTGCGAGAGAGTTTGGTTGATATCGATAAGCTGCTGAAGCTGATTGAACTGCACGAGCTGCGTGACGAATGTGGAAGGATCGAGCGGGTTCAATGGGTCCTGCGCCTGAAGCTGCGCCGCCAGTAATTGAATGAACGAGTTGCCGTTCAACTGGTTCGACCCGGAGGAGGAGTTGGACGAGCCAGCTGAGTTGTTCGTGTTTCCCGTTGCGTCCGCCGCTTGCGGGAGGAATGGATTCACCATCGGTATCATCTGCGCTTCTCCTGTGCTGCCACTTCGCTAAACATGAATGCTCAACTGGCCCGCCTCGTAGCTGGCTGGCTCCGCCGCAATGCTCGCCGCAGTGGTTGCAAGCTGCACCGCTCGCGAATCACTGTCGCGGTCGATGCCGCGTGAGCCAGGAAACGGGCCGCGCCAACTCTGCTG
Source organism: uncultured Acidobacteriota bacterium (assembly GCA_963715555.1). Taxonomy (GTDB): domain Bacteria; phylum Acidobacteriota; class Terriglobia; order Acidiferrales; family UBA7541; genus Palsa-295. The sequence continues at coordinate 2,294,921 of OY970253.1, forward strand.
GTTTTGCGGAGATTGCCTGCCCGAGTCCGTCTGGTTGCCGGCGGATCCGCTGAGCACCGAAATCTGTTCCACATGCAGGCTGTGCTCCGAAAGCGCATGCTGCAGCGCGGGCAAATCGTTCGCCAAAAGCGTCTGCACGTCTGGGCGCTGCACCCCGATCGTGGCAGTCACCGTGCTTTGGCGCACCACGGCGTGAACGTCCACCGCGCCCAATAAGTCCGTGCTCATCGCGATGTGCATCTCACCGCCCCCCACATGCTGGTAGAGCTGGCTGGCTTGCACTACATCATTCAACGACGACGGGGCCGCAGCAGGTAGAAGCGCAGGCCTTCCGGTAATCGACGCGTTCGCGCTTGCAGGCGCCGACGGCGGCGCGCCGGGGGCCGCCGCTGCTGGACCGGCCGGCGCTGGGGCTTGCGGAGGAGCGTCGGCCGGCGCATGCAGTGGCCCACCACCAGACGCCTGCGCGAGCCCGGCGGCCTGCGCGACGGCGGCTGAATTGGAATTCGAGTTTTTCGGGTTGCTGTTTTGCCCGCCCGCGCCGGCGTGGTTCGTGTTCGCGCCCGAAGAAGGCGCGGCTGCGGCGACTTGTTTCGCGGCGACGGCTGCGGCGATTTGCGCGCTTCCGCGGGTGATTCCCGTGGAACCCAACGGTGAACTGTCTGTTGCAGCCGCTGGCGGGACCGAGAGGAATTTGAGCTGGATCGTGCCGGGAGGCGCCGGTGCATTCGTTTCAATCGCAACAGGGGCTATGCGGGCATCACCTTGAAGTTGCTGCGAATTTTGGGCTGCTGTGGCCGTAGACATGGCAGCAGCTGGATCGACCGAAGTTCCTGGGGTTGGCTTGATCGAAGACGGATTCGTCGAAGCGCTGGCGCTCGAGCTTGCTAACGAGATGCCTTCCGCCGCCTGCGACGCCGTCTTTCCATCCAGCATTGCCGACGCTACCGGCGGCTGAAACGCGACCAGTTGAGGACGTTGAAGCGGCATATCTGCCGCAACCATGGGGCTCACCTGCAAACCTGCTTGCCCGCCAGGTGCTGGCAAATTCGTGTTGGACGGGGCGTCTGCCGTTTGGGTCCGCTTCGCGTCCGAACTGCGTGTCGAATCCGCCGGCGCGAATGCCTCCGCGTTTGGGTTCGGTGACCCAGTCCCTTGCGGAGCAGCCCCTGCTATCGTGGACGCCGAACTCGGCGATGGAGTCGCGTCGCCAGGAGCTATCGCTGACGTCAGTATCGATAGCTCCGTCAGCGCCGCCGCACCGGTTGCAGATGACGACGCAGCGCCCGCTTTGGGTGAAGCGCCACCAGTGGAATCAGCTGACTGCGCTGGTTGCGCCGAAGTACCCGCAGCAGGAGTCTGCACAGGAACCGCGACCGCTGTCGCGCTCGGCGCACCGCTTCCTGGATTGGCATCTGGGTGCAGGGGCTTGCGAGCCGGTGGATGCTGAACCTCACCCGATCCGGTCGAGCGGTCCACCGTAGCCTGGGTCCCGGAGTTTCCATGGGCCGCGTATTTCGCCGAAAGGACTCCATCGAAAGCACTCGGCCGCGAAGGTCCCGACCCACCACCGCCGAATGAAGACGGCGGCGCGGCGGCCTGCGCGACGGGGCTTTGACCAGCGACATTCAGCATGGGCAGCATAGGCGGTCCATTGGCAATCGGACCCAATGCAATGCCCAGGCCAACTCTGAAGAACGACGCCGGCGCCGTGATCTGCCATGGATCTAATTGCTGCGACTCGCCTTACGCGAGTCGCAGCCAGAAGTGGCGAACTCACAGTCGTCGGCAATTCGAATAACGCGGCAAGGATTGCCCAGGTCTCTCGGCAAGAACTATTCAGCCAGAGGATTGCCGTAACGCAGAAGAAACAGTTCGTCGAGCGCGCTCTGTTCGCGGCGCGCCTGCTCGCGCTGGTACTCTTGCAGCTGCCGCTCGTGCAGATTTTCCAAAATTTCCCGCTTCTGCCGCGCCATCCGGTAGACGGCTGTCTGCATTTCATGCTTTCTGCGCAATCCGGCGAGGCGCGCAACCAGTGCACGGCGATAGTTCAGCCGCGCGGTCTCGCAGACTGTCTCGAATTGAATTTCCACACCGGACGCCCCGGCCGTGAGCCGTTCGCGCAGAGCGTGCCGCGCCTCTTCCGACTCTCGCACGGCGGCAGAAATCTCGTTCTGCACCTGCACGATGGCCGCCGCAATCTGCAGCAAGCGAAGCCGCTCGATACGTTCGTAGCTCGCGCGCAGCCGCAACACGGGCTGCAATGAAAATTGAAACGCCATCGGTTTTACCCCGGAATCGCGAGAAGCTGAGTCCGAGCTTCGTCGAAGGTGCACAAGTCGGTCTTTTTCTGGCACAAGAATCGGTTGACCGCAGGCATCACTTCCAGTGCCTTGTCGAGCGCCGGGTCCGTGCCTTTCTGATATGCGCCTATGCGGACCAAGTCTTCCGACGCGGCGTAGGCAGCCATGAGCTGCCGCAGCCGCTGGACTTTGCTGAGGTGTTCCGCCGTGCAGACAGCATCGAGCAGCCGGCTCAGGCTATCGAGCACGGAGATCGGCGGATAGTGATTGCGAACCGCGAGACGGCGGTCGAGCACCACGTGACCATCGAGCAGTGCCCGTACCGCGTCGATCAGCGGGTCCTGCTGATCGTCTCCTTCCATCAGCACGCTGTAGAATGCCGTGATGCTGCCGGAGCCGAAGTGCCCGGCGCGCTCAACCAACTGCGCCAGCAACGAAAATACGGACGGTGTGTAAGCCTTCGCCGTGGGCGGCTCGCCCGCCGCCAAACCGACCTCGCGCTGCGCCATGGCGAAGCGCGTAAGCGAATCGATCACCAACAGCACGTGCCGCTCGCGCGCCGCAAAGTATTCGGCTACAGCCGTGGCCACCAGCGCGGCCCGCAAACGAAGCAGCGGCGATTGATCCGAGGTGGCCACCACCACTACCGAACGTTTGAGCCCCTCTTCACCGAGCGACTCTTCCAAAAATTCGCGAACTTCGCGGCCGCGCTCGCCCACCAGCGCCAAAACGGTCAAGTCAGCTGACGTGCCCCGAGCCATCATTCCCACCAGAGTGCTCTTCCCCACGCCGCTGCCGCCGAAAATTCCGATGCGCTGTCCGCGTCCGCACGAAAGCATTCCGTCGATGGCGCGGATGCCGCAACCAAGCGGCTCGCGAATCAGTGTGCGGTTGAGTGGCTGGGGAGGCGAGCCGTGCAACGGGCGATAGTCGGGCGCGCGATATCCGCCCAGCGAATCGATGGGCTGGCCCGTGGCATCGATCACTCGCCCGAGCAAGTCATCTCCCACGGGAAGCACCGGATGAATGCCGTGCGTGATCACGCGGTCTCCGAAGCGGATTCCCTCCGGGCGCTTGAGCGGCATCGACAGTACGGTCCGGCCGCGAAACCCGACCACTTCCCCTTCGCGCGACACGCCGTCCGTGCCGACAATCTCGCAGCACTCTCCTACTGAACAGCACGGCCCCTCCGATTCCACCAAGAATCCGACGGATTTTGTGACGCGTCCCGTCGAACGCCACAGAGGAATCTGATCGAGGCGCCTAAAAAATGCGTCAAGTATCGGAGGCGATTGCTTCATTGCGGCGAGGGCCTCTGCGCGAGCAGGTCAAATAGCCCCTGCTCGATTTCCTTTAGCTGCGTTTCAAGGTTCAGCTCGGTAATGCCCAACTCCGTTTCGATCTGGCATTGATTCGGTTCGAGCGTGGCATCGCCGGAAAGCTCCGGCGCCACCGGAAAATCCGCCTGCTGCGCTATGAATTCCCGCCACGCGGCGATTTGCGACGGGTGCACGCGCAGCCGCACGTTCTGGCTTGCGGCCATTTTCTCCAGTGCCACGCGAACCATTCCCGTCAGCAAAAGCGGATCGATGTGCGCCTCGCGCCGCAAAACCTTCCGGGCGACGGCCATCGCCAGGCTCACGACTTCGGCCTCCACGCGGCGAAAGTACTCGTCGCGCTGCTGCGCGAACGCCCGCAAAGCCTCGGCAACAGCCTCGCGCTGCTTTTGCGCCTGCGCTTCGTTTTCTGCGCGGGCCTTGGCCGCGCCCTCGCGAAATCCACTCTCGAACGCCTGCCTTTCCCGCGCCAGTGCCTGCTCTTCGGCATTCGGCGCCGGCACACTAGCCGCCCCGGCGCCCACGGTCGCCAGCACCGCAATTCCTCCGCCTACAGCCTCTTCAACGGGAGACGTCCAGCCCGGCGCCGGACGGTACACAAACGGTGCGGCCCCTTCGCCGCCAGGCCGCTCAGACGATGTACGCTTCCTGCTGCTCATTGTTCAGCACCAGTTTCCCTTCGGCTTCCAGATTGCGCGCCGCCTGCACGATATCCTGCTGCGCCTGCATCACCGTGTGAGCGCGCACCGGACCGAGCGCTTCCATGTCTTCCTTCAGCATTTCCACGGCGCGCGACGACATCGTCTTGAAAATGTGGTTCTTCAAATCTTCCGGCGCGCCCTTGAGCGCCGTCGCCAGAGTCTTTTTGTCCACGCTCGACAGCAGGTCGCGAATTCCGCTTTCCGGCACGCCCAACAGGTCCTCGAATGTGAACATGCTGTTGCGAATACTGAGTGCCAGCTTGGCGTCCTCCGATTCGACGTTCTCCAGAATCGACTTGCTCACCTTCGGATCGATCCGGTTCAGCAGCTCCGCCGCGATTTTCACGCCCCCGTACGACCGCCGCACCTGATCTCCGAGCGCCACCACCTTGCGGTGCAGCACTTGCGAAATCTTTTGCGCCATCTCCGGCGAAAACGCCTGCATTTCCGCCAGCCGCTTCACCACATGCCCGCGCAGCTTATCCGGCAGCAACACGAGCAGCGCCGACGCCGTCCGCGTGCCCATGTGCGCCAGCACCATGGCGATCGTCTGCGGGTGCTCCGATTCGACGAACTTCACCAGCTGCTGTGGATCGGTTTTCTGCAGCGCCTCGAAGAGCTGCGCCGTTTCCTCGTGCGCCGCCGCCACCTGCTCGAGCAGGGCCCTCGCCGCCGTCTCGCCAAACGCCTGCGTCAGCATCTTCGACGCCACTTCAATCCCGCCCGCGGCCAGCGAGTCCTGCGTGATCGTCAGGCGGTGAAATTCGGTCAGCACTTGATTAGCGGTCTCCGGAGGCACGGATTGGAGTGATGCGATCTGCTCCGTAATCTGCTGCAGTTCCGTGTCGTTCAGGTGCCGGTAGATCGCCGTCGCCGCGTCGTCGCCAAGCAAAATCAGCAGAATGGCCGCTTTCTGCAATCCCGTAATTTCCGGCTCGCCGGCCATCAGCGTTCCCTCTTCTGGTTAATCCACGTCCGCACCAGCTGGCTCGCCGCCGTCGGCTCCTGCTTCACGCGATCCGCCAAATGCTTCTTCATCCGCACCACGCGGTCCACTTCCGAATTGCTCTGGCTCAACTCGCGCTCCAAATCGCCCGCCGAAAGCGGCGCCGCGCCCACTTCGCCGGCAGCAGCCCCGGGCAGCTCGCCGCCTGCCGCTGCACCCGCCAGCGCCGGAACTCCCGCGCGGCTGCCCTGCCGCAGCGCCTCGAGCAACTGATTGGTGATCGGTCGCAGCACCAGCAAATACACCAGCCCGAACAAAATCAGCAGTACCGCATAACGCACCAGCCAAATCCATTGCTCGGTCAAAATGCGCACGCGCTGCACGAGCGGAAGCGGTTTGGGCGTTTCCACCGGCGGAATCACGAACGGAACGTTCTCCACCGACAGCACGTCTCCGCGCGCGGCATCGAAACCCATTGCCGCGCGCGCCAAATCCCCGATCTGCTTCATTTCTTCCGGCGTGCGCTTTCGCCGCACTTCGTGCACTTGCCCGTTTGCGTCCTTCTGTTGCTCTACGGCGTCATCCACCAGCACGGCCGCGTCGACGCTTTCAATTCGCCCCGCCGGATCGATGGTGTGCCGAAGCGTTTTGCTCACGGCGTACGTGCGGCTGTCGCTGCGCTGTCCCTCCGACTCGGAGGAGATCGACGTCATGGGATTCGCGGGATTCGGTTGCAATGCGCCGGACTTGCCGTTCGCGGCCGTAGCGTTGTTTGCAGCCTTGGGGTTCGTATTCTTGGCCGCGTTGGCGTTGGTGGTGGTATTGACCGAAGCCGCGCCCGTCGCGGTCGGCACGTTGCTCGTCGTCCCCGGAATTCCCTCCGGCGGACGCCCGCCGAAGTTTTCCTCCTGCACTTGCTCCGATACCAGCACCGGATTCGTCGGGTCGTAGATTTCCTGCGTGGTGTCGCCGGAGCTCTGGTCGTACGAAACAGTCACGCTCGCTTTCACGTGGCCCTGCCCGACTACCGGAGTTAGCGTGGCCACCAGCTTTTTCTCCAATGCGGCCTCGAAATCCGCGGACGAATCCATTCCGCCGATCCCATCGTGTCCCTTGGCCACAATCGGCGTCATGCCGTCCGCGCTGATCAGCGTCACGTTTTCCGGCGCAAGCCCATCCACGGCGCTCGCCACCAGGTGCGTGACGGCGTTCACCTCCTGATCCGTCAGCTCGCCGCGCAGCTTCAGCACGACGGCCGCCTTCGCCGGGCGCTCGCGGTCGGTGAATAGCGACTCGTGCGGCAGCACCAGGTGTACGCTCACCGATTCCACATCGCCCAGCGTTTGGATCGTGCGCTCCAGTTCCCCTTCGAGCGCGCGCTGATAATCCACTTGCTCGGTGAAATCGCTCTCTGTCCAGTTTTGCTTGTCGAAGATTTCGAATCCGAGCCGCCCCGTCTGCGGCAGTCCTTCGCCCGCAAGTTCCAAGCGCGCTTTGTCGAGCTTGTCGGCGGGCACGCTCACGCTCGTCCCGTCCGTGGAAACCTGATAGGGAATGTTTTTCGCTGCCAGGCTTTGGATCACGGACTGCTCGTCCGCCGGCTGCAAGCCGGTGTAGAGCGTCTTGTACGCGGCGTTTTGGCTGAGCCGCGCAAAAATGCCAATCACCAGCAGCACGGCGGCCGCACTCACGCCCAGCAGGATTCTCTGCCGCGAGTTCATCCCGCGCATGAAGGCCGTCAACTGTTTTAGAAACTTCTCCACGGTGTTGGTTCGCCCGGCTGCTTCAGTTCCGGTCAGATCGGGAAAGCGCTGCCGTGTCTTCTACTGGCGGCTCGTTCGGTCCCGCCGGCGCCGGTCGCGGCGGAATCCTTGCGAACGCCTGCTGAAAGTCTTTCGCCGATGCCAAGCCTAGAACGGCATCTGCGAAATGGTCTGGTAGGCCTGAATGATTTTGTTGCGCACCTGCATCATCAGCTGGAACGACAAATCCGCCTTTTCCACCGCGATCATCGCCGAATGCACATCCTGTCCGTTGCCCTGCAGCAAATTCACCACCTGCTTCTCCGCGCTCGTCTGCATGTCCGCCATCTGGTTCATCATTCCATCCAGCGTCTGCGTGAAATCGGGAGTATCGCCGGTACCCGCAATACCACTCGCGGGGTTCGTCGCCGCGCCGCTGCCCGGCGCGTTGACCTGCGGCATGGAAGAAAATCCTTGGATGGGATTCGCCATCGTTCACCCCTTCTTCGCGCGCACTCGGCCCGCAGCCCTCACGCCAGAATCTCCAGCGCGGACGAAATCATGTTCTTGGTCGCTTGCACCGCCGAAACATTCGCCTGGTACGACCGCGCCGCGCCCATCAAATTCACTTCCTCCTCGACCGGGTTGATGTTCGGCATCTCCACGTAGCCTTGCGCATCCGCATCGGGATGTCCGGGCTCGTATCGACGGATCGGTGGCGCGGGATCGGCAACCACCCCTTCCACCTGCACGCCTCTCGCGCTGAAATCCACCATGCTCGCCAGTTGCACCCCAAACGGCATTCCGAACGGGCGCATGGCCGCGAACACCACGTGTTCCCGCTGATAGGGCCCGCCTTGCGGCGTGCGCGTGGTTTCCGCGTTGGCCAAATTGCTGGCCACAATTTCGGCGCGCTCGCGTTCGGCGAGCAGCGCCGTTCCGCTGATGGTCATCACTCCAAAGAGGTTCACGATTCCCTCCCGTCGTTAATGGCGCCCAGAATCCGGCGAAATTCCGCCCGGATCAGTTCGATCGCCGCTTTGTATTCCAGTTGCGTCTGCGCCAGCAGCATGCTCTCGCGGTCCAGGCTGACGTTGTTTCCGTCCGGCCGTTCGATCAGTCCGTACACGGGACGCACTACGGGACGCAGCGGCTTGGCGAAGTCACCCGTGCTGGCCCATGCCAGTTCGCTCTGAAAGGAAATGTCCACCGCTTGATAGCCCGGCGTGTCGATATTCGCTAGGTTCGCGGACACCAGTGTCTCGCGGAACGACGCGAGATCCAGATAGCGCTGGAGAAACGGTATATACGGCGTATTAATTAAACTCATGCCCGCCCCCCCACGACGGAAGCAGCCACGGCGCCCGCGCGCCGGTACGTGCGCGGCGGCAAGCCGTATTCGCGGATTTTGTTGCGCATCGTGCGCGGGCAAATGCCCAGCGCGCGCGCCGCCCGCGTGCGGTTTCCTCCCTCGGCATCGAGCGTCGCGATCAATAGCTGGCGCTCCATTTCGCGCAGCGATCCTGATCCAGCGAGCGCCGCCAACTCGCCTGGATCCGTTCGCTCCGCGGCAGCATCCCGATCCGCCCGCGACGCGCCCATCGAAGGAGAGAAGAATTCCGCTCCCACCGTTCCGCCCGGATGCAACGCAATTGCGCGCCGCACCAGATTTTCCAGTTCCCGGACGTTTCCCGGCCACGTGTGCGCATCGAGCTGCTCCAGCAGTTCCGGCGAAAATTCCGGAGCCTCCGCGTGGGCTTCCGCCGCATATTTGCGAAGGAAATGCGAGACCAGCAGCCGGACGTCGCCAGGGCGCTCCCGCAACGGTGGAATCGTGAACGGCACCACGTTGAGCCGGTAGAAAAGATCTGCACGAAACTTTCCTTCTTCCACGAGGCTCGCCAGCGGCTGATTGGTCGTGGCGATCACGCGCACGTCCACGCGCACCGTCCGCGTCTCGCCCAGGCGGTCCACTTCGCGTTCCTGCAAGACGCGCAGCAATTTCGGCTGAAGTGGCAGCGGCATTTCGCCGATTTCGTCGAGCAGGAGAGTCCCGGTGTGCGCCAGTTCGAATTTTCCGGGCTTGCCTGCCACTGCTCCGGTGAACGCGCCGCGCGCGTATCCGAAAAGCTCGCTTTCGAGCAGCGATTCCGGGAACGCCGCACAATTTACGGCCACGAATGGGCGGTTCCGGCGGTCGCTCGCCTGATGAATCAGCCGCGCCAGTAGCTCCTTCCCCGTGCCACTTTCGGCTGAAATCAGGACGTCCATATCCGTACGAGCGACCTGCCGTGCCCGCTCAAGCAAACTCTTCAATGCCGGCGCATTTCCCACCAGCGCGCTTTCCGTCGCTGCGGGCTCCGAAGCCGCTGAACGCGCCAGCACTCTCCGCGTCACTTCCTTCAGTTGATCGAAACGCACCGGCTTCACCAAATAATCGCAAGCGCCTTCGCGCATGGCCCGCACCGCTTCCGGGACCGACGCGTACGCCGTCAGAAATACGATGCCCACTTGCGGCGCCACTTCGCGCATTCCGCGCATCACGCCCAGTCCGTCGCCGTCTGGCATGCGCATGTCCGTGATCACCAACGGACAAGGGGCGCGCCGGAATTTTTCCAGCGCATCCCGCGCGCCGTACGCCGTGGTCACTTCCCATCCGTCGCGCGCAAAATGCGCCTCGAGCGCCGTGCGCATCGGCGCTTCGTCGTCGACTACCATCACGTGATTCATGCGCTTCTCCCCGCGCCCACCGCCGCGCGCAAATCCCGTCCGGGCTGCGGCGCCACCACCACGCGCGGTACGATCACCGAAAAAGTCGTGCCCTTGCCCGGCTCGCCCGTCGCCGCAATCGTCCCGTGATGCTGCTCGACAACCGTGCGGCACACCGCCAGCCCGATGCCCGGATTTCCCGGCTGCGTCGTGAAACCCGGCTCGAAGATTTTGTCCAGATGCTCCGCGGCAATCCCTCGGCCCGTATCCTCAAAGGTGATGCACACTTCGTTGAGCCGTTCGAAGTCCGCCCATTGCAGCCGGATCGACAGCGTCCCTCCGACGGGCATCGCCCGGAACGCATTGAGCGCCAGATTGAAAAACACCTGCTGCAGCCGGTGCGCATCCGCGGGAATCTCCAGCTCGCCCAGTGAATTCTGAAATTCGATGCGCAGGCCCGCTTGCCGAGCCAGGGGCCGCAGAAATTCGACCGACTCGCGCATCAGGCGCCCCAAATTCACATCGGCCATTTGCAGGTCCGGCTGGCTGTGGAATTGAAGGACGTTGTTGACCGTGGCGGAAAGCCCGCGCAAGCCAGCTTGAATGTGGTCGGTCCAGCGCCGCAGGTCCGGCTGCTCGGCCGCCGCATCCGCCAGCAATCCGGCGAAAAGCTCCAGGCTTCCGAGCGGATTGCGAATTTCGTGGGCCAGCAGGGTGGCCATTTCCGCGAGCGACTCCTTGCGCCGCGCTAACTCGCGCTCGGCCGCCTGGCGTTTTTCTTCGGTCACGTCGCGAAGCAACAGCACCGACTCACTGCCCGAACCTTTCCCTTCGCCTTCGCCCAACACCGCGCAGACCAGGCCGATCGTTCGCTCGCCGGTGGGCTTGGAGACCACGTATTCCCGTGCGGCGGGCGCGGAAGCGTGCCTCGACAATTCGAGAGCCTGCCGGACAATTTCCTGCGGCAAAGTAAGTTCGCTCACGTCAGTGGCGGGCTGATTCTCTTCCGTGGAGAGCAGTCGCCGCGCCTCGGGATTGGCCATCTTCACTTGCCCGTCGCGATCGACCACCAGGACCCCGCACGGCAGGCCTTCCAGAATCTGGCCCAGATACCGGCGCATCCGCTCGTTTTCCTCCACGCTCAACTCCAAATCGCGGTTGGTGCGCTCCAGCTCGAAGCGCAAGCGCAACACTTCGCACTGCAACTGCGCGTAGGCTTTTTGCAGCGAGTCGGCGGCGTCCGTGAAACTCTGAAATGCACGCTCGAGCGTGCGTTTGGCGGCAGGGTTCTGCTGGGGCGCGCGGCGCGAATCCTTCCGCCGCCGCGGCGTGCGGCACTGGGCTGACGTTTCTGGCATGGCGCGTAGAACCATGCAAAACAGGGTCCACGAATCCGGCCCTGTTCTTAGAAATTTATAACCCGTTCAGGCCGGCGTCTGCGGCATGCTGAAATCTTCCGCTCGTATCTGCTCGCGCCCCTCCGCCAGCACGAATGCCCGCTCGATCGAATGTTGCAGCTCGCGGACGTTTCCCGGCCAGGAATGCGCGCGCAGCAAGCGCGACGCTTCGAGGCTCAGGACTTTTCGCGGCAAGCCGCTCTTCCGGCAGAGCGTTTCGAGAAAGTGCTCTGCCAGCGGAAGAATGTCTTCCGGACGGTTGCGCAGCGGCGGCAAGTTCAACGGAAAAATCGACAGCCGGTAGTAAAGATCTTCGCGGAACTGCTTTTCGCGCACGCGCTGCAACAGATCGGCATTGGTGGCCGCGATCAGCCGCGCATCCACGCGGAACAGGTCCGCGCTTCCCAGCCGCTGCACTTCGCCTTCCTGCACGAAGCGCAAGATTTTGGCCTGCATGCTCAGCGGCAGTTCACCCACTTCGTCGAGTAGTAAGGTGCCGCCGTGCGCCGCGTGGATGCGTCCCAGCCGCGACTGAAACGCGCCGGTGAAGGCGCCGCGCGTGAAACCGAACAGTTCCGCTTCCAGCAAGCTCTCTGGAATCGCCGCGCAGTTCACCACCACGAACGGACCACGGCTCCGGCCGCTGAGCGCGTGGATTCCGCGCGCCACGTCGCGCCCACGATTAGCACCGCCGTATTGCGCGGCGCCACCAGACGCGCCAGGCGGCAAATCTGCTGCATGGTGCGGCTCGTCCCGATCATATCCGGCAACGGTTCGGCGAACGCCGATTCCTCGCCTGACGCTCGCTGCGGTTCTTCCGGCAAGTATTCGGCAGAGCGCGGTTCCTCGTCCGCCACCGGGTATCCGTCCACAATTTCCTGCGCGGGCGCTTCCGTTTCTTCGTTGTCCGTCGAGTCTTGCGGTAGCTCCAAAGACAGCTGTTCGCTCGGCGACTCGCGATCGAGCACGACCACATTTACGGCGGGATGGCGCGTCCGTATCGTCTCTACCAGTTCATCCACATCCAAATCGTCGAGCCGAGGATCGAGCAGCAGCGTGCGAAAGTCGTTTTCTCCCAGCTTCAGTAACGCGTCCGCGCCGCCGGCCGCTTCCTCCGCTGCGAATGTATCGGGCACCATCGACTTCAGGACATGCCGGCGAAACTCCGCGCGCGGACTGGCCACCAAAATCTTCCGTCGCACTCCTTCTGCAATGATCGGGCTGGCTGCTGACATCGTTCCTCCTTTGACTCGACTGCAACTGCGATCAATTCGAAGCGGTTTGCGACTTTTCGCGCAGCGCCGCCGGCGCGCTCGAAGCGCTCGGCGTCCTTAGCTGATATCCCACGCCGCGAATCGTGTGAATCAGCTTGCGCTCGGACGCCGCATCGACTTTTTTGCGGACGTAGTTGATGTACACGTCCACCACATTGGTCATCGTGTCAAAATTCAGGTTCCAAACATGTTCGATAATTTCCGCGCGCGTCACGCGGCGCCCGCTGTTGCGCATCAGGTATTCAAGCAGCGCGAATTCCTTCGGAGTCAGTTCGATTTTCTTGTCGGCGCGCTTTACGCAATGCTCCACGCGGTTCAGCTCCAGGTCGTCCACGCGCAGCACCGTGTCCGCCGCGCGCCCGCCGCGGCGCAGCAGGGCTCGCACGCGCGCGGACAACTCCGAAAATGCGAACGGCTTCAGCACCAGATCGTCCGCGCCGAGGTCCAGCACCCGCGCGCGCTCTTCGGGACGGGCCTGATTTGCGAGTATGAGAATCGGCAGGTCCTGGCAGGTGGCGCGGATTTGCCGCAGCACTTCCAGGCCATCGGGCTGCGGGAAATTCAGGTCGAGGATGGCCGCGTCATAACTACGCGAAAGAGCCAGCTGTGTGGCCCGTTCGGCATCGGCGGCCAAATCGACGGCGTACTGTTCGGCATTGAACCCACGATCGAGAAACGCGCCGAGAGCCGGATCGTTTTCGGCGACAAGAATAAGCATAAGAACTCCTGCGGAAGGGGGAGACAGCGAGAGGTTCCCAAGGGGAAGTCAAATTTAATGAAGCGCGGCACACGAGTCAAAGGAAATTTTCATGCGCGCGTAAAAACATTTCGAGAAATAAGAATCATTAATTCCGCGTGACGAGATTGGGGCAAAGAACGAGAGAAGCTGTGAAACGCTCTGTGCCGAAATGAAACTGCGGGCGTCGGTTCAGGACACATTTCCCGGCTTGGTCATTTTCTCCGCGCGCACAATTTCGTCAAATTCCGCCTCAGTGACGTAACCCAGTTTCAAAGCGGCTTCGCGAAGACTAGTGTCTTCGTGATACGCCTTCTTGGCGATTTCGGCGGACTTTTCATAGCCGATCTTGGGATTCAGAGCGGTAACAAGCATTAGAGTATTCTTCACATACTGCTCGATGCGCTGCGTATTGACTTCGATTCCCTGGACGCAATGGTCCGTAAACGACCGGCAAGCGTCCGTGAGGAGCCGCACGGAATGCAGGAAATTGTGAATCATCACCGGCTTGAAGACGTTGAGCTCGAAATTTCCCTGCGAGCCGGCAAAACCGATCGCTGCATCGTTTCCGAAAACCTGCACGGCGACCATGGTCATGGCCTCGGACTGCGTGGGGTTCACTTTTCCGGGCATGATCGACGAGCCGGGCTCGTTCTCCGGGAGAATTAATTCGCCGAGGCCGGCGCGCGGGCCGGACGCAAGCCAGCGCACGTCGTTGGCGATTTTCATCAGCGACGCGCCCAGCGTTTTTAGCGCACCGCTGGCAAAGACGATTTCATCGTGCGCGGAAAGCGCCGCGAACTTATTCGGATGGGAGCGAAACGGCAAGCCGGTCAGCTCGCCGATCTTGCGCGCAGCGCGTTCGGCGAATTCCGGATGAGAATTCAGGCCGGTTCCGACGGCCGTTCCGCCGATGGCGAGATCATAGAGCCCCCAGAGCGATTCGCGCAGCCGCGCGACATCGCGTTCGAGAAGACTGACCCAACCGGACATTTCCTGCCCGACGGTCAGCGGAGTCGCGTCCATCAAGTGGGTGCGGCCAATTTTCACGATGCCCGCGAATTGTTTCGCTTTGGCGTCGAGCGCGTCGCGCAGCCGCTCAACGGAAGGAATCAGCGCTTCGGCCACGCGCGTGGCCGCGGCGATGTGCATGGCCGTGGGAAAAGTGTCGTTCGACGACTGCGACATGTTCACGTCGTCGTTGGGATGAATCGGCTTTTTGCTGCCCATCACTCCGCCGGCAATCTCGATGGCGCGGTTGGAGATCACTTCGTTGGCGTTCATGTTGGTCTGCGTGCCGCTGCCGGTTTGCCAGATGCGCAGCGGGAAGTGTGCGTCGAGTTTTCCGGCAATCACCTCGTCGGCAGCCTGGATGATGAGCTTGGCCTTTTCGTGCGGCAGCTTGCCGAGATCCTGATTCACCAGGGCGGCGGCTTTCTTGAGAATGCCGAGCGCGCGAATCAACTCGGGGGGCATCTTGTCGTCGCCGATATGAAAATGGATCAGCGAGCGGGCCGTTTGCGCGCCGTAGTAGCGGTCGGCTGGAACTTCGATCTTGCCCATGCTGTCGGATTCAATCCGGGTGGGAATGGATTGCGCTTTGGACGAGAGCGCCGCTTGGGAATCCACGCTATTTGCCTCCATAAATAAGTGGTGCCGAATCGCCGATAAGCCAGTGAGAAGCGGCGAGCCGCGAGACGAAAATGCGGACGAAATCGTGCGCCGGGACGTCTCGGGTAGACAGGTACGCCGTCGTTTGTTTTCTATGACTTACGCCCGATTCTACTCGATTGACTGTTTCGGGTAGAAAGGCCCGATACGAGGGGGTTCGTGGCGAAGGCGCGGCGAAGGAACCGCGCGAGCATCCGTTGCTCGACTCGCCCTTCCGCATCGTGGCTTTCAAGCTCAAGTTCCCCCTCCATTCACTGGCTCTCCGGGCAGCTTACAGGCCGCCCAACCGAGGGCCGCAAAAACACATGGTTAGCATGAACCTCTCGGACGCGGATTTCAAGCGCGATGTGCGGGCATCTACATGATCTTTCGTCATCCGTGCGGGCGTGCATGGTGGTGCTGCGAAGCGTCCAAAAGCGCGGGCGGGATGCTCATTTTGCTTTGAGACAAGCCGAGGCAACATGAAATCGTCGAAATACGCCGGCGAGAGGCGCTACGACAAACGAGCCGAGGATGCGTCCTAGGTTGAGTTCGTATGACAAAGCCTCTGCGGAAGAGCGCACCCTTTGCAAAACTCGCAAAGAGTGCGGCACCCACACGATTTGCGCGGGAGGCGTAGCTAACGTGTTGTGCGTCGTCTTTGTGAGAGGCTTTGATCCTGCGCGAAACAAACCCATTCGGGACAGTGAGGCTCGCAGAGTGACGTGGCTCCTAGGTATAATCCCCTCCGTAGGTAACACACCTGGGATGAGCCACCCGCCTAAATGGACCACGCGTAAAGACTATTCAGTTCCTCTGCCAATAGGACGAGATAAACCCGGAGAATGACAACATCGGTGCCCACGTCGTACTGAAAGACGGTCGGGAGTTACGTTCGTTGTAGGACCACCACTAGCAGGGTGCTGCAAAACGGATGATTTTCGAGATGAGGACGGAGTTCAGGGCAAAGTGGCAGGCGAGCAGGGGGCCGTGTAAAACTTCTCGCAGTCGCATTTTGTCTTTCGGCACTGCGCCCTGCTCTCGATCCTGTCTATGTAGCGGCCTCCAGATGGGCCAAGCGCAGCAGGTTGAACGCTGCAGCCCACAGGTAGGCTACCTGCTGAATCTTCCAGCGGCCCACGTGACGCACTTTGCGCAGCCCGCCAGCTTGCTTCATCCAGCCGAACATCTGCTCGATCTTCTTTCGTGCTCGCTGACTCAGCGCATATCCCTGGGTCTTCATCCGCCGCAGCATGCGGCGGCGCGCGTCTCCTGCGGGACCTTGGCTGATCACGCGCTCCGCGGTGAGCGGCACGTGCGGCGTGACGTGCAGGTCTTCTTCCAGCGTGCGCAAAAACTCGCCCGCCTCGAATCCGCGGTCGGCACCCACGGTCTTGGGCTTGATGCCGTGCCGCCGCGCCAAGCGCCGCAACAGCTTTTCCGCCGTGTCTCGCTCGGCGTGCCCGTCAGCCACGGCGATGGCGATGTCCAAGCACAGCCCATGCCGGTTCTCCATCAAGGCGTGCCCGCTGTGGCAGAGCAGCGCCGCCATGCCCTTGCTCTTCCGCGCCAACCGCGCCTCGGGATCGGTCGTAGACTGATGCGTTTCATTGCGGCGCTTCTCGCCGCGAAAATCCACCGAAGGATTGCTGCCGTCTTGGGCGGGCGGCTTGTTCACCGGCTCTTCCTTGGGACGAAAACTTTTCAGCGAGGCCCAGGACTGGATCAGCGTCCCGTCCACGGTGAAGTGATCGTTCGAGGCGTACTGCTCGACCAGCGCGCTGGCCACCACGCGTTCAAAAAACTTCTGCACCAGCCCGTGCCGCTCGAAGCGCTCGCGATTGTGGGTGAACGCCGTGGCATCCCACACCGCTTGGTCCGCGTCCAGATCGCAGAACCAGCGGTACAGCAAGTTCCAGTTGATGGCGTCCACCAGACGCCGCTCCGAGGGAATCGAGTACAGCGCTTGCAGCAACAGCGCCTTCAGCAGCGCCTCCGGCGGAATCCCCGGACGCCCCGTTTCGCTGTACGCCGCATCGAACACGCGCTGCATCTGCTTCAGCACCTCGTCGGCACGGCGCTTGATCGCGCGCAGAGGATGATCTTTTGGCAGCCGCTCTTCCGTGTTGGCCACGAAAAACATCGGATTCTGCAATTTGGGATTTCCGCGCACGAAGTGCTCCTGTTTTTCAGAGAATCGCCGCACAAATTGCGGCGTTCAAGCTTCGTGCAAACTAAACTGCAATCACAGCTCCAAACACGGAGTTTTGCAGCACCCTGCTAGACGTACACTTCCGCCCTATTCCAACATCCACCGCAGACTTGCTGCTTTGGGCGACGAACGGTTAAGTAGGAGCTCGCCCCCAATCCTCAGTGAATCACTTGTTGTTTGTTGGGGATGGACCCGCTGCCTCCGGCTTATAAATCGTGAAGTTATGCCGGAGATCGAAAACTTTCGCGTCCGGTTCCAAGCCGATCTGGATGGCGTAGATCTCCATAACGCCGCGTGCGGACCGTCCATCCGGGGCTTTGCTGGTGACATCCGTTTTGAGAGTCAGGTGATACGTCTTCGAATAGCAAGAGCTTCCGACACGAGTCACCTTCCCCGCGTTCCCTTGGTAAACTGGGAAAAGCACACACGGTATACCTTCCACTGAACTCGGGACTCCCCGCGACATCGGGATATTGGTTGGCGGCGTAAATTGGGGTTGTGAAACAACATAGGCTCGGTGTGACCTGCCCCCCGTTTTTGGTCCAGTCATAAGTTAGCACTCGGGGTTTGGTTCTGAAACTCCTCGGCGGCGCAGGGGATGAGCCCGTCGTCGCCGGGGCGGTGGGAAAGTGGGAATCCCGCGCCTTTTGCGGGATTTCCAAGCGGAGTGGGAAAGTGGGTTGTACTTTTCCACGGAGCGTCTTTTCCACAGCCTTTTTCCCCGCCCATCTCGCCAGCAAATTCCTCCGGTGTCCGATAGCCCAGACTGCTGTGCGGGCGCGCGGTATTGTAATCCACCCGCCACGCTTCGATGATCTGTCTGGCTTCGGCTAGGCTCACGAACCAGTTCTGGTTCAGGCATTCGTCCCGGAACTTGCCGTTGAAACTTTCGATGAACGCATTCTGCACTGGTTTGCCCGGCTCGATAAAATGCAACCGCACCCCGTTCGCAAAGGCCCATTGGTCCACCACCTGACTGATGAACTCCGGCCCATTGTCCACTTGCATCACTTCCGGCACTCCTCGCGTTTGCTTCAGTCCTTCCAGCACGCGCACCACGCGCTGGCCCGGCAGCGACGTGTCCACTTCGATCCACAGGGCTTCTCGCGTGTAGCCGTCCATCAAGTTCAGCGTCCGGAAACTCCGCCCGCTCGCCAAGCGGTCCTTGGTGAAGTCCATGGTCCAGACCTGGTTGGCCCGTGTGGGCAACTCCGACGGAGCTCGTGCCGCGGCCCGCAGTCGTTTGGCTTGTTTGCGCCGCATCGCCAGCCCTTCCTCGCGGTAGATCCGGTGTACGCGCTTGTGGTTCACCGCCCACCGCTGCGTGCCGTCCGCGTTCTTCTCCCGCCGCAGCATGGCCCACAATCTCCGATAGCCGAAGCGCACTCGCTCGGCGGCCAACTCGCGCAGTCACATTCGCAACGCCTCATCGTTCGGCTCCCTTCGCCGATACCGCCAACTTCCTCGGTGCATCCCGATCAGCCCACAGGCGTGCCGCTCGCTCAGCCTGGCTTCCTCGCGAGCGACACGCACCGCTTCTCGCTCCTCCCGCGGGCCTACCATTTTTTTGACAGCACCACCTTCAGCGCGTCGATGTCCAACGCCTGCTGTGCCACGATCTTCTTCAGCCGTCCGTTCTCGTCTTCCAACTGGCGCAGCCGCCGCGCCTCGTTCACCTCCAGCCCTCCGTACTTGGCCTTCCAGTGGTAGAACGTCGCGTCGCTGATCCCGATCCGCCGACACAGCTCCTTCACCGGAACTCCGGCTTCAGCCTCCTTCAACACGCCCACAATCTGCTCCTCACTGAACCGGCTTTTCTTCATGGTCGCTTCTCCTCTCGCGGTCTTATACCCGGAGAAGCTAACTTTTGAATGGACTAGTTTTCGGGGGGCAGGTCAGGTGTGCCGCATAATCCAACTGATAGTTAACACCATTCTGCTGCAGAATACCCCAAGCCAACTCACCCGATGTGGGGGCTCCGTCCATCGTCGTATAGTGAATGAGCGTGTCACCAGCGGATGTCCTGTAGTAAACGCCGTCTTTGATGTGGTTCAGGGTCACTTGTCCGTTCGGCCCGGTCCAGTCCATCGTTACGCGTATTCGGGCCGTGATTGCTTGTCCGTATGCGACCGACGAAAACAGCAGGACCACTAGCCCACAAGTCAAACCAGCCATTGACGATCTCATCGACTACCTCCCTTCTCTGAGCTAAGTGCACAGACAGCATGAACCAACTTGGTAGTAATAGTAACCGCTGTCCCCTTGAACGCAGAACCACAGGTACTCTTCCTGGACAGGACATCCTATATTACAATTTACTGAAGGGGCACAACCGTATGTGACTATGAAGCAGCCATTACGTTGACTCTTTGCGGGCGGCGCCAACAGGACCGACACGCCCATAAGCGTGCAGACAGCAATCAGACCCGACGCAAGTTTTCTAACTTTCATCCACATTTTGCCCTCCGTTTTGGACGGTCTCGGGATGCGCGCTATTACTATCTTCTTGATAGCGCATACCCCATTTCGGGACCTTTTATCTAGAAATACCTTGTCAGGTAAAAACGGTTTCTGCTTACAGTACCGAGCAATTATCGCCTGCTTCATGATCGTTTTACGGAGGGTTGTGCAATAGCTTCTAGCAAAACCAGCCGCTACACCATAGACTTTTGATTAGTTGTTAACCCGACAAATCAAGCATCACCTGAAATGTCGCAGGCCACGGCGATTGGGCGTGTAGTCGGCTTACCGGACATTTCAAGTGATAGTTGAAATCTCAGGTTGGCGCGTCTTCGCGGTACGAGTAATTTGCGGTGTGAAACCTAGGTGCAAATTGGGTGTAAAACCCCTTCTTATGGTGCAGATTCCGAGTGTCGCGAGCAGGAAGGGCAACAGATTCGGCGAGACTTAGCGTGTATTTTAAGCCTGCCCACTTGAACTCATGACCCGGAGGTCGTTGGTTCAAATCCAACCCCCGCAACCACTTCCCCTTGGTCGTGGGGGCGACGCTAAGAGGAGCAGCCCAGCGGAATTTCAGCCGCCGATACGACGGCCACGAGAGGAGTTCTGAAATCGTCCCCTAGGGCGCGCCGCGATGTCCTTTTGAAACTTCTGCGAGAGGTGCGCGACCCCCCGTGGGCTGCGCAGGCGGAAAGAGAGATTCTGCGGCGATCCTAGACGGATCGCCTAAGAATGACACTACCGCGAATAGCGAGGAAAAGGGCAAAGGCGCCGAGCGGGGCTTTGGGCTGGCAAGGCAACAGAGCGTGCGGCGGCACGGGGACCCCACGCTCAAACAGCGAGCGAGGGGCACCCGGAAGGGCGCTCGACGAATTGAACGTGTGCATGAGGACAAACCGCCGCACTGGAGTGCGGCGCTCCCAGGAAAGCCGCTATTCGGCAGCTTCGCAAAGGCCAGCGAACGCGACAATAAAACCAAAAGCTGCTGCGCTGAAGCGCAGCGCTACAAAAGACAGCGCGTGAAGCAGGATGGGCGACGCGGCGGCCTCATGCTCGAAAAGCGAGCACGGGGAAGCCGGAAAACCGGATTCGGGCGTACGCGACAATAGCGAAGAACAAAACCGCCGCACTGAAGTGCGGCGGTCCCAGGAAACCCGCTACTCGGCGGTATTGACGAGCTGCCAGGACGGATCGGGATCGTAGGCCGTGATGGCGCTGGCGATCTGCAACGTGTTGGGGCCGAGATTTTTCTGATAGACGCGGCCCTGCTGATTGACGATGAAGGTCATCACGCCGGAATTTCCCCACTTGTTGGGATAGGCGACCAGCGCGTAGCCGGCAATCATGTTGCCGTTGACGATGTAGCTGTATTTTCCGCCGGGAGCATGGAGGCCCTGGCTGGTGAGAATTTTGAAAAAGTAGCCATGAAACGGGTGGCGCGGGTTTTGCGAGGACTGAGCGCGCGCCGGACGCGTTTTGGCAGAGGCTTTTCCGGTGCGCGAGCGCGGGCCGTAGCCTTCCTCGCGCGCTTCGGCGACCAAACTTCCGAGCGGGCTGGGCGGCTCGCCTTCGGCGGTTTCCCAATAGAGGCCGTTGTGTTCGCCGGGCGAGCTCATGAACTTTTGCGCGTACTCGGCGACGCCATCGTTGTCATGATCGCCGCTGGTGAAATACTCCCACTGAGCCAGAACGTAAGCGCGGCAGGTGGCGATGGCGGAAAGCTCGTCTTCCCCGACGCGGCGATTGAGAATTTCTTCCAGGCCGACCTTGGTATCGTAGAGCCAGCGCCCATCGCGCTGGACGATGGGAATGGGCATGGGCCATTTATCCGCGCCGACCAGAAGCGTGTATTTGTCGTCAGAATCTTTCTGGAGCTGGCTCGCTTGCTGAACGGCTTCGGCAAACTTCGCGAGGTTGGTGCGGTCTTCGACGCGATCGCCGGAGAGCAATTGCGAGTAATCGGCGCCGAAGACTCCGCCGAGCGCGGCGCGATCTTTTGCTTCGACGGCGGCAGCGAGCGCGTGCACGGCATCTTCCGGCGTCGAAAAAGTTTGCTGCGAAGCCGCGGATTGCGATTCGGCCGGCTTCTGGGCGTGCGCGAGCGGCTGGGCCTGCGCGAACAGGCGTAAGCAACCGGCGAGCGCTCCGGCAAAGAGCAGCGCAACGAGGCATCCGTCGCGAATCGTTCTAGCGCGCGTCACGAAAATTCGAGTGCTCATCGGGACCTCCCTTGCGAACGCGGTTGCTGAGCCGGAGCAGAGCGCTTTTGCTGCGGCTGCGAGCGCGGAGCGGAGCGCGGCGGCTGCTGAGCCTGCGAACGGCTGGACTGGCCGCGCTGGCTGGTCGAACGCGGTGAGAATCCACCCTCGCCACGATTGAACGCGCCGGGCTGCTGCTGGCGTTGCGGTTGGGCTTGGGGCGGCGGCTGCGTTTGAACACGCGGCTGCGGCTGAGGACGCGCGCCGCTGGGCGGCACTGGACGGCTCGGGGGAGCTGGCCTGGCAGGCTGTTGCGGAGCGGGGCGTTGAGCCGGGGGCTGTGGCGCCGGGCGCTGTGCGGGAGGCTGTTGCGGCTGATGGCCGCGATAGCGGTCGAGCCGCGGATTGCCCGTATCGATATTGCGCTGGGTGATCTGGTTATTCACGCGGGGATTCGGCTTGTAATTGTTGCGATTGCGCGCGCGATTATCGAAGTTGGCGTCGCGGTGAATACTGTTGTAACGATTCAGATTGTAGTAGTTGACGTTGCGCTGAACGATGGCGCGATTCACGCGAACGTCCCTGTAACGGGTGTCCACGTACACATTGGTGATCCGGACGTAGTGGCGAGAACGCGCGATCCAGCCGGGACCGCTCCAGCCGGTGTAGTAGACGCGGCGATGGCGCCAGTCGCAGTCATAGTTAAGCCACGCACCGATGACGAAGCCAACGGTAAAACCAATGAAAACGGGCCCCCATCCGGGCCAGCGCTGGTAATAGACGGCATACGGATCGTAGATTGGCAGGTAGATGTACTCAGGCTGCGCGGGCCAGATGTAGATGTAACCATCTTCGACAACGACCTGCTGCTGCGCCGTGGTGACGAGATTGCCTTGGGATTGAGCCATTTCACGAAGGCGCTGCACGGAAGACATCACGTCGGTGGACTGGTAGACGTAGGCCTGGCCGAGGGCGGTGGTCCAATCGAGCTTGTCGGCCATCATGTACAGGACGGTGGGATAGTGAGCGACGGATTTCACGCTGACGTCCCAATCCTGGTCGTCGACGCCATTCTGGCCGTAGGCGCGGACGTAGCGGGCGGCTTCGTCAACCTGATCGGCAAAAGTGGCCGCGAGAAGAACCTGGGCGAGAAGCGGATCGGGATACAGGGCGATCGGGGCGAGAAGATTATCGAGCTGGTCGGGCGAGTAAGGCTCGTAAGCCGACTCGTCCTGGCGCGCCGCCGCTGCCCCGGCCGCATCGATGAGAGGCACGTTCATCATTCCACATACGAGCGCTATGGCTAACAGTTTGCGCATGCCAAGTCCCTCCTTCGGGCGTTCGCCTCGCCGGAGCCACCGATGCCGTTGTTGTGCGAACTGACATTCGCCAGAATGCGGCTATGATCGCGTGATGGACGCGAGATGTCTGTGAGGCCGGTCACACCGCGCGGCGGGGGCGGATTTTGCGGCTGCATAGCCGGCCTGCTGCGCTGGAGCGCAGCGCTAGGCGCACGAATGCGCCGATCGCCGTTATGGACGCGGGAAAGTTAGCCGGCATCGGCCCGGTGTGCAGATGGTACCGACCGCGCGGCTAATCTGAACCGGCGCCGGCGGGAACGTCGGTTTTCAGGCGGACAACGTGGCCATCGGCCGCTTGCAGCTTGGTGTCGCGATCGAGAGCGGTGAGAAGTTCGCGCGAGACGCGCGCGTCGATTTCATTGGCGTGCTGCAGGTCAACGGGATAGCGGATCGTTGCCTGGATTTCGCCGGAGGCGAGATGAAGGTCGAGATTCGGATGCAGGCCGCGGTCCTTGATGAGGATTCCGATTTTTTCCATCTGTTCATAGACTTCCTGGATTTCTTCGCGATAGTCCTGCAGGATCGCGTCAACCGCGCCGAGCAAAGCTTTCCTGATGGCGCCGAAATCGGCGTCGCGCGGCACGGTCAGAGTGACCTGGTGCCAAGCGAAGCTGGCCCCGGGAATCTGCTTGATCAGTCCGGCGGCAGGCTGAAAAACGATGGAATTGGATAGCGCCACGAGACGGCCGGTGGGAGTGGCGCCGCTGCCAAGCTCCATCAAATGAAAACGGACCAGGCCAATATCGATTACGTCACCGACGATGCCGCTGACTTCCACGCGATCGCCCACGCGGATTCCAAATTTGCCGATCAGGAAAAAATAGCCGATCACAGCAGTGAGCACGCTTTGCAGGGCGAGGGCCAGGCCGGCACCCACCAGGCCGGCAAACGTGGCAAAAGAGCCGATCTTGCCGGCGAGCACGATGGCAATAATCACCGCGATCACAAACCAGAAAACCAGTTTGCGCAGAAGCATGAATTGATGGCGGCGGCGCGGCTCGTGAATGTAGCGATAAATGGCACGCCGCCATAACTCCGACAAGCCGAAGAGAAAGCCGAGAAACACGGCCAAGGCGCCCAAATGAATACCCAAACTGCGCAGATCGGTTTTGTAGCTGCCATAAATGGTGTCACGCCAGCCGACCAGATCTTTTCTGTACAGATTCAGTAAGACGCGCTGCTTGCTGAGCGGGATGACGGCAGCGGCGAGCTGCTTGAACTGCGCGGCGATCGCGTCGAGCTGTTGCCGTTCCTGCGTCAGCATCGTGCGATTGGCGGTGTCCGCCTGCGCGGCGAGCTGGTCTCCCTGTTTTGAGAGGGTGCGCAGCCGAGTGATGAACGGCGCGCGAATCTCGTCGGAGGTGTGCAGCAGCGCGTCCGTCTGGGCAACCATCGAGTCCACTGTGTGGAGCTTCGACGAAAGTCCCAAAAGATCGGACGTGAGGTCCCAAATGCCGGAGGGCGGCGCCTTGGCGGCTATCACCGTAAAGGGCGCGGTCGCGGCGGATTGGCGGGAACCGGATGCCGCGGAGCTGGCCGAGGGAACCGACGAAGCGAGCGCCTCGACCTGTGCGCGAAGGCCGCTGGCGCTCAGATTCGTGCTGGCCGAGCCGGCGACGAAATCGAGCATGCTGCGGACGGCATCGCTGCGCGCCTGCGCCAGCGCGATTTCCGCCTGCAACTCGGAGACTTCCGATTGCAGTTTGGCGCGCTTGGCGCCGGCAGCGGATGCCAGTTCTTGGCGATCGGAATCTTCTTCCGCGTGCGTTTCCTGCAGCTGCTTATCGAGAGTGGTCAACATCTTCCGGAGCGCGCCGTACTGCGCGGGCGCGCCGGCGGCGCTGGGCTCTCCTGCGGACCTGGGCTCGGACGGCATCGAGCTTAGCTGATCGCGCGCGAATTCGAAGGCCAGGCGGACGGATTGGCCCGCGAGCTGGCGATTGTCGTAGAGCAGGAGCTGTTCCCGCGGATCATTGACGATTTGCTGTTGCAGCGTGCACTGGTGGTACAGATCGATCGATTGGTTTAGAAATTGGATCAGGCGGTCGGGAGAAACCAATAGGTCCGAATCCGAGGCGGCGCGCGAGACGATCGCCCAAGCGGCGATGAATAAGAGCAAGGTAAAGCACGCGGCGCAGAAACGCTTCGCGATTCGCGGTGATACGAAGTTAATCATCGGAAGTACGAAGCCTCCAATCGGCCACCGCCGGCCCGGCTGGCGATTTTCGAAAAGATGCTCGAATGTAGGGCTGAGGTTTTCCGAAAAACGAGAATCCAGTGACGCATACGAAAAGGCTTGTGGTCGAAATTCATTCTATACCGGACTCTGGAGGACATTGAGGCGAAAACCGCGGCGACGGGCGAGATGGTACAGGGTGTGCCCAGGGCGCGTCGCGACGGCAGAGGCGATCCGGCGGAAATTCCCCATCGGGCAAAAGGCCGTGCGGGCGGCGCGGCGTGCGATGCCAGGTGGCTCAGATGAAAACAAAGGATGGTGGCAATAAGCCGCGCGGACAGCTGTACCGGCATTGTCCTTTCGGACAGGAGCATTTACGGAAACACGTCTGTACGATGGCCGGGTGGGCCGGCCCCAGCCGGAATAAGATGATGTGGGCGCAGAAGTCAGCCGCCCGAAAGAGTTGTGCAGGGGTTAGGGGACAAGTAGCAATGCCATCCATATTTCGCCGATTATTCACGGGGCAGGGTGTGCGGGAAGGCGTGGGACACGCGCTGGAAGAAGCCGCAAAGCACGTGGCGGTTGCCGAGCCGCCGATCGAAGAGCATGTTGCCGAGCCGGAGCAGGCTGAGCCGATGGCGAATTCCGGCGTCCAGAGTTCGCTCGAAGTGGACGAGCATGGCTTGATTCCGGCAGATCAGTTGCCGTCCGCGGCGGATGCACTGGCGGAGCTGTTTCCCGAAGAGCCGGCCAGCGATCCGTTTCCCGAAAACCTCTTCGGCGAAATGGAAAAAGAGAGCGGGGTTTCCGAACAGGAAAGCGCGAGCCCCGAAATTGCGGCTGAAATCGAAGATCGGCAAACGCTTGATAGCGAGACCTCCGACGGGACTCCGGAGATTGAAGCGATAAAACCGGCCGGGATCGACGCAAGCGGAGTTGAAGAACCGATCGCCAATGCCGCGGCGCCGGACGAGCCGGCGGCAGGCGCGGCGACGGAAGAGATCGAGCCAGCCGAGCAAACGGAGGAATCGAAAGCAGTCCTGGATACCTCCGATGATTCGCAGCACGCTGAGGCCGTGGGTAACGCCGAAAGCGGTGCTTCTCCGGAGGCCGCAAGCGAAAATTTAACGCCGCAGGAGACGAAGGAAGCGAACGAGGCCGAGATCCTGAAATCCCCGGCGATGACGACGATCGAGTCTCCGGCATCGAACGCGCGCGACTGGCGTCTCGAAGAGAAACTGGCGGGCCATCTCGAATGGCTCGATTCCCACGGCCAGAACGGGCTGCGCGCCGATCTCTCCGACGCCGATCTGGAGGGGCAAGAGCTGATTGGAGTGAAGCTGCGGCTCGCCGATCTGCACGACGCAAATTTGCGCGCCGCCGATTTGTTGCTTGCCGATTTGCGCGACGCGAGCTTGATCCGCGCGGACCTGGAGGATTCGTGCCTGGTGGGCGCGAATCTGGAGGGCGCGAATCTGGAAGGCGCGTCTCTGGAAACGGCGATGGGGCTGGTGCCGCGCCAGATCGCGGGAGCCAACCTGCGCGATGCGCTGCTGCCGCCGCCGATCATGGAGTTCGAGGCGGCGGGAAAATTCGCGCGCGCGTCGCAAATCGCCTGGATATGCTTCGCACCGCTGATTCCGCTGGTGCTAATTTCGTGGCTGATCATTTGGAAGACGAAGGACGCGCAGCTGCTGACCGATTCGGCGCTGATCCCCTACTTGCATTCGCGGACGTCGGCAGCAGCCATGCCGACGGCGCAGATATTTCTGCTGGCTCCGCTGGTCATTTTGAGTTTGTACCTCGTGTTTCAATTCCATTTGCAGAAAGTGTGGGACGCGGCGCTGGAGCTCCCGGCGATTTTCCCGGATGGTCATCCGCTGGACGACCGCGGGCCGTCCATCATCGTGGGGCTTCTGCGCGCGCATTTCTGGTGGATCAATCGCGAACGTTCTTCGACGCACTGGGTGGAGAAGGCCATTTCAGTCCTGCTGGCATACTGGGCTGTTCCGTTCACGCTGGTGCTTTTCTGGGCTCGCTACCTGACCATGCAGGACGCGAAAGGAACGCTGTTGCAGACACTGTTGGTGGCGATCGCCGCAGGCGTGGCGCTGCACGCCACCACCAGGACGGGCCGAAAGCAGGAACGATGGGCAGCGATGCGCAAGTGGACGTCGCGCGTCGTGGAGAGGCTTTGTGAAGCTTCACCGGCCATATCTGCGAGCGGGCTCGGCATGGCTCTGCTGCTGCTTTCGATCGGAACGCTGACTGGAGTGCCGCACGACCGCAGTCGCGCACCGCAGTACAGCACCGCGAGCATCCGGCGCTGGGCGGCGGACGTTTTCTGGACAGTGGGATTCGATCCATACGCGGACCTTACGGAAGAGGCGATCTCGCCAAAGCCGGTCCACTGGACGGGAGCGAACGCGCAAGTCGCTTCGGTGAAGGGACCGATGCTGAACGAAACGAAGTTTCGATACGCGCAGGCCTACGGAGTATTTCTGGCGAACGCGCACCTTTGGCAGTCCGATTTCCAGGGAGCGTATCTTTCCGAGGCGGACCTGCGCGGCGCGGATTTGGGGCACAGCAATTTGCGGTACGCGATTCTGGATGGAGCGCGGCTGAGCGGAGCAAATCTGAACCGGGCGCAGATGGATGGCGCAATGCTGGCGCGCGCCGATCTCCGGTGGGCGAACCTCTCGTATGCGTCGCTGGCACACGCCACGCTGGTGGATTCACAGCTCAATGGCGCGACGCTGTATGACGCGCAGCTGACTTCGGCATCTCTGGCAAGGGCCGATCTCGAAAAGACCGACCTGCGCGGCGCGTATCTGAATGCCGCAGGCCTGGATCACGCGGACTTGCAGCAAGCGCTTCTTTGGTCGGCGAAGCTGCCGGGCGCGGACCTATACGGAGCGAAGCTGCAAGGAGCGCTGGCGATCGATGCCGACCTGCGCGGAGCGGATCTGCGCGAGGCGGTATTCGCGGGCACGGTAATGGAAGACGCAAAACTAGGCGGCGCCGATCTGGATCGTGCGGATTTGCGCGGCGCCCTGCAATTGACGGCGTCCCAGGTCTGCTCGAGCAAATCGCGGCGCGGAGCGATGCTGGACGATGCGCTGGCCACGCAAGTGACCGCGGAGTGCGGTGGATTGCAGTAAGAGCAACGCCGCCAGACCGCAGCAGATCGCCGAATCGCTCGGCAGTTCTATGAAAGCGCCGCTGCGGACATCGCGCCGTAGAAGCTAAACCACGGCTTGGCGGCTTTGAGATGGTCGTTGACGTTGCTGATGTTCTTCACGCCCTGATCGGCGAGCCAATCCTCCAGCGCCTTCGCGCCTTTCTTAGCGTAGACCGGAATGCCTTCCTTCCAAGTGGCGCGGCCGCATAGAACGCCGGAAAAATTCACGCCGGATTCGGCGGCGAGTTCGAGGGTTTCCGCGAAGACGTCGTTATTCACTCCGGCAGAGAGATAGATGAACGGCTTTTTGGCAGCCGCGGCGGCGCGGCGGAAATGCTCCTTGGCTTCGTCGCGCGTGTAGGCGGATTCTCCCTTGCACGCTTTGGTGCCCGCGACGAAGGCCATGTTGACGGGAACTTCCACTTTCAGGATGTCGACGGCGTACTGCGGCTTGGAGAATTCCTCCATGCTGTGCGCCACGACGTCCGGCTTTTTGCGCGCGAAACCAATTCCCTTCTCGTCCGCGCCCTCTTCGTAGCCGACCAGTTCGAGAAAGAACGGAACATCGACGGCGGCGCATTCGGCACCGATGCGTTCGACCCAGGCATGCTTGATTTCGTTCGTGGCGGGCGCATCGAACGGTGTGTAATACATCAAAATTTTGATGCAATCGGCGCCGGCCGCGACAAGCCTGCGAACGGACCAGATGTCGAGCAGATCGGGCAGGCGGCCAGGGCGCGTGTTGTCGTAGCCGCTGTTCTCGTAGGCGAGCAGAAGGCCGGCATTTTTCGCGCGCTGGCGAGCGGCGGGCAGACCGTACTCGGGATCGAGGAGAATGGCACTGGCGTGAGGAGTGAGCACGCGCGAGACGGTGGATTTGAATTCCTCAAGCATCTGCGAGCTGACCGCGCCTTTCTCAATTCCCTTTTCCTTGGCGATGGCGCTCTTGAGCGAACCGCGCTGGTCCATGGCAGCGGCGGCGATCACTCCGCGTGAATCGGAAACGGCTTGAAGTCCCTTCTGTTTGCCGGGCGTCAGCTTCATGATGTGCGCACCTCCCAGGGTGTGGAGAAATCTCAGCAGGCTTCGGGGATTTTAACACGCGCGGCGCGCGAAGTTGGAGAACTAGAAATCCGGCGCCTGCCAAAACGCGAGAATTCCCGGCAACGTGATCCCCGCAGATGAAACGAGAGAACTCCCCGCTACAGAAACAGTATCTGGTGATCGCGGGAACTGGAATCGGCGTCCGCGGGAGCGTCGATCGCACTGCGGCGCGAGATTTCGTCGAGCACATCGGGGCCGTAGGCGGCCAGCAAAGGCAGGAAAGATAAGCTGCGCTCTTGCAGACCGCTCTGCGGATAGAGCGCGTCGAACAGAATCTGCTGATGACGGTCGAGAACGCCGGTGCGGAAATTCTCGGCGCGGCCGACCTTTCCTCGAAGCTGATGGAACTGATGGAGCATTTTCTCCTGCGTGGATTGCAGCGCGCCCACCAACGTTGCATCCAGATCTCCGAGCGGCGACTTGAATTCATCGAGCAATTTGCGCAGCTCGGCTTCGGTGTCGTCGAAGCGGCTCGTGAGGCCGCCCGGCAGCGACTTCTGCTCCATTTTGGCGCGCACGTGCTGCGGCCCGCCGAAAACGTCTCTGATTCCGAGATCGTAGAGACCGAGAAAGCGGGCGATGGGCGGCTCGACAAAAGTGAAACTCGCGCGCGGGAGAACGGCGGGCATGCGCCCGAGAAAGCGCTGGTAAATGACCTGCGATTGCGCGAAGTAGGCGACTTCCGCCGGGCCGCCGATATACGCGGCGGTGGGAAGCAACGAATCCTGCACGATCGGGCGAAGGAGCGCGTTGGGGCTGAAGGCTTCCGGCGTTTTTTCGATTGCGGCGGCAAGCTGCTGGCGCGAAAACTCCGCATCGCCGGCGAACAATTTGCCATCGCGGGCGCGCACGGGTTCTCGGCTGCCGTCGACGTTAAAAAAAAGCAGCGTCGATTCGTGCGTGACTTTCACCTGCGCATGAAAGCCGGCGGATTCCAGTTCCTTGGAGCGCGCGAGCAGGGCGTCGCGAAGGGCATCCGATTCCGCGAGCGCACGCACGTAGACCGGCGCCGCGAGCCGGCGCAAACGGGCGTCGAGCGGATCGAGAAAGACGATTCCGCGCCCCGCCAGCAGGCGGGACATCAGCTTGCCGAAGGCGGAGCCATATGTTTCGTTGGGCGCGCAGGATTCGCGGAGCGCGGCGGCGACTTTTTCGGCACAGAGTCCGTCGAGGGTCTTCGAGGATTCGGAGACGATGGATTGCACGGCTTCGCCAAGAAGAATTTCGCCGACGCGGCGGCCGGCGTCCTGATCGCGCGCGGGCAACTCGTAGCGCGCGAGGCCCTGGCGCGTGTTCCAGAAACCGTGATTGACCTCGGCGAGATCGTGATCCTCGGTGGCGATCCAGAAGATGGGAACGGCGTCGATTCCCCGGCGCGTGGTTTCCTCCGCGCAGCGAATGGCGGAGAGAGCCTTGTAGAACGTGTACGCGGGGCCGGAAAAGAGGCCGGCTTGCTGGCCGGTTACGATGACGGCGGCGCCCGAAGCAAGACGATCGAGATTGCGGATCGTGGCCGCGTCGATCTCGTTTCCGGCAGCGAAGCGGCGATTCTGTTCGCGCAGAATCTCCACGACCGCGCGGCGAGTTTGCGGATCGAGCCGCACCTCGCGCGCCGCAGCGTCGATTCCGGCGACAGTCGGCGGATGCGCATAGAACTTCGCGACGCGCTCGAAATGATCGAGAAATGCGGAGAAAAGTTCTGTCGTGTGCGGAATCTCGCGGAAAGGGACCGCCTGCAATTCCATGGGCGCGCTCATGATACACGGCGCTCCAAACAACGGCAACAAACGGCTGCGATATGGATGTGCGAGTGAATTGTCGGCATAGCGGTCATTGGATGAGACGAGATCGCCAAGGATTCAGGTCCGCGGCGCAGCGGCGCGCCGCTGAATTGGGCGCGCGTCTCAGGATTGGTCGGCCCGTGCAGATGCGGCGGATTTACGGCGATGCAAGTCCTGGAGAGCGGCGACATCGGCGGCGTGCCCGGCCATGGCGCGAATGCCGCGAGCGGCGGCGCTGGCCGCGGAAAGCGTGGTGATGCAAGGCACGTTGTAGCGCACGGCGGCGCGGCGAATGGACTTTTCGTCGTAGAAGGACTCGCGCCCAAGCGGCGTATTGATCACCAAATTCACTTTGCCGGTTTTGATCAGGTCAACGATATTGGGCCGGCCTTCGTTGACTTTGTAGACCTCCTCGATTTCGATGCCGGCGCGAGCGAGCGCCGAGGCCGTGCCGCGCGTGGCGATGAGCTTCAGTCCGGCGGCGGCGAGATCTTTCGCGACGCTGGCGACCGTGCGCTTGTCGTGGTCGTTCACGCTGAGAAAGACGGTTCCGGAGAGAGGCAAACGCTGGCCCGCGGCGAGCTGGGCTTTGGCGAATGCGAGCCCGAACGTGGAAGAGATGCCCATCACTTCGCCGGTGGACCGCATTTCCGGCCCGAGGACGATATCGACGCCGCGGAATTTGTTGAACGGGAACACCGGCGATTTCACCGCGAAGAAATCGCGCAGCGCCAGTTCCTGGATACCGTTGTGATTGACGACCGGCAGGTGCAGATCGGCGAGCTTGCGGCCAGTCATCAAGCGCGCGCCGACCTTTGCGAGCGGCACGCCTGTAGCCTTGCTGACGTAAGGAATCGTCCGCGAGGCGCGCGGATTCACTTCCAGCACGTAGACCGTGTCCTGCTGGATCGCGTACTGCACGTTCATCAAGCCGACGACACGGAGGGCGCGAGCGAGGCGCGCCGTGTAGTCGCGAATCGTTTCCAGAACCGCCGGTTTCAGCGTGACCGATGGAAGCACGCACGACGAATCGCCGGAATGGATGCCGGCTTCCTCAATGTGCTCCATGATTCCGGCAATCACCACGTCGGTGCCGTCGGATAACGCGTCCACGTCCACTTCCGTTGCGTTTTCCAGGAACTGGTCGATCAGGATCGGGCGCTTGGGATCGGAGGCTGTGCCGATCAACACCGCCTGCGCGACGTATTCTTCGACCGTCTTCAGATCGTAGGCGATCACCATGGCGCGGCCGCCAAGGACGTAGCTCGGACGCACCAGAACCGGCAGGCCAATCTCCGAGGCAACTTGCACGGCTTCCTGCGGCGCGAGCGCCGTGCCGGCGCGCGGCTGCGGAATTTTCAATTCGTTCAAGAGCGCGCCGAAGAGCCGGCGATTTTCGGCCAAGTCGATCGATTCGGGATCGGTGCCGATGATTTTTGCGCCGTTGCGCTTCAGTTCGACGGCCAAATTGAGAGGAGTCTGCCCGCCGAACTGCACGATCACGCCCTGCGGCTTTTCGCGTTCGAGGACGGCGAGAACATCCTTCGAGCGTGAGCGGCTCGAAATACAGGCGGTCGGAAGTGTCGTAGTCGGTGGAGACCGTTTCCGGATTGCAATTGATCATCACCGTCTCGTAGCCGTCTTCTTTCAGCGCCATGGCGGCGTGGCAGCAGCAGTAGTCAAACTCAATTCCCTGCCCGATGCGGCTGGGACCGCTGCCGAGGATCACAATTTTCGGGCGGTCGACGGCGTCCGCTTCGTCTTCTTCTTCGTACGTCGAATAGAGATACGGAGTGAAGGATTCGAATTCCGCGGCGCATGTATCGACGCGTTTGAAAACGGGCATCACGCCCAATTCGCGGCGGCGGTTGCGAACGGACGCCGACTTGACGTTCCAGAGCTTGGCAATTTCCTCGTCGCTGGCGCCGGAGCGTTTGGATTCGAGCAGCAGCTCGCGCGAACATTTCGAAAGCGTGGTGGCGGCCACGCGCTTATCCACGGCGAGCATTTCCTCAATTTCGCGAATGAACCACGGATCGATTTTGGTGAGCTCGCAGACTTCTTCGCTGCTCATGCCGCGCTCGAGCGCCTCGAAGAGCCAGTGGATGCGATCGGGATTCGGGACGTGGAGCTTTTCGCGCAGCAGCGCCGTGGTCACTTCCGCGGGCGGGCGCCACGCGGAGCTGGGCTCCAGTGCGCGAATGGCTTTGCAGAGCGCTTCCTGAAACGTGCGGCCGAGAGCCATCACTTCGCCCACGGATTTCATTTGCGTGGTCAGGGTGGTGTCGCTGCCCGGGAATTTTTCGAACTGCCACTTGGGAATTTTGGCGACCACGTAGTCGATGGTCGGCTCGAAGCACGACGGCGTCTTGCGCGTGATGTCGTTGGGAATTTCGTCGAGCGTCATGCCCACGGCGAGCTTGGCGGCAATTTTGGCGATCGGGAAACCCGTGGCTTTGCTGGCCAGCGCGGAGCTGCGCGAGACGCGCGGGTTCATCTCGATCACGATCATGCGTCCGGTCTCGGGATCGATGGCGAATTGGATATTCGAGCCGCCGGTTTCGACGCCGACTTCGCGGATGATGGCCGCCGCGGCGTCGCGCATGCGCTGGTATTCCTTGTCGGTCAGCGTTTGGGCCGGAGCGACGGTGATCGAATCGCCGGTGTGGACGCCCATGGGATCGAAATTTTCGATCGAGCAGATGACCACGAAGTTGTCGCGGCAATCGCGCATCACTTCGAGCTCGTATTCCTTCCAGCCGAGGACGGATTCCTCGATCAGCGCCTGGTGAACGGGGCTGGCGTCCAGGGCGCGCGCGATGGCGTCGGAAAATTCCTCGTGGTTGTAGGCGATCGAGCCGCCGGTGCCGCCCAGAGTGAATGACGGGCGAATCACCACGGGATAGCCCATGCGGTCGGCGTAGTCGATGGCTTCGGGAATGGTGGTGACGACGGACGAATCGGGCACGTCGAGGCCGATCTTGCGGCAGGCGTCCTTGAAGAGCAGCCGGTCTTCGGCGACTTTGATGGCGCGGAGCTGCGCGCCGATAAGCTTCACGCCGTACTTTTCGAGGATGCCGCTTTCCGCGAGATCGACGGCGAGATTCAGTCCCGTCTGTCCGCCCACGGTGGGCAGCACGGCGTCCGGACGCTCCGCGGCGATGATCGCTTCGAGATACTCCCTCGATAGCGGCTCGATGTAGGTGCGGTCGGCCAGCTCAGGATCGGTCATGATCGTGGCGGGATTGGAATTGACGAGGATAACCTCGTAGCCTTCCGAACGCAGCGCCTTGCAGGCTTGCGTGCCGGAATAGTCGAACTCGCAGGCCTGGCCAATGACGATCGGGCCCGAGCCGATGATCAGAATTTTCTTGATGTCAGTGCGTTTGGGCATCTTGTTGTATCGAGACGGAAGGGCGGGGCTTGCATCCCACCACGACCGGCATTATTTCCCGGACTTGTAGTCCTCCATCATGGTGACGAAATCGTCGAACAGATAGCGCGCGTCGTGCGGACCGGGCGAAGCTTCCGGATGATACTGCACGCTGAAAAGCGGCAGCGAGCGATGGCGCAGCCCCTCGTTCGTGTGATCGTTCAAATTCAGGTGCGTGATTTCGACGTCGCTCGACGGCAACGAGTCCGGATCGACGCAGAAGCCGTGATTTTGCGCCGTGATTTCGACTTTCTTGGTAAGCAGGTTCATCACCGGATGATTCGAGCCGTGATGGCCGAATTTCAGCTTGAAGGTGCGGCCGCCGAGCGCCAGTCCGCAAAGCTGATGGCCGAGGCAGATGCCGAAGATCGGCACGCGTCCCAGAAGCTTCCGGATATTTTCGACGGCATACCGGCAGGGCTCGGGATCGCCGGGGCCATTGGAGATAAACACGCCATTGGGCTTGAGCGCCAGCACATCTTCGGCCGAGGTTTTGGCCGGAACCACGGTGACGTCGCAATTGTGATCCACGAGAAGCCGCAGAATATTCTGCTTGATGCCGAAATCGTAGGCGACGACGCGATGCCGGGGCTGCGCGACAGCGTCTCCGTTGGTGCGCACGCGGGCGGCGGATGCGCCGGAAACCGCCGACTTCCCCTTCGCGCTGGCAGCGGCCGCCGCTGCGAGCGGCATGGCCAGCGCAATCGAGCCGCGCGTCCACTCATAGCTTTTCGCCGCGCTCACGCGACTGGCGAGCTCCTGCCCGGCCATGGACGGCAGCGCGCGCGCTTCGGCGATCAGCTGTTCGACGGGAGTGTCGTCCGTCGAAAGCACTCCCCGCAGCGCACCCACGCTGCGCAGATGGCGCACCAGAGCGCGCGTATCGACATCCCAGATCACCGGGACGCCGCGCTGCTCCAGATATTGCTGCGCGGATTCGGTGGAGCGCCAGTTGGATGCGAGCGGCGAAAATTCGCGCACGATCAGCGCTTCGATGAACGGCTTGGAGGATTCCTCGTCCTCCAGATTCGTGCCCACGTTTCCGATGTGCGAATACGTGAGGCAGACGATCTGGCCGGCATAGCTGGGATCGGTGAAAACTTCCTGATAGCCGGTGAGGCTGGTGTTAAAAACAACTTCGCCGCCCCGGCGGGTACGAGCTCCCGCCGCGCGGCCCTTAAAAACTCTTCCGTCCTCTAGCGCGAGCGTCGCGCAACCTGCGAGGGCCTCGATCAGTGTGTCCTCCAAAGATGGTCATTTCGATGCCGCGTTAACCGTAGTCGAAGACGGCGCGAGCGAGCCGATGTGGTCCACCGGCCAGTACGCGAAGACCGCCTTGCCGTAGATGAGCGATCGAGGAACAGGCCCAAACATGCGCGAGTCATTGGAACTGTCGCGATGATCACCCATCACGAAATATTCGCCGGGCGGAATTTTGAGCGGGCCGTAATTCGATCCATCGAGATAATTCGGCGGGACGTATTGGTCCGACAGCTCTTTGCCGTCGATATACACGTCTCCCGCGCGAATCTGAATCGTCTCGCCCGGCAAACCCACCACACGCTTGATAAACGATTTCGAGCGGTCCAGAGGATACCAGAAAACGACCACGTCGCCGCGGTCGATCGGCTCAAAATGGTAAACAAATTTGTTGATGAAAATCCGCTCCTGATCGCTGAGAAGCGGGTTCATGCTGTTTCCTTCGACTTTCACCGGCTGGTACAAAAAGATCATCACCACGATGGCCAGCCCGAGCGCCACGGCCAAATCGCGGGTCCAATTGCGCAATTCGTGGCGCAATTGGGAGTTAACGGGCTTGCCGGACGAATCCAATGAGCCGGTCTGTTGCGTTTCCTGCATGCTCGTATTCCCTTTTATACCATGACCGCGCAATGGCGCGGAAGACCGAGGCTAACTTCGCCAAGGCGGCGCGGTTCGAAAATCCGTCTCTTCTTGTTAAGACTTCTTTTTGCGCGAAAGGTTAGCCGAGGGCGAATCCCAGAATTGCCATCGCAGCGAGCACAGCCGTTTCGGTGCGCAAGATATTTTCACCGAGCGATGCTTCCGCGAAGCCGTTTGCCCGGGCTGCCGCCAGCTCGTCGTCGGTCCAGCCGCCCTCGGGGCCGATCGCCAGCGCTGCGGATCGCTGCTCCGCAGGCAGGCTGGAACTTTCCGCCACCTTCAGAACGTCGCGTATGGCGGGCGCATCCGGCCGCTCCGAGAGAATGATTTTGCAGCCGGCGGTGCTTTCCGCAAAAGCGTCTTGCGGCGATAGCGCGGCGCCGCCCGCCTCGCCACTGAGTGTGCCGGCAAGGCCCATGCGCAGCACAGGAGGCTTAAGGCGGCGGCTTTGCTGCGAGGACTCGATGAGGATTTTCTCCCAGCGCGCGCTGCGCTTCTCCGCTGCGGAAACGAGAGGCTTGTCCGACCGCGCCGCGGCGAGCGGAATAATTTCAGTGGCGCCCAGTTCCGTGGCTTTTTCCAGGCACCATTCAAAGCGGTCGAATTTCACGAGCGCCACGAGCAACGCGATTCGCAGCCGCGGCTCGCGGGCCGGCAGGGGCTCGACGAGCGCGAACTCCACGCGGCTGTCGCCGCGCTTCGAAAGCGCCACGCGCTCGATGCGTCCGAGCCAAACGCTCTGGCCGTCGCTCAGTTCGTAGAGTTGGCCCGGCTCGGCGCGCAGGACGCGGCCGAGGTGCTCGGCGGTTTCGCCCTGCAGCGCGGCGGAGTCAGACTCAAATTTTTCGACGAAAAAACGGCGGCGCATCGGCTGATTCTAACCCGAAGGCGCGCAAACGCGTTATGCGAGAGCGTAACAGCGGAGAAAACGGACGAGCGAGTGCGCTCGGATCAGCCGAATATGTCCTTCACTTTTTCAAAGAAGCTCGCCGAATGTTCGACGGGCTTGTTGTGGACCTTGAGAGTGTGTCCAAGTTCTTCGACCAAGCGGCGCTGGTCGCGGCCGAGCTTCGAAGGCACCTCGACGCGCACGGTGACGTACATATCGCCGCGGCCGCCGTGCGGATTCGGCAAGCCCTTGCCCTTGATACGGAAGATCTGGCCCGCTTGCGTGCCTTCGGGCACATCGAATTCCTCTTCGCCGTTCAGTGTCGGAATCGTGATGGTGGCGCCCAGCGCAGCTTGCGGGAAGCTGATCGGAATCGTGCTGTACAGATCGGCGCCGCACCGCTCGAAAAATGGATGCTCCTTCACTTCCAGGAACACGTACAGATCGCCGGTGGGGCCGCCGTGGCTGCCGGGCTCGCCCTGGCCGCTCATGCGCAGGCGAGTGCCGGATTCCACGCCGGGGGGAATCCCGACTTCGAGAGTGCGCTCGCGCTCGACTCGTCCCTGGCCACGGCAGGTGGCGCAGGCCTCGCGCACCACCTGGCCCGCGCCCTGGCAGGCCGGACAGGTGCGCGTGATGGCGAAAAAACCTTGTTGATAGGACATTTGCCCGCGTCCACCGCAGGTGCGGCAGGTGGCCATGCCGGTTCCCGGTTTTGCTCCGGTACCCTGGCAGGTTTCGCAAACTTCGTGGCGGGTCAGGTGCACCTGCTTGCTGACGCCCGAGGCGGCTTCTTCAAACGTCAGCGAAATGTCAAAACGCAAATCGGCGCCGCGCTGCCCGCGAGCGCCGCGCCCGCGACGCGCGCCGCCGGACGTCTGATCGAATCCGAAAAGATCGCCGAAGATGTCCTGAAACTCGTCGAAAATCGAGGAGTTGAATCCGCCGCTCTCGAATCCGCGGCCGCCCAGTCCCGCGTGGCCGTAGCGATCGTAGACGGCGCGCTTCTGCTCATCGGAAAGGACGCTGTAAGCCTCGCTGGCCTGCCGGAATTTTTCTTCGGCTTGCTGCTTGCTGTCGGGATTGCGGTCGGGATGCCATTTGAGCGCAGCTTTCCGGTAGGCGGACTTGATCTGGTCCGCCGAGGCGCCGCGCTCCACGCCGAGCACTTCGTAATAATCGAGCTGGTTGGCATTCGCCATGAGTGCTGGTTCCCCTTCCCTACTTACGGCCCGGACGCAGGCATCTGCACCGGCCCCGCCGCGTCAATCGATCCGGCCCTCCGTTAAGCCGCGAATGATGCTGACTTACTCGTCTGTCTTGGACACACGCGCCGACTTCGATTCCGGTTCGGTGGCCACGCGAACCATCGCGGGCCGCACCACGCGTCCGTGGAACATGTAACCCGGCTGCAATTCTCCAATGACGATGCCATCGGCGTGCGCGGTGGTCTCCACGCGTTCGATAGCGTGATGGAAATGCGGGTTGAATTCCTGGTCCAAGGCCTCGATGCGCACCAGCCCCTGCTTGGCGAGCGTTTCCCAGAGCTGGCGGCGAATCATCTCGAACCCCTTGCGATATTCGAGAAACGCAGTATCGGTGGAGTCCGCGAGCGCGCGATCGAAGGCGTCCAGAACGGGCAGAAGATGCTCGATGAGCGATTCGATGGCCCGCTGGCGCTCCTGGGTGCGTTCTTTTTCGACGCGCTTGCGGTAATTTTCGAAATCGGCCTGGCGGTGGACGAGCGTGTTCATCAATTCTTGCTTTTCCGCCAGAAGCTTTTGAACCTGCTCGGATGCGCCGTCGTGTTTTTCTTCAGCGGCTCGCGGGGTTTCGTCGCCCAATGCGTTCTCGTCTTTCGCGGCGCCGCGTGCCGCTTCGCCGCTGTCCTGCTTTGCTTTGGCGGTTTTCTCTTTTGCTGGATCGCTGTGCGACATTACAGGCTTCAGCTCCCTTGTGCGTTGTCCGAAAATAGTTGGGCCATGAATGCCACGGCCGTGATCACCCGCTCGTAGTGCATGCGCATCGGCGCGAGAATGCCGAGCGTTCCCTGCACCTGATCGTTCGCCGAATACGACGCGGAAACAAGAGCCAGATGCTTGCCGGCGTTGGACATTTGATCGACGCCGAATTCCACGTGCACGGGTTCCGGCGCTTCGATGCAGCCGCTCAAAAGGCCGATCAGGCGGTCTTTTTCCTCGATGGCTTCGAGCAGTTCGCGCAGTTGGTCCTGGCTGGTAAATTGCATCGCCGAAGCGATCTGCGCCGCGCCTTCGACGTAAATCTTGCGCTCCGTGTCGTCGCCCAGAACCGCGGGATCGCAAAGCATCAGCGCCGCGCCGGCCAAGCGTCCATACTGCTCGCGATCGCGATCGACCTGGCGCTGAAGTTCAGCACGCATGTCTTCGAGAGTCCAACTCGCGTAATGCTGGTTGATATACGCCGAGACGCGATCAAGCTCTTGTTGCGGGATGTCCTGCTCCAGCCGGATCAATTTATCGCGCGTGACTCCGCCCGTGGTGACCAGGACCACCAGAACGCGGTGATCGGGAACGCTGAGAAAACGCACGTGCTCAACCACGGTGCGCGCGAGCGGCGGCGAAATGAAAATGCCCAAGCCTCGCGACACCGCCGAGAGCACGTGGCTGGCGCGTTCCATCACGGCCTCGGGAGTTTGCGCCGCGTCGAGCTCGCGGCGAATCCATTGCCGATCCTCGGGACTTGCCGTGGCCTGCGCCGCGACCTGCTCCACGAAAAAGCGATACGCAGCCGCCGTGGGTACGCGACCGGCGGAGGTGTGCGGCTGATACAGGTAGCCGCCTTCCTCGAGGTCCGCCATGACGTTTCGAACGGTGGCCGGACTGAGCGGCTCCGCATGACGGCGCGCGATACTGCGCGAGGACACGGGCTCGCCCGTCTCGATATACGTACGGACCACGTCCGTCAAGATCTGTTGATGCCGCTTCTGTTGCAGGACGGCCGGGATCATGGCTTGCCCTCGCACCCCGCGTGCTTCGCGTCGCAACGCGCAAACTAGCACGCTTTGCCTTCATAAATCTTAATCGGGGGAGC
This sequence comes from uncultured Acidobacteriota bacterium, assembly GCA_963715555.1. Taxonomy (GTDB): domain Bacteria; phylum Acidobacteriota; class Terriglobia; order Acidiferrales; family UBA7541; genus Palsa-295. The sequence goes on from OY970253.1 coordinate 2,335,485, forward strand.
GTGCGGCGTCAACTTAGCACGCTACAAGCAGTATCGCGAGCGAAACAGACGCAACTTCGCTTGCATGGCAAGACTCAACGGCCGTTGCGCGCAAGAACCGAGGAAGAGCGAAGTTTTTGCCACGCTTCGACTTAGGAGTCGACGTCGGGGATCAGGTCCAGCTGCGCAAGCCATGCGGAGGCTTCCGCATCGCTGGGGGCCCGGTAATCGCTGCGAGGAGAAAGCGAGCCGCCCGAGCCCACTTTGGGCGCATTGGGCAAGGCGCTGCGCTTGAACTGGCTGAATTTGAAGAAACGGTCGAGAAAGACGGCCAGCCAGCGCTTGATATCGCCGATGGAGTACTGGTGGCGCTCGCTTTCCGGGATGTCGGGCCAGTTGCCGCACAGGCGGTCGTGCCAGGCCGACCATGCCAGGAAGGCGACCTTCGTGGGCGCGTAGCCGAAGCGCAGAGTGTAGTAAAGATGAAAATCCTGCAGCTCGTAGGGGCCGACGACGTCCTCGGAAAGCTGCGCGGCGTGGCCGTTTGCCTCGGCCGGGACAAGCTCCGGGCTGAATTCCGTTTCGAGCACTTCTTTTAAAATTTTGCCGGCTTCGGCACCCAGCTTAGCCGATTCGGCCTCCCAGCGGATCAGGTATTGGATCAGCGTCTTCGGGACGCTCGCGTTCACGTGGTAGTGGGCCATGTGATCGCCCACGCCGTAGGTGCAAAAGCCGAGCGCGAGTTCGCTTAGGTCACTCGTTCCGACCACCAGGCCGCCCAGCTGATTCGCGAGCCGGAAAAGATGGCTGGTGCGCTCGCCGGCCTGGACATTTTCGAAAGTCGTGTCGAAGACCGATTGGCCTTTGGCGAATGGATGGCCGATGTCCTTGAACATCTGCATGCAGCTCGGGCGGACATCGATCTCGCGGCTCTCGCAGCCGATTGCGTCCATCAGGCGGCGAGCTTGTTGCAAAGTTCGTTCGCTGGTGGCAAAGCCGGGCATGGTGACGCCGAGAATTCCCTTGCGGGGAAGCTTCATCGCGTCCATGGCGCGGGCGCAGACGATCAGCGCTTGTGTGGAATCGAGACCTCCGGAGATGCCGATGATGGGCCGATTCACGCCGGAGGACTGCAAGCGCTTGGCAAGGCCCTGCACCTGGATTTCGTAGACCTCGCGGCAGCGCTCGTCGCGACGGAGCGATTCGCTGGGCACATAGGGAAAGCGTTCGAGCATGAGGTCGAGCGGGAGGCGGCGATTCAGCGGCAGCTTGGCCTCGAAGCGGATGGTGCGGAATTCGGCGATTTTCTCGCGGTAATCGCGAACCGATTGGCCGAAGCTGTTTTGGCGCATGCGGTCCTGCACCAGACGATCGAGGTCGATATCGGCGGCAACAAGCTGCGCGGAACGCGAGAACCGCCGGCTTTCGGCAACGCGCGTGGCGTTTTCGTAGATGAGTCCGTGGCCGTCCCATGCCAGATCGGTAGTCGACTCGCCCGGTCCGGCGGCGCAATAGATGTACGCCGCGAGGCAGCGGCCGGACTGGTCGGCAACGAGAAGCCGGCGAAAATCTTCCTTGCCGACCGTGACGTTCGAAGCCGAGATATTTACAAGGACAGTCGCTCCGGCAAGAGCGGCGTACGAAGACGGCGGAATCGGAACCCAGAGGTCTTCGCAGACTTCCACGAAAAAAGTGAAGAGCGGCTGATCTTCGGCTTGAAACAGCAGACGATTGCCGAAAGGAACGTCGCGCTGGCCGGCGAAATCGACAGCTTCGCGGTGGCTGTGAGCGGCGGGCGCGAACTGGCGAAGCTCGTAGAATTCGCGGTAGTTGGGCAGATAGGTCTTGGGCACCAGACCCAGCAGACGGCCACGATGCACCACAGCGGCGCAATTGAACAGCAGGTGATCGATGCGGACCGGGAGGCCTACGACCGCGATCACGGAAAGCTCGCGGGAAGCTTCGAGAATCTTGATCAGCGCATCGCGGCTGGCGTCGAGAAGAGCTTGCTGGTGGAACAGGTCTTCGCAGGAATAGGCCGATAGCCCAAGTTCCGGGAATGCGACCAGAAGCGCGTCGCGTTCGGCGGCTTGGCGCATCAGCGCGACTACCTGCGCAGAGTTGAATGCGGGATCAGCGACGCGGACCTCTGGGATGCCCAGAGCCACGCGCACGAAATTGTGGCGGTAAAGGTTGAAGAAGCTCGTTGGCGCGTTCATTTTCGGCTGGCTGCGGCGAACGAGATGCGATCCGGAGCGATTGCGCCCGCGGCATCCGCTACGCCGGCTGACTCAAACAAGCCCCAGCTAAACTGTATGAGATAAATCCAATACGCACAAGTCGCAGAAAGCAGAGTGTTTCCCGGAAAAGCCGCCCGGCGGAGCAAAAGCGTCCGAGCGGCGGCCGTCGTCAGGCACGGCGACGGTTTTCTGCGACCCACGCGAGGAAGCGCTGCATCCGCGCGCGCTCGCGCCACAGCAGCTTGATGAACTGCCCGGCGCTCAGATGCGCCGCTTCCGCGCCGAAAAAAGTCTCCAGCCGCCACTGGATGTACGGCGATTTCCACGGGCGCAGGCGGTAGCCTTTGGCGATGATCCAGTAATAGTGCAGAGCGTTGAGCACGGGCTATGCGCCTCGCGCCATTCGGCGCCCTCGCACCGTTCGGCGATTGATGCGCTGCGACGCACGTCTCACGGCAGCGGCCGGACCCAGATGCGTTCGGTGGCCGGTTTGCCGAGGTGGATTTGCGCAGCGCCGTGCCCCGCGACGACCACGGCCATCGTCTGATCGTATTCCTGGCCGACGATTCGGATCCGCGCGGCAGGGCGCAAATGGCGCTGGTCGAGAAATTCGAGGAACAGCGGGTCCTTCTCGTAGACGCGCAAAATTTCGCAGGAGTGCCCGGGCTTGGCTTCGGAAAGCCGCATGGCTCCAAATTGGCGGCGCAGGCGCGACATGCCGCCGAAGAGCGGAACGCCGTGCGGGCAGCGGCTGTCGCGGCCGAAGCGGTTCAGCAGCAGCCGCACGACTTCGGGAGACATGCCGTGCTCCAAATGCTCCGCTTCTTCATGCGCGCGCGACCATTCCAGGCCGATCACGTCCGTAAGGAGCTTTTCGGCGAGGCGGTGGCGCAGGACCAGATGATGAGCCACGCCCTTGCCTTTCGAAGAAAGCGTGATGCGCCCTCCGCGCAGAACGCGAAGATAGCCGCCGCGCGCCATGCGCTTCAGCGCGGCGGTGACGGCGGGCGGAGTGACGCCTAAATCCTCGGCGAGCCGCGCGCTGATCGGCGCCTGCCCTTCCTGGACGATTTCCCAGATGGCCTTGAGGTAATCCTCCTGGGAAACGCTTGTCGTAGCCCGCGGCATCGAGGGTTATTGTGCCTTGCGGCGCGAGATCGCGCCACAAGAACTGCGGCGCCGCTGCCATTCCGCGCCTGCATGAGAGGCGCTACGGCACGTCCGGCGATGGCAGCCCGGGCTGGACGTCGTTCGCCGGGTTTCGGACGCTCTCAGAGGCATTGTGAAGCTTCACACGGCCATTCTGCGCACCGGCTTAGCCTCGAAATTCGGACCATTTCGGCATTTGAGCCACTAAAGACTCCCCCACGACTGCCTAAGTCTCGAATTTCGGCGGCCTTCCCGCCCGCGCCGAATGGGCGATTCCGCCTCTTTGCCGGGCATCGCTATGCGACGGAGAGCACGACCTTTCCGAACTGCTCGCGGCTTTCGAGCCGCTGGTGCGCCTGGGCGGCCTGATCGAGCGGCAGAACGCAATCGAGCACCGGCTTCAGCCGCCCGCGCTTGAAAAGATCGAGCACGGCGAAAAGTTCCGCTTTCGCTCCCATGAACGAGCCAAGGATCGAGAGATGCCGCGCGAAAAGGTAGCCGATGTTGATTTTGCCGTCGAAGCCGGTGGTCGCGCCGCAGGTGACCAGCCGCCCGCCGCGCGCCAGGCTGTAGATGCTTTGCTCCCATGTGGCTTGCCCGACGTGCTCGAACACCACGTCCACGCCGCGCCCGCCGGTCAGCCGCTTCACTTCCCGGGCGAATTCACCGCTGCTGGGAATAGTATCGTCCGCGCCCAGCTCTTTCGCTCTCGCCAGCTTCGCGTCCGAAGTGGACGCAGCAATCACCCGCGCGCCAGCCGCCTTGGCCACCTGAATCGCGGCGGAGCCTACGCCGCTGCCTGCGCCGATCACCAGCACTTCCTCGGCCGGCCGCAATCGCGCGCGAGTCAAAAGCATGTGCCAGGCGGTCAGGAATACGAGCGGGATGGCGGCGGCTTGTTCGAATGCGAGCGCGCCGGGAATCGGGATCACGTTCGCGGCCGGCGCTTTCACGAATTCCGCGTAACCGCCCTGCACGCCCGAACCGAAAAGAGTGTAGTCCTTGCAGAAATTGTCGCGTCCGGCGATGCACTGCGCGCACTGGCCGCAGGAAACTCCGGGCGCGAGCAGGACTTTGTCTCCCGCGCGAATGTTCGCAACCGAAGCGCCGATTTTGGCCACTTCCCCGGCGATATCGCTGCCGAGAATGTGCGGAAAATTGAGAGGCTGCGTCGGAAGCCCGCGGCGGAGCCACAGATCGAGATGGTTCAGAGCGCACGCGCGAACCCGGACCAACACTTCGTTCGCGCCAATTTCCGGCTCCGGCATTTCCGTGTAGCGCAGCACTTCGGGCCCGCCATATTCGTTCAGCACGACCGCTTTCATCGAAACCCTCCGCTCTGCCGCGTCTTACCGTATGCGCGGTCCGCCAGAACGCCATCCAGCCTCCGGGGCCCCCAGCGGGCGCAGTCCGCCCGGTGGGGCGCTGAAAACCGCCAGCAAAGTAGCACCGAGCGGTTGCGCTGTCCAACCCGGCGATACGCGCCGCGCCATGAAAGCCGATGCGATCCGCGAGGGGCGCGAAATTCTGAAAAAAGCCGCGCAATCCTATGCACCGGGACGTTCCAGGTAAGCGTGTACCCGATCCTTTGTTTTCTATGACTTGCGACTGTTTCTACTCGATTGACTGTTCCGGGTAAAAAGATGTGATTGGTGATTCGTGAATCGTGATTCGTGAAAGGCAACTGCGAGTACATCGCGCGGATAAACTGGCGCGAAAGGAAGCGCGCGTTCGCGCGCGTCTGAATGCCGGAGGTGAACCTCCGGTCCCCTGAACTGCGCGAGAGGCGGCGCCGTTCGGGCCGCATCGGGGTAGACGAACGGTCATGGAAGTGCGTTGGCCGCATGGGTTCGGCCGGTGCATCGTCGTGTTGTTCGTCCGCAAACATGGCTTCAGATCGACGGTAGCAAAGTTGGGGGTGGAAAAGGCTACTGGCCGGAAGTACAGGTTTAGTACAGGGCGGCTTTACCTGGTCGTGCGGCGGAAATCCGGCAGAGTGGGTCTGTGCGCGGACCTGGGCGGCAGTTCGGAATTGAGCGCGTGGCTTTGCGGCGGTCGGGAGATCGGCCATGAAAGCAAAAGCCCCACGCTCGCACCCCGAATTTCAAGAACCCAATCTGTGCCATCCGCCCGTACCGCCGCTTCAGTCGCTTTTCCGTGAAGGCGGAAGCACGCACCGTTACACCCCAAACGGTGCGGCACCCAAACGTTTACCGCGAGACCCGCGAGATGTGTTGTGCGAGTGATACGGTCCAGCTTCGATCCAGCAAACGGCCCCCGAAACTCAAAACGTGGACTGTGGGTCACGCCATGAATGGGAGGGGCGAATATAGGGCGAATAGCAACGCCGCCTGGATGCACCGAATTGTGATATCGTATTCGTAAATTTCGAGCGTCCAACAGCGAGAGGCGTTGTTTCGATGAAGGGATATGTTCAGCGCTGGGAGTGGCGTAAAACGTCCGAAGACGACGGGAATATGCTCGATTATTGGTTTACCGCCAATTCCGAAGAAGCTGCGGTATGGAAGACTAAAGAGGAAGCTGATCTCGATTGCACTCTATTTGATCGACGCGCGATTGAGATTCCTTCCTCAGTGGGCGGCAAGCACATTTGTCGCGGCTTCAGATCAGAGGAGAGAAAGCCTGGCGAGTTCGTTGTGTTTTGCGATGCGCCATTTATTCCTCAAGGCCCTTCCCCGGCGCGAAACGCGAAGTGAGGGGGCTGACGAATGCCAGATCTCGACCCCGTCGAAAAAGCTAAACAATATGCTACTAACAAGTATCACTCCGTGCGCGACGACATGCGCCGCCAAGCTGATGCTGACTTTGCAGAGGTTCGGGCGAAACTGGGGCGAGCCGGGATGGCGTTCTCATCATCGACCGATAGAGCAGTGGGTGACAACCGTTCAGCGCTCATACGCGCCTTAGTTCAAAAACGTGTAGATGCTCTAATCGACGGGTTTGAAATCAACGGCGTGACGATGACGGACACCCTAGAGCAATTTATTGTCGCCGAAGCAGAGCAAGCCCACTCGATAGCCATAAAGGACGGCGGCGAGGCATCTGCCCTCTTTTCTCAGGGCAGGCGGGTGCCACATTGCTACGCGCCTGGAACACGGCGGCAGCGGAATGGCCCACCGGACGGGTGGGCGCGGAGAGCGGGAATGGCAGGCGGCGGCTTTTGGCAGCTTTACTTGGCGTGGCGCTCAGGCACGGCGTGTACTTTGGAACCGCCGAGCATGACAACCAGAGAGGCTGTCATCCCGAACCCAGCCCCGACGTTTTTGTCGGGGATGGGGGTGAGGGATCTGCTTTAGACTGTCGCGCGTATGGCACGCACTTATTGCGTCTACATCCTGGCAAGCCGCTCGCGGAATTTCTACGTCGGCGTGACGAATAATCTGGAGCAGCGATTGAGGCAACACCGCGAGGGGCTCGTTCCCGGTTTCACGTCGCGGTACCGCATTTTCCGGCTGGTGCACTACGGGGTATTCGGCGACATCCGACTTGCCATTGCGCGCGAGAAAGAGATCAAGGGCTGGAGGCGGGAGAAGATACTGTGGCTGATTGAACGCCAGAATCCGTCCTGGGAAGATTTGGCAGCGCGGGCGGGTGAAGCGGCGGCCTTCAGCCCGCCTCAGGGTAAACGGGCCGGCGTGTAGGTGCGCTGGCCGCTTGGCTTCGGCCGGTGCGTCGTCGAGTTGTTCGTCCACAAACATGACTTCAGATCGACGGTAGCAAAGTTGGGGGTGGGAAAAGCTACTGGTCGGAAGTGCAGGTTTGGTACAGGGCGACTCCATCTGATCGTGCGGCGGGTCTTCCTCGCGGTGGGTGCACGGAACCCGGGGGGCGGTGCGGAATTAAGCGAGCGGCTATCGGCTTGATGGTGTGGATGGAGCTCTCTGCGATGATCGTTTTCCTTGGCGCAGCCTGGAACGCAGAAGGCGCTGCACGGACTCAGGAATTTCGCCGAGGTCCCCACACCGTCCACGAATGACACAAGTGAAATGGGCATAACATGAGTTATTTGAAATGGCTCCCGCCCGCGCCAAGCTGAGCCGTACCCGCTATTTTTCGAGGACTTTCTCCACTTGGCCAATTTTCTTTTGGACCTTCCCAGCAAACTTCTCAACGATGCCTTCGGCTTCCAAGTCGGGATTGTTCGTCGCTCGTCCAACCTTCTCTTTCACTTTACCTTTCACCTCGTGAAACTTTCCTTTTGCTTTGTCCTTAGCGCTTTGCTTCATGAATTGTCTCCCTCAAACTCGATCGATTTGCCAGTCCCCCTGCGAGCCTTTATCCGCTAATGCATCTGCATACACCTTTCCCTCGATTTCAGACCGCTCTTAACAGGGTCAACGCAGCGCGCCGACCAGGTACAAGTGACCTGCCCCCCGAAAACTAGTCCATTCAAAAGTTAGCTTCTCCGGGTATAAGACCGCGAGAGGAGAAGCGACCATGAAGAAAAGCCGGTTCAGTGAGGAGCAGATTGTGGGCGTGTTGAAGGAGGCTGAAGCCGGAGTTCCGGTGAAGGAGCTGTGTCGGCGGATCGGGATCAGCGACGCGACGTTCTACCACTGGAAGGCCAAGTACGGAGGGCTGGAGGTGAACGAGGCGCGGCGGCTGCGCCAGTTGGAAGACGAGAACGGACGGCTGAAGAAGATCGTGGCACAGCAGGCGTTGGACATCGACGCGCTGAAGGTGGTGCTGTCAAAAAAATGGTAGGCCCGCGGGAGGAGCGAGAAGCGGTGCGTGTCGCTCGCGAGGAAGCCAGGCTGAGCGAGCGGCACGCCTGTGGGCTGATCGGGATGCACCGAGGAAGTTGGCGGTATCGGCGAAGGGAGCCGAACGATGAGGCGTTGCGAATGCGACTGCGCGAGTTGGCCGCCGAGCGAGTGCGCTTCGGCTATCGGAGATTGTGGGCCATGCTGCGGCGGGAGAAGAACGCGGACGGCACGCAGCGGTGGGCGGTGAACCACAAGCGCGTACACCGGATCTACCGCGAGGAAGGGCTGGCGATGCGGCGCAAACAAGCCAAACGACTGCGGGCCGCGGCACGAGCTCCGTCGGAGTTGCCCACACGGGCCAACCAGGTCTGGACCATGGACTTCACCAAGGACCGCTTGGCGAGCGGGCGGAGTTTCCGGACGCTGAACTTGATGGACGGCTACACGCGAGAAGCCCTGTGGATCGAAGTGGACACGTCGCTGCCGGGCCAGCGCGTGGTGCGCGTGCTGGAAGGACTGAAGCAAACGCGAGGAGTGCCGGAAGTGATGCAAGTGGACAATGGGCCGGAGTTCATCAGTCAGGTGGTGGACCAATGGGCCTTTGCGAACGGGGTGCGGTTGCATTTTATCGAGCCGGGCAAACCAGTGCAGAATGCGTTCATCGAAAGTTTCAACGGCAAGTTCCGGGACGAATGCCTGAACCAGAACTGGTTCGTGAGCCTAGCCGAAGCCAGACAGATCATCGAAGCGTGGCGGGTGGATTACAATACCGCGCGCCCGCACAGCAGTCTGGGCTATCGGACACCGGAGGAATTTGCTGGCGAGATGGGCGGGGAAAAAGGCTGTGGAAAAGACGCTCCGTGGAAAAGTACAACCCACTTTCCCACTCCGCTTGGAAATCCCGCAAAAGGCGCGGGATTCCCACTTTCCCACCGCCCCGGCGACGACGGGCTCATCCCCTGCGCCGCCGAGGAGTTTCAGAACCAAACCCCGAGTGCTAACTTATGACTGGACCAAAAACGGGGGGCAGGTCACAAGACCACTACAATGAGCAGGACCGTCCCGACTATGCCAAGGCCTCCACGCCTCCCCCATCTGGAATACCCGAAATAGCCGCCGCCTGCGCCGAACAACAGCAGCAGAACGATAATCAGCAGTAGCATGGAGAGTCTCCTTTCAGGATTGCAACTTTGCGAGCGCCCTCTTGAATGCATCCCGGTGGCGAATCTCGTCATGACGAACTTCTTCAAAACGAGCCGCCGCGGCCGTATCCCCGGCAACCTTCGCTTTCTGAGCGAACCCCAGGTACATGGTATCAACCTCGTAGGACTCGCCTTCGATAGCATCTTTCAAGTTATCGGCATCGCTGCCGACGAATCCGGCGAGTTGCGCTTCTTCAGCGAAGTGCTCGAAACGCTCAGTATTGGCCGTCTTCTCGAACAAGTCCGCGAGTTCTTTGTTGCCGCTCTTACGGGCGTGTTCGGCATAGAGTAGGTACTTCACGTAGGCAAATGCTTCACCATGCATTGCGGTAGAGAGGTTGTCCAATGTCTTCTGGTCGAGAGTTCTGCGGGTCTCCGGGGTCTCTTTAGCCGTCGCTGTCGGCTTCTGCTTGCTAACTCCGGTATCCATGTGTATCTCCTGAAACGAAAGTCTTGTTAAGCGCGAGCGTCCCTGCCTACTACGCTGATCACGGCCCGCTGCGATTTGTCGCCCCGCTCAACACTTTCGATGCCATCACACTCGATGAACCGTCAGTTCACGTAAACGCTGATTGCGATTCGATCCCTGGGATACCTCTGGTTGTACAGGTAATAGCCATCGCCGGAGTAGTCGATATACATATCGTCATTGTCGTACCAGTTGTCGGACCAATATTCCGGCCACGGGTCAACGAGACTGAACCAAAAGCCGCCGTACTGAAAGCGGGGATACCCGCTAACCATTACCAACGGGAGGTTGTAGATGCGAAACCTGTGATTTCGACCAAAGTAAAGACGGAAACGGTTCGCCGGAATACGGTAGCCGTTGTAACCGCCGCGTTGCCGCCAGTCGCGGTGCTCGGACCGCCAGCTACGTGCGCGATGCTGCATCCACACGCCCCGCCGGTCACCTTGCGACACAAAGTTCATATAGACGCTGATCGCGATTCGATCCTTGGGATACCTCTGGTTGTACAGGTAATAGCCGTCACCGGAGTAGTCGATGTACACATCGTCGTTCTCATACCAGTTGTTCGGCCAGTATTGTGGCCACGGGTCAACGACGCTGAAATAATAGCCACCGTACTGAAAGCCGGGATACCCGCCAGACACGATCACCGGGTTGCTGTAGATGCGGAACGCGTGATTTGGACCGAAGTTGCTACGATAACGGTCCTCTGGAATCCGGTCGGCGTGGTAGCCGCCGCGTTGCTGCCAGTCGCGGTGCTCGGACTGCCAATTACGCGCACGACGCTGCTGCCAGGCGGCCTGCTGTTGTCGAGCTTGCTGTTGCTGCTGCTTGTTTAAGGCTTGCTGCTGTTGCTGCTGCCGTTGCTGCTCTTGCCGACCCTTGGCCTGCTGTTGCTGCTGCCGTTGCTGCTCTTGCTGACCCTTGGCCTGCTGTTGCTTCCGCTGCTGCTCTTGCTGACCCTTGGCTTGCTGTTGCTGCTGCCGTTGCTGCTCTTGCTGACCCTTGGCTTGCTGTTGCTGCTGCCGTTGCTGCTCTTGCCGACCTTTGGCCTGCTGTTGCTTCCGCTGCTGCTCTTGCTGACCCTTGGCTTGCTGTTGCTGCTGCCGTTGCTGCTCTTGCCGACCTTTGGCCTGCTGTTGCTGCTGCCGTTGCTGCTCTTGCTGACCCTTGGCCTGCTGTTGCTGTTTCTGCCGCTTTTCGGGCTTAGCCTGCTGCTCCTGCTTGTTCGCGTCTTGCTGCTGTTGATCCTGCTGTGCGAACGTGGGAGCAACGGTTCCAAGAAGCAGCAGCAGAACTCCTGTGCCGATAAAACCAACTGGTTTCATGTGTGTTGCCTCCATAGCGGAACTGCATGTGCCACTCTCGGCGCATCATTCATCCAGGTTCGCTTACCTCCCGACGTGCATGCCGGACAGCGAATGGAAAAGTCCAAAAACGTTTAGAAGCCACAACACCACGCAGATGATCACAACTGCGTTCAATATGGATTTGATAGTTCCCTGCATTGGTATAAAACGGTTCACCAACCAAAGCAGAACGCCGATCACAATCAGAACTATCACTATTTGAAGTAAAGGCATGGGCTACTGGCCTCCTCTCTTGGCGGCCAGATTCGGCCGCCCAATTCCGCGGCATTGCAGCAACGGAGCGCTACTTGCCGGACTTGTTCCTCGGAGACTTTTTGTTCAGAGTGCGAAGGAGCAATTTCGCCGAGGCGGGCGGACGGATCTTGCCGCTCATGACGATTTCTTTGGCACTGACTCCCTCCCCGTACACCCTACCGTTACCATCGCCATCCGGGCGGAGAGTCGAGCCCGCTAGAGAGACGCCTGCGAACAATCCTCGCGCACGCGAATACGACAAAATTTCCGCGCGCAATGTGACATCCGTGGAGGCCGTTACGCTGCGGCCCTTCGGTCCGGCCGCAGCAGACACGTCGCCGCCGAGCTTGACCTGGCTAGTGAGAATGGAATCGGCGCCGCGCTTATTCATCACCAGCAAGACGAAGTCGGTGGCCTGGCCACCAATCTGAAAGCCGAAGCTGGCACCCTCAAGAGCCATCATCGCAGGTGCGCTCCAACGCCCGTTGAAATTCGGCCCACTCCGACACGTCATCACGCCTCGGCCATAGCTGCCGCCGACGATGAAGGCTGCCTTCATGACCGAAGGTAGAACGATGACGCAGTCCGCCTTGTCCAGAAGATCCGCCGGAATATCGTCGGGAACATTGAGAATCTCAACCATCACTTTGCCGGCATTCCTGATGCGATTGTTTTCGTCTTTTTGGGCAAACGCAGGCAGGCCAACCAAGGCAGCCACAACCATCAACAAGAAGACTCTTTTCATCGACGTACTCCTTTTCGTCCTATCCGATTAGCAAGCTGGAATGCGCCCGAGACGCTTGGCCCGCCCCCTGCTGACGCCCCGACTCTAAGTATTGTGGCCGGTCATCGTCTGTGTCGTTCGTCACGCGCCCCCAGTGACTTGTAGCGTTCATAAATTCGAGAACGCACATCATCGCCCTGTGAGCCTAACAAGCTTGTCCGAAGTGGACTGTGCAAAAGAGCACAGGTGCGGGGTCACGCAGATATTAGATCCGCCTATCCCGTAGCGTCCGAAACATCAACGCCAGGTGCACCGGATACGGAAGCACATTCTGCTCAGGAAATATTCACTATTGAGGGGGAACGGCCGCGGCAGGAGGAGGGCCGAGCTTGGCCAACTCGCTCGCAAAGAGCGGGTTTTCGGGGAATTCCGCAACGAGTTCCTTAAGCTGAGTACGGGCTACCTCTGGCTTTTTCTCGCGCAAGGCCGCCATCGCCAGCAAAATCTTCGCAAACGGCCGCAGGTAGTGGCCACGATTGGCGGCGATTTCAAGCTGCTGGATGCCGAGCTTCTTGTTGCCGTGGATTCCAGCGAGGCCGAGGAAAAACCTCTTGAGTCCCGGCAGACTTCCGATGATGTAATTTGCCGTACCCAGACCAAGATAGGCGTCGGCGGCGTCTGGGGCGACCCGCAACAGTTTCTTGGAGTACGCATCCGCTTCGCGCATCTTTTTCAGACTGTCGAGCTGACGCTTGTCGATGAGGCTGGCATAGTCGGCCTGCATGCCCAGGCTCAGAGCCATGGCGAACAGGGCGTTCGGATCGTCCGGGTTTGTCTTCAATTCGAGCAGCGCCAAGTCCCGCGCCTTCTGGTCCGCGGCGAAGAACTCGGAGCGCAGTTCAGGGTCCGGCTTGAGAGGGATTTTGCCAAAAAAAACGCTTATCGTTGAGGAAAAACTCGGAGGTCAGAACGCCCTGCCGATAGCACTCTTCAAACAGAAAAGCGGCCGCTTCCGAGGCATACCCAAGGGGGTCTTGCGGATGAGACTTCTCCCAGGCCTCAAATTGCTTGTGAGCTTCCTCAGGCTTCAATTCGTAGAGAAGGTGAAAGCCGGCGTCGAGTTCCGGCACGTGCAAGGCCTCAATCGGAGCCTGCCTGGAGGCTGCCAGCGTCGCACGAACATCCAAGCCCCCTGCCAGCAGCGTGCCGCATAGGATCAAACAGATCGTTGATAAGTATGCGCGAAGGCCATGTTGGTGTGAATCGATCAGGCTCACGGTGCCTTCTTCTGAGTTTGGCAGCTCCATGGTGCACGCTTGAGAATTCACCAATGTGTGTGATTTGCCTGTGGGCCAACTCCAGAAGTTCGATGCGCAGCAATTCTCTCACTGCCCGCAACTTTAATCGTGCAGGACCACAGTCAGGAGGGAATCGTTGACGTGGATCTCACCGTTGTATTGGATGAAGCCCAACTTCCTAAATTTGTTCATGAAGAAATTGACCCGGGATCGCGTCGTGCCAATCATCTCCGCCAGCGTCTCTTGCGATATTTTGGGAAGCGTTTTGTGAGGGTGCCCCGTCGCTCCATAGCGCGCGAGCAGCAGGAGAGTCCGCGCCAGCCGCTTTTCGCTGGAGTTGAAGAGCTGGTCAATCAAGTCCGACTCGACGCGGATATTTCGCGCGAGCATATAGGCAATGAAGCGATCGGATAACTCATGTTCCTTGTGCAGCGCTTGCACCATGTCGTCTTTCTCTATGACGCGCACGGCAGTCGGTGTAATCGCGGTTGCAGTCGCGATGCAACTGGACTGACCCGCAAGGCATGCTTCCCCCACAAAATCCCCTGGTCCCAGAATCGCTACCACCGCTTCCTTGCCGGTTGTATTCACCACCGTAAGCTTCACGCCACCATCCTGAATGTACAGGACATTCCTCGCGGGATCGCCCTGCGAGAAGATGGTTTCTTTTGCGCGGAACTTGTCAACCCTTCGGCCTAGGCCGACCGAGTCTAGAAATAACTTCACGTCGAACGCAGGGACTCTACCAGATGCCTTCGGGGGGTGAAGAGCACCTGCAGAAACCCGTCGCCGAGGAGGGGGAAACGGGAGCATGCGTTAGGATACCATCCCTCCCCCGACTGTCCAATAGTGAACTTTGGGAATTATATGGTTACTGCCTAGGAGAGTTAAATACTTATAAAGGCGTAACTTTTCAGCGGGACTCATCTCCAATCGCCGCGATGAGTGGGGACGGAATCCGAAGGAACATGTAGTAGTGGACATCGCGCTGGGTTCGGTCTAACGATGTGAGGCGAGTGGTGACTGCTGACTCCTAGCGGCGCCGCAGAACTTTCCGCAACGACTGGTGCACTTCTAATCCCCCATCGTAGTTTATGAATCCCTGCTTCCTGAATCGATTCATGAACAGATTGACTCGTGGGCGCGTGGTCCCGACCATTTCCGCCAGAACTTGGTGACTTAGGATGGGAATCTCGACAACCGGTGGGCCTTTCTTATCCAAGTGCGCTAGCCGCAGAAGCACACGCGCCAGGCGCTGCTCGGCAGAAGAAGTCAGTAACTCCGAAACATGATCCTTGTACTTCTGGACGCTGGACAGCAGATAGGCCACCAGGGCATTGGACGTCTTATTCTTTTTGCGAAGCATTTGGAGCATCTTTTTTTTCTGGATGGTGCGTATGGAGCTGGCGGTCAACGCGACGGCCGTGGACATACGAAGGGGATAGCCTGCGAGGCAAAGCTCACCAAAGATATCACCCGCCCCCAGGATGGCCGTGACTGCTGATGGCTGGTGTTTCGTTCGGGTAGTGAGCCGTACCCCTCCCTCTTGAATGTAGAAGAGCGTGTAAGCAGGCGCGCCTTGCTTGTAGATGTTTTGTTTGTCCCGATAGCGCGAGACCTTGCCGCCCAGGCTGGCTCCTGAGGAGAAACCAGTAAGGTGCGGAGTTTTTTGTTTCCTGGGTTTCATAAGTCGCTTCGCTCCTGACTGTCGCGCGCGGCGTGCGAGGTTTCCCCATCGAGTATACGTTAGTTCACCATCGAACTCTCCAGAGCGGCTCTGTCCGTGAGAACTAAATTACAGCCCCTCCATTGAATCAGTCCCTTCTTCTTGAATCCCGACAGAAGGCGCGTCACCGTCTCTCGCGAAGTCCCAATGACCTGACCAATTTCCTCATGAGTCAGAGTGAGCCGCGCTCCGGCCTCATCATAGAACGGGCGATTGCTCTTGCACCAATCAAGAAGAAATGTCGCAAGTCTTTGGCTCGCCGGCCGCGAATGCGCCATCACACCCACTCCTGCGATTGCGGAACAATAGGATTCACCCAACTGCATAGCCACCTGCACTGCGAGTTCAGAATGGTGCCGCATAAGACGAACCAGATGCCTGCGCTCGACGAAGCCAGTCTGCGTCGGTTGAATCGCTACCGCCCACGTTTCATAAGGCTGGCCCGACAACCCACCAGCCAAGCCAAGTATTTCCCCGGGATCGGCAAATTTTAGAATGAAAGTTTTCCCATCCGCCGATGACGTGAAGAGCTTCACGCGGCCTGAGTAGAGAATGAACACCCCGCAGGAAGGCTGGCCTTCTGCGAATAATACTGTGCCCTTCGGGTGTCGGAGGGGAATCGCAAAGGCTGAGAGTCTGCTGACGACTTCGGAAGAGATGTCGCCGCTCTTCCTCAGTGGCCGATAAGAGCGGCTGTGGCAATTCTCGACAATCTTTAATTGACGGGCATCTGGCATGGACGCACCTCCCGTGGTGTTGTGCCGCCTGATTTTCAGATGGCCTCGCGTTGCCGTTCATTGCAGGCCCTTATGCCTCTAGTGGATACGCCTTCAAAGGCTTTCCCGGCTTGCACACATTTCGCGCCCGCCCCCCAGATAGCCGGCGGCGCAGCCCACGCACTCATGGCCCTTCCGTTGATTTCACGGACTTCCGGTGAGCTTCTTGCGACTGTTGAAATGCTTTAGTGGCATGTTCCAACGCTTGTTTGGAAAGCTCGTGTCCGGTCTGGTGATCTTCTTTCCCGTGGTGAATCGCGGCAGCACGGTGAGCGTGCGCTGCAAGTTCGTGGAACTCGGCAGCTCTTTGGTGCGAGTCGTTTGGCATAGTGTTTCCGGTCCTCGGTGGACACTCCCCCCAGCATTGTGAATCTCTTTAAATACTGGCAATCCCACTGGGACAAGCCAGCAAGTCACCAATGGCTGTAGCGACTTCAGACGTAATAGAGCCAGCATTGCACAAGGAACATCCGCGATCGGACGGAAATAACACGGGGACTCAAATCTTCATGAAAATGTGAACCAGCCTGCGCGCAATCGCTGGCTCGCCACAGCTCCACGCGCGCAACCGCCCCGACGCTACAGGTCGTCAGGTTGTATCCGCGTTGTAGTCCAGACATCGTCTGTCACTGGATCTAGAGTTGTCCGCTACTGTACTTGTCTTTTCGGCCACCTATGGCGCGATTCAGTACAAGCAATACTAGCCCCACGATGAGGATCACATGAATAGAGGCGTTCGTTACGTTGAAAATAAACAGGCCGAGAAACCACAGAACAATCAGGACTGTAGCGATGCCTCCAAGCACGTATTGGTCTCCTCGCGTCTAAAGTCAATTTAGCTAAAGACCACTCGCCCGCGCTGGACTTAGATTGGTCTCATCCAGGCTGAGCGCCGGAAAGCCAGGAACCCCAGGGAAAGCAGGCCAAGCAGCAAATAGCCAAGAGTCCCGGACTCCGGAACCGCCGTGTAGGCACTCTCATCCCGCCGATGTTTTCTATTGTGTTCCCCTTCTTTCCCGAGCGGCCACACGTCCCCCGCATGCGAGTTGGAGGAAACGAGGCCCTGGAAATCAATGCCACGCAGAACGGCAAACGGAGTGTCCCCGTATGTTGAGGACGGAAAAACAGCGGCGGCCATAAAGCGCGCGTTCGAGGGCGCGTTCAGTTCCAGATTCGAGTAGCCGGTCGTTCTTGCGGAGACTTCAATGATGGGAGATGTCTCCGCGTGTCCAAAGGAAGTCACTCCGTCGGCCCTGCAAGCGGGCGCCATCGCAATCAGCAAAGATCCGCAGAGCAGCAAGGCTGGTCTAAAGTTCATGAGGTTTCTCCCAGTTATCGATAGATAGGATTCGGTTCGTGTTGGATGATAAACGCAGCGAAGCAGAGAATCTGTTCACTTTTATACACATCTAGTGATGTTTCTTGCCCGCCGTACGTGGCTGGAAAAATCCTGGATGCGGCGGCTTTTGGTGACCGATTGCCCATGGCCCAGGCATGCCAAATGAAATTCTCGGGCGCAATCGTCTTGCCGATATCAGACAGACAAGCTCGCAGTCGCATCACCGAGGTTTGCCGCATCCTGTAAGGTTCCAGCAAGCATTCCCAAATCTTCGCAGAAGGCATTTACAGCGGTGTACAAAAGAGAACAGTCTGACCCTGGCGCCATAAGTAAGAATGGCTATCAGAGTGGCGAGGTTGAGATTAAAGAGCCCGGGTTCCAGGGCTGGGGTCGGGTTCTTTGCTCCACCTCGCCATTTCCGAAAGTTGAATGCCCTTGGAAATCAGGTTGGATAAGGAACTCGCAATTCATTCTTGGGCGACTAAGCGGCTTCTCAGATTCTTCGCTGAGTAAAGAGCCTTGTCGGCGGCGTACAGCAGCGATCCAATCGCATCGCCATCATTCGGGTAACTGGCAACACCCGCGCTGACACTTAGCCTAGGCTCCTCGCCGTCATTTTCGAAGAGTTCGCAGCCATAGGCCAGAAAAGCAGATCTCTCACCGCGGTTCGCCAAAGGCGGGCGACCGGATTCGGGATGACAAGTTTGTGGGCGCGTAGGCGAAAGCCAAGCGGGCATTGTAAAAGTCGACGAGGGCCGATTCAAATGCCACTAAGCGCGGGCGAAAATCGTGACACAATTCCGGCTGGCGCGATTGACAGCGCTGGCGAGCGGACGTAGGCTTTTCTTAGCCATGGATTTATTCGAAGAAATCGTGCGCATGCGCAAGGCCGGCCAGCGAGGCGCGCTGGCGACGATCGTCCACACGAACGGCTCGATCCCGAGCTACGAAAGCTCGCGCATGCTGGTGCGCGAGGACGGCTCGGTGGCCGGAACGATCGGCGGCGGCTGCGTGGAAGCGGAAGTGTGGGCGGCGGCCAAGGAAGTGATGCAAGTGGAGCAGCCGCGCAAGATGATCTTCAATTTGAATCATGACGCGGACTATGACGTGGGCCTAATCTGCGGCGGGACGCTGGAAGTTTTCGTCGAGCCGCTGCTGCCGCAGCCGATGCTCTACATTTTCGGCGGCGGCCATATTTCGCTGGCCGTATCGCGGTCCGCGAGCGCGGCGGGTTTCGGGATTGGCGTGATCGACGATCGCGCGGCTTTCGCCAATGCCGAGCGCTTCCCGATGGCGACGGAGATTCACACGTCCTACGAAGAAGCGTTTGAGAAGCTGAAGCCGAATGCGTCCAGCTTTCTGCTGATCGTGACGCGCGGGCATAAGGACGATATGCGCGTGCTGGCCTGGGCGGTGCGGACTCCGGCGCGCTACATCGGCATGATCGGCAGCAAGCGCAAGGTGCTGTCCGTTTACAAGGCGCTTGAAAAGGAAGGCTATTCCGAGCACGAATTCGAGCGCGTGAACGCGCCGGTCGGGCTCGATATCGGAGCGCTCTCTCCCGAAGAGATCGCGGTGAGCATCGCCGCGGAACTCATTGCCGCGCGGCGCAACGCGAAGAATGTGCCCCACAAAGCGGTGAAGCTCGCTCGCGCCGCGACCGTTCAAGAAACTTAACCACCGCATGAATCAGGCGCGCACCGAGGGGCGGCCGCTCGCCGCCGCAGTTCTGGCTGCCGGAGAATCGCGCCGGATGGGCAGCCCCAAAGCGCTGCTTCCCTACCACGGAAAAAATTTCGCCGAACATTTACTGGAAGTCGCCGCTCATCCGCGCGTTGGCGTTAAGCGCGTCGTGCTGGGAGCGCGAGCCGAAGAGATCGGGCCGCGGCTGCACTTGGGCGACGCTACAATCGTGATCAATCACGAATGGCAAAGCGGTCAGCTTTCGTCGATTCAAGCGGCGGTGCGGAGCCTGCCCGCCGGCGAAACCGCGGGCTTGCTGCTCTGCCCCGTGGATCACCCGCTGGTATCCGCCGAGTTGGTTTCGCGGCTGATCGAGGCGTTCGACGCGAGCGGCAAACTGATTGTGCTGCCGATATACCGCGGGAAGCGAGGCCATCCACTTATATTTGCCGCGTCGCTCTATCCCGAAATCCTGGCGGCGTCTCCCGAAGTGGGAGCGAGACAGGTGGTGTGGGCGCATGCAGGCGAGGTCTTGGAGATCGAAACGCAGGAAGAAGGCGTGATCCTGAATTTGAACGACCCCGAAACGCTGCGGCGCGCCTTGGAACCGCAGTGACTCGATTCTCCCCGCGATTAGCGCGGCCAGGCGGGAGTTCACCCTAGCTTGCGAACGAGCGCGGCTACTGCATCGACGCAAAGTTGCGCGGCGTGAAACGTGGCCGGCGGCAATCCGCCGAGCGCTTGCGAAATTTCATCAGGTGAGATCGCGCGCGCCTCTGCAGGTGATTTCCCGGCCAGCATATCGGTAAGAACGGAACTCGACGCAATGGCCGCAGTGCAGCCCTGCGTTTTGAATTTCGCCTGCGCGATGCGGCCGCCCTCGACACGCGCGCTCAGCCGCAGAACATCGCCGCAAATCGGATTGGTGACTTCGACCGTGGCGGTGGCGTCCGGAAGGTCACCTACGTTGTGAGGATTGCGAAAGTGATCGAGCAGGCTATCGCTGAACACGCCAGAAGTATAGCTCAGGAATCGGATGCCGCGAGCGGCCGGCTGCGGACCGCGCGCCGCGGAAAATCATCGCAACCTTTCGCCTTCATTTTGAATCTGATTGACAGGAGTAGGGTTACGCGTTACGTTTTAGCTTCCCGAGCCCGTGTTCTCTCGTAGGGCGCGAGAGAACATATAACCAATACGGCCTACAGAAATATATTCAGGAGACTGCAGATGCGACGACTGGGATACTTGCTCACTTTCGCGCTGGCCCTCACACTTGCTGCGGGCGTTAGCTTTGCGAAGGATGGGGATGGGAAACTCAAGGTCAAGGTTTCTCCAAAGCAAGCAGACATCTTTATCGACGGCCAGGCGATGCGACAAGGAAATCACTCCTTCTCGCTGAGCCCCGGCAAGCACACGGTTGAAGTGGTGAACTACGGCTACAAAGAATCCAAGCAGGACGTGGATATCACGGCGGGCAAATCGACGCCGCTCGATGTGACGCTGCAACCCGAAGGCGGCGATGTGACAGGCCCGTTCGGCGACGTGCAATTTAAGGGCTCTCCGCGTGCCGCCGTGCTCTCAAACGGCGACACCCCGGCCTATTTCGTTGGCCACGTGGATGAATTCGACTGGGACTGGATCTGGCATCAGAATCTGATGCTGCCTGCCGGGAAGCATCACCTCACGGTGACGCTCCGAGGAAAAACGATCTGGTCCGGCGACGTCAACGTGGTGGTGGACAAGAAAGTCGTGGTCGATCTGAGCAACGGCACGCAGAAGACCGTCGACTGGAAGCGCGGCGAAAAGCTCAAGAACTTGCCCCGCTTTAAGGCTGGAATCGCCAGCGCCGCCGTCGCCGTCGCGCCGGTAACCGGCAGCTTCAGCGCTTCGCCGGCGAACATTAATTGCGGCCAGTCTTCGACGCTGACTTGGCAGAGCGCTGACGCCGTCGATACCGACATCAGCGGTGGAGTGGGCACCGTGCAGCCCAGCGGCAGCCAGTCGGTTTCTCCGCACGCCACCACGACCTACGACTTTACGGCGAAGGGACCGGGGGGAACGTATTCCGGGAGCAGCACCGTTGACGTAAATACCAAGGTCGATGCCAGCATCAGCGCCAATCCGGCCGAAGTTCACTTCCGCCAGATCGGCAACAAGGTGGTGCAGCAGGATTCGACCACACTGACGTGGCAGGCTTCGAACGCGGATTCCATCACGGTGGATGGCAAGGCCGTAGAAGCCAGCGGCAGCGAGACGGTGCAGCCCGCGCCCGCCGACACGTCCGAAGTGGCGGAAGGCCAGCCGGCTCGGACCATCGACGAAACCAAGGACTACACGCTGCACGCGACCAACGTCTGCGGTGGCTCGGCCACCGAGACCGCGGCGGTTCACATCGTCGGCGATGTCGAACCGATCCCGCAAGTGACGCTGCAGAGCATCTTCTACCCCACGGCTTATCCGGCACGGCGTCATCCGCAGGTCGGACTGGTCAAGAGCCAGCAAGACTCGCTGCAAACGCTCGCGACCGGATTCAAGAAGTATCTCGAATACGATCCGGACGCCAAACTTTCGATCGAAGCGTATGCGGACGTTCGAGGTCCGGTGCGCTACAACCAGGACCTGAGCGAACGCCGCGTGGAACGAGTAAAACAGTTCCTCGTGGACCAGGGAATATCGGGCGACAAGATCGAGACGGCGGCATACGGGAAGCAGCGTCCGCTTCCCCGCAGCGAGGTGAAACAGTTGGAGTCCAGCAATCCGGCGCCGCAGCCGAAGTACATGGCCCGTCGGTCGTATGCGGATTGGCTCGCTTACAACCGGCGCGTCGATATCATTCTGCTGCCTTCGGGCAAGAAGTCGACCCAGTTTTACCCGAACAGCGCCCCCGATGTGCGCCTGATCTGGCAGGAACCGCGGCCAGCGCTCAGGAGGGTTGAGTCGGCGTCTCAATAATCGTTTCGCATTCCGCATCTTCTCGCGCCGGAGGGTGAAGGCCCTCCGGCGCGTTTTTGTTTGTGCGAACTATCGCAGTATCTCCCCGGATCTGAAACATGCTCGTCGTCGCGGCGCTGATCGAATTCGACGGAAAGCTGCTGGTCTGCCAGCGGCGGCGCGGTGGCACATTCGAGCTGTTGTGGGAATTCCCCGGCGGCAAGGTGTGTGCTGGAGAGTCGCTGGAAGCGGCCCTTGTGCGCGAACTCCGCGAGGAACTGAACGCTTCCGCCGAGATCGGTCTCGAAATCTACCGCGCGCGGCATCAGTACGCGGAAATGGCGGAGCCCGTCGAAGTGGTTTTCTTCTCCGCCAGAGTCTCGCCCGAGCAGATCGAGAATTGCGTGTTTGAACGAATCGAGTGGCGCGCGCCCGAAACGCTGGGAGACCTGAATTTCCTGGCGGCGGACCGTGGTTTGATCGAGCAACTGGTCAGCGGAGAGCTGAAAGTTTGACTCGGTTTTCCGGACGACTGCACAGATTCGCTTGCGGGGCTGGGGCAATTCCGGAAAGCGGCGGCAAGCAAAAGGGCACTCTAGATCGGCGGCGAGTCGTGCACGTCGAAAGAGACCAACCCCTCTTCCAGGCGGCTCTTCAGAATTTCCAGCAGGCGGACGCAGCGGTTCCAACGCAGGATCGCGTCATCGTTTCCCGGCGGGCGAATCGCCTCCGCCTCCGCATAGTATCCGAGAGCTTGCTCGAGTAGCGGCAGCAGCGTGTGAGGCGGTTGCCCCGCTTGCACTTGAGCCTTCGCACGGCGTTCGAAAAGCAAGCCGGTGTGGTACAGGCGCTCGTAAGGGTCGCAAAGCTTTTCGAACGTTTCCTTGGCTTCGCGGAGACGGTCCGTGCCAACTCCCAGAAATTGGTCCGTGATTGCCAGCCCCAGGATACGGAGCACCTGTTGATTCGTAGGATCGAGCGCCAAGATATCTCGGCAGATCGATTCCGACTCTTCAGGGTCATTCAGATTCCGGTATAGTTCGGCTTTGGCGGCCGCTTCCGGAATCCCGGCCCTGGAAATCGACTTAAGCTTGTAGTCCATCGGGATCTCTTTGCTCTGCCAGAACTTTACTTCGCCGAAGCTATTCCTCGACAACTTCGCCAGAGGATCACAAGACTCAACGAAGGAATCATCGCTGATCCGTTATGCGAATCTCCTCGGGACAAACCTTCGCACATTCTTCCGGCATCTCCGGCCTGGGGACTTCGAACAACGTCAGCTCTCCCCGTTGATTCACGATAACATGGTTTTTCCGGCGCCACGCGCCCTCGGTTTTCGGAAAATTGAAGCGGCTGTGCGCTCCCCGGTCTTCTTTTCGCGCCAGGACTATGCTTCGAACTCCGGGGAATGGCACGACCTCATCAGTGCATCTCCTACACCAGTGCTCGCCCACCGTCAACGACAATGGTTTGTCCCGTAACGAAATCTGCCGTCGCGAGATACGCAACCGCATCCGCGATGTCGTTGCCTGTTCCCGTGCGGTGCAGCGGGACGCGCTCGATGTATTCCTGGGCGTGCAAAAGCTGCGAGGTATCGTCGCCGGGAAATTCGATCGTTCCCGGAGCGACGCTATTCACCAAAATTTCAGGAGCCAAGGCGCGCGCCAGGCATCGCGTCAGCATGATGGTGCCGGCCTTTGAAACGCAGTAGTGCGTGTAGCTCGGCCATGCCAGCAATCCGCCCAGCGACGACAGATTTATGATGCGCCCTCGTCCCTGGCGCTTCATGATCGGCGCAACTTCCTGCGCGCACAGGTACTGCGACTTTAAATTGACGTTCATCACGCGATCCCACTCCTCTTCCGTTAATTCCGGAAACTTCGCCGGGAAAAACACGCCCGCGTTGTTCACCAGGATGTCGATGCGTCCGAAGGCGCGCTCCGCCGCGGATACCAGATTCTTCACCTCGGCGCGCCGGGTCACGTCCGCGTGCACCGCGATCGCGCGTCCGCCGGAGGCCGCTATCTCGCGAACCACGGCTTCCGCCTCCGTTTTCGACGTGGCGTAGTTCACGACCACAGCGGCGCCTCCTGCAGCAAGGCGCAGAGCGATGCTTCGTCCGATTCGCTTTGCCGCGCCTGTCACCAGCGCCACCTGCCCTTCGAGCGGAACTTCCGGCATATCCGCGCCTCCTCCGATCATGGATGCACCCGCACTGGACACATTAACACTAGGCGATTTGTTCAGACAGGCTAACCATTTCGGAATGCCACGTTCCGAATTGGAACCGGGTGTCAGTGGCCAGATCTCGCCAAGTTTCCGCCTGCTTGGAATTTCGCGGCGCAGTCGGCTACTCCCAGCAGCTGATTTAGGCCCTCACGTTGCTCACATCGAAATTGGTGTCCGACGGCTCGCGGCGGTGTGCCGCGATGGTACGTCTTGGCAGGCCCCCAAAAGAGCTGCGGATGTCAGGGCCAATCTACGGGAGAGGTGAATCATTGCCGGTGCGGCGCAAAACTCTGCTTGTCACGATCGTAACTTTCGCAGCGTTCCTCGGAATCATCTTTGTCTCGTCCCGTTTCGTCATCCTAAGCCGTCTCGCCGCAGCGGAGAGAGAAAGCATCCGCGTCTACTTTGCCGCGGCACTGGTTTTGGCGGGGATCGCTGTTGGCGGAATCGTTCAGCTACTGCTCGAAAAATCGATACTGTCTCGCCTCGCTGCGATCAACGCCAGCGTGGAAGGCATCGCCCTCGGCGTGGATCAAAACAACCTCAGCGTTCGCACCGGCCGGGATGAATTGGCCATGCTGGCAAACGCCGTTCACCAGATGATCGACGCCGTACACCGCTCGCAAAAGCAACGCGACGAAATCGAGGCTCGCCACCGGATGTTCATGAACAATCTTCCCGCCATCGCCGCCATGAAGGACGAGTCTGGCCGCTACCTCTATTTCAACGAGCCGATGGCAAAGACGTTCAACTTGAATCTGGATTACCTCGAAAAGCCTATGGCACCCACCTGGATGCCGCCCGAAGTCGCGGCGCACATTCGCAGCCACGAACTCGAGGTTTTGCGTCTGCTCCGTCCGATGAGATTCGAAGAGGTGGTTCCTACTCCCGACGGCGCCGAGCACTATTGGCTTACTCTTCGCTTTCCGCTCACCGGTCCCGAGGGACAAATCCTGATCGGCATGGTTGCGCTCGA
Source organism: uncultured Acidobacteriota bacterium (assembly GCA_963715555.1). Taxonomy (GTDB): domain Bacteria; phylum Acidobacteriota; class Terriglobia; order Acidiferrales; family UBA7541; genus Palsa-295. The sequence goes on from OY970253.1 coordinate 2,360,537, forward strand.
TATCACCGACCGCAAGCGCGCCGAAGCCGAGCTAAGCCGCGCTCGAAGAAAAAGCGGAATTGGCCTGTCGCACAAGAGCCGAATTTCTGGCCAGCGTGAGCCACGAAATTCGAGCGCCCATAAACGGCGTGATTGGCATGACCGACCTGGTGCTCGATACGGGCCTCACCCCCGAGCAGCGGGAATATTTGACGGTCGTGAAGTCGTCGGCCCGCGCCCTGCTTTCGCTGTTTAACGACATTCTTGATTTCGCGAAAATGGAGGCCGGCACGCTGGATTTCGAGCACATTGACTTCAACCTTCCCGCAGCGATCGATTCCATCATCCGCGCGCTCGCGCCTGCCGCGCGGGACAAGAAGGTCGAAATCCGCCCCGAGATTGCTCCGGGAGTTCCGGACGCCGTCAGCAGCGATCCCACGCGCCTCCGGCAGGTGATCGTCACCCTGCTCCAGACGGCGCTGGCGTTCGCTGCGTCGGGGCAAATCACACTCGCCATCGAAACAGAAATGGAAACCGAGGAAGAAGCCGTGCTGCATTTCAGCGTTCGCTGCCCGGTCGAAAATCTTCCGATTGACCAACACTCATTAGAACCCGGCCTTCCAGCCCCGAATGGCTCGCACAAGAACTTCAATGGTATAGGACTCGGATTGATGATCGCTTCGAGAGTGGTCGAAATGATGGGCGGCCGAATGTGGTTGGACAGCCAGCCCGGTGATGGCAGCTCACTCAATTTCAACGCTCATTTCGAACTGCCCAGTCCCTTCGCCGAAGCGGGCCAGCCCGTGCCGATATCCCAACTACACGGCGTGCGGGTGCTCGTGGCCAACGACAACGCCGCGAATCGGCGCATCCTCGGCGATATGCTCATCGCGTGGCGGATGCGACCCACTCTCGCAGGCGACGGCGCCGCCGCGATTGCAGAGCTCCAGCACGCATACGAACAGGGCGCGCCGTTTGCGATCGCCATCCTCGACGGACGCATGCCCAACACTGACGGCTTTTCTATGGCGGAACAAATTAAGGACAATGAAAATTTGACCGGCGTTGGGATCATTCTGCTCGCTTCGGCCGGACTCCGCGGCGATGCGGCCCGTTGCCGCGATCTTGGCATCAAAGCGTACCTTCCCAAGCCCGTTGCCCCAGCTGATTTGTTGGAGGCGATCCGGCGAATTCTCGGGCAGATCGCCGTGGAGGCAAATTCCTCCGCTCTGGTCACCCGCCATTCGCTGCGCGAGGCGCGCCGGCGGCTAAGAATTCTCTTGGCCGAGGACAATGCCGTCGACCGCACGCTTGCCGTGCGCCTTCTTGAGAAGCGCGGCTATGGAGTGGAGACAGTTGAGTCTGGCAAGGCAGTCCTTGAAGCTCTCGAACACCACCCAGTCGACGTCATACTGATGGACATCCAGATGCCCGAGATGGACGGGCTGCAAGCCACGGTCGCAATACGCGACCAGGAACGCATCACCGGGCGCCATGTTCCAATCATCGCCATGACGGCGTTCGCCATGAGCGGAGATAAAGAGCGCTGCCTAGCCGCCGGTATGGATCGATACATTCCAAAGCCCCTCGATGTCCAGCATCTATACCAGGCGATCGACGAGCTTTCCGGTTGGCCCGCAGCGCCTTGCAGCGCGTGACCGGCGCCGGGCTGATGCGACTTCGGCGTTGCCAACACCGAGAATCGATAAGCCGAGTATCACTGGGATTCCGGCTAGCACCGGAGCTTGCGCGATGTGGTAGCGTAGGAATCATCTGCGGAACGCCTGCGGCACTTTAGAAGACGGTTGAGATGCCTTTGATCGCATACGCTGCGAGTAAGCTCTGGTCGATCGATGCTTACGCCAATGCACCGCGAGATTTGCCGTCCCGGCGAGGCATCTTAATTCAAGGAAAGGTCTTCTCCGCAATTTGGATCTTCCGGAGTCCGGAGCCGATGCCATGGCCAAGCTAACGTCCGACAACATCACGGCCTATCAGCCGGTCCGCGCTCCCCGCGGCGCCGCGATTTCCTGTAAAAGTTGGCAACAAGAAGCGGCGCTGCGAATGCTGATGAACAACCTGGATCCTGAAGTCGCGGAAAAGCCGGAAGATTTGATCGTTTACGGCGGCCGCGGCAAAGCCGCCCGCAATTGGAAATGCTTTCACGCCATCGTGGATTCGCTTCGCTCTCTCGAAAATGACGAGACTCTCTTGATTCAATCCGGCAAGCCGGTCGGCGTTTTCCGCACTCATTCGTATGCCCCGCGCGTACTCATCGCCAATTCCAACCTGGTTGGCCATTGGAGCGATTGGCAACATTTCGACGAACTCGACCGCGCCGGCCTGATGATGTACGGACAGATGACCGCCGGCAGCTGGATTTACATCGGCTCGCAGGGCATTTTGCAGGGCACGTATGAAACATTCGCCGCCGCAGGACGCCAGCACTTCGGCGGCGATCTTAGCCGGAAAACTGATCGTCAGCGGCGGTATGGGCGGCATGGGAGGCGCGCAGCCGCTGGCAGCTACGCTCAACGGCGCGGCGTTTCTCGGCATCGACGTCGATCCCGAGCGCATCAAGCGACGCGTCAAGACCGGCTATTGCGATGTGATGGTTAACGACCTCGACGAAGCTCTGCGCATACTGAAAAATGCCGTGCGCAAGCGCGAAGCGACTTCCGTCGGGCTGGTTGCGAATTGCGCGGACGTGATTCCGGCGCTCGCGCGGCGCGGAGTCGTTCCCGACCTGCTCACGGACCAGACCAGCGCCCACGATCCGGTGGGCGGCTACATTCCGCAGAACCTCAACGTCGAGCAGGCCGCGGAACTGCGCCAATCCGATCCAGAGACGTATCGCAAACGCGCCCTTGAATCCATCGGCAAGCATGTGGAGGGCATGCTGGCCTTGCAGAAGCTCGGCGCCGTCACATTCGACTACGGCAACAATATCCGCACGTTCGCTTACGAGCAGGGCGTAAAAAACGCTTACGACTTTCCCGGATTCGTGCCTGCGTATATTCGCCCGCTCTTTTGCGAAGGGCGCGGTCCTTTCCGCTGGGCGGCGCTTTCCGGCGAAGCCTCGGATATTCAGCGCACGGACAAGCTGGTCCTGGAGATGTTCCCGGACAACGACATTCTCAGCCGCTGGATTCGCCTGGCGCAGAAACGCGTGCGGTTCCAAGGATTGCCGGCGCGCATCTGCTGGCTGGGATACGGCGAGCGCGACAAATTTGGCGTCGCACTCAACGATCTCGTGGCGCGCGGCGAATTGAAGGCTCCGATCGTCATCGGCCGCGATCACCTCGATTGCGGCTCCGTGGCTTCGCCGTACCGCGAGACGGAATCCATGCGCGACGGCTCGGACGCTATTGCCGACTGGCCGTTCTTAAACGCGCTGCTGAATACCGCCAGCGGCGCAAGCTGGGTTTCGATTCACAATGGCGGCGGCGTGGGAATCGGTTACGCCCAACACGCCGGACAAGTCCTGGTGGCCGACGGCACCAAGGAGATGTCCGATCGAATCGAGCGCGTGCTCACGAACGATCCCGGCATCGGCGTGGCGCGCCATGCAGACGCCGGCTATCCCGACGCGATCGCCTTCGCCGGTAAATCGGGGATCAAGATCCCGATGGCGAATGACAATTCGTGAACCGTCCGGCGCGACTCTGCCGCTGGTCCCTCTTCAAAGTTTTTGATTTTTGATCGGATACGGGTTACCATCTTGCCAATCGCCGTGCCCGACCTTCTTATTACCGGCTGCCGCGAGATTCTCACGCTCCGCGGGCCAGTGCCGCGCCGGGGCCGTGCGCTCAACGACCTCGGCACCATCCGCGATGGCGCGATTCTCGTCCAGGGTGATCGGATCGCGGCCATCGGGACGCAACGCCAGATCGAGCGGCTTCGACAAGCGCGCCGTGCCGAAAAACTCGATCTTGGTGGCCGCGTGGTACTGCCCGGCTTCGTCGATTCGCATACCCATCTAATTTTCGTCGCCAGCCGCGCCGGCGAATACGAGCAGCGCGTTGCCGGTAAATCGTACGAGCAAATTTCCCGCGAGGGCGGCGGCATTCATGCCACTGTAAAAGCGTTGCGAAAAGCATCCCCGGCAGCACTCAAAGCGCGCGCCTCCGCGCATCTCGCGCAATTTGCCGCGCACGGCACCACGACGCTCGAAGCAAAAAGCGGATACGGACTCGATTGGCACAGCGAGGTAAAGATCCTGGACGCGCTGTGCGATCTGCACCAGGATCAGCCGCTCGACATTGTGCGCACGTTTCTAGGCGCGCATGTCGTCCCGCCGGAATTTCGCCGCCGCCCCGGCGCTTACGTGGACCTGCTCGTTCGCCGCTGGATCCCGTCCGTGGCAACCGCCGGGCTTGCCGAATTCTGCGACGTGTACTGCGACCGCGGCGCGTTCACCCTCCCGCAAGCACGACGAATTCTCTCGGCAGCTCGAGCCTGCGGACTCGTTCCGCGCATCCACGCGGCGCAGTTCGCTCGCACGGGCGCGGCGCGCCTCGCCATCGAACTGCACGCCGCCAGCGCCGATCATCTCGACCAGATCAACGCGGCTGATATCCGTGCACTCGCCCTATCGAGCGTCGTCTGCACCTTACTTCCCGGCTGCGGCTTTCACCTCGGTATTCCGCAGCGCGCGCCCGCGCGCCGGCTGATTGATGCGGGAGCGATTGTGGCGCTGGCGACGGATTTCAATCCCGGCACGAGCCCCACAGTCAGCATGCCTATGATCCTTTCGCTCGCTTGCAGCCAGCTGCACATGAGCCCCGCCGAAGCAATCTCCGCAGCCACCATCAATCCTGCTTACTCGCTACGCTTGCACGATCGCGCCGGCTCCCTCGAAGTTGGCAAGTATGCCGACCTGGCCGCATTCGACGTGGCCGACTACCGCGAAATTCCGTATTATTTTGGTATGAATCTCTGCAGCATGACCATGAAACGCGGAGCCGTGATCCACCGAAAGAACTGCTGATCGATGCGACGTCTGGTAGAGTGCGTCCCCAATTTTTCCGAAGGGCGCGACCGCGCCAAAGTGGAAGCGATCGTCGCCGCGATACGCGAAGTCCCTGGCGTCCTGGTGCTGGCGCACGAATCCGATTCGGACCACAATCGCAGCGTCGTCACGATTGCGGGCGAACCCGAGGCGGTCGTCGAAGCAGCCGTTCGCGCCGTTGGCAGAGCTTCTGAGCTGATCGACCTGACGCGCCAAACGGGCGTGCATCCGCGCATCGGCGCCACGGACGTGGTGCCATTTGTGCCGCTCGATGGCGTGACGCTGCAGGACTGCGTCGCTCTGGCAAAGGTCGCCGGACGCGAGATCTGGAGCCGCTATCGGATTCCCATCTATCTGTATGAGGCCGCGGCACAGCGCCCCGACCGAGTGAATCTCGAAAATATCCGCCGGGGACAGTTTGAGGGACTGCGCCAGGAAATCGCGACGAATCCGGACCGCGCTCCGGACATTGGCGACCGCGTGCTGCATCCCACCGCCGGCGCCACGGTCGTCGGCGCTCGCAAATTTCTAATCGCCTATAACATCCTCTTGAACACGCGCGACGTCGAAATCGCCAAAAGAGTCGCGAAAGCAGTCCGTTTTTCGGGCGGCGGACTCCGCTACGTCAAGGCCATGGGCGTTTACCTGGACGCCCGCAACCTGGCCCAAGTTTCCATGAACCTCACGGATTTTGAACAGACGCCGGTCCATCGCGTCTTCGAACTCGTGAAGCGCGAAGCGCAGCGGTACGGCGCATCCATCGTTGGCAGCGAGATCATCGGCTTGATTCCCCGGCGCGCCATCGATATGGCCGCGGAATATTTTTTGCAATTCGAAAACTTTACGACGAATCACGTGTTGGAAAAGAGGTTGGAAGATGCCCTCGCCGCAGCGGCGGCTGCCGCAAAGCCTCAGAGCTTCGCCGCTACGGTTGAGCCCTTTTTGGCGGCGGTGGCGCAGCCCACGGCTGCTCCCGGAGGGGGTTCCGTTGCCGCGCTCGCCGGAGCACTCGCCGCGTGCTTGGGCCAAATGGTATCGGGGCTTTCGAACCGTCGAAAACCGCAGGGGAGCCACGCCGCCCACCTGGAGCGGATCGCTGACGAATTCCAGAGGGCCGCGCGCGGTTTGCCTGAAATGATCGACCGCGATGCTGCGGCCTTTGCGGCCGTAATCACTGCGCGAAAATTGCGGCATGCGACCGCAGCTGAAACGCACGCGCGCGACAACGCGATCCAGCAAGCGTTGCAAGGCGCGGTGGAAGTACCGCTGGAGGTCGCGCGCCGTTCAGCCGATATATTTGAAAGGCTCGGGCAACTTGAACAGATGTCCAGCCCATCGATGTTATCAGACGTTCGTGTGGCCCGGCTGATGGCGTCCGCCGCCGTTCGCGGCGCGCTCGAAAATGTAGAGATCAATCTGGACGGAATTAACAACCTTGGCTTCGCGGAACGCGCTCGTTCCGATGCTCGCACCATAGCCGCGCGAGTCAGCGAGACGCAAGTGAGTGCGGGCAAGTAAATCGAGGAATTCTGAGGACTATGATGAAACAGCCGGTATATCGTTTTGCGACCATGTTCATGGCGGTCGTTTTTTTGCTGCTGGCTTCCGCAGCCATCCCACGGCCGTCGTTCGCCGGGACTTTGAGCACCGAAGTAATTGGCATGTTTCCGGAAAATGTCGGTGAATTCGCGTACGCCGATATGAAAGCAGCCCGGCAATATTCCTGGTTTCCTCAGCTCCGCGAGCAGCTCTTGCCCAGCCGTTTCCGGCAATTCGAACAATTCCTGATCTCGGCCGGGGTGGACCCCAATACGCAAGTCGACGAGCTTGCCTGGGGTGCGATTAAAAGCCCGAAGAATGGCGGCGAGCAAATTGTCGGAGTCGCGATTGGTTCGTTCAATCCCGGGGCAAGCGAGGACCGTTTCAAGCAGCAGAAGCTACCGATGGTGACGATTGATGGATACCATCTCTACGCCTACGGCAGCGGCGTAGGCCCTAGCGACATTCTCTTTACGTTCATCGACGCCAATACGGCCGCGTTCGGCCAGCGCTCCGCGCTGCAACAACTGATCGATGTTCGCAGCGGCGCGGCCCAAAGTTTGCTCGACAACAGCCAGCTATCTCCGCTGATCAATGAAGTCAATGGTAACGGGATCATTTGGGCCGTGCTGGACAAGAGCTACACGCATCTGGCCATTCACCAACTGATTCCGCAAGCCGCGCAATTTCCGCAAGCAGCGCCGATCATCGACCGCATGCGCGCGATGACGATCGATATTCAAGCGGATAGCGGCGTCGACGCGCAATTTCAGGCCGTCTGCGCCTCGCCCGATGACGCCAACTTGCTGGCCGCCGGCATGCAGGGCGCGCTAATGCTTCGCCGCTATCAGGAGGCGCAATCCAATCCCGATCTCGCGAGCGCGCTCGACCAAGTGCGAGTAAGTCCGAGCGGCGACCGGCTGAAAGTGGACGCGCCGGTGAGCCAGGATCAGTTGTTGTCGCTAATTCGCACACGTGCGTTTGCCGTGCCGATGTAAATTTAGAACTTTTTCCGGGCGTTCGATAGGGCTTCCCTGCCGGCGGAATCAAAACATGAAGCGGCGCTTCGCGTTGCCGGAGTTTTTCACCAGAGTCACGCGCGGGATTCCATCTCGTAATTCGATATCCACGCCGTCCACCACAGCGCTTTTCAAGCTTTCCCGAATTGTGCGCTCGAATTCAGCCGAGCGCCCGGAGGTCGACGACGCTCGAAGCGCTTTCAAACCTTCACGAGCGGGCTCAATCGACACTTCCATGCGGTCAGGGAACTCGGCAGCCGATAGCGTCATAGCCGCCGCCGAAGCGCCCGCTCCCGCGAGCGCCCGAAAAGCAGCATCGCAAGCTGTGGAGGCAGCCCCGGCAATTTCCTTGGCAGCGCGGTCGGAAAGTCCCGCCCGGCGCGCCACGTGCGCTACGATCGCGGATGCACCGGCGATCAAACGCGGATCGTCGTCGAGCTTGCACTTGATTCGACCGACGCATTCAGAACTTGAGCTCATCGTCAGCGACTCGAACGTCGCACGCCTCGCGGCACTCCGGGCAATAGTACAATCCATCGACGCAGAGCCGGATGTCATCCATTGACTGGCAAAAACAGCAGTACTTCTCGCACGTGCACTTCGACTCGGGCTGATCGCATTGCGAACAAACGGTTGTCATGTGATCGCCCCCTCCGCCGGAAGCGCTTTCCACGCACCATAGTAGGCCACGCTACCTCGCCCCACAAGCGTGTCGCTGCGCGGGCGTGCCCAAAAATCGCGGCTTCCATCGCGTTGTATGCATCACGACCGCGAAAATCGCGGAAACGGCGGACCGCAGGAGAAAATTCGATAAGATTGAAATCGAGCTTGCGAAGGTAAGGTACCGATGCGTTCGATGTATTCGCCTGACGACCGCGACACGAGAGACCACCAGTGGATCAAGTTGCAGGGCTCAATCGCAGCCATTGGGATCATGGACTACGCGCAGAGACAGCTCGAAGGCGTCGCTTTGTGGAGCTGCCCAAGATAGGCGCGAACTTAGAATCCCGTCAAACGTACGGCTCGATTGAGTCCGTAAAGGCAGTAAGCGACCTTTGCGCTCCGGTGTCCGGCGAAGTGGTCGAAATCAATTCGGTCCTCTCGGATACACCGGAACTGCTCAATAAGGATCCGCACGAGGCAGCCTGGCTATTGAAGATCCGCTTGAGTGACCCGCAAGAGGCGTCCGCTCTGATGGAAGCGAGCGCGTACGAGAAATACACCGCCGAGATCGCGAGCGAACCTTCCGCGCGGGAACTTCGCCGAAAAAAACGAGGCGCGACTTTTCACGTCGCGCCTCGCCAGTAATGCTGCTAGCTTCGCGAGAGAAACCAGTCGCACTTCCTAGCCCTTGTCGCTCCCGGCCTTCTCCGTCGAAGCATTCGGCTCTGAAAGTGACGGCAAGGTGCGCTCCAGCGGGATTTCAGCGCCAGCCGTCAGTGCAGCCGGATAAGAAATCTCGCGTCCGCCGGAATGAGCGCCGGCGGCAGCGGCGGAGGAGGCGGCTTCGGGCGAAGGCATGGGCACCAGCGCGCCTTCCGCTTCCTTCGAGAACAGCAATCCGCTTCCGGCTCCGTTCCAATCGATCGAGATCACATCGCCCAGCGACACCTGGTCGGTGGCCAGCAAATTCGCCAGCGGGTACACCACGTGCCGCTCGATGGCCCGCTTCAAATGACGCGCCCCGTACTTCAGGTCCGTCCCTTCCTTCAGCAGAAATTCCCGCGCCGCCGATGTCACCCGGAACAGGAATCGTCCTTTGGCCGTCTCCAGCACCCGCTGCTGCACCATCCCCAGCTCGATCTCCAAAATCTGCTCCAGCTGCTCGCTCCGCAGCGGATGGAACACCACCACCTTGTCGATCCGGTTCATGAACTCCGGCGCGAACTTCCGCTTCGCCGCTTCCGTCGCCGTTCGCCCCACCTTCTCGTCCAGCCGCGGCCGCGCCTCCGCAGGCACTTCCGGCGCGAAGCCCATCCCCCCGGTCATCAGCTCGGTGATTTCCCCGCCGCCCAGGTTCGACGTCATGAAAATCATCGTCTGCGACAAATCCACCCGCCGGTTGTCTCCCAGCGTCAGCGTGGCCTTGTCCAAAATGCCCAGCAGCAACTGCCACAGCGCGTCGCTCGCTTTTTCGATCTCGTCGAACAGCAGAAAGCTGATCTTCAGCTTGTCGGTGTGAAACTGCGCCAGCGCCTCCTGCGTGATCAGCGGATGCGTCTCGCGGTGCCCCAGGTATCCTGGAGGTGACCCGATCAGCTTGGCGATCTCGTGCGAGTGCTGGAATTCCGCGCAGTCCACCTTGATCACCGCCCGCGGGTCGCCGAACAGCACTTCCGCCGTGGCTTCCACCACCCGCGTCTTCCCCGCTCCGGTCGGCCCCAAAAACAGCAGGTTCCCCACCGGTCGCCCCGGCGAGTTCAGCCCCGCACGAAAGACCTGATACAGGTCCACGACGGCTTGCACCGCCTCGTCCTGCCCCACGATCTTCCGCCGCAGCCCCCCTTCAAAATCCCGCGACTCCACGCTTCGCAGCGTCGGATCCAGTTGCAATGCTTGCGCGCCCATGATCGTGCTCCCCCTACCGGAATCTTCGTCCACCCTCCGCGTTGTGCGGCACCGAGCGCTCGAATTGATCGAGTTTCACGTCGAGCGTCGATCGCAGCAATCGAAGTTGTGTAACGAGTTCCCGGCTTGAATTGGCTCGGTCCGTCACCTTCAGCAGCGGAGGCGAAAGATCGGCCAGATCTAAGTTTAGACTTCGCAATGAATGCATCAGATTCTGTACGTACGGCGACTGGATATCGAACAACTCGACCCGGCTGTTGACCTGCTCGCGCAGCTCAGACCAGTCGAGATCGAGAAACGGATGATTCCGCGAGACACTGCGCACCACATCATCAGTGATGCGTGGACGCTCGCCAAGCCGGGCGAGATGCAGCTGCTGCACCTTGCCGTCCCGGCGGACGTTGTGCACGAGATAGTAGGAATTGCCCTTGCGCCGAACAAAAGCCACCACCGCCTCCCTATCCGGACAGGCCCTAAGACAACTTCCCGTAGTGTAAGACCGCTCCACTACACGGTCAATGGTTAAATGACCGGAAAGCCACAGAGTTGCTTCGTATGAGTTATTATTCGTGCGGAACGTGGCCCGGGTCAGAGTGGACTGGAGTTCGCGCGCTCCCATGGCCCCGGAACGGCGCAGCAACACCTGTTTTCGGTGATGTAATTGGGATGCGAACGCAACTCCACGTGCTGCCTGCGTTGTGCGGCGCCATAATTTCATTTTTGAATGCGATGAATCAATTTGGAAAATGAAGCCGGTGACACGCGCGTGGCGCAAAAAGTGTCCTTCGTCCAAGTCTCTGCTGGAGAGAACCCCGATCCGAATTAAGGGGCATCACGAGGAGCACGGCAATGTCGTGGGATCCCGTGTATCGGTTGATTAAGAAAATTCCGCCTGGGCGCGTTGCAACATACGGCGAACTGGCCCGCAAACTTCGGCTGCGGGGCGGAGCGCGCGCGGTCGGCTATGCGATGGCTGCGTGCCCAAGCGGCGGAGGAATCCCGTGGCATCGCGTCGTTGGCGCCGGAGGGCGTCTGCTGATTCCCGAGCCGCACGGTTCTCTGCAGCGGCGTCTTCTCGAAGCAGAGGGTGTACAGATGGAATTCGGACGCATCGACATGCAGCGCTATGGCTGGACATCCGGATCGAAGCGGAAAATTTCGCGAAGACGCAAGATTCGGCAGCAACGTTGATTCGCACTCTCGCTGAGTTTGTGATATAGATGAACGTTCACCTAACGAAGGAATAGAGTCAGTGGGCCAGCCAATCATAGAAGTTCAAAATCTGCATAAAAGCTATGGTGCGGTGCAAGCGGTACGAGGCGTAAGTTTTTCGGTGGAAGCCGGTGAAGTTTTCGGACTGCTCGGCCCGAACGGAGCCGGAAAAACTTCGACGGTCGAAATTCTGGAAGGATTGCGTACGCTCGATAGCGGCGTGGTTCGTGTGTGCGGCCTCGATCCGGGAAAAAGCGGCAACGAATTCAAGCAGAACGTCGGCGCCGTCCTGCAGTCCACTTCCCTGCCGGACAAGCTGCGCGTCAAGGAAGCCATCGAGCTTTTCGCCAATTTCTACAAGCGCCGCGCCGACACCAACAAGTTGCTGAAGCAGTTTCAGCTCGAAGAGAAGAGTTCCGCGTTTTACAGCCACCTTTCCGGAGGCCAGAAACAGCGTTTAGCCCTGGCGATGGCGCTGGTCAACAACCCCCAAGTGGTTTTCCTGGACGAGCCGACGGCCGGGCTCGACCCCCAGGTGCGCCGGGAGATTTACGACATCATCGAGCAACTGCGCCGCGACAAGAAGACCGTCCTGCTAACCACGCACTACATCGAGGAGGCGGAGCGGCTTTGCGACCGCGTGGCCATCGTCGATCACGGCAAGGTCATCGCGATCGGCACGCCGCGCGAATTGAAGCACGGCGCCGCGGGAACCACGCGCATCGAAGTGCGGCTCGCCCGGCCGGTAATCGACGGCGTGCTCTCGAAACTGGAAGGAGTGGCCGATAGCCGCGAATTTGACGGAACGTACGTGCTGCACTCCGCGCAGCCGCCGCAGACGATCGTCGCGCTGGTGAAGCAGCTCCAATCCGAAAACAACGAACTGCAGAGCCTGGAAATGTTTTCGCCTTCGCTTGAGGACGTGTTCATCGAGCTGACGGGCCGCCGACTTCGCGAATAGCCGGCAATTTGAAATCAGGAGAAATCGCTTGAGCACCACCTGGACACTCACGAAGATGCGCATGCGGCTGGCGGTGCGCAATCGCGCCTTCTTCTTCTTCAGCTTTGTGATGCCGCTGCTATTTCTGTTCGGCGCGGTCACGTTTTTCGCCAAAGGCTCCGGCAACTGGGTCGCCTATGTGCTTGGCGCGATTTTGACGCTGACGGTGATGGGCAGCTTCTGGGGCCTAAGCGTTCAGCTGGTCACATTCCGCGAACAGGGCGTGCTGCGCCGCTTCCGGCTCGCTCCGGTGACAGCCAGCGACATGCTCGCATCGAGCATCATTTCGAACTATTTCCTCACGCTGCCCATCGTGGTGATCGAGATTGTGATATGCCGCTACGCGTTTCATCTGCACTCGTGGGGCAATCTGTGGGCGATTTTCATCCTGGTGACGCTCGGATCCGCTGCATTCGCCGCCTTCGGGTTGATCGTCGCCAGCGTGACCAACACGATGCAAGAAACGCAGATGATCAACAACCTGATCTGGATGGGCTTCCTCTTTCTTTCCGGCGCCACCATTCCGCTCGCAATCTTTCCCGGCTGGCTCCAGCGATTTGCATTGTTTATTCCCGCCACGTATCTAGCCACGGGGCTCGAGTCTTCGGCTACGAATCTGGCCAGCTTGCACGAAATTGTCACGGATATCATCGCGTTGGCTCTCGGCCTTTGGCTGGCTTTCGAGGTTTCGCGGCAGCTCTTCCGCTGGGAGCCGGAGGCCAAAGCGCCTCGGCGCGCCAAACTCTGGGCGGTGGCCGCGTTGGTGCCGTTTATCGTCTTCGGCGTGTGGGAGAACATCACCGGGACTCGCCTAAAGCAGATCGGGCAAAATTACCGTGCTCTGAGCGGGCAGATGATGCCTTTCGAATCATCCAAATCGAAGTAGCGGCTGGCTGCGGCCTGGATTTCCGCACCGGCTGAATCCAACTCCTCTCTAAATACATCGAACCGAACACTAATCCCGGCGCACGTCCGGCGCCGGGGCAGTATACTCTGGCGTCTAAATCGGAGGCTCTGGATGAAAGCGATCCGCGTAAACGAATTCGGCGGCCCGGAAAATCTGCGCTTCCAGGAAGTTGCGGATCTGAAGCCGGGGCCCGGCCAAGTGGTTGTCCGGATACACGCCGCCGGCGTAAACCCCGTGGACACTTACATCCGGGCCGGAGCTTACCCGAGGAAGCCCGCTTTGCCGTACACACCCGGAACGGACGGCGCCGGAATTGTCGAGGCGGTCGGCGAGGACGTGAAGCGCTTCGCAGTCGGCGAACGCGTTTATACCGCGGGCAGCCTGAGCGGCACGTACGCGGAGCAATCGCTCTGCGACGAGCACGCCCTTTTTCCGCTTCCAGCGAATGCGTCATTCTCTCAAGGCGCGTCCATGCACGTCCCGTACGCCACGGCCTACCGCGCGTTGTTTCATCGCGCCAAAGCGCGTCCCGGCGAAACGGTTCTGGTCCATGGCGCCAGCGGAGGAGTGGGCACCGCGGCCGTGCAACTGGCGCGCGCCGCCGGACTGCGCGTGATTGGCACGGTCGGCTCGGATCGCGGCAAAAAACTTGCCCTGGCCGAAGGCGCTCATGAAGTGCTCGATCACAAATCCCCCGTCCACTTCGATCAGGCGCTCGCGCTGACCGGCGGCCGCGGCTTCGACGTGATTCTCGAAATGCTCGCCAACGTGAATCTAGCGCGCGACCTGGGTCTTTTGGCTCCGGCTGGCCGCGTGGTGGTGATCGGCAATCGCGGCACAATCGAAATCAATCCTCGCGACGCGATGATGCGCGACGGCTCGATTCTGGGCATGACCCTGTGGAACGCGACTCCGGACGAACTTTTCAGCATTCATTCGGCCCTGATGGCGGGACTGGAAAACAAAACGCTTCGTCCCGTGATCGGCCAGGAGATCCCGCTGACCGACGCCGCGCGCGCCCACGTGGCTGTGATGGAACCCGGCGCGTATGGCAAGATCGTCCTGATTCCCTGAAACGGGCGGCCAAAGTCCGGCAGCGTATCTCTACGTTGGGAGGAAGCGTGCAACGATCTTCCGTGATAACGCGGAGCAGCGGATCCCGTGACGAGGCGCGCTCGATTCTCGCCTTGGCGCGTCCACTCCCTTCTGATTTATGCGTGCAGCGGATCGTCACGCCCGAAACCTTGGAGCCACTAGCATGATCTGGGCAGCCGTCATCGGCCCGCTGATTATTCTCGTGGTTCTCTGGGAAGCGTTCGAGACCATCGTTCTGCCGCGCCGCGTCAATCGCCGGTTCCGTCTCACCGTCTTTTTCTACCGCGGCACGTGGACGGCCTGGAAGTACATCGCCCACCGCATCCGCAAGACTTCGCGTCGCGAGACGTTGCTCAGCTTCTATGGCCCGCTGTCGTTGCTTTTCCTTTTCGGCTTTTGGGCCACCGGACTCATCGTCGGATTCGGTCTGCTTTTCTTCAGCGAGGCCAAGATCGATACGGCTACTTCGACGGTTACCTCGGCCCTCTACCTGAGCGGCACGACCTTATTCACGCTGGGAATCGGCGACGTTGTGCCGCACACGGCTGTCGGACGTTTCCTTGTGGTCGCGGAAAGCGGCCTGGGCCTCGGTTTCCTCGCCCTTGTGCTCAGCTATTTGCCCGTGATTTATCAGGCGTTTTCCCGGCGCGAAGTGAATATCGTGTTGCTGGATGCGCGCGCCGGCTCGCCGCCCACCGCCGCAGAACTTCTGCGCCGCCACGCCGGCCCGAACGGCATCGAGTCTCTCATGCAGCTGCTGCGCGATTGGGAGCGCTCTTCGGCCGAAATTCTCGAAAGCCACATCTCGTACCCCGCCGTCGCGTATTTCCGATCGCAGCACAACAACGAGTCGTGGCTCTCCGCGCTTTCCGCTATGCTGGACCTGACGGCACTACTGCTCGCATCCGCGGTCGACATGGAATTGCGGCAGGTGCGTCTTACATTTGCGATGTGCCGCCACACGATTGTGGATCTGGCGCAGATGTTTCGCACTCCGCCGCACAATCTGCCCGTGGAACGTTTGCCGGGCGCGGAATTCGACCGCTTGCGCGCGCAACTCGAAGCGACCGGCTTCCAGCTTCGCGAACGAGAAGCCGCGGAGAGGAAGTTGGCGGCCCTGCGCCAGATGTACGAGCCCTATCTCTCCGCGCTTTCTCGCTACCTCTATATGGAAGTCCCGCCCTGGATCCTGGCAAGAGAAATTACGGATAATTGGCGCACCAGCGCCTGGGGACGAATCTCCGGCTTCGCCGTATCGTCCGCGGTCGAGGTGGATGACCACTCCGACTGACTCCGCCGCCCCGGTCCAATTTGGCCTAAACCGGCGTGCCTTTCACGCACGGCTGCGTCCGGCCCGAAAAATCCCTGTGCTATAATTTTCGTTGCGCTGGCTATAAAGCGCGCTTATGCGCTTGGAGAAACTCGATGAGCCTCCCGAAAACCGAAAAGATCTGGTGCAACGGCAAATTTATTCCCTGGGACGACGCGAAGATTCACGTTCTCTCCCATGTGGTGAGCTACGGCTCCGCAGTTTTTGAAGGCCTTCGCTGCTACGAGACATCCAGTGGCCCGGCGGTGTTCCGTCTTACCGAGCACATGCAGCGGCTGGTGAACTCCGCGCACATCTACCGCATGGACGTTCCCTTCAGCGTGGATGCGCTCTGCCAAGCGGTGCTCGATCTGGTTCGCACGAACAAGCTGAACGCATGCTATATCCGTCCGATTGCTCTCCGCGGCTATGAAGATGTCGGCGTCGATCCGCGCACGTGCCCTGTTGACGTCTATCTCGCCTGCTGGAGCTGGGGAAAGTATTTGGGCGCGGAAGCGCTGCGCGACGGCGTGGACGTTTGCGTCAGCTCGTGGAACCGGCCGGCGCCCAATACCCTGCCGCAAATGGCCAAGGCCGCAGCGAACTACATGAATTCGCAGCTCATCAAAATGGAAGCGAAGATCAACGGCTATGCCGAAGGCATCGCGCTCGACGTGCACGGCCACGTCAGCGAAGGTTCCGGAGAAAATATTTTCGTGGTGATGAACGGCACGCTGACCACACCGCCGCTCGCCAATTCCTCGCTGCCCGGCATTACGCGCAATTCCATCATGACGATCTGCCACGATCTCGGCATTCCCGTCGCCGAACAGATGATTCCGCGGGAAATGCTGTATATCGCCGACGAAGTGTTCCTCTGCGGCACGGCGGCGGAAATCACCCCGCTGCGTTCCGTGGACCGCATCAAGGTCGGCTCCGGAACGCGCGGCCCGATCACCCAGCGCATCCAGGAAGAATTCTTCGCCATCATCAACGGTAAGACGCCCGATCGGCACGGCTGGCTTTCCCCAGTCAGCGTTCCCAGCGGCGCCTCTGTCCGCTGATAATTTCGAAGCGTCCTTTGCTTGCGAGGAGTGCCGCAAGCCCGTTCAAGATGCCCGTTTTCGCGGCTTCGGCCGCTGTTTTGACTCGCCGCCGCGATTCCAGTAGAATTCGCGCGTTTACTGCGCGCTTCTGGTTTGCGCGCTACCATCCGCAACCGTAGGAATGCGTGCACAAGTTCCCGCAGAAATTCGCCGCTGAATTCGTAGGCACATTCGGGGTCGTCTTCATTGCAGCGGGCGCGATTTGCGCCGACCAATACCTTGCCGCCTCGAACCAGGGCCGGCTCGGCATCCTTGGCATCGCTTTGGCTTACGGCCTTGCCTACGCCGTGATGGTTTCGGCTCTCGGACACATCTCGGGCGGCCACTTCAATCCCGCCGTTACCGTCGGATACTGGGTCACTCGCCGCGTGGGCACGATGCAAGCGATTGCCTACTGGATCGCTCAAATACTGGGCAGCGTGACCGCGGCCTACCTTCTGACCTCGCTCATGCCGGACGCCGGATGGCGCACTCGCGCTCTCGGGTCGATCACTCCGGACCTGTCGCCGGACATCACGCGCGGTCAGGGTGTGGCGCTCGAAGCCGTTCTGACGTTCTTATTCGTCTTCGTGATCTTCGCAACCGCCGTCGATGCCAAGCGCGCCCTGCAGAAGTTTTCAGGATTTGCCTCGGGACTCGCTCTGGCGCTCGGCGTTCTCGTGGCGGTGCCGTTCACCGGCGGATCGATGAATCCCGCGCGCACGTTCGGACCGGCTATGGCAACGCATCATTGGGAGAACCACGGCGTCTATTGGATCGGACCGCTTCTGGGAGCCATCGTCGCCGCCGCCCTGTACGACCGCCTCTTTCTCCGCGATCAGCCGCCCGCCGGCGCGGCGCCTTCTCCGCAACCGGGCGCGGCCGAACCCTCCACCCCGGTCGCCCATCGCCGCTAACTCGGCCGTTGCGCCCCTAGAAATCGCCCGGCCCGGAGTCCTTGTGGCACCCTGGCGCGCGTGTTAGCGTGGCTTGAATCCACCGAAAGCGAACTGAGGGCTCCTTTACATGGCTATCGTGATCGACGACCTCCTGCGGCGCGCGGTCGAAAACAGATCCTCCGACTTGCATCTCAAGGTCGGCAACCATCCTTACCTTCGCGTCGACGGCGTCCTCTCCGCCATCGCGGACGTGCCGCGCATCACGCCGGAAGAAATGCTCTCGATGGCCTTCAGCATGATGACCAACCGGCAGAAGCAGAAATTCAAAGAAACTGCCGAGCTGGATATGGCTTACGGCGTCGCCGGTCTGGGCCGGTTCCGCGTCAACGTATTTCAGCAACGCGGCAACGTCGGCATGGTTCTCCGCGTGATTCCCACGAAGATTCGGACCATCGAGGAACTCGATCTCCCGCGCGTGATCGCGCAAGTCTGCGAAGAGCAGCGCGGCCTGATCCTCTGCACCGGGACCACCGGTTCCGGTAAGTCCACCACGCTCGCCGCTATGATCGACCGCATCAACTCGCTCCGGCCCGAGCACATCATCACCATCGAGGACCCGATCGAGTACCTGCACCGCGACAAAAAAGGCTTCATCAATCAGCGCGAAGTGGAAGTCGATACCGCCACGTTTTCCACCGCTCTTCGCGCCGCGCTCCGCCAGGACCCGGACGTAATCCTCGTCGGTGAAATGCGCGACCTTGAGACGATCTCCACCGCTCTGCTCGCCGCCGAAACCGGCCACTTGGTGCTTTCGACCTTGCACACCCTCGACGCCACCGAGACGATTCAGCGCATCATCGCCGTATTTCCGCCGCCCGAGCAAAAACAGATTCGGTTGCAGCTCGCTTCCACTCTGAAGGCAGTCATCAGCCAGCGGCTCGTCCGCAAAAGCGATGGCCAGGGCCGCGTCCCGGCCGTGGAAGTGATGATCTCCACCGGCTACATCCGCGATTGCATCATGAATCCCGACAAGACGCGCATGATTCGCGACGCCATCGCCGCCGGCACCAGCCAATACGGCATGCAGACGTTCGATCAGTCGCTCTTCGAGCTCTACTCGCGCAACCTCATCACGCTTGAGGAAGCCCTTTTGCGCGCGTCGAATCCGGACGATTTCCGCCTGCGCGTTCAGGGCATTCGCTCCTCCGCCGATGCCGCGCGTGAGGAAATGGAGCGCTCCATGAACGAGTTCGAGCGCCTCGGCGACCGCCGCTAACGCGCGATTTCAACGTTCTTACCAAGCAATGCGAATCGCGGGACTCGCCCGTGGAAAAATCGGCTCTAAGTCCCGGTTTTCTGTTGCAGCCCTTGGAGACACAAAAAAAGTTCCCCATCCCCGGTCCGGGCTGCCACTCAGAATACTCGTGTGAAGCTTCACAACGGCTTTAGAGCGACCCAATTCGCGCGATTGGTCCCGTAGGCCCAGCGGCCGGAACGCATCGCCTCCTGGCCGCCCGCAAACGAAAATCGGAATTGCCGTTTTCGGCTCCTCCCCCCTCCGCCGGGCGGCCAGTTCCGCAAACCGCCTCGGACTGATGCACTTCAACCTCGCCAGGGGGATACCATGTGACAGGGCTCTTCCACCGCGGCGCTGCGCTTGTGCCTGCCGCGGAATGATGGTATAAAAATTGTTTACGGCACTGCATTGCGTGCAATGCGGTGCAAATTGCCTCGTTATCATCCAGGAGATCGTGAATGGCTTACGTGATTGCCGAGCCCTGCATTGGGACCAAGGACACCGCCTGCGTGGACGTTTGCCCCGTGGACTGCATCCATCCGCGCAAGGACGAAGCAGGTTTCGAAGGCGACAAACAGCTCTATATCAATCCCGATGAGTGTATCGACTGCGGTGCTTGCGTTCCCGTTTGCCCGGTGACGGCGATCTTTGCGATGGAAGACCTTCCTGAAAAGTGGGCCAGCTACGCCCAGATCAACACCGAGTATTTCAAAAAGTAGCCTTTCGAAGAATTTGCCGGCGAACGTCTGATCGGGCGGGTGGCTTTGCGACTACGCCGGTTATCGCGCTGTGCCGCGACTAAATCGCCCCAATGCGTGGTAGTCTCTCTCTCCCGGGGTTCTGTCCCTCGCCCAACATCCGCGCCCACCAAATCGCGTCTTGGCGCAGCTCGTCAACCGCGATGCCTCGATGATTGGGCGCGAACCGCTGCAGCTTAACCGCAGCCGCAGCCAGCAGCGATTGCGCGCCGGCGGAATTCCCTCTCACGTAGTGATGAAAAGCCGCGGCGAGCTGAATCAGCCCCTGCAGGAACGTCTTCTCCGGCTCGGCTTCATTCATCCATAGCTCTTCCCAAACCTCGTGCGCGAGGAAAAATTCCCCGGAATTGAAAAGCGCCACGCCGCGCTGGAATTTTTCTTCGTCCATCGTGCTCGTCGCACTCGCGCGAAACTTCCGCTACACTTCCCAGTCGCCGAAATTTTCAGAGCGACGCGAGATCATATCAGTCCTGTTGCGGCGGTGTGATGGTCGATATCAAAGTTGAATTACCCGGAGTCGTGCTGGGCGTCCTGGAGGCGGATGGCATCCGGGTTGAGCCTGCCGGGCCGGAACTGGCTCGCCTGATGGACGGCACATCGGAAGCCAACCGGCGCAAGTTCACCCTCGAATCGCTGGCCGAATCCGAGCCAAGCCGCGCCGTGCGCGCCATGTTCCGGGCCTGGGGCGTCGATCCGTCCAAATACCGGCCATCCTCGGAGGCCCTTCAGCGGCGCGTGGTACAAGGCAAGGGCCTCTACCGCGTTTCGAATGTGGTCGACATAGGCAATCTCGGCTCGATTGAAACCGGCTGGCCCTTCGGACTCTACGACCGGTCCCGCATTCAGTCTCCCGTCATCTTTCGCCACGGCGCCGGTGGCGAAACGTACGAAGGCATCGGCAAGCGCACCTGGCACCTCGCGGGCCGCCCCGTCCTTGCCGATTCCGAAGGCCCTTTCGGCAGCCCCATCAGCGATTCCACGCGCAGCATGATTACCGAATCGACGCGCGACGTCTTCGCCGTCATCTACGCTCCGGAACACGCCTCCGAAGCGTCCATTCGGCAGGCGCTCGCGCACCTCGCCGAACGCTTGACTCGCTTCGCGGCCGCTTCCGCCACTCGCTCCGGGTTTCCTCACTCCAACGAAAAGTAGCCCCGCATCGCGGTAGCGCCGTTCCTGTTTTTCCCGGGCGCGCCAAACTCCAGTTTGGCGGTTTTGGCTGGGAGAAAAGGCGAAATGCTGTCGAGGGATCCTTGGGGGCCGCAGCCACCGCTGCGGTACGCGATCACCAAGGAGCACCCGAGCACGACGAGCACAGGAGCACATAGAGCACCCGACCGCCGCTAAACCCAATGCACTCATCAATTGCTCCGCGAAAATTCGCCGGATCGACCGGCCTGCGCGCCCATCTTGGCCAGCAAACAGGCTTCGGGCCCTCAGCGTCGCGCCAACACCGAGTTCCCCGACAGAATTGCGGGCTTGATCCCGATACTTAACGAACTGCAAAATAGGCGCGTACCCTTAAATCGCCCTTTGTATCGGCGACCAAAAGGTAATCTGCGCGTGGGGCGCCCCGCGCAGCACCGGTTCTGGAGTACTGAGAGGAAATGGCCATGAAAGCAGGAAACCTCGCAGTCGTGCCAAAGCAGCCCAACAAAGCCGCGACAAAACGTCTTCAACTCAGAGAGAGTCTTTGGCCGAATGCCGATACCTACGTCTGGCATCGGAGCAAGGAACATGGCTGGTCCACCGTGCCCCGCACCCTTACGCTAATCATGACCCTAATCGACCTGCTCAAGCCGGGATACGACGCTTCGCGCGTATATCTTGAGTTATGGTGCAGGCAATTTGACGACTCGTTCGTCCAAATTGACGACGAGGAGGCTTTGGCCTACGCCTGCGGCTATGTGACACAAACGCGAAACGTACGCTCGCTGCGCGAACGACTGAATCTACTGCACAAACTCGGATTCATTAGCATCAAGCCCAACGGCAGCCGGAAGTTCGGGTACGTCTTGCTCCTGCAACCGCACAGAGTTGCGAAGAAGATCCGCGATACGACCTCAAATCCTGAAATCCATGACAAGTGGTGGGGCGCGTGGGTAAAGCGCGCAGTCGACGTCGGGTCCGCCATTCCATAGCTAGGAACGGCCTAGCTCCGCTTCGCGCGGCGGATCACAGGAACACACCGATTTCGGGATTCATTTCTGATTTCTCCAAAACGGCGGGCCGTTCCTGCACCCGAATGTCCGGCACTGGGTAATGCGAACTGCGCGCCGCCTCCTCGACAATCTGCCGCACAGCACCGGCCTTTCGTTTCGCCGGCGCCAGATGCTCCAACCTAATTACCTTGCCCACAGGCACCCCAGGCGCATAAACCACTCGGCTTGCCTTGAAGCCCTTCTCCGAAAGCCGGCTCGCTATGACGTCAGCGAGCTTCATAGTCTCTAAACTATCAAGATGTCCGGCCACGATTACCCGAAAATTGGAGTTGTCGGCAAACTCGGCTTCGTCGTCGGCGGCCGAGTGGCGCAGTTCATCGAGCTTTCGCTCATGTTCCGAGACGCTCTCCCGATCGCGTGGCGACTCCATCGCAAGTCTCACAACCATGCCACGAATCTCGTTGAGCTGCTTGTCCAGCGCGGAGATTTTAATGTCGGCACCAGCGGAGGCGCGCATCCCTTCTGACTCGATTCGACTCATGACTTCCCTAAATTTCTCGTCCACGCTTCTCGCAGTCGCCGACAGACTCTCCACTTCATCTTTATACTTCGCGGCTTCCGCGCGAACATCCCTGATCGCTTCATGCCCCTGCGAGGCCGCGGCCTGCGCTTCCGCCGCAGCGCGCATCGCGTCTCTGATCTCCTTAGAGAGCATCCAGCGCACAATTCCCGGTACCAGCGCAATCGCGGCGCCACCTAGCAGGCCTACAAGAACGACCGCTACCAAGAGCTGCGTCTTTGCCCAGTGGATCAATTCATCCTCACTGCCTTGCAGCGCCTGGATTTTCAGCAACTGGTACTCTTCATCCGGGGATAATCTCGGTGCCGACGAGCCTCCCCCCGGTGCCCCTGGGCGAGGCCGAGCGGCAGGCGGCGGAAAAGTAGATCCGCCCGCCGGGATAGTGGCGCCTCCGCGCCGCGGCGGGATGGTAGATTGAGGGGCGGCCGGCAAACCCACACAGCCAACAAGCACCGCAACAGCAAGGAAGCGTCTGATATAGCTCATACAATCCATTTAAGACATTTGAAATAACACCTGCCCAACTCAACTTCAAGGAGTTTTCCGAGCGTGCGCAGAGAAGCCCGTAGATCATATCTCCTTCAAGACAATCACCCCAGGCACCGGATACGAGTGAATGGAGCGTCCATCCCGGTGTCAGTCGGTTTTTCCCCCAACGGGAGGAGGCGAATATAGACGCCGGTCGTGCTACGGTCGCCGTGCCACCCGTCTGCAACCCCGAAGCGCGCGGCTCCCCGTGCGGCCCATTGTGGTCCTTGACGAGTTGTCATATTCATGCTAACGTGGGTTGTTTTTCTTGACTGCTCGGAACCAGCCGGGGGCAGGCAAGCCCATTTTGGGAACGGCAACCGGCTGCACACACGGCCCGTGTGCGCTAACGGCCCGAGCCAGCCTCGCTGTAGCCCACACAGGGCGGAGGCGAGCGAGTCCGCCGTAGCCGACTCACGGCGGAGGCGGGAAAGGAGCTACGAAGTGGCGGCGACAATTTTTCCAAATCCCCGCGCTGCGCATTCGCGCCCCAATGCCGCTGCTTCCCTGCCTCCCTGCACCCTTGCTCGCCAGCGCCAGCGTCGTCGCGCCGCGACTTTCGCCGCTAGCCAATCACCTACCCATGTGCGACGGTTCTTCGGGGGGCGGAGGTTTACCTCCGCCATAAACCCGCGCGCCACAGCGCGCTTCCTTTCGCGCTTCTTTACCCGCGCGAAGTATTCGCTTTTGTATTCGAGCTACTCGCCACGAATCACTCGCCATTTGCCTTTCTTACCCGAGACAGTCAATCGAGTAGAAACGCACCTAACTCATAGAAAACAAACGACCGCACATGCGTCTACCCGGAACGTCCCGGCGCATGAATCTTTTCACCAATCTTTCGCCCCTTGGCCACGACAAACGACGCGGGCGGGGCGTTCCACAATGAAAAGTGTGCGAATGCGCACCCTGCTCGATCACTCACGGCTTCGCAGTTTTGCCGATCCGGGTTATTCTGTTTCTTGGCACCGAGGCCCGACTGTGCGGAAATTTGAACTCGTTCTCCTGATGCACGCCCACCAACCGGTCGGGAACTTCGACGATGTATTTGAGCGCGCCTACGCGAAGTCGTACCTTCCCTTCCTCCAGGTTTTAGCGCGCCATCCCCAGATTCGCGTGGGGCTGCACTATTCGGGGCCGCTGCTGGAATGGATCGAGCAGAAGCATCCCGAGTATTTCGACCAGATTCGGGAGCTTTGCACGCGAGGGCAAGTCGAAATGGTTGGCGGCGGCATGTACGAGCCGATCCTGATCGCCATCCCGCCGAAAGACCGCCATACGCAAATCACGCGGCTTGCGGATTACGTCGAAAAGCATTTCGGCGTGCACCCGCGCGGCGCGTGGCTGGCCGAACGCGTCTGGGAGCCGCAGCTTCCGTCTACGCTGCATGGCGCGGGAGTCGATTACACGCTGGTGGACGACAATCATTTCGTCAGCGCCGGATTCGAGATGGAGCAGCTTTACGGCTACTACATCGCCGAAGACCTTGGCCACACCGTTCGCGTGCTGCCTGGGCTACAAATTCTGCGCTACCTGATTCCCTTCCACGACGTTTCCGAGACGATCGACCTTTTGCGCCGCGCCTCCGAATCGCATCCCGGCGGCTTCGCCGCCATGGGCGACGACACGGAAAAGTTCGGTATCTGGCCGGGAACGAACGAGCTCTGCTATCGCGACGGCTGGCTGGAACGCTTTTTCAGCGCCCTGGAAGAAAACTCCGACTGGCTCGCCCTGACCCCACCCGGCGAGGCGATTTCGTCCCGCGCGCCGCTTGGCCGCGCCGACCTGCCGGTGGCTTCCTACACGGAAATGGGCGAGTGGTCGCTGCCGACTCCCGCGCGCAACCGTTACCACGAGCTTCTGCGCGAGTTCGCACCGCGCGAAGACGTTCTGCCCTTCCTGCGCGGCGGCATCTGGCGCGGATTTTTCAGCAAGTACCGCGAATCGAACCTTCTGCACAAGAAGATGCTGCACGTATCGCGCAAAGTCGGCCGGCTCTCCCAAGGCCGCAACCCGCGGCGGAAATCTCACGCCGAACGCGAATCCGCGGAAACATCGCTGCTGCACGGACAGTGCAACGACTCGTATTGGCACGGCGTCTTCGGCGGCCTGTATTCTCCCCACTTGCGCACGGCCGCCTGGCAAGCGCTCGCCGCCGCCGAAGCGACCGCGGACCGCCTCTCACACCGATCGCGACAGTTCGCGGACGCAGCGACGCTCGATTTCGATGGCGATGGACGGGACGAGGTCTATCTCACGTCCGACCAGTACGCCGCGCTCGTCTCGCCGGACGACGGCGGCACGATCAGCGCCATCGACTTCCGTCCGCGCAACGTGACGCTGATCAATTCCCTGCAGCGACGGCCGGAGTCCTATCACGCCAAGTTGCGTAATCCGCCGGCCAACCAGTCGCAAGGCGTGCATTCGATCCACGAGCAGATGCGCACGAAAGAGGAGGGTCTCGAGCGCTGGCTGCATTACGACCGCTGGCCTCGGACCGCCTTCCGCCTGCTGCTCTTCGGCCGCGACAAAACTTTTGAGGATTGCACCGCAGTGCGTCTCGACGAAGACGCCGTGCTGGCAGGAGGCGAGTATCGGGTAGCCGAAGTTTCGCCGAGAAGCGTCGCGCTCGCGTCCCCGGATTGCGGCGATTGGTCCGCGGAAAAATCCTTCGCGTTCCAACGGGTTACCGGAGGGTTTGCAATCGCCTGCGACGCCATCGTTCGACGCCACGCGCGGGGCGCCGCTTCCGTGAACATCGGAATCGAAGTGGTCGTCAATTTTCTCGCTCCGTCCACGCCGGATCGCTATTTCGAATCGGACGGGCGCCGATTCCCTCTTCGCTGGGCGGCGGCCGTTCCGGGAGCCGAACTTCGCGTGGTGGATGCATGGCAGAAGGCCGGCGTGGAGTTAAAAGCGCCCGAAGCGCGCGAATTCTGGGTGTCGCCAATCGATACCGTGTCGGAATCGGAAGATGGATTCGAGCGCGTTTATCAGGGCTCGCAGGTGATCGCCGTATGGCCGGTTGAGTTGCCGGAGCAAGGCGAGTGGCGCGGGCGTCTGAATTTTACGGTCGCGCAGTTCGACTGATACAATCGCACGAAAAGCGCCGCGCACTCTCGATTCGTGACTCGACGAGCGACCGCGCGGCTGGTCGGAGAATTCGAATGCCCGTTTCGAAAGAACTGCTGGATATTTTGGTCTGTCCGCTCTGCAAGACTCCGGTCAAATTGACTGACGACGGAGAGGGATTGAAATGCCAGACCTGCCGCCGCGTGTATCCGATCCGCGGCGACATTCCCGTGATGCTGATCGAGGAAGCGCGCGTCGATCCGGAATAGTCCGAGTCCGCGCGCCGCGCTGACTCAAAGCGCCGGAGGAGGAAAGCTCAGCGACTCGTCGCTGAACTGAACAAACAGGTCAATTTCCTTGGTGTTGCTCTGTTCCGCGGCATTATCGTCGGACGGAAACGGCTTGTACGGGCTTACTTCCACGATCACATCCACTCCGTTCGAATTCTTGCGGCGCGTGGTTCGTTCGATGTGGTAGCTGCGCACCGGGCCGTAGTAGCCGTTCGGTCCCCAATCCTCCAAAAAATCCTTAAAGGAATAGGAAGCGGACGGCTTCCAGATGTGATACGCCTCCTGCATGTTGCCGGTTGCGACTTCGTCCAGGAAATGGCGAACCGTGTCTTTTTGCTTGTAATAGCGCAGGAAATACCAGCTCGTGCCGAGTACCAGGGCCAGGAAAACAACAATGGTGATGATATAGCGCCGAACCTTGGACGCGTGATGTTCTTGCTGGGGAGCGTCAAAAAGCAACCGCGCTACTCCTTGGCTCTAAATTTGGCGCTTGAAGAGCGCAATA
The DNA here is from genome assembly GCA_963715555.1 of uncultured Acidobacteriota bacterium. Lineage (GTDB taxonomy): Bacteria > Acidobacteriota > Terriglobia > Acidiferrales > UBA7541 > Palsa-295. The sequence continues at coordinate 2,387,352 of OY970253.1, forward strand.
CTGATCCCGATCATCAACGCCGAGAACCCGCTTAACAGTAGCACGTCCACGTAAATGCCTTCAATCCCGGTATTCTTCACCGTCAGATTGCGCAGCGCGTGAACCGTGTACGTGAACGGATCGACCACCGACATCCAGCGAAGCCACTTCGGAAATCCCTCGATTGGAGAGACGGCGCCGGATGGGAAGAACAGCAGCATATTCAGCACGCCGAACACTGCTCTCGGAACCAGCGGGTCGCTCACGCGCACCATGGCCACGAACATCAAGCTGATCATGGCCACGGACGCCACCAGCGTCACCAAGCATAAGTACAGCAGCCGCACCGGGTCCCACAAACCGGGTATTCCCACAATCATGCCGCCGATGATCACGATCGACATGCCGGCCATCAAGCCTTTCAGTGCTCCGGCCCCGATCAGTCCTGTCACCAATTCCGATTTCTTGATCGGCGTGAGTAAATAGCCTTCATGCAGGCCGCGGGATTTGTCGTCGATAAACGTGATGCCGCCGCCGATCATCGCCACGATGAAAATCGCCATCGCTGCCGATCCCGCCAGCAAATATTTCGCGTATTCGACGTACGGATATACTTCGACCACGTCCAGCTGCACCTGTCCGTCCAGTCGAGACTGCGTCGCCGGCGCATTCAGCGCCGTGACGATGTCTTGAAGTTCTCCCTGCAGTGCGCTGGCCATCACCTGATCGGTGTTGTCTTCGCTGAACGCGATCTGCGGCCGGTCGTGATCGTAAAACTTCTGCGAAAAATGCTGCGGGAGCTCGATGACACCGCGGACGAAGCCCTCGCGCAGCGCATCCACGGCCGCGATCTCGGAGGGATAATCCACAACCCGAAAAGTATCCGGCCCGGCTGCCACTCCGTCGAACATCTCGCGGACCTTGCGCGACAATACGGAGTGGTCCTGATCGACGAACGCGACCTTGGCGCCTCTAATTTTTCCGCCGAACGCATACCCGAGCACGATCAGCTGCACCAGCGGAAAAATCAGAGAGCTCACCATCAGCGCGGGCGAGCGGAAGAACTTCCGCATGTCGCGCTCGATCAAGGCCCAGACTCGTTCGAAATTCATTGCTTGAAAGCCACCCTTCAACCGCCAGTCAGTCCGCTCGCCGCAGGGCTACTTGTAAAACCGGCTGACGTCAAACGTCGCCTTGTGCGTCGTGTCGCGCAAATCGCTTCCCGTGTAATGGAGAAACACATCGTCGAGCGTCGTGCTCTGCACCGAAACTTTTCGGACGGTCACGTGTTCCGCGCGCGCCGCGTCCATCAGCGCCGCCACGGTTGCCGGCCCGTCCAGCGATGCGATGTGCGTCACTTTTTCGTGTTTCGTCACGGCTTTCACTGCGGCCAGCGCGTTGAGCTGCTCGTCCCAGTTCGGCGGCGCGTTATCGAATTCCGCCTCCACCACGTCGGTTCCCGGGATGCTGTCCTTCAGCCGCACGGGCGTATCGAGCGCCGCGAGTTTCCCGTGATCCACAATCGCAATGCGGTCGCAGAGCTTGTCGGCTTCGTCCATGTAGTGCGTCGTCAGCAGAATGGTCAGCTCGGATTTGTCGCGCAAATTGCGAATCATCTCCCACACGTTGGCGCGCGACACGGGATCGAGCCCCGTCGTCGGCTCGTCGAGAAACAATATCCGCGGCGAATGGACCAATCCGCGCGCGATTTCCAGACGGCGCCGCATTCCCCCGGAAAACGTTCCGACCAGCGCGTCTTTGAATTTCAGCAAATCGACCGATTCGAGCAAGCTGATAATCAGCTTTCCGCGCGTTCCCGCCGGCACGCCGTAGAGCTTGGCGTGGATCAGCATGTTTTCCATCGCTGTTAGCTCGGGATCGGACGTGAACGCCTGCGGAATCACTCCCAGGGCGTGCCGCACGCCGTCCGCATCCGTGCGAATATCGTGGCCATCGATTCGCGCCGTGCCGGAGGTGGGCGGCGTCAGAGTCGTCATCATGCGAATCAGAGTGGTCTTCCCCGCTCCGTTCGGGCCCAGGAGTCCGAAAATTTCGCGGGTGGCCACGGTAAAACTGATGTCGTTCACCGCGACCAAATTCCCGAATTTCTTGATGAGATGATCGACTTCAATCGCGTTCATGCTCGTCCTTCAGCGGCTTACAACTTGGCGAACCAGCTTCTCTTGTGCGGCGGGGGCAACAAAACGGTCGCGGTCATGCCGGTGAATAGCCGGCCGTCGTCTTTCGGCAAAGACACTTTGATCGCAAACGTCTTAATGTCGCGCTTCGTGCGGCTCACGTCACGTTGCGTGGCGAAATCGCTCTCCACGCCTTTGAAGAACACCTGCCCCTTCAAAATGTCTCCGGAAGGAAGCTTCACGCGCAGCGTTTGCCCGAACTCCACGTCGTCAATGTAGCTTTCTTCCACATCGACTCGCGCCCACAAGTGATCCACATCCACAATCACCACGATCGGAGATCCCTGCGACACCACTTCGCCCTGCTTCGCCACGCGCACGGACACGATTCCGCCGAGCGGCGCATAAATTTTCGTGTAGCCGAGCTGCGTTGCCGCCTGCGCTTCGGCCGCGCGCGCCTGCTCCAATTGTGCGATGGTGGTGGCAATCTGGCTCTGCCGCACCTCCACTTGCTTTTGGTTCGCCAGAGCCACTCCCACAGCCGCCTCTTGCGCGCCGACGGAATCTTGAAGCGATTTCACGTTGGCCTTGGAAGCTCGCAGCGTGGCTTCGGCATGGTCGCGGTCCTGCGCGGACTCAATGCCGCTTTTGAAGAGCTGCTGCATGCGGTCGTAGTCCGTCTGATCGCGCCAGAGGTTGGCCTGCGCTTGCGCCAGTTGCGCGCGCGTGGACGTCAGCGTCGCGCGCGCTTGCTGCACGGAGGCATTCGTCTCGTCCTTCGTCCAGACGTAATTGTGGTTCGCTTCCTGAACCTGTGCTTCCAGGCTGGCCACGTTGGCCTTGGCCGAAGCCAGACTCGCCTGCAATTCCTTGGGGTCGAGCTCCGCAATCAACTCGCCCGGCTTCACCCTCGATCCTTCATCGACCGTCAGATTCACCAGGCGGCCGGTGATCTGCGGGCTGACGATGACTTCGTTTCCATCCACAATTCCGGTCAGCGGTATCGCGTTTCCCAAGGGCGTCGAATACCAGTAAATACCGGCAGCAATCAGAAAAATTACCGCCAATAGAACCAGGAATTTTCGGCCGCTCATCGCGCTCTGCTCCTTGCCCGCGCCAATCCGTGATCCAAAAAGTCCAGCAAGGCCCGCTTGCGCTTCTCCACGGCCTCCGGCGACAGCAAATCCCGTCCCATTACGCGGCCCATGATCGGCGCGGCCGCGAAATACGAAGTCACCATGCCCAGCGTGATGAACGCCGTTTGATCGGCGTCCACTTCTCGAAACTCGCCGGCCGCGACCGCCTCATCGATGGCTCCTGCAATCTTCCGGTGAAGAGGCCGAAAATGCTCGCGCACCATCCAGTCGAATTTGGCGCTTTCTTCCATCGCCTCGCGCTGCACCAGACGCGGATAATTCGGATGCGTGGCCAAAAAGTCGAAATACCCGGTCACATAACCGAAAAACTGCTCGCTGGCGGACAAATTCTTCGCGGGCGGCGTCAGCACCCGCATCCGCAATTGGCGGAAGATGTTTTCGAGCACGGCGCGATGCAGGCGGCGCTTGTTTCCGAAATAGTAGTAAAGCATCGCCTTGTTTGCGCGAGCGGCCGTGGCGATTTCCTCCGTCCGCGCGCCCGCCAAGCCTCGCGCGGCGAAGTGCTGCTCGGCCGCCGCCAGAATTCGACGCGCCGTCGCCGGATCTTCCGCTTTTCTACGTCCTCGACGCATGGCTTGTTTCAGACACCCAGCCGGTTCATGTACTCGTCCGGATAACGCGCGCCCACAGCTACTCCGCGAGGCGCCGCTTCCTCGATGCGCTTCAAATCCGCCGGCGTCAGCGTCACGTCCAGCGCCTTCAAATTCTGTTCCAGATACGTGCGCCGTTTTGTGCCCGGAATTGGCACCACATCCGGCCCCTGCGCCAGCACCCACGCCAAGGCCAGCTGCGCCGGAGTGCAATTCTTCTCCGCGGCGATCCGTTCGACCCGCTCCACGAGTTGCAGGTTCTTCTGGAAGTTTTCGCCCTGGAATCGCGGAGAAATTCGCCGAAAGTCCTTCTGTCCAAACCCTTCCGTGCTCTTCACTTTGCCGGTTAGAAACCCGCGGCCCAGCGGGCTGTACGGCACCAGGCCGATGCCCAGCTCGCGGCAGGTATTCAGGATTTCTCCCTCCGGATCGCGCGTCCAAATCGAGTACTCGCTCTGTAGCGCCGTGATCGAATACACTGCGTGCGCTCGCCGGATCGTTTTCGCGCCCGCTTCAGACAGGCCGAGGTAACGGACCTTTCCCTGCTCGATCAGCCGCGCCATCGCGCCCACCGTGTCTTCGATCGGCACGTTGATATCCACGCGGTGCAGATAAAAAAGGTCGATCGTCGAAATCTTCAGCCGCTTCAGGCTCGCCTCGCACGCCGACTGCACGTACTCCGGCTTCCCGTTCACGCCCAGAAAGCGCCCGTCCGGATTGCGCATGTTTCCAAATTTTGTGGCCAGCACCACTTCGTTGCGCCGCTTCGCGAGAATTTGCGAGAGCAATTCTTCGTTGGTCCCGCCGCCGTACATGTCCGCCGTATCCAGCAGCGTGATTCCGCAGTCGATGGCGAGGTGGATGGTGGCGAGCGATTCCTGCTCGTCCGCTGGCCCGTATGATTGCGACATGCCCATGCATCCAAGGCCCATAGCCGAAACGACCAGCGAACTCTTACCGAGGCGGCGATATTGCATAGCGTTCCTCCGGGAGCGTCTGCATTATTTAACTAACCGGTTAGTTTATTCAGCGGGCCGCCCGCTGTCAAGCGCGGCTCCCACACAAAATCGAGCGATCAGCCTTCGAGGGCGCCGCCCGCTCCCGCGGGCAGCTCGATGGAATATTTCGTGCGGGCTTTCTCGGCGTGAAGTTCCAGGGCCAGTTCGATCAGACGGTCGATCAGCTTCGGATACGGCAGCCCCGAGGCCTCCCACATCTTCGGATACATGCTGATCGAAGTGAAGCCCGGAATCGTGTTCAGCTCGTTGACGAAGAACTTCCCCGTCTTGCGCTCCAGAAAGAAATCGCAGCGCGCCATGCCCGTGCAGTCGATGGCGCGAAAGGCGCGCACGGCGTAATCCTGTACCGTGGATACCTGCTTCTTCGTCAGCTGCGCCGGAATCACCAGCTGTGTTCCCTGCTCCAGATATTTGGCCTTATAGTCGTAATAATCGCGATGCGGCACCACCTCGCCGGGAACCGACGCCTGCACTTCCTCGTTGCCGAGCGCCGAGACTTCGATCTCCCGCGCGTTTACCGCGCGCTCCACCAAAATCTTGAGCGCAAATTCGCCCGCCAAATCCATCGCCGCGGGCAATTCATCGGCTGTCTTCACGCGCGTCATGCCCACCGACGATCCGCCCGTGGCCGGCTTGACGAACACGGGAAACCGGAATTTCTTCTTGATTGCTTGCAGCACTTTCGCCCGCTGTTTTTCCCATTCCCAGCGATGCGCCGCGAGAAACGGCACCACCGGCAGCCCGGCCTGCTCGAAAAGCCGCTTCTGCACGTCCTTGTCGAGTCCCACCGCCGAGCCCAGCACGCCCGCCCCGACGTACGGCAGCCCCGCCAGCTCCAGCAGCCCCTGCACCGTGCCGTCTTCGCCAAACGTTCCGTGCAGCACGGGGAAAATCACGTCCACGCCGACGCTCGGCCGTCCCGCGCCCGGCGAAAGCGGCACCAGCGCCGCCGCCGTGGGATCCGGCGGCAGCGAAACGCGCTCGCCCGATTTCAGCACTTCCGGCAGCATCTTTTGCGCGCCCGTGCCCACCAGCCAGCGCCCATCCTTCGTGATGCCGATCGGCACCACTTCATATTTTCCCGGGTCGAGCGCGCGAATCACCGATGTAGCCGACGCCAGCGATACTTCATGTTCGCCGGAGCGTCCTCCATACATCACACCAACCCTTAACCGCTTTTGAGAATTCATCCTTCCCCTGCCCTTTTCTCCGCCGCTTCCCCGAATTCGAAAGCTTCACAAGATCTTCTTGCCCAACCCCGATAGCACCAACTCCACTCCCAGCGTCGCCGTGGTGTTGTGCAGATCGATCACCGGATTGATCTCCACCAGCTCGAACGACACCATGGACCGGCTATCGGCAATCATCTCCATCGCCAGATGCGCCTCGCGGTACGTCGCGCCGCCGCGTACCGGCGTGCCCACTCCCGGCGCTTCCGAGGGATCGACGAAATCCATGTCGAGGCTCACCGCGATTCCCGCCGTGTCGTCGCCCGCAAACTTCAGCGCCTCGGCCATCACCTCGCGCATGCCGCGCTCGTCGATATCCCGCATGGTGAACACGTGCACGCCCGACTCTTTCATCAGCCGCCGCTCTTTCGCATCCAGATCGCGCACGCCCACCAGCGCCACGTTGCGCGGCTCGACCATCGGCTTGACGCCCGCCAGCTCCGTCAATCCCGCCAGCCCGTAGCCCATGATCGACGCGAGCGGCATCCCATGCACGTTGCCCGAAGGCGAACTTTCCGGCGTGTTCATATCGCCGTGCGCGTCGAGCCAGATCATGCCGACGCGCTTCGATTGCTTGTGAAAAAATCCCGCCACTCCGGCCATCGTGCCCACGGCGATCGAATGGTCGCCGCCCAGCACCAGCGGCAGCAGGTCGGCTTCGAGCGTCTTCCGCACTGTCTCCGCCAGTCCCCTGCACGTCTCGGCGATCTCGTCGAGATACTTGGCGTTTTTCTCACCGTAGTGCTGCTCTTCCGGCTGACGGACGGAAATATTGCCGATGTCTTCCACCTGCCGCCCCAGCTGCTTCAGCCGCGCCTGCAAACCGGCCACGCGCAATGCGGACGGTCCCATATCGACGCCTCGGCGGCTCGCGCCCAGGTCCATTGGCACACCGATGATGCGGATTTTCTCGGCCATTTCGGTGGTACTTCCGCGATCCCGAAAAACTTCGGAGGGACGTCTTAAGGATAGACGCGATAGAGCATGCGTGGGAAGGGGATCACTTCGCGAATGTGCTCGGTTCCGCAAATCCAGGCCACAGTCCGTTCCAGGCCCAGGCCAAACCCCGCGTGCGGAACGCTGCCGTAGCGCCGCAAGTCGAGATACCACTGAAACGCTTCTTCCGGCAGATTGCTTTCCCGAATCCGCCGTACCAGCGTTTCGTAATCCGATTGCCGCTCGCCTCCGCCAATGATTTCGCCGAACCCCTCGGGCGCAATCATGTCGAAGCTCAACGAAAGCTCGGGCCGCTCCGGGTCGGTGGCCATGTAGAACGCCTTCATCGCCGCCGGGTAGCGATGGATGATCACCGGCTTGTCGAACTCTTTCGATAGCAGCGTTTCTTCGTCCCCGCCGAAATCGTCGCCCCATTTCGTCGGGTTCCCTGCTTTTTGCAGCACCTTCACCGCATCGTCGTAGGTGATCCTCGGAAACGGGGGCGCGATCTTTTCGAGTTTCGAGACGTCTCTCCCCAGCGTCGTCACCTCGCGCGCGCGGTTTTTCAACACCGACTGCACGATCGCGCTCACCAGACCTTCGCCCAGGTCCATCATGTCCGCCAGATGCGCAAACGCCGCCTCGGGCTCCAGCATCCAGAATTCCGTCAAATGCCGCCGCGTTTTAGACTTTTCCGCGCGAAACGTGGGTCCGAACGTGTACACCTTGCCCAGCGCCGCCGCCGTCGCTTCCACATAGAGTTGCCCCGACTGCGTCAAATAAGCTTTCTGGTCGTCGATGTAATTGACCTCGAAGAGCGTCGTGGTGCCTTCGCAAGCCGCCGGGGTGAAAATCGGAGCATCTGTCAGCGTGTAGCCCTGGTCGTCCATGAAATTGCGCGCCGCGCGAACGGCCTCCGCGCGAATCCGCAAAATAGCCGCCTGCCGAGGCGTGCGAATCCACAAATGGCGCTGGTCGAGCAGGAAATCGACGCCGTGCTCCTTCAGTTGGATCGGGTACGGAGTCGACTCCGGCACGCGCTGCACCACTTCCACGGCATGCACGTGAATCTCGCACCCGCCCGGCGCTCGCGGTTCCATCTGAATCTTGCCGGTAACGATCACGCTCGATTCCTGCGTCAGCCCCTTCAGCGCGCCGAACGCCTCCGGCTGCTCCTTCAGCGACACCACGCCCTGCATCACGCCCGTGCCGTCGCGAAAAATGGGAAACAGCAGCTTGCCCGATTCGCGCAGGTTGTAAAGCCAGCCCCGAATCGTAACCACCTGCCCCGCGTGATCCCCGGCCCGCTCGATCGCGATCACCGGGGCTGTCGTCTGTGCTTCTTGGCTCATGTGTTGAATTGAATCGAAGGCGCCCACCAAGGGGCGCCGCCCGCCCTATTTGCCTGCAATCTTCTCCAGCCGGTCAAACGCTGCGCGAATTTCGTCCATCGCCGGCATTCCCGGCGTCTTCTCTTTCAGTTCCATCACCAGCGCGGGCATCTCCGGTGCGCTTCCGAACGACTCAAATGCCGCCGCCCAGTCGATCGTTCCCTCGCCCGGCAACAGGTGCTCGTCCTTGTCCCCATGATTGTCGTGCATGTGGACCGTCACCACGCGCTCCCGCATCAACTCGAAACCCGGCCCCACTCCGCCTTCGATATGCGCGTGGCCCGTGTCGAAGCAGAACTTCACCTGCAGGTGCGTCTCTTGTATGAATTGATGCAGCGTCGTGGGACAGCCCAGCTCGTCCGCCTTGTTCTCCAGGGCGATGGTCACTCCACGATGCTTGGCGAAAATGGAAAGATTTTCGAGCGATTCAAACGCCGCGTCGAGTTTTCGCGGATCGGCCGACTGCCTGCCGCTGCCGATGTGCTGGATCAAATACCGGAATGGAATCCGCTCCGCCACTTCCAGCGCACGCTTCACTTCGTCGACGGAATCGATGCGCCGGATGCGCTCCGGCTCGGAGATTGCAATTTGCAACCCGCTCTGGGGCCCGGATATGGAATCGCGCTCGGTAGGCGAATGCAGCGCGTGCAGTTCCAGACGGTGATCGGCAAGCGCGCCGGCCAGCTCTCGCAACGCCTCTGCCGAGCGGTACTGAAAATGCCCGCTGGCGCAAAACACTTCCACGGCCGGAATCTCCGCTTTGGCAATTTCCCCGAGCAGAGCCGGCGTGAGCGGCTGCCCCACCCACCGGTACGTCGACAGAATGCGTCGCATCCTATCCTCGCGCTATTCCCTTACCGCGTTTATGGTCGATGGAAAATGATTCCGCGTCAATAGTTCGCGTCTCGACGCGGAATCGTCCGATGCGGATATACTCTGCGGAATTTCCAAATCAAGCCGCTTCCGGCAGGAATTCAACCTCAAAAGAAGAAGGCACCAAGCCCGCTGCGGTGCCGCGCCCCAGCAGTTCCTTCACGGCGCGCCGCCCCACGTCTCCGTACCCCAGCGTCCACTTGTTCACGTACATGCCGATAAACTTGTCGGCTAGCGCCGGATCCATATCCCGCGCGAACTGCAGCGAGTACTCCAGCGCCTCCTCGCGATGTTCCATCGCGTAGCTCACGCTTTCGCGAATCACGCGCGCCACGTCGCGTCCCAGCTTCGGCGCCAGACTGCGCCGGATTCCGTTGGCGCCCAGCGGCAGCGGCAAGCCGGTCGACTCCTGCCACCACTGGCCAAGGTCGACCACCTTCTGCAGGCCAACCTGCGAAAAGAGCAGCTGGCCCTCGTGGATCAGCAGCCCCGCTTCCACTTCCTTCGCCTGCACCGCGCCCAAAATCTTGTCGAATGGCATCGTCACCGTTTCGACGTTCGGCTCGAACAGCTTCAGGGCCAGGTATGAAGTCGTGCGGTTTCCGGCGACGGCAATTCTCCGCCCGGCCAGCTCGTTTTTCTTGATCGGCTTTGAAGCCACCACGATCGGGCCGTAGCCTTCGCCGAAACTCGCCCCGCAATCCAGCAGCACGTATTTGTCGGCCACGAAGGCGTACCCGTAGAAGCTGAGAGCGGTCACATCGTAGGTTTCCTTATGCGCCGCGCTGTTAAGGGACTCGATATCGGAAAGCACGTGCGTAAACTTCACTCCCGGAAGCCGCACCTTGCCCGTGGCCAGCGCGTAAAACATGAACGCATCGTCGCTATCCGGCGAATGCGCCAGGCTAAGCGGTACTGTTTCCGTTGAAGTCACTGCGGTAGACATGTTCGTAACCATCCTCGGTTGAGAGAAGCGATTCGCCCGTCCGCGCACACCGCGCGACGAAACTTCTTTCTTCGCTGGCGTACCTTGGATGCCTCAGGTTGCCTCGGGCGTGCGCTTTCGTGTGTGAGCGTGTATGAGAGCGCCCAAGAATACCACATCGCCTCGTCGCGCGTACAGGCGGCGCCTGTACTTCGCACCTGTACCTGTGCGCCGCGCGAATTTGGGCGCCGCTTTGCTTCGAAGGACGCGCTCAAAATCTCACAATCAAAGGAGAATTGCAGAACGGTGCGACCCTCCCCTCAAATTTCGCGTCGTAAAACCATTGGATGGATTATGATAGCCGCCAGGGCGAAGTGCCTGCCTGCCGGTTCAATTTCACATTTCGGGAGTTCGCAATGGAAAGAGCACTTAGTCTGGAATTCTTGCGCGTCGTCGAGCGCGCCGCTATCGCTTCGGCCCGCACCATGGGACTTGGCGACGGCCACAAAGCCGATCAAGCGGCTGTGGAAACGATGCGGTCCGAAATGGATTCCGTCGGAATGGACGGCACCATCGTCATCGGCGAAGGCGAGCGCGACGAAGCGCCCATGCTCTTCATCGGCGAAAAGGTAGGCGCGGCAGTTCGCGACAAGGCCCACAAATACCCAGCCGTCGATATCGCCGTCGATCCGCTCGAAGGCACCAACCTGTGCGCCACCGGCGCGCCGGGTTCGATTACCGTGCTGGCGGCCAGCGATCATGGCGGCCTGCTTCACGCTCCCGACCTCTACATGCAGAAAATCATGGTTGGCCCAAGCTCGCGCGGGTTTGTCGATCTGGATGCGCCGGTGGCTGTCAATCTCCGCGCGATCGCCAAGAGCCTAGACCGCAAAGTGGAAGACCTGGTTATCATCGTTCTCGACCGGCCCCGTCACGAAGACCTGGTTCGCGAAATTCGCAAAGCGGGCGCGCGGATCCGGCTGATCTCCGACGGCGACCTTTCCGCCGGCATCAGCACGGCGCTCCTCGGCAGCGGCGTTCACGCGGTCATGGGAATTGGAGGCGCCCCAGAAGGTGTGCTGGCGGCCGCGGCATTGCGCTGCCTGAATGGACAGATCTTGGCGCGGCTCGTGGTGTCAAAACCGGAGCACGAAGAGCGGCTAGCCCAAATGGGTATTAAAGACGGCAAGAAAATCTACGATACGGCCGATCTCGCCCCGGGGAAAAGGCTGATTTTTGCTGCGACCGGAGTGACGGACGGCAGCCTGCTCCGAGGCATACGCTTTTTCGGCGGCGGAGTCCGCACTCAATCGTTGATTATGAGCTTCGACGAGCGGCAGGTGCGCTTCATCGATTCCGTCCACGCTGAAAACGACGACGTGAAGATTCGCTTCTACTGAGTTTCTGATTGGTTGCCAGACAGGTGCTAGCGGAATCGCCTCGCGCGTGTGTACGGCTCTTTCGTGCGAGGGAACGTTCGATATGCGCGCGCGAGAACCGCGCGTTATTGCGCGGAGCGCGCCGCGGGCCGACTCTCGCCAGCCCGCGTCCCGTTCATAAATCGCGCCGAATGCCCTAGCGGTGAAGGGCTGCAGCGGAATGCCCGGCCTCGTGCTGCTGCCGTCGTGGCAAGTGCGGCGGAATTCTCTCGGGCGTATGCGCGGTCACCAGCGGGCGCATGTGCTGGCTGCTGCTGACATGCTCGCTGATCGCCTGCAAACGCTTCAGAATTCCCTGCCACTGATTCCAATCGAGCTGCCGCAAAAACGGCCGGAGCCCCTGAATAAAGGGGTCCTCGAGAACCGTCTCACCGTTCGATTCGGGAACGAAGAAGCGGTTCAGCCCGACTCCCAACGCCTCAGCGATCTTCTCCAGCGTGCCGAGGCTTGGCGTCATTTGTCCGCTTTCAATTCGGGACAAGTAAGAGCGCGATACGCGTGAACGAGCCTGTAACTGGCTCTGCGTCATACCGCGCGATTCCCGCAACTGCCGGATTCGCTGGCCGATGTTTTCCACGGTTTCGCGGTTCGGCCAGTTCTCAAACAGTTGGCGGTCGTCTCCCGGCAGGTCCTGAGGCGACGGCGTCGGTATGACGAACGTCACCTTTGGTGGCAGCAAGCGCAGACAACGACGACAATTGCCTGTGCGCGTACGATACTGCACCAACCCGCATACTTGACAACGAATGACTTCTCGATCGAATTCCATACTCGTAGCTATGCCATCTTTTTCCGCCACCGGTCTCCTCGCAGACTATTCCCGGCGATGCGAAGGGGAGGAACGTCACAATCTAGGGAAGGCAGGAACTGGCGCGCGAGTCATTCTCCATAGGGTGCCAATTCTTGTCAAGCCCTTTTTCCCTTTTTTGACGAAATCCCCGGGCCCCATTCTAACTTCCGGCGAAAGCGCGTTACAAACAAAATGGATGAGCGTGTGCGGTAGTCGCCATATGTTCTCGCTCGCAGCGAATGACATCATTCGTCCACGTCGCGTCGCAACGGCCAGACATTTTTTGCGCGAAGTTGCGTGTGCTATGATGACCGTGCCTTCCTTGGCGGGCGATTTTTCTCACGGAGGAAAATTCTTTGAGGTGGAAACACGCGAGAACGGCCTTGGCACTCTGGTTGGTAATTTGCACAGCGCCGGCGATTCTCGCTGCCGCGCGGCCGCAAACCCGGGAAGCGTGGACATGGAACACAGTCCGTGCGGAACTCGACCGAGAAGCCAAAAATTTCCACAGCCTCTCGGCCAGCATGGAGCGCACGAAGGTAACGGTGGTCGTCAACGACCGCTCCACCGAGCGCGGCGACATCTTCGTGCGCGGCGACAAAATGCTCCTCCAGATCAAGGCACCTGATCCGCGCACCATTCTCCGCCTGGGAGACAATCTTTACATCTACAACCCGGGCCTGAAGCGGGTCGAGGAATACAACCTGGGCAAAAATCGTGCAATGGTCGAACAGTTTCTGCTTCTCGGATTCGGCACGCGTGGTTCGGAGCTGGAAAAGGGCTACGACGTGAAGCTCTTGCGCGAGGAGAGAATCTCCGATCAAGGAGTGGTCGTTCTGGATCTGACTCCGAAATCCGCGCAAGTGCGCCACGAAATTTCGAAAATTCAAATCTGGGTGAGCGAAGCAACGTGGCTGCCCGTGCAGCAGGAGTTTTACGAGGCCGGCTCCGGCGACTACTCGATCGTGCGCTACTCGAATGTGGTGCGCAACGCGGAAATTCCCGATTCCACTTTCCGCCAGAATTGGCCCAAGGGAACACAAAAGGTAAAGTTGCGAGGCTAAACCGCGGCGGCGCTCAAAGCTCCGCTACCAGCCTCGCCCCGTTCATCACGATTTCCCCTTCCGTTTTTCTACAGTCGCGGACTCGGTCTGCAGCAACACCCGCTTGCGATCAATTCCCCACCGGTATCCGGCGAGCTCACCGTCTTCGCGCACCACGCGGTGGCATGGCACGACCACGGCCACGGGATTCGTGGCGCAGGCGCGCGCCACGGCGCGGACCGCGGACGGTTTACCGATCGAGCGAGCGACTTCCGTGTATGTGCGCGTGGAACCATACGGGATTTTGCGAAGTTCTTCCCAGACGCGGCGCTGAAAAGCCGTGGCGCGGACGTCGGTTGGCAAGTCGAGGTGGGGTTCGCGCCCGCGAAGATGCTCCAGAACTTTGGCGACCCATTTCCCAAGTTTTCCGGAGCCGATGTGACTCTCGGCGTCGGGCAAGATTTCTGCGCGGGGATACTCCTCCCGCAGCGCAGCGCGGAGCACGGCGTCGGAATCGCTCAGGTAGAGGGCGCTGATGCCGCGGCCCGTGGCGCCGACGAGCAACCGGCCCAGCGGTGAATCCGCGATTGCATAGTGGATTTTCATTCCCTGGCCGCCGCGGCCATATTCGCCGGGCGTCATGCCCAGTTGCGACGGAGCGCGTTCGTAGAGGCGGCTCGATGAGCCGAATCCTGCGTCGTAGAGTGCGGTAGTCACGTCGTCTCCTTTTTTCAGGCGAGATTTTAGCCGGCGCATGCGCTGCGCATCCGCATACTGACGCGGCGTGATGCCCATCGCGCCGCGAAAAGCGCGATCGAGCTGATAGGGGCTCATTCCGGCGATGCCACCGAGCGCGGCGAGCGTCAGCCGATCATCTTTTGGCACGCCGATGGAATCGGCCGCGATCCGAGAGTCGATCCATCGGCAGATGCGCGCCACCGCGTCGAGTTTCGGATCGCGAGGCGTCACGCGGGAGGGCTTGCAGCGCCGGCAGGGACGAAATCCTTCGCGCTCGGCCGCTTCGGCAAGCGGAAAGAACCTCACATTTGACGGGCGCGGCCGGCGCGAGGGGCAAGACGGCTTGCAGTAAATTCCGGTGGAGCGCACGGCATAGACGAACGCGCCATCGGCTTGCCGGTCGCGCGACTTGACCGCTTTCCAAAGCGAGCGGCGATCATAGTCGCGCCAGAATTTGTCTGCGGATTTGTTTCGCTTTGTCATCGGCTGTGAATTTCGCCCTTATTTCTCCCGCGTGCAAATCTATCGAAACAGGAGCGAAGCTCGCTATCCGAATCTTGCGGCCAAAGTGTACGAAGGCTGTAGCGGTCAGCCAGTACCACGGGCGGATGCAACTGGCTGGAATCAATACACTTGGATTCTTGTTGCATTATAGGACACCTCCTTCGGTTGGCCCTTGACCATCGAAACCGGGACGAGCATATTCGGAAAGCCTGTTCGCGTGGGGGTCACTGTCGAATGGGGCTTGGGGGATGTGCCATGGGAGCTGCTCCGGAGTGGATCGGACAGCGGCCTGCCAGTTCGCCGCTGCATGAACGCGAAGTTGAACGCCGCACGGAAACCGTCACAGCTCATTCGGTAAAACCAGGTCCGCGCAGATTTACGCGCGTGCCGACGCACGCCATTGGTGTGCCCGACGAGCGCCGCCGCAATCCGCGCGCTGCCTTGGCGCTGCCGCTGCGGCTGACGCGGGTCGGCGAGAGGCCGGAGCCGACGCCGGTCACGCTGGTCACGCGGAACATCAGCTCGAGCGGCGTCTATTTCCTTGCGCCCCGCGAGATCGAGCCGGGTACGGCCATCGAGCTGGAAGTCGCACTGGTGGAGCGGGCGGCCGGTTTCGGCACCGTGCAGATGTGCACCGCCGCGCATATTGTCCGCGCCGAAGAATGCGATATGCCGGGCTGGCGCGGCTACGCTGCGAGCTTTGATGATTTTGCGCTGCGCCGCGACGACGTGCTTCCGATTCGCTTCAACTCTCACTAGCGCGAATCTCACCTCTACAGGCTGCTGCCTTCGGTCATCGGGCCGGACTGTGCGCACCCCAAAGCGCAGAGCGCTTTGGGGACCCCGTATAGAACTGCGGACTTCTGCTACCATCCTGTCGTTGTGAACGATTCCATCGCGAATTTGCCACGCTTCCCTGCCCGTGTGGTCCTGCTCGATTGGGACGGCACGCTGCTCGATTCCTACGCCGCGGATGCGCGCGCGTACATGGCCATGTTCCGCGCGCTCAAAATCGAGTGGGGCGAAGCCGAACTCAAGCAGCACTACTGCCCGAACTGGTACGAAGTCTATCGCGCGGCGCGCGTGCCGCGGTCGAAATGGCGGCAAGCGGACCGGCTCTGGCGCGCAGCTTACGGCGCGGAGCGTCCCAAGCTGCTGCCGGGAGCGCGAAGCGTAGTGCGGGCGCTGGCGCGCAAGTTCCAGTTGGGGCTGGTGACCAGCGGGAGCCGCGATCGCGTCCGACAACAGATTGCCGGGTTCGGATTTGAGGAGCTTTTCGCAGCATGCGTTTTCAGCGAGGACGCCGCACGCAAGAAGCCGCATCCGGCCCCGTTGCACCTGGCGCTGAAGAGGCTGCGAGCCCGCGCCGAGGATTGCGTCTACGTGGGTGACGCGGCGGAAGACATCGAAATGGCGCGGCGAGCCGGAGTGCGGCCGATTGGCGTGCTGGGCCCGTTCCCGACCGCGGAGCGCATTCGCGAAGCGCGCCCCGACCTGCTGCTGGAGTCGATCCGCGAATTGCCGCGGTACCTGCGGGCTGTCGAAATTCGGTGAGTTTTTTGTCGAAAATGTAGCGAGAAACATTGCACCGGGACGTTCCAGGTAGGCAGGGTCGCCGTCGTTTATTTTCAACAAGTTAGATACGTTTCTACTCAAGAGACTGTTCCGGGTAGAACGTGGCGATTCGCGATTGGTGACTGGCGACTGGTGCGGGCCGATTGCGTCGCTTGAGGTGAGGGACGGCCGGGTGCCGATATCCGTGCGGAGCCTGTGCCGGGCCGAAGGCCCGGCGCTACATTGAATCCCGGCGGAATACGGCGCGGAGGCAAACAAGGCGTGCCGCGCTGAAGGCCGCGGCGCTACGTTTAATTCCTTTCGTCGCCAATCCGCCGATTCAAGGGTCGCGACTGCTGTCCATTCGCCGATCTTTTGGTTTGCGCGCATCATCACAGATCGACCATAGCAGACGCGGGAACGGTTTCTACTGGCCGAAGGTGCAAATTAGGGACAGGTTCTAGAACTGTACCTTTCGGATGAGTCGGGGTCGAACTTGGAAGCTCGGCTACGGTTCCCGGGTCACGGCATTCCCGGTACGACCGGCTGGTTCCAATCGGGTTTGCGTGTGCAACCAGAGACGTTGGCAGATACTGCGACGGTCAGTAGGTGCGGCGCGACATCCTCGCCGACCCCGGCCTTCGTAGAGGTGGCGATGACCGCAGATGTCTTTCCGGTTGCGTCCGTAATCTTAATTCGGAACTTTCCGGCGGGCAATCTTAGGGATCGGAACGCAGCCCAGCCGCGAACTGTCTCGCCTTTCAAGAGCGTATGGCCGCCTATCAGTGAGTCAAAGATTGGGAACGCCATAACGCTGGCCTGCTTAAAGTGGCCGGCTCCGGTCGAAGCCGAATACATGTAGTACAAGCTATCGCTTCCTTCCGATGGAATGCTGATGGTCCATCCCATGGGTGGGGCAACCTTTGCCAGCGTTCCGACCATGTAGCCCTCGGCCAAATTTAGCCTCGTAAGTGGATACCACTTCCCTTTGTCGCTGGCTTCCAGCGTGTAGTTGATGACGGTCTTGGGGTCTGGCTGAATATTGGTCAGTCTCAGGAATAGGAGGTCGTCGATTGGGTCAAGGGTACAGCCTTCAAGGCCGGACTGTTCGAGCCAGTAGCCCGTGAACGATCCCGAGCCTGGGCCCACGAGTCCCGCTTCCACGGCGAACGCGAACGGTGAGCCCGGAGCCCGTTTCGCACTGGTACCCGTAGATTGCGTCGTAATTGCCGGCGCGGGAGCCGGCTTCGGTTCGCGGCTGGGGATGTAATTGCTGATCTCCTGGGCGGTTGGGATGTGTGGGAAATTCCTCTTTATCAGGAGCTCGGCGCCATAAAGGCCGGCGGTCGCGATAGCGAAAACGGCGCCATACGCAAGCACCCGGACCGTTCTTCTCTTCCCGCGAACTACGCCTACCCGGTGAAAGGCTAGTAGGACGATAATTCCAGACGCGACGAGTACGAGCGGGTAGTCGAAGCCCAGTAGCGTAGCTACGATACCTATCGCGAACATGAACCACGGGTGCTCGAAGAAATCGAGCAGTTTTTGTCCTGTCGTCTTTTCCTCGTGTTGGGTGTTATGAGGCATGGCGCCCGAAGGCTTCGCTGGTGGAGTTAGCCGCTCGTCAAGTGTGCGACAAAGTGCTCTCTTAAACTTTCTGCGCTGATGGCTGTCCACAATTACGCATAGTATACCGATACTTTTTCGACCACGGGTCTACGTTTGCGGACGTGGACATAAATTCCGAGACGAGACACCTTTTCGTGAGTTACAGGTCGCGGCGGCCTTCCATGGCTTTGAGCATGGTGACTTCGTCGGCGTATTCGAGGTCGGAGCCGACGGGGATGCCCATGGCGATGCGGGTGACGCGGACGCCGAGGGGCTTGATGAGTTTGGAGAGATAGACGGCGGTGGCTTCGCCTTCGGCGGTGGGATTGGTGGCGATGATGATTTCCTGGACGCCGCCGCCCTTGAGGCGTTCGATGAGACTCTTGATTTTGAGCTGGTCGGGGCCAATACCCTGCAGCGGAGAGAGCGAGCCGCCGAGGACGTGGTAGAGGCCGTTGAACTGGCGCGTCTTTTCGACGGATTGGATGTTGGTGGCTTCCTCGAGCACGCAGATTAGCGCGCGATTGCGCGCGGGGTTGGTGCAGAAGAGGCAGGGGTCGGCGTCGGTAATGTTGTTGCAGACCGAGCATTCGCGGACTTTTTCCTTGGCGTCGCGAATGGCATCGGAAAGGGCAAGGGCCTGGTCGCGGTCCACGCGGAGAAGGAAAAAGGCGAGCCGCTGGGCGGTCTTTTGGCCGATGCCGGGCAGACGCTTGAGTTCGTCGATGAGCCGGGAAACCGAAGGAGCAAAATCAGCCATGCAGTGTCATCTCGTTTCGTGTGCGGTTGCGAATGGATGATTATCGCAGAAGTGCGCGGGGGTTGGCCACAGAGACGAGGAGGCACGGAGGAATGGAAGAAGCTGGGTTCAGAAACCACATCGCCAAAGGTAAAAGCACTTCAGTTTCCGGACCTTCCGAAACCCGTCGCAGATACACGGTGCGTAGACGTAGTTCGTGAGAGTAACGTGGCTACCCTCTAATTTCACCGTGGGCGCGGGTTGAACAGGCTCGGGGCCCGTGCGATTGCAATCGTCAGGGCATTTTCCTTCGGTCACGATGAGGTTAAAGGTGTAGGTCACGCGATACGCGGTGACGGCATCGGCGCAGTTGCGGCATTGGAACTGAGATTGCTGCGCGCTTTGAAGCGCGGCCCTGATTAGCAGCGGAGGACCACTGACGACACGCGCGAATTCCTGGCTGCCGTCGCGCTTGACTCCGACCTCAATTTCCACGTCGCCGCTGATGTGAGCCGTTCGCGCAATTTGCGGATAGGCGATGGGCCCTAATTTCGTCAGGACGATATGGGCTTCTGGGGCGGCGCTCTGCCCCAGCAAAGAAGGCGCTAGAATTGCCACGGCAACGAGGACAAGCAGAGAGAGACAGCGGGACATGGGCTTAGTCTAGCTCCAAGCTCGCGAGAATGAAACGAGATCGGGCGGCGGGGCGTCCAAGGGGACAGGTTGATTGCGCGGGCAATTTGCCGGGGTTACAATGCGCGGCGTTGCGCGGGCCACAGTAGCTTCGCGAGAGTTCAAGAGAGATTCTTCGGGCAAAGACGGCCCTCAGAATGACAAGACCGGGATTTTTCGGCCAAGGGCCAGAATCGCGGTTCCACAGAAGCGCTGCGAAGTAAGAATTCAAAAGGGGGAGAGAACGCATGCGAACGAAAGCAGTCCGATGGATCGGGGCTGTAGCGGTATTGGCAGCAGCGAGCGCGGTTCCCGTGCTCGCGCAGGGCCCGCCGCCGGGACGGCGCGGCGGCGGGATGATGATGGGACCACCGCTGCAATTGAGTTCCTCGGCGTTTCAGGATCTGGGCACGTATCCGGAAAAGTATTCGTGCGCGCCGACCGGAACGATGAACCCGGCTAACATGACTTCGCCGCCGCTGGAGTGGAAGAACCCGCCAGCGGGCACGAAGAGCTTCGTGCTGCTGCTGCACGATCCCGACGCGCACGCGGGGAAGTCGCTGGACGACATCACGCACTGGATCATTTTCAACATTCCGGGAACGGCGACCTCGCTGCCGGAAGGAGTGAAGGCGGACGCGCCGGCAAGCGTGGGCGTGCAGGGCGCCAACATCGCGCGGCAGCCGGGGTTCTTCGGGCCGTGCGCGCCTCCGGGACCGGCGCACCACTACACGTTTGAGCTGTACGCGCTGGACACCACGCTGGACCTGAAGGCGGGCGCGAGCCGCGACGACATCATGAAGGCCATGGACGGGCACGTCCTGGGGGGCACGGTGTTGATCGGCATGTTCGCGCGCAAGCCCGGAGGGGGCATGGGCGGTCCTCCACGGTAAGCAGGACGTAAAAGCGATTCAGCGAAAATCCCTCTCTGCTCACGATGGGCAGAGGGGGATTTTTGTTTTTGGGTGCGGGGATTGAGAGCGCTGACGCGCACTAAAACCGCCGTACCGTGGAAACGTGGGTGCGCGACGCCTGGAACAAGAACAAAAGCAGATCCCTCACCGCCGTTCGCCGAAAACCGGCGACCGGGTTCGGGATGACAACGATATGCAACGCATTAGCCCGACTCTACACAAAACACGGCGCTCAATTCCCTTCCAGCCAATTGGGACCGTTAAAGGGAGCAAGTGAATCGGCTAGGCTGATACGTAGGATGGGTCTGTGAAGCTTCACAATGGCCCTAGCAGGGTGCTGCAAAACGGATGATTTTCGAGATGAGGACGGAGTTCAGGGCAAAGTGGCAGGCGAGCAGGGGGCCGTGTAAAACTTCTCGCAGTCGCATTTTGTCTTTCGGCACTGCGCCCTGCTCTCGATCCTGTCTATGTAGCGGCCTCCAGATGGGCCAAGCGCAGCAGGTTGAACGCTGCAGCCCACAGGTAGGCTACCTGCTGAATCTTCCAGCGGCCCACGTGACGCACTTTGCGCAGCCCGCCAGCTTGCTTCATCCAGCCGAACATCTGCTCGATCTTCTTTCGTGCTCGCTGACTCAGCGCATATCCCTGGGTCTTCATCCGCCGCAGCATGCGGCGGCGCGCGTCTCCTGCGGGACCTTGGCTGATCACGCGCTCCGCGGTGAGCGGCACGTGCGGCGTGACGTGCAGGTCTTCTTCCAGCGTGCGCAAAAACTCGCCCGCCTCGAATCCGCGGTCGGCACCCACGGTCTTGGGCTTGATGCCGTGCCGCCGCGCCAAGCGCCGCAACAGCTTTTCCGCCGTGTCTCGCTCGGCGTGCCCGTCAGCCACGGCGATGGCGATGTCCAAGCACAGCCCATGCCGGTTCTCCATCAAGGCGTGCCCGCTGTGGCAGAGCAGCGCCGCCATGCCCTTGCTCTTCCGCGCCAACCGCGCCTCGGGATCGGTCGTAGACTGATGCGTTTCATTGCGGCGCTTCTCGCCGCGAAAATCCACCGAAGGATTGCTGCCGTCTTGGGCGGGCGGCTTGTTCACCGGCTCTTCCTTGGGACGAAAACTTTTCAGCGAGGCCCAGGACTGGATCAGCGTCCCGTCCACGGTGAAGTGATCGTTCGAGGCGTACTGCTCGACCAGCGCGCTGGCCACCACGCGTTCAAAAAACTTCTGCACCAGCCCGTGCCGCTCGAAGCGCTCGCGATTGTGGGTGAACGCCGTGGCATCCCACACCGCTTGGTCCGCGTCCAGATCGCAGAACCAGCGGTACAGCAAGTTCCAGTTGATGGCGTCCACCAGACGCCGCTCCGAGGGAATCGAGTACAGCGCTTGCAGCAACAGCGCCTTCAGCAGCGCCTCCGGCGGAATCCCCGGACGCCCCGTTTCGCTGTACGCCGCATCGAACACGCGCTGCATCTGCTTCAGCACCTCGTCGGCACGGCGCTTGATCGCGCGCAGAGGATGATCTTTTGGCAGCCGCTCTTCCGTGTTGGCCACGAAAAACATCGGATTCTGCAATTTGGGATTTCCGCGCACGAAGTGCTCCTGTTTTTCAGAGAATCGCCGCACAAATTGCGGCGTTCAAGCTTCGTGCAAACTAAACTGCAATCACAGCTCCAAACACGGAGTTTTGCAGCACCCTGCTAGGAGCGTCCAAGCGGCCGGGCTCGCTCCATTTCTCATGCTTGCCTGATTCGTCGGCTGCAGGGCCTTCTCGGAGCGCTCAATGAGGCGGAGGCAGTCTTGATTTTGGTTGGATTCCGAGAATCGCGCAGCCGAATTCGGCGAAAGGCAAAAGCAGATCCCTCGTCGTCCCGGTAACGCGCTTCGCGCATCGGGACTCGCTCGGGATGACAACCGTTACGTTGTTGTGCGTATGGCACGCGGAGAGAATGCAGCGCCAGCGCGGAGTGCGCAACACTCGCACGCTTTGCGAAACGCGCGAAAAGTGCCGTGGACGGAAGCGGGAAGACAGCAACTCGCGCGCTCCAGCGGCGAGGCGGGAAACGGGTGCGAGGGACGAGGGAGCGTGCGGCGGTTGCGTCAGCAGAGGTCGCATGCTGCGCTGAAGCGCAGCGCTACATCAAAAACGTGCGAGCGAAAGGCGCCAATCTGGAGATTGGCGCTCCCGGGAACGGAGGAACAGCGCTCGCACCTGTGCAGTGCTCAGGGTAAACGGCACCCGCAAATATAAAAGCAGATCCCTCGTCGTCCCGGTGACGCGCTTCGCGCACCGGGACTCGCTCGGGATGACAACCGTTACGTTGTTGCGTGCGTGGCACGCCGAGAGAGTGCAGCGCGGGCGTGGAGCAACCCTCGCAGCCTTTGCGAAAACCGCAAAGAGTGCGGCACCCGAAAAATTGTCCTGAAAAGCTAAATTTAGAAGAGGCCGGGGATTTTCATTCCGGCGATGCCGGGCATGCCGCCGGCGAGTTCGGTCACTTGTTTGGAGAGCTCTTCGTCGACGCGGCGGGCCGCCTCGTTGACGGCGGCGATCATAAGCTCCTGCAGCATTTCCTGGTCCTTGCCCTTGAAGACTTCCGGGTCGATGCGCACTTCGATCAAGTGCTTTTGACCGTTCATGCGCACGGTGACCATGCCGCCGCCGGCGGAAGCTTCCACGGAGATTTCGCCGATGCGCTTTTCCAGCTTTTCCTGCGCCTGGCGGAATTGCGAGAGCATTTGCTGCAGAGCTTTGACTTCCATGCGTTATTCCTCGCCGGGACGCTTTACGTTCGAAATGCGGCCACCGAACTTTTCGAGCATCGCCCGAACGATCGGATCTTCCTCGAAGCGAGCGCGAAGTTCGGAGCCGCGAGTCGCACCTACCCGGCCGGATTCGATTTTAACACAGACGCGCAACGGCTGGCCCATCACCTGGTGGAGCACTGTGCGCAAACGTTCCATCGGGTCGCGGGCCTGCAACATTTCGGCGAGCGCGCGGCTTTCGGTTGGGAAAAACAGGTTCAGCTCGTTGCCCTCGATCTCCCAGCGCGACGCGTGCTCGACCATGGACCACAAAAATCGCTGGCTCTGCAGCGCGGATTTGATGGCGGCGACTTGCGCGGAAGCCAAATCGCTGCTCGAATTGTCCGCGGCGCGCGCGACGACGTGCGGAGACGATGGGGGGTTGGGACGATCACCGCGGCCTGTGTGATCTGTGTGATCCGTGCGCTCGGTTTGCACAGGTGCTGGCGGCGCGGGCGCGGAGCTGGGAGCGGACGGCGGCGCTACTGATTCTGGTTGCGCAGTGCGGGCCCATGGAGCGGACGGCGCGCTGGCGGCGCCCGAATCGGTCGATTCGGTTGATTCGCTCGGTGCAGAGGCTTCGGCGGCGGGTGCCATGCGTACGGCCGCGCCGGAAGAGCTCGATGCGGATTGCGCCGGCGGCACGGAGCGCGCAGGCGCGCTTGCGACGGCGATTGGAGCGGAGGAGGCGGGCGACGTTGATGGCGCTGCCGCGGACGACGGTGCAGCGGACGCGCCAGAATGTCGAGCGGGATGCGCGGCGCGCGGCGAGTAAGAATTTTCGCCGCGCAGTTCGGCGATGGCTTCTTCGAGCGGCGCAAGGCGCTGCGCGTTGATGAGCTTCAGCAAGCCGAGTTCGAGATGCAGGCGCTGATCGGGCTTGCGGCGCAGATCGTCTTCGGTGGCCACGAGGATGTTGAAGAAGCGCGTGAGATCTTCCTCGGTGAACTGCGCGGATTGCTCGGCCAAGCGCGGGCGCTCGTCGGCAGGCGCGGCGATGAGCGGCGAATCCGAGCCGCAGACGCGCGCGACCAGCAGATTGCGGAGATGGCGAATCGCCTCGCGGCAGAAATGCTGGAGATTCTGACCGTCGGCGATGAGGCGATGGACGAGCGCGAGCGCGCGTTCGGCAGATTGCGCGGCGATGGATTCGACGAGATCGTCGAGGACGCTTTCGGCGACGACGCCGAGAAGTTCGCGCACTTGCGCGTTGGTGATAGTGTCGCCGCCGTAGGCCATGGCCTGTTCGAGAAGCGAGAGACCGTCGCGCAGGCTGCCTTCAGCGGCGCGGGCCAGCACGGCGATGGCCCCGGTATCGATGGCCAGCTTTTCGGCCTTGGCGATGTGTTCGATCTGGCCGGCGATTTCCTGAAAGGTGAGCGAGCGGAACTGGAAAAGCTGGGCGCGCGACTTGATGGTTTCGACGAGATCTTCGGCGCGCGTGGTGGCGAGAATGAAGATCACGCGTTCGGGCGGCTCTTCGAGAGTTTTCAGCAGCGCGTTGGAGGCTTCGTCGGTGAGCTGATGGGCTTCGTCGAGAATCACGACTTTGTAGCGGCTGGCCGCCGGCGCGTAGCGCACCATTTCGCGGAGTTCGCGGATCTGGTCGATGCCGCGGTTGGAGGCCGCGTCGATTTCCAGAACGTCGAGCGAAGTACCTGCGGAAATTTCGCGGCAGGAGTCGCAGGTGTTGTCGGGCTCGGCGGTGGGGCCGTTGGCGCAATTGAGCGCTTTGGCCAGAATGCGCGCGGCAGTGGTCTTCCCCACTCCGCGCACGCCGGAAAAAATGTAGGCGTGGGCGACGCGATTCGACTGGATGGCGTTGGCGAGCGTGCGCGTGACATGCTGCTGGCCGACAATCTCGCTGAAAGTCTGCGGGCGATATTTGCGGGCGATGACTTTGTAGCTCATGCGATCGGCTCGATTGGGCTGCAGTCCGCCGGGAGTTGGTTTCGTGATGCGCGGCGATGAGAGGAACTTCGGGTGGTCCGCGGCACACGAAGCTGACCCGCTACCGTTGCTCCCTTCCGGGCCTGGCGGGGTTCACGGGGAATCGTTGCACAGAGCCCGAAGTTCCACCGATCGGCAGTTTCTGCCGAAAGTTTTTTCCGCAGCACAACCGCTGGACGGAGTCTAGCACAGCGCATCCGAGCGCGAAAGCGGGCGGCGGACCGAGACATAGGGACACAACAGTACCCGGCCCCATTCAGGCTGAAGTTGAAAAGGCAATTGTCCGGTAACCCCGTTTATCGGGAGTTGGGCGAATTGAAATCGCCAACCGCTGCTTCCGGAGAGTGTTTCAAGCGACTTAGCTAACGTGTTGATTGGAAGAACAGAAAACGCTGCAAACCTTTTCTTCTTAAACCAGTCCAGTACTTGTAGGAAGTCGTTTCGAGATGTGACGAAATGCACCGGGCGCGAGTTTGCGGATTGTGTGCAGCACGCTTAGCTTTTCAGCGTTCTAGGCACCGGGGGACTTTAATGAACGCGATCCGTTCGCGGCCCGTTTTCGTCCCACCGACATCATCATCACGAGGAGACCAGCAATAATAAGAACGCTCACCCAAGCGCCTGCCGCGAACTTCGCAACGAGCACAACTGCAAGCGTGATTCCGGTCCCCACCGCCCCCCACCCGTTCACGATCATGTTCCATGTCGTCATGCGCCCTGCGGCCTTTAGCCAATGAGCGACCATCCCCGCTTGAGACAACGTAAACGCGAGGAATGCCCCAACGGCAAATAGCGGGATCAGCCGGTCGGTAATGCCATGAAACACAATCAGCAAGATCGCCGAGAGGATGGCGACAACGATGATGCCGTGTGAATAGACCAGCCGCCGGCCTCGGAAAGCGAACCATGCCGGCAGAAAACCGCTCCGGGCGATTTCTTTGCAAAGCCGGGGAAAATCCGCAAAGCCTGTGTTGGCCGAAAACGCCAGAACCATAAGTACCGATCCCATAGTTACGTAGTAGGACCAGCCCGTGCCCGCCACCGCTGCGACCAGCATCGATAGAACACTCCGGTACCCGGGCTGCCCCGGGACCGTGGCCGAAATCCGATAAGCCGAAACGAGATAGGCAATTCCGGCCAGCAGCGCGATCAGTATGCCTATGATCGTCAGCTGAGTTCGCTGGGCATGCCGGACCGCAGGCTCGCGGAACGCGCGCACTCCATTGCTCACCGCTTCAACGCCGGTAAGCGCAGAGCAGCCGCTCGAAAAGACCAGCAGCAACATCCAGGGGTTCGCCGCAGTCACGGTGGGGAGTGGCGCCAATGGAGGCATCACAATGGGCGTGGGATGTCCGCCTGCCAAGACCGCCTTGAATAAACCCGCCAGAATCACGCTGAGCAAAGATCCGACAAAAAGATAAGTAGGAAGCAGGAAAACAAGGCCAGTCTCACGAACCCCTCGCAGGTTCACCAACGTGATGAACGCGAGAATCCCGACGCATAGGATCACTGTATATGGCTGAAGAGTCGGGACGGCCGACACCATCGCGCCCACGCCGGCCGAGATCCCCACGGCTACGACGAGGACATAGTCGATCATGAGGGCCGCGGCTGCCAGCAACCCGGGAAACGTACCCAGGTTTTCCATGGCAACCGTGTAGGAACCGCCGCCGTATGGATAGGCTGCGATCGTCTGATGATAAGAAAAGCAGACAATTGCAAGGAGCACGATAATGCCAAAACTGACCGGCACGATATATACAATCCCCGCAGCTCCCAACGGGGTCAGGAGGGTGAGTGCAGCTTCCGGCCCGTACGCCGCCGAACCTAGCGCATCCAACCCGAAGATCGGAATGCCGGCGAGAGTTCCGATTTGCTCGGCTCGCTCATCCGACGTGTCGAGCGACTTCCCGAGCAAGATATCCAGAAAGGACACGCTCCCTCCAGTGCATCCCTCAACTGTACATCCTGAGATAGCAGGAAGCGGCGGGATAAGTCCTGATAAGTCGGCTTACCGGACATCTGGTCCGAGCGGGTAACAAACTTCCGCTGGGCCTGTTTGTCAGGACATGCGCCGTTTATCGTCAGAGAAAACTCAGGGCTCTAGCGGACACTTCCCCGCTGGCGCGGCAATTCTTCGCGGACTGTCCTAACAAGGCATGTGATTTCTTGCGGCTCGCTTCTCTAGCAGGTCATTCCGTGGGACGAATCGCTGCGAAATCGCACGTTGCTTCGCATGCGCCGCAATCCGTGCAGTCGTCAGCTTTGACGAAGAGGGAGCCGCTGTCCGTCTTTTCGATAGCCTCAACGGGACATGCGTCCAGGCAGTGATCGTCTTGCTCGCATAGCTCCTGGTTGATGATGTACGCCATAAAACCTCCGTAGCAAAATCACAAATTACCGCCGCTGCCCGAGCCGGTATGTGACGGTCGTCACGCAAGGCCGTGCTACAGATCACTGTGTGCCGTTCGGCCGGGGACGAGCAGCATCTCGTTGGTATCCGCAGGTGGAGGGTAAGTGGGCTCACCAGACGATCCACTCTTGCGAGGTGCAGCTCGAATCGTAAATGAGAATTTCACGGCTCTTGATTCGCGCGCTCGATCGTCGCGAATTTTGCGCGCCGGCTCTTACCTCACAGGTTCAAAACCTTCGCGCGGCGTTCTGAGATGGGCTTCCGCGAATTGTGGAGCGAGGCTTGCGCTCGGCGGTGGCGCATTCTACTCTGTCGGCGCACATGAATCCTCAATTCGTGGTTCTCGGAGTCATCTGGTACATCGTTTTTCTGCTTTCCACCACGTGCCATGAGGGCGCGCACGCGCTGGTGGCGCATCTGGGCGGCGATTCGACGGCGTTCCACGGCGGGCAAGTGAGCTTGAATCCTCTGCCGCACATTCAGCGCGAGCCCTTTGGCACGGTGGTGGTGCCATGGCTCACCTACATTTTGCCTCCGCACTTCATGCTGGGATGGGCCAGCGCGCCGTACGATCCGGCGTGGGAGCAGCGGCATCCGCATCGCGCCGCGTGGATGGCGCTGGCGGGACCGGCGGCGAATTTTACGCTGGCGGCGATCGCGGCGCTGGCGATTCGCGG
The DNA here is from genome assembly GCA_963715555.1 of uncultured Acidobacteriota bacterium. GTDB lineage: Bacteria > Acidobacteriota > Terriglobia > Acidiferrales > UBA7541 > Palsa-295. The sequence goes on from OY970253.1 coordinate 2,415,429, forward strand.
CGGGATCGCGTTTGGAGTTTTCCGAGTGCCTGCCGAGGCGAGCTTCACGCATATGACGGCTGCGGCCATTCCCGGAGCGGCGGGGTTCGCGGCAACATTTTTGAGCGTACTGTTCGTGCTGAACGTGCTGCTCGGAACGTTCAATCTGTTGCCGGTGCCACCGCTCGATGGGCACGCCGGAATTACGGCGCTCATGAGCGAAGAGAGAGCGCGCCGCTTTCTCGACTGGACGCGCAGGCAGGGATTGGGCTTCGCGGGATTGCTGCTGGCGTGGGTGCTGTACGATCAGGTGTTTGGTTACATTTTCCGCTTCAGCCTGTCTTTGTTGTATCCCGGGTCGTTCTAGCTTCCCATTTTCGTCCACGGTCGGCTGCTTGCCAGATGGTTCAAACGCGCACACCTAGCGCGGAAGGAACACGCTCCCGCGGATCGAGTGTACCCGCAAGCATTGCAACTGCTTTGAATTGAACGCTCGGCAGCGGCGGGCCTGTGGCATAGCAGGTGCAGATCTTCCCGGCGGAGGCGAGGCCATGGATTTCGACGGGAATCAGCAGCAGAACAGCTACGCGGTGGAGGTGTCCGGCTGGGACGTGTCCGAGATATTTTTCGTGGAAAAAACGAATCTGACTTGGGCGGCGGACGGAATGAAGGAAGTCAGCCTGCGACACCCGGTGCGCGAAGGAAGCGTGATTTTCGTGCGCCTGATGCAGCCCGTGGAGAGCGCGGACAATTACCCGATCGCGTGCCAGGCGATGAAAGTATTGGAACAAGCCGCGGACGGGCGTTCGGCGATTCAACTGACGCAGCTGCGGCCGCGCGCGTTTTTCAAGGATACGGCGCGCGAACTGAACTACTCGGCAATTAAAGTAGCTTGAGCGTCGGAGGGGCGCGCCGCCTCACTGCATCAGACAGGATATCGGCTGTTCAGTTTCGGTTTGGCACCAGCGTTCCGCTTCGGGACTCAAGAGCGTAACGAACAGATCCACTTCCCTACTACGTGAATTTCTGCGCCGCTTCAGTTGCGCAGCGTTCTCACGACTAAACTCCACAATGTAAAAACCTTACGCGTGTTTTTTGCGCGGATTAGCATGCTTGCGGATGGGCAGTGCGGTTACGGTACGAGCGCATCGCTCTGGCATTGATCGTGCCTTTGTGCGGCACATGGAAACTCTCATGGAACACGCGGCAATCGGCACCGCCCGAAAAAACTTGTCCGTGTGCGTCCTGGATGACGACCCGAACCAAGTAGAACTGGTGACCGCCCGGCTGGAGAAGGCCGGCTTTCCGGCGATCGGAACGACGAGCCCGGAAGAAGCACTACAGAATGTGAGGCTGGGCGCGTGCCGGGCTGTGCTGGCCGACTTGAAGATGCCGGAGATGGACGGGATGGAGTTCCTGGAAAAGGCGCTGCAGCACGATCCCGGGATGTACGTGATCCTCATTACCGGTTTCTATGCCGTCGAATCGGCGATCGAGGCGATCAAAAAAGGCGCGCATGATTATCTGAGCAAGCCGCTCGATTTCCGGCGGCTGGAAAAGACGCTGGGCGAGATTGCGGAGCTGCTCTCGCGGCGCTCGGAAATTCGCGAGCTCGAGCACAAGCTGTTTGAGAACCACCAGTTCCAGGGGATTGTCGGCAAAAGCCCGGCGATGCTGGACATGCTGGACCTGGTGAAGAAAGTCTCGCGGCATTACTCGAACGTGCTGATCACCGGGCCGACGGGCGCAGGAAAGGAGTTGATCGCGCGGGCGCTGCACCAACTTAGCCCCGTGGCGAAGGAGCGGTTCGCGGTCTGCAATTGCTCCGCTTTGGTGGATACGCTCTTGGAAAGCCAGCTTTTCGGGCACGTGCGTGGCGCGTTCACGGGAGCCACGGACACGCGGCCGGGATTATTCGAGTTCGCCAACGGCGGCACAGTGTTTCTGGACGAAATTGGCGAGACCTCGCTGGGCATGCAGGCCAAGCTGCTGCGGGTAATCGAGAATCGCGAAATCCAGAGGGTGGGCTCGCCGGAGGTACGCAGCGTGAACGTGCGCATGATCGCCGCCACCAACCGCGATCTGCGCGCGGAGGTGTTGGCCGGGCGATTCCGCGAGGATCTTTTCTACCGGCTGAGCACCATCGAAATCCGAGTTCCCGGATTAGCGGAGCGGCGCGAGGACGTTCCTCTGCTGGTGCAGCATTTCTTGAAAAAATACAGCGATGCATACGGAAAGCCGTTTCAAGGGCTCACGCGACGGGCGCAGATTGCCATGCTACAGCACGATTGGCCGGGCAACGTACGCGAGCTGGCAAACGCGATCTCCAGCGCGGCCATTACCGCCAGCACGGATTTTATCGACGTGACCGATTTGCCGGAGAGCCTACAGAAGTCCGGACGCCGGGGCGGTGCGCCGTTAACGGGCGAGCTCTGGCGGCCGCTGCCGCTGGACGAAGTCCGGCGCATCCACATCCAGCGAGTTCTGGAAATGTGCAAAGGAAACCGCGTGCGGGCCGCGCAGATGCTTGGCATCGGACGCACCAGCCTGTATCGCTTTCTCAAACGGACCAACAAGCAGGCTGCGGCTGCGCGCAGCGGGTCTTAGACCGAGAAAAAGCTGCCGCCCGCGAAGGGCGGCGCCACGTCAAGACCCGGGTTTAGCGTTTCAATTCCGCACAACGTTTCATCGCGCAGCACCCGCCCCGACCGCGCGCGCGGACATCCCGAATCCGCTGAATAACTTGGAGAAATTTCAAATGGCGACTGGAGTGCGGTTCTTCTGGGGTATCGATGCACTCCACCAATTCACAAAATCCTGAGATTCGTTCCGCCAAGGCCGCAGAGCGCCGGCGCGAACCCCGCGAGGCGCGCAGCGTTCCCGTGGAAGTCTCCGGATACGACGTGCGCGGCCGCTTTTTCACGGAACAGACGACGACACTCGACGTAAGCGAATCCGGCTGCCGCTTTCAGCTGAATGCCGAACTGGAGAAGAACAGCGCGGTATCGGTGCGCGTAATTCGCCGGAGCCACGGCTTTGCGCTTCCCGATCCGCCGGTGCTCTTCCGCGTCGCTTGGATTAAACAGACGCACCCCGGCTGGATGGTCGCCGGGGCGAAATTGCAGCCCGTTCACCTTTGGACCGTCGGCTTCCCCGCAGACACGGGAGACAACTCAGCCGACGATCCGTCCGACACATCTCCTGACGAACCACCCGCTGCTTAAATTCCTCAGCCGTCCGCCCTCACGGGCGCGTGGCTCGTCCGAGCGAGCCGCGCGCCACCCTCCTCCGATGGCCACCACGGCCGAGCGCCGAGCGCCGCGCCGCGCCGCGCGAGCAACGGGCCGGTGACGTCCTCTATTGGCCAGTCGCATAGGAGGTATTCCTCAGCAGCATTTCCGGGAGAGAGAGGGTTGAGTCCATGCGCACGATCATGCCGGTCTTGGCAGGGAGCTCGACGTCTTTGCCTTTGCGCGCTGCGATATATGCACCGCTGCCCGCTAGACCGAGTATGGTGCCGCGCATGACGCGGCTGAAAACGAGCCCGAGCGTGGCGCCACCGGCCGTTCCCATGGCGGCGTCCATCACATCACCCTTGATACTCTGATGTTCCTGGACCACTTCGCCCTCGATGGTGGTCAAGTCTTTGCGGCGGCTGACGTCGGACCCGCTGCTGTAGATGGTGATGATGCTCATGCGCGCCGGGAAAATGCGGCTATCGACTTCGACCGAGTCGAAGACGAGGTTCATGGCCGCGCCGCCTCGGAAAGCGGAAAACCAGCGGGGATGCTGCACGCTGGTAACCCGTCCGTGAACGATGGCACCGGCGGGCAAAACCAGATTGGAGCCGGAAAAAACGGGCTCGGTGACTACCGCGGTGAACGGATCGCCCATCCGCGCCACGCGGCTGCTCAATCCGTTGACCAGGCTCAGGCGGACTTCCGTTCCGGGGATTACCTGGCGCGCCTGCGCCTGCGCATACACGGCCGGCACTGCCACCAAGGCACACGCCAGAACGGCGAAAACAGCCATCAATCGCTTCATTCGATCCTCCTCGATCAGCGGGCGGACGCCGCTAGGCGTCCGCAAAGGCACCCAGGCGAAGGCATTTCCCGTTCGCAATGGATGAAAGTTCGAAGCGGCGTCCTGGGACTTGCGTGGACGGCACTTCGCGTTACCCCTCGTTTCGTGAGGGGTGCCGCTGGCGCAGCGGAACAGGTGCGGAGGACGCACCCGAAACCAAAGTACACTAAATTGCGGGAAATTGTGCGGGAATTTGATGTTACCGGTGCGCAAAAGCAATCCGCGGCTGCGCGTTTCGGGAGGGGCGGTGTTGGTTTTTGGCCGAGAAGGCGTACGGACGGACGGCATGCTTTAGGCAGCCGGAGACGGCTCGTAAAAATCTTGACACTCTAATTCGTTAGGCATAGCCTCCGGGGAGTGTTTCAGGACTTCCCTCGTCAGGGTCAATGGGAGGATCCCGTGCGTACCCAGCGCCCGCAAGTAACCGCCGAACGGCCCATGTCCTCACAGGAATTTGAACGCTTGCTTCAGCGTGCCGCGAGGTTTCAGGAGCTGCGCGGACCGCAAAGCGCGCCTAAGGTTTTGCACGTGCCGAAGAGACCGTCTTCGGCCGCCTAGCGCGCAGCAGCGATGCAGCCAGGGCGATTGTGCAAGGAAGCGCGGAGGCCATGCGAGAGGCATGGCTCCGGGGCCTGGACTCGAACCAGGATAAACGGCTCCAAAGGCCGCTGTGCTACCAATTGCACTACCCCGGAGTGGCGACGAAAAGTGTAGCAGACATCCCGCCGTTTTGTTCCATCCGCGAAAGAGTGCGTAAAGATGTTCCGCGCGTTGTTTGCCGCGCCTGCGCGAATTTGCTAGTCTTCTGAAGCCGCACACTGCGGAGAGGTGTCCGAGCGGTTTAAGGAGCACGCTTGGAAAGCGTGTGTTGGGGAAACTCAACCGTGGGTTCGAATCCCACCCTCTCCGCCATTAGATCCCCAATAAAGACGGCCTGTTCTCGCATGCCATTGATTTTTGTTCCGATTGTAGTCGATGGAAGGGATGGTATCTGGATGGCCGAGGTTCGCCGATTACGATCTTCGCTAGGCATATCGCAAAGTGCTCGCACGCCGGGGACGAATCGTACATGAGTGGCTGGTGCCCCTAGCCCCGCCGCTGGACTCACGATAGTGTTCAAACTCGCGTCCCTGCCAAGGCTCGGACATGGTCACGGGGCCGAGGATGCCAAGCGCCGAATGGGAGACACGTTCAAGGCGACCGACAAAGGCGCGGTAGCCATCAGCCTTCTCAGTGGGGTGTTAGCCAGCACAAACCTTATCGTGTTGTTCATCCGCACGTTGGATGTTCGGCGCGGAGCCGCAAGAGCGTTGCGACCAGAACGACCAGCAAAGCGCCGCCGACCATCCATTCTGGCCTCAGCCAAACATTCCAGATGAAACCGGCTAACGATACCACGCCGATCCATGCCAGGATGGCCACGATGCCAAGTATCGCCGAGAGTTTACTTGGACGGAACCTGACGACGGTGGTTCCGAACACGAACTGCGTTTTGATGCCGAAGGTTACTGCCCACAGGAATAACAGCCCCCCGGCGATCCAAACCCTAGAAAGCCCTTCGTGCAGATATGTGTTTCCCGCAATGGTGACGCCGAGCCACACCGCAACGATAACTATAGCCGACAGCGCCAACTTCCAGCCTACGTGCAATTTTAGTGTCATATTTCGTCTCCTTTCATGGATTGAATCCGAATAGGATGCCCACGCCGCGCTCTTTTCATGGTCTCGGAATGCGCGTCAAAAATCCGCTAAGAATGGCCAACGACAGGGTGCAGACAATCAGGCCAAAGACGGTAACTACGGCTTGGGATTTTTTCAGGCGCGCGACCGTGGCGACGCCGACGACCAACAGCATCCAGTACCAAAGGGAAAAGAGACTGCAAGCATTGGCGAGCGAGAGCCAAACCGGGTGCCCACTAAGATCGACGAAAGAGCCGACACTCAAAAACGTACTCCGAAGCTCCAGCGCGGTCCCGATCTGTCGCCAATTTGGCGCAAAATAGTTCACCGCGAATCCACCAACATGATCGACGCCGATGATAATCCATGCGTAGGAAACGACGGCAAATAGCTTCTTGAAACTCACGTCGTGTGCGCTAAGTACGGTGGCAAGTATCCACAAAATTCCGTTCGAGACGAGCAATCCCACGGCGACGCCAATGGGAGCGCCCACGAAGCTCGCATATTCTGCGATCCGCAGCGCGTGGTCTAGCGCCGCCGTCTGCGCGATGTGGTGTTCTTGGAGCAGGTTTGCGCTCACGCTCCTATTGAGTGGCATCGCAACGACGAAGGTTGTCAGCGCTAACGAGATCGCAATAACAAATCCCGTAATCCAGCAACTCGGGCGATTGTTAACCGCCGTAAAAAACTGTCCGGGCGAAAAGATGAGATCAAATATCGATGGTCGCGCTCCCGCCTCTACCGCCAGTTTCGGATTCAGGCAGTCCACCGTAAACTCCTTTACCGAAGAATTGCAGCCGCAGCCGTGCCCTGGCCCCGCCGGACATCAACCCCAAGCGTCTATAGAAGGCCAGGTATTCCCGGTCGTTGAAAATGATGAGTTCGGTGCTAATCATAACAGCGGAGAACCAAGCCAAGCCCATGAAATAGCCGATCATCGAATGAAGGCAGACGGCACCCAAGAAAACCGGCACCTTCGTCCGGTGATTCCAAATCAGCCACGGCCACGAGACCTGGAAGATGACCGTGGACCATGTGAGGAGGGTTACGATCACGTCGGAGTGATAGAAATGATACGCGAATGGCGAAAGATTGAATTCTGAAGACCTGAGTATGTAGTAGATTGCTGTAGTGCTCCCCACTAAAACTGGACAACCTGCTTAGGTAGAATCAGGGCCTCCAAACGAGGAGGCAAGATGGGCAGGAAACCACGCGTAGAGCGATCCCCGGAAGAGAAGTGGCAGATCGTGCAGGAAGGCATCAAGAGCGGGAACGTGTCGGAGACGTGCCGACGGTACGGCATCGCTCCGAATCTGTTCTATCGCTGGAAGGATGAAGCGGAACAGGGAGCCAAGGCAGCGCTTGGGGGGAGAAGCGCTGCCGCGGCCGAAAGCGAGAAGGACCGCCGCATCCGGCAACTGGAACGCACGCTGGGGCGGAAGTCGCTGGAGATCGAAATCCTAAAAAACGTCGTGGGGGAGTGAGCTGCGGTGCCGTTCACTCCCAGGCGCGCGAACTGGTGACGCAGGGCTACACGGCCACGGTAGTGGCGGGGACGCTGGCGATCAGTCGGTCGAGCTTGTACTACCGGAAGAAACCGCGAGGCAGCCGAGCCGACCGCACCTACGACGAACAGATCGTGATGGCCTGCGGAGAGAAGTTGGCCTACGGCTATCGCCGCGTGGCGTGGTGGTTGCAGCGGAAGAAAGGACTGCCGGTGAATCGCAAGCGCGTGCTGCGGGTGATGCGCGAACGCGGGCTGCTGGTGCGCTCGCGGCGCCTGCGTGCGCGGCGCCGGAAAGAGTGGGGGCGCGTGGAAGCCAGCCGGCCCAATGAAATCTGGCAATCGGACATGACCAAAATCTGGGCTGGTCCAGCGGTGGGTTGGGCCTACTTGGTCTGCGTGATCGACTGCTGCACGCGAGAGATCGTGGGCTGGAATCTCTCGCACCGCTGCCGGACCGAAGACGCGCTGGCAGCGGTGGAACAAGCAGTGCTGGCACGGCTGCCCGAGGGCAGCCGCGAAGCGAGCGTGACGCTCACCACGGACAACGGCACGCAGTTTACCTCGTCGCGCTTCCTGGAAACGCTGGGGCGGCTGGGCATCACGCACCGGCGGACGGCCTATCATCACCCGGAGGGCAACAGCTACATCGAACGGTTCCATCGCAGCTTGAAGGAAGAGGAAGTCTGGACGGCCGAGTATCGCAGCCTGCAGGAAGCGCGCACCAGCATCGCTCGTTGGATCGAGGAGTACAATCACGACCGGCCTCACCGCGGAGTCCAAAATCGCACTCCGCACGAGGCCTTCTTGGCTTTTGCAACTGACCTAAACTCGGAGCCCCTGATCGTCTAAATTAGCGGGGAGCACTACAAAGTTGTCTCCGCCATCAAGAAGGAACGGATTGCGCTGGAAGAGCGACCAAGTAAAAACGTAGAAGAGGATCGTCGAAATCCTGGTTCTGTATCCCAGCGTAAAGGCGATTGTCACCAAAAAGCCCAAGTAGAAGATGGCCGCTTGGTAGATCGGAGATGACAGCAGCATGTAAAGAGAGAAGTTGCGTTGGGAGCGCATGAGCGCCCAAAATAGGCCGAATGGGACGACACCGTTATTGCCCCAGAGGTATCCTCGCTGTTCGATGTGCTGCGCGTAGTAGGCGAGAATAATGCTGCCGTAGCAAATCCGTATGAGCGAAAGTCCGATCAACCTCTGCCTCACGCTAGCTACGGCCTTGAATTCCGTTAGCCGATTCTGCCATTTTTGAAGCATATTTTGCTCCGCCTAATTCCTCGGCGGCAGATAGGGCGTTACCCATTCTGCGTGCTGCCAGTCGATGCTAGAAAATGCAACCTCAGTCTTTGCGCCCTTGACGTTGCGCTGCGTGAAACGTGGAAATACGACGGTTGAAACTCCGAGCTGAATCTTGTCGAAAGCAACCTGCGGGTACACGATTTCCAGCGTGGCCAATGCAGTTCGCCTCATTACCGTCATGTCAACTGGGTCAACGTCACTGGGTAGCTCCGGTTTGAAATATCTCTTGCCGTCCTTGGTGAGCATCGCTCGCGGATCGTCCGGCAGCTTGTTAATGAAGCTCATCAGCGCGTTGGACAGCGCGATCTCGACGTGGAATAGGGGGGTGAGGCGATGCTGCCGTACCGCGCCTATGAGCGTGTCAGATACGTCGAGCCAGTTGGTCGTAATAACGTGCCCGGACTGCGGGTCTTTGTAGCTTACCCTAGCCAGCAGGGCATAGTCCCGGTCAATCGGTGTCTTGGCCCAATAATTGTGTCACCCCTTAATGGCCCAGTGAAAATGTCACCCTATGAACCGGGAGACATTTCGGTTGAGTCAGAAAGAGTTGCAACGAGTGGCTGTGATTTCATCCTGCAGCAAGGGAACTCTGACGTGTGCCAGGGCTGCGGAGCTGCTCGCTCTAACGCCTCGGCATATCAAACGTCTCAAAGCGCGCTATCGGCAAGGCGGCGCAGCGGCCCTGGCACACGTCCGCCGCGACCGTCCCAGTCCGCGCCGTCTCCCCGATCCCCTGCGCACCCGCATCCTCGAACTGGCCCGCACGCGCTACGCGGGCTTCAACGATCATCATCTCCACGAGAAGCTCTGTGAGGTCGAAGGCCTTTCTCTGGGCCGCGAAACTCTCCGCCGTCTTCTCCGCAGCGCCGGGATCGGTTCGCCCCGCAAACGACGCGCTCCCACTCATCGCCAGCGCCGTTTGCCTCGCGCCCGCGAAGGCGAAATGCTTCTGCTCGACGCCAGCCTGCACCGCTGGCTCGAAGATCGCGGCTCCGAACTCGCCCTGCTCGGCTTCCTCGACGATGCCACCCGCAAAGTCCTGGTCGCCCAGTTCTTCCCCACCGAAGACGCGCGCGGCTATTTCCGCCTGCTCCATCGCTTGCTGCGCCGTTACGGCGTGCCCCTCAGCTTGTACGGCGATCGCCACAGCATTTTCGTCCGCAATGACGATCACTGGTCGACCGAAGAGCAACTCGCCGGCAAACGCCAGCCCACTCAGTTCGGCCGCGCCCTGGCCCAACTCGGTGTCACCTACATCGCTGCCCGCAGCCCCCAAGCCAAAGGTCGCATCGAACGCCTCTGGGGCACTTTTCAGGATCGCCTCACCAGCGAACTGCGCCTGGCCGGCGCCTCCGATATCGCCACAGCCAATCAGGTCCTGCGCCGCTTTCTTCCCGACTACAACCGCCGCTTTGCCCGCGCCCCGCGCCAGACCGAAAAAGCCTGGCGTCTGGCTCCTCAGGATCTCACCCGCATCTGCTGCTTCCTGCACGAACGCGCCGTCGGCAACGACAACGTCGTGCAATGGGCGGGACGCCGCTTCCAAATCCCGCCCCAACCACAACGCTTTAGCTTTGCCGGAGCCAAGGTTCACCTCTACGAATCGCTCGACGGAGACGTGACCATTTACCACGGACCAAACAAACTCCACCACCTCGGTGGTTAACTTCTCAGGGCGTGACATTTTCATCGGGCCATTAGGGTGACATTTTCACGTTGCTATAACAAGTCCCGGTCAATCGGCGTCGGAGCGAAGAAACTCCAATTCTGCGCGAAGTAGGGGCTTACGTACCGTGCCAACGGGTTGACGATCCGTAACTTCAGCGGACTTGTCGGCATGTTCGATAGTTGTATGAGCGAGAAGTGTCCGGCCATAAGCAAACTGCCGAGTATGCAGGTCGCCCACCACAGTGCGTTCGTTCGCCGTTCCGTTCGTTGCTCCGCCGTCATAAGCCCCTCTTTCCTTGCGGTTTTCGGTTGTTTTTGGTCAGTTGTCAAACGTGTTTTGCGCGATCTGTGACATCTGCTGGGCGGTCAACTTTGTGTCATATAGTCCGGCGTTAGCGGCACCACCGGCAGCGACCAGTACGGTTAGTTCGGCATACTCTGTAACAACCGCAGCTTCTTCTTCTTCTTCATAATATTCCTGCAACTGCAAGGCCAGACTGGCTACGGCGGTTACCGCCGCGACTGTTGCCGCGACATCGCCGACAACGTCTGTGTTCGGCGTGACGGCCGCCACCAAACCCGAATGCCGGATGGCGCTCAACGGCGTGAATTGATTCCCGGCTAGAACCGACGATGCCAGCCCGAGTGTGAGAACTCCAACCACGAGCAGGACCGTGAAACGTACAGCGAACTGCTTTGCTGTTTGCATCTGAATCATCTCCTCTGTGCGTATTGCCAATAACAAAAACGTTGGCATTGGGCCTTGTACCCGCGGTATGCTAAGATGTCAAGACAATAAGCTTGTTGCTTAGTAATGAAAGCAGACGGCCTTGTCCCGTGATGGGGGCACTGATGTTTTTGTACGAGCGATCTGCAAAAGAAAGGACACCTGCAAATTGAAAACCCAGCAACTTACGTGGTTTCAGCAACGCGGCAGGGCTCTAATCCCGCGTCTCCACCATCCCCAATCAGACTGCTGGGCAGGTACGATTACCTGTACTTCAGACCAGTAGCCTTTTTGCTATGAGCTGCGCTACCGTCGGCGTGAGCTGTAAGCGGTCTCCGAAATTCGCACCAGTCGGTGACCAAGAGGAGAGCGACGGACGCGACGACGAGGCGGCAGGATACGATGTGATTGGCATCGCAAAAATTGGCCACGAACAGCGACAAGCGGCGGCCCGCTCGACGGCCACGGAAGCGGCCATTCGCTTTCGCCTTTTCGGCGCCTCGGCCGCCCCAACATCCGCTTGTTTTACCCGGAACAGTCAATCGAGTAAAAACGCTCGCAAGTCGTTGAAAACAAACGATCGCGTGCCGTTCTACCCGGAACGTCGCGCAACACACGATCATGCTGAATTTACGGCTTCCGCCATCGCCAATGGTGGCGGCCGTGGGCGCTCCGGGCGAGCGCGTGATTGCTCTGTGACAACCGAATCCGCGCGCAGCTTCTCCACCGTTTCCGCCGAGTCCGCGGCCGCGTTCGCCGCGATGCGCGTGGAGTCGATCGCCACGTGCCCCAGCTTGCCCATCCCCAGCGAGCGCGCCAGCTCCACCACTTGCGTGAATACCTCGTTCATCGCTCGCCCGTGCTTCTTGCGGAACTCGTTCAGCGCCCAATAGTCCGGCTGCGCTCCGCCCGCCAGATAGCGGAACGCCAGGTCTTCGCGGATGCGCTGCTCCAGCCGCCGCGAACTGGTGATGCCCAGCGCGTACGCGTACAGCCACACCTTCAGCAGCAGCCCCGGATGGTACGCCCAATGCCCCTCTTCGCTGTACCCGGCTTGCAAAACGGTCAAATCCAGCTTCTCCACCGCCCGATGCACGAAAAAACACAGATGCTCTCCCCCCAATACGTCCCGCACGCTCGGCGGCAGCAAGTAGGCCTGCTCCGGGTTGTACTCGTAAAAGTTCGGCATCGCGCGCATCCTCCTGCGCGCAGTATAAACGCCACGCCCCAATCCGCCCAGTTGCCACACAGACTCTTTAGCCCCCTGGCGCCACCCAATTCAATTTCGCAGCCGATCGCTGTGATGTAGACTCTCTCACTGCAACTGGTACAAAAACTCGGGCTGGTCAGCGGAGGGTTCGGGCGTTTGAAGGTTGGATCCGCTGTGACTTTTGTTGAAGGGTTAGGAGAGAAAGGACCGCAAGCCAGCACCGTTCGTATCCGTCCTAGGCAACGAACCGGGCAATCCGCTGCTGAGTCAGTTGCGTCCCCAGTTGCTTAGGTCAGAGGGAGAGCCACGCCTGCCAGGTGTTATCGATGAGAAATTGCATGATCCTGTTTAACTTTCCTAGTCATGAGCCCGTCGCGCGGGAGCTGCGAACGATTCCAACCGTGCAAGCGAGCCAATTTTCTGTGGCCCGCTACGACAATCAAGAAATGCATATTAGGGTCGAAGGGCGTGTTTCCGGCGAACATTGCGTAATATTGGGGACCATTGCTCCTCCGGATGAATGCCTGCTTGCGGTAACGTTGCTCGCCCAAACGCTCAAGAAAGAGGGCGCGATTAAGATCACGGCATTGCTCCCCTATCTCGCGTATACACGACAAGACAAGGACAAACAGGGAGAGAGCCTAGGAGCGGCGTGGGTTGGCACTCTTCTGAAGAGTTCTGGGATCAATCGGGTAGTCACCGTCGATGTGCATAGCGATCGCGACAAACAGCTATTCTCGATTCCCTTGATGTCTCTGCCTACCGATGCCCTCTTTGCTCAGGCTATTCAAGACCACCGGTTACAAGGTGCAACGATAGTTGCACCGGATAACGGGGCAATTGCCCGCTGCGAGGCCGTGAAGCGCGCAGCTGGGATGCCCATCGGTGAAATACCATACTTTGAGAAAAAGCGGACGGACCAAGGGATCATTCATCACGGTCCGGTCGGCACTGTCGGGGCTAAGGTGGTGATGATCGATGACATGATCGATACGGGTGGAACCCTAATCTCCGCGTGCGAAAACTTAAGAGCTGCTGGCGTTCGGGAGATTTTCATACTAGTGACTCACGGGCTCTTCACCGGAACAAACTGGACGCGATTGTGGTCTCTGGGTGTGAAACACATTTTTTGTACCGACACCGTTCCCATCCGAGCAGAGATGGAGACCGCGAATGTTACTGTCCTTTCGATTGCGCCGCTGGTCCGAGAGACTTTCATGAACTATGGCGATGCCGAGCCAATTGCTGTGCGAGGGATATAGTCTTTGACGGTTGGGACTCAATCCTTGCTTTCGATCGACGGCTCGCTCGGCGAAGGAGGCGGCCAAGTTCTGAGGACTTCCCTGGCACTAGCTTTGATTACCCGCAGGCCGTTCGCCCTGCGGAACATTCGCAGCCGGCGGCCAAAACCTGGGCTGATGCCGCAGCATTTGAAGGCTGTGGATGCGGCCCGCGAAATCGGACGAGCGAAGGTGGAAGGCGATCGGCTCGGCTCGCAGCTTCTGTTATTTGAGCCGAGCAGTATCGCCAGCGGTGATTTCTATTTCGATATCGGCACAGCTGGATCCACATCACTTGTACTCCAGACCATCTTAATCCCACTAAGTTTCGCTAGCGCGAGTTCCCACGTCACGGTAGTTGGAGGCACGCACGTACCGTGGAGTCCATGCTTCCACTTTCTAGAATGGCATTGGCTCCGCTACATGAAAAAGATAGGCTTCGAGATTCGATTAGAACTCGGCGCCGCTGGCTTTTACCCGCGTGGAGGTGGACGCGTTGTCGCTATGGTCCGTCCAATACCCCAGCTCTCGCCGCTGCACCTGACCAGTCGCGGAACCTTAAAGCGAATCCGGGGCATTTCTGCGGTCGCCAATCTGGACAGCAGCATTGCTGAAAGGCAAAAGTCACAGGCGATCAAGCGGCTCAGCGATCTGTCGGAGGCGGTTGAAATCAGCGTCATCCGCCTCGCCTCTTCGTCGAAAGGATCGCTCCTGTTGCTCCTTGCAGAATTTGAAAAGTCTCAGTGTTGTTTCTATAGCCTCGGTGCACGCGGAAAATCTGCCGAAAAGGTCGCCGACCAAGCGGTTCACGAACTACTTGAATTCTTGGCCACCGACGGGGCCGTCGATCACTATTTGGCCGATCAACTGGTATTGCCTTTGGCCCTCGCGCCAGAAACCTCTGAGATTCGAACGTCAAAGCTGACACCTCACCTCACAACCAACATCGAGATCATCCGAATGTTTCTTCCGGCAAGTATTGATATCGAGGGGGCCATGGGGCAGCCGGCATCGATTCGCATAGGATCCGCCGAATCCGTGAATATACGGAAAGCGACTCTCACAGGTGGAAGTTGAAGGTTCATCGCGCGCATACGAGCAACTCGGCTCCGAAGGATGCGAGCCAAGAGCATCTCCAGCTCTTGCTGCTCGGAGATTGCATGTTGGGGCGGTTAGTGAATGAGGTTCTTGAGAGTAAAGAGCCGGAATATCCTTGGGCAGACACCCTCCCGATTCTTCGCGGTGCTGACTGGCGGATCTGTAATCTCGAATGTGTTATCTCCGACCGAGGAACACCGTGGTCGGAATATCCCAAGGCATTTCACTTTCGATCCTCGGCAAAAAACATTGCCGTGCTTGAGGCGGCCAACATCAATGCCGTCTCGTTGGCGAATAACCACGTTCTCGACTACGGATACGAGGCTCTGAGTGAGATGCTGGAGATATTGGACCGGGCCGGAGTCGTTCACAGCGGAGCGGGGTTGAACTATGCTCAGGCATCACGTGTTGCCACGTCGGTGGTCCGGGGGCGAAAGCTCGGACTTCTCGCATTCACAGACAACGAACCGGACTGGGAAGCGACCCCAAACCGGCCGGGGATTTTTTATGTGCCAACAAACCTCGGCGATTGGCGGACGACCAACCTACTGGAAAGCGTTCGGGAAAGTAGCAGCGTGGTGGATTTACTGATTGTGTCTGCCCATTGGGGTTCGAATTGGGGCTACGATCCGCCTAAGGAGCATATCTCTTTTGCTCACGCGCTAATCGAAGCGGGCGCGGACATCGTATTCGGCCATTCCAGTCACGTCTTCCGAGGGGTCGAATTCTACAAAGGCCGACCGATTCTATATGGTGCCGGCAATTTTATAGACGACTACGCCGTCGACCAGATCGAGCGCAATGACCAATCGTTCATCTACGTAATCGAGGTGACTGACAAACTTTCCGCACGTATGTTCCTGTACCCGACCCTAATTCGTGGCTGCCACGCTTCTCTGGCCGAGGGAGTCCAAGCTTCCCGCATCGCCGACAAAATGGGCGAGCTTTGTGCTGCCCTGCACACGCGAGCGACTTGGAATCAGGCGCGAGAGCGCATAGAGATCGAGCGCTTCGACAGTACGACACCAAGCGCCTTTTCGTCTTCTGAACCCTGACTTTGAGGCGATCGGGATGAACTGGCACAAAAAGAAATAGCCGTTGTCGCTCAATTCACGAATGCCGTAATGGAAAGCGTGCCGGCGAGCCCTCGAAGGCATGATTACGCTCTACCGCGTGCGCTGCCCTGAAAATCACCTGCCCTGAATGTGAATGAACCGTTTTGTCCCCATAGAAAAGATCTGTAGTGCTCCCCGCTAATTTAGACGATCAGGGGCTCCGAGTTTAGGTCAGTTGCAAAAGCCAAGAAGGCCTCGTGCGGAGTGCGATTTTGGACTCCGCGGTGAGGCCGGTCGTGATTGTACTCCTCGATCCAACGAGCGATGCTGGTGCGCGCTTCCTCCAGGCTGCGATACTCGGCCGTCCAGACTTCCTCTTCCTTCAAGCTGCGATGGAACCGTTCGATGTAGCTGTTGCCCTCCGGGTGATGATAGGCCGTCCGCCGGTGCGTGATGCCCAGCCGCCCCAGCGTTTCCAGGAAGCGCGACGAGGTAAACTGCGTGCCGTTGTCCGTGGTGAGCGTCACGCTCGCTTCGCGGCTGCCCTCGGGCAGCCGTGCCAGCACTGCTTGTTCCACCGCTGCCAGCGCGTCTTCGGTCCGGCAGCGGTGCGAGAGATTCCAGCCCACGATCTCTCGCGTGCAGCAGTCGATCACGCAGACCAAGTAGGCCCAACCCACCGCTGGACCAGCCCAGATTTTGGTCATGTCCGATTGCCAGATTTCATTGGGCCGGCTGGCTTCCACGCGCCCCCACTCTTTCCGGCGCCGCGCACGCAGGCGCCGCGAGCGCACCAGCAGCCCGCGTTCGCGCATCACCCGCAGCACGCGCTTGCGATTCACCGGCAGTCCTTTCTTCCGCTGCAACCACCACGCCACGCGGCGATAGCCGTAGGCCAACTTCTCTCCGCAGGCCATCACGATCTGTTCGTCGTAGGTGCGGTCGGCTCGGCTGCCTCGCGGTTTCTTCCGGTAGTACAAGCTCGACCGACTGATCGCCAGCGTCCCCGCCACTACCGTGGCCGTGTAGCCCTGCGTCACCAGTTCGCGCGCCTGGGAGTGAACGGCACCGCAGCTCACTCCCCCACGACGTTTTTTAGGATTTCGATCTCCAGCGACTTCCGCCCCAGCGTGCGTTCCAGTTGCCGGATGCGGCGGTCCTTCTCGCTTTCGGCCGCGGCAGCGCTTCTCCCCCCAAGCGCTGCCTTGGCTCCCTGTTCCGCTTCATCCTTCCAGCGATAGAACAGATTCGGAGCGATGCCGTACCGTCGGCACGTCTCCGACACGTTCCCGCTCTTGATGCCTTCCTGCACGATCTGCCACTTCTCTTCCGGGGATCGCTCTACGCGTGGTTTCCTGCCCATCTTGCCTCCTCGTTTGGAGGCCCTGATTCTACCTAAGCAGGTTGTCCAGTTTTAGTGGGGAGCACTACAGATCTGTGACATGCAGCGCGTCGAAAAATGACGAGGGTTGTGATCCCAGTCACGCGCGACCGTGATGGTTCTTACAGTTAGATTCGGCAGACCGCTTTAGCCTCCTGTAAGTTGTAATTGGAGCGACGCGAGGAACAACCGTCCAGAAATCAGACTCTCGAAAGCGGCGAGGAATTCGAAACATGGAGGAACTATATAAAATGGTTCGCTTCAAAAACATCTTATACGCCACGGATTTTTCGCCGGCGTCGCAAATGGCTCTCCGGTATGCCCTGCCGCTTGCGCGTAAGTATGCTTCGCACATTTTTGTGGTCCACGTAGTGTCGCCGACGCCGAAATCGGCAATCTCTTCAGGACATGCGCCGCCGATCGGCACAGAAAGCGACCGAGAGATCATGCAATCAATGGCGCAAATGGAGCCACAGCTGAAGGAATTCCGCCATGAATTCATCATTCGAAGGGGCGACATTTGGAAAGAAATGGCGGCGATTATAGAAGAGAAGTTGATCAGCTTGGTAGTAATCGGGACCCACGGGCGCTCTGGAGCTACGAAAGTCATAATGGGTTCCGTGGCCGAAGAAATATTCAGGAGGTCTCGCTGCCCAGTGCTCACAGTCGGACCAAATGTGTGCGGTGAGCCGGACGATCTCTCCGACATGCGCACTATTCTATGCCCCATTGATTTCCGCCCTGAATCATTTGCCGCTATTCCGTATGCAACATCGCTAGCCGAACAGAATCAGGCGCGCTTGTATTTGCTCTATGTTGCCGATGGAGCTGCGGGCGAACTTCCCGATGCTTCACTTAAGGCTGCTCTACGCGCGCTGATCCCATCAGAAGCGGAGCTTTGGTGCGAGCCAAAAACCTTCATTGAGTCCGGCAACCCGGCCAACAAAATCGTTGAATCGGCCGCAGAACTTGGTGTGGACGTGATTGTCCTTGCTGTGAAATCTGCCGAGCAGTTGGCTACCAAACCGCCTCATCTTGCCTTGGAAACCGCCTACAAGGTGGTCACCCAGGCGATCTGTCCTGTGCTCACGGTTCGACGTCGGCTTACCTTGGGTAATGTGGAGGCTCCATGAAAAGAGTTAAGGCGCGAGTTCGACGGAAGGCAGTGGGGTGTCGCAGCATTCGTCGCAATCGTCGCGGGGCCCCGTCTTACCAGCCGAGGCTGCAGAAGTCTAATGACGTATGGGAGTCCATAACATAAGGAAATTGGCGGGTTTCGATGGCATTCGGTGCTCCGACCTTTTCGCGCCCGGTGTTGTCTCGTCATTTTTGCGCGCTGCGGCGGAACCAGCCCCCATAGCCTTCGCAAACTACAAGTTGCCAGGTATATCAACCGCAGTGGAGTTTGAACGTCGCTCTTTGATTTCTTGACGCACGGGGAGGAGGCTGTGGACGACGCAGTCATCCGCAGCTGCTCGTCGGATCGTGGCGCGCAGGGACATCATTAGATCCGTTTCGGAACCGGAATTCATTCAGTTTGGGGGGCTTTTAGGCTTGATCTTGCGCAAAATGGGCTCGGCGGTAGTTAACGTGATGTTTCCGATGATGACCAGTGATCGAGATCACCGCTTAGAGCACCAAATACGTAGTAAATAGGAGGCGTCGAAAGGCGGAGACTGCGACAGGGATCTCCAAGGCTATTCGGTAGCGCGAAGAAGCACAGAGGTTCCTCGGGGTTACTTCAACTAGAAGAAACCCAGATGCAGAAATACGCTTTTCGGCAGGAGGGGGCGGCCAGGTGCGAAGCCTGATCGCGCCTTGAAGTTTCGACGCACCGGCCCGCTACTGTCGGAAGCACTTCGCAACCGGCCACTGCCTCCTCGCAGTTGTCGCGTAATCGCCAGGTGCGATGAAGCACGTTTGGATGTAAGCCCGCTCCGCAAAGTACACTGAAGTTCAGTTTTTCCGTGCACGGATCCCGCGCTGCTATCGTCAAACCAAAGTTCCATCACTTCAGCAGCGCGTCTCGCATTTCCGGCGCAGAAGCTACTATGAAACAAGCCTGCTTCCGATTTTACGCGCAGTTGAATGACTTCCTTCCGCCCGAGCAGAGGAAGCAGGTTGTAACGTACCGTTTTTATGTCAGTGGGTCTGTCAAAGACATAATCGAAGCCATTGGGGTGCCGCATACGGAGGTTGACTTCATCTTGGTGAATGGCGTGCCAGTTGAGTTCGGCTACCAGGTAAAAAATGACGATTATGTGAGTGTCTTTCCCAAGTTCCGATCCATCGACTTGGGACCGGTCCCGCATCTTCAGCCGCCTGCAATTGCTGGGAGGCGTTTCGTGGCCGATGGGCATTTGGGGCGCCTAGCAGCGTACCTTCGGATGTTAGGATTCGATACGCTTTATCGGAGCGATTGCCAGGATGACGAACTTGCTCGCCTCTCTTCGAGCGAAAATCGAATCTTGCTGACCAGAGATCGTGGACTGCTAAAGCGCAATGAGGTCAGTCGCGCTTATTATGTGCGCGCGACAGAGCCAGCCGACCAGCTGGCTGAAGTGTTCCGCGAGTTCGACCTTGGCCCAATGATCGATCCATTCTGCCGGTGTATGCACTGCAACGCCTTGCTGCATTCTGTCGCGAAGAAATCCATTCAGCATCGGCTCTTGCCGGAAACGGTGAAGTACTTTGAGGAATTCTACGTATGCGCCGGCTGCCAACGCGTTTACTGGAAGGGCTCCCACTACCGCCGGATGATGCGTCTTATCGAAGCTGTGATGTGATTGTGCTGGAGGCAGCGCTGTGGACCGCTGCCTCTAGCTCTGGGTGGCGGGGACGGCACATCTCTGCGGATTAGACGACGAGACCATCCTTCTGTTTCAGGATATCGCGCAAGAACCATTCATGTTTTTCATGAATTTGGACGACTCTCGAAAACAAATCGACAGTGCCCGGATCGTTGCTTTGATCAGCAGCCTTCGCTGCTTCGCGCATTTCCTTGATTACCACCAGCAGGTTCGCATCAGCCTCTTCAATTGCTTCGCGCATGGACTGATTGCTCGACGCTGATTGGACGCTGGCTGCTTCCTGCATTTGCCGCAATTGGATGTTTTGCACATCTGGTCCGATCATGCGTACGCGTTCCGCGAACTCGTCGGCCGTGCTCAGCACGTCCTTGGCGAATTCATCGAACGTCAAATGCAGGTCGCGAAACAAAGGGCCGAAAGTCTGCCAGTGGTAATGTTTGTAGTTGGCATAAAGAACGAAAGCATTTGCGACTTGGCGCTGCAAGTGCTGCACCACTGGATGATCTTCCCGATTTTCCTGGGATACATCCTTCGCCAAAACAGTACGTGTAGCTGGCATAACCGGACCTCCTTCAAAGGCGGGTTCTACATTTCCCCGGGGCGTCCACCAATATAGATCACGCGCAGATATAAACAGTGATTTCAATCACACTTGCTCATCTATACGGGAGCTGCAATCTGCACGAATCGTTTCCTTGCCAGATCACAACGCTCCCACCGCTTCCTCGATCCTCTTGGCAATCGCGATGTAGTCGTCGCCCTGAAGTCGTAAAGGGGCACCGAATACAACCTCCACGCGTCCCGGTCGGGGCCAGTGTGCGTGCCGGTGAAGCACCTTCTCCACACCGTGCAACCGAACGGGCACGACGGGGATTCTCAGCCGGTCAGCAATCAGCCCGATGCCAGGCTGGAAGGGGTGGATCTCCCCGGCCTCTGTACGCTCGCCTTCCGGGAAGTACAAGATGGACCAGTTGTCGCTGATTAAGTCGCCGAGGTATCGGAGGGATTGGCGAGCACCAATTTCGGTTTGAGGAAGCGGAAAGGCGTTAAAGAGCAATGCAATCAAATAATAAAGAACACTATCGCTAAGCCATTGCAAGCGCGTGTGGCGCTCCGGCCAGAAGTGGGCGTCGAAGTATTCCTTCCACATTGCGACGGCCGTACGGAAACGAAAACGCTTAGGCACCGCGGACAGAATCAGCGGCGTATCAAGATGACTCTGGTGGTTCGAAGCAAAGATGACAGGACCTTCCAGAGAGGCCAAATGCTCCAGCCCCCCGATGTGAGCATGTGCGAACAGGCGAGTGAGTGGGAGCCATAATCCACTCAGCGCCGCGTTTCGAATGAGCCGTGCCGGCCGCAGGCGACTCCATGAGGGAGTGTCTGGAGAACCCGGTGGGACGCTGACTTCGGCCAGCGCGGACACGGTGCGTGCGCCTGTCAATAGCGATTCATCGATACTGGTATCGAGTTGTCGCTCCAAGTCGACGAGGAGTTCTACTCGATCGAGAGAACTCAAGCCGAGTTCATCGAGTGTGGTTTCCGGAGTTATGTTCCGATGCGGAGCATACTTCTCAAGAAGCTCGATCACTCTGTCTTTTCCAGGGGCCTGTACCGTTGAGGTGCCACTCTCCACCCATGACTGGATCTCGCGGTGCTTTATCTTTTGCGTTCCTTCCGTGCGGGGCAGCCGGTCGCCCGGCCAAATCGAGACCGTGCGAATTTTCTGATGATCCTCAAGCTGCAGATTGGCACGGCGAACGATTTCGTCCGCATTAGCTCCGCTTTCAAGCGCCAAGACGGCGTGCACGCGGTCCTTACCGACCACGGCTGATTCGCGCACACCCGGCGTGCGATTGAGCACATTCTCGACATCTTCAGGGAACACTTTCAGACCTTCCGGCGTGACGATCATTTCCTTTTTGCGTCCCCGAATTGTCAGATTGCCGGCCTGGTCAAAAGATCCGATATCGCCAGTACGAAGCCATCCGTTCTCGAACGCCGCGCTGGTTTCGTCCGGAGCGTGGTAGTACCCAGGCGTAACACTTTTGCCTCGCACGAGGACTTCGCCGTCTGACGCAATCTTTACTTCCACACCGGCAATCGGCTTGCCAACCGTACCCTTAGCGATGGCGAAGGGATTGTTGAAGGTGACCACAGGCGCCGTCTCCGTGAGGCCGTAACCCTGAATGACTGCGAATCCTAGGCCGGACCAATACTCCTCATCATCCTTTGTAAGCGGAGCCGCTCCGACGATGAAAGCCCAAAATCTCCATCCGAGTAACGCGTGAACGCGGCGGTAGCGCCACCAGCGGAAGATCCAATGGCTCGAAGGCGGAAGCCGGTCGGCAGTCTCCCGAAACTGCGAGAGAAAGTGCTTACGGAGCAATTCGAGGATCTTAGGCACACCGACGACTACCGAAACTTTCCGCGTCCGGATCTGCCGCGTGATTTCGTGTGGGCTGTACCCGTGCATGAAAACGGCAGTGCCCGGAATAAGCGGCACGAGGAACATCGTGACGATTTGGCCAAACATATGACTCAACGGAATCAAACATAGGAAGCGCAACGGGAGCACGGGCAGGAACCATTTGCGGTACGTGCGAACAATCTGCTCAGGAGACTCCATATCAGCCAGAATGTTTCGGTGGGTGATCATCACCCCCTTGGGCTCGCCCGTGGCACCGGACGTAAAGACGATCTCGACAAGATCATCTTGCTCAATTTGGACCGGCGGAGTCTCATACCCCGCGGTGGTCCATTCAAGATCGCGGAGACGACTGCAAGGCGGTAGATCTGTCTCGGAGGGTAGACGAACTTCTTCTCCGAACAGGATCATTCGGGCATTCACGATTGCTTGGACGCGGCATAGAAAATTGGCTGATGTTCGGTAGTCAATCGGTACAACGACCACACCCGCGAGGACGCAGCCCCAAAAAGCGGTGACCCACTCTGGGCGATTCTCAGACCAGATGATGACCTTGTCGCCGCGGTGGATGTTGTGTTCGGCCAGCCGAGCCGCGAAATGACGTGCGGCGAGGCCTACTTGCGCGTATGTGTATTTCCATCTGCGGTAGCCGTCGTCGTATTGAAGGAAATCGACTGATGATTCGGAGAACTCGGCAAAAAAATCCACGAGGGTGCAGCGCGGTACCGGGATTGATTTGCCCTTGGACATGAGGCTATCTCAGCGCCAACAGGCGACAAGCGGTCGAGCCACTTGGCGGCATCGTGGCCTTTGCTGCACGCACGTTGCACTTCAGCAGCGGCGCTAGGTACAGAATTTCACCGTGTCCGAGTTGCCGCAGTGACCAAGATCACTGCAGACTGTACTCGAAACAGCAAATGTTATGCTTAAGCGGTAAGAAGAGTCTCGAAAGAAGGATTTCGGAGCATGGCTGCGCGTGCCTCAAATGCTCGCAGTTTGGGAATCGACCTTGCATCCAAGAGAGAAGAAGAACTATTCAAATGGTTTCTGGCGTGCCTCCTTTTTGGAAAGCCGATCCAATCCGCAGTTGCAGAGCGAGCCTTCCGCGAACTCATGCAGGCGCGCCTTACGAGTCCCGCGGCCGTTACGCGCGCCGGTTGGGACAAGCTCGTGTCGCTCTTGGATCGGGCCCATTACGTCAGGTATGATTTTTCCACTGCCACCAAGCTGCTCGACGTTTGCGAAGAACTGAAGCGCCGATACGGCACTCTAACCAATCTGCTAACGCAAGCGAAGACTCCAGCCGAACTTTCGCGCAGGCTGCAGGAATTTAAGCATATCGGGCCAGTGACGGCGCGCATCTTTCTCCGCGAGATCCGGCCGCTTTGGTATTCCGGTCCGTCGCAGGACAAGTGAATCTAGCCGCCCGCGTTGAATAGCGGTGTGCTTATTGGAGGACGATCAGGGGTTTCGAGTACTGTCACACTTCGCGCTCGTGGGTGTCCGTTCCGGCGACAAGCATTGAACGCTCTCCGCTTGCGACAGTGCACTACAACAATGAACTCTGCCATATCAGCCGACAGCCCGTGGATGAATGCTTACGAGGCGCGCCGCAGATGCTGACCCAGATCCCGCATAGGCGCTGATTGGCGAAGGGCGTTCAGCGCCTGCTTTTCAATCTGGCGGATTCGCTCACGAGTAAGACCGAAGATCTCGCCGACCTGTTCGAGGGTCCGTTCCTCTCCGTCCATCAATCCAAAGCGAAACTTAATGATTTTAGCGTCCCGAGGAGAAAGCACGTCCAGCACCGAGATAGTCTGCTGCTTCATGTCGGCATCCATCGCGACTTCGGCTGGCGAAAGACTGGCAGCATTCTCGATTAAGTCGCCCAGATGTGATTCTTCGTCCGTCCCTATTGGCATGTCTAGCGAAAGGGTTTCTTGAGCGGTCAGCATCAAGTGCTCGGCCTTCCGGAGCGAAATTCCCATGCGCTTCGCGATCTCCTCTGGCAGGGGTTTGCGCCCGAGTTCCTTGGTAAGTTCGTGGTTTAAGCGCGAGAACTTGTGGATGACTTCTACGAGATGCACGGGCAATCGGACGATGCGTGCTTGGGTGGAGATCGCGCGCGTGATGGCCTGCCAGATCCACCAAGTGGCATAGGTGGAAAATTTGAAGCCACGGCGCCAATCGAACTTGTCGGCAGCCGTCATGAGCCCGATATTCCCCTCTTGGATCAAGTCGAGGATGTCCATGCCTCGGTTCTGATGTTTCTTGGCGATGGAAACGACGAGCCGAAGATTTGCTTTCACGAACTGTTTCTTGGCCTCTTCGGACTCCTGTCGTCCTCGGTCGATCGCTTGCACAGTCCGCTCCAGTTCCTTTGTAGCAAAACTCGTCGCAAAACCAACTCTCTGCGGACTTCGACGTTGCGCGTCATATTCGTTCCGGATCTCTTGGAGAAGCCGCGCCTTCGCATCCGTACTCACCGCGATCGAGCGAACGAGACTTGAGGCCTCGACGCGCAAGCGGGCTAGGCGCCAAAAAAAATTCCGTCGGCCACGCTGGTCGAATTTCCGTCCTCGCTGCAAGCGCCTGGAGATCCCCTCGCTGGACTTCGCCAGACCTTCGATCTGGTGGATCGCTGCGAGAGTCTGATGCTCGATTTTTGCAACCGCGCGCGGTGTCAAGCGACGGGAGCCCACGTCAACCAACTCCTCGATCGACCGCTTCTTCTGGCGCACCTCTGCTGCAAACGCTGCTAGTTCTCTCCAGGTGATCGGCGAGCGCGAAATCGCCTTCCAGGCCCGAAGGTGACCACGCTCCATACTCCTGGCTAAACGGACTTCGTCTTCGCGGGTCAGCAGGCGAGTTTTGCCCATCTCCCGCAGGTAGGCGGCGATCGGGTCAGTTACGGGTTCCTTGCTCACCGGCGCCAGATCCTTATCGTCGCCCGGTTCTTCCGAAGGCAATTCGTTCGTCCCGTACAGACTGGAAGAGGATTGCTCCTCGGCCAATTCCAGCTGAAGCTCTCCTCGAATGTCCTTTTCGACGGCTAACACGTGACTCCTTGCCCAAAACACTCGAACACCACGTCATGAAAGCGTTAGGAGAGAGTGCAACCCCTGACCTCGTCAGAAGACAGGGCACACTCTTACGCCAGTATGAGTGTTTGGGATCAACAATTTAGATGCATTGACGGACGAAAAGATTCAGCCAACCTGCTTTGTGAGGTTCGCGAGGGAGCATCGACTCCTGCATTGGGAATGGCGCGACGGATCAGATCTACCCGGCAGTATATTTTTCACCAAACATCATAAACCTGAGCAGCGTGAGGCTTGCCGACTTCTTCTTAACGGCCCCTACGCGAAAGTCAGACGTTCTCCGTATTCCTTTCTTTCAAATTCGCGGAGCCAAGCGCCCATCCCGCCAGCTGCCTGCAATTTGCGCCCGGCGTCGCCGGAGACCACTTCCGTGGTCACTTTGTAACGCCGAGTTAGCTCGGGTAGGATGTCTCGGAGCGTTACCCCATGCCGCTCACGACCGCAGGCGGGACATGTCGGGTCCGTTGTACGATCCGCCCACAAGCATTCGCCGCAACGCTTCAGGCCGGTGTCCAGTCCCTTGGCCACGACGAGGTCGCGAATCTTGCCTTGCTGCAAGCGAGCCAAAGTCTCATCGATTCCGACCACGACGCTGGGGCCATCGGCCAAAAGTCCATCGACGAGTGCTCCTTGGCGCTCACGTTCGTGCTTCTGGACGATCGGCTCGATACGCCGGAGCAGTTGGTTTTTTGATGCCCAGTGAAGGTCCTCCTCAACCAGAACAATTCTCTCGCGCAGAGCCACTGGGATATCCTTCTGAATGGCTGTTATCGCCTCGGCCGCTCCCAACAGGAACAGCGATCGCAAGTGTTCGGCATCGCACCAGCGCTCGATGCCTTCTGCGATCTGCCGGTGATATCGGGAGTATTGGGCATCCCGGTGATGCTCGAAAACGTCACGATTGGTCCCGCGAGATACCCGGACTCCAAATGCACGTGCTACGGGCCCCATCTCCTTTTCCTTGGACGGCGCTAGAGTGCATTCTTTTTCCGCTAGTGCAAGCATTTGCCCCAACGAGTACAGAGAAAACTGTGCCCGTTTCCGGCTGACTGCGACGATTCCGTACGGCTTGTGTTCTTCTAACAGCCAATACAGTGGGACTAAGTTCGGCGCACCCCAGTGCACCTCGTCTTCTACTCCCGCTTCAAGGGGCACTAATTCCCAACTGCCCCGCCCCGCAAAGATTGCCGTTCCCTTCGATTTCGGAGGATGGTTGCGAAGATAGGTTTCCACGCGCTCAACTTGCTTCCGAAAAGCGTCGCGATCCTCTAGATCGAGTGCTCCTTCAGCCAGTTTTGCCTTCGACCCAAGGCTTATTAGGTACCCTGGCTCCAGCGCTCGGTTGGCAGCCTTCTCCCGGCTGGTGTTTAGATAAACGGTTAGCACAGGGGCCGAGAGATCAGGTAGAGATTCGATCAAGCCCGGTCTAAGCATAAAGCCCTCCCTTTTCCACGATCACCTGGTTTCTTTTTGCACCTAATCCTGGCTCGCTGCGGTGATTTGTGTCACAGCTATAGACGGCACTCGACAGATACGGCCAGTCGAAGGCCGCGAATTTGCGCAACCGGGTTTGTTTTTTCAGAGAGAAGCGTGGCGATGGCGCAGCAGGGGCTCGCAACCGATATTTCCCGCCAAACCCACAAGCGCCCTTCGAGTCACCGAGCATCGAGACGTGATCGAAATCACTGAAGTTTCCATAAGGCCAGTCTATAGGAAGAAACTGCGTGTTGCGTTGCTAAATCGTGCGCGGATTGGATTTGGCAGGTTTTTCAAAACGAGAAAGTAACTCGGTTCCTTCGAGAAGGCAGGACCACGCTGGAAGGGAGGAGCAAAATGCCAATCGGAGAAATCTGCGTTCGCGAGGTGATCATCTGCAATCGGTCAACCGATGTAATCGAAGCAGCTGAATTAATGCGCCGATACCACGTGGGCGATTTAGTGATCGTCGACGAGTCGGGGGAAAAACGCGTTCCGGTGGGTCTGATTACGGACCGCGATATCGTGACCAGCGTAATAGCGCTGAAAATCGACCCGACCACAATCACGGTCGGTGATTTGATCAGCCGCGACGTTGTTGTGGCTCAAGAAGACCAAGGAGTGTTTGAGACGGTCGATCGCATGCGAGCTCACGGCATCCGTCGAATGCCAGTGGTGGACAAGGAAGGAGGACTCGTCGGCATTGTCTCCGTTGATGATCTGATTGAGCTACTCGCCGAGGAATTAAGTAAAGTCTCGAAGTTGATTTCGAGAGAACAGGCGCAAGAAGTCGAAAGAAAACCGAGTATTTCGTCCGGTCGCGCCTCGTTTGGGCAATCGGCTGGGCGATAACAATGCGTCGACCCGTACGGATTATGAGTGTTCCATAATCAGTCTAAGCCCATCACGTGTAACTGGCTCTGTGCCTCGATCCCGTCTAAGGATCCTCCAAGCACAAAGGTATGAACGTCTGCCCGCGGTCGCGACGCATCGTGCGTAATCACTACCTGAGCGCCTTATCAGGGTGCCAACTCAACTGGTCGTGCAGTGATTTGCCACCTCGCTCCTCACAGGCTAATGTGACGTGGATCACGGCTCAATTTTCTCTGTCGGTATCTAGTTGGCAGAGGATGGATCGCGGCCTATCCGTCTTGGAGGACGCTATGGCGTTGCCGACGATAACCAAACAGAAAGACGTCTCGGCTGTCGTCCCCAACCTGACTGATTACGACGAGGCGCGACGGGCCTTCTCCTGGGATTTCGCCCGCAGGGAGCTTAGCGGGCTTCCCGGAGGTAGAGGGCTAAATATCGCACACGAGGCGGTGGACCGGCACGCCGCCGGCCGAAGGCGAAATTGGCTTGCAATCCGATGGCTTGGGAAAGATGGTGAGGTACGGGATTACACCTATGGGCAGCTTCAAGAGCAGACGAATCGGTTCGCGAGCGCTCTACAAAGCCTCGGTGTGAACAAAGGCGACCGAGTGTACGCCTTGACCGGCCGCATTCCTGAACTGTACATCGCCGCTCTGGGCACTTTGAAACACCGGAGCGTTTTCTGCCCTCTCTTCTCAGCGTTCGGACCCGAGCCCATTCGCGCTCGCCTCATCATCGGCCGCGCTCGCATTCTGGTTACGACTGAGTCGATCTACGAACGAAAGATTAAGGCGCTTCGGCCTTCTCTATCTTTTCTCGAACAAGTGATACTGGTTGGGGACGATCACAGTCCGACAAGCGCGCCTGACACGGTTGACTTCCATCAAATCGTTGACGGGGCGAATGATTCTTATATGATCGAGCCGACCGCGCCGGAGGACACGGCGCTCTTGCATTTCACCAGCGGCACAACTGGCACCCCAAAGGGCGCGATTCATGTACACGAGGCAGTGATCGCACACCACATCACCGGAAAATACGCACTCGATTTCCATGATGGAGACATTTTCTGGTGTACGGCCGATCCAGGATGGGTGACGGGTACCTCTTATGGCATCATTGCCCCACTAACGAACGGCATTACGAGCATCATCGACGAAGGGGACTTCGACGCAGATCGCTGGTACGGAATCGTCGAATCGCAAAAAGTCACGATCTGGTACTCAGCGCCAACAGCCATCCGCATGCTAATGAAAGCTGGTCCCGAAATCGTCCGCAAATACGACCTACGCTCCCTTCGCTTTCTTTCGAGCGTTGGCGAGCCCCTTAATCCGGAAGCCGTCGTCTGGAGTAAAGACGTGTTGGGTCTGCCGTTCCATGACAATTGGTGGCAGACGGAAACCGGCGGAATCATGATTGCTAACTTTGCTTCGATGGACATTCGTCCTGGCTCTATGGGCCGTCCACTGCCAGGTATTGAAGCGGCTATCGTGGAGAAGAAGGAAGATGGCTCGATCGAGGCGATTCGCGAAGCCGATGTGCAGGGCGAATTGGCTCTTCGTCCTGGCTGGCCGTCCATGTTTCGCGGATATTGGGAAGAGCCCGAGCGCTACAAGAAATGCTTCGCAGGAGGGTTCTACCTGACCGGTGACCTCGCCAAGCGGGACCGGGACGGCTATTTTTGGTTCGTCGGGCGCAAGGACGACGTCATCAAAACGTCTGGACACCTGATCGGTCCGTTCGAAGTCGAGAGCGTATTGATGGAACACAAGGCCGTCGCTGAGTCCGGTGTAATCGGCAAGCCTGATCCGGTCGCATTCGAGATCGTGAAAGCATTCATCGCACTGCGCACCGGCTATATACCGACCGAAGAATTGCGGCGCGAGATCATGGCATTTGCGCGCACGCGACTAGGAACTGCTGTCGCACCAAAGGAAATTGAGTTCGTCGCCGCCGTGCCCAAAACGCGCAGCGGCAAGATCATGCGCCGACTTCTAAGGGCGCGTGAACTCGGCCTCCCCGAGGGAGATATATCCACGCTGGAGGCCAATTAAATGTCTGCGACAACCATTTCCCAGCGCCCACCTGTTGACCGGGAGCATGCTCTGTTCCTGTTGCGGGAGATGTTGCGAATCCGCCGCTTCGAAGAGAAAGCTGCCGAGATGTACAGCCTGCAGAAGATTCACGGCTTCCTGCACCTCTATATTGGGGAGGAGGCGACGGGAGTCGGGGCCATGCAGGCTCTAACGCCGGAAGACGCCATCGTAGCTACCTACAGAGAGCATGGTCACGCGCTGGCGCGCGGCATTCCTCCACGTGCATTGATGGCGGAGATGTTCGGAAAGGTCACCGGTTGCAGCCGCGGCCACGGCGGTTCCATGCATTTCTTTGACGTCAATCGCCGCTTCTATGGCGGATACGCAATTGTGGGAGGCGGCCTTCCCATCGCTGTGGGTCTGGCTCTGGCAGACAAACTCCAGCACCGGCAAAGACTGACTGCCTGCTACTTTGGAGACGGTGCCGTTGCCGAGGGAGAATTTCACGAGGCATTGAACCTCGCGGCACTTTGGCAGCTGCCCGTTCTCTTTCTCTGTGAAAACAATCTCTATGCAATGGGTACGGCGCTCGTGCGCCATCAGGCGCAACCAGATATCAGCCGAAAGGCCAATGCCTATGGCTTGGCTTCAAATGCCGTGGATGGTATGGACGTTCTCGCGGCCGAAACAGCGGCGAAGCAAGCCGCAGGTTCGGTGCGAAGCGGAGACGGCCCGTTTCTGCTCGAACTGCGAACCTATCGTTTCCGCGCTCACTCCATGTCCGATCCGGACTTGTACCGCACGAAAGAGGAGATCGAGGAGTGGAAGAAGCGCGATCCGATTCTACTCTTTGAAAACCGCCTCCGAAAATGGGGATTATTGGAAGATTCGGATCTGGATCACATCGAGTCGGAAGTTGGGGCGGAAATTGAGGACGCCGTGCGTTATGCGGAGGAGAGCGCTTTCGAGCCCATCGATGACCTCCTCAAGAACGTTGAAGGGCCGGCAACAGCATGACGAAAATGACCTATCGCGAAGCTGTTCGAGCAGCACTGCGAAAGGCCCTTCGAGATGATCCTCGCGTCTTCTTAATGGGCGAGGATGTTGGTCGCTATGGCGGCGCCTTTGCCGTGAGCCACGGACTTCTCGCGGAGTTTGGTCCGGAGCGGATTCGCGATACGCCTCTCTCTGAGTCCACGTTCGTCGGAGCGGGCATCGGCGCAGCGCTGGGTGGTATGCGTCCAATCGTCGAAATCATGACCGTGAATTTCAGTTTGTTGGCAATGGATCAGATTCTGAACAACGCGGCCTCTCTGCGGCACATGTCGGGCGGACAACTCAATGTGCCGCTCGTCGTTCGCCTCGCCACAGGAGGCGGACGCCAGATGGCGGCACAACATTCGAACAGCCTCGAATGCTGGTTCGCCCATATTCCTGGGATTAAAGTTCTGACGCCAGCAACGGTGCCCGATGCTTACGGAATGCTGCTGGCCGCACTCCGCGAAGCAGATCCAGTCTTCATTTTCGAGCACGCCACCTTGTACCCCATGGAAGGTGAAGTGGATGAGGCCGCAACGCCCAGCGACCTCACTCACGCATCG
Source organism: uncultured Acidobacteriota bacterium (assembly GCA_963715555.1). GTDB lineage: Bacteria > Acidobacteriota > Terriglobia > Acidiferrales > UBA7541 > Palsa-295. The sequence continues at coordinate 2,446,727 of OY970253.1, forward strand.
GTAGCTCGCCCGGGAGGAGACATCACGCTCATCACTTACGGTGGCACGCTGAACAAGACAATCGAGGCTGCTGACCGCTTAAGCCAGTACGGAATTGAGGCGGAAGTAATAGACCTACGGTCGTTGCGCCCTCTCGACACGCGGACGATCTTGGCTTCCGTCAAGAAGACGCATCGAGCAGTGGTAATTGATGAAGGATGGCGCGCCGGAAGTCTCTCGGCCGAAGTCAGCGCGCAGATTATGGAAAATGCCTTCGATGACCTTGATGCACCGGTCGCTCGGGTGTGTAGTGTCGAGGTGCCCATGCCCTACGCAAAGCACCTTGAGACGGCGGCTCTGCCCAAGGTCGAAGAGATCGTCAGCACCGCCCAGGAGATAACACCTCGTCATGGCTGAGTTCGTCATGCCCCAGCTTGGCGCCGACATGGGTGCGGGCAAATTACTGGCGTGGCGGAAGCATGTTGGTGAGAGCGTTCGTCGAGGCGACATTATCGCGGACGTGGAGACGGACAAGGCAGACATCGAGGTAGAGGTCTTCGCGAACGGCGTAATTGAGAAGGTCCTCGTACAACCGGGAGAAAAGGTTCCCGTGGGAACCGTACTCGCCATCATTCGTGAGGAAGGAAAGCCCGCACAACAGGAGGCAGCTGCCGCTCCAAAAGCGGCTCCAGTCGAAACCACGCCTGCTATTCCAGTAACTCCTGCGACGTCGCCACGCCCTGAAGCAAAGGGCGTCGAGCCAGGACGAGTGCACATTTCTCCGGTAGCCAGAAAAGTCGCAGCTGAGCGCGGGATTGATGTGGCGTTATTGGCTGGAAGCGGGCCGGGCGGCCGCGTCACTTTAGAGGACGTTCAAAAGGCGGCGCAAGCGAAAGCCGCGCACCCCGCGCCGAGCCCCGAGCTGGACAGGCGGTCCCGCATGCGGCAGGTGATTGCCGCTACGATGGCCAGGTCCAAACGCGAGATTCCGCACTATTACTTGAGCACTTCGATCGACATGAGCCTCGCAATCGCCTGGCTCACTCAGGAAAACCCGAAGCGCTCCGTCGAAGATCGACTCGTCTACGGCGTGTTGCTTCTCAAAGCGGTCGCTCTGGCTCTGCGCGAGATTCCTGAGCTAAATGCGGTGTGGAGCGCGGGCAAGGTGGTCCAGGCAACTGAGATAAACGTTGGAGTGGCCATTTCTTTACGAGGTGGCGGATTGGTCGCTCCGGCACTGCACCATACCGACCGGCAGAGCCTCGACGAACTGATGAAGAACTTCCGTGATCTGGTTCTCCGGGCGCGGTCTGGATCGCTGCGGAGTTCGGAGCTCAGCGACCCGACGATCACGGTCACCAGCCTAGGCGAACAAGGCGTCGAGACCGTCTTTGGCATCATCTATCCTCCTCAAGTCGCGCTCGTAGGATTCGGAAAGATCACCGAACGTCCCTGGTCGGTCGACGGGCAGATTGTCTCCCGGCCGGTCGTTTCGGCCACGCTGTCAGGGGATCATCGCGTTAGCGATGGCCACCGCGGAGGGCTGCTTCTGGCTGCGATAGACCGCCGCCTACAGGAACCGGAGAAGCTATGACCAGGGATGAGATTAAAGAAAAAGTTGTTCGCGCTCTGGGCCAAATTGCACCGGAGGCTGATTTTTCTCAGCTTAAGCCAGATCGAAGGATCCGCGATCAGCTGGATATCGATTCGATGGACTTATTGAACTTCGTGATTGCGTTGCACAAAGAATTCCGGATTGACATACCCGAAGCCGATTATCCGCAGCTCGCCACTTTGAATGACTGCATTGAGTACCTATCCCATCTGCAGCAGCCGATGTGATATGCAGGTGGACGCCAACGAACTACAGCAGCCTGGGGCCATACGCGTTGGCCCCAGACATGGGCTATTACAACCTCGATTACCCATACATCCGTGCCATTCACCTACCGACACAGTCGATGCTGCAAAAGGGGACCACAAAGGGGTTTATCTCTCCAGGCGGGCTTGTGCAAGGATTCCTGTGTTTCGAGAAGGTCGATGCGCATCTGAAGGAAGTGGAATTAGTCGCTACTTTACCGGGGGGGCGTAGCTGGCAGCAGTTCGGGACCATCAAAATTCCGTTTCGAGTGCAAAGCAAGTCGGAGTTCGACTAGCAGCTGCCTTTGGCCATGGCTTGCGAGAGGGAAAGATAACGCGGTTTCCTATTCCGAGGGACCACGTCTGGTAAGCCGAGTTCTCAGGAATTATGCTCTACCGAAGCCAGTGTACTTCCGCGGGGCTCCTTCCGTGTGACTGCGGCCATGTTTTCGGATACCCGAGTACGATGGGGGCGACGACGTGGTAGTGTTCCGGCAACCCAAAGTCGCGCTTCGTTGCGGGTAAATCAAGCCACGGGCGCGCAAGACCGATCCAACAAGTCCCAAGCCCCGCTTCACGAGCTGCCAACATCAAGATTTCGGCTGCGAGGCAACAGTCCTCCGCAGATTGAGACTCCGAGGATTTAGCCAAGGTAATAACAAGCGCAGGTGCATGATGAAAGAGGACATAATTTCGATCCTCCAACATCTGTCGCAAGCGCGCACCCTGCGAAGTTTGCGAGAAAGACGTTCGAGAGAAATTCGCGAGGAGCCAAGTCTGGGCCAGTTTCGCGCACTCATTCACACGATCGTGCCCCAGCAACACGGCGAATGCCCATGGTTGCAAGTTCATTGCGCTCGGCGCGAGTATAGCTGCCTCGATCAACTTCTCGACCTCCGGACGGTCGACCTGCCGCTCCGTATACTCTCGAACGGCCCGTCGCTGCCTGATGGCACTCATAAGTTCCACGAGAAGCCTCCAGAGCGTTGGCAAACCACAGGTGAGGATTCGCTTTCGCTCAGCGAACGTCTGATTCTCCTACGCTCTTTAGCGGCGCCGCTGCTTAATCAGCCAGAGGCACACCAAACGCCATGAATTCGGGTTCTAGAATCACTCTGATTACATCGCTCCGAGAAATGATCCCAACGAGCGCGTTCTCACTGGTCACCGGTACACGGACAATGCGGTAGTCTTCTAGACTTTTCATCACGTCCTCAAGCGGAGTGTCCACATCCACCGTGATCGGCGGCCCAGTCATTACGTCCACAGCGGTCAAGTTCTCTAGCCGCTTGCCCTGAATGAGCGCGCGAACAACGTCCGATTCTGTAACCACGCCGACCACCCTGCCGTCGGGCGCAGCTACGGGCATTCCGCTGAATTCATTGGTGACGAGTTGCGTCGCAATGTCTCGCAGGGAAGCCTGCGGGGTCGCTGCGATCACCGGCTGCTGCATCACGTCTTTGGCCTTCAATGAAGTCCCTACGCGCACGCGTTGTACGGCTGCTGACTTTGCTGGCATTGTCCTCGTTCCTTTCGTAAGTGCTTGGCCCCTTTTGCTTTTTGCAAAGGGGCGGGATTGTCGTTCGAGGGATCGGATGTTTGATGGACAGGACGCGGCTTAATGCGAAATGGCTGTTTCGAACCTTCCCCTCACTTTAGTGTTCGGCTCATGAACAGCTTCTTTTTAACTCAGGAAGCTGGTCTAAACAGTGATGGGCATCACAGGTGATTGCACTGAAGATTTAGTCTGGGCTTTCGATTTTGAGATTCACAGAGAAACACATGCACACTTCGCCGGGGCCAACTCCCAATTAACCGGGTAACCGGCAAAGTTCCCGCGGTCCCAAAAGCACATGGATGTGAGAGACGAAACCTTGTTCTTACGGCAGATCGGGACGGAGGCGACCGTTAGTCCTGAGCTTAAGGTAGACCGAGACTACGATTCTTCGCCATATTCGGCATCGTTTTCAGGAAATCGTCGTGGCTCCGGTTGATTGCTGTCCTCCAAGACAACGCCTTGATGGATTTGTGCAGATGTGTTTCCACTCGGCTCCATAAACCGAGCTGCTTTCTTACGCTGAATAGGTTTCTTGCTGCGGATGGTCCTTTTTCGGCTAGCAGACTTCTTCTTCCTCGTCGTCGTCTTCTTGGCAAGTTTCTTCTTGCGCATGCTGGGAGTCTAACGCCGGTGGTACTTCTCGGGCAACCGATCTAGGATCGGACCCCCTAACCCAGTCATAAAGCGATGTGCTTCGCGATTCTGTGTCGCGGCCTTCATACGTCGCCACTCATAATCGTTTTGAAAAGAATCGTGAGACTCGCCATTTGCCGAGTCGATTTTGGGCCATGCGGCCTTTTAGGCACTCACGGATGTGTGGATCGGGGATTTGCCGACATTCATAAGGTATCGGTGAAAAAACTCCGCCGCAAGCCGCGCCACCTCTTCCAGCGCGCCCCGCTCTTCGAATAGATGCGTCGCACCTGGAACTATGACGAGTTTCTTTTCGCAGCGGAGTTCTGCCAGTGCGTCTTGATTCATCCCGATCACCGGCTCGTCGTTTCCACCTACGATCAGCAGAGTTGGCGCCGTGACGGCGGCTAGTGCTTTACCCGCCAAATCTGGCCGCCCGCCTCGCGACACGACTGCCTCGATCACACCGCGCAGTTCGGCCGCAGCAACCAGTGCCGCAGCTGCTCCCGTGCTCGCTCCAAAATATCCCATCCGCACGCCCTTCATGTCCGGACGCGCAATCAACCAGCGCGTGGCATCCTTCAGTCGGTCCGCCAGGAAACGGATGTTGAAACGCAGTTCGCCGGCAACCTCATCCTTTGCCTCTTCTTCACGCGTCAGCAGGTCGAACAGGAGGGTTCCAATCCCCGCCGAGCGCAGCACTCGTGCCACGTACTGATTGCGCGGGCTGTGCCGACTACTCCCGCTGCCGTGTGCAAACAGAACCACTGCGGACGACTTTCCCGGAAGGCCTAGGATGCCGCCTAAGACGACTTTTCCTGCCTCGATCGAAATTTCCGCTTCTGTGCCATCTGTTTGAGATTTTCTTGCCGGGATCATGACGCTCTCCTTTCTTGCCTCTGAGTCCAGCCTGGCGCATCACTTGCCGGGAAGGACTCGCGCGATGCCTCTTCTACGATATCCGTTGCGGGAGGCACGGGAGGAATCGGCGGGGAACCGGCCCGTTGCGTGGCGCGCCGAAGCAACTCGGTGACTTCTTCATCGCTAATTTGAGAGAAGTCCTCATAAAACTGCCCGATCGCAAAGAAGGACTCCGGCGCATAAGCGCAGATCAATTCATCCACCTCGGATCGCAGCCTGTCGCAGGTCCGAAGCGGCGCCACCGGCACAGCGACTACTACACGTGCTGATTTTGTCTGCCGCAAAGCCTCGATCGCGGCGCGCATACTGGAGCCCGTTGCAATGCCGTCGTCGATGAGCAACGCTGTTTTTCCTTCTAATCGCAGCGGCGGTCGGTTCTCTCGATATACGCGTTCGCGTCGTTCCAACTCTGCCTGTACGGTTCTCGTAACTCGGTTGATTTCCTCTTCGGAGATGCCCAATTCCAGGACCAAGTCTCGATCGAGAATGCGGATACCGCCGGTCGCCAGGGCGCCGAACGCCAGTTCCTCTTGGCCTGGAACACCGAGCTTGCGCGACAGAAAGATATCGAGCGGCGCTCCGAGCGCGTTCGCCACTTCAAACGCAACGGGAACGCCGCCGCGAGGAATTCCAAGTACGATTAGGTCTTTGCGGCCGGCATATTTTTGAAGTTTTCTGGCGAGATGACGGCCCGCCTCGACGCGGTTTGCAAAAATCATTGGTACTCTCGACTTGCGCACGCCGACAATCGCGTGCTCAAGTTCGGATAATCGAACTGCGTTTATGCCACTGCGGCCTGCACCCCATGCACGACTCTGGTCGTCTTAGAAATCTCCGCGAGAGTCTTTGCGACTTTCGATGCCGGCGCATGCAATGCCACATCGGCTTGCGCTATCATGCCCACGCATTGTCCCTGAGTGTCCACCACGGGAAGCCTGCGAACTTGGTGCGCCTGCATCAGTTTCTCGCAGTCATCCAAGGTGTTTTCGGGAGCACAAGTCACCGGATTGCATGTCATGACGTCGGCGATTTTTGTGGTTTCGGCAAGTTTGGCTTCCGCGATCACGCCGCAGCACAAATCGCGGTCAGTCACAATGCCAAGCAGTTTGCGGTGTTCGGCGTCGGACACGACTGGAAGCGCTCCCACCCCGCGAAGTCTCATCGTTTGGGCGGCTGCTTGTGCCGTGTCTGACGGTATGCAAAAAGCAAGATCTTTCGACATGGCTTCTTTGGCTAGCATTCTGATCTCCTTTCCGTTTTAGATACATTTCGCTCTCGGCTCCAGCCCCATTGGGCGTCTCGGGAACTTCCATGTACAGGAGATTCGTCACATTGCGACGTGATATAGGTCACCCCTGCCCGCGAGATCAGCTTCGATGTGATTTGTGTCATTTTCATTCGGCCGGGTGCTATTTGACGATGACGTGGGAACATTTTATGGCGTGGGCGGCTGCATTAATAGCGAGGGTTTGCGCGGCGAAAATTCGGCGTCGGGAACGGACGGCATCGGCCCGCCCGGTGAGCGCGAGAATCGCCAATCATGTTCGCCTTTTGTGTGCCCCGGCAGCCCAAACATCGGCTTGTTTTACCCGGAACAGTCAATCGAGTAGAAACGCACGCAAGTCGTTGAAAACAAACGATCGCGTACCGTTCTACCCGGAACATCCCGGCGCACGAAATTGTGCTGCATTTCGGGCTCCCGCCATCGCCGATTGCGGCGGCCGGCGCGCGCTTCGGGCGAGCGCGTGATTGCTCTTTGACAATTTCAATCACCCGGAGCGGGCCTTTGTGGTTCGCTGTCGCGAATCCAGCAGCCGCTTCAACTACTGCGGCGGCTGAGAATCTTGCTGGCCGGACGCGCCTCCGGTCGGCGGCTGCGAGCCCTGACCGCGCATTCCGCCTCTGCGGTAGTTGCGGCGTTGGGATCTTGCGCCGCCTGGCATGCCTTCGAATCGACGCTCGCGCCGCTGGCGCAAGAATTGCCGAATCTTCTGGCGCTGCTCGGGCGTGAGTTCCTGCTTCACGTTGAGCGCGAAATCGATGGCGGACTTTTCGAGCGCCAGCTGCGCCGCGCCCACCTGCTGCAGCTTGCGGTTAATCGCAGCACGGTCGGGATTCTCCGCGGCCAGCAGGTTTTCCAGATCGATTCGCTGCAGGGCGAGATTGGCGCGGTCCTGGATTCGCGTTTTGCGGAAATCGGTCAACTGATTTTCGAGTTTGGCTGCTTGCTGATCGCTGATGCCGAAGACCTGGCGGATTTCCGGATTGCGCAGGAAACGCTGCGCGCGGGCCAGTAGCGCGTCCACGGTCGCGGCCACTCTCGGTCCAGACGCGCATTTCGCGATTGCGCGGCGGCGCCGCCGCTGGATCACTGGGCCCCGGGCCGCCCGAAAGTCCCGGCGGCGCAGTAGGCGGCGGATTCGGTGGCCCTTGTTGCGCGAACGCCGGCGTGCACGCGAGGGCCAGGGCCAAAATGGCAAGAGTGGATTTCGAGCAGATTCTCATTTCGTTTTCTCCATGTGTCGTGTTTCGAGTTTGAATCGCTTCGGCCGCCCCACATATGGGATTCGGCGTAGCGGCCGAAAAGTTCCGGAGATTTGCCGCGCTTCGTCGTTTCCAGGGCGAAGATTTCGAGAAGGGCCGGTTGGCCTTTCGCGCGCGGATACGCGTGGGCGAACGAGCTTGACAGCGGTGGCGAAAGCTCCCAAATGTTCCCTATAGCGGCTTGGACCTTGTCCGGCATGTGCCACCGGCGTCCGCGGCAGGATATTCCGATGACGCGAATCACGTTGACCCTCGCGGCAATTCTTCTCCTGGGAGGGCTGGCTTGCGCGCAGCAAGGCTGGCGTGTTCCGAACCCACCCGAAGCGAAAACGGGTATCGCGAAGCCGATTCCGGCATGGAACATTCACGGACACGCCGAGGAAATTCCCAACCTCACCGTGACGGCGGTGGTGATCGCGACCGAGTCCTCCTCGCGGCGAAGCTGCGTCATCGTCGCAAAGCACGGAAAGAAGTACGACTACATCGCGGGATTTGTCGTTCGGCGGATTGCCCCCTCCAAAAAGCGTCTTAGCGAGCGCGACATCAAGGGATTCAAGGCGAAGGGTGGCTTGGTGGAAATCCTGCCGCGGCGGTATAGCAAGAGCGATTTGCAGTCGGCACAGAACGCCTGCTTTCAATAAGCCGGGCGCCTCTGTATCGGTACGGCACAGGCGCGGTTGTATTGCTCCGAATTGGAGCACTTCCCCGCCGCCAAACGCCTCCGGATGTTACCCTTACGAACAATCTGAGTGGTCCTATCGACAGCCCCCGGACGTGGAATGCTACTCTCGAATGAAGCTCACCGGAGGGGCGTGTGGTAGATCCGTTGCTATCCGAGGAAACCAGCCCGCAGAAGCGTCGCAGCACGCGGATCGTGCAGGCCGTGCCGATCGCCGTTACGGGTGTGGACGCGCTCGGACAGCCGTTCAAGGAACGCACCACCACGGTGATGATCAACTGCCACGGGTGCAAGTACCAGTCCAAGCACTACGTGCCAAAAAACTCCACGATCACGCTGGATATCCCCCGGCCGGAACCAGCGCAGTCGCCTCGCACAGTGCAGGGGCGCGTGGTGTGGGTGCAGAGGCCGCGAACGGTTCGAGAGCTTTTCCAGATCGGGCTGGAATTCGAGATTGCCGGCAATATTTGGGGGATCGCCTTCCCCCCGGAAGACTGGTTCCCGTGTCCGGGCGAAGAGCAATCGAGCGAAGTCCCGGAAGAGCTGGAAATTCCGACCGCGGAAACGGCTGCGAGCGATGTCGAGGCCCCAGCGGCAAATGCGGCTGAGACTACCGCGCCTGCGGAGGTACCACCGGCAGCGTCATCGCGCCCGATAACGGCGGCACCGGAACAGTCAGCAGCGTCGGACGCGAAAATTCACGTGGTCCCGAGCCCCGCGTCAGCGCACGAAGCGCAAGCGGCCGCCGCGAAGCAAGTGGCGCAAATGGTCACCGACGCCAAGGACACGCTGGAGAAGTCGGTCCGCAAGAGTGCGCATTCGGCAATCAACGAAGAGATGACGGTCGTGCGCCAGCAGCTTGATGCGCAATTGCACGAGGCCGTGGAGCACGCGATCAAAGTTTCGATGGAGCGCGTTTCGGAATCGGCTGTGAAGCGCGTGGTGCAGCAGGCGGCCGAGCGCACTTCGGCGCTGGTCGACGAAGCCCGCAAGGTGAGCGACCTATCCGCTGCGAATCTGGACGCAAAAATTCGCCAGGCCGTGGAACAGGCGGTGACGCACGCGGGTGAACAGGCGTCGCAACAAGCCGCACACCAGGCCGCGGCGCGAAATCTGCAGCAGACAGTGGAAGCCGCGGTCGAGCGAATCATTTCCGAGCGCGAGGCGAATTCGCCATCCTCGCAGATCTTGTCGTCGCCGGAAGCGGCCCAGCAGCAACTCGGTCAGTGGAAGAAGAATCTCGAAGACACGGCGCATTCCGTTCGCAGCCAGGCGGCCGAGCAGCTGCAGGCCGACTCCGCGGCGGCCAGCCAGCGCTGGACCGAAACGTTCGAGGCGGCAGTCTCGAACGCTTCGGAGAAGCTTGGGCAAAAGCTGGAAGAGGCGGCGCAATCCGCAGCGGCCAAAGCCGAGCAAGCGGTCGGTGAGCGCACCGCCAACGTTCACAAAACGATCAACGAAGCGATCGCCGGAGCGCAAGCCAAGATACAGTCGCTCGGTTCGGGCCTAGAGCAGGAACGCGCCCGGGCCGAGGAAGCGAAATCGCAGCTCCAACAGACGGCGGAATCGACCGTGGCACAAACGCGCCAGCGACTCGACGAAATCGTCGCGTCGCAGCACGAGGAGATCGCGCGGCGGGCCGACCAAGCCGTCGCCGAACGAGTGCAGCAAATCGAACCGCTGCTGCGCGACTCGGCGCAGGGAGTGATGTCCGAATTTTCCGCCGAGCTCGATCGTACCCTGTCGGCCAAGCGCAGCGAGGCCCAGCAGGCCGCATCCGAACTGGCGGGGGCACGCGCGCAAGCCGAACAGTTGCAGAATGCGCTGCGCGAGCAACTGAAGCAGGCAGTAGAAGAGGCAGAGAAGGTTCAGAACGCCGTGCGCGAACAGGCGCAGCAAGCGGCGGAGCAAACGGCGCAGATCCAAGACACGGTTCGCGAAAAGATTCAGGAAGCGTCGCAGCAGGCGATGCAAGAATCGCTCGAACGCGTGCGCCAGGAAGCGCAAAAGTATCCGGCGGAGATCGAGCAGGCCTCGCGCGGGCTGGTTTCGAAGTTCGAGGAAGAGCTGGAGCAAAAGAGCACCGAAGCGCAGCACGCCACGTACGAAGAACTTCGCAAAGCCACCGACTGGTATCAGAAGAAAGCGCATACCACGATGCAGGCGTCGCTCGAGAAGGCCGTGGAGCAATCGGGCACGGAATTGCGGCATCGCGCCGCTGAAGTCTTCGAGCCTGGTGGCGTCGGAACTCGATCATTACGGCCGCACGTACGTGGAGCACAGCCGCGCGCAGATCGAAGAGGCGGCCAAGGAAGTGTCCGAGCGCGAGCACATGAAGCTCGCTGAAAACGCGGAGATGGCGACGGCCAGCTTCAGCGACCGGATTCAGCAGGTCACAGCCAATTCATTGAAGAAGTTCGAAGAGGCCTCGCGGCAAGCGATGGAAAAAGCGCGGTCGGATATCGAGTTCAATCGCGAAGGTTCGCTCGCGACGTTCCAGAAGAGCCTGGACGACATGATGATCAAGGGCGTGGAACAGGCGCAGACGTATCTACAGTCGCAGATCGTGCCGCTTCTCGATGAATGGGAAAACCGCCGGCAAGAGCAGCAGGCGGCGTGGATGAAACAGGTCGAGAAATCGTCCAGCGAATCGATCGAGCAATACAAGACGCGCCTGCAAAATGCTTCGAATTCCTGGCTGCTGGCTTCGGCCACCACCCTGGGCCAACATTCGCAGGCGGTGCTCGACGCGCTCTCCAAGTCAGCCGAAAAGCGCATTCGCGATACGTGCGCGGACGTGCTGGCCGGAATGGGCGACACGATCAAAGAGCGCCTGATGGGGATTTCCGGGCAGTTCCAGGAAAACGACGAGGACGAGCCTCCCGAGACCAAGAAGTAGCCGGGCACCCAGCGGCCCGTGATTTTCATGCGGCCCGCCCCTTTCCTTTCCTCGTTTCGCTCCCGCTATAATGGAGTCATGCCGAATCAAGCTTATCTCAGCGTGTGGTGCCGGGATTTTCCGGAAGACCAAATTGTGAACCGGCTCGATATGTTTCTGGCCACGGTCCCCTATTCCGCCAAGCGGCCGGGAATCGACCAAATGACGGTACGCGCGATCGACGCTTCGGAGGCGCCGGTGCTGGAGCACGATTTTCGGTCGCTTCCTCTCGATCCCGCCAGCGCCATGGAGATTGTTCGCGGGCACGTCCATAGCGATTGCTCATACGAAATGCACTGCTACTGGGATTTGGCGGTCTTCGATCCGGCGACCGCGAAATCCACGGTTGAGCCGCAGCCTTTGGAGATTCTTTGCCACGGCGAGGATTACGACGACGGATTCTGGCGCGAGAACGGCCATTTCCAGATCTGCCTCGGTTTCGAGCATCTCTTCACCGGACATGCGGGGCTGCTTGGTTCGGGAATTCGCGCCAGCGCGCCAGCCGCGAGCCGCGAAGAAGGGCGTTTTTTGGAAGCGATGGCCTGGCCCGAAAACATCGAGAGATACCAGGAAAAAACGCGGGAAAACATCCGCAAGCTGCTTGAGTGGACAAACCGGATCGCCAAAGCCGTGCCGATGGAGCGGCTGCGCCTCTGGTCCGAGGGTGAAGAAAACTTCGAAGCGCGCCTGGACGAAATTCTCGCGGCCCAGTGAAGAAGAGGCTGGACTTATCCGGCGCAAGAGCGCGCACATCGCCAAGCTGGAATTTCTTCGTTTGAGCGGCTTTCCTGAAAACAAACCCGGCGTTAGAATCGGTGCAGCACGGGCGGGTCGAATCCGCGGGGGAATGCCAGGAAACCCGAATCCACCGGTAGCCGCGCGCCCATGAACGAAATCAAAGTCACCTTTCTCGCGTCTAATACTCGCCAATGAGCGCAACCGCGCAAGCCGTCCCCGGAGCATCCGCCAAGCCTGCTCGTATGCCGTCCGGCTGGCAAGAGCTGAAAGCTCTGGTTCCCTACGTCCTCCGCTACAAGAAGTTCGTCGGGATCGGCCTCTTCACACTAGCCATGATGGGAATCGTGGGCGCGCTGCCGCAGCTGGTCATCGGCGCGATCATGGATTGCCTGCGGGGCTCCGCCGTTCCCCTTTCGACGCTCACCGGAACGGCGCGGACGTTGCTTCATCCGCTGTTCGCTTTCTACTCGCCGCGGAGCTTGCACGCGCTCGGGTTGTACTGCGCGATCCTGGTCGTCGCGATGATCGTAAAGGGATTTTTCTCCTACTGGACGCGCTGGATTCTGATCGGGATATCGCGCGATATCGAATACGATTTGCGCAACGACGTGCTGGCGCGCCTGATGGCGCTCGATCCGGAGTTTTACGCGCGCAATCGCACGGGCGATTTGATGTCGCGCGCCACGAACGACCTGAACGCCGTGCGCATGGTGCTCGGACCGGGAATCATGTACACGGCAGTGACGTTCACCACCATGGTGCTGGCCATCTTTTTCATGTTCCGGCTTTCGCCGGAATTGACCCTATGGGTGCTGATTCCCGTTCCGTTCGTGGCGCTGGCGGTGCGCTACTTCGGGCAGATCATCCACCGGCTTTCGGAGCAGATCCAAGCCGCGCTGGGCGTGCTTTCGACGCGCGCGCAGGAAAATTTGACCGGCATCCGCGTGGTACGCGCCTACGCGCAAGAACAACCGGAAATCGAGGCTTTCGACGCGGCGAACCGCGAATATGTTGGGCAAAACATCAAGCTGATCAGCAGCTGGAGCCTATTTTTCCCGGCTCTTTCGGTGTTGATCGGATTGACGGTGGTGATTTTGCTGGCGCTGGGCGGCCGGAGGGCCATCGACGGGCGGCTGACGCTCGGCACGTTTTCGGCGTTCTACACGTTCTTGATTCAACTTACGTTTCCGATGATCGCCATCGGATACGTGACGAATATTTTTCAGCGTGGCGCGGCGTCGATGGGGCGATTGAACTACATAATGAACGCGCGGCCGAATATTCAAGACAGCTCCGCGGGGCAGGCGCTTGACCGTACCGCGGATCAAGCTGCCGCAGCGACGTCCGCGAGTCCCATTCGGGGCGATATTGAGTTTCGGCACCTTTCATTCGCGTATCCGACGGGCGCGAACGGGGCAGGAAGCGTTCCGGTATTGCACGACATCAATCTTCACGTGCCAGCCGGGACCACGCTGGCGATCGTCGGTCCCACCGGAAGCGGAAAATCCACGCTGGCGTCTTTGATCGGGCGGCTTTGGGAAGCGCCGCACGGCACGATCCTGATCGATGGCAAGCCCATCGACCAATACTCGCTCGCGGATTTGCGGCGCTCGATCGGCTACGTGCCGCAAGATACGTTTTTATTCAGCGACACGATTCGCGGCAACATCGCCTTCGGCGTTTCCGAAGCGGCGGAGGAGCACGTCTACGAAGCCGCGGAAATCGCCGGAATCTCGGGCGAAATTCAGAGCTTCCCGCACGGATTCGACACCATGGTGGGCGAGCGAGGTATCACGCTTTCGGGCGGGCAGAAGCAGCGCACGTCGATTGCGCGCGCCATACTGCGGCAGCCGCGGATTTTGATTTTGGATGACGCGCTATCGAGCGTCGATACCGAGACGGAAGAGAGAATTTTGCGTCAGTTGCGCGGAGTGATGAGCCAACGGACCACGATCCTGATCTCGCATCGAGTCTCCACGGTGAGGAACGCGGACCAGATCATCGTGATGCGCGAAGGGCGCATCATCGAGCGCGGCACGCACGATGAACTGCTGGCGCTCGGCGGCTATTACGCCGATCTTTACCAAAAGCAGCTGCTCGAAGAGGAACTCGAACGCGAATGAGCGACTTTCGCGAAGAAGAGAAGCTAGGAAAGCTGTATGACACGCGGCTGACGCGCCGCCTCCTGGAATATCTGCGTCCCTATCGACGGCTGGTTGCGGTCGCCGTGGCGATCTCGCTCGGCGTTGCCGCAATGGACATCATCGGGCCCTACCTTTTCAAAGTAGCCATCGACAGCTACATCGATCCGGGGTTTTCCAACCTCATCAGCCGCAGCGTGGCTATGCAGGGGCTGCTTTGGCTCGTGCTGGTGTATTTCGGGACATTGGTGGCGAGCTTTGGATTGCAGTATGCGCAGGTTCGCATCATGCAGGTGGTGGGCCAGCGGACTATGTACGACCTGCGCAAAGAAATTTTCGGGCACATGCAGCGGCTGCCGATGAGCTTCTTCGATCGCAGCCCGATCGGACGGCTGGTGACGCGCGCGACCACCGACGTGGACGCACTGAACGACCTCTTTGCCTCCGGCGTGGTGGCCATGCTGAATGATTTTGTCTTTTTGTTCGGCTTGATCGCCTGGCTATTTATTTTGAAACCTGTGCTAGCGCTGGCGACGCTCTCTCCGCTGCCGTTCATGATCGTCCTGACGTACGTGTTTCGCAACCAAGTGCGCGACGCCAACCGGCGCATTCGCACGGCGATCGCGCGAATCAACGCTTTTTTGCAGGAACACATCAGCGGCATGGCGGTGGTGCAGCTCTTCAACCGGGAGAAAAAATCGCGCGAGCAGTTCCGCGAGTTCAACCGCAATTACCTGCACGCGTATAAGGACGCGATCTACGCCTACGCCTATTTCCTGCCGGGCGTCGAATTTCTGAGCATGGTGGGCGTTGCCCTGCTCTACTGGGTGGGCGGCGTGCGCGTGATTCGCGGAACGATCGACATCGGCGTGTTGTTTGCTTTCATGCTGTACGCGCAGCGCTTCTACCGGCCGATTCAGGATCTGAGCGACAAATTCAACATTTTGCAGACGGCCATGGCCGCGTCGGAGCGCATTTTCAACTTGCTCGATGAGCCGGTAACGATCGTTTCGCCCGCGCATGTTCGCGAACTTCCAGCTCCACGCGGCGAGATCGAGTTCCGCAACGTCTGGTTCGCCTATCACGGCGGCGCGAATCCCAAAGACGACGAATGGGTGCTGCGCGATGTTTCGTTCCGCGTTGAACCGGGACAGACACTCGCGATCGTTGGCCACACGGGCGCGGGCAAAACCACCATCATTCAGCTGCTGCTGCGGTTCTACGACATTCAGCGCGGGCAAATCCTGCTGGATGGAGTGGACATCCGCGAGATGGATTTGCAGAACCTGCGCATGCTATTCGGGATCGTGCTGCAGGACCCATTCCTTTTCACCGGCACGCTCGAATCGAACGTGAAGCTCGGCACGCAATCGATCGATCGCGCCACGGTGATCCGCGCGCTGCGCGAAGTGGGACTCGGTCCGTACATCGATTCGGCTGCCAAAGGAATCGATACTCCCGTGAACGAACGCGGCGGAGGACTTTCCGTCGGCCAGCGCCAATTGGTGAGCTTTGCGCGAGCGCTGGCGCACGATCCAAAGTTCCTGATTCTCGATGAGGCTACGTCCAGCGTTGATACCAAGACAGAACTGCTGATTCGCGAAGCGCTCGACCGTTTGCTGACGGGGCGCACCGCCGTGGTAATTGCACACCGGTTGAGTACGATTCAACACGCGCACCGCATACTCGTCTTCCACAAAGGGCGGCTGCGCGAACAGGGCTCGCATCAGGAGCTTCTGGCGCTGCGCGGGATTTATCACCGCCTGTATCAGCTGCAGTACAAGGAACAAGAACTGGAGCTGTCGCTTCCCGGCCCCGCGGCAAGTGGATTCACGCAGTCCATGCCCGCCGATGACTAAACTGCGTTTGCGGCGGCGCAAGTCATGCTCATCTGATCTCGCAATCGAATCGGCGCTGGCGACCGGCGCCGCCACCGCATGAGCGCTCCCGTCATCCTCATTTCCGCAGGCGAGGCTTCGAGCGACATGTATGCCGCTCGACTGGCGAAGGCCATGCGAGAACGCACCGGCGCGCAGTTCTTCGGCATGGGTGGGCCGCGCATGGCTGAAGCGGGCGTGGAGCTGATCGCGGATTATCACGAAGTGGCCGTCGTTGGGATCGCCGAGGTGCTGCACAAAATTCCGACCGTCGTGCGCGTGCAGAATCGTCTGGCGCGCGAGGCTGCCCGGCGCAAAGCGTCCCTAGCGATTTTGGTCGATTCTCCGGGCACTCATTTGGGAGTAGCCCGGCGGCTGAAGAATCGCCACATTCCCGTGGGCTATTTCATCGGTCCTCAAGTCTGGGCGTGGAGACCGGGACGGGTGCGCGTGGTGAAGCGGCTGGTAAAGCGCATGATAGTGATATTTCCGTTTGAGGAACAAATTTACGGGGACGCGGGCGTGCCAGTGAATTTCGTCGGGCATCCGCTGGCGGATGTGGTGCACGCGTCGATGACGCGCGCGGAATTTGCCGCGCGGCACTGGCTGGACGCTGGACGGCCCATTGTCGCGCTCTTGCCCGGAAGCCGCCGCAAGGAAATCACACATCACTATCGAACAATCCTCGACGCGTGCGCGCAGATCGCCCGCGAGCACACGCAGCGTGGCGCCGTCCAATTCGTGCACGCGGCCGCGCCGGGAATCGACCTCCAGCCGTTCGCCGAGTACGAGCGGTCACTCGGAATCGACATCCGGCACATCGAAGGCGCCGCGTACGACGTGCTGGGGTCGGCCGATTGCGCCATGGTGGCAAGCGGCACCGCAACCGTGGAAGCCGCACTGCTTGGCACGCCCATGGTGGTGATCTACCGCGTGGCGCGGTTGACGGCGACGATCCTGAAGCACATGGTGCGCACTCCCAATTTCGCCATGGTGAATCTGATCGCCGGGCGGCGGGTGGCGCCGGAACTGATTCAAGACGATCTCACGCCCGCCAATCTGGCGTCGGAAATTGGGCGGCTGCTTGACTCCGAAGCGGAGCGCGAAACGATGAGACGCGAGTTCGCCGAAGTTCGCGCCAAGCTCGGCTCGGGCGGCGCGATCGAGCGCGCCGCGGAAATCTTCAGCACGATGCTGGAACCCGCAAGCTCGGGCAACTGAAGGAGGTTATCTGGTATCTTAGGAGCCTGAGGATTTTGCCGTGTCTCGAAAGGCACGATTCGTGAGCGGAATGGCGCGCCTGGGTGCCAGTCTCCTGCTGGTCTTTTTGGCGGCGCAGGTGGCGCCTGCACAAACGCGTCGCGCATTTCCCTTTCGCGCGACGAATTACAACGTCGAAGTGATCGTTTTCCCCGATCAAAAGACAATTTCCGCCGAAGCGACGGTCGATTTCGTCGCCAACCAGGTTGCGCGAACGGTGCTCGTGGAATTGCACCCAGACCTGCGCGTTACCTCGGTGAAAAATGCCGCGGGCCAATCGCTTTCGTTCGATCGCGATGGCGAATCTCCCTTGCTTTTGAGCGTCGAACTGCCGAGCTCCGCCACACCGGGCGACAAAGTCTCTCTGACATTCGAATACAGCGGCTCGGTTTCGAGCCAGGACGACAGCCCTACCAAGGGAGTGCGTTTCGCCTCGGTTGACAAAACGTCCGCATACCTTTTGTTGCCGGCGCGCTGGTTCCCGCTGACGAATTATCCCTCGAATCGCTACACCGGCACTTTCAACGTCATCGTCCCGAGCAGTTTTGCCGTGGTCGGCACCGGCAAAGCCGATCCGCCGACCATGCGCCCGGGAATCGGCCCGGGAGCACCGGAGCAAGCGTCCTACGTATTCCACTGCGATCAGGCATCTCCTGCCGGGTCGTTCGTCGCGGGCAGCCTGCAGCTTTCGTCCGTTTCAGCGCAGGGCTACCACTTTTCGTTTTACACTCCGGCGGCTCAGGCCTCGACCGCAACGGATTACGGAAATACTCTTGCGCTGGTACTGAGCGACCTTTCCGATGAGTTCGGGCAACTCCAGGGCAATGGCCCGGGGGCGCCGAGCCTGACCGTGGCGCAGATGCCAGACGGGTCTCTCGACGGATTTTCCGCGCCGGGACTGCTGCTTGTCAGTGCGCGGCAGTGGAGTGTGAAGCCGAACGGCAATTTGCTGGCGCAGCTTGCCGCGGGCCAGTGGTGGGGCGACAGCGTCCTGCCCGCTTCAGCGGCGGACGTGTGGCTCACGGACGGCTTGTCGCGCTATGCGGCAGCCATTTATGCCGAGCAGGCCGACGGCATTTCAGGGCTCCAGCGCGAGCTCAGCGAATTTGCCATCGGCGCGCTCATGTACGATGATGCCGACCCGATCGCGCAAGCGCAGCGACTGGCCCCCTACTCGGATCAGTACGATTCCGTGGTGGAGAACAAGGGCGCGATGGTTTTCCATATGCTCCGAGCGGAAATGGGCGACGATGCATTCACTTCGCTGCTGCACGATTTCTATAGCCAGCACGCGGGCAAAACGGCGTCGATCGACCAATTCGAGCAACTGGCCACCCAAAAGCTTCCGCCGCCGAAACCCCATCAGCCGTCCGTGAATCTGGTGGCGTTCTTTTCGCAATGGCTGAACTCCACAGGCATTCCTGAATTCAAGCTTGAATACATCGTGTACCGCACCGCCAAGGGATTCAAAGTGGTCGGCAAAATTCACCAGCCGCTGGACACGTTCCGCATGCCGGTGGACGTGCGCGTGGAAACCGAAGGCAATCCTGTGGACAAGACAATTCTCGTCGACGGGACGTCCACGGAGTTCGAGGTCGATACGTTCGGGCGGCCCACGCCGGACGGCATCAGCATAGATCCGAACGACAATTTGCTGAAGTCGACCCCGCAGCTGCGCGTGCGCGCCATCGTGGCGCGGGGTGAATCGTACGCCGCAGTCGGGAAATATTACGAGGCGGTCCAGCAATATCAGCGAGCACTGGAAATCAAACCGAACTATTCGCTGGCGCACTTCCGCGAAGGCGAGGCCATGTTTTACCAGAAAAACTACCAGGCGGCGGCCAATGCATTCCGCGCGGCGCTTGGCGGCGATCTCGACCCGAAGTGGACAGCCGTCTGGAGCCACATCTACATCGGGAAAATTTACGACTTGCTGGGCCAGCGCGAACGCGCCGTCAACGAGTACAGCCTGGCGGAACATACCCATGACGACACCGCGGGCGCGCAGGCGGAAGCCGCGATCTACATGAAAGCGCCGTATAAGGGAGACAACGTCGCTCCTCCCACCTCTACCGGAAAGCCATCAGTTCCCGCCACTCCAGCGGCCAAGGGAGATGCTTCGCAGAGCAACGAGCCTGTCCTGAAGCGCCGCACCGACGACAATTAGAGGCTTTCGATTCACGCGATGCAAGGCCGGATTCAGCTGCGCGTTCGCGCGAATGAATTTCGCTTGCGGCTATTGCGCCGGAGCGCCCTTTGCCTTCAGCTCGGAGAACGCTTGCAGGAAGGCGGCCAGAGCGTCTTCGTCATACAGGACGAAGTAGATCTTCTCGATCGTCGTCTGCCCTTCCAGATGCCGCACGGCTTCGCGCAGCATGATCTCCGCGCATTCGCGCAGCGGAAATCCGGCGATCCCGGTGCCGACCGCGGGAAACGCAATGGTTTTGAGCCTGTTCTGCGTTGCGATGCGCAACGCGTGGGCCGTGGAACTGCGCAGCGTAAGCGCCGATGTTCGCCCGCCGAGCTCCATGCTCGCCGCGTGAATCACGTGACGCGCCTTCAACTTCCCCCCCGAGGTGATTGCGGCGCCGCCGAGCGGAATCATCCCGATCTCGTCGCATTCGGCTTGGATCTGAGGGCCGCCTTTGCGGCGGATCACGCCGGCCACGCCGCCGCCCAGTTGTAGATCGTTGTTCGCCGCGTTCACGATCGCGTCGGTGCCCATGTCCGTCAAATCGCCCTGTAGGATTTCGATTCGCTCGGTCGCGTTCATAAGCGATGCGATTCCTCGACGGCCCCGCCCGGATCGGATGATTCGCTGACCACCTTCGCCACCAATCCCATCCGGCCGGCCACATTCGCGAAAACTTGCACAGTGCAATCACTTGTCTCTGGCGCGCGCACCACGGCCAGGCACCTGGTCCGACTGGTTCGCTCCGGAAACCGAAGCCCTACGCACCGCTCCGGGCAGTTGGTCATGGCGGCGAGATCGGCAATCGAAATCGAATGGGCGGTGCTGGCCAGAATCGCCTTCGGTTTCGCGAATTTGTCGAAGATGGTGAAAATCTCGAGCTGCAATTCGGCTTCGTCAGGAGCGGCGTCGATCAGTAAATCGCCCCCGCGCGAAACGTCGTCCAACGAATGCGTGGTCGAAAGATTTGCGGCGATCTCGCTTTTGCGGCGAGCATCGATCTCCTCCCGCGCAACCGCTGCGTCCAGCGCGGCGGCAATTTCGGCGCCGCTCTCTGCCAGGCGGGACGCCGACATGTCTTCGAGAATCACGCGATAGCCGCCCAGCAGCGCAAGGCGGGCGATTTCCCTGCCCTTCGCTCCCGCACCGATGATCCCGATTGTGTGAACATCGTCCATCGAGCCGGCGCGCTGCACTACAGTTTCTTGATCGCGGGTTGGTCGAATCCCAGCACCACGTGCCCGCCCGCGACGATCACCGGGCGCCGGATCAGATTAGGTTCCTTGGTCATCATTTGAATAGCTTCCTTGCGGGAGGGCGGGTTCGTTTTCATCTTCTTGCGCCGAAAAAGTTCGTTCCGCGAGTTGAGAAATTCGGTGTGATCGCGCTTGCCGATCAGCTTGTCCAGCTCGGCGGCGCTCAGCCGTTCCTTGGCCAGATCGCGGAAATGGAGCTGAAATCCGCGCCGCTCCATGAATTTTCGCGCTTTGCGGCACGTGGTGCATGTGGGCTTCTGAAGGAACAGAACCTTCTTGACCGCGACCCCGCCGCCCTTTGCCCCTGCCGTTCTCTTCATCGCTGCCATTCAGCTCTCCCAGTGGAGCCGCCTTCTAATAGTGCGGCACTCTCGGATCCACTTCCATCGACCAACGCTCGATTCCGCCGGCCATCGATCTGGCCGA
Organism: uncultured Acidobacteriota bacterium; assembly: GCA_963715555.1. GTDB lineage: Bacteria > Acidobacteriota > Terriglobia > Acidiferrales > UBA7541 > Palsa-295. The sequence continues at coordinate 2,467,728 of OY970253.1, forward strand.
GCCAATTCCCTGCGAACGCAGCCAGGAGGCCGCATCCAGGCTGCGGATTCCGTGATGGCAGTAGAGCACAATCGGTCCCGCAGATGCCAACCGCGAAAGGTATCCGGGAATTTCCCGCAGAGGAATCAGGACGCTGCCATCGATGCGCGCCGCATCATGCTCCCACGGCTCGCGCACGTCCACCAGCAAAAATCCCTCGCCGCCGGCAAGCAGCTGCTGCACCTCGCGCGGAGCGATTTCGATGTCGGCAAACGGATCGGCCATTGCCATGAGATTGTGACGAAACGCGGCCACGAATTGCAAGACTGCACGGCATGACCACAAAACGCGGTCAGGTCATGGGGTGGTTCTTCAGGCGCCGCTAATGTCCGCGGAAATTCGGCGGACGCTTTTCAAAAAATGCCGCCAAGCCCTCGGCGCAATCGTCCGAAAGAAAACAGTGCATTTGCAGGCGGTTCTCCTCGTCGAGCGCCTCTTGGAGTTCCCGATGCGCCTCGCCGATCATGGTGCGCTTCACGTCTCGAAACGCCAGCGGCGGACCGGCGGCCACCGCTTGCGCCAACTCTTGCGCCTCTCGCTCGAATTCATCGTGCGGGCACACCCTGCAAACGATCCCGATGCGGCACGCCTCCGCGGCCGAAATCTGCTCGGCCGTGTAAAACAATTCCGACGCGCGCGCCAGCCCGACCAGCCGCGGCAGGAAAAACGTCGCCCCGAAAGCCGGGTATAGCCCCATCTGCCCGTACGCCTGCTTGAAGCTGGCGCGTTCCGAGGCGATGCGCAGGTCGCATGCCAAGGCCAAACTCATTCCGCCGCCGGCGGCGGGCCCGTTCACCGCGGCGATCACGAGCTTGGGCATCGACGCAATCACCAGGCACAGTTCCTTTCCAAGTTTCAGCAGTTCCTCAAGGTCGCGGACCGATTTGCGCGAACGCGCGTCGCGAATGAAGTCGAGATCGCCTCCGGCGCAAAATCCGCGGCCCACGCCGGTGATCACCACCGCGCGCACCGAGCGGTCGTCGCTCGCGCGCAGCAGCGCGTGGACCAGCACGCCGCACATTTCCGGGTTGAACGGATTCAGCTTCTCCGGACGGTTCAGCCGCAGCGTCAACACCGGCCCGGAACGTTCCTCCAGCACAAGCGAATTCGCGCTCTGTTGCGCCGCTCCCATGGGAACACACGCTCCTTGCATTTCCGCGTGGAAATGCACTGTGGCTTCAATCTTTAAGGTTTTTTAGCAGATCGGCGAGCTTTTTGAAATATCGCTTCTTCACGGCAAGAGAGGTTCCGGCATTCTGGCTGCTGGTGGAGGGAAGCACGAAAACCGATGCGCCGTAGAGATGATCCTTCTGCAGGCCCAGCTTGCAGGTGCGTCCAGTGAATTTCTCGTAGGCCGTCTTGCCGTTGAAGGCGATAACGCGCGGGTGCAAATCTTCGAGCTTTTGAGCGAGCAGCACGCGCCCCTCGGCGAATTCCTGGCGATCGAGTTCCTCGATGCCCCGCGTAGGGCGCTTGACGAGATCGGTCATACCGATGCCGAACTCGATGATTCGGCGGTCCTCGTCGTAGTTGAGCGGCTCGGGAATCACGCCGGATTCGTACAGGATGGGCCAGAACAGGTTGGTGCGTCCCGCGTAGTAATGCCCCACGCGGGCAGACCGGTCGCTGGGATTGATTCCCACCAGGACCATCTTCATGCCCTTGCGCAAGTAATCCGGCAGCGTCCGCATGTGCTGCTAGAGTATCGGAATTGTGGGCAAACGTTCCGCTCGTTCTGCGGCGGCGTTGCCCTGTCGTATACGTCGGACGAACCGCTTCGATGCGCTCGAAGATTGTGCCGAAATGCTCGCATGCCGAGAAAATTCGGCCGGTTCGGACTCGCCCGCGAAGCTGTGGTACCATTTTGATTTACAGGGTCTGACGATGAACTCCCCTAAACTAAATCCGACGCAACCGACGTTTCTCCCCTCTCAGGTGGTCAAGGATGATGAATCCGCCCTGGTGAGCGCCGCCAAATCCGGCGACATGCAGGCGTTTGAGACGCTCGTGAGCCGCTACGAGCGCAAAATATTCCGTTTGACTCAAAACATCACCCAAAACCGCGAAGATGCCGAAGACGCCATGCAGGAGGCGTTCCTCAAGGCGTACGAGCATCTCGGAGATTTTCAGGGCAACTCGCGATTTTACACGTGGCTGGTGCGGATCGCCGTGAACCAGGCGCTGATGAAGCTGCGCCGGCGGCGAAATAACATTGTCTCGCTCGACGAGGAAGTCGATACCGGCGAGGACACCATGCCCCGCGAAGTCGAAGACTGGGGCCCGTCTCCCGAGGAGCGCTATCAACAGTCCGAGCTCGGCGATATTCTTTCGAAAGTGATCGGAGATCTCGATCCCTCTTTTCGAATCGTCTTCCAGCTCCGCGACATCGAACAATTATCAACCGAGGAGACAGCGGAAGCCTTGGGGCTCTCTATTCCCGCGGTGAAATCGAGGTTATTGCGTGCGCGGCTAAAGCTGCGTCACAGTCTGAATCATTATTTTCGGCGAGGGGTAACTACGTGAAGTGTAAGGACATCGTAAAAGAGCTGGCCGACTACCTGGATGAGGATCTTGATCCTTCTCTTCGGGCGTCGATCGAGGAGCACCTGGGCAAATGTAAGGACTGCCGTCTAGTGGTCGATACGACGAAGCAAACGATTCAGATCTACTGCAATTCCGAACCGGCGCCATTGCCTGCCGAAACCAGGTCGAGATTGCACGACGCGCTGGCTAAGCGGCTTCACCACCAAGCGTAAATTTTAGACGCCGCGCCCCTCCGCCAGACGCGCCTCGTTGACCCACATCGATATTTCCTTCCCGATTCCCCGCTCACGAGCGATTTCGTAGATTCGTCCCGCTGTCACCACGTCTTCGATCGCAATTCCATTCGACTTGAAAAGTGTGATCTGGTCGCGACTTGTTCGCCCCGGAATCTTCCCTGCCACGATCTCCGAAAGCTCGCGCACCTTCGCCCATTTCGAAGCGTCGTCGCCATAGGCATCGATCAAATCGCCGGACTCGCGCCGCGACTGCTCCGGCGAATCCGCCGCCACGATTCCCGCACGGCCAACCGCTTCCGGATCGATCTCGCTTTTGTGAGCCACGTTGATGCCGATGGCGTTGATGTGCGCGCCGGGCTCGATCCAGCGGCCCTCTACCACCGGATGGGCTGACGTCGTCGCGGTCGCGACGATCTCCGCGCCGCGCACAGCTTCTTCGGCGGAAGCCGCCGCGTTGACGGACAACCCGATCCTCGCCGACATTTCCTTTGCGAATCGCTCGCGATTTTGCGGGTCGCGGCTATAGACGCGCACGCGCTCCAGCTTGCGCACGCACGCGATGGCCTCAAGCTGGGTACGCGCCTGCGAGCCGCTGCCGACGATGGCTGCGGTGCGCGCGTCCGGGCGCGCCATGAACTTCGTAGCCACGCCGCTGGCCGCGCCCGTACGCATCTGGCCCAGGTAGTCGGCCTCGATGAATGCCGCCAGATCGCCCGATTCGGCGCTGAATAGCGGAACGATGAATCGCGCCTGGTGGTTCGCGATCGAGTAAATCTTCAGCCCCAGGTAACCAGCTTCAGCGTCTGCCGCAGCCATGTAGTTGAGCATCGTCTTGCCCGGCACGTGCAGCCGCTGGCGCAAGTGGTTCGTCGCTGCTCCGGCCGCCAACCGGCGGAACGAAGTCTCCACCAGCTCGACCGCCATCGGCATCGTCAGTATGCTTCGGACGTCTGATTCCGTCAGATACAGCGCCATGGGCGCGTCACCTCCTGAAGCGCTCGTCTTTCAAATTCAGGATTTCAACGTTATCAAAAGTTGATGCGGTAGCGAAGGACACGTCCTTCCGGAGTGTCGAGCACCAGAAGCTCGTTCCGAGCACTCGCGGCGATGGGCGGCGCGGGCCGGCGGCCCTGCCCCAATTCAGGCGCAGATCCACATCCGCCTTCGGCGTTCCGTCGATCGACCAGATGTGAAGCATCCGGCCGTTATCATCCATCGCGAACACGCACTTTTGCGAAACGGCGATCTGGTCGCTCAGCTTCCGGCCGCCGCCAGCGGCGCCGGCGTTGATTTCCGAGAGGAAATGGCCGTCGGCGGAAAAGTGCAGGATGCGGTTTCCCGCCGGATCGACAAAATACAAGGAACCATCCGGCGCGCCGGTCATCGCCGCGGCGCGGATTCTCTCGTTTGGCACATTCGCCGAAGGCTGCCACTCGCGAACCAGTCTGAAATATGGCGTGTAGGTAAAAACGCGGCGGATTTGCGAATCGAAGAGATAAATCAGCCCGTCGTCGTCCACGGTTACGTCCAGCGTGTTCTCTCTATTGATCCGCGACCTGCGCCGCAGCGTTCGCAACCGTATTCCGCTCGGCAAATAAATCGACACTGTGCCGCGGCTCGCGTCGGTCACGTAGATGGCCCCGCCGCTATCGACGGCAATCGATAGCGGCGATCTGAGCGCAGGGTCCCGAAAGGAAAGGTGAGGCACTCCGGTTGGCCCAAACTTGTCTACGAAATGGCTGCCGTCGTCCGCGATGTAAACGTGACCAAGCTTGTCGGTTGTGATGCAGGTGGGATCGTCCAATTGTCCGGGGCCGCTGCCCTTGGCGCCCCATTGGCCAATGTAGCTTACCGGCGGCAGCGCAGGCGTTTGTGCTTCAGCCCGGCTGGACCGCTGAGAACATCCCGGAAGAGCTATTGCGGCCGCGAAAAACGTGGCCAGCACGGCAGCGCGCGCCGCTTTCGTCAGCCTCACTTTGAAAACCGCAGCTAGCCAAACATCGCGAATTCTCTGCGTGATCGCGCGACGGGTGGCTCCTCGAAAGCTAGCCATGAATCCGCTTTCGGTTGTCGGTATCGATCCCTGCGAGTTTTTCGCGCCGGACGATCGTCTCTCGGAGCCGGTACACCGCCTGTGTGGGCGTTGCGTGACTCCGGTCCTCGAATGAAAACGTCGCCGCGTCAGCCGACAACTGCTTCACATGGACGGGCAGCATCCCGCAAACGCCACTGTCAACGTATGCCGTCTCGTATTGTTGCTTTTTCCGGCTCCAGGTGTACACGCGTAGCAGCGTAAAATCGCAGGGCTGCCCTTCCGGGCCGCGGGTCCCGACCAATAAAAACTGTGGTTTCATGCTCCCGTTGCCGTCAGGGACGCGATCCAGTTCGAACCATGCCACCGGATGCATATCCCCCGAACCTGCGTAGTCGTAAAGCGCCTCCGGCAGATCCAATTGAACGAAACGACCGAGCACCCAGCCCGAAAGAGTCGTCTTGTCCGGCAGTTGCGCCCGAACCAGCCACCAGTCCTCTTTCTTGACGTCTGCGGATTTGGCAGCCGAGCCGTTCTGATCCTGCGCCTGCGCCACGGCGCCAGGCACGTCCATCGCCCGCCGCTCAAACATTTCCACAGGGACCCTCTTCCCGAGCTGCCGGATTCGCGGCGCGCTGCGCCCCGGCGCGATGTGCAGATTTGTCAGCACCGCCGTGTGCCCCACCGATTCCACGGGCATCGCCGCCGTTTGCGCTTCCAATTGCTTCGTCTTCTCCCAGAATTCCGGAGTGAGCAAATTCGATTCGTTGATCCAACCGGAGACGCCACTCGCCGCGCGGACCTTTACGTGGTCCTCAAAATGCTTCAGCACTTCCAACCGCGCGCCGTAATCCACCGTTGCGACCGGGCGCCGCACCGCCGCAATCGTGTCCCAGAGGGTCAAGTTGCGGTTGGCCGCGTAGCCGATTTCAACGGGCTCTTTTTTGCGGCGATGGAGATAGACAGCGGTGCCGATCACCGAAACCAACAGCAATCCAAGCAGTATTTTTCGCATTGAAACAACCTACCGCCCGCGCCAATTCCGCATAGCGCCAGCACGGTTACTCGATCGATCCTTTTCTCGATAACCTCAGAATTCTACACGAAACCGCGCGCGCCATTCTGCTACAATCCCGCACGTCCACCCGGATTTTTGGGCGTTTTGCCCAATGAGGAGAAAATTCGAATGGGGAGCCTGGAAAAGCTGAAGCCGCTCGCGTTGCTGATTCTGCGTGTGGCAATGGGAGTGATCTTCATCCATTACGGCTATCCCAAACTCTTCGTGCATCCGCGCAGCACCGCCGCGTGGTTCGCGCAGCACGGATTTCCGGGCTACTTCGCTTACATTTCGGGCGTATTGGAACTTTTCGGCGGGCTGCTGCTGATCGCGGGACTTTTCACGCGCATCGCCGGGCTGCTGCTAGCAGTAGAAATGGCTGTGGCGCTATGGCGGGTCCACGGGCTGATTTCGGACCCGCTGGCCGTTCAAAATTATCAGTTTCCGCTGATGATGGGCGTTGCCGCATTCGCACTCGCCACCGTAGGCGCGGGACCGCTTTCGTTCGACCAAGTCTTCTTTCGCGAAACGCGCAAACCCGCGCGTCCGGTCAAGGCCCGAGCCTAATCGCCGGCTAGCGGCGCTCAGCCGATCAAGCCGCGGAATGCGAATTCGGCTCCTGGGGTGGCGCAGTCGTGACCACCGGCAGCGGCGCCTGCGGCATAACGATCCACGCGACGAAATAACCAATCACGGCCGGCACCACCGGCACCGGCATCAACACCAGTAGCACCCAGATTAGCCGGACCAGGGTCGAATCGATCTCCAGATATTCCGCGATGCCGCCGCACACGCCGGCGATCTTGCAGTCCACCACCGAGCGCATCAATCTTCGCGACGCGCGCGGCAGTCCGGCAGGCGCGGCATGCTGCCTCGCGCCGCAGAAGTAGCAGAAATTCGAATAATCGGCGATGTCTCGCTGGCAATGCGCGCATATCATCTTCGAACCCTCCCTCAGGCAAGCAGTTCCCTGCTCCCTTCCGAAGATACGAATCGAGTCTCGAAAAAGTTTCCGGCGCGCTCCTAATACCTGAAGAGTTCCCGCGCCACGCGGACGATATCGCTCTTCTGCGGCAGAATCGCGTCCTCCAGCTGCGGATTGTAGGCGCAGAACGCATCCATCGCCGCCACACGCCGCACCGGAGCATCCAGCCGGTCAAACAACTCTTCGCTGATCCGCGCGGCAATTTCCGCGCCATAGCCCCACGTGCGCCAATCCTCGTACGCCACGATCGCGCGGCTGGTTTTCGTCACGCTCTCCGCGATCGCCTCCCAATCGTAAGGGCTCAGCGATCGCAAATCGATCACTTCCGCGGAAATCCCTTCGTGCGCCAGTTCCTTCGCCGCGAGTTCGGCTCGATGCACCAGCGCTCCGTAGGTGACGATGCTTACGTCTTTGCCTTCCTGCACCACGCGCGCCTTGCCGAATGGAATCGTGAAATCCGGCCCCGGATACACCGATCGGTTGTACGGCTGCCGGTACAGATGCTTGTGTTCGAGGAACATCACCGGATCATCGGCGCGAAGCGCGGTGCGCAACAGCCCGCAAACATCTTCGGCCGTCGATGGCATCACCACGCGCAGCCCCGGCACGTGCGTGAACGTCACTTCGCCCGACTGGCTGTGGTACATCGCGCCGCCAGTTAGATATCCGCCAATCGCCACCCGCACGATCACGGGTGACTTGAAATGTCCCGCCGAACGCCATCGGATCGTCGCCAATTCGTTGCGCAACTGCATCATGGCCGGCCAGATGTAGTCGAAAAACTGAATTTCCACCACCGGCTTCATCCCGCGCACGGCCATGCCGATGGCCCGCCCGACGATCGCCGCTTCCGCGATGGGCGAATTGAATACGCGCTGCGAACCGAACCGCCGTTGCAATCCCGCCGTCGCCTTAAAGACGCCGCCCTTCCCTTTCACCAGCGCCAGATGATCTTCGCGCGTGCAATCGGCCACGTCTTCGCCGAAAACCACCACGCGCTCGTCGCGCTCCATTTCATCCGCTAGCGTGGCCGCCACGCTTTCCACCATCGTTTTGACCTGCCCGGAATGCGTGGGCGCAGACTCGAACTGTTTTCCCGTGGGATCGATATCCGGCGAATATACGTTGGCGTAAATCGATTCGGTGGCAGGCGGCTCAGCCGCCAGAGCGCGGTCGGTCGCGTCCAGAATCTCGCGCTCCACTTCCGCTTCGATGGCCTCCATCTCGGCGACCTTCGAGAATGCCCTCGCGCACCAAAAACAGTCCAAATTTCGGCAAGGGATCGCGGCGCGCTTCTTGTTCCCGGTCTTCCGGCGTTTTGTAAAGTTTTTCGTCGTCGGAAAGCGAGTGCGAATACGGACGCGTCACGTGCGCGTGCACCAGCGCCGGCCCACGGCGCTCGCGGCAGTGCGCTACGGCGCGGCTCAGTGCTGCGTAGCTCGCCAGCGGGTCCGTGCCGTCGCATTCTTCCACGAACAGGTCCGCATAATTCGCCACCAGCTTCGAAATACTGCCGCCGGCGGTTTGCGCCTCCACGGGAACGGAAATCGCGTAGCCGTTGTCTTCGATCAAGAACAGCACCGGCACTTTCCGCAGCGACGCCGCGTTCACTGACTCGAAAAACTCGCCCTCGCTCGTCGAACCGTCTCCTCCGGAAACGTACGCAATTTCGTCGCGCTGCCAGGAAACCGCTTCGCCGAGCGGCGCCTTGCGCGCCTGATCCAGTGCCTTGGCGTTATGAGCGTAGTAGAGCGCCGCTTCCGCCGCGCCCACCGCGTGCAGGTACTGCATTCCCGTCGCCGAAGCGCTGGCCACGATGTTCAGCCGCTTGCTGCCCCAATGCGACGGCATCTGCCGCCCGGCCGATGAAGGGTCGTCCGCCGCGCCCACCGATTGTAGAAGCATGTCGTATGGCGTCACGCCCAGCATCAGCATCAGCGCCCGGTCGCGGTAGTAGGGGAAGAACCAGTCGTAGTCCGGCTTCAGCAGCAGCCCCGCCGCGGCCTGCACCGCCTCGTGGCCCGCGCAGCTGATCTGGAAATACGTCCGGTTTTGCCGTTTAAGTTGGATTTCGCGATCGTCGAGCCGTCGCGAAAGGTACATCGTGCGGTACAGACGCACGAGTGTGTCTCGGTCCAGGCCGTGGTACTTCGATGAATCCGTTTGGGATGCTTTAACCCTCACCTGAGAGGGCATGCGGTATGCCTCCGGCTGAGAGGTAGCCGTTCAGGTTGCTTGCGCCCCATTATAGCCACATTCGCCCCGTCATGCGCAAACCAGGAAAAAGCCCGATTTCTATGAAGTGTTTTGGTGTCTTCGCATCGGAACGGTCCTGAGAACCGCTTTCGCAAGGCGCCACGGAACAAATGGCGTCTGGCCGGGACTTTTGCTACGCTCTGTCGGCTGTAGATTCACTCGCGCGATCGCTTCGGAGAAATAGCCTATGAACGTGCGCCGGCGGAGCCCGATTCCCATTCCCAAGCAAGTCGCGCCGTCGTCCCTTCCCGCCAAGGCCGCCGCTCCGTCAGGACCAAGGCTCGGCTGCACTCACCCGCAAGAATTCACGTGCGCTAGCAACGATCAGCAAGGCCGGATCCAATGATGAAATTGCTGCCGGGTTGGTACTGGGCGCTGAACCATCACCCTGCGTTTGTTCATTTTCCAATCGCGCTCTGGCTTGCGGCGCTCGCGTTTGAGGCCGTGGCGCTCTGGAGGCGCAGCGACTCAATTCACCGAGCCGCCGTCTGGATGCTGTGGCTGGGCACTCTTGCCGGCGCTGTTGCCGTTTTCACCGGATTTCACGCTGCTAGAGGGGTCCCGAGCGGCGTCGGCCGCATCCTCGACATCCACAAGGACCTCATGCTCGCCAGTTTTTTCCTTGCACTGGGGCTGTCGGTTCTGGGGTTCTTCGCATATTCCCCCGCGACTGGCCGGCTGAAAACGCTTTTGGTGGGAGGACTGCTGATCTTGTCCGCGCTGATGGTTCTGGGAACCGATCGCGGCGCGGAAATGGTTGGACGCTATGGATTCGGCGTGCGCGGTGCGATACGCAACGAGCCTGCCCAGTCCACCGTCACGCAGTTGCCCGCGCAGCCTGAGCTTCATTATGTAGGCTCCCAATCGTGCGAGTCGTGCCATCAGTCGATCTACGCGCGATGGAAGCGCACTCCCATGGCCAATGTGGTGCGCGACGCCCGGATTCATCCCGAAGCCATTCTCGCCGACTTTTCAAGCCCGCCGCCGTTCGTCAATTTCACGAAGGCGCAGATCGCGTTCGTCTACGGCAGCATTTGGAAGCAGAATTACTTCACGAAGGTGGGCAACGAATACTACCCGCTAGGGGCAAAGTGGGATATCAAGCACCACAAGTGGCTTCCGTATCTCGCGAAGGACGACTGGTCGGCGCCCTATTATCCGCCTGACAACGCCGATCACCCGACCGGCCCAACCTGTAACGGCTGCCATTCGGTGAACTACAACATCGTCACGCACGGCGTTACCGAGTGGAATGTAGGCTGCGAGGATTGTCACGGACCCGGCAGCGCGCACGTCAGCCACCCTACAAAAAGCAACATCGTCAATCCGGCACATCTGGACTATATGGCCGGAAACAACGTCTGTATTCAGTGTCACGTGCAGGGCAGGCCGACCGATAGTCCCACGAACGGACAGTATTTCGATTGGCCGCCCGCTTTCCATCAGGCGATTGCGCGCATCGGGTTCGCCGACGCCCTGGAAAATCTCACCAACTACTGGCAGCTTGAGCCCCATACGCTAGGCGAGACGAATTTCTACTATTACGCTGATGGCACCGCCCATAAGAACCGCATGCAGGGCAATGATTTCGTGCAGAGCTTGATGTACCGCCGCGGAGTCACTTGCTACGACTGCCACGACGTCCACGGCACGCAATATCCGTTCCAACTCAAATATCCGCCGGACCAGCTTTGTTCCGTTTGCCATGCCCCTGACTCGGAAAACGGCCCTTTCGCGGCCTCTATCGAGGCTCACACGCATCACAAGCCGGGAAGCGCGGGGAGCGACTGCATCGCTTGCCATATGCCGAAAATCGAGACGCAAGGCGTGCCCGACAGTTTTAATCACGATCACACGTTCCGGTTTATCTCTCCAGTGATGACGATCCAGTACGGCATTCCGAATCCGTGCACCAGTTGCCACAAGGACAAAACGCCACAATGGGCGATCGAGCAGTTGCGCGGTTGGAAAAACTTCTCGCCTTGGAGAGTGTTGCAGTAATTCGCGTTTGCGCGCTTGCGTTGGAACGGACCGCTATTTCTCCCCGCCCGTCGAAAGGACTCTCCTTCCCGGGCCAATGTATAACATTGAATACGTTGACATTGGCTCGCTCGCAGTCTATTTAAGGAGTTTGCTCTTTGCGCGCCGCCCGGTAAGGTGGCGGGCGCCGCGCTGCTCGCGGATCGCATCTTCAGCGTGTCCGCGAAAACCTCGCTGGGAGGACGGCCATGGTCATCGACGTTCACGGACATCTCACAGCCCCGGATGCGCTGTACGTTTACAAGGCCAACGTGCTGTCGCATCGCGGCTCGCACGGCCGCGGCAAGGTGGAAATCAGCGACGATGAAATGATCGCCTTCCTGCACAAGCCCACCTTCGGCACCGGCAAATCGCACTTTGAGCTGCTGAAAGAAGTCGGCACGGACATGCAGATGCTTTCCCCTCGCCCCTATCAGATGATGCACGCCGAAAAACCCGCCAAGGTCTCGCAGTGGTTCATCGAGGAGTGCAACAATCTCGTCGCCCAGCAGTGCCGCCTGTTTCCCAACGTGTTTCGCGGCGTTTGTGGGCTGCCGCAAGCGCCGGGCGTCAGCCCCAAAAATTGCGTCGCTGAACTCGAACGCTGCGTGAAGCAGTTCGGCTTCGTCGGCTGCCTAATCAATCCCGACCCGAGCGAAGCCACCAATTACGACACGCCCGGCCTCGGCGATGAATTTTGGTATCCGCTCTACGAAAAGCTCGTCGAACTCGACGTGCCCGGCTACATTCACGGCGCGGGCTGTCGCTCGCCGCGCCACAGCTATTCGCTGCATTTCATCAACGAAGAAACGATCGCCGTCATTTCGCTCGTCAATTCGCGCGTTTTCCAGGATTTTCCCAAGCTGAAGATCGTCTGCTCGCACGGAGGCGGCGCCGTTCCCTATCACGTGGGCCGCTTCATCGCGCCCACGCTGCGTCCCGGCGCGCAAATGAATTTCATGGAGAACCTGCGCAAGCTCTACTTCGACACGGTTCTTTACACGCCGCTGGCCTGCGAACTGCTGATCAAAACCGTCGGCGCGAATCGGTGTGTCTTCGGCACGGAGCGCCCCGGCGTCGGCACCGCCAAAGATCCAAAAACCGGCAAGTGGTTGGACGACGTCCACTCCTACATCGACGCTTTCGATTGGCTCAGCGCCGCGGACAAAAAAACAATCTTCGAGGACAACGCCAAGAAGATATTCCGGCTGGAAGCAGGCGCGAAAGCAGCCTAACTCGCGCTGATCGAAAATCTAGAGACCAAAGGCGAACCACAGAATGACCGTCCCCTACCGGGCCGACCACGTCGGCAGCTTTCTCAGGCCAAAAGAACTCATCGAAGCGCGTCGCGCCGATCCTCCGAATCCCGAGCGCCTGCGCGAGATCGAAGATCAGGCGATTCTTCGCGTGCTCGCCAAACAAAAAGATCTTGGCTTCGGCATCTTCACCGACGGCGAATTCCGCCGCAGCAATTTCATGGGCGATTTCACCGATGCCGTCGAGGGCTTCGACTTCAGCGAAGGCTTGGCGCGAACGTGGTCCGGCCAGCAGTCCGGCGAACACATGCAGGGGCCGGTGCGCGGTATCGTCAACGAAAAACTGCGCGTAGTGCGCCGGCTCACCGGCCACGAACTTCCGTTCATGAAACAGCACAGCCCCGGCGACATCAAAATGACTCTGCCGAGCGCCACGCAATTTCCTTCCATCGCGTTCAAGTTCGGCGTCACCGACAAGGTCTACAAAGACCACTCCGCTTTGCTGTGGGAAGTCGTCGAGATCATCAAAGCGGAAATGGCTCGGCTCACATCGGAAGGCGTGAAGTACATCCAAATCGACGCGCCGCGCTACAGCTACTACATGGACCCCAAATGGCGCGACTGGATTCGCGAAAACATGCGCACCGATCCCGAAGGCGCGCTCGCCGAAGCCGTGAAAGCCGACAACGCGTGCCTCCATGCCGCGCGCAAGCCCGGCGTCACGCTGGCAATTCACCTCTGCCGCGGCAATAGCCGCAGCCATTGGTACGCCCAAGGCGGTTACGATGCCGTCGCGGAAAAATTGTTCGGCACTCTCGACGTCGATCGATTTCTGCTCGAATACGACGATCCGCGCTCCGGCACGTTCGAGCCGTTGCGCTTCATTCCGCGCGAGAAAACCGTCGTTCTCGGCCTGATCAGCTCGAAAGTCGCGCAGCTCGAAAACGGCGACGATATCGTCCGCCGCATTCAAGAAGCGGCGAAATTTTTCCCGCTCGAAAATCTCGCGCTCAGTCCGCAGTGCGGCTTCGCTTCTACTCTGGAGGGCAACCTCCTGACGGAAGACGAACAGTGGGCCAAGCTGCGCCTCGTCGCGGATACGGCGCGGCGCGTCTGGGGCTAAAGTTCTCTGCCCGCGAGGGCAGACGGAGGACTCGATGGCAAAGATCGTTCTCGGCATCGGCTCGTCGCACGGGCCGATGCTTTCCACGCCGCCCGATCAATGGCATCTGCGCGGCGACGCCGACCGCAAAAACCCGCGCCACTTCTATCGCGGCGAAATGTACGATTACCAGAAATTGCTCGCGGCTCGCCCGCCGGGCTTCGCGGATGCCATTACGCCCGCCGAACGCCAAAAGCGTTTCGACGCCTGCCAGCGCGCCCTCGATCAACTGGCGGCCAAATTCGCCGAAGTGAAGCCCGATGCCGTCGTCATCGTCGGCAACGATCAGCGCGAGCTTTTCAGCGACGAAAACACGCCGGCCATGCTCGTCTACGCCGGCGAGAAAATCGAAAATATTCCGGAGAGCGAAGAAGTGAAAGCCAAATGGCCTCCGGGCATCGCCATCGCTGAGGAGGGACATTGCCCTCCCGGCGGCGCGGAATATCGCGGGGCGCCGGAACTCGCCAAGAATCTCGTCACTTCGCTGATCGAACAGGAATTTGACGTCTCCGAATCCGCGCGCCTGCCGAAAGTGAACGGCCACGCGCACGGCATCCCGCACGCCTTCGGCTTTCTCTATCGCCGCATCATGCGCGACAATCCGCCGCCCAGCGTCCCGTTTTTCCTCAACGCCGGAATCCCGGACAATCGCCCGAAAATCAGCCGCTGCCTGAAATTCGGCCCGGCGCTGGTGAAGGCCATCGAAAGCTGGAAAGAGGACGCGAAAATAGCGGTGTTCTGCTCCGGCGGTCTCACCCATTTCGTCATCGACGAGGAACTCGACCGCCGATTCCTCAAGAACATGCAGGAGCGCGACGAAAAATCCCTCGCCGCGATTCCCGAAAGCCATCTGCTCGGCAACACCTGCGAACTCCGCAATTGGATGCCGGTTTCGACCGCCATGAACGCGCTCGGCAGGAAAATGACGCTCGTCGACTACGTCCCCTGCTACCGCACCGAAGCCGGCACCGGCAACGCCATGGGCTTCGTCTACTGGCAATGAGCGAACGGAGCGCACGATGACGCAGACCTCCGCCTCCGATCTCGTCGCCCGGCTCAATCGCATCGACTCGTGCGCGGTTTCCGACGCGCTCGATAAACTCGGCCTCAAAGGCGCGGTCAGCGGCATTTCGCCGCTCACCTGCGCGCGCCGCATCGCCGGAAAAGTCCTCACCATCCGGCTCGGCGTCGGAGAACCTCCGCCGGGAGTGCCGCGCCACATCGGCACCACGGCCATCGAAGCCGCGCAGCCGGGCGACATTATCGTGGTCGAGCAGCGCAGCGGCCTGAACGCCGCCGCCTGGGGCGGGATTCTCTCGCGCGGAGCCAAGCAGCGCGGCATTGCCGGAACGATTGCCGAGGGCCCGGTGCGCGACGTGGACGAAGCGCGCGAAGTCGATTACCCGGTCTTCGGCCGCGGCGCCACCACGCTTACCGCGCGCGGCCGCATCGTAGAGCTCGCCAACAATCAGCCGATCATCGTCGGCGACGTGAACGTGAAGCCCGGCGACTACGCTATCGCCGATTCCAGCGGCGTCGTATTCATCGCCGCAGAAGACATCGAACGCGTGCTGCCCGCCGCCGAAGATATCGCCGCTCGCGAAGCCGCCATGACCAAAGCCTTGCTCGGCGGCGAGCCAATCACCAAAGTGATGGGCGCAAATTACGAAAACTTGCTGCGCCGCTAAGCGGCACTTTAAGTCGGAGGCAAAGCATGAACGATGAATTGAATGCGGCCCTCATCAGAATCGAGAGGCTGGAGCGCCAGAATCGCAGGTTCAAACAGGCGGGGGCAGCTGTCCTGATGCTTGTGGGTGCCGCGATTGCTATGGGGCAGGCCAGGTCCCCGCGTACCATCGAGGCGGAGCGGTTCATTCTGCGTGATGCCCAAGGGAGACCAAGGATCGAGATTGGGACTCCGAGATTTTCGGGTGCAGCCGTCGGGCTAGCATCTGACGAGCCGGCGATCTGGATCATGGACGAGAAAGGGCAGGCGCGCACTTCCATCTCTGCTGATTATGTTGGGCTCGCGACCTCGCAGGGGAAACCGCTTGCAGACTTGCAAGCCAATTCCGATGCGGGAGCGAGTTTGAACCTTTTTGGGGCGAACGGAAAACTCCGCTGGTCGGCGCCCTGAGCCGCGCTTCCCGCAATGAGGAGATGCCTTGACCCACCCAGACGCCCAGGTTGAACGCGCCAGCAAGCTCGACACTTCCAACATCAGCGACGCGCTCGACCGCCTCGGCATCGCCGGACAATGCCTCGGCATCAAGCCGCGCGACCCGCGCTTTCGCCTCACGGGCCGCGCGTTCACGCTGCTCTATGGCCCGGTCGGAAAGCCGGCCGGCACCGTGGGCGATTTCATCGACGACGTCCCGCCCGGCGCCGTGATCGCCATCGACAATGGCGGCCGCGAGAACGCCACCGTCTGGGGCGACATCCTCACCGAAATCGCCCATCTCCGCGGCATCGCCGGCACGGTGATCGACGGCGCTTGCCGCGACACCGCGCTTTGCCTGGAACTCGGCTATCCCGTCTTCAGCCGCAGCTATTCCATGCGCACCGGAAAAGACCGCGTGCAACTCGAAGGCACCGAAGTGATCGTCAACGTCGGCGACGCGCGCGTGGCACCCGGCGACATTCTGCGTGGCGATTGCGACGGCGTGATCGTGATTCCGCGCCAGCACGAATTCGAAGTCCTCAACGCGGCCGAGGATATCTTCGCCGCCGAGGAAGCCATCCGCAAAAGTGTCCGAGCCGGCAAGCGCCTGGATGAAGCGCGCAAGGAACTCGGGTATCATCGTCTGCAGACGAAACGCTCCTAGTTCGTCAGCTTTTCACCGCGTTTCGCTACGTTTCACCGTTTTTGACCGTTGGCCCGAATGCCGGAACAATCTCACGCGCACGCCCTCAAAACGCACCGTATTCTCGTTGGCCCCGCCGGCTGGTCGTATCCGGACTGGCACGGCATCCTCTATCCGTCGCATCGCCCGCACGGATTTCACGAAGTCGCGTATCTCGCGCAGTTTTTCGACACCATCGAGATCAACACGTCGTTTTACAGTCCTCTGCGCCCCGATTTTGCCGCGCACTGGATCGAACAGGTCGCGGCCAATCCGCGCTTCCTCTTCACCGCGAAGATGTGGCAGCGCTTCACCCACGAAACCGGCGCCACGGTGCAGGATGAGAAAGCCGTCCGCGCGGGTTTCGACGTGCTGCGCGGCACGAGCCGCCTGGGAGCCGTTCTGCTCCAGTTCCCTTTCTCATTTCACAACACGCCCGAAAATCACGGCCGTCTCAAGCACATCCTCGACGCGTTCGCCGATTACCCGCTGGTCGTGGAAGTCCGCCATTCGTCCTGGGTGCTGCCGGAATTTTTCCATTTCCTGCACGAACGCCGCGTCGGCTTCTGCAACATCGATCAGCCGCTGATCGGCCGCTCGGTGAAGCCCGGCGAACGCGTCACTTCGGCGCTCGGATACGTCCGACTGCACGGCCGCCGTTACGACACCTGGTTCAGCGACGACCCCGACCTCGCCAGCCACGAGCGCTACAACTATCTCTATTCGGAAAAGGAACTCGAACCGTGGGTGAAGCGCATCCGCCATGTTTCCTCCGACACGGAGACCACCTTCGTGGTTGCGAATAATCACTTCGAGGCCAAAGGCGTGGTGAATGCCCTGCAGTTGATCCAGATGCTGAGCGGCGAAAAGGTGAAAGTCCCGGAGACCCTGCGCCATCGCTATCCGCAGATCGAGGCCATCGCCAGCGAACCCTCCGCAGAGCCGACGCTTTTCCCGCTGCCCCCGCCCTGATTCTTCGGGCTTTAGCGGCGCTCACGCGCGCGAAAACCTCCGAAAACGCCACTCGGCCCAAAATGGGAGGCCTAGGCGCGTGTCCGCGCCGCCTGGAATGGCCGTGTGAAGCTTCACAACCTGCCTGGGATCGCCGCAGACCTTTCGCACGCCCCTCGGGACCAAGCGCGGGATTTGAGCGCGCCTAAAACGCCGCAAACGATAAATCGCCCCGCGCTTTGCCGTGCAAAATGGGCGGATCGGAATTGGTAGAGCCGAACCGCCGGCGGGCACACCTCCGCGCCGAGCCGGAGTCCACTTTCGCGTTGTCGCGGATTAGAGACTACTTCTTGAAGAGGTTCTCAAAAGCCTGGCGCGCATCGGTAGGCCGAGACGTCGAAGCAGTAGCCGGAGCAGGAGTCTTCACCGCCGCCGCGTAAGTCACCGGTGACGTGTCCTTCTCCACCGTCATTCGGAACTCGAAAAATTTGCAGCTATTCTTCGCGTCCTTCTTGGCGATGCGCTCCGTAATCGGCTGCGTGCACTCGAACTGCCTGCCGGTATCGAAATGCACGCACTGCTTGCAGCAATGCATCTCGGCTTGGCACTTCGGGCACTGGCCGTTGGGATCGAAGCCCGGCGCCAGCACGGCTCCGCAATTCGAGCAGCGCGCCCGCATCACCGTCCCGACCATCCGCGGCGTGCGCGGCCCGAGCAGATCCTGCTTCGGCCGCGGCTGTTCGCTGGGACGGTCCGCCCGGTTTCGCTTCTTTTCTTCGGAATCCCGGTCGCGGTACCCCCTCAGCTTATACTTCCGCTCCATGGACACCTCCTGGGGGATGACTCATCATACCCCGAAACACTTTCGTTCCACTCGTATCTTCGCAGCCGTCAGCTGGCAGCTACACGGCCGCAAAACTTGCCCGGTTTTTTGATTTGCATTCGTTCAGGGCCTGGTGGCTTCGCTTCGATGGGCCCAGTGCTTTGAAAGACCTTCAAAAGGCAAATCCGGTTGCAAAACTTTTTGCGGACAACCGAGCGCTGCGAGCGCCGCTTCGGCGGCCAAGTAACCGCTGCGCACCGCCCCCTCCATCGTGGAGGGCCATCCGGTGCGCGTCCAATCGCCGGCCAGGTAGAAATTCTTTACGCCGATGTCTTGCAGGGGCCGCCAGCGGTCCACGCCCGGCTCGGGAGAAAACGTCGCATGAACTTCCTTGATCACCGTGGCTTTCTCAAGTTTCGCGTCGCGGGTGGCCGGCAGGACGTCCAACAATTCGCGGCGGCACAGGTCGATAATCTCTTGTCTCGAACGGGATACTAAATCATACGAGGCGCTGATGACCAATTGCAAGTATTGAGTTCGCCGGCCGTCTATTGAATGGGATGCGCCGCCCGCGTCATTTGATTCACTTTCGTACAACATGGACTTGTTGAAAACCCATTGCGTCGTGTGGTCCAGCAGCGTCAAGAATGGTTCGGCCATCACTGTGCGGTCGAACCAGAAATGCACGCCGGTGATCGGCGCCGTGCGAATGTGGCACACTTCGCTGAGCGGTCCGCCCGCTTCGCTCAGTTGCTTCGGCGCCATGCCGAGCAGTGTCTCGTGCGGCACCGCCGCGACGCAGACATCCGCAGCCACTTCCGAACCGTCTTCCATCACCGCGCATTCAAAACGGCCGTCGCACAGCCGAATCTCGCGAACCCCGGCGCGAAGTTTGACTTCCCCGCCGCGCCGGACGATCGCCTCGCGGCATCCTTCGTATAGATCGGCCAAAGGCACCGAAGGAATGCCCACGCGATAGCCGCCGCGGCTGCCGAGAAAGGCTTTCCAGAACACGTCGATGCCGTAGCGGGCGTCCGTGCGGTCCAGCTCCTCATCGAGCGCGCTTACCAGCACCACGCGCCAGAACCGCTCGATGGCTCCCGGTGTCTGCTTCATCCGCCGCAGCCAATCGAGCATCGAAACGCCTTCGATACCCGCGGGCGAGCCGCCGGAGCGCGCGATCGCCAGCAGCGCTTTTGCGATGGCCCGCTTATCCGCGAAGGACAAAGCGCCGAAAAACAAAAACGACGGCGCCATGTGCAGCGGCGGCGGCAACAGCGTCGAAGCTTCCATGGTCGAGCGCCGCCCTTGCTTATCGACGAAATACAGTCGGTCGTAAAAGCGGACTTTCGAATCGGCTCCCGCGCGCCGGTAAAAATCCGCCAGATTCGTGCAGCAGCCGAGCGTGACGTGCTGGCAATTGTCCACTTCGCTGCCGTCGGGCAGTGTGTACGACGTGGCGCGCCCGCCCAGGTGGGGACGCTTCTCGAACAAACGGACCTGGAGGCCCGCGTCAGCCAGCGCGACGGCGGAGGACAGTCCCGCCAGTCCGCCGCCGATCACCAGAACGCTTTGCGAGGGCATCCTTTTTCCACCAGTTGCTCATTCCCGCCGTCAGCAGGTATTGGAGTTTTTCGGCGCTCGATAGCGACACGCGCGAGGAGAAGACGTCGAAGCCGCGCTCTTCGATGCGCGCCAGCAACATGCTGTACGTCCGAACCAGCGCCCACAGCGTGGCGCGGCTGTCCGAGTCCACCTGCTGCACCAGCGGCGCGCCTTCCCGATACAGTTGCCACGCGCGGTCGGCCTCGAATTCCAGCAACTCGCGCAGCTGCGGCGTCATTGGCCCGCGCAGATCTTCGTCGCGCAAGCCGAATTTCGCCAGGTCCTCCTGGGGCAAATAGACGCGGTCCATCTCGAAATCGTCCTTCACGTCGCGGATGATGTTGGTCATCTGAAACGCGAGTCCCAGCCGCTCGGCCAAATCCGGCGCGCGCGGATCGCGGAATCCAAAGACGTGCAGGCACGTGAGCCCCACCGTGCCCGCCACGCGGTAGCAATATTCCGACAGCCGGTCAAACGTGGCATAGCGCGAGATGGTCAAATCCATCTCCGCGCCCAGGATCAAATCGTGAAAGTAGCGCGCGGGAATCTCGAACCGCGCCATGGTGTCGGCAAGAGCGGGCAGAATCGCGTGGCCCTCGGTGCGACCTGGGACGGCTCCATCCAACAGCCCGCGCCAGCGCGCCAGCCCGCGCCGCTTCGATTCCAGGTCGCCGGCCTCGTCGGACACATCGTCCACCAGGCGCATGAACGCGTAGAGAGCGCACAAGGCGTTGCGCTTCTCGCGCCGCAGCCCGTAAAACGCCAGGTAGAAGCTGCTGTGCGCCGCCCGCGCGATCCGGTTGCATTCGGCGTAGGATTCGGCGACCACGCGAGGATCGGAAACCTGCGGCACCGTGCGCGCCGCAGCCGGAGAAACCGCCGGGCGCGCCGCCTCGTGCGGCTTCTCGCCGCGGCGAGCGAACAGTTTCGCGGCAAGCGCGCCGAGCAGCAGCCGGACTTTCGTCGCTTTCGTCAGCGCCGGCCGGTGCTGCAGCGTGTTGTAACCGGACTTTTCGATCGCATCCAGAATCGCCATGCCTCCGCGGCTAAAAAGCTCGATATCGACGCTCAAGTTGGCGTCGACCATTCGCGCCAGCGGCAACCCGGCAACGAAAAGCCCGCGCGCACGCGCGACCAGATCCTTCATCAGCGCCACGTACCGTTCATCAAACTGGCGCTCGACGATTTCGCGTTCCGTCAACCCGTGCGCCGTCAGCGCCGAGATAGGAATGTAGATGCGGCCCTTTTCCAGGTCGGGCGAAACGTCCTGCCAGAAATTCGCCAGCTGCAGCGCCGTGCACGTGTAATCCGAAAGCCGCTGCCGCTCTTCGTCGCGGTAGCCGCAAAGATACAGCACCAAGCGGCCCACGGGATTCGCGGAATAAACGCAATAATCGAGCACATCATCCCACGTGGCGTAACGCGAAACCGTCTGGTCCTGCCGGAAAGCGCGCAGCAAATCCACGAACGGCTGCACCGGAATGTCCTTCGCGCGAATCGTCTCGCCCAGCGCGATCAGCACCGGGTGCGACGGCCCGCGCCCCGGCTCGTAAATCAACCGCAGGTCTTCTTCCCACCCATCCAGCAGCGCCAGCGCGCGCGCGTGGTCCGGGACTTCGTCGCCCAGATCGTCCGCCCAGCGGCAGTACGCGTAGACGTTGTAAAAATGCTGGTGCAGCTCGCGAGGCAGCAGCCACGAGACGACGTTGAAATTTTCGTAGTGATGCGTGGCCAGCCAGCGCGTATAGCGCTGCGCCTCTTCCGCGCTGCATCCTTCCGGCGGAAGATCCTTCGCGATTTCGAGGTCGGGAGTGGCTAGCATTTCCGCAGTCGGGCCAGAGTCACTCTTGCGCCGATCTGAATAATTGCTTTTCGCGGCTGAACGCGCGCGCCAATTAAGGAATCACGGCCGTCTTTAGCTCTCCGTTGTTGCGATTCTTCATTTGCCGGAAAACGCCGGGCAGCTCCGAGAGCGGCACTTCGCCGGTGATGAAATCGGCAGAGCGAACATCGCCGCGCACGATCGCGTCCAAAGCCTCGCGAATGAAGCGCGGCGTGTGATGAAACGTCGACTTGATCGTCACCTCGGAATAGTGCAAGGTCGTGGGGTCAATCTTCACTTCCGTGCCCCGCGGGCAGCCGCCAAACAGCTGGACCGCGCCGCCCTTGCGCACCATCGAAAGCGCCCACTGCCAGGTCTCCGCGCGTCCCACCGCTTCGATCACGGCATCCGCGCCGCGCCCGCCTTCGGTCAACTGCTTCACCAGAGCCACGGGACTCTCGATCTCCGTCACGTCGAATGTGGCGATAGCGCCCAGCCGCTCCGCCGCGCGCATCTGGCTCGGCCGCTTGCCAACGGCGATTACGCGCGCGCCTCGCACCGAAAGCATGCGAATGAATCCCAGTCCGATGGGGCCGCAGCCGATCACCACCACGGTGTCGCCGGGATGGATGGCCGTCTCGTGAATGCCGCGCAGCACGCAGGCCAGCGGCTCGACCAGCGCCGCGTCCAGGAACGACACGTTATCCGGAATCTCCAGCATGTTGCGCCGGACGATGCGGCCGGGAATGCGAATGTATTCGGCGTAAGCGCCGTTGTTGAAAAGCAGGTCCTCGCAAAGATTCGGCTGGCCCTTGCGGCAATAGAAGCACGTCTCGCAAGGCGCGGAATTCGCCGGCACCACGCGCATGCCCTTCCGCACGCCGCCGTTGACCGCGCTGCCGCACTCCTCGATCACTCCGGCCAGTTCGTGGCCGAAAAGCGCCGGCGGCTTGATCATGCGCTCGTGAAAGCCCTGCTTCCAGACTTTCAGGTCCGTGCCGCAGGTGAGCGCCACGTGCACGCGCACCAGCACATCGTCTTCGCCCAGTTTCGGAATATCGACGCGCTCGACTTTCACGTCTTCACGGCCGTATAGAACCGCCGCCGTCATGTGTCCGTTTTTATTAGATTGGCTCATTCGTGAATAATCACTACTTTCAGAGTATCGCCCTTCGGGTGCGCCGCCAAGTCCAGCGCCTCGGAGATGCGCTCGAGTGGAAACCGGTGCGAGATCGTGTCACGGACGGGCAATCGCCGCTCGAAAACGAGGCCCGCGGATTCGGCCTGATCGTCCACCGATGCGCTGTAGCTGCCCAGAATTTCTCTTTCCTCCACGCCGATGGCGGCCGCGGGAAATCCAAGCTGCAGGACGGGATCGTTGTGCGCGAAAAGCAGCACGCGCCCGCCGGGCCGGGAAATCGCCAGCGCTTCGGGCACCAGCGGCGGATTCGGCGCGGCAAGCAGGACGGCATCGGCGCCGCGTCCCTCGGTGCGGCGGCGCATTTCGGCAACCAAATCCGTGCTGCGCGGATCGAACGCCTCAACCGCTCCAAAGCGCACGCTGGCGGCGCGGCGGGCATCCATCGGGTCGCTGGTGTAAACCTGCGCGCCTTCGAGCGTCGACAGCATCCCGACCAGCATGCCAATCGGCCCCTGCCCAATCACCAGCACGGTTTCGCCCGCGGTCACGCGCGCCTTGCGAACCGCCTTGAGAGCCGTATTCACGGGCTCGACGAACGTGGCTTCCTCAAACGTCACGTCCGGCGGCAGCGCCATCATGCCGCGCTCCACAATCCACGGCATGGCGCGAACGTATTGCGCGAACCCTCCGCCGCTGGGGTCGAATCCGGCGGTGAGGCCGGTCTTTTTGTAGCCCGCGCACTGCGAGAAGAGCTTGTGCTCGCAATAAAAGCAGTTGCCGCAGGGGATGTGATGAAAGCTGACCACGCGGTCACCAGGCTTGAATTTCGTGACGCCCCGGCCCACTTCCGCCACGGTTCCGGCCAGTTCGTGGCCCAGAATCTGCGGCGGCTTGACAAAGCCATGATGGATTTTCTTGATGTCCGTGCCGCAAATCCCGCAGGCGGCCACGCGAAAGAGCACTTCGCCCGGCCCGATCTGCGGAACAGGCACTTCCTCCACGACCACGCGCCCTTCGCCGCGATACACTCCGGCCTTCATGCGCCTGGGTTCGTGAGCCGCTTCTTGCGATTCCACTTGTGCGATGGTGTGCGACATTCTTTTTCGCTAGTCCCTCGTTGTATGAACCTTCTGTAAATTCGCCTTATGAATTCTTTGCCGAGGCCGCCTTTCCTTCCAGATCCACGCCGGCGGCCGCAAGCCTTCCTACAAAGCAATCGAGAAACGCGGCGAGCCCCGTGGCGGCCGCTTTCGCGTTTTGCCCGAGCTTCATCACCGCCGAAATCGACTGCGGATGCTTGGCGATTTGCGCCAGCACCAGCGGCATGCTGATGCGGCCCTCCTCCGTGAACACGCCGGTCATATCGAACGGCAGATCTTCATCGGCCAAATCGCTGATGGCGCGAATGGCGACGGCCGGCACGCCGCGCCGCCGCGCCTCGCTCAAAACTACGAAGCTTTCCATCTCCACGGCATCGGCCGTTTCGCCTAGGTACTTTTTCTCCGCCGCCCTGCCGATCACACGGCCAGCCGTATGAAATTTTCCGACTGGCGTCGCTCCGCATTCGGTCGCAAACGAAATCAGCGCCTCGCTGCAAGGCAGCGCATCGCCCGTTTCCGCAGATTCAATGTCGCCCGAGCGAACCTCGCGCGCTGCCAGCACCTGCCCGATGCGATATTCGGGCCGCAGCGCTCCGGCCAGCCCCGAAGAGATGCAGAAGTCGATGGCATCCGGCCCGGCTTGCATCGCTTGAGAAATCGCGGACGCGGCTGGCTTTGGGCCCGCGCCGGTGAGCACCACTCGCACCTGCGCGCCGGAAATTTCCGCCGCGTAGGTTTCGGGCGCGACGATCTGGGTATCGGCGGGCTTGACGGACTGAAATCCCTGCCGGTCGCGCCACGGCGCGAACTCATTTTCGATCGCGAATGTGACAAGAATCTTCACTTCGCCGCTACGCCGCCTCCGCGTGAATATCGGATTTCGCCGCCGCGCGTCCGCGCACGTAGCCATGCTCCTGATACCATTTCACGGCGCGCTCCAGCGCAGATTCCACCGGCCCCGGCGCGAATCCCAGTTCCCTCTCGGCCTTACCCGTCGCGACGAACATGCGATGCCGCGACATCTTCACGCCCTCTACCGGAATCTTCGGATCGCGACCCACCAGCCGCGAGAACCACTCGTCCGCATAGCCCGCCGCCAGCGCCACGGCATGCGGCAGCCGCACGCGCGGCGCGGGACGCCCGGTAATCGCCGCGAGCGCTTCCAGAATCTGCTTCAGCGTCATATTGCGCGCACCCAAAAGATACCGTTCGCCAACGCGCCCGCGCTCCGCGGCCAGCAAGTGCCCGGCGGCCACATCCTCCACCGCCACGAGATTCAACCCCGTGTCCACGTACGCGGGCATTTTGCCGTTGAGAAAATCGACGATGATGCGTCCCGTCGGCGTGGGCTTCCAATCGCCCGGCCCCACCGGTGTCGTCGGATTCACGATCACCACCGGCACTCCCGCCGCAGCGGCTTTCTTCGCTTCCTCTTCCGCCAAAAATTTCGAACGCTTGTAGTGCCCGATCATCTGATCGACCGTAGCCGGAGTCGACTCGTCCGGCAAAGCATCATGCGGGCCGGTGGGCTGGGACACCGCGATCGTCGCCACGGTGCTGGTATATACGATGCGCGAGACGCCCTCGCGGGCTGCGGCTTCGAGAAGCCGCAGCGTGCCGCCCACGTTGCTATCGTAAATTTCCTCGGGATTGCGGGCCCACAGGCGGTAATCCGCGGCAACGTGAAAAACCCGCCGCACGCCCTTCATCGCACGCGCGATCGAATCGGCATCGCGCAAATCGCCTTCCACACGCTCCACCGGCAGATCGTCGAGAAACTCGAGACGGCTGCTGCGGCGCACCAAAATACGCACAGCATCGCCCGCGGCGGCCAACTGGCGGGCCACATGGCTGCCCACGAATCCGCTAGCGCCGGTGACAAGCGTGGTCATACGATGCGGAGGGCCCTGTTCTTCCGGAGCAAAAGTGCACGCGGCGCTTTCCGGAGGGAACGTGCGCGCCGTTCTTTTGAATGCATCTTTTCATGCCATTACAGGCGGGATCCGTCGCCGTCCCGTCCCAGCGCGTGCGGCGCGCCGGGAGACTCCAGGCGGATCTCGTCCGCCCCCACACGCACGCCGGCAAATCGCGTGCGGCCCTTCTTCAAGTTATCGTAGCGCGCCAGGGCGTACACCGGGAAGGAATTCCGGTACAGGTGATACTTCAAATAGAACACGCACGGAAAACCCGTGCCGGTAAATTCAGCCTCGTCCCAGCTGCCGTCTTCGTTCTGATGCGAAACGAGCCATGCGACCGCGCGCTCCGCCGCCGGATCGTTCGGCCCGACCGTCGCCAGCAGTCCGATCAGCGCCCACGCCGTTTGCGACGCGGTGCTCTTGCCGCGGCCCTTTAGCGACTCGTCATAATACGAAACAACCGATTCGCCGAAGCCGCCGTCTTCGTTTTGCACCGAACGCAGCCATTCCGCCGCGCGGCGGCATTCCGGCTGCGCATGCAGGCCCACGGCTTCCATCGCGCGCAGCACTCCGCTGGTTCCGTAGAGATAGTTCACGCCCCAGCGCCCGTACCACGCACCGTCCTGCGTCTGTTCGCTGCGCAAGAAAGCGCGCGCCCGCTCAATCACCGGATGCGACGCCGGCCAGCCCATCTGCCCCAGGCATTCGAGGGCGCGTGCGGTCACGTCCGACGTCGAAGGATCGAGCATCGCGTTGTGGTCGGCGAACGGAATGTGGTTCAGAAACTGCCGGTTGTTTTCGTGGTCGAATGCGCCCCAGCCGCCGTCCGAATTCTGCATGCTCACAAGCCATGTCAGCCCGCGGCGGATCGCGCCGCGCAGCGGCTCAGGCTCGGGATCTGCCACGCGCCAAAGCGCCATCAGCACGAACGCGGTGTCGTCCACATCCGGATACCAGTCGTTCAGAAACTCGAAGGCCCACCCGCCCGGCTCAGCGTTGCGGTTTTTCACCTGCCAGTCGCCCCGGCCCAGGATTTGCTTCCGCACCACCCAGCGTGACGCCTTCACCAGCGCGGGGTGCGCGGGATCGATTCCGGCTTCCTCGAGCGAAACCATCGCAATTGCCGTGTCCCACACCGGCGAAATGCAGGGCTGCATGCGGATGCCGTTCTCGCCCTCGATTTCGTAGCTTTCTAGGTACCGCAGCTCGCGCGAGACGAGCGGGTCGGTGGTATCGCAGCCTTCCGCAAGCATCGCGAAAATCGAGTTGGACATCGCCGGGAAAATGGTGGCCAGTCCTTCGCTGCGTCCCAGCCGCTCCATCGTCCATTTGCGCGCCCAATCCAGCGCCGTGCGGCGGAACGGCTTCCACGGCGAGCGCTCGTACATCTTGAGCGCCCGATCGAGCGTAAGAAACGCGTTCTTCCAGGACACCACACGCGCGTCCCAAGAGAGCGAACGCGGCTTCGCTCCGGGACGCGTGAAAAGCTCGTCCACCGTCACGCCCGCCGGCAGCCGCCAATTCGGCCGCAGCGCATATACGATCGCCAGCGGGATCACGATGCCGCGCGTCCAGGACGACATTTCGTAAATGTTCAGCGGAAACCACGCCGGCAGCAGCATCATTTCCGGAGGAATCGCCGGCGCCATGCTGGGGTTGATCGCGCCCACCATCGCCAGGTACAGCCGGACGTAGGAATTCGTGGACTCCAGCCCGCCCAGCTCGTGGACTTTCTGCCGGGCGCGCTGCATGTGCGGAGCCGAAGCCGAATCGCCCGCCAGCCGCAGCGCGATCCACGCCTTCACCGTCGCGTTCAGCTCCGACGGCCCGCCCTGAAAAATATTCCATCCGCCGTCGGCAAGCTGGTGCGAACGGATGTAGCTCGCAAGCTTCGGCACTTTCGGCGATTGCGGCCGGCCGATGACGTGCTGAAAAAATATGTAATCGGATTCGAGGGTGGTGTCGGCTTCGAGTTCACCCCACCAAAAGCCTTCGGAATGCTGCGCGGAAAGCAGCCAATGCACGCCGCGCGAAACGGCACGCTCCACCTGTGTTTCGGAATTTCGCTGCGGCGCTGCCGCGGCGCCCGGTCCCCTAGAACCCGCGTCCACGCGCAGACTGGCTTCTGGCGTCATCAGCCCCTCAGATATCTACTTATCTACTTGTAGTTCAACTGCGGTATGCCTCATCGACTGCTCCCGTCCTGCTGCTAACAGGGCCGAACGGAACCGGGGTTCCCGGCGCGCAGGTTTCGCGCGATGGGGTGGCGACTACACCCCGATGAGGGTCGTGGCCTGGGATACGGACCTTGGATCGGCAGATCCATGGACGATTCGAGAGCATCGCAAAACCGGGAATCACCCAATCTCCCGGGATTACTATTACTTACAGAGCTCCTCGACGCTATTATCTGGCGGAAGTTGTCCAGGGTCAACCGAAAACACGCCCGACGACTGCTCCACGGAAACTGGCAAATTCGATGCAAAACCGTGCCCGGATGATGCCTGGCACACTGCCGAGGTGTACCACTGCCCCAGGGCCGCCAGCGAGGCGTTCCGGAGCAGAACTCCAGCCGTAGGCGACGTCGTACGGATTTTCGGCAGCCGCCCGCTGCGCACGTGCGCGCAAAAACCCGCGCGGATTTAGCGGCCGGTCATGCCGAGCTCAGCGCTCAGGAGGGTCGCTTGCCCGCTCCAGCGCCCTCAAGCGAGCGGCTAATTCCGGCAGGCGCGCCAGCCATGCGTATTGCTCCTTGAACCTGCCCAGCGGGCGCGCGGGCGTGCCCCACACCGTCTGCCCCTCGCGAATGGTTTTGCCGTTGAGAACTCCGCCCTGCCCGCCGACTCGAACGTCGTCTTCGATCGTGCAGTGATCGCCGACGCCCGCCTGCCCGCCCATCATCACCCGGTCGCCAATTGCGCTGCTGCCGGAAATGCCCACCTGCGCAGCCAGCACCGAATGCTCTCCGATGCGCACGTTGTGGGCGATCTGAACGAGGTTATCGATCTTCACGTCGCGGCCGATGTGCGTGTCGTCGAGCGAGCCGCGATCGATGGTCGTGTTCGCGCCGACCTCGACATCATCGCCGATCCGCACCTGCCCGATCTGCGGAAATTTCCAGTGGCGTCCTTCGCCAAAAACGTAGCCGAAGCCGTCCGCGCCGATCACCGCGCCCGAGTGGATTTCCACCCGGTCGCCGAGCTGCGCGCCCGCATAGAGCGTCACCCGCGGATGCAAAATGCAGCTTCGGCCCACGCGCGCGCCGCGGCCCAGAAAACAGAACGCCTCGATGCGCGCCCCTTCGCCGATTTGCACGCCATCTTCGATCACCACGTAAGGACCCACGTATGCGCTCGCCGCGACCCGCGCGCCAGGGGCAATGATGGCCGTCTCGTGAACTCCCGGCAGATGCGACTCCTTCGGCAAAATCCAATCGGCCGCCTTCACGAACGCAAATTTCGGGTCGGCGCATTCAAGGATGGTTTTGCCGGCGATGCGCGCTCCTGGACCAGCGATCACGCAACGGGCGGCGGACGCAACCGCCTGCTCGTGATGCTTCGGCGAGCTCGCGTAGATCAAATCTTCGGGGCGCGCCCGTTCGGCGCTAGCCACTCCGGAAATTTTCGCCTGCGCGTCTCCTGCGAGCGCGGCGTCGAGATAGCTTGCGAGTTCAGCGGCGGTGCGAGTCATGGTGGCGTCTCCTTGAAATTCCTGCGGGCCCGGAGTGTCGCGTCCCGATGCCAATTGCGGCGTTAAAACGGATATATCGGCTTCTCGCCCTGCGGGCGCGTCTTCCATCGCTTGTGCACCCAGAGCCATTGGTCCGGATGCGCGCGGACGAAACATTCGATGATCTTCGTAAAACGCGCTGTATTTTCCACCACGTCGCGCTCTTCGTCGTCGGTGCGCGAAAGCTCAACGGCGGGAGCAAAGCCCAGCCGGTATTTTCGGCTCTGCTCGTCCCAGCGAAGAAATCCGGGCACCACGGCGGCATCCGTTCGCAATGCGATGCGCGCCAGTCCCGACGTCGTCGAGGCCGGGATGCCAAAGAAATCGACGAACACGCCTTCCTCAAGGACGGTGTTGTGATCGGCCAAAATGCCCACCGTTCCGCCGTCACCGAGCACTTTCAGGATGGCGCGTGCGGCGCGGTTCTTCTCGATCGGCGCGTTGCCGGAAAGGCAGCGATAGGAATTGATCAGTGAATCCACGCGACCGTTGGCCACCGGGCGCACCAAAAAATGCAGCGGATGCCCGTATAGCGCGTGCGCGAAGGGCGCGAGTTCCCACGCGCTCATGTGGCCGGTCAAGAACAGCACGCCCTTGCCGCGCGCGCGGGCGGCTTCGAAATTTTCCGCTCCTTCGATGGTGACGACGCGACCGATGTTTTCGCGCGTGTATTTCGGGAACTGAGAAAACTCGCCGGCCATCCAGCCGACTTGCCGGATCATCCCGCGAATCGCTTCTTTTCGCTGCTTGTCAGTCCAGTCCGGAAGCGCCAGCCGCAAATTATATTCAGCAGCGCGGCGCAGCGGAGCGCGCAGCACGAATGCCAGATTCGCGAAGCACACGCCAACGAATCTCGCCGCCGGCCGCGGCAGCAGACCGAGCGCTTTAATTCCAATCCACGCCCCGGAGTATTCGAAACCTTCGCGCATCGCGGGCCATTATGCGCGAGCCTTCTTTTTTGCGCTAGCATCGGACCAGCGCACGCGCCGGAATCCAGTTCCGGGCGACGAGGCGTGCCTCATCTGCTCAATAAATCCGCGATTCGTAAGCGCCGAGTTCCGCGGCTCAAACTCGCCACCCGAGTGCTAGACTGGAGGGCCTTGAATAGCGTACAAAATAGGCGCCGTGAACAAGGATTCACGGCGTGGCTGGTGGCTGCGGGAATCTTCCTCTGCCTGTTTGGGCAATTGGGCGCGATCGGTCTTACCGGGCCGGACGAGCCCCGTTACGCGTGGATCGCTCGCGCGATGGCACAGACTGGCGACTGGGTCACGCCGCGTTTATACGGGCAGCCCTGGTACGAAAAGCCCATTCTTTACTATTGGGCCGCCGCGGTCGGATTCAAACTGCACCTCTCCGCCGAATGGGCCGCGCGCCTTCCCTCCGCCGTTGCTGCACTCGCGGCTGCCATCGGCATCGGCTGGCTCGCCGCGAAGCATTACGGCGGAAACACAAATTCCCTGCGCAGCCCGGTGCTCCTCGCGCCTCTGATCTTTGCATCGAGCGTCGCGGCCATCGGATTTGCGCGCGCCGCCACGCCGGACATGCTCTTCAGCGCGTCGATCACTCTGGCGATGGCCGCCATTGCGACGGTTTATCGCCATTCCGGAGCGCTGCGCGGCGCAACCGAAGCAAGTTCGTCGCCGCAACAAAGCGACACGTTCGCACTGGTGCTCTTCGGTGCTTTTCTTGGGTTGGGCGTGCTGGCAAAAGGACCCGCAGCCGTCATCATGGCGGGCGGGGCGATTGCGCTGTGGGCGCTGGCCACCAAGCAGTGGCGAGCCGCATTTCGCGCCGCGCATCCGATCGCCATCGCCGCTTTCTGCGTGGTGGCGCTGCCGTGGTACGTGCTCTGCGCCGTGCGCAATCCCGACTTTCTCAGAGTCTTTATCTGGCAGCACAATTTCGAGCGCTACCTCACTCCGATGTTCCACCACCCGCAGCCGTTCTGGTTTTTCGGACCGATCGTGTTGCTCGCGCTGGTGCCCTGGACCATCCTGCTCTGGCCCGTGGCGCGCGAGGGCCTGCGTGTGTGGCGCGAAAAGTCCTGGACGCATTCCCCCGGCGTGTTTTTCGCCTGCTGGGCGGTTTTCCCAGTGGTGTTCTTCAGCTTTTCGGATTCGAAGCTGCCCAGCTACATTCTTCCAGCGATTCCCGCTCTGGCGCTGGTCTGCGCCGTGGCCGTCGTTCGCGCCTTTCAAGAAAGCCGCGCCATGTCTCTCGGCATCGCCGCGGGAATTGGATTCACCTGGATCGCGCTCGCTATCGGAGCGTGGACCTTTGCACGAAAAATCTCCTGGAATGCGGTGCCCTCAAACTACTCTCCGCATGAAGTTACGGTTTGGGGCGGGGTCGGCGTGGTCGCGGCGGTCTTGCTGGCGCTGGTTTTGTTGTTCTTTGGGCTGGGCAAACGCATTGGAATGGTGACGGGACTTTGCGCGCTGTCCGTGGTGCTGGCTCTCGAAATCGCCAGCGTGCGGATTCTCCCGTCCGTCGATCCGCTATATTCGGCGCGCTACCACGCGCAGTTTATGAGCCACGATCTCTATCAGAACCGGATTTTCACCTACGATCTGGCGCGTTCGTGGAACTACGGCCTGGCCTTCTATTTCCATCGCCAGTTGCCAGAATGGCAATCGAGCGACCCTCGCGCCGGGCTGGTTCTCACCACTCCCGCTGGATTGAAAAAAATCAAGCAGATGGGCCGGTTTCAAGGGGATCTGGACGAGCCCTACAGGGGGATTCTCTACGTGCCGGTGGAAATGGCGCCGCTCGCGCAGCGCTGAACGCCGCTTCCGTCAGCGCCCGACCGGCGGAATATTTTGCAGGAAAAAGCTTACGATCGCATTCTCGTAATTCTTGCGGTCGTCGTCGGCCATATCGCGGTAACGCACGCGATCCCGCAGAATCTGCTTCGGATCCGGCGCTTCGTTATATAGCTCCATAGTATCGTTGGCCAGCTGGGGCTGGTCGGCCGACGTGACGAACAGCTTCGGAATCCCGTGCGTGCGCCCGATATTCGCCGATGCGGGCGGCGTAAGCCGGTAGGAATAGTTCAGCATCCGGAAAATCAAATCCGACGAGCTCAGAACGTACGGCAGCGCCGTGAGCCCGGACTGCTGCACCTGAATGCGCAGCATATCCTGCGGATCGGCGTACACGTCCGTCACCGCAAACGCGCCGATACGCGGGTCGCTTTCCGCCACTTCGAGCACCGCGTACGCGCCCATATCCGTTCCCCAAAGCCCGAAGCGCTTGGGGTCCACGTCGTCGCGGCCGGCCAGCGTGTTCACCGCCGATTCGAGTTCGCCCTTCTCTTTGTAACCGAGCGAGGTAGTTCCGGGGCTGGTGCCGTGTCCCGAAAAATCAAAAAGAAAGACGTTGTACTGATGGTCCTGCAGCGTCGTCACCAGCGTCAGCACGTCCGCGCGCTGCGATTGGTATCCGTGGCACACCACGATCGTCGGCGCGCCGCGCAGGCCCGGAAAGAACCACCCTTCCCGCATCACGCCGTTCTCCACGGGAAAGGAAAACGTCGTCGGATGTCCCATCATCACGCCCAGGTCAAACGAGGCGGGCGTTCGCGGCGGATGAACGATCTGGTAGACCAAAAAACCAGATATCGACGAGATCGATACCACCACGAACAGGACGACCGCGAAAATAAAAGACGCAACTTTTCCAAGGCGCGCAGTAGAAAAGCGCATGTTTGAGAGGGAGCCCCTCCTACCCACGCCAGGTTTCCATTCTGCTACCCAGCGCCCGGAATGTTAGCATATCCATACGCGTGTTCCGGCCCGACCGCGGCGCTGTTTCCTAATCGTACAATTCGGCCGTCGGAGCGCCCGCGATTATAATGTTCCGAGGGAATTCGACCATTCCATGCAGATCGTCGATCTAAGGCAGCTGCACTCGCGAGCCCTGGAGGGCCTTTTCCAGGAAGAAGCCCGTCACTGGCTGGAAGAACTGCGGTGGGATTACCGCCCCTCTCTCGATCTGGTCCGCAAATTCATCGATTCGCGCGCGCTGGGCGGCTACGCCGCTTCCGACAACGGGCGCATGACCGGCTACGGTTTCTACGTCCTCGAAGACCACAAGGGGCTCATTGGCGGCCTCTACGTCTCGCCGCAATTCCCGCAAGCTCCCATCACGCAGCGGCTGCTGACCGAGATGCTGGCCACCCTGCGCGCCACTCCGCGGCTGGAACGCATCGAAGCGCAGCTCATGCCGTTCGGCACCGAACTCGATCCCGATTTCCTCTCGCAATATTTCCGGCTGCATATGCGCCAGTTCATGCTGCTGCCGCTCGATCAGGCGAAGCTCAGCGGCGCGCCGCTTTCGCAGGGACTCCGCATCGATCCGTGGAAGGATCGCGCGCTCGAATCGGCCGCTCGCCTGATCCAGCTCGCCTATGCCGATCACGTCGATAGCCAGATCAACGATCAGTACCGCACCGAAGCGGGTAGCCTGAGGTTTCTCCGCAACATCGTGCTGCTGCCCGGCTGCGGGCAGTTCCTGCCGGAAGCTTCTTTTCTGGCGCGGCCGGCTACCGGCGACAGGGCCGTCGGCATGGTGCTCACGTCCACCGTCGCCGAAGGCGTGGGCCACACCACGCAAGTTTGCGTGATGCCCGGCTACCAGCATCGCGGCATCGGCCGCTTGCTGATGGAACGCTCCATCGAGGTGCTGCGGCAGCGCGGTTACGAGTCGCTGTCGCTCACCGTCACCGCCAGTAATCGCGGCGCCGTCGAACTGTACGAGCGCCTCGGCTTTCGCACGGTGAAAACGTTCGCTGCCGGCGTCTGGCAGCCTTGATTACTTCTTGGCGCGGTCCTTCAGCAGGCCCTTCAGCTCGTCCATGAATTCTTTCACGTCCTTGAAATCGAGGTAGACGCTGGCGAAGCGCACATACGCGACCTTGTCGAGCTTTTTCAGGTGGTTCATAAGCAGCTCGCCGATCTCGCGACGTGGTGCGCTCGCGGTCGGGCGCTTCGCTGACGAACGCTTCGGCTTCGTCCACCAGCGCTTCGAGCTTGTTCACCGGGACGGGCCGCTTTTCGCACGCCTTCAGCAGCCCCTGCAGAAGTTTCTGGCGGTCGAATTTCTCGCGGCGCCCGTCCTTCTTGATCACCATGTACGGGATTTCGTCGATGCGCTCGTAGGTGGTGAAGCGGCGGTTGCATTTCAGGCATTCGCGGCGGCGGCGAATTAGATCGCC
This sequence comes from uncultured Acidobacteriota bacterium, assembly GCA_963715555.1. Classification (GTDB taxonomy): domain Bacteria; phylum Acidobacteriota; class Terriglobia; order Acidiferrales; family UBA7541; genus Palsa-295. The sequence goes on from OY970253.1 coordinate 2,502,462, forward strand.
CACGCGCGCCTCGCGCGAATCGACCACTTTGTCGTCCAAATGACCGCAGAAGGGGCACTTCACGGCAGCCGTTCCTTCTGCTGGATGTTTGGCCGCGCAACCGTTGCTCCGGAAACCGGCGCGGCGACCTGCTCCGCTTCCGCCAGCAGCGCTGCCTCTCCAGCCTGTTCGCTTTCGCGCGCGATGCGTCGCAGCTCGCCCATCGACCAGCCCTCCCGGAACAGCAACGGCAATCCCACGATGCAGCAGCCCGCGAATCCCAGCAGCCAAAGCACGATCGACGCGACCGCCGCAGGCTCCTTTTCTACTCCAAGATTCAGCGTGAACACAACAAATGTGGCCGCCTGCGCGCCGCCTCCGATGGCCGGAAACTGCACCGCCGAGCCCACCAGCCCAAACGCCAGCACCAGCACAATCCCTCCCAGGCTGATCGCCGCCAGTGAACCCGGAAACGCGCGAATGGCCAAAATGTACGCGAACCAGACGAGCGTCCAATGCGCCGCGGTGTAAAACGCCAGAACGCCCAGGTCGCCCGTGGTGCGGATGCCGCGCAGGCCGTCGCTGAAGCCTTCGAGCAGCACCGCGACTTTTCCGCGCCAGCCGCGCCGCCACGATTCGTGCTGCAATTTGCGCGCAAGCCACGCCGCGCCATGGTAGCGAAAGTAAATCAGGAAGCCGATGGCAATGATGAGCGCCGCGAGCAGCAGCACTCCGGCCGAACGCGCCAGCGTGACCAGGTCGCTGCCCCGCGCGGACAAGTGCCGGCTTTTGAAAAACAGCAACGCAAACCCGGCGATCAGCGCGGATGCGGCCATGTCGAACACGCGTTCGAGGACGTACACGCCGAACATGCCCGGCATCGAAAGCGAACTTTTTTTCGCGATCAGCACAGGCCGGATCGGCTCGCCCGCGCGCCCCAGCAGGAAGACGCAGGAAAAGCCCATTAGCGTAGCGCTGAAGACGTCCGCAAAACGCGACGCGCCCAGCGAGCGCGAAAAGCGCATCCAGCGCAGCGAACGGATGGCGTAGCAGGCGTAAAAGCCCGCCAGCGAGAGGAACAGCAGCGCGAGGCTCGCATGGGCGAGCGATGCGCCGACCGTGGACCACCGGAATCCTGGCAGCGCGATCGAATTGCGAAATTTATAAAGGAAAAAGCCAACAGCCAGCAGCGCGAGCAGCAGCACCAGGTACTTGCGCGATTTGCGGAGCATCCGCCTCGAACCGTAGCAGCCGCCCGCCAGAAGTGTCAAGCAGCGCGACGCGAGCCGGTGTGATGAGCTAGAGGCGCGAAATTCAGAAAACGGTCGCGCTGCGCAATGCACCGGGACGTTCCGGGTAGACGGGTAGACGGTCGTTTGTTTTCTGTGACTTAGGCGAGTTCTTACTCGATTGACTGTTCCGGGTAAGAATTTGCAAAAAGCGAATACTGGGCGAAGGATTTTCGTTTCATGAGCGCCGACGCAGCGCGCGTCGATGTTGCCGCGGGCCAACGCCGATCTCTCGCCAACCACTGCCGTTCCCCTCCCTTGGGGCCGTTGTGTTGTCACACACGGGCCGCGTGCGCCCGCTGATGACGCTACAAAGTTCATCCTGCCTGCTCAGCGGGTTTGGCGCAGGCAATAAAAACAATCTACGTTAGCGCGGATTTGATATGATGTCAACTACAAATATCGGTGGTCGAATTGGCAAGGAAACGATCGACGCACGTAGAACGTCGAAAAATACAAAGAGCTGCCGCCCTGAATGGGCGGCGCTACATGAACCGGCGTGCAATTCGAAACTGCCTCAGCGGATAAGGCCGGGCGGTGGGAAAGGCTGCCGCCCTGAAAGGGCGGCGCTACAAAACCATCGCGAACGGCAACAAACGGGACGCACAGATCGCGAGAGGACGCGGCTACATAGATGCGACATCAGGCATCGAGAGCCGCGCGCTCACCCCGCGACAGCGCCCGCGAAGATTGCAGTTTCCAGGGCGGGGTCCACGGCTGAGCTGTAGGATCGCGAAAGGCCGATATTCCAAAATCTGAAAGCGCCCCCGACAACGGATATTCCTGAATCGTCCGGCAAAGACCCTTTCGAACCGGGTTCGTCCAGATGTAAACCGCTATGCGCTCGGCAGATTCCTCGCTGCGAACGATGTGATCATAGTATTTGAATTGCCAAAGTTGGGCGTGCCTTTTCGTTTTGAAGAGAAATCCCGTGTCTTGTTTGAAGTTTTCGATGAAGGATCGCAAATTGCTCTCGCCGTTCGCACCGAGCGCCAGGACGTGGGCGTGGTCGGGCATGATGCAGTAAGCGTGAATGAGAAAACCTGCCTTGACGGAGTGGGACTGCAGTTTCTTGATCAACCAAGATGCAATCCGAGGATTCGAGCCGAACCTTTGTCGCTGATGAAAACAGAGCGTCACGAAATAGAGCCTGCGACCAAGGTAGGCATCCGCGCCCAATCGGATATTTTTTCGTCTAAATTCGGGTGACATACGAGCGTGATTGTAACGCCGCACGCCATGCTCCGCCCCCGGCATTTGAGGTCTTTATGTAGAGCCGCGCTTTAGCGCGGCAGCAGTTCTTGGATTATTCAGGAAACTGCCAATTTGAGACCCGGAAGGGCTGCCGCCCTAGAAGGGCGGCGCTACATGAACCAGCGTGCAATTCAACGCTACCTTAGCAACGAAAGCTGAGGCGTGACAATCGCGGCAGCGGAAACAAGCTGCCACTCTGAAGGGGCGACGGTAAACGCCGAAATGCCGAGGTGCAATTGCGCAGACGTGACCACGGATTCTACCCAAAATTCCGCGTAACACGATCGCACGCAAGTTGCGCGGCGGCGCTAGCGCGCCGAAAGAGGATCGTCTCGCAAGAGAAGCACTGCGCGCTATGCTCTGTATGTTGAACCTGAAAGGTCCGACCTCCGAAACGTCGACTTCAGCACGAGCGATGTCGCCGGCGTGAAATGGTTATTTGCATTTGCACCATGGAGTGTGCCGGCTTTGTTCCTGCAATCGCGGGCCGCCGTAGCCATCGAACGTCAAACAGAGGGTGGAACTCTTGTAGTCCGAGAAGCGAAAACGAAACGACTGGAGGGGCTTGCCGTCGGAGATGAGCATAATTCGGTGGCGAGCCGTGGGATCGAGACGGTCAATTTTGACGCAGTCTTTATGCGGCCAGTGAATCGGTGGTCGTTTGTCGATTTGGAGCATGAGAGTTGCCGGATTGAAATAGTCCCCGGGCGAAAAGCGCGTTGGCGGCGTCGGCGAGTTCGGGGCGACGCAGATAGCTCCGAAGCGCGGCTGCGCCGACAGCACCGGAGTAAATGCCATCACAATCAGCAATGCCGCAAAAATCTTCATGTTTGCCTCCGTTGAGCGATCTTCAGGCGGCGGAGAGGGCCTGCTCGAAGTCGGCGAGGAGGTCGCGCCAATCCTCGATGCCGACGGAGACGCGGACGAGGCCGTCGGTGACGCCGGCCTGGGCGGATTCCTCTTCGGTGAAGCCGGAGTGCGTGGTGGTTTTGGGATGGCAGGCGAGCGTTTCGACGCCGCCGAGCGAGACGGCATTGCGGCCGATGCTCAGATGGCGCAGGAAGTTGAAGGCCGCGGCTTTGCTGCCCAGCTCCAGCGAAAACATGGCGCCGGGAAAATCGCACTGCTTCTCGACGATGCGGCGCTGATCGGCGTCGGTGAAAAGCGTGGGGTAGATGACGCGCTTTACCTTGGGATTTCGCGCCAGGGCTTCGGCGATGCGCTGTCCATTCTTGCTGGCGCGGCTCATGCGCAGGCGCACGGTAGGCAGGCGGCCGGTGAGCATCCAGCATTCGTCGGGCTGCAGGATGGTGCCGAAAAGGCCGCGCGTGGGGCGAATGCGGCGGATCAGCTCGGGATCCTTGGCGAGGAGAACGCCCGCGAGCAAGTCGCTGAAGCCGGAAAGATACTTCGTGCCGGAGTAGACAACGAGATCGGCACCGAGCGAGAGCGGGTGTTGAAAGGCGGGGCCGAGCAGAGTGTTGTCGACGATCACCAGCGGGCGCGATTCGCCGGGCGCGAGTTTACGCGCAGCGGCGGCGGAACAAGCGCTGCGAATGTCGGTCATGACGAGCGTTGGATTGGCGGGCGTTTCCAGCAGGACGACGGCGAGATTTTCCGTAGAGGCGATGGCGCGGTCGAGCCGCTCGGTCTCGCCGGAATGGATCGGGACGCCGGTGACGCCCCACTTGGAGAGATGCTCCTGAATGAAATGCTGCGTGCCGCCGTAGATCGGCACGGTGTAGACGACCGATTGGCCGGGGCGCAGGAGGGTGAAGAGCGCGGTCATGATGGCGGCCATGCCGCAGTTGAAGGCCAGCGCGGCGGTGGCGCCGTCTTCGAGGGCGACGATCTGGTCTTCGAGAATCTCGGCGTTGGGATGGTTGAAGCGCGAGTAGATCAGGTCGACGGCTTCGCCCTCGGTGGCGCGGGCGCGTCCGGCGGCGAGATCGAAGGCGCGCTCGGCGGCTTCGGGGCTGGAGAAAACATACGTGGAGCTGCGGAAGACAGCCGGGCGAGCCGAGCCCACCGACAGGCGCGGATCGAAGCCTTCGGTAAGAACTTTGGTGCTGGAATGCAGGTGGTGCGAATCGTGGGGATTGGTGGGCGCCATGGGAGTCTCCTCAGGTACGTTATAGCGCGGTTTGAGAGGGGCGACGGCGGAATTGGCGGCGCGCGTGCGCGGATGTGCTACTCGAACGGCGTCGCGGTCGAGCGTGTGCGGCAGGTGCTAAGCTCGGAACGTGAGCGAGCCGAACCAAGAGCAGATCGAAGCAGAACGCAAGCGAGCGGGATTGTGCGCGGATTGCGCGTACGCACGGCGGATCGCATCCGACCGCGGATCAACTTTCTACTTGTGCGGACGATCCGCGAACGACGCCGCGTACCCGAAGTACCCAAGGCTGCCCGTGGCAAAGTGCTCCGGGTACGCGACGCCCGGCCAGTAGGATGGCCCTCGAACGTGCTTCGAATTAATCCGCTTCGGCGGCCGGCGATTCGGCTTGGGTAGAGATCTTCGGCACGGCCTTGCGCGCGCTCGCGTGGATGGCGAGTTTGGCGGCCTTGGCGAAGGCTTTGGGGTGGAGATAGCGGCCGCGCTCCGCGCCTTGCTTTTTCTTTTCGACGACGAGCGGATTCGCCTTGGCCCAGCGGTCCTGCCGCACACCGGTGATTTGCCAACTGACCTTCATTCCAGGGCGTCCACCGGCAATGCGAACCCGGTTGGAACGAAGCGTCTGAGAAACGTGCAGGTCGGGCGCAGGGCGGCCGATGGCGGTGAGCTGATAGCGAAAATCCCTGTTCAAACTTTGAAACCATGCCGGAAGGCGCACTTCGGCCTGCCCCTTGCGGTCCAGCGTGGCCACGCCGTCGTAGACGTTCTTCATTTCCGAAGATTCGACCGCAGCATGGACGAGATACTTGTTGGCGGGATCGAGCGGATGATCGATGCAGAAGTTCGAGGACGCTTTCTGGATGGTTCCGGCAGGGGCCGGAAAGGTTGGCCGCCCGCCGACCGGGGAGTGACCGGCCAGCGGGCGGTTGGTAATGGCTGAGTGGCGAAGCGCCAGGACTAGTGGCCCTCGAAGCCGAGGAAGTGATTGCGATGACCGGCGGCGAAGAGGTCGGACATGACCTGCTCGTTCGAATCGCAAGCATGATTGAGGCAAGGCAGGCCAAAGCCGGCATCAAGCGTCTTGAGCAGCGAAAAGTGCGTGTAGAAGCGCGAGCTTTGCACGCCATGGACGCCGTAGTTGGTATCGACGACAAGCAGGACCTGGTTGGTGTCCGGCGCGGCGCTGTAGTCGTTCTCGTCCCAGAGAAGAACGATGGCGCTGTTGCCGTCGTGCCAAACGGGCGAATTGTGAATGGCGTTGACGAGCGTCTGGACGGCGACATCACCGCGGTACATCAAGCCGGCGTTGAGACCGATCTGCGTACCGTTGTCGTTGGGATCGTATTCACAGGCGGTGCCTGCATTGCCCTGGCCGTGCTGATCGTGGCACTGATTGGGCGCGATAAACGCAAAATTGGGAACGTGTCCGGAGATCAGGTCCGCATAGAGGCCGTGCGGGCCCTCGAACGGAGCGACATTCGCCAGACTGTTGCGCGGATTGTAGCCTTCCTGGACGCTGCGGAAATAGACGAACGGATTGTGCTTCACGGCATACAACTCGATCATGTTCTTTACCGTCAGTCCTGTTCCGGGCAGCGCGGCGGAGAAGTCGGTGGCATTGGTGAAGAAACCGTCGCTGTAGTTCAAATTATCCGCGCCGGTGGGCGGCAGATCTTCCTGATAGCTCTTCCAGGTGAGGCCAACCGCGGCGAGCTGATCGGCAATGGTTTTGCCGGCGATCTTCGGGTCCGCAGGGATGGTGAGATGACCGTCGATTTCAGTGACCGCGGTGATCGATGGAGGCGTGACTTCGTTGGTAGTGTCGATCAGCGGAGTGGCGGCGTCCGTGCCGGTGCCCCAGATGGGGCAATTCGGCGGAACCGAGGACGTGTCCCAAGCGGTGACGTTCGAGATGATGTTGGGCGTGCAGCTGGCGTCGTGCCAATCGGGCGTGTGGTCGTTGAGAACGTTGAAATTCGAACCGCCAACCACTTCGAGATAGTTGGTGAGGCTGGGATGGGCTACGGCGAAGTAGTTCGTCGACATATTGGCGGCTTTCGCCCACCAGTTGATGAACGGATCTTGTGGGTTACCGATCACCTGGCTGTAGCTGTGGTTCTCCATCATGATCACGAAGACGTGATCGAGGTGTGGGATCCCCTCGGGAACGGGGCCTTCCTGAGCGATGGCCGCACCGGCCAGCATGGCGGCAAGGAAACACAGCGCAACGGCTCTTTTGATCATGTAAGCAATCCTTCTTTGGGAGAGAGAGTTTCGGCCCGCGCGTTTAACGAACGGGCGAGCTCGACGGGCGGAACTTTGGGGCACACCGGTTACCGCGCGGTTACACGGTGGCTAAATCTCGATGAAGCTACGGCTTCGGCACTGGACGGCAGCCCGCGCCCGGTTCACAAAGCGGATCGACTGCCGAACACCGGCTGTAAGAGCTTGTGTTGCAGCGCGAACGCCACATAAGATTCGGAACAACCGTACGGCTGCACGACAGGTGCGCTTCGGACGAGGAACACGGAACTTTGGCGACGTGTTTTGCGTTACTTAGATTGAGGCCGAGCGGTAATGCAAGCTACGAGGCTGAGGACGTTTGGACCCCGACGCCCAATTGGTCCAGTCATGCGTTCGAGGGCACGGGCCGTCGTGGGAAGAACTGGTGCGGCGACACACACGGCGCGTGTACAACCTATGCTACCGGTTCACGGGAAACGCCGCAGCGGCCGAGGACCTGAGCCAGGACGTGTTCCTGCGCGTGTACCGGACGCTCGGGAGCTACGAGCCAACCTATGGAGCGTTCGCGACATGGCTGACAAGCGTGACGCGCAATTTGCTGGTAGACCACTACCGGCGCACCCGACGCGACCGGCTGACGGATTCGATCGACGAGGCGCCGCAGGTGGAAGAAGCGCAGTCGACGGAGCGAACGCCGCAGCAGCACGCCGAAGCCAGGGAGTTGAGCGCGCAAGTGCAGACGGGACTGGAGAAGCTTTCGCCGGAGCTGCGCGAAGCGGTGATCCTGCGGGACCTGCAAGGGATGGAGTACGGAGAAATCCGGAAAGTGCTGCAGGTGCCGGAAGGGACCGTGAAGTCGAGAATCAATCGGGGACGCATCGAGCTGGCGAGGATCCTGCAGGAGATGGGAGTGCAGCCGAAGTAGAAGCCGGATGGCGATGGATTGGAACTGCACACTAACGGAAGAGCGGCTGAGCGATTTACTGGAGGGCGCGCTCGCGAGCGAGGAGCGCCAGGCGTGCGCGGCACATGCGGCGGCGTGCGCGAACTGCGCGGAGATGCTGGCGCGGGTGGGCGATCTGGTCGGCGCGATGCACGCACTCGAGCCCCTGCGGGAACCGAATTTCCTGGCGCGGCGGGTGATCGACAGGACTTTGCGCGCGCGAGGGCGCGGGGACGGGGTTGCGAGCTGGTCCGCGTGGCTGGGCCTGATCTGGCAGCCTCGCTTTGCGATGGGAATCGCGACGGTGGCAGCGACGATCGTGATACTGGCGCACGCGGCCGGGCCGCAGCTGGGTCATTTGACTCCGGCCGACCTGAATCCAGTGAACGTGGTGCGGGCGGGCAACCGGCAGGCACATTTGACGTACGCGCGCGGCGAAAAATTCGTGAATGATTTGCGCGTGGTGTACGAGATTCGGGCGATGCTGGCGTCACAGGCGCCCGCGCAAGCCGCGCCGGAGAATCAGTCATCTCCGGCCCCCAACGGCAAGCGGCCTGATACCGGGCAGCGCAATGAGCAAGAGTTCGAGCAACGCAGGGAGGCGCGAATGGCGCGAGGCAGCACGGTCTGGGCGATGCTGCTTTCAGTCATGGACGATAGCGCCTCGCATTCGGAAAACGGGAGAACCCTATGAACTGCGCCTTGCATACCGACGTCCCGGCGACGGGATTCTGCCGCAATTGCGGCAGGGCGCTTTGCCCCGCGTGCACGCGGGAAGTTCGCGGCGCGCTCTATTGCGAGCCGTGCCTTGCGGGACTGGTGGCTACGCCTGTGGAGACGCCACCGCCCGGAGGCACCGGGCCGCATCCGGGCGCGGCGCTGGCGCTGGGATTTATTCCAGGACTTGGGGCTGTCTATAACGGCGATTACCTGAAGGCGCTGATTCACGTCATCATCTTCGGCGGGATGATCGCGGCGCAAACCAGCGACGTCTCGCCGGGCTACCACGCGTTTTTGGGAATAGCGCTGGCATGCTTCTACTTTTACATGCCCATCGAGGCGTACCGCACGGCCAAGGAGCGCGAGCACCAGAAGCTGATCGCTCCAGCGGCGGGCGCTGGCGCAGCGGACGTTGGCGCGGCCGGCGGGCCGGCGGACGGAGCAGCACAAAGGCCCACGGGCGCGATCATTTTGATCTTTCTGGGCGTCTTTCTGCTGCTGGCGAATTTCGGGCTGCTGCAATGGGATTGGTTCGGCAAGGCGTGGCCCTTTGCGTTGATCGTGCTGGGCGTTTGGCTGCTTGCCGACCGGCTGAAGGCGCGAACCTAGGAGCTTGGAGATGGCGGAGGCGACGAAGACAAAGTGCCGTTGCGCGCGATGCCGGATCCGCGGGCTGACGGGTCCGGTGATGCTGATCGCCATCGGCGGAATTTTTCTGGCGGGCGAATACACGCCCTATGGATTCACGACGCTGTGGCCCATCCTGCTGGTGGTTCCGGGTATTCTGCTGTTAGCGCAGTCGGCGGCTTCGAACGAGGGCCACGTCGACTCGTGAGGGCACAGTGAACAGCGGCAGAAGAGGACGAAGTTCGATTTTCGCGGGACTGCTGCTCGTGGTGCTCGGAGTCATTTTCCTCGTCGGCATCTTCCATCCCAACCTGCGTCTGGGCCATTGGATCGCGGTGTACTGGCCGGTGCTGCTGATCGTCTGGGGCGTGGCGAAAATTTTCGATTATTGGGCGGCGCAGCATTCCGGAGATCCGCGGCCGACGATGCTTTCGGGCGGCGAGGCGGCGCTGATCGTGCTGCTGGTGATCGTGCTGGGCGGTTTCGTAATTCGGGACTGGGTGCACAACCGCTTTCCGAACGTCAATTTCGACATGCCGGAATTTGGGCCGTCGTTTACGCGAAGCGAATCGCTGCCGCCGCAAACGATTCCTTCGGATGCGCGGCTGGCGATCGATATCGGGCGGGGCGACATTGCCGTGCAGGGTCACACCGGAGACGACCTGGTGGTACACGCGGACAAGAGAATCTGGGGGATTAGCCAAGCGTCCGCAGACAAAGCGATGCAGCAGGCGCAGGTGAATGTTGAAAACTTCGGCGGGCTCTACCGGATTCGGCCGCTATTCGGGCCCGAGCAGCGGGGGCGGGCGAGCATTGATCTGGCGCTGGAAGCGCCGTCGAGCGCGAGCGTGGCGGCCAGCACGAATCACGGCGACATCCGGCTTTCGAATATCGGCGGGAGCGCGCAGGGACATACTGGAGACGGCGACGTGGACGTGAGCGGCGCGGGAGCGGACGTTAACGTGAATCTGAATCGCGGCGATGCGCGGATTGCGGGGGCGCGCGGAAACGTGCGCGTGACGGGGCGCGGCGGCGACGTGAACATTTCGGACGTGAGCGGAAACGCATCGGTGGAGGGAGCGTTCGCTGGGTCGATTCACGCACGAAATGTGGCGCAGACGATTCGCTGCGCGCTGCCGTGGTCGGCGATTACGGTGGAGCATCTAGACGGAACGCTCGAAACCGATCTGGGCGACCTCAGCATTTCGGGCGCGAGCGGGCCGACGAGGATCGCGACGCACAATACGGATATTAATCTGAAGAACGTCAGCGGCCAGATGGACATTGCCGATGCGCACGGCGATATCAAAGTAGCCCTCTCGGCGCCTCCGCGGGAAGATATCCATATTTCGAACGATGCGGGCGACGTGGACGTGACTCTGCCGGAGGAATCGAGCTTTCATGTGGAGGCGGTGTCGCGCGGCGGCGACGTGCAGAGCGATTTTGCGGGCGGTCAGCTCTCCGTGACCAATATGAATGGGAACGGGCAAATCAGCGGGAGGGTGGGAGCGCCCGGCGGGCCGCGGATTACGGTCGCCACCACGTACGGGACGATTCATCTGCGCAAGGGCAAGTAGACCAGAGAGCTGACGGCAGTCAGCGGGGCGGCGTAGCGCGGCCGAACTCCGCATGGCTGCGCCCCAGACGATATTCCGGCCTGAGACAGCGGCGGCAAGCCGCACTCCACACAAAGTCGCGCGACGAGCGCACGAACGCCTACAGCGTGAAAATCGCTCGCCTGCTGCGCTGAAGCGCAGCGCTACACCGGCGTCTCAGAATTCAACTCGCGCCGGGCTGGCGCGAGCGGTGGTGCTGATCTATGCGGTGCCGCGCAGGCGCTCGATCGTGTCGAAAAATTCCGGGAACGACACGGAAACGCATTCAGAGTCGCGAATGGTGGTCTTGCCTTCCGCGCCAAGCGCCGCGGTAGCCAGCGCCATGGCGATGCGGTGATCGCCGCGAGGGTCAACGGTGGCGCCGCGCAGCGCGCCCGCGGATCGGCCTTCGACGCGCATGCCGTCCGGAAATTCCTCCACGCGCGCGCCCATGGCGCGCAGACCGGCGGCGAGCGTGGCGATGCGGTCACTCTCCTTCACGCGCAATTCCTGCGCATCGTGGATTTCAATTCCCTTCTCCGTGAACGGGCCGAGAGCCGCGAGCATGGGAAGTTCGTCGATCATTTCGGCGACTTGCGCGCCGGAGATTTCTCCGCCGGCAAGCGGCGCGTAGTTAACGGAAACGTCGCCGACGAGTTCGCCGGCGCGCGAGGCTAAATTGGGAACGTGAATCTTCGCTCCGATGGACATCAGGAAATCGAGGACGCGGCTGCGCGTGGGATTGAGGCCGACGTTGTGAAGCATCAGCGAGGATTCCGGCAAGATCAGCGCGGCGGCCATCAGGAAAACGCCGCCGGAAAGATCGCCGGGCACGATCATCTGGCGCGCCGTGAGTTTCGGGCGCGGATGGATGCGCACGGTGCCGCCCGAGCCTTCGATCGTGGCGCCGAATTCGCGCAGGGCCAGTTCCGTGTGATCGCGGGTGCAGACGGATTCGTGGACGGTGGTGATTCCGTCGGCGTAAAGCCCGGCAAAGAGAATGGCCGACTTCACCTGCGCGCTGGGAGTGGGCGGCGTGTAGTCGATGGCGTGGAGATTGCCGCCGCGAATTTCGAGCGGGGCGCAATCGCGTTCGCTGCCGCGAATTTCCGCACCCATCTGGCGCAGCGGCTCGATCACGCGGCGCATGGGGCGGCGGCGCAGCGAATCGTCGCCGGTGATGACGGTGCGGAACGGCTGCCCTGCAAGCACTCCCGAAAGCATGCGGATGGTGGTGCCGGAATTTTCGGCGTCGAGCGGCTTACGCGGCTCTTGCAGGCCGTTCAGGCCCTTGCCGGTAATTTGGACGACGTGCTCCTTGGTCTCGATTTCGATGCCCAGGCGGCGAAGGCATTCGAGCGTACTGCGGCAATCGGCGGCGGAAGCGTAGTTGGAGATTTCGCTGCGGCCTTCAGCAAGCGCGGAGACAATCGCGTAGCGGTGCGAAATGGATTTGTCGCCGGGCAGCTCGACGACTCCGTTAATGGTGCCGCCAGGTGAAATTTTTCGATTGGCCATCGGGGGATTCTAACATGGAGGCACACCCAGGCTTCTCTATAGAGGGACCCCTGTGGGTGTTACAATCCGTTCGCGGGCGCAGCGTCGTATGCGCTGTCGCAGTTTTCCGATGAGCGAATCTACGCGCGAACAGATTATCGAGGGGCGGCGGCGCCTCAGAGCAGAGTACGGCGAGCTGTTTGATGGAGTTGCAAAAATTCTCTATCTAAATGATCCGGTCGGGCTCAATTTTGCGGGCTGTCCTCCTGACGAATATGAACCGGAAGCTGGAACCATTCTGCCGAAGCTTAGAAACTGCCACTCCGCTGATGACGTGCTGGAGCTAGTTCATTCAGAAGTCGTTCGCTGGTTCGATGCGGAAATTGCGGGCCCCCGCGAGCATTACCGGCAGCTTGCTTCCGAGATTTGGACCCTTTGGAGCAGGTCGGACATTGCCCACAAGTTACGCTAGGTGGCAACCCACGCGCATTGACGAAAATGGCGTTTCCTGCTACAAAAGCTATTTCGTGAAGTGACTTCTCGCACCTAGGCTCTCACTCGGAGAGTCTTCCACTCGGGGGGACGGAAGCATTTGCGGGCTGGGACGGCAGGGTTGCAGGTGCGGACGCACGAGGTCCCGGCTGTAGTGGTAATCGACGAAGAGGTCTTTCCCAGAAGAACGCCCGAACATCCCCAGATGAACGTGTCGACGGAGGATCATTGATGGACACCCTACGCGCAGCGACAGGACTGTTCCGCGGTCAAAGCAAGAAGATGCTGGCCGCCTGCGCCGCGATTCTAAGTTTCGCACTTTTGAATGCAGGCGTAGCCCGCGCGCAGGATACCGGCGGCGAGGCGAATCTGAAGCTGCCCGATCTTTCGCAGGTGAATTTTTTGGGCGTCAATGGCCATAGCCTGCTGCTATGGGGCATTCTCTTCTGCTTTTTGGGGCTGGCGTTCGGCCTGACGATTTACGTGCAGCTGAAGAATTTGCCGGTGCATCGCGCCATGCGCGAAATTTCCGAACTGATCTACGAAACGTGCAAGACGTACCTGATCACGCAGGGTAAATTCCTGGTGCTGCTGTGGCTCTTCATCGCCGCGGTGATTTTGCTGTATTTTGGCGTCCTGCTGCACGATCCGGCGACTTCGGTGGCCATTATTCTGGCGTTCAGCGTTCTCGGCATTTGCGGCAGCTACGGCGTGGCGTGGTTTGGAATTCGCGTGAACACGTTCGCGAATTCGCGCACCGCGTTCGCAAGTCTGCCGGGCAAACCATTCCCTCTCTATGAAATTCCGCTACGGGCCGGAATGAGCATTGGCATGATGCTGATCAGCGTGGAACTGCTGATGATGCTGATCATTTTGCTGTTCGTTCCCGGGAGCTACGCGGGGGCGTGCTTCATCGGGTTTGCCATCGGTGAATCGCTGGGTGCGGCGGCGCTGCGCATCGCCGGCGGCATCTTCACCAAGATCGCCGATATCGGCGCGGACCTGATGAAGATCGTGTTCAAGATCAAGGAAGACGACGCGCGCAACCCCGGCGTGATCGCGGATTGCACGGGCGACAACGCGGGTGATTCGGTGGGCCCGAGCGCGGACGGATTCGAAACGTACGGCGTCACGGGCGTGGCGCTGATCACGTTCATCCTGCTGGGTGTCAAAAACCCAGTAGTGCAGGTGGAACTGTTGGTATGGATTTTCGTGATGCGCGTTGCCATGCTGGTGGCCGCCGCAGCCGCGTACTTCATCAACGGCGCTATCGCCAAGGCGCGCTACGGCAATGCCCACGAAATGAATTTCGAGGCTCCGCTAACCTCACTGGTATGGATCACGTCGATCGTGTCAATCGGACTCACCTTCCTGATTTCGAGCTACATCATCCCCGACCTGGGCGGCGATCCGACGCAATGGTGGAAGCTTTCGATCATCATCTCGTGCGGAACTTTAGCGGGCGCGATTATTCCCGAACTGGTGAAGGTTTTCACATCGGTGGAGTCGCGGCACGTGCGCGAGGTGGTGACCTCGGCACGCGAAGGCGGCGCGTCGCTGGGAATTTTGTCCGGGTTCGTGGCCGGCAACTTCTCCGCCTACTACCTGGGGTTGGTAATGGTGATCCTGATGGCCGTCGGTTACCTGGTCAGCCTGGGTGGGCTGGAGCATCTGATGATTGCCGCGCCGGTATTCGCGTTCGGCCTGGTCGCGTTCGGATTCCTGGGAATGGGACCGGTGACGATCGCGGTGGATTCGTACGGACCGGTTACGGACAACGCTCAATCGGTGTACGAGCTTTCGCTGATCGAGCAGATCCCCAACGTCAAGGAAGAACTCAAGAAAGACTACGGCATGATGGACGTGAACTTCGCACGAGCGAAGGACTTGCTCGAAGCCAACGATGGCGCGGGCAACACGTTCAAAGCGACCGCCAAGCCGGTGCTTATCGGCACGGCCGTGGTGGGCGCGACGACCATGATTTTCTCGATCATCATGGCGCTCACAAACGGCCTTACAACGAATGTAGCAAAACTTTCACTGCTGCATGCGCCCTTCGTGCTGGGATTGATCACCGGCGGAGCGATGATTTACTGGTTCACCGGCGCATCCACGCAAGCAGTGACCACCGGGGCGTACCGCGCCGTCGAGTTCATCAAGGCGAATATCAAGCTTGAAGGAATCGAGAAAGCGTCGATTGCCGACAGCAAGAAGGTCGTGCAAATCTGCACGCTCTACGCGCAAAAGGGCATGTGGAACATCTTCTTCGCGGTGTTCTTCGCTGCCCTGTCGTTCGCGTTCGTCGAGCCGTTCTTCTTTATCGGCTACCTGATCTCGATTGCGACGTTCGGGCTTTACCAAGCCATCTTCATGGCCAACGCCGGCGGCGCATGGGACAATGCGAAGAAAATCGTGGAAGTGGAGCTGAAGCAGAAAGGAACGCCACTGCACGATGCAACTGTGATCGGGGACACGGTGGGCGATCCGTTCAAGGATACTTCTTCGGTGGCGCTGAACCCGGTGATCAAGTTCACCACGCTGTTTGGATTGCTGGCGGTCGAGCTCGCGGTGGAGTTGGCATCGAAAAACGCCGAGCTGACGCACATCCTGGCGGGCGTGTTCTTCCTGATCTCGTTCTTCTTCGTCTACCGGTCGTTCTTCGGCATGCGGATTCAGGCGAGTGATGTGAAGGAAGTGACTGAATCGAGCCGGGGAAAAGTGGTGGACGTGTAGGCGAATCGTCTGCGCGGCTGAACAAAACGCGAACTGCAATTGCACAAAGGGGAGAGCCAATGCTCTCCCCTTTTGCTTTTGGTGCCGATGTTCGCGCTACCTATTTGAAACCAGAGTGAGGCGTACGTATCGGCTCTCCCCGTTTTCGGCTTTGCCAATACCTTGCCCGTAAGCGGCTCTTCTCCGCTACATTACTGGGCTGCACGCGTAGACTTTGATCAGGCCGAAGTGCTGCTTCGGATCATCCGATCATCCGCGAAGCCGGAGAAGACTTTCCACAGATCGCGGCAGCCGAGATGCTTGGAAATGATTTCGCTGAGCACGCTGCGAATGTCCTCGCCTCCGGCCTCGGGTGCCATGGTCATGCGATCGGCGGGAAAAGTGGCAAGCGGGAGAGTGTGACGAACCGGCAGAAAACCAGCAGCCCGGCGCACGTCGCGATAGCTACGGCGATTAGCGGGCGGCGCGGAATCCGTCGAGCGTCCAGCGGTCCTGGCCCTCATCGTGGCGCAGGACGTAATAATTCCCGTCATCGGCGCGCACCCGGAAGTAGGTGGCATCCGGGGAGTACCACTGCCCATCCAGTTCGCTGACGGCGTATTCATGTCCCCGCATGACGAAGCGAAGAGGGCGCTCGTCTGCACGGTGACCGGCGTAGCATTCGACGCGTATGTCGCTCATGGCGCCTCCCGCTAGGCGGAACGGACCCGCCACGGAGTTTCCATGGACTGCAGCCGATACCAGTCTACCAGAGTTGCGCCGCACGGGGGGTGCGCCGGGCCCCAGCGTGCGCGAACGAGCGCGGGCTACCACAGCACCGCAGCGCGCTTTAGGCGACGAGGGCGCGAAACACCACGCTCGCGCACTTCGGCGTTGTATGCGGCGCCGAAAAGCACGATCAGCGCGGTCAGAAACATCCACAGCATCATGCCGATGGCCGAGGCAAGTCCGCGATAAACGACGTTGTACGGCATCTTGCGCACGTACAAACCGAAGCCGATGTCCGCGGCCCACCACAGCACGGTGGCAACCGCCGCCCCCGGCAAAAGGCGGCGCAATCCGCGATGCCCTGGGCGGCCGACGCGGTACAAAATCACCAGAACTCCCATGGCCAGCATGAAAACGACGGCCGCGTAAAAGGCGAGCTCGAGTTCGTGGGTCAGCAGCACGGAGCCCCCGGTGTGTTGCATCAGCCATTCGCGCGTTTGCCTGCCGAAAACCGTGAGAAGCACCATGGTGAGCATCGGCACGATCGTCAGGCAGAGAAGCACCAGCGCGCGAATCTGCCGGCGCCAGTATGCCGGCCGCGCCAGGTCGCCCTCGATGGCGCGGAATCCTTCCATGTAACCAACCATCACTTGCGTCCCGGCGATCAGCGTGCCGCCCAGGCCGAGCCAGACCCAGCGTTCGGGATGCACGGCGCGGCGCGCGAAATAGTCGCTCAGTACGTCGGAGCTGCCCGGAGGGAGAATCAAATCGAGCCCGCGCGGAAGTTCCCGCAGCGCGTCGTGGATACGAGACGTGCCGCCTAGAAGTCCGAGAGCCATCAGCAGGAGCGGGAAGAACGCGAGGAACATATTGAAGGCAATTGCCTGGCTCAGCGTGACGCAGTCGGGAAAAAGCCGGCGCAGGGCTCCCGCGAGGTTCTTCAGCAAGGCGGGCATGTTTCGCGGGATTATACGGGAAGTTCAGGCAATCGCAGCCGACGATTGGAATCGCTTTGGGTAGCAGCGGCGCGCGGGGGGGCGGCTGGCCGCGCTTGTCGCGGCGGACGCCGGCAGGGTAAACTCGCACAAGCCGGAGAGGAAACGACTTACATGCCCGCGTCGCCGAGAGATACCGCCAGCCGTAGCGAAGAGGTCGTACGCAAGCACCGCGAATATTTGTGGCCGGCGGTGGCCAACTACTACCGCGAGCCGCTGGTAGCCGAGCGCGCCTCGATGCAGTACGTGTGGGACGTCGAGGGCAACAAATACCTCGATTTCTTCGGCGGCATTTTGACCATCGGCGTGGGCCACTGCAATCCGAAGATCACGTCGAAGATCAAAGCGCAGGTCGATAAGCTGCAGCACACTTCGACGCTGTATCCCAACGAAGCCATCGTGGATTTGGCCGAAAAGCTGGCGCAGATCACGCCCGGGCGGCTGCAAAAGAGCTTCTTCACCAACTCCGGCACGGAAGCCAATGAAGCGGCCCTTCTGCTAGCGCGCATGGCGGGGCCAAGCTTCGACGTAGTCGCGCTGCGGCATGCCTATGCCGGCTCGTCGTCGCTGGCGAAGGGCGTCACGGCCCAGGCGCCGTGGCGCAAGTCCGGCATCGTGAGCGTGGGCGTCGCTCACGCGCTGAGCCCGTATTGCTACCGCTGCCCGCTGCACCTGAAATATCCGGATTGCGGCGTGGCCTGCGCGAGCGACGTCGAGAACGTGATCCAAACGGCCACGAGCGGCTCGATCGCCGCATTCATCGCCGAGCCCATCCAGGGCGTCGGAGGATTCATCACCCCGCCGCCGGAATATTTCAAGATCGTGTTTCGCATCGTTAAAAATTACGGCGGGCTTTTCGTCTCCGACGAAGTGCAGACTGGCTTCGGACGCACCGGACGCAAATGGTTCGGCATCGAGCAGTGGGAGGTCACGCCCGATGTGATCACCTGCGCAAAGAGCATGGCGAACGGCGTCCCGGTTGGCGCGACGATCACTACTTCGGAGCTTGCGGACAAATTTCAGGGGCTCACGATTTCGACTTTCGGCGGCAACCCGGTGACGTCGGTGGCCGCGCGGGCCGTGATCGACGTGATCGAGGAGGAAAATCTCCTCGAGAATTGCCACGTGGTCGGCGGCTATTTCCGCAAAAAGCTCGAAGAATTGCAGGACAGATATCCGCTGATTGGAGACGTCCGCGGCATGGGATTGATGCAAGGCATCGAACTCGTCCGCGACCGGCAGACCAAAGGGCCCGCGGCCACCGAGACTACCGAGCTCATGGAACGCGCCCGGGCCAACGGCCTACTGCTCGGCAAAGGCGGCCTTTATGGCAACGTGATCCGGTTGGCGCCTCCGATGAACATCTCGAAGGCCGATGTCGATGAAGCCATTCGGCTGCTCGATAGATCGTTCGCCGAAATTCAAAGCCGGTAGTCGCGCCAGCAGTGCTTTCATCCGAGACTTCGGTCTGCTCGTTCTCGGCACACACAATTTCAGCCTCGCTCGCCCGGAATTCAGTGTAAAATCTCGCGCGCAACTTCAGGAGACGCCTACGCCCGGCCTTTTCGATCGCGAAGTCTATCTGGATATTGAAACGCTTCGGCTCTCGCACGAAGTCGAGGGCGGCTGGAGCAACATCCCCGCGTTCGGATTGGCGGTCGCGGTCACGTGGGACCACGAGAACGGCTTCCGTCGCTGGTACGAGCCGGATGCGTGCGCTCTGGTCACCGAACTCGAAACCTTCACGCGCGTGATCACGTTCAACGGCAACCGCTTCGACCTCGAAGTGCTTCGCGCCTACGCGCCGATCGACAAGCTGAAGCTGATTTCTTTCGACATCCACGAGAAATTGCACAAGCAGCTCGGCCACCGTGTAAAGCTCGATCAACTTGCCAAGGACACGCTCCAGGCGGCGAAATCGGGCGATGGCGTGAAGGCGGTCGAGTGGTGGCGCTCCGGCCAGCGCGACCGCGTGGCGTCCTACTGCGAACAGGATGTGGCGATCCTTCGCGACATCGTCGAACATGGGCGCGCGAAAGGCCATGTAATCCTCTCATCGCGGCAAGTGCGCGTGGCCTGGGACTGACACCCGCAGCGGAATTCCCTGCCCTGATGTATTCTGATTGTACGGTGAAGTTCCCCTCCGAATTTCGTGGCGGCAGGCGGATGGCCCGCCCATTGCAGCGCGTTCGCGCTGCCGGGCGATTTCGTATTCCGGGGCTGGCGCTCGCGATGCTCGGCTTTTTTGCCGTTGGCCCGCAGATGGCCCGCGCCGGTGAGCCCGCACACATCCATTGGATGTCCGTGGAGCAAGCGCAGGTGAAGATCGACCAGACCACCCCGCTCACGTGGGGCGTATATCAGCCCGGCAAGAAAGACAAGTTCGATAAAAAGCTCTCGCGCCTGGTGCTTGCTCTCGTTGGGCATCGCTATCTGCTGATCGATCTGAAGGCTAAGCAAGTCTACGAAGTCCCGCTCAAGCAAGTTCACGCACAAGACGAAGGGATCGACACGGACGATGTCGTCAAATCGTCACGGCGGATTCCCACCTCGAATTGGAACTGGCGAAACGTGGGCCCGGCAGAGCTTTACCACGTCACGCTCGGCGACTACGGACGCATATTGCAGCTGACGCTGCCGCACCCGTATCTGATCAGCCCTTACTACTGAAATGTCAGGGCTTCTGCCCTGTTCCCTGCTTCCGGCCAAAAAGCGGGGTCTGGGATGCCGCGTGGAATGGCCGTGTGAAGCTTCACAACAGTCCTCAGAGCGCCCGAATTTCCGCGAACGACTCTGAAGCCGGGCAGGCCCCCGCCGAGCCCGCTACGAGGCCCGTAGCGTCGGTCCCCAGAGCCGCGTGAGCGGCAAGAACTCACTCGTCGCGGGCGATTCTGGCGTGTTGTCAATGGCCGCGCCTCGCGCAATAATAAACGCATGACCGCAACCACCGCATCCGTTCCCGGGCAATCCGCCCAGACTCCTGACTTTGAAACCAAGCTCGACCGGCTCGCCGAAGTCGCCGTCCGCGCGGGACTCGGCATCGCGCCGGGTCAAGAACTGTTGATGACCGCCACGATCGACGCGCTGCCGCTCGCGCGTCGCATCACCGAGCATGCCTACAAGGCAGGCGCGTCGCTCGTCACCACGCTTTTCAGCGACGAAGAGTCCGCGCTGCTTCGCTTCCGCCACGCGCCGGACGCGAGCTTCGACACCGCGCCCACGTGGCTTTACGAAGCGATGGCGCAGGCGTTTCGCAAGGGCGCGGCGCGGCTGGCCATTGCCGGCAACAATCCCTCGCTGCTCTCGCACGAAGATCCCGAAAAGGTAAGCCGCGCCAATCGCGCCACTTCGAAGGCATACCGTCCGGCCATGGATCTGATCACGCGCCACGAAATCAATTGGACGATCGTTTCCTGCGCTACGCCGGCGTGGGCCGCGGCCGTGTTCCCGAATCTTCCGCCTGAAGAAGCGATGTCTCGCCTGTGGGACGCCATTTTCGCCGCGTCGCGCGCGGATCAGCCCGATCCGCTGGCCGCGTGGAAAGTCCACGATGCGAATCTCCACGCCAGCGCCGATCGCCTGAACGCGAAGCGTTACTCCACGCTGCATTTCCGCGGCCCCGGCACCGATCTGCGCGTCGGACTGGCCGACGACCATCTCTGGCTCGGCGGTGGTACGAAGGCGCTCAACGGCATCTATTGCATTCCCAACATGCCGACCGAGGAAGTCTTCACCACGCCGCACAAGGATCGCGTGGACGGCCGCGTGACCAGCACCAAGCCGCTCTCGTATTCGGGCACGCTGATCGAAGAAATTTCCGTGCGCTTTGAGGGCGGGCGAATCGTGGAAGCACACGCCGCGAAAGGCCAGCAAGTGCTGCAGCGCATGATCGAAACCGACGAGGGCGCGCGGCGCCTGGGAGAAGTTTCTCTGGTCCCGCATTCTTCGCCGATTGCTGCGAGCGGGCTGCTATTCATGAACACGCTCTTCGACGAAAACGCCGCCTGTCACATCGCGCTCGGCCAGGCCTACAGCAACTGCGTGAAAAATGGCGACAGCCTGCCGCCCGAGCAGCTCGCGGCGAAAGGCGCCAACACCAGCCTGATTCACGTGGATTGGATGATCGGCTCGAATCACATCGATGTGGACGGTATCAGCGCCTCCGGAAAAACCGAGCCGGTGATGCGTTCGGGAGAATGGGTGTAGCGGATTGCGCGGCGCCCCGGCGGCGCCGGGGCTCGCTCAAGCGGGCCAGCGGACCAGGCCATCCGGATCATCAACCAGCACGACGTCATATTTTTCGATCATTGGCATCAGCACGTTCTCAAGCTCGCGCTTCCATAGCTCGCCTTCGTAAAATTTCGCCTTCATCGGCTCGCGCGAAGCGAGGTCCGGAAAGGCGCGCATGAAGAAAAACGTGTCCGGATCTTCCACGGATAGGAACGGCCCCAGAATCTTCATGCCGATTTCCGCGTGCGCCGGCATGGATTCCCGCCGAAAAATCTCCAGGAACTTCGGACGGCAACCCGTCTTCAGCTTGTACGTCCGCATCTCGATGATCATCACGATAGCTCCTGCACCGATTCTGTAGCGAGCCCGCGGTCCGTTCATACCTCCAATTTGGGCGGTGCTGGGAGCGATGACTGGCGGCGTCCGCGGGGCCAAATTGAACCGTTCGGGCTCCGCGCTCGCAAACGCCCGCGAGCGAGCACCGCCGGTATCGTCCAAATCGATTGTCGGATTGATCGCAGTTACTCTGCCTCGGAGCGCGCCATATCTCGCCGGAGATACTGCGCCGCGCATACGAACAGCAGCCCGCCGATCAACGTCGTCAGAGCCGCCGGGAACATCGTGTAGCGGATCACGTCGACTCCCAGCCGCTTCTGAAAATGATCGTTGAAGATGCCGATGAGGAATGGGCCCAGCCCGAGCCCAAGAAGCTCCGAAACGAGATAAATCAGCGATGTCGCAAACGCGCGCATGCCCACTTTTACGACCGAGTGCGACACGGCCACCATAGGGCCCACGTGCACCGGCGAAAGCGTCGCCACGATCACGAAACCGGCCAGGCACAACTCCAAATTGTGCGAGAAGACGAACAGCAGCACTCCCGGCAGCGCGCACATCGAGCAGATCGCCGGGACGTAAATCTTCCATTCGATTTTCCGCCGCCCCGCCCAGTCCGAAAGGTAGCCGCCGATCAGCGTGCCGGTCAGTCCCCCGCCGGCCATGATCACGCCCATGTACGTCCCGATCTGCGCGGTGTTCAGGTGATAGATTCGTCCAAGAAACGGCGCCACCCAGACACCAAATCCAAATTGCGTGAACGTGGTGAAGCAAAACCCGATCAGGATCAACACGTAGCAGGTTTGGCGCGACATGTAGCCCATCGTCTCGCCCAGCTTCTGCTGACTCGTGTCCACCTTCTTTGTTTCTACTAGGCCGCGCTTTGGCTCTTTCACCGTGAAGCGGAACAGCAGCGCGACCAGCACTCCGGGAATGCCGGCAACGAAAAACGCGTCGTGCCATCCGTAATAGTGGTTGACCCAGCCGCCGACGAACGAGCCCAGAAATCCGCCGAATACCGGCCCGAGCTGGTAGACAGCCATCGCCGTCGATCGCTGATCGCCGGGATACAAATCCGAAATCATCGACGTGGACGGCGCCGTGCCCGCCGCTTCGCCGACGCCCACTCCGAAGCGCGAGAGCGTCAATTGCAGCGCATTCCGCGCCACGCCGCCGAGCGCGGTCATGCCGCTCCAAATCAAAAGGCCCCAGGTGATGATGTTTCGCCGGCTGCCACGGTCCGCCCAGCGCGCCACGGGCGCGGCCAGAATCGAGTACAAAATCACAAAGGCGGGGCCGCCGATGAATCCCATCACCGTATCGGAAACGTGGTAGGTGCGCTTGATTGGGTCAATCAGGATGTTGATGACCGTGCGGTCGAGGAAATTCAGCGAGTAAATTGCCGTCAGGAGGGCCAGTGCGTAAACGGCCGGCGCGGAGAGCGGCCTTTTCGCGACATCGACATTCGGCGCCGCTTCGGCCATACGGCTCTTGCCATCCACTACTTCCACCCCCAACTGCCGGCGGCTCGATGTAACGTCGCCCGCCGCAGTTCAGGAAAACCGGAAGGAAGCGTTCATGTGGGGATACGCTTCGCCGCGGATTCGGCTTCTACAATTTGCGTGATTCGTGCCGCGCGGACGCGCTTCTCGCGCCTAGTTCCAGCCGGAGGGCATTCCGAAAGGCACGGGCCAGGACAGGCCTTCAACCTCGCGGATTTTGCTGCCCGCGATCTTGAAAAGCTGCGGCTTCAGAAACGTGATGGGCCGCAGAAAGTTGCGCGGGACGGCCACGTCCCCCACGCCCGGCACCGCGACCGACTTCACGTTGCCTTCGTTGTCCAGCAGCGCCAGGTTCAGCACCAGTCCTTGCTGCACGTCCACGATCATCGGCCGCACGTCGCGCGGCTTCTGAATGGCGCTGAGATAGCCCTGATTGATCTCTGCGGCGCAGCTTCCGCCGAACACGTGAAAGTTCGGATGCGCCGGATCCATCACCGGACCGTTGGGATTGTCGCTGGTGGCCATGCCGTTTTCGCGGCTGCTGCATTCGCTCGCGAACGGAACGATCGAGGCCTTCTTCTCCTCGTAGCCCTGGAAGTATTCTTTCGTCGCGGCAACCATCTCCGCGCGCGGCGTTTCCTCGGCCTTGGAAAGCGGGGCGAGCAGCGCCACATCCGGAGAAATGAATTTGCTCGGATCCACTTCGTCGATCAGGATCGGCGTCATCACCCCCGCTGTGTTATCGCCCAAGCCTCCGTGCGGCCGCAATTCCTGGCGCGCCATGATCACTTCCACTTGTGTGATCTCATGGTTCTGCACCCGCAGCCGCAGCGCCATCGTGCCCTTCAACTTCTTGTGGAACTCGGTGAAGCTCCCGTAATAGCCCGCCTCGCCGGTTTCCGGATCGGCCAAATAGACGCGATAGGTCCCCAGCCCGGTGAACGTCTTCCAGATGCCTTCGCCCGGCTTCACCACTTGCCCGTCCTCGGTATATTTCACGTTCCGCGCCAGTGCCAGCCCGCACGGGCAGCGCTTCAGCATCGCGTTGAAGTAGCTGTTCACCACCTGCAGCAGGCACGTGCGGTCGCACGGCTCCGGAATCGACCCGTTCACCGGCAGCGGCAAGTGCGTCAGATTCTTCCCCTGATCCGGCGACGCCATTGCGCGCGATGAAACCGACGGCAACGCCACGGCCCACACGGCCACTGCTACTCCGAAAACGAGCAAGCTACGCCACAAAGTTTTTGACAAGGGGATCTCCTATTTCCAGGGAAACGCCGGCTTCATGTTGAACGGTATCTCGTACATCGTCATTTCGATGCGGCTGATGCTGCCGTTTTCGATGCGATAGGCCTCGTTGGCGATATTCGTGCGCGGCACCATGAAATACGCCGGCACTTTCCACACTTGGCCGTCGGTCAGCTTGATGGACGTCACCGTTCCGTCGAAATCCAGATAGGACGAGGCCAGCACCGCCCCGTACTTCACGTCCGTCACCAGGAAGCGCCGGTCGCGCACCCCGGTGGTGAACCCGAGAAAGCCCAGCTTGTACTGGTCCGTGCAGTTCATCGTGGTGAAGTTGCTGACGCTCTCGTCGGAATGCCCGTAGTTCTGCGGACGCGGACGATTCGTCGTATACGTTCCATCCTCGGTTCGCTGGCAGTCCGGTGTGAAGGCATACACGCCCTGGCCATCGTTCAGTTGCAGCCCCTCCAGGTACATGTAGGCCGCTTGATCGAGCGCCGCGCGCGTCTCGCGCTGATCCTTCGGAATCGGCACCAGCCAGCGCGGATCGGGCTTGCCCATCTTTTCGTACACCGCCGCGCCGTGCGGGTCGTGCGCCACGAACTGCTCCGCTTGGGTGATCAGCTGGTTGACGACTTTCAGCCGCAGAATCAAAATCGCGCCCACGCCGTTCTCGTACACCACCGTGATCACGCCGACGTCGCCGCGTCCCGGATCGCAGTAATAATGCTTGTAACGGCCCAGCCCGCTGATCGTCGCCCACAGCGCCTGGCCGATCTTCAGCCGCACGTTGTCCTGCGCGTACTCCACGTTCGGCGCCAGCGGCGCTTTCGACGGATCGTGCGCCGCCATCGCACTCAGATATTTGTCCACCATGCCTTCCAGACACGCGCGATCGCACGAGACCGCAGCATCATCCGCTTTCGATGCGGCGCCGCGGTTCCGGGTAGCCGCCAGCGCGACCGCCGTCCTCGGCGTATCATTTGGCGAGGTCCTGCTCGCCTTTGCCGCGCGCGCTTGCGGAACAACCATTCCTATCACCATCAGCGCCGCGACGCTCAAGAGCGCTGATCGACATGCCGGCCCAATTTTTTTTCTCAACGTAATCTCCCGCGATGAATGCCCCGTAAGCTTGCCTGAAAACGCGGCTGACTGCGTGAACCACGCGTTGGGCGCGCCGATTCCGTCCCGCGCACCGTTCCGCGCATTGTTCGAATGCGCCGGACGTTATACCACAGCTGCTCCGTACTGCGGCAAACTTCGTGCATTTTGTTTCAGCCGAAATCTGCCGCTCCGCCGCAGAAATTTCGCCCTCGTTGAACGTTTCGCCGCGCCACACCGCAAGCATTCGGCGGCGGGAGCGCGGCTTGCGCAGCAAGCCTAGTCGAGAGACTCGAAAAGTTCGGCAGTTTTCGGAAATTCGGGATCGCCGGCGCGGATCGTCTGACCCGGGGCGGATTTGAAAGGTTCTTCGGCGGGAATGCGATCGAGCCAGCGCTGGTGAGAAAGCTTTTCGTGATCGGAAAAGTCCAGCCGCAGAAGCAATCGCACTTTGCCATTGGCGGCAACTGGCGATTCGGTTTTCTCCGGCTCGTCAGCCGATTGCGACGCTGCCTTGGCGCTCGATTTCGTGCCGGCCTTCTTCTTGCCGCGCTTCGCCGCGCCGGCCGCCGCTTTCTCCGGCTCTTTCTGCGCCGCCTCGGCTTCCGCCGCTGCGGGTTGATTATCGTTCTGGGACGCGGACTGTTCGCGCTCGAACTTCAAGAGCATTTTGTTGCCGAGGCGAAATCCCTGTTTCCACGCCTCGACCTTGTGCCGCGCCTGTTGCGCGGCTTCTTCATTCGAGCCGAAATCAAATACTAGGATGGATTGAGCCATATATGCTTTATAGCTATAGCGGCCCGCAGCCGCGCGTGTCAAGGAGCAGTAGCGCCGGCATTTCGCGGCGCCAATACCGCCCCGCTCAACCACGTGAGCCCGCCGGTACATTTTGCATCACAGTTTTTCGGAGCGGTGCAAGCTTCCAATGCTAGAATTGGTCGGGCGCCGAGGTAGCTCAGTTGGTAGAGCAGCCGATTCGTAATCGGCAGGTCCCCGGTTCAAGTCCGGGCCTCGGCTCCACTCGCCTGTCTACTTTTCAACTCTCGCGGCAAGTGCGCCGACGCCCCATCGCGTTGCTGGAAACCGTTTTTCGCGCCGCGGCGTCCAAACCATCAGTGGGGTAAGTCGAGGC
This sequence comes from uncultured Acidobacteriota bacterium, assembly GCA_963715555.1. Lineage (GTDB taxonomy): Bacteria > Acidobacteriota > Terriglobia > Acidiferrales > UBA7541 > Palsa-295. Next base: position 2,529,197 of record OY970253.1, read on the forward strand.
CGGACCCAAATTCGTCGCCAGGCTGCATGCCGAAAACAAGTGACTGGACGCCGGCGCGCGAGGGTGTAGAATTCTGCGGCTCGACAAACATCCGAGATCGCCGGCGGAGGGAAAAGTTGGGACTGCCGGATGATTCGACTGGCTCTGCAGCGGATCGTTGAGCAAGGTCCGGGGGCAGACGATTCAAGGAGAGTCCATGCGAAAGTCAAAGCGAATGAGTTCATGGCTGTCACGCAGCCTCGGCGTTGGCATTGCGGCGTGCGCGTTGGTAGCCGCGATGGCATCGGTGAAGGTGGCCAAGGTCTCTGCGGACAAAGGCAATCCGGACGTCTTGGGAATGGTATTCGACGGCCATTCGGTTTCGAACCTCGAAAACTCGATCAAGTTTTACAAGATTCTTGGCTTCAAGGTGGAAAAGAAGCCCACGAAATTCCACGTCGACAAGAGCTTGAACAAGCTGGAAGGACTGCCCGCCGGCACGCAATCCCGGACGGCGGTGCTGGCGGTCCAGAGCTCCGTATCCAGCACGCCGTGGCGGCTGTACCTCCACGAATACAAGGGCATCCCGCAGAAGAACTGGAGCTACCTCGATTCCGGCGCTCTGGGCGCGGGGCACATGGATTTGACGGTGATGAAAGACTGCAACATCGTAATGAATGAAGAGAAGGCCGCGGATCTGCTCAAGGTTCCGGACATCCCCATGATGCGCAACGGCGGTGGCGTTGCCCCGGACGGAACCCGCCGTTTTGCGTTCATTCAGGATCCGGACGGCTGGTATATCGAGCTGTTCGCCATGCCGACGCCGGCTCCGGGCACCCGGCCTGATGCCGGAAAACTCTCGAACTCATCGGCAACGATGGCGAATATGAACCGTCTTGGCTATCAGATGGGCTTCAACCATATCGGCCTGAATGTGAGCGAAGCCAAGGTGGAGCGCGCGTTTTATGACGACACGCTGGGCGGGGACTATCCTCCGATCGCGCCGCCGGGCAAGTCTGGCTTGCGCGGAATGGTTATGCTGAATGGCTGGTTCCCGCAGGCTCCTACAGACGGGATGGTTCGGCTTGAAGTCCTGGGCGCGACCGCGAACGAAGGCAAGCCGATTCCGGACCAGCATCTCTCCGACGTCAACGTGAACTACGTCGCATTCCAGGTCACGAACATCGACAAGGTTTATGAGGCGGCGAAGAAGGACGGGGCCACGACCGTGTCGGATGGCGGGATCATGAAGGTGAAGGGTGGACGCGCCGTGATGATGAAGGACCCGAACGGCGTAGGGTTCCTGGAACTCTGGGAACCGTCGAAGTAACCTCCGCCGGAACCTAAAAAACCGAACGAACAACGAGGGCGCCGCTCGGGAGGTCACTTCCGGGCGGCGCCGCTATTTTGGGCCTTCCAACGCGGCGAGATACACGCCCCGAACGCTGTTGCACAGATAAATCGAATCGGCGCTCCGCAAGTCGTCCAGCTTGAGTATTGCCTCCCGGGCTCTCTTCCGAGTTTTCAGCACGTGCGCGCGGAAGACGCCCGGCAGCAGACCACAGGAAACAGGCGGCGTACACCAGACGCCGTTTTTCATCACGAAGACGTTGTGAATCGTGCCTTCCGTGAGTTCGCCTCGCTCGTTGAAAAATAGAACGTCATCAAGGCCGCGTTTCCGCGCAGCGGCGAGTTCTTCGTTATACGCAAATCGATTGGTGGTTTTGTGATAGAGGAAGCGATCGGTGCTGGAGACTTTTCGTTTCGAGATTCCGACGCGGCCGAAACGTTCCGCGACATACTCGCTATGCGTGATATCCAGCGTCCCGTCGCTCGCGATCGTCATGCGGACTCGCCGCGCCCCGGGAGGAAAGCCCTTGGCGGCTTTTTGCAGCTCGCCGATTGCTTTCGGGCGGCTGAATTTGAAATTCCAGTATTCGGCGGAATCGCGCAGGCGGGCGAGATGCTCCCGCAATAGGCGGTAGCCCCGATCCCAATAAAACGTCTCGATGAGCTTGAATTCCGGCTCGCTTTCCAGCAGAAATGCGGCTTTCCAGTGGCACTCGTCCCATTCGTTGGCCGGCGATGAATCGTGCGTGATGCCGCCGCCGATTCCCATGACTCCGCGCTCCTGGTTGAGCGATACGGTGCGGATGGCCACGTTGAAGTGCGCGCGGCTTTTTCCGAAATAGCCGATGCTGCCGGTGTAGATTCCGCGGGGAGACTTTTCGAGCTCGTCGATAATTTCCATGGCGCGAATTTTGGGCGCGCCGGTGACGGAGCCCGAGGGAAACAGCGACCGCATGATCGATTCCGCCGTACAGTTCTTCGCCAGATCGCCTTTCACGGTGGAAGTCAGCTGCCAGACGGAGGGATAGCGCTCTACGTCGAAGAGGCTGGTGGTCTTCACCGATCCGGGCCGGCAGATGCGGCCAAGATCATTGCGCATCAGATCGACGATCATCACGTTTTCGGCGCGATTTTTCTCGCTGGCTTGGAGACGGTCGGCCGCGGCACGGTCGTCTGCCAGGAACATTCCGCGCGGCGAGGTTCCCTTCATCGGCCGGACGGAAATTTCCCCGTTTTCAATCTGGAAGAACATTTCCGGCGAGAGCGACACGATCTGCTCATCACCGGTGTTTACAAAAGCCGCGTAGGGCGCGGGGTGGCGATGGAACAACGAGACGAAGAGCTTCCAGGCGTCGAGATTGGACCGGAAACGGACGCGGGTGGTGAAGTTGATCTGGTAGACGTCGCCGGCCTCGATGTAGCGGCGGATGGCCGCAAGTTTTTGGAAATACTTGCGGCGACTGATCGAGAGCCTGGAGCCGCGGATCAGAGCATCGTTGGTATCTTCGAAGATACCGAGAGCCGGGAACACTTCGCAGCCGTCGTACAGTCCGAACCAGGCGAGAGGCGCGTGAGCCTTGCGCAGCAGATGACGCAGATGCGGCTCCAGCGCATAGCCCGCTTCATAACGCAGAAAGCCCGCCGCTTCCCCGCCGGATTGGCGATGTTCCTCGACGCGGCACAGTGTTTCGGTGAGCGATTCCGGATCGGAGGCAATTAGGATTTTTTTCGGGTTGGCGTAGGCCCGCCAGTTTGCGCCGTCGTAAAGGAGGACGAAACCGGGGCGGCCGGCGAGAATGCCAAATGGCGAGGGGCCCGTGCTGATTTGCGAGTGCTGACGGGAGGATCGCCGAGGTTCGCCGGATCTGCGATTAGGCTTTGAATTTGGTTTGCCGAGAGGTGGTGAATCAGGCGTCAAGGCTGCAACGGGAGTGTAGCGATCTGGAAGGGGGCGCGGCGTTTGTTTGCAATCACTTACGGGCGATTCTACTCGAACGTGTAGCGATTTGGCAGCGCGGCGCGCGTTCCGATGATTGCCGGAGGGACGTTCGATCCGGCCACGAATGACCGATTCTGCCTTGAACTCCATCAGATCGTTCTTCTCCTATCCAATCTACGGTAGCAAGCCGGCTGCGGAAACACACGAACCGTGCGCGCCGCCGGAGGATGTTTCCATTTCGAGCCGTGCACGCCCAGCGGGTTCGCCGCGAACAACAAAAACAAGCTACGATAGCATAGTCTTAACTATATGTCAATTAGAAAGAGATGCGTGGAAAAGAATGGGCCGATTTGATGACTAGCGTTCGCAAAGAGGTGCATGCTTGCAAAACGGGCGCTAAAGCAGACGGGGGGAACGAAAGCGAAAGACAAAATCGAGAGACAAAAGCAGATCTTTCACCGCCGTTCGCCAACGGCAGGCGACCGGATTCGGGATGACAGTCGCTTCAGCTGCGTCGCAACGAGCGGCCGCGCATGCGTCGCCAACAACATCAAAACCGCCGGCGGGACGCCGGAGCTACAAAAGGCGCACCCTTCGCCAAAAACGCGAAGACGGGAGGACGATGTTTCTTTGTACGGCGAGCCGCGTTGCGAAGTACGCACCCTTCGCAAACGGCGCGAAGAGTGCGGCACCCACAACGGCTAAGACAAGGGCAAGAGCTGGCGGCGGGACGGTGGAAGCACAGGCGCGCCGGCGCGGCAAAAACGCCGACCGCAAGATCGGCGATCTCACGCAAAGGCGCCCACGCTCGAAGAACGAGCGTGGGGCACCCGCAAAAGCAAGGGCGGCAACACCCGCACCTTTCGCAAAAGACGCGAAGAATGCGGCACCCACGAGATCAAAGGCAAAAGCGCAGCTAGCGCCGCGAGGCGCGGGCGCGGCGTTTCGCCGGCTTGGCGCGCCTAGCTGCCTTAGCCTTGGCGGGCTTGGCGCGATTCGCGGGTTTCGCACCCTTCTTTGATTTGGGCCAGAGTTCGGCGGAGGCAAGGCGCGCGCCTTCGGCGAGCGCCTCGAATTTGGCCCACATGACGGATGATTGCGCGCGCTGAATGAATTGCGCCTGGGCGAAGCCGCAGTCCGTGCCGGCAATGACGTTTTCTCGGCCGACGAGGCGGGCAAAACGGACGATGCGGTCGGCGACGAGGCGGGGATGCTCGACGGTGATGGTGTGATGCGTGACGACGCCGGGAATCAGAATTTTTCCTTTCGGCAGCTTGCGGGATTCCCAGACGCGCCATTCGTGTTCGTGGCGCGGATTGGCGGCTTCGATGGAATACGCGCCGGCGCGCACGGCGAGAATCAAATCGAGAATTTCCTGAAGCGGCGCATCGGCGAGATGCGGCACGTGCCAACTGCCGAAGCAGATGTGATAGCGGACACGGTCTTCGGGAATTCCCTGCAGCGCGTGATTGAGCGCTTCAATGCGCAGGCCAGCCCACTTGCGATACGTTTCCGGGCTCTTTTGCACCAAGTGGTCGTACATGTTGGCGAGCACGGCGTCGTCAACCTGCACGACGATGCCCGCTTCGTAGATGGCGCGATATTCCTCGCGGAGCGCGTCGGCGATGGCGTAGATGTATTCCTTTTCGGACCGGTAATACTCGTTGAGACCGTTCCAGATGGCGCTGGCGGGCGCGACCACGGGCAGGAATGATTCTTCGACGCTGACGGCGCGCAGCGCGGCTTTCAAATTGCGGATGTCGCGCTCGATGGGGGCGCGGTCGCGATACGTGATGGGGCCAACGCAGGCGTCGGCGGGCACGCCGCCCCCTGCGGCCCAGGGAAATTCCGCGGCCATCACGTCCGGGAAGCGCTCAAGATCGCGGCCGAGCCAGACGAGCGGAGTCAGGTGGTCGGGACGACGCTCAAAGCCGGAAATGCGTTCGAGGATGTAATTGGACCAGCTGGATTTGCCGAACTCGCCGTCGTTGACGATATCGATGCCGGCCTTGGCCTGCAGCTTGACGATTTCGGCGACGGATTCGGAAAGGCAGTCGTCGTACTTCTTCTGGTTTTCGGCCGAAGGCGATTTAGCGGCGGCCTGAGCGAGCTCGCGCAGGCGCTCAGGACGAACGATGCTGCCGACGTGCGTGGTAAGAATGCGCTTTTCGCTGCGTTTCATTGTATTTAGGATTTCGCTCCGTTTGTCTGAATTGGCCCTCGGATGCTGAAGGATCGCCGGAAGAATCAGCCTCAGCGGCTGCCTTCGGCCTCGCTCAGGCGAAGAAGGCCGCGCCGGAGCGTTACGCTCGGGACGTGGCGATCGCAGGAGCCTTGATGGGTTCGAGCGTGGCGAGAATTTCCTCGCGGCGATTTTCGAACCACGGCGGCAAATGCAGCTGCGAGCCGAGCTGGTCGGACGTCTCGTCGCGCTCGAATCCGCCGTTGGCGTTGCAGCAGCACTCGACCAGGATACCGGCGGGCGAGCGAACGTACATGGAATGGAAGTAGTAGCGATCCTTGATTTCGGAGGCGTCCGTGTAGCCGAGTTCTTCGTAGATCGCTTTCTGGGCCAACATGGCATCGTCGTCGGCGACCCACAGGGCGAGATGGTGGACGGTGCCGGCGCCGAAGGTCCAGCTGCCGGGTGCGCGATTGGGCTCGTGCAAGAGCGTAAGAGTCTTATTGGCGCCGCCGCTGCCGATTTCGAAGCGGTGGTACGCGCCATCGGAGCCGGTCTTGCGGAAACCGAGGGCTTCGATGAGGAACCGCTCCTGCTCGGAGACGTCGCGAACGGAAAGCACGGCGCCGTGAAAGCCGCGCACGCCTTCTTTGACGCCGATCTCGTCGGTGCTCCAGGGCGACCTGCTGTCGTCCTTATCCTCGATCATTTCGAAATAGAGTCCCGCGGGATGCCCGAAGCGAATGAAGCGCTGGCCGAAGCGCTCCTCGATGGGATGGTGCTCGATTTTGTGACGCTTGAAGTGCTGCTGCCAGAAGGGCAGGGTGTCCTTCGGCACGGAGTAAGCGGTCGCCTGAATCTGGCCGGAGCCGGGGCGCCCCTTGATGCGGCTGTAGGGGAAGGTGGTCATCACCGATCCCGGCTCGGCATTGGCGTTGGCGTAATAAAGATGGTAATGCGGGAAGCTGCCGTCCATCAGGACGGTTTGCTTCACGAGCCGCTGCCCGACGATACATGTGAAGAAATCGACGTCTTCCTGGGCGCCAGCGGCGCAGGCGGTGATGTGGTGATATCCGGTAGCGGGGTATTTGTAGGCCACAATTCCCTCCTCGGGATTCGGCGAGTGTGAAACTTCACGACTCGCGTTTAGCTCGATACAGCTTTCTGCTTTCCCCAGACTTCGTCCGCCACTTCCACGATCAGCCGCAGCTTGGTGAACTGATCTTGTTCCGTGAGGCGATTACCCTCGGTGGAGCTGGCGAAGCCGCACTGCGGGCTGAGGCACAGCTGGTCGAGGTCGATATATTTCGAGGCTTCGTCGATGCGGCGCTTGAGCGTGTCTTTCGATTCGAGCTGCGGCAGCTTGCTGGAAACGATGCCTAGGACGACCGTTTTGTTCTTGGGCACGAAGCGCAGTGGCTCGAAAGTTCCGGCGCGTTCGGTTTCGTATTCCAGGAAGAACGAATCGACGTTGATTTTATTGAACAGGACTTCGGCGATGGGATCATAACCGCCTTCGGCCAACCAGCCGCTTTGATTATTGCCGCGGCAGAGATGCATGGCCAGGTGGAGCGAGGGCGGGCGGCCCGCAAAGGCGCGATTGATCATGCTGGGGTAGAGCTCGTTAAGCAGGTATTGCGGGTCGTCGCCGCGGCTGCGGACCATCTTTTGAAAACTTTCGTTGCAGAGGGTGGCCATCGGCGGATCGTCAACCTGTAGGTAGCGGCAACCGGCGTCGAAAAGGGCTTTGGTCTCCTTCTGGTACGAGTCGACGATGTCGGACCAGAACAGGTCGATATCCGGATAGGCGCCTTCGCGAAGCGCGGCGCTGCCGGAGGTGAAATGCAGGATGATCGGCGACGGCACGGTGACTTTCGGTGTGCGAGTGGTGAGCCCGCGCAGAAACTTGAAGTGATCGGCGTAAACCGGCGACTTCCATTGCAAGCGCGCGGTCACCTGCGTCCACGGGACGGGAATCTTGCGGCCCTCGTGGTCGACGAAATGCGCCGCGGTGGTCTCCGAGCGGACGGTGACGCCACCGAGGCCACGGACAAAAAAATCGGTGTAGAAGTCTTCGCGTCGAAATTCCCCGTCGGTGATGGACTGTAAGCCGACTTCCTCCTGCTGCTGCACGACGCGGCGGATGGCGTCGTCTCCCAGCTTGCGCAGATCGGCATCAGAGATTTTGCCGGCAGCACGAGCCTGACGGGCCTTCTTCAACGCCTCCGGCCGCAGCAAGCTGCCGACCTGATCGGCTCGAAACGGCGGATTATGCGGGGAAGCCGAAGTCATGAGGGGTATCACCTATTCCGTATCACGCCTGGACCAGGAGGACGCGCGCGCTAGCGAAGAAAACAGCCTTTCGAGGGCGCGCCGCCTGAAGACTCAGACGCACTGTTTTCCGTGCGCTAGCCGGTTCGCCGATCTCCGGATCAGTGCCGCGGGTTAGTTAATACGGGCGCGAAAGAAGTGTCAAGCGAAAGTTGTATACAAAGAATCCGAGGTGCATGGGATCGCAGAGCAGCCGAGTATTAAGGAAAAGATAAGTCGAACGATTGCTTACGGTCGACGGACTTGGTAACATCCGCCCTATCGTCGTTCCGCGAAATCACAACCTGATCTTGAGCTATTCGCGTGAATTATGGCCGGTAAAAACTCGCGAGTGATCGTACGAATTCGGGAGATGATCCTGCACGGCCAACTTTCGCCCGGCCAACGGGTGCGAGAGGTCGAGCTGGCCAGTGCGCTTGGCGTGTCGCGAACGCCGGTTCGCGAGGCTCTGCCGATTCTGGCGCAGGAAGGCATGCTGACGCAGTTGGACACGCGCGGGTTCGTGGTGCGCGAGTTCACGGCGCAGGAAATCATGGACGCGATCGACGTCCGCGGCGTGCTGGAAGGGTTGGCGGCGCGCATCCTGGCGGAGCAAGGGCCGGCGCGGCGCTTGATGCAAGCCCTTTACGAATGCCTGCGCGAGGGCGACGACATTTTCGCCAAGCGGCATCTGCTGGAATCGGACGAGGAGCGCTACGGCGACATGAACAAGCAGTTCCACGCGCTGATCGTGCAAGGGGCCGGGAGCAAAGTGATCGCCGATGCGCTGGAGCGCAACAGCCGGATTCCGTTCGCGGCGGCGCACGCGATAGCGTTTGACCGGGTGGACCTGAAGCGGATGTACGAGATGCTCTCGTACGCACACCGGCAGCACCACGCCATCGTGCAGGCGCTCGAGAATGGCGAAAGCGGGCGAGTGGCGGCGCTGATGTTCGAACACGCCTATGGAACCAAACGGAGCATCAACCTCGGACGGGTGAACTGGCGAGCGGCCGAACAGAACGGGGACTCTCTTTCCGCCGACACAGAGGACTCCGAGGCCGGCGAGCAGAAGTAAGGAAAGCCGATCTTCTCGCGCAATCAGTCCCGCCACCGATTCGCGGATAGTACGATCGTGAAGGTTTAGCGACGCGCTTGCGAACCGGAGGCTTCGCGCAACGGCCGGGCTGGGCGCGGGACCGTCGCGTCTGCCTTCAGGATGCGGATGCGAACGCACTGCGGTAAAAACGGCCGGGAACCCTGGCTGAGGGACCCTGGTTTCCCGGCCTCTTCTCACCCATCTCCGCAGGGTCTGGGCAAGAACTTGTTAAGCGGCCGATTCACTATTGCGCATGAATTCGTACCGCTCGATCGCTGCCGCCACGCCGATCTCGCCGGAGTTTTCCTGATTGCTGCGCAGCACGCGTCCCAGACAGCGGACGCGCACGGGCCCAGCCTGGGTCAACTCATGCGGAAGGGTCATGACGATTTCGACGGGCGAGCCGCTTTTGAGCCCCTTGGGCAGATGAAAGTACAAGCCGCGGGAACTGACCTCGCGCGACTCGGTGGCGGCCTCACCGACCACCATTTCATCGGTCCAACGAACCGTGAGCGGCAAGCGCATCAAGAAACGCCGTGAGGAACGTCGTTCTTTCAAGGACACAGGCATCGTCTCCGTCATTGCGGTCACAGGATATGCATTGGGACAAATTCGGCCAATAGAGCGATAGAGCCAATTCTGGGCTCGTCATTCGGTACAGAAGTACTATAGCGGCTAGAGCCGGCTGTCGTGTGAGATAAGCGGAGATAATTCGGTCGGAACGGAACCGGACAGAAAGAAAGCTATTCGGCCTTGGCCTTACGCACTGCCTTCAGCACGGCTGGGAACGTAAGAACGCCTTCGAGCTGGCCCAGATCGGCGCGGCTTACGACGGGAATCACGGGCCAATCACCGAGCCAGCGTATGGCTTCCTCGATGGATTCGTCGGGGAAAAGCAGCGGCAGCGGGCCTCTGGATTTCACTTCCGAAGCGGTGTGAGGGGCGGCACCATCGTTGGCAAGGCGCTGCAAATCCTCGGGATCGAGGAGCCTCCATTCGCCCATTCGGACGCGCAGGAGCACGGCAAGGTCCTTTTGCCCATCGGCTTTGCGAGCGAGATCGGCCACCGGCTCGTTGGGCCGGACGACGAATGCGCCGTCGGAGCGCATGGCGTCTTCCACGAGAAACGCTTCTTGTTCGCGCCGCTCTTCGATGGAAGGCAGAATCAGCCCCTCCTGGCGCGTCAGCATGTCGAAGAGAGCGACTTCCTGATACTGGCGCGAAATCAGATAAGCAATCAGGCTGGACAGCATCACCGGCAGAGCCGCTGTATAGCTGCCGGAAAGCTCGATGACCATGAATACCGATGTGATCGGGACGCGCAAGAACCCGCCGAATAGCGTGCCCATGCCGACCAGAGCGAACATGCCGACCGAAGTGGTGATGCTGGGGAAAAAGTGGTGTTCGATCGCGCCGATGCCGCCGCCGAGCATGGCGCCGATGAAGAGCGTGGGCGCGAACATACCGCCGGGAGTTCCGCTGAGGAAGGATACGCCGGTGGCGATCAGCTTCATGGCTGCCAGCACCAAGAGCAGCTTCCATGCAAATTCGCCGTGCAGGGCCTGGTCGATGATCGAGTAACCCGCGCCCAGCACCTGCGGGAACCAAATGCCAATGACGCCGACGATCAATCCGGCCGCCGCGGGCAGCAGATAATGCGTCCAGCGCGGAAGAGCCTGAATGCGCGGGCGCGCCCAGGCGATCCATTTGGTGAAGAAGAGCGACACGATACCGCCGACCACTCCCAGCACCGCGTAGCCCAAAAACTCGATCGGGTGCGCAGGGCGCACAGACGGAACGCGGAAGAGAGATTCGGCCCCCAGGAAGTAGCGCATGGTGATGGCGCTCGAAATCGCAGCCAAAACGACCGCTCCCAGAACGCCCGCGCTCCAAGTGCCGATCACTTCTTCGATAACGAACAAAGTGGAAGCCAGTGGAGCGTTGAAGGCGGCCGCGAGGCCCGCCGCCGCGCCGACCGGAGCGATCAGCCGAATCTTGGATTGCGAAAGCTTCAGGTAACGGCCGATCTTCGAGGCAATTCCGGCGCCCATCTGCAGCGATGGGTCTTCCGGTCCGAGCGATTGTCCGCTGCCGATGGCCAGGGCGCAAACGATGAACTTGCCGATCACCGTGTCAAAAGGAATGTAACCGTTCGAGACGTAGACCGCGGCCTTCGTCTGATTGACACCGCTGCCGCGAGACCGGGGAAAGGCGAAAATGACCAGCGCGGCAATGGCAAGGCCGGCGATCGCGGGCACGATTACGACTCGCGGGAAGCCCGGATACAGAGACGATCCGAGCAGCACGAACTGCACCCATTCGATGGCCACGCGGAAACAGACGACGGCCAGCCCGCCGAAAACTCCGATCAGAAGAGCGAGGACGAGAAATAGCCAATCCTCCCGCTCGGTGAAGATTTTCTGGATCCACGCTTGCCATGCGGAGCGAATGCGCTCGGGCAGCCGCTCCGGCCGAGCCGGCGGAGGATCCATCGGAGCGGGTTGAGGAGTTATTGTCTTACTCACTGGCTTGCCCCGCTCGATGGGATGCAAGTAAGGACAATGCTTGGTCGGCCGTGGTCCCCGGAGCACCGCAAGCCTTGGTGGCAGCCGCTTCCGCTTGAAATGCAAACTCCATCACGGTGGTGACCTGGTCGGGATGGCGGGCCAGACGTGGCACCGTCCAAGACAGCCTGTTCTTCTGTGCCGCAGCATAGAGCTGCTGCAACGCGTCCGGGGCAGCGCCGGCCGCGGGTACCAGCCTTTCGCCGCGCTGCTTGGCACACGCCGCAATGCGCGTCCTGGCGACGGAGAGCGCCTTGGCCGCGCGCCGCGCCTGTTCGGATGCCGGCACGCCGACTCGGAGGGCATTCATTGACTTAGCTTCTTGAGCCGTCTCCAGCATTTGCGAGACGTCCGGCGCTTCGCGCGTCTCGCGGGGCAGGCGCGATAAATAGCCAGCCGCTTCGAGGTACTCGCCGATTTCAAAAGAAGCACGACCCGCGCCTGCCAGCGCATCCGGATCACGGTGATCGGTGGCCAGGACGCCGCGAAATTCATTCAACGCGCGGTTCCACAGACCCGCGCGAAGCAGCAGGTTTCCGGCGATATTTTCGCGGCGACATCGCTGGAGGGATTTCCTGCGCCAGGGCGATCAGATCTGGTTCGGCCTCTGCAGATCTCCTGATTCAGTAAGTATTCGCAGAGCTCGCGGCGCACTTCCCAGCGCCGCGAGATCGGATGGGTTTCCCACACGCCGTAGATCGCATTGTGGTAGTAGCGAATCGCGTCGGAGTTCGTTCTCAACTGCACCGCGATCCTTGCAAGAGTGAGATTAATCGGGCCGCTTCCTGGGATTATTCCGAGAGCAAGGTTGAAAAGATACGTTTGGGATTCGTCTTCTTGTCCGGCACGTGCAAGCGCCTGCGCCAGATGAAACTGAAACGTGTCGATCATCCGGCTTGTAGACGAGGGCGTTCCGATAATCGTTGATGGCCGCATTAGTTTGCCGGCATTCAGTGCGGCTGGCCTTTCGCGAACCATCGATCGGCGTAGCGGTGAACGGTTCGGTGGTACTGGCGCGCAATGAAAGCGGTGAAGGCGAAAACGGCAATCATCAACACCACGCAGGCGATCAGGATGCGTTCGCGGACGTATATTCCGGGCATCCGCACGGACGTATCGGGAATCCGGCGCAGGATCGTCGGGCCGCTTTACGGACGGAATCTCGTCTTCAGTGAATTCAGCCATAGGCAATTATCAACTTACGCCACGCCGCGGGCACACGCGCACACGGAGATTGCGCAAGGGGAAGGAAAATCGTACAACCTGTTTCAGGCTGAATCGATCAGGCGGTGATGAATCGCGTAAAGCGCGAGCTCGAGCCGGTCAGAAACGCCAAGCTTATCGAATATGTTGTGCAGATGATTCTTGACGGTCTGCTCGCTGATGAAGAGCTTTTCGCCGATTTCCCGGTTTCGAAAGCCCTGTGCCACGAGCTGCACGATTTCCTTCTCGCGGTCGCTGAGCAACGGCTTCTCGCGCCGCTGGCCCGACTCCGCGGATTTCTTGAACGCATCGATCACTTCGGCGGTCATGCGGTTATCGAGCCAAATTTCGCCTTCGTGCACCTTACGAATGCTTTTTGCCAGCAGATCGCTGGCGGACTGCTTTAAGACCACTCCGCGCGCACCGAGACGCATGGCGCGAACGACGTCACGGTCGTCTTCGGCGGCGGTTAGGACGATGACGCGCGTCGGGCGTGGAATCGAAATTCGTTTCTTCCAGGACGCCGAGGCCGTCCTTCTCCGGCATGCGGAGATCGAGCAGCAGAATATCGGGTTTCAATTTGGCGAGCAGCTTGGTGCATTCGACGCCGTTGGCGGCCTCGCCGACGATCTGAATATCGTCCACATCCAGCAGTTTTCGCAGACCATCGCGAAAGATTGCGTGGTCGTCCGCAACCAGGACCCGAATCGCCTGTTTAGATTTCGTCATGGTTAATTGACAGGAATCTCGATAGTTAGACGCGCCCCGTGCCCAGGATTCGACTCCAGTGTCAGCGTACCACCCACACTTCTGGTTCTTTCCTTAATGGAAATTGGCCCAAGCCGGAGCCGATCCAGCTCCTCGCTGGCGTAGCGGCCGGAGAAGCTAAATCCCATGCCGTTATCATCGACGATCAAAAATACTTTCGAGTCGTCTTGTTCTAGTTTTACCACGACGTGGCTGGCATGCGCATGCTTTTTTACGTTGTGTAGTGACTCTCTGTAAATCTGGAAGATCTCACGGCAAATGCGGTCGGGAACGCGCAAATTGCGGTCGTCGACGAAAAGCTCGACCACCAGGTCGTGTTCGCTGCGAAAACGCTCGGCGAATCCGTACATCAACTCCTTCAAATCCGCGCTATCGACGCGGAGCGGGCGCATTTCGGTGACCATGTGGCGCAACTCCTCGCTTTGTTCTTTGACCGTGCGTTGCAGGCTGCTCAGCTCCGCGCGTAGCGCCTCCTGCGTCTGCGGCGGCTTGTGGCGGAGCACGTCGAGCTGGATATTCAGGCTCAGGAGCGTCTGCAAGATGCCGTCGTGCAGATCGCGTGAAACGCGGCTGCGCTCGGATTCCACCGCGCGGGTGCGGAGGCTGCGCAGCAGAAAGATATTTTCGAGCGGCGGACCTATCTGGCGCACGATTCGTTCGAGCCAGCGCAAATCGCCCTCGGAAAATCACTGCGCCCGCTATTGGCGTTGATCAAGAGGACGCGACCCGCGCGGGCTGTCCGTCCGCTTCGATCGTCGCGGCCAGCAGCGAGCGAGGCCGAATTCTTCGCGCACCGCGTCCGAAAGCGGCGGGACGTGCCGAAAACGCTGGCCGGTGCGGCGGTCCCAACCGAATCCCTCGCTACCGCCCGCCGTTCTGTTCGCCAACCCATGGACACCTCGAGGCAGTCGATCAGGAACGCTTCCGAACGGGACAGCGGGAGAGTTTCGGACCGCTGAGATTCGCGTTCGTTGGGCCGCACTTTCCAAACGAACAGGCGCTCGACTTCGTCGTCTCGCACCGCAAGGCAAGCCTGCTCGCAGTCAAACGCCAGGGCCAGTTCTCCGAGTGCCTGGCGGATCGATTCGGTCAAGCCACGGTCGAATCGCAATACGCCGGTGATTTTTTCGAGGGATTGCTGCCGGCTGAGATGTTCCCTTTCGCGCGCAGCCAAGAATCCCATGCCCATCCCGGATACGATGGTGCCCGAGACCGATGGCCGTCCAGTGCCACGTGCTCTGCCAGCGAAACGAGTCTTCCACGGCGACGCGCACAATGATGCCAGCGGTGGCCAGCGCCTACCAGGGCGAACATCGCGCGAGTGTTTCCGCGCGTAGCCAGCGCGAACACGGCGAACAAGAAAAGAAACCAGAACGCCGAGACCGAGGGCGTCAGATAAAGGAAGGCCGCCAGTACCGAAAAGTCCACCACCAGCGAAATACGTATGTGCCAATCGGGGAAAGAAGCGCTCCGCAAACACCGCTCCGAGTGCCGCCAGCAGGTACGCCAGCAGCAGCACCACGGAGGCACGCCGCACCGGGGCAACCGCGGTCTCCAGCAGCACCACCAGAGACAGCGCAGCAATCACTGCGCGCGCCAGCGTCACTTGGCGCTCCAAATAGAGGCGCTCGGTATTGTCCAGGGTCATGTGCGTGATTTACGTGAACAAAATCCCCACACGTAAACGTAGAAAAAGTTTAGCAAGCCAGATCCGGCCGCAATCCGGCCGTGGGGCTGTGTCGCCTTTTTGGTAATGACTTGCCCGCACTATCGCGTGCGCGGCGAGCCGCATCTTCGGCGGTCGAATTGAAGCCGCGGGAGCGACATTTGCGCGCGTGGCGAAGCAAAGAATTCATCGCGATTTGACAGAGGGAGCATAATCGTCTGCAGGTGTCGAGTCCGACGGGGGCGGTAGCTTGTCTGCAGAGATACACGCGCAGAGAAGTTGGGCGCATTTTAGGAGTGACAGCGCGAGCCGACTTGCATATTGGGAGCGGCTTGCGGCTGGTCCGTCCCCGGGCGCGCTGGGGCGAGCGGTTCTACAGCTTCGGCGACCTCGTCTCGCTTCGTACCATGCAACGTCTCACCGACCGTCGCATTTCCGCGCGGCGCGTCCGTCGAGCGACTGAAGCTTGTGGAGCAGCAATTCGGTGACGCGCCGCTCGCCCTTCACCAACTGCAATTCGTCGAGCAGGGCCGCGACATAATGGTGATCCCTCCGGGCGATCAGCCGCCCGTTCAATCCGCTGAAGCAGCAGTGGGCATTTTCATTCGGCGCGCCAATCCGCGAGCAAAACTGCGGACGCTTTCCGAAGGACCGTCCGCGGAAGAGCTGTTTCGCGCCGCGCTCGAATGCGAAGCCGATGAGGGCACGATGCCCGACGCCATCGACTACTATCGGCAGATCCTGGACCGTTCGCCGGATTGGATCGAGGCGCATATCAATCTTGGCGTCGCGCTCTACCAAACGGGAGATGTCGACGAGGCGCGTGCGGCGTTCCTGAAAGCCGTGCAGCTCGACCCGTGGAACGGCATTTGCCGCTATAACCTCGGCTGCGTTCTCGAAGAGCAAGGCGAAATCGACGAAGCCATCCGGCATCTTCGCTGCGCCGCGCGAGTGCTGCCGAACCATGCCGACGCGCGGTTCAATCTTGCCCTCGCCTACGAAAAGCGAGGACAGCGGCGGCTGGCCCGCGAACAGTGGCAGCTTTACCTGCGCCACGCTCCGAACGGCCCGTGGGCCGACCAGGCGCGCTCCCACCTGAAGCAATATGCCGCCCGGCGCAAACCTTCCGCACCAATTCCCTTCCCGCGCAAAGCGTAGCCGCAGCTGTGCGGAGAACTCGCGGTTGCGCTCTGGAAAATCCGGCGCCGCTACGAATCTGCACATGAGCGCCTATGCTCCCGCGCAGCGCCGTGCTATGATTTTTATGGAGTGGTGAGCGTAGCTCAGTTGGTAGAGCATCGGTCTGTGGAACCGAGGGTCGTGGGTTCAAATCCCATCGCTCACCCCAATATTCACCAAAAGCCATACTGATTCGGCTGCCCTCAGTCGCAGGCAAAGCCTTTATTTTTTGGAGCGGCATCAGCGCGGCATTCCGTTCAGTTGCTCTCAGGGTCGCGAACGGAGCCGGCCTTGAGACGCAACTGGGTGCGGTTCCCTTCGATTGCGGCTCGGAATCAGCGGGTCCTAGGCGACTTCGCAGCAAAATTCGACGGCGCAAGTGCCACGACTGCGGTACGACGTTCGAAAATCTTGCCCAATCGCGCCTGCGAGCCTCCGTAGAAGGGGTGTGTGAAGCTTCACAAGGCACGCCAGAGCGTCCGAACCCCCAGCGCGTCCTTCCATGGCCGACGAGCCAGATTCGAACCCGCAGTGCGCCTCTAAAGCAAGATTCCGCACGACGAGGATGCCGCCAACCTGGCGCGCGATCCATTCGCGCGAAGCACCAGAAGTCCCGGGGCAATCAGCCCTGAATTCGCCTGACCGAATCGATTTCCCTATTGGAGACGCCTCGACGCCGCGTCGCCAGTTCCCCGAAGATTCGATGGGCTCGCATAGCCGGAGCTGGACAAAGCGTCTCGAACGACCGCGCCGGCGGACGCGAGCGATGCCGGTATCGTCACGGCACCCCGCAGCGGCAGCTGCTCGACCGAGCTTCCGACATAGATTCCGAATTCGCCAGGATCGACGCGCCACTCATGCGCGCCGACGTCGTAATAGGCAAATGCACGGCGACCGAGATCGATTTTCACGCGCCGCGTTTCTCCGGGACGCAAATACACTCTCGCAAACGCCTTCAATTCCCTCGCCGGCCGCGGTACTCGCGGATGCAGCTCGCCGACGTACACTTCGGAGACATCTGCGCCGCCGCGCTTTCCCGTATTCGTCACATCCCACGAAACTTCGTAGTGAAAGCCGCTTGGCGGGTCGCCTGCGTGAGTTGCACCGGTGGCGCGCCGAATCACTAATTTCCCGTAGCGAAAAGTTGTATACGAGAGACCGTAGCCAAACGGAAACAGCGGCTTGATTCCGCTGCGCTCGTAGCCGCGATACCCTACGAACACGCCTTCCTTGTAAACAACCCGATCGCTGCCCGGCTCCGGATAATAGCTATCGTGAACGGGATTATCCGCCCAGCGCCGCTCGAACGTGACCGGCAACCGGCCCGATGGATCGGCATCGCCAAATAAGATTTGCGCCAGCGCTGTGCCGCCTTCCTGTCCCGAATACCACGATTCGAGCACCGCCGGGGCGCGATCGAGCCAGCCGTTCATGTCCACGCCGCCTCCGGACGTAATCACCACAATGGCGTGCGGATTGATGCTGGTGATTTTTTCGATGAGCTGGACCTGGCCCGGAGGCAGGTGAAAGGTGCGGTCCGATCCTTCGCTTTCCGACTGTGGATCGAATCCGACCGCCAGCACCACCGCGTCCGCCTGCGCGGCCAGCTTCTCGGCGGCGGGGTCTACATATTCCGATTGCGCCACGATCCCGAATTGGAATCGCATCCCGAGAAATCCCGGCCGCCCGTGGTGTTCGACGACCACTTTGTGCGGCCCCGCATCCAGCGTCAGAGTTTTTAAGCCGACAAGTGCGCGTGCCTGCGTCCAGTCGTCCAAAATCAGTTTGTCGTCCACGTAAACGCGATAGTAGCCACCCGCCTCGCCCGTCGATTCCACGAAGCAGTCATACGCGCCCGCGCTCGGAGCCGAAAAATAGCCGGTCCAGCGCGCCGAGCCTACTCCCGGCGGATAGGTCTGCGATGCGTACCCGGAACCGGCGCCCGCAGCCTCTCCGAAACTGATGTGCTGATCGGTCCGGCGCGTAATCGGCTGGCCCTGCAAATCGGTTCCCGGGAAATACTCGGCCAGCAGCCCGGACGCGCCGCCGGACACCGCGGTCGAAAAATCTGTACGTGCCGCCAGATCGGCCAGCGCTGGAATGCCGCGGTCGTAATACGTTGGCACCGACGGTCCAAGTTCGGTAGCAATCCCCTGCAGAAAACTCACGGCAGAAAACGGCCGCCCCCCGGCGCTGCCTCCTGCCACCGGAACCGCCGGATACGCATCCGGCCCGATCACCGCGATGGATTTGATTGTGTGCTTGTCGAGCGGCAGAAGATTGCCGGCATTTTTCAGCAGGACCATTCCTTCGAGCGACGCGGTCAGAGCCACTTCGCGGCCTTGCATGTTGTAGCGCGAAATCGAGTAATCCCTCTGGGGACGGTCGGGCCAGTGCAATTCGATCGCGAGGCGAAGTATGCGTCGGACCTTGTCGTTGATCGTCGCGACCGAAACGCGCCCGTCGCGAATCGCGGGCAGCAGCGTGGCGCGATTCATGAATGCGCCGGATGGCATCTCCAGATCGAGCCCCGCATTGGCGGCGGCCACTCCGTCGTAGGTGGCGAACCAGTCGGACATGAGCACACCGCGGAAGCCCCAGTCCTTCTTCAACACATCGGTGTCCAGAGATTTGTTCTGGGTCATGTGCTCGCCGTTTACGAGGTTGTACGAATCCATGACCGCGCCCACGTGTGCCTGCTTCACGGCAGCTTCAAAAGCGGGAAGATAAATTTCCCGCAACGTGCGCTCGTCGACGACCTCATTGAGCGCGTGGCGCGAAAATTCCGAGTTGTTGGCGACGAAGTGCTTGATCGTAGCGCTCACGCCTTCGCTTTGAACGCCTTCGATGTATCCCACGGCAATCTGCGAGGCGAGGTAGGGATCTTCGCCGAAATATTCGAAGTTCCGGCCGTTCATGGGCGCGCGATAAATGTTCACGGCCGGTCCCAGCAGGAAATTCACGCCTTTCGCTCGCGCATCGCGCCCGATTTGTTCGCCCACCTGCTTCGCCAGCGCCTCGTCCCAGGTGGCCGCCAGATTGATGCCGCCGGGCATCGCCGTAGCCGGGCCATAGTTGCGAACGCCCATCGGTCCGTCGGCCATCTTCAGTGCCGGCAAGCCGAGCGACGGGTACGCGCGCACGTAATACCCGTTCACGCCGCCGATCATGTCGATCTTCTGCTCGATCGTCATGCGGCTGAGAATCGCCTCCACGCGCCGCTCCACATCGCCGGGAGCCTTCGAAGCCGATGAACCAGAACCCTGCGATCCGGCGCGAGGAGCTGCCGCTGACGATCCGGCAACCGAGACAACCAGCGCGCAAGCAAGCGCCACAAGCAAGCAGCATTCGATTCGCCTTCGACGCATCTTCCCTCCGAAAAATCAGTTCAGCAGCCGAGTCGAGTAGCGGCCCAATATACCTGAAACTGGCGCGCGAATTCCGTCATTCGCCCTTTGGTCCATCTTCGAAACCCGCCGCGCCGGAACGAATCTACTGCGCCGACAGACTCGCAGGTGGAACGAATTAGGCATTTCGTTAGATAATGCAGTTGTGACCCTCGAAAATTTTCGTCTGAAGGTGTTTCGGGCGGTTGCCAAACACCTGAGTTTCCGGAAGGCCGCGGAAACGCTTTTGTTGACGCAGCCGGCAGTCACATTGCAGATTAAAGCGCTCGAGGATGCTCTCGGCGTTCGTCTCTTCGACCGCAGCAGTAATCGCGTAGCGCTCACGTCCGAAGGATCTGTTCTGTTGCGGTATGCTGAAAAGATGGCTGCTCTTGCTTCTCAAGCGGAACAACGGCTCGCCTCCGGCAAAGGCGAACTCGCCGGCCCGTTAGCGATCGGCGTTTCCACGACAATTGTGCAGTACGTCTTTGCTCCTTTGATTAAAGGGTTCACCGCCCAGCACCCTCGAGTACAACTCTCCGTCGTCAGTGGCAACACAGACAAAATTGTGCAGTCGCTCATTTCCGAAAAGGTGTCGATTGGCTTAATCGAGGGCCCGGCGCGGCACCGGCACATCCGTACCGAACCGTTCATGGAAGACGAACTCGTCCTGATCGCGCCGACGAGTTTTGAATTCGATCATCTCTCCCGAAACCAGCTCCTCACGGCCAATCTAATCATGCGTGAACAGGGCTCTGGATCCCGTCATGTGGTTGAAGTCGCTCTTGAGAAGGCAGGCTGCCGTTTGAAATCGCTTCGAATTGTCATGGATCTGGACTCGACTGAGGCCATCAAGTCCAGCGTGGAAGCCGGCATTGGTGTTTCCTTTGTCTCGCGATGGGCTATTTCGAACGAGATCGAACTTGGTCTGTTGAAGATCGTACCCGTCGAAGGCCAGCGCATCGTTCGCAATTTTTCGCTGATTTATCGCGCGGGGCCATTCCCCACCGGCCCAGCCGGCGCATTCCGAGCGTACGCTCTCGAATACTCACCGTCGATCTCGCCTTCTTCCGTGAAGCCCGGCCGACTGCGTGGAACGGCACGATCCCATAAGTTCCGCTAACCGTTCATAAAAATTGCTGCTTGGATTTCCCGCCGTCCGATGAGGCAGGATTTCTGCATGAATCGAAATCTATTTTTCATCGGAATCATCATCGCCGCTAGCGGCTTGATCTCGCCGCCCATCGCGTTGATTGGAGGTCTCGCCTATGGCCTTTCACTCACCCACCCTTTTCATGTCGAAAGCAAACGCCTCACGAAATTTCTTCTGCAGGCCTCCGTTGTCGCTCTCGGATTTGGCATGAACCTCCATGAGATTCTCTCCGTAGGCCGTTCCGGCCTCCTCTACACGGCCGTGAGCATAACGTCCGTTATGGTCGCCGGCCTAACCCTTGGATATTTCATCCGCGTCGGCAAAATATCCTCGTACCTCATTAGCGTGGGCACGGCCATTTGTGGCGGAAGCGCGATCGCCGCCGTCGGCCCAATCACCCGCGCAAATGACGAGGAAATGGCCGTCGGCCTCGGCACGGTGTTCGTGCTGAATTCCATCGCGCTGATACTTTTTCCAGTGATCGGCCACGCAATTCACATGACCCAGACGCAGTTTGGCCTCTGGTCCGCTCTCGCCATTCACGATACCAGCTCGGTTGTGGGCGCCACTGCCAAATACGGAGCCACCGCTCTTGCGGTCGGAACCACCGTCAAGCTAACTCGTGCGCTGTGGATCATACCGGTTTCGGGAGTGACAGCAGTCGCCATGAAGAGGAAGGCGCGCATTCAGTGGCCCTGGTTCATCCTGTTGTTTTTTCTCGCTGCCGTACTGAACACTGCGTTTCCTTCGCTGGCGCGAGAATTCGGAGCGCTGAACCACCTCGGCCTCGTGGGTCTTACCGTTACGCTGTTTCTCATCGGTACCGGCCTTTCCCGCGAGACGCTCCGTCAAGTTGGCGTGCGCCCCCTCGTTCAAGGAGTTGTGCTCTGGATTCTTGTCGCCACCTGCACGCTAGCGCTCATATCTACCGGTCACCTGCGCCTCTAACGCTCGCCGCGGGACAGCGGCGGCTTTCATTCGCCGCGGCACGGCGCGGCCAGTGCTCGACTCGCGAACGGAGTGACCCTGGCTGTGGTTCAGCGGCAATTGCGGCATAGCGATGCGAGGATAACACTGGGTGTCTACATTCACGTTATCGGCAACCGGCACCGCGAAGCCGTCGAGAACCGTTCCGAGAGAATAGCCAGCTGTGCGGTGAATTGATTGAATCGTGGTCAAATCGGGGCTTCGTGGTTAAGTCTCGCAGCAAGTCGGTAAGAACGATTGACTTTGGTAGGGCCGGTGGTGATCGAATGCAGCCCCTAGCAGGGTGCTGCAAAACTCCGTGTTTGGAGCTGTGATTGCAGTTTAGTTTGCACGAAGCTTGAACGCCGCAATTTGTGCGGCGATTCTCTGAAAAACAGGAGCACTTCGTGCGCGGAAATCCCAAATTGCAGAATCCGATGTTTTTCGTGGCCAACACGGAAGAGCGGCTGCCAAAAGATCATCCTCTGCGCGCGATCAAGCGCCGTGCCGACGAGGTGCTGAAGCAGATGCAGCGCGTGTTCGATGCGGCGTACAGCGAAACGGGGCGTCCGGGGATTCCGCCGGAGGCGCTGCTGAAGGCGCTGTTGCTGCAAGCGCTGTACTCGATTCCCTCGGAGCGGCGTCTGGTGGACGCCATCAACTGGAACTTGCTGTACCGCTGGTTCTGCGATCTGGACGCGGACCAAGCGGTGTGGGATGCCACGGCGTTCACCCACAATCGCGAGCGCTTCGAGCGGCACGGGCTGGTGCAGAAGTTTTTTGAACGCGTGGTGGCCAGCGCGCTGGTCGAGCAGTACGCCTCGAACGATCACTTCACCGTGGACGGGACGCTGATCCAGTCCTGGGCCTCGCTGAAAAGTTTTCGTCCCAAGGAAGAGCCGGTGAACAAGCCGCCCGCCCAAGACGGCAGCAATCCTTCGGTGGATTTTCGCGGCGAGAAGCGCCGCAATGAAACGCATCAGTCTACGACCGATCCCGAGGCGCGGTTGGCGCGGAAGAGCAAGGGCATGGCGGCGCTGCTCTGCCACAGCGGGCACGCCTTGATGGAGAACCGGCATGGGCTGTGCTTGGACATCGCCATCGCCGTGGCTGACGGGCACGCCGAGCGAGACACACGGCGGAAAAGCTGTTGCGGCGCTTGGCGCGGCGGCACGGCATCAAGCCCAAGACCGTGGGTGCCGACCGCGGATTCGAGGCGGGCGAGTTTTTGCGCACGCTGGAAGAAGACCTGCACGTCACGCCGCACGTGCCGCTCACCGCGGAGCGCGTGATCAGCCAAGGTCCCGCAGGAGACGCGCGCCGCCGCATGCTGCGGCGGATGAAGACCCAGGGATATGCGCTGAGTCAGCGAGCACGAAAGAAGATCGAGCAGATGTTCGGCTGGATGAAGCAAGCTGGCGGGCTGCGCAAAGTGCGTCACGTGGGCCGCTGGAAGATTCAGCAGGTAGCCTACCTGTGGGCTGCAGCGTTCAACCTGCTGCGCTTGGCCCATCTGGAGGCCGCTACATAGACAGGATCGAGAGCAGGGCGCAGTGCCGAAAGACAAAATGCGACTGCGAGAAGTTTTACACGGCCCCCTGCTCGCCTGCCACTTTGCCCTGAACTCCGTCCTCATCTCGAAAATCATCCGTTTTGCAGCACCCTGCTAATTCTCCAAGCCCTGTAGTTTGACGGCGTTGCAGCCTCACGGAAAAAGACAACTGCTGATTCCACTGATTCCCGCACGGATGGGAAAAACCCGTGCGGCTGCATTCGGAGTGCTCGCCGTGCTTTCGGCTGCGATTAGCTGCGATTGCGTCGGCTCTGTTGACCGCGTTGGATTTTGCAGTGCCGGCAACTTCCATAGATGAGACCCAAAGGGAAATCTGGTGCGCGACGAATTCTCGCCATTCAACTGGCAGCGGCAGCGGCGGGCTCCGTGAATCTCTTCTTGACTTCGTCGGGAATCGGCTCGCTGCGGAACATCACAGGGGCTTCGCTTACGCGCCGGACCCAAACGCGTCTCTCAAGGATCTCCAGGGCAAGCACTTCATCGGAGCGGAAGACTTTATGCAGGACCAAAAAGCTGCTGCGCCCCCATTCGGTTATGGACGTTTCGTAGACCACCTCGTCACCGAAATCGGAAGGCACGATGAATCGCGCGTGCAGATCAACCAATGGGACGCCAATGATATTGTAGGTTTTGAGCATCACCGGCTTGAACAGCCCCGCCTTTGCAAACAGATCGTTCGTACAAGCATCGCCGTACTCGAGGTAGCGCGGGAAGAAAACGGTTCCGGCCGGATCGCAATCACCCCATTCGATTCGAATATTCCTTCGATTGGTCAGCATGCGGCAAGCCGCTCCTCGACGTCCAGAAGTTGGACCGCCGGCCGCTCCGATAAAAATTCGTGCATTCTTAGCGCAAGCGGAGGAAGGCGGCCCGGGCAGCTCGCGGTTCTAACCAACATTGAGGTCTGGATCCTGTTCATCGCTCCGGATTCCACCAAGCTTCTGCAATCGCTGGTAAGCCAGTAAGGCGGCGCCCAAAGCGGCGACGGTATCGGGCTCGTCGCTGATATTCACGTCACGGTTGATCGTTTGCTTGAGCGCCGCCACCATTCCGCTCTGGCGCGCCACGCCCCCAACGAAAGTGACCTCTTCCTCAAGCCCCACGCGAGAAAGCAGCGCTTTCGACCTGGAAGCCAAGGAATTGTGGATGCCGCGGATGATGTTCTGAACGCTCTGGCCTTCGCTTACGTGATTGATGATCTCCGATTCCGCCAGCACAGCACACACGCTGCTGATGGTCGTAGGCTTGTCCGCATCCATCGAAAGCGGGCCAAGTTGGGTCAGAGGAACTTCCAAATAGTGAGCGGCCCTTTCGAGGAAGCCTCCGGAACCCGCGGCACACTTGTCATTGGATTTGAATTCCTTAACTTTGCCGCCTTCGCGCAGCCGGATAGCTCGAGTGCTCTGCCCGCCGACGTCGAGGACGCAGGCCGTCTTGGGAAAGAGGAATTCCGCTCCTCGCGCCGCACATGTGATGTCCGTTATCTGGATGTCGCGGAAGGGGATGTTGTACCGTCCGAGCCCCGTGGTAGCTATGTACTTCACGTCTTCCCGGTGGCCGCCAGCCTTGGCGAGCGCCTGTTCGATCGCCTCTTTGGCCACGCCCGGAAAGTCCGGTCGCGTTTTTACGAGAGCCGTACCGCAGATATGCCGGGATTCGTCCAGCAGGACCGCCTTTGTGCTCCTGGATCCGATGTCAATTCCCGCTACGTAAGCCATAGGACACCTCTGTTTCATCCGTCGATTCGAGTAAATTCCTACTGCGCGCCGGTACCCGGCCGAGAGGACACAGGCGCTGCCAACTGACCGATCTTGCCCGTTCCCGCCGAAGCATCTCCGGTCAAGGCTCGCTCAAGTGCGAAGACTGCTGCACCAATGGCACCGATGTAATGCGAGTCGTCGCAGACGTTCACTGGGAATCCCAACCTCTCCTCAAGCGCCTTCACCATTCCGACGTTCCGCGATACTCCTCCTGTGAAGGCAATCTCAGGCTCGATTCCAACACGGCGAACCAACGCCACAGTACGAGCGGCAATGGCGCTGTGCACCCCGCCCAGGATATCGGGCACGGTCTTGCCCTCAGCCAAATAGGACATGATGTCCGATTCCACGAACACGGCGCAGACCGTACTCAAGCGCACGGGCTTTTTCGCATCGAGAGAGACCGGGCCGATCTTATCCAGACTGAGCCCCACGGTCTCCGCCGCGTTGGACAGGAATCGGCCGGTGCCGGCGGCACATTTGTCGTTCATCACGAAATCCTTGACGTCTCCCTGTTCGCCCACGCGAATGCCCTTCGCGTCCTGCCCGCCCATGTCGATCACGGTACGCGTTTTCGGAAACAGTAGATTCGCGCCGCGGGCATGGCAGGAGATCTCGGTGATCTGGGCATTTCCGAAATTCACCTTGTAGCGCCCGTAGCCTGTACCCACAACGTATGCGATGGTCTCGGGGGGGATTCCAGCGGATGACGCCGCTTCCCGGAACGCCCGCTCGGCGGCCATGGAGACATTTGCACCCGTATTGATTAAGGCACGGCCCAAAATCTTGCGGTCTTCCGACAGAATGATCGCTTTGGTCTGAGTCGATCCGACATCTACTCCGCCTCCGTAAAGCATTTCGGCCTGCCTTTCTTCGCACTGCCTGCACAAGACGTGCTCATTCGGATTCCTCTATTTGCCGACCAGCATTCTCTGGTGCTCAAGCGCTTCGAAGAATGCGTCCACACGATTTCGCAATTGGGCTTCCGAGAAATATCGCGGGTCCTCGATATCAGACTCAATTAGAAGAGTGGGCACGTTCAGTTGCTTGGTGAAGTATTCCCGCATATCGCCTTGGCCTGCCGAAAAGAGCCGGCAACTCTTCACAGAATGGATGACAAGCGCATCGGCTCCCCAATCGTCCACATAGTTCTTAATTTGCTGGTAGCGCTGCATGAAATTGCGGTTACACACATTCCACTGCAGCATGTGCCGGGCCATGCTATCGAGCGGCCGCTGCGGATCATGACGGAACCCAAACTCCCAAATGCCTCCCACCGTCGAATATGTGGAGGCCACCGCGACAGCGCCCCAGCGGCTGAACATGTCGCGGAACTGGCGCAAATACGGCCATGGCGGAGGGCCCTCCATCACCAGACGAAACTTCTCTTCCGGAAGAGGGCCCTCGTGGTTATCGGCCCTTTGCTTCATCTCCTTGTACGCCTCCTGGAAAAAACGGAGGCCATCTTCGGTGCCGCGCAGACAATAGAGAGGAGCCATCATCATCACGGAATCAAAATAGGCGTCGTATGGAGTCGGTCGTCGCTGCGCAAGCTTCTTGATGTCCGACCACAACGCGCCGGTCTCGCCGGAAAGTTCCACAATGCGCTGCAGTTTTTTGTAATCGAGTTTCTTGCCACTCATGCGTTCCAGGATTTCGATGAGTTCCTCAAGCTGCTTTACCACGTAACTGACGTCCTCTTCCGAGGGATCGGTGGCCTTGGTGCGGAAGAACGGAACGTCGAGATTGTAAATCGGAGCTTTGGAGTACTCCTGCAAATGCTCGAACCATTGCAGGTACACATTACAGCCGACGTAGTTGCAAAGCATTAGGTCGGGCTCGGGAATGGTGGCGAAGGGCGTCTTGCGTCCGGCAAAGTACATTCCGACATCGGCTTTCACGTAAGCGCAGTTGTCCGTTGAGTAGCCCATCTCTTCGGCCTGGAGGATGAGCGGCAGCGATTGCTTTTTCACGGCCAGTTGGAGAGCATTCACCTCCGGGTAGACCGGGATCATGTCGAAGGCTTCGATTAACTCGACAGGGTTGCCGCTAATCAGCATGTAAACCGCTTTCTCTCCCCTGTTTTCCGCGGCTGCGGTCAATCTGGCGTAGTAGCGCCCGATCATGTCCTTTTGAAGATTGTGGATGCGCCCCTGGTAGTCGGTCTTTGCTGCGGTTTGCGCCATATGCGAACTCCTTCACCAGTCAATCGGTCAGCTTTAGTCGAACAACAACGACTCCACGAACGTTTCCGCCTCGGAACGCGCGCGGTCGAAACTCCATGTCTTTTCTTCGAATTCCAACAAAAGATGCGGAATATTGGCCGCTTCTAGAGCCTTGCGATAGAGCGCGTAATCGAACAGAGCCGGCTCGCAAAACTTAGCCGCCTGAAATATTACGGCGTTCGCTTTCTTTTCTTTGCACAGACGAATCAGATGTGCTGCCTTGATTTCGCGCGAATCATGCTTCGTTCCCGAGTAATAAGCGCGCTCCGAATAGCTCTCCGCCAAAGCAGCCAATGGATTCTCTTGAATGGGCACATCTTGGGTGAACCATCTCCAGCCGCGCAGAAAATCATCCTCGACGATGTAACAGCCTGCTTGCTCCACCGTCTCGATCAAGCCCAGCGGCGGAAGCTCACAGAATGAACCTTCTAATACGACGCGAATACGGTCCTTGGGCCGCGCGGCGCGTCCGGGTATTTCCGCGAGGACTTTTTCGAGAATCTGCAAGAAATCCTCGGGAGCCATTAAAGTGCCGGCGCGTACAAGAACAAATGATTCCGCTGCCGAAAGCAAATGGGGCATTTCCGTCCGAATCCGGTAAAGCTCGCGCGAGGCGGACCGAATCCGGTTATATAGGCTGATGCTGCGGTTCAGATCGGCCGCAGTGGGCGAGTACCCCGACCTCTCCTGCAGTCCGTTCAGCAGGCGGCGGTATTCAGTTTCCAAGTACTTTCGACCCAGAGGCGAGGCGAAGTTCTGCGGGAAATGAACGTACTCCACGAACATGCCGGGGAAGTTTCGCTGGAAAATACTCGCAAGATTCCTGGCGGGATCGCAGATCGAGTGAAACAACACGCCATCCAGAAACTTGAGGCGGTCCGTCAGGCCCAGTTCGAGCGTGCTTTTTACAATCGAACAAACAAAGGATTGGAATCTGGAATCGGCATGCGTGATTTCGATTTGGTTGCCGGCGCCGATAATGCCGAGCGGCAGCATGCCTGACGCATGGATCAATTCAACTGGGCAGTAAACCGGGAAACAGCCGATTGCTTTTTTTTGAGGGTGCTCTTCGAGCCAGTGTTTGGCGGTGGCAAAATCGGAGTCTTCAGCAATCTCCCGACAGGAAGCCAGAATCGAGTCGAGCCGTGGAACTTCTTCAACCAGAGTAGTAGCCACCTTTTCCTCCAATTACCGCACCGGGTATCTCCGCAGGTTTAGGTCACTTTTCGGCGGCCCAAAGATGCCATGCGGCGTCCGAAGCGGGAAGGTGCGCACCGGCTTTACACGGCCGACCTTCGCATTCCCTTTGAGCAGTCCCTTCACGGCCTGAACTCTACGCCTCCGCCGAAACGTTGTCAATAGTATTCTGGTATTACAATACTACAATGCGCCGTTGCACCCCCGCGCTGGCATTGGGTGGACGGGGGAATGGATCTGGATCTCGTGGGGATTCGCGTCAGCGACGAGCTACAATATGTCAGGCCGGCCGCGACACGCTTGCCGCGTTCGCCCACGGCCGACGCGCCATCAACTTCAACATCGTCGAAATCGTGATCGACCGAAAGGTGGCGACGGCGTGGTCATCCAGTTCATTGAGCACCAGACGCAGAGCGGCGCTCGCATCCGTGGCTATTTTCGCGTCGCTGCTTGCGCGGGCTGGCCGCCCGATGGGCTCAAAAATTTCGACCACGTCGAGCAGCGTGAGCCGCTTCGGGTTGGCTATCAGCTTGTAGCCACCGCCGACCCCGCGCACTGCGTCCACGATTCTGGCGCGCCCCAAGTCCCGCAGCACTTTTGCAAGGTGATGGGATGAGATGCCGTATTTGTCGGCAATTTCCGTGCCCGAAAGCTGATGCGTTGGATTCGCGGCGAGTTCCAGCACCGCGTAAAGAGCAAAGGAGCTCGCCTTTTGAAGTTTCATAGAATCTTCCCCGCAACTGTCAATCGAGCGTGGTCTCAAGTTCGATGAACGCGCCAGCCATCATTCCCTGACTACGGAAAAAAGACAGCACGAGATGATTGTCGCGGGCCAGCAGGGTCCGCATCTCCTTAATTCCAGCGCGCCGAAATGCGTCGCAGAGTGCCTCAAAAAGCCTTGTTCCGATACCCTTCAGCCGGGTCCGGGGCCGGACCTGAATAGCGAATAGCCAGCCGCATGGAGGTTCCCCAAACTCCCAGGCGCGCACCTCGCCAATAATGAATCCTTCGATGCGATTGTCATATTCGGCGACCAGAAAGATGCGCCCCGCCTGATGACTTGAGCAATAACGTGAGAATGTTTCTTTCCAATATCTCCGCTTGGCAAGGCCAGTCACTTCCTCGTCCAAGGCAACGAGAGACGCCAAGTCCGACTTCACGGCTGGCCGAATGAGAAGTCCCTCGGCCGGTTTCGAATCCGCTCGGGATTTCATAATGGAGAGGTGTGACGTGGCTTCGCTCTTTTTCAAAACCTGCAATGTAGTACTGCTATCCAAGAAACGCAAGGTAACTTCCCATGGCTACCACGGATGGTCTTGCAGACGGCTGCTTCCGGTGCGTCCGAGCGACACGTGATTGTGGTACAATTTCCAATTTCCATGCTCTTGAAGAAAGACATCGGTGCCGTAGCCTTCCCGCAGAAGCCGAGATCCATTTAGCTTCGAACGGGCATCCGTGCGCCATTCGTAGACGACGGTGGCGATGTCGCCGAAAACTCGTATCTTTCGGGGACCGAACTTCAGGCTTACCTCATCCAAGTTGTCGAAATATCGCTCCAACATTTCCTTTGCGGCTTCCCAGCCATAATACGCGCCCCGAGAGGTGAAAAGGACAAATCCGTCATTGTGCCAATAATGGCTGAATAGCTTCGGGAGGTCCTTTCCGCTCCAGGCCTTTTCCATTGCGTCCATGATGCGCATAACGGCATCCACATTCGGTCCTGCCACTTCTGGTGTCGCCGTCTTTTCCACCCCAGATGAGCTTTTCATGTTCTTCTCCGTGCGTTCTAAAGTTGTCTCATCGCTTTCGAAGAGCAGATACAGGCAATGACTTGCTCATCTCCATTTTCGAGCTAGGTCGGTTTCGAGTTCAATGGCCCGAGGAAACAGGATATTGTTTTCAAGATGGATGTGCTGATGCAGGTCCGTCGCAAATGCCGGGAGTGCTTGATAGAGGGCCTCAAAACTCACGCAAGCGCTTGCTGGCAGAGCGTAGTTCCTCGTCGCTTCGCGCATTGTGTCAAGCGCCTGCCCTGAGGCCTCGTGTTCCATGATCATCGCAGCGACTGGGTTCTGCACGGTGCCAAACACGGGTTCTGGCGGACGGCGAGACAGGCGGGCCGATTCTTCTAATGCCTCAATGTAAGGAAAGAGAAGGCCCTCTTCTTTGTCCATATGCTGCAGAAGTTCCTCCGAGAGGCCCTCAAAGATCCTCTGCACACGAAGCAATTCCGGGTGATTCTTTCCGTGTGCGGAGACCACCTTGGAAATCAGGCCGGCGAGTCGGCTGATCTCGGCGCGTGTAAATGAGTGGTGCCGCTCCACAATGTACTGCGCGAGATCAGCGAGTGGCGCGGTTCGCCAATCCCGTTCTGGAGCCGGGGAATCGCATTTCGCGATCGCTCGGCTGACTTCCTCGATGGAGCATTTGGCTGATTGGCATGCTTCGGCAAGCGTCTGGCCACCTCCGCAACAGTAATCGATGCTGAACGTTTCAAATATCCGGGCGGCAGCTGGGTGTTCCAGAACCAGATCGCGCACTACTCGGGCGCCATTGGAGTTCTTGAGGGATTTGTCCGCGACATGCACTGAAGTATCCATAAAAGCCTCCCAGTCTCTCAGTAACACGCATTATAGTACTGGAATAGAGCTATTGGGTCAACCACTCATATGATCGCTTGCGCAGCGAATGTGGCGTTGTCGATCGACTTCTCAGGGTTGCGCCTTCCATCCACTCGCATCTCCAATGCGAGCTCGAGCCAAGGCCGCTCATGCACTTGGGGCGGCGATACATACTTCTTGCTCGACTTGAAAGGGGTGGCGGTTGGGCACTCCATCCTACAAAGGGCCCCGGGAGTCCTTGTCCATTGCTTTTTCTGACCGGCTTTCAGCGGACACCGTATCGTAAATCTTCTTGCCCGCCCACACCAACTGTCGAATGGTTGGAGACACGCGATAGCGCTCGCCTCCGTAGTGAGCGGCTAGATTTCCGAGTGCCGTCTGAATGGCTGGCAGTCCCAGATCATCCGCCCAGTTGAGCGGTCCACGCGGATAGTTCACGCCTTTGCACATGGCGATATCCACGTCCGATGCGGTTGCCACACCCTGGTTCACGGCGTCTGCAGCTTCGTTGGCGAGCATGGCAACGGTTCGCATCACCGCCAGTCCGGGCACGTCTTTCAAGCAAGACACTCGCAAGCCGGCGGCCTGCAAGACACCTATGACTGAAGAATAGGCTCGCCGGTCGCACGTGTCGGCCATGGCGATAGCAACGCGTGTGGCCGTCATGTAATCGAGGGCTAAATCGACCGCCACAAAATTCCGTCGCCCTAATTCATGCGCGCACTGCGTTGCGGTGCGCCCGTCAGTGACTGCGACGGTGGCGTCTCCAACAACAATCGATTCCCCACCGGCCCGGTCGGACGTAGCGCGGTTCACGGCCACGCCTGAGCCAGCCAAGCGCTTCTCCAATGCGTCCGCCAGGCGACCAGTTGGAGGAAGCATCACGCGCTCAGGCTTTGGCGCCGGCGCCTCAGTTTCGGGCTGCATGACAGGCGCGCCTTCACCATATTGGTAGAATCCCCGTCCGCTCTTCTTGCCGAGGTATCCCGAGCGAACCATGTCCTGCTGAATGAAGGAAGGCCGGTAGCGTGCGTCGCCGAAATAAGCAGTGAAGAGAGACTGGCTTACCGCGAGGCCAATGTCTAGTCCGACGAGATCCATGAGTTCGAACGGGCCCATTCGGAACCCACCAGCTTCGCGCATCACCGCGTCGAGTGTGGCCGGGCTGGCGACTTGTTCGGCCAATAAAAGCAATGCCTCGCCGTAATACGGACGGGCAACGCGGTTTACGATGAAACCGGGCGTTGACTTTGCGTAAACCGGCGTCTTTCCCCACGCGACGGCAGTTGCGTGAACTGCGGACAAGAGATTGGCGTCCGTTGCCGTGCCACTGATAATTTCGACAAGCGCCATCAACGGAGCCGGATTGAAAAAGTGCATCCCTACGAGTCTGCCGGGGCGCTTGAGAGTAGCTGCTATAGCGCCAATGGAGAGCGAAGACGTATTCGTTGCAAATACGCAATCCGCGTCGACGATGCGTTCAAGCTCCGAGAACATTTGGCGTTTGACGTCGAGATTCTCGACGATCGCCTCGATGACGATTCCAGCGCTCCGGAGTTCGTCCAGGTTCGTCGCAGCGCGCAGTCGATCTGCCGCCTTTTCGGCTGCGTCTGCGGAAAGCTTGCCTTTCGACGCGAGCTTCTCAAACGTTTTGCGAAGGCTTTGAATGGCCAGAGGCACTGCCTCCGTGCGCGTGTCATAAAGGAGCACAGAATGCCCGGCGGCAGCGGCCACCTGGGCGATGCCAGCTCCCATCGTTCCGCTTCCAACTACGGCAACCAGGCTACCTTTCGGAATTGCGCCTGACATCATCACCATCCGTGCCCTAACTCACGATAAATAGGTTCGGAGCGGCCTGAGTCTGGACGCGTTCAACGCCAAGAGCAGTGATCACCATCACAGCTAATGAACGCGCGAATTCTTTAGTCTGGGCAAGGTCCTGAGCGTCGCATAGATGCGAAGGGTGGAGTTGGGCAGTCAGTGGTGCGAGCAAAGGAGGGCGTGATGCCCGCATTTGGTGGCGTGGACTACCTGGATTTCGACTCGATGCTGAACGATGAGGAACTCCTTGCGCGAGGGACCGCGCGAAAGTTTGTGGATGAACAGGTCATCCCCGTGATCGAGCGTCATTTTCGCGAGTCAACTTTTCCAGTCGAAATACTGCCGCAACTGGGCGAACTCGGTTTTTTCGGCTCGAATTTGAAGGGTTACGGCTGCGCCGAGATGTCGAATGTGGCTTACGGTCTGGTCATGCAGGAACTGGAGCGAGGCGATTCGGGGCTCCGCAGCTTTGTGTCCGTCCAGAGCGGACTTGTGATGTACCCCATCTACACTTACGGGTCTTCCGCGCAAAAAGACAAGTGGCTCCCCCGGCTGCAAAGCGGACGAGCCGTCGGCTGCTTCGGACTCACGGAGCCGCAGTTCGGCTCGAATCCCGGCGGAATGCTGACGCGCGCGGTGCGCTGCGGTGACCGTTACGTGCTCAACGGTGAGAAGATGTGGATTACCAATGGCTCGATCGCCGATATCAGCGTGGTTTGGGCCAAGTGCGAGGATGAACGCGTACGCGGCTTTCTGGTGGAGAAGAAAACAAAGGGCTTCATGACACACGACGTGCACGGCAAATTGTCGATGCGCGCTTCGGTGACGTCAGGACTCTCCTTTAGCGATTGTGAAATACCCGAAGAAAACGTACTCCCGGGCGTGGATGGATTGCGGGGACCACTGTCCTGTCTCACCCAGGCACGCTATGGCATCGGGTGGGGAGCAATCGGAGCAGCGATGGCCTGTTATGACACCGCACTGCAATATGCGAAATCGCGCAAACAATTCGCCAACAAGCCCATTGCATCGCACCAACTCGTACAGGACAAGCTGGCATGGATGATCACCGAAATTTCGAAAGCGCAACTCTTGGCGCTTCACGTCGGAAGGCTGAAGGATCAGGACCGCGTGCATCCCTCGCACATTTCCATGCTGAAAATGAACAATGTCTGGATGGCGATTGAGGTGGCGCGCAGAGCGCGCGAGATTTTGGGCGCCAACGGCATCGTCGAGGACTACTGCGTCATGCGCCACATGAATAACCTCGAGTCCGTGTACACCTACGAGGGCACGCATGACATTCAGCGGCTGATCATCGGCGAGCGCATCACTGGTATCCCCGCTTACGTCTAACAACTGAAGGTCGGGAAGGACTTCAACGTCAGTCTCCTGTGCGGGAGCACGGCGCCGCGACGTTCCAGACCGCGCACCGAGAAAGACAAGGTGCTCCCTCCATGATGCGAAGGCCACTTTTCGACTTCCGGGCTTCGCGCACGCTTGACGAGGCCGCGCGCATCGTTCTTGGCGCGGTTGCGTCTCGCCGATGTGTTGCGGCAGAGGCAGCTAAGTCTCTGCTTGGAAGCCGGCTAGATTCACAACCAATCGAACAAGCTGCCACGCTTGCAGTACGAATGGCGAGACCTCTGGACAACACCGATTTCGGCATGATTTGGCGCAAGAAAGCGGCCTTCGCTTTTATGACGTTTGCCTTACGGGAATACCGTGGAGACGACATGCGCGCCGAGCGCTTTCGGTTCACTTGTCAGCTCTGGACGGCAAACGGCGAGTGAAGAACATGAGCGGTGTTGGCCAACTAGATCTCAGGGCATAAGCTCGCCGCCGGCGATGACGATGCTTTGCCCCGTTATGGACGCGGCATCACGCTTGCAGAGCCAAACCACCGCGTCGGCCACCTCAGCGGGCTGGATGAGACGTCCCTGTGGGTTTCGAGCGACTAAGCTCCCTATTGCTTCCTCGCGACTTCGGCCGGTTTTTTGCACGATGTTCGCAATCGTTTCAGCCGTCATGTCGGTCTCCACATACGACGGGCATACGGCGTTGACGGTCACGCCTGTCCGCGCCATTTCGATAGCTAGTGCGCGGGTGAAGCCAATTATGGCGTGTTTTGCAGCGCAGTAAGCTGTGATGTATGCGTAACCGGTCATACCAGCTGTGGAAGCGATATTGACGATGCGGCCCCACTTGGATGAAACCATCGCAGGAAGTACCGCCCGTGTACAAAAAACGGCGCCCATCAGATCAACATCAAGAATCTTTCGCCAGAAGGCTGCGTCAGATTTTAGAAAAGGAGAAGACAATCCCACACCCGCGTTGTTCACCAGGATGCTCGGCGCGCCGAGAACCCGGCTGACGCTGCTGATTGCGCTATGCACGGCGGCTTCGTCCGTTACGTCGGCTGATGCGGTCGCGATCTTAACGCCGTAGTCGGCGCGAATGCGGTTTGCAGTCGCCTGCAGTACTTCCTGATTCCTGCCGATCAGCGAAACGGAAGCACCCGATCGCGCGAGCGCCTCGGCGATCGCGGCCCCGATTCCCCGGCCGCCGCCGGTGATGATTGCGTGTTGGTTGGCCAGCGGTGCGTTGGAGTTAACTTCCACGAAACGATTCCCCGGCTTCTTGATGAATTCAAGTCGTGCTGCGATGAACGGGTTTATGAGCTAGAACTTGAAGCGCCTTGCGTGCCTGCCGCCTCGATCACCTTCGAACCAATGATCAGCTTCAATACCTCGCTCGCACCTTCATAGATTCGCAGTGCTCTGATTTCGCGGTATAGTCGCTCGACCGTCACCCCACGCACGACTCCACGGCCGCCGAAGATCTGCACGGCGGCGTCGATTACCTCCTGGGCGGATTCCGTGGCAAACAGCTTGGCCATGGAGGCCTCGCGCGTTACGCGTCCGCCTAACACATCCTTGGTCCACGCCGAACGATATATCAGCAGCGCAGCGGCATCAATCGACACCGCCATATCGGCCAGTTTTTCCTGCGTCAACTGGAACTCCGCCTGGGAGCGGCCGAACATCTGCCGCTGGCACGCTCGCTCGGTTGCTTCATCCATCGCGCGGCGGGCAAAACCCAGTGCGGCGGCGCCCACCGTCGTGCGGAACACGTCCAGAGTGGCCATCGCAATCTTGAAGCCTTCACCTGGCCGCCCCAGCAGGAAATCGTTCGGAACGCGGCAGCCACTCAGACGCAAAGTGCCCAACGGGTGCGGAGCGATCACGTCTATGCGCTCTGAGGCGTCCAGGCCAGCAGAGTCCGCTTCAACGATAAATGCAGATAGCCCCTTGGTCCCCGGACCTTCGCCGGTCCGAGCAAACACGATGTAGAAAGCGGCGAGACCGGCATTTGAGATCCACGTCTTTACGCCGTCGAGCCGCCAGGAACTGCCGTCACGTATGGCAGTTGTGGAAATCGCGCTCACGTCGGAACCGGCGTCCGGCTCGGAGAGAGCAAAAGCCGCCAGCGCAGTGCCAGCGGCCACCCGGGGCAGTAATGAGCGCTTCTGTTCCTCGTTTCCGTACAAGCTGATGGGTGCGCTGCCGAGTCCTTGCATGGCCAATGCGAAGTCGGCTAATCCGGACGCCCGGCCCATAATTTCCCGAGCCAGACTTAAGCTCCGCACGTCGACATTCTCGCGCGCACCGCCGTACGCGCCAGGAACGCAGACACGCAGCAAACCGGCGCGGCCCAATTCCTCGACGATCCGGCGAACGCATGCGTAGACTGCGTCGAGGCTTTCCTCCGATCCCTCGAGCAAAGGCGGCAGCGCCACGCGGGCCCATCGTTCCAGCTCTTGAGCCAGGCTACGATGGCCGTCGTCGAAGAAGGGCCATGCCAGGAAACTCTTGTCCGCCATCAGTTCCCTTCGAAGACAGGCGTCTTCTTGTTTGCGAATGCGTTGTAAGCGCGTTCGAAGTCTTGCGTCTGCATGCAAATCGCCTGCGCCTGCGCTTCGGCTTCGATACACTCGTCAAGGCCCTGGCTCCATTCCTGGTACAGCATGGTTTTGGTCATCGCATGGCCAAACGTGGGGCCGTCCGCGAGCGACTTGGCCATTGCCGTCGCTTCTTCGAGCACTTTTTCCGGTTCGACCACGCGATTGTAGAACCCGAATCGCTCGGCCTCGTCGCCACTCATTGCGCGGCCTGTGTAGAGAAGATCCGCTGCACGGGAGAGCCCCACCAGTCGCGGTAGCAGCG
Source organism: uncultured Acidobacteriota bacterium (assembly GCA_963715555.1). GTDB lineage: Bacteria > Acidobacteriota > Terriglobia > Acidiferrales > UBA7541 > Palsa-295. The sequence goes on from OY970253.1 coordinate 2,566,364, forward strand.
TGCACGCGCCCATGTCGGCAGCCGCCAATCCGACCCGCACGAATAAGAACGCGACTTTGCTTCGCGCTGTGCCAAAGCGGAGGTCGGATCCGCAAGCGATCATGGCGCCGGCGCCGGCGCAAACGCCGTCAATCGCGGAGATGATGGGCTGTGGGCAGGAGCGCATCGCCTTCACAAGATCGCCAGTCATGCGCGTAAACGCTAGCAGGTCGAGCATGTCCATCTTCACGAGCTTGCCGATGATGTCGTGTACGTCGCCGCCGGAACAGAAATTGCCTCCCGCTCCTGTGAACACCACAGCCTTGATATCTGTCGCGTAAACCAGTTCACGAAATAGATCGCGTAACTCACCGTAGGATTCGAATGTGACGGGATTCTTCCGTTCCGGCCGGTTGAGTGTAATTGTCGCGACCTTACCGCTGACGCTCCACCCAAAATGGCTAGCTTTATAATTTGCCAATTGAATTTTCTTCATGAATTGCTCCTTTGCCTTGGTATCAGCCAACCATTGTGAGCCCGCCGTTCACGCTCAACACTTGGCCCGTGATGTAGTCGGATCGAGAACTCGCAAAAAACAGAATCGCATCGGCCACTTCCTGAGGTTTTCCGAACCTTCGGAATGGGATGGCTCGTTTGAAAGCTTCCAAATGCTTCTCTGGAACGGCAAACAACAGTGGCGTCTCGGTAGGTCCGGGGCACACGCAATTCACATTGATGTTGTAACGTGCGACTTCGCGAGCCAGAGATTTGGTGAACGCAATAAGGCCGCCTTTTGCTCCAGCGTAGACCGTCTCGCCCGAACTGCCAACGCGTCCAGCATCGCTGCTGACGTTGACAATCTTGCCGCTATTGCGCTCCATCATTTTCGGCAAGAAGGCTTTGACCAGTTTCATCGGACCCACCAAGTTGAGGGCCACGATCTTGCTCCAGACTTCGAGCGGCAACTCCCAGAATGGCTTAATCTGTCCCCATCCCGCGCCGTTTACAACCACGTCGGTCGGTCCGACCTTGCTTTCCACAGTGTGGGTGAGTGCGGCTATGGAAGAGTCGTCGGTGATATCCAGATGGATGTAGTCCGCTTTGAGTCCCTTCGTCTGAAGGGCGCGGGCAGCGGCCTCCCCCTTGTCTTTTGCAATGTCAGCGACGATCACGTGCGCTCCGGCCATAGCCAGGGTTTCGGCGGTTGCCAAACCGATGCCCGAAGCAGCACCTGTGACAACCGCGATTTTGCCCTCCAGTTTCATGATTCCTCCTAATCCTTCCTTCTTACGTCTCAAACTTTGCTGGTTTGCCGCTTTTTCGCGCTTCTCTCCAGGAATTCAGCCACCCTCCGCCTGGTTTCCGGGTGCTGGTAGAGCTTCCGCGTCGCGGCGAGTTCCTCGGCAAAACCGTCGAGGTGTGGGTCGCCAAATGCGGCGAGGCATCGCTTGCTGGCAGCGAGAGCGGGCCTTGGCGCCCGAGCAAAGCGGATTGCAAGCTCCCGCGTCCATTCAGCCAATTCTGGCGCCGGGCGAGCCCACTGAACCATGCCCAGACGTTCCGCCACAGCTCCATCAACCACTTCTCCCCCAAGGATGAGGCGCTCAGCTATTCCGCGACCGCAAAGCCGCGTGAGCCGTTGAGTTCCACCGGCGCCGGGCAGGAGCCCCAAGCTCACTTCCGGAAGGCCGAGTTTCGCTTCGACTGCCGCTACGCGAATGTCGCACGCCAGCGCTAGTTCCAGGCCGCCACCCATGGCCGGGCCGCCGATTTCCGCCAGAGTAAGCAGTGGTGCCGCTTCGATCCGCATAAACAGGCGCTGCATTCGGCGCACCAGATCCAACATGACATCGGGACCCTCGAGTGTTCCAAAACAGGACTGCATCAGCGCCAAGTCCGCTCCCGCGCAGAACGCCTGTTGGTCGCTGCGGATGTGCAGCACCACAACCTCTTGGTCCTCGATCACTTGGTCTAGCACCGTATCGAGCCGCTCTATCAACTCATCGTTTAGCGCGTTGACTGGGGGACGGGACAACGTGGCGATGACGATCCGCCCGAAGCGTTCGACCGCAACCAGCGCCTGAGCCTTCCGCCGTTGAGACACCCGATCTTGATCCGCAACAGCGACGCGCAGTTTATAGCGTTGGATTTTACCCGTAGCGGTTTTCGGAAGTTTGTCGACCACATGGATCCATCCTGGCAGTTTGTAGCGCGGAAGATTCGTCTCGCAGTAATGTCGAAGTGTTTCCTCGATTTCCGGCCCAAAAAGCGTTGGATTCTTCAAGACTACCCAGGCGTCGGCGTGGACCAGGCCATGCTCGTCTTTTCGGCTAATTACGGCCGCCTCGAGCACCTGAGGGTGCTGGACTAGGATCGACTCAACCTCGTACGGCGAGACCCAACGACCGCTAACCTTGAACACATCATCGCTTCGCCCGCAGTAAGTGTAGTAACCGTGTGCGTCCCGTCGGAATGTGTCGCCGGTGTCGTACCACCCGTCGACAATCGTTTTGGCGGTTCTCTCCGGATCGTTCCAATAGCGTCTGATAACCGACTGCCCTTTCACCAGCAACCGTCCGGGTATATCGTCGGGAACGTTATTCCCAGCCTCATCGACCAATCTCACTTGGTAACCCGGTATCGGCTTGCCTGTTACCCCTGGCCGGATGTCGTCGACGCGGTTCGATATATAGATGTGGCCCACTTCAGTCGAGCCTATTCCCTCGATGATCGGTACCCCTGTCGTCTCCAGCCACTCGCGATGCAATTCGGGAGGCAATGCTTCGGCTGCGGAAATACAGCGGCGGAGCCGGGGATTGTCCTTTCGGCTCAGCAGTCCTGAAGCCAAGAACTGTGCATAAAACGTAGGCACGGCGCCGAAGATGGTTGGCTGACACCGTCGAAACACTTCAACTACTGTCTGGGGACTCGGCCTCCGGTCGTCCAGGATCGCCGTGGCACCGACGTACAGCGGGCCGAGCATTCCCACGTTCATGCCGTACGAAAAACAGAGCCGCGCCACGTTGAAAAATGAATCGTCTTCGGTAGCGCCCAGCGTCTCAACCGTATAGAACTGGCTAATCACCGCGACGTCGCCATGCGCATGAATCACACCTTTCGGCAAGCCGGTGGTTCCAGAGGAATAGAGATAAAAACAATCGTCCTCTGCACGCGCAAACACGGCGCCCAGCCGCGACGAAGCATTACGAGCTAGGTCCGACAACGATTCTCGCTCTCCGTCGACCGCCATCACCACTTTCGGTTTCGGAGAACTCACTGCGAGTGCGGCATCAATCGTGGGCGCGAACTCGCGGGAATAGAACAGCGCGGAACACTTTGAATGTTGAATGATGAATTCAAAGTCGCTGGCGGGAGCCAAGCCGTTCAGCGGAACGGGTATTGCTCCAATCTTTACCGCTCCCCAGAACAAATAAAAGAACTCCGGGCAGTCCTTGACCACCATCAACATGCGATCGCCCGTCTTGATGCCAAGATTCTTGATGGTATTTCCGAACCGGTTGACGGTGTCGGCCAGCTCGGCGTAGCTTACTTCGCACTGGAGCGTCCGGATCGCGGCTTTGCTGCTGCGCCCCTCGGCGAGGTGACGGTCGACAAAGTATTCCGCTGCATTGAACGGTTCCGGGAATCGCAGCCGTGGAACGCCTTCGTCGTGAATTTCGACCGCGACATGCATGCGCGAGCTCCTAAACCGCAACGGGTGCTACCCTATGTGAGAGTCCAGCCTAGCGACAGTGACTTCGGTCACAAAGCATGGTGACGCGAGTCACGGCGCTCAAGCCAAAATCGCAGGAAAACTCCAAACACAAAGCTGTTCTGGGATCGGGCGTCCGCGTTCAGCGAGTAAACTCCGTGAGAAAAAGCTCCATCCGCTCCTAGAGAAGCCTGGAATACCGCGTGGCGGATTCCACGGTCTGCGGCATGGCGCGGCCAGTGCTCTACTCGCAGAGGGTGTGACACCGGCTCTAGTGCAGCGGCAACTGCGGCATAGCGACCCGCGAATTACTTTGGGTGTTTACGCCCATGTGATCGGCAATCAACACCGCGATGCCGTGGAGAGTCGTGCGGAGCGAATCGCTGGGTATGTGAATTGAATTGTGGTTAAGTCGGGGTTTTGTGGTTAATTCGTTTTGTAAGTCGCGTGTGGTGAGTGAGTTTGGTAGGGGCGGTGGGGATCGAACCCACGACCTTCGGCTTAAAAGGCCGCTGCTCTACCACTGAGCTACGCCCCTAAAGTGGTTAGTTTACAGATACTTGAACGGAAGTCGGTGAAACCGCCATTTGCCCGGTGTCAGTTGTGGTGTCAGTTGCTTTAAGAAGTGACACCACCTCGTGCAGCCGATTCGGACCCAAATGTGCGTAACGCCTCGTCATAGTCAAGCTCTTGTGCCCCAGAAGATCTGCAATGTCTTCGAGCGGAGCCCCTTTCATTCGCAGCCTGCTTGCGAACGTGTGCCGCAGATCATGCCAATGAAAGTTCTTGAGTTTAGCTTCAACAACCGCGTCATCAAACCAATGCTTCGCATTTTCGAGCGGTTCGCCAGTCTTACTTGACCGAAAAACCCGGCCCCGTCCATCACCACGCTCGAAGACTGTTTTCAAAGCCGCCAGGGCAGCATCATTTAGCGGCACGTGGAGGGCTTCGTCATTCTTCGTTCGTGAAATGTTCAACATCCGGGATTTCCAGTCTACCATGTCCCAAGTCAGGCTGTATTGGCTTCCCTTCCGTAAACCGGTATTGATTGCCAAATCGAGTTCCGGCAGATGAAGCGGCCACTTCGGTTGCACGACTTCGCGCAAGCGCTTTTCCTCCTCGACCGTTAAGAATCGAACGCGGTTGTTGTCTTCCCGACGGTGCGGAACCGATCGCGCAGGGTTCGTGGCCACCTTGCGATTGAGAATACCGAGCCGATAGGTGAGCGACATCAGCGATCGATAGTGGTTGAAGGTTGAAGCGGCCCAGCGCTCCTCTGAAGCCACCCTCGCAAGTCGGTTCTCAATCTCCTGCGGGGCGATCTCGTCAGCCACAGAGCTTCCAAACCATTTCTTCAGCCGAGCAAAACGCGGCACGTCAGTGCGGTAAGACCGCTTGTTGCGCTTTGAATATGCCAGTGCATCTTCTGCAATCTGACCGAAGGTGACGAGCGGCTGACGAAACTTTTCGGGAAGCTTCTTACGTTCGAGAGCCTGTTGCTTCCGCTTTCCATAGAGCGTAATGGCAGCGCGTTTAGTCCCTGCTTTTTCGCGATGCTTTTTGCCAAATTGGTCGTAGTAACAAATCCACCAGATTCTCGATCCAGGCTCTTTCTCGAAGACTCCACGCTGCTTCATTAGGTCTCCTTCTTGGAACCCCGCGAAGCACGAGACTTGCCCCGCATTGTTCTGGCAGGCTCAGCCTCGGTTGTCTGTTTTCGTGGTCGTCCAGCCCCGGATTCTTTCGACCACTTGCGCAGGGTCGCCGTGTCGTACTTCTTGGCGCGAGATTTCCCACCCTTACTTCCGATCTTCTTCAGGAAGTCCAAGACTTCTTTGGACGGCGGGGGTTTCTTTGTCACTTCGCCATCTTATAATCTAGCTGTTAGATTATCAAGTGGCTTGTGTCGGATGGTCTCTACGGAGCAGGTCCTGGAGAACACTGCGCGGTATCAAGACCCGTCGTCCCAATCGCCGCACAGGAAGCTGCTTGAGCGCGATCAAGCGATCCACTGTTCGAAGACTCACACCGAGAATTTGCGCTGCTTCGTTCTTACTCAGCGCCATCGGTTCTGTTGTACGGCCCATCACGGTAGTTTGCGTTGCCATTCTGAATCCCCCTCTACATCCGGTCTCTCTTGACCTGTTGTAGATTGACTTCATCGGACATTCAGCGGTCCTCTGCTTCCGAGACTGCCCTCAGTCCATCCTGAACCTGCATAGCATTCTTCGAACACTAATCGCTCTCGTCGAGCGTGTCTAATACTTCTCAGTCCGTGAGTGATAGACCACGTCTATGGAGCCATACGTAGGCACGCCGTGGCACGTAGCGACTCTCGCCCAAGCTCATAAATGCAGGTGATGGCACTATCAGTACCGCGAATCAAGATTCTAGAAACCTCGATTATCCAGTAACTTCCTAGGCAACTGCGGTGTCTATAAAATGCATCAATAGTTGTAACGGGGGGAGTTATCGTGGCGGCTCTGAATTCAAGAATCGCATTGGGGACCCTGTGTGTACCCAGGCATAGAGCTTCGACTTCTTCGCTATGTCGTCGCAGTGGCTGAAGAGTTGCATTTCAGCCGTGCCGCAGTGCGCGTCCGTATCGCCCAGCCCTCGCTCAGCAAACAAATTCGAGGCCTGGAAGATGATTTGGGTGTGCAGCTTTTCGACAGAACTAATCGCCAGGTCCACTTGACGCATGCTGGCAGGATTTTCGTTAAAGAGGCCACCAAGGCTTTGTCCCATTCCGAACGTGCTGTTCACCTCGCCAAAGCAGTCGGCGTATCGGAGAACGGCGCTGTTTCGATTGGCTACTCACCACACATGAATCTGCAGCTCCTCTCGATTGTCCGCAGCCTCTTCCTATCGGACAGACGAGAACTCCAACTAACACTCGTCAGTTCGCACACCGATGATCAAGTGCAAGCCCTCTTGCAAGGAACCATTCAGGCCGGATTGCTGACACTCCCCGTGAGAAACGAGTCTCTCGTTGTGAAGGTTCTTGTGCGCGAACCCTTGGGTGTTGTCGTCCCCGAATTTCATCGTCTTACATCGAAAGTCGATTTACAGGCAAGGGAGTTGAATGGACTTCCAGTAATTTCAACGCCCCGGCAACTGCACCCCGGTTTCCACGACCATCTCAACGGACTCTTCAGGAGAGTGGGATACAGACCAAATGTGGTCCAAGAGGTCACAACGGAAGCAGAAGCACTTTACATGGTTGCGGAAGGCATGGGCATAGCGTTCATGAAAATCTCCGCTATTCCGCTAGAGTGCCCTGGAATCGTTTATCGCAGACTCCGTGAGCCGTCGCTGATCGAGGAGACTGGCATTGCGTACAGACGCGACAATCGGTCCAGCAAGATTCTAGGATTCATCACCCTCGTGAGGAGAGATGTTCAGCGAGTCGTGAGTAATTCCCTGTTCGGACAAGTTCAGCTCATTCAGCACAATACAGATCCTAGACAGATGAAATTGTTTTGAGAGATTTTTTACTCTTATAGAGTCACCCCGCCGGTCTCACTGCCGTGTGGTTTCGATCATTGGAAGTCGCGGACATCCAAGACACTTTTTCCAGCTCAGCAAGTCGGGCCCCTCAAAAATAATAACGCGGCTTGCGCTAGCACACGGTCGCGCCAGGTCAACCCTCTCCTGTCACGCCCGTTGCCATCCGCTCCAGCCTCGAAACCGACTTGCACATTCTCCGTTCTCCTGTGGGCCCGGTGCTTTGGTTCCTCTGCCTGTGTGAAGGAACCAAATCACCTTACAGGAGAACGGAAAATGAAATCAGAACAAATCAAACAAATCACAAACAAGGCCATCGAGCAGCTTATCGCAGCGCTCAACGAGGGGCGAAGCGAAACGCTGAGAAATACCTCGCGGCGATTGGCCGATTCCATCGGTACAGTCTGCGAAACGTGATGCTCATCGCATCGCAGAAGCCAACGGCTACGCACGTCGCTGGCTTTCACACTTGGCACAAACTTGGGCGCTTCGTGAAGAAAGGCGAGAAAGGCATTTTGATTCTCGCTCCAATCGTTCGGCGGAAGAACGAAAGCGTCGAACAAACCGAAACCGATGAATCATCAACGGCTGTCGGCTTTCGCGCCGCCTACGTGTTCGACATCAGCCAGACGGACGGTCAAGAACTTCCTGAAATCGGCAACGTCAATGGCGATCCTCGCGAATACCGCGAACGGCTCGGCAATTTCGTCACCGAGCAAGGCATCGCTCTTGAATACTCACAGGACATCGCTCCGGCGCGCGGCACTTCCGCAGGCGGCAAGATCACGTTGTTGCCCGGCCAGTCTCCGGCTGAAGAATTCGCAACGCTGGCGCACGAACTCGCGCACGAAATGATGCACCGTGACGAGCGCCGCGCACAGCACTTCAAAGCGCAGCCGCGAGACCGAAGCCGAGGCCGTCGCATTCGTCGTCTGCCACGCAATCGGCCTTGAGACGGGCTCAGCGCGCAAGACTACATCCAACTTTACGAGGGTGACGCCAAGCTCCTGACGGAGAGCTTGGAGCACATCCAGCAAACCGCTACTCGAATTCTCAACGCAATCGGCGTTAGGGATTATTCCGTGCCGCTCGGCTAGGCTGCGGCGCGCCGCTTAGAAACGTGCCGACGCGAATGGAAACGTCAGTTGAGGAATGCGCGCCACGACCTAAAGAACAAAAGGCTATTTCTCAGGGTACATACGGCGAGTACATTGTGCCATCAGGTTAATTTCCAGGTGTGTGCAGTCCAAGCGTCAGGATGGCACGACCAGTCGGGCAGCCAATTCGATCTTGGCAATATAGGATTCTAGAAAGGAGACCAGCGGCGCTATTCCGGGCTCATTCGTGCACAGAAAGCTTCCAACCGTCACATTTGGAGGTAGAACACCGAGCTTTGTTCTAACAAAAGTCTCAAATTTATCGCGGGCATTCATAGATTTGTGTGCAATCGCATTTCTAATGATTCGGGCTTCATCCAGAAAGCTTTGGTTGGCTCTAAGAACGTCGGTGAATGGTCGTCCCCCCCGGAAGAAACGCTCCGCGCGATTACTCACGTGTGTTGGGACAGTCCAACCAGCATAGGTTCGGCCTTCGGGAATTACCCACTCCATCGCCGTTGTCTGGTTGGGAGGGAACGCGTAGCGGAAAGGGGCGCGACCCCGAGGAGCTCTTTGCCCTAAGAGGTAAAGAATGAACGATTCTTCCACAAAAACTTCCCAAGCAAGAAACGCGCGCAAGAAGGCCATCTCAGTAATGTGATCGCGCCTGCTTCGAGTTATGTGTGGATGCGCCCCTGGCAATGACCACCTATAAGCGTCAGATGAAAGTCGTTTGCATTCCTTCAGACTACGCGAAAGGTCGGCCAAAACAGTTCTTAGCTGGCGCTGAGCCACAGACTAACCCTTCAATGCCTTAGCAAATTGTTTGCAAATGTATTGGGTCAGGACTGTTCTTTCCTCGGCGTGTACCCAGTGTTCCTTGTATGCGTTATAGAATTTTCGTTCTTCCGCCGAGAGTTCGACGTCCTCATGTTCATGTTCTGCCGCCTTGATTCGCTCGATGAGATCGTCTACCCCCTCCAACGCCATCTTAAGCTTGGGGTAGTCAACAATCTTGAGCGATAACCTGGCTGTCCCAATCCGGGGCATGCCGAATTTTAGGTGAAAGATGGCACAGAACAAGGGGTAAAACAGTCGAGGCGAGCTGAATTCCAATTCCGGGAGATCTGCGCCGAGAATCCCACCTGTGATATCCATCGTCTCGCGAAAATGCTTTTCATGTGCTCTGCGATTCGGGAAGTCGTCGTCGTACTTCTTGTAGGCGCCGTCGATAATGCTTTTTGTTCGGTCACGGATTCCTTCCTGCATGGCGAGGAGCATCTCGGAAATGAACTCCGCTTCGGCCATTCGAAGGATTTGTTTGGAAGAAAAAACTCCGTTGATGTCGAAAAACGTGGAGAATTCCTTCGCCAGCTGGTAGACGGAGGACTTGAACTCCCCAAACCATTTCGCGTTACGTAATTCTTGATCCTTTAGCTTCTCTGAGTACGTGTTGATGCGGGCGAACAAATCGTACACTTCGTTGTTCGGCATATCCTGAAGGAGATCGACAACAAATTCGTATTGCAACACGTCGCGCTGCGTGTCCCTATCAAGGCCACTAAAATACTTCCCCCCAAAGTCCTCATGGTGAGCCTTACTGATCTTGAATCCATCTTTAATGAAAGACAACACCGTGTGAAGCCTCTGTTGGCCGTCCACTATTTCGCGCGTAGTGCGGCGGGTCTTGGGGTTAATGTCCTGACGCATATAGATTTTCGGGATTGGTTTCCCTCGAAGAATCGTGTCAATGAGATATGAACGTGCCTTCGGGCTCCAAACTTCACGGCGCTGAAACTTCGGGGCGAGCACGAGTTCGCCTCTCTCTCGCCATTCTTCAAAATCACGAATACTGTAGTTCCTTGTATTGAAGCGCTGCTGCATATTACCTCCGGAAGGCCCTAGGCTTTGCGCCACGCACTCCTGCTTTACCAGGAAGGGCGCCCGTCCCTTTCACAGAGTGTCCACGGTTGCCCAGTTTCCTCCGAGACTTCAACGACTTTTTCGCCCGCACGACGTTCTCGGTAAATACTCTGCTACGATGCGAATGCTTACCGTCCGTATCCGAGCGGCTCAGTAGTTCCACCTTTCTGACTGGCCTATTTCTCGTCAGCTTTACTTGCAACACCTCTTTGCGGAAGCGTTCGGTAAAACAGTCTCGAATCTTACGGCACGGAGTTTCCTCGTCTTGTCCGATGAATGTACCTAATCGTCGCAATGCACCGGTCGGGATTCCCAATTCGGCCCCAATCCAATACCTACCTGAAACATGAGCGGCGTGAAGCGTGCTGCCGCCACCTGCGAAGCAGTCGAGAACCACGTCACCTGGATTGCTTGCCATTAGAATGGCACGCTCTGGAATCTGCAGTGGAAGCTCGTTGATCCGGGACTCCCTGCTCTTTTCCTGACGAGCGGGGCGGGTGTCTTCCCAAAAGTCGCTAACCTGGACCCACAGGGAGCCCTCTGAGTCTATATAGCGTTCATACGTCTTTTTATAACCGCCATAGTCTCGCAAAAGCTCTCCGCACTTTCTACAGGTGGGTGACTTTGAGCGAACAACGTTGAATGTCGTCTCTCCTCCCTTTTTTGTGTAGTACAAGAGTCCGTAGTGTGCAGGGTGAACGCGGCCCTTAATCGGGAACCCAGCCTTCATTTTGACGGCTATCCAACCCTTGTACTCAAGAGTGGGAAGCGAGTTCATCCAAGCGCCCAAGTCCATGAGCCACTTTGGCCAGTGATACAGAAAAAGAGCCCCCCCGGGCTTGAGAATCTTTATTAACTCAATCAACCATGTGCGGCACCATCCACGGTATTCCTCCTCATTTAATGTTCGGTTGCGGAAACCTAACACCTGGTAGTCCTTGTCCAGATTGAAGGGAGGGTCGACGAATACCAGATCCACGGAATCCTTCTTCATATTTGCGAGCAAATCCAAGCAATCAGACCTCAGGAGTACGCCCTCTTTTCGGACGTACTGGCTCGTCACTTCGGGCGGATGAAACCCGTTGGAGGAAAAGCTCACATGTGATTTATATCGGCTTGCCGATATGTTTGTCAACTCTTTCCTCTTCTTCCCGGCCTGGGGTTGCTCATAACATAGCTTAGTAGGCTGCGAGCATTTACGAGCCAGTCGCGCCCTCGCTTGAGGGCCCGTAGATTTCCCCTCCTGATCATCAGCCCAATATGGTCTCGTGCATAGCCTGTAAGAGCTGCTGCCTCTGCGGTTGTAAGGCTCTCGCCGCGTGAGGCAGCTTTGCTTAGCCTCTTTCTTTGGGGCTTGCAGACCTTCATCGCGTTAGACCGGCCACGTGTTGACTGCCATTTGCGCCAGCTTTTTCTGCCTGTCTTGGATGCTTTTCGCATCCCATTTCGAGTAGCCAGCCACCTCTGCTGTCAGCTTCAGATTCGACTTTGCGTATACTGGCTTTTTGGATGAGAACTGGTCGTTTGTCACGGCACCATTCTCATCACTCGCCAGGAGACAAAGATTCCCGAGCTTCCGAGCCCAAACTGAGGTAGTTTCCGGCTCAAAATCTGTCCAAGTTCCCGGAGCGGGATTCTTCGGAAGAATGTGTTCGAGACTTACTTCGTCCGGATTGGGATTGGCGACCAGTTCCGGCTGCTTCACTCCGGCAGTGCTGCGCTCAAGTACGTGAAGAAGATACCGGGAGATGGCGTTGCTGACACTCGTCGTACTGAATTCAACCTCAAAGTCCTGATCCACTGGAACGTAGGACTTCATTGCAGTCCGTAGACTCTTCGCGTCGGTGATGAGCCCAGCACTAATTTGAGTCGCTTTCTCGGAAAACTGCCTTTCCAGGGTGCCCCAATTTGTGGACGTTATCAGAAATCTAACACTCCAAGCCACGAATAGCTGGAGCACTTTCTTCGCCTCGGTGATGGTGAATTTCGACAAGCTCGCCAGTACCAGAGGACGCATGCGGTCAATTCCAATCAATTCGATAGCCTGCATGTGCTGTTTTGCTGTAACGCCGTAGTTGTTCCAGAAGTCTAGCTCCGTATTCAGTATTGCTGCATATACCCGAGCATCGCTTGCCAGTTTTGTAGCGTAGGTTAATGACAAATTAGCATTCTTAATCTTGTTTCGAATATCCGTGAACAGTTCCTTCTCGCGCGTTAGTCCGTTAGTAGCAGACCACTGATGCCGCACGTAGTCCATCACCGCCTCTTCATCCCTGGCTGCAGTTATCGTGGAATTCATGGTGATCCATCGATGCTGAACTTCTCCGAGCTTGGTACCAGACTTCCCAAAAAGATAATTCTTGATAAGGTCGGTGGTCGCTAATGTGAGCCCTCGGTCATTTAGAGTCTCGAAAATAACGAACGCAGAGACCTCGTCTGGAACCCGGACGATGATGATGCGAGCTGATTTCTCCAGATAGGTAACCCGAGCGAAAATTTGCTCGTCAGGTCTATTGCCGCTCGACACCATCCTCTGAACATATGCAGCAGCCTGTTTTTGGGCTGCTTCCATACGCCGATGCGAATTCTGCTGGGACTTGAATTTCCTTTCAGGAGTGTTCGGCCTGCCGAGTATCGCCTTCTCGAAAAATTCATTGTCGGCATCTCCCAGCCTCAGGCGCGGAGCAACCTCCTTGGAAACTGGGTTTTTGTCGAGCAAGAACTTGCTTTCTACGAAAATGGCGTTCTCCGAATCGCCGGAGTTTACGTAGTAGTCTCGAACAGCGGCCAAAAGTATCGAGACGGATGCGAGCCTCTGCTGTCCATCGACTATGTCGGGGCGTTCAGAAGCGCCTTTTGATATAACGATGCTCCCCAAAAAATATTCTGGCTGCTGGTCAGCAATCGCATTCTCAATGTCGTCAAACAATTCCCGAACGTGATCCTCTTCCCACTTAAATTCGCGTTGGTACTTGGGGACGTTAAAGAGGCCCGTGTGGAGCAAATTCGCGACACCCTCGCGGTCAAAGGTAATCTCAGACGATGGCATCTTCAGGCTCCACAATAGCGTCGTGCTATTCTGAACGTCCCCGTAATCGGTCCGTTGCCTAAATCGATGGCGCCGGTACCGCAACCCTTCCGGACGAAACACCCTACAGGTCACAACAATGACGGATTGCACAGACCACCGACCTGCGAAGGTCCGACAGGCGCGCTATGGCATGCGGTCTTCCCTTTCAGATAGTATTCGCTGCCGTTAGCGTCCACAAGTATGACGCTGACAGAACGTTTCCGGCATCCACTCTGCGCGCCCTCAAGCGTGGTCGATTCCTGACGATTGTGATGCGAGCAGAATTATAAGCGCGTAGACAGCGCCGCACCAGAAATCGATTGGTCCGACTTGTTGCTCGCGCCTGCATGACTAGCTTCGGTCCATTTTCTCCGTTCTTGCCCTTTCCATTGGGCACTGCTTCGGGAGAATTCCCACGCCCGGCAGCTTCGCGCCGTCTGCTTTTCCGGCTCCTCCCAAGAAATCTTCTGAACCCACGCCGAAGATTTGCTTGTGCCCCTCCCGAAAAGCCGTCGCTCGCTTTGGGAGTGGTCTCCACTCGCCTTTGGGTGCCTCAAGTAAAAGGGGCGAAAAAGGAGAAACAAAATGTATCTGAATTCGATCCAAATCATCGGCTTCCTCGGGAAAGACCCGGAGCGACGCCAAGCCCGTGCCAACGGCGCTGCATTCGCCGTTCTGTCGGTCGCCACGCAACGGTCGTGGAAGAACGCGCGGGACGAGTGGTGCTCGAAGACCGAGTGGCATCGCGTCGTCGCGTGGAACGGACTCGGCGAGCGCATTGCGGCAGCGCTGCGCAAGGGCGATCACGTCCTAGTCGAAGGCACGCTCGTCAGCACGACCTACGACCGTGAGTACGGCAAAGGCAAGAAGCCCACAGTCGTGAAACACACGCTATGGCAGGTTCGTGCAGACTCGGTCCGCAAGCTCAATCGCGGAGAAAAGGAGCCGGAAGCAGTCGCTTCCGGCTCAAGCAGCGACGCTCCTGCGAGCGCGCTTCAACCCGGTGAGGACGCCCCATTCTAGGGGCGTCCTTCAATCCGACGTGACATTCTGTCCGATTCCGATAGTATTTGGTTCGATTTGGTGAAGAACCGAATCATTCCAGCCTTCGAAGGCTATTGCCTAACGGACATTGGCTAGGTACAGCCAACGCCAAGAGAATTGATCGCGAAGATCATCGCGGCGTGCTCTTAGAATTATGAGGATTTTGCTGGCATTTTCAAACCGGAGTCAGAATTTGCAACGTTCGTTATGGCTTCCAGCACATCCGTAGTCTTCTTGACCACGACATACGCCCACCGGCCATAACTACCGTCAGCATTGACGGCGGCGACCCAACGCTCCGCTGCTGCTCGTTTTACTTCTTCGAGCGGATCGTAGCCCTTCGTCTCAAGAATCAGGTGGATTGGCGGATCGGTCTTCAACCGAATGATGAAGTCGGGAATGTAGTCGTGCATCTGCCCGTTGTGTAGATAGGGGACAGCAAAGGCGAGCCCCGCATTCTTCACGAACGCCTCTACAGCCGCGTGCGTGTCAATGTAGTAGGCCGCTGCCTGCTCCCACTTCTGCGTGTCCGGCACGATGTAGTTTAGATGTGATTTGATGACTTCACGCGGCTCTCGACTCGTCCAGAAGTCCACTTCCGCTGTCGAGCCGGGACCTCTGCTCGATTCGTAGCGCGGTATTTCCGGTGCTTCTCCCTCTGCTGTGTCCGGGCGAACGTTTTCCGCAAGAATCTCAACGAGCCAACCATAGTAGGGCGCAAGTCCCAAATCTTTGATGTCGGCGGGAGGGCGCACTTCGACTTTTTCCGCGAGATACCGCTGGATAATCTTCACGAGTTGAGGGAACAAGACGTGGGCAGGCACATGACAGCCCGGCTGGGCGACATAATGTTTGGTCATGCCCCGCGCCAAATCGAAAACGAGTTCCTGCACCCGCATCTTTGCGCGGTACTCTTTCAGCGACACCTCATCCAATCGGTTCGGGCCGGACAGACTCAACCGGCCCATGTCCGTGATGCTCATGCCCTTCATTGTGACTTCCGGCGGAATGGAGTCAGGCTGCAAAACCAGCCGAGGCACCTTTTCCCAGTCCATCGTCACGCGATTCCGAATCGCTTGCGTGTAGCCTTCCACACGCGGAAATTGAATTTCGTGAGCGGCTTTTTCTGGGATAGCGTGGACGTGGTACCGCTTGACTCGCGGCGGTGCAGGCCCGGTCGGGTTTGCCTTGAACGGAATGACTTCAAAGGGTACGCCAAAAACTTTGGCGACTTCTTCGGTGAATCGCCCATTCTCCCCGAGTTCATAGCTGGTGCGGCGGAGTCCCCGCCCCACGACCTGTTCGCACAGTAGCTGCGACATGAACGGTCGCAATCCGATGATGTGCGTCACCGTGCTGCAATCCCATCCCTCGGTGAGCATCCCGACGCTCACGATGCACCTAATATCGCGTCCCGGTGGGTGCAGCGGTCTCTCTAACTTCTTCGCCAACTCCTCGAACCCTTCAGGGTAGATGGGGCGTCCTTGCCTATCGGCGGGCCAATTCATCTTGCCCACCGTATCAAGCGTGACGCGCAGCCACCGCGATTCGTCGCTCTTGGCTCCCTCAGTGTCTGTCTCGTGGACAACCTTTGAATCCACCCGAATTGTATTTATTCGCCCGTCCTTGTTCCTGAAGCCCTCGACGCGTGCTGGAGGAATCCCGGTCGGAGACTTGTCCTCGGCCAACCACTCGTAGATCGCTTTTGCAATTTTCGTGTTTTTGCAGACGAGAATAAAAACGGGCGGTCGAGGGTCTGCCTCGTTCTTGGCCCACTCCTCGGTCTCTTTCTCCCAAAGCCCCCCAAGCAACGCTATCGGGTGGTGGGCATATTTCAATATTGCTTCCGGCTTGGGACTGCCTTTTTTTCCGCCCCGCTCCGCAGGCGTCAGTTTGTCCTCCAAAATCCATTTCCAGATGTTCAGGTAACCCGGGATATCTTTTCCGGTCGTATCTCGAACGGCCAACTGGGGAATCTTTACCAGGCCCGACTCGATTGCGTCAATCAATCCGAAGTCGCTAACCACCCACGGGAAAGGCTTATTGGTCTCCTGGCCCACTCGGCCAAGAAAATATGGCGTGGCGGACAGGTCAACGCAGAAATTGATGCCACGCTGTTTTTGGATCTTGTCCAGCCCGTCTATCCAGACGGTCGCTTCCTGGAAAAAGTAATCTGCCTCATCATCGTCTTCTTCTTCGTCTGGGTCTGGTTCATCGCGCTTGATGCGGTAGGCATGGTGCGCCTCGTCATTCAGGACGAGGATGTTCTGCTTGCCGCCCACCTCGCGGCCAATCACACGATTGATGAGGGCGGTGTCGCTTTCCACGTAGCGGGTGGATTCGACCTTCACTCGTTTGAGGCCGCCGTCCTTCTCCCGCTCTTCCTCAAGCACGGTCAACATCCCGCTAGTAACTTGCAACTCGTAGTCCTTCAGGCTCAGGTAGCGGGTTCCTCGGGCAGTCGTTGTTTTCGGGCCGATATTAATGGTCTCTTTGACACGAATCTGTTTCCCCGCTTTGACGACCTTCGAGCTGACGCCGCCCGTCTGCATCGCCTGTGGCTGCAAACACGTGCCAGTTCGTAACGAGCACCCTGCCTTGAGTCAGAAGCGGCATGCAGGTGAGGCGGGACGAGATCACGAGTCGCGGTAGACGCTGGCTTCGCCAATCTCCGGGTCGAGTTCCGCGAGTCGCTGCCGGATGGTCACGTTCGGGCAAACCACCAAGAACTACTTCGGAGAATCGGGCATCGCTGCGATCGTTCAGCTTGTTCAGGATGCTCCACGCAGCCAGCATCCCCATTACGGTCGTCTTGCCCGAGCCAGTCGCCATCTTGCAGGCATACCGCTCAAAACCCTGTGTAGCCTTCTTCCTTGCGGTCGTCGCTTGGTTCGTCTCGTAGGGACGGAGATACCTTGCAAGAAGTCGGCCCGCGCTTCCTTCAAGAAAATGACCGTCAGTGCGGCCTCAACCTGTGCGAAGAAGAGCCGCTTCTCTCGACCTTCGCGCGTCCACCACTGGATGAGTTCCAGCGTCGTGCGAGTCACGCCCGGATAGCCTTGCTTCCGCCATGACTCCAGTCGTTCTCGAATGAGGTTTACGAGTGCCAGTTCAAAACCGGAGGGATACTCTTTGGACGGACTGCAGCAGGCGTTCGTCTACCAGCCACGGAGTCTTTTGGTCGCGTGGCGGGAAGACAATCGAGGGTCGTCGTTGTCCTTCGATGAGTTGTGGCTGTTCGCCTTCGCGGATATACCAATAGCGAGTCGGTTTCTCGAAAGGTGAGTTGAGGATCGGCTCTGCAACTTCGGGATAGCCGGACATACGCTACTTCGCCTCTCTCAGACTCTTCACAACCATCAATTCGTTCCCTCGGTCATCAATCACTTTCACTGCGACCTGCCCATGCTCGCCCTGCTTCAAAAGGCGCACTGACTGTTCCTGCGAGGTGATCCCAGACGCTTTCTTCGTATTCTCCGCGCAGTGCCTTTTTCAAGCTCTCCCATGCGCCAGTCCGGGGGAAGAACGCCTGGCTTACGTGAAAGCACAGATCGTTGTAGTCTGTGTCCAGGAACCATGCGGGCACGTCGTCACCCTTGCTCTTGTGGTTCATCATCTCGATGGGGTCGAACACATCGAGGCCAAGCAATTCGACCTCATACTGCTTCGGTGCGCCATTCTTTGACTTGAGTTTCCGCACTTCGATTTCCGGCAGCCCGCACACGCTGAAGATTTGGCTGGAGCGCATGTTCTTGAGTAGGTCGCCCATCATCAGGTCGGGAGTGGCCTGCACGTAGGTCGCTGGCATGCCCCACGACTTCGGCGGACTTTTCAATCAACATTCGGGCATTGGGTTGGATCGCGAAGCCGATGACATATAGGTGGGAGTAATTCTTGGCGTGGGCCTCACGAGCGGCTTCGTAAACCAGCTTCTCGCTCACCGCACCATTCTCTGGTCCGAAGACAAACGCCACAGGCTTTTCGGCTCCATTAGGCACCATCGCCTCGGCTGAGAGCGAGAGCGTCTTTGCGGGTGGACGGACATTCTTCAGCGTAACGGTCTTGTTCCCTTCGAGCCGCAGAATCGGTGACTTACGAAGAATTTCAAGCATCCGGTCAACAAACGACCCGTACGAGTCCGGCTCGATAGTCGCCCCTTCAGATTTGGTTTCCTCAAAGTCGAGTGGGGTCGGAATCGTGGCTTCAACGCAGAACGGGCCAGTCACTCGGGTGACGGACGAATTGTCTTCCGGTCTATCAACAAGGATTTCTTCGTCGGGCGGCTCATTGTTAGCAATGCTTTCAAGTGTGAGGTGAGGGACGATGCCGCCGACTTCTTCACCCTTCTTATTTTGCTTGCGCTTGTACACAAATCCACCAACAGGGCCGCGCGATTCGTCTTGCAGTTCGTACCACGGGAAAGTAGCCGACAGCAGTCGCTGACGGGCCAGCGCAAGCGGAACTCGGCTAGTGTCAACCGTTATCCAACGCCGCCCCCATTGTTCTGCACAATATGCAGTCGTGCCGCTGCCACATGTCGGGTCAAGCACGAGGTCGCCGGGGTCAGTAGTCATCCATAAGCACCGTTGAATAGCTTTCGTCGCAGTCTGTACCACGTATGCTTTTGCGACCAGTTCCATAGTGTCATCCCACACATGAGTCACTTCGGTGGAAGGGAAATCACTAAAGCGAGCAATGAACTTCAAAGTGTTTTCGCCCGCATGTATTCTGTTCGCTGCTGCAAGCCTGTCCATTCCGTCAGGCGTCGTTTTCCAACACCTATTCGCCCCGACAGTAATATTCGTGCCCTCTGAACTTATAGCGGTAATTGGTGTTGGGCGAATACGCGCTAACCAGAGGGCGCAAAGCGATGGGAGAAGCCCCGGGAGGAATATCGCCGGAATCGGTCAATTCACAGATAGTCCCATCTGCAAGTTGCAGTTTGTCAAAGTAAGTGTCGTTCCCGTGCTCTTTGGGAACATATAGCCGCCGGAATTTGGTTCTTTCAATGTCTCTTGCGTACCAAAGGAGATAGTCGCTAGTGGTCTTGATATATCGAGGGACAAATCCACTTCCAGTCTTGAACGTTATCAAACCAATAAAATTGTCCGCTCCGAAAACATCGTCCATGATTTCGCGCAAATGATGAAGATTTTGATCGCTGATTTGGACAAAAATACTGCCCGAGGAGTGAAGCAATTCACGACCCAAGAGCAAACGGTCTCGCAAGTAAGTGAGGTATGAGTGCAAACCTAGTTCCCATGTGTCCCGATAGGCTTGGACCATTTCGGGTTCGCGGGTCATATCTTCATCGTCGTTGTGACCGACATCTCGTCTACGGACGAATGGCTGGAAATTCGAACCGAAGCTAACACCGTAGGGCGGGTCTACATAAATCATCTGTACCTGACCACCCAAGCCCTCGTAATGAAGCAGCGAGTTCATCACGACGAGTGAATCGCCCAAAATCATCCGATTGACCCACTTGTCCTTGTGCTCGTAAGCCCGAAGCACTT
Organism: uncultured Acidobacteriota bacterium; assembly: GCA_963715555.1. GTDB lineage: Bacteria > Acidobacteriota > Terriglobia > Acidiferrales > UBA7541 > Palsa-295. The sequence goes on from OY970253.1 coordinate 2,586,212, forward strand.
GGTCGGTTACCGAGTGCTGCGGGTCGCCCCACAGGTCGAACATCGTCGCCTGATTGCGGTCGAAGCGGTGCCCCTTGAGCGTTTCGAGGATGGCTTTGGTCGAGAGCCGTTCGTGGATGAAAAGCGGCAGGGTCGGAACGTCAAACGAAAGCCGTTCCGCCTTCCCGGCCCAGTTGAGGAATGGCTTGCTTATCGCTTTCAACTTTGACGCTGCGGCTTTTGCTTCTTCAAGCGTCTTCGCTTCGAGCGCCTGACGTATCAGCGCCTCGCCTTGCTCCCGCGCCGGATTCCGTCCGTCCCAATCGAGCGCAGGCGACAGCGAATCGTCGTAGCGATACTTCTTGGGTGGCAGCTTCTTTTTGAACTGCGCCTGCGTGCCCACTTCGGGCCGCATCGGGCTTTCGGATTCAGGATGCCGGTAGTTCTTGGCGGGTTTAGTCTTGGGCGGTTTCTTCGACGCCATCCGTTGGCTCCGTGTTTAGCGAAGAATTACGAGCAAGATTCTATCACCCCCCTCATCGAACGCACCAATTCTCACGGCTCGCGTCCAGATTCAGTGGAGACACGGAGCAAATCAGTCAAGCTAACGCATGCAACTGTGGCCCTCCCAAATCGATCTTTACGTCCCCGGAATGCACTTCCGCATTTATCTAATCAGCCCATCATAGACAGCAGCTATCAATCAGAGACGGCAAAGTATTGGACGAATCCTCCCTCCACGGCTACCTTGCAACGCGACTGAGACGCGAGATTGAAAAGCGTCGAAGAATTTACCTGTCATACCGGAGGGAACTATGAAGAAGCTACTTCCACCTCACTGGAGCGCATGGAAACCTGTCCTTCGCAAGAGCGCATTGAGTATCGGAACAGTGTTCGCATTTGCTGGAAACGCCTTCGCTCAGGCAGCCGGAAACTCACCGTGGGAGAACGCCGTCAACGTCTTGCAACAATCGTTCACTGGCCCCATCGCGAAAGGATTGGCTCTTGTTGCCATCGTAGTTGGGGGCCTCACATTCGCCTTTGGTGAGGGCGCGGGAAAGAAAACTTTTGCCGGGATTGTCTTCGGCCTTGGCATGGCTGTTCTAGCCGTCAACTTTCTCACGTGGCTCTTCGGCGTCTAGATTCTCCCAAATTTATGGCTATGCAGCGCAACCCGGTCTTCCGATCCCTGAACCGCCCGCTCACTATCCTGGGGGCAGAGCGGAAGTTGTTCTTCTTCGCTCTCGTGATGGCAGCGGGCGTGTTTAACCTCTTGAACACCGTCTTCGGTGCTCTGGTGATGTTTTTCGCCCTGTATCTCTTCGCGCGCTGGGCCACGCGGACCGACCCGCAAATCTTACGGTTCCTTTTGAACTCGACAAGGATTCGCACGCAGTACGACCCGATGAAATTCGAGCCAATCCATGTTCGGAGACTCCACCGTGTTTAAGCTGAAGCAAATCGCGAAGGATTACAACGAAGCCGCCGCCCTATGTACTCAGATCAACCTTTTTGGCTTCCTCGACGACGAGATTTTCCTCACGAAGAGCGGTGATCTCGGCGTCATTTTGAGTCTCGCGGGCGTGGACTACGAGTGCCTGGATACCAACACCATCGAAAGCCTCACCAAGCGGCTTTCCGCTGCATTCCGCATCTTCGATGAGAAGTGCCGTGTCTATCAGTACCTGTTCAAACGGAATCACGAAAACATCCCGTTCAAGACTTACCGGAATCCGGTCGTCAACGCAGCAATCCAGAACCGGATGGCGTATCTTCGGACAAAAGCGGATTCCCTCTATTCCCTTCAAACCTACTACGTCGTTCTCTTTGAGGGCTTCCGCTACAAGACCTCCATCCTCGGAAGTCTCGCCAAGCTCCCCTCGCAACCGCGTGAAGCCCTAAGCGAACTTCGGGCCTTCCTTTCCACTCACAAGCAGGTTGTCCTCATCGAGAACGAGCTCGAACGCGCGCGCGTCGCTCTTCGAGCGAAGGCCCGGAGTTTCCTCCTCCAAGTTGGCGACTTTCTGAGCACCCGCATCCTCCCGAAACAAGAGGCGTTCTCTGTTCTCAAACGAATCCTGAATTTCTCGCCGCTGAAGATCGAAAATACTCGGCTCAAGTACGACACCTTCCTCGACTACTACCTATGCGAATCGCACGTTGAGTGTCACCGAGGGTTCCTCCGCGTGGACGACTACTACGTGAAAGTATTCACCCTCAAGGAGCCCTCATCGCAAAGTTTCCCGCTGATCTTGAAACGGCTGATGGAAGTTGAAGCGAACTACTTCATTACCACCGAGTGGAAAAAACAGGACACAGCCAAGAGCCGGAGTTTCATCCATTCCCGGCGGCGTCACTTCCATAACACCAAGCGCTCGCTATCGAGCTATGTCACCAGCTCCGACCAGCCACAGCAAGGCGAGGACATCCTCGTCGATGAATCCAAAGAAGCCCAAATCCACGATCTTGGTGAAGCGCTAAAGGAACTCGAAATCAAGGGGAACTACTTTGGCACTTTCTCTCTAACAGTCGTGATCTACGACGAAGACCTTTCAAAGATTGAGACTGCATGCGCTGAGTTTTACAAAGCCTTCAGCATCCACGACGCGCAGCTTTATGAAGAGAAGTACAACCTGTTCAACGCGTATCTGGCGACCGTGCCGGGCAATTATGCGTTCAATCTCCGGTCCATGCTCATCCTTAACACGAACTATGCGGACTACTCATTTCTGTTCACGCTTCACGCTGGCCACCAGCTCAATGGACATCTGAACCAGGAGTACCTCGCGGTCCTCGAAACGAATCACCGGACGCCCTACTATCTGAACCTGCATTACAAAGACACGGCACACAGCGTCATTCTTGGGCGCACCGGCTCCGGGAAATCGTTCCTTCTCAATTTTCTCATTACCAACCTACAGAAATACGATCCGTACACATTCATCTTCGACCTTGGCGGCAGCTTCGAGAATCTGACCCATCTCTTCGAAGGCACGTATACGAAGGTTGGACTTCAAACGGCAGGATTCAAGATCAACCCCTTTTGCCTCCCAAAGACCAAGCACAACCTCGACTTTCTGGCCCTGTTCGTCAAGGTCCTTGCCGACAACCACGGCGGCGAGAATCTCACCCTCGAAGAAGAGCAAGAACTCTACCAGCAGATCGAGAACCTCTACGCCGTTGACCCGGAATTACGGACGTTGGGCGTTCTGGCCAATACGCTTCCACGCAGCCTCAGTTTGAAACTTCAAAAATGGACGACAGGCGGACAGTTCGGCTTCCTCTTCGACAATGTGGAAGACACAGTGACCTTTTCCAAGTTTCAATGCTTTGACTTCCAGGGAATGGAGCAATACCCGCAGATTCTCGAACCGTTGCTCTTCTACATCCTCCACCGCGCCAATCACATCATCACCAACCGAGACATCACGCACATTTTCAAAGCGTTCTTCATCGATGAGGCCTGGACGTTCTTCAGGAATCCTCGAATCAAGGGATACATCGTTGAAGCCTTGAAAACCTGGCGGAAACAGAACGCCGCAATGATTCTCTCGACTCAATCTCTCGACGAGCTGCGCAAATCCGACATCGTGGACGTAATCATCGAAACCTGCGCCACGAAGATTTTCCTGGCGAACCCCGATATGGACCGGGATCTCTACAAGAACCACTTTCACCTGAATGACACCGAGATCGAGATTATCGCCGCCTTAATTCCAAAGCGGCAATTTCTCATCAAGAATCATGAAATTGCCAAGGTCGCCAACTTGGAAGTAGACCCCAAGAGCTACTGGCTCTACACGAACGACCCGTTTGACAACCGCAAACGCGCCGACGTGTTCAAGGAGCATGGCTTCGAGAGGGGTCTTGAGATCCTCGCCGGAGAGAGGCCATGAGCGGAAACTCCGGCCCGACCAACTCTCTACTTCAACTCACAATCGTTTCCGCGCTATTTGCAACCCCCGCCGTACTTCTATGGATCGACGTTCTGCTTCAGAGCGCCCAATTTGAGATTTTCCTTCACACCATTCACTTTCTTGCCTCGCTCATCCCCCTTGCGGTCGCCCTGGTCGTCACGTTCATGAGTCTGTGGATCGTTTCCTGGCCGCGACCGGAAGAAGGAATAGTCCGATCAACAGAGCAGGTCAATCCACGTCGCGAGGTTGCAAGGTTCACCAAAAACTTCCCATCAGGAGGACATCAATGAATTTCGCGAGAAGTCACACCCGAACTGTTTGTGGACTCGTTTTCTCTCTTCTTTTCACCTGTGCCTGGATAACCACGGGAGCGCTTTCTGCCCACGCAGACCCCGGCGCACGTACCGTGAAATATGCTGAGACCGACATCATCCCGATTCACGCGAAAATTCGATTCTCCACACTCATCGTGTTGCCGGTAAACGAAGAGATTCTCGACGCCACCACCGGCGATAAAGAGTTTTGGATCATCAATGGCGCGCATAACCTTTGCTACCTCCATCCGGCCCAGCCTGGAATTCGCAGCAACTTGAATCTCATTACGTCCACTGGCCACGTCTATTCGTTCCTCCTAACTGAAGTTAGCAACGACCCGACCGCCGAACCAGACCTGAAAGTCTTTGTGGAGCGGAAAGAGGAATCCACAATCGGTGGAACTGCTGTTGTGCCGCCTCTCGCGCGAGCCTCTGAGGTGCAAGCCTATAAGAGCGCCGTGGACGCAGCCCGCATGGAAGCAACGCAGGCGGTCCAAGCAGCTCAGGAGCGAGCCACCAAGGAAATTAACCAGTATCGCGAGCAGTACGCCGGAAAACTTCAATTCGAATACTCGTATGATTCCAAGGCCAGCCGGCCACCGTTCTCCATCTCTGCCATCTACCACGACGACAAATTCACCTACATCAAGTGCAGTGCCCTGGAGAAACCCACGATCTATGAAGTCAAGGATGGCAAACCGAACCTTATCAACTTTGATTTGAGCAATGGGGTGTACGTCATCCCAAAGATTGTGGACAAGGGTTATCTCGCCTTGGGGAAAAAGAAACTGAACTTCGACCGGCACGGCGATTAGCCGCGCGGCCTCTAGAAATTCGCTTCGGAGGGTTCCATGCCCGACACCAGTGAACGGAATGCAGAAGTGGAAAGCAGTTCTCAGCTACGCGGTACTGTCGAGAACAAAGCTCCAAAACCGGCTGGCCTGCTTCCAAAGAACACGCAGCAGTTGGTCATTCTGGGCGTCGCCGTCGTGATGGTACTCATCATGTGGCTCACGGGCGGCACGAAGCGCCCGGTTAGTCCTGGCACCGGGGCATCTTCAGCAGCTCATGTGCAACCTCCCAACCCCGCGACAGTAGAAGACTTCAAGCAGACGATCCAGCAGGAGCAGGCTGCTACGCGCCAACCCATTTCGTCGTCAGACCTCGCTCGGCTTCGGTCTATGGGCCTCGCCGGGGACATTCCGCCCGGAGGTGCCTTGGTGCCACCAGACGGAAGCAGCGTCGCTCCACAAGCAGGGGGAGTTCCTGGCGCTGGGGGCCAGCAACAACCACCTCCACCCGATCCGATTAAGGAGGACAAGAAAAAGCGCGAATACCTCTCGCTTTTTGCGCCCAACGTAGCATTCACGTACCGCAAGGGCCAGGAAGCCGAGCAGCTCGCTGGCACGCAAGGCAAAATGACCAATCCCCATCTCCAGAGCGATGCGGAACCCTCTACGGCATCTTCACCCGGCGATCTTGACGAACAAGTCCGCCAAGCGCAGGCCCAACTCTCAGCAGCGAACCGCCTACCAGTGCAGGCGGTGCAAGCGGGGCAGCAGCCAGGCCCAGTCGCTCCGCAAGAACAGAAGCAGCAAGCTAGGGAGGCGGAGCCACTCAACCCGGATGTTTCCCCACGTGGGGCATTCAATTCCTTCGCTGGAAAGAGATACGTGGTGTTTGAGGGCACCGTCCTCGAAACCCTGCTCATCAACCGCTTGAATGGAACCTTCTCAGGCCCCGTAAATTGCCTTGTCACCAACGACATCTACTCACACGACGGCCAACACGTCCTCGTCCCTGCCGGAACCAAAGTGCTGGGAGAAGTGAAGAAGGTAGAAGCATTCGGGCAGCAACGCCTCGCCGTTTTCTTTCATCGCCTAATCATGCCGGACGGTTTCTCCGTTTCTCTCGACCAATTCAAGGGACTGAATCAGATTGGGGAGACAGCGCTTCGCGACCAAGTGAACAACCATTACCTTCAAATCTTTGGAGCTTCACTGGCCGTGGGGATTCTTGGCGGCATCTCTCAGGCTGGTACCGGAAACTCGTTCTCTAACTCTTCCCTCGACCAGACCCGAGCAAGCTTTGGTTCGAGCCTCGCTGCATCTTCCGCGCACATTCTCGACCGATTTCTGAACATCCTGCCCACGGTCACCATCCGCGAAGGCAACCGCGTGAAGGTGTATCTCTCGGGCGATCTTCTCTTGCCGGACTACAGCCAACACACCATGCAGCCCGACCTCTGAGGAGTAAGAAGTTGCAACAACACGAACAAGAAGGAGGAAACACGAAATGAAGTACATCACAAAGAAAAGCGTCGCGGTCTCTTTTCTCGCGATTCTTCTCATCTTTCCGGCTGCTTCATATGCGCAGTTCGGATTCAGCATCGTCTACGACCCCACCAACTATGCCAATGCAGTCCTTCGTTACAGTCAACTCCTGCAGCAACTGGCTCAACTCAGACAAACCTATCAACAAGTCTTGAACCAATACAACCTCGCCGTTCAGATGTCGAAGAACCTGCAAAACATGCCTTCCCGCTATCGGGCGGCGTTCTCCCAATGGCGCACCTTCACCGCAAACGACCGGTATGGGAACACCGCCGGATGGGTTGGCGCAGTGAACGGAGCCGGGCAGCAAAGCGTGAGTTCCGGTTATCAGCGAGCGACGGTCCCCTTGATGACCTACAGCCAGGCCGATCTGAACACCATCAATCCGACCGATGCCCAGAACCTGAAATCCGTCTACGCGTCACTCGAACTCGCCGATGGAGCCAATGTTTCCGCATTGACCACCGTGGGCAACATCCGAGCCAACGCTCAGACCGTCCAGCAGCAAATCAATAACCTCGAACAGGACTCCCTTTCCGGTGATCCATCTCTGAACTCGGAAGTTGGCGTCCTCAACAAAATCAGCGCCAGCAATGTGCTCACTCTGCGCACACTTCAGGACGCGAACAACCTCAGAATCGCCGCCCTGGAGCAGCAAGTTCTCCAAGCAAAACGGCAACGGGACATCGAGACCGCGAACCTCAACTTCGCGATCCAGATGAGGCAGCAGGCCAGTCAGAACCTCAAGCCGTTCAACATGAATCTGACACAAACCCTCACCAACTTCCGGCTGCCATAGAGCCACCGAAGGCCCGGAACGGATACAACCAAGGAGTGACCATGAATTTCTTCGATGCGGTCCTTCAGGCGGTCAATACGTTGGTCCAACAGAACCTTGGTGTCTTCGATGGAATGGGCCAAAACCTTTTCCGGGCCTTCGCCACTATCCTCATCGTCTGGTACGGCATCAAGGCGGCACTTGCTGCCGGCGAGCATCGCGGGAGCTTCCACTTCGCAAACTTCGTGACGCTCATTCTCATGATCAGCTTCGGATTTGCGATGGTGAAATATTACGATGCGCCAATCCCCGGCTTCGGACGCGACTTTCATCACCTCATCACCGATGAAGCGGCGAATCTGTCGAATCAAATCGGCCAGGCCAACGCCGAACGCATTGCCAACGACACGAGCTACGTTCTCAGCAACCTTGACACCCCTGGGATAACCCAGCCGATTGCCGTCTTTCTCTACGCCATTTTGTACCTCGCAGCGATTGTCACAGAGGCTCTCGCTCTCATCATTGTGGCCTTTGGCGTCGTGGCAACTGCTGTTTGCATTCTCCTCGGCCCGGTGTTTATCCCGTTCTTTATCGTGCCCCAACTGGACTGGCTCTTCTGGGGATGGCTAAAGGCTTTCATTCAGTATTCGTTCTATCAGGTTGTCGCCGCGGGCGTTCTTTACATCGTCAGCCAATTCACATTCGGAATCATTCACGCACAGATCACCGGGCTTATGTCCGCTACTGACTTGATAAAGATTACTCCCGTTCTGCTCGTCATGTACCTCGCCGCGATCTACGCAATCATCAAAGTGCCGATGCTCACGAGCCACATCTTCAGCGGTACATCCGGCGGCTCTGCAGCCGCCATCTTTGACACAGTCGCGAGAGCGCTAGGAGCCGAGGCATGAAAGACGCCACGTTCAACGAAGCCAAGCAGCTTTACCTCGAACAGTACGCCTCTGCAATCGTCACAAGTGGCTATCTCAAAGTCGCCGTCGCCCTGCTTTCGCTGGTCGTCTTTGGCCTCGTATTGATGGACCTAAAGGTTGTTCGAACCCTCGAAAGTTTCAGGCCAATGGTCATCCGCATCGACGAGATCGGCCACGCGCAAGCCGTCGCCTATGAGAATCTCGTCTACAAACCAGAATACAAGGAAACCAAATACTTCCTCACCCGCTTCTGCCAGCTTTACTACCGCCGCAACCGGTCCACCATTAACGACGATTTCAGCCAATCTCTGTATTTCCTCGACGGCAAGCTCGCAAGCGACACGATTCAGACTTTCAAACAGAAGAACATCATCAAGACGTTCCTCGCGGACAGTCTTGTGCCCGAAATGGACGTGGATGTTCAACAGGTGGTTATCGAACCGATGGAGAAAGCGCCGTACAAAGCCACGGTTGACTTCTTTGAAGTCGAATACTCCCCGGTGGACCACTCGGTGATGAAAAGGGCGCTGTATACGGCAAGTTTCCTCTTCACTTTCAGGGATCACATTCCCAACCAGGACATCCTCGTGAACCCTTTGGGGCTCGCGATCACCTACTTCCGGGAGGACCAGGCATTCAAATGAGAACACGAGCCAAAAACGGGCCCGGAGGCGACGCCTTGCGATCTCGGCCCAACCTCGCCGCGCCAGGCCGTGCTATCCACAAGCGACCGCGCATTCGAACCACGCCACAGCCCATCGGATCGTTTGGGTGTTCCCAACGAAGAACGGCGCGACTCAGGAGGGCCTCCGATGCTTCACGGCTTTCCGCCCCAGACGTTATTGTACGAGATGTTCAAAAACAGCCATTCCAACCGCCTATTGCAGGCCCATTTGCCCACCTGACATGGGAGACGCGGTCGTGATCAGAAACTCCCTATTCGCTTCGGCCACGCTCCTTTGTGCCGCGTTGTTTGGCCTCCTGAGCCGTCTAACCTTCATTGCACCCTATAAGAAGGCTCTCTTCCTCCACTGTGGCGGGAGCCTTGCTTTGTTTGCCGTTGCTTTGGGTCTCAACCTCTTCGCGGCTGCCTTGGCGATCAATCGGAAGTTCTTCCTGAAAGACACAGGTAAGAAGCTTGCGCATCTCGACAAGCACCTGCAGAGCGGAGACAACGACATCATTCCGCAATTCTTGCAGGAGGGCCAGTAGGCTATGAGCCGCTGGGATACACGCAATCCTGATCGTGAGCGGTCTCCAGAACCGCGCATTTCGCAAGAACAACAGCGCGAAGAGTCAAAGGATGAGAGTGCGTCCAAAGGACGCCGTGGGAGTTCGGGCCGCGATGATGCAGAGATCTCCGGAACGCCATCTCGTGCCAGAGATTCAGGTGTCTCGCGTGAACGAGCGCAGCGCCCCAGGCTTCTTGAGCGGGAGCGCCGGACGCTGCTCCGCCAATCCCAGGTCCAAGCAATGTCTGAGATCGGCACGTTCCGAACCGTGGACACCAAAGACCTGGCCCGTTTCGCCTACCAAGGCGATGAAATTCGGATGCAGGAGGATGTTCGGAGCCTTGAGAAGCAGGGATTGGTGCAAGAAAAAACTCTCTTCCGTGCCCACGACGAACCCCGGCAGATCGTGACACTGACGGAATCAGGATATCGCCTGCTCAGGAAAATTGGAGATTTACCGAACGACCAAGAAATCTATCACGGGTTCGTAAAGCCTCGCGAGCAGGATCACGACGCAGACCTCTATAGGGTGTATCAGAAAGCGGCTGAGGAGATCGAAAAAGAAGGTGGCAGGGTCCTCCGAGTGCGTCTCGATTTCGAGCTGAAGGCTTCCATCAATAGAGAGAGGGAAGCGGCTGGCCGACTGCCAGACGACATGAAGGAGCAGTGGCTGAAGACCTTAGCTGAGGAGCACGGACTCACCGTTCGAGGCAAGACGATCCATGTTCCCGACATTCAGATCGAATATGAAACTGCAGACCGCGAGGTTGCTAGGGAGAATCTGGAGCTGGTCTCACGTAACTATCGCGAGGATGGAATTCGGGGGAAAGCGGCTTCCGGGTTCACGATCTACGCCCGCTCGGGAGACACAAACCGAATCCGTCGCGCGCTACATGATTCGGGAATGGTAGGGGAGGTCCTCTCCATATGACACTGGGGTTTGAGCACCGGGAAGCACTCGAAAGCCTTGGCTACAAACGCGAAGAAAGCACCTTCCTGTATCTTGTGGCGATCCATTCCGGTTACTTCACGCACCGGCAGTTCTTGTCATTTGCGAAAACGAAGCCTGGGTATTTCTCACATGATTTAATCCGTAAGCTCTTGGAGCGGAATCATGCCGACTTTCAGACCTTCAGGTCAGGCGCACGGGTCTACCACTTGTTTGGCCGCCAGGTTTACCAGGCGATTGGCAAAGACAACTTGAGAACACGGCGGCGGCACGGGCTGGACTACGTAAAAACGCGCCTCGTAGTCCTTGATTTTATTCTGGAGCACCCCGAATACGTCTACCTCGAAACCGAGTCGGAGAAGGTCCCTTTTTTCGGAAATGTGTTGGGCCTTAGCCGCAATATTCTGCCCGTCAAACGATACCGTTCGAACAGGTCGCGAGAAGTTACGCCACGCTACTTCGTGGATCGATTTCCACTCTTTGTAAACGCCCTTGGGTCTTCCTCCCCTAAAGTGACATTTACATACGTTGATGCCGGATCGCTTACGGTCCTGGGACTTAAGACGCATCTCCTCGCCTATGCGGAGTTCCTTCGTGCGACACCTCAATTCGAATTCTTGTTCGTTGCGCCCACTCCCCGGTTGTTTCCATCGGCGGAGTCGGAATTCTATAACACCGTGTTCACTCGTCAAGGCCGGGTGTCCGCTATGGATCTCTTGAAATACTTCCGCATTCGGCTTGCGTGGGACGCGCAAAAGCCAGTTCCGAGTGCAGACGTACTGTTTCTAAGTGAAGCGAGATCGCGTTACGCCAACAAGATATTCGATTCGCTGTACGGAGACTGGCGACTCGGAAAACTTCAAGATGCCGACGTAATCAAGAAGTCGAAAGAGTCTCTTAAACCACCCCAAGGCACCTTTCGAGCAATAACTTGCGGCGATTCGCTGAGCATTTTTTCGAAAGCAACTCCGAAAGGTACAGAAAGCTGTATTTCGGAAAGCCTCAGTAATGGTCAACAGCTTTCTGATCAGGTTTTAGAATGATGAAGATAAAAGTCTTTTCGAACCAAGAGAGTACGCGGCGACGGAGCAGAGTTCGGGACGTAGGAGAAAAAGGTTCACGGGCGGTAGCGACCCCACTTTGTGCGTCTTGTCAGACGCCCAAACCCTGCGGGTTCGGGGGTCGCTACCGCCCGCGTTTTTCTTCACAACTGCTGCTCCGTCGCCGGCACCCTTGCTGTCGAATTTGATTACAAATCTGAATCACAACGGAGGGAAGGAGAACACCCCATGCCACTGATTCCGAAAGTCGAACCAAAGCAAGAAAAGAAAATCGTGTCGGCACGACTCGACGAAGAGACTCATGCAATGCTCCAGCGCTACGCAACGTTCCTCGGAGATGCCACACACGACTACATCATCGGGGAATCGTTGAAGCGCTTGTTCCGACGAGACAGGGAGTTTAAGGACTGGTTGGAGAAGAACCATTCCAATTCGCTGGCTAGTCCGCAACTGCCTGTAGCCATTGAACAAGGCCCATCTGCTGCGGGCACAACCAAGACCAGAGTTGCATGATTCAGAGGATTCTCAATTCGAAGAACTTTCTCGCCGTCATCTTGGCGATGGCAACCGGCACACTGCTGTATCTGAAGATGCCGTGGCCCATGACCGCTTCCCACTGACCTGCCCCCCGAAAACTAGTCCATTCAAAAGTTAGCTTCTCCGGGTATAAGACCGCGAGAGGAGAAGCGACCATGAAGAAAAGCCGGTTCAGTGAGGAGCAGATTGTGGGCGTGTTGAAGGAGGCTGAAGCCGGAGTTCCGGTGAAGGAGCTGTGTCGGCGGATCGGGATCAGCGACGCGACGTTCTACCACTGGAAGGCCAAGTACGGAGGGCTGGAGGTGAACGAGGCGCGGCGGCTGCGCCAGTTGGAAGACGAGAACGGACGGCTGAAGAAGATCGTGGCACAGCAGGCGTTGGACATCGACGCGCTGAAGGTGGTGCTGTCAAAAAAATGGTAGGCCCGCGGGAGGAGCGAGAAGCGGTGCGTGTCGCTCGCGAGGAAGCCAGGCTGAGCGAGCGGCACGCCTGTGGGCTGATCGGGATGCACCGAGGAAGTTGGCGGTATCGGCGAAGGGAGCCGAACGATGAGGCGTTGCGAATGCGACTGCGCGAGTTGGCCGCCGAGCGAGTGCGCTTCGGCTATCGGAGATTGTGGGCCATGCTGCGGCGGGAGAAGAACGCGGACGGCACGCAGCGGTGGGCGGTGAACCACAAGCGCGTACACCGGATCTACCGCGAGGAAGGGCTGGCGATGCGGCGCAAACAAGCCAAACGACTGCGGGCCGCGGCACGAGCTCCGTCGGAGTTGCCCACACGGGCCAACCAGGTCTGGACCATGGACTTCACCAAGGACCGCTTGGCGAGCGGGCGGAGTTTCCGGACGCTGAACTTGATGGACGGCTACACGCGAGAAGCCCTGTGGATCGAAGTGGACACGTCGCTGCCGGGCCAGCGCGTGGTGCGCGTGCTGGAAGGACTGAAGCAAACGCGAGGAGTGCCGGAAGTGATGCAAGTGGACAATGGGCCGGAGTTCATCAGTCAGGTGGTGGACCAATGGGCCTTTGCGAACGGGGTGCGGTTGCATTTTATCGAGCCGGGCAAACCAGTGCAGAATGCGTTCATCGAAAGTTTCAACGGCAAGTTCCGGGACGAATGCCTGAACCAGAACTGGTTCGTGAGCCTAGCCGAAGCCAGACAGATCATCGAAGCGTGGCGGGTGGATTACAATACCGCGCGCCCGCACAGCAGTCTGGGCTATCGGACACCGGAGGAATTTGCTGGCGAGATGGGCGGGGAAAAAGGCTGTGGAAAAGACGCTCCGTGGAAAAGTACAACCCACTTTCCCACTCCGCTTGGAAATCCCGCAAAAGGCGCGGGATTCCCACTTTCCCACCGCCCCGGCGACGACGGGCTCATCCCCTGCGCCGCCGAGGAGTTTCAGAACCAAACCCCGAGTGCTAACTTATGACTGGACCAAAAACGGGGGGCAGGTCACCACGTCCCGGTGACGTGGAATGAGTATTTCCTGCGTCTTATTGCACTGCGAGACCCTTGGAGCTATGCCGCGCTGAAGGCGTCGTATCACATCATGCTGTTCACGACGCCTTATATCGGATACTCGCTTCTCCTGTCGGCCCTTTATATTTTCGGGCTTCGCCAGAAGAAAGCAATCAAGCCGCAACCCCTACCTCCTTACCCAGCCATCGAAACACGCGACCATCTCTATCTCGTCATCGGCGAGATCCACAATCCCCGTAAGCCCGTCCCTGCCGAACAACCCCGCTGGCTAACAATTCCAGAGCGAGGTCTGTTTACCGGCACAATTCTCATTGGAGCTACCGGAGCTGGAAAGACGGCTTGCTCGATGTATCCATTCACAGAGCAATTGCTCGGCTTCAAAGCAAGCGATCCTAAATCAAAACTCAGCGGAATCATTCTGGAAGTGAAAGGTGACTTCTGTCGCAAAGTCAGAAAGATGCTGAATCGGCTTGGCAGAAAAACGGACTATATCGGTATCAGCCTAGCTTCCGAGTGGGCTTATAACCCCCTTCACAACGATATGGACGGGTACTCGATGGCTTGTGGCATCGCAAGCCTGATGAACAATCTATTTGGCAAGGGCAAAGATCCGTTTTGGCAGGTCGCCTACACGAACCTCATCAAGTTCATCATCATTCTTCATAAAGTCGGATTCGGCTATGTGACTCTGTTCGATATATATGAATGTACTATCTGCCCGCACGTATTCGAACGGAAGCTTGGGGAAGCTGAACGGCGATTTGCCGTGAAGCGCTCTGTGGCAATTTCACGTTCTGCCTTCATGGAACATGTGGAACAACTTCACGAACTTGGTTTTGAAGCAGACCAGACGGGCCTTACGTACCGAGCAACCCACTCACCACGGGTTCAAGAAGTGCTTTCGCAGCACAAGATTCAAAACGACTTGGAGGACGAAACGGAAGACGACCTCGTTGATTCCGACAAAAGAGAGCAGATTGAATCTGTCAAGCGCTGGTATGAATACGATTGGAAGTGCATCAAACCGGACCTCCGCACATCCGTCGTCGAAGGTATCTCCATCTTCCTCTCGCTCTTCGATGACAATCCGCGAGTCAAAAGGCTCTTCTGCCCACCAGCAGAACTTTATGAACCAGGAGCATCCCCCATAAAAGGCAAGCAAGCACTTCCTCCACTTGGAGACCTGCTGGAACAAGGCAAAATCATTGCTTTGGACTTTCCTATCGGAATGAGTCCAGGTTTGGCACGCGCCATCGCAGTGATGATGAAGTTAGATTTCGAGCGGGCCATGCTGAATCGCATTCCACAGATGGAGGATGCACCAGACAAACATTGGCGGCCTGTCATTTTTGTATGTGATGAATATCAACTCTTGGCTACCGTAGGGCAAAACGAGCCAACTGGAGACGAGCAATTCTTTAGTCTGTCCCGTCAGGCAAAGTGCATCCCGATCGTTGCGACTCAAAGCATCAGCTCACTGAGATCGACTCTTCCCGGTGAAAGCTGGCGCACCTTGCTGCAAACCTTCCGAACGAAGATATTTCTGACCCAGACGGACGACTTCTCAGCAAAGATGGCGAGCGAACTGTGCGGCCAGGAATATATTTGGAAAGTTCATTACAACATTTCGGAGAGTGGCCATGATTCGAGAATCAGCTACCTGACCGGGAAGCCTATCGCCGACAAGGCCCACATCAGCGCCACAAAGACTTACAGCCAGCAGCGTGACTATCGCTTCGACATGAAGTCGTTCACCGAGCTTCGCAATGCCGAATCCATCATTCTGGCGTATGACGGCATGGCTCCATTGCCGCCGATGTTCTGCTATCTGAAACCATACATGAACGACATCAACAGAAACTACTTTCAACAACTTGAGGATGGAGAGCTGTAATGAATGGCTTTGAATTGATTCTTCCGTTCTTGCGTCCAATTCAAGACCTGATCCTGGACCCGGACATCAGCGAAATCATGGTCAATGGCCCGGACCGAATCTTTATTGAAAAAGCTGGATGCATTCAAGCAGTATCGGGAGTGAAACTCACGCCCGAAGCCCTCATCGTCGCAGTCAAAAACATCGCACGACGGCTGGGTGACGACATTTCAGAAGCGAAACCGATCCTCGATTCACGTCTACCGGACGGGAGCCGTGTTGCAGCCGTAATCCCTCCCTGCAGCATCCACGGTGTGACTCTCACCATTCGAAAGTTCAACTCCCACAGATTCAAGATCAATAACCTCATTGAAGTCGGAACGGTTACATCCGAACTAGCGGCGCAGTTGCAAGCGTACGTCCTCCAGCGCAAGAACATCCTTATTTGCGGAGGCACCGGCACGGGTAAGACAACTCTGTTGAATATCTTGACGGAGTTCATTCCAAACCACGAACGCATTGTGCTGATTGAAGACACGGCGGAAATTCAAATTCAGAAAGAGAATGTGGTGCGTTTCGAGGCTAGACGAGAACAGAACGGCTTGCCACCTGTCACGATACGGGACTTACTCAAGACGACGCTGCGCCATAGGCCTGACCGCATCATTTTGGGCGAAATTCGCGGCGGCGAGGCTTTTGACCTACTGCAACTCTTAAACACAGGCCACAGCGGAACGCTGTCGACGGTGCATGCCAATTCTGCTGCCCAGGGCATTTCTCGATTCACGACTTGTGTCTTGCAAAGCGGGGTCGAGCTGCCCTACCGGGCCATTAAGACGAACATTGGGGATTCCCTCAACATCATTATCCAAATCGACCGACGGCCAGGCACACGCTTTGTCTCCCAGGTCCTCGAGATTCGCGGGTACAACCCGGAGAGTGACCAGTACGATCTCGGCTCGATTTTTGTTAGGCAGGAACAGCCATGCACAACCGCTCAGAACACAGCTTAGCCGATGAAGCACAGCGCGTTCGCGCGACGGTTGAGTCGCATGTTACTAGCGCTGTCGAATACATCGAAGCCAACTACGAAGGAACCGACCGCTTGGCAATTGTTGTACGTAACCGCGGTACGGGGGAAACCATCCAGCGCCTTGCGACCGCCGAAAAGATCGTGAGCCCAGAGTTTCAGGCTTGGCTTCGGCACAAGAATGCGTGCGGAGCCGACATCTACATCTCTCAGAACGCCTTGTGCGCCGGGGCACGCACCAGAACAAAGGGAGACATCGAGACAATTCGGCATGTCTATTTGGACCTGGACAGGAACGGCGATGAAGCACTCGAACGCGTCCAACGGAGTGAACAGGTTCCTCAGCCCAACTGCGTGCTCAAGACTTCTCCACGCAAGTACCAGATCATTTGGAAAGTGGACGACATGACCGCGAACCAGGCGGAAAGTCTTCAACGAGCCATGGTCACGGAATTTGACGGAGATCCTGCCGCCACGGATTCTACGCGCGTCCTCCGGCTCCCCGGTTTCAACAACAAGAAGTACGAGCGGGATTACTCCGTGACGGCGCAATCCTACAGTTCGCAGACCTATTCCTTGGCCGACTTCCGTTTGCCAACCGACGAACGGCATCAGCAATCCAGAGTCTTCGCTGAAAAGCCCATGCGAGGAGCGCAGGCCAGCGAAGTCAGTCAGTCTGAGCGGGACTGGGCCTTTGCCAGGCGGCATTTGGCCGCTGGTGAGCCTCCTGAGACCCTTATCCAACCCATAGCGCACTTCCGACAAGACAAAGCGGACCCTGAATACTATTCCCGCCAGACTGTGACTCGCGTTTACGCATCTGTCGCTCTTAGCCGGGGTGACGACCCGGCAGAGGTAGAGCGTTGCGTGGCCGAGATTGCGACACATCAGCGGGACCCGGACACATACGCTAGAGATACGGTCTCGGAAATGCAGGGAAGGAGAATGGAACGAGAAATCGAGTCAGAGCAACCCGGTGCGAGGTTCAGGGTTCTATAGTCTAAAGTGTTAGCATGAGTGAATTGAATCGTTAAGTGCAGCTATTCGGCATCGACGGGAGAATATCGAATTTTAGTTTCGGGGGTGATTTATGAAATGCCCACAGTGTGAGAGTCCCGACATCCGAAGGCTCTCCGTTTGGTACGCGTCGGGCCTTACCGACGTTGACACGCGGACCCGAGGGGTCGGTTTCTTGGGCGGCCTCGCAGTGTTTGGTGCCCGGACGAGAGGAACTCACCAGACACATCTGTCGAAGATCGCCAGGCCGCCGGCCAAGTGGTCCTACTGGAGAGCCACATTCCTGTTGCTTATTGCCGCTGTGGTCGTGATTCCTACCCTAGCGATTTTTGTAAACCACGTGCCGATCTTCAGACTTCACATACGAGACTCCATGGTGGTGACTCTATTCGTGGGTTTGCTCGCGTGTTTGCCGTTCGCCTGGACCGCAATCGCACTGAACAACTGGTTTGTCGTGCCCAAGAAGCGCCGGGCGTGGGAATCCAAATGGAGGTGCGGCGCTTGCCACGCAATTGTGGACGAATCCCGCGTAATCCGGGACGAGGCTGGCACAGCAGCGCGCGTTTCCGGGGTAGCCATTTGACGAGGAAGCCCGTTCCCGCAGGCAATCATTCCTATACGAGCTTGCTCACGGGTGTCACCAAACTCCTCGAACAGGCGCGACGCTATTCGGCGCGTTCTGTAAACGCAATCATGACGGCGACCTATTGGGAAATCGGTCGCAGGATTGTGCAACACAAGCAGGCAGGCGAGAAGCGAGCCCGCTACGGGGAAGTTGTCATCGAACGCCTTGCCAATGACCTGACGGTAAAGTTTGGCCGAGGGTTTTCCAAGAGCAATTTGTGGCAAATGCGTGACTTTTACCTCGGTTGGCCAATTCTCCAGACAGTGTCTGGAGAATCTGGCCCGTTGGCTCTTCCTCCGGAGTCGGCAAACAAACTCCAGACGTTGTCTGGGGAATCCACGATCCTGAAGTCCATCGGGAGTAGTCACTTTCCTCTTCCTTGGTCGCACTACGTTCGGCTGCTTTCGGTGAGGAGTAAGGAAGCAAGGGCATTCTATGAAACAGAGGCTCTACGCGGCGGTTGGTCAGTCCGGCAACTCGACCGCCAGATCGCGACCCAGTTCTATGAACGCACTGCGCTCTCCCGGAACAAAGCCGCCTCGATGAGGAAGGCGCAACGCGCCGCACCGGAGGACCGGGTGTCGGCAGAGGGAGAAATCAAGGACCCGATGGTCTTGGAGTTTCTCGGCCTTAAGGACGAGTACTCGGAAACTGCCCTAGAAGATGCTCTGATTCACCGCCTAGAGCAATTCCTTCTCGAACTCGGAAACGACTTTGCCTTCATCGCTCGTCAAAAACGACTGAGAGTCGGTAACGAATGGTATCGGGTTGATCTCTTGTTTTTTCATCGCCGCTTGCGCTGCCTCGTGATCATTGACCTAAAGATTGGCAAGTTCACTCACTCCGACGCTGGTCAGATGAACCTTTACCTGAATTATGCGCGTGAACACTGGACGCTACCGGACGAGCATCCACCTGTGGGCCTGATTCTAAGCTCCGAAAGGAATGAAGCTGTCGCGCATTACGCCCTCGGGAATCTCCGAAACAAGGTGTTATCAAGCGAGTACAAGCTCGCACTGCCTGATGAAAAACGGCTGGCGGATGAAATCGCGAGAACACGAAAGACGTTGCAAGAGTGAGTACCCGGAGGGACGCTGTCAGACGCTTCTTCCTTATCCTCCTGCACGACTAGCGACGTGCAGCCGACCGCCGTCGCGAAACATTTACCCTTGCATAGCATTAGGAACAGGGGTTTCCTCTGAATCCGATGGCTGAAGCTGACAGGGGCGGGTTATTTCCAGGGGGGCGTTAGGCCGAGTGCACGCAATTTAGATTCTACCTCGTTCCGTTCACGATTCGACGCCAGCCTCCCGTTCTTTCCGAGTTTGAGTAGACCACTGGTCTCCGCAGTTGCCCGTGCGCGGTCTGGCGAACCTGCTATCAGTGCACCAACAATCTCCGCCTCGATCCGCGATAGCTGCATTGAATGATGCCGATAATCAAGAAAGGCTTCCCAAACCAAGGGAACCCACTTCGCGACGATTTGTTCTCCGATCGCAACAGCATACGACCGAATCTCTTGCTGCGCATGAAGGTCCATGCGGACATTCAAGAAGTGAAGCAGATTGTGCAGATCGATTTTCCAATATGCTTCGGTGTAGGTCGACAGCGGTAGATCTTTCCTAGCCTGCTCTCTGGCGATACCGGCGGCAAGACGTTTCTCATAAGCTTCGCGAGCAGCGCGTTGAAGTTCGAGTTCTAAGGCTGAAAAACGTTCTCCATCCGGCTTGGGAAGAAAACCAGTGCTACCTTGCTTGTTCTCCGAGGACTGAAGGCGCCACCCCTCGGCTGGAGTTCTCTGTGCTGCGTCGATCGCAATCGAGTAACGCGTCGAGTATTCATTCACGTTGGCAGTTCTGTGGCGAATCCATTGTCTCCACAAGTCCATCGGCACCCTTACGTGAAGTTTGATTTCGCACATCTCGAAGGGCGTTGTATGGGAGTGTCGCAGGAGGTACCGAATTAAACCGCGATCATCCTGAACGCGTTTCGTGCCAGCTCCGTATGAAACTCGGGCCGCCTGCACGACGGAAGCGTCGTCCCCCATGTAATCGATCAGACGCACAAAGCCGTCATCGAGAATATTCAACGGTATGCCGAGGATTTCATCGAGACCGGCAACTGTCGGACGCAATAACCGGGTGGGAGCGGTCGGGTCTTCGCGTATTGTGCCTTCGCCACTCACATTTTCTGTCATTAACCCTACCCCTTCCCGCTTATCGTTGTCAGTCGCGATACGCACTCGGGTAGAACCGTCAGATTGCTAGTTCCAAGAACTCTCGCCGTTCCTCCATCGAAATTGAATCTAGCAGATTCCGCAGCTGTCCGAGCTTGAGAATCCACCGATCGGCAACCCCTGAGCTGTATTGAGGCAAAAACCCTTCGGGAGAAGGGTATTCGATGTGAATATCTGGGTGGAGCGCTTTGACCAGATAACAACCGACCGCCTGCATTTTGCTTCCAGCTGGTGCGAGCAATACGCGCTGTGTTGCAGAGAGTTGCCAATACAAGCTGATTAGCAAAGAGACGGTCTCTCTGTAATCCAATGTGGACACAGCCCGCCGTGGAAGGGGGATGTCGCTGGCGACCTGAGTATCGACCGGGTTGTCTTCGCCCCATTCACGTCGGACTTGGTCGTGAATCCAAGCAGTCGCTTCTTCCCGCCAACTGTGTACCGGCGGCCTTCCGTTAATTAGGAAGAGCCGGCTGGGGTATACCGTGTTTAGCAGAACTTGCGTCAAGGCGTCGTTGAACGACATGAACACAAGTGCTGCCGTCGGCTGGCCCTGCATCGCTACGCTTGCAAGGGAACTGACACGGATTACGCCATGAACGCCCGTGAAGATCTGTATCGTTGGGCGATGGATTTCTTTGTTCTTCTTGGCGTCTTCAAACTCCTCCTGACTTGGGCCATAAACCTTCGCTTCGGCGTAGTGGATGGTAACTTCTAGGTTGAGTTTCAAACATGCGCTCAGTGTAAGTAGAATTGCGAGTTTTGACATCGTGGAGATGTCGAGTATCACGCGCTGCGTGGCATTCGTCACAAGATGCCGTTCGAGGCGTTGCTCAAAATCGTTCGGATCAAATCGATCATATGCAAAGATGTCAGATTCCGAGACTAAGAGTCCACGGGCTATTAAGGCATTTCGTACATCGCGCAATCGATTCTCTTGTTTAAGAGGACGGTAGTCGAGGAGGACCGCGCGAGCCTCTGGCGTCGGCAAGATGCTATCAACGATGGCCATCGTGCGGTCCTCGAAACCTGGAGCATGTATGACCAAGTCGTACTTTCCGATGTGAAGAGAATTGGACCGTTCCAATGCAGGAAGTTGTCTAAACACCGAATCTGGCATTTTTTCCGTCAAGAAGCCCCCTCTTCGTCCTTAACATTTGCTGCATTTTCTTCCGGGGATCGTCTATTGTCCTCATCCCCAACTAGATCGTCGTACTCAGAATCAGCCAGCCTCGCATATCGGTCCTCAATGAACTCCATCGTTATCTGGTCGCCGTGCAAACGGCGCGCGACGAATGCCACTTTGAATTCGTCTGGTTCCAGGAGAAGTTGGGTGAACTCTGCACACGTGAGCGGTACACTATCGCGCTTGGATAAGGCCAGTGTGCAGTACGGCAGAAGTAGCCTGCGAAGATAAAGCCGAGGGACGAAGGCGCCACGCACACTCTTCCCGCGACTATCCCTCATGAAAAGTCCGTACCTGATGAGATCGCGATATACCTCTTGTGCTAGCCCGTCGATTCGGAATTCGTCGACGATTTCAATTCGGAAGGCCATCCTCGGGACTTCGCGAGGTTTCGTGCCATCCTTACCTTCTTTGATAGTATAAGTTGGGCCAAGCAACAATCGTGTCGCAGCGGCGACAAATGCTTCGACTACCGCTTTTAGGTGGTCGCCATATGGCATTACAAGACAATAATCCGCTCTTGTCTGCCGAAAGTACGCTAACTCCGCAGCTACTTTGGCTGGGTTTGTAGCCTCATTCCGGGTCTGCGAGTTTAGCCACTCGCCCCCACGATTACGAAAAACACGATCCTGAATTGCCGAATCAACTGGAATATTGATTTGGTGTAGCCTTCCATTCTCTGCGCTCGACTCGAAGCCGTGATCAATTACGTCGCTGACGAGTTGGATCATCGTGCGCGTGTCGCCAGACCACAAGTCAGAGAACACGTTCTCGCCAAAATACAGCACGCGAGCGCGCGAACGCCCCCTTCGCTGTGAGCTACCTGTGACGATCGGCTGTTCTCCCTTGGTTTGCTCTTGAAGTGACAATCGCAGGCGCCTAGCGAATTCGGTTTTCGAGAGCTCAAGCCGTCCAAGTAGGGCGCTAAGCGACTTCCCACCCGGAGGTATTCGGGCGTCAAACTCCAATCTTCGTGAGAAAACCGCACTCAGGAAGGCGAGCCGCTCATCGTCTGGGAGGAACAGAGACTCCTCACCCATATCTACGAGCTGGTAGTCGTCCCCGTCTTGGAGGACTTTACCGCTAGAATCTTCAGGAACAAAGGTGCTCCAAGCCTCAGTTGCTACTTTTGCGAGGAACTCGGGCGAGCGCTGCAAGAATAAACGATTCAAGACGCGCTGCATCGACTCAGAAACACGAGGGGTTGAAAAATCGTCGATGAAAAGTAACATTGCGCGGTCGCCGATCCAGGAACAGTTCTCCCGAGCCTGCTTAAGAAATCGCGGCAACCAGCGATGTTGTGCCAACTCCAAATATCCGGGAAAAAGATCGTCCGATCTAAAAGTAGAGAACGACCATTTGATTTCCTCTAGCACGGCCCTGTATCTTTCCAATCGATCTTCACCTACCAAGAGCATGGTGTATCTGGGAGGCACGAGCCAGTGCTGGACAAGAGTGAGAAGCGCATCCGTTGCAGCTTCTCCGGTACGTCCCGCCCTTGCGGATTCGACGGCTAATAGGTCTGCCAGGACGCAAAGATTTGCATAACAAACGAGCCTGGCCTCTTCTTCCGCAGTTGGACGTTCGGGAAAGCGTGCGAATGCGTCAGCAATATCATTGGCATTTACATAGAGCGCCGCGAACCGACCGCGAACGGAGAACTCGTCTATGTCGCCGCATTCGACAATCAACCTTTCGCTTAGGCGGCGAAAAAGCATTGTCTTGCCGCATCCGCGCGGCCCTGTGACAACAGTCGGTATATCAAGCGCAAGAATCTTCGACCGTGCCGGCACAGTTGGGACAAAGAGTCTTTTCCACCATTCCCACCGCTCACCGATCATTTCGCTAACCTGAAATTGACCAACACTCGGCGTTTCCTTCGGTAGCGCTGGTGTTGCGTCAACAAGTGCAGAAACATCTGTGGAAACTAACCTCACGCCCGCCTGGGCGGTCCGCTTGATCTCGGCGACAAGCGTGAGCAGTTCCAATGGTGTTCTACGTTCCGCTCCAGCACTTTCATTCAAGAGCTTGCCGAAATCGTTCCGCAGGACTTGTAGGATTTTTCTATGCGTTGCTGTAGCGGTTTGGTATTCGATCCGCGGAATCATCTCGTTGATGATCCTCGACAGTCCTTTGTAGTCGTCTTTAGGCGTCGTAATTCCGCTGGTCTCACCGTATCCGAAGTCAGATACATAAATAGGAGCGCGGGGTTGAAGAGAATCATCCAGCCTGGCGCGCGATTGGTCTCCAATCAAAATATTCCCGGAATGAAGGTCTCCGTGTCGAGCGACGCCTTCGGCTTCGCATGCGTGCAAAACATGTAGAATTCTTTCGACGACTGCTACGAGAAAACTTGTCGAGATCTTTGCCGCACGTATCAGGTATTGCTTCAGATTCTCTCCAGGCGCTATGAAGTCCCAGACGGTAAATTGACATAGGTGCGTCACATCGGCATGTGTAACTGAGGCTTGACCTAAGTCGTGGAAGTGGACGACGCCATCGACAAGCGCAAGGCTCATGACCTTTCTTAACTCAACTTGCCAACCAACCTTCAGCGTGTCGAAAGTGAGCTTTACTGCGCGCACGCCGCTAGGGAACTCTTCGTGATTGCCTCTGTAGACGTACCCAATTCTTCCGGCGCCGATGAAGTCGCCGAGGACGTAATTTCCGACCTTCTTCCCGGTCAAATTCCTGAACCAGATGTCGTCGGGAGTCGAACTCATCGTCTACCTCGTGGAGGCACCATTCGCGCTACTCTCTGTCGTCGTGAGGACGGGCGAGGCGTGGATAGTTCATCCTGGTCGAAACGATCATGGTCTGGATGGGGAGTGTAGCTCCGCGCGGGATTATAGCGCAGCAGCACACAAACTGCCCAAGGCAACGGCCCTGCGCCCGAGCCTGCCAAAGCGCCTGGACAGGTAACCTGACGCAGAATGCGGCGCGGGGCAAGTCTGGCATGTTTCCGGTGTCAGTTGTGGTGTCAGTTGGATTGGCAAATCCAGGCGAGATGAGACACATTTAGACGCTTTCATATTTTCGCATCTCTTTGAAATGGCTTGGCTTGACGCGTCAAGGCACATCGTGACGCAAAGCTGAGGAGGGCTTAAAAGGCCGCTGCTCTACCACTGAGCTACGCCCCTAAACTTGTTGACTCACTTGAGGTTATCAAAAAAAACCACTGAACAATTGTGGTGCAACTTGCAACAAACTTGTATTTATTGTTTCTGAGGCGCTCAGTTTACTTCCCCGCCTTCCTTTTATTGTAACGGGTAACGGTCTTGATTGCATCTTCCACGTCGTCGGTGCTGGTGATTGACCAGCCGGAGTTTTTGTACCAGTTGCAGTGAGAGAGTCTACATCACAGCGATCGGCTGCGAAATTGAATTGGGTGGCGCCAGGGGGCTACAGGCCGCCGGCGCCGGCGGCCTGTAGCCCAGCGCCGAGTGCGGTCGCAGCGTGTTGTACAACACCCGCCACTTCTCGATCACAACCTGTGCCTCCTTCAACGAGTAAAAAATCTCTCCGTTCAGGCATTCGTCCCGCAGCTTTCCGTGGAAACTTTCGCAGTAGCCGTTCTCCCACGGACTCCCTGGCTCGATGTACAGCGTTCCGGTCCCCACCTTCGCCAGCCACTTCCGCAGTTCTTCCGCCACGAACTCCGGACCGTTGTCCGAACGAATGTTCTCCGGAACTCCCCGGTACAGCATCACGTCCGCCACCGCTTCGATCACTTCGTATCTCCCCAGCCTTCTGGCCACGCGGATCGCCAAACACTCCCGCGTGTATTCGTCGATCAGCGTCAGCATGCGCAGCCCTCTTCCGTCGTGCGTCTTCCCGCTCACGAAGTCGTAGCTCCACACATGGTTCGCTCGCTCCGGCCGCAGCCGAATGCACGATCCATCGTTGAGCCACAACCTTCCCCGGGGCCTTTGTTTTTGTGGCACTTTCAGCCCCTCGCGCCGCCAGATCCGCTGCACGCGGTCCTTGCCCACGTGCCAGCCGCGATCCCGCAGCAGCGCCGTGATCCGCCGGTAGCCGTAGCGCCCGTACTCGCTGGCCAATGCCATGATGTCTCGCGTCAACGCATCTTCGTCCGTTCGCCAGAGCCCTTCGTAGCGTTGTGTTCCCCTCCACTGCCCCAGCAGCCGGCAGGCATGCCGCTCGGAAATCCGATAGTTCCCGCGGGCATGCCTGACCGCGCCACGCCGCCGCTCAGGGCTTAGAAGTTTCCCTCCGCGACGTCTTTCAGAATTTGCTTCTCCAAAGACAGCTCCGCCACCAGCCGCTTCAGCTTGGCGTTCTCCCGTTCCAGTTCCTTGAGTCGTTTGGCTTGATCCAGCTTCAGACCGCCGAACTCTTTCGCCAGCGGTAGTAGGTCTGCGCGGTGATCTCGGCTTCCTTGCAGGCTTGCGGGGTGGTCTTTCCGTTGGCGATTCCGACTTCAACCTGCCGCAGCAGTGTCACGATCTGCTCCGGCTTGTATTTCTTCATCGGCATACCAACTTCCCTCCAGAGTGAATTCTCTCTCACTCCCGCTGGTACAAAAAAGCCCGGTCAGGTCACCTGCTCGCCAGAAAGATGCAACGCTGGGCA
Organism: uncultured Acidobacteriota bacterium; assembly: GCA_963715555.1. Taxonomy (GTDB): domain Bacteria; phylum Acidobacteriota; class Terriglobia; order Acidiferrales; family UBA7541; genus Palsa-295. The sequence continues at coordinate 2,612,283 of OY970253.1, forward strand.
TTGATCGGGAGTCATCCGAGCGCGTACCCGAATTTCTCGCCTGCGAGGGCGCGGAGGAATTTCTCGCGGCTGCTTGCGAAGTATCCCCGCATCGCGGAACGTCTGAGGTTAAACGCACTCTCGGCGTATCCGCCTCTGTAAACGAGAAAATCACCAAAGTTACGAGCGCCCCGGTATTGCAACTGGGGCGGTCAGGACGCGGATGCTTCAAGTTCAATACCGCTTCAGACATAAAGGAAAGCAAGGAAACTAAACATGCATCGCGCCAAACTACTTGACGGCAGAGCGATCCCGCTCACGACGGGCGACATCCCCGTGGCCACCGACGTGTTCCTGCACGGCTTGAACCCTTCGCTCTGAAAAGCTTGCGCCGGGCTATTGAGCACGGGCTTGTGCCCTCCAGCTTGGACTTTACGGACGATGACTCCATCGTGGTTCTGCGGTTCACCCGGCCCCGCGCCGGGGAGGCGCATCTCATGGTTAGCGTCGAATTCTCTGCCGAAGAGAACGAGGTTGTCGGCAAGGTCTACGACGCCGAGTCCCAACTCAAGTACGCCTCTAAACCCCGCGATGCTCACCTCGCCGGAAGCGTCCGGGCCACGGTCTCCTGCCTCCTTCACGAATTGGCGGCGAAGATCGCTGGCGACCCGAGCTTCTGACAACCGATCGACCCACAAGCCGACGCATCCCTCGCCACAAAGCGCAGGAACGTCTGGACGGCGGCGCAAGTGAAAAGTCCGCGAATTGCAGTCGGCTAGCGTGCTGGAGCTTGCGGCGGCGAGGCTGCGCTCCGGGGGCGGCTGGGACGAGGGCACGACATGCGACGTGCTGCGCGAGATTTTGCACCTCTACCCCGCGCACGTGAAGAAGGCGCTCGCGCTGGCGCTGCTGTCGGGGAAATTCTGAAAGAGGGGCTTATTCCAGAGGAGCCGCTGTTTGCTTCGGATTTCACGCGTGTCCGCCCATCGCGTACCGCCCCGACAGACCCTTAGCAGGGTGCTGAAGAACAGGTGATTTTCGAGATGAGAATGCAGTCGAGAGCGAAAAAGCGCGGGAGCAAGTTCCCACGCTGCCCTGTCCACGTCCGCGTTTTGTTCTTCCGCACCACGTCCTCCGTTCGCTTTCCTCTAGGGAACCTCTGAACAAGGGTTGATCTGCGCGAGGGGATGGCGGCGAGTGGAATTTAAAGGCCATGGGAAGCTCTGAGCGAGGCCGTTTGGCTTTCGAACCAGCCTGCCAAGGCGATTCGGAAGCGCTGGAAGACACTACCGCAGCATCGCACACCGCAATTGCTTGCGCACCAGGAAGAGGTTCACCAGAGCGCAGGTCGTGAACAGCCGGTTAGCGTTTTTCCGCAGTCCTCGGTAGCGCACCTTCGTAAAACCAAACTTCAGCTTCATCACCGCGAACACGTGCTCGACCTTCGACCGCACCCGTGACTTCGTCCGGTTCTTCGCCCGCTCCACTTCATCGATGCGGTTCTTGTAACGATACCGCTTCTGCGTGCAGTCCCGCGCCTGCGGCGCTCGCTGATGAATCGCCTCGCTCTGCCCGCGATACGCCTGATCGCCCCACACGCATTCTTCTTCGCCGTGCAACAGGTGCGGCAGCATGCGGCTGTCGGCCACGTTAGCCGCCGTCGCCACCACCGAATGAATCAGCTTCCTGTGGCTGTCCACTCCCACGTGCGCCTTCATCCCGAAATACCACTGCTTCCCCTTGCGCGTCTGGTGCATCTCCGCGTCCCGCTCGCCCCGTGCATTCTTCGTCGAACTCGGCGCGCTGATGATCGTCGCGTCCACAATCGTCCCGCGGCTGATGCGCATCCCCTTCTGGTGCAAATGCCCGTTCACTCGTTCGAAAATGCGTGCGCCGCAATCGTTCCGCTCCAGCACATGGCGGAACTTGCACACCGTCGTCTCGTCCGGCACCGGCTCGTTGCCCAGGTCGATGCCCGCAAACTGGCGCATCACCGCCGAGTCGTACAGCGCCTCCTCCACCGCCGGGTCCGACAGGTTGAACCACTGCTGCAAAAAATAAATCCGCAGCATCCGCTCCACTCCCACCGGCGGCCGCCCGTTGCCCGCCTTCGGATACACCGGCTCGATCAGCGCGCACAACTCCGCCCACGGCACCACCTGCTCCATCTCCTCCAGAAAAGCCGCGCGCCGCGTCTTCTTGCTGTACCGCTCGAATCCGTTCGCCATCGCCAGTGTCCTCTGCTTCATGTTTTCCTGATTCCTCCGCTTGCTCCGCACACTGTACCCATAACGCAGGAAAAATCAGAGGACTTATTCAGAGGTTCCTTAGCAGGGTGCTGAAAAACTCGTTCTTTGGAACTGCGCATGCATTTTAAGCTGCACGAAGGTCGAAAGCCGCGTTGGGGGCGGCCATTCTCCAATAAAGAGGAGAACTTCGTGCGCGGAAATCCAAAATTGCAGAACCCGATGTTTTTCGTGGCGAACACCGAGGAGCGCCTGGCAAAGAATCATCCGCTGCGAGCGATCAAGCGGCGGGCCGATGAAGTGTTGCAGCAGATGGAGCGGGCCTTCGAGGCGGCCTACAGCGAGACGGGGCGTCCTTCGATTCCTCCGGAAGCGCTGCTGAAAGCACTGTTGCTGCAGGCGCTGTACTCGATTTCCTCCGAGCGGCGGCTGGTGGACGCCATCAACTGGAACATGCTGTACCGCTGGTTCTGCGATCTCGATCCCGATGCCCTGGTCTGGGACGCCACGACGTTCACCAAGAACCGCGAGCGATTCGAACGGCACGGGCTGGTGCAGAAGTTTTTCGAGCAGGTGGTGGCCAACGCGCTGGTCGAGCAGTATGCCTCGAACGATCACTTCACGGTGGACGGGACGCTGATCCAGTCGTGGGCCTCGCTGAAGAGTTTTCGCCCGAAGGAAGAACCGCGAGACCGTCCGCCCGCCGAAGGCGGCAGCAACCCCTCGGTGGATTTTCGCGGCGAGAAGCGGTCGAACGAAACCCACCGATCCACGACCGATCCCGAAGCGCGGCTGGCGAAGAAGAGTCCGGGTGCGGGGGCGCAACTCGCGCACAGCGGGCACGTGCTGATGGAGAACCGTCACGGGCTGTGCCTGGACATCCGCGTGGCGCGCGCCGACGGCTACGCCGAGCGGAAGACGGCGAAAAAGATGTTGCGGCGATTCCGGCGTCGTCACCGCATCGTGCCGGGGACTCTCGGCGGCGATGCCGGCTACGAAGCCGGCGAGTTCCTGCGCACAATCGAAGACGACTTCGCCATCACTCCGCACGTGCCGATCTCGGCTGAGCGAGTGGTTGCTGAGGATGCCGACGGCGACGCACGACGAAGAATGCGGCGGCGGATGAAAACGCTCGGCTATCGGATCAGCCAGAAGGCGCGCAAGAAGGTCGAGCAAATCTTCGGCTGGCTGAAACAGCCGGGCGGACTGCGCAAAGTGCGGCACCTGGGCCGCTGGAAAATCCAGCAAGTGGCCTACCTGTGGGGCGCGGCGTACAACCTGCTCCGGCTGGCGCATCTGGAGGTCCGAGAAGCCGCTGCCTAAGGAACCTCTGAATAAGTCCTCTGATTTTTCCTGCGTTATGGGTACAGTGTGCGGAGCAAGCGGAGGAATCAGGAAAACATGAAGCAGAGGACACTGGCGATGGCGAACGGATTCGAGCGGTACAGCAAGAAGACGCGGCGCGCGGCTTTTCTGGAGGAGATGGAGCAGGTGGTGCCGTGGGCGGAGTTGTGCGCGCTGATCGAGCCGGTGTATCCGAAGGCGGGCAACGGGCGGCCGCCGGTGGGAGTGGAGCGGATGCTGCGGATTTATTTTTTGCAGCAGTGGTTCAACCTGTCGGACCCGGCGGTGGAGGAGGCGCTGTACGACTCGGCGGTGATGCGCCAGTTTGCGGGCATCGACCTGGGCAACGAGCCGGTGCCGGACGAGACGACGGTGTGCAAGTTCCGCCATGTGCTGGAGCGGAACGATTGCGGCGCACGCATTTTCGAACGAGTGAACGGGCATTTGCACCAGAAGGGGATGCGCATCAGCCGCGGGACGATTGTGGACGCGACGATCATCAGCGCGCCGAGTTCGACGAAGAATGCACGGGGCGAGCGGGACGCGGAGATGCACCAGACGCGCAAGGGGAAGCAGTGGTATTTCGGGATGAAGGCGCACGTGGGAGTGGACAGCCACAGGAAGCTGATTCATTCGGTGGTGGCGACGGCGGCTAACGTGGCCGACAGCCGCATGCTGCCGCACCTGTTGCACGGCGAAGAAGAATGCGTGTGGGGCGATCAGGCGTATCGCGGGCAGAGCGAGGCGATTCATCAGCGAGCGCCGCAGGCGCGGGACTGCACGCAGAAGCGGTATCGTTACAAGAACCGCATCGATGAAGTGGAGCGGGCGAAGAACCGGACGAAGTCACGGGTGCGGTCGAAGGTCGAGCACGTGTTCGCGGTGATGAAGCTGAAGTTTGGTTTTACGAAGGTGCGCTACCGAGGACTGCGGAAAAACGCTAACCGGCTGTTCACGACCTGCGCTCTGGTGAACCTCTTCCTGGTGCGCAAGCAATTGCGGTGTGCGATGCTGCGGTAGTGTCTTCCAGCGCTTCCGAATCGCCTTGGCAGGCTGGTTCGAAAGCCAAACGGCCTCGCTCAGAGCTTCCCATGGCCTTTAAATTCCACTCGCCGCCATCCCCTCGCGCAGATCAACCCTTGTTCAGAGGTTCCCTAAGGGATAATCCCATCTTCCGGTCGAGCATCTGCATGAACGCGTTGTGCAGAGTCTTCTCCAATTGGTCGATTTCTTCCTCGGTCATGATGTCAGTGCCAAGGTTGCGGACGGAGTGGCTCATCATCTCGTTGAAAGCTTTTTCAGGACGTAATTCGCTACATGGTCGGGGGTGCATTCGACGAATCGTGAGTAGTCGTCCAGCAGCTCGCTCACTGGTTGTTCAAGCTTGATCGAACGGCTAACCAACTCAGGTGGTTTCTTGATGTAGGGCATTTTTCTTTCCTCCTGTGGGTTACTTGCTCGCTCGAAATCCTGGACGCGGCCAAGTGTGTCACGCGCTACGCGTGACTGATGCGGGAGCGACCCCACGAATTCCCGTGACGCCTGGTGCGTCAAAGGGTGGGGTCGCTCCCGCCCAAACCATGGTTTTCGTTCGCGGTCTTTTTTCAAAGCGGCCTTTGCGGATTCGCCTAGTGGCTCGGTGCTTATCAAGGATACGTGGGCGAACGCGAGGTACGTGTTTTGGGGTGAACGTAGCGCGCGTTCCTGTGTTCTCCTTTTCCGCCGTGCTGATCGCCATCCGAACAAGGTGCTGACCTGGCACTTCGTCTCCCCGTTCAACGCGAGGGGCCTCGGCCAACGCATTTTGCAGAGTGGGTTTCAGTGCTATCGGAGTATTCTCTACCGAGAACCACACCTGTGAGCCTTGCTACCATGACCTCGACAGCCGACAACGCTGTTCCAGAAGCCTATTTGCCCTTCCGACGTTTTGGGAAGGGCGCGATTCATTTAGCCGGGCGTGTTTTGGGTGCTCTCGGCTTAGTCGCGGCGATCACGTTCCTTTGTTTTCATCTCCTGCATGTCAACGCAACAACGACGGGATTTGTCTACCTCGTCGCGATCCTCATGATCGCAACAGCAGGCGGTCTGGTCGAGTCGACAATCACCTCGATCGCCGCGATGCTCTGCTTCAACTACTACTTTTTCCCTCCGATAGGCACATTCACTATCGCCAATCCCCAAAACTGGGTAGCGCTTTTCGCTTTTCTGGCCACATCTCTTACGGCCAGCCAGCTTTCTGCGCGAGCCAAGCGCCGGACGAAAGAAGCGATTGCCAGACAGCACGAAATGGAAAAGCTCTATTCACTTAGCCGCACTTTGCTGCTCACGGACGTAGCACGGCCGATGGCGAACCAAATTGTTCAGCACGTCGCTCAAGCTTTCGAGTTTTCCGCAGTGGGTCTCTACGATCGCAAAAGCAACGAGATCTATCGGGCTGTAGAGGGCGAATGGCCCGTGATTGACAATCAGCTTCGCGATGTGGCGTTTCGATCAACTTTCTTCCGCGACGAACATACCGGGGTCATAATCACGCCGATCCGCCTCGGACGCCAACCAATCGGTAGCTTGGCGATTCGAGGCTCATCTCTTTCGGACGCAGCTCTTAACTCGTTGTTGAATATCGTAGCGATCGGTTTGGAAAGGGCACTCTCGCAAGAAGCAGTAAATCGTGCCGAAGTTGCTAGACAGAGCGAAGAGCTGAAATCCACCCTTCTCGATGCTATCGCGCACGAATTCAAAACTCCGCTTACCTCGATCAAGGCTGTTACTACTGATATGCTCTCGGATCCAGCCAGTGAACTCCGGCAGCATCAGCGCGAATTGGTGAGTATCGCGGACGAAGGCGTGGACCGCTTGTCGAAGCTGGTGACTGAAGCGATTCAGCTCGCGCGAATTGAAGGCGGGACATTTCGTCTCAATCGTGGGGTGCATTCTTCGCCCTCGTTGATTTTAGCAGCGCTTCGCCAGATGAAAGCACTCACCGACGGGCGCGAAATCAAGCTCTCCGTTGCAGATGACCTGCCGCCCGTATGGGTCGATGAGGATTTAATTCAGATGGTGATAACTCACCTGCTTGACAACGCCTTGAAGTATTCTCCTTCGAGTAGCCCGATATCCATTGCGGCGCGGGCCGAAGACGGCCGCGTGATCGTCTCCGTCTCTGATCGGGGCCCAGGAATTTCGGAGGAGGAGCAACCTCGACTTTTTGAGAAGTTTTATCGCGGAAAGGGTGACCGGAGTCTCAAAGGCTCGGGCATGGGGCTGGCAATCGCGCGGGAAATTATGGCTGCACACGATGAGCAAATCTGGGTGGTAAGTCAGCCGGGACAAGGCTCGGAATTTCGCTTTTCTCTCCCTGTTGCCAAGGGAACCGGCGATCAATGAGCGCCGGCAGAATTCTCGTGATCGATGACGACCCACAGATTCGCCGCGCGATGCGTACCACTCTCACCTCGCGCGATTATGAGGTCAACGATGCAAGAACCGGAGAAGAAGGTTTCGAAAGGCTTCGCTCTGCCCCCTACGATCTGGTGCTGTTGGATATCAATATGCCCGGAATCGGCGGGCTCGAAACCTGCCGAATGATTCGCGCAGGTTCCGAAGTTGCGATTATCATGCTGACCGTAAGCAATGCTGAGAAGGACAAGGTCGATGCTCTGGATGCCGGGGCGGATGATTACATAACCAAGCCCTTCAGCATGCCGGAGCTGCTTGCGCGAATTCGAGCAACGCTGCGACGGTTGCCGCAGCCACCTGGCCAAGCCGATCTGCGTCCCCTTCATTCGAAGGGAGTACAAATCGACTTGCCATCACGGCAGGTGACAGTGCGTGGGCGCACCTCGCGCCTTACTGCCAAGGAATTTGATCTGCTTTCGTACTTGCTGGCGCGCCCGAACAGGACGATTGCGCACCGTGAGCTTTTGCAGGCGGTGTGGGGACCCGATTACGGCGATGAACTAGAATACCTCAGGGTCTTTGTCAATCGCCTGCGCAAGAAAGTCGAACCGGATCCCTCTAAACCGCAATTGATTGTTACCGATGCCTGGGCTGGTTATCGCTTTCATCTTCCGTAATGAAGCTCCTGCCAGCAGCGACCCAAAATTCGTGAACCGCTGACCCTGCAAAGGTTGGAGGTCGCAACCCCAAGGGAATCAAGTGACCCTAATCACAGCGAGAATGGTCGCTCCTGCGCAAACTGGCCGCTAGCTGGGCCACGTACCATGTTGAGATCAGCTTCCGATCCGCCCGAATGGTTTATCTCCTTCTTAGACCTCGTTTATGCGCTGTTTAGCCCCTACAAGGCAAGATCGGCAATGGATCAAGGCAATGAACGCTCTACGCAAGACCGGCATGGCGAGACAGGCTCGACGGTCAGTCACCTCGGAAACAACCGCAGGCGCCGGTTCACTTCCGCTCGAAGTGAACGTCATTTTCACCGAGCCGCAGGCTACCGCCGCGGCTTTGCAAGCAGCCGAGTCTTTTGCGCGTGGGCTTGGAGCTTGTGTTCGCCTCCGGGCAGCGATCATCGTGCCGTGGCAATTGCCTCTCGATCAACCTCCGGTTTCTGTTTCCTTTTTCGAGAAGATCCTGCAAGACCTCGTGGACCAGCAGAACCCCGATGCGCCAGAGCAGACCATTCACCTTTACATTTGCCGCGACTGGACCGAGACGCTTTTAGGGGTTTTGGGGCCGAATTCGGTGGTGGTAATCGGTTGCCGAAAGCGTTGGTGGACGACCGCGAAAAGCCGATTGGCTCGGGCGCTCCGAAACAAGGGCCATCGAGTCGTTCTCATCGACTTCGGACGACAGCTGACAGGCAGGGTGATGTGAAAGCCGGGCACGATCTTCAGATGCGTAATAAGCAGGTTTGTGCAGCCGATCGAGCGGAGACATGCCATCCCGAGAGTTTGCCAAATTCTTCAGCGGTATTGGCTGTGACGGTCCTTGCGGATATAGCGGACGTGTTGGCTGTAATACGAACGGCGGCTCTCCTAGGAAAGAGCTGTAATATCTCGACTGCCGTCGATCTTCCTGGAGAGAGTGCGATGCATATTGAACCAAGCAATAAGGTGTCCGCGGCATCGTTGAACAAGCTGTTGCGGTCAATCGAAGCTAAACTCCATACCCAGGCGATTTCGTTGACTCCTATCTTTACCCTGGAAGCGGCGGTCACGGCTGCTTCGTTTCTTGCTGCTGGAACCATCTCGGTACGGATTCGGAGGGCAGAGTTGGGATCCGAGACAGGGACGCTGACGAGGTGAATCCAAATGCTAGATCTTTTCTATGTGGGAGTGGTGATCGTTTTTTTTGCGCTCCTCTGGGGATTTACTAAGGCCTCGGAGCGCCTGTAGGAGGTTTCGATGGAGTACGCGATCGCGGGAATTGTAGCGGCAGGTCTGTTTATTTACGTGATGTACGCGTTAATCCGGCCGGAGAGGTTTTGAGGAGCCAGCATGACTTCACTTGGCGTGTTGCAAATATTGTTCTTTTTCTTAATCGTGCTGGCGATCACGAAGCCCGTCGGTGCATTCATGTACCGCGTCTTTGAAGGCCAGCGGACATTCTTGCACCCGATCTTTCGGCCACTTGAGCGGTTCATTTATTGGGTCGGCGGAGTTCGCGAAGACGAGGAACAATCGTGGGTTCGCTATGCGGCCTCGCTCATCTCTCTGAGCATTTTCAGCTTTCTCTTCGTGTACATCATCCAGCGGCTCCAGGGTCATCTGCCGCTTAATCCCATGCATTTTTCGACGAGCAAGGCACCTTCCTTTGCCACAGCCATGACGCCGGATTTGGCTTACAACACGGCCGTCAGCTTCATGACGAACACGAATTGGCAGTCGTATTCCCCGGATACAACGTTGAGCTACTTTACCCAAATGGCTGCTCTCGCGGTGCAGAACTTTGTTTCCGCTGCGGTTGGAATCGCGATCGCAGTCGCATTGATACGCGGATTCGCTCGCCATACCGCGAAAACGATCGGGAATTTCTGGGTCGATGTGACCCGCTGCACGATTTACATCCTGCTTCCGATTTGCGTGCTCGCCACGATTTTCTTCGTGTGGCAAGGAAGCATTCAGAATTTCAAGGGGCCCGTCACCGCGACCACTCTTGAAGGCGCGCCGCAAATCATCGAACAGGGCCCCCTGGCATCGCAGCTAGCCATTAAGATGCTGGGAACGAACGGCGGCGGTTTCTTCAACGCCAACTCCGCGCACCCTTATGAAAATCCGACACCGCTTTCAAACGAACTACAGATCATTTTGATTTTCTCGCTCGGTGCGGGCTTGACGTACATGTTTGGGAAGGCGGTCGGCGACACACGCCAGGGATGGGCCATTTTCGCCGCGATGGCGCTGATGTTTCTTGCGGGCGTCTTCATCTGCTACCACGCAGAACAGCGCGGAAACACCATCATGAATAAATTGGGTATCGATTCCGCTTATACCGGCGCCCAACCAGGCGGAAATATGGAGGGCAAGGAAGTCCGCTTCGGCATAGCAGAGTCCACGCTGTTCGCCACGGTCACCACCGACGCGAGTTGCGGTGCGGTCAACAGCATGCACGATAGCTATACCCCGCTTGGCGGACTCGTTCCACTTTTCAATATCCAGACAGACGAGGTGATTTTTGGAGGTGTGGGCGCTGGCTTTTACAGCATGCTCATATACGCAGTGGTTGCGGTGTTTATCGGCGGCTTGATGGTAGGCCGCACGCCCGAGTACATCGGCAAGAAGATCGAGCAAAAAGAAGTGAAGATGGCGATTATCGCCATTCTTGCCACATCGCTGGTGATCCTAGGGTTCACCGCGCTAAGCTCGGTTGCCCACTTTCGGCCGAATGGTTACTGGAACGCGCCGGGCGCTGCGGCAGCCAACACGAACAATAGCGCCGCCCACGGATTCTCGGAGATTCTATACGCCTATTCGAGCGGCGCCGGCAACAACGGCAGCGCATTCGCGGGAATCAACGCTAACACCCCTTGGTACAACCTCACCATGGGCTTGGACATGCTCGTGGGTCGCTTTCTGTTCATTATTCCTGCCCTGGCGATTGCCGGCAGCTTGGCCAAGAAAAAACTGATTCCCACAACCAGCGGCACGTTGCCGACGACCGGTGGATTGTTTGTGGTCCTTTTGATCGGCACGGTAATCATCGTCGGTGCTCTGACGTATTTCCCGGCGCTGTCGCTGGGGCCGATCGTTGAACATTTCCAGATGTTAAGCGGGAAACTTTTCTGAACGGGAGCGAGGAACCACAATGGCTACTACTATGGCCACTCCGTCGGGACAAAGACCCGAGCGGAAGCCCGAGCAGGAACAAGCGGCCCTTATTTCCAGGGGAGCCCGGGCGCGGCCTTTATTCGATCCTGAAATTCTGCGGCGCGCAATCAAGGAGTCTTTCGTCAAGCTCGACCCTCGGCTTGTAGCGAAAAACCCCGTGATGTTTGTCGTAGAGGTTGGTGCAGCCCTGACCACCGCATTCGTCGTCAAGGATGCGTTCGCAGGCGTTCACGACGTCTTCTTCGGGATTCAAATTTCGCTCTGGCTTTGGTTTACGGTCCTGTTCGCAAACTTCGCGGAGGCCATGGCGGAAGCGCGCGGAAAAGCCCAAGCCGACACGCTGAGGAAAACCAAGACGGATACGATGGCGCGGAAACTTCTCCCAGACGACAAGTTTGAAATGGTCCCTGCTTCTCAGCTCCGCGCCGGAGACATCGTCTATTGTGAGGCCGGTTATCTGATTCCTGGCGATGGCGAGGTGATCGAAGGCGTCGCAAGTGTGGATGAATCGGTGATCACCGGAGAAAGCGCGCCGGTCATCCGCGAATCCGGAGGCGATCGTAGTGCCGTAACCGGCGGCACAAAAGTTCTGTCCGATCACATTAAGATTCGCATCACGTCGAACCCTGGCGAGACATTTCTCGATCGGATGATCGCGCTGGTTGAGGGTGCGGTACGTCAGAAGACGCCGAACGAAATCGCCCTAAACATCCTGATAGCGGGCTTGACTTTAATTTTTCTGTTGGCCGTCGCTACCCTGCCTCCGTATGCGAAATACGCGATCGCGGCGATCGGAAAGGGCACGGCCCCCACGGTTGCCGTGCTCGTCTCGCTCCTCGTTTGCTTAATTCCGACCACTATTGGAGGTCTGCTTTCCGCAATCGGCATCGCCGGCATGGACCGCGTTATGCAGCACAACGTTCTGGCCATGAGCGGAAAGGCAGTCGAAGCCAGTGGCGACGTCAACACTCTGCTCTTAGACAAGACCGGAACAATCACTTTGGGCAATCGGCAGGCCGTTGAATTCATCCCTGTGGACGGCGCCACGGAAAGCGAATTGGCAGACGCCGCCCAGCTATCGAGCCTCGCGGACGAGACGCCGGAAGGGCGTTCGATCGTTGTGCTGGCCAAGGAAAAGTACAGCCTGCGCGGGCGTGAAGTCGCCGCGCATGAAGCCCAGTTCATTCCCTTCTCCGCATACACAAAGATGAGCGGCGTCAACATGGATGGTCGCCAACTGCGGAAAGGCGCCACCGATGCGGTCAGTAATTTCGTTAGGGAGGCTGGTGGCAAGGTTCCTCCGGCGCTAATTGAGATTTCCGATCGCATTTCGAGGAATGGCGGCACTCCCCTGGCTGTCGCTGATGGGTCGAAGGTCCTCGGTGTCATTCACCTGAAGGACATTGTTAAGGGTGGAATGAAAGAACGCCTCGCGTCTCTGCGGGCGATGGGCATTCGTTCAGTGATGATTACCGGCGACAACCCGCTCACTGCAGCAGCAATTGCCCAGGAAGCTGGCGTAGACGACTTCCTGGCGCAGGCCACCCCTAAGGATAAGCTCGAATACATTCAGAAAGAGCAGGCGCAGGGCAGGCTCGTGGCCATGACCGGCGATGGGACAAACGACGCTCCCGCGCTGGCTCAAGCCGACGTCGGCGTAGCCATGAACACCGGTACGATGGCGGCGAAAGAAGCCGGCAACATGGTCGACCTCGACAGCAACCCAACGAAGCTGATCGAAGTCGTGGCCATCGGAAAGCAGCTACTGATCACGCGAGGCTCCTTGACCACTTTCTCCATCGCCAATGACGTGGCGAAATACTTCGCCATCATTCCGGCTATGTTCGCCTCGATTTATCCGGAACTGAACAAGCTGAACGTTATGGGTTTGCACTCGCCTCAAAGCGCGGTGCTCGCGGCGGTCATTTTCAATGCCTTGATCATTATCGCGCTCGTTCCATTAGCTCTTCGGGGAGTGCGCTACAAGCCTGTCAGCGCGGGACAGATGCTGATGCGCAATCTTTTGATTTATGGCCTGGGCGGTATCATCGTGCCGTTCCCTGGCATCTGGGCGATCGACAAGATCCTAGTGGCGTTGCACCTCGCGTAAGGGAGTGAATCATGATTAAAGAATTGGGACCGGGACTACGGCTCACGATAGCCTTTACCATTCTCACAGGACTTATCTACCCGGCTGTGATGACTGGCATTTCCGAAGCGATTTTCCCGCATCAGGCGAACGGCAGCTTGATTCGCGTGGATGGCAAAGTCGTGGGGTCAAGCCTGATTGGCCAATCGTTCTCAAAGCCGGAATACTTCCACCCTCGGCCATCGGCTGCGGGCAATGGCTACGACGCCACGGAATCGGGCGGATCGAATCTGGGTCCGACGAGTGCCAAGCTAATGCTAGGAGTAACCGTGAAGGATAGCAGCGGAAAGGAAACCGTCAGTTTTGACGGAATCAAGGATCGCATCGTGCACTACTGTGTGGACAACGGAATCCCGTATGAATCATCGATCCCCCTCGACCGCTTCAAGGACACGCAGGGAAATCTGGATGACGTGAAGCTCATCGACGCTTTCAACGATGCACAGAACCCGTTGGTGTTCACGCCTAAAGTGCCAATTCCGTCCGATGCTGTTACGAGTTCAGCATCGGGCCTCGATCCGGACATCAGTCCCGCCAATGCATCGCTGCAACTGGCGCGAGTTGCAAAGGCTCGCGGCGTTAGTCCAGATCAGGTCAAACCTATGATCGCGGAGTTTACCGATCGACCCGATTTGGGTTTTCTCGGCGAGCCCCGCGTCAACGTGCTTCTCCTGAATGTCGCACTTGATCGACGCTTTCCCGCGACCAAGTCGCAGTCGGCGGATGCTAACGCGGACCATAAGGGAGCGGTCCTGCGCTGATTGCGGCCGAACCGTTCCTGGCCCCCCCCCGTGCCATTGAGCTATCGAATCAAACTTCTGGTCTTTTTTCTTTCTGCGCTCGCCGTCTTATTCCTGATGGACACGGGCTATTCTGCGCTGAACACCCTTTCACGGCTGGACGTGGTGGAAGCGCAGCGCGATCAGTGGCAGCGCCCCGCGGCTATCATCGATGCTCTCGCCCTAAAGCCCGGTGAGGAAGCAGTGGATCTTGGATGCGGCGCTGGGTATTTCACGCTCAAGTTGTCTCCGCGACTTGACTCTGGCGGCCGAGTGATAGCGGAAGATATTCGCCGTTTGGCGCTCGCCTTTCTGTGGGTGCGGACGCTCGTGAAAGGGGAGCAAAATGTTCAAATTATTCACGGCCTGGTTTCCGACCCCCGCTTGCCCGTCGCACGCGTGAATGCAGTGCTCATCGTGAATGCTTATCATGAGTTTGCCGACGCTGAGTTGATCCTCGCCCACGTAAACTCGGCTTTGATTCCGGGCGGGCGATTGGTGATCGTGGATCGGGAGCCGAATAAGGCGAACATCGGTGTAACGAAACCCGGCGGGCATGAAATCGCCGCCACCCAAGTGGCGAATGACCTTCGCCGCGTGAATTTCGAGATTCTGGCGGTTGAAGATCCCTTCATCGAAAACGATCCGAATCGTGAGACGTGGTGGATGATCGTCGCGCGCAAACCACTCAGCTCATGATCTTGACAGGCAAAAAGCAACAAACACCGTATGCATCTATTAACTGCCTTCGGATTATTTGCTGTCACTTCAATGGTGGTGTTCTATGCGCTTGAGAGCCGCAGCCGCTGATATACGCTCGCCTTCGGGGGAGCTTGTGTTATGGGTTCTGTCTACGGATTTCTTCAGGGAGCGTGGCCCTTCGGACTGGTGGAGGCCGTCTGGTCGATCATCGCTGTCCGGCGCTGGGCTGTAGCTCGCGATCCGATGCACTGAGCACTCGCGCCTGTTTGCCTTTTCTCGCAGTCTGGCTACACTAACACTCAATGGCCAAGAAGCCAACCCAGCGGCCAAGTCCGGAGCAACTGCTTGAGCAGATCGAGCTTGAAGAGCGCCGCAGCCGGCGCGGCCGGCTGAAAGTTTTCTTGGGCTACGCTGCGGGAGTGGGGAAATCGTTTCAAATGCTAGATGAAGGCCGCAGGCGTATGCAGCGAGGCGAAGATGTTGTCGTCTGCGCCTTGCAGCCGGAATATCCTCCCGAAATTCAAGAAATTTTGCGCAAACTGGAAATCGTTCCCACTTTGAAAACGGACAATTCGGAGTCCATCGACGTGCCAGCGGTCATTCGCCGTCATCCTCAAGTGGCGCTCGTAGATGGCCTCGCTTACGACAATCCTGCGGGCAGTCTAAATGCCCATCGCTGGCAGGATGTGGAGCAACTGCTGGACGCCAGCATTTCTGTCGTCGCCACTGTCAACTTGCAGTATCTCGAAAAATTGCAGGATGAAGTCGCGCGCATCACAGGTTCCAAGCCCTCCAGTACAATTCCTCGCGGCTTTTTGGACGGCAGTGCGGATGAGATCGTTGTAGTTGACGCGCCCGCCCCGGAGTCGGGCGCCCGTGGCGCAGATCCTCAGGATCGCGCTGCTCTACTCGCCGAAAGGCACAAGCTATCTCGCTTGCGTGAATTGGCGCTTCTCGTCGCGGCATCTGTCGTGGACCGGCAGCTCGAAAGCTATTTACGATCGCATGGGATCGAGCAACCTTGGGGCGTTCAGGAACGGATTCTGGTGTGTGTGAGTCCGCACTTGAGCGCGGAACGGATGTTGGAAAGCGGAAGCCGGAACGCCGACCGGTTCCAGGGAGAATTCTACGTCGCATACGTACAGGAGCGCTCCCTCTCCGCTCAGGACCGCCTTACCTTGGAGCAGAACCTGAACTATGCTCGCGAGCTCGGAGCGGAAGTGGAAATCCTCAGTGGCTTCGACACGTCGGATGCCATCCTCAAGTTTGCGAGAGAAAAAGGCATCACTCAAATCTTCGTCGGTCATAGTTCTCGACACGGTCTGCGGCGAAGGCTGTGGGGAAGTCTCGTGGAGCGCTTGGTTCGCTCGGCAGAAGGAATCGATGTCGTCGTCTACCCCCAATAACACTGATTCTGGTGCCACCGCCACCCGGACTGAGCGTGGCCAGCTGCAGGTGTTTCTCGGCTATGCCGCTGGCGTCGGTAAAACCTACCGCATGCTCGAAGAAGCCCAAGAGCTGAAGCGATCGGGAAAAGACATCGTCATGGGGTATTTCGAGCCTCATGGCCGGAAGGACACCATCGCAAAGACCGTTGGACTCGAAATGATTCCAACAAAACGCATCAATTATCGCGGCGTTTGGCTGCAAGAGATGGACACGGCCGCCATTCTTCGGCGTCACCCCGCCATCTGCGTTGTGGATGAGTTGCCCCACACGAATGTACCGGGCTCCGGACATTCAAAGCGCTGGGAAGATGTGCAGGAACTGTTGGATGCGGGAATCGACGTCATGACTACGATGAATATCCAACACCTCGAAAGCCTAAATGACCAGATCTTCCATGTCACCGGAGTCCGCGTCCGCGAAACTGTTCCGGATTGGCTCGTCAAGAGTGCCGCTGAAGTAGTGATGGTCGACGCGACCACCGAAGCTCTTCTAAATCGCCTGAAAAGAGGAGTCATCTACGCACCGGAAAAGGCGCAGCAGGCGATGGAAAACTTTTTTAAGGAATCAACACTCGCGTCCCTACGCGAACTCGCTTTGCGTCAAACTGCGCACGAACTGGAAATCCGGGAAAGCACCGAGGCGGCCGAGCCGATGAAGCACATGACTCCTGCCCCACTTTCTGAAAAGCCCATCCACGATCGAATCTTGATCTATGTCACCGCAGACCCTTCAACATCCGTACTCATCCGCCGTGGTCGCCGAATGGCCGATTATCTGAACGCAGACTGTTTTGCCGCTTGCGTGCTCGCCCATCAAAAGGACCAGCGCTCAGAGGGCGAAGATACGGAGGCCATCGAGAAGCACCTGAATTTCGCAAGAACCCTGCACATAGACACCAGAGTGATCGAAGGCCGGGACGCTGCCCAATCTATTCTCGATTTCGCTCGTCGAAACCAAATCACACAGATCCTTCTTAATCGCTCGAAGCCTCGCTGGTGGGATCGCCTACTTGAGACAGATTTCATTCTGCGAATCGTACGCAGCGCGAAAGACATCCGCGTCATCATCGTCGCCGAAAGTCGGCTCCATAAGCAACCATCTGCCGCCTAAGCGCCTTCGGTTCGCGCTCAATCATAACCCTTCCCCGAGCTTCACACGCGCCTTCAGCCCACGACGCAAGAATGCTGCTCACGCGCGTCTATCTGCTCGTTAGGCTGCATTTATGCCCTGTTTACGCGCACGATGCTACATCTCCAGCGTCTCACGCGTCGCGAGTAACATACCAAGTGCATACACGAGCAAACCTTACGATTTTGATCTTCTTAGGAGTGTGCGTTGTTTGTGTGCTCTTTCTGCTCTACGTATTGCGCAACTTGTTCGTCGAGACAAAGCGCAGCAGAAGGAACCCGCCCTAAACCTATGAAGGGTACGAAACCGAAAGTTCCAAAATGGCAGTCGCGTTTTGCGAGTGCAAAGAAGCGAGGAGTGAACGAATCAGATGGTGGGCGACTCGCAAGCGAACGAGATAGGCGCCGGGAAGCTCGGAAACCTGAGCCTTGCGATAAGCACAACCCTCTTTCTGATCAGTTTCGAGGTGCAAAGCTTAAAGCCGCGTGGAATGACCCCTTGAACTGGCACAGTTGCGATGGGCACACTTTCCTGGATGAAGGGGTGCTTGAGCTGGACCAAAACTGTACCAGAGCAAAATGTTTTCACGCGCGGGGGCTTAGCTTCGAGCGAAGAGCAGATTCCCCAATTTGTTGAAAACAGGCCGCGCACGCCCTGCTGGCCTCCGGCACCGGGAGGAACATCTCGGCGGAGACGCTCCTGATGGACGACATGTTCGGGGTGCGCAGGCTCATGCCCTTGGAGTGGGAGCGCCTGATGGGCTTCCCCGACGACTACACCCTCGTGCCCTACCGGCTCCCCCGCACTGAACTCTGCCCCGACGGCCCGCGATACAAGGCGCTCGGCAGCTCAATCGTGGTGCTCGTGCTCAGATTGTAGCCGCGCTTCACTCCTTTTTGAAGACAGACCAATTGAATTTGAAAAATGCGCCGCCGCCCTTGCAATGATGCTGCTTCCAGACATTGCTTCACTTGACCTGACGCGGCCATCTCGTGACGGCGGTCGTGACGCTGTGGAACGACTAAGAATAGGTTCGGGGCCGGGTTCAATTCTTGTGGACTTCGCGCTTGAGGCAAAATGTTACGGGAAATCCGAATCAGTGGGTGTTCGGCAGGTGTCACGCCTGATATCCAGACTGCGACATCGACAATTCGTTATACTCGTCACCACAAGTTACTTGGACGTATACGCCTACAAAGAAATAAAGGAAGACCAACATCCTGTCCTGGTTATCTCGGCCGCCGACATCGTTGAATTACTTAGGCGGAACGACCTGACAACGACAGAAAGCGTTTCAGCTTGGCTCAAAAGCGAATTTCCCCTTGAATGATCATCTCCTCCCGATGCGCAGCGCAGTATCGTGAATCCCCCTCAGCCGGATCGCCACAGACGCGTTCATTTTCAACATTGAGAGATTGGAGAACAATCCAGCGGCACGTGTGTTTGGTTCATGCGAGCGATCTACGTAGCGACGCCATCCTGACGTTCACTCTCCTGGATCGTAGGCGTAGATTTCCTGGAATTCTTCATTACTCAATCCATCAAACCGGTTCCATAAATGATCAAGCATCGCCTCGTTAGCTTCGTCGCCGGGCAGACATTGTTCCTCTAACCGAGTCCGAAATCGGTCAGTACGAATGGATTGAACAAGGTAAGCCTTATCGTGAGTTCCTCGTCCCCGCTGCTGAGATCAATTCGCGGATGAAGATTCGCGTTGTGGAGGACAGAAGGGAATGGACACCGAACTGGGCACGGTCTGATGGTCCGAGAAACAAGCAACCTTGATGCGCCCGTTTGTCGCAAAGTGGTCTGCGCGGCGAGAGGAAACCATATCTATCTTCTTTATGATCCACTCGCCGTTGGCTTCATAGGGTGACGCCGATCAATCTCCCCGATGATCCGTTCCGCCCAGCGGGCCGCGCCAGAAATGGCACCGCCAGACTTGGCGGTGCCATAGCCCAAGCCACAGAGCCACCCTCTATGACGTTGTCGGCTCTGTCAAGGCACACCTCGAATGTGCGAGTCGCGGAGGACTCTTTTTTACCTGATCGGGATCTTTGCTCTTTCCTGCTTTCCTTCCGACCAAGGCTCGCACCATGAATCCAGCGGTGGATTTCTGGTTCCACCAACCATCTATCCGGCCTCTAACGTTCCGACCATGATTCGTTCTTCAGACGCCGCGATCGCTCGCGGGAGCAAGCGGCCCAATCAGCCGAGCGGTGAACTTGCGTCCACCAGGGTGGCCTCCGGGCTGGCTTGCATGCGAACCAGCCGTGCGTAATCTGCCCCACTGCGCAGCATCCAGTACATACGCACAGCCAACTTGCGCGCGATGGCCACCTTCGCCACCGCGTTTCCTCGACGGGACTTCAGCCTCTGATAGTCCTGCCGAAACTCCGGATCCAAACGCACCACGTGGTGCGCCGCTTCGATCAACAGCCAGCGCACCATGGTGTTGCCCTGCTTGCTGCGTTCGAAGCGCGCCACCGGACCGATGGTGAGAACAAACGCCAGCGCGTTGACGGGGCCGATTCCGGGATGAGTCATCAGGCGAACCGCATCTTCGCGGCGCTGGGCTTCTTCCATCACCGCGCGATCCAGTTCGTCAATCACCGGAGCGAGTTGATCGAGTAGGCGCAGAAGTTCTTCGCGACGACGGCTGGCCCAAGGTCCCAGCGCCAAGCCCGTTAGTTCCGCGCGGCCGTGCCGGGTGAACAGCTTTTTCTTTCGGCATAGCCCCTGGCTCATGGCCAGGAAGTGGAGTTGATTGCCCAGCATCGTCCGCATCCGCACCATCTTGTGGCGATGCCTGAGCAGTTGGCGCAGATCGCGTTCGGCGGGAGTGGGAACCCAGATGCGGGGAAAGCGATTCGTCAGCAGCAGCTCCAGAATCAGCTGGGCGTCCCGCTGGTCTGTTTTCTGCTTGCGCACTTCGCTGGCGCGAATCTTGGCCGAGTTCCCGATCCACAGCTCGTGACCTAGTTCTGTCAGCAGCCGCTCGAACCACTGCAGAGGACCCGTCGCTTCCACCCCCACGCGAACCGGCTTGGGCAAACTGCGGTAGAAGCTGTCTGCTTTCCCATTTGGGTGCTCCAACCCCCGTTCGATTAACTCCCCGGTCACGTCGTCCATCATCGCTATCTGCTGATAGCGCGTGTGAAAATCACATCCTATAATGATCATCGCTCGGCTCCTTTTTTCCGAACCTTGGTCGTCCAACAGCTACCAAGTCTACTCGGAGCAAGGAGCCGACAATGTCATCTAATCAGCCAAGCTGGTCACAAAGCCTTCCACCGCCTCGGAAACGCCCCAGCCGCCCCCAACCCCTCCGGGCAGCCAATCCGGCGCAGAATCGCCATTCCAGAGCAGACGGCGTTCACAGGCTCTTCGATGTTCGGGGCATCGGCACGGACGGGAGGAGCCGCCCAAACGCTACTCACTTGCTCCTCTCAAAATTGGAGGGCAGCAGTGGCGTGCCTAGAAGGGTCTTTGATTCCATCTTCCCGGTCGTCTTGTCCCGCGTCGAGATCGTGGTGATGTTGCGAACGACGGAGACATCAACGCTTTCGTCCTTCGAAAAATGCGTTTCCCGCCAGCCGATGGTCTTACCGCCGTTGTCTTTGCTGATTAACATTCGCATTCTCCTTGGAGTGGATTCGGAACACCGCACGCCGGGCAATAGTCGGGTAGACCGTGGCTCCCGAAGGTCATGAGAGGCTGACTGTCGCAAACAAAAAGGTATCGGTACCGATTCCTCTTCCGCTTGATGCTTGCGATGAAATGGAAGTAGTGCGTAAAGCAGCCGGGCTGGGGGACTCGGGTCTTTGCCGAGAACAGCAGTGGTGGTAGTTTGCGTACAGCCATGGCAGCCTCCTAATCAGGTTGCTTCGGTCAGGGGCGTCTCGGTGCCCTAACACCGTGGCGTCCCGCTTACTTCGGTTCCTTGGCTCTTTCCTGAAGGTACTTGTCAATCGCACGGCGGATGAGTTCCGCCACCGGAGCGCCCGTCTTCTCCGACAGCGTCAGCAGCTTCTTGAGTTGCTCTTCCTTCAAAAAGAGGGCTGTCCGCTTCATGGTCACATAGTATCACACAGGCATACACCTGTCGATAGGCCGGAGGTACCAAGCTACCCGGTTCCGACCCCTCACGACCACGCCGATCTACTTGCATTGTTCTTGTATTGAACCGTAGGGAATTGTGGGGAACCGTGGGCAAGCGTAGGCAGGTAAGCTGTTGAAACCAATAAAAACGCCAGTGTTTATGCGGGTCAGAAGCGATTTAAAAGGCCGCTGCTCTACCACTGAGCTACGCCCCTGAAGTGGTTCCCAACATCTTACCTGAAAAACTGCGAACGCACATGGGCGTCGAAGGCAGCTTCCGCAGAATCCTTCGCCGACTGCGGCAATTCTCCGATGCGTCCTTTCGCGTTTTTGTCGCGTTCCTGCAAAAATGAAGCGCATTACGCCACTTCGCGGGTGCAATCTAGCCCCTCGCCAGCCCGGAATCACGGGCCGACTGGTGTGAAAACGTAGTTTCGCAGCACGGGCCTTTCGTCTCTTGCCATTTCGGCCCCGCGAGCGCTGCTCGCTTCGAGCAGCCTCTCCCGTTCGCCCCGCGAATGCGGACGTCGCTACAAAATGTTCACCGCGCGGGCAGCCAGCAGCGCCAGAATCATCAAGGAAATCAGGGCCTGCGCCATCATCGCCAATTTCGCCTTGCGGGAAAGCACGGAAGTGTCCGTCGGCGAAAACGCGGTGCTCGTGTTGAACGCCAGAAAAAGATAATCGACGAAATGCGGAGACCACGGCCGGCCGTCCTCATCGGTTTCGGGGCGAGTCATCTGCGGGAACAGGAACGCGCTCTTGATCGGACCCTCGGCATGCTCGCGCTCGTGCGGTCCTCCGGCGTCCAGCCTCCAATACCAGAGCGCGAACACCAAAATATTCGTGAGCCACAATCCCGCCGCCGATTGCAACAGCGCCCGTGGGGCTTCGCGATGCGAAGGCAGCCCCTCCACCAAAAACGACAGCGAGCCGATCAGGAAAATCGTCAAGATGCCGTCCGCAACGAGCGCCAGAACGTGATTGAGCCGGTAACGCCCGCTCCGATGCGTGATGATCAGCGGCGCCAGCAGGACCAAAATGATTGAAAGCAGTAGCCAGCGGGGCCCGACGGAAAGCTCTTCAGGCAGTCCCAAATACATGCAGCCGGCGGCCACGAGCGCCACGACCACCGGCCAGCGCGGCTCGGCCGGCGCGCCCGATGCCATTGCCGGCTTGCGATTCATTTTGCCTGGAATGTGCCGCCTCCGATGCCAATGGACCGATTCGCCTCGGCGCCCTTCGGCCAGCTGCGCCAGACCATCCACGCCACCGTCGCGATCATGCCCAGCCAGCCGAGCGCGCGCACTGCGTGCGCGATTTGCACGTCATGGTTCAACACTCCGAGGCTGCTGAAAAGATAGTGCCAGTCGTGAATCACGAAATCGCTGTCACCCACGGTGAGAAGCTGGAGTTGCTGCGCGCGCGCGTCGGCCATGTACGTGGAAATCGGCAGAAACTGCTCGAAGCAGAAAAACATGCAGAACGCGGTTCCCTGTACCTGTCGCTGCAGCGCGAAATACGCGGCCAGCATCAGCGGCACGCCCACTTGCATGAGCGTCCCGCCGGCCACGTACAGAAACTGCCAGCCGAAAAAGCGGAAAAGCAGGTGCCCGCCCTCGTGAATGGGGATAAAGACGAGATCGATCGCCAACAGCGCGCCTCTGCCTCGCGCCGCTTGGTAGAGGAAGAGCAAATAGAACGCCGATGCCACGATCAGCACGGCGCGCGGTACGCTCTGCCAATCGTCCTCGATCGCGTCCAAAAAAGGCAGCCGCTCGGTCCATGTGTCGGGCAGTCTCACGCCATGATCTTAGCGTTCCCTGAAAGGCGCGCGGCGACGGCTCGTGCATCTGTTGCGCGTGAGTAAGCCCCTGGGCTCCGGCGGCTTCATCGGGACGCGCTGCGTTCACTCGGGGTGGGTGACGCCGGCAACCCAAGGAATATCGGCGAGGCCTTCCTTGATCGTTACTTCGATCGTGTCGCCCGGGCTGAAGCTATCGAAATCCGCGCGGGTGACGGGGATTCGCTCGAAGCGGTGCCCTTCCCGCCAGGATTGCACGATCAGCCTGCGGCTCGGCACCGGTCCGGGCATGGAAAATTTTCCCACGACCCTGGTTTCCTCGATGTGGGGTTTCGAAGTGTCCAGAGCGCCATTGGCCATCAAGAGCGCGCCCAAGATCCAGGGGACGGGTATCAGCCCGTAATAGATGCGCTTGAGCGCTTCGGTTTCGGCGTGGCGTACCGCGCGGCGCTCGACCACGGTGGATAGCGCCAGCATGCCGAAGAACAATACTCCGCCGAAAATCAGCATCTGGTCCAGATCGAGCGCGGGACACGAGCCGCTCGCGGTCACGAACAAAATCGCGCCCACCAGGAAAACTGCGGTGCGCTTAAGCAGCGTTTTCCGCAGCGAAAACTCAGCGGCGGTCGAGCCCAGCCCGCAATAATCGCACACGTCCACGTCGCGCTCCGACCCGCAGTTGAGGCATCGGATCATGTGCACACGCGATTTTCCTCCATGGGGATTCACGAGCGGGGCCGGAAGAATATTGGCGCTTCCGCGGCGTTTCGCGGCGGGCGCCATAAGTATTATGGCACCAAGGGGCGCGGAATGGTTCGGCGCCGCCAGCCGATCGACGGGAACTTTATTGCTTCAAGTGCCGGATGCTGGTCGGCTGTTGGTCGAGGCAGACCATATTCTGGTCGCGGCCGTTGGCCAGTAATTCGCAATCAATCGCCTGCGCGCTGCGCACGGCCTCCCGGTAGTTCGTGCCGGAAGCCGAAGCGCAATGGGAATTGCCATTGAACGTGACGCACACTTCGTATTGGTCACGCGTGGCCTGAAAGGACGAGTACGTCAAAATGCCGATAAACAGCGCCGCGCCCAGCCCGATGATCCATCCCAGTTGCTTCGATTTAGCCATTGATCCTCCCCCGCCACCGCGCCGCAGCCGTCACGCTCGCGCTGGATTCCCTGTCGTTTCCGAACGGCGCTTCAATTCCTTCCCGATGTATCTTCGCACATGCGGTGGCAAACTTTCGAGTCCCGCGAGGTCGCGCAAATCGCGAAGCGTCAGATCCGTGAGAAATGCCAGCAGGTTCGGCGCCGGCGTGGCCGGATTCCGCACCAGCGCCACGCGCACGTTATACATGCGCGCCCACTTGCGGTGCTGGGCGATGGCCGCCACGCAGCGTTCCGGGACACCCGATTTGGCCAGCACCTTGAGCACCTGACTTTCGGTGAGAAACGCGTTGTCCAGCGCCAGCTTGATAGCCTGCGGATGCCCTTCGGCCAGCAGCGCGCCGGCCACTCGCGCCGGGCCGCGGCGAGCGAGCGTCAGCTTTTCGCCGACGGGCAAATGCGGCACGCGCGCCAGGATCATTTCTTCCGCGGCGCGGCGAATATCGGCGGGGGCCGAAAGCAGCAGGCTCAAGCGTGCCAGATCGAAGAGAAAAAGCTGGCGAAGCATGGCCAGCGCGATGCGTTTCGGAGTGCGCGGATGCCGCGCCACCGCCAGCCGGACCTTTTCGTGCGAGGTCCACGTTCCCTTTTCGCTGATGGCGGCCAAGACTCTCGCCGATAAATCCAGTCGGTCCACGAGCGCCGCAATGTGGGGCTCCTCGAGATTGGGATTTTCCAGCAGCGCGAGGAGAATTTCTTCGCGGGGGTCGTGAACCAGCGACTTCAGCGCGTCGCCCGCCTCCGATCGCGCATATTCCACGCTGATTTCCAGCTCAGGCAGCATTTCCCTTGGCGCGCGCCGAGCGGATGGCCATGCGGACCGCGGCCTCCGCCGGCGAGATTTCCACCGTGACGAAATGCGCGCGCGGCAGCGCCTTCTTCAGTTCCGCTTCGATCGCGGCATCGAAAAATTTCGAGCGCCCATAGACGCCGCCGACTTTCGCCGCCGGCACGTCGCGATCGCGCCAGCCAAGCTGATTCGCCGCGGATGCGGCAAGCTCGGCGAGAGACGCGGCGGCTTTCGAGAGAATCTCGCGGGACACGGCATCGTCCTTATCCGCGAGTTGCGCGACCAGCGGAAACGTTTTCGGAAACACCTCGTCGGGATTCTTGGCGATGGAATCGCGAACCAGGCCCCAGTCGCGGCATTGATGCCACTCGAAAATACGCTTGGAAAGGGCGGTGGCCGACCCGCGGCCTTCCTCGGCGCGAACCACGGCTTCGAATGCGCGGCGCCCGATATCGAACGCGCTGCCCTCATCGCTGAACCACGGGCCGTGGCCGCCGGCGCGCACGGTGCGTCCAGCCGCGTCGCGACCGAGCGCTGCCGAGCCCGTGCCGGCGAGCAGGAGGATTCCTTCGCCGTTGCCAAAGGCCGCTTCGTGCGCGATATCGAGATCCGTGGTGACGCGAACGCGCGCGTTGGGAAAACCGCCCTCGAAGAAATGGATCGCGCGGCGGGCAATTCCGGAGCTACCCGCTCCGCCGAGCCCAGCGCAAATTCCGGCGATGTGGCCGGCATGGATTTTTTCGCGGCTCAAAACGCAGTCGGCCGCCTCGCTGAGCGCGAACCACGCGCGCATGTAGCCGGCGCGCAGCGGATTGGAGGCTCCGGTGAATGCCCGAGCCAGAACGCGGCCCTCGGCATCGGCCAGGACGCATTCCGTCTTCGTGCCGCCGCCGTCGAATCCAAGATAGAACTTCGCTTCGGTCGGAGAAATTTTCTGAGGCATGAGTTCCTCGTTACCGCGGATGATTTTTGGAACTCGAGGTTCGGGGCCGCATCCTGGAACGGAGATCGACGCCACTTTCGCTTTGAAACGACCGGGCCGGACGACGAAGCCGATGCGATTTTTTGCTTTCGTTACAGCCGGTTTGAAGCGAAGTGGCGGTTCTTTGCTGCTTATGAGTGCTTCGGATTAACGGGACTGCCGATGATGCCGCGGCTCCTTCCCCTCAGTTCCCTAATACCATTTTACACCCGCGCTCGGGCTTCGAAGAAGGCGATCCTGGGCAGTGGCGAAAATACACCATCCCACGTAGATTCAGCAACTTACATGTAATTCGTGCACACAACTGCTTCCTGCGGCCTTGCCCCGCCGGGAACGAAACATCGGCGTGTGTTTCACTGTCGAGCGCGAAACGCGTGCTCTATACTGCTGCGGAATGCGAACGCGAAGAAAACTACAGCCGCGGCTGACTCTGGTGCATCGCGTGCGGCTCGATTGCCACTATGACGCCAGCTAAGCGCACGGCCAAATCCGTCCGCGGCGGACGCCGGGGCGCGCGAACCGGGAATTCCTGGGTGGAACGCACGCTGGCACGGTTGAGCCTGCGCGAAAAAATCGGGCAGATGCTGATGGTGCCTTTCTTCGGCGGATTTCAATCCGTCGAGAGCGCTGAATATCAAGCGCCGCTGCGGGAGGTGGAGGAACATCGCGTCGGCGGGCTGATTTTGGAAGCGATGCGCGGGCCGTTGGGAATCCAGCGCAGCCAGGTGTATCCAACGGCGGTGATGGCAAACGAGCTGCAGCGCCGGGCGAAGATTCCGTTGCTGATCGGCGCGGATTTCGAGTACGGCACGCGCATGCGGCTTGAGGAAGGCACGGCGCTTCCTGCGCCGATGGCCATCGCGGCGGCGGGCGATCCGAAGCTGGCGTATGAAGCCGGGAAGATTACCGCGTTGGAGGCGCGCGCCGCGGGCGTGCACTGGATTTTCGCGCCGGTGGCGGACGTGAACAACAATCCCAGGAATCCAATCATCAATTTCCGGTCGTTTGGCGAGGATGCGCGCGAAGCAGCGAAATACGTCGCCGAATACGTCCGCGGCGTGGAAGAAAACGGCGCGCTGGCGACGGCCAAGCACTTTCCCGGGCATGGCAACGTGAACGTCGATTCGCATCTGGCGCTCGCGACGGTGCCGGGAAGCGGCGAGGAGCTGGAGCACAACGAATTTGTTCCTTTTCGCGCGGCGATTGCGGCGGGCGTCAGCTCGATCATGCCGGGACACTTGGCGGTACCGGCGCTGGAACCGGAGCCGCATGTGCCGGCGACGCTTTCGCGCAGGATTTTGAGCGGCGTGTTGCGCGAGGAAATGAAATTCGGCGGGTTGATTATCACGGACGCGATGGAGATGGGCGGAGTGACGTCGCTCTTTCCGCCGGGAGAAGCGGCAGTGCGAGCGGTGGAGGCCGGGGCGGATGTGGTGCTGATGCCGCCGTCGCCCGGTGCGGCTATTGCGAGTATTGAAGAGGCGGTGCGGTCCGGGCGCATCGGAGTTGAGCGGATCGATGCGTCGGTGCGGCGGATTTTTGCGGCGAAGGCGCGGCTGAAGCTGGATGAGCGGCGCTTCGTCGATATCGAACGCGTGAGCGAGCGATTCGGCCGGCCCGAATTTGCAGCCAAGGCTCTGGAAATCGCCGACCGCGGGGTCACGCTGCTGCGCGACCATCAGCATCTGCTGCCGCTCGATGCGACGCGGCCGCTGCGCGTGCTGCTGGTGGCGCTTTCGGGCGACCGCGACGCGTGCCCGGCGGAGACACTGGCGCCGGAGATTCAGCGGCGCGCGGACGCGGTGGCCGTTCTGCGCGCGGACACGCAATTTTCGAACGTGAAAATGCTCAGGCTGCCGGCGCCGGAATCGTACGATGTAGCGGTTGCCGCGCTTTTCGTCCGCGTGGCCGACCGCAAGGGGCACGTGGGATTTCCGGAGGATCAGCGCGCGTTCGTAAACGAGCTCCTTGCTGCGGGCAAGCCGGTGGTTGTAGCGGCGTTCGGCAGCCCGTACTTGATCGAGCGATTCCCCAACGCGAAGACGTGGCTGGCGGCATTTTCGGCGAACAGTGTGGCGCAGGAAGCTGCCGCGCGAGCTCTGTTTGGACAAATCGCGATCGGCGGAACAATTCCGGTCACGGTTCCGGGTGTGGTGGAGCGCGGCGCGGGGCTGGCGGCAGCGGCGAATCCCATGACGCTGCAGCCAGCGACGGCGGAGTTTTCCGGGCGGCTGAAACCGGCCTATGAACTGCTCGACCGCGCCGTGAAAAGCGGCGCGTTTCCGGGCGGCGTTGCGGCTATCGGCTGCAAAGACCGGCTGGCAGTGCACGCGTTTGGCAAGCTGACGTATGAGGCGAAGTCCGCGCGGGTGACGGCAGACACGATTTACGATGTGGCCTCGCTGACCAAGCCCATCGTGACAACGACGGCGGTGATGATGCTCGCCGAGCGCGGGCAGATCGATCTCGACGCGCCGGTGGCGCGCTTCTTGCCGGAATTCGGCTGCGCGGCCAAGTCAGATCCCGATGCTGGATGGCGCGGTCGAGTCACCGTGCGCATGCTGCTGCTGCACAACGCCGGGCTCGCGGCGCACCGGGATTTTTACAAGCAGGCGAAGGGCAAGCGAGACGTGGTAGCGCGGGTGATCGCGGAGCCGCTCGTCCGGCAGCCGGGAACGCAGATCGAATACTCCGATCTTGGATTTATTTTGCTTGGAAGCATCGTGGAGAAGCTTTCGGGCGAATCGCTGGACAACTTTGCCGAAGAACGCATCTTCGCGCCGATGGACATGAGCTCTTCGAGATTCACGCCAGCCAAAGCCCTGCGCGCACGCATCGCGCCGACCGAAAAAGACGCGGCCTACCGCAAGCGGCTGCTGCTCGGCGAAGTGCATGACGAGAACGCTTGGGCGATGGGAGGAGTTGCGGGCCACGCCGGGCTTTTCTCCACCGCGCACGATGTAGCCGCCTTCGCGCAGATGATGCTAAACGGCGGAATTTACGCGCACCACCGGTTGCTGGCTCGTTCCACCATCGAGCAGTTTACTGCTCGCGAGCCCATCGGCAACTCGGCCCGCGCGCTGGGCTGGGACGTGCCGGTGGCGCCCTCGTCATCGGGCCGCTACTTTTCGAACAAAAGCTACGGGCACACCGGTTTCGCGGGAACATCGCTATGGATCGACCCGGAGCGCGAGTTATTCGTCGTGCTGCTGACGAATCGCGTTCACCCGACGCGCGCCAACGATCAAATCCGCCAGGTGCGCCCGGCGCTGCACGATGCGATTGTCGAAGCGCTGGGATTGGCGAACGCGTCGACGGCAAATCGATGACTTCATCGGCACAATTTTCGCTTCGTTCGGCAGGACGTCATCGCATCTGCGGCGCTTGCCGATATAATGGCTGAAGGTGGACGGGGCCCCCTTTGAAATCAGCGAAAACGGAACAGCGGAATCCCCGTTCGCGTGGACTCGATCGCAAACCCACGCTCGAAATCCTGCGCGTATTGAATGGCGAAGACGCCCGCGTGGCGCGCGCGGTGCGGCGAGAGTTGCCAGGAATCGCCAAGGCCGTCGACGCGATCGTGAAGGCGTTTCGCGCCGGCGGCCGATTGATCTACGTAGGCGCGGGCACCAGCGGCCGGCAGGCGGTGCTGGACGCCGCCGAATGTCCGCCGACCTTCGGCACGCCGCCGGGGATGGTGCAGGCGATCATTGCGGGAGGCGAGAGGGCGCTGCGATTCGCGTCCGAGGACGCGGAAGATTCGGCGGTCAATGGCGCGCGCGACCTGCGGCGCGCCGGGGTGTCGCGGCGTGATGTGGTCGTGGGAATTTCTGCGAGCGGCACCACGCCGTTCGTGCTCGGCGCGCTGCGATACGCGAGGAAATCCGGCGCGACGACGATTGCGGTAACGTCGAACCCCGGATCGGAGATCGCGCAATCCGTGCACATCGCGATTGCCTTGGATACGGGCCCCGAAGCTGTTTCAGGATCGACGCGGCTGAAGGCCGGCACGGCGCAGAAGATGGTCCTGAACATGCTTTCGACAGCTTCCATGGTGCGCATGGGCAGGGTTTACGACAACTGGATGATCCACCTGGCGCTGACGAACGGCAAGTTGCAGCGGCGTGGGGCGAAGATTCTGAGGGAAATTACGGGCGCGAGCGCGTCGGCGGCGGAACACGCTCTGCGTCAGGCGGGACACGATTTGCCCGCGGCAATCGTGATGTTGACGGCCGGCGCAAGCGTCCGCGACTCGCGCCGATTACTCATCGAGACGCGCGGCGACGTGCGGCGAGCGATCGAATTGACGAGGCGCGGCGAAACTCAGGCAAAGGGCCGGAGATAGCAGATGGACAAGTTCAAAATTCACGGCGGGCGAAAGCTGAACGGAGAAGTCCGCATCAGCGGCGCAAAGAATGCGGCTCTGCCGGCCATGGCCGCCGCGCTGCTCACGCCCGAGCCCGTCCACCTAAAGAACATTCCGCACGTGCGCGACATTATCACCATGGCCAAACTGCTGGCGCACATGCGCTGCCGCGTGGAAAGCCCGGACATTCCCCCCAGCGCGTTCGTGATTCAGGCGGAAACGGTTTCGCTCGCGGAGGCGCCGTACGAACTGGTGAAGACCATGCGCGCTTCGGTGCTCACGCTCGGGCCGCTGCTGGCGCGATTCGGCCACGCCCGCGTCTCGCTGCCGGGCGGCTGCGCCATCGGAGCGCGGCCCATCGATCTGCACATTCAAGCGCTCGAAAAACTGGGCGCCACGATTACTCTCGATCACGGTTACGTGGAAGCGCGCGCCAAGCGGCTGCGCGGCGCGCGCTTCCGCTTTCCGAAAATCACCGTGACCGGCACGGAAAACATCCTCACCGCCGCGGTGCTGGCGGAGGGTGAAACGATTCTGGAGAACGCCGCGCTGGAACCGGAGATCGGCGACCTGGCCGAACTGCTCGTGAAAATGGGCGCGAAGATCGAAGGCGCGGGAACGCCGACCATCCGCGTCGAGGGCGTCCCCGACCTGCACGGCGCGGAGCACACCATCATTCCCGACCGCATCGAGGCGGGCACGTTTCTGGTGGCCGGCGCGATGGCCGGAGGCGAGCTGACGCTGAAGAACTGCGCGCCTCAGCATCTGGGCTCGGTGATCGCGAAGCTGCGCGAATGCGGTGTCGATATCCGCTGCGCAGTGGACGATCCCACCATTCTGCGCGTGCGCGCGTCGAAAAAGCTGCTGGCCGCGGACGTGACCACCGAAGAATATCCGGGGTTCGCCACGGACATGCAGGCGCAGTTCATGGCGCTTGCCACGCAGGCGGAAGGCGTCTCGCGCATCTGCGAAACAATCTTCGAAAACCGCATGCTGCACGCCGTGGAGCTGATGCGCATGGGCGCGAACATCAAAATCGAAGGAAACTGCGCCACTGTAACCGGGCCCACGCCGCTGACCGGCGCTCCGGTGACGGCTTCGGACCTGCGCGCCAGCGCCGGGCTGGTGCTCGCAGCGCTGGTGGCCAACAACACCACCACCATCGACCGCGTCTACCACATCGACCGCGGCTACGAGCGCATCGAAGAAAAGCTGCGCTCGCTGGGCGCCAGCATCGAGCGCATTTCTCCCGGGCACGACTCTTAAAAATTTCGCCCGCGCCTTCTCTCCAAAACATCGCGACAAAAAGAAAAAAGGGGCGATCGCTCGCCCCTTTTGAACTTTTCTTTCAGCTGCGGCGCGAAATCGCCGAAGCCGCGAAGCAATGGAGTTTAGCTTCCGGCCGCCTCGCTCTTTTGCTGCTTTTCGTGCTGCTCGCGCAGCACGGCTTTGCGACTGAGGCGGATCTTGTTGCCCTCGATCGCCAGAACCTTCACCAGGATCTGGTCGCCTTCCTTCAGCGCGTCGCGCACCGAGCGGATGCGCTGCTCGGCAATTTCGCTGATGTGCAGCAGACCGTCCGTACCGGGGAAAAGCTCCACGAACGCGCCGAATTCCGCGATGCGCACCACCGTGCCGAGATAGGTTTTTCCGATTTCGGCCGTGGCGGTCACATCCTGAATCATCTTCAGCGCGGCTTCGGCGGCGGTGCCGTTGCTGGCGAAGACGTGCACTCTGCCGTCGTCCATCACGTCGATCTTCACGCCCGTGGACTCGGTGATCGAGCGTATCTTCTTGCCGCCCGGCCCGATCAGGTCGCGGATCTTGTCCGTGGGAATCGTCAGCATGTGCAGGTGCGGAGCGTAGGAGGAAATTTCCGCACGCGCGGTGGAGATGGTCGCCTCCATGGTGTCCAGAATCTGCAAGCGGGCCTTGCGAGCCTGCGCCAGCGCTTCGCGCATCATGGTGATGCTCACGCCGGCAACTTTGATATCCATCTGCAGAGCGGTAATTCCCTGCCGCGTGCCGGCCACTTTGAAGTCCATGTCGCCGTAGTGGTCTTCGGCGCCGGCGATGTCCGTCAGAATCGCGTATTTATCTTCCTCAACGACCAAGCCCATGGCGATTCCGGCGACCGGCGACTTGAGCGGAACTCCGGCATCCATCAGCGCAAGTGACGCCCCACACACGGTGGCCATCGATGAGGAGCCGTTGGATTCCATGATGTCCGAAACCACGCGCATGGCGTACGGAAAATCGGTTTCCGGCGGAATGAGGCTGCCAACCGCGCGCTCGGCCAAAGCGCCGTGGCCGATTTCGCGCCGGCCGGGGCCGCGCAGGAATTTCACTTCGCCCACCGAAAAGGGCGGGAAATTGTAGTGCAGCATGAAGCGCTTGAACGATTCCTCCTCGAAGAGCAGATCGAGGCGCTGCTTATCTTCCTTGGTGCCCAGCGTGGTGGTGACCAGCGCCTGCGTCTCGCCGCGGGTAAAGAGTGCCGAGCCGTGCACGCGCGGCAGCACGCCCACTTCGCAGGTAATCGGGCGAATCTGGTCGAAAGCGCGCGCGTCGGGACGCCGCCGGCGCGTCAGCATGTCGTCGCGGAAAATGTTCTCGCGCAGCCGCTCGAACGCGCGATAGGCCAGCTTCTGCTTGTCCTCGTCGTCCTCGGGAATGGCCGCGAGAATTTCTTTCTTGACCGCATCCACGCGCCCGTAGCTTTCCAGCTTCGGATATTTCGCGGTATCGAGAGCGTCGCGCAGCGCTTCGCCGTGCTTCGCCTTGATCTGCGAGTAGAGCGCTTCGTCGAATGCCGGCGGCTTGACTTCGAGCTTCTTGGCATTCACGCGGTTGCCGAGTTCGCGGATTTGCGCCACGATCTTGCGGATTTCGGCGTGCGCGAATTCCAGCGCGTCCACCATCGTGTCTTCGGAAACTTCCAGCGAGCCGGCCTCCACCATGACGATGGCGTCTTCCGAGCCGGCCACGATCAGGCTCAGCAGGCTGGTCTTCTGCTCGGCGACGGTGGGATTCACCACCAGCTTGCCCTCCAGCAATCCCACGCGCACGCAGGCGATCGGCCGCGCAAAGGGAATCGTGGAAATGTACAGCGCGGCGGACGCCGCCGTGACGCCGATCACGTCCGGATCGTTTTCGCTGTCAGCGGAAAGAACCATGGCCACGACTTGCGTTTCCGTGGACCAGCCCTCGGGGAATAGCGGCCGCAGCGGCCGGTCGATCAGGCGCGAGGTCAAAATTTCGCGCTCCGTGGGGCGCCCTTCGCGCTTGAAAAAGCCGCCCGGAATTTTGCCGGCAGCGTACGTGTACTCGCGGTAATCGACGGTGAGGGGAAGAAAATCTTTTTCCGTGGCCTTGTTGTCCATGCATGCCGTGGCCAGGACGACCGTGTCTCCGTAGCGCGCCACGATGGAGCCGTGCGCCTGACGGGCCATTTTGCCGGTCTCCAGCGTGAGCCGGCGTCCTCCGAGTTCCAAGCCTACTTGTTCAAACATCCTTCACATCCTTCTCTCCCGGTTCGCCGGGAATGGTTGTCAGCGTCTTGACTGAATCTTGGCATGCATCTCGAAGGGGAACAAAACCGCGAAAGCGACGATTTGACTGAATTAATGGACACACCGCGGGGCAGACGTCAGCCTTGCGGGCCTGCACCACTGCCGTCGCTTACGGTTTGGGCGGTTTTGGAAGACGCGGCCGGTATGGCCGCTCAGGAACTCCACGCTACTTGCGCAAACTAAGTCGTGCCACAATCTCGCGATACCGATCCGGGTCGCGCCGGTTCAGATAGTCCAGCAGCCGCCGCCGCTTGTTGACCATCATGATCAACCCGCGCCGCGAGGCGTGATCTTTTGCATGGGACTGGAGATGAGTGGTGAGGTAGTTGATGCGCTCGCTCAACAGTGCGATCTGCACTTCCGGCGATCCTGTGTCTTTCGTGTGTACCCGGTACTGCTCGATCAGACCGGCCTTGGCTTCGCTCAACTCACCCCTCCGTCTGAAACGTTACGGCCCTCTGCTATTTTGATTTGCCTCTTCAAGATACAAAAATGCTAGCACAGAGAAGGGGGCGAGCAAAAGGAATTTTCCACGAAATCTGGGCGCCCAGAAGATGAGCGGCACCGCGCCGGATGCGGACAGATTTTGTCAATCCCTGATTTCCGCTTGGATCTCCGGCGCTCGTTACTGAACTTTGTGCACCAGTGACAGAAATTCGTCGCGCGTTTGCTTGTTATTGCGAAACGCGCCGAGCATGGCGCTGGTAACCGCCGCGGAATTCTGCTTTTCCACGCCACGCATCACCATGCAGAGATGGCGCGCCTCGATAATTACGCCGACTCCCTGCGGCTTGAGCTGCTCCTGGATCGTCGTGGCGATCTGATTGGTCAGCCGCTCCTGAATTTGCAGCCGCCGCGCGTACATATTCACCAGGCGCGCGATTTTGCTGAGCCCCACGACTTTCTTATTCGGAAGGTAGGCCACGTGGCATTTGCCGAAGAATGGCAGCAGATGGTGCTCGCACAGGCTGTACACCTCGATGTCCTTCACCACCACCATTTCGTCGTAGCCCACGCTGAACATGGCACCGTTGAGGATTTTCTCCGGGTCCTGTCGGTAGCCGCTGGTCAGATACTTCAGCGCCTTCTCAAAGCGTTCCGGAGTGCGCCGCAGGCCCTCGCGATTGGGATCTTCTCCCAGCTGCACCAACATGCGGCGAACCAGATCGGCAATGCTTTCGGATTCCGCCGCCGCGGGAACCATAATCTCCGTTGTGTCGCCTGTTTCGCTCATTGGCGTTGCTCCTCGCTTCGCGCCGCCCCTCGGGCGCCTCACCCCGCGAATTCAAAACTATTGTTACTGGTCTCTTCGATCCGCACCCGCTCCAGCCGCGCCGCAGGAAACGGCTTCAATCGCCGGTAAATTTCGCGGCAGAGATTTTCGGTGGTCGGCACCACGTCGCGGAATTCCGGAATCTCCTGGTTCAAGTATTTGTGATCGAACGCCTCGACCACCTCACGCTCGACGAAGGGATCGAGTTCGCCCAGATTGGCGATCATGCCGGTGGCTGAATCGACCGGCCCCGCGACGGTTACCTCGACCACGTAATTATGACCGTGGCCGTGCGGATTGCTGCACTTACCGTAAAGCTCGCGGTTCTGCTCTTCGCTGAAACGGCGGCTGTGCAAGCGGTGCGACGCCGAAAAGCGGTACCGCCGCGTCAGCGAAATTTTCAGCGTGCCGCTCACGCGCGTTCTCCCTTCGCGCCGCCGGGTGAAGCCGCGTGCGGCGCGTGGCTGTTTGCCTCGGCGGTGCAATCCGCGAAAATATCCGGCGATTCATAGACGCGCACGCGATCGAGGCGCCCCTGCGTGATTTTCGGTTCGAGCAGCCGCCAGATCGTCGCGGCAAGGTTCTCGCACGTGGGAATCTGCCCGGCCAGCTCCGGAACTTCGTAATTGAGATGGCGATGATCCATGCGGTCGCAGATTTCGCGTTCGAGAATGTCCTTCAGCTCCTTCAGATTGAGCACCATGCCGGTGGCGGGATTGGGTTCGCCGGCAACAGTCACCTCCACGGTGTAGTTGTGCCCATGCCCGTGCGGATTATTGCACTTGCCGAAGATGCGGCGGTTCTCTTCGGCTGAAAAATCGGGATTGTGATAAAAATGCGCTGCGGAAAACTCGATTTTGCGCGTCACTCGGATCATGGAGTCCTGGACCGGGGTCCCGAAAACGCTCTCGCGTTTTGGGGTGCTGGGTACGCCCTTCCCTTCCACACCACCGCGCCGCGCGTGTTCTTCCACCAAGACGCGACGAGCGCCGCTACATATAGCATCAGTCCCGGAAGATAGTATTGGACGTAGGAAACCGGATAAAGATTCCGGTAGAGGCGAATCCCGTATTGCAGATGCAGCCGAATCACCGGCACGAGCAAGAGCAACGGCAGCAGCCACAGCGAAACCGACGCGTGCGCGCGGAGATAGCACCAGATCGCCAGCATCGCGGCCACGTCAAACCACGGTGTCACTTCCGTCACCTCCAGCAACACGCTTTTGGCGCTGCCGCCGACGAGCAGGTAAAGATTTTTCGTCCAGCCCTGCCACAGCGCGCTGAACGAGCGGTACATCCGCGTGCGCACGATGCCCATCGGCGCCGTGAAGTAAATCCCGCAGCCCTGCGATTTCACGCGCCGCGCCAGCGCTACGTCCTCCAGAATTTCGGACGCAATCGCCTCATGCCCGCCCACGGCTTCGTATGCGTCGCGCAAAATCAGCAGAAATTGGCCATTCGCCGCGGCTTCCGGGCGCCTCGGATCGTTCACCTGCGCGAACGAGAAGCGCGCCGCCAGCCGCCCGAATACGAACGGGATCATCGCCCGTTCCCAGAACGATTCCATCTCCTGCTCCGGCGAGTACGACACCAGCACCGCTGAATGATCCACGGCATCGGCCAGCGCGCGGCGCGTGGAGCCGAGGTGGTGGTACGTATCCGCGTCGGTAAAGAGCAGCCAATCGCCCTGCGCGGCTGCCGCTCCCAGCGCAACCGCGTAATTCTTCCCCGCCCAGCCCGCGGGCAGTTCGTCTACCGTGAGAATTTTCAACTTCGGGATGCGCGCGGCCAATTCCCGCAGGATTTCGCCGGTGCGGTCGGTGGATTGATCGTTGACCACGATCACTTCGCCGACTTCGAGCTGCGCGGCCACGGACTCCACCGCGCGCGCGATCGATGCTTCTTCGTTTCTGGCGGGAATGATGGCGGAAACCAAGGCTTTTGAATCCTGTCCGCGAGGGCGGTAAACTAAAGTGCTTCAACTTGTGTAGTATTGTTTATTATAGATGTCTTGGTGGCCGATTGAAAAGAAAACTAAAAACAGGCGCTGCTCTCGCTTTCATCGCTGCACTCGTCGTAATTTTTATTCATCCCAGTTACCGCAATGGCCAAGCAAGCCTGCGCGGCCAGACCGCCAAAGACTTCGCCCTCACCATCGACGGCAAGCCCACGCGGCTCTCCGATCTCCGCGGCAAAGTGGTGCTACTGAATTTCTGGGCGACCTGGTGCCAGCCGTGCGTCGATGAAGCGCCGTCGCTCGATGCCTTGCAAAAGGAGATCGCGCCGCTTGGCGGGACGGTGCTGGGCATCAGCGTGGACGATGACCAATCCGCCTACCGGCAATTTCTAAAGACCCATAACATCGACTTCCCGACCTACCGCGATCCTTCCAAGCAGATTCCGCTTTCCTATGGCACCAAGATGTATCCCGAGACGTATGTGATCGATCGCGACGGCCGGATCAACAGCAAGATCGTCGGCCCGCAGGACTGGACCAGTCCCGCGATGATGGCTTACCTCGATACCATCCTGCGCGCGAAGTAAGAAGTAAGAGGACCAGGGCGCGACGAAACGCCGTCTGCCGCATCGGATGTATTGCAATGCCCGAGGAAAATGTACAAGTAAAGGAACGCGACCCGGTCTGCGGGATGAGTGTCGATCCTGCCCGCACCGCGCACAAGGCTGACCACGCCGGCAAAACCTACTATTTCTGCTGCGCCGGCTGCGCCACCAAATTCCGCGCCGATCCTCAAAAATATTTGCAGCCAAAGCCAGCCGCTACGGGTCCCGGCCACGCGCCGCTAGTGCAGTTAGGCGGAGCAAAAACGCCGGCTCACGACGGCGGCGGTCTGGTACAGCTCGGCGCGCCACAAGCAGCCGCAGCGACGCACGCGGATCATCCTCCTCACGGCGCACACGGCTCGCTCGCGCAATTGGGCGCGCCGAAAGCGGCGCAGCCTGCTGCCGTCGCTCCGAAATCTGCCGCATACGTCTGCCCGATGGACCCCGAGGTGCGCGCGGACGAGCCCGGCCCGTGTCCCAAGTGCGGCATGGCGCTCGAGCCCGAAGTTCCGCAGGCGCCCGCCACGCGCGTCGAATACACCTGCCCGATGCATCCGGAAATCGTCCGCTCGGAGCCGGGCTCGTGCCCGATCTGCGGCATGGCGCTGGAGCCGCGCACCGTCACAGTCGAAGAGGAAGAAAATCCCGAACTCACGCTGATGTCGCGGCGATTCTGGATCTGCACGGCACTGACGATTCCCCTGCTCGTGCTCGGAATGGTTCCTCCCGTCGCGCGTCTTTTCCCCGGCCACGCCGCTGCTTGGATTCAATTCGCCCTGACCACCCCGGTGGTGCTCTGGGGCGGCTGGCCTTTTTACCAGCGCGGCTGGGCCTCGCTGGTAAATCGCAGCCTCAACATGTTTTCGCTGATCGCGCTCGGCACCGGCACCGCGTATCTCTACAGCCTGGCCGCGATTTTTTTCCCCGGCGCGTTCCCCGCCACGTTCCGCATGGCCAGCGGCGAAGTGCCCGTCTATTTCGAAGCGGCCGCGGCCATTACCACGCTCGTCCTGCTCGGCCAGATGCTGGAGCTGCGCGCCCGAAGCCGCACGTCGTCCGCGATCCGTTCGCTGCTGAAGCTTTCGCCGAAAACCGCGCGGCTCGTTCGCGCCGATGGAACCGAACTCGACGTGCCGGTGGAACAAATTACGCCCGGCGACGTTCTCCGCGTTCGCCCCGGTGAGCGCGTGCCGGTTGACGGCGCGGTCACCGAAGGCGCCAGCTCGATCGACGAGTCGCTCGTCACCGGCGAACCGATTCCCGTGGAAAAATCCGCCGGCAGCCGCGTCACCGGCGGCACCGTCAACGGCACCGGCAGCTTCCTGATGCGCGCCGAACGCGTGGGCAGCGAAACGCTTCTCGCGCAAATCGTCCGCATGGTCAGCGACGCGCAGCGCAGCCGCGCCCCGGTGCAAAAACTCGCGGACAAAGCCGCCGCCTATTTCGTCCCGGCCGTGGTCCTCTGCTCCGTGCTCACTTTTATTGTCTGGTCGATGATCGGTCCTTCGCCGAAAATGGCGCACGCTTTGCTCAACGCTGTCGCCGTCCTCATCATCGCCTGCCCTTGCGCGCTCGGGCTCGCCACGCCCATGGCCATCATGGTCGGCACGGGACGCGGCGCACTCGCCGGAGTGCTGGTGAAAAACGCCGAAGCCCTGGAAGTGCTCGGCAAAGTCGATATGCTGGTCGTGGACAAGACCGGCACTCTCACCGAAGGCCGCCCGCGCGTCGCGTCGGTCGTTCCAGCTCCCGGCTTCGATGAATCGCAAGTTTTGCGCGTTGCCGCCGCTCTTGAACGCGCCAGCGAGCATCCGCTCGCCGCCGCCATCCTCGCCGCCGCGAAAGAGCGCGCCGTGCCTCTTGCCGACGCCAAGGAATTTCGCTCGCACACCGGCAAGGGCGTCACCGGCGCAATCGACGGCCGCCCCGCTGCGCTCGGCAATCGCGCGTTGCTCGCCGAATTGCAGATCGACGCCGGTGATCTCGATGCCCGCGCGAGAGATCTCGAAATCGACGGCCAAACCATCGTCTTCGTCACCTCCGACGGCAAGCTCACCGGGCTTATCGGCGTTTCCGACCCGGTGAAGTCCACCACGCTCGACGCCATCAAGGACCTGCACCGCCAGGGCATCCGCATCGCCATGCTCACCGGCGACAGCCGCTCCACCGCCGAAGCCGTCGCGCGCAAGCTGGGCATCGACGAAGTGAACGCGGGAGTGCTGCCCGATCAGAAAGGCGCGATCGTCAAGCGCTTGCAGCAGGAGGGCCACATCGTCGCCATGGCCGGCGACGGCGTGAACGACGCTCCCGCGCTCGCGCAGGCAAACGTCGGCATCGCCATGGGCACCGGCACGGACGTGGCCATCGAGAGCGCCGGAATCACGCTGCTCAGGGGCGACCTGCGCGGCATCGTCCGCGCGCGCACGCTTAGCCGCGCCACTATGCGCAATATCCGCCAAAACCTCTTCTTCGCCTTCGTCTACAACTCCGTGGGCGTTCCCGTTGCAGCGGGCGTGCTGTACCCGGTCTTCGGCTTGCTGCTCAGCCCTATCATTGCCAGCGCGGCCATGACGTTCAGCTCCGTCTCGGTCATCTCCAACGCCCTGCGCCTCCGCCGCGTCGCGCTCTAAGAGGCGCGCGCACCAAGCTTCGGGTCACGTTGCGTAGAAGGCATCGCAGTGAATTCCGCATCGAGGTTGCGCGTTTACGCAACGTACCAAGGCACCAGGGCTGCGCTTAGCTGTGTATAATCAGCGCAAATGCCAACCTTTGGCGCCTACTATCGGCGTTTTTTTCTGCGGTTGTTGAAAGACGCCGCGCCCTGGGCCAGGGACAACATCCTCTGGGGCGCGATTACGCTGGTGGCTCCGCTGCTGATCGCGTCTGTCCTGCACATTGGCAATCCTGATTGGCAACTAGTCTGGATCGCTCTGTACTGCTATTTGGCCGCTTTTACGATTTATGCGCTGTCGCACTGGCTGCGAACAGCCTGGAGGCTCGACGCTGACCGTGCCAACGAACTGTCTAAAAGTGAGAAGGTCCTAGAGCAAGCCCAAGAAAAGATACAAGGACTCACCTGGCCCACCGATCATCCGACGATTACGTTCGAGAAATGGACCGAAGACCCGCAGCAAAATGCCTATAAGCAGCGCGGATTCCTGTTGAAGAACGAAGGCGGACCGGCCCTAGAGGTGAGGATTGAGGAATTCGCTGTGGGGACGCAGCGATGGGGTGGAAAGAATCTATCGCGTGTTGGCAGAAGCGAGACCGCATTTGCTCTAATCTGGTGGATAGGCGGGAATCAGTTCGAAAAGTTTGACTTGTTATCTTCCATGCGGGGCCAAGCTGGCCCCGGCGGAATTCTGGCCCCGGACGAAAGCGTACGGGTGTCGGCGGTGTACAGGGATGCGCACAATAACTGGTACCGAAGCCAAGCGGACCTTACCTATATTAGAAGCCAAGATCAACTGCGCTTTGAGCCCACTACGATTGAAAAAGTACCTGATGCCCCGCCGCAACGCCTAGTTTTTCAGCTGAACTCGAAGTCCTTTCGGTAGCGCTCGCTTCCATGCGGGATTGACGCAAGGATCCGCGGCACTTAGCTATTTCCTGCCCGCCCATTTGCTATAATCCCGGGCATGACCTTCATGACCGTCACCTACGAGCTGCAGGACAAGCTCAAGATCGAGCAGTTCCGCGCGCTCGGCCGCTTCGCGAACACCTACGGTTTGCAGAAGTTCCGCTTCGACGAAAAGACTAATCAGCTGCATTTCGATTACGACGCTTCGCGGCTGCGCGAAAACGTAGTCGAGCATATCCTGCGCGAAGCGCGCATTCCCGTGCTGCGCCGCGTACCCGCCGCCTGACTCCGAATCGCCCTGCGCGAAACGGCCGCCAGCTCTTTACGGCCGTGCTATTATTGTGTTTCTTGGGGCTGCTGCCGGAAGTCACCATCGACATGAACTGAGAGGAGTCCTGCATTGCCGCTGTACGAATACAAGTGCGTGAAGTGTGGCCATCGGTTCGAGAAGATCGAGAACTTCGGCGCCTCGGAAACGAAAAAATGCCCGAAATGCGGAGGAAAAGCCGAACGCCAATTGGCCGCGCCCGCGATTCAGTTCAAAGGCACGGGCTGGTACGTGACCGACTACGCCGGAAAAAAGCCGGGGGCGTCTTCGAGCGAGAAATCCGGGGACGGAGCCTCTGAGAAATCGTCCGAGAAATCTGCAGAGAAGCCCGCCGCTGCTAAGTCCGATACCTCGGGCGACAAGAAAAAGAAGTAGTTACTTCCAGTCGCCCTCCGCCGCCCCCTTCACAGACTAGCTCCAGAGGGTCCGCGCGCTGCCTCCTTGGCCTCCTTACCACCATCCGCGGAAATTCAGCCGCTCTGAGGGCATTGTGAAGCTTCACAGACCCATCCTACGCGGCGTCCTAACCCGAAAAAGGCCACTCAGTCGCCATTTCGGGGCCTCCGCCAGCGCGACCGACGAGACATCTGCTTTGTTTTCTATAGCTTCAAATTCTTCAAATACTCCCGAAAATCCTTCCCCAGCTTGGGGTCTTTCAATCCAATTTCCACGGTCGCCTGCAAGAATCCGAGCTTGTCTCCGGCATCGTGCGTCCGTCCCTGAAAGACGGTGGCGTAAAGCTTGTTGTCCGCGGCGAGCCGGCAAAGCCCGTCGGTCAACTGAATCTCGCCGCCCGCTCCGGGCTTCGTCTCCGCCAGATAGTCGAAAATTTCCGGCGGTAGAACGTACCGGCCGGTAATGCCCAAATCCGACGGCGCCTTGTCCGCGCTCGGCTTTTCCACCAGATTGTTCACGCGCAGCAGACGGTCGTGCCAGCCAGCCTTTTCCGCTCCCGCCGGAGCCTTCATCGGCTCCGCGTCGATGATCCCGTAAAAATGAAGGCGCTCGCGCGGCACGTGCTCCACGTGGATCGCGCCTCCGCCTCCCGTGGCCTCGCAAATTTCGATCAGCTCGCGGGTGGCCGGCACGGGCGAATCCATAATCACGTCGCCCAATAGCACCGCGAACGGCTCGTCGCCCACCAGCTCCGCCGCGCATAGCACCGCATGCCCTAGCCCCAGCGCCGCGCTCTGCCGCGTGTAGCTGAACTGCAAATCGCCGCCGATTTCGCGCACCGTTCGCGCGCTTTCCGCCTTGCCGCGCTCCTCGAGGAAGCGCTCCAGCTCGGGCGCCAGGTCGAAGTGGTCTTCGATGGCGCTCTTGCGCCGCCCGGTGACGAAAATCACGTGCTCGATCCCCGAAGCCATGCACTCTTCCACCGCGTACTGAATCAGCGGCTTATCCACCACCGTCAGCATTTCCTTGGGAATGGCCTTCGTGGCGGGCAGGAACCGCGTGCCCAGCCCGGCCACGGGCAGCACGGCCTTGCGCACTTTTCTGGGTTTCGGCGTCATGTCGCGGACGTGCCTCCGGAACGAGAAGTTGGGATCGAACTCAGGCGGGATCGCGAACCCCAGCTCCCCGGCGCAGTCCTCGCGCTGGGGTGAGAGAGCGGGGCAAGGCGCCTGCACGGTTATGCTAGCATAGAGTTTTCGACCTGCGGTTCGGCTTCCATCATGACTGTTACACCGGGCGAATATCTGATTCTGGGCATCGAGTCCTCCTGCGACGAAACCGCCGCGGCCGTCGTGGCCGGAGGAGTGCGCATCCTCTCCAACGTGGTCGCCTCGCAGATCGATATCCACCGCAAGTACGGCGGCGTGGTGCCGGAACTCGCCTCGCGCGAGCATCTGCGGCGCATCGTGCCGGTGGTGCGTGAAGCCACCGAGCAGGCCAAGATCAAATTGCAGGACGTGGACGCCGTCGCCGTCACCAGCGGCCCGGGACTGATCGGCGCGCTGCTGGTCGGCGTCACCTATGGCAAAGTGCTGGCGCAGGCGCTGAAAAAGCCGCTCGTCGCCGTGAATCACCTCGAAGGCC
Source organism: uncultured Acidobacteriota bacterium (assembly GCA_963715555.1). GTDB lineage: Bacteria > Acidobacteriota > Terriglobia > Acidiferrales > UBA7541 > Palsa-295. Next base: position 2,655,900 of record OY970253.1, read on the forward strand.
ACGTCCACGCCGTGCTGCTGGAAGCGCACGCCGCAGGACGCACGCCCGAACTTCCCGCCGTCTGCCTGATCGTTTCCGGCGGCCACACCATTCTTTACGAAGTGCGCGCGGACGCCGGCAACGGCGCGCGACGATTTTCCTATGCGCGCATCGGCGGCACGCGCGACGACGCCGCTGGCGAAGCTTACGACAAAGTGGCGCGCATGCTTGCGCTCGGCTATCCCGGCGGGCCGATCATCGACCGCCTCGCCGCGCACGGCAATCCGCGCGCCGTCCGCTTCGGCACGGCGAAAATGAGCAGCGGCAATCCGCACGATTTCAGCTTCAGCGGCATCAAGACCGCCGTGCTCTACCATCTCCGCCGCAACGCGCATCTGGAGCCCGAAATCGAGGCGCGCCGGCAGTCGCTCGCGCGCGACGAACGCAGCGCCGATCATCTCCGCGCGCTTTCCAGCGCCGAGACGATCGACCTGATCGCCAGCTTCCAGCGCGCCGTGGTGGAAGATCTCGTCACCCGCACGCTCGCCACGGCCGCCGAACGCGGTGTGCGCACCGTGCTCGTCTCCGGCGGAGTGGCGGCCAATAGCGAACTGCGCCGCACGTTCGACAGCGAAGGCGCTCGGCGCGGAGTCGAGGTATTTTTCCCCAGCCGCGCGCTTTCTACCGACAACGCCGCCATGATCGCCGCCGCCGGCCACGCGCGCTTCCTCGCCGGCGAACGCGCCGATATGCTCCTCGATCCCTCGGCCAATCTTCCCCTCGCCTGATTTTTTCGATTCGTTCCCTCCATGGGCGTTCCCGAAGTGCAAACCGGCAAGATGTGGTGACGGAATGTGCGTGGTTTGTTGCGCCGGGACGTTCCGGGTAACAGCATGCTCCGTCCTTTGTTCTCTATGACTTGCGTCTGTTTTTACTCGATTGACTGTTCCGGGTAAATTCTGGAAGTGAGAGGCTAGAAGGCAGAACCGAAAACGTCGCGCGGGTGAACCAGCGCGAGAGGAAGCGCGCTGCGGCGCGCGTGTTTATGGTGGAGGTGAACCTCCGCCCCCCGAAAAACCGTCGAGTGGCGCCGCGCTTCCTGGCGGCTGCGCGAGTTGCGGCTCTGCCCGGCTTCGTCCATAAACGACGCGAGGCAACGCGCGAGCGGGCTGCGGGGTACGTTGGCCGATTTGTTTCGGCCGCTGCTACGACGAGTTTTGCGTCTGCGCACATGACCACAGATCGACATTAGCAAAATTGCAGGTACAGGTTTCTACTGGCCTGAAGTACAGGTTTGGTACAGGAGCCGGAAACGTCGCAGTCGCGTCGGCTGTTCCCTGCTCGTGGCGGCAGCTAGCCCAAGATTTCAATTCGGGGGCGTGTGTCTGCTCTGATGAGGTACTGATAAACCATAGTTGATGGCGGATCGAGCAGGCTTGAAATCAGCAGCACGCCGCCGTGCATCCCGTAGTTGAGTTTGAGTCATGCGAGCTCGGAGGCGGACTTCATCTTGGTCGCAAGAGTGACTGCCGCGTTGCGATAGCTGAATCCATTGGTAAGCGGTTATATTGTCCTGCGGGACACCATAACCGTGCGCGTAGAGCAAGCCAAGCATGCACTGTGCGTCGCTTATATCCTGGTTCGCAGCAATCGCGAGGTACTTCGCTGCGGATACGAAGTCGGGCGGCCCTGCTCGGCCCGGAATTTGGTTCGCTAAAAGTGCGCCCAAATCATAGGCGGCGTCCGCGTGTCCAGCATCGGCCGCCTTTCGGAACCAATACATCGCCTGGCTCACGTCACGTGTGACGCCCTGTCCTTCCAGGTACCGTACGCCCAGTCCGTACGCACCAACTGGATCTCCTTGCTCGGCGGCGGCTCGGTACCACTTCACGGCTTGCGCATAGTCACGTCTGACACCAATCCCATTGGCATAAATCCAACCGAGTTCGCCCTGGCAGTGGACCTCGCCCAAATCGGCACCCTTCTTAAACCAATCCCTTGCAGCCTTTCGATCAGCTTCGATTCCGGAAAAGCCGTCCTCGTAAATCGATCCGAGGACGAACATCGAGTAAGCCCAACCGGCGTTGGCTGCTCTTTTGAAGTAATTCATCGCTTGCCGAGGATCGGTAGGTACCCCTTGACCCAACATGTAGACGATTCCCAGGTCGTAGTCGGCCGGCGGAAACCCGGCCTTAGATGATTTTTGATACCATCGAAGCGCTTTGTCGTAATCCTTCGAAACGCCAACGCCGTTGGCGTAGCAAGTGCCGAGATTGTCCATGGCGGAGGCAGAACCAAGCGCTGCGGCTTTCGTTAGCCAAGAGATTGCCTTGGCAGAGTCAGAGTATCTGGACGTGCTGCCGGAGTAGATCATTCCAAGTTCTTCCATTGCTTCGGCACTTCCTTGATCAGCGCCTTTTTGGCACCAAGTCAGTGCCTTAGCCTCGTCTTTCTGAACACGAAGTCCACCGCGATATGCCAAGCAGAGAAATGTTTCGGCCTTTTCATCGCCGTTAGTGGCACGTTCTCTCGTTACCTCAAATTCTCCCGGTGTCATCGCTCGGAGGGCTTGAACATCTCGCCCAAGCTCTCCCAAAAACCGTAAGGGAACGTCAGCGCGAACCTGGTGTCCGGCGAGCCCTAGTGGAAGAGGGGCGGCAGCCGGAGGACTGGATATGCGGTAAGGACGGCTGTTCGGACCGGCGATTTTCCCTGCCTCGGAAGGCTCAAAAAACGAGATCGCCCGAACGCAGCTCTCAAGCTGCTTGGCGAGTTTTTTGTCGAACGAATCGATCTGAAACTGGAGCATGTAATCGTCCAGCGGTCCCGCAATGATCGTCTGCCGCATCTTGCCCCCTGGACCCTTCGTAGATACCTCACTCTCCCAGAATTCCTTTCCTCCGATCTTAATCGGCTTGACGGTTCGACCGTTTGGACCCGCTGCGGCCTGTCGGGCATCGTCGCTGGAAGCGTGAACGACGTGTCGTGCCAAGACGACGAAAGCCGTCAATTGTGGCTTGCCGCCGAATGCGCCCGTTTTGAATTTTTGCGCTTCTAAAGCGAGTAACACGTGACTAGAGCTATCTTTAGTTGACAAATTGAATTCTCGAAGCGCCGGATCATCTGGGAGCGTAAGAAGAAATCCGAAATATGCGTTCACGTATTTCAGATGCGACACGAGCGCGGATTCTGGAGTAATGCTCGGTGGCGCGTTGCTGGGTAGCGTGGATTGGCCCCGGGAGCCGACGGAAAGGCAGGCAAGCACGAAGACAAGCGCTATTAAGCGCCCTTTGAAACGTGTCACTATCGTCACCTGTGTACGCACTTAGAAGCTGGTAATTAGGTATCGCAGTCCGCACATCAAGTCAACCCTGGTAAGCAAAAGCGGCGCTAATGGACATCGGCTACTCAGACATTTGGTTCTAGCGAGAAGGAAATGCCCCTGCTTACCAGAACTTCCGCGATTTCGGTGCAGTTGCCGAGGTCTCGGGACCGCGTCGCGCGACCGAGTGCTGCCCTCGCACAACGGAGGCTGCGCCTGGGCAAACCTGGCATCTCGATCCAGATTCCGAACCATCCCAATCTGTCGATCGGCTCGTGAGCGATTATGACGGCACGCTTTCGCAAGCGGGAAAATTGACCCGCGGCGTGGCTGAGCGCCTTCGCTGGCGGGCCTGCGGCCTGTGCTGCTCAATCCCTCGGCCAATTTTCCGCTCGCGTAGCCTTCTGCTCGAGCCTTCGACCAACAATTTGTCCCGCGGCGCAGCCGCATCGCAAGATAAGGGATAGGCCGGGCAAAACTACGCCCCCCCGTTCCTTTCCGGTCGGCCCAGGGGCAATTGTCCGGTTTCCCCGTTAATCGGGACTTAGGGAAGTCTCTTGGATTACGGTTCTCGGGAGTTTTCTTCGTCCGAGCGCGCTCACATCCTCGGAGATTTGTGACCCAGAAAGACCGTGTGGCGGGGACCGCCTTTTTGCAGGCGACCGCGGACGCGCTCCACCTCGACGGCGAATCTCCCATGGCTCAAGCGCTGCTCGAATTTCCGATCCTCTCGGGCCGACCAGACGGCCAGCACCCCGTCCATCTTGAGAGCCGCGAAGGCAACGGCGATTCCGCGGTCATCATAGAGTCCGGCATTGTTCGAGGCGGTAAAAGCGGTCGGGCCGTTGTCCACGTCAAGCAGCACGGCATCGAACTGGCCGGGGTGTGAACTGAGTGTAACGGCGACGTCATCGATCTCGACCCGCACGCGCGCATCATTCAGAGGCTGTCCGGCCAGCGGTCCGAGCGGGCCACGATTCCATTCCACCACCGCGGGCACCAACTCGGCCACGACAACCGTCGCGTCCGGTGGGAGGAGATCGAGCGCCGCGCGCAGCGTGAAGCCCATACCGAGACCGCCTATGAGCACGCTAGGCCGCTCCAGCGTCCGAGCCTGTCGGCAGGCGAACGTCGCCAGCGCCTCCTCCGAGCCGTGCATGAGGCTCGACATAAGGCTCTTACCATTGGCGAGGATGATGTACTCGTCGCCGCGGCGGACCAGCTTCAGGACGGTGCCGTCTCGAGAAAGTGCCTGGCCGAGCAGCTTGAAAGGCTTCACGGGTGTGATGTTACAGGAGAGCAAAACGTAAGTAAAAACGGACCGCTCACCGCGACGCCCGCCAAAATGACGAGCAGCAACGTGGCAGTTGGCGAATGAAGCCAGCCGCCGTTCAACGATATGTTTGCATTCTATTTCAGCGGCCGCCACATCCCGAGAAGTCGTCTGGCGGGAAGTAATCGATCCGGGTGCGGCGCCACTTGCGGAAATTGTATTTGGAACCCCTGCGGTTTCGATGATCCGCTTTCACTTGGATGGTTAGTCGGCTTACCGGACAGTTGCTCTGACCGAAAAGAAAATGTCCGTAACCCGCTTCACCAGGGCTTCCGCGATTTCCGATGCCGCTGCTGGGCGGCCTCGGAACCGCATCGCGCGTTCGAGTGGTACACTCGCCCCACGGAGGCAGCGCATGGGCAAACCTGGGATCTCGATCCACATTCCGGACCATCCCGATCTTGCGATCCAACGGATCGTCAGCGATTACAACGGCACCCTTTCGCAAGGCGGAAGATTGACTTCCGGCGTGGCCGAGCGCCTGCGCCGCTTGCACGAGATCGTTGAGATTGACGTAATCACCTCGGACACGTTCGGCACCGCCGCGGCGGAACTGACACCCGCGGGCCTGCAGCCAGTGCTGCTCGCTCCGGGCGTGCGCCACGAACAGGCCAAGGAAGCGCACGTCCAATCGCGCGGCGCGGCACACATCGCTGTTTTCGGCAACGGCAACAACGACGCGCGCATGCTCAAAGCCGTTAAAGACGCGGGCGGCCTGGCCATCGCCGTCGATAATGGCGAAGGCTGCTCCGTCGAGACGCTGCTCAGCGCCGAACTCTTCGTCGTCGGCATCGCCAACGCCCTCGATCTGCTCCTCGATCCCACCCGCTGCAAAGCCAGCCTGCGCCGCTAGCAAGCCGAGCGCATCCAGCGACTTGCACGATTTGTGAGCTGCGTCACAACCTCGCGTGACGTTCATCAGCGCGCCGCTCCGCCCGAAATGGGATGCTTTACGCGCGAGAAGCATCCATGGCCAGCCCGACCAACGCGCCGGCTATCACCCTCAGGCAAATGACCGTGGCCGACATTCCGGCCGTGGTGGCGCTGCAGAGGCGCGTCTTTCCCGATCAGCTTGCCTGGTCGGCGGAAGAGCTGCTTCAGCACCTCGAAATTTTCCCGGAAGGTCAGCTCGTCGCAGTAGATGCCGAGAGCGAGATCGTCGGCTCGGCCAGCTCGCTGATCATCGATTGGGACGACTACGCCGAATCCGCCCAGTGGCCGGTCATCACCGGCCATGGCACGTTCAATACGCACAATCCGCTGGGCAAGACGCTTTACGGCGCGGACGTTTGCGTCGATCCAGCCGTGCGCCGCAGCCACATCGGGACTCTTTTCTACGACGCGCGCAAAAAAATGGTCCGCGAACGCGGGCTGAAGCGCCTGCTCACCGGCGGGCGCATTCCCGGCTACAGTAAAGTCGCCAAACAAATGACGGCGCAGGAATATGTGGCGGAAGTCGTCCGCGGCAAGCGCACCGATGCCACGCTGAGCTTTCAGCTGGCCAACGGCATGGTCGTGCTCGACGTGGTCCCGGCGTATTTGGAAGATCCCGAATCAGCCGGTTTTGCCACGCTGCTGGAATGGCTCAATCCGGAATACGTCGCCAGCGTCGGCCTCGAATTCCGCGAGCGCGAAGAGGAAACGCAAACGCCCGAAGAGCATTTGGCCCGCGCCCACCGCCGCGCCGGACGCGTGCGCATCGCCGCGATGCAATATCTGCTGCGCCCGATCGCAAGCTTTCAAGATTTCGCCACCCAGGCGCAATTTTTCGTCCGCAGCGCGCAGGACTACGGCAGCCATTTCGTCCTGTTTCCCGAATATTTTTCCATGCAGTTGCTCAGCTATCTGCGCGAGCCCGCTCCCGCGCGCGCCGTGCGCCGCCTGGCGCAGATGGCCGGCGAGTACGAGGACCTGTTCAAGCGGCTCGCGGTGGAAAGCCGCACCTACATCATCGCCGGTACGCATCCGATCATTCAGGCGGGCGAACTTTTCAACGCCGCGCACCTGTTCACACCCAATGGCCGCATCTTCCGCCAGAAAAAAGTCCATCTCACGCAGACGGAAAAAGGCCCCTACCAGATGAGCCGCGGCCACGGCTTCTATCTCTACCACACCGATTTCGGCAATATCGGCATTCTCGTCTGCTACGACGTGGAATTCCCCGAAGCCGCCCGCGTGCTCGCTGAAGCCGGCGCGCAGATCATCTTCGTTCCGTCTTGCACGGACGAGCGCCAGGGCTTCTGTCGCGTCCGCTATTGCGCGCAGGCGCGCGCCAGCGAAAACCAGATTTACGTCGCGATGGCCGGAACCGTCGGCAACTTGCCCGAAGTTCCGGGCATGTCCACGCACTACGCCAGGCCGCGATCCTTACGCCCTCCGACTATTTCTTCGCGCGCGACGGCATCGCCGCCGAAGGCACCTTCAACCAGGAGCAAATGGTTCTCGCCGACGTCGATCTCGACCTGCTCGAAGAGCAGCGCATGAACGGCACCGTCCTGCCGCTGAACGACCTCATCCGCGACGCCTACGACCGCGTGATCCATTGTGTCGACCACCGCGAACCCGCGGAAGCCGCCGGCTCGGAGCCGGTCGCCTCTCGCCTTGCAAGCTGATCGGCCAAATCCCGCTGCAATTTCCCGCTTCTTTGCGCGCGTTCCATTTCGCGAAGCGCCCGAAGCGCCTGATTCTTCTGCGCGACTCCGAAGCGTATACTCCGCCTAGACGACAGCGCCCATACCCTTGGGAGGTGCCCATGCATTCCAGAATCGCAGCGGCAAGCGGAAGGATTTCGCTCAGCATCGCCGCGGCCGCGCTGGTAATCGCGATGGCTTTTGCCGTTTCAGCCCCAAGAGCGTTCGCCCAGGATCCCTCCGGACTCACCAACGGCGAATTGCCCGGCGAGCGGCCGGCGCATCCCTCTCAGGTCACCATTAACGGCAATGTCATGGCCGCCAAGGTGCTCGCGATCGTCCCTGCGGCGTATCCAAAAAGCCTGCAAGACGCGCACGTCGCCGGCTCCGTGATCCTCAGCGCGGTTATCGCCAAAGACGGCTCGGTGAAGCAGCTCAAGCCGCTTTCCGGTCCCGCCCAGCTGCAGCCCCTCGCGATGCAAGCCGTCAAACAATGGCGCTATCAGCCGACCGTGCTCGAAGGCGGGCCGGTGGAAGTCTCCACGACGATCAGTATCCGCTTCACGCCCGGCCAGCCGCCGCGCTACGAACAGCAGGGCGCGGCCATGCCTCTCACCGCCGAAGCCATCGATCCCCAATTGCGGGCCGATATCTTGCGCCTGATTGCAGCGACGCACCTGCAGAAAACCATGCACGATTACGGCAAACAGATGATGGAAACGATGCGTCCTTCCATAGAAGACTCCCTGCCGGAAACCGCTGACCGGCGAAAAATCCTTCGCGAAGTGGAAACGAAGATGATGGCCGCGCTGCAATCCGATGCCGCCACGGACCGCCTGGTCATGATCTATGCGAAATATCTCACCGATAGCGACGTGAAAGGCGCCGCCGCCTTCTACGAATCGCCCGCCGGGCAGCGATTCAACTCCGTCTCCACGCAATTAGAAGACGATCTCACGCAATCCAGCGAACAATTCGCGCTGGACAATCTCGGCGTGATCCTCAAGGGTCTCTGCGCCAGCCATCCCGAGCTTCGCGGCAAGGCCGATTTCTGCAAGCAAGACTCGCATCAGCACAGCGCGTTTCAGCCGCGGCAGAGTCGCGGGGCGCTGTTAAGCGCCCGCGGGAATTAGCCCGCGCTGCCACGCGCTTAATGGCTGAACGTCACCACCAGGCTGGTGGACAGGATCACGTCGTTCGGCACCGTTCCCGTCAGCGGCGGATTGGACACGTACAGGTCGGTCAGTCCCACCTGCCAGGAAAGCCAGCCGGTCACGTGCGTATTGGCATCGGCGCTGAGCGTGAATCGATATTGGCCCACATCGTTGCTGAGGTCCGGATAGAAGTAAAAATGCTCGTCCACGGAGGTGATCTTGTCGAATTTGTGGGAGAAATCTTCGCCCGTTGTCGCCGCGGCCAGGTTGCGTTGCACGGAAATCCCGGGCGCCACCGTTGCCGTCCCGCTGTAGGTTTCACGCGTGTAGTTCACGCCGGCGACGATATTCAGCGTCGTGCTCGGATTCGCGATCGCGTGCCAGCCCAAACCGGAGCTGTAAATCTGGCGCAAATTCAGCCCTTGCAGCTCGTCGTGCGCGTACACGGCGCTGAAAAATCCGAATAGCAGCGGATTGACGTTTTTGTCGTACCGCGCGCCTCCCAAGACGGCATTCGCCGTCACCGTGTTGGCCGCGGTCGCCGTCGAGTACACCGAGCTTTCCGCCAGCGTGATCTCGTCCGAGAGCGTCTTGCGCTGCATGTTGAACGAAGTCGTCAAATTACTGGAATGGCTGTTGCCGCGCGCCAGCGAAAATCCCAGACCCACGTTGCCCTTCCAATTGCGCGTCAGCCCCGGATGCAGGCTCTTTTGGTATTTCGCCTCCTCCTGAGGAGACCGCACGAACTTCACTTGCGCCAGCGGCACGTCCACCGCTCCCGCCGGCGTGTGCACCACCAGCATGTCGCCGGTCTTGGTGATCGGCCCGGACATGATTCTTTTGCTCATCAGGGTCACGGAAATCGGCTCCGTTGTCGTGATTTCCTTCACGACCGCCCACTTCACGCTGATCTGCCCCGCGTACGGAGTCTTGAACGCCATCGTCTTTCCATCGGCGCTGATGAACGTTCCGGTCAAATGATCGCCGTTCTGCAGCACCACGGTGTCCGCCGCCGCGATCGCGGGCGCTGCGATAATCAATGCAGCAAGCACCGCAAGAAAAGCGGGAAATCTCATGCACTTCTCCTTGAAGTAGATGGACTGCAGGAGCCAGCGTGCCTGGCTATTCTGGACGGGGGCGATCCCTGAGAACCTTGGACGATCCACGCGCCCGATCCGTGCCACGCCTCGGCGACGGATCGAAGCGCGTCGATTTTACTCCGCTTCCCGGCCGCTCTGGAACCGCAGTTTCTCTTTCGCCGCGGCGCGCATGCTACAATCGCGAATCTTCGATCATCGCACTCATGAACGCGGTAACCGAACTCACACAATGTAAGCTGCGCGCGTGTCCTCTCTGCGCGTCCTCCGGCGATCGCAAGGCGGTTCTGCGCCGCGGCCAATGGGAAATCGTCGAATGCGCCGCATGTGGCATGGCCTTCGTCGGCAGCGAAATTCCCTACGACGTGCAGGCCCGCGATCACGATTGGGAAGAGGAATGGCGCAAGGACACCGTGCGCCGCAAAACCGAGCAGCCCGTGATGGTGTTCCTCTCGCGCTGCACGCGGCCGCTTCTGCCGCATACCCACGGCCGCCTGCTTTCGCAAACGCTCCATTACGCCCGCTCGGGAAAGCTGGTCGATTTCGGATGCAGCGACGCGAGCTTCCTGGTACGCGCCATCAAGTTTTTTCAGGTGACCGGCATCGAGCTCAGCCCGCGCAGCGTGGAAATCGCGCGGCGCCGCGTGGGCGCCGAAAAAATATTGGAGGGCCCGGTCACTGAAGTCGCCGAACGCCGGCTTCCGCCCGGCCAGTTCGACGTGGTCACCCAGCTCGGATTCATCGAACACGATTGGAATCCGCAAGCCGCCATGCGCGCGGCGCACCGCCTGCTCAAGCCCGGCGGCCTCACTGTGATCAAATGCCCGAACTACGCCAGCTGGAATCGCCGCATCCGCAGCGAAAAATGGTGCGGCTACCGCTTGCCCGCCCACTGCAACTACTTCACGCCAGAAACGCTTTCGAAAATGCTCCGCCAGTGCGGATTCGAGCCGCTTCCCCGCCCCCTCGCCGACCGCCTGCCCACCAGCGATTCGCTGTGGATGGCCGCGCGGAAACGGGCGTAGAAGAACGCCGCGGCTATTGCTGAAAGTGCGGCATCACTTCGTTCGCGAAAAGCTCCAGCGAACGCACGCTCTCCTCGTGCGTCAGGTTCCCATACGCAAATCGCGCCACGAAATAGTTCGCGCCGGATGTTTCGATCTGCTCTTCGATCTTTTTACGCACGGTGGCGGGACTCCCGGTGAGCAGCGCCTCTTCCCTGCTGCGGTTGACGTTCTGCATTCCAACCTCCGCGTCGCCGAATTTCCGCCACAAATATCCGAGGCTGTCGAAAAATTTATCGAAGCCGAAGCGTCCGCGTTCCTCAGCTTTCGCGTCCGTTTCCGCCACGTAGACGTGCCGCGTCAGCCCTGCGTGCGGCATCTTTTTGCCGCTCGCTCCGTGGATCTTCCGCCATTCCTCTTTGTAGCGCTCGATCGGCACGCTCGCGTCCGCGGCCGGCTGCAGCGATACGATATTCGCGTTTTCGCACGCCGCGCGCGCGGCCGTGTCGGCGCTGGCCGTCCCGTACCACACCGGAGGGTGCGGCTGCTGCAACGGCCGCAACTCCATCGGCACATTCGAAAAATGGAAATGCTCGCCGTGGTAGTCCACAACGTCCCGCGTCAGCGCCGCCATCAACACTTCCACGGCTTCCTTGTAAATCGCCCGCGTGTCCTTGGGATCGATCCCGCAAAATCCCAGCTCGTGCGGAGACACGCCGCGCCCCAGGCCGATTTCGATCCGCCCGTTCGTCAAATGGTCCAACATGCAAATTTCCTCCGCCAGCCGCAGCGGATTGTAGAGCGTGGCGATCAGCACCAGCGGCGCGAAATGGATCCGCTTCGTGATGCGCGATGCCGCGGCCAGGAAAATCAGCGGCGAAGGCGCCAGCCCCAGCGGCGTGAAGTGATGCTCCGTCACGTGAAACGTCGAAAAGCCGTACTTTTCGTACAACTCCACCAGCTTCAGCCGGCTGTCGTAAATCGCGTGGATCGGGATGTTGTCCTGCCGGTCCAGGTGGTCTACTGCGCCGAATTCCAGCTTCATTTCCCGGGCTCCTTAAATGCGCGCGAATGCCAACCCGGCGTCTACCTGCGCCGGACGCGCGGAAACTGTACTCTCAGCGCCCTCTATTCGCAATTCCCGGCGACGGTCCCTTCAGCGCGACAATGGTTTTGAGGGTGCCCCACCCTTCGCTCAAGGAGCGAAGGGTGGGAACTCCGCTCCCGCTACGTCTTCCTTCCACACGTCTTGGCCGCACTTCCCGCCGGTTCGCTCCGAGTCACTCATTCCGGTTGCGGCGGGAAAACACGGCCCAACCCGGTTCCTGTCAGAGCAAGCGCGAAGATGCGGCGAAGTTGCGCTTTCGAAAGGAGTGCTATACTCGATGTTTGACGCGAGGGGGCTGTAAAGGAGCACGTCATGGGCGTTCAACTGCAGGAGCTGTGGAATTGGGCGAGGCACCGGAAAATCTTCGCCTCCCTCCTGGTGGTGTGCACGCTCGGCATCGGCATCGTGATCGGAACGGTGATTCCCGGCCACACGATGGCCACGCGCGCGGAAACTCCCAGCGGCGCTGAACTGCTCGCGATTCCCCAGCCCGTGTCGCTCTCCAACGGCTTCTCCGCGATTTCCAGAGCTATGGAACCCGCGGTCGTCAACATATCCACCACGCAGCTCATCGAGCGTCCCAAGGGCGAAAAGGACCTCCATAATTTCGACGCTCCGCTCGGCGATTTCTTCGACCGCTTTTTCAACTCGCCGGACAACACTCCCGACGCGGAGCGCAGCCTCGGCTCCGGCGTCATCATCGATAAAAAGGGATTCATTCTCACCAACGACCACGTGATCGACGGCGCCACGAAAATCCAAGTCAGCCTCGACGGCGACCCGATGCACTACAACGCGCGCGTCGTCGGCATCGATAAAGACACCGACCTCGCCGTGATCAAGATCAATGCCGGGCGCGAGCTTCCCATCGCCCAGCTCGGCAATTCCGACGGCGTGCAGGTTGGCGACTGGGTCCTGGCTTTCGGCAGCCCCTTCGGTTTGAACTCCACCGTGACCGCGGGTATCATCAGCGCCAAGGACCGCTCCAACGTCGGCCACCAGTTCCAGCGCTTCATTCAGACCGACGCCGCCATCAATCCCGGCAATTCCGGAGGCCCGCTCGTCAGCATGAACGGCGAGGTGATCGGCATCAACACCGCCATTTACACCGGCAGCCGCGGATTTGAAGGCGTCGGCTTTGCGCTTCCGTCGAACACCGCGATCAATGTTTACAATCAGCTGATCGCCCACGGCAAAGTCACTCGCGGCTCGATCGGCGTCACATTCCAGGAAGACAACAGCAATAATCCGATCCTGATGAAAGAGCTGGGCGCGCCCTACGGAATCGTCATCGAAGCGGTCGCGCCGGGCAGTCCCGCCGATAAAGCCGGACTGAAGCCGGGCGACGTGATCACCACCGTCGACGGCAAGCCCGTGCACAACGGCACCGACCTGGTCAGCCCCATCGCACAGACTCCCATCGGCCGCACCGTGAAGCTTCAGTACGTGCGCAACAAGCAGGCCATGGAAGTTTCCGTGGCGGTCGCCGATCGCGATAAGCTCTTCCCGGAAACCGCACAGGATTCCGACCAGCAGCCGGACCAGCCGCAGGACCCGGGCCAATTCGGCTTGCACGTGGAGCAGCTGACTCCCGAGCTCTCGCAGAAACTCGGCATCGGCAAACTCACCGGAGTCGTGGTCACCGAAGTCGAGCCCGCGAGCTTCGCCGAAGACTCCGGATTTGCGCGCGGCGACGTGCTCGTGGAAATCAACCACGCGCCGATCAGCAGCATGGCCGATTACCACTCGCAGATGGCTAAGCTCAAAGTCGGGCAGGACGTTTTGTTCAAGATCGAGCGCCGCTCCGATTCCGGCAGCGGTCTCACGATGTTCCTCGCGGGCCAGATTCCGGCGGCCCAATAGCGGACTTCGGTCACGTTGCGCGCGGCCGGTTGCGGCGGACCTGCCCGCTCGGTTGTCTCATACGTTCGGCGCCGCTCCGTGGGGCTTGAGTTGCGGTCTCGGATGCCGATAATGGAGCAAAGGGCAGTTCTCGCAGGCGGGTAAATCCAAGGGGCGGGCGTTCTTCGGTACGCCGGATACGATATGGGAAAAAACACGCGCTGGATCGCAATCATTGCATCTTTCTTCCTGGCCTGCGCCGTCCTACAGGCCACTCCACCCAAGAAGAAGCGCTCTCACAAGGCGCCTTCGCATCGCATCACGCACCACTACCGTCGCACCCGCCATTATCGCCGGCGGCATTATTACCGCCATCGCATCCGCCTGCCGAAAGAGCCCTCGCGCGAACGCACCGAGCAAATTCAAACCGCCTTGGCGCGCGGCGGCTACTACCAAGGAGAGCCGACCGGAAGATGGGACGCCAACACCATCGCGGCCGTGCAAAAGTTCCAGTCCGCGCACAAGATCGACGCGACCGGCAAGCTCGACGCGCCCACGCTTCAAGAATTGGGATTGGGTTCAGCTATCGCAGGAGTGGCGGCGCCTAAAACGGTTGTGCCAAAGGGCTGCTGCTCCGCCGGCCCGGCCGTTTCGTCTCCCGCCGTGCCGGCAAAAGTCCCGGCGAACTCTACGAACTCAGCGTCCGCCGTTTCGCCGCAATCTGCGGCTGCAAGCTCGCACGAATCCACTACCGCTTCTTCAGCAGCATCCTCGGCAGCCGCGATCGCGCCTTCCGTAGAGCCTAGCGCGAGCGGCACGTCCGGCCCCGCTTCCGTCGCGAAACCGGACGCCGCGCGGCACTAGCGGCGCGCTGGCCGCCGCCCACAATCACCCGCGCCCGTCCGCGCCGACCGCTCTACGCCACCTGCGGATTATCTCGCCGCCTCTTCGCGTCCAGCCGGAAAAGAAACCACAGCCCGCCGCCGATCACCATGATGGTAATCAGGCCGCAGATCGCCAGCACGCGCGCGATGATCGCATGATATCTTCCCGTGTCCGGATCGTACGTGCAGCAGAAGAGCAGCACCTGATCGACCACCGACCCGATCTTGTCGTGCGACGACTGCACCAGCGCCAGCCGCAAATCCTCCGGGCTGTACTTGATCCCGTAAAAATATTGCGCCACTTTTCCCTGCGGCGTCAGGACCACGATTCCCGCCGCGTGCGCGTACTGATCGAGCTGCGGGATGTATTTGTAGTGGAAGCCCACCGCGTCCGCCACGCGCTTGATGTCCGGCATCTTGCCGGTCAGAAAATACCAGCCCGAAGCCGCGGAGGGATCGCCGTACACGCCGATGTAGGTCTTCTTCGTTTTTGCCGCCAGGGCCGGCGTCTCCTTCGGATTGATGCTCAAAGTGACCACGTTGTATTGCTGCCCGATGTGAAAGTTGATCTTCTTAAAAGACTCCGCCGCGCCGTGCAGCACTTCCGGGCAAAGCAGCGGGCACTTGTAATACGCCAGGATCAGCACCACCGGCTTTTTTCCGAAATATTCTCCCAGCGTCACCGGATTGCCGCTCGAGTCCACGAATTGCGTGTCGAGCGGCACCTGCGCGCCGAGATTCTGATTGAAATTGACGCCCTTCAGAAGATTGGGCAGATCCCCGATATTGGCCGCGGTGCCCTCCGAATCGCTCACGCCGCCAACGGTCTGTTGTCCGTACATCGTCGTGCTGATAGCCATCATTCCCAGTATGAGTGCGCAAATCACCGGTAATTTCCGAACTACCTGAAGCACAGCATGCGTCAAGTTCCCCTCCCGTACTGCAAGACCAAACCGCCGCACCTGCTGGCAACGCGTCCGCCCAATCCGGGCAGCCGGAAAATCGGCGTGCGCCAGCTACAAAAGCGAAAAAGAGGACCAGCCGTCGAATCAGCTCTGCCGTTGTATTGCGCGGGTGAAGACGGGAATTCCGTTCACGTCCCAGCAGTGTAGCAAAGTGCGCGCAACCGGGCGCCGCGAATTTAAAATTCCGCCCGGCCAATCGCGGCTTCATTCCGGGGCGATCCGACCAAGGACTTGGTTTTGCTTTTGAAGTTCAAGTACCCCATCCTTCGCGTCGTTTGTGAAGGGTGGGTGCGCGTGTGGCGCACCTCTCCGCGGCGCACGACGGGCATCTCACCGACAATCCAGCCGACCATCGCCGCGATTTCACCGACCGTCATTCTGAAGCGATCCGGCAAGGGTCGCCGAAGAATCCCGTCGACGATATCTGCGCCGCTCCGCGAAAAGCGCCCGCTCCATTGACCCCCGCGCTCCACGCTTGTTACCCTGAACGTGCGCTTTCCGCGCGCAGCCGTTCGCAATTTTCATCGCTGTACCGCCACAGTTGCCGGGAGGACATGCCATGGCCACCGCTTTTGCTCCCCGCGTGTACAAGAATTTCATCAACGGCGAATGGGTCGAGCCGCGCAGCGGCAACACCATGGAGAATCGCAATCCCGCCAATCGCGACGAGATCGTCGGCATCTTCCCGGCCTCGAACGCCGCGGACGTCGCCGCCGCCGTCAGCGCCGCTCGCAAGGCCTTTGACAGCTGGCGCCTCACTCCCGCTCCCAAGCGCGCCGAAATTTTGTTCCGCGCCGCCGAAATTCTCGTCCGCCGCAAGGAGGATTTCGCGCGCGACATGACCCGCGAGATGGGCAAAATCCTCTCCGAAACCCGCGGCGACGTGCAGGAAGCCATCGACATGACCTACCTGATGGCCGGAGAAGGACGCCGCATGTTCGGCCACACCACGCCTTCCGAATTGCCGAACAAAGTCGCTAGCTCCGTGCGCGTCCCGGCCGGAGTCGCCGGCCTGATCACGCCGTGGAATTTCCCGATCGCGATTCCTTCCTGGAAATGCATGCCCGCGCTGGTCTGCGGCAATACCGCCGTGATCAAGCCCGCCGAGGACACGCCGCTTTCCACCTACAATCTCGCGCAGGCGCTCGAAGAAGCCGGCCTGCCCAAGGGCGTCCTCAACGTCGTATTCGGCGACGGTCCCGGCGCCGGCGCGCCCATCCTTCAGAGTCCCGAGGTCGATCTCGTTAGCTTTACCGGTTCCACAGACGTGGGCCGCATCGTCAGCGAAGCCTGCGCGCCCACCTTCAAGAAATGCCATCTGGAAATGGGCGGCAAGAACATCATCCTCGTGATGGACGACGCTAACCTCGATCTCGCCGTCGACGGCGCTCTCTGGGGAGGCTTCGGCACCACCGGACAGCGCTGCACCGCCGCCAGCCGCATCGCCGTGCAAAAGGGCGTCTACCACCAATTCGTAGAAAAGTTCGTCTCACGCGCCAAGCACTTGAAAGTCGGCGACGGCCTCAACCCCGAGACGCAGATGGGCCCGTGCATCAACGAGCAGCAGCTCAACACCGTGATGAAATACGTCCAGATCGGCATCGGCGAAAGCGCCAAGCTCGCCACCGGCGGCCATCGGCTCGACGATCCCGCGCACGCCAAGGGCTGGTTCCACGAGCCGACTGTTTTCACTGATTGCGATCCGCACATGCGCATCTGCCAGGAAGAAATTTTCGGCCCGGTCGTCAGCCTCATCCCGTTCGACACGTTCGACGACGCCATCTCCATCGCCAATAACGTGAAGTACGGCCTTTCCGCTTCCATCTACACGCGCAACATCAACAACGCCTATCGCGCTCAACGCGACCTGCAAACCGGCATCGTTTACGTCAACGCGCCCACCATCGGCGCCGAAGTCCATCTTCCCTTCGGCGGCACCAAGAACACCGGCAACGGCCATCGCGAATCCGGCACCGCCGCCCTCGACTTCTACTCCGACTGGAAAACCCTCTACGTCGATTTCTCCGACCGCCTCCAGCGCGCCCAAATCGACTGACGCTGGCACGGCGCCAACATTGTCATCCCGAACCCGGTCGCGCCCGCCGGTCGATCCACGATCGGCAAAAACAATTGGGCGCGAACGGCGGCGAGGGATCTGCTTTTGCCTTTGAAGTTCAGGGTGCCGCACTCTTCGCGTTTTTCGCGAAGGGTGCAGAATTGGCAACGTCGCCCTTTTCAGCTCACGCGCGCTGTCATCCCGGGCCCAGCCGCGCACTTTGCGGATGGGGGCGAGGGATCTGCTTTTGTATTTCTCACCACTTGGGAAGGCCGCACGTGAAACTGGAAGCGTCGAGCGGATCGCCTTTGCCTTTGTAAATCGCGGCTTGCGGATACGGGCAGATCGGATGCGTGCGATCGACTTCGCCTCCCACGCGGTGCGAGGTAATGATCTTCGCTGGAGCGACGCCCGTTTCGCGCCACTTCTCGATCACGTCGAGCGCATTCCACGCGCCCTGGTAGTGGCCCACTGAAAACCCGGAGCACATCCCCTCGCCCGGCACCATGAACAAGCGGGCGAACTTTTGCGTTTTGCTCAAACCGCCCATCGCCTTCACCACGTGCTCGTAGTAATCCACCAATCCCGCCGGAGGAATGGCCGCTTCCTGCCAGGACTGATACATCAGGAGCTTTCCGCCATGCGCCTCAAACGCCCGCAGGTCCGGATTGGCAAAATTCACCATCGCGCCGATGCGCTCGTCGGCGAGCCGCGTGTCGCGCGACACTTTAAATGTGTGCCAATCCCAATTGGAATTCTGGAATACGACCGTCGCAAAAAAATCCTTGTTAATGGCCATCGGCTCTGGTCCAGAGAGCATGAAATGCCAATCCAGCTCACTGCCCGGCTCGAGCCCCGGATAAATCTGCTTGCCGTCGTTGAATTTCGCTCCCTCGTAAACGATCCGCGCCGTCTGCACCTGCGCGGGCGTCAGGCACGAGGCGTTGTCCTCTTTGCCGGGGCACTGGATGGTCGCCGGATTGAAATGGCAGAGCATGGGATTCTCGATGACGCCGTCGCGCACGCCGTCGAGCGCGTCGCAGGCATCGAGCGCTGCGCGATGGATCACCGCAAACTTGCTCGGCGGGATGTAACCGGGCGCGTTCACACCATCTTTCAGTGCTACCCATGAAAGGTACACCGAAACAGCCTGCAAATGCGTGATGTCGTACGCCGGATCGCTGGCGGCGATTCCGTCATAGTCGTCCGGATATTTCTGCGCTTCCGTGAGAGCCTGATTGCCGCCTTCGTGGCAACTGCTCCAGAAGGAGAGCTGCTGCGGCTTGCCGTAATACGCGTGGAGGATCTGTTTCGCGGCGATCGTCATTTCGTGCACCGCGCGGTAGCCCCAGTCTGCCACCTTTTCCGGATGCCCGATGGCCCACGGCGGCAGCGCGCCGCTGGCTTCTTTGTCCGAATGGCCCGTGTCCGTGGAGGCGGTCGCATAGCCGAGCGCAACTTCCCGCGCCATGCCTCCGTAGCTGATGGAGCCGACGAATCCCGGATTGCCTTCGCCCAGATACAAGCCGTTCCACTTCGCGGCGGGCGGCAGCCAAACCTCGAACTTGATGTGCGAGTCGCTCGTCGGAGCGGCGAAGCCAGCCACTCGGCAGAATGGCACCGATACCTTTTCCCCGGCCGGCGTGCCGTACTTCCCCGGCAAACTGGGCACCTCGAAATCGGGCGGCGGCTGGATGGATGTCACCAGCGTGATTGTGACGTTGGGAATCTTCAGCGACGCGAGGCTTTCGCACGACTGCTGCGCAAATGCGGGCTCTGGAGCAAGCGCAGCGAGCGCCAAGCCTGCCAAGAAAATCAGAAACCAGTGCCGCAACGAATGATGCTTCATGTCGATCCCCCTGCGCAGCCGCCGATCACGCTGCCCCCGGCCGGTCTTCGAGACGGGATTTTCAGCCGATCGAGTCGGAATTCTCGCCACGCTCTATATACCGAAGAGGGTCCGCACGTCACTCGCTTTTTCCCCACCCTTCGCTGAGATGCGCGAAGCATTGGAGCACCCTGAAATTCAGAGGCAAGAGCGCCGTGCGCGTGCCGCGGCGATATGGCTACCAGGCGAAGGCGAAGATCATCCAGGCGCCGGCGCCGCCGAGGGTTGCGCCGCCGATGCGGCCGAACCATTGCCCTCCGGGAGCGGCCTTTTCGATCAGGATGAAGACGGTGATCGCGGCCATCCAGGCGAGATTCATTAC
This sequence comes from uncultured Acidobacteriota bacterium, assembly GCA_963715555.1. GTDB lineage: Bacteria > Acidobacteriota > Terriglobia > Acidiferrales > UBA7541 > Palsa-295. The sequence continues at coordinate 2,675,484 of OY970253.1, forward strand.
TCCCGCGGCGAACGGAAGCGCCATCAGCAGCCAGCAGCAGCCGAGGCAGAAGAGGCCGTGGTCGATGCCCATGCGGAAGGCGCCCAGCCGGCCCTCGCGCCAATCGCTCAGCAGGAAGGTGAGCGGGGAGCGGCAATGGCGGAGGCAGGCGTCCTTGTAAGGCGTCCACTGATAGACGCCCGCAGCGACAAGAATGCCGCCGGCGAAGACGGAGCTGGTGGCGGTCATCATCGGTGAGAGAAGTGCGCCGCGGTGCAGCAGCCCCTGGACCAAGGCGGCGAGGGCGCTGAAGGCGGTCCAGATGGCGAAATACCCGGCCAGAAAAATCGACGCGGGAACGTAAGGAAGGCCGCGGGCGCGGCGGCTGCGATGCTCGAAGCCGAAGGCGAAGACGAACGGAAGCGCCGCCGGGAGCATCATGGCGATCATCATGACCGTCCACATCAGAAACGTGGCGGTGAAATGGAAGGCATGCGAGTGCATGCGACCGGCGACGGGCATGTTCATGCCGGAGGCGGCGCGGAACATGTAGAACCATGCCAAGCCAGTGATCACGACTGCGCCGGCCACGAAGACAGCGCGGTCGCTGCGAATCGACCAGGATTCGGCGCTAAACATGGAGGGACCTCGCCCGGCGGGCAGCTCGTTCGCTGAGCTAAGCCTGATAGGAGAACGGCGAGAAAAGGCCGTTGCGCTCGGAAAGCGTCCAGTTGAAGCCGTGGTCCTTATAGTGCATCGATTTCGATTTGGCCACGGTGGCCGGGTATCCGGGTGCGATGCAGAGCGGGTGGTTGCTGACGGTCACGTCGCTATCGCCGGCGCCGCCGATGGCTTCGATTTCCGTGTGGGCCACGTCGCCGATCTTCAGGCTGCGCTGCTTGCCGCTGGCCTTGTATTCGATCGGAACGCTGGCCACGCCGAGCACTTCGCCGATGTGGGTGCCTAGGCGCGCGGGATGGCCGCCGGCTTGTCCGGAGAAGATGCTGAGCAGGGCGTTCTTTTGCGGGTCAGTGGCTTTGGCGTCGAGATAGAGCGCCGCTTTCCACTTGGTGACGTGCATGGTGCCCGGTGAGTAAACGGCCAGGGCGGCGTTGAGGCCGGAAAGGTCGGTGGCGCCGTGCTTGCCCTTGTCGATGTGCCAGCCGACCACGACGGTGCAGTCGCCTTCGGTGGGAGTGCTCAGAAAAATGCAAGGGCAGGCAGGCTTGCAATTGCAGGTTTCAAGATACTGGCCGTCGATCTTCCATTGTTCCGCCATGAACGTTTCCTCCCACAGAAGGAATCAGGTTCGGAAACTGGGGCCCGTATTTGCGGGAGTATACACCAGGATTGTTGTTTTTCAGTCGGAGGCGCTCATATCAGTCGCGTTCGCGGGAAGGTCGCCTGCGCGTGGCGGGCCGCGCTTCGGTCCTGAGACACGATTGACATGCATGGGCTGCGCTTTCAAAATGGTTGTGCGATTCTTGCCGGGCCTTCTGTGGCTCGGCGCAGATTTTGCATCGCACAATATTCGAGGATGGAGCCGCATTTCGGGACCAGGCGCGCGGGTGCGCGCTGAAGTTTCGGGAGCCGTAAGCGCACTGCGCGAAGCAACCGGACCCCGGGAGTGGGTTTCGCGATTCCATTCGAGCGAGGTTCCATAACATGATCGAGCCCGTGATCGAAACGTTCGCATCCCGAGCCAGCCGGTATATTCGGCGCGGCCAACTCGCGTTGGCGGCCGCCGCTCTGCTCGCGCTGCCGGCCGCATTGCTTTGGCCCACCACGCTTCGCGCGCAGTCGGCTGCGCAAGGCACGGCGGCGCGCGCTGCGTCTTCGCGCGTGGAGACGTTCCGCGGGAATTGCGCGGGACTGTTTGACGATGCGCAGGGCGGCGAAGCAGCCGGCGCGGTGAGCGCGTCGGAGGCGAGCGCATCCGCAGCGCGCGGCTTCAACCTCGCGAATCTCGACCGCTCGGTATCTCCCTGCCAGAATTTCTATCAATTCGCGGACGGCGGCTGGATGAAAAGTCATCCCATTCCGGCGGATCACGCGGCGTGGGAAACCTTCAGCGTGCTGCAGGAACACAACCGCGAGATCTTGCACCAGATCCTGGAACAAGCCGCGAAGGACAAGCACGCGCAGCCCGGCTCGAACTGGCAGAAGATCGGCGACTACTACGGCAGCTGCATGAACACCAGCGCCGTGGACGCCGCGGGAATCAAGCCGCTCGAAGGCGAATTTAAGCGCATCGACGCCATCAATAGCGACAAATCGCTCCAGGCAGAAATCGCGCGGCTGCAGAGCATGGGCGTGAACGCCGGGTTCCAGTTCGGCTCCGAGCAGGATTTGAAAAACAGCGACGAAGTGATCGCCGGCGCGGGACAAGGCGGGCTCGGGCTGCCCGACCGGCAGTATTACCTCGACCAGGACGCGCATTCGAAACAGCTGCGCGACGAATACGCGGCGCATGTGGCGAAGATGTTCACGCTGCTCGGAGACAGCCCGGCGACCGCAAAGAGCGAAGCGGCCACTGTGCTGAAAATCGAAACGCTGCTCGCGGAAGGCTCGACGAAAGTGGCCGACCTGCGCATCCCCGAGAAAAATTATCACCCCATGACGCTGGTGGAGCTCGATCAGGCCACGCCGCACTTCTCCTGGAGCGCTTACTTCACCGCAGTCGGCCGACCGCATCTGGAAACCGCCGACATGGGCCAGCCGAATTTCTTCCAGGCGCTCGATTCGGCGATGGCGTCGGTTCCCTTCTCCGAGTGGAAGGTCTATTTGCGCTGGCACCTGATCCACGCCGCGGCGCCGGCGCTGCCCGAGAAATTCGTGGAAGAGAATTTCGATTTTTACGGGAAGACGCTGACCGGCCAGAAGCAGATGCTGCCGCGCTGGCAGCGCTGCGTGCAGTCGACGGATCGAGAGCTGGGCGAGGCGCTCGGGCAGTATTACGTGGAGCGCGCGTTTCCGCCGGAGGCCAAGGCGCACGCCATCGCCATGGTGAAGAACATCATGAGCGCGCTGCGCGAAGATCTCTCCACGCTTTCCTGGATGAGCCCTGCCACGCGCCAGAAAGCCATTCAAAAGCTGGACATGATCACCCTGAAAGTGGGCTATCCCTCCAAATGGCGCGATTATTCGAAATACCGCGTGACCAGCGGCCCGTACGTGGAAAATCTGCTGGGTGGCAACGATTTCGAATTTCATCGCGATCTGGACAAGATCGGCAAGCCGGTGGACCGCACCGAATGGCAGATGACGCCCTCGACGGTGAACGCTTACTACGATCCGTCGATGAACGAGATCGTCTTCCCCGCAGGCATCCTGCAGCCGCCGTTTTACGATGCGCACTGGGACGACGCCGTGAACTACGGCGGCATCGGCGCAGTGATCGGGCACGAGATGACGCACGGCTTCGACGATCAGGGCGCCAAATTCGACGGCCACGGCAATCTGAAAAACTGGTGGACGCCGCAGGACCTGAACAATTTTCAGGCGCGCGGCGAATGCATCGTCAAGCAGTTTGACGGCTACGAGGCGTTCGGCCTGCACGAGCCGGGCAAGCTGGTGGAAGGCGAAAGCATCGCCGATCTCGGCGGCATGACGATTTCCTACCGCGCGTTCCAGAAAACGGCGGAAGCGAAGGCCGGAAAGCCGATCGACGGCTTCACTCCGGATCAGCGCTTCTTCCTGGCGTGGGCGCGCGTCTGGGCGGCGAATTACCGGCCGCAGATCGCGCAGCTGCAAATGAAGACCGATCCGCATCCGCTCAGCCAGTTCCGCACCATCGGGCCGCTCTCGAACACGCCCGCGTTCGCGAAAGCGTTCGGCTGCACGGAAAAGACGCCCATGGTCCGGCCGGCGGGAGCGCGCTGCCGCATTTGGTGACGATGCAACGGGGATCGTCACCCCGAGGCGCCGTTTTCGCGCGCCGGAGTATAAGTTCGTGAGTGTGAACGAACCGCGCGCATCACGAGGAGAAATGCGATGCAGGAAACGACGGAAGAGTACAAGCGGAGAATGTACGGATACGTTGCCGGGAGCGACCCGCTGAAGCTGCAAGCAGCCGCTCCGGCAAAGCTGGCGAAGCTCCTGAAGAACGTCACCCCTGCCAAAGCGCGCAAGCGGCCCGCGCCGGGAAAATGGTCCATCGCGGAGATCGTGGCGCATTTGGCGGATACCGAGGTAGCGCTCGGCTGGCGGATGCGTATGGTCGTAAGCCAGCCGGGCTGCACGCTGCAGCCTTTCGATCAGGACGCCTGGGCCGCTGCGATGCGCTATGAAAAGCGCGACCCGCGAAAATCGATCGAGCAGTATCGCAGCCTGCGTGAAGCCAACGTGGCGCTGCTGAAATCGCTCGCTGCGGCCGACTGGAAGAAGTCTGGGATGCATCCGGAGCGCGGAGAGCAGACCGTCGAGACGATCGTACGCATGACCGCCGGGCACGACCTGAATCACCTCGCGCAGATCGAAAACATTCTCACAGCAAAGTAACTTCACCCCGAAGGCTGTCTCAGGGCCGCCGTTTCCAGCTCGCGCACCTCTGCGTGGACAACCGCCGCCAGGGGAAGCAATTCTGGAAACACCCAACTCCAAATCGCAGGTGCGCGCGGCCCGGCGTCATACAATTTACAGAGCGTTTTAGCGGGCGCTGCGGCAGCTTGGGATGCAAGGTTGCGATTGCATCGTGCCGGTGCGCGCGCCGCAGCAGCAGGCAAAGGCATCTCTCAGAGGCGAACATCGTGGCGCTGAAAGCGGCGGAGCCTCGCCCCGCAAAGCCGGGCGCGGCGCCGATCCCCAAACCCGAAGATCAGGAACTCGCGCACAAGCTTGCCGAGCAAGCGGTCATCGAAGGCGAATTGGCGGAGCGCGAATTGCGCGCGGCCAACCTGCGCGCCGAGCTTTCGGCATTCGAACGGCGCTATCTGCATTTCATCGGGGCGCGCTACGCGGAACTGGACGAGTACAAAGCGCAGCTCGCCGAGCGGCTCGCGCAGCAGCAGCCTGGAAACGAGCGCGCACAGACGGCCGCGCGCGAGGCCCGCGCGCGTGCGGACGAAACGAAATCCGCGGCCGGCGAAAAATCTTCGCAGGAGCCGCGCGCGTTTGAATCTACGCCGAAAATGAAACGGCTGTACCGCGACGTGGCCAAGCGCATTCACCCCGATCTCACTTCCGACCGCGACGACCGCGCCAAGCGGCAGCAATTGATGGCCGAGGCCAATCAGGCGTACGAGCAGGGCGACGCAGCACGGCTCACGAAGATCCTGAACGAGTACGAATGCAGCGCCGAGTCCGTGAAAGGCGAAGGGCCGGGCGCGGAACTCGTTCGCGTGATCCGGCGGCTCAGCCAGGCGCGCGGACGGCTGGCAGAAATCGAGGCGGAACTGCAGCAACTGGTGCGCTCGGATTTGCACCAGCTCCAGGTACGCGTGGCGGAAGCAGAAAAAGGCGGACGCGACGTGCTGAAGGAAATGACCGAGAAAGTGGACGCGCAGATCGCGCAGGCGCGCGAGCGATTGGAAGATCCCGACGCGGCCTCCCGCTGATCCCTCTCATGCCCGCACGCGAAAAATCTTCGGCGCAGCAGATCGTGCCGGCCCCGGCGCAGGCGTTGGTGATGCGTTCGGCGGCGCTGGTGGCGCGCGGGCTTCGCGATCTTTCGCGCGATTCGAACTGGCTGGTAAAGAAGGTATTCAGCGGGCGCGCGCCGCAATTGGCGGTATCGCCGGCGGGGCAAATCTGTGCGCTTTCGCCGCTGGTGCGGCAGGGATCGGAAAGCATCGCGCTGTACGACGTGGAACTCGGAGTGCCGCTGCTCGCGCTGGCGGTTCCGGGAGATCCGGGATTTGCGGCGCCAGGAAAACCGGCGGTATTCGCATGGTCGCCCAACGGTCATCATCTGGTGGCGGCGTGGGGCGGCTGGCTTCCGGAACTTCACGCGTTCGACCTGAACGCGAAGAAGTTTCTGGGCGCGTTCGGAGATTTCTCGAATTTTCCGTCTCATCTAGCATGGTCGGAGGCGGGAAACTGCTTTGCGGCCACTTCAGGCGGCGTTGAAGACGCGCGCGTGCGGCTGTGGCAAGTTGCGCGGGAAGCTTCTGGCGAAATGCCGTTCGCGCCGGAAGCTGCTTGCGAGCTTACCCTGCACCAGTGCTCCGATTGGCCCGAATGGCGCGAGGTCGCGGCGGCAGAGGATCGCGGTGCAACCGATGGGGATTTCGTCGACGGCGCGGCGCTCGCCGGATTCGGGCGTGCCTCGTTCAGCCCGGACGAAGGCAGCCTCGCGTGCGTCGTCGAAGTTGACGGCGAGTGGGCGGACGATTCGATCGCGGTCCTCGAAGTTCCATCGCTGCGCAAGCAAAGCGTGTTTCACGCGCAGGGACACATCACCGATCTCGCCTGGACCTACGACAGCCGGCAAATCATTTTCTGTTCCGCCGGACAGGCGAGCCGCCTGGCCGCCGACACGATGGAACCGGAAGCGCTGCCTTTTGGCGCGGAGCTTTGCGCCTGCCATCCTCATCTGCCGATCTGCCTGTGCTTCAGTTCATGGCTGAAAAATTCGGCGAAGGGCCGGCTGTTCCTGGTGGATTTGAACCAGCTGAAGATTTTCGACGAACATGCCGCCGAAGGGGTGGTCGATCTGCGCTGGTCAGCCGACGGATCGAAGGCCTACGCCGTCACCGCCGACGGCATGGCCTATATCTACGAGCCCCCGCTGCTCTGACTAATCGGGCCGCGCACACATCAACCGACCGCGTCGTCCGGTAGACCTTTTGGCGAACGGAGCATAGCCCCAGATCACTTCTTCTCATCCCAGGTGAGCTTCGCGGAGGGGTAGTACAACGAAATCGGATTGTCGCCAGACTCTGCGTCGCTCAACGCCCTCCTCACTTGGTTAGCCACCTCCGCAGTATAGGTTTGGACCTTCGGCAGGAGGGTGTAGGGGTCACGCGTTTCGATTGGGATCGTACGGTACTGATTGAGGTCGAATGGAATGCTGTCCACTTCTCGCTTGAGCTGGACGGTTGGCAGCCGAGTCGTGTGCCTCAAACAAAGCTCGTAGAACACGTTCGGATTATGAAAGGACAGGTCAGCGACCACGAGCCTAGATCTCAGGATGTGTTCGATCACTTGTTTTCCGATCATCCCTGGCTTGCTCATTTGGTCGGCGCGGACTACTTTTAGACCGAACTCCTTTACTGCGGGTTCGATAATGTACGCCATCATGAAATCGGAGTGTCTGCGGTGCTCTGAGCCGGGATCACCGATCGGAGTAATATAGAAGCAAATCTTCGAAAAATCCTCGGTGGCCTCGGTGCCAGCCGACTTCAGGGCAACTGCGGGCGAGGTCACGTCACTTTCGGTTCCCGGCTCCGAAGGCGGAGCAGCCGGCGCGCCTTCTTCGATCACTTGCTCGATTGGAACAAGGCGCTGCGAGCCGGAGATCGTCCTCAGCAGGCGGAGAAATTTGGCGTTAAGCACGAATGTGTCTACGCATTCGCCGCGTTGCTCCTCCGGCACCTCGATATCCTGCAGGTAGTCGATCAGCACTTCCCTGGCAGGCAGCTTGTTGCCTTTGAGTCGTTCATACAGGCCATTGAAAGGCTGAATCCTGTCGATCGCAAGCTCAAACTGCGCGGCGATCTGTTTAGCCGCCGGGACGTCGTCACTACTCGCCTCGGTCCCTAGCGGCGTTAGTTCTAGGAACTCTGCCGTGTAGCCGCCCTTCGTGAGCCCGTACTGGTTCGAGGCCGTTACCAGACGCCGCGTCTCGACGCTGTCTGGGGACTGGTCCAGCTTCTCAAAAAGCGTGAGCCGACGCACCCTCTGGCCGCCCGCATGCTCCTGGATAGCTCTTGCAAGCTTGAGTGCTTCCTCGAATGTGACCGCAGGGAATTTCCGCTCGACGCGTGGTCTGCGTCGGGTCTTTTCGGCCCGCTTCTCTGGCGACATGCGACTTACACCTCGTCCAAAGTATTTAATGGCAGGAACGTATCGCAGTAGTATAACGTGTCGGCACATCAAAGTGGAGGCCTAATTGGCGCGCGCTATGTGCCGCTGGTTAGGGTGCAAACCAGACTTTCCACGGTCGCCAAGCGGACACGTTATGTACCGGATGCCGCCGGGCACCAGGAGTCGCCACTGACCTGGACCACAGGGCACCCATAAAGCTCCACGTTGTCAACGAGCTTCGTTTCGGAGGGATCAAGGGTTTTCTGGCGCCAGCGGCGTACTCGCTCGGTGCTCCGGCCAGCCATCGTCGTCGTCCCGTCGTCGCTATCCCACTTGCGCCAAAATGGAGCACCGCCGATCCGGAAGGACCGGCGGCGGAGCGGGAGTACCCCGCTCCGGCCCAGAGGTATGATCGCGGAAGGAAAAGCGCCCGCAGACACGGGCGCGGCCGGCGAAACGGCCGTTCGCGTCCGTCGGCAATTAGCCGACGTGGCGCTCGATGACCTTGGTGATCTGGTCCTTCGGCACAGCGCCGACGATCTGATCGGCCACCTGGCCGTCCTTGAACACCAGCAGAGTGGGAATGCCGCGGATATTGAACTTGCTGGGCACGCCCATGTTGTCGTCGATATTGAGGCTTACGACCTTTAGCTTGCCGGCATTCTCGCGCGCCACTTCCTCGACGGTCGGCGTCAGCATTTTGCACGGCCGGCACCAATCGGCCCAGAAGTCGACCATGACCGGCTGCGTCTTGCTGGCTTCGATCACTTCCGCCTGAAAGCTCGCATCCGTTACCGCTGGTATATTTCCGCTTCCTGCCATTTTCTCCCCTTATCGCGCAGGGCCGCACCTGAGCCGGCCTCACGCATTCTACTTAGATGTTCCCACCACGCGTGGGATTCTTGCCCTTTTTGCAGCTTCATACACGGTGACGTAAGCCCCCGCGGAGGCTTTCCATGAGAAATCCATAGCCATGCCGTTGACCTGCAAAGCCCGCCAGGCCTTCGGATCCCGGAACGTCTTCAGCGCCGTGCGGATGCACTCCAGAAGCGCCTCTCCCGCGTATGTTTCAAACTTGAACCCGGTGCCCTGCAGCGTCTGCGCGTCGAACGGCTGTATCGTATCATCCAGGCCGCCGGTGGCGCGCACGATCGGTGCGGTGCCGTAGCGCAAACTGTACACCTGGTTCAGGCCACACGGCTCGTAGTGCGAGGGCATCAGAAACATGTCCGCGCCCGCCTCAATCTTGTGCGCGAGGATGTTATCGTACCCGATTTTGACGCCCACGCGTGCGGGATATTTCGCAGCAAGGTCCTTAAACAGCGCCTCGTATCGCGCCTCGCCGCTTCCCAGTACTGCTAGGGCGATATTCTCATTGATCAGTTCGCCGGCAATTTCGGCAATCAGGTCGAAGCCCTTCTGGTTCACGAAGCGCGAAATGACGCCAATCAGCGGGCGGTCCATATTTTCTTCGGGCAACTGGAAGGCGGCGAGCAGGTCCTTTTTGCAGACTTTTTTCGCGTCCAGGTTGTGCACGGAGTAGTTCTGCGCGATCAGCGTGTCCGCTTCGGGGCTCCAGATCGCGTAATCGACGCCGTTCAAAATGCCCACGAGGCGTTCGGTGCGATTGCGCAGGAGGCCTTCGAGGCCGAAGCCGTATTCGGGCGCCTGAATCTCTTCCGCATAGCGGCGGCTGACGGTGGTCAGGTAGTCGGCGAAGATCAGGCCGCCCTTCAGGAAATTGATCTTGCCGAAATATTCGAGCGCGTCCATGGTGAACAGCGATTCGGGCAGGCCCGCTTCGCTAAGAGCCGACCGCGGAAAAATGCCCTGGTAACCGAGGTTGTGAATGGTGAGCACCACGGGCAGCGAGCGCGCGACGCGATCGCGCGCGTGCTGCGTCCGCAGCAAGACGGGAACGAGCGCCGCTTGCCAGTCGTGGCAGTGGATCACGTCCGGCAGCCAGACGCGCTTGGCGAATTCGATGGCGGCGCGGGAAAACTCGGTGAAACGCGCGAAATTGTCGGGGTAATCTTCGTTTTTGTTTCCGTAGAGGTGCGGGCGGTCGAAAAATTCGGGATCGTCCACGAAGAAATAGCGCACGCCGCCGTATGACGCCCCTTCGGCAAGCGCGGGAAAGCGGAGCGCATCGCCGAGAGAAATCGTGACGCTCGAAACAAGCGTCGAGGTGATCTTATTGCCGCGGTAGCGCGGCAGCAGCACGGCCACCTGGTGGCCCAAATCGTGAAGCGCCCGCGGAAGCCCTTCGACGACGTCCGCGAGCCCGCCGGTTTTCGAGTACGGAAGCCCTTCAGAGGCTACGAATAGGATTTTCATTTGCGCCGGGGCGAAAGAAAACGGTAGCGGAAGCTTTGCCAGTTCGTCAAGGAGGTCGATGGCGGGTGATTCGTGGCGCGAACGGCAAATTTCGCGCCCAACCTCCGGCCATTTGCCCAGGTAGGAGGTAAGCTGGGTCAGAAGTACCGCACCGAGTTGCGTTCACGCGAAAAGGGGAATTCCCGGCTAGCCGACTTATCGGGAACTTTGAGCCCACGGCTCAGCTCCTCGATGTTCCACGCGCTGCGCGTTGGCCGGCCGGTCGGAGCCGCCGCGCACCCCCTGAGCATTGATGCCTCAGTGTGTGCGTGGTTGGGAGAGGCGGTATGCCGAGGTTCGAGCCGGAGCGCCTCCTATTCACGACGAACGACGAGGTGTTTCTAAGCGCGATAACTCCCGAGAATTGCCCGGGCGAGTACCGCAACGGCATTGAGCGCAAATAAACACTAGGACGCTCTCCACGGGCTCGGTCGTTTTGCGGAAGCCATCTAAGCCCCACGGCAATTCGAATCGACGAGCCATGCGGTGCCAGTACGCGCACGGCACTTGAAGGTCTGTCTTGGGGTTTCGGGACCCTCTTGGCCCTTTAATTGTAAAAACGGAAATTAGGTGATGAGCCTAGATGTCGTGAGGTTCAAGAAGCTTTAGGCGGGCAAATCTGAGGGAGGATGTATTGAAAAATGATCGGGGCGCGGAGGCCGTTCCGTCTACTTCACCACTCCGCGCCTCGGTACTTCTGCTGCGCTTGCGTCGATCATCTACTTCTGTTTCCCTTCCACCCCGAGCATCCTCGAGAGGCTTCCTGCTTCGCCCGGGGCCTCTCTGCCTCTCATTTACTAAGATGCCAGCAGGGGCTAAGAAGTTGCCCACAGAAGGCACCTCGACTAAAGACACTCGTCACGCCGCGTAACCGATCGCAGCGTCTGCAAATCTCTCCAATTCCCGTCAAACGCGGTGGATACTTTTGTTCGTGCAATGTCCTGCCGCGCCGGCGATTTGTCGCGCGTTGCGTGCGTTGCTACACTGCTCGTCCCTATGGCCCGACAGCGGCTTGGACAACATTTTCTCGCGGATTCCAGCTGGCACAGCCGCATTCTTCAGACTCTGCCGCGCGGCGAAAACGAGACGTGGATCGAGATTGGCGCGGGGCACGGCGAAATGACGCGCCTGCTAGCCGCGCCGCAGCGGCGGCTGATCGCCATCGACACCGACACGCGACTGGCTGAAGGTCTGCGGAAAGCCGCGCAGGCGAACCCGGATGAATGGCCCGGCGTAGAGGTGGTAACCGGAGACGTGCTGGCGCTCGATCTGGGCAAGCTTGCCGGCGGCGAATTTCGCGTGTATGGCAATCTGCCGTACTACATCACCTCGCCGATCCTAACGCATTTGTTCCGCTACGCCGATCGCATCCAGTCGATTCACATCGTGATTCAGCTCGAAGTGGCCGCGCGGATCGTCGCCGGACCGGGCAGCCGCGCCTACGGGTATCTTTCGGCTGCGTGCCAGTTCTATACGCGACCGGAAATCTTGCTGCGGATTCCTCCCGGCGCGTTCCGTCCGCCACCGAAGGTGGCGTCGGCGCTGGTGCGCATGGACCTGCCGGGAGAACGCGCGAAGCTCGCGATTTCCGATGAAGCGCGATTCTTGAAATTTGTGGGCGTTTGCTTCGAGCAGAAGCGGAAGACGCTGCGCAACAATCTGCGCGCGCTTGCGGAGGCCAGCCAAATCGACGCGGCGCTGGCGGCATGCAGCCTTCGTCCGGACGCGCGCGCCGAGCAGCTTTCGCTCGCTGAGTTCGCGGCGCTTTTCGAGAAACTGCAGTAGTCGAGTGGCTGGAGTCGAATGCGCGGCGAAAATCGCGGCTATTTCTTTTCCTTGTCTTCGATGACCGCGCGCAGCCGGTCGGGCAGGTCGGTCATGATGCCGTCCACGCCCAGCTTGATCGCGGCGCGCATCTGCTCGCGCTCGTTCACCGTCCAGGTGACCACGTGCAGCTCGGAACGATGCGCCTCCTCGACCAGTTGGGGCGTCACCACGTCGAAGCGCGGACAGATCTGGCGTGCGCCGCAATCGAGAGCCTTTTTCACCAAATCGGGCTTCGCGTCTTCCGCCAGCAAGCCCAGCATTATGGACGCATCCAGGCGCCGCAGCGAGAGCAGCGTAGACGGATCGAAGGAGATCACGATGGAAAGGGCAGTGTTTCCGGAGCCGTGCAAGGCCGCCGCAAGCGCATGGTGCATTCCCCAGGCGGCGTCGTATTTGATCTCGAAGTAAAAGACCACATCGTGCTTCCGCGAAAACGCTAGAGCTTCATCGAGCGTCGGTATCCGCTGCCCCGAGAACTGCCGGTCGAACCACTGTCCGGCGTCCAGATCCCGAAGCTCCGCCAGCGTGAACTGCTGAACTGAGCCGTGGCCATTGGTGGTGCGGTCCACGGTCGCGTCATGAATCGTGACGAACTGGGCGTCGCGCGTGAGGTGCACGTCGGTCTCTATAAACAAGGCACCCAGCTGCACCGCGCGCTCGAACGCAGCGAGAGTGTTTTCCGGCGCATGGCCGGAAGCGCCTCGATGGGCAATGATCCAGGGTTGTCGCATGTGTCCGGCTATCGTAGCAGATTCGCGGAACTGCGCTGTTCCAGCCCCGGGGCACGTTGTGAGAATCACAACTTGCTTCGAGCGAGCGGGTACTAAAAGTTGTAGAACTCGATTCTTAGGACTCGCTAGCACGCGCCATGCAAAAGCATTCTTCCGAGAGCACTTTTGTTATCCTCAGTTTCCATCCAAACACATTAATTTCCATGCGCCCGCGCTCTGGATTTTTTCGCGAGCCGTGCAGCAATCCCGCGGCATTGCAAGCATTGAAGATAGCTCGCAAAGAATTCTGCTCCTGAATTCGCAAAACTCGCTGCGTTGGTAGAGCGATTGCCACAGCGTTCGTGTGCTGAGAGGCAGAACGAAATCGCGACCGCAAATTCAGAGGCGCGACGTCGGCTCGAACGCTCCTGGCGGGACTTCGAGACGAAGTAATTGGCTGGCGCGCGCCGCGCTGAAGGCAGCGATCGCGGGGGTCGCGGTTTTTCGAATGGGCGGAGGTGTCTGTTACAGCGGCGGAGCCGCCTAAGGGCTAGGCGGCGCCGCGGCTGGGCGCGTATTCGACGGCAGCAGCCCTGGCGGTCTTGGGAGGGGGCGTGGCGCTGTTCGTATTAGTCGTGGTGGGGTTGGTCATCGCGCAAACGTGGCTCGATTGGCGCGACACGAAGCGAAACTGGGTTGTGCCGGACTGGGCGAAGGGGCTGGCGCTGGCGGCCGTGGTGGCCATTTCACTCACCTCAGTTAGTTCGTTCGCATCTTCCTGGATGCAGGGCGAAGCCGGGAATTGGAGCACGGAGCTCAGCTCCCGGCACCTGTGGTTCGAGTTGGGATTCCTGGTCTGCACCATGGGGCTGATCGTGCTCGGCGCGCGTAAGAAGCGGCTGCGGCTGGCGCTGTTCATGGCCGGAATGGCCGCGGCGATTGTCTGCTGGGTCGGGATGAACTCGTAGGCGCTCCTTTTCCGCCTGATTTCTTCGGGAGATCGCTTTTCACACCCGTATTTCTGCGCCCTCTCGTTTGCTATCTCGGCTGGCTCCCTTCCGCACGATGCATCTTCCGCCATTCGCCGGTAAATTCCCGCCGTTCGCCGAATAGCTCGCGACTCCCCAAAGGCCTGCCTTTATTCTCCACGCCATGAGGTCGAATCAATTTCCGCGGGAGGAATGGCACATGATCGACTCACGGCGCAGCATCGCTTCCCGACCATCCGAGTGGCACGTTGGAACGCTGCTGGCAGCCGGATTCTTGATTCTCCTTGGAATCGTGTTCCAATTGGCCCAGTTTGGCTACGACGGGCTGGCCGTGAGAGACTTGTGGTTCCTTTCCATGATCGCGGGAAATATCTGGAATTTCCTGGCGGCGCACTCGTACGTTCCGGCGCTCGGCGAGTTGCTGCGTTACTGGCCGATGCTTCTTGTGGCCACCGGACTGGCGTTGCTCGCGCTTCCCTACTCCCCGTGTGCTGCCAGGCTCTCGGTTTCGCAAGCGAGGATCTCGAATCGTGACTGACGGCAGACACCCACACGGTGGTCTCTTCATCGGCATTCTGGTCACCGTGATTGGTGTGATTTTTTTGCTCGACCAGATGGAGATCGTGCACGCGTCGTATGTTTTTCAGGTTTTTTGGCCAGTGATCCTGATCGCGGTGGGCGTACAGGCCATGGTGAGGACAGGAGATTTTCGCGGAAGCTTCTGGGGGCCGGTGCTCGTGCTGATCGGTGGACTCTGGTTGCTGAACAATTTGGCGTTCACGCACTTTCCCGTCGCGCGGCTCTGGCCGCTTTGGATGATTGCGATCGGCGTGTGGCTGCTCTTGAACAAGGATCGCAACCGCGATTTTCGCCGTTTCCGCAGGCGCGATTGGAAACGGTATGGGCCGCCGCAGGGCGACTGGTGGGTGAATCGCGGAGCGCCCACGCAGCAGTGGTGGGCAAATCAACCCGGCGCGAATCCCCAACCGCCGCCGAATGCTCCGGGACCGCCACCGGCGCCGCCGAGTGGCGGGCCCGGCTCGGCCAGCTCGGCGCACTTCGCGGGATCTCCGGCCGGATGCCCAGGAGTAACCGACTCGATTGACGACACTTTCGAGCGTTCCGTCATATTCATGTCGTTCAACCGGCGCATCACGAGCCGACATTTCCGCTTTGGCAAGATCTCGGCAGTTTTCGGCGGATTCCATCTCGACTTCACCGCGGCGGAAATGGAAGGAAGTCAAGCCGTCGTACAGATCGAGGCCGTTTTTGGCGGCGGCGAGATACGCATTCCGCCCACGTGGCGCGTCTCCGTCACGGCGCATGAGATCGCCGGCGCTATCGTGGATGAGACGTATTCGCGCCCCGACGCGGCAGCCCCAGCCAAGGTGCTGGTGATTCACGGAACCACTGTGTTCGGAGGAGTGGTCATCAAGAACTGAGCCGCGCATGCATCCGATCCTCGGACAATTTCGGCGCATGGTGCTGTACCTGGCGGCGTGGATTCCGCTGGCCGCGCTGCTGGCGTTTTTGCTCGCGACCACGCGCGCCATCGGTTTGCGCGAAGCGCTGGCGCTGGCCTTCCCTCTTTGCTTCGTGTACGCGTTCGTGTGCCTTTCGGCGTGGTATCCGTGCCGTGTCACGCCGCTGGAACACACCAACCTCTCGAAGTTCTTGGCGACGCACGTGGCGGGCGCGGTGGTGGCCACGGCGCTGTGGATTTTGGCCGGGCGGCTTCTTGCCGTGGAGCTTGCCCAATTGCCTTCGTTTCGCGGCCTGGACCAGCGGTACACGGCCGAAATTCCGATTCTGGTCGGGACGGGAATTCTCTTCTACCTGCTCTCCGTGGCGTTCTATTACATCCTGCTGGGAATCGAAGCTTCGCGCGACGCGGAAGCGCGCGTGCTGCAAGCCAGCATGCTGGCGCGCGAAGCGGAGTTGCGCGCGCTGAAAGCGCAGGTGAATCCGCATTTTCTTTTTAACAGCCTGAATTCGATCAGCGCGCTCACCGGCTCCGATCCTTCGAGAGCGCGCGAAATGTGCATCCTACTTGGCGATTTTTTGCGGCGCACGCTGGGGCTGGGCGAAAAATCGGCGATACCGCTGGGCGAGGAACTTTCGCTGATCCATGCGTTCCTGGCCGTGGAAAAAATCCGCTTCGGATCGCGATTGCGCATGGAGGAAAGCGTCGATCCGCAGGCGCTGGGCATGAATGTGCCGCCGCTGCTGCTGCAGCCGCTGGTGGAAAACGCCGTGGCGCACGGAATCGCCAATCTCGTCGATGGCGGTTGCATCCGGCTGGACGTAGCGCTGCGCAACGGCGAGCTTTCGATTGTGGTCGAAAATACCTTCGATCCCGAGGCGCCGCTGCGCCGGCGCAATGGCGTGGGGCTCGCCAACGTTCGACAGCGCCTGGAAGCGCGCTACGGCAGCCGCTCTAAATTCGGGGCCGGCGCCGACGGAACGAGTTTCCGCGTCGCGCTGGAATTTCCCGCCGAACAGGAGGCAAGCATATCGTGAGTCCGGAAACCAATCGGAAGCTGCGCGCCGCGATCGTGGACGACGAAGACCTGGCGCGGCAGGTGCTGCGCGAATATCTGGCGCCGCACGCGGAAATCGAAATCGTCGCCGAATGCGCCAATGGGTTCGAAGCCGTGAAAGCGGTGGCGGAACTCACGCCGGATCTCGTGTTTCTCGATATTCAGATGCCCAAGCTCGACGGATTCGAAGTTCTCGAGCTGCTCGATCCCGCGCCCGCGATTATTTTCGTCACCGCGCACGATAATCACGCGATTCGCGCGTTCGAAGTCCACGCCGTCGATTATCTGCTGAAACCCGTGGGAGCGGACCGCTTCGAAGCGGCGCTCGCGCGGGTGATCGAGCGGCTGGAGGGCCGGCCCGAGCGGCGTTCGTCTCCGCCGCCATCCGCCGCCGATCTGGCGGCTGCCGCGCGGCCACCCTCGCAGTATCTCGATCGCATTCCGGTGCGCGAAGGCACGAGCGTGGTGATCATTCCCGCGGCGAAACTCGACTACGTGGAAGCGCAGGACGATTACGTGGCGCTCGTTTCCCAGGGCAAAAAACATCTGAAGCAGCAGACGATTTCGAGCCTGGAAGCGGCGCTCGATCCTTCGCGATTTCTGCGAATCCATCGCTCGTACATCGTGAATCTCGAGCGCGTCGTCCGGTTGGAACCCTACGCGAAGGATAGCTACGTCGCCGTGCTGTCGGACCGCGTGCAGCTTCCCGTCAGCCGCGCGGGATATTCGCGGCTGCGCGCCTTTCTGGATCGCTGAATTCCGCCCGCCACCGTGGTTACAGCCGCCCCCGCTGACTAACGCGGCAATCTCGCGCCACAGAAATTTGCCGCGCGGACCTACGCGGGCCATACTCGGAAGCATGAGGCAAGCCTCCCTCTTATTCGCGGCACTCCTGCTGGCCGTGTTGCTTGGGCCGCGCTCGGCGCGCGCGGACGAGTTCAAGTTGAAGGACGGATCGACGATTGTCGGCTCCGTGGTCGGCTACGTGGGCAACTCGTTCAAAGTGAAGACCGGCTATGGCTACGCGCTAGTCGAAAAAGACAAGATCGTCTCAATTCAGATTTCGGGCCAGCCGGAATCCTCGTCTTCGGAGAAAAAAGCGAAGGCGGATGCGCGGAAGACTCCGGCAGCCGAAAAGCTCGCGAGCCAGCCTTCGAAGGAGCCTGCCGCGAAAGCGAGCGCCGATGCTCCCAAAAGTCCGAATTCCGCGACGGCACAAACCGCCCCGACCGCCGCGCCGGGCAGCGCAGCTGCCTCCACCCCTCCGCCGGGGGGCCTGGCCGGGACTCCGGGCGCGCCAGAAGGCCCGCGTGAAGCTTCACAAGCCGATATGGCGGCCCCGGCAGGCGTCCCCGTACCCAACGCCGTGGCGCCCGGTTTGGACCAGCCGGAACCGATTCGTGAGAAGGTGACCGGCAACACGTACACCAACGACACGTATGAATTTCAGATGTACAAACCGCCGGACTGGCAGGTGCTGGACGGCGCGCGTTCGGTGCTGCCGGGCGCGATCGCCGCCATGGGCACCGACGATCAGAGCACCTACCTGGTGATTGGACAAGAGCCGGCGGGAAAATCGGCGGCCGCGGACGGCGCCGCGATGGAAAAGCGCCTCAGCGACATTCTGATGAATTTTCGTCCGCTTCCGAACGAGCAACTCACCGTCGCCAGCGAGTCCGTGGTCGCGCACCGCTTTCGAGGCAGCGTCGACGAGCACGACTGGTCCGGATTCATGGTGTTCCTGCCTCACGGCGGCAAGCTTTACACGATCTTCGGCATGACCCGCGCGGACGACGATCTAGTGCAAATTCAGGAGAACGTGATCCGGCGGACGATTTCGAGCTTTCAGTTCCTACCGCAGTAGCGACGACAACCCGCAATCAACCAACTGACCTCAGCGACTAAAGTCGCATTGGTGTGCGTCCCCGGTAGCACGGTTGAAAACGTGCCCTGACGAAGAGCACGCACCTAAAATTTCGTGACTTCGCTGAAATGGAAGTCGCGGACTTTCATCGCCGGGACGACCATCTCAAACGATTCTTCTCCCGCCGCGCGCACGGCCGGTCCGAGCGCTTCCACATTCGAAAGCATTTCCACGAGGCTCTGATTGAAGCGGAAATTGCGAATGCCGCCGGCCAATTTTCCGTTTTCGATCAGGAACGTTCCGTCGCGCGTCATGCCGGTGAGGATTTTTTCGTAGGGATCGACTTCGCGGATGTACCACAAGCGCGTGACGAGTATGCCGCGCTCGGTCGAGCGGACCATTTCGTCGGTGGACTGATCGCCGCCGGCGAAGACCAGATTCATGGGCGCTTCGCCGTATTCGTTGGGAAGCGAAAAGCCGTGGCCGGTGGGCTTGGCTTTCATTTTCTTGGCGGTCGAGCGAGCGTAGACCAGATTTTTCGGCACGCCGCGATCCACGAGCAGCACTTTCTGCCGCGGCACCCCTTCGCCATCAAACGCTGGGCCGGTTTGCAGCGGATGATAGGCGTCGTCCCACACGGTGATGTTGTCGCCGAAAATCTTTTTGCCCAGGCGGCCGGTGAGGCAGGAGCGCTTGTCGAGCACCGCCGTGCCGGCGAAATCGTAGAAAAGAAAACCGACCAGATCGAGGACGGCGGAAGGCTCCAGAATCGCGGTATAGCGGCCGGGCGGAATCTCGCGCGGCTGGCGCGACTCGGCGGCCTTGCGGCTGGCGCTTGCGGCCAGCGCCAGAGGGTCGAGCGTGCGAATGTCCGGCGAGTTGGACTTGGCCCAGCCGGAGGAATTCTCCTCGATAATGGTGACGGAAAATTCCGAGCGCGTTTGTGCGTAGCTTGCAAATAATCCGCGGGAATTCGCGAGCAGTTCCTGCGACGAGCCGCTGGCGAAAATTCCGGCGGTGGTCTGCTTTTTCTTTTCCGCCATTTTGCAGACTTTAGCGACGGCGCGGGCGCGATCCTGCGGGGTGGTTTCGGCGGTAGCGGCGAAAAATCGCGCGACCTTTTCGTACTTCTGCTTTTTGGGCATCGGCAGCAGATCGGGATTTTCGGGCTCGTTGCGCGCCAGGCTGGCGGCCGATTCCACCACGCGACGGAGCGATTCTTCGTCGAATTTATTGGTGGAGGCGCGCGCGGTGCGGCCATCGACGACGGTGCGCACGGAAATCGAGAGGGTGTGCTCGGCGACGTTCTGGTGAATCGCGTTGTTGGCGAAACGCGTGAGCGCGTCGGTGGTGGCGGCGATATCGACTTCGGTCTCGTCCGCTTCACTGAGCTTGAGGACGCGTTCGGCTATGCGTTCGAGTTCCGCGGCTAGTTTTTTGTTGGTGTCGGCCATGGCGTTTCGCTATTTGGAAAAGGCGACGCCGACGCGGACATCGCGGAAGCGCGCGGGCGCGGCGCCGTGGCCTGTGCCCATGGTTTGCTGAGGCTGACCCTTGCCGCAATTGGGCGTGCCCCACAGCGTCCAGTAGTCGCGCGAGCAGATCGCGTCGCAGCTATTCCAGAATTCGGTGGTGATGCCGCTATAGCTGGGATTCTTGATCATGCGGCCTTTTTTGCCGCCTTTGATCTCCCATCCGATTTCGGTGGAAAACTGAAAATGGTAACGCTTGTCGTCGATGGACCACGAGCGATTTGTTTCCATCAGGATCGCGTCGTCGGTATCGCTGATCAGATCGTCGTATTTCCAGGTGCCGGGATTAATGCTCACGTTGGTCATGCGAATCATCGGCAGGCGATTCCAGCTTTCGCAGCGCATGGTGCCGCCGGAGCGCTTTTCGCCAATGGCCGACGCAGTTTCGCGGCTGGTGAGGTAGCCGGTGAAAAGGCCGTCAGTGATAATCGGCGTGCACTGTGCGGGGACGCCTTCATCGTCGTAGGCGAAGGTGCCGAGGCCGGGGCCGTGTTCGAGGCGCGCGTCGGCGACCACGTTGACGATGTCCGAGCCGTACTTCAGCTTGCGCAATTTTTCGGTGGTGAGGAAGCTCATGCCCGCGAAGTTCGCTTCCATGCCCAGGACGCGATCAAGCTCGATGGGATGGCCGATTGATTCGTGGATTTGCAGGCCGAGCTGCGAGCTGCCGAGGATGATGGTCTTGCGCCCCTCGGGGCATTGCGCGGCGGAATGCAACGCGACGCATTCTTCGGCAATGCGCGGCGCGTTGCCGACCAAGTCGAGCAATTCGACGAGTTCGTAGCCTTGCAGCATGTGCTGCCCGCCAAAGCTATTCGGATAGGAGCGCTTCTGGATTTCGCTTCCGGCAAAGCTGGTGGCGACGATTCCCGCGCCCGACTGCATTTTGATCTGATGGATCGACGAGCCGATGCTGGATACGAAAAGCTGTTCGATGCGGCGGAACGACATCGAGCCCTCGGCAAGCGTGATGCCTTTCACGCGGCGCATTTCCTTGTCCGCGGCCAGCAGCAGCCCGATCTGGCGCTCCACGGGAATGCGGAAAGGATCTTTCAGAAACGGATTTTGCCACGTGTCAACGTAGGCCTTTTCCGGAGCGAGCGAAACATTTTCGCGCTTGGCGAGCGCGGAGGCTTTGGCGATGGAGACGGCTTCGGAGGCGCAGGCGTCAATTCCCTCGCGCGTGAGGCGGTCGGTGGAAGAAAAGCCCCAGGCGCCGTCGGCGATCACGCGAATGCCGATGCCGAGCGATTCGGATTCGGCAAGCGTGCCGACTTCACCGTTTTTCGTGGAGATTTCGCGGCTGCGAATGTCCATCACGCGCGCATCGGCGTATTTGGCACCGCGGCGCTTGGCGGTTTCGAGAGCGGAGCTGGCCCATTCCTGCATCATCGGCGAGGTCTCCCGGACGTCAAGTTGTCGCTCGGGGTGAACAGCCGAAATGGGACAGAGACATGCGCCGGGACGTTCCGGGTAAGCATGCACCCGATCCTTTGTTTTCTATAACTTACGTGTGTTTTTACTCGAATGACTGTTCCGGGTAAACTTCCGGGGAAAGTTGTAGCTAAATGCTGGAAGCTGCGTCCCATCCGGCCGCTTGAGTATGGCGGAAGCCCCCGTAAACCCGGGGCCGGAAGATCCAGGCGGCGCGGCACGGAACTGGCACCTCGCTCCACTTCGATTCCTTCCCGTTCCAGCCGGGCCGTCGCCCAGCACTTGCAGCATACGTCAGTTACAACACTGGCATACGGAGCGCGAGACGTCAACGAAGTTTCCGTTACACGTTGGTCCGCGCCAGCGGGCAGCATGCGTTGAGATATTAAGATTGGCATCCGTCGACGGTGGATGGCCGATAGGGCTGTTGCCCCGCTTGCGGCGGGTCTGAATTGGCAGACAGCTTCAGCCAATCCGGCCCGCCACAATGGGCGGTCGCATTATTTGGAAGACTTGCTAAAGACCGAAAGATCGATGGCATCCGCCATCGCCTTGTAGCCCTTGTCGTTCGGGTGCAGATGGTCGCTGATGTTGAAGGACGGCAGAATCTGCTTGGGATTCGATGGATCCTGGACCACCTTGTCGAAATCCACCGTAGCATCGAAGGCGCCGCTGGTGAGAATCCAATGATTCACAGCCTCGCGCGTCTGCTCGCCGTAGTCGCTGTAGTAGCTGGCGCCCTGGAACGGCGTGAGCGTGGCGCCCATCACCTTGATACCGCGGAGATGCGCTCGCTCGATGATCTGCTTTTGCGCGTCGATGAGCTGCTGCGCGGTTACTTTGTCGGCCGGATCGTGCGTTAAGCTGGAGAGGCCGATATCGTTGATGCCCTCGAGCACGATGATCCACTTCACTCCTGTCAGGCTGAACACGTCGCGATCAAGCCGCGCGAGCGCTGCGACGCCCATCCCGTCGGCTAATAGCTGGTTGCCGGAGATGCCTGCATTCACGACCGCCCACTTGCCGGCCATCGCCTTGTCTTTCTGGATGCGATCGGCCAGTTGGCTGGGCCAGCTGCTATCGGTATTGGGAGTGGAAGTGGCGCCGTCCGTGATCGAATCGCCAAACGCGACGATCACTCCGGTCTTTTTGGGCGCCAGAACGTCCACAGCCGAAATCCAATACCAGGATTCGCGCGTGCTCACGGGTGTGATCGACGCTGCGCCGGTGAAATCGCCGGGGCCGGAAAGGTACGTCGTATGCAGGCCAGTCAGGTGGTCCGTGGGATCCACGGCTTTGCCGGAAATGTAGACGCTGATCGTAAGGTCGGTGAGCGGGCCGACTTTCATATCGACCGGATCGCTGAGCACTTCGGCTCCCGCGGGAATCACAATCGATGGCTGGCCACTAAACGTGAGCACGTGATCCGACGAGGTCACGATCGAAGAGCCTTTGCCGGTCAGTGCGATGTGCACAGCTCCGACCGGAAGCGGGGCCGGGCCGAATGCATTCGAAAGCTGCACGCGTACCGCAGAGCCGCCGACGCTGGTGCGGACGATCATGCGGACGGTTTGGTTTTCCACGGGCGGCGGTGGTGGAAACAAAGGCCGGTTATTCGCCGGAGCGGAATTGTTCGCGCCGGCGGGCCTGCGGGCAAAACCCGGCAAGTTGATAATGGCGCTCTCGGGCGAAGCGATCCAGGTGGGAATCCAATGGCGCTGAGCGCCCGCGGCCCGCGCGGAACACGTGAGCAGCGCGGCTGCTAGAAATGAAAAGAGCAGACTGCGGCGAATGCGTTGTGATTGCATGAAAATGCCTCCGGAATGCGGCGGCATTGTATTACGCCACAGCCGTAATCGCAGCAAGAGATTCGCGCGAGGTAGAGACTACGACTTCGCGTTCACGGGCTTTTTCGCCAATTCTTCCAAGGCAGGGTAGGAATACGCCGCAACGAAGGTGTGTTCGGGCGGCTGAGAGCCCTTTTTGATGGTCTGCGCGAGAGTATCGAGCACCGTGTCCATGGTCAGCGACGTGATGACGGCGGCACGCAGCGTGCCGTGATCCACAAGCGGCTTCAGCTGGCTGGCCACTCCCGCACCAAGACACGGAACAGCCAGCCATTTGGCGCGCTCCGCCTCGTCGGATTTGGCTTCGAAGGCCTTTCGAGCGCCGAAGATAAAGTCGGCATTTTGCGAAACGATCAGATGAGTGCCTTCGGCGCGCACGGTGGAGAGAGTGAGCCAGGAGGTAACCGCCGCGCACGCGTTGTCCGCCGTCGAACCCTGTACCTTTACGCTTTTCATTTCCACTTTGGGGGGCTTGCCGCGTTCGATGCCTTCGAAGCGGCGCATCGCGACCGAACTCATCGCCGGGCCGCGCAAATAGAGGACCGATCCTCCTTGTGGCAATAGCGCGGCGATCTGGCGACCTTGCAGCCGTCCGATTTCAACGTGGTCCTGCGAAATCAGAAATACGGGCGCTTTCGCATTGCGCCGGAGTTTGGAGATGTAGTCCACCTGCGCGTTGCTGACCACCCAAGCAACGCCTGCGGATACGGCGGCTTCGGCGACGCGCGGCAGGCCGGTGGCGTTCACCGGCTCGATCAGGATGGCGTCGGGACGCTCGGATTCCCGCGCTTGCACGAACGTCAGCAACTGCTGACTCTGCAGAATCGGATCCATATCGGCGGAGACGACCTGCAGATCCATGCCTAGCCGCCTGGCAGCGGCCTCCGCCGCGGAGATCTGTTCGCGCAAGTATAAGTTGTCGCCCGGAAGCGACAGCACACACTTCAATTTTTTCACGCGCGCTCCCAAGAGGGAAAGATGTAGGACGCAACGTCCGCGTGGCGGCTTCCCACCCCGAGAGAGTGTAAATGGTGAAATTTGAGATGGGTAGGGTTTTCGGCCAGCAGTGTGACTAGTGAGTATCAGATGATACCTAGAAATTGGCGCTGGAGGCATCCGGCATCAAAAGCGCAGGCACTTGTGGGGAGCTCGCCGGCACGGCCCAAGGGGGGAGGAGACCTATTGACTCACACGCGCCGAGCGCGGCGGCATTCGCGTACGGCCCGGCTTGCTATACAATAATAAGAGGATATGAATTTCTTACGACGCGGCTCCATCCACCTTTTCCGCTTTGCGGGGATCGATCTATTTCTGCATTGGTCGTGGTTTTTAGTGGCGGCCTTCGAAATCACCGACCGAACGAGCAGTTATTCCTCCGTCGGCTGGAACGTGCTGGAGTATCTGGCGCTGTTCGCCATCGTGACGATGCACGAATACGGCCACGCGCTCGCGTGCAGGCAGGTGGGCGGGACCCCCGATCAAATCGTGCTATGGCCGCTGGGCGGAGTGGCGTACGTGAATCCACCGCAAAGGCCGGGCGCTACGCTGTGGAGCTTGGCAGCTGGTCCGCTGGTAAACGTGGCGCTCGTACCGATGCTGCTGGTTGTGGTCCTGGCGAGCAACTACCTGGGCTGGGCCTCGACGATGCCGAATTTGTACGCCCTTCTGCATGCGGTCTGGTTGATTAACCTCGTCCTGCTGATTTTCAACATGCTGCCGATTTTCCCGCTGGATGGCGGGCAAATTCTGCGGTCGCTGCTGTGGTTCGTGGTGGGCCGCGCGCGCAGCCTGCAATGGGCGGTGTGGATCGGGTTCGCGGGCGCGGTGGGGCTGGTTGCGCTCGCCGTGCTGGCCAAATCGATATGGGTCGGTGTGATCTCCGCGTTCATCCTGATCAATTGCTGGAACGGCCTGCGCCACGCGCAAGCACTGGCGAAAATCGCCAAGCTGCCGCGGCATTCGGGCTACGCGTGCCCTTCCTGCCAGACGGCGCCGCCCGTGGGGCGCTTCTGGATCTGCGGGCTGTGCCAGCAGCCTTTCGACATGTTCGAATCGCAAGCCGTTTGCCCCAACTGCTCCGCGCACTTTTCCACCACGCGCTGCCTGGACTGCGGCGTGCAGCGGCCCGTGCGCGAGTGGGTACCCGAGGCGCCCGCTCTGGTGAAAGCCTGACCGCGCGCAGCAGCGCAGTTCCCTGCCGAAGAGCCCCATAAGGAAAAGTTGACCAAGCGCCGGGAAGATTTGACCGGTGAGAGTACCACTCGGAGGCCGCGAAAACTGGTACCGCGCGCACCAATGGGCTGCCGGCGAATAACGCCCGTGTCTGCAGCGTGTTGAAGAGTCACTAGATGAGCACAAATTCGCGTGGAAGACTGCGCGGCGACAAATTTCGGCGATGCCATTGCTCTATGCCCATCTGAAACTCACGGAATCCAGCCGCCGGAAATTAGCGAGGGACTCATGTCAGAAACGGCGATGAGAAGTGCGTCTGCGGATGTAATGTCGGAAAAGCGGTTGTGGCAAGCAGTGTTGTTGACGACGATTCAGGAGTGGATGTGGGGCCCGTTGCGCCGCAAGCGGCAAGCGGAAGAATACCTGTTCCAGGATAAGAAAGACTTCCAGACCGTGTGCAAGTCCGCAGGCATGGATCCCGACCAGTTGCGAACGAAGCTGGAAAAGCTGCGGACGCGGCTGGTGATGAGTCCGCAGGCTATGGAGAGCCCCAGTTAGGCACTTTCAGCCGGATTAACCCGGCGCTTCGCCAGCAAGGCATGCGGAGGGCCTAGATCGGAAGCCTGTAGAAAACAGCTCAACGCCAAGGCGCCGCCACGGTCCTTCAACCATCACGCGGCGGCGCCGCCAGACAGCTCCCTCCACGTCTCAATTCGCGGCACACACGTTCCGGCAACCCGAATTTCGGCCATGCCACCCCGCCGACCGGGCATTGCGCGCGGGGGCTGCCAACACGACGCTAGCCCTTCGTTTTTCGGCCGATCAACAGACCGATCACAAATCCCGCGCCGATGGCGCTCAGGACAGCAACGACCGGCTTGCGCCGGATCTGACGGCCCGTGGCGCTAACAGCACTTTCCGCGGCTTCATAACCGCGAACCGCGGCGCCCTTCGCTCCGTCAACGACCACCGACGCGGCTTTCGCGGCAACATGGGCCGATTCGCCAAAATATTCCGAGGTCTTTTCCAAGATCGCTGGTTTCATGTTCGACTGCCTCCTCCCTAGGTCCAAGACCTAAAGATTAGGATGCATAGAGTAGATGCCGGGGCGCGCCTCATCTGAAAATCCCTTCAACAAGAATAGCATGGATCAATCGCGGAAATTTTGATGTGTCGTAGATCACCGCTCAAAAGAGGCCAATTGCGCGAGAAAACCGGCGGCAAACCGCTTCCGCGAGCGCGCAAACAAAAACCCCCAGGATTTTGTCCTGGGGGTCGGGAATGCGTCCGATTTGGCCGCTTGCGACTACGTGCCTTCGTTCCACGACGCCAAGTAGTGCTCCTGCTCGGGCGTGAGCTTGTCGATCGAAACATTCATCGATTCGAGTTTCAGCTTGGCGATCTGCTGGTCGAGGTGCTCCGGAACGGCGTACACCTGGTTCTTCAGTTCCTTGGAATGCTTGATCATGTATTCCGCCGAAAGGGCCTGGTTGGCGAAGCTCATGTCCATCACAGAAGCGGGGTGCCCTTCCGCTGCAGCCAGGTTGATCAGACGGCCCTCGCCAAGAAGATAAATCCGGCGCCCATCCTTCATCGTGTACTCGTCGACGAAAGGACGGGCCACTTTCTTGCCGCTGGAGAGGCGCTCGAGCGCGGGAATATCGATCTCGACGTTGAAGTGGCCGGAGTTGCTGACCACCGCCCCGTCTTTCATCTTCTCGAAGTGCTCGTGGGCGATCACCGACTTGTTGCCGGTGACGGTGATGAACACGTCGCCGATCTTGGCGGCTTCGTTCATGGGCATCACGCGGAAGCCGTCCATCACCGCCTCGATGGCCTTGGTGGGATTGATTTCCGTGACGATCACGTCCGCGCCGTGGCCTTTGGCGCGCATGGCCACGCCGCGTCCGCACCATCCGTAGCCGGCCACGACAACTTTGAGCCCGGCAAGCAGCAGGTTCGTGGCGCGGATCACGCCGTCCAGAGTGGACTGGCCCGTTCCGTAGCGATTGTCGAAAAAGTGCTTGGTCAAGGCGTCGTTCACGGCGACTACGGGATATTTCAGCGTGCCGTCTTTGGCCATGGCGCGGAGACGAATGACGCCAGTGGTGGTTTCCTCGGTGCCGCCAATCACGTTGCCGACGAGTTCGGGATGCTTGGTGACCAGCGTGGTGACAAGGTCGGCGCCGTCATCCATGGTGATTTGCGGCTTGTGGTCGATAGCGGCGGCGATGTGCGAATAATACGTGTCGTTGTCTTCGCCCTTGATCGCGAACGTAGGAATATTGTAATCGCGTACCAGCGAAGCGGCCACGTCATCCTGCGTCGAAAGCGGATTCGAGCCGCAGAGGACTACTTCCGCGCCGCCATCGCGCAGGGCGATGGCGAGGTTCGCGGTTTCGCTGGTGACGTGGAGGCATGCCGACAAGCGGACGCCCTTGAGCGGTTGCTCCTTGATGAAGCGCTTGCGAATGAGCTGCAGCACGGGCATGTGCTGATTGGCCCATTCGATGCGGCGCTTGCCGTGCTCGGCGAGCGCGATATCCTTCACGTCGCATTTCACTTTCGTTGCTATTTCCACGAGATACTCCCTTTCGCTAGCTATGGGTGGCGCAAGAAGTTAACGGGTGGCCATCACGGCGCCGCGCGAGGCGGCTTCCTTGCGGATGGCGTCTGCCTTGTCCGTCCGTTCCCAAGTGAAGCCCGGGCCGGTGCGGCCGAAGTGGCCGTAGGCAGCGGTGGCGCGGTAGATGGGACGCCGCAGATCGAGGGTTTCGATGATGCCCTTCGGCGTCAGCTTGAAGAACCCGCGAATCAATTCGGTGATCTGCGAATTTGGAAGCGTTCCAGTGCCAAAGGTGTCTACCATCACAGAGACGGGCTCGGCGACGCCAATCGCATAAGCAAGCTGGACTTCCACTTTGCGAGCCAAGCCAGCAGCCACCAAGTTCTTGGCGATGTAGCGGGCAATATAGCAGGCGGAGCGGTCCACCTTCGAAGGATCTTTGCCGGAAAACGCGCCGCCACCGTGTCGGCCGTAGCCGCCATAGGTGTCAACGATGATCTTGCGGCCGGTGAGTCCGGCATCGCCCATCGGACCGCCCGTGACGAAGCGGCCGGTGGGATTCACATGGATCGTGGTCTTATCGAACATGTCCCGCGGAATCACGGGCTTGATCACGTTTTCGATGATCGCTTCGCGGATTTCCGCGTGCGTAGCCTTTTCGCCGTGCTGCGTGGAGATCACAACGGTATCGACGCGCACAGGCCGCCCATCAGCGTATTCGACGGAAACTTGCGACTTGCCGTCCGGGCGAAGAAAATCGACGACGTTCTTCTTGCGGATTTCGGAAAGCTTCAGGCAAAGCTGGTGAGCGAGCTGGATGGGCATGGGCATCAGTTCGGGGGTCTCGTCGCAAGCGTAGCCGAACATCAGGCCCTGGTCCCCCGCGCCGCCCGTATCAACGCCCATGGCGATGTCTGGAGACTGCGGCTTTACAGCGGAAAGAATTCCGCAGGTGTCACCGTCGAAGCCGAATTTGGCGCGGTTGTAGCCGATGCCGTTGATCACATCGCGGGCGATACGCTCGTACTCGAGCGCGCCGCGGGCTTCCTTCTTAATGGTGATCTCGCCGGCGATGACCACCAGGCCCGTGGTCACCAGCGTCTCACAGGCCACGCGCCCCATCGGGTCGTGCTGCATCACCGTATCCAGCACGGAGTCGGAAATCTGGTCGGCGATCTTATCGGGGTGACCTTCGGTCACGGATTCCGACGTAAACAGAAACTTCTCATCATGTGCCAAAGCAGTGCCTCCAAGGCGGTGAAAGGCGAATCGAGGGTCTAGACTGCGCTTTCTTAAGATGCCATCAAACTTGGCAGGTTAGCACGCCGTTTAAAATACTGTCAATTGGATGCACCGAACGCGCAAAAAACGCGGTCGAATGGCAAAATACGCAGCGGGAACGGCTCAACCCCACGCTCATCCGCCGAGCGTGGGCCACCCCCGCCTCTTAATGTCTTCGGGAGAGTCTAATAGCCGAGTTCATGAACCTCGCGCCGTAGGACAGTACGAGAGCCGATCCAGTAATGATGAGCGCGGTCGATGGCCAATTCCAAATGAGCACGCCGCCGATTAGAGCCACTAGCAGCGCGTCCGAAGATACCTTCAAGACAATCAAAGACCTTGGTACCTTGGATTTTCGGGCCCGATCCCAAAACCACGTCCAAAATACCGCCATCAACACGACAACCGCCGTCATTACTGCCCGGGGATGCCTAGATATCGAAGCAAGAGTCTCTGACGACGGCCCGCTTTTCAGGAGCCAGATCAAGAGGAGAGTTGCCCCGAGAAAGGTCACGCCAACTATGATGTACACCCTCTTCTTGGCACTACCGGCGCGACTTAGCATCAGTAAATGCTTCCCCGGCGGATCTCCAACCCTCACGGTCAGAGCGGTCCCCACTGCTGCATAATATCACCCCGGCAATTAACCATAGAGGATGTCGTGCGGATGCGCCGTGCCCGGTATTCGAGCGTGGGCGGTTCGCATTTGGTCCAGGCCGCGCCGAAGTGACGCTTCTAGAGGCTACTGACCTCTTGTTAGCGCTCGCCCGTTTCGCGGCGATAAAGCAGATAGGCGTGGATGAACGGATCGAGGTCGCCGTCAAAAACTTTTTGCACGTCGCCGCGCTCGAATTTCGTCCGATGGTCCTTCACCATCTGGTACGGCTGCAACACGTACGAACGGATTTGGCTGCCGAAGCTGATCTCCGGCTTTGAGGCATCGAGCTTGTGGGCTTCCGCGCGCCGCTTTTCGATCTCCAGCTCGTACAGCTGCGATTTCAGCACTTTCATCGCAAATTCGCGATTTTTGTGCTGGCTGCGCTCGTTCTGGCACTGCACCACCATGCCGGTGGGAAGGTGCGTGAAACGCACCGCCGATTCCACTTTGTTGACGTTCTGCCCGCCGTGGCCGCCGGCGCGAAACGTGTCGATGCGCAGATCTTCCGGGCGCACCACGATCTCGATACGGTCGTCGATCTCCGGGATGACGAACACCGATGCGAACGACGTGTGACGCCGCGCCTGCTGGTCGAACGGCGAAATGCGCACCAGTCGATGCACTCCGCTTTCGCCCGCGAGCATGCCGTAGGCGTTTTCGCCTTCGATCCGCGCCGTGGCGGATTTGATGCCCGCTTCCTCGCCGGGCGACGTATCCAGCACCGTGGCGCGGAAGCCCTTGTTTTCCGCCCAACGCAGATACATGCGCAAGAGCATTTCCGCCCAATCCTGCGATTCGATTCCGCCGGCTCCGGATTTCACGGTGAGGATGGCATTGAGCGCATCGCTCTCTCCGGAAAGCAGAGTCTTGGTCTCAAGACCGGAAACATAGTTATCGAGAGACGCGACTTCCTTGGAAATATCTTCGAGCAGGGATGCGCGCTGCTCGCTGTTGGATTCCTCCTGCGCCAGATGGAAATACGTGTCCAGGTCGCTGAGTTTACTGACCAGCGACTTTCCCGCGTTCACGCGGTCTTCGAGCTGCTTGCGCTCCTGAAGCACCGCTTGGGCCTTTTCCTGGTCCTGCCAGAAGTCCGGCGCCGAGGATTTCTTTTCGATTTCGGTCAGTTCGTTCTGCGCGGTGGAAACGTCAAAGATAACTCCGCACGAGTTCGATACGCTTTGCGAGTTCCGCGTAGCGCTGCTGCAGGTCTTCAATATGTTCGGGCATGTGCTATTCAGCCATCCAGATTCCGAGGTTTACGCGTCTATTTTGATTCCAGGGCGCTCGGTTGAGGCCCCATTCCGCCGATTGCGGCCACCGAGTATCGATGCGCCCATCAACCCGGCCGATGCCATCACGCACAGCCACGCGAACCAGTTGCCGAAGCGCGCGTACGGCGTCATCTCCGAGCGAAACCCATACGGCGCGTCGAGCTGCCCGCGAATATCCGTGGGCAATTCCGCAACGGTGCGGCCGTAGGGATCGACGTCGATCGTGTAGCCATTATTCGTATCGCGCAGCAGCCAGCGGCGATTTTCCACCGCGCGCACCCGCTCCATCATCGCGTGCTGGGCCGAGGCGGAGGAACGTCCAAACCATCCGTCATCCGATATGTTGATCAAGAGCTGCGCGCCGTTGGCCGTGAAGTGCCGCACCAAGCCGGGGAAAACACCTTCGTAGCAAATGTAAACGCCGAATTTGCCGCCCGCAAGCTGCCCGACGGAATATTCGTGCCCAGGCGTGAAGTCCCCAATGCCGGAGACTAGTTTCCCCGCGAAAGTAAGCCATCGGCGAAGCGGCACGTATTCACCGAACGGCACTAGATGAATTTTATCATAGGTGAACACGCGCTGGCCCGCGGGGTTGAGCAAGGTCGCGCTGTTGGTCGCTTGCCATTGGTGGTCGGCGTTCCGGCGCCAGTCCACGATGCCCACCAGAAAGTCGGAGCCGGCGTCGCGCGCGATCTGTTCCGCGCGCACGGCGAAATTGGGATCCTGAAACGTGAACGGCGCGGGCACCTCCGGCCAGACGATCAGCCCCGGCTCGCGCTTCGCGGCATCCACGCTGATGTCGTGCAGCTGATCGAGCGCCTGCACATGCCGCTGCATCCAATCGGGAGGGTAGGTGTAGTATTGCTCGAAATTGGTCTGCACCAGATGCGCCACGTAATGCGGCGTGGCTCGCGGAATGAAATAGCGCCCGCCGAAAGCGACCAGTACCAGCGCCGCCGTGGTTACCAGCAGAGCCTTCCACGCGCGCTGCGTACCCGCCAGAATCGCATACGCGAAAAACGCGCCGTATCCCGCCACCACGAAGCTGAGCCCGTAGATTCCCGTCAGCGCGGTCAACTGCACGAGCGGCAAATTTCCGCTGGCGGCATAGCCGATCAAGTTCCACGGGAACGCGATGATCGGCAGAAGAGCGCGAGCAAATTCCAGCGCCACCCACAGGCAAGGCGCCAGCACGCAAGCCCGCGCTCGGCTCCTGTGCGACGCCAAAGCTACGCCCGTGGAAAAAATCGCAGTGATCAGCCCGCCCACCAGCGCCACGAGGCCAAGAATTCCCGCCGAAGTCCATGGGCCCACGTCGCCATACTGGCGCATGACCACGTCCATCCACGGCACGCTAAGCGGGTAAAACGCGAGCCCGTTCAGCAGGCCGTAGAGCGGCGCCACCGAAAGCTTCGCGCGAAACGACGCCAGCGTAAGCAGCCCAACCGCAACCCACGCCAGCAGCGAGAAATTGTAATCAGGAAAGGAAAGCGCCAGGATGACGCCGCTCGCCGCAGCGAGCAGCACACGCGTGTACCAGGAGAAATTCATTCAACGTTTCATAATAGCCTTAAATCCCGCTCGTTCAAGCGCCCTTCTCGCGTTTTCGGCGGAGCGTTCGTTGCGATAGGGACCCACCTGCACGCGGTAAAAATTGTCGGACGTCGGCGTGACCACAAAGGACGGAAATCTCTTCCGCTGCAGCATCTCGGCCATTGCCAAAGCGTCGCCTTCGTGGCGCAGCGCCGCGACCTGGAGCACGATCGACCCCTTGGCGATCCTCGGGGCGCGAAAACGCGCCGCCGTGCGCACTTCCCTAGGCCGGCGTTCCGGCGCCCGCTTGGCAGATGCCGCGGGTGTTGCCGGCGACGAGGACGCCCAAGGCGAAGACTGCTTGGGCGCCGGGTGCAAATGGTCGTCGTTGTCCTGCTTCTTGCCGTAGAAATCCCATTCGCCGGCGTTGGGAGTGGAAATCGCAGACGAGGGCGTCACCGGCGGCGCGGCTTTGGGTCGCACGTTGCGCACCGGCTCGCCGCCATTCGGCGAGGACGCGGCATGCACCGCGCCGCCGTACTGCGTCTTGCCCATCACGTAGCCAAGGGTGAAAAAGACGCCGCACAGCAGCACGACGCCGAGAAAAAGTCCCACGAGGTGACGGCTTTCCAGCACACGATCGCCACCCCCGCGTTTTCCGCTTCCAGCCATTCTGTTTTACTTTTCCCCGGCTTTCTTCATCCAATAGGTCACAAGGTCCATGGGCACCGGGAAAACTACCGTTGTGTTCTTTTCCGTGCCGATTTGTGCCAGCGTCTGCAAGTATCGCAATTGGACCGATACAGGCTGCTTTTCCAGCACTTCAGCAGCCTCCGACAATTTGGCCGAAGCCTGAAACTCTCCATCGGCACTGATAATCTTGGCGCGGCGCTCGCGTTCTGCCTCGGCCTGCCGTGCGATGGCCCGCTGCATATTGTCGGGAATATCGACTTGCTTGACCTCAACCTTCGTTACCTTGATACCCCAGGGGTCGGCATCCTGGTCAAGAATTACTTGCAGCTTGGCGTTAACCTTTTCGCGCTCCGATAGGATCTCGTCCAGCTCAAACTGCCCCACCACGCTGCGCAGGTTGGTCTGCGCCAGCTGCGAAGTGGCATAGAGATAATTTTGCACCTGCGAAATCGCGCGGTTTGCGTCCACCACTCGGAAATAACAGACGGCGTTGACCTTTACCGACACGTTGTCGCGCGTGATCACGTCCTGAGCCGGCACCTCCACAGTGTCCACGCGGAGCGAAATGCGTGTGAGCTTGTCGATCGGCCACACCACGATTCTCAGGCCCGGCCCCTTGGGTTCCGGCGCCATCCGGCCCAGCCGCAGCACCACGCCGCGTTCCCATTCCTTGATTACGTAGACGGAATTGAAGAACCAGATCAGAAAAACGACTACGCAAAACCCGAAAACAATCGGTACGTCACCCATCGTCCCCTCCCCCTGCGCTTTCCGTTATTTCCCCTGCGATGGATCCAGTGCTTCGACTTCCAGCGTCAGTCCTCTTATTTTCGTCACTCTCACGCGGGCTCCCTGAGGTATCGCTCCGTCCGTCACCACCGCCCGCCACATCTCTCCATGGACTCGAACCATGCCCGCCACGCCATCGGAGCCGATCGGCTGGATCACTTCCGCTTCGGTCCCCAGCAGCTCTTCCTTGCCGGTGGCCGGCTTCCAGCGCCGCGAACGCAGCACCAGCCGCATCAGAATGATGATCAGGATGCCGAACGGAATGGCCACCCCGAACGCCACGCCGAGGCTCACGCCCATGCCCGTTAGCGGAGTGCGAATCAACAGCAACGCGCCCAGCACCATGGCGATCACTCCTCCGATGCCCAGAATGCCGTGCGTCGGATACTTCGCTTCCAGAACGAACAAAACGAACGCCGCAAAAATCAGCAGCAATCCCGTGAAATTCACCGGCAGCAAGTGCATGGCAAAGAGCGCCAGCACCAGCGCAATCGCGCCAATCACTCCCGGAGCAAACATTCCCGGATGCGTGAACTCGGCGTATAGGCCGAGCACTCCTACGATCAGCAGGACGAAGAAAACATCCGGCTGCACGATGCGCGACAAAAACTGCTCGCGCCCCGTCATGCCGATCGGCACGATCGCGGGATTCGGCAGCGAAAGCGTTTCCTTCGACCCGTCGAGTCGCGTGATCGTCCGGCCGTTGAGCTGCGCCAGCAATTGCTCCGGCGACGAAGCAACCAAGTCGATCAGGTTGCCTTTCAGCGCTTCCGTGTCGCTGAAAGCCTTGGCGTCGCTGACCGCCGTGGAGGCCAGCTCCACGTTGCGCCCGCGCTTGCTCACGTAGCTGCGCAGGAAAGCCTCCGCGTCGTTCACGATTTTTTTGCGCAGCGTCGGATCGATCTGCACCGTCGCTCCGCCGATTTCCTCGATTGGCGACGCCGCGCCCGTTTCCGTGCCGGGCGACATCGCGTCCACGTCCGCCGAAAGCAAAATAAAAAAACCCGCCGACGCCGCGCGCGAGCCCGTCGGATACACGTACGTCACCACGGGAGCCTGCGAGCGCAAGATCGACTGAATGATCGCGCGCATCGACGTGTCCAGCCCGCCGGGCGTGTCCATGGTGATCAGGATCAGCTGGGCGTGCTCGCTATTCGCTTTGGCGATGCCGTTGGTGATGTATTCGGCGAGGACCGGCTCGATTTCGCCGGATATGCGGAGCTCTACGACTTTCGACGATGAAGAAGAATTGGCCGCGTCCGGACCCGCCGCATGCGTGATCCCCCGAACGAGCGGTATAGCCGACAGTCCCGCAACCACCAGCGCCAGCAGCCAGACACGGCGCCGGGACGATCGCCGGGACGGGGAAGTCTTCACGGAAAAGCATTATAGCAGGATCAAATGCCAGCGCTGCCTACGTTTCCTGCGCGCCAAGGGCCGCACCCAGCCGCGCGAGCCAACTCCTCAGAGCGCCGCTCAATCGCGGACGGTTTGGCCCGTGATGCCGAAGGGCGCCGGCGTGCGCACCACTTCCTGCACTAGCGGGTTGCCAATCACTCGCTTGAAAGCCGCGTCGGTCAGCGCCGCGTGCATGTGCTTGTACCCCGTGTCGCGGGCCAGTTTCAGGTAATGAGCCGTTTGCTTCACGTCGCCCATCCTCGCGTACGAACGCGCCATCATGAAATAAATGGTCGCCTGGTCGGGCGCCGAGCGCTGCAGAAAAATCGAGCCGAATTCGCCGTGGCTGTCGAAAATTGCGGGGTCGATCGCGATGGCGCGGCTGAACGCGATTGTGGCGCGCCGATAATCCTTCTTGCTGCAATACGCGAAGCCAAGATTGCTGTAAATCGTGGCGCGATCCGTTCCCACGGCCAGCGCGCGCCGGTAGTCCTTGATGGCGTTCTTGTAGTGGCGCTTCCCGTATTCGACGGTTCCCAGATTGTTCATCGCGCTGGCGAAATGCTTGTCGAATTTCCACGCCCGCTTGTAGTAATGCTCCGCTTTACGGGTATCGCCGAGTTGCTGGTAGGCCATGCCGATCTTGTTAAGCAGCTGGGAGTTCTTGTGGTCGCCGCGCAGGATGCGCTCGTAGGCCTCCGCGGCCATGGCGTATTCCTTGCGCGCCACCAGAATGTCTGCACGCATTTCGGCGATCTGCCGCGGCGTCATGGGCGGAGATTGCTCGGTGTCCGGCGACGCAGCAGCCTGCTGGGACGGCGATGGCGCGGGCGTTTGCGAAACCTGTTGCGCGCGGCTTACACCGGTAGCTTCGACAAGGAAAAAAAGCGGGACGGCAAGGAGGGCCAATCGTTTCATAGCCCGACACCTGGTGCAGCGCCGTGTTCGGCCCGAAATCTACGCCCGTTACTTCGACTTGTCCGGCGGCTGCTTATCTCCGCCGAAGATACCAAAAATCCGGCTGAAGATGCTCTTTTTCTTTTCGGGTTGCTGTTCCCGCTGGAGCTCGGGACGTTGCGCGTTCTGCTCGGCCGTTTCCGGAGGAGCTGTGCCGCTGTTCTCCCCTTTGGCCGGATTTGGTTCAATCGC
This sequence comes from uncultured Acidobacteriota bacterium, assembly GCA_963715555.1. GTDB lineage: Bacteria > Acidobacteriota > Terriglobia > Acidiferrales > UBA7541 > Palsa-295. The sequence continues at coordinate 2,712,060 of OY970253.1, forward strand.
CTGGGTAGCCGGAGGCGGCGGATTCGGTCCCTTGCCAAACAGGTGCGAGAGCCATGATACGGGCGCTGATCGCGAAGCGCCGCCTCCATGCAGGTCGCAATATTGCGTCGGCTCGGTTCCGGCGATGAAATATTCTTCTTCGGTCTGCGGGCAGGAGGGCGTGGCCAATTGGCCGCTTTGCGGGTCGATCATCGATTCGACGATCCCGGCCGGCGGCACGAACGGCTGCGTGTTGCGGTATTGTGGCAGCTGAACGGCGCGCTTCATGAACTCGGCCCAGATCGGCGCGCTGGTCTGGCTGCCGGTCAAATTGATGTCGCGGTCGTCGTCGAATCCCACCCACACCACACATTCCAGGTTCGACGTGTAGCCCGCAAACCATCCGTCGTGCGAAGTGCCGGTTTTTCCCGCAGCGGGCGCCGTAAATCCCATGTCGCGCACCACGCTGCCCGTTCCCCCATTGATCACGCCCTCCATCAGGCTGGTCACCAGGAATGCCACGCGCGGGTCCAGCACCGCTCGCGTCTGCGGCGCATTCGATTCCAGTACGCTGCCATCCGAAGAAAGCACGCTGCGAATGAACAGCGGCTCTGCTCGCACGCCGCCGTTGGCAAACGGCGTGTACGCGGCCGCCACGTCGATCGGCGTCATGTCGTAGGTGCCCAGCGCCATCGCGGGCGTGGGCAAAATCGCGTTCTTGATGCCCAACTGCCGCGCCATGTCCACCACGCGCTGGTAGCCGACCATCTGCGCCACTTTGATCGTCGCCACGTTCAGCGAGTGCATCAGCGCTTGGCGCACCGTCACCGTGCCGAAAAACTCCTCGCCGTAGTTGTTCGGCGTGTAGTCCTTGCCATCGAAATTGAATGTGGTCGGCTCGTCCACCACCGTCGTCGTCGGCGTGATAGTCGGCTGCAGGCCCTCGATCGCATCGTCGAACGCCGCCGCGTACACAACCGGCTTGAAGACCGAGCCCGGTTGCCGACTCGCCAGCGCGTGGTTGAATTGGCTTGCGCCGTAATCCCGTCCGCCCACCAGCGCGCGAATCGCGCCGGTACTAGGGTCGATCGCCACCAGCGCGACTTGCGGATGCGGCACTGGTTGCCCGCGGCGTTTCCAGATCGCATAACGGCGCGCCAGCAGCTTGTCAACGCTTTCCATGCCGATCTGCACCGCTTCGGTGGCGTCGCGCTGCAAGTCCGGGTCGAGCGTGGTGTAAATCCGCAGGCTTTGGTCTTCCAGGTCGGCGGGAGTGAACTTCTCCAGCAGGTGGTCCTTCACCATGTCCACGAAATACGGCGCCGTGCCGCTGGAAATGCCGCTATTGACGAACTTCAGCTTGTCTTTCTTCGCGGCCCGTTCGTCGGCGGCGCTGACGTATCCATCCTCCACCATCTGCGCCATCACGCGGTTTCGCGCTTCATACGCGCGGTCCATGTGGCGTTCGGCTTCCGAGTAGTGGTTCGGCGCGCGGATGATTCCCGCCAGGAACGCCGCTTCGCCCAAATTCACCTGGCGCACGTCCTTTCCAAAATACGCCTGCGCGCCTTCGCCGAAGCCGCGAATCGAAAAGCTGCCGCGGTTGCCGAGATAAATGTCGTTCGCGTACAGCTGGAAGATCTGCTTCTTCGAGAAACGCTGGTCGATCTCGAACGCCATCAGCGTTTCTTTCAGTTTCCGCCGCCATTCGCGCTTGGTGGTGAAGAAGAACGTCCGCGCCACCTGCATGTCGATGGTGCTCGCACCCTGCGCCCGGTAGCCGCGCCCGATATCGTAAACCGCCGCGCCGATCACCCGCACGATGTCGAACGGCCCGTGCTCGAAAAAGCGCTTGTCTTCCGCCGCCAGCACCGCGTGAATCAGCACCGGCGGCAAATCGTTGTACTGCACCACGCGCCGCTTTTCGCGCGAACTATCGAACAGGTTGGTGATGAGCTGCGGCTCGATCTCCGCCGATTGAACCGGCGCGCCGTTCGGAAGCTGCGTGATGCTGGTGACTTCCGGCCCGACAAAATCCACGCGCAGAGCGTCGCCGCCCTTGAAGTACGAACTCGCCGAGGGGCGAATTTCGACGCTCGCGCCCTTGACCAGCACTTCGCCCGGCGATCCCTTCGCCGCGCCTTCCTGGTAGCCGTCGTTCAGCAGATAATTCGCCAGCTCGCTCTCGCGCAGCGACTCGCCCACGTAGATGTGCCCCGGCGCGGAGTAAACCTGGGATGTGTTGTGGAAGATTTGCCCGGTCAGCCGCTGGTCGATCAGGTGCCCGAACAGAATGTAGTAGTACGCCACCACGCCCGTGCCGGCCACCAGGCACGCCAGCACCAGCGCCAGCAGGCCCATGCCGAACCGGGATGTCCAAAATCCTCGTGCTATGCGAACGCGCAATCCGTCTCTCCGTTTACTTCGTGTACCTCACGGAAATCTGCCAGCCGGGGTCCCCAAAACACGCTCGTGTTTTGGGGTGGTGAGACGCAGCTGGGCGCGTCGTCGCCGGACATCGCCATCTCCGGCATCCATCGGACGCCGGTCTTCCCTGCGCTATGTTCCACGCCAGGGGGTGGGTGAGTAGACCTGCCAGATAACTCATTCCGACTGGCCTACTTTAATGGAATGCCATTCTAGATCGTATGGTTGTCTGCGTGGGGATGAAATTGCAAGGTAAATTGGTAGACGTACAAGTTGATCGGTACGGAATAATCCAACGAGATGCTGACGTTTCCATTCGACGTGTCCAGCTGGATGTCCTGCGGGTTGGCCGGAATGCCCAAATCCTGCGCCTCCTTCGATATATCTTGGCGGATGTCGTCGGGCGTCTTTCTCGGGTAACCGCTCAGCGCGAACTCGGCTTCCGTATTCATGGCGTCCTGCAATTGGTAATTGTCCACATAAGGCGGGGCGATTTTGACCGCCGCGACACCCATGGCCGCCAAAATCAGCAGCGTGAGAAGCAGGTTTAGCTTCGCCCCTCCGCGCTCCCCGCATCGGGCCGCCCGCGGTTCCCCCGCGGCGCTCGCTTCGACTTTTACCGGTACAAGCACACCACTACGCTAGCACTCCGGCGAGCCGCTGCGTATCGCGCCTCGCAGCCCCTGTTTGCGATGAGTAAACGGATGCAGGCGCAGCGTTCCGAGGCAAAGCGCGCGCCATCGTCCCTCGCCACGCCTTCCCGGCGCTAATACGCCTTCGCGAAAATCGCCTTCTCGACGGCGTCGCTCCCGCAGCAAACGCACTTCCCCGCTCCGCCCGGCTGCTCCAGCGGAATGCAGCGCATGGTGGCCTTCGTCTCTTCTTTGATTTTCGCTTCGCAATCTCCGCCGCCGCACCACCACGAAAACGCGAACCCGTTCTCGACCGCCTGCTTCAATTCGCCATAATCTGCGGCATCCACCGTCTTCGATTTGCGGAACGCCAGCGCGCGCTCAAACAGCGCCTGCTGAATTTCCTCCAGCAGTTGTGTCACCGACGCGCCGATGCCCTGCTGCGCCACGAACGCCTTCCCTTCCTTGCCCGGACGGTCCCGCCGCGCCAGAACCACCGACCCTTTTGCCACGTCCTTCGGCCCCAGCTCCAGCCGCAGCGGCACTCCGCGCATCTCCCAATCGTTGAACTTGAACCCCGGGCTGACGCCCTCGCGCTCGTCCATCTTCACGCGCACGCCCGCGTCGATCAGCTCGCGCTGCAGCCTTCTCGCGTTTTCCATCACGGTCGCCTTTTCCTCGTCCGTCTTGAAAATCGGGACGATTGCCACCTGGTACGGCGCGAGCCGCGGCGGCAGGATCAGCCCCTGATCGTCGCCGTGCACCATGATGATCGCGCCCACGAACCGCGTAGAAAGCCCCCACGACGTGGTCCAGCAGAATTGCAGCACGCCGGTTTTGTCGAGGTACTGAATCTCGAACGCCTTCGCGAAATTCTGCCCCAGGTTGTGCGACGTTCCCGCTTGCAGCGCCTTCCCGTCGCCCATCATCGCTTCGATCGAGTACGTTTCGTTCGCGCCTGCAAACCGCTCCGCCGCCGATTTTTTTCCGGGAATCACCGGAACCGCCGCCTCGTTGCGCGCGAAATCCGTATAGACGTCCAGCATCTGCCGCGTCTCCGCTTCAGCCTCTTCCGCCGTCGCGTGCGCCGTGTGGCCCTCCTGCCAGAAAAATTCCAGCGTGCGCAAAAAGAGTTTCGTGCGCAGCTCCCAGCGCACCACACTGTTCCACTGGTTGATCAGCACCGGCAAATCGCGGTAGGACTGAATCCACTTCGCGTACGCGTGCCCGACAATCGTCTCCGACGTAGGACGGATCACCAGCGGCTCTTCCAGCTTTTCCCCGCCACCGTGCGTCACCACCGCCAGCTCCGGAGAAAACCCCGCCACGTGCGATTTTTCCTTCTCGATGAAGCTCCGCGGGATCAGCAGCGGAAACGCCGCATTCACGTGCCCCGTCGCCTTGAACCGCTTGTCCAGCGCCGCCGTGATGTTCTCCCACAGCGCCCAGCCGTACGGCCGCACGATCATGCAGCCGCGCACTGGCGCATAATCGGCCAGCTCCGCCCGCAGCACCAGCTGGTTGTACCACTCCGAAAAATCCTCGCTCCTCGTCGGCAGCTTCATCTCCGCCATAAGCTCGTCAGTTCTCTCTTTCTTCTGATTCGATTGGTCCCGCCGCTCGCTTTTTCGGGTGCCGCATCCTTTGCGCTTTTTGCAAAGGGTGCGGATTTGGACGGCACGGCCTTCACGGAGCCCCGTGGCCCGCTGATTCTTGTTTCTCTGGCAGCTCCCGATCCAGCACCCCAAGTATTCGTTCGACCAGTTCCTGGCGGGCCAGCAGGGTATGACGAAGATCCTTCACCTCCGTCCGTGCCACCTCGAACTTGACATCCTGCAAATGGTCGCGCAGGAAATCCCGCAGCATGCGCGCGTCGTTCTCACTCAGCGTCAGCTCCATCGCCGGAACCTCCTTATTTCCCCGCGAGCTAGGGTCAGCATCGCAGTGCCCCCGCTTCGCGGCCACTCATTATCGAGGCTACGCTTCTCCCCCGTCCAGCTGATTTCACTCCTCCTCGCGTCCGAATGCATCCTGGAGGCGAACCTCCGCTTCGGGCGACGCAGAAGTGTTACTCTTGCGCCTGTTTTCCGGTATTAGCTCTCACCCCCGCGCCCACGGGCAACGTGCGCGCTTCGATTTCGCTCGAGCGAAAGGAGAACGGTCATGGCTGCCGACCCGAACCGAAAAGACCCAGTCGCGCAGGAGGGCGCATTGCAATCGGACCGCCGCAAGTTCATGAAGGGCGCCGCCGCGGCCGGACTGCTCGGCGCTGCCGGCGCCGTCTCGGCGTTCGGAGAGCCCGCTCCTCCAGCGCAGCACGCGGCCAATCCAGACTCAAATCTGAAGCCGCCCGCCGGCATGTCGCCTCGCGGCATTCCCGACCTGCGCTTTCCCATTTGCTACCAGGAATCCGTCCCCGCCGCCGTGCGCGTCATGACAGATTACTTCGCCGCACTCAGCCGCCGCGATCTGCGCGGCATGGCCGACGTGCTGCACTTTCCCTTCGGCACCTTCGAGCGCACCGACGCTGTCGTCGTCCGCACGCCGGACGAACTGCTAGCTCACGCGCCCGCCTCAATGAACATGACCGAGCACCCCGAGCGCTTCACCGATCACGACAGCTACCTTCAGCCCGGCTGCTACGACGTGCTCGACGGCATCGAGATCTTCAATTCCAACCCGCTGGCCGTGAATCTCTCGCTGAATTACAACCGTTTCAGCTCCGCCGGCCAAAAACTTCTGCGCTGCCAGGGAATCTACTGCGTCACCAACAATGACGGAAAGTGGGCCATCCAGGCCATGTCCACAATTTTCACGCCCGCTCACATCGCTCACGTCGCCTACGCCGATAGCGCCGCGGCCGCGCGCCGCCTGCGCCAGGATCATTGCCTCGCCTACATGAACAACGACGAGAAAGCCGTCTGGGGACCCATCCGCCAGCTCGGCCTGAACCTCAGCGTCAGCGGCGGTGGGCCCACTTGGGAACTCGCCCCGCAGGGCGGCTATAAGGCGCTCGAAGCGCTGCACGTCAAAGGCGTCAAAACCCGCCTCACTGCCACCAACTACACGCAGGAAATGCTCGATAGCGCGCACACCGACTTCGCCGCGTATCGCGCGCTCTGGCCGCCTCTCGGCATGGGTAATTGGGGATGGGATTTCGCCGACGCGCCTCCCGGAGGCCGCATCCTCCACGCCGGTGTGGAAAAGGTCCACGCGCTCCAGGGCGCCAGCCGCTACACCACCTCCGGCGAGTACATCAACGACAGCGTGGAACTCGACGTCGTCACCTACAAGAAAGGACGCTGGGGCATCGCCGGCCTCTTCGGCTACATGACCACCCACGACCGCGCCAACGACCTCCCCACCTAATCCGCAGTGGTTGACCTCGTCACCCGTCCGCCCGCAGCCGCCCATTGACTGAGCGGCATGGCGCTCTCGCATCCAATAAGCGAGGGTATTGCCCCCGCCGTACACAACTAACCAGCCTCGTCCGGAGACCCTGCGGGCGCCGACAGTCGCAACAGGCATTGACACCCTTAAACGAGAGATGTACATTGTACACGTACTGTAGACAATGAAACCTGCGCCGCTAATTCGAATTGACCTCTCTTCCCAGGCGCCTGCCTATGAACAGATCGCCGGGGAAATCCGTACGCTCCTCGTCTCAGGAGAGCTTCCGTCGGGATCGCCTCTGCCCACGGTGCGCCAGCTCGCGCTTGACTTGAACGTTCATCACAATACCGTGGCGCAGGCCTACCGCGTTCTCGCGGCCGAAGGATGGCTCGAACTGCAGCGCGGTCGCGGCGTTCGCGTCGTAGATCGCGCGAATCCGCCGGCCTCCGGCCGAAAGATTCAGCGCAGATTTCAGGCGCAACTCAAACGCCTTCTGGCAAAAGCTGCCGCCGAAGGCATTTCGCCGAGCGTGATCGCACGCCAATTAGTGCTCCATGCTCGAAACGTCAAGACTTGGACCCCCGCCAAGCGAGTCGACTGGAGCGCCAAAAATCCATGAATTTTCACGACGCCGTTCTTCTGTGGCTCGCCCTTTTCCTCTGCGCCGAGACTCTGGCAGTCGCGATCCTCTTTCACTTTCTGCCTCAGATCACGCGTAGAGACATTTTGTTCGCGGTTACCATCGACCCTGATTTTCGTAGAAGCCCCGAGGCCCGTCGAATTGTCCGCCGTTTCCGTACGGCGGTGTGGCTTAATTCTTTAGTAGCCATTGGGATCGTCTTTGCCGGAACGCTTGTGCATCCTCCGCTCGTTTCTCTGATCGGCGTTGGCTGGCAGATCGCCGCCGTGATCCACGCATTCCTGTACGCCCGCAAACGAACCATTCCTCACGCCGCCCTCCCGGCGGCTCACCGCGAGGCCGTCCTCATACCGCGTCCTGCGCGCGGCCTCGGCTTCGTGCTTTTGCAGATCGGCCCGTTCGCGATTCTTGCCGCATCCGCGATTTACATCCGCACGATCTGGTACCGAATTCCCGAACGCTTTCCGATTCATTGGGGTCTCGACGGACGGCCGAATGGTTGGGCGACGCGCTCTTTCATGGGCGTCTATGGATTCTGGCTGATCGGATTGCTCGTCTGTGCATTCATGGAGTTTTTCGCTTATGGCACTCTTCACTGGACGCGCCAGATTCGCTCCAGCGGCGGGGACTCCCAAAGCGAAGCTCATTTCCGGCGGGTACAAGTAGGCATCTTGATCGCGCTCGAATATTTCTTCGCGCTCCTCTTCAACGGAATCCCCTTCGCCGCAATTCGCCCGCATCCCAACCAGGCGCCGCATGTCGTTCCTTTCCTGTTAGGCACGTTGGGTTTCATCGCCGTCCTCTTCGGGATTTTGATTCACACCGGGCAGGGTGGAGCAAACCTGGCAGCTGCCGGCGCCAGCTCCGATATCATTCCCAGTCCTCGACGCATCGTCGGCGACCGCACTCCCGACCATTGCTGGCGAGCTGGCGTGTTCTACGTCAATCCCGACGACCCAGCTATCCTCGTCGAGAAGCGTTTCGGCATCGGCTATACGCTGAACTTCGGTCGTCCGGCCGCTTGGTTCCTATTGCTCCTGATCGTCGCCTTCATCGCCGGTATCCTCGGCATCGCCTTCCACTCCACCATCCGTCACTGACGGTTCCCTTTCGCGACCGGTCCCGACAAACTACGCGGTAATAGCTGCTCGCCCGTCCCCGGCGGATGGACCAAATCCTGCTTCCGAACTTGCGCGCTCCCCATCCCCGTTTTTCCAGCGTGGGGCTTTGTGATTGCCATCCAGCCCTCGTCGAAAACCTGCCCCTCCCTAATTCTCAGCGCACGGGGTTATGACGCGCGCTCCCTCGAAGAGTCTACAGGGCCGGAGATTCCCTGCCCTGGGGGCATTCGAATGGAGCGCCGGTATAAACGCGCGCGTCCGCGCTCCTGGGTGGAAGGGCGCGGCTTTAGAGTTCGTGCGAGAACGCTGCGTTCACGTCAGGGCACGGCCTCAGCCGTGCCGTAAGTGACGCAACATCAAAGCGGCTTTAGCCGCTGAGGTGCCGGAATTTTCGTTGTCACACAGGCTCCTTAGCCGCGCCATCAAGCGCGCGCCTACGTGCGCCTGGGTGGAAGAACACGGCTTTCAGAGTCTGTGTCGCGACTCGGCCTTGCGCCGAAATTGACCGGCCTTCGGTACGGTGAAGCGTGCGGCGCAACACGGTGGCCTGATTTCTGGGGCTTACCGTTGCTGCATTCCGTGCAGCCGGGTCAAGTTGAAGGCCAAAGCCATCAGCAAGAACTCGGCGTTCACGCCCGCCAATCCGCGCCGATAAAACCGGCGCATTCCGCGATGCTCTTTCAGCGTGCCGAAAACCGGTTCGATCAACCCCTTCCGCCGCGCGTACAACTTTCGTCCGGCCGGTGAGCGCAACCGCTGCCGCATCCGTTTCAGTCCCGCATGCGAGATGCGCATCGCTCCGCGCACCCGCTGGCCTTGCTTCATCTCGTGCGCCAGCACCGAGTCGGGAACGTATAAGTCCACGCCTCGCTCTTCCATCGCTTCCACATTCTGGTTCGAATAAAATCCCGCGTCCGCCAGCACCTTCTGCGGGCGCTGCCCGCAGCGCCGCTCGGCCTCGTCCACCAGCGGCATCAGGCTGGCGTGATCGTTGGCCGCCTGCGTCACGCGTGCGGCCACGATCATTCCGTCTTCACTCACCGCCGCTTCCGCCGTGTAGCCCAGCACAAATCCCTCGCGGCTGTGCAAGAAGCGACTGTCTCGATCGGTGCGTGAGAGCCGCTTCTGTCCGCTCTTGCGCAGCTCCTGCAACTGGCCGGGAATCTCGGCCAGCCGCTGCTGCACTCGTTCCAGCTCGGCCACCAGCCCGCCCGGATTTTCATCCCCATCGATAGCTGCCAGTTCGCGCTGCCACTGCCGTACCTGCCGCCGCTTGCGCGCTCGCTCGACCCGCAATCCCGCTGCGCTCATCACCCGGTCGCGCGAGGCGTTCGCTTTCACCCGCGTCGAGTCCAGCGCCACCACTCCCAGCTTTCCCAGCCCCGCTCTCTGCACCTGCTCCAGCACCGCCGTGAACAGGTCGTTCACCCGCCGCCCGTGTCGCCGCAGAAACTCGCAGATGGTCTTGTGATCCGGCTCCGCCCCTCCGGCCAAATAGCGAAACCCCAAATCTTCCTTGATGCGCTGCTCGATCTTCCGCGATCCCCGCACCCCCAAGGCGAAGGCATACAGCAACACCTTCAGCAGCAGCGCCGGATGATACGGGCGCTGCCCCTCGTCGCTGTAGGCCGCCTCCCACCCGCGCAGATCCTGCTTCTCCACCACCGCGCTGATCAGAAACACCAGATGCTTCTCGCTCAGCACATCGCGCACATGCACCGGCAACAGAGCTGCTTGCTCCGGGCTGTACTCTTGAAAGGGCATCGCTGTTCTCCTCTGCCCTCTTCTCCAACATCTCCTCTCCGCTTTCAAGTGCAAACCTCGACAAGTTGCGACACAGACTCTGAAGCCGTGCCCTGACGAAAAGCGGCGTTGTCACATAGACGCTGAAGCTCCGGCCTTCTAAACTGCAACGTGGAATGGTGGCGCGCGCATGTCGCGCGAGATTCCGCGTAGACGGGCGAAGGATTTGCGAAAAAAACAATGCGCCGGGACGTCTCGGGTAGACGGGTAGCCGGTCTTTTGTTTTCAGCAACTTAGGTGCGTTTCTACTCGATTGACTGTCTCGGGTAGAAATTGCAATTCGGAAGGGATAGAAGCGCGACGCGGAGTTCTCCCTTCGGCTCGAAGCCGCCGTGTCGCTGACCGTTTTTTCGTTCGCGCGCAACATCACAGATCGACGGTAGCAAATTAGTGGGTACAGGTTTCTACTGGTCTGAAGGCCAGTTCTAGAACCTGTACCACGCAGCGGGCAAACCGGACGCGGCGAGGCGCCCGGCCATTTGAAGCGAATCCGCCATTGATGGTTAGTGCGGATACGATGCTGGCGTTGGCGGTCGTTTGGCATGGGAGAAAGGCCCTACGCTTGTGAAACCGAGTGATGGAGCGCCCACAACTTCGAAAGCCTCGGAACCTAGGCCACGCACCCACTACTTCGCGCGGGTGAAGCAGCATCCCGGCAAGCCGGGATGCAAAAGGCGCACGAAAGGTGCGCGCCTTCGCGCCGTCTTTATTGGCAGGGCTGAAAGAGTCTGTGTCGCAACTTGTCGAGGTTTGCACTTGAAAGCGGAGAGGAGATGTTGGAGAAGAGGGCAGAGGAGAACAGCGATGCCCTTTCAAGAGTACAGCCCGGAGCAAGCAGCTCTGTTGCCGGTGCATGTGCGCGATGTGCTGAGCGAGAAGCATCTGGTGTTTCTGATCAGCGCGGTGGTGGAGAAGCAGGATCTGCGCGGGTGGGAGGCGGCCTACAGCGACGAGGGGCAGCGCCCGTATCATCCGGCGCTGCTGCTGAAGGTGTTGCTGTATGCCTTCGCCTTGGGGGTGCGGGGATCGCGGAAGATCGAGCAGCGCATCAAGGAAGATTTGGGGTTTCGCTATTTGGCCGGAGGGGCGGAGCCGGATCACAAGACCATCTGCGAGTTTCTGCGGCGACACGGGCGGCGGGTGAACGACCTGTTCACGGCGGTGCTGGAGCAGGTGCAGAGAGCGGGGCTGGGAAAGCTGGGAGTGGTGGCGCTGGACTCGACGCGGGTGAAAGCGAACGCCTCGCGCGACCGGGTGATGAGCGCAGCGGGATTGCGGGTCGAGCGAGCGCGCAAGCGGCGGCAGGTACGGCAGTGGCAGCGCGAACTGGCAGCTATCGATGGGGATGAAAATCCGGGCGGGCTGGTGGCCGAGCTGGAACGAGTGCAGCAGCGGCTGGCCGAGATTCCCGGCCAGTTGCAGGAGCTGCGCAAGAGCGGACAGAAGCGGCTCTCACGCACCGATCGAGACAGTCGCTTCTTGCACAGCCGCGAGGGATTTGTGCTGGGCTACACGGCGGAAGCGGCGGTGAGTGAAGACGGAATGATCGTGGCCGCACGCGTGACGCAGGCGGCCAACGATCACGCCAGCCTGATGCCGCTGGTGGACGAGGCCGAGCGGCGCTGCGGGCAGCGCCCGCAGAAGGTGCTGGCGGACGCGGGATTTTATTCGAACCAGAATGTGGAAGCGATGGAAGAGCGAGGCGTGGACTTATACGTTCCCGACTCGGTGCTGGCGCACGAGATGAAGCAAGGCCAGCGGGTGCGCGGAGCGATGCGCATCTCGCATGCGGGACTGAAACGGATGCGGCAGCGGTTGCGCTCACCGGCCGGACGAAAGTTGTACGCGCGGCGGAAGGGGTTGATCGAACCGGTTTTCGGCACGCTGAAAGAGCATCGCGGAATGCGCCGGTTTTATCGGCGCGGATTGGCGGGCGTGAACGCCGAGTTCTTGCTGATGGCTTTGGCCTTCAACTTGACCCGGCTGCACGGAATGCAGCAACGGTAAGCCCCAGAAATCAGGCCACCGTGTTGCGCCGCACGCTTCACCGTACCGAAGGCCGGTCAATTTCGGCGCAAGGCCGAGTCGCGACACAGACTCTTCAGCCGTGCCGTAAGCACCGCCACATCAAAGCGGCTTTAGCCGCTGAGGCGTCGCAATTCTCTTTTTCACACAAGCTCCTCAGCTCCAGCACAGCGGCGCGCATCAGCGCGCCTGTGTGGAAGGGCGCGGCTTTAGCCGCGCCAATACTGACAGCGCGTAAGCGCGCGTACCTTTCGCGCTGCACCCGCGCGAAGTATTCAAGCCGCCGATCCGCCGATCAGCGGAATGTCGGACGGCCCGGCATACACACTCCCGCGCCTGCATCGCCCACATCGAACTTTCCTTGCGTCCGTGCCTCCCTCTTTCTCTGCTTCTCCGCTCCCGCCGCGGCTGTGCGTTTCACGTCCTCTACCTCGCCCGATTTCTGCTACGATGGGCGTTCCATGACCGACACCGCCGATAGCCGCCGCATGAGCCGCACGCTGGAGCAGACCGATCCGGAGATCGCCCAGGCCATCGCCGACGAAGTCCACCGCCAGGCCACCGGCCTGGAGCTGATCCCCTCGGAAAATTTCGTCTCCGAAGCGGTGCTCGAAGCGATGGGCTCCGTCTTCACCAACAAATACGCCGAGGGCTACCCCGGCAAGCGCTACTACGGCGGCTGCGAATTCGCCGACCGCGTGGAGCAGCTGGCCATCGACCGCGCCAAGGCGCTCTTCGGCGCCGAGCACGCCAACGTACAGCCGCATTCCGGCACGCAGGCCAATATCGCCGTCTACATGAGCGTGCTGCAGCCGGGAGACACCGTCCTGGGCATGAACCTGGCCCACGGCGGCCATCTGACGCACGGCCATCCGCTGAATTTTTCCGGCATCACCTACAAATTCGTTCCGTACGGCGTGAGCAAGGAAACCGAAACCATCGACTACGACGAGCTCGACCGCCTGGCAAAAGAGCACAAGCCGAAAATGATCGTCGCCGGCGCGAGCGCCTATTCGCGCACCATCGATTTCCCGCGCATGGCGCGCACCGCGCAGTCCGTCGGCGCGATTCTATTCGTCGATATGGCGCACATCGCGGGGCTGGTCGCTGCGGGCGTGCATCCGAGCCCCGTGCCGCACGCCGATTTCGTTTCGACGACCACGCACAAGACGTTGCGCGGGCCGCGCGGCGGCCTGGTGCTGTGCCGCGAAAAATACGCGAAAAATCTCGACCGCTCCGCGTTTCCCGGCATTCAGGGCGGGCCGCTGATGCACATCATCGCCGCCAAAGCCGTCTGCCTGAAGGAAGCGGCCGAGCCCGGCTTCCGCGAATACGCGCAGCAGGTGGTGGCCAACGCGAAAGCGCTCGCCACGGCGATGGCCTCGCACGGATTCCGCATCGTCAGCGGCGGCACGGACAATCACCTGTTCCTCGTGGACATTTATTCGCGCGGCATGGTGGGCAGCGTGGCGCAGCCCGCGCTCGACCGCGCCGGAATCACCGTCAACAAGAATTCCATTCCCTTCGACCCGCTTCCGCCGATGAAGGCCAGCGGCATCCGCATGGGCACGCCCGCCGTCACCACGCGCGGCATGCGCGAAGCGGAAATGAAGAAAATCGCCGGCTGGATCGCCGAAGTTCTGGAGCACGTGGAAGACGAGTCCATCGGAAACCGAGTGCGCGAGGAAATCGCCGCCTTCACCGAAAAGTTTCCGCTCTACGCGCGCCGCCTGGAAGCCGCCGAAGCGGCTGTTTCTTCACGGCCCGCCCGTTGAATCTCTTCGCTGATGAATAGTGTTGTCATTCCGAGGAGGCCGCACAGCGGACGACGAGGAATCTGCTTTTTGTTTTGTCGTCACGCCACTAGAATCTCGATCTCCTCCACGCGGCCATCGCGGATCGAAAATGCGCGCATCGGCCGCTCCACATTTTCGCCCGGCGAAACGATGAAGTACGCAGCCTCCGAGTAATACGCCCGCTCGATATCACGCGGCGACGGCTCGTTTTTGCCGTTCGGATGCGAGTGGTAGATGCCCAGCATTTCCATTCCCGCCGCGCGCATCGCGCGCATCCGCTCGAAGATTTCCTTCGGCGCGATTTCGTAGGATGTGGCGGAATTTTCCGCGGCGTTCGCCGCGGGAAAGATTTGCGTGATGGCGCCGTTTCTTCCCGCGAGCAAGCCGCAGCACTCCACACTGGCATCGCGCCGCGCGTGCGCGATCATCTCGTCAACAATCCGTTTCGGCACGCGGATCGAGGAACTCACGGCGAGAGTTTATATCGAGACGCGAGCGAGACGGAAGTCACCTCGACGCAGAGCGCGAGCAAACACCCGTAAAAGAGGGAACGGCGCGGCAAAGAATCGCCGCGCCGTTTCGCACGCGCTCGCTCAAGACAAGCGAGCGAGAAGCTACGCCTTCTGCGCCTGGCGGCGGAGAAACGTGGGCACGTCGAGATCATCCGCCGGCATTTCCTCGATGTCGCTCACGTTGCGCGCCACCTGCTGCACCACGTTGGCCGGAGGCGGCACCACGTTGGTCTGCTCGCGCGCCGCTTTCCAGGTCTTCGGCAGATACGACGGCCGCGCGTGCGTCTTCTTGCCCGCCACTTCGCGGAATCCCGCGGCGATGACGGTGATCTTCACGGCGTCCTTCATCGCGTCGTCCTGCACCGCGCCGAAGATGATGTTGGCGTTTTCGTGCGCGGCCTTCTGGATCACGGACGAGGCTTCGTGCACCTCGTGCAGCGAAAGAGTGGACGAGCCGGTGATGTTGATGAGGATGCCCTGCGCGCCGTTGATGCAGTTGTCTTCGAGCAGCGGGCTGTTGATGGCGCGGTTGGCGGCGTCGACGGCGCGGTTCGATCCGGAAGCGACTGCCGTGCCCATCACCGCGTAGCCCTGGCCGGACATAATGGTTTTCACGTCGGCGAAGTCGCGGTTGATGATGCCGGGAATGGTGATGATGTCGCTGATGCCCTGCACCGCTTGCCGCAGGATGTCGTCGGCGATGCGGAACGCCTCGAAGAAGCTAGTGCCCGGCTCGACGCATTCCATCAGCCGTTCGTTGGGGATGACGATGACGGTGTCCACGCAGCCGATCAGTTCCGCGAGCGCCTGCTCGGCCTGCTGCATGCGGCGCTTGCCTTCGAAGGCGAACGGCTTGGTCACGACGGCGACGGTGAGCGCGCCGAGTTCCGTCGCCAGATTGGCGACCACGGGCGCAGCGCCGCTGCCCGTGCCTCCGCCGAGACCCGACGTGACGAACACCATGTCCGAGCCGTCGAGCCCTTCGAGAATTTTTTCCGTGTCCTCGAGAGCGGCTTTGCGGCCGATCTCGGGATTGGCGCCCGCGCCAAGGCCTTTGGTCAGCTTAGCGCCAAGCTGCAATTTTACCGGCGCCTGCGAAAGCTTCAGCGCCTGCAGGTCGGTGTTCGCGGCAATGAATTCCACGCCTTCGACCTTGGCGCGAATCATGCGGTTGACGGCGTTGGAGCCGCCGCCGCCCACACCGATGACTTTGATCTTCGCGCCGTCCTGCTGCTCTTCGCTGAATGAAACTCGAAGATTCGCTTCCTTTGCCATGCTTCCTCCCCCAGAATGTCGCGCCCGGAGATTCAGATTCCCGCCCATACCGCCGATCCGCACCGCGCCCGCATCCATTCGATTACTTCGGTTAATTCGTAGCGCTCAATCGCTACGCCCCCGCAAACATGCTTTTCAGCTTGCCCATGAACCCCGCTGGACGGGCGCCGGCGAGGCGGCGGGTGCGCGCCCCGTACAGCACCAGACCCACGGCCGTGGAATACTCGGGCCGGGAAACGTCTTCGCTCATATCCGCGAGCCCGCGCGGAGAAGCCACGCGAACGGGAAGGTTGAACACGCGTTCGGTGAGCTCCGGCAATCCGCGCAGGTGCGCGCCGCCGCCGGCGAGAATGATTCCGGCGGGGATCTGCGATTCCATGCCGCCGCGGCGCAGCTCGTCACGGATGAGCATCAAAAGCTCCTGGCCGCGCGGCTCAACGATCTCCGCCAACATGCGCGCAAACACGGTGCGCGGCGGGCGATCGCCGACGCTGGCGATTTCGATGGCGAGATCCTGCGCGGCAAGTTCGCGCACCGCGCTGGCGTGCTCGCGCTTGATTTTTTCCGCTTCCGGGATCGGCGTGCGCAAGCCGACCGCGAGGTCGTTGGTGAAATGGTCGCCCCCGACGGGAATCGCCGCGGTGTGGCGCACCACTCCGCCCGCGTAGGCGATCAGTTCCGTGGTGCCGCCGCCAATGTCGAGCAGACACGCGCCGAGTTCGCGCTCGTCCTGCGTGAGGCAAGCTTCAGCGGACGCGAGCGGCTCTAGGACGGTGTCGTCCACGCGGACGCCGGCGCGATTCACGGCGGTAACGATATTTTGCGTGGCCGAACCGGACGACGTGACGATGTGCACGTTGGCTTCGAGGCGCTGGCCGAGCATGCCGATGGCGTCGCGAATGTTGTCCTGGCCATCGAGAACAAATTCCTGGGGCAGGACGTGCAGGACCTCGCGGTCTTCGGGGAGCGTGACGCCACGAGCCGCTTCGATGGCGCGGCGAACGTCGTCGCGCTGAATATCGCGGGGCTTCGTGCCCACGGTGATGCCGCCGCGGCTATTCACGCCGCGAACGTGCGTGCCAGCCACGCCGACGAGCGCCGATTCCACCGGCATGCCGACAATCGCTTCGGCTTCTTCCACCGCACGGCGAATGGAGCTGACCGCCAGATCGAGATTGACGATCTGGCCCTTGCGCCATCCCTTTGATTCGGCCGCGCCGAGCGCCGCGAATTTGACGCTGCCGTCGTCCGCCTGCTCGCCGATCAGCGCGCACGTTTTCGTGCTGCCGATATCGAGCGCCACGATGTGACGTTCTTTCCTGGTCACGTTCCCTGCTCCTTCATGGCCCCTGACCTCACTCTTACCTCGAATGCCTGCCCGCGCGCGCTGTTGCCAAATGGCTGACGCGCTGCACCACACCGGCTGGCGGTGCATCCGGATTCACCACCGCCTCGCCATTGAAACGCAAATCGACCGACTGGACGCTGCCCGCCTTGGCACGCCATTGCCCGATATCCTGAACGAGCGTCTGGTACTTGGAAGCAAAATCTCCGCCGCCGAAATGGACGAGAATCGGCGCGGCATCCTGGCCCGAAGAACCGCCCGCAGCAGCATCGCCGACGGATTCACCAGCGAACGAACCGCCGAGACCGGTCACTGTGGCGCGCACGTCTCCCAAATCCGAAAGATTCACTTCGCTAATGCGGTTCGCCGCATTCGGGCCGACTGACTCAATTTGTTGCATGAAACCGGAGAAAAGCTGCATGCGCTGCGCGCGATCCTGCAAAGGCAGGTCGGGACTGACGCCGGTGACGACGGGAAAATCGAAATTGCCCTGAAGCGGGCGGTCGAGAATCACCCCTTGCGCGTCCACCAGGGCCATTGTGGACCCTTCGCGCAGGAACGCGACCGGAGTGCGCTCGGTGATCGCGACGGCAATTCGATTCGGCAGCACGCGGCGGACCACGGCGCTTTCCACCCACGGAATGGATTCGAGTTCACGCCGGCGCTCGTCAATGGGAATGCGCAGGATGCTCTTACCACGGTCGGCGGCAAAAATTTCGAGGACGCTCCGGCGCGAGGTGTAATGAGTTCCGGAAATGCTCACCTGATCGGGATGGATGAGCGCCATGGCCGGAGAGGCCAGCAGGAATTGCCCGCACTCGAAAGTGGCCCACGCGCCCGCCAGACCCACGGCGGTCCACATGGCGGCGCGCAGATACGTCTTCCAAGCGTTCCGGCCGAATTTTCGGCGGCGGATTTCGAGCGGCTTCTGGCGGCGAAGATACTTCGGCTCTTCGTCCGCGAGCACTTCTTGCGGGAAAGAATCCGGCTCGACGATCTTCAGTTTTGCCAGACGATCACCTCGTTCTCAAGTTCCACGCCGTAAGCCTGGCGCACTCGCTCGCGCACCGCGCCGATCAGGCCCAGCATGTCCGCACAGGTGGCGTGGCCGGCGTTCACGAAAAAATTGGCGTGGCGGTCGCTCACCATGGCGTCGCCCACGCGAAAGCCTTTCAGTCCGAGCTCGTCGATCATGCGCCCGGCCGAGCCGCCCGGCGGATTTTTGAAGATGCAGCCGGCGCTCCGCTGATTGAGCGGCTGGCTAGCGCGGCGCTTTTCATTGCAGACGCGGATTCCGGCCAGAATTTCCTTGTAGGGCTTCGAGGGCAGCTCCAATTTCACGCGCAGCATCACGTCGCTCGGCGCGAAGGACGTGTGGCGATAATCGAAGCGAATTCCCGCGCCGCGCAGCGTTTCGACTTGGCCGGTGGCGGCGCGATAAAGCTCCACTTCGCGGACGTGCGGGCCGATTTGCGTCCCATACGCTCCGGCGTTCATGCGCAGCGCGCCGCCCACACTGCCCGGCACGCCAATCAGTCCCTCCATGCCGCCCAGATCGTGCTTGGCGCAAAAGGTGACCGCTCCGCCCAGATCCGCGGCGGCGTCGATGTAAGCGTCGTTGCCTTCGACGCGCATTCCGGGGCGCGACGTGGCCAGGTGCAGGGCCACCCAGGAAAGCTCGCCGTCGCCGATGAGCACGTTCGAGCCGCCGCCGAGGAAACGCCACGGAATTTGCTCGTCGGCGAGCAGGCGCATGACTTCGGCGATGCGGTCGTAGCGGTGCAGGATCAGTTCGTCGGTGGTGCCGCCGATTTCGAGCGACGTGCGCGTGGCCAGAGACACTTCATGCTGCACCTCGACGCCGAGGTCTTTGAGCTTCGCCACGAGTTGGTCGCTAATCCGCATGCGACGAAATCCTCGATTCGAGCAGCATGGCCAGTTCGTCGGTCACGCGACCCACGCTGCCTGCGCCAATGGTCAGCACGGCGTCGCCTGGGCGCGCCTCTTGCATCATGAATTCGATGCCGCCCTGCAACGTGCTCGAATAGACCACGCTTTTGTGTCCGGCGGCGCTGATGGCAGCGGCCAGGCGTTCGCTGGTGATGCCGTCGATGGGCGCTTCACCGGCGGCGTAAATATCGGTAACGACGAGGACGTCGGCCTGATTGAACGAATGGCAAAAATCGTCCCAAAGCTGCTGCGTGCGCGTGTAGCGGTGCGGCTGGAAGAGCACGAGCAGGCGCTTGTAGCCGCAGCCGCGCGCCGCCTCGAGCGTGGCGCGAATTTCGGCGGGATGATGGCCGTAGTCGTCGATCAGCGTGACGCCGTTGAAGGAGCCTTTGATTTCGAAGCGGCGGCCAACGCCGGAAAAGTGCTCGAAGCCGGAGCGGATCAGATCGGCCGGAACATTGAGCGCAAGCGCCACGGCGGCAGCGGCGGTGGCGTTGCGCACGTTGTGGATTCCCGGCGGCGCGGGCAAGCGGAACATTCCCAAATCCTCGCCGTGGTATTGCAGGCGGAATTCGCTCGACAGGCCCCGCAGATGCACGTCCGTGATCTGGAGGTCGGCCTGGCTGGAAGTGCCGTAGGTAATCACGGGACGGCGGACGCCCGGAAGAATCGCCTGCACGTTGGGCTCATCCACGCATAGGACCACCGAGCCATAGAACGGCACGCGATTGACGAATTGCAGGAAAGCGTCCTGAATTTCCTCCAGCGATTTGTAATGGTCGAGATGCTCGCGGTCGATGGTGGTGACCACGGCGATCACGGGAGCGAGCAACAGAAACGAGCGGTCGCTTTCGTCCGCTTCGACAACCATGTATTCGCTCTGGCCCACGCGGGCGTTCGAGCCGGCATGATTCACGCGCCCGCCGACGACGAACGTGGGATCGAGTCCCGCGGCTCCGAGAACGGCTGCGACCATCGACGTGGTGGTGGTTTTGCCGTGCGCGCCGGCAACGGCGATGCCGAATTTCAGGCGCATCAATTCCGCGAGCATTTCCGCGCGCGGGATCACGGGAATTTTCAGGCGGTGCGCTTCGACGACCTCGGAATTTTCGGGCGGCACAGCCGAAGAGATCACCACAACGTGCGCGCCGTGGACATTTTCCGCGCGATGGCCCTCGTAGACCGTGGCGCCGAGTTTGCGCAGCCGCTCGACGACCGGCGACGTGCGCAAATCCGATCCGGAAACGGCGTAGCCGATGGAAAGCAACACTTCGGCGATGCCGCTCATGCCGCTGCCACCGATGCCCACCAGATGGACGCGCTGGAAATTCCGGAAGCTGACGTTCATCGCACCCCATCCTCTACTGCGTTCGCCGACTCTGCCGCCGGGACGAGACTTTCCAGAAGATCGACGATATCTTCCACGGCGCGCGGACGCGCGAGCGCGCGAGCGCGATCTTCCATTTCTCGAATTCTCCGGGGCTGGTCCAGAAGGGTAAAAATTTCGGTTGTGAGCCGTTCCGGCGTTAGCTCTTCCTGCGGAAGCAGCCGAGCGGCGCCGGCGTCTTGCATGGCCGCGGCGTTGCGCGTTTGGTGCGCGTCGGTGGAAGCTCCAAAAGGGATGAAGATGGCGGCGCGTCCGGAGGCGGTCACCTCCGCGACAGTAATGGCACCCGACCGGCAGACGATCAGGTCCGCTTGGGCAAACCTCTCCGCCATATTTTCGATGAAGGGCAGAACCTCCGCATGGATTCCGCGATTTTCATACGCCTCGCGCACCGCATTATAGTCACGTTCTCCCGTTTGATGCACGATGAAAAGCTGATTTTTTCTTGCAGCCAGCAGGTCGAGCGAAGAAATAACCGCGCGATTTATGGGCAGAGCGCCACGGCTGCCTCCGGTAATCAGAATGGTAAAGGGCTCGGCATGCTCCTTGGGCGGAATCGCAAAGAACTCGGGCCGGATCGGGCAGCCGGTGACCACGGCGCGGCCACCGAGGCGGTCGGCGGTGGGCTGATGGGCCACGGCAATCCGCGTGGCAATGCGGGCCAGGACGCGGTTAGTGAAACCCGGCTCGACGTTGGGCTCGAAAATCACCGTAGGGATGCCGTGCAGCGCGGCCATCAGCATCATGGGACCGGAGGCGTAACCGCCGACGCCGAATGCCACACTGAAACGGCGCCGCGAGAGAATCTTGTGCGAGTCCCACACGCCCGCCGGAAGCAGCGCCAGATTGCGCAGCAGACGCGTGCCGCCGATGCCCTTCAGACCGGCCGCACGAATCACTTCCAGCGGCATGCCCGCCTGCGGCACTAGCTTCATTTCCAATCCTCGTTCCGTTCCTACAAACAAAACGCGCCGGCCTGCTTCGCCGGATCGGGGGCCGGATCTTGCCGCGGAGGGTGAGGCTCCGCGCCGAAGCCACTCCCTCGCCACGGCCAGCGCCGGGAAGACGTGGCCTCCCGTGCCGCCGCCGGCAATCAGCAGACTCTTGGCATCCGCGTTCACGTCACATCCGCTTGCTGGCTGATATTCAGGAGCACGCCAGTAGCCAGCAGCATGCCGAGCAAGCTCGATCCGCCATAGCTGATGAACGGCAGCGGAATGCCTTTCGTCGGCAGCAGGCCGAGCACGACGCTCAGGTTGATCAGCGCCTGGCCGACTACCATGGTGGTGACGCCGATGCCCAGGAAGCGGCCGAAATCGTCCGGCGCTTTCATGGCGGCCACGAAGCCGCGCCAGCCGTAAACGGCAAAGAGCGTGAGGATCACGACCGCACCGATAAAGCCGAGCTCTTCGCAGATCACGGAGAAGATGAAGTCCGTGTGCGCCTCGGGCAGGAAGAACAGCTTTTGGCGGCTCTCCATCAGGCCAACGCCGCTGAAGCCTCCCGAGCCGACGGCAATGAGCGATTGCAGGAGCTGAAAACCATGGCCCTGCGGGTCGGAGCCGGGGGAGAAGAACGACTGCACGCGCTGCAAGCGATACGGCACACTGGCGATGGCGAAGTACACCACGGGCACGGCGGCGAGCACGGCGGCGGCGATGTAACGGTAGGAAAGGCCGGCGACGAAGAGCATCACCGCCGCGATGAAAAAGATCATGAACGCGGTGCCCAGGTCCGGCTCTTTGTAGATGAGCGCCATGATCAGCGTGACCGTGCCGAGGATTGGCAGGAGCGTTCGCGGCAGGTTATTCACGCCGGGAGCGCGCGGGGCGCTGCGAATGTCCAAAAACCAGGCGAGATAAAAGATGACGACCAGCTTGGCAAGTTCGGAGGGCTGCAGGCTGAGCGGGCCGAGCCGAATCCAGCGGTGCGTTTCGTGCGAACGGTCGAGAAAATAGACGGCGATCAGCAGCACCAGCGTGATCGACAGAGCGCTAAAAATCACGCGCGGCTGGCGCAGCTTGTGATAGTCGGTGCGCATCAGCCAGAACATTCCGGCGATGCCCAGCGCGGTCCAGAGCAGCTGGCGGAGGAAGAAATAGTAGGCGTCGCCATAGGCCTCGCGCGCGGTCATGGCCGAGGCGCTGAAAACCATCACCGCTCCGATCAGGCAGAGAGCGAGCGTGGCGCCGAACAAGCGGCGGTCGGGCTGAAGGGTTCGCGGCACCGGTTTAGCCTTTCCGCGGAGATGAATCCGCGACGGATTGTTTTTCGAGCCCGGCCACCAGCTCTTTGAAAACGCGGCCGCGCTGCTCGTAATTTTCAAACTGATCGAAGCTGGAGCAGGCCGGCGCGAGCAGGACCACATCGCCCGGCTGGGCGCGCTGGGCGGCGATTTCGACGGCGCGTTCGAGAGTGCCGGCGCGTTCGCACGGAATTGCGTCGGCCAGATCGGCGGCGATCTTTTCCGCGGCGGCGCCGATCAATAGCGCGGCTTTGGCTCGCGCGCGCAGCGGCTCGCGGAGCGGTGTGTACGGGCTGCCCTTGTCCTTGCCGCCCAAGATGACGAGCAACGAGCCAGGAAAGGCTTCGATGGCTTTCAGCGCGGCGTCGACGTTGGTAGCCTTCGAGTCGTTGTAATAGGAGACGCCGCGGATTTCCGCGACGAATTCGAGGCGGTGCTCGACGGCGCGAAAAGAATTAACGCCCGCGGCAATCGCCGAAGGCTCCGCGCCGGCCAGATACGCCGCGGCGCAGGCGGCCAGGACGTTTTCGACGTTGTGCTCGCCGCGCAGGGGGATCTGCTCGCGGCGCGCCAGCGCGAATTCGGAGCCATGATCGCGGAAAATGATCTGCCCGTCGCGCAGAAACACGCCCTGTGCGACGCGCTTCGTCCGGCTGAACCAGTAAACCTGCGGGCGTGAGGGCATGCGCCGCGCCACTTCGGGATCGTCGGCGTTGAGGACGGCCGCGTCGCGATCGAGCTGGTTATCGAACATGCGCATCTTGGCGGCGGCGTATTCCTCGAACGAGGCGTGGCGATCGAGATGATCGGGCGTGAGGTTCAGCAGCACGCCGATTTCCGGACGAAACGCTTCGATCGCTTCGAGCTGAAAGCTGCTCAGTTCGGCGACGGTGATGGTCGAATCGGTGGAGGCTTCGACCAGCGCCAGCAGCGGCGTGCCGATATTGCCGCCGACGAGCGTGGGGATCGACGCGCCTTTCAGGATGTGCGCGATCAGCGCGGTAGTGGTGGTCTTGCCATTCGATCCGGTGACGGCCACGAGCTTGCCGCGCAAGAAGCGCCATGCCAGGTCGATTTCGCTCCATACCGGAATGCCGCGCGAGCGCGCTTGTTCGAGCTGCGGCAAATTGGCGGGGACGCCGGGGCTCAGCACGATCAGGTCCTGACGCAGAAAATCCGCTGCACCGTGCGCGCCGAGTTCGAGCGCCACTCCGGCGGCGCGGAGACGCTCCGCGGTTTCGCGCAGTTCGCTTTCGGGCTTCGCATCCGTGGCGGTCACCACGGCGCCGTACCCGGCGGCGAAAAGCGACGTGACCAGTCCCGTGCGCGCAAGCCCCACGACCAACACCCTCTTTCCCGTAAGATCAAACCCCGGTCTCACCTTGCCTACCTCAACTTCAACGTCGTCAGCGCGAAGAGCGAAAAAATCAGCGCCGCAATCCAGAATCGCACGATCACTTTCGACTCGCTCCAACCCGCGAGCTCGAAGTGGTGGTGCAGCGGCGCCATGCGGAAAATGCGTTTGCCCGTCAACTTGAACGAGGCGACCTGCAAAATCACCGAGAGTAGCTCGATGATGAAAATGCCGCCGATCGACACCAGCAAAATTTCCTGCTTGATGATGACCGCCACCGTTCCAATCGCGCCGCCCAGCGCCAGCGAGCCCACGTCGCCCATGAACATTTCCGCCGGGTGCGCGTTGTACCAAAGAAAGCCGAGCGATGCGCCCACCACCGAGCCGCAAAAGATGGTCAGCTCCGCGGCTTGCGGAATTTTTTCGATCTCGAGGTACTCCGCGAAGCGCGCATTGCTCGAAAGATAGGTGAGCGCCGTCAACGCCGAAGCGGAAATAATCACGCAGCCGATGGCTAAGCCGTCGAGGCCGTCCGTCAGGTTCACGCCGTTCGAGAGCCCGGCGATCACGAACACCAGAAAAACCAGGAACGGGATGTAGGCCAGCAGCCAGATGTGAGGCTTGGAGAGCAGCGAATCGATCACCAGATCGGGATGCACGCGCTTCAAGAACGGCACGCTCAGCTGCGTGGAGTACACGCCTTTCGCCTGCAGCCCGATCAGCACGGCTCCTACCCCGATGCAGACAAGCACCTGCAATAGGAATTTCCGTTTGGCCGTCAGCCCCAGGTTGTGCTTGCGCACAACCTTGTTGTAGTCGTCGGCAAAACCAATCGCGCCGAACGCCAGCGTGGCGCCCATCGCGGTCAGCACGTACGCGTTGCGCAGATCGGCCCATAGCAGCGTGGGCACCACGATGGCCGCCACGATCAGCAGGCCGCCCATCGTCGGCGTCCCGGATTTTTTCTGATGCGCCTTCGGCCCTTCCTCGCGAATGTATTGCTTCACCTGCATTTCGCGCAGCCGCTCGATCATCCACGGCCCGAGCAAAAGCGACAGCAGCAACGCGGTGAGTCCGGCAACCGCCGTGCGCACCGTGATGTAACGAAAGACGTTGAGCGGGCTGAAATGCGGCCTCAAGCCGAAGAAGAATAAGTAATAGAGCATCTCAGCGCGATCTCTTTGGAACTGTTTCCAGCGGCTCGGAAGCCTTCGAGCTGATCCGCCGGCTCTGGCCGTCGATCGCTTCCAAAATTCTTTCCATCTTCACTCCGCGCGAACCTTTCAGCAGCAGCAAGTCGCCCGGCTGGACGAACTGCGCGATGAATTTGGCCGCTTCCTGGGAATTGTCAAAAAACTCCGAGCGGCTTTCCGGATGCCCGGCTTCCACGGCCGCCCGCAGAAAATCCGCCGCATGGCCCTGCACTCCGAAGATCCAGTCGATCTTGCCGTCCTTCTTATCCAGCTGGGCGGCGCGCCGTCCGCATTCGCGGTGCAGTTCCGCGGACGAAGGCCCGAGCTCCAGCATCTCGCCGGCAGCCAGAATTCTCCGCTGGTATCCGGGAGTAGCGGCCAGCAATTGCGTCATGGAATTGAGCGCTTCGGGGCTTGAGTTATAGCAGTCGTTGATCACCGAGAATCCTTGATCATAGCGCACAACTTCGCCGCGCTTATCCGCCGGAACAAGCGTGGGAAACACGCGCTGCGCTTCCGCCGCGCCAATTCCCCAGACGCTTGCAGCAGCCAGCGCCGCGAGTGCGTTCATCACGTTGTGCCGGCCGATCAGCGGCAGCTCCAGCCGCGTGCGCCCTTCCGGTGAGACGAAATCGAACGCCGAGCCGTCCAGGCCGCGGTCTTCGATGGATTCGGCGCGAAACTCGGCCTGCGCCTTCGTGCCGAAGCGAATCACCGGCCCGCTGGCAACGTCCGCGAACCGCGCCACGCGCTCGTCATCAGCGTTCAAGACGGCAGTAGCATTCGGCCACGGCAAATTTTCGATCAGCTCGCGTTCGGCGAGCGCAATTTCGTCGACCGACGTGAAAAATTCCAGGTGCTCCACGGCCACGCGCGTGACCACGCCGACGTCCGGAGAGGCGATCCGCGTCAGAGCCGCCAGCTCGCCCCGGTGCGACATTCCCAACTCGACCACGGCCGCGTCGTGCTGCTCATCGAGCTTCAGCAGCGTGAGCGGCAAGCCGTATTCGTTGTTCAAATTTCCCTGCGTCTTCAGCACGCGATGACGCGCGCCAAGCAGCGCGGCGAAAATTTCTTTGGTCGTGGTTTTACCGACCGACCCGGCAACCGCGCCAACCATCCGGCCCGACCGCCCGCTGCGCCAAATCTCGCAGGCTCGCGCGCCGAGATGCTGCAGTGCCTTCAGCGTGTCGTCTACGGCGAAAAGTTTCGCCTGCACCGCCGCCGGGTATTCCGCTAGTCGTGCGCGCTCGACAACCGCTGCCGCCGCGCCGGCCTCTAGTACTCCCGCCACGAAAGCGTGTCCATCGTGACGCGGTCCGCGTATGGCGATAAACAGTTCGCCGGGCTGAATCGTCCGCGAATCGATCGAGACGCCGGTCGCCGTGGCTGCGGGATCGAGCCCGCCGGGCCGCGCCACGCCGAGCGCTTCGGCTAATTGAGCGATGGTCCAACGCATTACTTATCCGCCTCTATCGCTTGTAACGAAGAGCCGAGAATCCTTCCGCAGGTGACAATCAGCGTCACCGGCTCATCTCCTCTTTGGCATAGCCTTTGCGGCGCAGGATCGTGCGCGCCTTCTCGCGGTCGTCAAAATCGATGGCGCCTTCGCGCAGCACCTGATACGTCTCGTGTCCTTTGCCGGCCAGAATCACAATGTCGCCCGTCTGCGCGGCGTCGAGTGCCATGGCGATCGCCTGCTCACGGTCCGGCTCGATTCGATATTTCGCGTTGGCTTTCTGCAATCCCACGACCACGTCGTTAATGATTCGAAGCGGGTCCTCGCTACGCGGGTTATCGCTCGTAAGCACCACCAAGTCGCTCAGCGATCCAGCCGCCTCGCCCATCAGCGGACGCTTGGTGCGGTCGCGCTCGCCTCCCGCGCCGAAGAGCGTGATGATTTGCGCCGTGGCGCTGAGCTCGCGCGCCGTGGAGATCACGTTGCGCAGCGCATCGTCCGTGTGCGCGTAGTCCACCACCACCAGAAAAGGCTGGCCCTCGTCGATGCGCTCGAAGCGCCCCGGCACGGCGGCTAGGTCCGCGATTCCTCGCTCGATCTGCTCGACCGGGATTCCCAGCCCGACGCCCGCGCCCATCGCTGCCAAAATGTTGTAGGCGTTCATGCGCCCCACCAGCGGCGAGCGGACGCGGACATCGCCCGCCGGCATTTGCGCCGTAAATTCCAGCCCCGCGGCGCTGAGCGTAAGTTTTTTCACCGCCAGATCGGGCGAGCCTTTCAGGCCATAGGTCAGCGTGCTGCGCGCGAGGCCCTTCAGCGACGCGCCGTAAGGGTCGTCCGTATTAATGACACCGACGTCTGGAGCGCCCGCGCCCGTGCCCTCGAAAAGCCGGCGCTTGGCGGCGAAATACGCTTCGAACGTCTGGTGGTAATCCAGATGATCGCGCGTCAGATTCGTGAAAACTGCCACGGCGAAATGGCAGCCCCACAGCCGCTCCATCGCCAGCGCATGGGAACTGGCTTCCAGCGTCGCGTGCGTGCCGCCCGCGTCGCGAATTTCCGCGAAAATCCGCTGCAATTCCAGCGATTCCGGGGTCGTGTTGGGCGCATCGCGATACCCTTTGGGCGTGCGATAGCCGGTGGTGCCGACGAGTCCTGCGGTACGGCCCGCGGCGCGCAAAATTGAATCCACTAGGTACGTGGTTGTGGTTTTCCCGTTCGTTCCAGTGACGCCGACGAGCTTCAGCGCATCGGCCGGATGCGCGTAAAAATTCGCAGCCGCTCGCGCAAGTCCCCGCCGTTCCGTGCCGGACGACAGTTGAATCCAAGCCGCCTCGGCCGGAAAATCCGCCGGCCTTTCCGCTCCGCTAGCCACCGCGATGGCTCCGCGCCGCAGCGCGTCCTCCACAAACTGCGCGCCTTCGAGCTTTGCGCCGCGCAGTGCGAAGAAGATCGCGCCGCGCGTCACCTTGCGGCTGTCGCATTCGATCGAGGCAATCTCGATCGCCGAGGGGCCATTCACCGCAGCGATGTCCAATCCCGCAAGCACTTGTTCCAGTTTCATACCGCGCCTTCTCGGACCAACCACGCACCGCGCCCGCTTGGCGCGCGGCTCCGATTTCGTGGCCGCCCTCAATTGAGCCCCTGCCGCGCTGACGCCGGCACCAACGTTCCCGGCGCGCCCAAAAGCACCGTCACCCGGCTGCCGCGCGGCACCTGCGACCCGGCATCCGGAAACTGTTGCAGGGCAATTCCGTCGCCGATGACCGACGGCGCCAATCCCAATCTCGCACACTGTTGCATCACGCCGCGAATCGTCTGCCCGGCCAGATTCGGCACCACCACTTCGGTGGAATCCCCAAATTCCGCCGTCTGCGCCGCTGCGCCTGCCACCTTGCTTCTGGCCACCGCTTCCTCGAAACGCATGACGCTTGCATCCGTCCGCGCCGCGGGCTGTTGGGGTTTTTCGAAACGCTTGTTGCTCGCGGTCTCCAGATCCGACGGCATCGCCACATCGTGCGGAACGTCGAGATAGGCGAGCACCTGCTCGGCGATGCGCTTAAAGACCGGGCCCGCCGCCACGCCACCTTCGTGCGACCCCACCGTGGGGGAATCGAGCCTGACCAGAATCGTCACCGCCGGATCGTTCACCGGCGCGAAGCCGATAAACGACGCGTTGTAGTTCCTTCGCGAATACCTGCCCGTGGCCGGATCGATTTTCTGAGCTGTCCCCGACTTGCCGCCTGAGGTGTACCCATCGAGCTGATCGTGTTCGCCGGTGCCCTCTAGCATGACATCTTCCATCATTTCGCGCACCTCGGCCGCCGTGCGCTCGTCGGTAACGCGTCGCGGCCGATCGCCGGGATGCAATTCCACGGGACCTTGCGGTCCGCGGACTTCCTGTACGATGCGCGGCCGATAGAGAATCCCGCCATTGGCGACGGCTGAAATCGCGGAGATGATCTGAATGGGCGTGACGCTCACTTCCTGCCCGATCGCGATCGAGCCGATCGAATTGCCCGACCAGTCCGCCACCGGACGCAGCAGTCCGCGGTTTTCGCCCGGCAGATCGATGCCGGTTAGCTGCCCGATTCCGAAGGCGCGAATCACGTCATAAAACCGCGGCGCTCCCAGGCGCAGCGCCACTTTGATCGTGCCCACGTCGCTCGAATGCGCCAATATCTGGCGAACCGTCAGCACCCCGAATGGGTGCCAGTCATGGATCACCCGCCCCGCCAGCAGAATCTTGCCCATCTGGCAATTAATGAGTTCGTTGGGGCTGGCTACGCCGTGCTCGATGGCGCCCGTCATCGTGAGCGGCTTGAAGATCGAGCCCGGCTCGTACGCGGCGGTAACGGCGCGGTCCTCCCGGGCATCGGCCGAATACGCGCCCGGATCGTTCGGATCGAAGGTCGGCCAATTGGCCACTGCCAGCAGGTCGCCGTTGTTCGGATTCTGCACCACCACCGTGCCGTGCTTCGCGTGCGTTTCCTGAATGGCGCGCGCCAGCTCTTTTTCCGCGATGTACTGGATGGTTTCGTCGATGGTGAGCGTGACGCTGTCGCCCGGATCGGCGGCCGATTCGGTGCGGTCGTACCAGCGGCGGTGCCCGTCGGCCATCACCATCATCCGCCCCGGCCGCCCGCGAATTTCTTTGTCGAGCGACTGTTCGATTCCGCCGATGCCCTTTTCGTCGATGTCCACGTAGCCGATCACGGACGCCGCCAGGTCGCGCTGCGGATACACGCGCCGGTTCTCTTTCTGGAAAAAGATGCCGCGCAAATTCATTTCCGAGATGCGCTGCACGGTGGCGGGAGAAAGCTTGCGCGCCAGCCGCACGGGCGTGCGCG
Organism: uncultured Acidobacteriota bacterium; assembly: GCA_963715555.1. GTDB lineage: Bacteria > Acidobacteriota > Terriglobia > Acidiferrales > UBA7541 > Palsa-295. Next base: position 2,741,946 of record OY970253.1, read on the forward strand.
CCGCGCGAATTCTGGCGGCCAGGTCGTCCGCGGGAATGTTCAGCGCGCGCGACAGCAGATCCGCCACGGTGTCCACGTCGGTGATCTCGGACGGGTCGGCGAAAACGGAATCCATCGGCAGGCTGACGGCCAGCTCGCGGCCTTTGGAATCGTAGATCGTGCCGCGCATCGGGCTGATCTCGAAGATGCGCTCTTGCTGCCGCTCGGCTTTGGCGAGGTATTCGCTGTAGCGGTAAAGCTGCAGGTAACTCAGGCGGACCAGCACCGCCGCCATCCATACCACCGCCAGCACCCAGACCACCAGCCAGCGGAGACGCCGGTTGCGCTGCTCCATGGAATACGGCCTACCCTATCGAAATGCTTCTTCCGGCGCGTTCGCCGCTGCTCGCGCGGAAGCATCCTGCATGCGGGCCGCTTGTTCGCGCCCACCCCAATCACCCAGATCGATTGAATTCGTTGCGGTCAGTCTGACAGCCGCCGCCGTCAGGGCCGGGGAACCTGTTCGAGCATGTGCGCATCGGCCAGCATCGCGTTGCCGGACCCCTGGGCGGGAGCCACCTGGCCGGGCACCGGAACCGTCAATCCCAGCTGGTTGCGCGCAATGGCATCCACGCGCATCGGCGACCGCAGCGTGGCCACTTCCAGATGAAGCTGCTCGTTGAGCTCCGCCACACGCGCGCGCTGCGTGTCGAGCCGCTCGATGCGGTAGCGAATTTGAATGCATTCGAAGTGCTGCCAGGCGTAAAACAGCAAGCACGCCGCCATCGCCGCTCCAATGCCTACTTTGCGCCAGAATTCCTTCAGCTCCGCCGGGGGAGCAAAGCGCACCAGGCGCGAGTTGTCGATCCGCTTGATCGTGTGATATTCGGTCATGATCAGCTCCCCGCCGGCTCGCTTGCCTCCGGCGCCAACTTTTCCGCGACGCGCATCTTGGCGCTGCGCGCGCGTGGATTCCCTTCGACTTCCTCGGCCGTGGGCTGGATGACCCGCTTGGTAAGCACTCGAACGCTTCCCTCCTGCGCCAGGCGCTGAAACGCGCGCTTCACGCGGCGATCTTCGAGGGAGTGATAGCTGAGGACGATCCATCGTCCTCCCGAATTCAAAGTGGCAGGGGCCCGCGAAAGAAACTGCTCGAGTTCCTCCTCTTCTCGATTCACCGCTATCCGCAGCGCCAGAAACGTTTTTGTCGCGGGATGCAGTCTCTGCCTTCCCCTTGCCTTTCGGACTCCTGCCACAACCGTTGCCAGGTGTTCGGTGTCGCGAATGGGCCGCGCCCGAACGATAGCCCTGGCGATTCTGCGCGAATCGTGCTCTTCCGCCTTCTGATAGAGCAGGTCGGCCACATCTCTTTCCGGCCAGCGATTCACAATTTCGTCCGCCGTCAGCGGCAGATCGGGATTCATGCGCATATCCAGCGGCGCAGCCCAGCGGAAGGAAAATCCGCGCTCAGGACTGTCCAATTCCAGACTGGAAACGCCCAGATCGGCAAGAACTCCGTCGTAGGGACCGGCAGCCGCCGCGCCCGCCAGCGCTCCGCTCGCCACTTCCCCGATCCTGGAAAACTCTGCGTGCACCAAAACCACCTTGTCGCCGTAAGGCTTCAATCTCTCGCGGGCGATTTCGAGCGCCTGCGGATCGCGATCGAGCACCACCAGCCGTCCCGTGGTCAGCCGCCCGGCGATTTCCACGGCGTGCCCGCCCGTCCCGGCCGTCGCATCCACATACGTTCCCTCCGGCCGGATGCGGAGCCACTCGATCACTTCCGCCGCCAGCACGGGCGTATGCAAAACGCTCAAGCGCTAAATGCCCAGCTCGTCCAACGTCTTTTCGTCTTCCGCCGTAATCGGATTACGGTTCAGTTGTTCCAGGAATCGCAAGTGGTTCCAGACTTCGAGGTACGTGAGCTGCCCCTGCACGTCTACCTCACCCTTCATTTCCGCCGATTCCCGCAACACGGGTGGAATTAGAATGCGCCCCTGCCCATCCACCTCGACCACCTGACCGTAGTAATTGGTTCGCGCCAAGAATTTCTGCTTGGCCCGGTTGTGTGAGGAAAGTTTCGCGAGTTTCCGCTCGATCTCCACCCATACCTTCATGGGATAGATCCGGGCGTGGTCCCCTGCCGCGCTGGTGACGTAAAACTTGTTCCCGCCCTTGCGCAATTCGGCCAGAAAATCCGCGGGGATTTTCACCCGCCCTTTCTCGTCCACCGTTGCCGAATAGTTGCCCCGCAGCATTGAGAACCTGGCCCGCCGTGTGGTGTCTCGCGATCAATTGGCTTTTGGCCTCGATCAGCACCGCTTCCACTTCCATTCACTGCTTACCACTGTATTCCACTTTCTACCACTTTGGTCCCCGATTGTAGTTCCGTTCTCTGGCATGTCAAGGGGAATCCGCAAAAATGAGAAAAATTTGTTGAAGGAAATCGGCCGGCAAAGAAAGTGGCCTTCGAGCGCGCCCCACGCGCGTTTCTACCAGCCCTAGTGGCGTTTACCGATCAGTGCACCATAGCTCGCGGCTTTGCGGCATGCGCTCGGAGTTTGTTGCGAAATAATCAATCCGGCTGGCGCCGGAAACTCGGCTCGCGAGGCGTGGAAGAAAGTGGGAGAAAATCGCAGCCTTTGGCCGGCCGCACGGAAAACCCGGGAACAGAGAGTTTACTGCGACGGCGGATGGGGATCGCGCAGCGAATTCAGGTTGCGCAGCATCTCCCGTTCGTCCGGGCTGAGGCCGCGCAGGAAGCGAGGATCGTGCAACGCCGCCTGCTGCGTGGCCGGGCTCATCCGGCTGAGCAGGGCCAGATGGCGCCGAATCACCAGCCGGCGATCCAGCGGCAGCGCCTGCCATTTGGGCAGCAGCGTATTGCGCACGTACTCGCGCTGCTCGGGCGTCATGCGCTCGAGCGCGGCCTCGGCGTTTCGCGCGGCCTGTTTTTGCTCGGGAGTGAGGCTGTTCCATCGCTCCAGATTGCGGCGAATCTGCGCCTGGCGCTCCGGCGGCAGATTCCGGAAGCGCTCGTTATTCTGCAAAAAGCGCTCTTGCTCCGCGGGAGGCATGTCCTGCAATTTCCGCACCCATTTCGGAGGCAGTCCCTCCATCGCGCGCATGTTCGGACGCCTTGCGCCGTCGCGCTCCGCACGGTGCTGCGCGGTCGCCTCGCGACGCGCTTCCCTGCGCTCGCGCCATCGCGCTCCGAGTTGCGCCGAGGCAGGCTGCGCCGCCAGCCCCGCAAGGAGCAGCAACGCCGTCGCAGTCGCAAAAAGCCTTAGCCGCACTTATACGCCTCCGCCGTCTCGATTCGTCTGCTGATCTTGCTTGCCCTGAGCTCCGCCGAAGGGCGTCCGTGAGTCGCTCGGCTGCGATGGAAGAAGCTCGGACAGCGCGCCCAGCTTCGTAACCACATCGTAGTTTTCCAGCACGCCCAGATTCTTGATGGCGTTGAAATCTTCCTGTTGGACGGCCGGCGACACCGCCTGGCCCATGGGATTGCCCAACGGCAGCTTCACGACTAGGACAGTCAGCGCCGCCAGCAGCGCCATCGAAAGCGCCAGCCGCGGCTGCGGGACAAACGAGAAAAATCGCGACCGCTGCGGCTCGGCGGCGATTCGCTGCCGCAGCCGCGCGTCGAACGCAAACGAAGGCTCGCTGGCCGGCAAATCATCCAGCACCGACGAAAGCTTGCGGAATTCCTCCGCGCGCGTGCGGCAAACCGTGCATCCAGCGAGATGCTCTTCGATCCCGCGGCGCGCTCCGCCGCCCAGCCGTCCATCCACAAACGCGATCAGTTCATTCGATACGTCTTCGCACTTCATGCTAGCCTTCCTTTCCCTGTTGGGGCCGGGTCCGCCACAGGCTGGGTTTGCACCACCAGCGGCGCCAACTGCACTCGCAGGGATTCGTATGCCCGGAACAGCAGCGACTTCAGCGCGCTCTCCGAGCATTCTAAAACCTTCGCGATGTCCGCGTAGTCCATCTCTTCGTATTTGTGGAGCAGCACGGCCGCGCGCTGCTTTTCCGGCAGCGACGCGATGGCGCGCCGGATAAATTCCGTGCGGTCGCGCTCGATCATGTGCTCGTCGATGCGCATTTCGCGCGCTGGAAGCTCCCGTGGCGGCGCGTCTTCATCGTCGCTCGCCGGCGCATCGATTGAAACTTCGAGCCGCTGGCGCCGGTTGTCTCGCAGCGAATTCAGCGCCAGGTTCGTGGCGATGCGGAAAAGCCAGGTGGTAAATTTCGCGCTGGGAGCGTACTGCTTTCGCGCTCGGTAGACGCGCAGAAACACCTCCTGCGCCAGATCCTCCGCCGTGGCGCGGTCCTGGACCATGCGGCCCAGGAAATTCACCAGCGGCGAACGATACTTTTGCAGCAAAAGGTCGAAGGACGCTTCGTCCCCGGCCTTCACGTCCAGCATCAGCTGTACGTCCGACCTGGCCATAGCCTCCACAGTGTATCCAACACGTTCTACGGCATAAAGTTGCGTTCCGCCTCCTGCCCTCAATCTGCTATGAACCGGGTCCGCAAGCAGGCGCGAGACGGGATTTTGGTGCGCCGGGATGTTCCGGGTAAGCGTGTACCCGGTCCTTTGTTTTCTTTGACTTACGTGCATTTCTACTCGATTGACTGTTCCGGGTAGATTCTGCCACCCCAGCGCGCAGAGCGCGCCGGGCTTCGCGCGGGTGAACAAGCGTCCCGGCAAGCCGGGATGCAAAGAGCGCACGGAAAGGAAGCGCGCTAACGCGCGGTCGTCTGTCGCGGGACTGAAGTCCCGCGCTTCCACCCTGAGATTCGGCCAAGCAGAGGGGTGCCTTCGGCTGCGAGGAGCCGGTTTGGCAACGAAGAGAGATCCTTCGGTCACGTTGTTCCCTCAAGACGCCAATCCTAATCGGAATGGCGCATGACTACAGATTGACGGTAGCAAAATTGGGGGTGGGAGAGGCTACTGGCCGGAAGTACAGTTCTAGTACGGGGCCGCTTTGCCTGATGCCGGGGCGGAACTCGGTCGCAGTGGGCGCTGCGCGGAACTGGGCGGCAGCTCCGAACTGGGCGCGCGGCTGTTTGACCGGCGCGAGAAGTCCGAGGCTGGCAAATAGAGCGCGGGGCACGCCAACCGCCAACGCGCAAGAATCCAAAGCGCGCTAGCGGCCGAACTGCCGCAAATGATGATCCGCGTGCAGGTAACCCCAGCGCATCCACTCTTTCCGGCTCATCGGACCGAAAAACGGGTGCGCAATCGAAGGATCGGGGCCCGGGTTGCAGAACCGGCGCACGATCGAAAGCAACTCGGCGCGGTCGCGTTCAAAATCAACCGGCGGCGTGCCTCCGCGTCCCTGCTCCATCTCCGACAGCGTCGGGACGCCCTTCGGCCATTTCAGCGGCACCCACAGCGCGAACCATTTCATCGCCGTCCGCCGCAGAAATCCCGTGGCCAGGCTGGCCGATTTTTCGCCCAGCGCCAATCGGTACGCGTCGCACAAATGGCAAACCATCTCGTGCGCCGTCATTCTTCCCCAGCGCCGCTGGTCCGCCGCCGTCAGGGCACCGATGCGCCTGAGAGTTTCCTCGCGGTCGACACCAGATTCCAAGCTTTGCATGATTTAAAACTCCGATTTTGTTGCTCAATGCTGCCTCATTTTGGCGCGCCACGTCGGAGGAATTGTCCGGTTAGCCGACTTACCGTCCAATTGGTTTTCGATTAGTCGTGAGTCTTGCATACCCCTAACGAGCAGCAACGGCTGAGCGGGCGGCGCCCAACTCTGGCGCATTGACATTGCCGATCAAACGCGCTCGATCGGCGGCAGGAGATTGCGCTTCATTCTCTCCTAATTCCAACGCTTTCAAAGCACACCTGGGTCTAGTGTTCGTGGCGATCCACAGAAGGTAATCGGCCCAGCGCGATTTTCTTCGCGGTGTCCGCTCCGGGTTCGGCGCGCACTTCCACGTGATCCACCCACTTGATGCTGGTGGAGCATTCACCACCCGGAACAACCAGACGAACTGGGCCGCCGTGCTCGGATGGCACCGCGCCGTCGCCCAGGCGGATCGCGAGCAGCGCCCGATCGGCGACGTCCCAGGGCAAGGTGACACTAAAGTCCCCTGCGGCGATCTGGACGTAACGAGCCTCTGGACTCGCCTCCGCGACCGACAGAACGGTTTTCAACAGTACTCCGCGCCACTGAATTCCGGGAACGGTCCAACCTTCTAGGCACGTAAAATCGTCCGTAAGATCTTGCTGGGGCATTCGCTCCAAGTCGGCGAGCGTTAACTCTCGGCGCTTGCCAACAAGTCCGTCGACTCGGATCACGCGAGACCGGACATCCTTGCCGTCTCCGGAGCTGTGTACCGGTAGCTTATCTACAATTCTCGGCTGGTCTGGCATGTGGGATTTCCCGTCACCCTCAAGACATGCGACATTAGCGAAGCATCGTCAAGTGAGGTCCAGCATCGCTCTGAACGTTCTCGGAACTGGACCGGCCGCACGATAACCCTGCAGTTCCAATCCGGCAGCTTCGCTAGGTCACGCGGAGCGAATCATGGTCAACAACATCTTGAATCTTGTTACTGCCTTAAGGGCGTGAGGCTGTTGTGCGGGCATGAGTACCGCTCCGCCAGCCTTCGTGGGCAGCGGCTTGCCCGAAACCGTGATCTCCGCTTCGCCCTCTAGAATGTGAGCCAGTGCATCGAACGGGGCGGTATGTTCACTCAGGCCTTGCCCTTCATCGAATGCGAACAGTGTGACGGTTCCGGTAGGCCGGTGTACGATCGTCCGGCTGACCACGGCTCCCTCTTGATAATTCACCAGATCGATCAAGGAAATCACCTCACCCACGGCGATTTCGCGCTTGTTCCCGCCGGGCTGTGAACTCATCTATGAATGCCTCTCTTTCCGAGACTGCTTTGTGTGTGCTCCTGGCTTCCTGCCGTACGGTTCCGTTCCTCGCTATTTCCGATTGCGGCCGGTCGTGCGCTTAGGATGGGTCTTGCATTCCTTCATCTCTGCCGCCGAGGGCCACGATACCGTCAGCAGGAAAGCGCTATCCTCGGTGGCCTCCACATCGTGAGGCACGCACTGATCTAGGGCGAGCAGGTTCCCAGCCGGGAGATCCACAACCTGTTTTGGAAGATGAACTCGAATATGGCCGTTTATGGTCTGCACCGAAATGCGCGCTGTTGCCGTGTGCTCGTGCATGCGGCCGTTCGCCTTCATCGCAATCAGGACAATTCGAAGATCCGGATGCTTCACCAGTGTCTTGGAACTTCGTCCAGCAGGCTGCATCCACGACTCATCTTGGTGCAGTTGGTTGAGTTCACGGCTTAGATCGAATTGGAGCAGTGCTCTGCTCAGGGTATCCTTTATGAACTCGTGCCCCGAATAAGGCCGTCGGGATTTCTTTGCTGCGGTGCTAGGCATACATCGTTCTCCTGAACTACTCAGTCCTCGTATATGCCTCCTGCCGAAATTAAGTCAACCGGAATCCCCGATTTCAACCTTGTTTTGCGCAACACCCTACGCTAGTTGCCCGCTCGTGTGAACCTCAGATCGCCTTCGCCACGGCTGGGTTAGCAAACCCAGCTCGTTAGCCAGTGCGCTGGCGTCAAACACTGGTGCCTGATTAACGGCCTAACCGGACATGTGGTCCGAACAAGGGCCATGAAACCTGAAATTACTCCCCGTCGGTCCATACCGAGGCTTACCCCTCGTCGCTGGTACCACGGGTTTAGGAGAAATTCGCCGTGGCTCGCGTTGGCATCTATCCCGAATGCCGGAATAAAATCACGTCGCCGTCTTTGACGATGTACTCTTTGCCTTCGAGGCGGAATTGGCCGCGCTCGCGCGCCACGGCAAAACTGCCCGCCGCCAGCAGGTCCTCCCAGAAAACTACTTCGGCCTTGATGAAATTTTTCTCGATGTCGCTGTGGATCGCGCCGGCGGCTTTCTGCGCGGTCATGCCGCGCTCGATGGTCCACGCGCGGCATTCCGGCTCGCCGCAGGTCAAGAATGAAATCAGCCCCAGCAGACGATAGCTCGCTTGAATCAGCCGGTTGCGTCCGGATTCTTTGAGTCCGTAGGCGCTCATCATTTCGGCGGCCTCGGCGTCGTCGAGTTCCGCAAGCTCCGCTTCGATCTTCCCGCAAAACGGCACCACCGCGGTATGCGGCCGCGATGCCAGCTTTTCGAGATGGTATTTCTCGACGGCGCGGTCGATGTCCGGCGCCTCTTCGTCGCCCAGATTCAAAACGTAGAGCATCGGCTTGCGCGTGAGGAACATGAAGCCGGTGAGCATCTTCTGCTCTTCGGGCTTGAACTCCAGCTCGCGCAGCGGGGTTTCCGCTTCGAGCGCCGCGCGGCAGCGCTGCAGCACGTGCAACTCGGCTTCGAGCAGCGGGTCTTTCTTCTTTTTTATATCCTTTTCGACGCGCTCGATGCGCTTGGCCGTCTGCTCCAGATCGTAGAGCATCAGCTCGATATCGACGCTCTCGATGTCGCGCATGGCATCGATCGAGCCAGCCGGGTGCGGCACCGCCGGATTTTCAAACAGCCGCACCACGTGCGCCAGCGCGTCCGCTTCGCGCAGCGGCACCAGCGACGCGGAATTTTTCTCGCGATCCTTCTGGATTCCGCCGATATCGACGTACTCGATGGTCGCGTAGGTGATCTTCTTGGGCTTGAAGATTTCCGAAAGTTTCACCACGCGCTCGTCCGGCACGCGCGCGATCCCCACGTGCGCCTGGTTCGGCGCGCTGCGCGCGTCCACGCGAGCGCGCGTGAGGATCCTGAATAAACTCGTCTTCCCTACCTGTGGCAGTCCAATGATTCCTGTTTGCATAAGTTTTTGATGGTAGCACAGCCGGGCGCCCGAACTCCGCTCCCGAAGGCTCACAAGGCCCGAGTTGTCCCTGCCCGATTTAAAGGCTATGCTTTCTCCTCGCCATGTCCGAAGAATCGCCGTATCCATTCGACCACAAGGCCGCGATCGAGCATCTTTCGCGCGTCGATCGGCGGCTCGGCCAGTTCATCGCCAAGGTGCCGGAGTTTCAGCTGAATCTCCGCGACGCGGAAACGCCCTACGAATCGCTGCTGCAAGCAATCGTTTACCAGAGCATCGCCGGCAAAGCCGCCAAAGTGATCTTCGACCGCGTCCGCGCTCTTGGCTCGGATGGATGCTGCCCCACTCCGGAAGAAATTTTGCGCGTGAAATTTCGCGCTCTGCGTAAGGCAGGGCTTTCGAAGGCGAAAATCGCGGCCGTGCGGGATCTGGCGGCGAAAACCATCGAGGGCATCGTGCCCACTATGGAAGACGCGCACAAAATGTCCGACCAGGAGCTTATCGACCGGCTCGTTTCCGTGCGCGGCATCGGCGCGTGGACCGTGGAAATGTTTCTGATTTTCCGGCTGGGGCGCCCGGACGTCCTGCCCATCCACGATTACGGCGTGCAAAAAGGCTTCGCGCTCACCTACCGCAAACGCGCGATTCCCAAGCCGCGCGAACTGGCCGCATTCGGCGAACGCTGGCGGCCCTACCGCACGGTCGCCAGCTGGTACATGTGGCGCGCCGTGGACCACGCCGGAAAATCCGCCCGCCAGATCACCAAAAGCAAGAACACCAAGAGCAAAGTTGCGAAAAAGAAAGTGAAGACCGTCGTGAAGAAGCGCGCAGCGAAAAAATCACGATAGCCGCGCTTTTTCAACGGGGACGTCAGCTGGCGCGGTCTTCGTCGATGAGCTGATGTCGCGGACAGTCAGATACAGCGCCACGAGCCCGATCAGCAGAATCGCCACTTCCAAATCCACGGAAACGCCGTGCAAGCGGTCGAATTGCACGCGCAGCGGATTCGTCGCCGCCGTTTCGGCCACCGAGCCCATTTGCGCCCGCAGCGCGTCCATGCGCGGAATCACCAACCATTGCGAGACCAGCGTAAGCGCCAGCATGAGCTCTACGTCGATGGCCACCGGCCTCACGAGTCCCGCCGGCGATCCCCGCAGCAAAACAGCCGCAACCAGATACATCACCGCCGCGGCGATGCCGAAATTGTGCAGCCCTCCGATCGTGTATCCCACGATCGAGCCGGCCAAATCCTGGCTCGGCAGCACGGCGAACGCGCCCACCGTCACCACCGCCGCGAAATACAAAATCGCGCCGATCCAGCCGCCCAACGCCAGCATCTGCAAAAATCGCAAAAAATTCTTCATGCCTTATACATGCGCTTTTCACTGGCAGAATTCAACTGTGCGCAGGAAAACGTCGATGGGCGCGGTTCTTCTCGGAGCATGTCGCCCTCTGCCGGCAATCGGGAAGGAACCGTGTCATCCCGAACCCAGCCCCGACGCACTGTCTCGGGGATGAGGGTGAGGGATCTGCTTTTGCATTTTGGGGCGTGCCGCTCGCCCTGTCGCTAACGTCGGCGCCGCTACTCCGAGGCCACGTATGTAATTCCCGTGATCGAACCCATATCGCTCAGCAGCGTCTTCTCGTCCGAACCATCCAGATTCGCGCTGTAAACGTGGCCACCCAAATCGGTGAAATACATCCGCCCGCGCTTCAAATCGAGCGAGATTCCGATGCCGCCGCGCAGCCCGCTCACTAGAATCTGCTGATCGGTGCGATGCGCCGGATCGTATCCCCCCTTCAAGCCAGTGGGCGGGTCCATCGGCGCGCGGCTCACGGTGTCGGCTCCCGGCCCGTCGCCACCGTCCGACGTCCAATACATCGTCCGCGTTTTCAAATCGAGCGCCAAATCGACCGGCTCGGGCATGTGGTCGAACAGCACCTGAATATCCGTCCGGTGCGCCGGGCTCTCTCCTTTCGGAATGTTGATGCTCGCCCGCCGGATGCTGCCGTCATTCGAGCGGCCGCCGCGCTGCGTCCAATACATCTGCCCGCGCGCCAGATCGAGCGCGATGCCCACGCAATAATCTTTCGGGTCGCCGCGCTCTCCATCCACGCGCTGCCCGGTCTCCACCAGCGTCTGCACATCCGACCCGTCCAGATTCGAACGCATCACGCGCATGCCCTCGCGGTCGGACCAATATAGCTTTCCATCCTTCAAATCGATGGTCATCTGCTTGGGCCGGAACGTCCCGCCGCTGGGCACCACGGTCGTCACATTGCTCCCGTTCAAATCCGCGCGCTGGAGCGACCCCGCGCCGAAGCGCACCTCCGGGCTCCACGTTGCCATGTTCGTCCAGTAAATCTGGCTTGCGGCCGGATCGACCGCGATTCCGTCCGGCATTCCCCCGGCGTTTGCTATTACGTGCAGATCGGAGCCGTCCGCGTTCGCGGACATCACCTGCCGGTGGTGCGCATCGAGAAAGTACAACCGTCCCTCACCGGTCGCCGCGAGATCCGATTTCGCGCTCTTCACACGCGCCGGTGCCGGAGCGCCTATCGCCGAAAAACATATCGCGACCATAGCGGCGGCTCCGATCACACCAACCAAGATTCCCGCTCGCCTAGAAACCCAGCTCATTCGCGCCCCCTGTCCTGCCGGATGCCCGTCCCGCCGCCATCTACCATCCGTCCTCGGCCTCCGCATTCGTCAACTCTGGACCGCACACTCCAACATCCCAGTGTTGCCGGCCGCGCGTCCCGTCAACTCCTTGGACGTACGCCGCGCGTCATCGGTTTGGGTTACTTTGGTTTGGGTTACTTCGCTTTGGGCCACTTCTTGGGCACACGGCGCCAAATCGGCCCCTAGGCAGCTTCTCGATTCATGGCAGAATCAAACGGTAGGCATTGGTGGGCGATCAAGGACTTGAACCTTGGACCTCTCCCGTGTGAGGGGAGCGCTCTAACCACTGAGCTAATCGCCCGAATTCGAAGCGCTTGCAGTTGAAGCCGGCTCGCTAGCGCCAGAACGGATTCCCCGAAGCGCTCTTGCGCTGCGGGGTACGAACCGCACCATTTTTGCAGAAGGCCAGACGAATTGCAAACAGCTACGAACACAATCGCCAGCGCAGCCAGCGGACCCTTCGCCGATCTTCAGCGTTCCATCGCGCGCGTCGTCAAGGGCAAAGACGATGTGATCCAGCTCGCGCTGATCGCCCTGCTCGCCCGCGGCCATCTGCTCGTCGAAGACGTCCCCGGCGTCGGCAAAACCACTCTCGCGCAAGCGTTGGCGCGCTCGTTCCACTGTTCCTTCCAGCGCATCCAGTTCACCTCGGACCTGCTGCCCAGCGACGTGATCGGCATCAGCGTCTACAATCCGGCCACGCAGGGATTCGAATTCAAGCCCGGCCCGATTTTCGCCAACATCATCGTCGCCGACGAAATCAACCGCACCACGCCGAAAACGCAATCGGCGCTGCTCGAAGCCATGAGCGAATCGCAGGTGACCGTCGATAACCACACGCATCCGCTGCCGAAGCCGTTCATGGTGCTGGCCACGCAGAATCCCATCGAGCATCACGGCACCTATCCGCTGCCGGAATCGCAGCTCGACCGTTTCCTGATGCGCATCCGCATGGGCTATCCCGCGCGCGCCAGCGAAAAAGAAATCATCCGCAATAATTCCGCCGCGGCCGCGATCGATCGGATCGAGCCCACCATGGACGCCGCGGACATCGTCGCCGCGCAGGAAAGCGCCTCGCGCGTGAAATGCGACGATAGCCTGCTCGACTACGCCCTCGAAATAGTGGAACGCACGCGCCAGAGCGAACACCTGAGCCTCGGCGTCAGCCCGCGAGGCGCCGTCATGCTGCATCGCGCCGCGCAAGCCCGCGCCTTCCTCGAAGGCCGCGATTATTGCCTGCCCGACGATATCAAGCGCCTGATCCTCCACATCTTCGCGCACCGCGTGGTGGTCAACTCGCGCTACGTCTCCACCGAAAAACGCTCCGAGCAGGCCGAAGCCATCTTGCGCGAAATCATCGACTCCACTCGCGTTCCGCTCTAGCGATGCGCCAATCTTCGGCATGCCGGCCAGCCCGCTCTCGCCGGAGAACTCCGTGAATTCCGTCGCCGTCCCGCGCAAACCCGCATCCGGCTGGGCGCGCTTCTTCCGCCCGCGCGAGCGCTCCGCTTGGCGCAACTTCGCCATCGCCATGCTGGTGCTTTCGATCGCGCTGGCTGTGGCGCTGGTTTCGTCCGCCGCCGCGCAGCAGGGCCGCTTCGGCTTCGCCCTGGTGACCACGATCATCGCGCTGGGGCTTGCCGCGTGGGTGGCCATCGCCATCGTCCCGGCCATGGCCAAGCGCACCAGCCTGCGCTGGATCGCCTACCAGATCGACTATCGGCTGACCCGCGACGGCATCATTTACCTCGCGGCCGTCTTCGTTCTCGTTCTCGCCGCCATCAACACCGGCAATAACCTGCTCTTTTTGATCCTCGCCTGCGCGCTCGCTGGCATTTTGATTTCCGGCGTGCTTTCGCGCGTGGTGCTCACCGGCGTCGACCTCAAGCTCGATCTGCCCGAGCACATCTTCGCCGACCAGCCGATTCTTGCCGAACTCGAGCTGCGCAACGAAAAGCTTTTCTGGCCCTCGTTTTCTCTGCGCGTGGTCGGCGAAACCGCCAAAGACGAAAAGACCGAAGACGACGACGCGCACATACTCACCCGCCCGGTTTTCTTCCCCTATCTCACGCGCGGCGGCTTCGCCGCGCAAAAAGTCGAGCTGCGCTTCGCCCATCGCGGCCTCTATCGCCAGGACGCTTTCGGCATCCGCACCCGCTTCCCCTTCGGCTTCTTCGAGAAAACGCGCCGCGTCGCCTCCGACATTTCCATTACCGTGTACCCGCGCGTGGAGCCCACCGATCAGTTCTACGAAATTCTCCCGCTGCTCAGCGGTGAAATCGCCAGCAGCTTCCGCGGGCGCGGCCACGAACTGCATTCCCTGCGCGCCTATCAGCCCACCGATAGCGCCCGCTTCGTCGACTGGAAAGTTTCCGCCAAATCCGGACACCTGATGGTCCGCGAATTCGCGCGCGAGGACGAGCGCCGCCTTATGCTCGTGCTCGATCCGCTCGTCGGCCCGTTGCGCGCCGCAGCACGCTCGCCGACCGCAGCCGAATTCGCGGAAAGATTCGAGCGCGCCGTTTCGCTGGCAGCCTGCATCGCCTGGCATTTTTACGAGCTGCATTCCGTCTTGCAGTTCCGCACGCCCACTTTTTCGACGCCGCTCGCGCCCGCCGGCGAAATCATCTACGACGCGCTGCGCGAACTCGCTCTCGTCCAGCCGGTTACCAGCCCGGATGCCTCCGCCCGCGGCGGCGCCTTCCTCGACTCGCTCTCCGCCGACAACGAAATCTTCAAAATCATCCTCACCGCCCGCCCCCAGCGCACCATCCCCACCTCGCTCTGGTCGTCGTCCTACTTCCTCTTCATCGATCAGCTCTAATCGCGCCTGGATTGTGTAGAGCCGCGCTTCAGCGCGGCAGCCGTTTCCCGCTCCCGAATTTGTCTCGCGTCTCCACGGGACCAGGGCTAACCCGCACCACACGCCTCCTGCGTCGTCATTCCGATGGCGAAGTTGGCCCGAGGAATCTGCTTTTTCTGTACTCCCATGCGAGAATACCGCCGCACATGAAATCTCCGCTTGCGCCTCGCGAACTCGCTAAATTCCAGCGAAGCCTGCTTGCCTGGTATCGCCGTCATCGACGCGACTTTCCCTGGCGCGCGCTCCCCGGCGAAACGCGTAATCCCTACCGTATCTGGATCGCTGAAATCATGCTGCAGCAGACGCGCATCGCCGCCGTGCTTCCCTACTACGAAAAATTCCTCGAAAAATTTCCGGACGTCGCCTCGCTCGCCCGCGCCCCGCAGCCAGAAGTTTTGCGCCTCTGGTCCGGCTTGGGCTATTACAGCCGCGCGCGCAATCTGCAAGCAGCCGCGCGCGCAATCGTCGCGCAGCATGGCGGCGAATTTCCGCGCACGCTCGAAGCCGCGCTCGCGCTGCCCGGCATCGGCCGCTACACCGCTGCCGCAGTTCTGAGCATCGCCTACGATGTGCCGCTCGCCGTCCTCGACGGCAACGTTGCCCGCGTCCTGGCGCGCCTTTTCGCCATGCGCGGCGACCTGCGCGCCCCGCGCCGCTGGCGCCAACTCGCAGCATCCGCCGATCAGCTACTCGCGCACTCCGCACCCGGCGACTGGAATCAGGCCCTCATGGAGCTCGGCGAAACCATCTGCACGCCGCAAAATCCGCGCTGCGGCGAATGCCCCATCGCGAGCCATTGCCGCGCCCGCGCGCGCAACCTCACCGATAAAATTCCCGCTCCGCGCCGCAAGCCGAAAACGGTCCACGTCCGCATCGCCGCCGCCATTCTTCGCGATCCCCAGGGCCGCACGCTCCTCATCCGCGATCCCGGCGCTCACGACGGCGTGCTTTTCTCGCGCATGTGGCAGTTCCCCGCTGTGGAAGTCTCGCGCCATCCGCGCGCTGAACTTGAAAAGCACCTGCGCTCGACGCTCGCGCTCGATGGCGTTCCGCTCGCGCTCGAAGCGCTGCCCGCCGCGCGCCACGGCGTAACCTTCCGCAACGTGACGCTGCTTCCGTTTCTCGTGCGCCTCCCGCGCCTGCCCAAACTTCCCCGCTCCCGCGCGCTCCGCCTCGACCGCCTGCACGCCCTGCCCATTTCCAGCGCCACGCGCAAAATCGCCGCCGCGGCAGCTGCGGCTACGCCCTAAACGGAACTTCCCGAAAACGCGCCGGGGCGTCCAGGAAGGCGCTCCGCGCGGGCGTCAAGCCTTACCCCTCGACCGCACCCGCTTGCGTCGATCCTGAGCCATTGTGAAGCTTCACACGCCATACTGGCGCGAGCCCCGTGCCAGCGGGATGCCGGCCAATGCCGCAATAACTCTCCATTAGCCGTTTCGCATCCCTGCCCGCCGCCAACCGCCGACCAGCCCGCGGCGGGTGTTAGCATCGAATGATGGCATCCGCCGTACAATCCGGTTCGGAGATGGCCGCTCCGCCGCTCCCGGCGGTGCAGCGCTACTTCGAAATTTCGCTCTTCCTGTTGGTTTCAACCGGCGTGGTGGCCATCGTCTCTACCGGCAAGCTCGATCCCGTCTCGACCTTCGTCCCGCCCGCCGTGCTGGCATATAAAGCACTGCGTCTCTGGCGTGGACGCGGCCCCGAGATCTCTTCCCGCGCCGCCACCGGTCTGGTGCTCGCCTATTTTCTGTTCTTCCCGTTCGATCTTTGGGTGCTATCGCGCAATCTGGCGGCCGGCGCTCCCAATCCGCTCATGTACGCGGCGCTCCTGGCCGCCATCCACTTGCTGCTATTCGCCACGCTGGTCCGCCTGTGCTCCGCGCATACCGGTCGCGACCACGCTTTCCTCGCGTTGCTGGCCATCGCGGCGATGCTGGCCTCGGCGATCCTGACGGTGGGCACCGGGTTCCTCGCCGCCTTGGCGGTTTTCCTGGTTCTCGCCGTTTCCACCTTCGTGGCCCTTGAAATGCGCCGCAGCGCGGCGGGCGCCGTTTCACCAGCGCTCGATCCCGGGTCGCCGCTCGCGGGCCGCCTCAACCGCGCCCTGTTCGTCACCTCCGTGCTCGTGGCCGTCAGCGCGCTGGCCATCGGAGGCTTTCTCTTCTTCCTGATCCCGCGCTTCACCACCGGCTATCTGGGCGCGCTCAGTCTCCGTCCCACCCTGATGACCGGTTTCAGCGACAACGCCACCCTCGGCGAAATCGGCCAAATCCAGCAAAACACCTCCGTCGTCATGCGCATCCACGTCTACGGAGATCCCGCCAGCGCCCAGGACGTTCACTGGCGCGGCATCGCGTTCGCTGATTTCGACGGCAAACACTGGTTCAACCCGCCCTGGCGTCAGGAACTCATCGCTCCCGGCGCCGATGGCGAATACCGTTTCTCGCCCGTGCAATTCCGCGGCGTCCGCTATGCTCCGCTGCACTACACCGTCCTCATGGAACCGGTCGCCACCGACGCCATTTTCGCCGCGCCGCACCTCGCCGTTCTCCGCGGACGCTTCGCGGATTTCCCGCCCCGGCCCGGGCTTCTCGCGCATCCCGGCTTTCTCTGGCGCGACCCTACCGGCTCCATTTCCAATCCTGCACACAACGCCATCACCACCCGCTACGACGCCGTTTCGCTGTTGCCGGTCGTCGGCCCCGCAGGGTTGCGCAAAGCTTCACCCGAAATTCCCGCCGATATCCGCGAGTTCTATCTTCAATTGCCGGAGCGCCTCGATCCGCGCATCCGCAAGCTCGCCGCGGACGCCACCTCTCATTCGCGCGACGAATACGACCGCACCGCAGCCGTCGCCGCATATCTTCGGACGCATTACCGTTACACGCTCGACCTCACCGGCCCGGTGCCCGCGGATCCGCTCGCCAATTTCCTGTTCGTGCGGCGCGCCGGCCATTGCGAATACTTCGCCTCGGCCATGACCATCATGCTCCGCACGCTGGGCATTCCCGCGCGCTACGTCACCGGCTTCGCCCCGGGCGAATACAACGACGTCGCGGGCGACTACATCATCCGCGAAAGCGACGCGCACGCCTGGGTCGAAGTCTATTTCCCCGGCTACGGCTGGCTCACCTTCGATCCCACACCCGGCGGAAACGAAAAGCGCGGCGGACTCTTCGACCGGATGAGCCTCTATTGGGACTGGTTTCAGTACAACTGGGGCGAGTGGGTGGTCAACTACGATTTCTCGCATCAGATGACGCTTGGCCACAACGTGAACACCGCTTCGCGCAGTTGGTCCGACCGCGTCCGCGACCTCTATCAGCGCGGCCAGCAAGCGGCGCTCGACGCGATCATCAAACTGGACCGCCGCACCGAAACCTCTCCCTATTTCCTGCCGTCGCTGCTCGTGCTTCTCGTCGCGCTGCTATTCGTCTTGCGCGGACGCGCGATGATCCGCTACCTGATCGCGCGCTGGCGCCTGCGCGCCCACAGCGGCAACACCACCGCCAGCCTCGCCGCGCTCGAATACTCCGAAATGCTGCGCCTGCTCGAAAAGCGCGGCTGGCGCAAATCCTTGTCGCAAACGGCGCTCGAATTCGCGTCCGCGATTCCCGCACCGGAGTTCGCCGCGCCCGTCGTGCAAATGACCGAACTCTACCAATCCGCGCGCTTCGGCGACCACCCCGCCCGCATCGAGCAAATGTCCGCCCTCCTACGCTCCATCCGCGATCTCTTGCGCTCCCGCCGCCGCCCGTCTCAATGAAACTCCGCGCTTCTATTGCAGCGTCCATTCGCACGTAAGCACGGCGCCCCACCTCGCGCGTAGGCGGGCACAGCATCGCTGTGCCCGCCGCCGATATTGGCGCATGAGAATCATCGTTTCGCCGCTTCCCTGCTTCTTTGCGTCCCTGCCTCCGTGCTTCTGTGGCCCTTGCACTCTCTCCCGCACTATGCCAGCCTGTTACGAGGCGTATTTGTGCCTCGGTGTGGAGAGAAAGACGGAGACTGGGAGAGGAATGGAGCCAAAGATCAAATCGCGGGCAAGGTCAACACTAGGGAGCACCGCGAGCTTCAGCGCCTCGCCCGGCGGCAACCGAGCGGATTTTCCCTTCTTCCCTGCCGCCTTGCCTCCCTGCTTCACGTCCGAAAGCAGCGCACAGCGTCGATTGGCGGGCGCAAGAATCACGAATCACGAGTCGCGAATCACGGCCTTATCTGCCCGGGGCCCCCAAAACGCCTCGCGTTTTGGGGTGGTTACCCGGAACAGTCACTCGAGTAAAAACGCATCTAAGTTATTGAAAACACAGACGAGCACATGGTCTTACCCGGAACGTCCCGGCGCATCGAAATTTTCGCCCCTCCTTCGCCACAGCGCTCCCAAAATCGCTCTCATTTCCGCCCGAGAGGCGCTCTGACATGCCCCCTTCTAACCCACCCAAGGTCGGGTTCGTCAGCCTCGGCTGCCCCAAAAACCTCGTCGATAGCGAGGTGATGATGGGCATCCTGGCGCGCGCGGGTTACGAGCTGACGCCGCGCGCCGCCGAAGCCGACGTCCTCGTCGTCAACACCTGCAGCTTCATCGCTCCCGCGCAGCAGGAATCCATTAACTCGATCCTGGAAATGGCCGAGTATAAGAAGTTTGGCCGCGCGCAAAAGCTGATCGTCGCCGGCTGCCTTGTGGAGCGCTATCGCAACGACATTCAGCAGCAGATTCCCGAAGTCGACGCCGTGATCGGCACCGGCGAAGTAGAAAAAATCCTTGCCGCGTGCCAAGGCGAATTGAATGCGAACGCCAGCGAAGAGTCGCCAACGTATCTCTACCACGACCTCACGCCGCGCATTCTCTCCACGCCGCGCCACTCCGCCTACATCAAAATCAACGAAGGGTGCGACCACCCCTGCACTTTTTGCGTGATCCCGCAGCTGCGCGGGAAATTCCGCAGCCGCCGCTTCGAATCGGTGGTGCGCGAGGCGGAAAATCTGGCCGCTGCGGGCGTGCGCGAAATCTGCCTCATCGGACAGGACACCACCTACTACGGCGAAGATCTCGGCCTGCGCGACGGCCTTCCCACGCTTCTCGCGCGCCTGGCGCAGGTCGAAGACCTGCATTGGGTCCGCTTCCTCTACTGCTATCCCAATCGCATCACGCCGAAACTCCTCGACACCATCGCCGAGCACCCGCGCCTGGTGAAATATCTCGATGTGCCGCTGCAGCACGCCAGCCGCAACGTGCTCGCGCGCATGAAGCGCGGCGCGAATGCCGACGCGTTCCTGAAAATGCTGGAAAAAGTTCGCCGCGCGATTCCCGGCGTCTCGATCCGTACTTCGTTCATCGTCGGATTCCCCGGCGAAACCGAGAAGGATTTTCGCGAGCTGTGCAGCTTCGTTCGCGCCGCGGAATTCGATTGGATGGGCGTTTTCTCCTACTCGGACGAAGACAAAGCCGCCAGCTATTCTCACGAGAAAAAAGTCGATCCCGAAACCATCGCTCGCCGCCGCGACACGCTCATGTCCATTCAGAAGAAAATCAGCGCGCGCAAGCTGCGCGGGCGCATCGGCCAGCGCCTGCCAGCCATGATCGAGGGGCCTTCGAAAGATACCGAACTGGTGTGGGAAGCGCGCCTCGAAGGCATGGCGCCCGATATCGACGGCAAGGTCTACATCACCGAATTCGAAGGCGTCTCCGACGCTTCAGCGCTGCCCGCGCCCGGCACGCTCGCCACCATCGAAGTCACCGAAGCGAACGACTACGATCTGATCGCCCGCGCCGTGGAATTCGCCGCGCCGCCCGCAGCCGAAATTCCGTCCCCGGCCAAAGAACTTTTCCCGATTCTGGGCGCCAGGTAACCCGACATGACCGCCCGCTGCCCTATCTGCCGCAAGCCGACGGACTCAGAGAAAAGCGAAAACTTTCCGTTTTGCAGCGAGCGCTGCCGCCTGCTCGATCTCGGCAACTGGGCCAGCGAAAAATACCGCATCAGCCATCCCGTCTTCGACGAATCCGAATTCGAAGGCGCCGACCGCAGCTCCTCGCAGCCGGGCGGCGAGAATCACGATGAAGATGACGCGCCAGGGAACGATCGATGAACTCAAGCGCGCATTCTTCTTCGCAGGCAGCCTCGGAGTCGCGTTCCATCGCCGCCGCTGGCGCCGAGCCGAAGAAGCCGCGCATCGCTCTATTTCTCGCCACCGCCTGCGGCCTCGGCTACATCCCCACCGCCCCCGGCACCTTCGGCTCGCTGGCAGGAATCGTCGTTGCCCTGCTCCCTTTTCAGATCCTCCAAGCGCTCGGAAATACGGGAGTGCAAAGCTTCGCGTTCGGCGGTTTCGCCGTCGATCCGCTGCTGGTGGCGCAAATTGTAGGCGCAGCGCTTGTGGCGCTTGTCGGCGTGGCCGTGTCCAGCCGCTCCGCACAGCACTGGCAGAAGAAAGACCCGCAGCGCGTGGTGATCGACGAAGTTTCCGGCCAGCATCTCGCCCTGCTGCTAGGCACCGCATTGCCGATTTGGGGGACACACGCTGCTCAGTCCTGGGCGCCGCACGCCTTGGGCTTCGTCACGTATCAATCGGCGCTTAGCTGGCAATATCTGCTGCTGGGTTTTATACTTTTCCGCGTATTCGATATCTGGAAACCTTTTCCGGCTCGCCAGGCGGAATCGCTTCGCGGCGGCTGGGGCATCATGGCGGACGATTGGATCGCCGGGATTTACGCGGGGCTCTTGTTGTGGGCCGCGCGAGGCTTCGGCCTATGAAAGCGCGAGGCACAACCGATGTGTCATCCCGAGCGCAGCGAGAGATCTGCTGTTGCTTTTCTGCCAATCGGCAGGGTGCTGCACGCAAATGAAGGCCAACTTCTAGAATGAACGGCACGCCAAAAATCGAAAGCGTCAAACCGGCCGCAGCCCTTCCCGGCGGCGAGGTTTTGATTCGCGGCAGCGGCTTCAGCTCGCGCAATCATGTGCGCCCGCAGGTCCAGTTCGGCTCTGTGGAAGGCAGCCTGATGATGGCGTCCGAAAACCTGCTGATCGCGCGCGTGCCGGACGGAGCCGCCGGCGGCGCCGTACGCGTCTGCATGGGAACGGTCGAAAGCTCCCCGTTTCCGCTCGCGCTCGGCCGGCAGATCGTTGACAATCTGCATCCCGTCGGCAATCCCGCCGTCGACGCCGAAGGAAACATCTACGTCACCTTCAGCGGGCAGCGCGGCCAAAAAGTTCCCGTGTCGCTTTATAAAGTCACCTCGAATTTCACGGTGAAACCGTACATCACCGATTTGATGAATCCCACCGGCCTGGCCATCGACCGCGAAGGCTTTCTCTACGTTTCCTGCCGCAACGACGGCACCATTCATCGCATCTCGCACGACGGCCGCTCCATGCAATGGATCGAAGGCATGGGCATCGCCACCGGACTCGCCTTCGACAAAGCCGGCAATCTCTACGTCGGCGACCGCAGCGGCACGATTTTCAAGATCGGCGCGGGCCGAGAGATTTTTGTGTTCGCCACGCTGGAGCCGTCCATTTCCGCGTACCATCTGGCCTTCAGTCCGGAGGGCGAGCTGTTCGTTACCGGCCCCACCACGTCCAGTTACGACCGCGTTTACCGCATCAATCCCCATGGCGAAGTGAGCGTGTTTTTCCGCGGCCTGGGACGCCCGCAAGGAATCGCATTCGACCGTTCCGGAAATCTCTACGTCGCCGCGTCTTTTGCCGGACGCCGCGGCATCGTCCGGCTGACTCCGCAAGCCGATGCGGAACTCGTCGTGAGCGGCAGCAATATCGTCGGCATCGCGCTGCTCCCCTCGCACCGCGCCTTCATCACCACTAATAACGCCCTCTTCTCGATCGACTGGGACGTCGAGGGCCTGCCCGCGGCGGGCTGATCCCGGATGAAGGCGGAAATCATCGCAGTCGGGTCGGAATTGCTCACGCCCTACCGGCTCGACACCAATTCGCTTTTCCTCACCTCCGAACTGAATAGCGTCGGCATTCGCGTGGTTCACAAAGCCGTCGTTGGCGACACTCCGGACGAAATGCATTCCTCGTTTCGCCACGCGCTCGACCGCGCCGACCTGGTGATTTCCTGCGGCGGGCTCGGCCCCACCGACGACGACCGCACGCGCCAGACCGTCGCCGAAGTGCTCGGGCGCAAGCTGCATTGCGACGAAGGCATCCTCGAAAAACTTCGCGAACGCTTTCGGCGCTTCGGCCGCACCATGCCGGAAATCAACGCGCGCCAAGCCATGGTAATCGAAGGCGCCACGGTGCTGCCGAATCCCAAAGGAACCGCTCCCGGACAATGGATCGAAGCGAAGAGCCACATCCTCGTGTTGCTTCCCGGCGTGCCGCACGAATTGCGCGCGTTGATGGAAGCGGAAGTGAAGCCGCGCCTTTCGCGTCTCGCCATTCGCGAGCGGCTGTTCACGCGCGACCTGCGCATCAGCGGGCTTTTCGAATCGGACGTGGAGCAGCGCGTATCGCCGCTCTACGCCGCGTATCCGGAAACGGAGACCACCATTCTGGCCACCGCGCGAGGGATCGAGTTGCATCCGCGCATCTGGTCGGACGATCCCGAGAAAGCTGAAAAGATGCTGGACCAAATGGTCAGCCAGATGGCGCTCGCGCTCGGAGAAAATCTGGTCTCCATGCATGGCGAATTCATCGAGGAGATCGTCGCCAAGCTGCTCACCGAAAGTCATGCCACCATCGCCGTGGCCGAAAGCTGCACCGGAGGGTTGCTGGCAGAGCGCATTACGAGTTTCGCCGGCAGCTCGGCGTATTTTCTCGGCGGCGTGGTTTGCTACAGCAATGAACTGAAAAGCAGCCTCGTCGGGGTTCCCGCGGAGATGATCGCCACCAAGGGAGCGGTCAGCGCCGAAGTGGCAATGGCCCTCGCGGACGGCATTCGCAAGCGAAGCGGCGCCACCATCGGCGTGGGCATCACCGGGATCGCCGGCCCCAACGGCGGAACGCCGGAAAAGCCGGTCGGCTTGGTTCATATCGGCATCGCGGACGAGCGCTCCACGCGCGAGCGCAAATTTCAGTTTCCCGGCGATCGCGAACGCATCCGCAATTTCGCCGCGCTCAGCGCCCTCGATATGGTGCGCCGCTATTTTCTCTTTTCCGCGCCCGAGCGGAGCTAGGCATTGCGCCTCTTCGTGGCGCTCGATCTGCCGGACGAAGTGCGGCGCAACTTGGCCGAATTAATTGCGCAGCTCAAGCCGAAATGCCGCGGGGCGCGCTGGGCGCGCCCGGAGTCGATGCATCTGACGCTGAAATTTATCGGGCACGCGGTGAAAGACGAAGACACGCAGAAGCTCGCCGAGCTGCGCGCCGCGCTCGCCGCGGTTCGCTCGGATGGTCCGGTGGAACTGCATTTTCGCGGCGCAGGATTTTTCCCTAATTCACGGTGTCCGCGCGTAGTCTGGTGCGGGGTGGAAGCGTCGCCCAACCTGGCGCGGATGGCCGCGGACATCGAAAGCGCACTCGAACCGCTGGGCATCCCGCGCGAAAACCGCGATTTCGTGCCACACCTGACGCTCGCGCGCATCGAATCGCCGCGCGGCACGGAGCCCCTGATCCGCGCCGCCGAAGACCTGGAGTCCATCGATCTTGGCTCCTTGAGCGCGACGGAATTTTATCTTTTTGAAAGCAAGCTGAAGCCGTCCGGCGCGGAATACAAGAAAATCGAAGCCTACGATTTCGTTAAAGGAGCCGAGTGAACGCCTACTGGTCGATTCCCGCAATCGCTTATTTGCTCGGATCCATTCCTTTCGGCGTTCTGATCGTGAAAGCGCGGGGCGGGCCGGACGTGCGCTCCACCGGCAGCGGGAATATCGGCGCCGCCAACGTGGCGCGCTCGGCGGGCGCTTTTGCGGGAATCCTGACGCTGCTGTGCGACGCCGGAAAGGGCTACCTCGCCGTGTGGATCGCCGCGCGCTGGGTGCATGGCAGCACCAGCGCTCGTTGGATGATCGGCGCAGCGGTTGCCGCCGTGATCGGCCATATTTTCCCGCTGTGGCTGCGCTTCAAAGGCGGCAAGGGAGTGGCCACCATGTTCGGGGCGTTCATTCCCATCTGCGGCTTTGCCGTGGCCGCCGCGGCGCTGGTGTGGATTCTCGTCGTGGGCTTCTGGCGCTATTCCTCGCTGGGATCGATGGCCGCGGCTGCCGCTCTTCCGGTCCTCGTCTATCTTTTCTACGCGCCGCGTCATGCGCCGCCAAACGCGGTGACTTACGGAACCGTTTTCGTTTCCCTGCTCGTGCTTCTGAAGCACAGCGGAAACGTGCGGAGGCTCGTAGACGGGTCGGAAAATCGCCTGACCTTCCGCCGTTGACCGCATCCGGCGGCGCCAGCGCGAGAATGGCCACGCTCCTGGTTTCTTTTTCTGTTTCTGCGTGTGACATGTAAGGTAGATTTAGCGGGGTTTATCACGGGGGGTTTTATGATCGCGCGGCACTGGCGGGGCTGGAGTACGCCCCAAAATGCTGATGCCTACGAGAGGCTGCTAAGAGAAACGGTGCTCCCGGGGCTGAGTAAGATCCCGGGCTACCGAGGCGGGTACGTGCTGCGCGACGATGGGCCCGACGAAGTGGAATTCGTGGTCCTGAACTTCTTTGACTCCCTCGACGCGGTGCGACGGTTCGCTGGTCCTGACTACGCCGTGCCGGTATTCGAACCCGAAGCAAGGCGGTTGCTTTCGAAAGTGGAACCCACAGCGAGACACTACGAGGTGCGAACGCACTCAGCATAACTCGCCCGGTGGACGGAAAACCGGATGAGATTCCGCGGCTGAACGAAAACAAGCTGTTCCGCGCACCGGAATGAAGCAATTGGCCGATTGCTCGTACTTTCGGTGCCCTATCGGACAACCGCTAGTACCTTAGTCCCGTTGTCCAAGCCGGAGCCGTCCGCTACGCTCTCAAACGGTAATTTATGTCCACCTCAGCCCCCCATCCGCCGGCGGCGCGGCGCCTGCGAATCCTCTGGATCGTTCTCGGCGCGCTTTTGATCGTGAGCGTGGCTCCGCTCTGGCTCTATCACCGCCAGGTTTTGCGGTTGAGCGAAGAAAAATTGCAGGACACCGAACGGGTGCAGCAGAGCGAAATCACGCGCTCCCTGGCCAGCGAAACGCTGCAATTCGAACAGAACCTGCGCGAACAGCTGCTCGGTCAGCGGCAGGTGCTGGCGCTGGCCGGCTGGATACAGGATGTGAACGATCCGGGGCATGCCCCGCAGATCTCGCGGCTTCTGCAGGATTTCGTCGAAAACAACCCCAGCATTCTCTACGCCACCGCCGTAAACAAAGATGCGAAAGGCGAATCGGCGGGCAGCTTCAGCGCCGACCGCGACCCGTTCGTTGACGCGGACCTGCGGCGCGCATTCACCACCAGCATCCAGGGATTCGAATCCCTCAGCGATCCATTTGCGCTGGGGCCCTCCAATCACGCGGCACTGGTGATGTCCATCCCGCTTTTGTCAGACGGAAAGTTTAGCGGGATGCTCGCGGCCGTCGTTTCGCTGGATCGTTTGCAGGCGCGCTTGCTGGACGCCAGTGTGCGCGACCGCGTCGTGTATATCGTGGATACCCGCGGCCACGTGGTCGCGTACCCCACGCGCGATCTCGTGCCCGGCAGCAACGTCGCCTCCGAATCTCCCCTGGTGAAGCAGGTGACGGAGTTGCCGCAAGACCTGCGCGCCACGCAGACCACGAATTTCAAGACTCTGGGCTCCGATAAACACCATCGCGTCGAAATGATTGGAACCTACAGCACCATTCCGGAGCTGCGTTGGGCGGTGATCGCGCAGCGCAGCCTGAACGACGCGCGCATCGACGCCGGCGTCGACGAGCTCACGGCCGAAGCGCTGCGCTTCGTGCTCGGCGCGATGGCCGTCGCCCTGATCTTCGGATATCTCTTCGCGCTGGGAATCACGCGCCCGATTCAGGGCCTGGTGCAATCCACGCGCGCGATCAGCCGCGCGGAATTCCACGAGCGCGCGGAAGTGCGCGGAGCAGCGGAAATCAGCGAGCTGGCCGAAACGTTTAACAGCATGGCCGGGGATATCGAGGAGTACGTCGACCGGCTGAAGAAAGCAGCCGCGGAAAATCGCGAGCTGTTCCTGGGCTCCATTCGCATGCTCGCCGCCGCCATCGACGAAAAGGACCCGTACACCCGAGGCCATTCCGGACGCGTGGCGAAATACTCGACCATCATCGGCGACGGATTGGGGCTGGACGCCGAGGAACTCGACCGCCTGCGCATTTCGGCGCTATTGCACGACGTGGGCAAAATCGGCGTGGACGACCGCGTGCTGAAAAAACCGGGCAAACTGACCGACGAAGAATTCGACTTGATGAAGCAGCATACCGTGAAAGGCGCCAACATCATGCGGCCGGTCGCGCAGCTGCGCGACGTGCTGCCCGGCATTGAGCTCCATCACGAGCGCATGGATGGCGGCGGCTACCCCTACGGCCTGCAGGGCGATCAGATTCCGCTGATGGCGCGCATTATCGCCGTGGCCGATACGTTCGACGCGATCACCACAAACCGCCCCTACCAATCGGCCATGGACGTGGATTACGCGCTGGACCGGATCCGCTCCCTGGCGGTCACCAAATTCGACGGCGACGTAGTCGCCGCTCTGGAATCGGCCATTCACACCGGCCGCCTGCGCCTGACTGCCACGCTCGTGGAAGTGTAAAGCGGCCTCGCGGTGGCGATCGACTCCTTGCCCGCCGCGCCAGACTCGGTCAAAAATCAATCCATCTTCACGGACTTGGCGTTCGGCCCTGTGAGCGAATAGTAGAGCTCATCGATAAACGTGTCGGCCTTCACGAACCCGCGCGCTTCGTTCTGCCATGGCGCGAGGATATTTTCCTGCTTCATCTGCGCGAGCGTTTTGTGCTCGTCGAGCGCTTTCTGAACTACGGCCATCGTGTCCTTGAGCATCTTCGTGTAAGCGCGGACGTCGCTCATGGTCGCCACTTCGCCGTGTCCGGGAATCACCTTCACGTCCGGCGGGAGCGTGGCCGCGACTTTCTCGCATGCGGCGATCATGCCCTGAATGCTGCCGCCGCCGCGAATGTCGATAAACGGTAGCCCGTAGCGCACGAAAATATCGCCCATGTGCACCACGTTGCTTTTGGTGAAGTACACCACGGTGTCGCCGTCGGTATGCGCCGCGGGAAAGTGCATCACGCGAATCTGCTCGCCATTGAAGTACACGGAGATGTGATCGTCGAACGTGATCACCGGGAGAGCCGCTTTCGGCTGCGGCGGCTGCTTGAACTGCACCGCCCCGCCGTTGCCGCCGACGCTGCCGTCCGCCAGGCGTCTCCGAATATTGGTTTGGTCGATGATTACCGCGCCGCGTGAACCCCAAAACGCGTTCCCGCCCGTGTGATCGGTGTGGTAGTGCGTGTTGATCACAAATTTCACCTTCTTGCCCGGAGCAACCGACTGCAGAGCTGCCAAAATCTTGTCGCCGAGCGGCGCGTATTCGGTGTCTACCATCAGAATGCCGTCGTCGCCAACCGATGCGGCGATATTCCCGCCCGAGCCCTGCAGCAAGTAGACGTTGCCGGCAACTTTGGCGATCTTGACCTGAACTTTTGAGAAGTCCTGCGGCTGCTGGGCCAGTGCAAGCCCGGGCAAAAACAGCAAAAGCGCTAAGCAAATTTTTCGCACACGCACCTCACACCAATGGAAGTGCCGGGATTCTACCACCGTTTCTTGCAACGGGCGCTCTGTTCTGCCGCAGTAAGAGATGCAATGCGGCGGCCTTTTCGCTCGCCCGGCCGCGCTAAGTTCGCGACGCGTTCGCTCCGAGCACAGAGGACGCGCGCGTCTGCTAGAATGATGGTTTAATCGAAGCCTGACGCTCCGTCATGATCTCGCTATTTGGAAAACCCGAACCCACGCTGCTTGAGCGGCTGAAGGGCTCCGTCGCCAAGACTCGGACGGAACTCGCCGCGCGCGTCGAGCAACTTCTCACCGGCGACCGTCCCGTCGATCCCGAGCTGCTGAAGCAGCTGGAATCGGCCTTGCTGAGCGCCGATATCGGCGTGCGCACCACCAAGGAAGTGCTGGCCGCGCTGCGCCAGCAAGTGAACGAACACAAGCTGACGGAAGCGGCCGCGCTGAAGCAGGAATTGAAGCAGCAGCTGATGAAGATTCTTACCGCACCGATCAGCGAAAACGGCCACAAGCTGGATGCTGCCGCCACCGCGCCGCGCGTCCTGTTTGTCGTCGGCGTCAACGGCACCGGCAAGACCACCACCATCGGCAAGCTCGCCAATCGCCTGAAAAAGGAAGGCGCGAGCGTGCTGCTCTGCGCCGCGGACACTTTCCGCGCCGCGGCCATCGAGCAACTGGAAGTCTGGGGCCGGCGCGCGGGCGTGGAAGTGGTGAAGCAAAAATCGGGCGCCGACCCGTCTGCGGTGATATTCGACGCGCTTTCCGCCGCGCGCTCTCAGGCCACTGATATCGTCGTCGTCGATACCGCCGGCCGCCTGCACACGAAATCGAACCTGATGGCCGAGCTCGACAAGATGAAGCGCACCGCATCGAAAGTCATTCCCGGCGCGCCGCACGATGTGCTGCTGGTTCTGGACGCCACCACTGGACAGAACGGCCTGAATCAGGCGCGCGAATTCTGGAGCCACGCCGGCGTGACCGGCATCGTACTCACCAAGCTCGATGGCACGGCGAAAGGCGGCATCGTGGTGGCTATCGCGCGCGAGCTGAATCTGCCGATACGGTTCATCGGCACCGGCGAGCAGATCGACGATCTTGTCCCCTTCGACGCACAAACCTATGTCAATTCGCTCTTCGAATAGCGAGGCCGACGACGCGTGGATGGTGCGCGCCCTGGCGCTGGCCGCGCGCGGCGCGGCGCTGGCGCATCCGAACCCCACCGTTGGTGCCGTGCTGGTGAAAAATAGCCACGCCATCGGCGAAGGTTTCCATGAATACGACCGCCGCGACCACGCCGAAATCGTCGCTCTGAAGCAAGCGGCTGCGAAAGCGCGCGGCGCGACTCTCTACGTCACACTCGAGCCCTGCTGCACCACCGGCCGCACCGGCCCGTGCACCACTGCCGTGATCGAGGCGGGCGTGAAGCGCGTGGTCGTGGCCATGCAAGATCCCAACCCGAACGTGGCAGGCCGCGGCATCGCACAGCTTCGCCGCGCCGGGATTCGCGTGGATATTGGCATCGGCCAGGAAGATGCGCAGCGCTGGAACGAGGATTTCGCGAAGTGGATTCGCACGGGACTGCCGTTCGTCACGCTGAAAACCGCGCTCACGCTCGATGGCCGCATCGCCTCACGCAAGGGCAGCACCACATGGATCACCAGCGAACGATCGCGCGAAACCGTGCAGCGCCTGCGCCACGAATCGGACGCGCTGCTCACCGGCATCGGCACCGTGCTGGTCGATAATCCGCGCATGAGCGACCGTACCGGCAAGCCGCGCCGCCGAAGGATGCTGCGCGCGATCGTGGATTCGCGCTTGCGCATGCCGCTAAAATCGGAGCTGGTGAAATCGGCGCAGAGCGACGTGATCGTGTACACGACGCAGCCGCATGACACTCCGAAGGCGCGGGCGCTCGAACGCGCAGGGATCGATGTCGTTCGCGTCGCAGACCTACGCGGCCGCGTGGATTTGCGGGCGGTCCTTCGCGATCTCGGAAATCGGCAAATCCTGAACGTCATCCTCGAAGCGGGCGCGGAACTGAATGGCGCGGCGCTGGAAGCCGGGATTGTGGACAAAATGATTCTCTTCTATGCTCCCAAAGTGATGGGCCCTGGCGGCGTGCCGATGGCGAGCGTTTCATCGCGCTGGTTTGCGAAATCGCCGGCACTCCAAAACCTGCGCGTGTCCAATTGCGGCCCTGATTTCGTTGTCGAAGGATACTTTCACGATGTTTACGGGAATCATCGAACACGTCGGAAAAATTGACGCGCTCGACCGCTCGCAAGATGGCGGCCTCCTGTGGGTGAATTTCGCGGGCGCGGCTGAAATAGCGCCGGAGACGAAGCTCGGCGACAGCATCGCCGTCAACGGCTGCTGCCTCACCGTCGTCGATCTCAGGGACAAGCGATTCGCCGCCGATCTTTCCGGCGAGACGCTGCGCCGCACGTCGCTCGGCGAAAAAAAGTCCGGCGATCTCGTGAACCTGGAACGCCCGCTCGCGGCGGGCGCGCGGCTGGGCGGCCATTTCGTGCAGGGCCACGTGGATGGCACGGGACGCGTGATGCGTCTCGCGCGCGAAGGCGACAACTGGTGGCTTTCCGTGCGCGTTCCGGAAGAGCTACAGCGCTACGTGGCCGAAAAAGGCTCGATCGCGATTGACGGCATCAGCCTCACCGTGGCGCGCTGGCAGGATGGCGTCGCCGATTTCGCCGTGATTCCCTTCACCTACGATCACACCAACGTGCACGGGCTTGCGCGCGGCGACACCGTGAACGTCGAGTGCGACATCCTCGCGAAATACGTGGAAAGCATGCTGAACGCGCGAAAGACTCCCGCTGCGTCGCGCCTCACCGTTAGTAAACTCGTCGAAGAAGGCTTTTAGGCCCGCCGGCGGCTCGCAAATCAAATGACCGTTTTCGATTGCCGCGCGGATTTCTGCACACCGTATTCCTCCCAGGTAAGCCATACGATAACCACGTCGAGAACGGTCAGCACCAGAAGGCCCAGTGAATGCGTTTGCGTGTAGCGATAGACCTGGTACACGGTGAACGAGCCGAACACGAAAATTGCCAGCGGATACGCCCAGAGATCGTCCATCCACAAAGCGATGGCTAGCACGATTTTCACGATCCCGTGGGAAAGCAGGAAGAGCGACGCGAAGACCGGCTTGCCGTTCGCCAATTGCGCCGACATGTGCAGCAGATGGTTGGCGACGAAATCGTGCCGATCTTGCGAAAGTTCGTGCTGAAACAGGAAGTGCAGCGCGCGGTTCATCTCGGCGGGCTGGATGAACCACAGCAACACTCCGCCAACGGTTTCCAGGAGTCCGTCGACCGCTTTGATCGCGATTCCCGTTCGGAAAGTCGTGTGCAGAAGAGAATGTGGTCTCATCAATCGAAAATCGGGCGCCCGTTGCAGCCGCCGCCCGAGCGATTCAATTCACCGCAGGCTCAGAGAGCTCTCGCGATTTGGATCGAGCGCCGCGGTAGTACAAAATAAGGCCGAGCAGGACGCCGCCGGCGGTACCGATAATCAGCTTGCCTTCAAAGAGCAACTTGTTCGTCGCTTCGGCCGGCGGAATAAACGACAGCGCCAGCCCAAACACCACCACGGTGAATCCGAGCGCGCCCACGATCCACACGCCCAATTTTCCGCCGGGAATCAGCGCCGCGTCCGGGTTGGCATTGCGATCGGAGCGATACGCCAGTTTGATCACTGCCGCGTACATGTAAAGAAACGGGATGAAGTAGAGAATCGTTCCGGCATCGACGAAAATCTGGTACGCATTGTTGGCCGTCTCGTTCACCTGAATCAGCAACAAAATCACGCCAGAGATCACCGCCTGCACCAGAATCGAGACCCACGGAGTGCGCCACTTCGAGTGAATCTTGCCGAAAGCGGACGGAAGATAACGGTCGATACCCACGATGAACGGAATGCGCGAAATTCCCGCCACCGTGGACCCCACTCCTCCGGCGTTGCCGAACTGCACCAGAAACGCGGCCAAAATTCCGAAAAACGCGATGCCGAAAACCGTCGAGCCCGCCGTGAGCGCCTGAAACACGCCGGCCTTCGGGTCCACGGTGTGCGCCGGCAAAATCGCCAGGACGCCAAACGTCCCGGCGATGTAAGCCAACGCAATCAGCGCGCCCGAGCCGAATATCGCGCGAGGAAAAGTACGGTGCGGATCGTGCACTTCCTCGCTCATCGCCGAGCACAGCTCCAGGCCCGTGAACGCAAACGCAATCTGCGGCCAGAAATTCACCGTGCCCCAGTTCCACGTTGGCATCATGTTGGCCCAGGTAAAGTGCGTCACCGAGCCGTGCTTGTGCCAAAAATACGCGCCCAGCCCGATCAGCATCAGCAGCGGCAAATACGTGCCCACGCCGCCCGCGTTCTGCAGCCATTTCCCGATGTTCAGCCCGATGATGTTGAGCAAGACGGCCGCGAATCAACAGCGCGAAGGAGACGGTCATCAGAAACGTGCGGTCATTCGCCAGATAGGCGCCGCGGTTGCCGCCCAGGTACGCGGCCATGGCGGCGCTGGCCATCAGCAGCCCGGGAAAATAGAAGAACGTGTAGATCCAATACGTCCAGCCGGCCACGAATCCGTGAAATTCGCCGAACGCTTCCTTCGACCAGACGTACAGCCCGCCTTCGTTGCGGAAATCGCGTGGAAAGTTCGGCGATGATCAAAGTGGTCGGCAGAAAGAAAAGCGCCGCCGCCAGCACCCATAGGCTGATCGACGAAGTCCCGTTGTGCGCCGCCGCGGCGATCCATCGCGGACCAAGAACCGTGGCGATATTGAAGAGCAGGACGTCCCAAAAGCCCATCACCCGCAGGAGCTGTTTTTTCGCGTCCGCTGCCGTGCCTTCGCTCACGCGGTTGCATCCAGCGCGGGGATCATCTCGTCCTGCGCGAGGAAATTGCGGAGAAAGGGATCTTGCGAATTTTCGAGATCCGGCCACTGTGCCGAAAAACGCCACGCGGCTGTCGGCAAGAAAAATCACGCGGTCGGCCAGTTTCTTCGCCAGATGCGTGTCGTGCGTCACCACGATCGACGTTTTGTGCAGCGTTTTCTTCAGCTTCACGATCAGGTCGCTGATGTGCGACGCCATCAGCGGATCGACCATCGTGGTCGGCTCGTCGTAGAGAATCGCGTCCGGATTTTCGGCCAACGCCCGCGCGATGGCCACGGCGCGCTTCGTTCCGGTGCTCAGTTCCGCGGGATAGCGGTCGGCCAGATCGGCGACCTCCAGCATCTCCAGCAGCTCCCGCACACGCGCATCGATTTCCTCGCGATTCTGGCGTCCGCCGCGGCTTTCCAGCGGAAACGCAACGTTTTCGTAAACCGTCAGCGAATCGAAGAGCGCGCCGGACTGGAAAACCATCGTGACGCGGCGGCGAATTTCCGAGAATTGCTCCTCGGTCCAGCCGGTCACGTCCTGGCCGCCCAGGATGATGCGGCCCTCATCCGGCGCCAGGAATCCCAGCAGCAGCTTCAGCGAAACGGACTTGCCTACACCGCTGCGGCCCATGATCACGGCCGTCTCGCCCTGATCGGCAAAGAAGTTCACGTCTTTGAGGACCGTGTTCTCGTCGAACGATTTCCAGACGTGTTGGAACTCGAAGTAGTGGTCGCTCATTTCGTCCCGGGCTTCCCTGCCCCGCTTAGCCGGATGCGCGCTTCTTCGTAATCCTCGGGAGTATTCATATTCTTGAACAGCAATCCCTCCGAATCAAACGCTTTCCATTCGAAAGGGTCGATCAGCTCCACGAGCACCTCTTTTAGGCCGTCGGTCACCTTTCGAACGCCGCGTTCCAGCGCCGCGCGAACGGCCGCATCGCACCGCTTGTGATACACGGCGCAAAGCGGCTCGGCGCCGCGCGCGTTCATCGGAATGACAGCGTCGGCCTGCGATGCCAGCGCGCGCGCCGCCAAAAATTCAAGCCAGGACCGAGTGAGATACGGCAAATCGCACGCAACGACCAGATTCCATGGAGCGCTCGAAGCGCGCAGCGCCGTCGCGATCCCGCCCAGCGGTCCGGCGCCCGGCCAATCGTCGGCGATCGATCGTAGGCCGAATGAGTCCCAGCCGTTGGAATTCCCGACGATCGTCGGCGGCCCAGCGACTGACTCGACTAGACGCGCCGTACGCAGCAGTATCGGCTCTCCGCTCAATTCGAGAGCCGCCTTGTTGCGTCCCATGCGCGAGCTCTCGCCGCCCGCCAGGATGAATGCCGCAATTTGTGGGTTCGCACTCATGATCGTGGAGAATTTTGCTGACTAGCGCTCAACCCTTGGGAGCGACGAATCGCGGATTCAACGCCCGCCGTGGATCAATGTGTTCCTACGTCAACGGCATCTTAACGGGTGCGACGATGAATGCAACACACTGAAATATAAGGTCTTACAATATTACAAAACATGAGCCCGAGAGACGCATATTCTCATTTCCGCCCCTTGACATCGCCCCCAGGCTTGGTATATTAGCACTCGCTAGCGAGGAGTGCTAACGGCCCCCTCGCCGAACTATCACACTCACCAAAGTATCGGAGGAATCGCACAAATGGCAGTCAACGTTACGCCGCTCCACGACCGCGTTCTGGTCCGGCGGCTCGAAGAGAAGGAGTCCGTGAAGGGCGGCATCATCATCCCTGACTCGGCCAAAGAGAAACCGCAGGAGGGCGAAGTCGTCGCCGTCGGCGCCGGAAAGCTGAACGACAAGGGCGAACGCATCCAGCTGGATGTGAAAGTCGGCGACCGCATCCTCTTCGGCAAGTATAGCGGGAACGACATAAAAATCGAGGACGAGGAATTTCTGATTCTCAAGGAAGACGAAATTCTCGCCAAGATCGGCGCTGCGGCGAAGGCGGCCGGCGGCAAAAAGTAACTTTCCACAATATTCCGCCGCGGCCCAAGCGCCCGGCAGTTGATTTCGAAGGAAATTTCAGGAGGAAATAGAAACATGGCAAAGCAAATCGTGACTGGTGAGAATTCGCGCCAGTCGATTCTGCGCGGCGTCAATGTACTGGCGGACGCTGTGAAGATCACGCTCGGCCCCAAGGGCCGTAACGCGGTGATCGAGAAGAAATTCGGCGCGCCGATCATCACCAAGGACGGCGTGACCGTGGCGAAGGAAATCGAGCTGCCGGATGCGCTCGAAAACATGGGCGCGCAGATGGTCCGCGAAGTCGCGTCGAAGACCTCCGACGTAGCCGGTGACGGCACCACCACCGCAACCGTTCTGGCTCAGGCAATCTTCCGCGAAGGCGTGAAGACCGTGGCCGCCGGCGCCAGCCCGACCGCTCTCAAGCGCGGCATCGAGCGCGCCGTGGCACTCGCCGTGGAGGAAATCCGCAAGCTCCACAAAGACGTGAAGGGCGACATGATCGCGCAAGTCGGCACCATCAGCGCCAACAACGATAAGCAGATCGGCAGCATCATCGCCGAAGCGATGAAGAAGGTCGGCAAGGATGGCGTGATCACCGTCGAGGAATCGAAGACGATGGAGACCACGCTCGAAGTCGTGGAAGGCATGCAGTTCGACCGCGGCTACCTTTCGCCCTACTTCGTCACCGACCCCGAGCGCATGGAGTGCGCGCTCGAGGACGCCCGCATCCTGATCCACGAAAAGAAGATCAGCTCGATGAAGGACCTGCTTCCCCTGCTCGAGCAGATCGCCAAGATGGGCAAGCCGCTGCTGATCATCGCCGAGGACGTCGAAGGCGAAGCGCTCGCCACGCTGGTGGTGAACAAGCTCCGCGGCACGCTGCAGTGCGCCGCCGTCAAGGCTCCCGGCTTCGGCGACCGCCGCAAGGCCATGCTCGAAGACATCGCCACGCTGACCGGCGGCAAGGCCATCACCGAAGACCTCGGCATCAAGCTTGAGAACGTGAAGGTCGAGGATCTGGGCCGCGCCAAGAAGATCACCATCGATAAGGACAACACCACGATCGTGGAAGGCGCCGGAAAGGCCACCGAGATCGAGGGCCGCGTAAAGCAGATTCGCGCGCAGATCGAGGACACCACCTCCGACTACGACCGCGAAAAGCTGCAGGAGCGGCTCGCCAAGCTCGTCGGCGGCGTCGCGGTGATCAAGGTCGGCGCGGCCACCGAGACCGAGCTGAAGGAAAAGAAGGCTCGCGTTGAGGACGCTATGCACGCCACTCGCGCGGCCGTCGAGGAAGGCATCGTTCCCGGCGGCGGCGTGGCGCTGGTCCGCTGCATCGCCGCTCTCGAGAAGCTGAAGCTCAATGGCGACGAAGCCATCGGCGTCAACATCGTGAAGCGCGCCCTCGAAGAGCCCATGCGCCAGATCGCTTACAACGCCGGTGAAGAAGGCGCTGTGATCGTCGGCCGCGTGCGCGAATCGAAGGAAGACAACTTCGGGTACAACGCCGACACGGGCGAGTTCATCGACCTCGTCAAGGCCGGCGTGATCGACCCGGCCAAGGTCACCCGCCTGGCCCTGCAGAACGCCGCTTCTATCGCCGGCCTGATGCTCACCACCGAAGCATTGGTGGCGGACATCAAGGAAGACGACAAGAAGGGCGCTGCTGGCGGCGGTGCTGGAATGCCAGGCGGTGGCGGCATGGGCGGCATGTACTAAGCAGCCGCTGATCTGCCATCCCGAGCCCGGCTGGCGCATTAACGGACGGGCCGAGGGATCGGCAGTGGTTCGGAAAATACAGGGGGCGTTCCGGCTTGATCGTCGGAACGCCCTTTTTCTTTGCGAGACACTGCACTTCCCCGGTGAAATGGGGCTCGTGCGTTCCCGTTATTCGGCGCCGGGAGCGCGGACGATCTGGACGGAGCAGGGCGCGTGGCGGGCTACGGCGTCGGAAACGCTGCCGAGCGTGAGACGCCTGAATCTTCGCCGGCCGTGGGAACCGACGAAGATCACGTCCGGCTTCCACCGTTCGGCGAATCCGAGAATCGAGTCTTTCGCGTCTCCCTCTTCCACCACCGGCTTGGCCGCGTAACCGCCTTCCTTCAGCTCCGCCGCGAAACGTTCGACCAGGCCATTGGCTTGCCCGAGCCGGGCGGCGCGCGTGGCTTCGAAGGTTTCCCGCGACTCGAAATCGGCGAGCGAGACCTCCATCACGTGCAGAACGGAGACTTCCGTGTGCTCCGGACGAATCTGCTTGATCAAGGCATGGAGCGCCGCCTCCGAATATTTGGAATGATCAACGGCCAGTACGATTTTCATGTTCGTTCGGGCTCATCGGTGTTGGTTTCGGATGGGATCGAGCCATTTCGTGCACGACGTTTGATGCCGCCCGGTGGAACAAGCGGCGCCCTTCGGCGGTCTGGAGCGGGATAAGGGAATCGAACCCTCGCCTCCACCTTGGCAAGGTGGCGTACTACCACTATACGAATCCCGCGCTCAATGGAGCAGGACTACGTGAGGAGAAACCTTTATAGCACGTCCGGCAAGCCGCTAACAAGTGCCGTGCCCCAATCAGCGGACAGAAAAACACGCCCTCGCAAGCCGGAATCATCTCACGGCGGCGCGCAGCGGCGGCTAATCGACTTCCAGAATCCGCGTGGCCTTCACGACAGGCGATTTTTTTTGGCGGTCGGCAAAACGCTCGGCGCGTTCGCGATCGATGTAGACGCGTGCAAACCTTTCGCCATCGTGGTAGTAGACGGTCACCTGCCAGTGGCGATGCTTGCGGCGGCCGTCCTTGCGCAGCCTGCTGGAGCCGGACTTCGTTGCCCTCTTCTTCTTCACAGTGGGTTGACCCTCAATTCGAGCGACTATGGCAAGTTTGACGGGGGCGCGCAAGTAGCAATTTTGCGTTTAACCTGAATGTCAATTAGGGATGTTATGTTCATGGGAAAGTAACTATGCCACCCACAGGATACCCCCGCCGATGAAACTTTTCAAGCGCGGCGCACGTAACATATAAGCGAGGGGAATTACAATGCAGACACAAACCTGCAGAGCATTCGAAATCGAAGACCTGCGAGGCCATCCCGCGGAGATGGTGGAGGAACTGCGGGAACGAATGTCCGAGTGCGCGAAAATGCTTCCCGATCCGAAACGCGCGGGATTCTACGAAGTGGAAACCGAGAACGTGACGTATTACGTCAGCATTGTCCCCGGCTCCAGCAAGGTGTTGCTGCTGGCCGCCTGGCCCACGAAAAGACGGGTCATCTAGAACCGTTCGCCAATTCATTCCGCAATCTCGCCGTAGAGCAAGGAGCGTCAAAATGCCACGTCCTTCGCCTTCAGATTCAAATCGTCCACCGTCTCTTTCTTGATCTTGAAAAGCTCCGAACTGTCGCTGGATTGCGCGTAGGCGACATCGCCGGAAGGCTTGGAAAGCCGGACCGTGATTTGCTTGCCATCCTTCTTGGTGAGCACGGCGGTGATGGCCGGGGTTTTCATTTTGGCCAAAAGCGCGGCGGAGGGATGGTCGATCACTTCGTCGGCGCGCAGGCTGGTGAACGGGTCGAGGATCTTCCAACTGGAGGCCGATTTGCCCTTGTCCGCGGCGGGCGAGTCGATCTTCCATTGCCC
The DNA here is from genome assembly GCA_963715555.1 of uncultured Acidobacteriota bacterium. Lineage (GTDB taxonomy): Bacteria > Acidobacteriota > Terriglobia > Acidiferrales > UBA7541 > Palsa-295. The sequence goes on from OY970253.1 coordinate 2,780,543, forward strand.
GTCTTTCCCCTGCCGGCTGATTTCGATCGTGCCGTTGGAATTTTGGAGCTCGATGCGGTCGAGCGAAGTCTCGTCGATGTGCACCACGCTCTTGTCGCGCATTTGCGTGAAGTTGTCGGCGAGCTTGGAGTAGAGGTCCTGCTGGACCTCGAAGACGACCGAGCGGGACAGGTCGCGGGCGTAGTATGCGTCGCCGCTTTTCTTGCCGGCGATCAGAGTGGACTTGTCGCCGTCGCTTTCTGTTGCGGTGAAAGTGATCGCCGGGTGCGCGAGCCCGTAGCGGGCCAGATTATCGGGCTTTTCGCTGACGATGTCGCTCATGCGCGCGTCCGAAATGCCGTTCAAGAGCGAGTCGACCACGTCCGGGTCGGCCGAAACTTTCTCCGGCTTGGTGAAGTTCCACCCGTTGGAATCCTTGGTGTCGCGCGCCAGTGCGAGATCGCCCGAGGGATTCTTCAGCGTGAAGGACGAGACATTTTCGCTCTCGATGTGCAGCACGTTCATATCGCGCAATTGGTTCAAAGGCTTTTCGGCGGTGGTCAACAGCGAAAGCGGCAGGAGCGACACTTTCGGCTGGTCGTCAACGATGGTGTAAACGTCCGTGCCGCTGAAGTCCTTGTCGCCGATCAAAAGCGTGTGTTTTTGGCCGTCGCGCAGCTGAAATTCCACGGACGCCTTCGGCGGATCGAGGCCGTACACCTTGCGCCGGTCGGGTGTGACCGACTCAGTCTGCGTGGGTCGCGATTCGGCAAGCTGATCGACGAATCCCTCCGCCGTGGACTGGTCCGCCAGCGTATCCACGGGTTGCACGATATGCCACGCGCCCTTCTGCTTTTCGAAGGCGATGGCCGGCTGATCTTTGTCCGCCGGATGCGAAATCGAAAACGAGACGATGTCCGAAGGCAGTACGGAGAAAGCGGGCTTCGAATTGTTTTTGGGGGTCTTTGGCTCTTTCGAGCGGTGCCATTGCCAGTAATACGCGCCGCCGACGCCGATGATTGCGCAGAGAAGTACGATCAGGGTCGATTTCTTGATCATTGCAGTCGCTATCCGAAAAAAAACCGTCTATCGCCGTTTCCACCAGATGGCGATGCCGAGGATCAACACGACTCCTGGCAGCGCGAAAATATCGGCCCAGCGCAGGGCCATCGCCTGGCTCTGGGTCAGATTCACGTGGCGATTGGTGGTGCTCTTGGGACGAATGGAAATCAGATTCTGGTCCGCGGCGAGCCAATCGACGGAGTTGAAGAAAAGGTCGCCGTTGCTGGATTGGCCGATGGCTTCGTTGGAAGCAAAATCGGAATCCCCGATCACGACGAGGCGCGCGGTCTTGTCTCCCTCTTTCTTCGTAGCGGCCACACCCAGCGAAAGCGGGCCCATGGAATCCGTCTTGGGATCGTAGCTGACTTCGCGAGCCAGCTTCGGAGTCGTGAAGCTCCGGCTGGAAGTTCTCAGCAGTTCCACCACCTGCGGCTGGGGCTTCGATTCGTCGGCAGGCGTAACGGTGCGAGCCAGCGGGAAAAACGTCATGGTGCGTTGGAGGCCCTTGGTGATCGGGCTGTTCCCGTAGTCCACAACGAGCGGAATTTCAGGGCCGGCGCCGAAGAGGCGGCCCATGCCGCTGGCGTCGATCACCACGTTGTCGCCAAGCTTGATGTTCCAGGCCTGCAGCAGGCTGTTCAAATTCGCTTCCTGTTGGTGCGGCTCTGTAATGGGATCGAGTTCAATGAGCGCCTTGCCGCCATCGTTTAGGTACGTCGTCAACGCAGACGTTTCCTGCGGAAAATAAGCCTGTGTGGGACCATCCACCACCACAACGCTGCACTCGGACGGAACGCCGTTCGACTGAACCAGGTTAATCGTCTTCGTTTCGTAATTTTCGCGCTTCAGACCGGCATTCACCTGGGAATAGCCGTGCGGGCCGGTGGTCGTGAGAGACTTTTCCCCATGGCCGGAGACGAAGCAGACCGTCTTTACCGTGGCGCTGGAGACTTTGAGAATCGCGCTGGTGATGGCCTCTTCGGTAAATCCGCCGTCGGCGGGCGGCTCAAGGTGCTGCGTGTGAGTCCCGGAAGCGACATCCACTTCTCCCATCTGCGTGGCGCCGTACTCGCGGGCGAGTTCGGGCTTCTGATCGGGATCGACTTCCTTGAATTTGATGTGATGGCTCAGATTGCGATATTCGGAAAGCAGATCGTCGAGCTGTTGATCCGGTTGCTTCGCAAAACGGACGATATTCACGTCCTCTTTCAGGTTGCGGACAATCTTTTGCGTTTGCGGCGCCAGCGTGTAGAGCTTTTCGGATGTCAAGTCGAAACGCTTGTGATACTGAAAGCCGAAATAGTTCGCGACGACGAGGATTGCGGCGACGGCCACCGTGAGGATCACGGTGTTGGTGCCCAATTGGGACGAACGCTTGGAGAAAAATTCCACGAGGCCGCGGAAACCCAGGACGATTCCGGCGAGGAGCAGCACGCCCCCGGCGATCAATAGGATTTTCGACGCCAACAGCAACTCACCCTGGATGGAATATCGCAAATAGCCCGCGATCAGGCAGGCTGCGCCCACGCTGGCCAGCGTTTCCGCCAATTGGTATTTATTGCCCTTGGTACTGATGACTGCCTCCTTGTGCGCAGCGGCGATTGCCAACGCGCGCGCCAAATGGACCGGCTAGGCCCTTCTCCAGCGCATCGAATCCACCGAACGCACCGTAAGGAAAATGAAAAAAGCCATAAAACTGACGTAGTAGACCAAAGCGGACGTGTCGATCACGCCCTGCGTGAAGCCCTGGTAGTGATTGATCACGGAAATGTAATGAACGATCTGCTCGCCGGTGCCGGCGGCACCGCTGGCGCCAAAATCCAGCGCCCACAGGAGCAAGAACGCCCCAAAGGTGAGCACCGCGGCGATGATCGGATTTTCCGTCAGCGACGAGAGAAACTGGCCCAGCGCGAGGAGCGCGCCTCCGAAGAGCAACAGGCCCAAATAGCCGGCGGCGACGATGCGCAAGGGCGGCATGGGCTCGCTCTTGAACCACATGAACAGAATGTAGCTGGCGGTGGGCAGGAGCATCACGGCGAAAAGCGTGAGCGAGGCGAAGAACTTGCCGAGGACGATTTGCGTCTCGGTGATGGGCGAGGTCATCAGCAATTCCATGGTGCCGCGGCGGCGCTCGTCGGAATACACGCCCATGGTGACCATGGGCATGAAGAACAAAAGGAACAGCGCGAGAACGCCGAGAAACGCGCGGATCACTTCGCTGGGAACGTCGAAATTCGAGGCCATGCCCATTTGCGCACTTTGCATCTGCGCTTCCATCGACGCGCGGATGGCATCGCTCAAATAAAGATTGAAGAAGAAACCGCAAAGAATGAGAAACAGACCCACCACGACGTAAGCAATGGGCGAGACGAAGTAGTGGCCCATCTCCTTACGGTAGATCGCATAAAGACTGCGCATCCCGATGCCTCCGCTTTCGTTCGTTTTAGTTGGACGGCTGCGCGTGCGCGGCGTCGTCGGTAGTGAGCTGAAGGAAAATGTCCTCGAGGCTCAGGCTGAGGCCGCGCAATTCATAGAGCGGCCACCCCTTCTCCACGATCTTTGCGGCGATCTGGCTGCGCACGTCCTGCCCCTGCGCGGACTCAATCGTCGCGGCCACGTGTCCGTCGGCACCGGCCGGGTCTACCTGCACGCGCGAAGCGCCCGGAATCTGCGACAGCAAATCCTGCAGCTGCTTTTCCGGCGCCTGCACTTCCACGCGGATCCGCTGCCCGCCGCGCAGCTGCGACGTGAGATTCTGCGGCGTATCGACGGCCACAATCTTGCCTTTGTTGATGATTACCACGCGGTCGCAGGTCATGCTGACTTCGGGCAGGATGTGCGTGGAAAGAATAATGGTGTGGCTGCCGGCGAGCGCCTTGATCAGGTTCCGGACCTCGATAATTTGCTTCGGATCCAGGCCGACGGTCGGTTCGTCGAGGATAATCACGTCCGGATCGTGCACCAGCGCCTGCGCGAGCCCGACGCGCTGCTTGTAGCCGCGTGAAAGATGCTTGATGAGTTCGCGCCGCTTGTCGCCGAGATTCGTTTTGCCGAGCGCGTCGTCAATGCGCGCGGCCCGGTTTTGGCTGGCCACGTTTTTGATGCGCAGCACGAACTCGAGATAGGCCTCGACGGACATATCCGGGTAGACCGGCGGAGCTTCCGGCAGATAACCGATGTGGCGGCGCACCTGCAGCGAATCCTTGAAGACATCGAAGCCGCTGACGCGCGCAGTGCCCGATGTGGCCGGCATGTAGCCGGTCAAAATGCGCATCGTGGTGGTCTTGCCCGCGCCGTTGGGCCCGAGAAATCCGAGAATCTCGCCTTTATTTACGGTGAAAGAGATGTGATCTACGGCCGTAGTCGTGCCGTAGGACTTGGTGACGTCCTGAACCTCAATCAATGCATTCCTCCAAAAAAGTTATAAGGAGAGGAAAGCGAAGCACTCCGCTGCTGTTAGACTGTCGTACCCCACACTCGGTTAGCAGACTCTTATACCAAAAAATTGCGCGAAACGAAAAATCATGGATTGCATTACCGAATTCGAAATGCTTTACGTCGGATGCGAAGTACCCAAGTCGCGTTGCTGGAGAGCACACGGAAGTTTTTTGCGGGACTTCACGGCTTGAAGAGGTCACTTTTGCGGACTCGGCAAATCGCCGATGCGACGGCGCCTCCTGCCCCGCGCCGCGAGCCAACCTTGGAGGCGGCAGGCAACGGGCACGGCGCGCGGCGCATCCACATGCCTGATTCCGCGGCCAGAGCTCGCTCGCGCTGTGTCCCGGGCTGGCGCGCGGCGATAGAGCGGAATCGTGCGAGCCAGAGATGTGCGTTGACACTCTCTGGCCGTTTTGTTATTCAACTCGTTTGTCTGATCGCGCCGCGATTCTCAGAGGGGCGTATCCAGGACTCAGCTAGGCGTGTACTCGAACGAAGCAACGATCGCCACAAGATCGCGGAGACGCGCGCCCGCGCCAAACGCGTCCCGATCAACGGAGCGGACTCGATGATGCAAACTGCGGTGACCGCATGAAGCGATTGGCACTGGCGGCGGCTTTTTTCCTCACGTGTATGGGCATGTCTTTGCTCGCCGGATGCGGCGGGGGGTCTGCGTCAACGATCACCATCGAGATTATTCCACCCGCGACGGGCGCTTCCGTGGACGTCGGGGCGACCCAACCTCTGAATTTCACCGCAGCGCTAGGCGACGACACCACCAATGCGGGCGTGACCTGGAAACTCAGCGGAACGACCTGCTCCGGCGACGGCTGCGGGACTCTGTCGAATCAAGGCAAGCTTTCGGTGTCCTATACCCCGCCACCGGCGCCGCTTCCCTCATCAGCGGCGCTGAGCGTGACGCTGACGGCCACCTCCGTGGCGCAAAAGTCGGTGACGCAAACCGCCACGATCGTCGTCGAGCCTTTGCCTACCTTCTCAAGTGCGCCATGCAATCCAGCCGGAGTGACGACGCCGTGCGGACTGCCCGGCGGCTCAAACGGCGTCGGCTACAATCAGCCGATCCAGATCAGCGGCGGCGTGGGCCCCTACACCTTCGCGGTGACGAATGTAACGATCAACGGCGCGGCTTCCTCCTTGGCCGCCGATTGTCTGAAGTTGACCGTCGCGCAGACATCCAACACCTCTACGGCAATTGCCGGAACACCATGCAACGCCGGGACGGGCCAGTCGGGAACCGGTCCAACGGCGCTGAGTTTCACGGTGCAGGTGGCCGACAGCGGCGGTGCCGCGCCGGTATCGCAGACGTACGCGATGTCGCTATCGGCCGCGCCTCCGCTCTCGATTACGACCACTTCCCTTGCGTCGGCGAACTTGAATGCGCAGTACAGCCGGCGTGTGCAAGCGTCGGGAGGAGTCGCGCCGCTTACCTGGAGCATCCCCCCGGGCGGATTGCCCGGTGGACTCTCGCTTGATCCGAGCACAGGGATAATCAGCGGAATTCCGGACGGCTCCGACGTGAATACCACGAACTGCCCGGCGCCGCAGAACCAGAACGGAAACTACTGCTTTACGGTGACGGTGACCGACTCCGCGCGAATACCAACGAATAACCAGCAGCCACCCACCACGACGAACCAAACGCAAACGCAGGCGTACACCATGACGGTGCAAACGCCCCAGCCGCTTTCGATCACGCCGTCCACACCCCCTGACGGAACCACCGCCAGCGGGTACAGCGCCGTGTTGCAGGCCACGGGCGGCGTGCAGCCGTATGCATGGTCCCTAACGCAAGGGCAGCTTCCGCCAGGACTCTCATTGACCACCAATCAGGGCGGCAACGGAATCATTTCTGGAGTCCCGACCGTCGCCGGAACCTATTCGTTCACGGTCCAGGTGTCAGACGCCGAAGTTTCGCCGGTAACGGCAACAGCGAGCTACACCATCACGATCGCACCGGGCCAGGACAACAATTCCCTGTTCCAAGGGCCGTATTCGTTCATCTTTCACGGTTTCGATAAGGACGGTTCGGTAGCGATCATCGGCACGCTCAGCGCAGACGGCGCCGGAAACATCGCCGGGACAGAAGTGATCAACCGCCTCTCCGGCGTGGCGCCATTCGCCCGCATTACCGGAACATACACGATCGATTCCGTGGGAACCACCGGCGGCGCGAGCGGCGACGGCCGCGGAACGATGCAATTAACGGCCACGATCGGCAACCAGACCGTCACGTCCGAATACGAGCTCGCGCTGGAGCCGGATGGCAGCATCCAGTTCATTCAGGATCACGCCTATCCGTCGCCTGTGCCGTCCGACGCCGATACATTTGCAACACACGGCGAAGGCGTGATCAAGCCGGTGATCGGCGGAGGTTTTGCCGCGTCGAGCTTTAGCGGAAATTACGCGTTCGAGTTCACGGGCCGCGATACAAACGATAAACCCGACGCGCTGGTAGGCTCCATCCATTCCGATGGAACGTCCACGCTGTCGCCGGGCACAGCCGACTTCAACGACGCCGGTAATTACGGATCGCAGTCGATTTCCGGAAGCTTCGGCTTCAGCAATGGTTTCGGGTCGGCCGCGCTCACGCTGGAAGTCCCCACAACCGGCCAGCAGACGCTACAATTCGAGTTTGTGTTTGTCTCGAACTCGGACTTGTATTTCATTGAAGTTGACAGCTCGGGATCGGCCAACACGCCCACGCTTTACCGGCTGAGCGGCGAAATGGTTCTGCAACAACCCGGCACGACGTTCGGCCAGACCTCGCTTTCGGGCGGGGTGGTCGCGACGGCATCGGGCGTGGATAGCAGCAGCGGCAATGCGATTGTGACGGCCGGCCTGCTGACATCCACCGTATGCGACGGAAATACCAACAATTCGCTGGTATTCGATCAGAACGATGCCGGCACGGCGGTATCGGCGTCGATACCGGAGACGTGCACGGTGAATCCCAACAACGGGCGCGTGGTGTTCAGTTTGGGGCAACCGCCGCCTTCCCCAGCGGTGACCCCGCCTTTTGCGGCGGCTTACCTTGTCGCTCCGGGCGAGGGCTTCCTGATTGGCAATGATGCGACGGTAACCACCGGGCTTCTCGAGCAGCAGACCTCTACCCCGCCCTTCGCCAACTCGTCGGTGACGGGATCGTACGCCCTGAATTCACCGCGCATTGCCGAACCCGGCGTGAACAACCTGCTTGGGGAAACGATTTCGGCTGGAACCGGAACACTCACTGGGACGGTGGATGAAGCGGACGCCTCCGGGACATCGCAAAGCCTGGATCAGAGCCTCTCGGCTGCGATTTCGGCGATCGATACGAACGGCCGCGGCACGGTCACGGTGAATCCTGCCGTCACCGGTTTCCCGTCGAACTGGATCTTCTATCTGGTTGCTCCGGGACAGATCCGCGCGGTTCCGGTGGACTCAGGAGACCAGCATCCGCAGCTGATCTTCCTGGGACCCAGGACGTTCTAGCTTTCCGAGCCGTCCTTTTTGGGATCGAGGCGCAGCGCGGCGGAGTTGATGCAGAAGCGCAGTCCTGTAGGCTGAGGACCGTCTTCGAAGACGTGTCCGAGGTGGGCTTCGCAGCGGCCGCACATCACTTCCACGCGTTCCATGCCGTGCGAGGAATCGCGCGACATCTCCACGTTTTCCGCCGCGACCGGCTGCCAGAAGCTAGGCCAGCCCGAGCCGGAGTGATATTTGGAGCTGGAGGAGAAAAGCGGCTGCCCGCAGCACACGCAGACGTACGTGCCTGTCGTTTCGGTGCTCTCGTACGCGCCGCTGAAGGGTGGTTCGGTGCCCTTCCGCCGCGTCACGTAATACTGCTCGTCGGTTAGCGATTCCCGCCACTCTGCATCGCCTTTTCGAATCTTTTCGCTCATGCTGCAAGCTTATAACACGCGGTCCGGTTTAGCGAGACACCGGCCGGGCGAGCGAGCCGCTAAGTCGCGGCCAAGATGTGGTAATTTAGCTGCGCGTTTTATTGGAGCGGAAGGCCACGAAGAAATCGATCATCATCGGGCTTCTTTGCTGCGCGCTTTTATTTCTTGCCGCAGCGTACGCCTGGAGGGCGCCGCGGCTGGTGCAATACGCGGACGGCCAGAAACCGTGGAATTCGCGCGCGATCGAAAGCGCTTTTGCGGGCGTGCAGGTTCGCGAAGTGGATGCAGCCCACGCGTCCGTCGTATTTCTCTACGATCTCGATAACCGCACCGGCAGCGATTACCAGCTGACTCCGGGGCCCAGCGCCGTGATCATGAAGCGCCTGAAGGCGGACGGCAGCCTGAGCTCCGACACACGCGCGCGGCTGGTTTCCGCCGCGTTTGTCCCCACCAACAACCGGACGCGCATCGCCGTGGAACTAACCCATCCCTTCGCTTGGCCCGCAAAGAGCGATGCCGCCGCGGACCAGACTTTTCGCGATTTCGTGGCCCGCGAAACATCCGGCCTGCAAGGATTTGTGATCTTCGATCAAACCTCGCGGTATGAGATCGAGCTCCCAATCAATCTTGCGGCCGCCCCGCCTGCCCCATCCCCACCTGCCCCTAAAGCCAAATAGCTGTTCGCGTTTGAAACCAGCAGTAACACGGGAAAGTGAAAGCGGGCGGCCCTCTCCTGTTGCAGGCGCATGGGCCACGGCATATAATCGGCCCAATTCATTGGGTAGCTCGCAGTTTCGCGGTTCACCAGAGCGTGAATCATGTCCGAGGTATTGGAATTCACCCGCGGCCCAAGTGCCTCTTCCGACCGGCGGAAGCACGCCCGCCAGAAGCCGGATTCCCTCACCTACGTGGAACTCGACAAGGAAAACGGCGGCATCATTCTGGACGCCAGCGAAAGCGGCATCTCCGTTCAGGCAGTGGTGAGCATTACGGACGACGAACTGCCGCAAGTCCGGCTGAAGCTGCCGCATTCGAAGGACTGGCTGGAAACTCGAGCGCGAGTGGTCTGGACCAGAGAATCCAGGAAGGTAGCGGGCTTACAATTCGAGGAATTATCGGAACAGCTCCGCGCGCAGCTGAAAGACTGGCTATCGTCCGAAGCTTCAGCCAGCGAGAGCGGTACCGAGCCTGCCTCCGCCCCCGCGATTAACGAAAAAGAATGCGGCACGAGCGAGAGCGACGCTCCGAACGAGGCGGAAGCGGCCGAAGTCCGTCCTGCGCCGGCATTGGTCGACTTCACCGATCAATCCGCCGGCGACCTGCGGGAGCAGAGTCAGACGGCGGCTTCCGAAGAAGCGAGGCCCGCCGCGAAAATCCCGATCGTGCCTCTTACGCTTGCGCAAGAGACGGAAGTCCGAATCGAAAAGCGGAAAACGCTTCCGGCTCGCACATCCGAAAAGAATACTGCTTTGGATTTCTTCCGTCGGGAAGAAAGTCATCGCGTCGCATCCGTGTCTCTGTTGCTCTTCGTGCTCGCAATCGCTTCTTTGACGGCAGGGTGGGCCGCTGGACGCGGCAAGTTCGCCCCGGTTGTCCAAAAGCTTGGCGCGCTCGTCCGGCGAAAAGCACCGGCGGCGCAGAAATTCGAGACGCTGGCTGACCCGCCGGAGGCGCCCGTCGGCGAAATCGAGATCGAGAACGCGAGCAATCAACATTGGACGATTCCCTGGCAAGCTGCCGTGGCCAAAAACGCGCCGTTGTCCGGGCATCCGGAACCTGCCGGCGCCGCTGCTCCGCCCCCCAAACCCGCTCTGAATTTTCAGATCTGGACTTTGACGGCTCCGAAGCGCTCGACATCGTCCGGCGACGCGGAGACCGCCGACAGCGTTTCTCCTCCTGCCGTGATTGATCGCCAGGGAACGCCCGAAATCGCGCCCATCGCATCCGGCTCGATGACGGCGAATGGTCCGGATGCATTGCCGAAACCCGAAATCTCTACGGGAGATTTGAAACGCGGCGCGCTGCTGCACCGCGTGCAACCGGAGTATCCCATCTTAGCCAGGGACCAAAGAATTTCGGGAACGGTGGTCCTGGAAGCCAACGTTGGCACCGATGGCGCGGTTCGCAGCGTCCAGGTGATCAGCGGGCCGGTGCTTCTCGTCCCCGCTGCAACGAACGCCGTCCGGCAGTGGCGCTACGCTCCCACGCTGCTGGATGGAACACCGATCGAAACGGAAGTTCGGATCAGCCTGGAGTTCCACTGGCCGGGCGCCGGTCAATAACCCGCGCATTTCCCGGATTTCCGTTTTGCGCAACAAATCCACTTCAGTACACCTCGAAAACTAAACCCCGTCGATTTTCGACCGATGATTCAGGATGGAGCCGCAGCAGTGTCTGAACTCGACGATCCATCGATCTATCGCGCCATTCTGGAAAACCTGCAAATTGGAATCTTTCTGGTCGACCGCGACCAGAAGATTGTCTTTTGGAATGAGGGCGCGGAGAAGATCACCGGCTACTTGCGGCAGGACGTCCTGGGTTGCTACTGCCGGGAAGCATCAGCCGAGCAAAACGGAGCGGGCAAGACCGTGCTGTCCGATGCTTCCGAGTCTCTCTTGACGGCGCTGCGCGACGGTAGGCCGGCGATGGGCGAGGTGTCGCTTCGCCACAAATCGGGACATCGCATTTTCGTTCAGGTACGCGCAGTGCCGATCCGGAACGCCCGCGGAACCATTATCGGCGCCGTCGAAAGCATCGATGAGAGCCTCTCCGCGTCGGAATGGGATCGGAGGCAAGGCAAGCTGGCGGATTATGGCTGCCTCGATCCGGCCACCGGCGTGTTGACGCACGACGTGATCATTTCGCATTTGCGCGAAGCAGTCGCGACGTACGCCGAGGCCCGCGTGCCGTTCAGCGTACTCGTCGTGAAGGTCGACGACACGGATCGGCTGCGAACCACCTACGGAGGCGCGGTGATTGCGTCCGTGCTGCGCATCGTGGCCACCAGCCTGGAGAACAGCTTGCGGCCAACCGACTACCTTGGGCGCATCTCCGAAAGCCGTTTCCTGGCGATCCTCAGCGAGTGCGGCAGCCCCGAGCTGCCTAAGACGGCCGAGCGGATCAGGAAGACCGTCAACGGCTCCGAAATTCAATGGTGGGGCGATCGCTGGACCGTTACGGTCTCGATCGGCGCAGTCTCCGCGATCCCGGGAGACTCGCTCGATTCATTGCTCGCGCGAGGAGCAAACGCGCTGGAGCGAAGCATCGAAGCGGGCGGAAATCGCGTGACCACCGGAGTATTCAGCACGGAAAGTCAGCTCGCGCGCGAGGAGGAATAGGGCCAGGATGTTCACGATTATAGGCATCGTCGTGGTTTTCGGGGCCATATTAACGGGCTACCTGATGGAGCACGGCAATATCGCCGTGCTCCTGCAGCCGGCGGAGCTCATTATCATCGGTGGAGCGGCATCCGGCACGGTCCTGATCGCGAATCCCGTTCATATCCTGAAGCAGATCGCCGGAGGGTTTGGCGTTGCGTTCGGCAATTCTCCTTACACCAAACAGCGGTATCTGGAATCGATGAAAATGATGTACGAGCTTTTCGGCCGGGCGCGTCGCGACGGCATGATGGCGCTCGAAACCGATAGCGACAGTCCGGATAAAAGCACGATCTTCTCCAAATATCCCACCTTCCTGAAGGATCACCACGCTCTTGCGTTCGTCTGCGATTCGATCCGCATGGCTTCAAGCGGAAGCGTGGAGCCCTTCGACGCCGACCAGATGATCGAGCTGGATATGGAAGTGCATCACCACGGCGCCACGGAGCCGGTGGCCGCTCTTTCGACCGTGGCCGATTCCCTGCCCGGGCTCGGAATCGTGGCGGCCGTGCTCGGTGTGGTGATCACGATGGGCGCGCTCGGAGGACCGCCAGACGAGATCGGGAAAAAAGTGGCGGCGGCGCTGGTGGGAACTTTTCTTGGAATTCTGATGTGCTACGGGCTGGTCGGGCCGCTTTCGTCAAATCTCGCCAAAGCCGCCGACGCGGAGCACGCCTACTATCTGGTGCTGCGCGTCATGATTATCGCCTTCATGAAAGGCTCCGCCCCGAGCCTGGCGATTGAATTTGGGCGCAGGGCGATTCCCTCGCATCTGCGGCCGACGTTTCAAGAAACAGAAACATTCATCAAGGCGAAAACTCCGGCGCCCGCGGCGGCAGCAGCCGCCTAACACGCTCGACAAGGCTTTCCTGTGAACTCCAAACCTCCCATCATCGTCATCAAGAAAAAAGGCGGCCATGGCGGACACCACGGCGGCGCCTGGAAAGTGGCGTATGCCGATTTCGTGACCGCGCTGATGGCGCTGTTCATCGTGCTTTGGCTTATGAACACCAGCAAAGCCATCCAGAACGCCGTGGCCGGCTATTTCCGCGACCCGCGCGGCGTCGCGGACAAGGCCGGCAAAAGCATCGTGGCCAACGGCGGAGGCGAGTCCATCCTGCCGCGGGACGACATGAACTCGCTGAAAAAACAGCTGCAAAAGGCCATCAGCCAAATCCCGAATTTCGACAAGTTGAAGAACCACATCATCATGACCGTGACTCCCGAAGGGCTGCGCATCGACTTGACCGAAGGCCCCAACGGAACGTTTTTTGAGAGCGGAAGCCCGGTGCTGAATCTGGACGGCCAGGATCTGCTCGGCACTCTCGCTCAGCAACTCGGAAAGCTGCCCAACAAAATCTCCGTGGAAGGACACACCGATGCGAAGCCATACGCCAAAGGCAGCAATTACGGCAATTGGGAGCTTTCCGCGGATCGCGCGAATTCCGCGCGGCGCTTGCTGCAGCGCAACGGCGTGGGCCAAGATCAGATCACCGAAGTCCGCGGCTTCGCCGATGAACGGCCGCTCGATGCGAAGAATCCCTTCGACCCGTCCAACCGGCGAATTTCACTGGTGGTTCATTATCTCAGCGCAGGCGAGAACAGCGAAAATCAGTCGGCGCTTGGCCGGATTGCTTCGCAGACCAACTCGAAGTTGACATCGGCGCCCGCTCCTGCCACGAGTGCGCGCGCTTCATCCAGCGGAAACACTCGATAAAGCGCTGGCCGCTCCCTCCGCCGCCCCCAGCAGGCCGCGGGAAATCAAATACGACAGGATTTTGCGCGTTCCCTGCTCCGGGCTGGCCCGCGACGTGTCGATGCGTATGTCCGCATCGCACGGCTCTTCGTAAGGGTCGGAAATCCCGGTGAATTGAGGAATCAGCCCCGCGCGTGCTTTCGCGTATAAACCTTTGCAATCGCGCTGTTCGCAAACTCCCGGCGGCGTGGCCACATGCACGAGCACGAACACGCCGGCGTCTTCAACCATGGCCCGAACCTGTTTGCGGGCTTCATCGAAGGGCGCGATCGCGGCGCAAATCGCGGCGCCGCCGTGCCGGGCGACCTCCGCGGCAACGAAGCCGATGCGGCGGATATTGAGATCGCGGTGCTGCTTCGAAAACCCAAGCTCCGAGGACAGCTGCTCGCGAACGGCGTCGCCGTCCAACAGCGTAATGGCCGGAACGCCCATGGCTATGAGGGTGGTGCGCAACTCCGCGGCGAGCGTGGATTTTCCGGCTCCCGAAAGACCGGTGAAGAAGATCGTAAATCCCTGGCGCTCGTCCGGTCCCGGCTCCGATTGCCGCCCGCTGCAATCGTTGAACGGTAAGCTTCGGTTCTCGGTGCGGTCGATTTGCGCGGTTGCGCCGATCGCGTTTCGCACTCGCGCTACCAGCATGGAGAGCACGTTCGCGCCGTCTTCCTGCGCGGCGCCGCGGGCCTGTTCGAGCAAAGGCAGCGCTTCGGAATTCCGGCGCTCCGATGCCAGTACGGCGCCCAGGTTCGCGGCGGCCTCGGAATTCCAACGGTCAATCTTCAGAGCTTGCCGGTAGCCGAGTTCGGCCAAATTGAGCCGCGAACACGCCGCGTGTGCCGTGGCCCAATCGTTCCAGCGCTCGCTGTTCGGATCTTCCGCCAGAGCGTCGCCCAAAATCCGCGCGGAAGCCTCAGTCTGCCCGTTTCGAAATGTGCGAATCCCTTCCTCATGTTTCGCGGCCGCGCGTTTAGCTGCGCCGGCAGGCGACTCGGCCCTTCGCGAGTGAACGCGCGCGGTAAATTCCGTCAAAAGCTCGCGAAAATATTTGCCGAGCAACGGCCGGTTCGCGCCGAGACTTTCTTGCGGCAGCAAGAGATTCGACGGAAGCCTCTTGCGAAGATACAGCCTGGCGAAGTCTTCGTAAGCGAGCCACTCGCGCGCTTCATTCGACGAAAGATCGCATGAGGGCGCCGAGCAATCCGAAAGGTCCATTTCGATGCCGAGCTTGCGCCGCCGCTTTTGCGCCGCCGCTCGCGCCGCGGCGTTTGACGACACTTCGTCGACGTCCAATATGCAATCGGCATAGCGGGCGCAATGCAGCGTGGATACCAGGTAAAAATCGAAAAAGGCCGGGTACATCCGCCGCATGAGTTCCTTGCTGATCGCGCCGTACGCGGCGTAATCGTCCTCGATGCTCGCGCCGATGCGGCACGGCAAATCGAGCCAATCCGGAAGATATTTCAGCGGCGCCTTGAACTTGTTCTGTCCGAGCACGATGCACAGCACGCCCGCAAACGAGCCGTCGACGAACGAGAGAATCGATTTCCAGACGTTTGCCGGCCGGCGCAGAACCAAAATATTGACCGGCGAAAAATTGCGCGTCAGCCAGCCGGCGCGCAGCAGCCCGCGATTGAACTGCAGCACGGCTCTCTGCTTGTGGCGCGACGCATGCACAATCAGATGGCGGATGTAGCGGCGCAGCGCTTCGTCCGTTTCGCCTTCTTCCAGGCAGTAGCGCTCGTAGCTCAGCGGCTTTTCGAAAAATTCCGCGCCGCCTTTTCCGGCGAACGGAAATTCCGCGAAATACGGCCGGTCGATCGAGGGATGCCGCAACTCGGGAGCGCGCCGCTCGTCTCCAATGGAGAGAACCTGGTCGCGAGGCTTGGCGAGCATTTCGTGCAGCGGCTCGTAGTAGGCGCGATACCGCGGCTGCTCGCGGAATTTTCTCCAGATGTAGGTGCTGGCCGTGCGCCACATCGCCTGAATGAAGATGGGCCGTTGAGTTCGTGAAACGCGCTTGAGAGCCACGAAGCTCGCCTCCGCTGACCTGCCGCCGTCCGAACGCACTCCTGCGCCGCAATTCCCTTCAACGAGCATCATCGACGCCAAAAGCCCGCCAAATTGATGGCAAAGGATTAGAGTTTTCTTAGAGAAGAGCGCCGCTTCACACCGCCCGATTCCGGCTCGGCGGCGTGGGTTCGCGCCATCCGGGCGATTCCTCTATAATGACGTGCGCTCACCCCATCGCCCGTAAAACGAAAAATGCCAGGATTCAAATCAGCTCGATCGCTCGGCGGACTCCCCGGAATGGGGCGCATCGGCAAGACGGCCGGCCCGTCGCGCCAGCAGCCGGCCGCGTCGGCCAAGCTGTTGTGGAATCTGCTGCCCGACGTCTGGGAACTGCTGAAGCCGCGTCGCTCGGTTCTGCTGATGGGTTTGTTTCTGATGATCGTGAACCGGCTGTCGGGCCTGGTGCTGCCCGGTTCCACGAAATACTTGCTCGACGACGTCATCCTGAAGCGGCAAATCGGACTTCTCGCTCCGATCGTCGGGGCCGTCGTCGGCGCGACTCTGCTGCAAGGCCTGACTTCGTATTCGCTCACGCAACTGCTCTCGAAATCCGCGCAGCGCATGATCACGGAATTGCGCGTCAAGGTGCAGGCGCACGTCGGGCGGCTGCCGGTGGCCTATTACGACGCGAACAAGACGGGCGTGCTGGTCTCGCGCATCATGAGCGACGTGGAAGGCGTGCGCAATCTGGTCGGAACGGGGCTCGTCGATTTCGTCGGCGGAATCGTGACTGCCTGCTTGGCGCTCGCGTATCTTTTGCACGCCAACGTAACGATGACCCTCACCGCCGCGGTGGCGCTTCTGATTTTCGCCTTTGCCCTCAGCCGCGCCTTCAAAGTGATTCGCCCGATTTACCGCGCGCGTCCGAAAATCAACGCCGAGGTGATCGGCCGGCTGACGGAATCGCTCGCCGGCGTGCGCGTGGTGAAGGGCTATCACGCCGAAGATCGCGAAGAGACCGTTTTCCAGGGCGGCGTGCAGCGCCTGCTCGATAACGTGCTGCAGACGCTGACGGCCACGTCCCTGATGACCTTCGGCGCAACGGCCATGATGGGCCTTCTCAGCGCGGTGATCATGTATCTCGGCGCGAAAGCGATTCTCTCCGGCGGGATGACTCCCGGAGGCTTCGTCTCCTACCTGGCGTTCCTCGCGATGCTCGTTGCGCCGGTCACGCAGATCGTTGGGCTCGGGCCGCAAATCACGGAAGCTCTCGCGGGACTGGAGCGCACGCGCGAAGTGCTGAACGAAAATCCCGAGGATCAGTCGGCCGGGCGAACCGTAGCGCTCGAACGCATTGAAGGCCGCGTGAAGTTCGAGCACGTGAATTTCGCCTACGAGCCGGGAAAGCCGGTGCTGCGTGACGTCGAATTCGAAGCCGAAACCGGCACCGTGACCGCATTTGTCGGTCCCTCGGGCGGTGGAAAGTCCACCATCATCGGCTTGATCGCCGGATTTTACGAGCCCACCGAAGGCCGCGTGCTGGTGGATGGAGTGGATATCGCCAAGGTGCGTCTCGGCACCTATCGCACGCAGCTCGGGATGGTCCTGCAGGAAACGTTTCTCTTCGACGGCACCATCCGCGAAAACGTCGCTTTCGCGCGCCCCGATGCCAGCGAAGAAGCCATTCTGGCGGCGTGCCGCATCGCGCGCGTGGACGAATTCGCCGAAACTTTCGAGAAACAGTACGAGACGGTGGTCGGCGAACGCGGCGTGAAACTTTCCGGCGGACAGAAGCAGCGCGTCTCGATCGCGCGCGCCATCCTCGCCGATCCCCGCATCCTGATCCTGGACGAGGCAACTTCGAGCCTCGATTCGGAATCCGAGGCGCTGATCCAGGAGGGCCTGCGGTATCTGATGCGCGGCCGGACGACCTTCGTAATCGCCCATCGCCTCTCCACCATCCGCCGCGCCGATCAAATTCTCGTCGTTGAAGCCGGCCGCATCCTCGAGCGCGGCACGCATGAATCGCTCTATGCCGCTCGCGGACGCTATTTCGATCTCTACACGCGGCAGCACGGCGTGGAGACCAATCTTTTCCTTGCGCCGGGCGAGGGCGATACCTCGCCGGACGATGGCCGCAAAGGCGCGGCGGAAGGCGGGCGCACGGAACGCGGAGAGCCGCTGCTGCCGGAGGCGATCCGCTTCGTCCGCCAGCAGCGCAGCTGATCCAGCTCAGTGCGCGATGCGCTTCCCTGCCAAGGACGCGCGCGCGAGTTCGCACAAAACACCGTATAATCGGGCGCTCGCGGGCCGCCACAGTGTAGAGCAATCCTCTCTTCTTTCGAGACTGATTGGATAAAGGCGTCGGCTCCTTCGAGCGAGTAGACTTGGCGGTGTTGAACGACCAAGGCTCGGGGGGAAGGAGCCGAGCGATGAGGATTATAGGCTGTGATTTTCACCCGCGCCAGCAGCAGGTCGCCCTGCTGGACACGGACAGCGGAGAGTTGGTCGAGCGGCAGTTGCAGCACGAGAATGGCGAGGCGGCGCGGTTTTACAAGCAGTTGCCGCGGCCGGTTCGCGTGGGTATCGAAGCAACCGGTTACACGCAGTGGTTCGAGCGGTTGCTGGAGTCGCTGGGGCACGAGCTGTGGTTTGGAGATGCCGCGGCCATTCGTGCTTCGGTGGTGCGGCGGCAGAAGAACGACCAGCGGGATGCGGCGCACATCCTGCAGCTGTTGGTGGAGAACCGTTTTCCGCGCATCTGGGTGCCGACGCCGGCCGAGCGCGACCTGCGGCAGTTGTTGCTGCATCGCGTGAAGCTGGTGCAGATGAGGACGAAAGTGATGAACCAGTTGCACGCCTTGGCCATGAGTGAGGGCGTGTGCCGCAAGAACAAGCTGTGGAACCAAGCGGGGCGGCGGGAACTCGAAGCGTTGCCGCTGGGGCCGTGGGCGGAGCGGCGGCGGCGCGAGTTGCTGGTGTGGCTCGATCAGTGGAAGGCGCCGATTGCCGAACTGGATCGGGCCGCCGAGCAGCAAGCGGCGGCGCATCCGCAAGCGAGACTGCTGATGACGCATCCGGGCGTGGGGCCGCTCACCGCACTGTCGTTCGTGCTGACCGTGGGACCGGTGGAGCGGTTTCCGCGCAGCCGGCAACTGAGCGGGTATCTGGGCCTGGATCCCAAGATGCACGCGTCGGGGCAGCACACGCGCATCGGATCGATCAGCAAACAGGGCAACTCGACGGTGCGCTGGCTGCTGGTGGAGGCGGGACAAACGGCAGCGCGTCGAGATGCGGAACTGCGGCGACTGTATCAGCGGTTGAAATTCCGTCGCGGGAGCCAGATCGCCAAGGTGGCCGTGGCGCGCCGCTTGGCAGTGAGGTTGTACTGGATGCTGCGCAGTCAGGTGGACTATGCCGGACTGACGACGCAGCTGGTTCGGTTGCGGGGCAGCTCGAGTAGCGCCGTGAGAGAGCGGTAAATCCTCGAGAGGCTGAGTGAGCGCCCCGCCTCCCCGCATGGCCGGGGAGTGCGAAACAACAATCATGGTGGAAAGACCGCATAGATGGCTGGTGGAACCAGGGTTTCCACCGCAGGATTGAACGCGCGAGCCTTGGTCGGCAAATGCGAAAGGCCCCGGGTAAGGAGAAAGCAAACCAGGCCGGAAAAGCCTCCGGCCTTCGACCCGCGCGGAAGTGTGCCTTGACAACGCCGACGCCTTTATAGACGGCGCTACCACTGCAACTCGCGCCGCCGAACGGCAGAAATCAGGACTGAATTCGAGGAAATGTCTGAAGTAGTCAGCGAAATTTTCGCCGAAGCCGCTGTGGGCGACGGATTACCGGCCGAGCAGCGGCGCTGGGCGATGTTCACGTATTTGATCGGGCTGTCGATGTCCGTTCTCGACGGCAACATCGCCAACACCGCTTTGCCTTCGATCGCATCGCAACTCGGCGCCAGCCCCGAGGCTTCGATCTGGGTGGTCAACGCGTTCCTGCTGGCGGTGGCGATCTGCGTTCTGCCGCTGTCGTCGCTGGCGGACATCATCGGCTACAAGCGCGTCTACCAGGGCGGGCTGGCGCTTTTCACAATCGCATCGATTGGCTGCTCGCTGCCGCATTCCCTCGGCACCTTGATCCTGGCGCGCATTTTGCAGGGCGTCGCCGCCGCAGGCATGTGGAGCATCTCTGCCGCGATGATGCGTTACACGTATCCGAAGGCGCTTCTGGGACGCGCGGTGGGGTTAAGCGGCATCGTCGTGTTCACTTCGGCGGCGGCCGGGCCCAGTATCGCATCCGGCATTCTTGCCATTACCACTTGGCATTGGCTTTTCGCCATCAACGTTCCTTTCGGCTTGCTGTCGCTCAGCCTTTCCGAGCGCTTTTTGGTGAAAGCGCCCGGCACGCGGCATCGCTGGGATCTTTGGAGCGGCGTTCTGAACGCCGCGACGGTCACGCTGCTGATTACAGCAATCGAGGATGTAGGGACAGCGGGGCGCGGTCCAATCATCGCGGCCGAGCTCGTCGGCGCGGGGATCCTCGGCACGCTGATGATCCGTCGGCAGATAGCGCTGCGCCATCCCATGCTGGCGGTGGATCTCTTTCGAAAGCCGATCTTCGCCTTGGCTGCCGCCGCTTCGTTTTGCGCGTTTATGGGACAAGGGCTGGCCTTCGTCGTCTTGCCCTTCTATTTCATCGATGGGCTGGGAGTTTCGCAGGTGCGCGCGGGGCTGCTTTTGACGCCGTGGCCGCTGGCTGCGGGCGTGATGTCGCATTTCTCCGGGCGGCTCGCGGACCGGTTTCCGTTCTGGGTTCTCGGCACCATCGGCATGACGGTGATGACCGGCGGCTTGCTCTTGCTCGGCCTCGCTCCGGCGCACCCGACCACCTGGCAAATCGTCTGGCGCGCGGCGTTTGGTGGCGCCGGTTTCGGCTTCTTCGGCGCACCCAACAATCGCGCGCTGGTCGCCAACGCGTCGCGGGAGCGCGCGGGAGGCGCGGGCGGCGTCAGCACCATGTCGCGCCTGATGGGCCAGGCGATCGGCATTGCCGTGGTCGCGGTGATCTTTGGCATCACCGCGCACGGAGAAGTGACGCTGCGCAACTCCACGCTCGCCTTGCTGTGCGGCTCGGGATTTACCGTGGTGGCCGCCGCCGTTTGTTTCGGCAGCATTCGCATGCCGCATATCGAGCCCGCCTAACGGGTATTCCGCCGCGCTCCGTCCTTCGATCGAGATTTGACGGCCAGCCCCGGTTCAGCGGCACACCAAAATGGCCGTGTGAAGCTTCACAATGCCCCTAGAAACGCCGAACGCCTGAGGAAGCGCCCTAGGGTGCGATACGCCACTTCCCGGCCCCGCAAAACGCCCGCCAGCGCGAATTCCACATCCGAATTTCGCGCCTCCGGCCGCCCCAGGCCGGGCCGGCCCGGGATGCATTCCTGCATTCAATAACCCGCGGCTGAATGCTATAGTATTAGGGCGGCTGAGGCGCGATGGTGCCGAGGACGAAACTCTAGCCACGCGAAAAACATCTAAGCGAAATACCTTCCCGCGGTTTTGCCGCGGCTAAGGATAGCTGTAACCGTTGTAGCCGTTACGCCAGCACGCTGAAGCTGCAAAGGAACGCATCCGGCGCCATGAGACGAAGCCATTCATTCAAGGGATTCCCCGCTCCGCAAGGGCTCTATCATCCGCGGCACGAGCACGATGCCTGCGGCGTGGGATTCGTCGCCAACATCGAAGGCAAGAAGTCGCACGAGATCGTGATGAAGGGCGTGCAGATTCTCATCAATCTCACGCATCGCGGCGCGTGCGGCTGCGATCCGCAAACGGGCGACGGCGCCGGCATCCTGATTCAAATTCCGCACGTGTTTTTCGACCGCGAATGCGCTGGCCTCGGTTTCAGCCTGCCCGCGCCGGGGGAATACGGCGTCGGGATGGTGTTCCTGCCCGTCGATCCGCAGGAGCGGCTGCTTTGCGAAGGCATCCTTGAAAAAGCCGCGCGCGACCAGGGCCTCACCGTGCTCGGCTGGCGCGACACGCCGATCAACGGCAACACCATCGGCCGCCTGGCTCGGAATACGCAGCCCTACATCGAGCAGATTTTCGTCCGCCGCGGGCGCGACATGGACCAGGACACGCTGGAGCGCAAGCTCTACGTGATGCGCAAAATCGCGCAGAACAAAGTGGCGGAATCGGACATGAAGGAGAAGGATTTCTTCTACGTTCCTTCCCTTTCTTCGCGCACGATCGTTTACAAAGGCCTGTTGCTCGCGCCGCAGATCACCCATTTCTACCGCGAGCTTTCCGATCCGGACGTGACCAGCGGCCTGTGCCTCGTCCACCAGCGCTTTTCAACGAATACGTTCCCGAGCTGGAAACTGGCGCACCCCTATCGCTACGTCTGCCACAACGGCGAGATCAACACGCTGCGCGGCAATATGAACTGGATGCACGCGCGCCAATCGGTGCTGGCTTCTCCGCTCTTCGGCGACGACATCAAGAAGCTGCTGCCCATCATCACTCCCGGCGGCAGCGATTCGGCCATGCTCGACAACGCCGTCGAGCTGCTGACCCTCGCGGGCCGCAGCCTGCCGCATGTGATGGCCATGCTGATTCCGGAAGCATGGGACCACGATCCCACCATGCCGGAGAACGTGAAGGCATTCTACGAATACCACGCCTCGCTGATGGAGCCGTGGGATGGACCGGCCGCGGTCGCGTTCACCGATGGGCGCGTGATCGGCGCGAAGCTCGACCGCAACGGTTTGCGCCCGGGACGATACATCGTGACCAACGATGGCCTCGTGGTGATGGCTTCCGAAGCCGGCGTACTGCCGATCAAGCCCGAAACGATCCGCATGAAGGGCCGTTTGGCTCCGGGCCGCATGCTGCTGGTGGATACCGAGCAGAAGCGCCTGATTTCAGACGAGGAAGTGAAACAGCAGTTGGCCGGCCGCCAGCCCTACGGCCAGTGGGTGAAAGAAAACCAGATCACGCTCGACGATCTACCGAATCCCACGCGCGTCCAGCCCACCGATCATGAAACGATCCTGATGCGCCAGCGCGTCTTCGGCTATACGGACGAAGACCTGAAAACCATTCTGCTTCCTTCGGCGCTGCAGGGGCAGGAGCCGGTCGGCTCGATGGGCATCGACACGCCGCTGGCCTGCCTTTCGGACAAACCGCAACTGCTCTTCAGCTATTTCAAGCAGGCGTTCGCGCAGGTCACCAACCCCGCCATCGATCCGATTCGCGAGGATCTGGTGATGTCGCTCAATAGCTACATCGGGCGCGAGGGCAACATCCTGGAAGAGACGCCGAAGAATTGCCACACGCTCAAACTGCGCCATCCGATCATTTCCAACTGGCGGCTCGAAAAAATCCGCCGCGTCAGCTGGGGCGATTTTCTGGCCACCACGCTTTCCACGCTCTTTCGCGTGGACGGCGGCGAACAAGAGCTCGAAAAAGCCGTGGAAGCTCTGTGCCGCCGCGCGTCGCTCGCGATCCGCAATGGCTACACGCTGCTGATCCTTTCCGATCGCGGCGTGGATGCGGAATACGCACCCATCCCCAGCCTGCTGGCGCTTTCGGCCGTCCACAATCACCTGATCCGCGAAAAGACGCGCAACCAGGTGGCCCTGCTCGTCGAATCCGGCGAGCCGCGCGAGGTCATGCATTTCGCGCTTCTGCTCGGCTATGGAGCGAGCGCAGTCAATCCCTATCTCGCCATCGAAACGCTCGAAAATCTTTATCGCGAGGGCGCTTTCCCGCCCGACTACACGTGGGACAAGGCCTTCAAAAGCTATATGAAGGCCGTGGATAAAGGCCTGCTCAAAGTCTTCTCCAAGATGGGCATTTCCACGCTGCAAAGCTACCAGGGAGCGCAGATTTTCGAGGCCATCGGCCTGAACCGCTCGATCGTGAACCGCTACTTCACCGGCACTTCTTCGCGCATCGAGGGCGTCTCGATGGAAGTGCTGGCGCGCGAGGCGCTGATGAAGCACGCCTTCGCGCTGGAGCCGGCCAGCGATTCCACCGCCACGTTGCGCGTCGGCGGCGAGTATCAGTACAGGATTTTCGGCGAGCGGCACCTACTGAATCCGCTCACGGTCAGCAAGCTGCAGCATGCCGTGCGCCAATCGAAGTTCGAGACCTTCGAGGAATTCGCGAAAATCGTCAACCAGCAGAATCGCGATCACCAGATGCTCCGCGGCATGCTGGAATTCAAGCCGGCCGGACCTGCGGTCCCGCTCGACGACGTCGAGCCGGCCACCGAAATCGTGAAGCGCTTCGCCACCGGCGCGATGTCTTTCGGCTCGATCAGCAAGGAAGCGCACGAGACTCTCGCCATCGCCATGAACCGCGTGGGCGCAAAGTCCAACACCGGGGAAGGCGGCGAGGACGAAGCGCGGTTCGTGCCCGATGCCAACGGCGATCTGCGCCGCAGCGCCATCAAACAGGTCGCTTCGGCGCGTTTCGGCGTGACGATGAATTACCTGATCAACTCCGACGACCTGCAGATCAAAGTCGCCCAGGGCGCCAAGCCCGGCGAGGGCGGCCAGTTGCCGGGCCACAAAGTCGATCAGGTGATCGCGCGCGTGCGGCACTCGATCCCCGGCGTCGGACTTATTTCGCCGCCGCCGCATCACGATATTTACTCCATCGAAGACCTGGCACAGCTGATTCACGACTTGAAGAACGCCAATCCGCGGGCGCGCATTTCCGTGAAACTCGTCGCCGAAGCGGGCGTCGGCACCGTGGCTGCGGGCGTCGCCAAGGCGCATGCCGACGTGATCTTAATCAGCGGGTACGACGGCGGCACCGGCGCCTCGCCGATCAGCTCGATTCGCCATGCCGGCGTGCCGTGGGAGCTGGGCCTTTCGGAAACGCAGCAGGTGCTGGTGCTCAACGACCTGCGCAGCCGCGTTCGCCTGCAGGTCGACGGCAAATTGCAGACCGGCCGCGACGTGGCCATCGCCGCGCTGCTCGGAGCCGAGGAGTTCGGCTTCTCGACCGCTCCGCTCATCGCCATGGGCTGTATCATGATGCGCAAGTGCCATCTGAATACCTGCCCCGTCGGCATCGCCACACAGGATCCCGAGCTGCGCAAGAAGTTCCAGGGCCAGCCCGAAGACGTGATCAACTATTTCTTCTTTGTGGCCGAGGATCTCCGCAGAGTTATGGCGGAGCTTGGCTTCCGCACCGTGAACGAAATGGTCGGCCGCGTGGAGTGCCTGGTGCAGAGGCAGGAATCGGAACACTGGAAGGCCAAGGGGCTCGACCTCGCGGCGGTCCTGCACGATCCGCCGGTGCCCAGCCACATCGGCCGCCGCAGCACCATGGAGCAGGATCACGGCTTGGCGGACGCGCTCGACTGCAAGCTGATCGAGATGACCCAGGAAGCTCTTGAAAATCGCGCGCCGGTCGCGCTCAGCCTGCCCGTGCGCAATATTCACCGCACCGTGGGCACCATGCTCAGCGGCGAAGTGGCGCGCCGCTACGGCTCCGCCGGGCTGCCCGAAGACACTATCCGCATCCATTTCACGGGGTGCGCGGGGCAAAGCTTCGGCGCGTTTCTCGCCAAGGGCGTCACGCTGACCCTCGAAGGCGACGCCAACGATTACGTCGGAAAGGGGCTTTCCGGCGGCCGGCTGATCATTTATCACTCGCATCAATCCGAGTTCGTGCCGGAAGAAAACATCCTCATCGGCAACGTTTGCCTCTACGGCGCTACCAGCGGCGAAGCGTTCTTCGGCGGCATGGCCGGCGAACGGTTTGCCGTGCGCAATTCCGGCGCTACGGCCGTTGTCGAGGGCGTCGGCGACCACGGCTGCGAGTACATGACCAACGGCTTGGTGGTCGTGCTCGGCAACACCGGCCGGAATTTCGCCGCGGGCATGACCGGCGGCATTGCCTACATCCTCGATCGCGAGGGCGATTTCGCCTCCGTGCGCTGCAATCGCACCGAAGTCGATCTCGAATCGGTCAGCGAGCAGGCCGATATCGACGCGCTCTTGCAATTGATCTCGCGCCACGCCGAATACACCGGCAGCCCGCAAGCCAAGTGGATTTTGGAGAATTGGGAAACCACGCTGCCGAAATTCGTAAAAGTGTTCCCACACGAACTCAAGCGCGTGATGGGCATTCCGCGCGTGCCGGCGCAATTGATCGCTTCGCAATCCGGCAAATCCGGCGGGCAGGTGATCCATGGGTAAGGTCACCGGCTTCAAGGAGTACACGCGCGAAACGCCCACGCGCCGCGCCGTGGAAGATCGCGTCAACGACTACTTGGAGGTCTATCAGCCCTTCCCGGAAGATAAAGTCCGCACGCAGGCCGCGCGCTGCATGGATTGCGGAATTCCCTTCTGCCACACCGGCTGCCCGGTGAACAACATCATTCCCGACTGGAATGATCTCGTTTATCACGACCAGTGGAAGGAAGCGATTCGCGTCCTGCACTCGACTAATAATTTCCCCGAGTTCACCGGCCGCATCTGCCCCGCGCCTTGCGAAGCGGCGTGCGTGCTGGGAATCAACGAACCGCCCGTCACCATAAAGCTGATCGAAAAATCGATCGTTGAGCGTGCTTGGAGCGAAGGCTGGATTCGTCCCGAACCGCCGGAAACGCGCACCTCGAAGCGCGTCGCCGTCGTCGGCTCTGGCCCGGCCGGACTAGCCGCCGCGCAGCAGCTGAATCGCGCCGGCCATTGGGTCACCGTCTTCGAAAAAGCCGACCGCATCGGCGGCCTGCTGCGCTACGGCATCCCGGATTTCAAGATGGAAAAGGGCGTCCTCGACCGGCGTCTCGAACAGATGCTCGCCGAAGGCGTGGTTTTCCAAACTAAATCGCACGTCGGCCAGAATGTTCCCGTCGAGGATCTGCGTAAGGAATTTGACGCGATTCTCTTGACCGGCGGCGCCGAAAATCCCAGGGATTTGAAAGTCCCCGGGCGCGATCTGAAGGGCATCCACTTCGCGATGGAGTTTCTGCCGCAGCAGAACAAGAAAATCGCGGGCGACGAAGTGCCGAACCAACTCCTCGCCACCAACAAGCACGTCATCATCATCGGCGGCGGCGATACGGGCGCGGATTGCCTCGGCACCTGCCATCGGCAGAAAGCCAAGTCGATCACGCAATTCGAAATCATGCCCATGCCGCCCGATCGACCGCGCTCCCAGCACGCCGTGGCCGCTCTGGCCGCTGCAATTGCGGACGGAAAGCTCGCACGAAGAGGGCGGCTTGCGCGATTGGGCCGTCGGCACCACCAGCTTCACCGCCGACGATAAAGGCAACGTGAAAAAGCTGCACGCGCTGCGCGTCGGACCGCCTCCCAAGTTTGAACCGATCCCGGGCAGCGAATTCGCGCTCGATGCCGATCTGGTCCTGCTGGCTCTTGGATTCACCGGCCCGGTGCGCAAGGGGATGATCGAACAGCTCGGCGTCGATCTCGACGCGCGCGGCAACGTGGCCACCAACGGCCGCTACATGAGCTCCGTTCCGGGCGTTTTCGCGGCCGGCGATATGCGCCGCGGGCAGTCGCTCGTTGTGTGGGCCATTGCGGAGGGGCGCTCCGCCGCGCAAGCAATCGAGGAGTATCTGCGCAACGAAGACGGCGCGGAGTAGTTTCCTGCCCTGCGCCGCTTGAATCGGACGATTTCAATCGCCCGTTCTTCAATCGCTGGTTCGCGGCTCTCCATGCCGCGCTCTTCCGCGCGCGAAGAAAATCCTCATCTCGGCAACTTCTGCCCGCGCGTCTCGGTCGCGAACGGCACCAGCAGTATCCCCACTCCGAATGCGATGGCCGTGTACGCCACGGGAGTTCCAATCGTGCCCATGCCGTGAACCATCGCTCCAACGGCGAAGTTCGCTCCCGCGCCGAGAAACCGCCCGAACGACGTCTCAAACGCGAACGCCGTGGCGCGCACGGACGTATCGTACTGCTCCGGCAGCCACAACGTGAAAATCGCGAAGTTGCCGCCGAAAAATCCCA
Source organism: uncultured Acidobacteriota bacterium (assembly GCA_963715555.1). Taxonomy (GTDB): domain Bacteria; phylum Acidobacteriota; class Terriglobia; order Acidiferrales; family UBA7541; genus Palsa-295. Next base: position 2,808,059 of record OY970253.1, read on the forward strand.
GCACGAAACAATCCGGCGATGAACACCTCCAGCCCGTTGGCCCAATAAAACGCAATCCCGAAGGTGAAGAAGATGCACACGCCCATCCCGGCGAAATAGAACGCCAGCGCTTTCTTCCGCCCCCACCACTCGCACAGAACCGGCGCCGCCAGGCAGCCCAGAATCGTGCCGATCGAAAGCAGCGCCGTGGCGATGGAAGAAAGCTTCGTTCCTTCCGACGCCGCTTTTCCCAGCCGCTTCGCGATGGCGATCACCGCTGTCGGCTCGTAGACCGAGCCCGCCCACAAACCGATGATCGCCACCGTCAGCAAGCCCGTATTGACGATCGTCTTCCGGCGGTATTCCGGCTTGAAGATGGCGCGCAGCGGGCGGGGCTTGATGTGCGCCGCGTGCTCGTAGGCCTCGGTTTGCTGCCAGCGCTCCGGCTCGCGCACGTAACGCGCGATCAGCAGCGACAAAATCACCGGCGGCAAGCCGCACAAGAACATCGCCCGCCATCCGAAGCGCGCGCCGATCGTGTAATTCAGCGCCGCGGCGATGAAGAACCCGAAGTAGTAGCCGGTCTGCAGGTAGCCCGCGCCCATCTTGCGGCGGTCCTCCGGCCATGCTTCCGCCACGTACGTGCCCGCCAGCGACCATTCGCCTCCGATGCCCATGCCCGCCAGCAGCCGGAAAATCGCCAGCTCCCAGATGTTTTGCGAAAGCGCCGCCGCGCCGGTGAACACCGCGTACATCAGAATCGTTCCGGCCAGCACTTTCGTCCGGCCCACGCGGTCCGCCAGCGGCCCCCAGACGAAAGAAAGCCCCCAGCCAACCAGAAACAGCGCGAAAAGGATCGACCCGGCGAATCCGATGTTTCCCGGCGTCGCGCGGTAGCCCGATTTCGGCAGCAGTTCCGTCAGCGCCGGCGCCAGCACCAGCGCGTAGATGACCGAGTCCATGCCGTCGAGCGTCCAGCCGGCCCACGCGCCCCAAAATCCGATGATTTGCTGCCGGTTCAGCTTGGTAGGTTTTGTTTTACCGGTTTCTGGCTTCGTGATCGAACTCATCTATGAATGCATTTCCTGAAGAAGGCCCTCGTCAATTGCGCCGGAAAGATGCCGTTCGCTCCGGCGTCACCTTATATTCCCGAATGCGCGCGCACGCAAGCGAATTGAACGCGTCGCGAAAATTCATTCCGCGCCGGAAGTCTGCATCTCCGGCATGTTTCGCATGCGCACCGAAACCACGGAGCCGATCGCCAGCACCAAAATGATCGACGCCGCCACTCCCAGCCAACCTTCATCCGTCCACGCCTTGCCGGTCGCCGTGCCCAAAATGCTCGCGCCTGCGTAATAAAAGAAAAGATAGAGCGATGCCGCCAGCGCCTTGCCCGTTCCCGCGCGCCGCCCGATCCACGCGCTGGCCACGGTGTGCGCTCCGAAAAATCCAAACGAAATCACGCTGAATCCCGCCAGCACGATCCACAGCGGATGCGCCAGCGAGATGATCACCCCGCCGAGCATGATCGTGACCATCACCCACAGCACGGCTCGCGATCCGCGCTTCCCCGCCAGATGCCCGGCCCACGGGGAGCTCGCCACGCCGAAAACGTACACCAGGTAAATCAATCCCACCGCCGTCTGGCTCAAGCGGTAGGGCGGCGCCACCAGCCGGAACGCGATGTAATTGAATAGCGAAACATTGCTGCCCATCAGCAAAAATCCCATTACGTACAACCGGATCAATCCGGGGTCGCGCAAATGGCTTTTCGCCGTGGCCAGCAACTCCTTCACCGACGGCTCGTGCGCCGTGAAATGCCGCGACGCCGGCAGCATCGCCAAAAACAACACGCTCAAGCACAGCGCCAATCCGCCGATGGCACCCAGCGCCCAGCGCCACGAAAACGCGTCGGTCAGAAATCCGGCGATCAAGCGTCCGATCATGCCGCCGATTCCCGTGCCGCCGATGTAAAGCCCCATCGCCAGCCCGCTGGCATTCGGATGAAACTCTTCGCTCACGTAAGCCATCGCCACGGCAGGCAGCCCGCTCAGCGCAAATCCGGCCAGCGCGCGCGCCACCAGAAACAGCGGCCAGGTCGGCGCCACCGCCGCCGCCACCGTCAGCGTCGCCGACGCGATCAGCGAAGCGCACATCACCGATTTGCGTCCGGAAATTTCCGAAATGCTGCCGCCCACCATGATTCCGATTCCCAGCCCTGCCGTGGGAATCGAAAGCGCCAGGCTGCTCGCCGTCGGGCTCACGCCAAAGACACGCGCCAGTTCCGGTAGCAGCGGCTGCACGCAGTAAAGCAGCGCAAACGTGCTGAACGCCGCCGCAAACAGCGCCACGTTGGCGCGCCAGAACTCTCCCGTGCCTGCCTCGATGTATGCGGAATTCAGATTGCGTGTATGGATTGGCTGCAAAGTCTTGCTTCTCGGCGCGAAGGTTTCATTGTATCGGAAAGCGCTCTCCCGTATTGCCGCGATTCATCTTCGCGCCCGCAGGGGCGGACCGGCGCGCGCCGCGCAGGCGCCTCTGCCGGAAGCGAGCGCTTCGGCATCCTTCGATAAGCCCTTGCTATGGCCAATAAGAATTACTCTCTGGACTCGCCTATGGCGTTCTGGCACCCTTGTCCTTTGCCATGCACCCTTCCCGCTTCGATCCGAGCGGTTGTAGCGTTTCGGGAATGCGGTTAGACCGGCATTCCTGCCAAGCCAGGACTGCACCCCATCTAATAAACAGGAGCGACTCTCGTGAATAATATTTGCCGCAGAACATTTGTTGCGAGCCTAACCGCCGGCGTCGCCGCACTCGCCGCCGGTTCCAAAGCGAACGCCCAACTCGTCTATCGCCATTCCGAATGGAAGGTGAAGGATTTTGACCACCTGGTGAACACGTCCGCGCACGTCCGTCAGGTCTACGACGTCACCGGCATCGAGCACGGCATGTTCCTCAACGCCATCAAGAACTCGCTCAACGGTCTGGAATTCGGCTTCGACGTCCCGGCGTCTCAGATACAGATCGTGGGAGCGCTGCACGGTCCCGCCAACGCCATCAATTATGACGATTACGTCTGGTCCAAATACCGCATCGGCGAATTTTTCAAGGTCGACGATCCCAAGACCGGCAAGCCCGCCAAGCGCAACGTTTTCTATCCGAGCCAAGCGGGTAAAGATATGCACTACGCGTCCAAGGATCCGGACGACGAGAACTCGCTGTATCAGGACGCCTCCGTCCAGGCGCTGCAGTCGCGCGGCGTGAAATTCCTGAGCTGCCACACCGCGCTGGAAGAGCAGGCGCGAATGCTCGTTGGCCGCCTGAAACTCTCCGAAAGCCCCGAAGAAGTGGTGAAAGACATGATGGCGCACGCCTTGCCGGGCGTGCTGATCGTGCCCTCAATGGTCGCCAGCCTGGCCCTGTTGCAGAATCGCGGACATTACGCGTACATGAGGTCGTAGCGTGAGGGCGCCGCTCCGAAGTGTGCTGTACGGATGTGTTTTGCTGCTGCCGTTGCTTTTCGGAATGGCCGGGCGGGCAAGCGCTCAAACATATCCGCCGTGGAGCCGCGGCGAAAATAATCCCGCCTCGGACAAGGGCTACGTCTTCCAGGTCGAGGGCGTGGACAACGTCCCCGACCTGCACGGCAATCCCGCCGGCGCGCGGCTGGTCCTTTTCATCGCCGGCAATCAGTTCATGGTGCTGCCAAAACTGATCGCCGGTTTCGAGCGAAAGCATCCCGAGCTGCGCGGCCGCATTTATTACGAGACGTTGCCGCCCGGGATTCTCCGCAAGCAGCTGGAGCAGAATGGCACGCTCACCCTCGGCAATCTCACGCTGCAGGTCCACGCGGACGTATTTCAGGCCAGCGCCCGCGTGCTCGGCGAAATGCTGAAGCAGCGTCAAGTCAAGCAGAGCACCCCCTACGCAACGAACGATCTGGAAATCATGGTCGCCGCGGGCAATCCGCATCACATCGAATCGCTCAGCGATCTTGGGCACGACGACGTGCGACTCTCCATGCCCAATCCGCAATGGGAAGGCGTGGCCAACCAAATCGCCAATTCGCTCCGCAAAATCGGCGGCGAAGCGCTCTTCCAAAAGGTGATGGTGGAGAAAGTGAAATCCGGCGCCACGTATCTGACGCAGGTCCATCACCGCCAGACCGCCATGCGCATTCTCAGTGGACTTTCGGACGCGGGCGTTACGTGGTCCTCCGAAGTTCGCTTTCAGGAGTCGATCGGCAACCCGATCGCCGGAGTCAAAATTCCGGCTGCCGACAACACGACCGCAATCTACGAGGCGGGAGTTTTGTCGGCCGCGCCGCACAAAGCCGCGGCTCGCGCCTGGGTCGCCTATCTGGCGTCTCCGGAAGTGCAGTCGATCTATCGCTCGTACGGATTCGGTGCGCCTACGGCTTCGACGAAAGCCAAGCCATGACACCGCCATTTCTGAAATCGATTCCGCTGGCCGCGCTCGTTATTCTGAGCTGCCTCGCTTCGGCAATCGTCACCGCCCGGCCGGCGCGCACTGCGGGGAAGCAGGCCCCACAATCCGCGCAAACAAATCACAGCACTTGGACGGCTCCCGACCCGGCGACCATTCCGAAAGGCCCGCTCGGAGACAGCATCCGCCTGGGCTTGAATATTTTTCGCGACACGCCCCGCTACGCGCCCAAATACGCAGGCAATAAGCTGAGCTGCGCCGATTGCCATCTGCAAAATGGCGTTGCCGCCTATGCTTCCCCGCTGGTCGGCGTCCCCGGACTGTTTCCCATGTATCGAGAACGTTCCGGGCGCGTGGTCACGTTCGCCGATCGCATCAACGAATGCATGACGCGAAGCGAGAACGGCCGGCCGTTCCCATCTCGCAGCCCGGAACTCATCGGGCTCATCGCCTACACGCAGTGGCTCTCGCAGGGCTGGCCGGTTGGAAAATCTTTTCCCACGCGCGGCTTTGTAAAACTTCCCGCGCTGAAGGGCGATCCGGCCAACGGCGCCAAAATCTACGCCGAACAATGCGCGGTTTGCCACCAGGCCAACGGTGCGGGAATCCCGCCGAATTTCCCTCCGCTCTGGGGACCTAGCTCGTTCAACGACGGCGCCGGCATGAGCCACGTGGACAAAATGGCCGCCTTCGTCCAGCACAACATGCCGCAAACGCATCCCGGAAGCCTCACTCCGCAGCAGGCGTACGATGTTTCGGCATACGTCGAAAGCAAGCCGCGCCCGAAATTCGACACGCGTTACTCGATCTACTGATTCCCCTGCGCCGCTCCCACGGCTCCCCGCGCCGCAGCCGGGTACACCACTGTGCCTTGGTATCCTCGCGGCACTCCAGGTGCACCTCAGTCCGCTCGAAACTTCTCGAAATTGTTGCTAAACTAGCAGGAAGTTGACGGCAATTCCGATCTCCGCTCTGTTGAGTCCAATCCCGCTGTTCAATCGTCTAACGTAAGAGGGGGTACACGCGTTTGCGCATGCGCATCTTTAAGTTTGCGGCGGTTGTTCAGGTGATGCTGCTGGCGTCGCACTGGTTTGTTTACGAGACTTGGACGCTCTTGCGCCGCGCTCCGGACCCGGCGGGCGTTCCATGGCTCGCCATTGCGCTCGGCGTGCTCTCGCTGACGTTTCTCACCGCGTCCCTACTCGCCTGGCGCTACTCGAATGTCGCTGTGCGCGTCTACTACACGATCGCATCCGTCTGGCTCGGCTTTTTCAGCTACTTTTTCTTCGCATCCTGCCTCGCGTGGGTCGTGTTCGGCGTAACGCGCTGGCTCGCTCCCGCGTGGTCCTCGCGCACGATTCTGTATTCCGCCTTCGGACTGGCTCTTGCCGCCGGCCTGTACGGCGTGGTGAACTCCGCTCTGGTCCGGGTGCGCCGCGTTCCCGTAAAGCTTCCGAATCTGCCCGATTCCTGGCGCGGGCGTGTCGCCGTATTCGTCTCGGACGCGCATCTTGGCCACGTCCGCGGCGTCCGCTTCGCCAAGCGCTTGGTCGCCAAACTTTCGCGCCTGGCTCCGGACATCGTCCTGATCGGCGGCGATCTCTACGACGGCACGGCCGTCGACGCACGCCGCCTCGCCGAGCCTCTGCGCAATCTCTCCGCGCCGCTCGGCTCCTACTTCATCACCGGCAACCACGAGGAGTTGCACCACCGCGCGCAATTCATCGAAGCCGTCGAGCATGCCGGCGTTCGCGTCTTGAACAACGAGAAAGTGGTCCTCGACGGCGTCCAGCTCGTCGGCATTCACGACCGCGATTCCGCGCACCCCGAACGCTTCCGCGCCATTCTGCAAAGTGTGGAGCTCGATCCCTCCGCGCCCAGCATTCTGCTCACTCACCAGCCCAATCTTCTGGGCATTGCCGCCGACGAAAAAATCGACTTGCAGCTCTCCGGCCATACCCACGGCGGCCAGTTCTTCCCGTTCACGTTGTTTACGTCGCGCATCTATGGCCCGTTCGTCTACGGCCTCAATCGCCTCGGCAATCTTCTTGTTTACACGTCTTACGGCGCCGGCACCTGGGGACCGCCCCTGCGCGTCGGCACCAGCCCCGAAATCGTCCTCTTCAGCTTCGAGTAGACTGACAGCCAATCGTCATTCTTCTTTCCGCAAATGGCGGAAACTCTGGCAAAATACCCGCCGTGAACAACAACCCGACCAACCCCATCTTCAACGACAACAAGCTGAAACTCGGCACTTTTTGCACTAACACGGTGCCCTACATGACCTATCTTCCCGAGCGCCGCGACCCCACGTGGGAAGGCTGCGTCGCCGGCGCGCGCATCGCGGACGAGGCCGGCCTCGAAGCTATCGTCCCCATCGCCCGCTGGAAGGGCTATCTCGACGACAGGCCCGACCACTACTCCAACGTCGTCTTCGACGTTTTCACCTTCGCCGCCGGCATCGCCCAGGCCACGAAATATTCTTCGGTCTTCGCTACTTCGCATGCGCCCAATATGCATCCCGTGCTGGCCGCCAAGCAGTGCGCCACCATCGACGCCATCTCCAATGGCCGCTGCTCCCTCAACATCGTGGGCGGCTGGAACCGCCGCGAGTTCGACATGTTCGGCATCGACCTGTTGGAGCACGACCAGCGCTACGTCTATCTCGAGGAATGGCTGCAAATCCTGCGCCGCCTCTGGACCGATCCCGGCGAGTTCGATTACGAATCGAAATATTTCCGCATGAAGAAGGCCATCTCGCGCCCGCATCCGCTGCAGAAGGGCGGCATTCCCATCATGAACGCCGCGCAGTCGCCTGCCGGCATCCGCTTTTCGGCGAAAAATTCCGATATCGGCCTGATCAGCCTGCGAGGCGACACCCCGGAAGAATGGAAGCCGCAGATCGACAATTACAAGCGCATGGCCCACGAGGAATTTGGCCGCGAAATTCAGATTTGGACCAACGCCTCCGTCGTCCAGCGCGATACGCAGGCGGAAGCCGACGAATACGTCCGCCGCTACACCGAGGAATATCTCGACACCGAGTGCATGGACAGCATCATGGACACCATCAGCAAGGAGAACAACGTTCCGGCCGGCTCCCCGCAGCTCGCCTTCATGCGCAAGCGCATGTCCATGGGCGCCGGGCATCCGCTGGTCGGCACGGCGCAGTCCATCGCCGAGGAGCTTGTCCGCATCTCAAAAGCCGGTATCGACGGCGTTATCTTCACATGGGTCGACCACGTCGATGGCGTCGGTCGCCTCGTCCGCGGCGTGTTGCCACTGCTCGAGCAAGCCGGTCTGCGCAAGCCGCATGTAAAACCGCGCTGATACAAACATCCGCGAATATGCACAATCTCGCGGTCCAAATCGTGCGATTTGTCGACGATTATCAGCCGGGAATAGTCGCGTGCGAATTCTCAGACGCACACGGTAAACGACACACGTTGATCGACAAGGTGCCGTTTTTCACAGCTGAAAACCTCAACTCGTCGAGCCCCTATCCTCTGCCGGGTGTTGCACCATGCGAAGTTCCATCGCGATGGCGGGACGATAGCGGCCGCGAATTAGCTCGCATCACCCTCGAAAAGCCTGACGCACTGGCATCCACCGAGGCACTCACGGAATTCGTGGTACTCGCCGGGCAACTTTCCACCGTTCAGTAGAAAAAAGAACACATTCCAGGCGAACTGATGCCGCCGCATGGCAAACCGGGCGGTCGCAATCCGCATCTATTCCGCTGCGGCGCAATATGCGGCTTTACCAGCTATGCACATCCAGCCGCGCCGCCAAAAATCGGGAGCAAAAACTAGGCGACAATTAAGCTTCACTATGACAAGGGATAAGCGCAATTTGGTTCGGAAGTTTGTGTGCATCGGCTCTCGCGTTTCGGCGTTTCTGGGTGTGGCTCTGCTCGCCTGCGCGTTTCCCGCGCTGGCGCAAAATCAGACCGCCGCGGCGGCGCCTTCATCACAGCAGACCTCGTCCAATGCGGCGAGCACAACATCGCCGCAGGGCTCGGCGCAAGCCAATTTGCCCGCAACTCTCACACCGCAATCACCCGATGAGCAAGCCACCGGCATGATCACCGGAATCATCGCGGACAAGTCCGGCACCGCCGTCTTCGGCGCGACGGTCACGCTCACACTGCCGGGACAATCGTTCACGCGTGCGGCCGAAACGGATCAAGACGGCCAATTCACTTTCGTCAATGTCCCGCCCGGCCCGTTTCAGCTTTCCATCACCGCCGAGGGTTTCGAGCCGCAAACCGTCTCCGGCACGCTGATTCCCAGCGAATATCACACGATTCCCCGCGTGACGCTGGCTCTGGCTCCCCTTGTCACGCAGATCGTGGTTAAGCCGCAATCCGTCATCGCCCAGGAGCAATTGAACGTACAAGAGCAGCAGCGCGTCCTGGCCGTTTTTCCCAATTTCTACGTCACCTATCTTCCCAACCCTGCGCCGCTCGATGCGCACCAGAAATTTCAGCTCGCCTGGAAATCCACGTTCGACCCGGTCACGTTCCTGGTCGTTGGCGCAGGCGCCGGACTCGAACAGGCCGATGGGCAATTCAGCGGCTTCGGCCCCGGCATCGAAGGCTATGCCAAGCGTTACGGCGCCACCTATGCCGACGTCGCCATCGGCGGCTTTCTTGGCGATGCCGTGTTTCCCTCGCTCCTCAAGCAGGACCCGCGCTTTTTTTACAAAAGCTCGGGCAGCGTGCGTTCGCGCATCCTCTACGCGCTGGCTGCCTCCCTCATGGCCAAGGGCGATAACGGCCGCTGGCAGCCGAATTATTCCAATTTCCTCGGCGATCTCGCCTCCGGCGGCCTCTCGAACCTCTACTATCCTCCGCAGGATCGCAATGGAATCGCGCTCACCTTTGAAAATGTCGGCATCAGCATGGGCGCCCGCGCCGCCGATTACCTGATGCAGGAATTTGTGGTCCCCAAACTCACCTTCAAATCCTCCCACCGTCAGCATGATCCGCCAGCGGACCCCAACCATTCCTAAGCACGCCGTACCGCTCCGGTGCTTTGTACGTGTAGCGCCGGGCTTCAGCCCGGCAGCCTTTGCAGTTGCGGCCCCGTGAGGCGTGATTCGATCGTGCCGGTTGCAAAACTAGGAACTCGCGCTTGCGCGCGGCGACCGCTTGTGTAAGCATCGATTGAGGGTGTGCAATGGCATTATTTGCGCGGGCAGTGACGTTGACGGTGGAAAGTGAAGCGGCAAGCAGCCGCACCGGTCTGCTCCGCACCGGTGCATCTCTTGCCCGAGTATCCGCGCCTGTTGCCGTCCGTTTTACCCGGAACAGTCATTCGAGTAGAAATGCATCTAAGCTATTGAAAACAAAGAGTCGGGCCTCGTCTTACCCGGAACGTCCCGGCGCATTCAGTCGCGCAGCAAATTCCCCCGATTTTTGTCCGCGCCCGGCATGGTAACCCTCAAATCCATTCAGGACGCGACGGCGCGCATCCGCGACTCGATCTTCGTTTCGCCGTTCTCCCGCTCCGAGACGTTTTCGAAGCTCACCGGCAACACGGTTTACTTCAAGCTCGACAACCTGCAGATGACCGGAGCATTCAAGGAACGTGGCGCGCTGAACAAGATCCTGCTCTTGAGCGACGAGGAAAAGCGCCGCGGCGTCATCGCCGCCTCCGCGGGAAATCACGCGCAGGCCGTCGCCTATCACGCCACCAAGCGCGGCATTTCCGCCGAGATCTGCATGCCGCTCACCACGCCGCTGGTCAAAGTATCCGCCACGCGCGGCTACGGCGCCGAGGTGATCCTCGCTGGCGCCAATTATGACGAATCCTGCCAGGAAGCTCTGCGCCGCTGCCACGAACACGGCCTTACCTTCATTCACCCGTTCGATGACGAAGCGGTGATCGCCGGACAAGGCTCGGCTGGCATCGAAATGCTGGAGCAGCAGCCGGATATCGACGTCTTGGTGATCCCGGTGGGCGGAGGCGGATTGATCTCCGGAGTCGCCTGCGCCGTGAAGGAGTTGAAGCCGAGCGTTCAGGTGATCGGCGTGCAAACGTCGAAGCTGCCATCGATGAAGGTGGCAGTCGAGCGCAACGCGCCCGTCACGCTGCCCGCGAAAGTAACCATCGCCGATGGCATCGCTGTCCGCCGCGCGGGTGAAATCACGCTGCCGATCGTCCGCCAATACGTGGACGATATCGTCACCGTCGATGACGAAGAAATTGCCAACGCCATCCTGCTGCTGCTGGAAAAGGAAAAAACTCTCACCGAAGGCGCCGGAGCCGTGGCCACCGCCGCCATCGCGCAGCACAAAATTCCAGTCACTGGGAAAAAGGTCGGCGTCTTCGTAGGCGGCGGCAATATCGACGTTTCCCTACTCTCCCGCATCATCGAGCGCGGTCTGGTGAAAGACGGCCGCTTGCTGCGCCTCCGCATCCATCTGCCCGACCACCCGGGCTCGCTGCAGCGCCTCGCCATGGTGATCGCCGAGCACAAGGCCAACATCGTCGAAACCATGTACGATCGCTCGCATTACGGCGTGCTTCTCGGGGACGCCGTCATCGACATCACCATGGAGACGCGCGGCCCGGAGCATATCGCCGAAATTCGCGCCGACCTCGACGCCTCCGGCTTCTCCCACGAGCGCGTTCTCTAGCCCGCGCCATGAAACCGAAAAAGCTCACGGCGCCTCAAGTTCGCGAGGTGCTGCGAAAAATCAATTTCGCGGGCCTCTTGGGCGCCCGGCTCGCGCATCTGCATCGCGACGGCATCACTCTGGCATGTACCGTCCGGAAGAATCTGCTGAATAGCGCGGGAGTGCTTCACGGCGGCGTCAGCGCCACGCTCGCCGATGCCGCCGTAGGCGTCGCGCTGCATTACCTGCTCGGCAGCCATCGCCCCGTCACCACCGTCGAAATGAAGATCAACTATTTCCGCCCGGTTTCGGAAGGGGAGATTTTCGCGTGTGCCCACCTGATACGTATGGGCGCCACTCTGTGCGTGGGCCGCGTCGATATCACCGACGCGCGCCAGCGAATGATCGGCACCGCGCTGATCACCTACATGATCCTCGCCGATCGAGGCGCCGCCTCATGAGTTTGCGATCCATCTTCGCCGCGCGCACAAATTGGACGCTCGAAGAGAATGCCTACGCGAGGGCGCTTCATCGGCACCAACAATCCGGCCGCGCGCTCCTCGATCTGACCGCGTCAAACCCGACCACCTGCAGTTTCACCTATGACGAACGCGCCATTCTCGATGCGCTTCGCAGCCCCGCGGCTCTTCGCTACGATCCGCAGCCGAAGGGCCTGCCGTCCGCGCGCGCAGCCGTGGCCCGCTATTACGAAGAAATCGCGCCCGGCGCCGCTGTCGATCCCGAGCGACTGATTCTGACAACGGGCACCAGCGAGGCGTACTCGTTTCTCTTCCGGTTGCTGTGTGAGCCGGGAGACGAAGTGCTGGTGGCGCATCCCAGCTATCCGCTTTTCGATTTCCTGGCTTCGATCCAAGACGTGAAATTGCGCCCGTTTCACCTTGTCTACGATCACGGCTGGCAGATCGATTTTCACGAACTGGAGAGTCGCATCGGTGCGTGGACGCGCGCCATCTTGCTCGTGCATCCGAATAATCCCACGGGAAATTTCATCCGCGAGCGCGAAGCCGTGCGGCTGAACGCACTTTGCGCCGCGCGCAATCTCGCGTTGATCGTGGACGAAGTCTTTTTCGACTACCGGCTATGGGAACATTCCGTGAGCTCGCCGGCACAGGGCAGTTTCGCGTCCAACGCCGCGGCGCTCACGTTCGTCCTGAGCGGCCTGAGCAAGATTTCCGCGCTGCCGCAAATGAAAGTTGGGTGGATCGCCGCGAGCGGCCCGCCAGAGCTCGTGCGCGACGCCGTCGCTCGGCTTGAATTAATCGCCGACACGTATCTTTCTCTCAATGCGCCGATCCAACAGGCGCTGCCGGTGCTGCTGTCCCAAAGACGCGCCGTGCAGCCACAGTTGATTTCGCGGATCGAAGCGAATCTGCGCCAACTGGATGCGCAGCTCGCAAACCAGAAATTAGTCTCGCGCCTGGAGATCGAAGGCGGTTGGTACGCGGTTGTTCGCGTCCCGGCCGTGCGATCGGACGAAGAAGTGGCCATCGCGCTGCTGGACGAATGCTCGGTGGCTGTCCATCCCGGTCACTTCTATGAGTTCTCCGGCGAAGGCTATCTCGTGCTGAGCCTCCTTACGCCTACGGATCAATTTGAAGAAGGAGTGCGCCGGTTGCTGGCGCAAATTGGCAAAGCATAAGACGTGAGTGATTTAGAAAGGTTCAACGAACGGGGAGAATTTCTTCAAAAACTGGCTAGAAAGCTTGAGGTTCCGTTTAGCGCGCGCCCCGGCATCTCGCGCGCACGATGCCGCGCGAGATGCCGGAGTTCGATTGCGCTCGAATTAATGCTATTTCTTCTTTCCAAAAGTCCGAACGTATGCCACAAGCATTTCCACTTGGTCGTGATTCAGACTCGACTTGAACGGGGGCATGTTGCCCTTGCCGTCTTCGATCTGCTTGACGATCTGCGCTTTGGTGAGCTTCTGAACCGCCTCGGAAGTGAGGTCCGCGACGTTTAAAGCCTTTCCAGTGGCTGATCCCTTCCCATCTTCACCGTGGCAAACCGCGCAGTTCGCCTTAAAAAGCGATTGCCCGGTATCGGCCGCGTTGGCGGTAGAGGCCGAACCGGCAACCGCTAGAAACATCATTGCGCTCGCCGATAGGGTAATGATGCCCACTCGAACGGCCCGCCGAATAAATGTTATTGCGCCCGCGTTGGATTTGCTTACCATTATGTTCTGTCCCATGTTTAAGTTACAGCCTCCTTATGGACAACGATTTCTTGATCGCACATTCGCTGAACGCTCGACCATCGCCTAGGCTTATCCTCCCGAGCGCCTTCTACCAGACTATTTTGCCCCACTAGAAGGTGGCCTGCAAACAGAAACGCCAGACAGTGCCTTGCCGTCACCGCTAGCGGCTCCTGTCTGGCCTTGAAACCATCGCTTCGGCGGCTCTTCCGGGGCAGCTGTCAGAACAAGACTGCCCCGGAGGCCACATTGCGCGTTACTTTCCGAATTCCGGATGCGACTCCAGAAGATAGTTGGTGAGTTCGAGCGATGCTTTTGGGCTCGCATGTTTTTTTGCCCGGCGATGCCCTTTCGCACTCGCGCCCGCCTTGCCTCGTTTCTTGGTAATCACTCGCTTTCTTGCCATACGCACCTGCCTTTGGCGCTAGAGTTCGGGTAACTTCCGGTCCGCGCCTGTCGAGTGGGCCCGCGAACGTAAATTTGTCGACCCGAAGAGGCGGCCCATCTCAATAGCAAGATTCGCGCCTACAGGGCCAAAAGTCAGTGACTCGCATCACCAGCGTCCCACCCCGAACCATTCCGCGCGGTCTTTCTAGCGCGCCGCCACCAGGACCGGCTGTCGCAGCCAGCCGCCAATGCCTCCGGCTTTCGCCAACTTCTTCGCCGCATTCGGGTCGAGGACCTCAATCCTAGTGTGGTGTTCTTTCGTCAGATCGTCGAGAACCTGGCGGAGCATCACCTCGCGCCTGGCGCCGCCACACATCACGCAGCTGGGATCGGCCGAGCGGTTGATGTCGCCGCAATTCACGCACTGGCGAAGCGCAGCATCCAACCCTCGAACCAGCAAGACGCTTCCGATTCGGCCGTTTTGCAGCTCGGCAAGAGTTTCGTCCAAGCCAACAACGGCGGCGCCCTCGCTTTCGAGCAGCCTGGCCGCCTCGTGCTCGGCAAACTGGTTCATCCATTGGGAGATTTTCGGCAAGATTTTGGTCTGCAGTTTTGCGGCGGCGACTCGGGCAAGATCCTCGCCCACCAGCACCGTCCGTTCCTGAATCTCGCGCGGCAACGCCGACTGGATTGGCTTTGTAAGCCGCTCGGAACCCACCAGCAGAACGATCTCCAAATTCTCTTTCGCGCATACGAACTTGATCCGCTCCGACACGTGCCGGAAAAAGTGAAGATACTGCTCGTCCATGCGCTGCTTGAACGCGTCGCGCAACGGACCGTGCGGCATTTTCGTGTCGCGGCGCGCCATGTGGCTGTGTTCTTTGTGTTTCCACTGGGAGAGGTCGATTTCAAATTTCATCGCCGGAAATTCGGCCAGATCTCCAAGTTGGTAACGGAAAAAACGCGCGCCCGCTCTGTCCACGGCCACGATGCACGCGTCTTGCTGTTCGTCTGCGATGCGGCGAAGCTGCATCAAATCCGGCTGGCCCCAGTGCAGTTCGTTCGAGACCGCAAACGGCAGCGGCACGTAAACCCACTTCGCGGGGCCGGAGAAGATGGCCAGGGCGCCGTTCCCGGTGGCCGAATTGCGCACGAATTTTTCGACGCGATCGAGTTGCGCGCGAAATGCCGCTCGCCCCTTCGGCTGCAGGCGGGCCGCAAGCACCTTCCCTTCCTTTCTCAGCCAAGGCAGCGAATTCACAGTGGAACTGCGGCTCGCTGATCCCTTCGTGTTGGCCTCAAGATAAAGCGTGAGGATCGGCCGGGATATTCCAGATAGCTCTGATTCCAAGCCTGCCAAGCGCATAAAGCCCCCGTTTCCGTGCGGAACAGTGCCCGCTCCGCGCTTGCAATTCTTCATTTCCCGCCACCGTAAAGGCTACCCACTGCATCTAAAAGCGAGTAGGAGAACGGTCACATCGGAGTGTGACGCTGGTCACTGTGCCGTTTTCGGGGCTGGCGTATACGCTGCTAGGGGTAGCGTGGTGCGACCGGCCAGGATTTTTCTGAGGGGGAAAATCATGTTCCTAAAATGCGCGAATCCGACATGCTCCTCGCAGTTTGATTACCGGGAAGGCCAATTGATTCGAGCGCCAAAGGATCTTCGGGCTGGCAATCTCGAAGCGACGAGCGAATTCAAACACTTCTGGCTGTGTGGAAAGTGCGCCAGCCGTTACTTCCTCGAGTACCGGCGGGGCGAAGGCGTCGTGATGTCGCCGCGGCCGATTGCCCGCATCGAACGCGAATCAGCCCGCGTCGTTGCAGCTTGAGCTGACCGGAATCCCCGAGCAGGACTAATCGCCCGCTGCGCTTTGAAGATCGAGCACGGCCACCACCATGCTGGGATCTTCAGCGGGCCGAATCTGAAATCCGAATTTATCCGCCAGCGCGCGCATACCGGCATTCTCCGGCAGGATATTCGCCACGATATGTTGCAATTTTTCGTTGCGGCCCGCATCAATCAAGCGCCGCACCAGTTCCGTTCCGAGCCCTTGGCCCTGATACACATCGCTGATCAGCACGCCCACTTCCGCTTCCTCCTCGCTCGGCATCTTGGTTAGCCGCCCGACGCCCAGGATTTCGTGCTGGCCCGACTGCGGATTTTCGAAATCGGCCACCAGCGCCAGTTCGCGGTCGTAGTCGATGAAGCATTTTTGAATCAGGCGCTCGTGGGCCACGCGCGAGCTGAGCCGCTCCATGTGGAAATAGCGAAGATAGACACTGCGGTCGGACAGAGTTTCGTGAAACTTCGCGATCAGCGGCTCGTCTTCGGGGCGAATGGGACGAATCGTAATGGCCTTGCCACTTTTCATGGTCCAGCGGCCAACGTATTTCAGTGGATAAGGCCGAATTGCCGGGCGAGGCAGCTTCTCCGCGGCTATTTCCTCGCCGTGGAGAATCACGCGCGCGTCGAGCGCAACGATCCGCTCCGCGCTGGCCAGCAGCGGATTGATGTCGATCTCCTTGATCCAGGGCTGCTCCACTAAAAGCTTGGCGAAACGCACCAGGATCAGCCGCAAATTCTCGAGATCCACAGCGGCGCGCCCGCGGACCCCCTGAAGAGCGCGGTAAATTTTCGTTTGCTCGATCAGGCGCTGGGCCAGCGTGGTGTTCAGCGGCGGCAAAGCCAACGCCCGGTCGCCATACACTTCCACCAACTGCCCGCCAGAGCCGAAAAGAATCACCGGGCCGAACTGCGGATCGACGCTGCTGCCGATAATGAGCTCGTAGCCATCGAGGCGAATCATCGGCTGCACGCTCGTGCCCTGAAACTTGCCTGCGCCGGCTCTTTCGCGGACCGACGATTCGATCTCCGCGTACGCACGCCGAACCGCATCTTCGTTGACGAGATTCAACTTCACGCCACCGACGTCCGTCTTGTGCGTGATCGTCTCGGAATAGACTTTCAGCACCACCGGAAACCCAAGCGCCTTTGCCGTTGCGGCGGCTTCATCCGCGGACTTTGCGACGCGCGTCTCGACGACCGGGATCCCGTAATCGGCCACAATTTCCTTCGATTCCACTTCGGTGAGCACGGTTCGGCGGTTGCGGCGAATGTTCTGCAAAACGCCCGAGACTCTTTCCGCCGCTGCTTCGCCCTGTTCCATTTCTTCCGCTAGGCTGGGCGTCTCGTAGAGCGCGCGAAGGTTGTAGCTGTAACGCCACATGTAGCAGAAAGCACGCGCGGCCGTATCGGCGTAAGAGAACGTTGGAATTCCGGCGTCATTCAGGACTTCGACGCCCTCGGCCATCAACTTCCCTCCCATCCAGCTGGCCAGCACCGGCTTGCCGGTGCCGCGCGCAAACGGCCGCATTTTTTCGGCCACTTTCGCGGGATCACTCATGCCCTGCGGCGCCAGAATGGCGAGCAAACCGTCGCTCCGCGGATCGTTGATGGCGATCTCCAGAGCGCGGCCATACTCCTCCGGTCCAGCATCGCCGAGAACGTCAATCGGGTTGCCGTGACTCCAATGCGGCGAAAGAAACGCGCTCAGCGCATGGATCGAATCTTCGGCAAGAGGCGCGAGCTCGCCGCCATTGGCGATCAGCGAATCCGTCGCCAGCACGCCGGGCCCGCCGGCGTTGGTCAAAATCGTCAGCCGCGGACCGCGCGGGCGCGGCTGACGCGCCAGCGTTTCCGCCATGTAAAAAAGGTCACTGATATTCCGCACCCGAAGCACACCGCAGCGCCGCAGCGCAGCGTCAAACACCTCATCGCTGCCAGTGAGCGCGCCGGTGTGGGACGTGGCAGCGCGCGACGCGGCAGCTGAACGTCCCGCCTTAATCACGATGATCGGCTTTTGCAGCGCCACCTCGCGCGCCGCGGAAAGAAACGAGCGCGCGTCGCCGACGGATTCCACGTAGAGCAAGATCGCCTGCGTACCCGAATCGCCGCCAAAATAGTCGATCAGATCGCCCCAGCCGACGTCGAGCATCGAGCCTGTCGAAACAATCGCGCTGAAGCCGACTTGCTCCTCGAGACTCCAATCGAGAATGGCCGTTTCCAGAGCGCCGCTCTGGCTCAGGAACGCCACTTTTCCGGGCAGCGCCATGTCGTGAGCGAACGTCGCGTTCAACGCAGCGACGGGATTCATCACGCCCAGGCAGTTTGGCCCGATCAGCCGCATCTTCGCGCCGCGAAGCCGCGCTTTGATCTGCCGCTCGAGATCGGCGCCTTCCGCGCCGCGCTCTTTGAATCCGGCGGAGATCACCACCACGGCGCCCACTCCGGCCTTCACACATTCGCCGACAACGCCGGGAACCGTCACCGCCGGGGTGACGATCACCGCCAGATCCACATGCCCCGAAATGCTCGCGACGTTTGGGTAGCAGCGCAGTCCCAGCACTTCCGCGTGCTTGGGATTCACCGGGAAAATCGATCCCGGGAACTTGCCCTGCGTCAAGTTGAGCAAGAGCGTATGCCCAACGGTTCCCTTCCGGTCCGTGGCGCCAATCACGGCCACCGACCGCGGAAGGAACATCGATTCAAGCGAAGACCGCCGGCTCATGGCGCACCCACCTGACTGGAATTTGGATGAACTGCTGATCGGCTATGGCGCATTTTGGGTAAATGAATTCTATGGCCAGGGGGGGCTCGGTCAAAGAGTTTTTGAACACTGCGCGGGAATGGATCGTGGTTGGCCGCGGGGGCCTGCTGAACAGCGCCGCGAAGCGAAGCCATGTGCGATGCCGTCACTCGGCTCCGCTTCGCGTCCTTCCCCACGTGCTATGAAAGAAGCTTTGCGACCTGCAACGTCAGCCGCGAACCGTCAGCACCGGGCACGGAGCGCCAGCGATGATCTTGTGCGCCGTATGCCACGGGAGGTGATCCGACGCACCCCAGTCGCCTTCCAAGTGCCGAACGCCAATCACGATCGCGTCCGACTTGCGCTCTCTGGCGGTTTTCAGCACCTGCTCGGCCGCGTGTCCCGCTTCCACCAGGAACGCAGGCTCGCACCAGAGCGCCGCTTCCGGCGGCAGCAAACCGCGCATGCGCCCGATCGTTCCCTGGGTCAATTCAGGAGTGTCCACCAGTTCGCCGACTTTGCGGTTTTCAACCACGTGCAGCAGATCCAAATGCGCTTGGTTTTCTTGCGCCAGAGAGATTGCGTACGGAGCGGCGGCGTGCGACGCGTCCGAAAAATCGGTGGCGAACAGGATACGCTTCATCTGCGTAGCGCGCTCGGGTTCCACGTCTACGTTCGGCCCGATCGTCAGCACCGGGCAGGGAGCGCGCCGCAGCACGCTTTCCGCCACGGAGCCGAGCAGAAGCTTGCCGAGGCCCTCGCGTCCGTGGGTGCCCATCACCACCAGATCAATGTGCCGCTCGTGGATTAAATTGGAGAGCGCGTCCCAAACGCCGCCCTCTTCGACGATAGCCTGATGCGCCACGTTGCGAAACAGGCCGTCCAGGTGCGCGGCTTGTTCCTTGGCCTGGAATTCGGTAGCTTCCTTCAGCGCTGGCCACGATTCCGGTGGCGCCATGCCGTAGGATTGCAGCGGCCGCACGCGCAGGGCAAAGATCTTGGCCCCGTAGCGCCGCGCCAATTCCGCAGCGTAAGATGCCGCAACTTCGGCCATCGGCGAAAAATCCGTGGCGTAGAGAATGTTTCGAATCTCGATCCGTGTCTGCGCCTTTGTGACGGCCATGTTCCACCTCTCACTCCGCGATCCGATCCGATTACAAGCCATTTATGACGCCGTTCTAAGGCATTCTCTGTGCGAGTTGACACGGGCCGCTGTGACATGGGTCACAGCCCCGGGCTAGGGGCATATCGACGAGGCACACGGAATTTAGGAAAGCAGATACGCTGCCGCGGACGGGTTAAAGGCGGTCTGCGGACGCAATTTTGTTCCCTGCGGCCGCAGACCAGCTGTCGGAATATCCGGAATTCGAAGCTTGTGGAAAAGGTTTAGAGGCCTTTGACTTCGACGCGCCGTCCCTCCGACTTGGCCGTCTTCGGCATTTCGAGCTCGAGGACGCCGTTTTTCAGCGTCGCCTTGGTCTTATCCGGGTCAACTTCCGCGGGCAGATCGATCACGCGAAGCATTTCGCTCGAACACTGCTCTTTGTAAACCATCTTGCCCTTTTGCTGCTGCTCCTCGCTCGTTTCCCGCTTGCCGCTGATCGTCAGCCGCGTCGGCTCCAGGCTGATTTCGATGTCCTTTGGTTCGAAACCAGGGACTTCGGCCTGCACGCGCAGCGCATCGTCCGAATCGGTGATGTTGACATGGACCGGATGAAGCAGTTGCTCTTCGGCGTTGAACCAGTTTTCCCAATCCCGGCCGAACATGCTGCCATCGTGCTCGAACATTTCAAAGGCGCGCCGCGCGATTTCGTTGTGCATTTGGTTCATTCGTTCGAATAGGGTTTGCGGTTCGACCACTCTCAGCGAACCGCTCGATGGAGCTTTCTGTACCGCCGTGCTTTTATCAGCCATTTTCCTTCTCCTTTCCCTCGTTCTCGCCGCCGGCCGTGCAGCTTTGCACCACGGAGCCGCCGGGCGTCGGCTGAGTCCTGGCTCGCCTATGAGTAGGTTTCCTGCGCTTCGTTTGGGCGCCGCAAGCTCGATCGCACTCGCCGCAGGTTCAGCAAGGTCATGCAGATCGTGAGCTCGCCAAAGTCCGAGGTTTTCTTGCTTGCACGCCCCTTCACGCGGACACCCGCATGGGCGAACTGCGTCGCTCATTCATTCGGAGCTCCGCTATGAACGATTAGATGTACGTCGGCGCAATTCCGATGTGTGGAAATCGAACTGCGACATCAACAAAGCGCGGAAAATGCACAGACCACGGAAGTGGTAGTGCAGGAGTTCGAATTACGGGCAGCGGACGTGTCGATCAAATGCTCGCGGCCCCGGCTGTGCCGACCGCGCGTGGGCATTGGGCAATCTCGGCACCGAACCTGAATCCTCGGTAAGTTCCTGACAGCTGATTTGTGATATGGCGGGAGTGGTCGGGGCGTGGAGATTTGAACTCCAGACCTCCTGCGCCCAAGGCAGGCGCCATTTCTCTCGGAAGTCCTTCCCTTTCAATTTTGTTTCTGAAAAACAAGGCGGTTAACAGAAAATCTAGTAGTGGCACGATGTACGAAAATGTGGCTTCGCATGCACGGAGTCCCCTGAATTTCCCCCTTAGCGAATAAGGGGCGAAAGCCGGGCTGAACTCATCTCAATGAAGAACTCCGGTCTTGTTGAACCAGATGAATTGAGTGGCTCTCGCTAGAACTTTGGGTCCGCAACGCCTCCGAACGGCGCAGGAATGTAGGGTGGGCTGAAGTCGTTGCTTCCGCCCCCGCTGTCACTGACCATCTGCTTCTCTCGCAGCATACCGGCGTGACGCTGGAGGATTCGAACGCCCGACCCTCTGCTTAAAAGATAGGTCCAGAAACGCTAACCGCACACGTTCGGTAAGGCAAGGGAGTCTTGAAGGCCCACCTCTGCAATCGACCGCACTCTACTCCGCTGAGTTGGCAATTGTCATCTCCGTGACTGTTCACGCTACCAGCAGAAAAGTGCATTCCGAGGTTGTGTGCAATCGAACACCAATCCCAATCTAAAGTTGAGGCTTTGCTTCTTCCACGTTGACCACGAGCGCAGCACGCGCCCATTTGAACTTGGCTTTGATGGCATCGAAATGCGGGCCCGCCGTCTGGAACTCTGCCTTGCCGACGATGCCGCACCCCCTGCCCGGGCCGTGAGCCCCTTGCACCTGACGCGTGGCGCATAGCAATTCCACGCGGTTGTCACGTCTTACATTTGCTTCGGTCTTGTGCATGTGGCCGACGGGGATGAGGAGCGTACCGTCCTCGACGGTGAGCGCGCGCAGTTGATCGCCCCAGGTTGCCACGAGGTGCGGGCCATCAGGGCCAGTGGTAGCAATGGCGATCCACTCGGCCTTGTCCATCACTTCCCTGCAAATGTCGTCGATCTTTGCCACAACAAACCTCCCCGCTAATTCGGTGTTCCTGGATTCTGTCAGCGCGGCCGCAAACCCTACGAAACTGCTGTGTCTATGCCCACAACCAGGGGCTGCTTCTGTACGTGGCTCGGCTCGAGAATGAACGTGGCAAAAATGTTCATCGCGAATGCCGTGATCCCCGCCAATTCGAGCACCGCCGAGACCGGCAGCACATTCCATGCCCAGCTCGCGTACCCTTGGTACGCTAGAATTTCACAGGAAACGCGAAGCGTACATCCGATCGTGAGAAGCGCGAGGCCGGCAAACATCAGCCCCGTGCTCCACAACAGACGCATCCCCGCGAACGCCGGCAGAATGCGCTGGCCCACGGACAGCACCATCACGGCGATGAATCCGACCGTCAGCGCATGGCGCGACGCGCCCCAAATTCCCCCGGAGGAATCCCAGCGCGCGGCGCCGATTCCGAGCAGGCCGGCCACCAGCAGCCAGCCGTATGCCATGCGAACGAAGAACGGAAAACTTCGGTGCACGCCACGGGTTTTCGGCTCCTGCCGCGACGATTCGAACATCCGCAATGCCGCAATTGCCAGCGCCGCGCCCGCGACAAAGAGCGGCGTCGCTTGAGTTCCCCATCCCGCAAGCGTCAGGACAATACCAGCACTGTTCACCGCGAGAGCGGCCAAGAGCAGCTTGGGACGAAGCGGCTTCAGTCCCAGAAACACCGACATCCACTTGGTGCTGAATCCCCAGACAAACGGCACCAGAAATCCCCAAGCGACCAGCACGAGATAGCGCTGGTCGAGAGCGTGCGGCAGGGCAGGGCTTGCGCCGTGTACCGCCACGTACATGGTTCCGGCGAGATTCCCGACGAGCGTCAGCATCAAACCGACACTCGCACTGATCACCACCCACACCCATGGCTCCGGCCGGTATTTCCCGGAGTTCTCGGGCCGGTGCTGCGAAACCGCGCGAAAGAAAATCACAAACGCCGCGAGTTCGAGGAGGGCCGAAACCGGAAGCAGCAGGCGCCACTGCCAGCCGTACACGTTCGCTGTCCAGCGCATTGCCACTCCGACCGTCCACATGATCCAGCACGCCCACGCGGCGCCGAAGGCTGGTTTCATGGCGCCGTGCAGCTTCGGAATCGAGTAGAAACCGATACCGAAAATGAAGCTCCCGATCCAGCCGAACACCTGCGCGTGGCCGTGCGCCTGCAACCATGCGGGTGAAACGGACCCTGCGCTCTCGCGCCCGCTGATTTGGAGAAGATTCCAGACACCGAGGAATGTTCCCGGGAGCAACATGAACAAAAGTCCCGAACTAATGTAAGCCATCAGCAGCCGGGACAGGGATCTCTCGCGCGCACGGGCAATGTCCACGATTTCCGCTGGCGAGCGCGGGGGACGAAGCTCACCGGCGGGCACTATGACGGGCTGTTCAAGTTGGATCAACGTGCTGCCGCCCGTCACAAGACCGCAGCTTCCATGTCCACGGCACGCGGGAACAGAATGTTGTTTTCGAGATGCACGTGTTGGTGGAGATCAACTTCGAACTCCTGCAAATCCCGATAGAGCACCTGATAGCTCGCGCACGCATTCGCAGGGGGCGTGTACGCCGAACTGGCTTCGCGAATCTGACCTACCAAGGCCGCGGCGGCGGCGTGTTCCTCCATCATGGCGTGAACGGGATTTCGCACAGTCTGAAAGAAGGGAGGCTCGACTGCGGCCTCTCCATTGGCCGCGTGCTCCAGCGCCTCGATATAAGGGAACAGAATTTGCTCTTCTTTCTGCATGTGCATGGTCATTTCCCTGCCCACTTGAACGAAGAGTTTTTCGATGTCCAAGAGTTCGGGATGATTCGCCGCGTGCTTTGCCGTCACTTTCTCCAATAGAGCGAGGTCGCGTCGTACTGCCTCGCGGACGTACCGGTGGTGCTTCTCGCGGATATGCTCCGTGAGATCGCCAAGTGGGGCCGAAACCCAGTTCGAATCAGCTGGTCCTACATCAGCTTTGTTCTCAGCTAGCCGGGCCATGATCTCTTCCGTAGATACGCCGGCATGTGCGCATGCGTCGTGCAGGGACTTGTTACCCCCGCAACAGTAGTCCACACCGGCCTTCTCCAGAATCTGCGTCGCCCCCGGGTGCGCCACTGCAATTTCTTTTACTTTGGTTTCAGCGGTGAAGTTCATGATTGCCTCCCCTATCCGCGAGCAGTTTGGATGAGGCTCCGCCTAGGGGGCAGTGACCAAAGTCACTACCAGGCTCGGGATGCCAAATTTTGCAGGGAATGTTACTCGGTTGAGATTTGCTCGTGCTTCAGACCGGCCAAGTCTTTCACCACGATCTTGCGGCCATCAACTTCCAGGAACCCTTCCGCTTGGAGCCGGCTCAGATTTCGGGAAACCAGTTCTCGCACCGTACCCAACTCCGCGGCCAAATCCTGATGGCTCATCATCAATTCCAAGTGGACCCCGTCTTTTGAGGGGCGACCGCCCGCTTCCGCGAGGCGAAGGATGACGGCGATCAACCGCTGGCGGACGGTCGTGAACGACAGTTCTTCGATGATTCCGATGAGGCGTCGTAGCCGCGATCCGACCACGGCAATCACTTTGAGCGCTACATCCGGATGCTCGCGGCAAAAGTTCTGGAAATCCTTTCGCGAGATGAAGAGGACTGTCGCGTCCTCCAAAGCTGATGCCGCGGCGGGATAGTTGCCTCCATCGAACACGGGAAGCTCCGCAAACGAGCTACCAGGCCCTTCAACGGCTAACACCTGCTCGCGGCCCGCGGCCGACAGCTTGAAAATGCGAATCTTGCCGGACGCCACCAGAAAAAGTCCGGTGCAAGGGTCCCCTTCTCCAAACAGCAACTCGCCCCGTTGAAAATGCCTTTTGCTGACTCGCGCAGCCAATGCACGCATCTCTGGTTCCGTAAGGCTCGCGAAGAGCGGTGTTATTCGCAGAACTATTTCGACGTCTTCAGCCATCGTAGCGATCCGCCACTGCTGCTCCTACCAGAACCGAAAATCCCCGATTGAATGAAATGAACTTCAGACGCGCGCGTTCCATGACAAGCTTACACCACAGTCGTGGGCTGAGATTGGCTTGGCGCAAATGAGAGGCTGCGAAGCGTACTCCGGCGCTCGAAAGGGTTGGAGGAACGAAAGGCAATGAAATCTTCATTTCGTGTGGGCGCGCAAAATGATGTAGTTTGCTCTCGAACTGTACTGAGATCTAGAAAGGAGATTTTGAATGCAAACACAATTCCCCCAGTGGACGAGACGATTTCAAAAAACTCACGGAAACGTTTGGCGCGCGTTTCAAAAACTCGGAGAGGAATGTCACCGTGCCGGTCCGCTGGATGCTCGCTCTCGGCGGCTGGTCAAGATCGGGATTGCCGCAGGTTCCGGCTCCG
Source organism: uncultured Acidobacteriota bacterium (assembly GCA_963715555.1). Taxonomy (GTDB): domain Bacteria; phylum Acidobacteriota; class Terriglobia; order Acidiferrales; family UBA7541; genus Palsa-295. Next base: position 2,833,098 of record OY970253.1, read on the forward strand.
AAGGTGCGATGCATTCCGCGGTGCGAAACGCCTTGGCCGAAGGCGTCTCGCGGGACGAGATTCGCCACGCCATATTGCTATCCCTCACCACAATCGGATTTCCGAACGGCCAAGCGGCGCTAAGCTGGGCAGAAGACATCATGCGCAAAAAATGAGGGACTGCCCAACACAGGTGCATTTTGCCGAATGGCGCCGCGTCACTTGGAGCGAGCTTGTATCGGGTGATGCAGGAGTTTCTTCTTCCTCGCTACCGTGGCAGCCATGTCGGCCAGCGTGGTGACCTCGAGATTATTCATCAGCTGCCTGCGAGGGCCTTTCCAGGTATCGTGCAGCGGGCACGGGGAGTTATCCGAGCAGCCTTCCAAACCCACTGCGCATTCAGCAAACTGATCCAAGCCGTCAATCGCCGCCACGACATCGCGCAACGTAATCAGTTGGGGATTTCGCGCTAATCGAAACCCGCCGCCCGGTCCTCGGCGCGACTCCAGCAGTCCTTTACGAACCAACTCCTGTAATACCTTGCCTAGAACAGGCGCCGGAAGGCCTTCCGCTTTGGCGATTTCCGTTCCTTGCGCCGCGCCATGGTCCGGGAATCGAGCTAGGAACACGAGGGCGCGGATCGCATATTCGCAGGGCTTTGAATAGATCATAAAGGAATACGGACTCTAGTTTCTTCAGTTCATTGATTGGCGTCAAGTGTCATGTCCAGCCCTTGATAAAGGGCCATTCGATTGTGAAACACTGGGGAGTCTCACAAAATCCTTGACAGAGAGGATAATTAAAGAATACAAGGTCCGTATATCTGTTATTGAGTGACGCAATGCTATACGGACACGCTGCCGAGGTTGCGATTCGAGCGGCTCTTTACCTGGCCGGACGGCCACCAGGAGAACTCTCTCCAATCCACGAAGTTGCCAAAGCGACCAAGCTCCCCAGTGCATACCTCTCCAAGGTCATTCAGCGACTGGCGCAGGCCGGTCTTGTCCGGGCATTTCGCGGGCCGGGCGGCGGGATCGAGCTGGGCAAATCTCCGGAAGCCATCACTTTGTGGTCCCTCGTGCGTGCAACCGACGGCCCCTCAGACGTTGACCGGTGCGCCCTCGGAATTGGCAATTGTTCGCCCACCAATCCGTGCCCCCTCCACGGCAGATGGGCACCTCTCCGGGAGGATTTTCAGAAGCTGTTGGAAGGGACGACCCTTGCAGCGCTGGTGCGTGAGCTGGAACAGGCTCCGGGCAAGGAACAATCCATCCAGCAACGTGAGGTTCGAAGGACCGATACCTTCTCCAGCAGCGAAGTCAATCGTGAAAGGCAGGATCGGTCATGAGATCAGCTTGGACCGTAAGAATCGGGCTTTTGGCGATCGGCACATGCGCATACCTGGGCAGCCCCGCTGTGACGCACAGTCAAGTACCAGCGGATTATTTTCGACAGAACTGTTCGGTATGCCACACGGTAGGCGGAGGCCGCCTCATCGGTCCCGATTTGGAAGGCGTCACGAAGCGGAAGGATCGAGCCTGGCTAGTCAAGTTTCTCCAGAGTCCTCAAGCCATGATCGACAGCGGTGACCCGTATGCCGCACAGCTGCTGAAGGATGCTCATGGTTTAACGATGCCTACGGTGGCCGGGATGACGCCTGATTTGGCGAGTGCTCTGCTCGACCTCATTGAAGGGGCACCGGGCCCTGCGAAATCTGAGTTAGCTGGTGTCAGCATTAGCGATCGGCCGTTCACCGCAACCGATATTGCGATTGGAGAGCAGTATTTTCTTGGCGAGCGGCCGCTCGCCAACGGCGGTCCGGCTTGTGTGTCCTGCCACACGCTCGGCACGATCGGTGGCCTGGGCGGCGGGCACCTCGGCCCGGATCTGACGAAAGTACTCGACCGGCTCGGCGGACGCAAAGGCCTCGGCGCATGGCTATCCGCTCCGCCGACCCAAACCATGCAGTCCGTTTTCCGCAACCGTGCGCTACAGCCAGAAGAGATTCTTTCTTTGCTCGCAGTGATCGACGACGCGAGCAAGGACAGTCGGCCTGCGAATACGTCTTCGATGGCGAAGTTTGTCCTGTTCGGCTTCAGCGGAATGCTGGTTGGCCTCGCTCTGCTTCAACTTGCCTGGCGAGGACGATTCCGGTCCGTCCGGCGAACGATTGTCCGGGCACAAGTGCGAGGTGAGCAATGAAGCGCAAAGACGCTCTTTCGTGGATTCGCGATGAATCGAACCCTCAACTGCGAGGATGGGAGGAGTTCTATCGCAATCGCTGGCAGCACGACAAGATTGTACGCAGCACGCATGGCGTCAATTGCACCGGCGGATGTACCTGGCAGATCTATGTGAAAGATGGAATCGTCACGTGGGAATGCAGGGTCTCGACTATCCTTCGCTGGAAGCCGGCTTGCCTCCGTACGAACCGCGTGGTTGCCAGCGCGGGATTTCCTACTCCTGGTATCTCTATAGCCCGCTGCGCGTGAAGCATCCCTATACGCGCGGAGTACTGCTCGACCTGTGGAAGGAAGCGCGCGCCAAGTACGGTGATCCGGTGGAGGCCTGGGCTTCGCTCGTGGAAAACCCCGAGGCTCGGCAACGCTGGCAGCAAGCGCGGGGCAAGGGAGGCTTTCGGCGCGCCGAATGGGACACAGTTCTCGAACTCATCGCCGCATCCTGCATTTACACGATCCAGAAGCATGGCCCCGACCACATCACCGGGTTCTCACCGATCCCAGCGATGTCCATGATCAGCCACGCAGCAGGCGCTCGCTTGCTGCAACTGATGGGCGGGGTGTTCCTATCCTTTTATGATTGGTATTCCGACCTGCCGAGCGCCTCTCCCGAAACCTGGGGCGAACAGACGGACGCCCACGAATCCGCCGATTGGTATAACGCAAAGTTGCTCGCCGTCGTAGGGTCCAATCTCAATATGACCCGCACGCCGGACTGCCATTTCGCCGCAGAGTCGCGCCACAACGGCACCAAGATGTGGGTGTTCTCGCCAGACTTCAGCCAAGTGTCGAAATACGCTGATGAGTGGGTGGAGATCAACGCAGGGCAGGATGGCGCGTGGTGGATGGCCGTAAACCACGTGCTGCTCAAGGAAGCACACCACGAAAAACAGACGCCCTATTTCCTCGACTACACGAAGAAGTATACCGACGCCCCATACCTTGTCGAATTGCATGAAAAAGACGGCTTCTTCCAGCCGGGCCAGATGCTTCGCGCCAACCGGATCGAGGGCTATTCGGGAGTCGAGAACGGCGACTGGAAATTCCTGATGTGGGATGCAAAAGACTTGCGCCCGAAGATGCCCATGGGCAGCTCGGGGTTCCGCTGGGGCAAGGAGAAGGGCAAGTGGAACTTGATTTTGAAAGACGGCGTGGATGGGAGCGAGATCAATCCCACGCTTACATTCCTCCCGGCAAATGACGGAGTGGTCCAGGCGCGCTTTGATGATTTCGGCGAGGGCCACACGATATTACGCGGCGTTCCCGTAAAGAAGATACGCACGACCGATGGCAAGACCGCAACAGTGGCGACCGTATACGACCTGCTGATGGCGCAGTACGGCGTTTCGCGCGGCTTGCCCGGCGATTATCCGCGAGATTACGACGACAGTTCACAGCCCTACACACCCGCTTGGGCCGAGAAATATACCGGAATGGGGCGGGACGTGGTGATCCGCTTTGCGCGTGAATGGGCGAAGACCGCCGAGCTGACGAAGGGCCGGTGCATGGTCATCATCGGAGCCGGGGTCAACCATTGGTACCACGCAAACCTCATGTACCGTGCCGCGATCCACGCTCTGATGTTTTCAGGCTGTGTAGGCGTGAATGGTGGCGGCCTGGCGCACTATGTGGGCCAGGAGAAGCTCGCACCGATGGAGCCGTGGTCGGCGATCGCGTTTGCACGAGATTGGTTTCCAGCCTCTCGCTTGCAGAACGCGCCGATCTGGCACTACATCCACACGGATCAGTGGCGCTACGAGAAGAGCTTCACCGATTACCATACGGTGCCCGCCGATCAAAAGCCGGGTTCGCTTGCGACCGGCCACACCGCTGACACGCAAGTGCGCGCCGTGCGCAACGGCTGGTTGCCGTTTTATCCGCAATTCAACGTGAACCCGATCGAGCTTGTAAAGCAGTCTGAAGCGGCGGGTGCGAAGAATCAGGATGAAATCAACGCCTACGTCGTGCGGCAGCTTTCCGAAGACAAGCTGAAGTTTTCTGTCGAGGATCCCGACGCACCGGAGAATTGGCCGCGAGTTTGGTTCATCTGGCGCGGCAACGCGCTGCTGGCGAGCGCAAAGGGCCATGAGTTCTTCCTGAAGCACTATCTCGGCACGCATACGAACGCCATCGCGGAAGACATGGCCCAGGATTCCGTTAAAGAGATCGCATGGCACGAGACGGCGCCCGTTGGAAAGATGGATCTGGTCGTGGATTTGAATTTCCGCATGGACACGTCGGCTCTCTATTCGGACATCGTCTTGCCGGCCGCGACCTGGTATGAAAAGGCCGACCTGAATACCACGGACATGCACAGCTTCATTCATCCGTTGTCAGCCGCCGTGCCGCCGTGCTGGGAATCGAAGAGCGACTGGCAGATTTTCGAAGCCGTCGCGAAGAAGTTTTCAGAACTCGCGCAGCCGCACTTTCCGGCACTGACCTGACCGGGCTTTTTTGTACCAGCGGGAGTGAGAGAGAATTCACTCTGGAGGGAAGTTGGTATGCCGATGAAGAAATACAAGCCGGAGCAGATCGTGACACTGCTGCGGCAGGTTGAAGTCGGAATCGCCAACGGAAAAACCACCCCGCAAGCCTGCAAGGAAGCCGAGATTACCGCCCAGACCTACTACCGCTGGCGGAAAGGGTTCGGCGGTCTGAAGCTGGATCAAGCCAAACGACTCAAGGAACTGGAACGGGAGAACGCCAAGTTGAAGCGGCTGGTGGCGGAGCTGTCTTTGGAGAAGCAAATTCTGAAAGACGTCGCGGAGGGAAACTTCTAAGCCCTGAGCGGCGGCGTGGCGCGGTCAGGCATGCCCGCGGGAACTATCGGATTTCCGAGCGGCATGCCTGCCGGCTGCTGGGGCAGTGGAGGGGAACACAACGCTACGAAGGGCTCTGGCGAACGGACGAAGATGCGTTGACGCGAGACATCATGGCATTGGCCAGCGAGTACGGGCGCTACGGCTACCGGCGGATCACGGCGCTGCTGCGGGATCGCGGCTGGCACGTGGGCAGGGACCGCGTGCAGCGGATCTGGCGGCGCGAGGGGCTGAAAGTGCCACAAAAACAAAGGCCCCGGGGAAGGTTGTGGCTCAACGATGGATCGTGCATTCGGCTGCGGCCGGAGCGAGCGAACCATGTGTGGAGCTACGATTTCGTGAGCGGGAAGACGCACGACGGAAGAGGGCTGCGCATGCTGACGCTGATTGACGAATACACGCGGGAGTGTTTGGCGATCCGCGTGGCCAGAAGGCTGGGGAGATACGAAGTGATCGAAGCGGTGGCGGACGTGATGCTGTACCGGGGAGTTCCGGAGAATATTCGTTCGGACAACGGTCCGGAGTTCGTGGCGGAAGAACTGCGGAAGTGGCTGGCGAAGGTGGGGACCGGAACGCTGTACATCGAGCCAGGGAGCCCGTGGGAGAACGGCTACTGCGAAAGTTTCCATGGAAAGCTGCGGGACGAATGCCTGAACGGAGAGATTTTTTACTCGTTGAAGGAGGCACAGGTTGTGATCGAGAAGTGGCGGGTGTTGTACAACACGCTGCGACCGCACTCGGCGCTGGGCTACAGGCCGCCGGCGCCGGCGGCCTGTAGCCCCCTGGCGCCACCCAATTCAATTTCGCAGCCGATCGCTGTGATGTAGACTCTCTCACTGCAACTGGTACAAAAACTCCGGCTGGTCAATCGAATCCGCTGAGTTGCCCGATCACCTCACGCACGCTCTCGCGGTGCTCGGCCGCATGGAACCGCAGGAAGCTGCCGACTTTGCGACGGCGTGCCTATTCCCGGCATTGGACAAGATGCGCGCGGGACTCAAGGGGAAGTCGAGTCCTTTCGAGAACGCCCTGTTGGCTGTCAGCCACGTGCTCGAGCGTCGGTATCCACGGCCCGATCCTGAACCAGCACCAGCGGAACCCGCATTTCGCATTCTGAACTCAGGAGGATGGTGATGACTCCCGCCCTGCCTTTTGCCGACGGCTTGTGCTTCATCGTTTTTCCCTATCTCGCGATGGCCGTTTTTTTCCTGGGAACCATCATGCGATACCGCATGGTGCCGTTCACCTATTCGAGTGTTTCATCGCAGTTTCTTGAAAACAAACAGCACTTCTGGGGGCTCGTGCCGTTCCACTACGGAATTGTCGTGGTTTTGCTGGGACACATCGTCGCTTTCCTGATCCCGAGCGAAATTCTTGCCTGGAACAGCCGGCCGCTGCGTCTCTACGTGCTGGAAATCTCTGCGCTGATTTTCGGATTACTGACACTCGTTGGTCTTCTGGGCGCGATTCATCGGCGGCTGACATTCTCGAAAATCCGCGCGGTCACGAGCGGTATGGACTGGGTAGTCTTGGTGCTCCTGCTCGCGCAAATAGCGAGCGGAGTGCACATCGCCGTTTTCTATCGGTGGGGCTCGTCATGGTTCGCGGCGACCGTGGCGCCGTATCTCTGGTCGCTCGTCAAGTTCAACCCAGATCTCGGCTTCATCGCGATGATGCCGCTGGCCGTGAAATTCCACATCGTGATGGCCTATACGCTGATTGCCGCCGCGCCATTCACACGGCTGGTGCATATCCTCGTAGCGCCGAACCCTTACTTCTGGCGTAAGAATCAGGTCGTGCGCTGGTATCGCGCCCCTGGCGAATCCTCGTGAAGAGGAGACTCCATTTGACGACAGAGACTCGGAGCAATTACTTCCGGTCCTGCCGGGTCGTCCGCGCCGGCCGTGTTGGGTGTAGCACTGCTCTGCCCGGTTCCTGGGTGGGCGCAGTCCCAGTTGACGTCGCAATCGATTTCGCAGTCCCAGGCGCAATCAGGATCGCAGCCGGCGAAGCCTGACTCCACGCAAACAAGCAAACACAAGCTCGGGCCGCTAGAAATATCCGCCAATTGGCGCGTGCGCGTGGAGGGCTGGGACTGGTTTGAAGGCAGTGCAGGGAATAATTCGTACGCATTTCCGCACTCGCTTCTGCGAGTAGCGATTGGACAAGAGAGCAAGGATTTCGACTGGCAGGTGAGGCAGCCCAAGACTCGATTTTCATGCTCCCGAGGGATGCCGCCGTCGCTGCGCCGCAGGGGCAGCTCGGGTTGGGTGGCACGCACTACGCCGCGAATGGAAACGGCCGCAGCAACGCAAACGCGTTCGTGAAGCAGGCATATATCCGAATCAATCACCTTGGGCACGGTAAGGTCCGGCTGGGGCGTTTCGGATACCTCGACGGCACAGAGGCCAAACCCAAAGATGCCACGCTCGCTGCACTCGTGCAGACCCGCATCGCTCACCGGCTTATCGGCGATTTCGGTTGGTCAGCAGTTGGGCGCAGCTACGATGGCGCGCAATTCGACTATAACTGGGGCAAGGCTGGCATGGCCTACGGCTGGTTGTTGGTGGCAGCCTTCTTGGGAGTTGGCGCGACACGTTGGGATTCTTCGGGAGGGATTTGGGGAGCCTCCAGACATGCTCTGACCGTCGGCTTCATCGCCGTCATGGTCTTGTGTGTAGGCCAGCGCGTCCTACCCGCGTTCGCCGGGATGCGCCTATTGTGGAGCACTCGCTTAATGTTTATAGGACTTTTCCTGCTCAGCCTCAGATGTGCTCTTCGCGTCTCCACCGAGGTTCTCGCGTATCAGAATTACGCCAATTGGGCCTGGTCTGTCCTGCCGGTCTCAGCCTTTCTCGAGTTGGCAGGGATCACTGCCTTCGCCATGAATATCTTCGGCACGTTCATTCTCCAGCCGAGCCATGTGCTGAAGCAGTCGTTGGTTGTGCCGATGAGATAGGTATCTGATTGGTGGCCATCAAGAAGGAGAGAGTATGAGCGATGGTACTAAACAGTCTTCGCATTCTGCTGCCCTGCGATTACCAGGACCTCTGGAAAGTCCTGCGCTCCCATTCCATCTGAATGCCGAGATAGAACAGTTACGCAAAGAAGCTGCCTGGCAAGGTGGGCGGAACTCGAAAACATTGGTGAAGCATTCTGACTTTCGTGTGGTGCTGACAGTTCTGGAGTCCGGCGCGCGGCTCCACGAACACAGGGCTGCGGGTAGGATTTCCGTACAGACCGTCGCGGGTCACATTCGAATGCAAGTAGATGGCAAAGTTCTTGATCTGCCCGCAGGCCACTTGTTGGCGCTCGAGCGGGCGATTGCCCACGATGTCGAAGCCCTTGAGGAGAGTGCCTTTCTACTCACTATCGCTTGGCCGGAAGGCGCCCTTCGGGTCTGACCGTAGTACGCTTCGTCGGCGAGAGACGTACCTGCGTCCGCCGTCCAGGGTAGTTCGGAGGCAGAATGATTTCGTTCGATACGGCTCATAGAGCCGTCCACTATCCTCCCGATCGCCGATTTCGAATTTGGATTCGTCCGTCCATCTTGATCGGTGTCGGAATCGCGGTCCTGTCTGCAATCGCAGCGGCCTGGATCGAGTTCGCGGTGGCCGGGATGCCTCGCGTGCCAGCTGTTCCTCAGATTTACCCTAACAACTTCGCAGGACCGCACGGTTTTCCCGTTTGGGTGCGCTATTGCCATTTTTTCAACTTCCTTTTTGTAATGCTGCTGATTCGCAGCGGTTTGTCCATCCTCATGGACCATCCGCGCCTGTACTTCAACGATGGCTGCACTCCGGGAACAGAATGGATACGCTTTACGCCCCTAAAGGTTCCCCGCGACCGCCTCTGGACCGCCAAGGACGATGCTCGGTATATATCGCCGCTGGTAGGCACTCCAGGCTATCGGCACACGATTGGTGTCGCACGGGTTTGGCATTTTATCGACGTGCATGGCTTCATCGTCACCGGCATTATTTTCATCGGAATGCTGTTCGATACCGAGCAGTGGCGCCGAATTATGCCCACCTCACCGGTCGTCCTTTTGCAGGCCTGGAACACATGGGTGCACTACGCAACATTTCATTTGCCCGCTGAGCCAAACGGCTTTTATGGTTACAACGCACTTCAACAGATCGCCTATTTCACGGTTGTCTTTCTCTTCGGTCCTTTGGCGATCCTAACGGGCATCGCCATGTCACCGGCTGTGGTGAACCGTTTTCCCTGGTACGCGCGAATCTTCGGCGGCAGGCAATCGGCTCGATCGATTCATTTTCTGACCATGTTCAGCTTTCTCGCATTTCTCGTGGTGCATGTCACGCTGATCGTCATGACGGGCTTTGCGCGAAATATGAACCATATCGTGATGGGCACCGACGATCTGAAGCCGATCGGGATGTATCTGGGGTTCGTCGGGATCGGAGTGGTCATCCTCACATGGATCGTGGCTCACTATATCTCTTGGTACCACCCGCGCGGCCTGCAGCACGCCCTCAAGTCCGTCACTTATCCGATGCAGCTTCTTACGCTCAATCGCCTGATGCCGCAGCAGAAATACACCGAGGACCAGATCTCGCCGTACTTTTGGCCCAATGGGAAAATGCCGGTGCGTGACGACTGGAAACACCTGGCCGAGAATGGATTCAAAGATTTCCGGCTCAGAGTGGGAGGACTTGTCGAGAACCCGGTTGAGCTTTCACTGGCCGAGTTGGAGCGCTTGGGAGAGGTCGAACACATTACCATGCATCATTGCATCCAGGGATGGAGCGGCATTGCGAAATGGGGTGGGATTCCGATGAAAACACTCGTCGCGCTCGTGCGGCCAAAACCGCAGGCGCGGGTCGTCGCGTTCTACTCGTTTGGCGAAGCTCTCTACGGTGGCTACTACTACGACACGCAGAGTCTTGAGAATGTGCTGAAGCCACAATGCCTGCTGGCATCGCATATAAACGGGAAGCTGCTGCCGGAGGTATACGGAGCGCCGCTGCGCCTGCGCGTCGAGAACCAACTCGGCTACAAGATGGTCAAATGGATCGAACGCATCGAATTTGTCGAATCGGAAAAGCTGCTCGGCGAAGGGGAAGGCGGCAAAAACGAGGACGATGAATATTTCGACCTCTTGCCGAATATTTGATGCGGAACGACGATTCAAACGCCCAGCAGCGTTCCGGGCTTGATCACATTTTTCTCCTGCTTCGCCGGCTCCGGCTCGATTGGCTGCTACATCATTTTCCGCCACGGCTCGTGCGGTCCGTCTATGTGTTCGTGAATGGCTTCGTCACCATTGGTCTGCTGGCGCTAGTGGCGCTCCTGAGCCGCAATCCGTTCGTTTTCCCATCGCTTGGGCCCACCGCTTACCTGCTGTTCTTCTCTCCACTGGCGAAAACGTGCAGTCCGCGAAATACCATTTTCGGCCATGCTATCGGAATCATCTGCGGTTATGCGGCGTTCGTTCTCACCGGTGCTGGAGCGCTGCCGTTCGGCGTGCATGCAGGCATTTTCTGGCCAAGAATCCTGGCGGCTGCCCTGTCACTCTCGGCAACGGGTGCATTGATGGTTCTTCTCGGAGTCAGCCATCCGCCTGCTGGCGCGACCACACTGATCATTTCTCTCGGAATTATTTCAAAACCGGGCGAACTGGCCATCATCGAAGTCGCGGTCTTCTTGCTCGTCGCCCAAGCTTTGGTCATCAATCGGGTCGCCGGAGTACCCTACCCGCTCTGGAACGCCGTGGCCTCGGTCGACGCGGCGAGCGAGGACTCGGCGTAGAACTCGCCTATCTGGATCGAGAAGCCCTCTTAAAACGAGCGGCCTCTTGAAGGAATGAGCACAGCACGACAGCCTGATTACGGCGGCCATCCCGAGCCGAATAAATCAGCGTCACTGTGCCATAGTTCTTTTCCGATTTTCGAAGCTGTTCGATCAATTCTGTCTTCTCCCTCAAGTGTTCGCGATAGCGTTTCTGAAATTCGGGCCAACGTACAGGGTTGTGCCCAAACCACTTGCGAAGCGCATCCGACGGCGCAATTTCCTTCATCCAAAGATCGATTCGCGCCTTCTCTTTCGAAACACCGCGCGGCCAAATCCTGTCCACGAGGACGCGATATCCGTCTTGTAACTCGGCCAATTCGTAGATGCGCTTCAGCTTGAACATCGGAGCTCTTCCAAGCGAAGTCTTATCCTACCGTACGGGAGCTTCGTTCGCCGAAGCACCTGCAAAACGCGACGACGGCGGCTGCCACGCGCGGAATCGAAATCTTCCGCCATTTTGCTCAACTTTGACATCTTTGAAACCAGCCGCTGTCAACCTGGCCGGCAGCCGTTTCGGATCAACACAAATCATCGTATCGGCCAAATGAAATAAATGCATGCGTATAGATCGCAAGCTGTCTGCGCCGACGAATATTCCACCAGGCCTCAGCACTCTAAAAGCTTCGCGGAATAGGCGGTCTTGCAAAGCAGAAGAAGGCACATGATGAAGCATCGTGAAAGACAGGACGACCGAGAAGAGTCCGTCGCCGAATGGCATTGACGTGGCGTCACCCTGTCTCACAGTGACTCTGCCATTCTCGACGCGCTCGCTGAGGGCGCGAGCTAAGTGCGGATCGACTTCTAGGCAAGTGATGCGGCCACAATGAGAGCGCAGCCAATCCGTTGTGAGACCTGGCCCCGGTCCCAATTCCAGCACTTCCCCGCTCAACTCCACACCGTCCAGAGACCAGGGCAATATCTCGGAGGCTAGCTTCCGTTGCCAGTGGCCCGATTGGCAGTACCATTGGTGCAGTCGATTCATCGAACCTCCGCCGTATCGTCGGCGCGAAGAGTCTTATCTCTGGCGATTGACGTGCGGAATCACCGTTGCAGGCCTGACCCCTCTTCTCGCGGCCATCTCCTGTCCAATCGCTGCTTGATCACTCTGGGGTAATACTCGTGCCGCAACCGGAAAAACCAATTGGTCTTCAATGCTGATGTGGTGCTGGTACATGGATTTGAGATCGGCGATAGCGTTGCGAAAATTTCGCACCTCCGCCGACGATAGACTCCCTTTCGACAGATACGATTGCCCTAAGCGTTCAACCTCGGCGTGCAACAGCTCTGCCGACTGATGGTCCTTCTCCAGTTGATTGAGTTTCTCCAGCGCCGTTTGAGCATCAGGATCGTGGACTCGACGTAGCCTAGGAAACAATGACTCTTCCTCGTCGGCAGTGTGCTTCGGGGCAGATTCTCGGAAATACAGTAGAGCGGACATAAGCGCTCGCTTGGTCTCGTCCGTGGCAGAGCGGTCGATCACTCTTCCAACGGCCTCCAACGAGTCGAGGAACATCTCGATGCGCCGGTGACAATCAGAAAGAAGTCCGGTTGGATGCGAAAAGTCGTGAGCGCCTATTCCAATCTGGACAGGCATACCGAGGCTGCCTCCTCGTTTAGCACGAAAGCGATTTCAGTCGAATTCGAAGTCATTTGGACCTTGCCTGAAGGCGCGAAGTGTGGTGAACATGAATTCACCGCGCCTTAACCGTTTGTTTTTTGTACCATCTGGCATTTGTAGCCGCAAAACTCGCCCATTTGTCTGGCAAATCGTCCAATGCAAAGATTGCGGTGACCGGACAGACTGGTACACATGCCCCGCAATCGATGCATTCGTCTGGATTGATGTATAGCTGCGTCTCTAACTGGAAGTCCGACTCATCTTTGCGGGGATGAATGCAATCGACCGGGCAAACATCAACACAAGCGGTGTCTTTGACCCCGATACAGGGTTCCGCAATAACGTACGCCATGATTCGTTCTCCTGCCGCTTTCTTCCGAAGCGAGCCCAATCCCTTCGTTCGCCTCACGGAAAGAGCGCTGTTCTTGTGCCCTCATGCGCGGGTGAACTCCGCCAGCATCCTAGCGTCAGCCTACTTTGGGAACGCGGAATGCACTGTGACAAAAGTCACAGTGCCACTCGCGTCAGATAAGGGCACAGGATGCGTCAAGTAAGAATTATATCACGCTGTGATATAATTGTTTACAGATGCCGCGCGATAGCCCATCCCGTACAGTGCGAGACAACCTTTCGTCTCGTGTAATCCGGCGGTTGAGCCACTTCAGGTACCGACTGCGCCTGTTCCTACGATTCAGCGAAAAAGAGGCCCGGGTTGACCTGCCCCCCGAAAACTAGTCCATTCAAAAGTTAGCTTCTCCGGGTATAAGACCGCGAGAGGAGAAGCGACCATGAAGAAAAGCCGGTTCAGTGAGGAGCAGATTGTGGGCGTGTTGAAGGAGGCTGAAGCCGGAGTTCCGGTGAAGGAGCTGTGTCGGCGGATCGGGATCAGCGACGCGACGTTCTACCACTGGAAGGCCAAGTACGGAGGGCTGGAGGTGAACGAGGCGCGGCGGCTGCGCCAGTTGGAAGACGAGAACGGACGGCTGAAGAAGATCGTGGCACAGCAGGCGTTGGACATCGACGCGCTGAAGGTGGTGCTGTCAAAAAAATGGTAGGCCCGCGGGAGGAGCGAGAAGCGGTGCGTGTCGCTCGCGAGGAAGCCAGGCTGAGCGAGCGGCACGCCTGTGGGCTGATCGGGATGCACCGAGGAAGTTGGCGGTATCGGCGAAGGGAGCCGAACGATGAGGCGTTGCGAATGCGACTGCGCGAGTTGGCCGCCGAGCGAGTGCGCTTCGGCTATCGGAGATTGTGGGCCATGCTGCGGCGGGAGAAGAACGCGGACGGCACGCAGCGGTGGGCGGTGAACCACAAGCGCGTACACCGGATCTACCGCGAGGAAGGGCTGGCGATGCGGCGCAAACAAGCCAAACGACTGCGGGCCGCGGCACGAGCTCCGTCGGAGTTGCCCACACGGGCCAACCAGGTCTGGACCATGGACTTCACCAAGGACCGCTTGGCGAGCGGGCGGAGTTTCCGGACGCTGAACTTGATGGACGGCTACACGCGAGAAGCCCTGTGGATCGAAGTGGACACGTCGCTGCCGGGCCAGCGCGTGGTGCGCGTGCTGGAAGGACTGAAGCAAACGCGAGGAGTGCCGGAAGTGATGCAAGTGGACAATGGGCCGGAGTTCATCAGTCAGGTGGTGGACCAATGGGCCTTTGCGAACGGGGTGCGGTTGCATTTTATCGAGCCGGGCAAACCGGTGCAGAATGCGTTCATCGAAAGTTTCAACGGCAAGTTCCGGGACGAATGCCTGAACCAGAACTGGTTCGTGAGCCTAGCCGAAGCCAGACAGATCATCGAAGCGTGGCGGGTGGATTACAATACCGCGCGCCCGCACAGCAGTCTGGGCTATCGGACACCGGAGGAATTTGCTGGCGAGATGGGCGGGGAAAAAGGCTGTGGAAAAGACGCTCCGTGGAAAAGTACAACCCACTTTCCCACTCCGCTTGGAAATCCCGCAAAAGGCGCGGGATTCCCACTTTCCCACCGCCCCGGCGACGACGGGCTCATCCCCTGCGCCGCCGAGGAGTGTTATAGCAACGTGAAAATGTCACCCTAATGGCCCGATGAAAATGTCACGCCCTGAGAAGTTAACCACCGAGGTGGTGGAGTTTGTTTGGTCCGTGGTAAATGGTCACGTCTCCGTCGAGCGATTCGTAGAGGTGAACCTTGGCTCCGGCAAGGCTAAAGCGTTGTGGTTGGGGCGGGATTTGGAAGCGGCGTCCCGCCCATTGCACGACGTTGTCGTTGCCGACGGCGCGTTCGTGCAGGAAGCAGCAGATGCGGGTGAGATCCTGCGGAGCCAGACGCCAGGCTTTTTCGGTCTGGCGCGGGGCGCGGGCAAAGCGGCGGTTGTAGTCGGGAAGAAAGCGGCGCAGGACCTGATTGGCTGTGGCGATATCGGAGGCGCCGGCCAGGCGCAGTTCGCTGGTGAGGCGATCCTGAAAAGTGCCCCAGAGGCGTTCGATGCGACCTTTGGCTTGGGGGCTGCGGGCAGCGATGTAGGTGACACCGAGTTGGGCCAGGGCGCGGCCGAACTGAGTGGGCTGGCGTTTGCCGGCGAGTTGCTCTTCGGTCGACCAGTGATCGTCATTGCGGACGAAAATGCTGTGGCGATCGCCGTACAAGCTGAGGGGCACGCCGTAACGGCGCAGCAAGCGATGGAGCAGGCGGAAATAGCCGCGCGCGTCTTCGGTGGGGAAGAACTGGGCGACCAGGACTTTGCGGGTGGCATCGTCGAGGAAGCCGAGCAGGGCGAGTTCGGAGCCGCGATCTTCGAGCCAGCGGTGCAGGCTGGCGTCGAGCAGAAGCATTTCGCCTTCGCGGGCGCGAGGCAAACGGCGCTGGCGATGAGTGGGAGCGCGTCGTTTGCGGGGCGAACCGATCCCGGCGCTGCGGAGAAGACGGCGGAGAGTTTCGCGGCCCAGAGAAAGGCCTTCGACCTCACAGAGCTTCTCGTGGAGATGATGATCGTTGAAGCCCGCGTAGCGCGTGCGGGCCAGTTCGAGGATGCGGGTGCGCAGGGGATCGGGGAGACGGCGCGGACTGGGACGGTCGCGGCGGACGTGTGCCAGGGCCGCTGCGCCGCCTTGCCGATAGCGCGCTTTGAGACGTTTGATATGCCGAGGCGTTAGAGCGAGCAGCTCCGCGGCCCTGGCACACGTCAGAGTTCCCTTGCTGCAGGATGAAATCACAGCCACTCGTTGCAACTCTTTCTGACTCAACCGAAATGTCTCCCGGTTCATAGGGTGACATTTTCACTGGGCCATTAAGGGGTGACACAATTATTGGGCCAAGACAGTGTGTGCGCCCGCCACTTGACGCGCCACGCGGCTCGATGATACCACTGCGCCAACAGGTACGGGTCCGCGCAATTCGCCCGCCGAACGGAGCCCCCAAAACGCTTCTGCGTTTTGGGGTGGTAAGGATCGGCGGAGCAGGAGGAATTGGATGAACGACAACGCAGCGCCCAACAAAACTCTCTGGGGCCCGGTCGTGCTCCTGGGACGCATCTGCTTCGCCATCGTTTTTATTCTCGGGACTCAGGGCCACTTCACGGGACAAGACGTGGCCTATGCGGTTCAAGCCAGCGTACCGCTGGCGAAAATCATGGTTCCGCTTTCCGGCGTGATCGCCGTTGTCGGCGGCCTCTCGATTCTCTTCGGCTACAAAGCGAAACTCGGCGGCTGGCTCATCGTGCTGTTTCTGGTTCCCGTCACGCTGATGATGCACAATTTTTGGGCTGTCACCGGCCCAATGCGCGCCATGCAGTTGACCAACTTTTACAAGAATCTCTCGATCCTCGGCGGCGCGTTTCTGATCTCACAGTTCGGCGCCGGCCCGTGGAGCCTGGACGCTCTGGCAGCCGCGAAGCGCTCCGCGTCCGCTCCGGCATCGGCCTCCTCGCAAGCCCGCTGAAACTCGCTGCAACTACGCCGGTTTTGCGGGTGCCGCATCCTTCTCGCGTTTCGCGAAGGGTGCGCATTTTCGTAGTGCTGGCGTCTCGCTGGCTCCTGCACATACTGTCTTGAAGCAATCGCCTCGAAAATTCTTATTTCGAGGAGCGCAGCAATGAAGAATCTGCTTTAGAATTCTTCGTTGCGTCCGCTGCCAAAGGCGCGTTGCCGCGCGACGTTCCGATTCGCACCGGATCCAATTCGCGTTCCACTTCTCAAGGAGAATCGCATGGACACTATGAAAGCCATCCGCATCCACGAATACGGAGGCCCCGAAGTCCTCAAATACGAAGACGCGCCGCGCCCCAAGCCCGCCGCCAGCGAAGTGCTCATTCGCGTTCATGCCACCAGCGTGAATCCCGTGGACGTGGCGATCCGCCAAGGGCACTTCAAAGAGCGCATGAAATACACAATGCCCTTCGTCCCCGGCTGGGACGTTTCCGGCGTCGTCGAAGCCGTCGGCCCCGGCGCCACTCGCCTGAAAGTCGGCGACGAAGTCTATTCCCGCCCCGATCTTGGGCGCGACGGCGCCTATGCCGAATACATCGCCGTGCGCGAATCCGAAGTCGCGCTCAAGCCCAAGTCGATCGACCACACGCACGCCGCCGCGATTCCACTCACCGGGCTCACCGCCTGGCAGGGGCTTTTCGACGCGGGGCACCTCTCGGCCGGGCAGACCGTGCTCATCCACGGCGGCGCCGGAGGCGTCGGCCACTTCGCCGTGCAGCTCGCCAAAGCCAAAGGCGCGCGCGTGATCGCCACCGCCTCGCAGCGCAACCATGAATTTCTGCGCTTGCTCGGCGCCGATCAGGTGATCGACTACAACACCACGAAATTCGAGGACGTGGTCCATGATGTCGATGTGGTGCTCGACACCATCACCGACGAAACGCAGGATCGCTCCTGGCAAGTCATCAAGAAAGGCGGCACCTACGTCTCGATTCGTCGGCCGCCCACTCAGGAAACAGCTGCGGCGCACGGCGTCCGCGCCGCTCACGTCTTCGTGCAGCCCAATGTCGGCGAGCTCGACGAAATCGCCCGCCTCGTCGATTCCGGCAAAGTGAAGCCCGTCATTGCGAAGGTATTTCCGCTGGCCGAAGCCGCCGCCGCGCACGAAGCCGTCGCCACCCACCACACCCGCGGCAAAATCGTCCTAGCCGTCCGCTAACGTTGGCCTTCGTATGGGCGCCGCATCCTTCGCGATCCTTGCGAAGGGTGCGGGCCTTCCCGGGAGCGCCAATCTCCCAATTGGCGCGTTTCCTTCCCTGCTTCCCTGTCTTTTTGCATCCCAGTTTGCATGCGCCGCGACATACTAAACTATTCGGTTGACAATCACTCTCCCGCTCATTAACTTAACCATATGGTTCAGCATTCAACCCGCAACATCGACCACGTGATGGCCGCCATCTCCGATCCCACCCGCCGCGCTATCCTGGAACGCCTCGCCCGCGGCCCCGCCCGCATCTCGGATCTCGCCGAGCCTTTCCCCATGTCGCTCACCGGCTTCTGCAAGCACGTGCGCGTCCTGGAGCGCGCCCGGCTCGTCCGCCGCACCCGCCGCGGTCGCGAAAACACCCTCGAACTCTCGCCGGAGCCCCTGCGCGAAGTCGCTCGCTGGGTCTTGAAATACGAACAGTTCTGGAACGCCCGCCTGGATCGCCTGGAAAATTTCTTCGCCGCGCAAAAGGAGAGACTACGATGAACCTGACCGACATCACCGTGTCCCGCACGATTCCCGCATCCGCCGAAAAGGTATTCGACGTGTGGATGAATCCGAAAAGCCCCGGCGGCCCGTGGTTCGGCGCGGAGCGCTTGATTTTCAACCCGCAAGTCGATGGCCTCTTCTATCTCCTGGTGAAGGACGGCCCGCGCACCCATCCGCATTACGGCCGCTTCGTTCAGATCGAGCGTCCCTACCGCGTCGAGTACACGTGGATGTCCGAAGCGACCAAAGGCGCCGAATCCGTGGTGTCCGTCGGCATGCAACCGCGGGGAGACGATACCGAGGTCACCATCCATCATTCCGGTGTGCCGGACGACGAAATGGGACGCAAGCACAAGGACGGGTGGGACTGGATTCTGTCCATGCTCGCGCAAGGCATGGCCGCGCGCCGCTCGGCATCGTCCGATTAGCCTCGGAGCGAGCGACGGCCAAAGCTTGCCGCTGCGAACCCGCCGCCCGCCTCCACGTCACGGCTGTCATGCCGAACCCGGTCCCGGCGCCTTCAGCCGGGAACAGTGGTGAAGCATCTGCTTTTTCCTCGTCCGCTAATAGCCGCCGATCGGCCGCTCTCGGCGCGCGCCCGCCAATGGTGCTATATTGTTAGTTCGAACGGCAATCGGCAAAGGAGCGGTCAATGTTCCCTGAAGAAATGGTTCGACCCGTCCGCGAGGAACTCACGCGCATCGGCTTTCTGGAATTGCGCACCCCCGAGCAAGTCGACGCCGCTCTGCAGCATGAGAAGCGGACCGTGCTCGTCGTGGTCAACTCCGTCTGCGGCTGCGCCGCCGGACGCGCCCGCCCTGCCGTTGCCGCGGCGCTTTCCCACGGCGTGCGTCCCGAAGTTCGGACCACCGTCTTCGCCGGGCAGGATGTGGACGCCACCGCCCGCGCCAGAACCTACTTCACCGGCTACGCTCCATCGTCTCCGTCGATTGCCCTGCTGCGCGATGGCAAACTCGTATTCATGCTGGAACGCTCGGACATCGAAGGCCGCGACCCTCGCGCCATCGCCCAGGATCTCGTGGAGGCCTTCGACCGTTTCTGTTCCCCCGCCCCCGCCGCCCAATAGCGCCAATCTCAGCGCAAACAATTTCCGTTCCCGCGAGAGCCGACTGCCACGTCGGCGCTTTTCGTTTTCAGAGGATTTGAACGTAGCGCCGGGGCCTTCAGCCCGGCACGGGTCCTGTGTTATTGCGCAACAAGCGAAAGATGTCGCGTTCGGCGGTCTATGCTAAACGGATACGCACCCCATGGGTTACACGTCGGCACCCAAAAGATCGGGTAATCTGTCCGGCGCGAATATTGTATTCTGCGCTTTGGATTTTGCTATTGACGCTGCTTGAGTGCTGAGTATGCCAGCCGACTATCTGGAAATGGCGGAAGGCGACGGCCTGAAGACAACGCCGATCGGTCGATGGGCGCTCGACAAATATAGGCGCGTCGCTTACTACAGCCGGCTCTTCTCGACAGGCATGAAGGACAAGTGGCCTGTACGCGTCTACATTGACCTTTGTGCGGGTTCGGGTTTCTCTCGCGTCGAAGGAACAGACCATGCGTACTGGGGCTCGCCATTGCTGGCTCTCGCCGTTCCGCACCCGTTTGACACGTACATTCTATGCGAACGTGATTCCGAATCGCTGGCGGCCTTAAGTGCTCGAGTGTCCCGGTTGTTTGCGAATGCGAAAGTCTGTTTCGTCGGCGGAGATTGCAACGAGCGGGTCGACGAAATAATCTCGGCCATTCCCAGCGGCCGCGGCGTTCTGAGTTTCTGTTTTGCCGATCCATTTGATCTTTCCCTCCAGTTTTCGACAATCCGAAGTTTGGCGTTTGGCCGAATGGATTTTCTATTCGTCCTTGCGCTCCACATGGACGCCAATCGAAACGTTGCGCACTACACCAGCAAGGGCAACCATAAAATTGATAGCTTCTTAGGTTCGTCAGACTGGAGAGAGCGTTGGAAGCAGGCTGAAACCAACGGATTAGCATTCCCCCGTTTTCTCGCAGAGGAGTTTAGTGCTGAGATGGAAAAGCTCGGCTACTTGCCGATGCCGTTCCACAAAATGCAGCAAGTCAGATCGGACGGCAACAGCCCGCTCTATCACCTGGCCTTGTTCTCGAAACACAAGCTCGCCTTGCGGTTTTGGGACGAGGTGTTGGAATACAGTTCAGATCAAAGAAAACTGGAGTTTTAGATGCGCCGGGGGGCACGATGGGACGAATTTCGCGAATTGAATGGACAGAAGCGACGTGGAATCCTTGGCACGGCTGCCGCAAGGTATCGCCGGGCTGTGCGCACTGCTATATGTACCGAGATAAAGTTCGCTTTGGCCAGGAGCCGAGCGATGTGGTGCGCGGGCAAACAACCTTTGCATTGCCGTTGGCGTGGAAAGAGCCGAAGCTGATCTTTACGTGCTCGTGGTCCGACTTCTTCATCGAAGATGCCGACCCTTGGCGTGCGGCGGCGTGGGATGTCATCCGGTCGACTCCCCGCCACACCTACCAAATCCTGACCAAAAGACCTGAGAGAGTCCCAAATTGCTTGCCGCGCGATTGGCCGTTGCCCAACGTGTGGTTGGGCGTGTCGGTCGAGAATCGACGTTTCTATCACCGCATCGCAGCATTACGAGCGATCCCAGCTGTCGTGAGGTTCTTGTCGTTGGAGCCGTTGTTGGCACCGATGCCTGATTTACCGCTCGAAGATGTTTCCTGGGTTATCGTCGGTGGGGAGTCCGGGCCGCGAAGCCGCCCAATCCAACGCGAATGGGTCTGTAACATTCGGGATCAATGCCGAGCGGCCAAGATTTCCTTCTTTTTCAAGCAGTGGGGCGGAACGCGCAAAGCGCTTACGGGCAGAAAGCTCGACGGCCGCACGTACAACGAATTCCCAAAATGTGTTGCACACGACTCCCCGGACGATTATCGGTCAATTCCTACTGTCCTCGCGGCAACCTAAAAGAACACACATCTGCCGTCGCTGTTGTATAAACGCCACGCCTCCCCGCAAATTTGCGGAGGTAGTTCTACGGATAGACATCTGCGCGGCGCATCTGTTAGCGTCAGTCGGGGTGCTCTTCGGCCCCGGCAAAAAATGAAATGGTGCGCCCACAACTCGAACCCGTCGGCTCTTAGCGCGAATGCCGCGCGTCCATTAGGCTGTACCGGCGCGGCGCAAACGCAATTCTCCCGCCCGAATAGGTCATCGGGCAAATTTTCAGGCGCCACCAATCACGACTCGCGACTCGCCAATCACCGCGTCTTACCCGGAACAGTCAATCGAGTAGAAACACACGCAACTCATAGAAAACAAACGACCGCGCACCGCCTTACCCGGAACGTCCCGGCGCATCGATTTCTTCACCAATCTTTCGCCGATCGCGCGGGAACACGGGGCCCGTGCCGGGCTGAAGAACCCGTTCCTTCGTCAGGACGAACCGGCGCCACGTTCAAATCTCCCTGCTTCTCGGCTCCGCTGGCCGCTTCTCATTCGGCGCGCGCCCTCCAGCCAAACGCGGGGCCGCATCCTTGCTTGCATCCCCCTGCTGCATTGGGATATAAACGCGCCGCTATCATTTCCATCCGGGATTCCCGGCAGGCCGTGGTTGCGCGCTGCGGTGTCAGCCGCGACGCGCGAAACGCATTCGCACGCCGGCACGTCACAGTAGCTTCGGGGCCGAGTTCCGGCGCGGACTTCCGCGCTGGGGTGTTTCGGGGCGTCGATCTTCGGATATCCGTGGGGGGATTTGCATGAATAAGATTGGGTATTGGATTGCCACACTGTTTCTTGCTGGCGCGATGGCGCCGCTTTCGCAGGCGCAAGCAGCCGCGCCGCAGCAGAAAGCTCCGCCGCGGCGTCCTCCACCGATGTTCAGGATGCCGGAACCGCCGCACGGCGTGGTGAAGGACTACCAGCCGGTTACCAACGACATGCTGCTGCATCCGAGCCCCGACGATTGGCTCATGTACAGCCGCACCTACGACGCGTGGCGCTACAGCCCCCTCAAGCAGATCAACAAAAAGAACGTGAAAAATCTCCGCATGGCCTGGACTCTGGGCCTGCCGGCGGGTACGACCGAAACAATTCCGATCGAGCACAACGGCGTGCTGTACACCATCGTTCCCGGCGGCGACGTGATGGCCATCAATGCCACCAACGGCGACATCATCTGGGAGTACGTTCGCCACTATAAAGAAGCCGCCCTCGGCCGGGTGGAGCGCACCAAAACCATCGCCATCTATAAGGACATGGTCTACTTCACCGCGCCCGATGGCTACGTCGTGGCGCTCGACGCGGCCACTGGCAAAGTGAAATGGGAGACCTATAAGACCGATACGCAGAACACCTCCGGAGCGCTGGTCGTCGACGGCAACGTGATTTCCGGCGGTACCTGCGGCAAAGGACGCCAAAGCTGCTTCATCGAAGCGGACAACGCTGAGACCGGCAAGAAAGTCTGGCGCTTCTACACCGTCCCGGCGCCCGGCGATCCCGGCTACGATTCCTGGAACGGCGCGGACACCGCCAACGACACGATTTCCACCTGGGGCTTGCCCGGCACGTTCGATCCGGTTCGCGACGTGCTCTACTGGGGCACGGCGAATCCCGCTCCCTACGAGCGCCTGGCGCGCCACAACGGCAATCCCGACGGCACTTCGCGGACCGCTCCGGCCGATCTTTACAGCAACTGCACGCTGGCCCTCAATCCCCATACCGGCAAGCTGGAGTGGTATTACCAGCATCTCCCCGCCGACGATTGGGACACCGACCACACCCACGAACGCACCCTGGTCCGCGAAAAGTTCAATCCCGATCCCAAGGCCGTGAAGTGGTACAACACCACGGTCCCGCGCGGCTCCGTGCACGACGTGGCGGCCATGGTCGGCGAAAGCGGCATGATGTTCGTGCTCGATCGCAACGATGGCAAGTTCCTGTGGGCCGAGCCGATTCCTTACGACGCGCCCAACATGGCCATCGACAACATCGACGAAAAAACCGGCGTGACGCGCATCAACTGGGATGTGGTGATGAAGCGTCCCGGCGATCACCACGTGATCTGCTATTGGAACGGCCGCAGCTACTGGCCCACGGCCTACGATCCGGTCACCAATTCGCTATACACCGGCTACGTCGATAACTGCCTGGACATGACCGCCAACGAGACCAGCGGCATTCGCCACGGCGTGCTGCGCCCAGGCCATCCGGCCGGCTCGATCGCCGGAATCGCCAAGGTGAATCTATCCACGGGCGAAATGATGCGCTTCGCGACCGGCATGACCCCGGGCACGGGCGGCTTGCTGACCACCGCGGGCGGTTTGGTTTTCCACGGAGACATCAACCGCCGTTTCAGCGCGTACGACGCGGCCACCGGGAAGCGGCTGTGGCAATCGATTCTCGGCGGGCCGATTTCCGTCAGCACCATCACCTACGCGGTGGATGGCAAGCAGTACGTCGCCGTGATCACCGGCGACAATCTGGCGGAGGGCGTGCTTTCGTTTCAGTCCGGCGTGCCGCTGGTTCGCGGGGCCAACGCGATTTACGTCTTCGCCTTGCCGTAAAACAAAATCGTCTCGAAGCGGCGCCGCGTTTCGGTGCTCCGCTTCGAGGCCGTCACAACTTAGCGGAAATCTACGCCGGCGTGAGCGAGCCTGGGCGCCGTTCCCAGGAGTTGCTCAGCCGGCGTATTGTTTCGCGCAGCCGCACGGCCAGATCGACCACCGTTTGCAGGCGCTGCGTGTCGATGGCGTTGAGCCGCTCGCTGTGTCCGAGCACGAGTTCGGCATTGCCCAGGATGCCGGTAAGCGGGTTGTTGATCTCGTGGCGGAAAATCGTTCCGAGGTCGCCGTTCACGGCGGCCCACGGAGGTCCGAGCAGCGACTCGGACATGCGCGCCCAGCGCATTCGGCGCGCAAGCAGTCCGGCCGCTAGCGGGACGAAATCTCCTGTCTGCGCCACGTACTCGACGTCGCTGGCGAGAACCAGCCGCGCGGCCTCCGCCTGACGCTCCACTGGCGCGACCAAAATGACCGGCGCGACGGCAATGAATGGCTGCAGCACTTCCAGCAGCGGTTCGCCCTCCACCAGGGCGCCATCGATCAGGATCGCGTCCGGCGCGTTCCGCGAAGCGAGCAGGCGCAAATGCAGCAGGCTGGAAACGGCCGCGGCACCGTGAACGTTGCAAAGGCGCTCCGTTTCGCGCGCGAGTCGCTCCGCCAAACCGCCGTCGGGCACGCCGAGAATCGCTCCGCGGTCGGCTGTTTTGACCGGCTCGACAGCAGAGTTCATCGCGGCGTAATCCTTTCGGCGCCCTGAGATGACGACGGGCCAAGTTCGGAGCCGCCGTCACCCGCGGCAGCGGCGGAATCCGCTTTGGCTTCGCGCTGGCGGGCCGGATCGAGCAGGCCATTTACGGCAAGCTTCAGTTCCTCTACCAGGAACGGTTTCGCCAAGTATGGCAACCCGCTGGGCTCAAGAAATTCGCGGGTCTGCGGGGCCAGAACGTCTCCCGTGACGAATAGAATCTTTTCCAGCAGCGGGCCCCCGGCGCGCCGCAGACTTTCATAGACAGCCTGCCCGTCGAAATGCGGCATGCGCAGATCGCAGATCACCAGATCGTAGCGGTTGCGCGAAAGCCTCCGCAGCCCCTCCTGGCCATCGAGAACCGCTTCGACTTCATGCCCGTCATCGCGAAGCACGTCGACGATGAGCTGCGCGACGGTGGGCTCGTCTTCAATGGCGAGAATCCGGCTGGGCGCCGCGGCAATCGATCTCTCGGCGGCCGGCACCAAGGAGTCCGCGCGCGGTTCAGCCGGAGCTTCGACCACCGGCAAGTCCACCACGAAGCGAGCACCCGCGCCCGGTTGATTGTCGAACGCCACTTCCCCGCCGTGCTGGTGCACGATTCCGTAGACGATGGATAGCCCCAGCCCCGTGCCGACGCCCGAAGGCTTGCTGGTGAAAAAAGGATCGAATATGCGGGAGGCGATTTCCGGCGGAATGCCCGGGCCGTCGTCGGCCACCTCGAGCAAAATGTGGTCGCGCGTGTTTTTTCCGAATCCCTCGATCACGTGGCGCGTGCGAATCCAGACGTGCCCGTGCCCGCGTCCTTCCAGCAGAGCCTGCTCGGCATTGACGAGCAGATTCAAGATCACCTGCTGCATCTGGTAAGGATCCGCCATAGTGGCGGGCAGACGCGGCGCCAGGTCGCATTCCACGGCGATATCTTCCACGCGCAATTCGTAGCTGCGCAGCGCGAGCGTGCGCTCGATGATTTCATTGAGATCGACGCGCGTGCGCTCGGAGCGGTTTTCGCGCGCGAAGTACAGCAGGTTTTTCACGATGCGCCGCGCGCGCTCCGCTTCCTGATAGACCTTTTCGGCTTCGGATTGTTGCGCAGGCATCAGTCCCTTGCCAAGCAAGAGCTGCGCGTAACCCATGATGACGGTGAGCGGGTTGTTCAGCTCATGGGCAATGCCGGAGACGAGCTGGCCGAGCGCCGCCATCTTTTCCGTCTGCAGCATTTTGGATTGGATCTGGCGTTCGCCGGTCACGTCGGAATAGCGCTCCAGCCAGCCGATGGCGCGGCCCTCGGAATCGAGCACGGGCCGGAAAAACCGCTCGATTACGCGGCGACTGGGCCGGGTAATTTCGAGCTCGTCGTGTCCTGGTTCGCCCGTGCCTCCGGCAAACGAACGCCACGGAGCGGCGAACGCCTCCGGGCTGCGAAATCGCGGGCTGATGAGCTCGGCGAGTTCTTCGAAGCTTTGAATTTTCCGCAGCTCGCGCAAGTCGAGGCCCAGAAGTTCGGCAAACCGCGCGTTCGAACAGCGAATGCTTCCCGCCGCGCTATAGAGCACGATGGCCGACTGCACGGAATCGAGAATCCCGCGCAACTCCGATTCCACCTGCCGCCAGCGAAGCTCCGCGCGCTGGACGACCGAGGCTTCTTCGAGGCAAAGCAGCAGGTGCTGCGATCCCGGAAGGATGGCGCGCAGCGTGACGCGCAGCGAGACGCCGCTGCCCAGAGGCGCATCCAGGCTGCACGGCAACGGCGCCGTGCGGCGATTCCAGAGTTCCGCAATCTCGCCGGACTGCGCGTGGGGAAACAACTCCGAAAAGCCGGTGCCCGCGTTTCCCGAAGGCTGCAGACGGAGAAGCTCGCGCGCCCGCGAGTTCGCTCGATGGATCACACCGGCGGAATCGATCATCACCAGGGCTTCGGCGCTCGAATCGAATACGGCGTGGAATGCTTCGTCGTGCTGCGGACCGGCAGGCTGCGGGGCGCGAGACCGCGGACGAGTGGAAGGGTTTCGGAAGGCACTTTCCTGATCGTCCGCAGGTGAGGCGACGAGTGCGTGCAACGGGCTTGTAATCGCTGTGTCGGCACTCATCTACCACCGCCCGTAGACGATCCAGTAGCCCGAAAGCACGGCCAGGCCGATCGTGACCGCGTATTCGAGGCAACTCCGAAGAATTTTGCCAACTGGAATTCTTCCAGGGTGATTGGCTATGACGCGCACGCAAGATTACATGCATACCTTTCGCCAAGTTGCGTGTCGCTCTCAAGTGATTCGCTTTCAGTAGCTTGGGCGGAATCGCGGACACCGGGGCCAGGTTTCGCTTCCCACTTCGATACGCGCGCGGGTCGCCGCTTTCCCGTCTAGGAAATGGACTTCAGGCCCGCGGAGCGAACATTCACTGACGTTGAAGACGGATTTCGTACGGATTAATTCGTCTGCGAGTGGGATTCGGCGTCGTATTGCTTGAGCTTGCGGTACAGCGTGGTCTTGCCGATTCCGAGCAAGCGCGCGGCAGCGAGCTTGTCGCCTCCGGCTTCGCGCAGGGCGCGCAAAATCGCGCGGCGTTCGAGCTCTTCGAGGGGCAGCAGCTCGTCGGTCTGCGGCAAGCGGTCTCCCGTGCCGTAGTGCAGATTGGATGGCAGATCGCCGACGTGCAGGATCGGTCCGGAGCCCAGCGCGACGGCGCGCTCGATGGCATTTTCGAGCTCGCGGACGTTGCCGGGCCAGTCGTAGGCGATCAGGCGGGCCATGGCGTCCTCGGAAACGGTGCGGACGCGGCCGTCCGGATCGCTGAATTTTTCGAGGAATGAATTCACCAGCAGCGGAATGTCGCTTTTGCGCTCGCGCAAGGCCGGAAGCTTGATCTGCACCACGTTGAGGCGGAAGAAGAGATCCTGGCGGAACTGCCCCTGGCGGACCGCGGCTTCCAGGTCCCGGTTCGTGGCGGCAATCACGCGCGTGGCTATGGGCACGCGATCGGTGGAACCGACCGGCTTGATCTCGCGCTCCTGCAAGGCGCGCAAGAGCTTGGCTTGCAGGTCGATGGGCATTTCGCCGATTTCGTCGAGAAAGAGCGTCCCGCTTCCGGCCGCTTCCATCAACCCGATCTTGGAATGCATGGCGCCCGTGAAGGCGCCTTTCACGTAGCCAAACAGCTCCGATTCGATCAGCGTGGGAACCAGCGCGGAGCAATCGACCGGCACGAACGGTTTGTTCTGCCTCGGGCCCGAAAAGTGGATGGAGCGCGCGACGAGCTCCTTGCCGGTGCCGCTCTCGCCCAAAATCAGGACGGGATAGTTGTGCTGGCCGACTTTTTCGATCAGCCGGTAGACGCGCTGCATTTTCGGAGACACTCCGATCAGCCCGCCGAATCCCGGGCGGGTGCGAAGCTGCTCGCGGAGAACGCGGTTTTCCTGGTCGATTTCGAGCGAGCGCACCACGCGGTCGATCTTTCCGCGCAGTTCGGGAACGTGAAAGGGCTTGGTGACGTAATCGGCCGCGCCCATGCGCGTGGCTTCCACGGCGCTTTCGATGGTGCCGTACTGGGTGAGGACGATCACGGCGGTTTGCGCGTAGGATTCGCGCACGCGCTTGAGCAGCTCGATGCCGCCGATTTGCGGGACGCGCAGGTCGGTGATCACCAGATCCACGGGATACTGGTCGAGGATATCGAGGGCTTGTTCGGTGGTCGAAGCTGTGCGCGTGCGGAGGCCGGCGTCCGCCACCACG
Organism: uncultured Acidobacteriota bacterium; assembly: GCA_963715555.1. Lineage (GTDB taxonomy): Bacteria > Acidobacteriota > Terriglobia > Acidiferrales > UBA7541 > Palsa-295. The sequence goes on from OY970253.1 coordinate 2,861,270, forward strand.
TCGCGACAGAGATTTCGCGTGGTGTCCTCGTCGTCCACGATCAGGACGGTGGGAGGAATTGGGTGCTGGATGGTCAGTGCTGGTTCGGCTCCGCTGGCGGCCATTCGATTCTCCCTATGAATGAGGTCGGCTTCCCAATGTGAATGCACAGAACCCGCCAGACTGGGAAGGGGCGAGCGCTGAACACAAACGGTTTAGTTATTCGAATTGGTCAGATACTGGCGGAATTTGAACCAAAACGGGACCAGGGGCAAGATCGCAAAACTACCCAAACTTATAAGCCGCACGTTTGCAGTTACTTGCCGTAATAGGATGCGTACTAATCCCGAATCGGCAAAGCGGATCACTTTGAGGCCAATTTCCGCCCAGTCTTTTATGGATCGACCGCTTTCGATGGACGCGTTCGCACGCTCTCGCAGAGCCGCCAAGGGGACCGCGTGACTTGGATTTCAGTGGGACTGCTGGTAGATTCAAACTATAGATGTCCATGGAAAGTCAAAACCTGCAACGCATCCTTATCGTTGAGGATGAAGAAAACGCGCGCAAGGGCTACGAGGCGCTGCTGCGCAAATGGGGCTACGAAATTCTCGGAGTAGGCAGCGGCGAAGAGGCGCTGGCCCGGTTTCCGGAATTCGCTCCCAACGTGATTCTCGCGGACGTGGAGCTGCCCGGCATGAACGGGCTCGATCTGCTGCGCCATTTGGGCGAGGAACTGCAGCGCATTCCGGTGATCATCATTACCGGGCGAGGCAGCGACGAGCGCGTGGTGCAGGCGATCGAAGCGGGCGCGTATTGGTACATTGAAAAGCCGCTGAAGCCTCCGGTATTGCGGGCGATTCTCGACCGCGCGTTCGGGCGCGTGCGGGATCAGCAGACGGTAGCGGCTCTAACGCGCAATCTGCGCGAAGCGGGCAAGCTCGGAAGACTGGTCGGAACTTCTGCGGCGATGCAGGACATCATGCGGCAGGTAGAGATGTCCGCGCCCTCCACGGCGCCGATTCTGATCACCGGTGAAACCGGAACGGGAAAAGAGATGGTGGCGCGGTCGATTCACATGATTTCGCCGCGATCGGCGCGCCCGTTTGTGGCCATCAACTGCTCGGCGATTCCCGAATCGCTGATGGAGAGCGAAATTTTCGGCCACGAGCGCGGAGCGTTCACCGGCGCGGCCGAGCGGCGGATCGGATGTTTCGAACTGGCCCATGGCGGCACGCTGCTGCTGGACGAAATCGGCGAAATGCCGCCGCAGACGCAAGCGAAGCTGCTGCGCGTGCTGGAAGACAACAAGGTGCGGCGGCTGGGCAGCAAGGTGGAAACGCCGGTGGACGTGCGCGTGCTGGCGGCGACAAACAAGAACCCCGAGCAGGCCGTTGCCGAAGGAAAAATGCGGCAGGACCTCTATTTCCGGCTGAACGTGTTTCACATTCACCTGCCGCCTCTGCGCGAGCACAAGGAAGACTTGCCGCTGCTGATCGAGCATCTTTTGGGTGAAATTTCGGAAAAGCATGGAAAGCGCGTGACGGGCGTGGGATCGGACGTGCTGGAGATGTTCCGGTCGTATCCCTGGCCCGGGAACATTCGCGAGCTGCGCAACGTGCTGGAGCGCGCGGCGATTGCTTCGGACCGCGGCACGATCGGGCGGCAGCACCTCCCTTCGGATTTCGGGCACGCGCCGGCCGTGGCATCCTCCGGCCTCAATGGACTGCGATTCCCGATCGGGACGACCGTGGACGAAGTGGAGCGCGAGCTGATCTTCCAGACGCTCGCGGGAACGAACCAGAACAAAACGCGCGCCGCGGAGCTTCTGGGAATCAGCTTGAAGACGCTTCACAACAAACTGAAGGAATACGAGGCGGGGCGGAAAAATGCGTCTCAGCCTGAAGACTAAGTTCACGCTGGCGACATCGCTGCTGGTGCTGGCGGTCGTCACGCTGGTGTCGGGCTTGTACCTGGTGCGGCTGCTGCGGCAGACGCTGCGGCAATCGAGCGACAACGCCAGCTTCGTGGCGCAGCAGGTGCTGGACGCGTGCAGCGACGCGGTGAAGCAAGCCGCCGAACGCGGCGATTCACCGATCTCCCCCGGCGCGAGCGACGTGCGCGCATACGTTCGCGAGGCGTTCGACGACAGCACCACGCTCAATTCCCTGATCGAATCGGACGTCAGTATTTCGCCGACCATCTACGGGATCAGCATCAGCGATGAGAACGGGATCGTACTGGTGTCGAGTGACGCATCCGATCGCGACAAGAAAATCGCCATGCGGCTGCCTCTGAGCGCGCTGGTTCACGCCGGGCTCATCGAACAGCTTCGCGAGCTTTTCGGCGCGCCGCAAACCTACGAATTTTCGCTTCCCTTTCAGCTGAACTCCGCTCCGTTCGGGAACATTCGCGTGGCGCTTTCGTCCGCGCTGATTCGCGCTCAAATTTCGCAAGAGCTGATTTCGGCGGGATACGTGGCGCTCGCGTTCGTGCTGTGTTCCACGCTGCTGGCGTTCGGAGTGAGCAGCATCATGCTGGCGCCGGTGAACCGGATTTCGGCGCAGTTGGACCGAATTTCGGCGGGCCACTTCGATTCCGAGCCGGTGGTGGCGCGCGGCGACGAACTCGGCGCGGTAAGCACGAAGATTCTGGGCATCGGCAAGCAGTTGCGCGACGTGCGCGAAATTTTCAGCACCCTGCGCGAAAACCTCGATCAGGTGATGAGCGGCCTGGAAGACGGGCTGCTGCTCTTCAACGCCGAAGGACGCGCGGTGCTGGTGAGCCCCGCCGCGAAGAAGTTCATTGGCGGGGGACCGGAGGAGTTGCGCGGGCTGCTGGCCTCGGAAATTTTCCCGGAGGGCCATCCGCTGCGGGCAGCGCTGAATTTCGAGGGAGACCACATCGGTTCCACGGAAGGCAAGGAAGTGACCTTGGACGGCCATGGGGGGCCGCAACGAGTGGGCGTGGGCGTGCAAGTGATTCGCGAGCGCGGCACGCGCATGGGCACGCTGGTGACCCTGCGCGACGTGGAGTCGCTCGAGCGGATCGGCAGCCAACTGCAGGTCTCGGAGCGGCTGGCGGCTCTGGGGCGGGTGACGGCCGGCGTGGCGCACGAGGTAAAGAATCCGCTGAATTCGATGCGGCTGTGGCTGGAAGTGCTGAAAGCCAATATGCCGATCGATCCCGAGCCGCAACAAGCTGTAAAGATGCTGGATAGCGAAATCGACCGGCTGGACCGTGCGGTAAAGACCTTCTTGAATTTTACGCGTCCGGTGGAGTTGAATCTGGAGGAGACGGATCTGCGCAAGTTGCTGGACGAAGTGCTGGATGCGGCGCGGCCTTCGATTGCCAAAGCCGGCCTCACGCTGCGCGCCGAACTCCCCGCGGATTTCCCGGTGGCGCTGGTGGACCGGCAGTTGATTCATCAGGCGGTTTCCAATCTGGTGCTGAATGCTTGCAGCTTCACCAATCCGGGAGGGCGCATCTCGGTGGCGCTGCGGCGCGCCGGAGACTTCGCGGAAATCGAAGTGACGGATACCGGCAAAGGCATCTCGCCCCAAGACCAGCAGAAGATTTTCCAGCTGTTCTTCACAACCCGGCCGGGTGGAACCGGCATCGGATTAGCAAATACGTTTCGATTCGTGCAACTGCACAATGGACAGATCGACTTTGAGTCGGAGTTAGGGCGCGGCACGACATTCCGGATTCTGCTGCCGTTGGCGCGCGTAGCCGATGGGCCAATGGATGCGAACCGGGACTTGAGCCAGCCCTTCGCCGCGGAAAAACGGTAAATGCCCAGCCAACTTTCCGCCGTACGAATGCCAGCGCTTATTTTCGTCTGCGCCGTAGCCTTGAGCGCAGCAGGATGCGCGCACGAGCATATCAGTGCAACGGTCCCCGTGGCCGCGGCGCCCCTTGCGCCCGCGCCGCAATCGGTGCGCCCGATGACGATTGCTCCGGATACGGACGCAACGCCGCCCGTGGAAGCTGCCAGCACGCCGCCGGCAATCCCGTCCGCTGCCGCGCCGCCAGCGCCGGTGATGATCGCGCCGACGAAACCTCCCGCGCCGCGCCGCCCTCCCGAAGAGCATCCCGTGGAGGCGGATACGCAGCTGGCGGAGCATCCCGCCCCGCAAATTTCGCCGCAAATTTCGCCGACCCAACAGTCTCAGTACGCGCGCAAGACGAATGAGGACATCGCCGCGGCAGAGCACAACCTGCAGCAGACCAACGGTAAGAGCTTGAGCGCCGCGCAGCAGGATCTGGCGGACAAGATTCGCAGCTTCTTGGCGCAGTCTCGCGATGCGAGCAAAGGCGGCGATTGGGACCGCGCACAAAATCTGGCGCAAAAGGCGCGCCTGCTTTCGGACGAGCTGCTGAACTCGCTCTGAAATTCGCGCGAGCCCCTCGTTCCACATCCGTTCCAGAAAAAACAAATTGCGGACGCACATTTCCCGATCGATGCTCCGGCAAATCGTTGCCGTGGCCGACACCGCCGCAGGGATTTCCATGATCGAACCTATTGGCTCGACGAGCTGTTTGTGGTAATCCTTACAGGTATGTGAACCCTGCAATCAGGAGGGAACCAATGCCGATCGCGGAAGATATACGGCAGTCCCTGTTTGCAACCGATTTGGAGTTCCGCCGCCTCGCCGAAGAGCACTCCCGCTGCGAATCTCAGCTCGAACAACTTCTCAAGTCCGTTTACGTGAGCTCCGAGGATTTGCTGCGCGAAGCGACGCTGAAGAAATTGAAACTGCGCCTGAAGGACCAGATGGAGTCGATTGTGGCGCGCTATCGCCAGATAGCCGGCCACTAGGCCGCTGGTTCCCGCAATTCTGTCGTACAATGCGGGTGTATCCGCGCTCGGCAGGAGAGAGTGGCGCTTCGCTCTCCAGAAAACCGCCGCGCGGGTGGTCTGCGCATTCATCCGCACAAGGAGACGTTTCCACCTCTGAATGGTTAAAGACGCGTATCGGTTTGCGATCCCGCTGCTGGTGATCGCCGTGGCTTGCTGGCTCGCCGCGCGGGCCTGGCGGCCGTGGTTCTGGCCGGGGCTGGTTTTCTTTCTCCTCGCGCTGTTCGTTTTCTACTTCTTTCGCGATCCGGAACGTCCGATTCCGTCCGATCCCTCGCTGATCGTGTCGCCGGCCGATGGACATGTGGTTGAGATCGTTGATGAGCCGCTCGATTCGCAGATGGGCCATCGCGTCAGCATCTTTCTGGCAATCTGGGACGTTCACCTGCAGCGGGCGCCGGTGGCCGGCCGTATCGCCCGCGTGGAGTACCGGCCGGGGAAATTCATGGGCGCGTTCCGTTCGAAGGCCTCACAGCTCAACGAGCAGAACGTGATCTATATGGATACGGCACACGGGCGCGTCGTCTTCAAACAAATTGCCGGAGCAGTTGCGCGGCGCGTGTTATTCTGGAAGGAAGAGGGCAGTACCGTAGCTCTCGGGGAACGCGTGGGCATGATCCGGTTTGGCTCTCGCGTGGATATCTGGCTGCCGATGGACGCGGTCATCACGGTTACGCGCGGACAGATGGTCAAAGGCGGCGAGAGCGTCTTGGGAAAATGGATTTTAACTTCATAGACCCGATCGGCCACGACGACGAACCCCGGCTCCCGTTTCGCAACCACCGGCTGCGCCGCGGCGTGTACATTCTCCCCAGCCTTCTCACCGTCGCGAATCTTCTGTGCGGTTATTACGCCGTGCTTGCCACGCTCGACGGCCAGCCTGCCGATCTCGACAACGCGGCGCGCGCCATTGGTTTTGCCATCATTTTCGATTCGCTCGACGGCCGAGTGGCTCGCGCCATGGGCACCAACAGCGAGTTCGGAAAGCAGTTTGATTCACTGGCGGACGTAATCAGCTTCGGCATCGCGCCCGCGTTTCTTGCTTACGCTTGGGGCGTCCACACTTCGGCGGCCGCACCGGGCGTGGCGGGAGCGGGTTACCTGGTTCAGCTTGGCTGGCTGATCGGCTTTTTCTACCTGTGCTGCTGCGCGTGGCGCCTGGCGCGCTTCAACATTCAGGGCATGGCGCAGGGCGGCAACCGCTTTTTCGCCGGCATGCCAACGCCCGCCGCAGCCGGCACGATCGCGGCTGTGGTGCATTTCGTTCGCAACCCGATTGAAAGCCCGACCATTTCGGTGCTGTGGCTCGTGCTGGTGGCCGTCCTCGGCATCCTGATGTCCAGCACCATTCGCCATTACAGCTTCAAAGACATTCAGTGGACGAAACGCTGGCCTTCGCTTTCCGTGGTGGCTATTGCCATGCTCTTCGGCGCTATCTGGTTTTTCTCGCGGCCCACTCTCTTGGCCATCGCCGGCGCTTATATGCTGCACGGACTGGTGTTGCAGGCTGTGCGCGTCGTACGCCATCGCACCGCTTCCCGCCACGCGTAAACTATGGCAGTGAACTCCGCGCACTCTCATCGCGTCGCCATCGTCGGAGCTTCCTCGCTGCTCGGCAAAGAGCTGAAGCAGTTGCTCGAGGACCGGCACTTCCCTGCCCTCGATATTCTCCTGCTGGACGCCAGCGTCGTCGCCGGAACACTCACCGAAGCTGGCGGCGAACCAACTTTTATCCGATCGATCGACGAAGACAGCTTTGAAGGCGTGCGCTTCGCGTTTTTTGCGGGCAACGCGGCGGATGCCGAGCAGAATTGGCGCGCCGCGCAGCGCGCCGGCGCCACCGTGATCGACCTTACTGGCTGCCGGGCCGTTACTCCAGCGATCGCGTCGATCCCGTCGCTCACCTCCGTACTGCCGCCGCCCGGAAATTCGGAAGCCGGGGCGGCGAAAAACGTGGCGTTTTCGTCGCCGCTTGCGCCCGTGATCATCGCCTGCACGCTGGCGGCCGGGCTCGCGGAATTCCGGCCGCAGCACACCATGGCGCTGCTCTTCCCTCCCGTTTCCGAACGCGATCGGGCCGGCGTCGAAGAACTCGAAAGCCAGACGGCCGGCCTTCTTTCGTTTCGCGAAATCGGGCGGCAGGTTTTCGACGCGCAGGTGGCATTCAACCTTTTGGCGCATTACGGCGCAAGCAGCAAACCGCGGCTCGCCGAAATTCGCGCCACGATTGCGCGCGACGTGGCCGCGTATATCGCCGGGCGCGTTCCTTTGCCTGCCATGCAATTGCTGCAAGCTCCGACCTTTTACGGGTATGCTTTCGCTGCGTATGCGGACCTTGGAGCAGACGCGGCTCCGGACTTACCGAAAGCGATTGAAGCATCATTTGCAAGCCTCGGCGGAAAGATCGCTGCGGCGGACGATCCATCGCCGGACAACGTCAGCGTGGCGGGCGAGAGCGACATCCAGTTCGGCCACGTCACGACCGATCCGAACATTCCGGGCGGCGTCTGGATTTGGGGCGTGGCCGACCATTTGCGGCTCGCGGCCACCAACGCGGTGCGCATCGCGGAGGAACTGATTGCCACGCCGCAATAGCGATGGCGACACGGTGCGCGGCGGCTGCAAACGCCGGCTCGCCTGCTCGTTTGCCGGGCTGCTGTGCGCTCTGCTGGTCGCAACTTTGGCCGCGGGCGGCTGCGGCTATCATGTGGCCGGACACGGCTCGAATTTGCCGGGCGAGTGGACCACCATCGCGGTTCCCGCGTTCAAAAACGACACGGTGCAGTACCGCATCGAGCAGCGCTTCACGCAGGCGGTGATCCGCGAGTTCATCACCCGCACGAGATATCACATCGTGTCCGACCCCGCCTCGGCAGACGCCGTCTTGCACGGCGAAATTCTTTCGATCGATACTTCTCCCGTGCTGTTCGACGCCAACACGGGCCAGGTGACCACCATGCTGGTGACCGTCCACGCGAAAGTTTCGCTGATCGCCGCGAAGGCGCAAAAGCCGGCTTACGAGAACGACGACATGGTATTCCGCAGCGAATATCAGATTCCGTCGAACGTGAACACGTTTTTTCAGCAGGAAGATCCGGCGCTGGAGCGCATGGCGCACGATTTCGCTTCGAATCTGGTCGCCAACATACTGGAGGGCTTCTGATGGCCGCGGGATCGCCCGAAAAGCTGATCGAGCGGCTGCGCGCCGGCAAGCCCCCGGCTGCCGTGGTCCTGCTGGGCAGCGATAGCTACCTCCGCGAAATGTGCCGCAACAAAATCATCGAGGCGAGCGTTCCCGAAGGCGTAGGCGATTGGGCCGTGGCGCGGCTTTCCGCGCGGGAAGCGGGATGGGACGAAATTCTCGGCCGCGCGCGCACGCTGCCGATGCTCGCCCCGCGGCAGGTGATTTTGGTCGACGCCGCCGAATCGGTGGAACGCCTGGGCGAAGACTCGCGCGATGAAATTCTGAAGGCGCTGGCGGAGTATTTCGATTCGCCCGCGCCTTTCACTCTGCTGGTGCTGGAAGCCGATGCGCTCGACCGGCGGCAGAAATTTTTCAAGCTGCTCAGCGACAAGACTCTCGTGGTGGAACTGACCATCGGACAGGAATCCGCCCCCGCACTGGCGGCGCAAATGGCTCGGGATTTGAGCGCGGAGATCGATCGCGACGCGGCTGCGCTGCTGGCCGAAATTCTGAACGGCGAGCCCGCGCGGATGCACATCGAGCTCGAAAAGCTCGCCGTGTACGTGCAAGGCCCCCAAGGGCGCGGCCGGATTTCATCGGCGGACGTCGAGACGCTGGTAGTCGCAGCGCGGCGCAATACCGTCTGGCAGCTGGCCGACATGCTCGTGAGCCGCAAACGCGACGCGGCGCTCGCTTTTCTCGATAACCTGCTGCGCGAAGGTGAAGAGCCGGCGGGGATCGTAGGGGCGCTGGCGTGGACCTACCGCAAGCTGATCGAGGCCCGCGAATTGCCGGCGCACACAGGCGGATTTCAGGCCGCGCGGCAACTCGGGATGCGGCCGGATGCCGCGGAATCGGCCGTGCGCCAATCGCATCGCGTGCCCAAGGCGGACTTGCTCGCGGGACTTGTGGCCCTGGCCGAAGCCGATAGTCAATTCAAGTCACGGAATCCCGATCCGCGCGCCACGATGGAATTTCTGATCGCGCGGCTTACTTCGCCGGCTGCCGCGGCCGCCTCTCCCACGCGCTGAAGACCGCACAACCCGCTGGGCACGCCGTCTGCCCCGCCCGGCATTTCGCAATTCCCCGGAAATCGCCAAGTTTGCTGGCGTTCGGCACTCGCGCAAGCCGTGTTTCTAGCCCCTTGCCCCGTCCTAGTAAGATAACGGGGCTGGGCCGCCGCGTGGAATGGCCCTGTGAAGCTTCACAACCGCGCTCAGAGCGCTCAAAGTTCGGGAAAGGGCTCTGGGCCCCAGCAAGACGCGAACGAACCCGTGGTGAGCCTCCCAGCGCGGGTTCGAGGGCGAACTTGCACCGCAGGAGCTGCTGCTGCCGGGGTTTAAGTGAAAACGAAGAACAGCGGGAGCTGCGCTCCCGCGCTTCACAGGATGCGGGCGTGAAACGGCGGCGCCGGCCAGCCGATTTACAGAAGCGCCAAAAGAAAACGCCCCGAATCCTCGGGGCGTCTTCTAGAAAAAATATTCGACCAGCGCCGAGAGCTACTTCTTGGCGGCCAGCGCGTTCAACGCCAGATTCAGGCGCGACTTATAGCGCTTGGCGGTATTGCGGTGCAGCGTTCGCTTCTGGATGGCCTTGTCGATCGCCGAAAACGTGGAAGGCGCCAGCTTCGCGGCGGCAGCCGCGTCACCGCTTGCCAGCGCTGCGCGCATCTGGCGGATCGCCGTGCGCACGCGCGTGCGATTCATACGGTTCATGGCCGTGCGGCTCTCCGTCTGGCGGATGTTCTTCAGTACCGACTTCGATTTCTTGTGATGCTTTACCGGCGTGCCCTGTGCCATTCAATTCTCCTCAATTTTCCGTTATTCGGTTCACCCAGAATAGCGGACCATCCCGCAGCTGTCAATTTGCCCCTGCCAGCCGCAGGCGCAAAAGCTATTCCTCACCTTGCTCGATTTGCTGGCTCAGGTAGCGCTCATAGCCAAGTTCTTTCATCTGGTGAACTTGCGCCTCGAGCCAGTCGACGTGCTCCTCTTCGTCCTTGAGCAGCCGTTCGAATAGCTCGCGCGACGCGTTGTCCTTCTCCTGGCGCGCGAGTTCGACGAACCCGTTGTACATGGCGACGGCATTCACTTCCAGCTTCAGGTCGCTTTCGACCTGCTCCTTCACGTTCTTGCCGACAATCAAATCGATGTGCTTGGTCAAGTTCGGACTTCCGTCCAAAAACAGAATTCTTTCGATGATCTCCTCGGCGTGTTTCATCTCGCCGATGGATTGCTTTTTGATCAGATCGCCGATGCGATGGTAGTGCCAGTTCTCGCACATCTCGGCGTGCAGAAAGTACTGATTGATCGCCGTCAGTTCTTCGTGCAACGCGTCGTTCAAAGCGTCGATGACTTTTTGGCTGCCCTTCATTTTGAGTATCCCCCTCGCGAAACGAAGTGTACGACGACCAGGAACTTGCCGCAACGATGCGGAATGAACTGACGGAACTCCGCAAAAGCTGACCGTTCTCTAGAATTTACTCGAACTGCCGCAGGCGGTCACAAAGCTTCGTATGTTCCAGCTGGCGCTCGGCGAGCGTGGCGCGCAGGCCAGCCACGACTTTTTCCGGCGCTTTGCTGGTGAAGTTTTCGTCGGCGAGGCGCTTTTGCTTCGACTCAATATCCTTCGCCAGCCGGTCGATTTCCTTTTGCAGCCGCGCGACTTCGGCTTTCTTGTCGATCGCCTCGCCGTAGGCGATGCGCAGGTCGAAAGCAGCCGTGGAGCGAACGGCTCCGCCGGCGGCGTCCAAGTGGCCCGCCATAATGCGCAGCTCCGAAAGCGAGGCCAGCCGGAGAATCGCGTCCAGATTTTCCTGCACCAGGTTGCGGCGCATCGGGCCGGTAGCGAACAATTCGGCGGGGACTTTGCGCTTCGGATCGAGCTTCAGCTCGGCGCGAATGTTGCGGGCGGCGACGACGATCTCCTGCAAAATGGCCATCGAGTCGTCGGCGGCGGTATCGGTCCAGCTCGCCTGCAGCTCGGGAAATTTATCGAGCGCGATCGAACGCGCGCCCTCCGGCTGCGGCAACCGATGCCACAGCTCTTCGGTGAGGAACGGCATCACCGGATGCAGCAAGCGCAGAGCGGCATCCAGCGCGGCGAAAATATTGCGCCAGGCGGCGATGGCCACCGCGCGATCGGGCGACGCGAGCTGTGGCTTCACCCACTCGATGTACCAATCGCAGAAATCGCCCCAGAAAAACTGGTAGATCGACTGGCAAGCTTCATGAAAGCGGAAGCCATCGAGCGCGGCGCCGGCCTGCGCGCTCACCGCCGCGAGGCGCGAAAAAATCCAGCGGTGCGCCAGAGCGCCTTCGCCGGGAACCGGATAGGGCGCCCGCGCGCGGATTTCCGGAGCGGCCAGTTCGTCGAGAGCGAACGGCTCCGCGCCGGCCGATTCGACTTTTTCGAGATTGACGAACAGAAACCGCGCGGCATTCCAGATTTTATTCGCGAAGGCGCGCGCGCCGAGGATGCGGTCTTCGCTCAGAATAATGTCCGTGCCGGGCGCGGCCATGCTGGCGAGCATGTAGCGGAGCGCGTCGGTGCCGTATTGCTGCGTCATTTGCAGCGGGTCCACACCTGTGCCCTTGGTCTTGGACATCTTGGCGCCTTCGGCGGTGCGGACGAGCGAGTGCAGATAGAGCCGCCGGAACGGAATGCGATCCTTGGGCTCCGCGCCGTTCGCGAGGTGCAGGCCCATCATGATCATGCGCGCATCCCAGAAAAAAAGAATGTCGTAGCCGCTGACCAGCAGGCTGGTGGGATAGAACGTGCGCAGGTCGGGCGTGTCGTCCGGCCAGCCCAGTGTCGAAAACGGCCATAGCGACGAGCTGAACCATGTGTCGAGAACGTCCGTATCCTGCGTCAGTTTTCCGCCACCGCATTTCGGGCATTTCACCGGGACGCCCGCGGCGCGCGCGTGGCCCTCCACGATTTCGACGCTCGAATCCAGCGCCGGAACCATTTCCCGGCAGGCGTCGCAATGCCAGATGGGAATGCGGTGGCCCCACCAGAGCTGGCGCGAGATGCACCAGTCGCGGATGTTTTCGAACCATTGCAGCAGGATGGTGCGCTGATTATCGGGAACGACCTCGATCAAGCCGTCGAGCACCGCTTGCTTGGCCGCGTCGGCAAGCGGCTTCATTTTCAGAAACCACTGCGTGGAAATGCGCGGCTCGACGATGGATTTGCAGCGGTCGCAGACGCCGACGGCGTGCGAGTGTTCCTTCACGCCTTCGAGCAAGCCCAGCTCTTTCAGGTCGGCGACGATGCGCGCCCGCGCGGCGAATCGTTCGATTCCCGCGTATTTCCCGGCGGCCTGATTCATGTGGCCGTCGGCGGTCATCACGTCGATTTCCGGCAGGTTGTGGCGCTTGCCCATTTCGAAGTCGTTGGGATCGTGGGCGGGCGTGATTTTCACCGCGCCGGTGCCGAATTCGCGGTCGACGTAGGAATCGGCGATGATGGGAATCTCGCGATTGACGAGCGGCAGGATCACGCGCTTGCCGACCAGATGTTTGTAGCGCTCGTCATCCGGATGGACGGCCACGGCGGTATCGCCCAGCATCGTTTCCGGGCGGGTGGTGGCCACGACGATCGATTCATTCGAACCGGCCACGGGATAGCGAATGCTCCAGATTTCGCCGGTGCGCTCGTGATGCACCACTTCGAGGTCGCTGATGGCCGTCTGGCAGCGCGGGCACCAATTAACCATGTAGCGACCGCGATAAATCAGCCCTTCGCGATAGAGCCGCAAGAACGCTTCCAGAACGGCTCGATAGAGCTTCGGTTCGAGCGTGAAATGCTCGCGCGTCCAGTCGCAGGAGGCGCCCAGGCGGACCATCTGTCCCTTGATCGCGCCGCCGCTTTCCGCTTTCCATTTCCAGACGCGCCGCTCGAACTCTTCGCGGCCCAGATCCTGGCGGCGGAGCTTTTCCTGCGCCAGTTGGCGCTCCACCACGAATTGCGTGGCGATTCCAGCGTGGTCCATGCCGGGGAGCCAAAGCGTGCGGTCGCCGCGCATGCGGTGCCAGCGGACGAGCATATCGATCTGCGTGTGCTCGAGCAGGTGGCCGATGTGGATCGAGCCGGTAACGTTGGGCGGCGGCAGCGCGATGGAAAACGCCGGGGCGTTGCCTGCCCGTCCGGCGGGCGGGCCGGAATTTTCGGCGCGGAAAAGCTGCTCCTCGAACCAGGCCTTGGCCCAGCGCTCTTCGATCTCCTGCGGCTCGTACGCTTTGGGGATTTCCCGGGGCATGCGCATCCTATCGAATTGAAATTTTTGCAGAAGCCAAATTATGAATATACGAGGCGCGCGCGGTGGGCGTCAATCGGCGGCGAGCAACGCGGAGTTACGCCGCGGCTCTCAAGAAAGGCAAATCTCTGGTGCGGTCCGGCGACTCGGACGGCACGTTGGGAAATGCACTCCGGCTACCGTTTCTTCTCGAGTTCGTTCTGGAGGAGGTTTTCGACCAGCGGCTTGAGCAAGCCTTGCGAGAGCAGCTCCTGGAGCTGCGGCTGAAGCTTCTCGAAAACTTTCTGCACCACCACATCGACGGTAGCGGGATCGACCACACGCGATTCCTGCAGCGGCTTTCCGGAATTTATTTCAGCAAGGAATGATGGCGACGGAGTCAGGAACGGAATATGAGAGAGAGACTCGCGGTTCGGGGGCGGCATCGTCGGGATGCGCTCGTCGTTTCCCTCGCCCGAAGTCTCCGCGAACGACTCCGATTCAGGCTGCACGGAAAACTCGGCCGCGGCAGCATGTTCGGTGGCCAAGGAGGCAGGCGCGGGCGCCTCGGCAGCAGGCGCAAAAAAGGAATGCAGCGGAGTCGTTTCTTCGACCGGGGCCCCGTAGCGCGATGGCTCGCTTGGCTCTTCTTCCACAAGCAGCGGCTCCGGCGTCACGTGCACAGCCGGCGGCTCCACCAGTGCCGGATCCTTGGACGCGAGAGACGGCTCGGAACCGTCCAGATCCATCTCAATTTCTGCACCGGCAGGTTCGGAATCCTGGGCGAATCGTTCGGAGGGCGCCTCGCTCGCCTGGGCGGTTGCGGCAGGAGCTTCCTGCGCGGCCGCTTCGTCGGCGAAAAATGAGTCGCCTTCATGCCGTTCCTCAGACTGCGCTTCTTGCAGCTGAACTGGTTCAGGCGACAAATCCGCAGGCGCGATTTGCGGCGCCGCGACGATCGGCTCGTCAGCCACTTCCAGCTCGCTGGATGCTTCGATTTCGGGCGCGGCCGCGACCTCCTGCTCCAGCTCGGCCGGCGCATGGGATTCCGCAACGGCTGCCGCTTGAGGCTCGGTTTGCCCGCCGACCAGCGCTTCCATCCAATCGCCGGACGCGTTCCCTGCTTGTGAAGCGGACACCGCATCGAGCCAGTGACCGCCAACAGCCGTCGAATTCGGCTCCGGCCAACTCGCCGACTGGGCCGCTGCTTCTGCCGTGGACTGTACGCCAACCGGAGGCTGCGGCTCCGGCTCCGATTGCAACTTCAACCCTTCGGGCAAATCAGTGGCGGCTGCTCCGCTTACGGGCGCTGCCCCTGAATGTTTCAATTGCCGCAGAGAAAACCCGTTCTCGTTCCTCGGCGAATCGCTCGCCGCCGCGGGCTGCACTTCCTCGACCGGCTCCGGGACGCGAACGCGGCGGGGTGGATAATCCTTTTCCGACGGGAAGGTGATCGGCGCCAAATCGTCGATGAACGGAATAGTGGGTTTGCTGGCCACGTCCTCCGGGATTTCAATGTCCATGGCCGAGCGTCGCCAGTCCGGCGATGTCGACGCCTCATCCACCTCGTCATCGTCAGCAGCTTGCGCATTCGGATCGAGTTTCGGGGCCGGCGGCTCGCCGTCTGCCGCGACACGCTCTTTGGCGTCCAGCGAGCGATGACCTTTTCCAAATCCGTAGACGAGCGCGGCTTCCTCGGGCGAGGGCTCGGGAAATTCGGGAAGCGGCTTGGGTTCCGGGCGCGCGGAAAGATCGACGCTCGGCAAAGGCTCCGGTTCGGGCTCGGGCGCCGCTTTCGCTTCTTTTGCCTTGGCCAGTTCGGCTGCGAGGCGCGGATTTTTCTCCAGCGCCGAAGTGACCATGGCGATCAAAGGATCGGGCGGCACGAACGGCTTCTTCAGCACGCCATCGGCGCCCACGCGCCGCGCTTCTTTTTCGTCCAGCGGATCGAACGCGCCCACCAGCAGAATCACCGGAACGTGCGCGAAGCGTTCGTCCTTCTTCACGAATTCGCACACTTCGTAGCCGTTGCGAACGGGCATGAAAATGTCGGCCAGCACCAAATCGGGGTCGACATCGGGCATGCGGCGGACGGCGGCTTCACCATTGCCCACCGAAACCACGCTGATGCCGCGCTCTTCCAGAGCGAGCGAGACCATTTTTTGGATGTTGGTGTTGTCGTCGGCTACTAAAATCTTCGGCACGGAAATCCCCTGGCGATTCATTCCCCCCGCGGACTCCAATCTGCCCGCGTGCAAAGCCTATTGCAACACTACCGCGCGGGAGCGTCAACGAAGTCAATGAGGGTAGGTGCTACAGTCGTCAGTAGGGGGTAAACCGCCGATTACCAGGGCACTAACTTGTGGAGCCCGTGCTTTTTCTTGCTGGTGGATTCGGTTTTAGGATCGCTTTTGCTGGCCGTTGGCCGAGCTGCGGGCTTCGCATTGGCAGTCGTCGTGGATCCGCTCGCGCCCGGCTGAGAAGCTGCTGAAGTGGGAGCTGCAGAAGACGCGGGCGCAGTCGCGGTGGCTGCCCCTGGATCAGGCGTTCCCGCGGATGGCGACGTTGTTGCGGTACTGGCGACCGTGCCGGGGCCGGTGTCTGACCCCACGGTGGACAATACGCTTGGGACCGCCGGTTCTCCGGCGGGTTTGTCGGTACCCGTGACGGCCGGGTCACTTGTGGTCCCCGATTCCGAGCCGGCCGTATTGCTATTGGTGTTGCTGGTCGCGTTCGAAGAATCAGACCCCGTCGAGATGATCTGCGCGCCAACGCCGGTAGTTGGAGCATCGTCCACTTCCGACTGCGGCTCGGCCGTTATCGGCACGGCATCGCCGGACGAAGCATCCGCATTATCCGCGGCAAGCGGAATTGCCGCGACAGTGAAGACCGGAGCCGGCGCGTTGGGCGTCAAAATGTCCGTGGCGGAAATGGCGTCATTCGGGGACGTCAGGTTCGGCTGGCCCACGCGGGCGGCATCGATCGTGTCCGGCCGCGACTCCAGCATTTCTTTCGGCCATTTCAGCAGAACAAACTCATGATGTTTCTTCTCGTACAGCTGATCTCTTTTCATCCGCGCCAGGGCGTGCGGATCGGCGGCGGGAATGGCCATGCCCATGGACTTCAGCTCCGCCTTCGCATCCGCCGCGTGTTCGGAAAGAGGGTAGTCGCGCAGGATACGATCATAGCATTTAGCCGCGTAGTCGGCCCATTTGTTCTTCAAATCCTCATTTTTCGTATACTTCCTGTCGATCATATAGATGTTGCCCAGCATCCAGACGGCGTCGTCGCTCTGGCTATAGAGCGGATACCGCTCCACGACTTCCATTAGGCGCGCGGCCGCCGCGGGATAATCGGGCTTCAGGTAGTAGAAGCGGCCGATCTTGTACTCGCCGTCGGCGATCACTTCCTGCACGTTCCGCAGATCCTGCTCGGCTTGGGCCATCAGCGAGCTCTGCGGATACTTCAAAATGAAGTTCTGAAGCTCGGCCTCCGCGGATTCGGCTTCGGTGGGATCGCGGTCGGGTTTCAACATCATGCGGTAGTGGCACAGGGCCACTTGCATCTGCGCGTACTGTGCCTCATCGAGGAACGGAAAGAACACGATGAAGCTCTTGTACGCGTCGATCGCCTGCGTCAGGTTGGCGACGCCGCCTTCCTTGTAGAAGGAATCCGCGATGGCCAGTTTGGCCTTGGCCAGGTATTCGCTGTCGGGATAGGTGTTGATCAGTGTCTGCAGTTCGAGGCGCGCCTCGGTGTACTTCGAGTGCTTCAAGGAATTCAACGCACGGTCGTACAGGATCTTGTCCGGCTCCGCGGCGGCTTCGATGGCCTGGGCCTGCGTCTGTTTGTGCTTCTTGTGCTTTTCCTTGATGACTTTGATCTTCTGCTTGCCGTAGGCGGATGCGCCGAGCGAGCCGGCCAGAGCCACCAGCAGGAGGGCTATCAGGCAATGGCGATTTTTCTTCATGGCTCGTCCCATCGTTTTATACCCGCTGGCTCAAGGCGTTCGTAGCGGCCTTGCGCAATTCGCGAGCGGCTGTCGCCGCATCGGGCGTGTGAAAAATCGAGGTTCCTGCGACGAAGGTGTTGGCTCCCGCTTGCGCCAACTCGGCGATATTATCGAGATCCACCCCGCCATCGACCTCGATTCGATAGCCGCCATTATAGCGCGCCCGCCATTCCGCAAGCTGGCGGATTTTGCTAAAGGCGATGGGGATGAACTTCTGCCCGCCGAAGCCTGGATTCACCGACATCACTAGCACCGTGTCCACCTTGCCGAGCACGTCCGAAAGCATCACCACCGGCGTCGAGGGGTTGATCACCGCGCCGGCCTGCGCCCCGCATTCGCGAATCATGGACAGGGCGCGATCCAGGTGCGGCGTGGCCTCCTGATGAACGAGAACGCGGTCGGCGCCCGCACGGACAAACTCCTCAATATAGCGTTCGGGCCGGTCAATCATGAGATGCACGTCCAGCGGCAGACGGGTTGCTTTGCGCAACGAAGCCACGACCGGAATTCCGATGGAAATATTCGGCACGAACTGGCCGTCCATTACATCAACGTGAATTACATCCGCGCCGCCCTGCTCCACGGCCTTGAGTTCCTCGCCGAGGCGGCTGAAATCGGAGGCCAGAATCGAAGGGGCGATCTCGATCGGTGCGTAGGTCATGGCAACTTGGCGGATTCTAGCACAGCCGGCTGGGAAGCTGGCGAGAGGTAAATCGCGGCGGGAAAGGCTTACTCCGCCACCTGCAGTGCGATGGGCGTGCTGGCATCGACGCGCCTTCCGCGCGCCGGCGTTTGATCGAGAACCGTCTCGCGCGCCGCGCCCGGGGCGGTCGCCGGAACCACTTTTGCAATCTTCAGTCCGGCGGCGGAAAGCTTCGAGGCAGCTTCCGCGTAGGAAAGCCCCACCAGCGACGGCATCACGTACGCAGGCGGGCGCGGACCGAGCGTGACGAGCACGTTGACGTGCGGATCGACCGCATCGGTCGAGCCGGGCGCCGGGTCCTGCTGCAAGACGGTATCGGTATCGGTATTTGGCAGGTACAGGCTCGACACTTCTCCCACTTGCAGACCGTCGCGAAGTAGCTGCACCTGCGCAGCGCGCAAGCTGGCTTGCTCAAGCTGCGGCACGGTGACCGTCTGCGGACCGAGGCTCAAGACTACGTGGGCCTGCTGGCCGACCTTCACGTTCATCTTGGGCAGCGGGCTCTGCCGCACGATCGCGTCCACCGGATAGTGGCTGTAGATGCGGTCCTCGACGGTGATGCCCACGCCGCGTCCCTGCAGCATCTGGCGCGCCTGATCGACGGACACTCCCACCAGGTCGGGCATCACCACTTCGCGGCCGCGGATGGCGATGCGCATGGCCGTCAGCGCGCTCAGAAACGCCACCGAGGCGAGGATGAACGCCAGCATCGACATGCGCAAAACCCAGCGGAATCGCTCGCGTAGCGTCATCGTTCAGAGCCCGGATTGGGCGCCTGTACGCTAGCTTGCACAATCGCGGCGCGAGATTCAAGCCGTGTTCCAGTCCGCATACAGCGCGGCGATTGTTCCTTGAGGGATCAGGCGGCGCAGGCTCTTACGAAACGCGCGGGACGAAGAAACCGGTGTGGCGACGGTGCTCGTCGAAGGCGGCGCCAAATTCGCGGGCGAGCAGGGCTTCTTCGCGGCGCGCCTTGAAAATCAGCGAGAGAAGAATCAGCACAAACGCGGCCACGGCCTTGTAGGTGCCCACAGCCAAGGCGGTGCCGGCGAGCGCCAGCAGAATTCCGGTGTAGATCGGATGGCGAATGCGGGAGTACGGGCCGGTGCGAATCAACTGGTGATCCTCGCGAATGGCCACGCTCCCGCTCCAAAAACGTCCAATGTGATTGCGCGCCCAGATCGCGAATCCGATGCCGGCGGCGGTGAGCAACACGCCGACTTCCACAATCGAGTAGGAGCGCGGGACAAAACGCCGGTTCAAAACGCCGAAGCCCGAGGAATCGTAATTGAAGAGGACGAGGCCCCCGACGATCACGAGAAGATAGAACAGGCGCTGCGCGATCGGCTCCCGGATGCGCATTTTGTTGACATTGCGGGCGGCGACGATCCAGTAGACCAGGAAAACGAGCCAGAGTATTCCGATCATCGAGCCAAAATTTATCGCCATTTCGAAATTCCTGTGCCGGAGCGTGTCTTCCGGCCCCGAATATACTCCGCAAATTCCAAATTGGCGCTTGCGATTCGAGGGCCGAGCGCGTAAACCTGATCGTTCGATGAAAAAATCCACAAAACCGAAGCGCTTGGGCGACGCGACTTTGGCGATTCACGCGGGCGAGGAACGCACCGGCGTGGGCGTGCCGGTGGGAGTGTCGATCGCGCGCACGTCGAATTTCACCTTCGAGAGCACGGAAACGATGAGGCTGCTGTCCGAGGGGAAAACTTCGGCGTACATCTACACGCGCAGCGGCAATCCGACGCTGGCCGTGGCCGAAAGAAAGATCGCCGCGCTCGAGGGAGCGGAGGCAGCCATCGTGGCCGCCTCGGGATCGGCGGCGATTTCCGGAGCGCTGCTTTCGCTGCTGCGCGCCGGCGACGAAGTGATCGCCACGCGGCAGATCTATGGCGGCAGCTATCGGCTGCTGCGCGATTATCTTCCGAAGTACGGCATCGTGGTGCGCTTCGTGGAGGCGGACCTGGCGGGAATCGAGCGGATCGTCAGCCCGCGCACGAAAGTTCTATACGTGGAAACGCCCACGAATCCCACGCTGCGCCTGGTGGACCTGCGCAAAGCGGCGGCCTTCGCGAAGGAGTGGGGCTTGGTATCGATGGTGGACAACACGTTCGCTAGCCCCGTGCTGCAAAAGCCGCTGGCGCTGGGGTTCAATCTGGTGCTGCACAGCGGCTCGAAATATCTTTCGGGGCATTCGGACGTGATCGCCGGCGCCGCAGCCGGCAGCGCCGCTTTGATCCGCCACATTCGCGGAACGATCGTGGAGCTGGGCGGAACGATGGATCCCGAAGCCGCGTTTCTGCTGATCCGCGGGATGAAGACCCTCGAAGTACGCGTGGAGCGGCAGTGCCAGACGGCGATGAAGGTGGCGCAATTTCTGGCCAGGCATCCAAAAGTCGCGCGCGTGCATTATCCTGGATTGGCGTCGCATCCGGATCACGCGCTGGCCAGGCGGCAGATGCGCCGGTACGGCGCGATGATGGCGTTCGAATTGAAAGGCGCGCCGAAGGCCAGCTTGGCGGCGGCGCGGCGATTCTGCGACCGGGTTCGGCTGTTCCTGCTGGCTGCCAGCCTCGGCGGAGTGGAATCGCTGGTGGTTCTGCCGATCTACACGTCGCACGTCAACATGTCCGCCGACGAGCTTCGCCTGGCGGGCGTGCAGCCGGGAACCATTCGCATGTCGGTAGGCCTGGAGGACCCGGGCGACCTGATCGACGATTTGCGACAGGCGCTGGCATAACCCGGCGAGCGGGCGCTGCGGCACCGGCGGGATTTCCAAAGGGCTGCTGCGGGTATCGGCTGTAGGGCGGCATGCGCCGAAGTAGTGCATCAGTGCGGATGCAGCGCACATAGGAGTTCTAGTACTCTTTGTCTACAGGGTCCAATCTCTGTTACGGACAGTCCATTGACCTCGGCTTAAGTCCTTCGTAAGATTCCGGCTACCGCAGGGTGAACGTCGCGGAGCGGGCCTCGGCCGCAAGGCTCACGATTTTGGGCTTGAATTTGCACTACCAAACGCGGAGCGATTTTGGAACAGAACACTATGAAACGCAAAACGGCAATCTGGGCGGTGCTGGCGGCAGGCATCCTGGCGGTAACTGGCTGCAACGACTCAGCCAAGATCGTGAAGGTCCAGCCGCCCGCTGCGGCGCCGATGCCCGCAGCCGCCTACGCGAGCATGCCCCTGCCGCTGCCTGCGAATCCGGTTTACCAGGCGCCCATCTCCGAGGATCCCCGGCCCCCCATCGACATCCTTGTGGCCAAAGTGCAGGCGAGCTACGACGCCGGAGTCCAAGAGGAAAACGCGGGCAATAATGAGCAGGCCCAGACCAATTTCGACCACGCCGTAAAGCTGATCGTAAAGAGCGGGTTCCAGGCCGACGCCGACCCGCGCCTTTCGAACCTGTTCGATGAACTGGGCGAGGAAGTCAGCCCCGATGAAATCAACGTCGCCGTAGCGGACGCGCAGACCGCAACGCAAGCGCCAGTTCCGCCCGCGCCGATGGATGAGATCGACGACCTGTCTCTGCCGGCCGCCGATCCGCGACTGGCGATGAAGGCGGAATCCGAACTGATCAGCGTCCGCCACGATTTGCCTCTGACCGTGAACGATTCGGTCCTCCGCTATCTCAGCTTTTTCACCACGCCGCGGGGCCGCGCCATCGTGGAGCGCGGGCTGGAGCGCGGCGGGCGCTACAGCGCCATGATTCGCGGGGTTTTGAAGCAGGAAGGTCTGCCGCAGGACCTGATCTATCTGGCGCAGGCCGAAAGCGCTTTCCAGCCGGACGCCGTTTCGCGCGCCGGAGCGCGGGGAATCTGGCAGTTCATGCCCTTCCGCGGCGAGGAATACGATCTGGAGCGCAGCTACTGGGTGGATGAGCGAAGCGACCCGGTGAAAGCGACGCGCGCCGCGGCCGAGCACCTGCGCGATCTTTACGGCATGTTCGGCGATTGGTATCTGGTGATGGCCGCGTACAACGGCGGCCCGCTGACCGTGGCCCGCGCCATCCAGCGCACCGGCTACGCCGATTTCTGGCAGCTGCAGAAAATGCGCGCGCTGCCGGTTGAGACGCAGAATTACGTTCCGATCATCATCGCCCTGGCGCTGGTCTCCAAGGATCCTGGTCTCTACGGCGTGCAAGTGGATCAGGAAAAGCCGCTGCTGACCGACCAGGTGAAACTCGATCATCAGATCAGCCTGCGCCTGGCCGCCGATGCCGCCGGAGTGGATCCGGACGACTTGCACACACTGAATCCGGAACTGCTCCACGGCATGACTCCCAATCAGCCGGATTTCGTGTTGAACGTGCCCCGGGGAACGAAGAACACCTTCGAGCGGAATATTCAGCAGGTTCCCGAGGACAAGTGGACCAGCTGGCGTTTGCATGCCGCCGATGGCGAGACACTGCCGGAAATCGCGCGGCGCTATCGCGTGAGCGTCGCGGCGCTCGATGCGGCCAATCATCTGAGGCCTGATGCCGAGTTGGCGGCGGGCTCTTTGCTGGATATCCCGACCCCGGCGGCTCCGGAGATGCTCTTTTACCGGATTCGCCGCGGAGACACCCTCGGTGGAATTGCCGGCCGGTTTCACGTGACCGTCGCAGACCTGAGGGAATGGAACCACCTGGCCGGCAATATCATCCGGCCGGGTGCTCGCCTGCGGATCTACTCGCATCGCGAGGAGGCGCAGGAGCGCGGTTCTCGCGAGGATCATCGGCGAAACGAGAGGGCGGCGCTGCGCAACGCGTCCTCGCGTCGCGACTCCCGCACGGAGACCGTCGCGCATCACGTCCGGCCGGGTGAGACGCTGTACTCGATTGCGCACGAGTACCAGACCACGATTGCGGCGCTGCGCGCCTGGAACCCGTTCCTGGCGGACCGCGGCTTGGAAGCCGGCGATATTCTGAGCATCGAGCGCTGATTCGCCTCTGTTTCGCCTGGCTGGAGTTCGCGCAGGCGCATCCATTTTTCCCTTCAGCTCGCCTGGTGTGCCGGCAGCTTCGCCCCGGCAAAGAATTGTCCCGGGTGCCGTCAAAAGCTCTTCTCTCCGTCCCCTTTCCGCCTTGACAAAATTCCGAGAACCCGCTTATATGCAGCCAAGGACCGAGAGGCTGTTCAAACGCCCCTGAACTAACGGAGGAAGTACATGTTCTACGCCAAGATGAACGACGACGAAGACGACGAGCTGCCCGGCTGGGATGAAGAAGAGGAAGGGCAGGAACAGCCGACCGAGGTCGTGGAGATCGAAGAAATCATCGTCGAGGAAGAGCCGGCTGAGGAAGGAGAGGCGGTCGAAACCCGGCCAGCCCCAGCGGCGCGCCGGCCTGCTCCCCGGCCGAAACCCAAGACAGCCAAGAAAGCCAAGAAAACCAAGAAAGCCGCGCCAAAACCGAAGAAGGCGAAAGCCAAGACGAAAGCAGAAAAACCGAAAAAGGCCGCCGTGAAAAAGGGTGGGCGGCGCAAGAAACGGTAGTTCGCGCGCTCTTCGCTTTCACCGTGCGGTCCGGAACACTGTATTTTCTGGCGGTCGCTCCTGCCATCGTGGCGCGAGCGGCCGCGTCTTGCTTTCGGCCGTGCACTTCACCGTAGCTACTGCACTCGCTGCTCCTATCCGGCACACATTGTCCGGTTTTTCCTTGCGACAAGCCGCCTCCCGTCGTTAGCATACGCGCTCGATGCCGTTGGCCGTGGAGCAGATCCGGAGGATGCGCGGGGGAGCCCAGTCGCATCTGATGCGTTGCGCGGACGACGGCTATTATGTGGTGAAGTTTTCGAATAATCCGCAGGGCGCGCGGATTCTGGCGAATGAATTGCTCGGGACGAGATTGGCGGCGCGCATGGGGATTCCCACGCCGGAAGTGGCGGTTGTGGAAGTGCGCGAGGAGCTGATCGAGCACACCGAGGACCTCGTTATCGAGCTCGGGCGCGGGCGGGCGCGCTGCCAGGCGGGGCTGCAATTCGGCTCCCGGTATCCCGGCGCCCCCGCCGAGACGTTGGTCTATGATTTCTTGCCGGACGAGCCGCTGCGCGAAGTGGCCAACCTCGCCGATTTCTGCGGCATGTTCGTCTTCGACAAATGGACGTGCAACACCAACGGCCGCCAGGCCATCTTTTTCCGCTCGGCGGGCGAGCCGCGCTACCGGGCGCAAATGATCGACCAGGGATTTTGCTTCAACGCCTGCGAATGGAATTTTCCGGACGGGCCTCTGCGCGGCATCTACGCGCGGCACCGCGTCTACGAATCGGTTCGCGGCATCGACTCCTTCGAGCCGTGGCTTGCGCGCATCGAGACGCGCATGAATGAAAGCGTTCTCGGAGAGATCGCCGGCGATATCCCGCCGGAGTGGTACGGGTTCGACTCCGACGCGCTCGAGCGGATGCTGGAGCAATTGCTGCGGCGCCGCCAGCGGGTGCGCGAGCTGGTCGTGCAGGCCTGGAAATCCTCGGCCCAGCCGTTTCCAAACTGGAAGTGAGACATGCCCGACGAACAACGCCACACGCTTCGTTACCGCATTTTGCGCTACACGCCGAACCTGATCCGCGATGAGTGGGTGAATGTCGGCGTATTTCTCGAGGAAGTTGCACCGCCGGCGGCGCCTTCCTTCGCGCCGCGGCGCGCCATGCGCTTGGTGGAAGAAGCATCGGAATTCGCGCGCGTCCGGCGCCTGCATCCCTCCGCGGACGAAGACCTGCTGCGCGCTCTGGCGCCCGAATTCGAGGCGCGCCTCCGCGGCGCCGAAGCGGACGTCAGCGCCTATCTCGCGAAACTCGACCAGACACTCTCAAACGCCCTGCAGTTCAGCTCGCAGCGCGCCGTGCTGGCCGAAAATTTCGACGCGGAAATGGACCGCCTCTACCACGAGCACGTCGCCCTTCCCGCCCGCACGCGCGGCGGCATGGTGGAAAGCACTAAAAATTGGATCCGCGCGCGCCTGAACGACATCTTCAAGCGCCGCCGCATCCTCGACAAGATGGAACGCGGCGTGCGCGTCGACGAATTCACCCAACCGGGAGATCCCTTCCGCATCGACTACTCCTACCGCTGCAACGGGACGAGAGGCTACCTGCACGCCGTCCCGCTGGCGCGCGATTACTCGCAGGCAAAAGTGCTGGCCTACACCGCCGAGCGCATCCGCGCCCGCGCGGCACACGTGGAGTTTTCGGCGATCACCGAAGTCGCGCCGTCGCCGGAAAATCCGCGCCACCAATTCATCATGCGGCTCTTCGAGGACCAGCAAATCAAAATCCTTCCGCTCAGCGGCGCGGAGGCCTTCGCCGAATCGTTGCGCCCTCGGCTGCGCTAGACTCGGCTCCCCCGCTCTGGCGCACGCGTCCGCGCGGCCGCAAAACGCACTCCGATTTGATTCTTTCGCACAATTTTGCTATGGTGCGCTTTAGTAATCCCCCGGAGTTCAATTGTGAAACGCCGTGCGGCGAAGGGCGCGCAAATCTCTCGCTTGGCACACAAGTCTATGAGCAAAAAAGCTTTAGCTTCCGGAGCAAAAACCAAAGCCCCCTTCCCCGATCCCAACGCGCAGGCCAAACAACAGCAACTCAAGCAGTACGAAGAAGCGCTCAAACAGTTCCAGCAGCAGAAGTGGTCGCGCGCCAAGGAGCTTTTCGAGCGCGTGCTCGAAGGCCCGGCGAAGGACTTGACCGACCGCGCGCAGGTCCATCTGCGCGTCTGCCATCAGCGCATCGCGCCCGCGCCGGCCGCCGCTCCGAAATCCGCCGAGGACCATTACACCCAGGGTGTGGCGCTGATGAACATGGGACGCTGGGACGAAGCGCGCGAGCATCTGGACCGCGCCCGCAAGGCCGCCCCCAAGGCCGACCACGTGGTGTACGCCATTGCCGCGCTCGATTGCCTCACCGGCGAAGCCGATTCGGCCATGGAAAATCTGAAGCTGGCCATTCAGCTGCGCCCGGAGAACCGTTATCACGCCCGCAACGATGAGGATTTTTCGTTCTTGCAGGAGGATCCTCGCTTCACCGAGCTGCTCTATCCCGAGCGGGATGGTTCTGCTGGCTAGCTCGCCGCTTTGTTCATGAGAGATGTTCCGGAAAACCGCGCGCCGGCCCGCATTGTGGCTCTCGGAGGCGGCACCGGGCTTTCCGCCGTGCTGCGCGGGCTCAAGCAGCACGTCGCCGAGCACGGTACACTCGACCCGCTCCAGCCCATCGCCGATCTCACCGCCGTCGTCACCGTCACCGATGATGGAGGCAGCTCCGGCCGGCTGCGCCGCGAATACCGCGTGCTGCCTCCCGGCGATATCCGCAACTGCCTGGTGGCTCTCTCACCCGATCCGAACCTGCTGGGCAATCTTTTCCAGTACCGCTTCCCCACCGGCCGCGGCCTCGCCGGTCACAGCTTCGGCAACCTGTTCCTCACCGCGCTGACCAACATCACCGGCGACTTTCCCAAAGCCGTGCAGTTCTCCGCGCAGGTGCTGGCCATCCGCGGGCGGATCTTTCCGTCCACCGCGCAGAACGTCACGCTGGAAGCCGTGCTCGAAGACGGCACGGTGGTTCCCGGCGAAACCAGAATTTCCCGCTCGCGAAAGCCGATCGCGCGCCTGCGGCTGGTGCCGCGCCGCGTCCGGCCCCTGCCCGAAGTGGTCCGCGCCATTCGCGCGGCCGACCTAATTCTCGTCGGTCCCGGCTCGCTCTACACCAGCATTCTTCCGAATCTGCTGGTGCCCGGAATTCTCGATGCCATCGCGAAATCGCGCGCGGTGCGGGTCTATATCGCCAACCTGATGACCCAGCCGGGCGAAACGCGCCATTACACCGTCGCCGATCACGTGCGCGCCATCTACGAGCACACGCGGCCCGGGCTTTTCGATTGCGCGGTGATCAATCGCGCGGCCGTGTCGCCGCGTCTGGTGCGCCGCTACGCCGCGCAGGAAGCGGAACCGGTGGACCCGTCGTATGAGGAACTGGGGAAAATGGGGCTTCGCTGCGTCGCCGGGGCGTTGCTGCGGCAGGACGGCAAAGTGCGCCACGACGAAGCGCGTCTGGCGCGGCTTTTGCTGCAATCGTTTGTGCGGGATCGCGTGACGCGCCGGGCTTAGTTCCCTGCCGTGGCCACGGCAGCGGTCGGCGCCATGTAGCCCTGGCGCGCGTAAACCTCCACGCCCTTTTTCTTGCCCTTCTCGTTGCGCAACTCGAGCGGGTTGCCCTGATCGTCCACGATCTTCACGACGATCTTGTGGTACTTGCCGTTCTGGGGGGTCGAAGGCGTGAATCCCATCGTGTACTGGAAGCGAAGAAATTCCGCCACGGTGTTAAACACATTCGGCATGTCGGCGTCGAAAACGGGGAAAAAGGCATAGCCGCCGGTCATACGCGCGAAGGTGGTGAGTTGATTCTTCGCCTGCAGGTATCCGATGTCCGACCCGGTGCTGGTCATGTCCAGCTGCTCGCCCATGCCGACGCAGAAGATGGTCACCTCGGATTCCTTGAGGCGGTCCAGGATCTGGCCGAGATTGTGCTTGCTGAAGGTATCGTAACCCGAAGCGATCACCAGGATCGACTTCTTGCCTTTCACGTCGCGCAGCTGGTTGAGCGTCTGATAGAGAGCGTCGAACAGCACCGCCTCGTGAAAATTGGGAAAGCCGAGCGTGCGAAGGTCTTGGTCCACCTCGCCCTTATCCTGGGTGAAATCCTGGACCAGGTGGGTGTTCAGATCGAAGGTCTTCAGCGCCACCCAGTCCTGCGGCTTCAGATGCCGCAGGAAACCATCGGCCCAGTAGGCGCCCCGGGCCGCGAAGTAATTCCAAAACGTGCTGCTGTATTCCAGAAGAATCACCACGGTAATCGGCGCGTCCGTGGGACCAAAGTTCGAGATCTGCTGCGGCTGGCCGTTATCGTACACGCGGAAATTTTGCTTCTTGAGCCCGGTCACCAGATTGCCGTCGTGATCGGTCACCGTCGCGTCAATATCGACGAGGTTGGAATTCACGGTGATCACTGCCTGCGGTTCCGAGGGCGGCGGAGCCTGCCTCGCGGAAGATTGTCCCGGCGGGGACGTGGGCGGTGCCGGTTCCTCCGCCTGCTGCGGAGGAGGCGGGCTCATCGGCCCTTGCTGCTGGGCGAAAACCGGCCAAGCCTGGGGCGGCACGCCGAGCCCGGCGATCAGCACGATCATCAATACGGCGCGAAACCAAGCCTGCTTTCGCACGTCCGAATCACCTGCATGCCATGCTGCCACGCCTCGACCGCCCGGTCAATTGCATCCCAGAAAACTCCCGGTGCGGCGCCACCCGCTCGGCAGCCTCGCGGGATGTTAAGATTCTCGCGATCCACAATTTCCAGTAACTTGGGATTCGCAAGGGGGCAAAAAGGATGGCAGGGACCAGCAGGCAGGCAGTGGCGTACTCGACCCTTCTCTCGCTGTTTTCACTCAACCATGGCGCGGTGGCGAAATGCTCCCGATGACGCGCCGGCGCGCCAAAATCGTCTGCACGCTGGGACCGGCAACTTCTTCGCAGATGATGATCGAACGCCTGATGCGAACCGGCATGGACGTGGCGCGCCTGAATTTCTCGCACGGCACCCACGCGGAACACGCCCGCCGCATGGCCCTGATCCGCCGCGCTTCGGCAAAATACCAGAAGCCCATCGGCATCCTCGCCGATTTGCAGGGGCCCAAAATTCGCACCGGAGCGCTCGAAGGCCGTGCGCCGGTGCGCTTGCGAACCGGCCAGAAATTCGCGATCACCACGGAAAACATTTCCGGCACGGCGGACCGCGTGAGCACGACGTTCCGGCCTTTGCCGAAGTCCGTACGCTCCGGGGACCGGATTCTTTTGAGCGACGGCGACATCGCCCTGCGCGTGCTGGCCGTGCGCGGCCGGGATGTGCAGTGCCGCGTCGAAAACGGCGGCATTCTGAAGGAGCATCAGGGCATCAACCTGCCCGGAGTGAAGCTGGAAGTTCCCGCGCTCACGTCCAAGGACCGCAAGGATCTGCAATTCGCGCTGGAACTCGGTGCCGATTTCATTGCCCTCAGCTTCGTGCGCACCGCCGGAGATGTCCGCGAGGCGAAAGCGGCCATCGCGCGCGCCGGAAAGACCACGCCAGTGATCGCCAAGATCGAAAAACCGGAAGCGATCGAGCACCTCGACGAAATTCTCCGCGCCGCCGACGGCGTGATGGTCGCGCGCGGCGACCTGGGCGTGGAGATGAGCCCGGAAAAAGTTCCCGTGGCGCAGAAGGAGATCATTTCGCGGGCTCGCAACGCGCTCGTTCCCGTGATCACCGCTACGCAGATGCTCGACTCCATGGAGAAAAGTCCGCGGCCCACGCGCGCCGAGGCTTCCGACGTGGCCAATGCCATCTTCGACGGCAGCGACGCGCTGATGCTTTCCGGCGAAACGGCGGTGGGAGATTTTCCCATCGAATCGGTAGCCATGATGGACCGCATCATCCGCGAAGCCGAATCGAGCGTGACGGACTTGCCGCGGCCGGCGCGATTCGGAGAGCTGCACATCGGCGAAGTGGTGGCCGAAGCGATCTGCCACGCCGCCGAAGAACTGCATATGTCCGCAGTGGCCGTGTTCACCGAGAGTGGCTTTTCCGGAAGGCTGGTTTCGAAATACCGGCCGCGCGCGCCGATCGTCGGTTTCTCTCCGAACCAGGAGACGCGGCGGCGGCTGAGCCTCTACTGGGGCGTGCTGCCGCGGCGCATCCATCGCATACGCGCAATCGACCAACTGGCCGAGATCGCGGAGGAACGCTTGCGCGAAGAGCGTGTCGTGAAGCGCGGAGACATCGTTGGCATCGTCGCCGGCACTCCGCTCGGCGCGCGCGGAACCACCAACATGATGCGCTTGATGACGATTGGAGAGAACGCCCTGCGCCATTCCGCGAGCGCCAAGAAAAATAGCCGCGCGAAGCGCTCGAAAAAGCGCTAGTTGACCCAGTTGTCCGGGTCCGAAGGCGGCTTGTCGCGATGTTGGCGGACGTAGACTTGGAATTTCTTGCGCAGGCGCCGCTGCTTCCAGTCCGTGAGCACGTTGCGCCAGTTGTACAGATGCGAGCCGCGGCGCAGGTAGATGTAGCCCACCAGCATGCCGCCCAGATGGCAGATGTGGGAAATGCCGTCGCCGCCGGCTCCCAGCGTCCCGAAGAATTCGATCGCGCCCATGATGATCACGAAAAGCCGCATCGAGACGGTCACCGGCAGCGGGAACATCCACACGCGCCGGTGCGGCAGCAGCACGGCGTTGGCCAACAGGATTCCGTAGATCGCGCCGGAGCAGCCGATGGTGGCGACCATCGAGCTTCCGCCGCCATGCGGATGCAAGATCACGTTCACCGCTACGTCGATCAGTCCGGCGCCCACACCGCACAGGAAAAAGTAAATGTAGAAGCGCTTTGCGCCCCACATGTGTTCCAGATCGGCGCCGAACATCGCCAGAAACAGGAGATTCAGCAGGATGTGCCAGATGCCGTCGTGCAGGAAGAGATAAGTGAACGGCTGCCATAGAAACAGGCCGTGCACGGTTGCGTACGGCGTCAGGCCAAACCACGCGATCCAAAAGTTCCAGCCTTCCGCATGAAAGATCAGCCCGGAAAATTCCTGGAGGAGAAAGACGCTGACGCAGGCAATGCACAGCGTCTTTACGGCGCGGGGGAAATACTCGCCGATGTCGAAGCGGTAGCCGTAGCCGCGTGAAAAGGAGCCCACGGCCACCAATTCTAGAGGCTCCCCGCGGCGGAGTCAAAGACGCCGTTTCCCGCGAGCCGTGGATGCATGGCCCCGCCCCGCCGAGGGCGAATCGCACAACGCCGCGTTCGATTATGGCAGGCTAGAGGCGGTCGATTTTTGCGGCGAGGATGAAATCGCTTTCGGTGAGGCCGTTGATGGCGTGAGTCCAGGTGGTGACTTCGGCTTTGCCCCACGACAGCAGAATGTCCGGATGGTGCCCCTGCTCCTCGGCCACGCCGCCGACTTTATTTACGAAAGCAAGCGCCTGGCGGAAATCGGGAAACTTGAAAACTTTCGTGATGTGGTGGCCGTCGACTACTTTCCAATCCGGCAATTGCTCGGAGAGACGCGCGAGATCTTTACCCGCAAGCGGAGGAACTGCGCCGCGGCACGGAACACAATTTTTGCTGGCCAGGTCGGTCATGAAGGCGCGCCTCCTGAAATGAACTTGAGCAATGAATTCACTTGAGCGTGCCGCGAAGCAACGGCGGCGGGACCCTGCATCAGCGCTCTCCCGGCACGGCCGTGCGGGCGTCCACGTAATCGCGGACGTAGGCTACGAAGGCGTCTTCGATGCGCTTGGTGATGGGGCCGAGCGACGTCTTCATGGCGTGGCCGCCGACGTCCGCGGCGCCGATGACGTTGCGATTGGTGGACGAAATGAAAACTTCATCGGCGCAGTAGAGGTCTTCCGGATACAGAGTTTTCTCGTCGACCTCGATTCCAGCGGCGGGACCGAGTTCGAGAACCAGGCTGCGCGTCACTCCCTCCAGGCAGCCGGAGGAAAGAGGCGGCGTGACCACGCGGCCCCCTTGCACGCAGAAAATATTGGCGGCGGTGCATTCGGAGATTTCGCCGCGCTCATTGAGCAGGATCACCTCGTCCCATCCGGCTTGCTGCGCCTCGGCCAAGTTCCAGACGTTGTTGAGCCAGGAAGTGACTTTCACGCCCGCAAGCGGCGAGGCTGCGTGGCGGCCATGCTCGCGGATCGCCAGGCGAACGGCGTGGCGAATGGACGGCAGATCGGCGGAATAAATCAAAAGATCGGCAGCGGGCATCGGCTCGTCGCTGCGCCAGAAGGCGCCGGCATGGTTGTGGATCACGTAGATGCGCGCGCAGCCTTCGCGGACGTTATTGGCGCGCAGAACTTCGGCGAGATGGTCGTGAACTTTTTCGGCGTCAAAGGGAAACGGGCAACGCGTGATCTGCGCGTCGTGCGAGAGGCGCTTCCAGTGGCGCTCGAAGGCGAACGCCACGCCCTCTACCACGCGCATCGTGGTGAAAAGCCCCCAGCCGTTGAGCAGCCCGGATTGCCCCGGCGAAAGGCGGGCATCGTCGACGGGCAGCAGCCGGTCGTTATGAAAGACGAAGCGATGGATCATGCCGTCTCCCCCGCAGCGCTATAAGCTGAAATACTACAAAACCATTGTAGCGCACAACGCGCCCGCGGCTGGAAGGCGCGTTTGCACAAATTTTCACAGCCGAAATCGCCCGCGGCTGGAACAAAGTCCCGATGCATCACCGCGTGTCAGCCCGGCAGACGCCGCCGCGCCGTGTCGCCGCCGAGTTCACCTCCGCGCTGCATGAGTGTGTCATCCCGACAGAGGCCGTCCTTTGGCCGACGAGGGATCTGCTTTTTCGCCCCAATACCGCAAGTATTCGCGCCCGAAAATGTTTCGTGCATCCGAGGGTGGTTATCAGGGGTCCCCACGCCCGGTTTCCGAGCGTGGGGCCGTTCGAGCCATGCCCAAAGGTCTGCAGCGCATCTACGGCCCCGGCCACCTCCACCTCATCACCTCTAGCTGTTACCACCGGCTCCCGCTTCTCCGCTCCGAGCAGGCCTTAAGGTTTGCACGTAGCGCCGCGGTCTTCAGCGCGGCATCTTGGATTCTCCCAGGTCGGAACCCATTCCGGCGACGCTGGCGGGTGGCGCATCCTATCTCCGTGTACCACATTTGCTGCAAGCGCGCTTGACGGGAAACCTGCAGCGATGATATCACTGCCGTCAATTAACGCTGGACCGCTTCCGCGTTTTGGTTTCGGAATTTGCATTTGCGGGTGCCGCATCCTTTGCCAGATTGGCAAAGGGTGCGCGGCCCTGCCGCCGATGAAAAACCGCCTGGAGCGCCGGCACGGCCAGCATCACCTGCACTTCATCACCTGTAGTTGCTATCGCCGCCGGGCGTTCTTCGGCTCCGCGCACAGACGCGGCGTGCTTTTAAAACTTCTCGACGAAGTGCGAAGGCGCTATCAATTCCTGCTCGTAGGCCACGTGGGGATGCCCGAGCACATTCATCTGCTGATCTCGGAACCAAAGATCGGAACTTCCTCAACGGTGCTGCAGGTCCTGAAACAACGCGTCTCGCGCGCCCTGCCACGCCGGCAGCGCAAGAACCGGAAACAGCTCTGTCTTTGGGCGGAAGCTCACGATCGGCAACGAAGGTTTTGGCAGAGAAGGTTCTATGACTTCAACGTTTGGAGCCGGAAGAAGAGAATCGAGAAACTCCACTACATGCACATGAATCCAGTGAGGCGCGGCCTCGTTTTCGAGCCGGGGTTGTGGCCGTGGAGCAGCTACCGCTTCTACCAGTACCGGGAGCAAGTGCTGTGCACACCCGATCCGGAACCCAAGTAGCACAGCGGGCATCCCGCAGCATTGAGACGCACCCTTTGCAAAAAACGCAAAGAGTGCGGCACCCCAAAATTCAAAAGCCACACCGCTCGGAAGTGTGCGCCACCCGCCGTAATCCATGGGAGTCTTCAACTAATACGACGGCGGCCGGCCCGCTCCAAAGGGCGAAACGCACTTTACCGGCGCATAGTACATACGCGTAGTTGATGTCACGAGACGTTTTGCGGGTGCCCCTCGCTCGGTTTGTGAGCGTGGGCCATTGCATTCTATGATTTGGCGGAAAAAATGAAATGGCGCGCCCGAGGGGACGATCTTAGAACGTTTCTCGACGATTTCGCGGCAACCTTAGCTGGCGCGGAAACTCCCGCTGGGCTGGTGATGCAGCGATTATAGACGCTCGTCCGCTTACCGAAAGAGGTAAAGGTGTAGAAACCGAGGCTCAGCTTTGTGCGGATTTAGGCGAGCAGGTCACTCGTCTCCGGGCTGTTTCGACCGATGACATGTGGTCCCGCGCACAGAAATCGGCGACCGAACACCGAGGCACCGTCGCTGGCGGCGTGGCCACCGCCAATCGTTCTATTGCCGCGGATAGATCTTCTGAAAATGGCACCCAGCGTCGTTCGAGTAGAATACCCCCCTCGTAGTCCCTACGAATATTTCCGCTGGCTTCGCCTTATTGATCGCGAGGGATCGCGCACTCCCGACTTCGTCAAAACCTAGATTCAGAAGGCACCATGTCTTTCCCCCATCCAAAGTTCTATACACCCCTTTATTTGAAACGATAAAAACGACATTCGGGTCCGTAGGACTGACTGCGAATTGAAAGATCTCTAATTGAATTTTCGCATGGGTGCGAGGCAACTCGACTGGTTCAGAGAGCTTGGTGCTTTCTCCAACTGGCACCCAGTGTCGCCCCCCGTCCGTACTCTTCACAACGCCCCGATCACTTTGGCCATAGATGATGTCGGTGTTCGAAACACTGATTCCCAACGGCACGGAATTCTTCAATATCTCGCTAAACTTGGTCCAGGAATTTCCCCCATCATTTGATACGTACAGCCCCTTCAACTTCAGGGGGCGACTTGCGACGCTTGGAGTGGCGGGCACCGTACCGCTGACCATGTTAATCATTGACGCCCACGGCTCTAGTACGATTCCCGCATAGATTTTGTATGGATTTTTTGGGTCAATCGCACTGAGATGAAAGTCCTCAGTAAACGAAGTCCCCCGGTCGAACTTTGCCACGAATTGCTCCTTGGATAAACGGTCGATCACATATTTCGGAAGACTCCAGGTAACTCCGCCGTCGTCAGATCTCAGGTATAGCCCAAGCTCTTGAACGTACCGATAGAGCACCTCCCGGTTCGATGGAGCCTGCGCGAAATCCACCCATGCCGTCGCGAGCGGCGAAGCGATTGGGCTCAGCGTGGGTTGCAACGTCCAGGTGCGACCGTAATCTCGCGTTGTCAGCTCCTTGTAATGAATAAATCCCTCTAGCTCTTCGACGGGGCCAGATGGACATCTGATCGTTAATGCGAGAGAGTTAGAAACCGGAAGCGCCCTTATTACATCGCAATCGCTGCGCCTAGTAACATCCGTCGGCGGTTCTGTATACCGCACGGTCATAGTCAGTGGTCGACAGCACTTTTCCGCGCCATTCGCAACCTGCAGCGCGAGAGCGACGGTTAGAAAAAAACAAACTTCAAGCGCTACACGACGCTTCATTGGCGGGTGGCCCAGGCTCTGCGCGTCGATTCGCGAGTGAACATTCCGCCGAGCACTATACCATCGCGGCACGTAACTCCCAACGCTGTCTTACGGGTGCCCCATCGCTCGGTTCGCGAGCGTGGGGCAGTTCGGTGATGCCCAAAGGCCTCCAGCGCACCTACGGACTACCACCACAACGCGGAGCACCGCGCCGGGCCCCCCGGAAACCGGCCACCTGCACTTCATCACCTTCAGCTACTACCGAAGGTTCCCTCTTCTCGCTTCCGCGCGAGCCCGCAACCTGTTCGTGCGCGTTCTTGCATGCCGCCGCAAACCGCTCTTGATAACTTATCTCCTGCTGTGGTAGAGTCACTTGGGCTGATTTGTAGCCCCCGGGGGATGTGTATGCAATGCGCCCAGCCGTTCGAGGCGCAAAATTCACCGTACCTCCCGCCGCGAAAGTCTTTCCTCCCGCGGCTTTACCCCCTCCCAAACGGAATTTCTACCCGGAACAGTCACTCGAGTAAAACCACGCCTAAGTTATTGAAAATAAAGACTCGGGCACACGTCTACCCGGAACGTCCCGGTGCATCTCATTTTTCGCCATTCCTTCGGCGACTCGGCTCCGGAAGTCGACAGGCGCGGCAGGAAAGCCCCGAAATGGGGTATCCTTGGCGGCCTGCCATGAGAGCGAAACACATCTTCGCGATCGGGGCGATGCTGGCGATGGCGCTGGTCGCAGCTGCGCATGCGGCTGCGCGGCATCAAGCGCCGCAAGCCACACGAACGGATGCGTCGGCTCATGCGCAAAAGTCGCCGGGAGGGGCGAGCAGCTTGCGCAGCGAGACGCGGCTGATCACGGTGGACGTGTCCGTGCGGGACGCGCACGGAAAACCGGTGCGCGGCCTGAAGGCGTCCGATTTTCGGATTTTCGACGATGGGCGCGGGCCGCAGCAGATTGCCGGATTTCAATTCATCGAACCGCCGGCAATTATCAAGACCCCTGCGCCGCACGGCGCGCCGGCCAACGCAGCCAAACAACCCTCGAATCCGGCGCCGAAAGCCGACCCCGTTTACTCGAACCAGGCTTTGGCGCGGCTGCCGGTGCCGCCCACGGCGATTTTGGTCGATCCGGGAAGCATCGCGTTTCAGGACCAGGTGACGGCGCGATTGCAGGTGCTGAAGCTCGTGAACGAACTGCCGGCGCGGACGCCCGTGGCCGTCTTCCTGCTAGCGCATAGTCTGACCGTGGTGCAGAACTTCACCACCGACCGCGCGCTTTTGCGCACGGCGGTGAACCGCTCGATGATCCCGCTGGTGCAGGTGAAGAACCCGCAGACCGACATGCAGAATACCTTCAGCACCACGGGAACCGGGGCGCAGGCCGAGCAGGATTTCCAGAAGCTCGAATACCAGGAGCAGACCACGATCATCGCCGACGAAACCTCCGACGCGATGCGGGCCATCGCCAAGGACCTTTCCGGCTATCCGGGACAGAAAAACCTGGTGTGGGTTTCGGAGGCCTTTCCGCAGTGGATCCTGCCGGGCGCGGGCTTCGGGCCCAACTCGCCGGAAGCGGGAGACGATTCGTCGCTCAAAAATCCCTTCCGGCAGGAATTTTCGGGAAGCGCGCAGTACGGAAAAAAGCTGGAGGCGGACGCGCAGGCGCTGGTGAACGCGCGCGTGACGGTGTATCCGGTGGACGCGCGCGGGCTGGTGCCGCCGGGGCTCTACGACGCGTCGGGAAATATGCTGGCGACCAATCCGGCGTACGCGGCCAACCCCGCGTCGATCGGGCCGGCCATGGGAGCGGAGCTGACGCGCGAGACCACCGACCTGACATTTTCGCAGGCGACCATGGAGCAGATCGCCCAGGATACCGGCGGGACGGCGTGCCGCAACACCAACGACCTTTCCGGCTGCGCGAAAACGGCCATCGAGGACAGCGCGCCCGACTACGAAATTTCCTATTACCCGGCAGGAGTGCAATGGGACGGAAGCTTCCACCGGATCACGCTGAAGACCGATTTGCACGGCGTGAAAATCCACTACCGGCGTGGCTATTCGGCGATCGACACGACGGAGCTGGCCAAGAAACGTCCGCTGGAATTTTTCGAGGAGGCGTGCGCGTCGCTGCTGCCGGGAACGTCGATTGGACTGCGGGCGGAGGCACTGCGCGCCTCGAACGCGGACCAGAGCCGCTACCTGCTGAGTATTTCGCCGAGCGCGCTGAGCGTGACGCCGGCCGGGGGCAAGCTGGCGTTGCATCTGCGCGTGGGCGTGTGCGAATTCGCCCCGCAGGGGGGAAGATTCCATATCTACACGCGCGATCTGACGAAGAACTTTTCCGAACGCGACGCGGAGAAGTGGCAGGGCCAGGACGTCCAGAGCGTGATCGACTACCAGGCCAAGCCGGAGACGGCGCGGCTGCGGCTGGCGGTGCTGGATACGTCGACGGGGCTAACCGGAGGCGTGGATGTGCCGGCGCATCCGCAGATCGTGTTCGAAGTGGCCGGACTGGATGGAGCGAAGGGAGCAGCGCGCACGGATGGACCGGCACAGCTCTATTCGCGGCTGGAATTTCGTTCGTCGAATGGCGATTCGGGAGGGTTCGACTTGAGCGGCGACCGGATCGAATATCGCGGAAAGCTCGGGATTGAATTAACGGCGCCGGCATTCTTTCACAAAGTCTACGGCGGGGAGTTTCACTGCGAGGCGGGAAAGCTGCTGGCGAACAGCGGCGGTTCCGGCAAAGCGCCGAATTACCGCTTCGCGTTCAAGAATTCAGCCGGACTGATGGCGCTAGTGGATTTGGCGGGTGCCCAGCCGG
This sequence comes from uncultured Acidobacteriota bacterium, assembly GCA_963715555.1. GTDB lineage: Bacteria > Acidobacteriota > Terriglobia > Acidiferrales > UBA7541 > Palsa-295. The sequence goes on from OY970253.1 coordinate 2,899,141, forward strand.
CATACACGGGCGCGTTGCCGGTGGACGCGAGCGCAAGGGAGTTTTTCGACCGGCTGTGGAAGCTCTGCCACTGCCAGCAGCCGTAGCGCGCCCGCGCGAGGGCCTCAGGACGGAAGGAAGAGGCCTTCGGCAAGCAGCACGGGAGTGGCATAGTCGATCAGAAGCATGGGAGACGAAGCGGGCGACAAAGGCTCGCTGGCGGCATGCACGAGAAGCGGCTTCATGGCCAGGACGCCGCCTTCGGGAACGAAACAGCCGGCTGCTGGACGCTCCTGCGTTAGACGAACCAGTTCGGAATCGTCGAGCACGCCCAACAGATGCGTGCCGGGAAGGACGCGAACCGGAGCACGGTCCGGAGACGCGGCCGCAAGCGGCAAGCGCAGCGACAAAACCTGGTCCAAGGCTCTTGCGGGCGATTGGGCGTGCACGATCCCGGCTTTCACGAGCCAAGGCCCCCATCCATGCCCTTCGCGTAGGGAGCGCATCGGGAGCGTCACGTCCTGATGCCAAACCAGGCTCCCTTTCACCCCATAGGGCTCGCCGAGCAGAGTGGCGCGGAAAGGGAAAACCTCGGGGCCCAGCAGATCGCGAACAATGCCGGTCAGGCGCGGATCGGCGGCGAGAGACGAAACCGCGGGATGCCCGAGAATTTCCAGGCCGGCGGGGACGCGCTCGGAATCATTCAGCGAGTTAAGACCGTCAGCTAGACGCGCGGCTTCTTGCCGGCTGAAAATCCGCGGGAAAATCGCGAAGCCATCGCGTTGCAACTGCTCTTGCTGGGACCGGGCACTCGCCTGAGAAACCACGTGGACTTCCTCCTGGAACAAGAACTTTAGCAAGCACCGGTTCCTGTGCGCATGATCGACCGCTCAAATTATGGACGCGTTCCGGGGAATGAGGGTTTCGCGGCGGAATAACTTCCGGAGAAAATTACGCGGGCGCAACAAAAAAGGCCCGGCGGCAAACGCCGCCGGGCCGGGAAGTGCAGGTTTCAAATGCCGCGATTTACTGCGGCTGCGCCTGCGCCGCGGAGGATTGCGAGGACGGCGCCGGCGCCTGTTGAACGGGCGCGGCAGGCGTGGCGCCGGCGTTGGCGGACGCGCCCGAGGCGCCAGTCGTGGAGCCCAGAGCCGGCTCTCGATAGCGGCTCAGGAACGGATAGAACGGCGTGATTTCAAACGGCATCTTTTCGCGCGCGGAATAGAGCGGCACGGGCTTGGCATTGAGCATGTCGCACATATCGTTCCACGGGTTGAGCTTGACGCGCGCGCCCAACGGCAAGGCGGAAATCTGATCGACGTTGTTGGGCTTGAGCTCCGGCCCGGAATTGAGAAGCGTGGGATCGAGGTACACGCCATTGCCAATGCGCGCGTTGATCAGGGCCGGGAGGGCCTTCTGTTCATCACGGAGCTGCTTGAAGAACAGGGCGGCGCCGGCGAGCTTGTTCTTGTAAGGCGAGTTCTTGAGCAGCTGGACGGCCTTCTGGCCGGCGGCCGCAACCTCGTCCGGCGTATCGCGGAAAGAGAACTGCTTGAGAATTTCGAGGGTGGATACGTCGGTTGTGTCGCCGAAGCCGTATTGGTCGGTGGACGGATTCGTGATCATCAGATCGGCGAGATCCTGAGCGAGCACGGTGGCGAGGCTGGCCTCGTCCGGCAGCACGTCGATCAATCCGCGGCTCAGAACGATGGTGTGGCCGATCGTGAAGGACTCGAGCGTGGTGGTGAGCAGCACGCGGCAGTGAACCTCGGGCTCGATGTCGAGATTGTTGGTGACCTCAAGGTTGTTGACGACGGTGTCGAGAACTTTATCGACCGGGCTGGGAGGCGAAAGCAGGCCGTCACGCTGGAGGCGATCGATGACGTTGACCTCGGCCTGTTGCTGCCACTGGCGCTCGGCCTCGATGGGCGAGCGGTCCTGCGCGCCGGCGTTCTGGTTCTGAATGGCGTCGGGCGACTCGATGGTGAGCTGGCTGAACTCCTGCTCGCGGTTGGCGTTCTTCAGATCGTAGCCCCACAGGCGGGTCTGGGCCTTGAAGCGGATGTGATTGCCCCAAAGGTCCTTGAGGTCTGACTCCTGACTGTAGACGTACGCCGGAAGCCACAGGCCGGGCTGCACGTTGAGCCGCCAGCTATCGAAGTGGAGCCGGTAGCCGTTGATGCCCGAAGTGGGCGTGTAGCCGCCATTGAAGCGCACGACGGTGAAGCCCCGGTCCTCAGCCCAAATGCGTCCCTTGAAGCGGCCACGGCCGGATTTGGGAAGCGGAGTGACATCGAAAACCAGGCAGCGCACCGAACCAAGAAACTCCTTGCCGATATAGTCGAAGTGGTAGTGGGCGCGGTCGAAACCGTTGGGATCCAGGTAGATCATCTGCAGAAAACCGGCCGGATCAAAACCGCCGTAGGAAAAAAAGTTGGCGACGTGCGACAGCGGGTTGAACTGGTCGAGACGGCTCTTCTTCGATTTCTGGCCGAGCATGTTCTCGTCGATGACGCCCTGGGCGAGGTTGGCTTGGCCGAGAAAGTAGTCGTCGCGCACCGGGACTCTGCCCAGATCTTTATCGGGCTTCATTTCCTGGATGTAGGTTTCGACGATGGGATTGTAGCGGCGGATGGTCGCCTGTTCCTGGTGCTCGCGCGCGATGATGCGGTCGATGGCCTGATTGACGGTCAAGGCGGCGTCGGATGAAGACGATTCAGCCTGCGGCTGCGTCTGATCCGCAACCGGCTGCGTTTGCTGAGCCCAAGCCGCGCCGGCAGATGCGAGAGCGACGCCCAAAAACACCGCGAGAGACAACGATTTCCACGTGCGCATTCCGCATTTCCCCCTTCAGTACGCCAGTTCGAAAACGATACGAGCGACGGCGCTGAAATCGACGGGCCGCCCATCCCGTGTGGCGGGACGGAAGCGGATCTGGCGGGCCGCATTTTCGGCAGCCTGATCCAGACCGTAACCCAAACCCTGGACGACGCGCTCCACTCTCACTTCACCGTCGGCGGTGAACAGAACCTGGAGGAGCACAACGCCCTGAATCCTTTTGGCGCGACCTTCAGCAGTATAAACCGGTCGAGGCACGGAAAGTATGACAACGGGCTTGGTGGTTGACTCTGCAGCGGTCTTGCGAATCCGCGGGGTCGAGGAGGCTTGCTGGTTCGCGAACACGCCTTGCTCAACGCTGCCGTGCGAACCGCCCGAACTACCCACGGCGACGCCATTGCCAAAACCGGCGCTGGCGACGGTTCCGCGCGCGCCATGCTTTCCGCCGTTGCCGTTGCCGACTCCGGGACCGGCGGGCATGTCAAAAGCTCCCAGGCGGGCGATATTGGGATTGCGGTCGCGCTTGCCATTATCGGGCACGCCGTTGGGATCGCCGAAGCCGCCGGTTTGCACGGGGACGCGTAATTTCGGGATCGCCGAACTGCCCATGGAAACGGCTGGGTTGGGAAGCGCTTTGGCGATTTCGGGAGCCGGATCGATCCTGCGTCGAGCGAGCTTGGCAATCGGGCTGCGCATCACCGGATCGTAGATCTTCGGCTTGGACACAACCACCATGGGCTTGACGACTTCCTTCATGACTTCGCGCTTGACCACCACCGGCTTGGGTCTCGGCTGCGGCTTCCAAGGGCGCACTACCGGAGTCTCAATCGTAGTGACGAAGTAGTGCGGAGCGAGTTCGAACTTCTCCGGCATCAATAGCGGAATGAGGATCAGAAGCGCGAGAGCGAGACATTCCAAACCGAGGCCCGCACCGAACGAAGTCCAGCGCTTCTGGCCTTCTGGTAGCAAAGTCTCTGTAAATACCCCGGGATTTTTGGCCGATGCCATACGGTCACCCCACGAGCCATTCTTGGCTATTGGTTAGCGTTAGTTGATACAAGAGTAGCGCACGCTATTGAGTACTAGACCCGCGGGCCGGGGTGAATAGATCGCGAGTACCATTCTACTCCGAGTCGTGCTGAAAGCGACAACGCCTTACACCGCGAGACGGAGGCTAGGGCATCTCGCATAAGCAAACTGAGAACCAAAATCCGATAAAAAAGCAACGCCGCCTGGGGATGCACGGCACACATCCCATTGGATGCCGCTGCGCGGCCATTCGTGGCGGAATACGGCAAAGAAGATGCCGCGCCGGGCTCAACTCGGCGCGCAAGGTTCCCAACGCCGAGGTACAACTCCTCCGTAAGCACATCGACTTGCAAGAACCGCAAAAGCGGAGCACGAAGGCCGGGGGAGGGCCGTGCTCCGCTTTTGCATTGTAAAAGTGCCCCAGCTACTGCGGCTGAACCACCCTGTAGCTGGTTATACCTTGGTGATTGATGAGCAACAGGACCGCCTGGTTGCCTGCGGAGGACAGCGCCTGCTGGTACTCCTCAACGTTGTTGACGGGCTTGTGATCGACTTCCTGAATCACATCGCCGCGCGAAATTCCGGCGGCCGCCGCGTTGCTGCTGGGATCGACGGAGTCGACTACAACGCCGCGGGTGCTGGCCGGCAGGTTCAACTGGCCGGCGATTTGCGGCGTGACGGTTTCCACTTGCACGCCCTTCATAACGCCAGGGCCCTGTTCTCCTTGCCCGCCACTGTTGCTCTCGCCGACCTTTTCCGGGAGCGTACCGAGAGTGACCGGAATTTCCTGCGACTTGCCATCGCGCCAAACCTGGAGCTTGACGATGGTACCGGGCGAGGTCTGGGAAATTCTCAGTTGAAGCTGGTCGGACGTGTCGACGGTTTGACCGTTCACCGCGGTAACGATGTCGCCACGCTTGAGCCCCGCTTTAGCGCCGGGAGTGTTGGATTGCACGTCGTTGATCAGCACACCGCCCGTTCCGTTGTACTTGAATTGCTGCGCCAGCTCGGGAGTCACGGTTGTGATGTAAACGCCGAGATAACCGCGAATTACTTTTCCGTGGGCCAGGATCTGGTCCATGACCGAGCGCGCATAATTGATGGGAATGGCGAAGCCGATGCCGACGTTGCCGCCTCCGCCGCCGGTCTCGATGGCGGTATTGATGCCGACCAAATCTCCATGAATATTGATCATCGCGCCGCCGGAATTGCCGGGATTAATGGCGGCATCGGTCTGAATGAAGTCCCCGATTTGCTCGATACCCTGATTCCCGCGCCCCGTGGCGCTAACGATACCCATGGTGGCGGTGCCTCGCAGGCCAAACGGCTCTCCGATGGCGAAGACGATGTCGCCCACCTGGAGCTTGGAGGAATCGCCGATGGGAAGGACGGGGAGACCGGCGGCGTCGATCTTCAACACGGCGAGATCCGACTTTGAATCGGTACCGATCACTTTGGCCTTGTATTCCTTGTTGTTGGAAAGCGTCACTTTGATGTCGGAGGCGCCATCCACGACGTGGTTGTTGGTGAGGATGATGCCATCCGAGGCTAGAATTACGCCGGAGCCGAGGCTCTCTTCGCGCTGCGGGCCGGGTTGTCCGAACTGGTTACCGAAAAACTGCTGAAAGAAGGGGTCGTTGAAAAATGGCGTTTGACTGCGAGGTTTCACGACCTTCGACGAATGGATGTTCACGACGGCGGGAAGGGCCGGCTTCAGAACCGAAGAAAAGCCGTTCTTGAACGAACCGAGCGAAACAGGGGCCCCGTCCTTGGCATAGGTGATTCCGGCGGCCGATGCGCCGTACACTTCATGGCTGGACCAATCCCTCAGCGTAATTGCGAGAACCCCACCGCAAATGAGCGCAACGACCACCGCAACCGTGGCGACCCATCGGGGAATGTGTAAATGGTTTTTCATGAAATCTCTCTCCTTCTGGACCCCGCAGCGTCCACCGGCTTGGGGGGCGCGAACAATAATATTAGACGTGGCTCGCGGAAAATCGTGTGCTGGAACGTTGCCGCCAGACTTCGCATGCTCTTGAAATTCCGCTGGGGAGCAAAGTGGCATGTGCACCCCGGGCGGGCCCGAAGAATCGGAACGCGGCGAATCGCTGCGCACCCACTCTTATTATAGATGCCACGGAAACTCGATAGATGCAACCGAGCGGCGCAAGCCGGCAAAGGTGTCGCGATAGACAACGGTTCGTTCGGCGACCCCAATTGGAAGCTCAAACCAATCAAGCCACCAAGCGCGCGATGAAGAATGCCGCGGCAGCAGCGAGACCGCCGACGAGCACCGTTTGCAGCCCGGAGCGAAACGGACCGACTCCGGTGTAATGGCCCTTGATGCCGCCGAACACAAACAGCGCGAGCAGCGTGACTGAAACGGACGCGCACAGCGCCGGAAAAACCCGGTTCATCACGATGTAAGGCGCCAAAGGAACAAGGCCGCCCACGATGTAGGACACGGCGATGGTAGCGGCGCTTCGCCCGGCACGCGCCGGATCGGGCTCCTCCAATCCCAATTCGAAGCGCATCATGAAATCGACCCAGCGCTTCTGATCTCCGGTGATGGCGTCTACGACCGGCTTCATCTGCTCTTGGGTGAGGCCGTAGTCTCGAAAAACCTTCGCGACTTCCTCGATTTCCACGTCGCGTAGCTCTACGGTCTCGCGGTACTCGCGGTCGAGTTCAGAGGCGTAGTGCTCGCAGTCGGTCCTGGCCGCCAAGTAGCCGCCGAGCCCCATGGCGATCGAGCCCGCGGCGATTTCCGCCAGGCCGGCGGTGACGATAATTCCCGTGCCGCGCGAGAGCACCGCTGCGGCGCTGGTGAGACCGGCGGCGAGCGCGAAAGGCACCGTCAAGCCATCGGACATGCCGATGACGACGTCGCGAACCGCGGCGTTGGCTGTAAAGTGCTTTTCGACGTGCTCGACCGTTGGCATACACTCCTCCCGAAAGAACGTGGGAAAATTTGAAGCGAACGCTAGCCAGTTCCCTGCCCGGGCGTATAATTGCGGCTGCTACAACCCCACCGCGCGCAACACCGGCGCGCTGGGACCCCGGCTGCCACCCCATCACGCGCAACACCGGAGCGCGCTGGGGACCCCGGCTGGAAGTGTAATACAGGAGGTAGATTCTCATGTCATCGACCGGACATTCCGCACAAGGAGCTGCTCGCCAAATGAGCCACACCCTGCCACCGCTGCCGTACTCGTTCGACGCACTCAAGCCCTACATCGACGCGAAAACGATGGAGATCCACCACGACAAACACCACGGCGGTTACGTCAACAACCTGAACAAAGCTCTCGAAGGCCATACCGACCTGCAGAAGCTCTCGGTGGAAGAGCTGCTCGCACAGATCAACAAAGTGCCGGAAAACATCCGCACGGCCGTGCGCAACAATGGCGGCGGGCACATGAACCACTCGATGTTTTGGAAGATCATGAAAAAGGGAGGCGGAGGCGAGCCCACCGGCGACCTGGCCAACGCCATCAAGGGCGCCTTCGGAGGCTTCGCGGATTTCAAAACGAAATTCACGCAGGCTGCCACAACAAGATTCGGCTCCGGATGGGCCTGGCTGTTGTTTCGCGACGGAAAACTGACCATCGAATCCTCCGCGAACCAGGACAATCCAATCATCGACGGCGGCAAGGCATTTTTCGGGCTGGACGTCTGGGAGCACGCCTACTACCTGAAGTATCAGAACCGCCGGCCGGATTACATCGAGGCGTGGTGGAACGTGATCAACTGGGCGCAGGTGGCAGACAATTTCGCCCAGGTGAAAAAGTAGACCGCGCGGCCCTACACCGGAACATCCACTGAAATTCGAACCGCGTCCGCCGCGGGAAAGCCGGCCCAGAAATAGGGGCTGAAGCTGCATCGCGGCGGACGCGGTTTTTTCATCAAAACGAGAAACCGGAACTTCGCTTTAGATCGCCGTAGCGAGGCCGGTTGCGGCTGTCCGGCACATGGGGCCGTTCCCGGAGATTGGGTGGCTCAGAGAGCTTTGTGAAGCTTCACACGCCCTTTCCACGAAGGGCCCGAATGAGCCGGCGTGCTTTTCAAGCCCTGCACCACGCGCGAGCGCCTATTTCCCCTCCAGTTCAGTCGCGCCCGGTGGCCGTCAATCAACGCCCCGGAAAAAGGTGATGCTCACCGGCGAGAATCGCCACGGCGATGAACGTGGTGATAAGCGTGACCACCATTCCGACGCGGACGAATTCCCAAAATGAAATGCGGATTCTTTTCCCCGCCTGTTGCAAGACGATCAGGTTGGCAACGGAGCTGATCGGAGTGGCGTTACCGGCAAGGGTGCTGGTGCTGGCCAGCGCGAGCCAGATGATCCGGCTATTTGGGAACGACGGCACCAACGGGCTGAACAGCAGTACGGCCGGCACGTTGCTCACAAGGTTGGACAGGACCAGCATGACGCCGCTTACCGCGAAAAGTTGCGAAACAACCGGCCCTTCCAGTCCGCGGTGGAATTTGGCGATGAAGTAGCTCACCGCGCCGGACGCTTCGAATCCGCGAATCAAAACGAAGAGCGCCGCGAAGAAGAGCAGCAATTCCCAGTCGATCCGCTGATAGATTTTCTCCGCGTTCACCCGGCCAATGATGAGGATGAATGCGCCAACCGAAATCGCCACCAGCGGAAACGAAAAGCCGAAAATCCAAAACACGATCACGAGCGATGCGGCCAGGACGCATTTGATCAGAAGGCGGCGATCGAGCCGCACTTCGATCGACGGGAGCTCCTGGGCGAGCGGACGATGCAGCACGTCGCGATGATAGAAGAGCGCGAGGAGGGCCACGTTGACAGCCAGGCCCGCCAGCGAGACCGGCGCCAGATGCGCCAGGAATCCGAGAAATGAAAAATGCGCCGCGATGCCGATGACGGCGTTCTGGGGATTTCCGGTGACGGACATGGCCGAACCGATATTGGCCGAGGTCGCGAGGGCAATGAGGTAAGGCATCGGAGGAGCATCGAGGCGGTCGGTGACGGCCAAAACAACGGGCGTGAAAATCAGGCAGATCGTGTCGTTGACGAAAAAGGCGGCGAGAATGCCGGAAGTGAAGACGAGCAAGACCAGGAGCTGAAAACGGGTGCGGGCGATGCGCGCCACGTGGATGGCGATCCAGTCGAAGAAGCCCGAGAGCTGGAAATGGGCGACGAGGATCATCATGCCCAGCAGGAAGATCAGCGTGTTCCAGTCGATGGCCTGGTAGGCCTGATCGAGAGAAATGACGCCGAGCAGGACCATGGCGACGGCGCCGCAAAATGCCGCGGCGGTGCGGTCGAGGTGACTGCCGCGCGTGCTTTCAATCGCGATCAGCAGATAGGCGACGAGGAAAATCGCGATGGGAATCCAGTGGAACTGCGCGAGGGAGGCTGAGAGATGTGCCATAAAGAAGGTCTTGAGCGCGCCTCTAAATCTGCCAGCTTAGCGCGAGGAGCGCGGAGAAACAACGCGTGGGGTGACAAACGCTCGGGATGCAGGGCTGCGTACCGGGCCGCGAAGCTTGCAGCTCAGGCTTGGAGCCGCGAATGCGCAGTGGTTTCACTGATGACGGAGCAGCTACCGGGGCCAGATTGCGGCCGGATCGCTTGCGAAGGGAAAGACGCTGACCATCCAGCCGAAAACTTGCGGAACCCAGCGGCCTCCGGCCGCGGCGCAGGCGCCGGACGTGGCGATCATGCCGTTCAGGCCGAATTTCTGCGCGTTCGCGCGCTCGTCGGGGGCGCGCTTGGGCGCGACGCAGAGGTTCACGTGCTCGTGCCAGCGAGCCACGCTGAGCGGAATGCGGCCGTCGAGCTGCAATTCGGTGGCGCTTTTCGGAGCGGTGAAAAGCGCGCCGGCGAGCTCGTAGGCGCCTTTCGTTTTCTTGTACAGCAGGCATGTGGGGTGGCCGGGATTGAACACGTAGGCGGAGGCGTATGCGTTGCGATTGCTGATGAACCAGTAGAATGGCTGCTCCGCCTTGAGCATGAAGGGCTGGTAGCCGTCCGCAACGGCCGCGTGATAGTCTTTGTACTTGGCCATCAAATTTCGCAGGATGTCCAGAATCTCGGCGGCGCGGTGCTGGTCTCCCGGATCGCCCGGCTTCAGAACCGTGGTATAGACGTGGGCACTGGAATCCAAGCCGGAGCCGGACATGAGCTGATTTGCGGCGAGAACGGCTTCCGGATACACCTCGACGTCGCGCTGAAAGTCGCTGGTTTCGGCCGAGGATGCGCGATGCGCCTGCTTTGCCGTAGCGGGCAGCACGAGCAGGGGCGTGATGGATAAAAATAGGAGTGCGCGCCCAATCATCCCAAGCCGTTCCTTCCTTGCGCAACAGGCCTCGTACACTTCAGGCTAGCGCAACGCCGAGTACGATGACAGCGGCGACACGCGGAGGAGACGCGAAAGTGCAACCTTCCCGCGGCTTCGGCCCGGATCCACGGCTGGCGGAGACCCCGCCGGGATCGTTATCGAGTAGGCTGCGCGAACTCTTGACGGCGGCGGCGAAATCTGTAAACTGCGGTTTTCACCATGGCGACCGCTCCAAACCCGTTGGACGAGACGCTGCAGGACTTCCAGTTCCCGCAGCGGGAGGCGGCTTTTTTCTACGGCCTCTTCCTGCGCGGCTATCCGGCCGACCAGCTGCGGAAGGATATCGAGGTGCCGGCGGTGGTGCTGGCCAAGTGGGACCGAGAGACCCAGCACGAGCCGCGGCTGCGTCCGATACTGGAGCGGATGGTGCGGTATCGCAGGCACGTGCTGGCCATCTTCGATAACCTGATCGGGCACGACTCCTCGACGCAGCGGGTGCAGTAGTTGCCTTCTTTGTCTCGCAATTTCAGCTAATTCGAAAACTCTGAACCATCGATATGGCCGCGGTGGTGCGCGCCGAGGCCGCGCCGCGCGCGTTGACTCCGCAAGAGGCGTCGACTACACTTTTTTGCAACATGGATTCGCCATCACCATTCCCCGGTAGCTCAATGGTAGAGCATTCGGCTGTTAACCGAAGGGTTGCAGGTTCGAGTCCTGCCCGGGGAGCCAGAATCCGACCGAGCCATCCGCTGAATTACGTGCGAAAGAGGGCGTTGCGGCGGCGCGAAGCCGCGGAGAAATTCCGGGGGTTGGGCGCGATTTGAGGCCCCGCTTGTTTCCGTGAAATAGCGCTCGATTCCGACTTTTCGTAATCTTCCGAGTTCGTGCGGCATCCTAAATAAGAAGATGTGCCGCGCAAGCCTTGTCGCTCGCTTTCGATCGGGCGGTATCCGGGAGTCGAGCCAAAATATGCGTCTTCCGCGATTGGGTGAGGTCCGAATCGACGTACGGCGATTCACTCCGGTCATCCTGCGCACGGTTTGGAACCACGTGATGAAGGACGACTGCCTGGATCTTGCGGCGCAGATGTCGTTCTACTTCGTCACGTCGTTGTTTCCGTTCCTGGTGGTGATTGGCGCGGTTGTGGGGTGGCTGCCTTCGACCGGGCTGTGGACCGAAATGGCGCCATCGAGCCCGATTACTCTGCGAGCAGCGGTCGCGGGATTGCGGCTGTCGAGCGTGCAATCGCTCGAAAACGCGAGCTATCCGGTGAGCGGAACTGTGTCGGCGGACGTCTCGGTGCAAGGTACGAAACAAAGTCCATCGGGCCATGGATGGATACGCATCGCAAACGGATCCGCTTGGCGGCAACCGGTCACTCTGGCGACAGTGAACTTCCACGGAGACGCGTCCGCGCTTCACGCGGTCTTGGAGATCGAAACTCCCGCGGGGCCGCCAGCGGGAATCTGGTTTACGAATTCCCTTCCAAGCACTATCAGGCGGAAATAAAGACTTCAGGAGTGCAGCTCGGCAAAATCGAACTCGTGAGAGCGCGGCATTTAGCGATCAGCGGCACGCTTGTGGCCCGCGCCAGCGGGCGCGGATCGATTGATAACCCGGAGCTCGTCGCAAATCTTCGCATCGCGCAGCTCGACTATCGCGGCCAAACGATCTCGAACGCGGAGTCGCAGCTGCATTTGGCGAACCGGCACGTCAACTTCACGGCGAATGCCAGCGTCGATGGCGGCACGCTGCAGAGTCAAGGGCAGGTGGAGCTCGCCGGGGAATACAGGACCGCGGCGACGCTCGACATTCATTCCATTTCAGTGGGAATGCTGGCGGCTCGCTTCGTACCGAAAACTCAGCCGGGGCTAAAGGGTTCGGCTGACGTTCACGCCGAGATGCAAGGCCCGCTGAAAGATCCTTCGCAGCTCACGATCCGCGCTGAGGTTCCGGCGATGTCGTTGGAATACCAGGCGGTGCGCGCGGCGCTTGTGCGGCCACTGCAGATGGAATATCACGATGGCATCGCGACATTGCAGAAGTCCGAAATCAAAGGAACCGGGATTGACCTGACATTCCAAGCAGCGATTCCCGTCAAGAACGGTGCGCCGTTCAAAGTTGCAGCGGACGGTAGCGTGAACATGAGCCTGTTGCAGGAGATGACGACCGGCATCCAGAGCTCCGGCCAGGTGCAAGTAGCCATCGCGGGGGAAGGAACGCTTTCGAAGCCAACGCTACAAGGAAACCTGCGATTGCAGAATGTTTCGCTGTCGAGCGCTTCGCTTCCCGTGGATCTGAGCGGCGTTAACGGCGATCTTCGCCTTTCGGGAACCCGGCTGGAAATCGCCACGCTGACCGGCAACGTGAATGACGGCGCAGGGAGCGGTGAATCTGGGGCGCGGCCAACGTTCGATCTTGCCGTGGATGCGAAATCGGTGGACGTAAATTACCCGGCGGGAATCCGCACGCGGCTCGATTGCAATCTGCGGCTCAATGGCGCCGCCGCGCATTCGGCTCTAACCGGGCGGGTGGTGATCGATTATCTCGGCTTCACGCGGAAAATGGACGTGACGTCACTGGCCAGCCAGTTTGCGTCGGGCGGCGGATTGTCGACACCCTCGAGTTTCGAGAAAAATATGACGCTCAACGTGGCGGTGCAATCGTCGAGTGAACTGAGCCTTGCCAGCAGCCAGCCGAGCGTGCAAGGCGCGGCGAGTTTGGATTTGGTCGGCACGCTGGCCAATCCCGTGGTGCTCGGGCGCGCCACGTTAACCGGCGGCGAACTTTTCTTTATTGGAAAACGGTACGAGATCAAGAGCGGCACAATCCAGTTTACGAATCCGACGCGTACCAGCCCGTCCGTAAACCTGTACGCGACCACGACGGTCAATCAGTACGACATCTCGCTGCATTTCCTGGGGCCGGTGGACGAAATGACGACCAGCTTCACATCCACTCCGGCACTTCCTCCGGCGGACATCATCAATTTGCTGGCGTTTGGACAAACGACCGAAGAAGCCGCCGCCAGCAATGCCACGCCGGGCGCACTCGGAGCAGAGTCCGTGCTCGCGCAGGGCGTGGCCAGCCAGATCAGCGGAAAAACTCAGAAGCTGGCGGGCATTTCCCAGTTGTCGATCACTCCGATTATCGGCAGCGGCCAGCAGAACCCCGGCGCTCAAGTGGCCATCCAGCAGCGCGTATCGGGAAGGCTGCTGGTCACGTTCACCACGAACACGGCGCAAACGCAAAGCACTGCGCTGTAAGTGCAATACCGTCTCGGCCACGGACTATCCGTATCAGCGCTGCGGGATCAATACGGCGGATACGGGGTCGACGTCCACCTGCACAAATCTTTCTAGCGAGCCCGGCGTATGCCCGAAGCGCCCGGACGGCGCGCCTACGGCGTGTTGGGAGCCGATTGAAACACCGTGCTGTCCAACACCTGGTGTAAATTGTGGGACATCTGAACGAACATGTCGTGCGCGGCGGGATCGCCTTTGGCCAGCTCGCCGGTCACCTGGTCGCGCTGCGCCAGGATCGATTGCATCGCGGACTTCACTGCCGGTTCGGTGGCGCGGGGAATATCTTCGCTTACATTGTCAAAGAACTTGGTGGATAGCCCCGCCGCGTCTCCGTAATTCTGGTTGCCGGTTTCTTCCACGAGGCTAAGCAACTGGTCTTGCAGGCGACACAGGCTGAGCGTATTTTGCGCGTTGGTCAGCTCCGCCGTGGTGGCATTGAGCTGCCCGCGCACGCCCGCCGTTCTGTTGTATTCCCACCAAAAACCGCCGCCGAATGAAAGAGCCAGTAGCACGAGCACGATCAATGCGAAGCGCATTGGAATGTGAGCCTTTCTTTTGGAGTGAGCCCGAGCCGTTTCACATTGTCCATACCGAACGTAGCATATTTCGCTACTTCCTGGGTCTAGTCACTTTCATTGACGCGTCGCGTGCCGGCGCCTCTTGCGGCCGATGCAGAGTTTCAAGAAATGAGACCAGGGCGGTGACTTCGGGAGGCGACAAATTCTTACCGAAAGCCGGCATGTTCCCGCCGGAGTAGATACCAGCGAGAACATGCTCGTCTTCGAGCTGGAAAAAGGCCGAAGAAGAAAAACGAAACCAGCGATGAGAAAAAAGCGGCGCGAAACATAAGTCGCCGGAGCTGGACTGATTGGGATGTCTGCCGGCCGCATCCCGTGAACAGGAGGCGTCAAATGGCGCGTGGGGCCCGCCGGCTGATCGAAAAACTGAAAAGTGGCCCGCCTTGGCATCTCAGTGCCGGCGAGAAGACATTGTACAGACAATACTCATAATTGCCGGCGGAGACATTTTTCGAACGATCAGAAGCCGGCTAACGAAAAACCCGATTCAGTGAATGGAATGTGCGGCAACGGCGGCCTGTCCGAGGCTCAATCCGCCATCGCCCGCGGGAACCTGCGAGTGCGTGAACACCTCGAAGCCGGATTCCTGCAGCTTGCGACTCAAACCGTCGAGCAATAGTTGGTTTTGAAAGGTGCCTCCGCTCAGGCACACGCGGTTCAGCGTCGACGATTCGCGCAAGTGGCCGGCGAGCAGCGCGAGCGATTCCACGAGCCCGTTGTGAAATCGGCGGGCGATCGCTTCGATCGAAACGCCGTGCTTGAGATCGTCCACAATCGCTTGAATCAAGGGGCGCGCGCCAATTTGCCAGCACCCATCGTGCTGATACAGGTCAAAAGGATACGCGGCGATATCTAAGGAAGATCGCGCGCGCATTTCGAGTGCCGCAGCGGCCTGCGCCTCGTAGCTAACTGTGTGGCGGATTCCGATGAGCGCTGCCACGGCGTCAAACAGCCGGCCGCAGCTGGAAGTGAGCGGCGCATTGATCTGCTGCGCGATCATCTTTGACACGAATTCGGCCTTGCGCCGGTCGATTGCGCGAGTAAATGGAATGTCGAGATCGAGCGCCGCGTCTCCGAAAGCATCTTGCAGATGGCTCAGCGCCATGCGCCACGGCTCGCGAATCGCCGCCGCGCCTCCCGGAAGCGGGACGTAGGCGAAGTGTCCGGCACGCTCGAAGCCGTCGTACTGTGCAACCAGAGCTTCGCCGCCCCAAATCCGCCCATCCATGCCATAGCCGGTGCCGTCCAGCGAGAAACCGATCACGCGGCCTTCGAGATGGTTTTCCGCCATGCACGCCGCGATATGCGCATGATGGTGCTGCACGCCGATCAACCGCACGCCCTTCTGCGCCAGCGCCCATTTCGTGGAGAGATATTCCGGATGCAGATCGTGCGCGACGACCGTCGGCTTCACTTCCAGAATCCGCGAGAGATGCTCGACCGCCTCGCGGAAAAAATCGAAAGCCGCGGAGTTTTCCAGGTCGCCGATGTGCTGGCTCAGAAACGCTTCGCTGCCGCGCGTGAGGCAAACGGTGTTCTTCAGTTCCCCGCCGACCGCCAGAATCACGGGCACCTTTTCGCGCAGCGCTATGGGCGCCGGCACGTAACCGCGCGATCGGCGAATCTGCCGTGCGCGTCCGGCCGCCGAGCCGAACCACCGAATCGTCGCAGCGCCTCAGAATGTCGCGATTGTGCACCAGAAACGCATCGGCGATGCCGCCCAGCCGCTCCACGGCTTCGCAATTGTCGATAGCGATCGGCTCTTCGCTCAGGTTGCCGCTGGTCATCACCAGCGCGGAGAATTCCCCCGCGGCAAGCAGCACATGATGCATCGGCGTGTACGGCAGGAAAATTCCCAGGTCGCTTTGATTGGGCGCGACGGATTCGGCGGTCGCGGCACCGGCAATTTTCGGCAGCAGCACGATGGGCCGCTGCCAAATGCCAAGCAGTCTTTTGGCGTCGGAGTCGATGCGGCAGAATCGCGCGGCGGCTTCGAGGTTCGGAAGCATCACAGCGAACGGTTTCTCGAACCGACGTTTGCGCTCGCGCAGCCGCTCGACCGCCTCCGAGTTCGTCGCATCCACCGCAAGGTGGAATCCGCCCAGCCCCTTCATGGCAACGATTTGGCCGGTCCGCAGCTTTTCTGCCGCCGCGGCGATGGGATCCCGCACTTCCAGCGCGCGACCTTGCGCGTCCCACAATTCCATCTGCGGCCCGCATTTCCAGCAGGCGTTGGGCTGCGCGTGGAAACGGCGATTCCGCGGATCTTCGTACTCGGCGCGGCATTCGCCGCACATCGGAAACCCCGCCATCGACGTGCGCGCGCGGTCGTAGGGGATTCCGCGCACGATGCTGAATCGCGGCCCGCAATTGGTGCAGTTAATAAACGGATAGAGATAGCGGCGGTCGGAAGGATCGAACAGTTCGCGCAGGCAATCCGCGCAAGTGGCCACGTCGGGAGAAATCAGGGTATCGGCGCGCGCGCCGTCGCGGCTCGGCAGAATTTCAAAGCGCCGGTCCGGCTTGCACGGCACCTCGCGAACGGTGACGCTGGTGATCTGCGCCAGCGCGGGAGCTTCCTCGGGAAGCCGCGCGACAAATTCCTCGACGAGTTCCGGCGGGCCTTGCACTTCAATCGTGACGCCGGAGACGGTATTGGTGATGTTGCCTTCGAGATTCCGGTCGGTGGCAAGCCGGTAGACGTACGGGCGAAATCCCACACCCTGGACGATGCCCGAAACCAGGATTTCCTTGCGGATTTGCACGAGGCGATTCAGCCTGGCGGACGCAACCGCTCGCGGCTTGGCCCGCTGCCGCTCCAGCCAGTCGAGCCAGTCCCTCAGACCTTCGCGCGTCTGGCACGACACTCGGACGATTTCCATATCGCGATGGATTTGCCGCGCGTTGCCTTCGGCCGCCGCGATATCGAACGGCACATAGGGTAGCAGGTCGATCTTGTTGAGCACCAGCAGTTGCGACTTGAAAAATATCGACGGGTACTTCAACGGCTTGTCTTCGCCCTCGGTCACGCTCAGTACCACAACCTTCGCGGCTTCTCCCAGATCGTAGCTCGAAGGGCAGACCAGATTGCCGACATTTTCGATCAACAGCAGGTCGATGTCGTCCAGATTCCAGCCGGCCAGCCCCTTCTCGATCATGCGCGCATCCAGATGGCAGGTTCCGCCGGTGGTGATCTGTTTCACGGGAAATCCGGACCGGGCCAGCCGCTTCGCGTCGTTTTCCGTCTGGATGTCGCCGGTCAGGACAGCTACGCGCTCCTCTTTGCCAAAGCTTTCGAGAGTGCGCTCCAGCAGGCTCGTTTTGCCCGATCCGGGCGAACTGATCAGATTCAGGCAAAGGATGCCGTGCTCGGCAAAGCGTTCGCGCAAACCGGCCGCGATGCGGTCGTTTTCGCTCAGGACCTTACGCTCGAGCGGCAGTCGCTCCATCTTCCACCTCCAGATACGCGATTTCGAGCTCGTCGCCGCCCGCAAAGATCGCGTCCTCGGAACCGCATCCGGGGCACGCTACGCTTTCATTGGCCGCGGTAAACGAACGGCCGCACGCGGTACACACATGCCGGCGCGGGCGGTATTCGATCTCCAGCGCCAGCGGTTCCAGTTCCGAGCCAAGCACCAGCGCGTCAAAACAAAAACTCACTGCATCCGGATCGACGCCGGCCAGCTCTCCGATCCGCAAGCCGACCTTGTGAACGTGCCCATTCGGAAACCGGCGCGACTCCGCGCGAACCGCATCGAGCACCGAACTGGCGATTCCCATTTCGTGCATGCGCGCGCCTCAGCAGATTCGCGGCAGTTGGTCCCCGGCGAGCAGATCGACGATCCGCGAAGTGCCCAGTCGCGTTCGCATGGTCACCATCGCCGAATGCGATTCCGTCACCGTCCCGATGATCCGCGAGTTCGCGCCCGAGCGGATGTTTTCGCATCGCCGCGAGCGCGTCTTCCGCCCCGCCGGGACCGACGATCGCGATCAGCTTTCCTTCGTTCGCCACGTACAACGGATCGAGCCCCAGCATCTCGCAAGCGCCCTGCACCTCGTCGCGCACGGGAATGGATTTTTCCTCCAGTTCGATGCCCACGCCCGACCGAGCGGCAATTTCATTCAGCGAGCTCGATAGCCCCCCGCGGGTGGGATCGCGCAGGCAGCGAATCTCCGAACTCGCCGCGAGCATATCGCCGACCAGCGTATGCAGCGCCGCCGTGTCGCTGGCAATCTCGCTCGCGAATTCCAGGCCCTCGCGCTGCGACAATATCGTGATGCCGTGGTCGCCAATCGTCCCGCTTAGCAGCACGCGATCGCCCGGACGCGCCCGATCCGCCGAAAGCTCGATCCCCGGCGCGACGATTCCGATTCCCGAAGTATTCACGAAAATTCCGTCGCCGCTGCCCTTCTCCACAACTTTCGTGTCGCCGGTAATCACCGTGACGCCCGCCATCGCCGCCGCCACGCGTATCGATTCCACCACCTGCCGGAGGTGGTCCATGGGCAGCCCTTCTTCCAGGATCAGCGCGAGGCTTAGGAACAGCGGCCGCGCTCCGCCCATCGCCAAGTCGTTTACGGTGCCGTTCACCGCCAGCGCGCCGATGTCGCCGCCGGGGAAAAAGAGCGGCTTCACCACGAACGAGTCGGTGGTAAACGCCAGACGCGCCCCGCCGAATTCGACGATCGCTTGATCGTTCAACTGATCGAGCACGGGATTTTGCAGCGCGGGCAGAAGAATGCTCTGCAACAGATCCGCGCTCATGCGCCCGCCGCTTCCGTGCCCCAGCAAAATTGCGTCCTTTGCCGGCATGGGCACCGGGCAATGCAGCGCCACTTCGATTTTCGCGTCCTGCGCCATCAATGAGCGCCTTTCGCGCCGACCAGATGCCGGCGGTATTGATAATACGCCGCGCACGCGCCTTCGGACGAAACCATCGGCGCGCCCAGCGGATTTTCCGGCGTACAGCGCACTCCGAAGGCTGAGCAATCGGTCGGCTTCTTCAGACCTTGCAGCACTTCCGCGCTGATGCATTCGGCAGGCTCTTCGGCCGTCACTCCCTGGGTGCCGAAAATCCGGTCCGCGTCGAAATCCGCGTATTCTTCGCGCATGTTCAGGCCGCTTTCCGGAATGCCTCCGATGCCGCGCCATTTCCGGTCGCACACCTCAAATACTTCGCCCAAAATTTTCTGCGCGTGCAGATTGCCCTGGTAGGTCACCGAGCGGACGTATTGATTTTCCACCTCCACGCGCCCTTCTTCGAGCTGCGTCACCAGCATCAAGATCGCTTCCAGCAGGTCCACCGGCTCGAACCCGCCCACCACGATCGGCACGTGGAATTCGCGGATCAGATCCTCGTATTCGCGATAGCCCATCACCGTACAGACGTGTCCCGGCCCGATGAAGCCCTGCACGCGGTTGCGCCGGCGAACTCAGCAGCGCCCGGATGGCCGGCGGCACCAGGACGTGCGACGCGAGCATGGAAAAATTCCGCAGCCCTTCGCGCTTGGCCTGCCATACCGCCATGGCGTTCGCCGGCGCGGTGGTCTCAAATCCCACGGCGAAGAACACCACCTGGCGGTCGGGATTCGCGCGCGCGAATTTCAGCGCTTCCGTGGGCGCGTAGACGATGCGCACGTCTCCGCCATTGGCTTTCACGTGAAAGAGGTCGGTATTGGACCCGGGCACGCGCAGCATGTCGCCGTAGGAGATCAGCGTCACGCCCGGCCTGCGACGCGATATCGATCGCTTTGTCGATGGTTTCAAGCGGTGTGACGCACACCGGGCAGCCCGGCCCGTGCACCATCTCGACGCCCTTCGGCAAAAGCTCGTCGATTCCAAAGCGCATCAGCGTGTGCGTCTGCCCGCCGCAGATTTCCATCAGCACCCAGGGACGCGTCACCCGCCGCGCGATTTTCGCCACCAGCCCGCGGGCAATGCGCTCGTCGCGGTATTCGTCGAGATATTTCATCGCCCGCCTCCCCGTTCTCGCGGACGCGTCACGAAGGCTCCAGATCGGATTGCAGTTCGCCCTCGAGCACTCCCATCGATTGCAGCAATTCGTAGCTCCGCTCAGCCTCTTCGCGGTCCACGACGCTGATGGCAAACCCGACGTGCACGATCACGTAATCGCCGACCGCCGCTTCCGGAACGAAGTCCAGGCAGGCCTCGCGCGTGATGCCGCCAAACTGCACGCGTCCGACGCGTACGCCGTTATTCATCTCGCTGCTGAGGATTTTCCCGGGGATTGCCAAGCACATGTTCGCACTCCCAAAAAGTCATGCTTCCACGCCAGAACTCTCGCTCGGCACGTCGGCGTTTGCCGGCGCCGGCTCTTCTGCACGCGACCACTCCTGGAGCTGCTCCACGGCCGCGTCCACGATCTTCTCGATCGCCGCCGCAACCGGAGCCGTCAACTCCGTTCCCCAATCGGTGGAAGCCGGTTGCGCGCCGAGCAGCAGGATTTCCCGCGGAATATCGGAAACCAGCGGCAAGGTAGCCAGCAGGTCGGCGACTCCCAACTGGTGCACACTCGCGCCGCCCGGAAGACCGGTCAGGTCTTTTCCCGTCAGGCGCACCAGCGCGCCCGGTTCCTGTCCAATGTCCGCGGCATCGAGCAGGATCAGCCGCTCGCAGTCGTGCAGGTAGGCCAGCAGATCGATCCCGAAGGTGCCGCCGTCGATCAGCGCTACATCTTTCGGAACGCGCGGATCGGCTTGCAGTCTCTGGATGGCATGGATGCCGAGGCCGTCATCGGTGTGGACCAGGTTGCCCACCCCGACGACCGTTATCTGAGATGGTCTGTGAAGCTTCACAATGGGCTCTATTCGCTTGGAGCGGTCGGGGTGGTATGCGGGGCCGTCCCCGGGTTCTTGTCGCCGCCTCGCGCCCCTGTGCGAATCTTGTGCGACCGCCCGGCCGCCACCGCGGGAACCTTTTCTTCATGCTCGCGCCTCGTCGGATCAGAGGCCACAAACGCCGCGGGGAAAAACTTGTAGCCGGAGAAAATTCCGCCCACCAGCCCGCTGCGCTCCTCGATGCCGATCAGCACGGCGCTATACACGTGGTGAATCACGAAGGCAAAGAACGCAAACATGATGAGAAAGTGGATCTCGCGCAGGTAGCGGATGTTGATTATTCCCGGTATCCAATCGACGAAGAAACCCAGCACTTTGCTGCCGAGGATGTGATTGTAAAGGGCCAGCCCCGTCGCGATTTCAATCACCATCAGTCCAAAAACCACCACATACGTGGCGGCGGCCAATGGGTTGTGTCCCACTTCGCTGTCGGGATGGCGGTTCAGAAAAAGATAGTATTTGAGCTGCGTCCGCGCGCCTTTCCGCCACCATCTTTCCAGCGGCACGAAGCTGCGCCAGTGCGCCCAGCGGTTGCCCTTGAAAAACCAGTAGAAACGCAATAGCACGGCGGAGATGAAGAACCACGCGGTCACTTCGTGAATGAAACGCATCCGTCCCATCAAGAACGCCTGGTTGCCCCGTGCGATGATGAAGGGATCGTACATGTAATACCCGGTGAAGCTGAGCACGGCGATCGAGAGGACGATCACCCAATGCGAGAGCCGAACCGGCCATTGCCACACGTACACGCGTACGATGTTCTCTTCGCGCGCGATGGAATGGCTGTGTTCCGGTTCCGCGTGAGCTCCAAGGTTTACGGTTGAGTCGCTCATTTCAGATCTCTTTGCGGGCCCGCGTTCTCCCGCGCGCATCCACCACGTGAACCGCGCACGCCAAGCACGGATCGAACGAGTGCACCGTGCGCAGAATTTCCAGCGGCCGCTCCGGATCGGCTACCGGCGTTTTCAGCAGCGCGGTTTCGTAGGGCCCGCGCTGCCCTTTCGCGTCGCGCGGCCCGGCGTTCCAGGTCGTCGGCACCACGCATTGATAGTTCTTTACCGTCTGGCCCTCGATTTCCACCCAATGCCCGAGCGATCCTCGCGGCGCTTCGAACAACCCATAGCCCTTCGCCGAATTCGGCCACGTGCTCGGGTCCCATTTTTCGCCGTTATGTATCGCCAGGTCGCCGCTGTGCATATTCGCGCGCAATTCCTCGATCCAGCCCTCGATGTGGTTCGCAAGCAGCTGCGTTTCGAGGGCGCGCGCTGCAATGCGCCCCAGCGTGGAGAAAAGCGCCGTCGGCGGCGCCTTGAAGTGCGCAAGCACGCCATCAACCGCGGTTTTCACTTCGGGATTTCCGGACGCGTACGCCACTAGCATCCGCGAAAGAGGGCCAACTTCCATCACGCGGTCCTCGTAGCGCGGCGCCTTCAACCAGGAATACTTTTGCTCGACGTTGAGATATTCATATGGCGGCTTCGGCCCGGTATATTTCGGATTCGTTTCGCCTTCCGCCGGCGGCTTCGATACCTGATTGCCTTCGGCATACTCGTACCAGGAATGCGTCACGTACTCGGCGACCTTGCCGGGATCGACGGGATAGACCTTCGAGAGGTCGTTGTTGAGGATGAAGCCGCGCGGCAGGAAGTAACGCGCCGTGTCCTTAATGCCTCCCTGCGGGAACGCGCCGTAGCTCAGATAATTTCCGGGCCCCTGGCCCAGCGAAAACCAGTCCGTATAGAATCCCGCCACCGCCAGCACGTCCGGAATGAGCACCTGATCGACAAAGGTCTTGGCCGTTTTCGCCACCTGCGCCAGAAAATCAAACCTCTCCGGATTCAGCGGTGCCTGCGGCTCGTTCGTATCGAGCGAGGTGGTCATGCCACCGACCAGAAATGTCTGCAGATGGGGATTTTTCCCGCCGAGGACGGCGTGGATGCGGATGAACTCGCGCTGAAATTCGAGCGCCTCCAGATAATGCGCCACCGCCAGCAAATCGACCTCGGGTGGCAACCGGTAGGCGGGGTGTCCCCAATATCCGCTGGTGAAAAGACTCAGCTGCCGGCTTTCGACCAGCCTCTTCACCCGGTCCTGCACGGCCTTGAAATACGTAGTGCTCGATTTCGGCCACTCGGAAATCGACTGCGCCAGCTGGCTGGTTTTCGCCGGATCGGCCTTCAGCGCGCCGGTGATATCGACCCAGTCGAGCGCGTGGAGATGGTAGAAATGAATGATGTGATCGTGAATGTACTGGCTCGACGAAATGATGTTGCGCACCAGGCGGGCGTTGTTGGGCACTTCAATATCGAGCGCGTTCTCTACTGCTCGCACGGACGCCATCGCGTGCACCATGGTACATACCGCGCAAATCCGCTGCGTCCAGAGCCACACTTCGCGAGGGTCGCGGTTGCGCACGATCAGCTCGATGCCGCGAAACATCGTCCCCGAGCTCCACGCATCGGAAACCTTTCCGCCGTCCACCTGAGCCTCAATGCGCAGGTGCCCCTCGATCCGGGTAACGGGATCCACCACGATACGAGCCATCGCAACCTCCTGCAAAAATCCTTATGCCTGGCTATCGTCCTTCGGCCCTTCTACTTCTTTCGGACGCACCGCGCTTGCCACCGCATGTGCCGCTGTGAGCACCGCAACTCCGCCCACCACGCCCCATCCAATTTCTTCCGCGGTCACGTCCACGCCAAAGCCGGGCACCTTCGGCAGCGGCTTATAGAACGGAGACATCACGTCCCAGAACCGGTGCGACGCGCACGCGATGCAGCCGTGCCCCGATTTCACCGGCCAGCTCGTTCCGCTGTTCCAGCGCACCGTCGGGCAATTGTACGTAGCATCCGGACCCTTGCAGCCCATCTTGTACAGGCACCAGCCCTTGCGGCTTCCCTCGTCGCCCCATTCTTCGACAAACTCGCCCGCGTCGTAATGCGCGCGGCGCTCGCACTGGTTGTGAATCAGTTCTCCATAGGCGAACAGCGGCCGGTTGTATTGATCGAGCGGCGGCATTTCGTGGAACGTCAAGTAATGCACCAGCACCGCCGCCGTGTTGGCCACGTTGTGCGGGCACCCGCCCAGATTCACCACCTTGATTCCCGGCACCGCTTCCTGCAACCCCACCGCACCCGTCGGATTGGGATTCGCGCGGACCAACCCGCCATCCCACGCGCACGCACCCACGGCGATCGTTGCCGCCGCGTGGGTGCACACTTCCCGCGCGATATCCAGCGCCGTGCGTCCGCCGATCGTGCAGTAAACTCCGTCATCCGCCGTCGGAATGGCGCCCTCCACCACGGCGATGTACTTGCCTGCATCTTGCTCGACCACGCGCTTCAGCACTGCCTCGGCCTGCTTTCCTGCGCCGGCCATGATGGTCTCGTGGTATTCCCAGGAAAGCAGCTCTAGCACCACGTCCGCCACCGGCGGGTCCGCGGATCGCAGCATCGATTCGGTGTTTCCCGCGCAGTCCTGGAACTCCAGCCACACGAGGACGGGTTTTTCGGTCTTCTCGAGCGCATTCATCACTGCGCCAAGATACCGCTCTGGTAAGGCCAGCGCCGCCACCATGGCGCTGCAGAACTGCACGAATTTTCTTCGGGAGATTCCTCGGGCTTCCAGTGCTTCAGACAGCGGCTCATGCAGGCTCATGCTTCACCTCTCGATGCGCGTCTCGCACTCGCGGACGATCGCCGGTTCGTCCGCTCGTCGGGTTGTCGCTGGCGCGACCCCCCGCGCTGCGCGGACCCTACTACACGCCGCAGAACTAGTTCAGTGACCACCGTCACACAAAGTGTGTATTTTTGTGCCGCGTTTCAGCGCGCTCCAATCGACTCCCGCTTCGCACGCCTCGCATTCTCGGCGGTGTAAGATCATTGCGGGATTGCGCGCGTCGATTTCCGCGGTTCGCCGCGAGGAGATTCACGAGCATGCCAAACATCGGATTCGTGGGCTTGGGGACGATGGGCAGTCACATCGTGGAACGCCTGCTACAGAAAGGTTACATTGTCACAGCCTACAACCGCACGCGTTCCAAAGCCGAATCGCTCCTCGAAAAAGGAATGCGCTGGGCCGATTCTCCGCGCGCGGTTGCCGAGGCGTCTGAAATTGTCTTCACCATGGTCACCAACGCCAGCGCGCTCTCCGCCATCGCCAATGGCCCCGACGGGCTGCTCGCCGGATTCGCGCCGGACAAGATTCTGGTGGACATGAGCACCGTGGGGCCCGCGTTCAGCCGCAACCTCGCTGCACGCGTTCGCGAAAAGGGCGGCGATATGCTGGACGCGCCCGTCTCCGGCAGCGTGGTCACAATTCAAGAAGGAAAATTATCGGTGATGGTCGGCGGCCGCGCCGAGACTTTCGAACGCGTCCGCCCGCTGCTCCTCGACATCGGCCCCAAAGTCACTCACGTCGGGGACAATGGCCTAGCACTCTCCATGAAGATCGCCACCAACTTGAATCTGGCCGTGCAGATGCTCGCCTTTTGCGAGGCTGTCCTGCTGGCGGAAAAGAGCGGCCTCGCGCGCGAAACCGCAGTGGATGTGCTCACCCACAGCGCCATCGCTTCGCCGATGATTCAATATCGCGGCCCGTTCGTCCTGCGCATGCCGGACGAAGCGTGGTTCGACGTGAACATGATGCAAAAAGACATGCTTCTGGCTCTCGATGCCGGCCGCCAGCACGATCTCCCGCTGCCGACCGCCGCTATCGCCAATGAGTTTCTCACCGCCGCGCGCGCCATGGGCCTCGCCAAGCAAGACTTCGCCGTCATCTTCCAGGTTCTCGCGCGCATGGCCGGCCTCCCGCAATGAACGCGCCGCCCAACTCGGAAAATTCACCTCGCATGCGCATTTGTTCTCGGCTTCCCAGCGTCTGCGGGCTCGGCTAGTCCTATTGGCCACTGGACCAAAACTGTCCTTCGGTACAGTTCCGGCCGATTCGTCTTTTGTGCTAGTTTTCGGCTTGGGGAGGCTCCGGCCGGAATCGAAGGGAAATTTCCTCTTTTCTCGTATTTCGTGGGGGATATAATGCCGGGAGTTCCTCGAAGGTCTCAAGAGGCGACCTGCAAGCCGCCTCTTGAGCTGGCGAATCCAGCCCAAGCCGGGATCGAAGTGCCGTTGTAGTGCTCAAGTGCTCACGGTCGCGCAGGCTTTGGCCGCCGCAACTCATTTTGCGTTTTCGCTGTGCCTCGTCGGCGCTTGCTCAAGGTCAGTTGGCGCCGCCTTAATTTTTGCGTTCGCTCCTCGGAGTGAGCAACGGGAGAACGTCGTGATCGAAGTCCGAAAACACCTCGAGGGCCAAGTCGTTGACGGTCGCTATCCTCTTATTGAGCTCCTCGGAGCCACGCAGCACAGCTCCGTCTTCCGTACCGAATGCGACGAAGCTCCCAACCGCCAAGCGGCGATCAAACTCATCCCCGCGCCCACCGGAACCTCCGGCGCTCAACTGACGCGCTGGCGGCTGGCCGCTCGTTTCTCGCATCCCGCCCTGCTGCGCATCTTCGATATGGGCCGTTGCGAATTCGAAGGCCGCCCGATGCTTTTCGCCGTCATAGAACTGGCCGAGGAAAATCTCGCCGACATTCTTCCCGTTCGCTGCCTTTCGCCCGGAGAAACCGACGCCTTGCTCGGTCCCGCGCTCGACGCGCTCGGCTATCTGCACGGCAAAGGCTTCATTCACGGCCATCTTCGGCCATCGAATATTCTCGCCATCGGCGATCAAGTGAAGCTTTCAAGCGACTCGATCGCGCGCATCGGAGAAGCCGCCGATCCGCACGATCCGGGCGATTCCTACGCCGCCCCTGAGGTCAGCCTCTCGGCAGCCACCGATGTCTGGTCGCTGGGCATAATTCTGGTCCAGTGCCTCACCGGACGCGCTCCCGAACGCGCGTTGGAAGGGCGCCACTCGGTCTCCATTCCTGCGAGCGTTCCCGTTCCATTTTTCGATTTGGCGCGCCATTGCCTGAATCCCGTTCCGCAGCGCCGTTGGAGCGTCGCGCAACTCCAATCCGCTGTCGTCCCCGGCTCTTCGATCGTGGCTCCCGCGCAGCCCCCTGAATCCACAGCCACCCCTGCAATGGATTCTTCCAATGTGACCAGCTCCGCGTTCGTAAAGCCCGACGCCGTCGCGCCAGTTCGCCGCGGCTTCCGCCTGAAAAAACACTACCGTCTGGCGCTCGCCGCCGTTGCGGCCGCTGCCGCCGCCTTCGTGCTCGGAATCGTCATCTCGGGCAGTAGCTCCGACAACACGGTCACCGCATCCGCCCCGATCGCCACGGCAGTGACGCAATCGAGTTCCAGTGCCGCCGAGAAGGATGTGCATAACTCAGCGCAGCTGAAGCCGCGTTCCGCCCAGCGACATGACCTCGCCAAGGATTCCCGCAATTCCGCCGCGCGCACGCCTTCGCGCAGCGAATCTTCACAATCCAACGCGCGCGACGACAAATCCTCGCGAACTGAATTTGCGCGCGCTGAAAAACCGGCGCCGGCAGTGATCATCTCCAAAGTGGCGCCTTCGACCGTGGCTACGGCCACGGCTCAGCCAACTTCGCCGGCCTCCGGCGACGTTATTCCCGGCGAGGTTTCGCGCCGCGCGCTTCCCCGCGTTCCGGTCAGCGCCAGCAATACCATCTACGGCACGGTCCGCGTCGCCGTCATTGTTGACGTGGATCCACGCGGGCGCGTCGTCCAGGCCAAATTCGATTCGCCCGGCCCGAGCCACTATTTCGCGCGCCTGTCCATGGCCGCCGCGCAGGATTGGAAATTCACTCCGCCGCACGTCGACGGCAACATCGTCCCCAGCGAGTGGATCATCCACTTCGGCTACAGCAAAACCGACACGACCGCGACGGCCACGGAACGCCATCCTTAGTTCACTCATGTGGGCGGTCCGCATCGGGCCTTCAGCGCGCGGCCTAGCGATGTCTGCACGCGCTCTGTCATAATTACATCGCTTAGCCATGGAAATTTCCGCATGGGACGAACGCTACCGCTCCGGCGCGCACGCCGCCTCGGATTTCAACACCAAGCCCTCGCCGCTGCTTGTCGCCACGGTTTCGGATCTGCCGCCCGGCAATGCGCTCGATCTCCCCTGCGGCACCGGACGCAACGCTCTCTGGCTCGCTGAACATGGCTGGAACGTGACGGCCGTCGATGGATCCATCGCCGCAATCGAAGCGCTCCGCAAGCGCGCCGGCGAGCTCCATGTCACGGTCAACACTCACGTCGCCGATCTCGAGCGACACCAATTCCCGATTGCCCACTCTGCGTGGGACCTGATCGCCATCTGCTATTACCTGCAGCGCGATCTATTCGAGCCAGCCAAAGCGGGAGTCGTTCCCGGCGGCATCCTGATCTCGATCGTCCACATCACCGAGCCGGGCGAAGAGCCCACCGGCCATCGCCTGCGCCCCGGTGAACTCGAACAATATTTTCATGGATGGGAAATCCTGCACTACGCGGAAGGCAAGCCCAACGATCCCGTTCACAAGCGCGCCTGCGCCGAAATTGTCGCGCGCCGTCGGCGCTAAACTCGCCGCAACCATACGGCGGCGCACAAACCCACACAGACCGTCCAGCCTCTACACAACGTGTTTTTTAATTCGCCACGCGGCTTCGATTTCTTCCAGCGTGCGTCCCTTCGTCTCCGGAACCAGCGCGTAAGAGAAGCCCCACGCCGCCAACGCCAGCAGACCGTATAGCCAAAATGTTCGGCTCGGCCCGATCACCTGCAGCAGAGTCAGGAACGTGAGGGAAACCACGAAATTGGCCGCCCAGTTCGTTCCCGCGGCGATGCCTTCCGCGCTGCCCCGGATCTTCAACGGATAAATCTCCGCAATCAAGAGCCAGAAAATCGGCCCCAGGCTAATCGCAAACGCGGCCACGTACGCCATCAACGTGACCACCGCTATTGTCGCAAAGCTGCCGCCGTGCGTCGGCGAATGAAACGCGTATCCCAGCACCGCCAGGCTCACGATCATCCCCGCGATCCCGGTCAGCAGCAGCGGCCGCCGCCCCACGCGGTCGATCAGCCACATCGACACGACCGTCATCACCACATTCACCAGCCCGATTCCGGCCGTCGCCAAAATCGCGCCCGATGCCGACGAAATTCCCGCCGATTGAATGATCTTCGGCGCGTAGTAAATCACCGTATTGATTCCCGTCACCTGCTGGAAAATCGCCAGCCCGATTCCGATCACCATCGCCGGACGCACTTCGGGCAGCCACAAGTCGGAAAGCTTTCCATGCTCGTGCGCTTTGTCGAGCGTCGCCTCGATCTCCCGCATCTCGGCATCCACGTCCTCGGTGCCGCGAACCTTCACCAGCACGCTACGCGCTTTCTGCATGTTGCCTCGCTGCGCGTTCCATCGAGGGCTTTCCGGCAGAACCAGCATCCCCAATCCGAGCGCCGCGCCCGGGACAACAGCCAGTCCCAGCATCCATCGCCAATTTTCGGAGCCGCTAAAAGCGTAGTCCACCAAATACGCCGCCAGAATTCCGACGGTGATCGCAAACTGGAATAGCGACACCTGCCAGCCCCGCGCTCCCGCCGGCGACACTTCGGAGATGTACAGCGGCACCGTCGAGCTCGCCAGGCCAATCCCCAGTCCCACGACCGCCCGCCCGGCAATCAGCATCGTCACGTCCACCGCGATCGCGCAAACCATCGCGCCGGCAATAAAGATGATCGCCGTGAAGATCAACATGATGCGCCGGCCGAACCGGTCCGCCAGGCGCCCGCCGCTCAGCGCCCCGACGCACGCGCCGACCAGCACCACGCTGACCACGAGCTCCTGATGAAAAGTGGAAAGGGAGAATGTCTTCTGGATAAAGATCAGAGCGCCGGAAATCACCCCGGTGTCGTAGCCGAACAGCAGCCCGCCCAGCGCCGCGAATGCCGCCGCCACGTAAACGAACGCCTTGCTCGGCGCGCCACCGGCGCCGCTCACATCCCGACTTCCGGTATCATTCATCGCGCCTTCTCCTCGAACCTATTGTCCGCAGGTTGAAAGTCGCTCGCAGGCGATCTTCCCAAGCAATTCGCACATCACTTGCCCCGTTGAAAGCTCAAAAACAGCAAGAGGTACCGTTTCAAGTGCTGCGTGACCAAGAAATTTTCCTTCACGTGCTGGTAGCCGTTCTCGCCAAGCTGGCGCGCAACCCCCGGATTCGACAGCAGGAAGCGTATCTGATACGCGGTGCCGTCCACCGAGTGCACCAGCCTTCCGGTCAGCTTGTGCAGCACCTGCGAGGGAATACCGCCCACGGCCGACGCCACCACCGGCTTCTTCTTCGATAGCGCTTCGGTCACCGTCAGCCCGAACCCTTCGCGAATCGACTTTTGAACCACGATCGTCGAGCCGCGCTGCAGCGCATTGATTTCGACATAGCTCCACGGCGGGCTTCGCAAAAATAGAAACTTTCAAACGCGCGCCGCGTGCTGGCGGAAGGATTTCCCAAAATATATCCATCCACCCGGCCGGTCAGGGACTTTCGTAAATCGTCGATCGACGTGCAATCCCGCAGATCGATTGCCGCCAGCTCCTCGGCCAAGGGCGGCTCGTTGCACCCCGTCAACACCCACTGCGCGAAATCGCTCGAAGAATGAAACGTAGTGCTGCCGCTCCAGGCTCTGAAATGTGTGATGAAAGATCGACGCATCCGAGCAGCTGTGCAAAATCCGCGCGAGTTCTTCCAGCGTCATGGCCCGGTCGCGAGTGATGCGAATCAGATACGACGCGGTCACGAATTGGAACGGCTGTTTCGCCTGTCTCATGTCCTCATCTCGTGCAATCGCTCGAGAAATTTCCTCACTTCCGCGGGAGACCGCAGCCAGTATCGCGCCGCCGTCTTGCTTTTCTTGCCCACGGCGATGGAAATGCCTTTCATGCGCTCGAACACCCGCTCGTCCGTCGCATCATCGCCCACGAAAATCAGCAGCCAACGGCCGCCCGAATTCCGCCGCTGCTCGCGCTCCATGATGAACGAGACCGCGCCCCATTTGTCGCTCTGGGCGTCCGGCAGCAGCCCCCAGACTTTCTTGCTCGCCAGCAGGCACAGGCTCGGGTAGCGCTCCATCACCCGCGCCACCGCGTCGCGCGCCACTTGCTGGCTTTTCGCCGGCGCCCCTCGATAATGCAACGCCACTGTCGCAACCTTTCGCTCCAACCGCAAGCCCCGCGCTCCGCGCATGTTTTTCGCCAGCAAGCGCGTCGCTTCCCGCATCCGCGCCTTCTGCTCCGGCCGCGCCAGCGAAAGCGACCGGTTCTCCGGATCGCGCAAGAAAAGCCCGTGCGCGCCGGCGTACCAGATCCGCTTCACTCGCACGCGTTTCCGCACGTCCGCGATTTTGCGCCCGCTCACCACTCCCACGGTGATCCCCGACTTCGCAAGTTCCTCGAGCAGTTCCCGCACTCGCGGCGAAAGGCCCACGGCCTCCGGATCTCTGCGAATCGGCGTCAGCGTGCCGTCGAAGTCGGTGAACAGCGCCACATGCTGCGCGCGCCGTATTTGGCCGGTGATTTCGCCCCAGCAGTCGAATAGATATTTCGGAGCGGCGGTTCGTGTCTTGATTGTCTTGGTCTTTTTTCGTCGAGTCATCAGGAAAGCATTGTACTTACAGATGGGCCTGCGGTTTCGCGCTTCTTGTTCGCATGAAGTCCCTTCGCCACACTTCAGTGAAAATCGTGCGATTGCGGCTCCGCCTGCGTCACCACCAATGGCTCGATGCGCTCCGCCTTGATGGAAATCACGTTATCAAGATTCTGCAGCCGACCCTCGATCAGCAAAAACGGATGATGCACTACCACCGTATGATCCCGATGGAAAAGTTGCGGCGTGATGATCGCATTGGCAATCCCCGTCTCATCCTCCAGGCTCAAAAACACGAATCCTTTCGCCGTTCCCGGCCGCTGCCGGCAAACCACCGCGCCCGCAAACCGCACGCGCGTCCCGTCGGGCAGTTTCGCCAGTTCCGCCGCCGTGCGCATTCCCTGCCGCCTCAACTCCGCGCGGCGGTACGCCATCGGATGCGGCCCCACCGTCATTCCCGTGCCGCGGAAATCCGCCACCAGCCTCTCTTCGTCCGTCATCGGCAGCAAAGGAGAATCGCCACCGTTGGCAACAACAACTGCCGTTGCAGCCGCAACCCTTTCCGCGCCAGCGTTGCGCACCTGCGTCTCCGCTTCCGCAATCTCTTCGCGCTCTTCCAGCAGCGGCCCCGGACGCCTCGCCGCCCGCTCCACTTGCCACAGCGCGTCCCGCCTGTGAAATCCGCGCTTCTCGCCGATAAAATTCAGCGCCCCGATTTTCGCCAGCGCCGCCAGCTCCGATTTTTGCGTGTCCGGCACCCTCCGCCGCAAATCCTCGATCGACGCGAACCTCCGCATCTCCCTCTGTCGCACGATCTCCAGCGCCACTTCCTTGCGCAGCCCCTTCACGTAACGCATCCCCAGCCGCACCGCGAATCGGCCGTCCGTCTCTTCCAGCGTGCACTTCCAATCCGAACGTGTCGCGTCGATCGGCCTGCATTTCAGCCCGTGCCGCTGCGCGTCCTTTACCAGCGTGGCCGGTGAATAAAATCCCATCGGCTGATTATTCAGCATGGCCGCCGTGAACGCCGCCAGGTAATGGCATTTCAAATACGCGCTGGCATAGGCGATCAGCGCGAAGCTCGCCGCATGCGATTCCGGAAATCCGTACAGCGCGAAACGACGCGATCGACTGCACGATCTTGTCCTGCGTCTCGCCGGTGATGCCCTTGCGCCGCCATTCCCCGCGCGCAGCTTCACTTCGATTTCCCGCATGCGCTCCTCGGAGCGCTTGAACCCCATCGCCCGCCGCAACTCCTCCGCTTCGCCTCCGGTGAATCCCGCCGCGATCATGGCCATGCGCAGCAGTTGCTCCTGAAACAGCGGCACGCCCAGCGTGCGCGCCAGCACCGGCTCGAGCGATCGGGATGAAGATACTCCGGCGCTTCCCGTCCCTGCCGCCGCTGCAAATACGGATGCACCATCTTCCCCACGATCGGCCCCGGCCGGATAATCGCCACCTGCACCACGATGTCGTAAAAACATTTCGGACGCAGCCGCGGCAGGCACGACATCTGCGCGCGGCTTTCCACCTGGAACATTCCCACCGTGTCCGCCTTTTGCAGCGCCGAATAAATAGCCGGATCGTCCTGCGGCAGCTGCCCCAGGTCGATTGCTTCGCCGTGGTGCGCGCGGATCAATTGCAGCGACTCTTCCAGCACCGCCATCATTCCCAGCCCCAGCAGGTCCACCTTGACGATGCCCATGTCCGCGCAGTCTTCCTTGTCCCACTGGACCACCACGCGTCCCGGCATCGTCGCCGGCTCCAGCGGCACCACCGAATCGAGCTGCCCCTGGCACATCACCATTCCGCCCGAATGCTGCCCCAAGATGACGCGGCAAATCCTGCACCGCCTGGCACAACTCGAAAAACTTCCGCACGCGCGGGTGGCTGCATATCCAGTCCGGCATCTTTGAATTCGCGGGCGAACTGTTCTCCCGGGATCCCGGTATTCCCACGATCCCACCAGCGCCGTCAGCGTTCCCGATCGTCTCGGCATCGAAACGACAACGCCTTGCCGATCTCCCGCGCCGCCGATCGCCCGCGATACGTAATCACGTTGGCGGTCATCGCCGCGCCCAGCTTCCCGTAGCGCTCGTACACGTACTGAATCGCGCGCTCGCGCTGCTCGCCGCTCGGCAGATCGAGGTCGATGTCCGGCCATTCGCCGCGCTCCTCGGACAAGAAATCGCTCGAACAGCAGATCCATCCCCACCGGATCGACCGCCGTGATCCCCAGCGCGTAGCACACCGCGCTATTGGCCGCCGATCCGCGCCCCTGCACCAGAACTCCCTGCTCGCCGCAGAAGCGCACGATGTCCCACACGATCAGGAAATATCCCGCCAGGTCGAGCTTCTCGATCAACGCCAGCTCGCGCTCGATCTGCCGCCGCGCTTTTGCGTCGTTCGCGCCGTAGCGCCAGATCATTCCGTCCAGCGCGCGCCGTCGCAGAAATTCCATCTGCGATCCGCCGCCGGGAACCGGATATTTTGGAAATTCGTAGCCCAAGTCGTTCAGAGTGAATTGCAGCCGAGACGAAAGTTTTTCCGTATTGGCAATCGCTTCGGGTAGATCGGCAAAGAGCTGCGACATTTCCGCGTG
Organism: uncultured Acidobacteriota bacterium; assembly: GCA_963715555.1. Taxonomy (GTDB): domain Bacteria; phylum Acidobacteriota; class Terriglobia; order Acidiferrales; family UBA7541; genus Palsa-295. The sequence goes on from OY970253.1 coordinate 2,933,248, forward strand.
CGTCTTGCAGTAGCGCTCCGTGTTGCGGCTCAGCAGCCGTCCGGCGGTCTCGATCGTGCGATGATGCCGGATGCAGGTAAACACGTCCAGCACCTCGCGCTGCTCCGGCCGCGCGTACGATACGCCGTTCGTCGCCAGTAGCGGCAGCTTCAGCGTCCGCGCGATTTCCACCACCGCTCGGTTGCGCGCCTCTTCCCACCGCAAAGAGTGCCGCTGCAATTCCACGTACACGTTGTCGCGACCGAACGCCCGGCAAAGCTCCCGCACGCATTCTGTCGCCCCCGCCAGTCCGCCCCGCTCCAGCGCGTGCGCCAGCGGACCTTCGTCGCCGCCGGTCAGGCAGATCAGCCCGCCGCTCAGTTCCGCGATTTCCTCGGGCGCGGCGCAGCCCTCGCCCTTCGCCGCGCGCAATTTCATGCGCGTGATCAGCCGGCACAAATTCTGGTAGCCCGCGCGGGACTCCGCCAGCAGCGTGTACCGCCAGCCCGCCGAGGCAGGTTTGCCCGTCGCTGCAGAACCTTCCGCAGCGGTCACCTCCGCGCCGATGTGCGCGCGAATCTTCCGCTTCTTCGCCGCCAGATGAAATCGCGGCGCGCCGTACACTCCGTCGCGGTCCGCCAGCGCCATCGCTGCCATCCCGCGCTCCGCGCAAGCCTCCGCCAATTCCTCCGGCGCCGAAGCGCCTTCGAGAAAGCTGAACGCCGACCGCGCATGCAACTCCACGTACATCACTTTTGTTACTCAAATGAAAACGCCGTAGGGGCACAGCATGCTGTGCCCCTACACGTGCGTATGCTCCTCGCTTCGTATATCCGACAGGAGAAGGTTTTGTGGGTGCCGCACTCTTTGCGATATTTGCAAAGGGTGCGGATTTTCTCCCAATGCAGCCGCATCGAATCCTTCAAGACAGAAATCGCATCTCGCTTTCTCCATTCCAACCAAAACGATGTCAATTTAGCTGCAACAACCTAGCGAGGGTTTCATTGGCGTTTTTCCTGATCACCGGATCTGTCGATTTATTCCGCACTTCCAGTACGTAACGAACAGCCGTGTTCACGGTAGTCCACGGTGGCCCCTGCGGACTTTTGATCTTCCATTCATTAGGTCCTGGAATCTGTCGAAGTACCGTCTTTCCATCTGAACCGAACATCAGCCCATGCGTCGGAGTCAAGACGAGCTCATAGAGCATGCCCGTTTTTAGTACTTTGCTAGGCTTCGGCGGGAAATAGCGGAGCTTGGAGTCTATGTGACCCGCGTCTATGAACCCCACATCAACTTGCGCGGTATCATCCCTCGCCCGGATGACGCCGGGCGTTCCCCAATCATTCGAGAACACGAGGATGAGTTGGTTACCAGGAAAGGGCTCAGGATGAACGAAAAGCGCAGATGCGGTGGCCCAGCCATCGGGTGTCAGAAGCGCCCCTCGCGTCGCCATATTCCACAGTTCTTCGATCACATCTTTCGGTGACATACCTAAGTTTTTCGGCGGCACCTGTGCGAATATAGCACTGACGAGGAGCGCGATTGCGATCAACTGAATGGTGACGCGTTGCATAAATCTCCTTTTCAAATCAGTAAGATCTTTATCGCAATCATTTGTGGCCCGGGTACCTTTCCGAAAACATATACGTCGATAAAGTATCGGGCAACCTTCCTCGAAACATGTGCCGGTGTCGTTTACTCCATCATGGGGCTTTACGCACCGGAACGCCTAATCGAAGATTCCCCGCACAAACCACCCTTTCCTTTCCGCGTCGTAATACACGCGATACACTCCGCCTTCCCCGCGCATATTCGCCTCCTTCGCCGCAATTTCCGAACCCGTCAAACGAAACCTCACCTCCAAATCCCACTCCTCCTGCTGCCACGTATCCTCGCGCCACCAACCACCCGACGTGCGCCATGGACCCGACGCCGCCCGCACCTCGCCCCGCGCGCCCTGAAAACTCACCGCCATCGGACGCCCTCCCTGCAATTCCATCCGCGCCGGAATCTCCGGACGAAACGCCCGAAACCCCGCCGCCGCTTTCCTCTCGGCCTTCGCGTCTCCCGCGTCGTTCTCGCCCGCATCGTTCTCGTTCCGCTCGCGAACCGTCTCCGCGCCTTCGCTCGCTGCATGAAATTTCCGCATCTGAAACGCCCCCGGCCGGTGCGTGTCGACAATCTCCGGCGATCCCACGTTCCCCTCACCCACCACGTTTGCGACCCGCGCGATCGTCAGCTCCAGCTTTTCGGGATCGGGAAAGCTCGGCAAAAAAAGCCCGCCCTGCATGGCCCGCAGACGCGCCGCTTCCGCCGCCAGCGTAATTTTCTGAACCGGCGCGCCCGGAGGCTGCGCCTGCAAGCGCAGCCTGAGCAGTTTCAGCAGCATTTTCCCGTCGCGCGCCGGCACTGGCAGCCGCAGTTCCGTCTCGTACTCGCCCGGAGGATTTTTCCGCCGCACTACCTCCTTGCGCCGGTCGCACGCGTCCTCAAAAGCTGGCTGCAGCTCGAATCGCGCGCGAATCGATGCCGCCGCCAGCGCCCGCGCCCCCAGCCGCGCGCAAAGCTGGTCCAGCAGCCGCCCCAGCAGGAACGACAGCGGATCGAGTTCCTCCACCGCGTCGTCCAGCTCCATCTCTTCTTCGAAAAAATCCGCCGCCTCGGCCACCGTCAGCGAACGCTCACTCGCCCCGCGCGCCAGCGCGTGCAGCCGCACGCCTTCCTGCCCTAGCCGTTCCGAAAGCTGAGCAACTGGCAATGCTGCTAGCGCGCCGCACGTGTGCACGCCCCAGCGATCGAGTGTCTCCGCCGTTTCCTCCGCCAGCTCCAGCACGCGCACCGGCAAATCCCGCAACCGCGCCGCTTCCTGCCCGCGCGGAATCACCGTCGTGCCTCTGTATCCGCGCGCCGCAATCGACGCCGCATCGATATTCCCGGCAATCGCCACATGCGCTTCGAGCCCGCACTCGAGCGCCCGACGCGCGAGTTCTGCGCCAATTTTCTTTTCGCCGCCGAAAAGCGCGCCCAACCCCGCCAGGTCCACCACGATCTCGTCCTCGCCCGCCTCCTCAATCCGCGGCGAAACCGACCACCCCGCGTCCCGCAGCGCCGCATGCGCCGATTTTTCCAGCGCCGCCGAGCGCGCCCGAATTTCCAACCCCGCGAATTGCTCCGCGTTCGTCTTCGTCACGTCGATTGGAACGCCCATGCGCGCCGCGGCTTCGTTCACCGCCACCACGTTGCACAGCGGCGGCGCACCTTCCACCAGCGCCAACGCACGCCCACGCAATTCCGGCTCCGCGCGCACCACCGCCTGCACCATGAAATTCGGAACGAAGATCGAAGCGAATGCCATCTCTGCCTGCCGAAATCGCGAACGAGTTGAACCAGCCGCTAAAAATTTCGCTCACCGCCCGCCGGCCCCTCCTTCCGCATTCCACTTGCGCCTTTTAGGGGGTCGGAGCTTCAGCTCCGACATTAAGGCGCATGAGAAAAGGGGTTTCAGCCCCTTAGGACAACGCATTACTTCACATTCCACATTCGCGACTTCCTCCGCCGAGGGGGAGTCGTGCCCGGTGGAAGGGCAGGGCTTCAGCCCTGCCATAAACGCGTGCGACAGCGCGCATCTCCTTTCGCGCCTCTTTACCCGCGCGAAATATTCGATCGTCTTTTGCCTTTCTGTTATTTCGCTCTCGTCTCAAACTCCGCGCCCTCCGCCTTTTCCTCGCGCCACGCCAGCCGGTCGCCTTCCCGCTTCGCCCGCGAACGAACCATCTCCGCAAAATGCGTCGCGCCTTCGAACAAACATCCTTCCGCATGCGGCAACCAGATCCGCAGCGAATCTCCGCTCTGGTTGCTGGGTGCCCCATGCTCGCTTTCTGAGCGCGGGGATTCTCCAAGCTCTTCTTCGGGAGTCTCGCCAACCGCCTCGCTCGTCTGCGTCCAGCGCGCCTTCCGCGCTTCCATCTTTAGCACCAGCGACGCGCACGTCTTCGCATTCGACTCCAGCTCCAGCGCCACCAGAATCGTCGGCGTGTGCTCCACCGCCCGCCGCATGCGAAACCACACCGGCAACGGAATCGCCCGCGCCACCCGCGCCGGCGTATCGCCCAGATCGAGCGCGATCAGCCCGAATCCCCCGCCCTGGATCAGCAGATCGGTCGCCCGCAGCGCCTGATCGACGTTCCGGCAGCGCACCCACAGCAACTGCCCCAGCCGCACGCCTGCCTCCGCCGCCGATTGCGGATCGAACGCGTCCCGCGCATCCACCAGCGCGCACACTTCTGCCGCTTCCGTCCGCGCCGCCATCGCCGCCACCAGCACGCTCGTCCTCCCCGACGCCGGCGGCCCGCAAATTTCCGTCAGCCCACCCCTCGGCAGCCCGCCCGTCAGCCGGTCGATTTCCGGCACACCCGCCGGCGCGGTCTCCACCACCCGCCGGTCGCGGTATTCGAACGGGCTCGCCACCCGCCCGGCCAGCGCCGTTTCCACCTGCAATCGCAATGCGTTCGCTCGCGCGCTCATGGCACCGTAGGGCGAAAGGAAGGGGCTTTCGCGGCAAAGTCGTCAGCAGCTTCAGCAGCAATTGAACAGCGTTTCGAACTTCTACAGTTTCGCTTTTTATTCGCCTACGCCGAATTCTAGGCCCGCCCCTCCTCCCCTGTCAAGCGCATGCCTGTGACAGAACGCAGCCAGTAAAAATCGAGTTAAACTTCGGGCATGTTTGAAAACATCTCCAAACCCTGGGAACCAGAAAAGACCTACCGCTGCCCGTGCTGTGGCTACAAAACCCTTCATTCAAGAGCCGGTTTCGAAATCAGCGAAGTCTGCTTTTGGGAGGACGACGGACAAGACGATCACGACGCGGACGAAGTGCGCGGAGGGCCGAACGGTGTACTCAGCTTAACGCAGGCGCGCCTCAATTTCCGTTCTTTCGGAGCTTCAGATCGGAGATTTCTTGCGAATGTCAGGCCGCCGTTAGCAGATGAACTATAGTCGCCAAGCCGCGCCGAATAAGGCGAAGGCCCTTTTGCAAATTCTTTGGCCGCCAACAATCTGGTATTCTTGTCCTAGATGTTCATCGATGACAAACTCCCAAAGGGCGTAGTTCGTGCGATCAGCGGCGTGGCCGGCGTGATTATCGGCTTGCTCTCGATCATCGTCCCGCTGAATTTCTACCTCAATCTTTTCTCGCACGGCAGCGCGGCACAGCATCAGGGCCAGCTCAGCTTTTGGGACGGCGTCAGCGGCTCCATGATCGTCCTCATCTTTTTCGCCGTCTTCGGCTTTATCTCGTTCCTGCTTCTCCGCTTCGCCTTCACGCGCCCCGGCTCCCCTAAGCTTGCCGACGACCACCACGACGAGCACGCCACCCAGGAATAATCCTCCTCGCCGTCTGATACGAAGAGTTTTTAAGTAGCGCCGTCTATAAAGGCGTCGGCGTTGTCAAGGCACACTTCCGCGCGGGTCGAAGGCCGGAGGCTTTTCCGGCCTGGTTTGCTTTCTCCTTACCCGGGGCCTTTCGCATTTGCCGACCAAGGCTCGCGCGTTCAATCCTGCGGTGGAAACCCTGGTTCCACCAGCCATCTATGCGGTCTTTCCACCATGATTGTTGTTTCGCACTCCCCGGCCATGCGGGGAGGCGGGGCGCTCACTCAGCCTCTCGAGGATTTACCGCTCTCTCACGGCGCTACTCGAGCTGCCCCGCAACCGAACCAGCTGCGTCGTCAGTCCGGCATAGTCCACCTGACTGCGCAGCATCCAGTACAACCTCACTGCCAAGCGGCGCGCCACGGCCACCTTGGCGATCTGGCTCCCGCGACGGAATTTCAACCGCTGATACAGTCGCCGCAGTTCCGCATCTCGACGCGCTGCCGTTTGTCCCGCCTCCACCAGCAGCCAGCGCACCGTCGAGTTGCCCTGTTTGCTGATCGATCCGATGCGCGTGTGCTGCCCCGACGCGTGCATCTTGGGATCCAGGCCCAGATACCCGCTCAGTTGCCGGCTGCGCGGAAACCGCTCCACCGGTCCCACGGTCAGCACGAACGACAGTGCGGTGAGCGGCCCCACGCCCGGATGCGTCATCAGCAGTCTCGCTTGCGGATGCGCCGCCGCTTGCTGCTCGGCGGCCCGATCCAGTTCGGCAATCGGCGCCTTCCACTGATCGAGCCACACCAGCAACTCGCGCCGCCGCCGCTCCGCCCACGGCCCCAGCGGCAACGCTTCGAGTTCCCGCCGCCCCGCTTGGTTCCACAGCTTGTTCTTGCGGCACACGCCCTCACTCATGGCCAAGGCGTGCAACTGGTTCATCACTTTCGTCCTCATCTGCACCAGCTTCACGCGATGCAGCAACAACTGCCGCAGGTCGCGCTCGGCCGGCGTCGGCACCCAGATGCGCGGAAAACGGTTCTCCACCAACAGCTGCAGGATGTGCGCCGCATCCCGCTGGTCGTTCTTCTGCCGCCGCACCACCGAAGCACGAATGGCCGCGGCATCTCCAAACCACAGCTCGTGCCCCAGCGACTCCAGCAACCGCTCGAACCACTGCGTGTAACCGGTTGCTTCGATACCCACGCGAACCGGCCGCGGCAACTGCTTGTAAAACCGCGCCGCCTCGCCATTCTCGTGCTGCAACTGCCGCTCGACCAACTCTCCGCTGTCCGTGTCCAGCAGGGCGACCTGCTGCTGGCGCGGGTGAAAATCACAGCCTATAATCCTCATCGCTCGGCTCCTTCCCCCCGAGCCTTGGTCGTTCAACACCGCCAAGTCTACTCGCTCGAAGGAGCCGACGCCTTTATCCAATCAGGCTTCAGCCCGGCAGCCTTTGGTTTTTCCGCGTTGGCTCTTGCATTGTCGCCCCATCAAAAACCCCAAAATTTCGCATCTTTATTTCGCCCCATTCCGCCCTCTAACCTCTGCGTCCCCAATCGCTTGCCCTGTACGCAAATCTGGGCAATAATATACTTGACTCAGTAACCCGTCAGTGTTACTCTTGGCATGTGAGGACAGCCAAGATGCCAAAGCCAAAGACATTGCAGCAAGCCATCACCAACTTTGCGGACCCCGATAACTGCCTAAAGTTCATGGTCGAGCGCCGTTGGCCCAATGGCGTCGAATGCCCCACTTGCGGACGCAAAGACGTGCGCTTTATCTCCACCCGGCGCATGTGGGAATGCAAGGCCGCGCACGCTCGCAAACAGTTCTCGGCCAAGGTCGGGACTATCTTTGAAGATTCCGCGCTTCCGCTCGACAAGTGGCTTGTCGCTATCTGGATGATCGCCAACTGCAAAAACGGCATCAGCTCCTACGAAGTCCACCGGGCGCTCGGCATTACCCAAAAGTCCGCTTGGTTCATGCTGCATCGCATCCGTCTCGCCATGCAGACTAATTCCTTCGTGAAGCTTGGTGGTCCCGGTAGCGAAGTGGAAGTAGACGAAACTTACATCGGTGGTCGCTCGCGGAACATGCACAAAGAGGTCCGCAAGCGCCGCATTACAATGAACGGTCCCGGCGACAAGACTGCGGTGCTCGGCATGATCGAACGCGGTGGCGTCGTGCGTGCCCTTGTCGCACCAAACGTCCGAAAGTCGCATCTTCAAGGGGAGGTCCGCAAGCATGTGGACGCTGGCAGCATCGTCTATACCGACGCGCTTCTCTCGTACAAGGGCCTCGACCGGGACTATATCCACAAGACTATCGACCATGCCGTGAAGTATGTCAGTGGCGCGGTCCACACAAACACTCTCGAAAACTACTGGAGCCTCTTGAAGCGTGGACTTAAGGGAACCTACATTAGCGTTGAGCCGTTCCATCTTTTCCGGTACCTCGACGAACAGGCTTTCCGCTATAACATGCGGAAAGATGAAGACGGTCCGGTTACTGACGGCGAGCGGTTTGGGTTCGTTGCTTCTCATGTTCTCGGCAAACGCCTCACCTATGCAGAACTAACCGGCAAGACCGGCGGTGCGACGCCTAACTAAGCCCGGTCGGATTCCTCAGCGGGAAGCGGAAGAAGTCTTAGATTTCTTCCGCTTTTTCGCTTGTTTTTCTTCTTCTAGTTTTTGTTTTAACTCCGAATGGCGCACGCCAAAAAGAGCATCGACTAGCCTAGAAAACCTAAGGAATCCGTTATCCTTTTTCATCGGTAGTCGCCAATGGCGGTAGAAGCCTCTTTGTTTCCATGTCAGTAATGAGCCTAGATAGTCCAGCTTGAACCAGGCAGAACAATTCTACCGCTCGGTCTTTGTCTAAAAAATCCTCTGGGTGCATTAGAGGGTTTCTTTCCAGCGAACGGCGTCAATTACCGATAAAACCTTCGGATCGGCACCAGAGATTTTTAGGGTATCGTGATAAAAACCCCAATCTCGCTTCGTCGGTTTTGCTGAAAGAACCAGTGTTACGTAATCCCTTATCTCGCTTTCAAAGGCGCGGAGTATATGAAAACCACTGGCCGTGTATCGTTCGACCGCAAGACAAAATCCGGCCTCTTCAATTTCCCGTTTCGTTGCAAACGAGAACCGATTCCACTTAGAAAATGCGGTCTCAATTTTTTCTACAAGATGATAAGCGGAAACAATTCCTTGGTTTTCTAAGCATAACACGTAGAGCCTTTTGGCTTCCTCGCGGAAGGCGTCCTCCAACTTTTTAACGCACCACGCCATTTCGCCACACTTCTGCTGCGTCAGGTTTCTGATTGGTCCGATACTGGTAATGCACGCAATGAGTTCTTGCCCGGCCTCTCGTGAGTTAGGCATAAGCTCAGACAGACGTTCTACGCAGAATCTTTCTAGGTCTGACCGCGCACTATCCAAGTAAATTATTGCCATCTCGGGTTCGCGCTGAGAAATTCCCAGTAGCGGATGCACGGACGTAGCGAAGGAATACGGCCACCAAATATCCAGTTCCAACATATCCCGCCTCTTAACCTGCCGCGAAAACGGACCGTGATTGCGGATGGGAGATACGCGGCACGCGATTGCGGCATCTGTGGCATCGGTTTTTATGATTGGCAATGCTACTGGCATACACCCTCCTGAGTCACGTATATTATTGCCCAAATCTGCGGGGTCTTGACGCGTATGCTAGCGTGGAAGTAAGGCTCGCGCCCCGCTGGCGACACTGAGGCGCAAAGGGAAAGGGGGAGGCGACATGATCTGCTCCGGGATTCTTGCCCAATTCCGGCCTGGCCCGCCGCCCGCGGCCCTCCCCACGCTCGACACTCTAATCGATACACGTTCGAGTAGAACGCCTCGCAACTCGTTGAAAACACTCACCCGAGCCACCGCCAGATCGATACACTCTCGTCGCAGTTCCCAAAACTCAAAATTCATCCCGAATTTCGCGAGCCATGCCTAACCCGCACAAAACCCGGCAAAAGTCAGCTGCAAACGGCGACGCGCTCGCTCTGTTTCATCCCGCCGTGCGCGCCTGGTTCGAATCGTCCTTCGCGCATCCGACCAAGCCGCAGCTCCTCGGCTGGCCCGCCATCGCCCGCGGCGACTCAACTTTAATTCTCGCGCCCACCGGTACGGGCAAGACGCTCACCGCGTTTCTCTGGTGCATCAACCGGCTGATGTTCGCGCCCGAGCCGCGCGAAGAAAAGCGCCGCTGCCGCGTCCTCTATATTTCGCCGATCAAGGCGCTGGCCGTTGATATCGACCGCAACCTTCGCGCGCCTCTGGCCGGAATCGCGGAATCCGCGCGAAAGCTCGGCGCGCAATTCCACGAGCCCTCGATCGCCATCCGCACCGGCGACACGCCGGCCACCGAGCGCGCCCGCTTCGTCCGCCATCCCGCGGACATTCTGATCACCACGCCCGAATCGCTCTATCTGCTGCTCACTTCCAATGCGCGCGACCGGCTGGCGTCCATCGAAACCGTGGTCCTCGACGAAATTCACGCGCTCGTTCCGACCAAGCGCGGCTCGCATTTGGCGCTTTCGCTCGAACGCCTGGAACGTCTCTGCGGGCGCTCCCTGCAGCGCATCGGCCTTTCCGCGACTCAGCGGCCGCTCGAGGAAGTCGCGCGCTTCCTGGGCGGTTGTGAAGCTTCACAGGGCCATTTAAACGCGGCCTCCGGGGAGGCTCAGACCGAACCGATCGCGGAATTCGAGTCTGCGGCCGCCGCGCCGGTCTATCGACCGGTCACTATCCTCGACGCCAGCGCGCCGAAGCGCCTCGACCTGCGCGTCGAAGTTCCGGTGAAAGACATGTCCCGCCTTGGCGCGGACGAATCTCCTGCGCCGCGCCCCGACTCTCCCGAATTCGTCTCCACTTCCATCTGGAGCGCCATCTACCCGAAGCTGCTGGAGCTGATCCGCGCGCACCGCTCCACGCTGATCTTCGTCAACAATCGCCGCCTCGCCGAACGCATCTCCGGCGCCGTCAACGAACTCGCCGGCGAGACTCTGGTCCGCGCGCATCACGGCAGCGTGGCCGTGGGGCAGCGCAAGGAAATCGAGGATCTGCTGAAAGCGGGCACTCTGCACGGCTCTGGTCGCCACCTCTTCTCTGGAGCTGGGCATCGACATGGGCGCGATCGATCTGGTCGTGCAGATCGAATCGCCGCCCTCGGTCGTCCAGCGGCATGCAGCGCGTCGGGCGCGCCGGCCATCACGTCGGCGCCGTCAGCAACGCCGTGATCTTTCCGAAATATCGCGCCGACCTGGTCGCGTGCGCCGCCATCACGCGCGCCATGTACGAAGGCAAGGTCGAATCCGTCCACTACCCGCGCAATCCGCTCGACGTGCTCGCACAGCAGATCGTCGCCATGGTTGCGATGGATTCATGGGATGTGGACGATCTCTTCAATTTGATCCGCCGCGCCGCTCCTTTCGCCGCGCTCACGCGCTCCGTCTTCGAAGGCGTGCTCGATATGCTCTCCGGCCGCTATCCTTCCGACGAGTTCGCCGAGCTGCGCCCGCGCCTCACCTGGGATCGCCGCTGCAACCGCCTCTCCGCGCGCCAGGGCGCGCGCCGCGTCGCCGTCATCAACGGCGGCACGATTCCCGATCGCGGCCTTTACGGCGTGTTCCTCGCCGACGCCGCGAAACGGCACGCGCGTCGGCGAGCTCGATGAGGAGATGGTCTTCGAAAGCCAACGTCGGCGACACCATCGTTCTCGGCGCCACCACCTGGCGCATCGAGGAGATCACCCACGATCGCGTGATCGTCTCGCCCGCGCCGGGACGGCCCGGCAAGATGCCTTTCTGGCACGGCGACGGCCCCGGACGCCCCGCGGAATTCGGCGCGCGCATCGGCCACATGACGCGCGAACTGCTGCGCCTTCCGCGCCCGGCCGCTTTCGCCAAGCTCGTCGAAGAGCACAGCCTCGATTCCAATGCCGCCGAAAATCTGCTGCGCTATCTGGAAGAGCAAGCCGCGGCAACCGCGCGCGTGCCGAGCGACGACGACATCGTCATCGAAATCTGCCGCGACGAACTCGGCGACTGGCGCGTCTGCGTGCTCACTCCGTTCGGCAGCCGCGTCCACGCTCCATGGTGCATGGCCGTCACGGCGAAGCTGCGCGCCGAGCGCGGGCTCGACGTCGAGTCCATGTGGACCGACGACGGCTTCGTGATCCGCATTCCCGATAGCGACGCGCCGCATCGACGCCGAGCCTGTTTCTGCCTTCGCCCGCCGAGTGCAGGACCTGGTCCTGCGGCAGCTTGGCGCCACTTCGCTGTTCGCCGCCAAGTTCCGCGAAGCCGCGGCGCGCGCTCTGCTATTGCCCCGGCGCCGCCCCGGCATGCGCACGCCGCTGTGGCAGCAGCGCAAGCGCGCCGCCGATCTGCTGGCCGTCGCTTCGCGCTACTCCACGTTTCCAATCTTGCTCGAGACCTATCGCGAATGCGTCCGCGACGTCTTCGATCTGCCCGCGCTCGCCGAACTGCTCGGACAGATCGAGCGCGGCGCCATTCGCGTCACCACGGTCGATTCCGAGCAAGCCCTCGCCCTTCGCCGCTTCCCTGCTTTTTTCCTACGTCGCCAACTACATCTACGACGGCGACGCGCCTCTCGCCGAGCGCCGCGCCCAGGCGCTGTCCATCGATCAATCGCAGCTGCAGGAACTGCTCGGCGACAGCGATTTGCGCGAACTACTCGACGGAGCCGCCCTCGATGAAGTCGAGTCGCGCCTGCAGTGCACTCGATCCCGAATACCACGCGCGCCACGCCGACGGCCTCCACGATCTGCTGCTCAAGCTCGGCGATCTTTCCGAGCGCGAAATCGCCGCGCGCAGCACCAGTCCGGAAATCGCGGCGCTGATCCATGAACTGATGGATTCGCGACGCGTCGTGCAGCTCCGCATCGGCGGAGAGCTTCGCTACGTTCCGGCGGAATACGCTGCGCTGTATCGCGATGCGCTCGGCGCAACTCTGCCGCCGGATCTTCCCGCGGCGCTGCTCGCATCGGCACGCGATCCCCTGCACGAAATCTTGCGGCACTACGCCAAAACTCACGGGCCGTTCACCACCGCCGAGGCTGCCGCGCGCTACGGCCTGGAGCCGGCGGCGGTCGAACCAGCGCTGCAATCGCTGCACTCCGCCGGCAAATTGCTCGAAGGCGAGTTCCGACCTTCCGGCTATCACCGCGAATGGTGCGATCCCGAAGTCCTGCAGCAGATTCGCCGCAAGAGCTTGGCGCGATTGCGCCGCGAAATCGAGCCAGTGGAACCGCACACTCTCGCGCGTTTTACCGCACGATGGCAGGGCGTCGCCACGCCGCGCACCGGACTGGACGCGCTGCTCGATAGCATCGAATCGCTGCAAGGCGCAGCGCTGCTGGCATCGGAGCTCGAACGCGAAATTCTTCCCGCGCGCATCCGCGATTACCACCCCGCGGATCTCGATGCGCTGCTCGCCGGCGGCGAAATCGCCTGGACGGGAATCGAGCGCATCGGCGAACGCGACGGCCGCATCGCCCTGTATCACACTTCCTCGCTCGCGCGCCTCTATCCGCCGCGCGAACTGCGTCCCGATCGCGCGACGCTTTCCGAACGCGCGCAACGGATCGTTCAATTTCTCGAAGGGCGCGGCGCATCGTTTTTTGTAGAGATTCACCCGGCATGCGGCGGCGGATTTCCCGGCGAGACTCTCGACGCGCTGTGGGAACTAGTCTGGGCCGGCTTCCTCACCAACGACTCGCTCGACCCGCTCCGCCACTGGATTCGTCCGCCCGATTCGCGTCGCTCGCATGCCGACTTGCACGGCTCGCTGCCGGGATCGCCGGAATATCTGCGGCGATTGCGTTCGCGCAGTTCCGCCGGCGGCCCCGGACAAGGCCGCTGGTCGCTGATCGAATCGCGGATTCCGGCCGCGCCCAGCGTGACGGAATGGAGCGCGAATCTCGCGCAGCAGCTCTTGCTGCGTTACGGAATCGTCGTGCGTGAGACGGCTTTCGCGGAAAATATTCCCGGCGGATTTACGACAATTTATCCGGCGCTGAAGCTGATGGAAGAAAGCGGGCGCATTCGCCGCGGCATGTTCGTGGCCCCGCTCGGCGCGTCGCAATTTGCCGTACCCGCGGCGGTGGAAATGCTGCGTTCGCTGCGCATCGATCCGGCTGCGCCCGAGGCCATTTTCCTCGCCGCGTCCGACCCTGCAAATCCGTATGGAACGGTGCTTTCGTGGCCGCGCCAGGACAATTCATCCGAAAAATTCGCGATGGCGCGCGTGCGCGGAGCGGGCGTGATCCTTATAAACGGCCATCTGGCGGCATTTTCCCGCCGCCGCAATTCCGGCGTCCGCGTGCTCCTGCCCGATGCCGAGCCGGAGCGCAGCGCCTTTGCGAGAGCGCTTGCGAAAAAGTTCGCGGAAGTCGCCGCCCGGAGGCAGGCCCGCGGCTCAGGCCTGCTGATCGACGCGATTAACGGCGCGTCCGCGCGCGAACATTTCCTCGCGGAATTATTGACGGAAGCTGGATTCGCCGATACGGCGCTCGGTTTTCAGATGCGCCGCGTCACTGCAATAGCGGAGTCTGAAAACGAAGATCTCGACTCGTCCGACTCCGAAGATGATGCCGAACCCGGCATTTCCGAGACAGCGTGACGCTGCGCACAAATTCACCCGCCGCGCCGGGCAAAACCTCAAAATTCGCGTCTGCATCACGGCGGTTGCGGTTCGGCGCGAGGCACAGTAAACTGTTGTCCAAGCGCAAAGCATCACCTTCGGGGCGTGGCTCAGCCTGGCTAGAGCGCCTGGTTCGGGACCAGGAGGTCGGTGGTTCAAATCCACTCGCCCCGACCATTTTTTTCAATGAGTTATCCGGCCCACCTGGTTCTTCGTTCTCACCGCTGTAGGCAAAATCGTAGAAGGTAGATCCTCTCAGTCCTGCCCGATGCTTTTCGCACCGGCGCTCCATGCAGAAGGAGCGCGGAACTTCCGCTCTTTCGGCATCATCAAAATGGGCCGGATCGTAATCCGAATTTCAGATCGGGCTGTTCTCGATTCGCTATACGACCGAGACCCGGATACCTGAGAACGGCCCGGATAGAGTAAGGTACGCAAGCGCCTTATCAACGGCAAAGGCAGGAGAGTTCTTAGAATCGCGCTTGGGCGAAACGTCAACACATGGCCGATGCAACTTCAATCCAAGCAGCACGCGAAGCCGCTGCTCCGCTTCGACTACTTGCCGATCAGGCATTTTCGAGAACAGCGGGGGCTCCACTCATTCCGGGGAATGACATTCGCTTGCTGAAAGATGGCCGTGAAAACTACCCCGCCTGGATCGACGCAATTCGCGCCGCGCGAAAATCAGTTCATTTCGAAACCTACGTACTTCACGCGGATGCGGTCGGCTTGGAATTTGCCGAACTCTTGGAAGCCAAAGCCCGCGAAGGAGTAAAGATTCAGCTGATCTACGATTGGTTCGGCGCCCGGGGCGCCGCTTCGTTCCTGTTTTGGCGCAGACTGCGCAGGGCGGGCGTGCAAGTGAGATGTTTCAACCCGCCCCGTTTGGATAACCCCGTCGAATTGCTCAGACGCGACCATCGCAAGCTAATCGTGATCGACTCGCGCGTGGGGTTTGTATCGGGTCTTTGCGTCGGGCGAAGTTGGGTAGGCGACCCGGCACGAGGCATCGCCCCGTGGCGCGATACGGGGGTGAGGATTGAGGGTCCGGCTGTCTTCGATCTGGAGCGTGCATTTTCCAGGATGTGGGACCCGCTGTCCAGTTCGGCGCCGAGGCCGAGCGGCGTTGTTGGCGGTCTTCTCGCTCCTTCTGCGGGGGACGTGGCGCTTCGCATCGTGGCTAGCGAGCCAAGCATGGCTGGTTTGTATCGCCTCGATCTTCTCATTGCGGCCCTGGCGCGAAAATCAATCTGGCTCACGGACGCGTATTTCCTGGGCACGCCGTCATACGTGCAAGCTTTGCGCGCGGCGGCCGTCGACGGCGTTGATGTTCGTTTGCTCGTTCCGAGGACGTCGGATATTCCGCTCGTTCGAGCATTGTCGCGCGTGGGCTACCGCACACTCTTGGAATCGGGTGTGCGCGTCTTTGAATGGAACGGGCCTATGTTGCACGCAAAAACAGCTGTAGCCGATGGCCGTTGGTCCCGCGTGGGCTCAACGAATCTGAACCTCTCGAGCTGGATGTCCAACTACGAACTGGACGTGGTCGTCGAACATGAAGGTTTCGCCCAATCCATGAAGGAGATGTATCTCGACGATCTGGATCGCTCAACAGAAATTATTTTGAGCGAACACTCGAAAGTAAAGCCGCGGGAGAGGCGGAAGCGCGAAGATCGGCCTCGCGGCACCGCCCGCGGAAGCGCGGGGCGAGCCGCCACGGGCATTCTGGCCATCGGAAATACGGTTCGCACCGCCATCAGCAGCCCTCGTTTGTTGGGGCCGACGGAAACTCCGATCATGATCGCGACGGCTGTGGTTCTCCTCTGCCTCGCGGGCTTCGCTGTTTTTCTTCCTCACGTCGTGAGCATCACTATCGCCATTTTCTGCGGATGGGCCTCGGCCGTGCTGCTCATCAAGGCTTTCCGGCTGAGTTCCCAGCGCAAGAATTGACCGGCCAGGTCGGCTGAAACCGGGAACTGACAAACTCATGCCACCGAAAATCAGGCAAGGCGCATCTAATGAAAACGAGGCTCTAGCTTGACAGATCCAAAAGCGCGGAAATCACATTCCCAGCGCCTGCGTGTGGCTACTTACAATGTCCATAAGTGCAGGGGCCTGGATGGGCGCGTACGTCCGGACCGAATTCTGCGCGTCCTGAGCGACATCGACGCGGACGTTGTCGCGCTGCAGGAAGTGGTCTGCGTCGAAGGCGAATGTCGGGAACACCATCAGGCACGATACTTGGCCGAGGAGTTGGGATTCCACGTCGAGGTTGGCGAGAACCGGCGCCACAAGGAGGCGCCTACGGAAATGTACTGCTTTCTCGCTTTCCGATCCGCAACGCCCGCAACTACGACCTCTCTGTGCCGGCGCGAGAGCGCCGAGGCTGTCTTCGGACGGACATTCACTTGGATGACGGAAGCTGGCTACACATCTTTAACCTCCACCTCGGTACGTCGTTCTTCGAGCGCCGAAAACAGGCGCGCAAGCTCTTCCGCGAGCAAATCCTGACTGAGATTCATCTGAGCGGAAACAAAATCATTCTCGGGGACCTGAACGAGTGGACCAAAGGGCTCGCCTCCCGCTTGCTCCGCTCTCATTTCAAGAAAGCCGAAATCCGCCCTGGCGAGGGTCGCGGACAGAGTTATCCAGGGGTACTCCCCCTCCTGCACCTTGACCACATCTACTTCGATGGTGATTTGAAGCTCCACGGTGTCAGCATCCATCGAAGCCGACGAGCGCTCCTGGCGTCGGATCACCTGCCTCTCGTAGCCGAATTCAGCATTTCGGAAGTGCCGGTTCGACCATCTTTAAGGGCACCGCTGCTCTCGCTGCCCGTACCGCCTCAAGCGCAAGTCTCTACCCCTTAACCGGATCCTATTCGACTAGGGCCAGTCCAGACAGTTCGAACAGCCGTTCTCACGCCCTGCCTGCCGCCGCATTCTTTGTCTGAATAATTCCAACGTTCATCGAGCGAACCGCTCTACACGCCCGCCCCGCTTCCGCACGCCGGCTTCGAAGCACGGTGGAATCGAATGGACAATCCCCGAAACATGTATACAATGTGCGCCCAGAAAACGGACTTTTTAGGAGGAACCTAATGTTGAAGAAACTCGCCATCATGGCCGTGCTCGTAGCGGCGGCACTTCCGGCGCAGGCCCAAAGCTGCACGCGCGCCAAGCTCAAGGGTTTTATCGCCGACTATTTCAAAGCTGTCGACACCCACGACATGTCCGTGCTGGCCACCGCAGCGGACGTGCGCATCACTGAAAACGGCCAAGTGATGAAGCCCGGCGAGGGGTTCTTCCAGAGCGGCGGAAAGGCGCTGCTGGAGCGCGACCTGATCGATACGCAGCGCTGCGGAACGGTGTCCGAAGCCGTCACCGACGAAACCGTGGACGGCAAGAAAACTCTGGCCGTGATGGCCGTGCGCCTGAAGGTGGACCACGGCAAAGTGAGCCAGATCGAAGTCATCGTCACCCGCGAGGCCGGTGAAAAGGGCTTTTACAACCCCAAAGAATTGCTTGCGACCAAGGACCAGGATTGGACCACGCCGTTGCCTCCGGGAAAGCGGCCCACGCGGGCATACATGAATAAGGGAGCCAACGAGTATTTCAACGCCTTCGTGAAAGATCCTAAGGTGCTGCCTCCTTTCGCGCACCCGTGCAATCGCTGGGAAGGCGGGACGCACACGACGAAAACCGGCAACTGCTCGCCCAAGGGGCTGGTGCTGACGCATCTGTACCGCCGCTTTCCGGTCACGGACCTGGAAATGGGCGAAACGGCCGTATTCGTCAATTTCGCGAAAGCGTTGCCGGATGTCCACATCTTCAAGTACAACGCGCAAGGCAAAATCTACTTGATCAATGCCGTGTTCGGCGGCCGCGCCTCCGGCCCTGTCTGGGCCGAAACCAAAGACACCGCAATGAAATAGCGGCTACGGCGCTTCTGCGCGAGAAACGAAGGGAAAAAACAATATGATCAAAAGAAACATTCTGACATTTGTCCTCATTGCCCTGGCTAGCTTCGCCATGCTCTGCCCATTGACGGCCCAGGCATCGGATGTATGCGGCCGCATTTGCCTGGATGGATTGGTCGATCAATACATCGCGGCGATGGTGGCGCACGATCCAGGGCGCCTGCCGCTCGCGCGGCACGCGAAGTTCACGGAAAATGGCGTACAGCTGCGGCTCGGCGATGGGCTGTGGGCCACCGCCAGCGCGCCGGGACATTACAAAATTTATGTTCCCGATCCCGAAGATGGACAGGTCGGCTTCTTTGGCACCGTCTTCGAGAATGGCACACCGGTCCTCCTGGCGCTGCGCCTGAAAGTGGACTACGACTTGATCAGCGAAATCGAGACGATCGTCTCGCGTCCCTCCGCGCTTGGCCCTTCCGGCATGTCAGGTGCTGGCGCCACCCTTGAAAAGAAGCATCCTCGACCGCAATTTTCCGAAGTCATTCCGCCGGACCAGCGCATGTCGCGCGCGGACCTGGTGCGCATTGCAAATTCCTACTTCACCGGCCTCGGCGCCAATACGGGCCACAACACCGCTCCTTTTTGGCCGAGTTGCGAGCGCTGGGAAAACGGGATGCAAACCACCAACCAGCCGCGCAGGGGCCGGACCGGCTTTGATGTTCTCGCGTTGGGCTGTTCGGCGCAGCAAAAGAGCGGCTTCTTCAGCTTCGTCACGGACATCCGCAATCGGCGATTTCCTATCGTCGATCGGGAGAATGGACTGGTGATGTCGTTCGCCTTCTTCGATCACCAGGGCGCGCTGAAAACGGTGCGCCTGACGAACGGCGAGACGGTCCCGTCGCCCGTGAAGGCGCCTCTAACGCTCGCGATTTCCGAACTCTTCCAGATCCACGGCGGCAAGCTCGACCAGATCGAAGCGGTGATCAACACCGTGCCCTACGGCATGACGTCGGCCATTTGGGACGCGCCTCACGCCGAAGAGCCGCCGGACTACGCGTTGCGGCCCAGCCACTGAGCACCGACCGCCCGCAAGCAAGGCTGATGTTAGCCAAAATGCCCATCGACCATGAAAGGCGATGGGCATTTTTTTCCACCCGCCCTTGAAAAGCCAGCAGACAGCCTGCGACCAAGCTTGTTAGCGGCGCAGGTGATGGAAACAGCATCTCCGGAAACGCATCGCGCCATGCCGCAGTGTGCTAACCTGTTGCCGCGCAGCACGGATTCCACTTCTCGGCGCCACCCAAGCCCGCGCGCCAGAGACAAATTTTCGAGGCAAAACCAATTCCATGGTGCCGATCGACGCTTGGGCAACGTCACCGAGAAGATCGTTCACTCGATCGCTATTCCGGGCGCGGCAAGCAGCGCTCCTCGCCGCGCTCTTCCTCTGCCTGGGACCAGCGAACGTTCGCGGGCAGATTTCCCCTGGACGGCTTTCGCGCGCACACCAATCGCTCAGCGGGCCCATGCAGTGCACCAGTTGCCACGCCGTCGGAAAAGGCGCTGCCGAACTGAAATGCCAGGAGTGCCACCGCGAGATTGCGTCGGAAATTGCAACCGGGCATGGATTGCACGCGCGGTTTCCGAACAAGAACAACTGCGCTGCGTGCCATTCCGAACATAACGGCGAAAATTACCCTCTGATCCACTGGCAGCCTTCCCTGAAAGGATTCGACCACAGTCAAACCGGCTACTCCCTGGAAGGCAAACACGCCGGCCTCGAATGCAATCAGTGCCACACGCCCGCGCACATTCAAGAATCCGCGAAATCGCTGATCAAAATGAAGGACCTGCGCGACACGTTTTTGGGCCTTTCGCAGGCATGCGCCAGCTGCCACCAGGACCCTCACAAGGGCGATCTCGGCGCAAACTGCACGCAATGCCACAATTTCGTGAACTGGAAAGCGGCGAACAATTTCGACCACAGCAAGACGAAGTTTCCGCTCACCGGTCTGCACGCGCAGGTTCCCTGTGCAAAATGCCACGCGTCCGCGACGCCGGACGGCCCGGCCCGGCTGACGGGACTTGCGTTCGCAAAATGTTCCGACTGCCACGGCGACCCGCACCACGGCACCTTCGCGCAGCCGTGCGAAACCTGCCATACCACGAGCGGTTGGGAAAAAGTGCCGGCGAATCAGCAATTCGACCACTCCAAGACGAAGTTCCCGCTGCTCGGCAAGCATGCGGAAGTGGATTGCGTGAAATGCCATGCCAACGCCGATTTCAAGAAGCCGGTCGCCTTTGCGAAATGCATGGATTGCCACGCGGATGCGCACGGCGGGCAGTTCGCGGAACGCAAAGACCGCGGCGAATGCAGTTCGTGCCACACGGTGAACGGCTGGAAGCCGTCGCTATTCGACGTGAAGGCGCATGCCGCGAGCGCGTATCCGCTGGAGGGCCAGCATGCGTCCGTGGCTTGCGCGAAGTGCCACGTTCCTGCCGGCAAAGCGACCCGCTACAAAATCGCTTTTTCGAAATGCACCGATTGCCATGCGGATGCGCACGGCGGGCAGTTTGTAGCAGCGCCTTACAACGGGCGGTGCGAAGCGTGCCACACCGTCCACGGCTTTAAGCCCTCGACTTTCACCATCGCAGAGCATCAAAAGAGCCGATTTCCGCTGCAGGATTCGCATCTCGCGGTGCCGTGCTTCGAGTGCCACAACGCCGATCTGGCGCGGCACGGGTCGAAGATTGTTCCCTACCACTTCGACACTTTTGCGTGCACGCGCTGCCATCAGAACCCGCACGGAATCAAGTTCCAGGCGCAAATGCAGAAGGTGAAGAGCGACGGGCGGCCGGCGGGCTGCGCAGCGTGCCATTCGGTGAAGGCGTGGACCGATCTGCCCAACTTCGACCATTCCAAGACGCATTTCCCGTTGCGCGGAGCGCACGCCAAAGTGGACTGCGAGGAATGCCACAAGCCTTCGAAAGACGGCAAGCTGACGGAAGCATCATTTAGTTCCACGCCGACGGCGTGCGCCAGTTGCCATCAAGATCCCCATGCCGGCCAATTCGTGAAAGATGGCCGTACGGAATCGTGCGAAAACTGCCACAACACGGAGCATTGGAAGCCTTCCACGTTCAACCACGAAACGCAGACGGATTTTTCGCTGAAGGGCGCGCACGAGAAAGTTGCGTGCGATCTCTGTCACACCAGCATTCGCATCGTGAACGGAAAACGCGTCGTTCTGTACAACCGTGCCCCGGAGGAATGCGCAAGCTGCCACGATTAGCTTAGATGCAAACTTCTGGGTCGCGAGGGCAGGTGCATGGTATTGTTCCAACCCTGTACTTCAGTACAGTTGTTTTATGCGAATCGAAACATTACCTTTATACGGTCTGGCGCCCAGCCGACTTAATTGAATCGCAACCGGCAAAAACCCAACGTGCGGAAATCGGCCGCCTTCGCGCTCTTTCTCTACCCGCTACTTTTCATGGCAATGGGACAGAGGTGTGCAACCGCTCAGAATAACAAAACCGACACGCGCAATCCGCATGGGCCGATCACAGTCCCCTGCGAAGACTGCCACACGACTACCAGCTGGAAGCCGATCCGAAGCGTTCCAGAGTTCAATCACAATCAAACGCGGTACCCGCTCCGCGGAATGCACGCCGGCGTTGCCTGCACGCAGTGCCACATCAGCCTGGTCTTCAAAAACGTCGGCATGAAGTGCGCCGATTGCCACGCCGATATTCATCGAGGCCAGTTTGGCAACAAATGCGAACAGTGCCACACCGTGAATGGCTGGGACCTGCACACGCAGCAAATCAAGGCGCACGAAAACCGTTTTCCGCTGCTCGGAGCGCATGCCGCGCTGGAATGCGTCGATTGCCACAAAGGTGAGGCGGTTGGCCAGTTCGCGGGACTTTCGACCACTTGCATCTCGTGCCACACGGCCGATTTTCAGAAGGCGGTCAATCCCGATCACCAGGCGCTGAATTTTCCAAGCACTTGCCAGACGTGCCACGGCTTCGACACGTGGTATGACGCGCAGTTCGATCACTTGAAAATGACCGGCTTTGCGCTCACCGGCGCCCACGCCACGCTCGAATGCACCGCGTGCCACATCGGAGGAAAGTTCCAGGGCACGCCAGCCGATTGCTACAGCTGCCATGTGAACGATTTCAACGGGACGACCAATCCCAATCACGCGCAGGCTGGCTTTTCGCATCAATGCCAGTCCTGCCACAACACGACCGCGTGGACTCCCGCCACGTTCGATCATAGCCAGACGGCTTTTCCGCTGACCGGCGCGCACGCGACCGTAGCCTGCAATCTCTGCCACGTGAACGGGCAGTTCGCCAATACTCCGACGGATTGCTACACCTGCCACGTGAAGGACTACAACGCCACGACATCGCCGAATCACGTGCAGTCCGGAATGCCGCAGCAGTGCCAGATCTGCCACAACACCACGGCGTGGGTCCCGGCGGCGTTCGATCACAGCAAGACGGCGTTTCCGTTGACCGGCGCGCATACGAGCATCGCGTGCGCCACGTGTCACACAGACAACTACGCAGGCACGCTGCCGACGAACTGCTACGGCTGCCACGTGAAGGATTACACCGGCACGGCGAATATCTCCGGCGTGCCGAACCACGTGACCGCGGGATTCTCGCAGGATTGCACGCAGTGCCATACGACGGCGACGTGGCTCAACGCGACCTTCAATCACAATGCCACGGCGTTTCCGCTGACGGGCGCGCACACGAGCGTCGCATGCGCCACCTGCCACACGGACAACTATGCCGGAACGTTGCCGACGAGCTGCTACGGCTGCCACACGCAGGATTACAACGACACGGCCAACATCTCCGGCGTACCAAACCACGTGACCGCGAATTTCCCGCAGGATTGCACGCTGTGCCACACGACCACAACTTGGCTGAACGCGACGTTCAATCACAACAACGACGTCGTTTCCGCTCACCGGCGCGCACACCACGGTCGCGTGCGCCACCTGCCATACGGACAATTACGCCGGAACTCTGCCCACGAATTGCTATGGCTGCCACACGCAGGATTACAACAACACGGCTACGATCAGTGGCAGCGTCCCGAACCACGTCTCGGGCGGGTATCCGACACGACTGCACGATGTGCCACACGACCGCGACCTGGCTGAACGCGACGTTCAATCACAACAACACGCCATTTCCGCTGACCGGCGCGCACACCACGGTGCCGTGCGCCAGTTGCCACGTCGGCGGCGTTTTCGCCGGCACTCCCACGGACTGCTATTCGTGCCACAAAGCCGATTACGACGGCACCACGAATCCGAATCACGCGGCAGCCGGTTTCCCGACCACCTGCGCCACTTGCCACACGACTACGAGCTGGGCCGGGGCAACGTTTAACCACACGTGGTTCCCGATGAACCACGGCAACGCCAACGGAGTCTGCTCCACCTGCCACACGAACCCGAACGACTACTCCGTCTTTCAGTGCACCAATTGCCACACCGCCGCACAAACCAATCCACAGCATTCCGGAGTATCCGGCTACGTCTACAACAGCGTGAACTGCTACCAGTGCCACAAGAACGGCGGCGGAGGATGATGCGGGCACTGGGTGTTCGTCATGGGGCTGGTGCCATTTCTATTGGCCTTGCTTCCAGCGTTGGCGTTTGCGCAAGACGCGCCGGAACACGCCGGATTTCGCGTAAAGTACATCGCGCAGGGCGTGGTGTATCTGGATGGCGGACGCGCCGCCGGACTAAAGGAAGGGCAGAAACTGATCGTCCAGCGCGATATTGCTCCGAAGATCGAGGGGCCGTCCAAGCCTGCGCCGCCTTCCTCCGCGCTGGCGATCGCGACTTTGCAGGTATTGTCCGTCGCCGCATCATCGGCGGTGTGCGAGGTGATTTCGCCTACCGAACCCGTGCAAGTGGGTGATTACGTGCGGCTGGCGCCGGAAGCGGCCCAGCAGGCGGAACAGCAGCAGGATCAGGAACGGCTCGTCGGAGGCCGCGAATATCCGCAGGTAATCACGTTCACCACGGGCAATCCGGCCCTGGCGGAAATGCGCGCATCGGTTCCCCGCCCTCCTTCGCCGGAGATCAATCGCATGCGCGGCCGCATCGGAGTCGAGTACAGCTCGGTGATCAGCCGCAACACGCCATCGAGCACGAGTTCCGAGATCGGGCTGGTGGCGCGGTTTGAGATGTCGCGCATCGGCGGCACCTACTGGAATTTCAACGGCTACTGGCGCGGGCGGTTCAGCACGATCAGCGGCAGCGCCGTGCCGGCCACTGTCGACGACCTCATCAATCGCACCTACACGCTCGAGCCTGGAATACAACAATCCGAATTCCCCGCTGGTGGCCGGCGGCGGGCGGCTGTATCTGCCTTGGGCGACGAGCCTCGACACGATCGACGGCGGCTACGTCGGGCGCAAAGTCAGCGACACGAACCACGCTGGGAATTTTCGCCGGCACCACACCCGATCCGACTTCCTACGACTACAACCCGCAGGGAAAGTTGGCCGGCGCATTCCTGAATGTGCAGGGCGGATCGTTCGAAGACTGGCGCTATTCCACCACGTTCGGAATGGGGCTTGCGGCGATTGGCTGGCACGCTACGCGGCAGTTTGGGTTCACCGAGACGTCCATCTCGTTCAAGCACTCCTGGTCGATCTACGACGCGATGGAAATCGATCTGCCGCACACGGTCGTGGTCACGCCCACCGGCGGCACGGGGACGCCTTCGACACCTTCCACGTCCACGACCGGAACCGGCGGTTTGAATCGCAGCTACGTGACGATGCGTTATCAGCCAACTCCGCGCCTGGAATTGGATCTGAACGACACGTACTACCGAGATTTCCCTACCTTCGACCCGGCGCTGATCGGCACGGGACTTCTGGACCGCTATCTATTTCAGGGACTGAGCGGCGGCGGGCGCGTGAACTGCTAAAGGGTATCAGCGTCTACACCGAAATCGGAAAAAGCTCGGCAAGCAGCGATACCAACGGCTCCTGGAATCAGCTGTACGGCGTTACGCTCGCGCGAGCTTTGGCACACCGGCATTCGCTCCGATTTTCGCTACTCGAAATTCAACAGCTCGTTCGGCAGCGGAGACTACAAAGCCGTTTCGTTTACGCGCGGGCTGGCGCCCACATTGCAGTTTCAGCTGCAGGCCGGATTTCAGAACTTCAACTCGACGCTGACCAGCACGTCGCAAACACACTTTGTCGATGGCGACCTGGATTGGTCGATCGGCAAGTTCATGTTTTTTGAGGGCGGCTACACCTGGCAGCGCGGCGGCACCATGAATTACGACCAGCTTCGCTTCATGGTCGGAAAGCGATTTTGAGGGGCCGCGGAACGATGCGCGCTTGCTTGCAGATACCGGTGCCGCGAAAGGCCGCGAAGGCGCTCGCTGCGAGCGCTCTGGCAGTTTTGTGTCTCGGCTTTGCGCCGGCCGGTCAAGCACAGACTTCGGGCGCGCTTTCAGGGCTTCTAACGAAAACTCGCACGCAGGTTGAACACTTCGCCGATCAATTTTCCTATCTGCGTTACGACGACGACGTTGTCGAGGCCAAGTTGAAAAACAACGACAAGGTCGCGTACCAGCAGGAGGTCGTCTACGACTCGCTGCTGCGAATGAGCTTCGACGAAGGAAAACTCCGAGTGGACGAGCAGCGGCTGGTGGCCAAGCCTCCCCGACGCGTCGAATCGCGACCTCTGCTGCAAACCTACGGCTTCTCGACGCTCGAAATGGTTTTCCATCCGTATTACGAGTCGAGCTTCCGCTTTTCGGATTCCGGAAACGACGTACAGCAAGGACGCATGCTGGAAAAGGTCGCGTTCCAGCACATTCCGAACACTCCCTCGCCGATTCTCTACCAGACGCTCGGGCCTGACCGCGCTCTGAGCGTCACCGGAGTGGCGTGGATCGATCCGGCAACCGGCGAAATCTATCGGATCGACGCGGTGATTTCGTACGGCGTCAGCGACATCGGGATCAAGTCGATCGAAGCGTCCCTGGTGTTCCGGCCCGTCGTTTTGCAGGATGAAAACGAGCCGGAACTGCTTCCCGTCAGGGCGACCATCGATCTTGAAACGCCTCACCAGCACTGGCGCAACATTCATCGGTTTTCGGACTACAGAAAATATCGCGTTGCAGTCAACATGCCCGGAGGCAGCACCCAATGAGCACAAAAGCCACCATTGGGACGCTTGCGCCCACGCGCCGATCCCGAGCGCGCGCACCATCTTCGCCTGGCGGCCGCGTGGGCGGTCGCGATTGCCTTCACGCTGGTGATCGCCGCATACGGCTTCGACTACTACACGCTCGACGCTGTGAATCGGCCGCTATCGCCGAAGAACGCACTGCTGCGGCCGAGCGGACCGATTGGCATCAAGCTGGGAATGCTGGGCGCGGGGATGTTTTTCCTGATCTACCTCTATTATTTCCGCAAGCGTTGGTCCTGGCTCGCCAGCATCGGAAAGACGAAACACTGGCTCGATTTTCACATCGTGCTTGGGGTGACGGCTCCGATCATCATCGCCTTTCATGCGGCGTTTAAGTTTCGAGGGATCGCCGGAATGGCGTTCTGGATCATGGTGGCCGTCGCGCTCAGCGGAATCGTCGGGCGGTACCTCTACGCGCAGATTCCCCGCCGGCTCAACGCCGCCGAATGCACCTGGCAGGAACTGCAGGACGAGCAGCTTGCGCTGAGCCAGCAACTGACGAAGCAGAAAATGTTTACGCCGGGCGAGATGACCGCGGCTTTTCACGTTCCGGACGTGGAAATGGTGAAGCATAAATCCGCAGTGGGAGCGCTTTTGTGGATGTTCGCGCTCGATCTGGCGCGGCCGTTTCGCGTGGCGTCCTTGCGCCGCCGCGTGCTGGGGTTCGGCGGGAGCATCGTCAGCCTAGGCGGTCTGCTGCCCAGCCACAACGCCGAACTCGAGCAAATTGTGCGCGCCGCGCGTCGCCAGGCGTCGCTTTCGAAGCGCATGGTTTTTCTGTCGCGCACGCAGCAGGTGTTTCAGCTGTGGCACGTGGTGCACCGGCCGTTCAGCTACGCGTTCGTCGTCTTGGCGGTGCTGCACATCGTCACGGTGATGCTGTTTGGATACCTGTAGGAGATCCGAGACATGAATACGCTGCTGTCCTTCCTGATTGCCGCCGTGGTGCTTGGATTCTTCATGGGAAAGTATCTGCGCGACATGAAAAAGAAGGAGGGGCAAGCGCGCGAAGCCGCGGAAAAGGGAAAGCTGCGTTCGGACGGTCCGCAGGCGCAGCATCCGCACATCGACGTATCGCACTGCATCGGCTGCGCCGCGTGCACCACGGTCTGCCCGGAAGGCGACGTGCTGGCGATGATCGGCGGCAAAGCGGCGATCGTCAACGGCTACAAATGCATCGGGCACAGCCTGTGCGCGGAAGTCTGTCCGGTCGGCGCGATCACCATGGTGATGGCGAATCCCAGCATGCGCGCGGACATGCCTTTGCTTACGCGCGAGTACGAAACCAGCGTCGGGAATCTCTTCATCGCCGGTGAACTGGGGGGGCTGGCGCTGATTAAAAATGCGATCGCGCAAGGGCGCGATTGCGTCGATACCATCGTGAAGCGGCTCGCATCCTCGCGCAGCGCGGGCGCTCCGAACGATGTTTACGACGTGGTGATCGTGGGCGCGGGACCGGCCGGAATCAGCGCCTCGCTTCGCGCCATCGAAACCAAATTGCGGTACATCACATTGGACGAAGGCGAGATCGGCGGCACGGTGGCGAAATACCCGCGCCAGAAGCTGGTGATGACCAGTCCGGTGGAGTTCCCGATGTACGGCAAATTCAAGAAGATGGAGCTTTCAAAGGAGGAGCTGATCGCCTTCTGGAACAAGGTGCTGGCGCGCGTCGATTTCAATTTCCGCAGGGGCGAGAAGGTCGAGGACGTCAAGAAGGATGGAGCCATTTTCACGGTCCTAAGCGGCAAAGACCAATATCGCGCGCGGGCCGTGATTCTCGCTTTGGGCCGAACCGGCAGCCCGCGAAAAATCGGGGCCGCTGGGGAGGACTTGCCCAAGGTGATGTACCGCTTGATCGAAGCCGACCATTACGTGAACAAGAAGGTCCTAGTGGTTGGCGGAGGCGACAGCGCCGTGGAAGCCGCAATGGGGCTGGCGCACCAGCCCGGAAATAAGGTTACGCTCTCGTATCGCAAGGAGAATTTCACGCGCATCAAGGAACGCAACGCGCAGCGCGTGGCCGATTGCGTCCGCAAGGGCAAGATCGAGGCGGTGTTCAATTCCGTGCCGGTGGAATTCCGGCCGGATTCCGTGGTCCTGGACGTCAGCGGTGAAAAACGGGAAGTCCCCAACGATTTCGCCTGGATTTTTGTCGGCGGAGAGCCGCCGAGCGCGTTCCTGAAGAAGATTGGCGTCCAATTCGGAGCGCGAGATTTGGCCTCAGAGGCCGGCCAGGAGGCCCGGCAGGGTCTACCCACGCGGCGCGAAAATGCGCCCAGCCTAGTGGGGTTGTGAAGCTTCACACGCGGCAATAAACGCCGTCGCCAGCCGACCCTCGGGGCGCTTTTCCCCATCTGGGCTGCACCCGCTGAAGTGTCTGCGGTTTATCCCCATACACGACGCTCAAAAACGCTACGAGCCGCACCCCATTCTTAGATCATTCTCATCTCTCTCACTCTCAGATGGCACTCCGGCTGCGCGTGGACGCTCGTGCGTGTCGATGATCCTCGCTTAGAAGATCCAATCGTCTAAGGAATTCATCTTGGTCGGACGATGTAAGAAGCAGTGAGGGTCTGGGCTGCGTCGCAGGCGGGGCAGGCTGCTTCGATTCCCGTTTCAGAATCCACAGCTGGCCGCGAGGCAAGCGCGAACGGGATGTTCCCGCGCGGGTCATCCACAATCCGAGCCAAACGGCATGAGCGACGACGATATCATCAAAGATTTTTTGGCAGAGAGTAACGAAAACCTGGACCGGCTGGACCGCGAACTGGTGAGCCTGGAAAAGAAACCCGACGACAGCGATGCGCTGGCGGGCGTCTTCCGCACCATTCACACCATAAAAGGCACGTGCGGTTTTCTGGGCTTTAACAAGCTCGAGAAGGTCGCGCACGCCGGCGAAAACCTGCTCACGCTGCTGCGCGATGGACGATTGCAGCTCAACCCGGAGATCACCACGGCTCTGCTCACCATGGTGGACGCAATTCGCAGCATGCTGACGGAAATTCAGATCAGCGACCAGGAAGGCCAGTCCGAGTATCCGGAGCTGCTCGAAACGCTGACCCGTTTGCAGACTCCGAGGCCGGGCGCAAGCGGGCCCGCTGCTGCGCCAAAAGCACCAGAGCCCGCCAAGCCGCCGGTAACGCCGGCCGCTTCGGGAAACGGTGCATCGAAGGTTGAGGCGCACTCAGAGCCTAAAGCTCTCGCCGCTGCCCTGCCGAAACCGTCCTCGGACAACGGTAAACCCGCATTGACTCCGGAAACCCCAACAGCCGCGACAAAGGCGGACGCGCCGGCGCCCTCCGGCGGATCTGCGCCGTTGGAAACGATCCGAGTCGGGGTAAATCTGCTGGACAACCTGATGACCCTAGTGGGCGAGCTGGTGCTGGCCCGGAACCAACTGCTGCAATTTTCAAACATGCTCGAAGACACCAACCTGCAAGGCGTGTCGCAGCGGATGAATTTGATCGCCACGGAGCTGCAGGAACAGGTGATGAAAACACGCATGCAGCCCATCGGGAACATCTGGAACCAGTTCCCGCGGACGGCGCGCGACGTGGCGCTGAGCTGCGGCAAAGAAGTACGCATTGAAATGGAGGGCAAGGAAACCGAGCTCGACAAGACCATCATCGAGGCGATCAAGTATCCGCTGACGCATCTGGTTCGGAATTCCGTGGATCACGGCATCGAGCTTCCGGAGGATCGCGCCAAGGCGGGCAAGGACCGCGTCGGACGGCTCGGGCTGCGGGCGTTCCACGAGGGCGGACAGGTCAATATCGAGATCAGCGACGACGGCGCGGGGCTGAACCGCGACCGCATCCGGCAAAAGGCGGTGGAAGGAGGGCTGGCGACCGCGGAGCAGGCGCCGCATCTTTCGGACCGCGAAATCTACAACCTGATTTTCTTGCCGGGATTTTCCACCGCGCAGAAGGTGACGAACGTTTCCGGCCGCGGCGTGGGAATGGACGTGGTGAAAACGAACGTCGAGAAAATCGGCGGGACCGTGGAGGTGCAGTCCAAGCCCTGCCAGGGGACCACCGTGCGGATCACAATTCCGCTGACCTTGGCGATCATACCGGCGCTCGTAGTGACCAGTGCGAAAGAGCGGTTCGCCATTCCGCAGGTTAGTTTGCTGGAGCTGGTGCGCTTGGAAGGCAAAGAGGCGCGCTCAGGTATTGAAATGGTTTATGGCGCGCCGGTGTACCGCCTGCGCGGACGGTTGCTTCCCCTGGTGAATCTAAGGCAGGAATTGAAGATCGATGCCAAGAGCCCCCGTGGATCCAACGAGAAATCGGAGGCTGGCACTGCCGATGCAGGGGACGAGAGGATCGACTTCGAACTAGCACGCGCCAAACATTTGCTCTGGAAGTCCCGTATCCGAGATTTCCTGGACGGCAAGTCGACTTTGACGGAGCAGCAAGCTGGATCACACGAGGGGTGCGCCCTGGGCAAGTGGCTGTACGGAGGGGGCCTGGATGAGTACGGCGACCTCGCGGAGATGAAAGAACTCGAAAAAGTCCATGAAGAACTCCATACCGCCGTCCACGAAATCATCAACCATAAGAGCCGGGGGGAAATGACCTCGTCGGAAGATGGCTTTCTGAAGATCGGCTCTTTCTCCGAGAGGATCGTTTCGCTGCTGACTACCGTGGAACGGAGGGTGGAGGAGCATAAAGCGGTCAATATCGTGGTGTTGCAGGCGGGCGACCGGCAGTTCGGCCTGGTGGTGGACGGGATCAACGACACGCAAGAGATCGTGGTAAAACCCCTGCGCAAACAGCTCAAAGGAATCAAGACGTTTGCAGGCGCAAGCATCATGGGAGACGGCAAGATCGCCCTGATCCTCGATGTCATGGGCGTGGCACAGCGTTCGGGCGTCATTTCGGAAGCGCGGGACCGCGCGCTCGCTGACAAGGCTGCGGAAATCGCGCAAAAGACCGCCTACAAACAGACATTCCTGCTATTCACGGGACCGGACGACGCACAGATGGCGATCCCGATCAGCACCCTGGACCGGCTGGAGGAGTTGCCGGCATCGCAGGTGGAGCAATCGGGAACGCAATGGGTGGCGCAATACCGAGGGCGCATCCTTCCCCTCGTGCATTTGGGCTATGCGCTAGAAGAACGGCGGAAAGAACGGCGGCGTCCTAAGCCTGTTGCGGAAAAAGGCGCATCGTACTCGGTTCTGGTGTGCAACAACGAAGGACAGAGAGTCGGCATCGCAGTCGAGCGGGTTTTGGACATCGTTGAGGATGCCGCGGAGATGAGGTATCCGGCCAGCCGGGCCGGGATTCTGTATTCGGCAGTTATCAATGGACGAGTGACGGAGTTGCTCGATATCCCGGCGCTCTTGCAGGCGGGAGGCGTCGTGCGCGGCAACCACCCCGCCGACAAGGTCCCTGCCGAGATAAGGAGCTAGTCCATGGCGCAATCATCCCAATACTGCACGTTCTATCTGGAAAAGCTGCTTTTCGGGATCGAGCTACGGGGAGTACAGGAAGTGATCCGATATGTCGAGATGACGCGGGTGCCGCTGGCGCCCGACGTGGTGAGTGGTCTGATCAATCTGCGCGGGCAGATCGTCACAGCCATCGACCTGCGGAAGCGGCTCGAATTGCCGCCAAGACCTCAAGGAACGTCGGCCGTGAACGTGGTGGCGCGAAGCGAAGATGGCTCGGTGAGCTTGCTGGTGGACGAGATCGGCGACGTGGTCGAAGTGAACGAGGAAACATTTGAACCGCCGCCGGAAACCCTGCAAGGCAGCGTGCGCGCCGTGATTTTGGGAGTGCACAAGCTGGAAAAACATCTGATGCACGTGCTCGATACGGAAAAGGCTTGCCAAATCGCCACGGAGCCGTCGTCGTCCGTCAACTAGCCCGATACGTTAGCGACGACGGCAAAGTTACTGCGTGAACGCTGTCGAACGCCGAGGGAGGAAGAGATGAACTGGGTTGGGAATCTGAACATTGGGAAGAAACTGGCTTTAGGGTTCGGGATTGTTCTCGCTCTGACCGTCGCCCTGGCTGTCACGGCCTTCCTCGAAATATCCAAAGTCAATGGGAACACTGTCGACATTGCCACGAACTGGCTGCCGAGCGTAAGGGCCCTGGGCAAGCTCTCTTCCGACACGTCCGGCTTTAGGAGCTATGAACTAGCACTCCTTCTTTCAACCGACCAAACCGGCCAGGACAAGAATATAGAAGAGATGAAGACATGGGGAGACGCAGTCGCTCAGGATATGAAGACGTACGAGCCTTTGATTTCCTCGGATGAGGAACGCCAGATGTACAACAACATTTCAAACGGTTGGGGCAAGTATATGGACGTCAACCGCCAAGTGGTCGAGCTACGTGAAACGGGCAAAACCGCGGACGCGTCGCACCTCTCCCGAATCTCGGGACTCGCGGCTTTTCGTTCTTTCTCCTCAGACCTCGATAAGGATATTGAACTGAATAACAAAGGTGCGCAGGCCGCACAGGGAGAAGCCGCAAGTGCGTATAGCGCTGGCAAATACTGGCTTCTCGGCCTGTCGATCGCAGCGATTGCCTTTGGGCTGTTCGTAGCAATCACACTTGCGCGAGCCATCTCTTCCTCCACGACTAACATGCTAGCTGCGATCGAGGAGATCGCGGGAAATAATCTTGCTATCGCCGACGTGAACATCAAGTCCAGGGATGAAATTGGCAAAGCAGGTCTGGCGCTGAACAAGATGAAGAACAACCTGCACGAAGTTATCGAGTCCATCGCGGGCACGGCGCAGCAAGTGGCGGCAGCAAGCGAGGAGTTTTCCTCCACCAGCCAGCAGATCACCGCCAACTCCGAGGAAGCCACGGCGCAGGCAAATACGGTGTCCGCCGCCACCGAGCAGGTGAGCCGCAATCTGCAAACTGTGGCTACCGGTGCCGAGGAAATGAGCGCCACCATCAAAGACATTGCGAAGAACGCCGGAGAAGCCGCAAAAGTGGCTAGCGAAGCGGTGAAGAACGCGCAAACAACGAATGCCATCGTCTCCAAGCTCGGCGAATCGAGCGCGGAGATCGGGCAAGTCATCAAAGTCATCACCTCCATTGCCCAACAGACCAATTTGCTGGCGCTGAATGCCACCATCGAAGCGGCGCGCGCGGGCGAAGCCGGCAAGGGATTCGCAGTGGTGGCCAATGAAGTAAAAGAGCTGGCGAAGCAAACCGCCAAAGCCACCGAAGACATCAGCCAGAAGATTACCGCCATCCAGGAAGACACTAAGGAAGCCGTGGAAGCCATCGGCACGATCAGCGGCATCATCAACCGGATCAACGACATTTCAAACACGATCGCCACAGCTGTGGAAGAGCAGAGCGCCACGACGAACGAGATGTCGCGCAACGTGGTGGAAGCGGCCAAAGGCTCGGAGTCGATCACCCAGAACATCACGGGAGTCGCCCAGGCGGCGCAGAACACATCGTCGAGCGCGCACGATTCGCAAAAAGCGGCTTCGCAGCTGGCCGAAATGTCCACGCAACTCCGCAGGCTGGTGGAGCAATTCAAAGTGGACATCAATGGAAACGGCCACCGGCGCACGATGGCCGGGCAGCGAGCAGCCTAACGGGAAGGACCACGCAGTTTGTCAAGCCAGGCGAAAGCACGGGTTCTGATCGTTGACGACTCAGTGGTGATCCGCAAGGTGCTGACCGACACGCTTTCCGCGGATCCGTCCATCGAGGTGGTTGGCTCAGCGCACAACGGGCGGATCGCTCTGGCGAAGATTCCTCTCTGCAACCCGGATCTGGTAACGCTGGACATCGAAATGCCGGTGATGAATGGCCTGGAGGCGCTGGCCGAAATCCGCAAGCTGTATCCCAAGCTTCCGGTGATCATGTTCAGCACGCTGACGGAGCGCGGCGCGGCGGCTACGTTGGACGCGTTGGCGCTGGGCGCGTCCGACTACTCGACGAAACCTACCAGCCTGGGGAGCCCCGCGGCCGCAATCGACCGTGTCCGGGAAGACCTGATCCCTAAAATCAAGGCGCTGTGCACCCTCGACAAACATCCGGCACCCGCACATCCGCTGGCACCCGTACACCGAGAAATACGTCCGAAGCGCAACCGGCGCATTGACATCGTTGCAATCGGAACTTCGACGGGCGGGCCAAACGCGCTGGCGGAAGTGTTCCCTCTGATCCCGAAGAATTTTCCGGTACCCATCGTCACGGTGCAGCACATGCCGCCGATTTTCACGCGGCTTCTGGCGGAGCGGCTTTCCAGCCGTTCTCAAATTCCCGTTGAGGAAGGGCGCTCTGGACAACGGCTGTCGGCCAGGCATGCCTGGATCGCGCCGGGGAATTTCCATATGACTGTCCTGCGCAACAAAACAGACGCCGTGCTCGATATCGATCAGGATCCTCCGGAACACTCCTGTCGCCCCGCGGTAGACGTGCTGTTTCGGTCCGTCGCGGCCAGTTTCGGGCCCGGTGCGCTCGCGGTGGTGATGACCGGGATGGGCTCCGACGGCGTGGAGGGAGCGAAACAGATTCGCCAAGCCGGCGGCGAGGTGATCATCCAGGACGAAGCGTCTTCCGTGGTTTGGGGCATGCCGGGGCTCACCTACGCTAGCGGACAGGCCGACGCCATGTATCCGTTGGGGCAACTCGGGCAAGAGATCGTCCGCCGCGTGCTGAAAAGCCGGGCGCCGACTCTCGCCTCCCAGTCCAGCTCGTACGCCGTTTAGGAGCCATATCCCGTATGACAATCGTGACGCAGCCGGGCGGTTCTTCCGCAGCGGTGCCGACCACCGCCGCAACGATCAACCCCGTTTACCGGCAAATTCGCGATTTGGTTTACAAGGTATCCGGCATCTACCAGGCGGAAGAGAAGCTCTACCTGCTCGCCGATGGGTGTGCGCGCCGATGTAAAGCGATCGGATTGAAGAACCCCCGCGAGTATTGGGACCACCTCACTGCCCATCCCAGCCGCGACGGCGAACTGCGCGAACTCCTCAACGAGCTAACCATCGGCGAAACCTGCCTCTTTCGCAGCCAGGCCCAGCTGGACGCTTTGCGCAAAGTGATCCTGCCGGAGCTGACCAGCGACAAGACGCGCCAAATCACGAAGCGATTGCGCATCTGGAGCGCCGGCTGTTCTACGGGCGAGGAGCCCTACACCCTGGCGATGACGCTGATGGAGGAGAAGGACGGCCTGCTGAAGGATTGGCAGTTCGAAATCGTCGCCACGGATCTGAACGATCGTTCCGTCGAAACCGCGAAGGCGGGAATCTACGGCGACTACGCGCTGCGGAATACGTCCGATTACTTCAGGCGAAAATACTTTGTGCCGGCGGACGAACCAAGGATTCAGATCCGGCCGGATCTGAAGAAATTGATCAGCTTCAAGCGCCTGAACCTGCTGGACGACTCGAAGATGCTCTTCATGAAAGGCATGGACGTTATTTTTTGTTGCAACGTGCTGATCTATTTCGACGGCGCGTCTAAATCACGAGTGATCGCGCATTATTTCAATAATCTGAGCTTCGGCGGATACTTGTTCCTCGGCACCTCCGAGTCGCTGTTGAAGCTCAACGAGCAGTTTCATCTGGTTCACTTTCCCGGAACGATTGCGTATTGGAAACCATCGCTGCAGAGCGGGAAGCTATGACCACAGCCATCTCTCCGAACATTCGGGAACGAGTGTCGCGCATTGAAGCCACGCCGGCGATTCCGGCAGTGTTGTTGCCTCTGCTGAAGATTTTGCACATGCCCGCCGACCACGTGGAAATGGACGAGGTCGCTCGCCTCGTCTCTTACGATCAGGCCATCGCCGCGCAATGCTTGCGCATGGCCGGCTCTCCTCTGTTTGGGCTATCGCGGCCACCCAAATCGATTCCCGCGGCGGTCATGGTCCTTGGCTTGCACCGCGTCGAATCCATTCTTCTGACCTCCTGCATGGGGCTCGCGTTTCCCGTGAAGACATGGCCGATTGACCCGGGCGTCTTCTGGCGGCATTCGCTGGGA
This sequence comes from uncultured Acidobacteriota bacterium, assembly GCA_963715555.1. Lineage (GTDB taxonomy): Bacteria > Acidobacteriota > Terriglobia > Acidiferrales > UBA7541 > Palsa-295. Next base: position 2,969,447 of record OY970253.1, read on the forward strand.
TGTGCGATGGTCTGCCGCAAATTCAGCGAAGCACTTGTGGGCGCCGGCGTGGAGAAGGCGTACGCGGCCGGCCTACTCCACGATCTCGGGATTCTCGTCAATTGCCTGGTGTTCCCAGGAGAGTTTGCGATGGCCGTGGAGCGTGCCCGCCAGTACCAAATGCCTTTGGACGAGGCGGAGCGCTCCACCATGGGATTCACGCATTGCGAGAGTGGCCGAGCGCTGGCCGAACAATGGGGATTAGCAGATATGGTCGTCGACGTTGTGGCTCATCATCACGCCGCCGAGGAAAGCGACAAGTCGCGCGGATTGGTGGCGCTGGTGCACTTGAGCGACCTGCTTTGCCGCATGCGCGGCCTCGATTATGGCTACTACGAACGGCATAAGGTCGATCTATTGGCCGATCCCGCGTGGCAAATCCTGCTGCACGAACACCAAGACTTGGAGAAAGTTGATCTCGTGCGATTCACCTTCGAACTGGACGAAGCTGTCGGCGAGATCGGCGAGCTGGTGTCCATGGTGCTGGGAAATACGGTTGAAGCGTGAGCGTTGAAGCAGGCTTCAGTCCGATCGGCACGAACCATCAAGCCGCTGCCGAACCTTCATCAGGGAGAAGCTTTCAGTCTAACTATGGATTTCGAGCGAGACGGTGAACGGCAGGCCTTCAAACAATAACGTGGTTTCGAGGGTATCGGAGTCTGCCAGCGAGCGAAGGCGGTAGTCCGAGCCGGTTACCACCGTGGGAACGGACAGCATGCAATTTTCGCCCAAGCCGGCAATCTTGTTTTTGAAATTCCCGGCAACCATGTTGCAGATTTCACCGAAGGCGTCTTGAACTTCGGGTGTATCCGGCGTCGGCTCAGCTCCCAGCATTCTGGCGGCCATGCGAGTCGCCACCTGTACGCCGCAACGGGTACTCATCACGCCGCAGACCTGCCCCGCCAAACCAACCATGGCCGTGATTGCGGGCTGTTGGTGATGCGGCTGATCGCCAGACACCGTCAGTTTCTCTCCCAGCATCAGCTCGAATACTTCCTGAATCGCCACATCGAGCAAGGGCGCCCACTTTTGATAGCCGCTGTGGGCAGACAGCAGTTCATACGCAGATTTCATAGTTTTCCCGCTAGTAGAGAGATAACGTGCTCTTTTACTTGATCGGGCGTGAACGGCTTGCGGATATAACCTCGCGCTCCGCAGGAAAGCGCCTGCACGACGTGCGATTCGCTGCCCTCGGTGGTGATCATCACCACCGGCACGCCTCTGCCGTTCTCAACTCCGCCCACCTGCTTTACGAATTCGAGGCCATCCATCACCGGCATGTTGATGTCGCACAAAATCAAGTCGACGCGATTTTCTTTCAGCAGGCCGAGCGCTTCGACACCGTTTCCCGCCTCGAGTACCGTCGTAAGCGGCAGGCCGGCGCTGCGAAGCGAGCGCTCCACGATCTTTCGCATGGTCGAGGAATCGTCCACGATCAAGGCACTGATGCCGCTCATGTTTCCAGCTTTCGGCGGAACGGTTCGATCTTGCGCCGCTGTGTGCCGCCTTCTGAGGTATCGGCACCGCTCGGGGCGAACTTTAAGGGGAAGGTTCAGCGATTGCTGGGGCGAAAAGAATGCGCTGGCCGGGGTCTGGGGCCGGCTACTCGACTCCGATGTCTTCGTGCCAAACCGCAGGAAACTTGCGGATGTAGTCTGCCAGCAGTGTCGCGCACTCGGCCGAGCCGAGATCGATGATCCGGACGCCCAGGGAGAGCAGCCAATCAACCCCGCCCTGAAAATTCCGGCTCTCTCCCACGATCACCGTCCGAAACCCGAACTGGCGCACCAGCCCGCTGCAATACCAGCATGGAGCGAGCGTCGTAACCATGATCAGCTCGCGGTAGCTGCGCTGGCGGCCGGCGTTGCGGAACGCGTCGGTTTCCGCGTGCAGCGAGGGATCGCCATTCTGAACGCGCCGGTTGTGGCCGGAGCCGAGCAGCCGACCGGCGCCATCGAAAATCGCGGCGCCGATGGGCAGCCCGCCTTCCGCCAGGCCCTTGCGGGCTTCACCCAAAGCTACCGCGAGCATGCGCGCAGGCTCGAACGGATTATCCGGCTCGCTCATTTGATTCGCTGTAATTGACTCCTGGAATGATTGAAGTGCTCCGCCACGCGGCGGAGCAAAAGCTTCTCACGTTTCGAACGCGAATGAAACGGTTGCGACAATTCTCGGGCCAGTGCCCGCCGACGGCGCGCGATGGCTCTACGTGCTCGACGAATTCACCTGCATGATCTTCAGGCGAGTGCGACGAATCGGTTCGCCGATCGCGGCAATCGGCAAAACTCCCGCGATAATCGCAAGCGCGTCGCGGGATGTTTGAATTTCGCCCAAGGACATAAGCAAGGTAGTCGACAGCGCGGCAGGCTGTCCGGCCTTCAGCAGCAAAGTGAGCACCGTGGTCAGTACGGCCGCCAGGCAAACCGCCCACATGCGATCCCGTGACAGGTGTCCCGACGGCAGCAATCTGGGCGTGTTCCAGGCGTTGGCGATCCGGAGCGCCAGGAATCCTGCACCCAACCCGACCAAGTGCCCGACGACGATATTGTATGGCCGGGCGCTCTTCATCTGCGGCTGTTCGATCAATTCTTAGGCCGTGGGCTCAGGCCGGCGAAAATGAACGGCTGGCTGGCAGCCCAGGCCACTGCGGCTATCACGAGCACGATGCCGGCCTCGCCGAAAGCCCAGTACAGGTTGTGGCTGCGTTTTTGCTACACTTTTGTGACCCGAGGACGATCTGGCGCGGCGGTACTCTCGATTAGCCGGTTTTCGTCGGGCACGTCTGCTGCGGGGCCAGCCGGAAACACCCTTCGTCCGGCATCCTCGACGAACTGCCAGTCCCACAAGTGATTGACCTACTATCCGCACGCTTGGGGCCGGCACCGTAGGCTTGCCACTTATTTGCGAAAGGCTGCATCCTACATGGCACAAGCTCAAAGGAGGCAGTCATGGACAATACCGCAGCTCGCATGAAGCCGTCAGCGGAAGGCCCGTCCGAGCCATCAGCAGATTTGGGGCAACAGGGCGTCACCGAGATCTCCAACGGCCTGCGTCGTTTACTCGCGGACGTTTTCGCGCTTTATGTGAAAACGAAAACTTTCCACTGGCACATGAGCGGACCAAGTTTCCGCGATTACCATTTGTTGTTGGACGAGCAGGGAACGCAGATTTTCGAAATAACCGACGACATCGCCGAGCGCGCCCGCAAAATTGGCGGCACCACGATTCGCTCCATCAGTGATATCTCCAAAAATCAGCGCCTCAAGGACAGCAACGAAGAATCCGTCGCTCCCCGCGATATGCTGCACGAGCTTTGCCGGGACAATCGCGAGCTCACCCGCTTCTTGCGCTCCATGCACGAAGTCTGCGAAAGGCACAAGGACGTGGCCACCGCCAGCTTGATCGAAGTCTGGCTTGACCAAGCCGAGCGGCGCGCCTGGTTCCTGGCGGAAATCACGGGCGACCGGGCTGAAACCGACAGTGGCTTTGCAAAAGCGGCTCGGGCCTCGAAATAAATCGCCAAGTCCAACCACCTCTTGCAAGCTGAGGCTTGGGTATTCCGGCGCTTCGCGCCGTAGGAATGCTGCTTCCTGGCGAAGCGCCGGCTCCAAGCATCGGGCGGCCAATTCCCCGCTCCCGTGCTCGCACCACCCAGCGCATCGCAGCCCCCCGATCGCCTCTCCCACTAGACATCGCAGGACCGGGCCGAACGGACAACCAAAGGGCCATACCTGACGTCTAGCGATTGGCCGAGCTGTGCCCTGCTCATAAATGTTTTTGCAATTATTTCCCGTCAACGTATTCTGCCTGCGGCCATATCATGGTAGCGATGGATTCCGACAAAAAGCCCATCCAAATTCAGGCTCCCATCCGTCGCGTCGTTATCGAAAACGTTCGCCCGGAAGTCGACGCCGGCCAGTTCCCCATCAAGCGCACGGTGGGTGAAAAAGTGGAAGTGACCGCCGATATTTTCTGCGACGGACACGATCTGCTCGGCGCCCGTCTCCTCTATCGCACGAAGAGCCAGCCCGCTTGGAACCGAACTCCGATGCGCGAGCTTGTGAACGATCGATGGGCCGGCGAATTTAGGATCGGCACGCAGGAAGCTCATTTCTACACGGTCCAGGCTTGGCCGGACCCGTTCAAAAGCTGGGTGCGAGATCTTAGAAAGCGAAAAGATGCAGGCCAGGACCTTGCTCTGGAATTCCTGGTCGGAGTGGAGCTGATCGCCAAAGCCGCGTCTCGCGCAGACAAGGCCGCCGATACCGACGCGTTGCACGAAATCGCCCGTCAGATACGAGAGGTCCACAAGAGCGACCCGGACAAGGCGTTCGAAATCGCGGCAAACGACGAACTTGCAATGATGATGGACCGCCATCCGGACCTGGATGCGGCGAGCCTTTACGAACGCGAATTGGCTATCGAAGTGGACCGCGAGCGAGCGCGATTCAGCTCCTGGTATGAAATGTTCCCGCGCTCCTGCACGAATGACGCGGAACGGCACGGCACGTTTCGCACCTGCATCGAGCGGCTCGATTACGTGGCGGAAATGGGATTCGACGTGCTGTACTTGCCTCCGATTCATCCCATCGGCGAAATGGAACGCAAGGGCAAGAACAATTCGACCGGGCATGCAACGTATGAAGTCGGAAGCCCCTGGGCCATTGGATCCGGGCTCGGTGGCCACAAAGCCATTCATCCGCAACTCGGAAGCCTCGAAGAATTCAAGGAACTGCTCGCCGAAGCCAAAAAGCGTGGGATCGAAGTCGCTCTCGATCTGGCTTTCCAGTGCGCGCCCGACCATCCGTATGTGAGCCAGCATCCGGAGTGGCTCCGCATCCGCCCGGACGGTTCCGTGCAGTACGCGGAAAATCCTCCCAAGAAGTATCAGGATATTTATCCCCTCAATTTCGAGAGCGATCATGCGCGGGAGCTCTGCGAGGAACTGAAGAGCGTTGCGCTATACTGGATCGGGCAGGGTATCCGGGTTTTTCGGGTCGATAACCCGCATACGAAGCCATTCGAGTTTTGGGAATGGCTGATCGCGGAAATCCGCAGCCAATGCCCTGATGTGATTTTCCTTGCCGAAGCCTTTACTCGCCCGAAGGTGATGTACCGGTTGGCGAAGGCTGGATTCACGCAGTCCTACACCTACTTTGCATGGCGCAATACCAAATGGGATCTCACCGAGTATTTCGGAGAACTCACGCAAAGCGGCGTGCAGGAATTCTTCCGGCCCAACCTTTGGCCCAATACGCCGGACATATTGACCGAATACCTTCAGTACGGCGGACGCCCGGCGTTCGTAATTCGCCTGTGCCTGGCCGCCACCTTGGGCGCCAGCTACGGGATCTATGGGCCGGCCTTCGAGCTCTGCGAAAATCGCGCGCTACATTCCGGCAGCGAGGAATATCTCGATTCCGAAAAATATCAGATCCGTGCTTGGGATCTTGGGCGCCCGGACAGCCTCAAGGACCTGATCGCGAAGGTCAACGGGATCCGGAAAGACAATCGCGCCCTGCACAGCGACGAAAGCCTGCGCTTCCACTCCGTCGACAACGAGCAAATGATCGCGTTCAGCAAAATGAGTGAGGATCGCTCCAACGTCATCATAGTCGCCGTCAATCTCGATCCGCATCACAAGCAATCGGGCTGGATCGATCTCCCGCTCGACTATTTCCAGCTCGAACCGCACCAGGAATATCAAATGCACGATCTGGTCACGGAGGATCGATACCTATGGCAGGGGCCGCACAACTACGTCGAGATCGATCCGCAGCGAATGCCGGCTCATATTTTCCGCTTGCGAAGGCGGGTGCGGTCGGAGCAGGATTTCGACTACTTCCTCTGACGACCCTGGCCAGACCGTGACCGTGCCGCAGCAATCCGAGTGGTACAAAGACTCCGTCATCTACCAGCTGCACGTCCGCACCTTTTGCGACAGCAATGGCGATGGAATCGGAGATTTTCGAGGGCTTCAGCAGAAGCTCGATTATCTGCAGGGCCTCGGCGTCACCTCGATCTGGCTCTTGCCTTTCTATCCTTCGCCCTTGCGTGACGACGGCTACGACATTGCGGACTACTGCTCCGTCCACAAAAGTTACGGAACGCTCGATGACTTCAAAGCTTTTCTTGCGGCGGCGCACGAGCGCGGCATTCGCGTGGTCATCGAAATGGTCCTGAACCATACCTCCGATCAGCATCCCTGGTTTCAGGAAGCGCGCAGCGCGCGCGACAACCCGCGCCGCAATTGGTACGTCTGGAACGACACGGACAATCTCTATCAAGATGCGCGCATCATCTTCGTGGATACGGAGCTTTCCAACTGGGCGTGGGACCCGGTCTCAAAGGCCTACTACTGGCACCGGTTTTTCAGCCATCAGCCGGACTTGAATTACGACAACCCGGAAGTCCGCGATGCGATGTGGAACGTGATGAAGTTCTGGCTGGAGTTGGGAATCGATGGGTTCCGCCTGGACGCGGTTCCTTATCTCGTCGAGCGCGACGGCACGTCCTGCGAGAATCTGCCCGAAACTCACGACGTCGTTCGCGAATTGCGCCGCCGGCTCGACGACTCCTTCCCCGGCAGAATGCTGCTGGCCGAAGCGAACCAGTGGCCCGCGGACGTCTGCGCATACTTCGGCCACGGCGACGAATTCCACATGGCCTTCCATTTTCCGCTTATGCCGCGCATGTTCATGGCGGTGAAGTTGGAGGATCGCAAGCCGATCATCGAAATTTTGCAGCGTACGCCGGAAATTCCCAAGAACTGCCAGTGGTGTATATTCCTGCGCAATCACGACGAGCTGACGCTGGAGATGGTGACGGACGTCGAGCGCGACTACATGTACGACGAATATGCGCGAGACAAATCCATGCGCATCAATATCGGCATTCGCCGCAGGCTCGCTCCTCTGATGGACAATGACCGCCGCCGCATCGAGTTGCTCAACGGAATGCTCATGTCCCTCCCCGGCACGCCGGTCATCTATTACGGCGACGAGATCGGCATGGGCGACAATATTTATCTCGGTGACCGCAACGGCGTTCGCACGCCGATGCAATGGGACGGGCACTGGAACGCGGGCTTCTCCTCCAGCGACCCCGAGCGGCTGTACGCCCCGCTGGTTTCCAATCCCGTGTACGGCTATCAGTCCGTGAACGTTGATTCCCAGAAACGGTCTGAGCATTCGCTACTCTCGTGGATGAAGCGTTTGATCCAGGTGCGGAAATCGTCGCAAGCGTTCAGCCGCGGCACGATCGAATTTCTCGACCCGCCGAACCATCGCGTGCTGGCGTATGTCCGCGAGTTCGGCAACGAGCGCGTGCTGGCCGTGAACAATCTCTCCAGCACGTGCCAGGCTGTGGAGCTGAATCTCCGAAAATATAAGGGCAGCATTCCGATCGAAATGTCCGGCAAGACGATTTTCCCGCGCGTGGGAGAGCTTCCCTATCTTCTGACCATGGGCCCGTATCAATTTTATTGGTTCCGGCTACGGAGAATTTGATCGTACAAGGCAAGTCCGGGAAACCGGGTGCCTCGCTAGGGCGGTTGCAATCATGGAGCAAGGATTGAGCGACGAGATCCTCCTTTCCGACGATTTCATCCGCCAGCTGGTCAGCGTCGGCGAAGTCGATCTGCTGGTCGGAATCCCGTCTCACAACGATTGCCAGACCATCGGAAATGTAGTTCGCGCGGCGGAAGAATCTCTGCTGCGGACTTTTCGCCGCCAGCGCACCGTGCTTGTCCATGTGGACGCCGGTTCCCGCGACGGTACGCCCCAAGCCGTCCGCGAAGCCAGCTTGCTGGGCTCCAACGGCATCGAGTCCTTGCGCACTCTGCGCTGGATCACTACCAATACGGGCAGCACTGCGGATGGGTTCACCGCTTTGCGAACCATCCTGGCGGCCGCCGATCTTCTGCACGCCAAAGCCTGCGCCGTTGTTTCCGCCTCCGTAGGAGGCATCGCCTCGTCGTGGATCGACTCGCTTCTCGATCCGGTCTTCAGGGAAAATTATGATTTCGTCGCGCCTCTCTACGCGCGCCATAGATTCGACGGTCTTTTGACCCGGAATCTTCTCTATCCTCTTGGGCGCGCACTCTATGGCAAGCCTGTGCGCGAACTGCGATCCACCGAATTCGCTTTCTCCGGCCGTCTCGCTTCCGATTGCCTCAATAGCGCCGACTGGGACCAGGAAGGTCTCCAATCCGGCCCCGAAACCTGGATGGCAATCAGAGCGATGACGAATTCGTTCCAATGTTGCCAAACCTTTCTTGGCCCGAAACCCCGCTCGGCTTCCGGAGGCGTGGTGGACGTAATCCGCCGCACCGTTAGCGGATTCTTCTGGTGCCTCGAATCCACCGAATCTTACTGGCTGGATGGCCGCGATCTCGATCCTCTGAAGACGATCGGCCCGGACCATCAGCTCACCAGCGAGCCGGTGCGCGTCGATCGCAAAAAACTATTCCAGCTGTATCGCACCGGCGTTGCCGGGCTTTCCGAAATCTTGCGTTCCATCCTGGACCCGGATACGCACGCGGAACTCGTGCGGCTCGCCGCTTTGGACGAGAACGCTTTCCGGTTCAGCAATTCTCTCTGGGTGCGGACGATCTATGAATTCGCCTCCGCCTATCACCATTCCGCGATTCACCGCGATCATCTCGTACAAGCATTCGTTCCCATCTACCGCGGTAGGGTCCATTCGTTTCTCACAGTGCATCGCTCCGATGACTCGGACGCCATGGAAGCCGATATCGAGGATCTCTGCCAGGAATTCGGGCGCCAGAGGGATTTCTTCATGGAGCGGTGGAGCACGAAAGGTTAAGGTGCATCATGCAAGAAATGATTCTCCACGCGTTTCAACAGGCCCATGACAATCTGACGCACATGCTGGCCGAATTTCTGCCGCGCTTTCTCTTGATGTTGGTGGTGATCCTCATTGGCTGGCTGGTCGCGTATTTGCTCAAGGTCATCTTGCGCGGAATCCTGCGCGTCGCCAAGGTCGAGAAAATGTCCGAGGAAGCCGGCGCATCCCGCCTGCTGCGCAGGGCCGAACTCCCGTCCATGACGGAACTCCTCTGCCGCGCCGTCTTTTGGGTCGTGTGGCTCGGATTCATCATCGTCGGCATCAGCTTTCTCGGAATCGGCAGTCTGCAGCAGCAAATCGCCAACTTAATTGCGGTTTTGCCGCAGATTTTCGTTGCCTTCCTGATCTTGTTTGTCGGCCTCCTGGCCGCGAACTTCTTTTCGCGCGCCGCTCTGCTGGCGGGAGTCAACGCGGGCCTCTCCTCTCCAAAAGTCCTCAGTGGAATCGTGCGGACGGTCATTGTTTTCCTGGCCCTTTCGATGGCCCTCGAACAGGTTGGCCTCGGCAAGCAGACCATGGAAATCGCCTTTTCCATCGTATTCGGCGCATTGGCGCTCGGACTAGCGATCGCTTTCGGCCTCGGCGGCAGGCATTTGGCCGAGCGAGTTCTGGAGAAGCACTTCTTGCGCGAGGGAGAACACGTGGAACATGACGATGAGCTCTCTCCGCTCTAGGTCATTTGGAGTATTCTGGGAATGATGTCCTTCCCGTCGCTTTAAGACAGGAGGAGTCATGGGGTGACTTTGCAGCATGTCGACACGCAGTTCGTGGGCAGGCTCCACACCGCTTTTGCCGCGCAATTGCCCGAGTTTCTGCCGCGCCAACGCTGGTTCGGATCGAAGGCCCGGCGCATACACTCGGTCCAACTCTGCGAGTGTATCCCCGTGCCGCTTTCGGATACGGTCGCTCTCATCACATTCGCCCGCGTCGAATTTACCGAGGGTGCCGGCGAGACCTACGTCCTCCCTCTCGTTGCTCCGGCTCCCCAGCGTGTCCCTCCAGCCGATTCTGTCGTCGTGCGCATCCCCGTATCCGACCCCGCCTCCGAATTACCGTTGACGGATGCTCTCGGAAACCAGGAGTTCCTCGCCGCGATTTTGAATTCCATCCTCAAAAGTGATTCGCTTCCCGGCGAAGCGGGCATGTTAAAGGCTGGCCCCGAAGACGCGCTTCTAAAAAAGAAGCTCGGCTCTGCGAATTCCCTGCCGCCCCGGTTGTTAAAGGGAGAGCAGAGCAACACCTCCATCGTCTACGGAGACCAGCTGATCCTGAAATTCTTTCGGCGCGTGGAAGAAGGCACTCACCCCGACCTGGAAATCGGCCATTTCCTGACTGCGGTTGCGTGTTTTGCGAATGTGCCGCCTCTTTGCGGCTGGCTGCAATACGAATCCCTCGAATCAAAGCTCTCTACCTTGGGAATCTTGCAAGGCTTCGTCCCCAACCGTGGCGACGCGTGGCGCTTCACCGTGGAATCGCTGGTGGAACTTTTCGTTTCGCTCGGTCATCCTACCGATGAACGGAATCCCCGCTCGGGCCGCATCTCCGAGCCCGCTGGCGCACAGGATGTCCGCGCCTCTGATGCGTTCGCGACGCAACTGCAGCTAATCGCCCTTCTCGGCAGGCGCACCGCCGAGCTTCACTTGGCGCTGGCGTCGTCAAACGCCGATCCGGATTTCGTCCCGGAGCTTTTCACGCTCGAAGTTCGCGAAGCGCTGGACAGTGCTTTCCACGATTTGGCCGTCCAAACTTTCGAAACGCTTCGCCTGAAGCTTCCGGAATTGCCGGAGCCCGCCGCCGAGCTCGCGAAACATGTCTTGAAGCTCGAAGACGACGCGTTGTTGACCCTTCATTCCGTGCTCGAACGGGACATCACCTCCGTCCGCATTCGCATCCACGGTGATTACCATCTCGGCCAGGTCTTGTTCACCGGTTCCGATTTCTTCATCATCGATTTCGAAGGCGAACCGGCTCGGCCCTTGGCGAAGCGGCGAGTCAAGCGTTCCCCTTTGCAGGACGTCGCCGGCATGCTCCGTTCTTTTCAGTACGCTGCGCGTTCGGCATCTCTCGCCGCCCGGGAACGCCTGGCGCGATCGCATCAGCCGGATGGCCACGTGGCGCGGCTTGCGGCGCAGTGGCATTCGTTGGCTGCGAGCGAATTTCTCCACACGTATCGGACCACCGCAGGGGACGCGCGCTTTCTTCCGGCCAGTTCAGCTGAATTCGATGCACTCCTCCGAGTGCATCTGCTCGAAAAAGCCGTTTATGAACTCGGATACGAACTGAACAATCGGCCTTCGTGGGTTGGTATTCCGCTCGAAGGCATCCGGGAAATACTCACAACGAAACCTTCGCGGCGCGCGTAATCGCCGCCAAAGCCTTGCAGCTTTCCTTTGCGCCGTCTGTTTTGCGCGTTCCTCGGGATTGGCTGCACATGGGAGACGCAATGCCCGACTTCACCAATAACGCCCGCACGTCCACCGTCGGCAGTGGGGCTCTACGTGTGCGCTACGACGCGTCCCTGCTGACCGACAACGATCTGTATCTCTTCAACGAAGGCACTCATCTCCGCCTGTACGAAAAGCTCGGCTCTCACTATTTTCAACGCGACGGCGTCGACGGCGCGTACTTCGCCGTCTGGGCGCCGAACGCCGAACACGTTTTCCTGATGACCGACGCAAACGGCTGGAGCACTTCGGCTACCGAACTTCGCCCGCGGGGCAATTCCGGCGTCTGGGAAGGATTCGTGGAGGGCATCGCGCCCGGCGCCGCGTACAAATACCACATCGTCTCTCGCGAAAAACACTATCGCGTCGATAAAGCCGATCCCTTCGGCTCGCAGTTCGAGGTCTCTTCAAAAACGGCCTCCGTGGTGTCGAACTTTTCCTATCGCTGGGGCGACCGGGAATGGATGGAGGTTCGCGGCGCGCGTAATTCCCTGAAAAGCCCGGTGTCGATTTACGAACTCCACCTCGGCTCGTGGGCCCGAGTTCCCGAGGAAGGAAACCGGTTTCTCACCTATCGCGAAATGGCCGACCGTCTTCCACAATACGTTCTCGAACGCGGCTTCACGCACGTGGAGTTTCTGCCGGTAATGGAACACCCCTTCTATGGCTCCTGGGGTTACCAGACCACGGGATATTTCGCGCCTACCAGCCGCTACGGCCCGCCCGAAGACTTCATGTACCTGATCGATCGTCTTCACCAGCACGGCATCAGCGTCATTCTCGACTGGGTGCCTTCGCATTTTCCGAGCGACGAGCACGGCCTAGCCTATTTCGACGGCACTCATCTCTTCGAACATGCCGATCCGCGCCAGGGATTCCATCCCGACTGGAACAGCTACATCTTCAACTACGCTCGCAACGAAGTTCGCTCCTTTCTGCTCAGCAGTGCCATGTGCTGGCTCGACCGCTATCACGCCGATGGGCTTCGCGTCGATGCCGTCGCCTCCATGCTCTACCTCGACTATTCCCGCAAGCAGGGTGAATGGATCCCCAACCGTTTCGGCGGCCGCGAAAATCTCGAAGCTATTTCCTTCCTCAGAAAATTGAACGAGGAAGTCTACGCCGCCTATCCCGGCGTGCAGGTCATCGCCGAAGATTCCACCGCATGGCCCATGGTTTCCCGGCCCTTGTACATCGGCGGGCTGGGCTTCGGCTTCAAGTGGGACATGGGCTGGATGCACGATACGCTCGCCTACATGTCTCTCGACCCGATCTACCGCAAATATAACCATAGCGACCTCACCTTCCGCGCCGTCTACGCCTTCTCCGAAAATTTCGTTCTCCCCCTCTCCCACGACGAAGTGGTACACGGCAAGGGCTCTCTTCTCGGCAAAATGCCCGGCGACAACTGGCGGAAATTTGCGAATTTGCGCCTGCTCTATGCCTGGATGTTTGCGCAGCCTGGCAAGAAGCTGCTTTTCATGGGCGCCGAATTCGGGCAGGGCCGCGAATGGAACCACGACCAGAGCCTCGATTGGCACCTGCTCGACGATCCGCAGCATCAGGGCCTTCGCAAATGGCTGGACGATCTGAATCGCGCGCTGCGCACCGAACCCGCACTCTACGAATTGGATTGTGACCCGGCCGGATTCGAATGGATCGATTGCAACAACGCCGACGAAAGCAGCGTGGCGCTTCTCCGCAAGGGGAGTTCTCCGGACGCAAAAATCGTTGCGGCCTTTAATTTCACCCCTGTTCCGCGTCAGAATTATCGAATCGGCGTGCCGGAAGCCGGATTTTGGCGTGAGATTCTGAATAGCGACAGCCGTATCTATGGCGGCAGCGGCTGGGGCAACTTCGGTGGAGTGGAAGCCGCGCCGGTCCCCTCGCACGGGCAGCGCTTTTCCGTTCATCTGAATTTGCCGCCGCTGGGCGCGGTTTTTTTGAAGCCTGGAGCACGGTGAGAAAGGCAACACCGCTTCACCTGTTTTTTAACCCGAGCGCCCAGGAGGCCCTTCTCGCGTGATTTCGAATTCAGCTCAAAAGCTCGGCGCGCATTTTCGCGACGGTAGGGGATGCGATTTTCTGGTCTGGGCCCCGCGGGCGCAGCGCCTGGATCTGCGTCTGCTTGTGCCCGCCGATCGCTGCACCCCGATGCAACGCCTGCCGAACGGGTATTTCCATCTGCATGCAGACGACGTCGCGCCCGGTGCTCTGTACTTCTACCGCTTCGATACCGGCGAAGACCGCCCCGATCCGGCCTCGCGTTTCCAGCCGCAAGGCGTTCACGGCCCGTCCGAAGTCATCGATCCTCGTTTCGATTGGGACGACCGGTCGTGGCGCGGCATGGATCTGCGCGACTACGTCTTCTACGAGCTGCATGTAGGAACGTTCACCCCCGAAGGTACTTTCGACGCCGTCATTCCTCGCCTCGACGCACTGAAAGACCTCGGCGTCACCGCCATCGAGTTGATGCCCGTCGCGCAATTCCCCGGCACGCGGAACTGGGGCTACGACGGCGCCTACCCTTTCGCCGCGCAATCGTCCTATGGCGGTCCCGGCGGTCTGAAACGCCTCGTGAATGCGTGCCATCGCGCCGGCCTCGCCGCCGTTTTGGATGTTGTGTACAATCATCTCGGCCCGGAGGGAAATTACCTCGCGCGTTTCGGCCCGTATTTCACGGACTTCTATCACACGCCCTGGGGTGAGGCCATCAACTTCGACCGCCGCGATAGCGACGATGTCCGCCGCTATTTCATCGAGAACGCTCTGCATTGGACCGAAGACTTCCGCTTCGACGCGCTCCGCCTCGACGCCGTTCACGCCATCACGGACACCTCCGCGCAACCGTTCCTCGGTGAACTCGCCGCCACCGTTCACCAACGAGCCGAACGCCTCGGTCGCAAAATATTTCTGTTCCCCGAAAGCGACCTGAACGACGCACGTCTCGTCGCATCCGACCCCGTCTGCGGTTATGGCCTCGACGCGGCCTGGAACGACGATTTCCACCACGCCATTCACACCCTGCTCACCAGCGACCGTCAGGGCTATTACGCCGATTTCGGCTCAGCCGCGCAGCTCGCCTGCGCTTTTTCCGAAGGTTTTGTCTACTCCGGACAACATTCGGAATATCGCGGCCGCCGTCACGGAAATTCTTCAGCATCGTTGCCCGCCGAAACATTTGTCGTCTTCGCGCAAAATCACGATCAGGTGGGCAATCGACGCCTGGGCGAACGCCTCAGCCAGATCGTCTCCTTCGAGGCTCTCAAAGTCGCCGCAGGCCTCGTAATGCTTTCGCCCTTTTTGCCGTTAATCTTCATGGGAGAGGAATATGGGGAGACCGCGCCGTTCCAGTATTTCGTCAGCCATGACGATCCCGGATTGATCGAGGCCGTGCGCAAGGGACGCCGCGAAGAATTCACTCGCTTCGATTGGCAGGGCGACATCCCCGATCCGCAGGATGAATCCACATTTCTTCGCGCGCGCATCGCTTGGGACTCGCGAAACGCGGCGCCTCATAAATTCCTCCTGGCCTTCTATAAGGAACTCCTCCGCCTTCGCCGCGAAGATGCCGTATTTTCTCTTCGCAACAAAAAGGATCTCGAAGCGGTTGCCCTCGAAGCGCCAAAATCTCTCCTGCTGCGCCGCTGGGGCAACGTGCAGGAACGCGTGGCTATTTTCAATTTCGAGCGGGAACCCTGTTCCCTGCGCGTCCCAGTCCCAAATGCGAAGTGGGAAAGGCTGCTGGCCTCGGCCGACTCCCGCTGGGGCGGTCCTGGTAGTGAAGTTCCAAAACAACTGGCTTCGGCAGGCGAATTGCAACTCAACTTGTCGGCTTTATCATTCGCGGTATTCAAGCGTCTTCCGGAGGCATCCTGATCGTGGAACGCTACATTTGCATTCACGGCCATTTCTATCAACCGCCGCGCGAAAATCCCTGGCTCGAGGCCGTCGAAATCCAGGACTCCGCCTACCCGTATCACGATTGGAACGCGCGCATCACCGCCGAATGCTACGGACCGAACTCCTCTTCGCGGATCTTGGATGAACAACAGCGCATCGTTCGCATCGTCAACAACTACTCCAAAATCAGCTTCAATTTCGGCCCCACTCTACTCTCCTGGCTTGAGGAGAAATCGCCCGCCATCTACCAGGCCATCCTCACCGCCGATCAGTTGAGCCAAACGCACTTTTCCGGCCACGGCTCGGCCATCGCCCAGGTTTACAACCACATGATCATGCCGCTGGCCAACCGCCGCGACAAGGAAACCCAGGTCGTCTGGGGCCTGCGCGATTTCGAGCACCGCTTCCGCCGCAAGCCCGAGGGCATGTGGCTCGCGGAAACCGCTGTGGATCTGGAAACGCTCGATCTCCTCGCGCAGCACGGCTTAAAGTTCACCATCCTCGCCACCAGCCAGGCCCGCTCCGCGCGCCGCATCGGCGGCACCAAGTGGCGCGACGTCAGCGACGGCAGCATCGATCCCTCCATGCCCTACCGCATCACGCTGTCTTCCGGCCGCACCATGGCCCTGTTCTTTTACGATGGGCCGATCTCCCGCGCCGTAGCCTTCGAAGGCCTGCTCAATCAGGGCGAATATTTCGCCTCCCGCCTGGCCCGCGCCTTTTCCGACGCGCGCGATTGGCCTCAGCTTGTCCACATCGCCACCGACGGCGAAACCTACGGCCACCATCACAAGCGCGGCGAAATGGCTCTTTCCTACGCCATCGAACACATCGAAGCCACCGGGATCGCCAAGATCACCAACTACGGCGAATTTCTCGAGCGCCATCCGCCCTTCCGCGAGGTCCGGATCAAGGAGAACACGTCGTGGAGCTGCGTTCACGGCGTCGACCGCTGGCGCGCCGATTGCGGCTGCAACTCGGGAACGCATCCCGGCTGGCACCAGCAGTGGCGCGCGCCGTTGCGCGACTCACTGGATTGGCTCCGCGATCAAATCGCTTCGCGTTATCAGAAAAAGGGCCGCGAATTTTTCCGCGATTCCTGGCGTGCCCGCAACAATTACCTGGGCGTGATCCTCAACCGTTCGCAGGAAACCATCGGCTCGTTTCTCGCTACCGAATGCGTTCGCCCGCTGAACGGCGCCGAACGCATCCACGCTCTCAAACTCCTCGAAATGCAGCGCCACGCCATGCTTATGTTCACCAGTTGCGGCTGGTTTTTCGACGAGCTCTCCGGCATCGAAACCGTGCAGGTCATCCAGTACGCCGGTCGCGCCCTGCAACTCACCCAGCAGCTTTTTGGCGACGGTCTCGAATCGCAGTTCCTCGATAAATTGGCGCAGGCCAAGTCCAACTTGCACGATCGCCCGGATGGCAAGGCCGTCTTCGAGGATTTCGTAAGGCCCGCCATGGTCAAGCTCGAAACCGTCGCCGCACACTACGCGATCAGCTCGCTCTTCGAAAATTACCCGGCGGAAAGCAAGGTGTACTCCTTCGACGTCAGCCGCACCGATTACCGCGTTCTCTCCGCGGGCAAAATGCGCCTCGCTCTCGGCCGCGCTCTTGTGCGCTCCGAAATCGTCCTCGAATCCGAACACGTCAGTTTCGGCGTCCTCCACTTGGGCGACCACAACGTCACCGGTGGCGTCCGCGAATTTCAGGGCGACGAAGCCTACCAGGCACTCTGCTCCGAGATCGCGAATGTATTTCAACGCGGCGATCTGCCCGAAATCTTACGGATCGTGGATCGTCACTTCGGCTCCGGCAGCTTCTCGCTCCGCCTGCTCTTCCGCGACGAACAGCGCCGCATCCTGCGCCTCATTCTCAACCAGGCGCTCGAGGAAGCCGAAGCCTCCTACCGCCAGCTCTTCGAGCACTACGCGCCGATGATGCGCTTCATGGCCGACCTGCACATTCCCCCGCCTCGCCGCTTTCAAATCGCGGCGGAATTCACGCTGAATTCCTTGCTGCGCCGCGCGCTCGAAGCCGACACTCTCGATCTCGACCACATCTATGCGCTGCTCGACGAAACCAGGCGCACCGGAATCGCGCTCGATGCCCCGACTCTCGAATTCGCCATGCGCGGCTCCACCGAACGCCTCGCCCAAAAATGGTTCGCCGCGCCGGATGGCATCGAGCTTCTGCAGTTCCTCAGCGACGCGGCCGGCCTTGCCGCCGCATTTCCATTTCCCGTGGATTTGTCGCAGGCCCAGAATCTCTTCTTTAAATTGCTTCAGGACCTCTATCCGAACTATGCTGCGCGCGCCGCGCAGGGCGAAGCCGGCGCAAAGGAATGGGTTTCCGCCTTCTTGAATCTCGGCGATCGGCTCCGCGTGCGTGTAGGATAGCGCGATGCTTCGACTTCCTTCTGCCACCTATCGCATCCAATTCAGTCCGCAGTTCCGCTTTTCCGATGCACGCGAGCTCGTTTCCTACCTGAATGAACTTGGCATCACCGACCTCTACGCCTCTCCCCGTTTCCAGGCGCGCAAAGGCAGCCTCCACGGCTACGACGTCGCCGACCCCCGCCGCGTCAGTTCCGAACTCGGCACCGAACGCGACTTCGCGGAACTTTCCGAGCGGCTGAAAAGTTACTCGATGGGCCTTCTGCTCGATATCGTTCCCAACCACATGGCCGCCAGCCACGAAAATCCCTGGTGGATGGACATCCTCGAAAACGGTCCCAGCTCCCCCTACGCCGATTATTTCGACATTGACTGGCATCCAGCCACCACCAAAGCCGCCTTTCTGCAGGACAATCGCGTCCTGCTTCCCTTCCTCGGCGATCTTTACGGCACGATCCTCGAAAATTGCGAGCTCGTTCTAAAGCTCGATAATGCCGGTTTTTTCATCCAGTATTACGAGCACCGCTTCCCGCTCGACCCGAAATCCTACGAGCCCCTCATCGTGGGCATCGCCGAAAATCTCGAGCAACGGCAATCCGGAGGCGCGCAAGAGTCGCAAGCCATATCCGAAATGCTCGAAGCCGTCCGCGGCTTGCCGCTGTTCTGGCACGCCAATCCGGAGGACCAGCACCGTCGCATCGCGGAATCCGTTTCCATTAAAGACCGCCTCTGGCAGCTCTACCAGTCCCATACCGAAGTCCGCCAGGCCGCTGACTCGGTCATTCGCAGCGTCAACGGCTCGCGCGAAAACTCGTCCACACTGATGCAGCTCGATCGCATCCTCTCCGCGCAGCCCTACCCCCTGGCGTACTGGAAAATCGGCCTCGAAGAAGTGAATTACCGCCGTTTTTTCGGCCTCAACGAATTCGTCGCCGTTCGCGTCGAAGACCCGCGCGTTTTCGCCGACCGCCATCAGTCCATCTTTCAGCTCGTTCGCGACGGCAAAGTCACCGGCCTGCGCATCGATCACGTCGACGGCCTCTTCGACCCGCGCGCCTACCTTTGTCAATTGCAGTCGTCGGTCTTTCCGGAAGCGCCCTCCTCGCCACAACCGCTCTTCGTCGTCGTCGAAAAAATCCTCGGCGGGCGCGAGCACCTGCCCGGCGACTGGCCCGTTTCCGGCACCACCGGCTACGATTTCCTCAACGCCGCGAGCGCGCTCTTCATCGATCCCGCCGGCCTCCAATCCATCGAAGATGCCTACGCCCGCTTCACTCGCTCCACGACCCCTTTCGCGGACGTCAGTTACACCGGCAACATGCTCGTGATGAAAACGCTCTTTGCCCACGAAGTGCATTCGCTCGGCCATCGCCTCGGCGCCATCGCCGCGCAGGACCGCAAAGCCCGCGATCTTCCCATGTCCGAGTTGATCGAGCTCCTGAAAGTCGTCACCGCCTGCCTGCCCGTCTATCGCACCTACATTCGCGGCGACGAAATCTCCGCTCGCGACCGCGAGTTTCTCGACCGCGCCCTGCTTCTCGCCCGCCGCCGCGTCTCTCCCGGTGAGATCAGCGACGCCGCTTTTTCCTTCCTTCGCCAGGTCCTGTTCCTCGAACCTCCCGACTACGCCGCCGCGCTTCGCGCCGAATATCTGCAATTCATCATGCGCTGGCAGCAGTTCACCGGCCCCGTCATGGCCAAGGGTCTCGAGGACACCGCCTCGTATTTGCACAACAGCCTCATCTCGCTCGCCGACGTCGGCAGCGACCCGATGCGCGAATCCTTGCCGCTGGGCATCTCCGCGCTCCACGAATTCAACCAGTATCGCCGGCAACACTGGCCCCGCACTCTTAACACCACTTCCACGCACGACACCAAGCGCGGCGAAGACGTTCGCGCCCGCATCAGCGTCCTCTCGGAAATTTCCCACGACTGGGAGCGCTTCTTCCGCCGCTGGCGCCGCGCCAACGCGCCGCACCGCAAGCTCGTCGACGGGATCTCCGCGCCCGATCCCGGCGAAGAATCGCTTCTCTACCAAACCATGCTCGGCGCCTGGCCGCCCTCCGCCGATGAACTTCCGGATTTCCGCGAGCGCCTCAAAGCCTTTTTCGTCAAGGCCGTTCGCGAGGCCAAGCTCCACACCAACTGGTTCGAGCCCAACTCCGAATACGAATCCGCTCTCCTCGCGTTCGTCGATGCCATCTTCGATAACGGCGACACTTCCGGATTTCTTCCGGAATTGCTGGCCCTACAGAAAAAAGTCGCATTCTACGGCTGCATGAATTCCCTTTCGCAAGTCCTTCTGAAAATCGCTTCGCCCGGTATACCGGATTTCTATCAAGGCGAGGAACTCTGGGATTACAACCTCGTCGATCCCGACAATCGCCGCCCCGTCGATTTCGCTCTGCGCGGCCGCTTGCTCGACGAACTCAAGCATCTCGACCACGAAAATCGCGACGCGCTGCTCGAAACCCTCATCGCCAATTGGCAGGACGGCCGCATCAAGCTCTTTCTCACCTGGAAAGCACTCCATTTCCGCCGCGATCGTCACGAGCTTTTGGAACTCGGTGAATATTTGCCGCTCGAAGCCGCCGGCAAGCAAAAAGAGAACCTGTTCGCCTTCGCTCGCCGCCTGCAGAACGAATGGGTGGTGGCGGCCGTTCCGCGCCTGCTTTCCCGCGTTGCGAATCCGGGAGAAGCCCCTCTCGGCCGCGCGGTCTGGGGCGCCGCGTCGATCCAGCTTCCGCCCGGCGCTCCGATCCACTGGCGCGACGTCTTCACCGGCCACGAATTTCGCGCCGGCAAGCATGCGCGCCGCGCCATCCTTCGCGCCTCCGACCTCTTTCGCCGTTTCCCCGTCGCTCTCTGCGTTTCGATCGACGCCTAGCGATTTTTCCCGCCCCGCGAGCTGAACGATATAGGCGCTTTGGTCAACCAACTCTCGCTCAAAATCCTCCTGCCGCTCAGCCCGAGGTACAGTGGAACGAACCCACAAACATTCAGCGGAGGGCTTTATGATCAAACCCAGTCGATGGGTCAGCCTTTTCATCGCCATCTTGTTTTGCGCAGCCGGGTCCGCGTTGCTCGCGCCCGCCGCTCCGGCTCAACAGCAGGGCTGGCAGTTGGTGCGCGCCGTCTATGGATTCAGGTCTCTCCAAACGGACGTCACCGATCTTCTGCGGGATCTGATTTCGCGCGGCGGCGTGGACGGCAGAATCGCCGTCAATAATCAAACCATGGGCGGCGATCCCGCCGTCGGCAAAGACAAGACCCTGCGCATCTTCGCCACAAATCGCGCCGACGAACGGCGCGAATTCGATTTCGCCGAGGGCAGCTTCGTTCCCGTGGATATGTTCGCCGTGCCAGATCGTGATTGGGACCGCGGCGGCAACCGCGATCGCGGGGACAACGCCGGCCCGGATGACCGCGACGCCTACCGCGACCGCGATCGCCACCGCCGTCTCCAAATCCTTTGGGGCTTTTACGGCGTCCAGCGGCACGAAGCCAACGTCACCGGCCTTCTGCAGCAGATGGTCGACCACGGCCGGCTCAGCGTCTCCGTCAACAACCGCTCCATGGGCGGAGACCCCGCGGTTGGCGCGAACAAAATCCTGATCGTGGTTTATCGCTACGATGGCGTCGAGCAGGCCGCCGCCGTCCCCGAAGCCGGCATGCTCGAAATCCCCTAGCGCCTTCGCCGCTTTCCCGGCCGCAGCCGGCGTAAATTCACCCTCCGCTCCGGTTCCCGCGCTCGCGCCTTCCCTCCCTTTAGAGGCGAGCGCGGAAACCGGCGTCAACCCCGCCCGATCCTCTGCCCAGTTCGATGTATCCTTCCGCCCTTCCCGTGTATCTAATGGCGCACAGGAGGTAACTCCCATGAAGACATTCCGGAAGATCGCGTTTCTCTCTGCGTTTCTGTTCCTGTTGGTTCCGCTCGCCGCCAACGCTGCAACCACCTTCCACGCCACTCTCTCCGGCAAGAATCAGTCGCCGGCCGTCGATATCTCCGCGCGCGGCACCGTCACCTTCACTCTCAGCAAGAACGGCAAAAGCCTCAGCTATCGCCTCTACGTCGCCGACATCGAAAATGTCTCCATGGCGCACATTCACATCGCCGCCGCGGGCAAGGAAGGCCCCGTCGCTGTCTGGCTCTATCCCTCGCATCCGCCCGCGAAAGTGAAAAAGGGGGAATTTACCGGCGTTCTGGCCCGTGGCACCATCACGGCGTCGCAACTCGAAGGGCCGCTGAAGGGTAAAACCATCGCCGATCTCGTCCAGGAATTTAGATCCGGCGGCGCTTACGTCAACGTCCACACCACCGCCCATCCCGCTGGCGCCATCCGCGGCCAGATCGAGTAGCACCGCCGCGCGTTTCTGGCCGTCTCGCGGCCCGCTGCCCAGGTCGCTGGGAACTTGGCGCGTGTGTGTCCTGCTTGATAATTTGTTACCCAATGTGTTAGCGTAGGTAGGGTCGGTTTTCGGCCCGCTGGGAGATTGCGTATGCAACGCGCCCGGATGTTTCAGGCGCACATTTTTTCGCATTTCCCGCCGCGACGAACACCTTCCGCGAGCTTTCGCCCCCTCCCAAACCCAATTTCTACCCGGAACAGTCATTCGAGTAAAAACGCGCCTAAGTCATTGAAAATAAACGGTCGCGCATGCTCTTACCCGGAACGTCCCGGCGCATCTCTCCTTTCGCTTGCTTTTCTCTCCCGGAAGCGCCAAAACATCCTCTCGCCCACAATGACCGAAGCGCCCTCAACAGCTCCTCGAAGCTCCCTCGCCGAATTCGTCCCCGAATTCGACGCGCGCCGCCGCGAAACCTTCATCTCCCATCGGCGCGGCTACCGCTTCGAGCGCGCTTCCTACGGCCAAATCCTCGACGATGCCCGCCGCTTCGCCCGCGAGCTCGAATCCCGAACAATCTCGAAATCGGACGCGGTGCTCCTGTGGGGCGAGCCTTCGCCCGCCTGGGTCGCTGCATTCTTCGGCTGCGTCCTCCTCGGCGCCGTCGCCGTGCCCATCGACCAGATCTCCACGCCCGAATTCGCCTCGCGCGTCGCTCGCGAAGTCCGCGCAAAACTCATCGTCCGCTCCCGCAACGCAGCCCAAATCGATTCCGCCATCCCGTCCCTCGAAATCGAATCGCTCGCGGAAACTATCGCGCATCATTCGCCGTCGCCTTATCCGTCTCCCGCTCTCACCCGCGACGACACTCTTGAAATCATCTTCACTTCCGGCACCACCGCCGAGCCGCGCGGCGTGGTCATCTCCCACGGCAACGTCCTCGCCAATATCGAGCCGCTCGAACGCGAAATCCGCAAATACCTCCGCTACGAGCGCTATTTCCATCCCCTGCGCTTTTTGAACCTGCTTCCCCTGAGCCACATCTTCGGCCAGATGATGGGCATCTTCATCCCGCCGCTTCTCGGCGCCACCGTGTTTTTCGTCGAAACTCTGAAGCCCTCCGAGCTGATTGACGTGATTCGCCGCGAACGCGTCTCCGTCCTCGTCTCCGTTCCGCGCCTAGTCGAATCCCTCCAGCGCGAAATCGAGCGAGATCTGGAAGCGAAAGACCAAACCGCAAAATTTCGCCACCGCTTTGATTCCTCCGCCGGCAAGCATTTCCTTCGCCGCTGGTGGATTTTTAGAAACATCCGCCGCCGCTTCGGCTGGAAATTCTGGGCCATCATTTCCGGCGGCGCCACACTGCCCGAAAACACCGAAACTTTCTGGAATCGCCTCGGCTACGCCGTGATTCAGGGCTATGGCATGACGGAGACCGCCTCGCTCATCACCCTCAATCATCCGTTCCGCCTCGGGAAAGGCTCCATAGGCAAAGCGTTCCCCGGGATGGAAATCAAAATTTCCGAAAGCGGCGAAATTCTCGTGCGCGGAGAAAACATCGCCAAATCCTACCGCCAGGGGGAGCAGTTGCAGTCCGTTGTCGGCTCCGACGGCTGGTTCCACACCGGCGACCTCGCCGAAGCCGGCGCCGATGGCCGCCTCTACTTCAAGGGCCGGCAGAAAAACGTCATCGTCACTCCCGCGGGAATGAAAGTCTATCCCGAGGACTTGGAGGAATCCCTGCGCCGCCAGCAAGGCGTGCGCGATTGCGTCGTCGTTGGCCTTCCGCGCGACGGCAACGAAGAGCCTTGCGCCGCGTTGCTGCTTTCTAGCCCCGACGCCAGCGCCGCTGCCATCGTCGATCGCGCCAACCAGTCGCTCGCCGAATACCAGCGCATCCGCCACTGGTTCGAATGGCCCGATCCCGATTTCCCGCGCACGCCCACGCAAAAACCGCAGCTTTCGCGCATCCGCGAAGTGGCCGCCGCTCGTTTCGGCGCTCCGTCCGCCGCCGGAGCGCCCTCCACGCAGCAACCAACCAGCCCCGTCGCCGATCTCGTCGCCCGCATCACCGGCCGCGCCATCGATGCCAGCTCTCCGGACGCTGCCCGCGCCGCTCTCGCGCAAATGAGTTCTCTCGACCGCGTCGAATTGATGAGCGCCATGGAAGACCGCTACCAGGTGGACCTGAGCGAAGTCAATTTCGCCAATGCAACCACCGTCGAGCAGCTCGAAAAACTTGTCCGCGAACCGCACGCCGCTCCGCCCGATTACGCATTCCCCCGCTGGCCGCAAAATCGTCTGACGACCGCCATCCGCCTGGCCGTGTACTACGCGCTCGTCCGCCCCGCCACCTATCTGCTCGCTGCTCCGCGCGTCAAGGGCCGCGAGCATCTTCGCGATCTGCGCGGCCCCGCGCTCATCGTCTCCAACCACGTCACCTACGTCGATATCGGCTGGATTCTCGCCGCGCTCCCGGGCCGCTTCCGCCGGCGACTTGCCACCGCCATGCAGGGCGAACGCCTCGCGCACATGCGCCATCCGCAGCCCACTGAAAGCTTGCTCTCGCGCATCGGCCAGCGCCTCGGCTATCCGCTCGTTCTCGCGCTCTTCAACGTCTTCCCTCTTCCTCGCGAGTCTGCCTTCCTGCGTACCTTCTCCTTCGCCGGCGATCTCGCCGACCGGCGCTGGAACATTCTGATTTTCCCGGAAGGCTTCACCACCGAGGACGGCCGCATCGCCCCGTTCCGCGCCGGAATCGGCCTGCTGGCCACACACCTCAATATTCCCGTGGTTCCGATTCGTCTCGACGGAATTTTCGAACTGAAAAAGCGCGGCCGGCGATTCGCCGCTCCCGGCCGCGTCCGCGTCACCATCGGCGAGCCGGTGCGCTACGCGCCCGACCGCAACCCGCAGGAAATCGCGCGCGATCTGCACCGACGCGTCTCGGAGCTTGGCTGATGTTTGCTCGCGATTCGAATCCGACCGCCGCCGCTGCCCGCGCCGCGCGCGTTCTCAGCGGCGTTACTTCACTTCGCCGCCCTCGGACGCATGATCCATGCCAGCGGCGCCGCCACCGCAAACACGATCCCGAGCATCCGGAATCCGTGCAGGTAGCTCATCACCGCCGTCTGCTGCGAAACCGTGCGGTAGGCCATCCCGAGCGCCTGGTGCGTCGCCTGCACCGGCCCCGCCCCGTGCCGGAAGAAATACGCCCGCAATCCGTTCAGCAGGTTCCGCGTCGCCGGACTTCCCGGCGTCACGTGCGCGGCGAGCGTCGTCTGCTGCGCCTGCCGGTTGCGCGCCAGCTCCGCCGTCACGATCGAGATTCCGACGCTCGCGCCGATATTTCTCATCGACGAAATCACGCTCGTCGCATAGCCCATTTCCTGCGTCGGAATCGAGTCCACCGTGAGTGTCGCCAGCGGCGGAAACACGATGGAAAGCCCTGCGCCCATCAGCACCTCCGGCAACACGAAATTCCACGGCCCGGCGTTCAAATTCAGCAGCGAAAATCCCCACACTCCCGCCACGGCGATCAGCATTCCCGTGAAAATCATCCCGCGCATGTCCCAGCCGCGGTCGATCAGCAAGCCCGCCACCGGCATCAGGATCATCGTCGCGATGCCTCGCGGCGAATTCCAGAATCCCGCCGTGATCGCCGGAAATCCCAACAGCTCCTGCATGAAGAGGGGAATCAGCACGATGCTTCCGTACAGCACGAATCCCAGCGTCGCGGAAATCACCGTCCCCGTCGCGAACGTCCTGTATTTCAGCAGCCGGAAATGCACCAGCGGCTGCTCCGCGCGCAGCTCCAAAATCACGAACAGCGTCAGGCACACCACCGCAATCACCGCCAACGTGACGATGAAGTGCGAGCTGAACCAATCGTCTTCCTGCCCCTTGTCGAGCATCACCTGCAGCGCCCCGATGCCCGTCGCCAGCAATCCCAATCCCCAATAGTCCATCTTCAAAGTGCCGCGCTTGATGTACGGCGGATCGTGGACGAACATTTCCAGCAGGATCAACCCGGCGATGCAAACGGGAATATTGATAAAAAATATCCAGCGCCACGAGTAGTCGGTGGTCAACCATCCGCCCAGCACCGGCGCCAGAATCGGCGCCACCACGATCCCCACTCCGAAAAATGCCATGGCGTGCCCGCGCTGTTCTCGAGGAAACGTCTCCAGCAAAATCGCGCGCGTGGCCGGCTGCAGCGACCCTCCCGCCGCTCCCTGCAGCACGCGAAAGAAAATCAGCAGCGGCAGCGTCGGCGCCAGCCCACACAGCACGCTGGCCACGGTAAATCCCGTCACCGCCATCATCAGCAGCTTCTTGCGCCCGAAGTAGTTCGCCAGCCAGCCCGCCAGCGGCAGCACGATCGCATTGGCGATCAGGTACGACGTCAGCACCCACGTCGCCTCGCTCGCTGTCGCGGCCATGCTTCCGCCGATATACGGCAAGCTGACGTTCACCGCAGCGGTGTCGATCAGCTCCATCATCGCGCTGGCCATCACCGCGATCGCCACCAGCCAACGTTCCGCGTCGGAGCCCAACATCGGCGAATCCATGGAAGTCGAAGACGCCATTACAATCCAATCGGGGAATCTCGGCGCGCGCGAACCCGATGCGCTCCGCCGTTCAGGTCAAAGTTCAGTATTTCTGTGCGGCGCCGCAAGCAACGCGCTTCCGCGCAATTCGGCGTCCGCCGCATACTTCCGAATCGCGCGGCCAATCCTTGCGCCGTCCGCGCGTCCTTCGGGGCGGCAGTTCAACATGCTTCCGCAAGTCCGGCTCCGCGAATCGTCTACGTTACACCACATTTCGATGTGCTGCCGGTGACAGAAGTCCAGAATAATCGAAATGAACCGAGGTTGCGGCGCGCGCGGCCTTGGATTAGGCTAAAAGCCTCCCCAGCCTTCGCACCTCTGCGGACGTATGCAACGTTTCACGCCGGACGCGACTCTCACCTACCGAGAGGTGACCGGGCTCGCGAAACGCTCCTCACAGGAGGGCCGGATCTGATGAATGGCATCAAGGCGGAATCGCGGCGCAAAACCGCTCGCGCCAAGGTCGGCTCCAACGAAATCGCCTATCTGAATTTCCAGTCGGGAAACGGCGCCATCGTCGTCGACGTATCTCCCGAGGGCCTCGGCTTCCAGGCTGCCGATCCGCTCCAGCCAAACGAATCGCTCTCGTTTCGCCTTTGCACTCGCGATCTACCCAATATTGATCTCGCCGGCCAAGTCGCCTGGCTTGACGAAACTCGCAAACGCGGCGGACTCCACCTCTCGGTTCCTGCGAATTCGCGCCTCGCCCTTCAAGAATGGCAGCGCAAGTATTTCGATGCGCTTACCGAACGCGAGCCCGAGCCGCCGGCGAAAACCTCGCCGCCTGCCGCTTCCAGCGTTGAGGCACCGCCAAAATCATCGGAGCCTCCAAATTCGGCCGAGCCGGATGCGCGTCCTGGCAGCCCTGTCGCTAATTTCGAGCCTCGCCCGCCCGCCGCAAGTTCCGTGCCCAGGCCGGTCATGGGACGCGGCCCAATCTTCGTCTCCGAGTGGGAATATCCGCCGGAAGAATCGCATGCCGGCCGCAACGTGCTGGTCGTATGCGTCATTCTCGCGCTCGGCGTCGTACTCGCCGGTTCGTATTTTCTGGGCGGACGCCGCCAATTCGGCGCTCTCCTGATTCACCTCGGACAGTCTCTAACCGGCTCGTCCCAGGCTCCGCTGCGCGCGCTCGCCGCCAAGAACGCAAATGCTCTGCCGCCCGCGCAGCCGAAATTGCCGTCGCAATCTTCCTCTCTCACAAGCTCGAATTCCGCCGCGCAAACCTCACCTGAAGCGACGCCGCCCGCTGCCGCCGCGCCTTCGGCGCCCGCACAGCCATCAAGCGGCGCAAACGAAAATCGCGCGTCCTCGCTCGCTCCGAGTGCGACGCCGGCTTCGATTCCCACCGCGAACCCTCCCACGAGCGCGCCGCAAACGCAGCCGGCGAACGCCGCCTCTGCCCCAACCGCATCGAGCTGAATGCCGCGTAAGTCAAAGAAAGCGAAGATCGGCATCCCCCGGATTGCCCCTTGGTGACCGGAAGGCGCCCCTTTGGCTCCCCCGGCATTGCTTGAACCTAAACTCTGCAATGTGCTAAAGATGGATACTAGAACTGGCAACTTCCTCGGCTCGGCCGGTCGAGCAAATTCCTACTGCTCCTCGCCTGCTCGCGCGGTCGCTGCCGGAGACCCAAAAACTCTTTCGCGGAGCGGATCACGGATGTCGAGTCCCTTGCCCGGCAAAAGCGGTGTGGCAGAAGGCCTGTTCGAGGGCCTCTTTCGCTTTTCGCCCGACGCCGTGCTCGTCACCGACCGCGACGGACGCATCATTCAGGCCAACGATCAGACGCAGCACCTTTTTGGATATTCGCGTGACGAGTTGATCGGCCATCCCGTCGAAATTCTGATTCCCGAACGTTTCCGGGGCACCCATCCCGGCTTTCGCGCCGACTACGTCGCCGATCCTCATACGCGCCCGATGGGCGCCAATCTCGAGCTGCACGGTCTCCGCAAGGACGGCACCGAATTCCCCGTCGATATCATGCTCAGCTCGGTCGAAACAGCCGAGGGCCCCGTGGTCCTCAGCGTCGTTCGCGACATTTCCCGCCGCAAGAGTGCCGAGGACGCTTTGCGCCGCAGCGAAGCGCAACTGCGCGCCATTTTCGAGCATTCGCCGGACGCCATCATCGGCGTCGATTCGCGCGGCAAAATCGTCGAGGTGAACGAGCAAGTCGAAAAGTTTTTCGGCTATCAGCGCTCCGAACTCACCGGCAAGCCGATCGAAATGCTGGTTCCCGAACGTTTCCGGAACAATCATCCGAGTTTCCGGGCCGATTACCAGCACGCCCCTCGCACCCGCCCGATGGGCATCGGCCTCGAGCTGTTCGGCCTGCGCAAAGATGGCACGGAATTTCCCGTCGACATCATGCTCAGCCCCGTCGATACGCCCGAAGGCAAAATGGTTCTGAGCGTCATCCGCGATCTCTCCGAGAAAAAGCGCGCGCAGGAGGAACTGGAGCGCCGCGAACGCGAAAAGCGCTACCTGGAAGAAGAGCTCTACACCGAGCACCGTTTCGAGGACATTATCGGCGAAAGCCCTACGCTGAAGCGGCTTTTGAAGCAGGTGGAAACCGTCGCCGCCACCGATGTTACCGTGCTGATCCTCGGCGAGACCGGCACGGGCAAGGATCTGATCGCCCGCGCCATCCATCAGCTCAGCAGCCGCGCCGGCCACAGCCTGGTAAAGCTCAACTGCGCGGCGATTCCCACGGGATTGCTCGAGAGCGAACTCTTCGGCCACGAAAAAGGCTCGTTCACCGGCGCGATCGCGCAAAAAATGGGCCGCCTGGAACTCGCTCATCAGGGCTCGTTTTTCCTCGACGAAGTCGGCGAGTTGCCGCTGGAACTGCAGCCCAAGATTTTGCGCGCCTTGCAGGAAAAGGAATTCGAGCGCGTCGGCGGCACGCGCACCATTCCCGTCGATATCCGCCTGATCGCCGCCACCAATCGCGATCTCGGGCAAATGGTAAAAGACCGCCAGTTCCGCGGCGACCTCTACTACCGGCTGCGCGTGTTTCCCATCGTGCTGCCTCCTCTGCGCGAGCGCCGCGAGGATATTCCGCTGCTGGTGCGCTACTTCGTCAGCAAACACGCGCGCAGCATGGACCGCCGCATCGAAACGATTCCG
This sequence comes from uncultured Acidobacteriota bacterium, assembly GCA_963715555.1. Lineage (GTDB taxonomy): Bacteria > Acidobacteriota > Terriglobia > Acidiferrales > UBA7541 > Palsa-295. The sequence goes on from OY970253.1 coordinate 2,999,189, forward strand.
CCGGACATCATGAATGCGCTGGTTCGCTGGGAGTGGCCCGGAAATATCCGCGAGCTCGAAAATTTCGTCGAGCGCTCCGTGATTCTCACCAAGGGCACCACGCTGCGCGCGCCGATCTCCGAACTGGAAGTGTCTCTTGAACCCTCCGATGCCGGCAATGCCTCGCTCGAATCCGCCGAACGCGATCACATTTTGCGCGTTCTGCGCGAAGCGAAAGGCGTCATCGCAGGCCCGAATGGCGCCGCTGCCCGCCTTGGCCTCAAGCGCACCACCCTCAATTCCAAGCTGAAAAAGCTTGGCATCGAACGCGAGGAATACGTGTAGCTCGCAAGCGGAGACTTGTTTCCTGGAATTCCCCGCCGCTACATCGTGCCCATCCTGGGCATCGAACCTATATGCCAAAGCGCAATTCGAAAACTTCACCCAAGAAGCAGCCCAGCACTTTGCCGAGGACTTTTCCCCGGGTCACGCATCCGGCGCAGAAACAAATCACGTCCACGCCGACTCTCGATGGTCTCGCGAAAGTCGCGCAACATTGCAAAGCCTGCGGTCTTTGGAAATCCGCCACGCAAACCGTCTTCGGCGAAGGCAAGGCGCATTTGAAAGTGATGTTTGCCGGCGAGGGTCCTGGCGACCGCGAAGAATTGGCCCGATTCGTGGAGGACTTGAAGACGATTGCCAAGGTCATCTCGAATCGCGTGAAGTGAGGCTTTTGTCTTGCGATAACACACTTTGCGCGAAGGGAGAACAGGCTTGCCGCGGACCGGCACAATTCGAATTGGGATTTCGGGCTGGACCTACCCGCCCTGGCGCGGAAAGTTTTATCCCGAAAAGCTGCCGCACAATCAGGAGCTCTCTCATGCGGCGGGCGTGTTCCGCACGATCGAAATCAACGGAACCTTCTATTCGTTGCAGCGGCCCGGAACGTTCGCGAAATGGGCCGCGGCTACTCCGGACGATTTCGTCTTCGCCGTGAAAGGCTCACGTTTCATCACCCACGTGCGGCGGCTCAAGGAGGCGCGCGCACCACTCGCCAATTTTTTAGCGTCCGGCCTGTTGCGCCTCGGCCCAAAGCTGGGCCCATTTCTATGGCAACTCGCGCCGAATTTCAAGTTCGACGCAAAGCAAATTGAGTCGTTTTTCAAACTGCTTCCGCGCGACACGGAGTCAGCCCAGGCGCTGGCGCGCCGGCATGACAAGCGCGTGAGCGACAGAGCGTGGATGAAATCGAGCGAGCACCGTCCTCTGCGGCACGCCATGGAAATTCGCAACGCCAGTTTCGCCGTGCCCGAATTCATTCAGCTGCTTCGCGCATACAAGGTGGCTCTCGTCTGCGCGGATGCCGTCGAGTGGCCGCGTCTGATGGACGTCACCTCCGATTTCATGTACTGCCGTTTGCATGGATCGGAACAGCTCTACGCCAGCGGCTACGACGATCGAGCGCTCGATGCATGGGCCGTGCGAGTCGACGCTTGGGCGAGAGGACGCGAACCGAAAGACGCCAAGCGCGTGATCGACAAACCTGGCCCGAAACTCCCGAGACGCGACGTGTTCGTCTATTTCGACAATGATGCAAAAGGCCGCGCGCCGTTTGACGCGCAAGGATTGATGGCGCGCGTGGAAAAGCTCTCAACGCAAAGGGCGAGACCTTCGGACATGCACAGCGGTCGAGCTTCGAATCAGCGGAGACAATCAGCATAAGTAAGATGCCCGGGCCAGGCATTTTCCGCATGGCCCGGGCTGAAACAATGCGCGAGAGGAAAGCAGGTGCAGGACAGAGAGAATTGCTACTTCTTGGCTTTCTTCGTGTGCTTCATAGCGTGGTGAGTTTTATGCGCGTGAGACGCGGTTGTCTTCTTGGCGTGTTTCTTGGTGGCGCCAAAGGCGACACCGGAAGACAGCAGGAAAAGAGCCAACGACAGAGTTGCGAATCGGGACCGCATGACTTCCTCCTATGGAAAGTATGAAACAACTAAATGGGCAATTTAGATGTGGGAGCCGCGCCGAAGGCTGCCTGCACACTTTCAATTTTGCGGAGTGTTTTCATGCGCTGGAACGCGTGAAGCATTTACATGACTATCCGGTAACACTCACGGCAACACCGCGGAGAATGGCGGATTCACGGCCACGCCGTTCGCTGGCACAATATATGCACCAGCGCACGAAAGCCGGCCCATATCAATCGTTCATTATCGCTCAAGGCCCCGAGGGTTATGCCGGATAAACCAAACAGACACGACCGCCGCTTCGCGCGCGTCGCGACGCCGAAAGGCGTTTGGGTGGCGTGGCAGGATGGAGCACGGCAGGAAGTGTCGCGCGTGCAGGACTTGAACATCGGCGGGCTCTTTGTGGCCACGGATAGTCCTGCTGCGATTGGCACGGCCATCACCGCCTTGCTTTCGGTTCCAGAAGGCGAAATTCGCGGGCGCGCGGTGGTGCGCAACGCCTCGCAGGCAGGCATGGGCGTGGAGTTCGTCGAATTGCGGGAGCAGGATGCCGCGCGGTTGCAGATGCTGATCGCGCGATTGTTGTCCGCGAGCGAGGTGGCTTCAGGTTGAGGAGCGGGAGCTTGCCGGCCCGGGATTCCCGGACACGCTTGCAGGCGCCGGACGTTCCGCGATTTTTTTTAGCGAGCGAAAAAGTGCCCTCCCTGCATCATAATTTACAGACGGACCGGGTGCGATCGGCAAAAGCGATGCGGGACCGCGAGCCGCGCCCGCAAACGAGGAGCCCCAATCAACAAGGCGATCGATGCCGAAGTTCGCGAACGAATGACCGGCTGGCCGAGCTTCGCCGCGCGCCAAAGCGAGCGTGACACTTGATCGCTTGCGCAATGCTGCTGTTTCTCACTTTTGGCGGGCACCCCCAAAAGCTGCCGGACGCGCAGACCATCATCCAGCGTTCCGTTGAAGCCAACAAAGCCGACTGGGCGGCCTCCCCAAAATACGAGTTCGACGAGACCGATTACGGCGCCGGCGGCCACACGCGCACCTATCACGTCACCATGATCCTCGGCTCGCCCTACCAGCGCCTGATCCGCGTGGACGGAAAACCGCTATCTTCCCAGCAGCTGGCCGCCGAAGAACAGAAGCTCCAGCACGCGATTCAGTCGCGCCGTGACGAAACCGCCGAAGAACGCGCCCAACGCGTCGACAGCTACGAACGGGAACGCGCCCGCGACCATCTGCTGATGAATCAGCTCGTGGCGGCTTTCAATTTCAAAGTCATCGGCGAGAAGAAACTGGGGCCATACAAGGTTTATGTTCTGAAGGCCACGCGCCGCCCCGGCTACAGTCCGCCGAACCATCAAGCGCAGGTCCTGACCGGCATGGTGGGCAAGCTGTGGATCGATGAACAGACGTTCCAATGGGTGAAAGTCGAAGCGCACGTGGTGCAGCCCGTTTCGATCGAAGGTTTTCTAGCCAAGGTCGAGCCGGGCACGCGATTTGACCTGGAGAAGATGCCCGTTGGCAACGGCATCTGGCTGAGCAAACATTTCTCGATGCACGCGCGCGCGAAGATCTTGTTCTTTTTCTCTCACAACACTCAGGAGGAAGAGGATTATTCCAACTACCGCCTGAGCGATCCCGGTCCGGCGCCGGCAAGCCACTGACGCGCCGCTGCCCCCGGTTCTACTGCCCCGCTCGCCGGTCCGTACGATCTGGGACGGCGGCCATGGCCGGCGGCACAATGTTCGTCGCCTGCGACGCCACGATCAACCAGCGCCCGCCGCGCTTTTCTTCCACGCGCGTGAAAATGCCGCGCCGCGGCGCCCGCACAGAACCGTCGGGATTCCGCTCGCCGCTGCTGCTGAAGTAGACGTGCACCACCGCGATCGTCGGCGTCAGAAACCGGACCTGCACCTGTTCGGTGTGCCATGTGCTGCCTTTCACTTTGCCCGAGTGCAGCGACTCGAGGCTTTTCGCAAAGGCATCGCGGCCTTGAAACCACTGCCCCGCCAGGTTCACCCAGTCGGCGTCCGGCGCGCCGAGGCGCACCATCGCGGCAATGTCGTGATGGTTCCACGCCGCTTGCCATCGCGCTTCGATACCTCGGATCGCTTCCACGTCCGCCGGGCTGCCGCCCTGCGCGCGCGCCACGGCCGGAATAAATAGAAGTGCCAGTACACCTGCGAAGACCTTGCATCGCATTGTGCTTCTCCTATTTGGACTCAATCGCCGGCGCTTGCCGAAGAAAATCGGATACGAAATGTCCCGCCGCTTTTCATCTCCAGCACCCCTGCGGGAAGCACCAAAAGCCCGCGCCCGAAGCTGCTCTTGAGGCGAAACACGGTCGCATTCGTCCACGGCGAATCGCCGACCTGCACGTCCGCCATGCTGCCTGTCTTTTCCTTCAGCAATTCCGCGAGATGCGGCTGATCCTTCTTATCGCGTTGATGGAAAATCACCAAGAGCACGGGCGGCGTTGCGCTGATATGAGCTTCCAGTACCCGACATTCGATGGCGCCCGCGTTTGACGGGGAGTTCTGTTGCGCGGCCGGCCGCAGCGCGGCAATCGCGGGTACGCAAGCCGCCAAGACAAAACACAGAACGGCGATGCGAGCTTTTAGATACATGGGAACCTCCGTTTAGATGGCGAGATTCTCTTCGCGCGGCAGGTGCGAGTCAAGCGGCAGATCGACTGCGGCGGCGCTTGGCCGAGCGGCGTGGCTGCAAAAAGGCGCGTTCGAGCAGCACGTCGATGGCGCGTTCCAGCCGCCGGCGCGCTTCGGCGGACTTTGCTGAATCGAAATACTGGATGATGTGGCGCCGATGCGCCGGAGTGAGCGCCTCGAAAGCCTTCTGCGCTTTGGGAATTGCCTTCAGTCCCGCGCGCAAATCGGGCGGCACAGGCAGTTCGCGTGAAGCAAGATCGAGCCGCAGCTCCACGCTCGCCAAATCGCCCGCATCCACGCCTGCGGCTTTGCGCAGTGCGGTGTTGATCTGCATGCGATACCGCCCGCCGCCTGCCGGCACCAGCGTCACCCGCGCGCTCCGTCCGTCCACAATCACCACCACCGGAATATATCTCAGCTTTGCTGCTTTGCTTCCCGTGCTGTCTCGCCGTGCACTGCGTTTGTCGACGTTTTGCGGCGCGCCGTTCTTGCGCGCCTTCGCCATTTCCCGGATCAGCGCTGCTGATACCTCTTCCGGCACGTCCACGTGCCGCGTCATCCAAATCTTGTAAATCGTCGCAAGGAAGCGATAGAAGTTCTTAGCCATTGTGACCGTGCGGGCGGACACTACAATTGGATGCCGCGTCGACCGTCGCTTACGAGATCACTCCGAGTAGCTTTTTGGCCCGCAATTTCCAGATGACCTGCCCTATAAATGAATTTTGGCTTAATTGCTGCCACGCATTTACATAGGCTCGGGCCAGTTCCACGTCGCCCGGATAAATATCCAGAACTTCTGAACAAGATTGCACGATGCTCAACACGTCGAACCAGACAGCTGGCCCAGCGATTTCCTTCTGGAACACTTCCTCAATCTGACCAGACGTAAACATTCGGCGAAATGGTTGCCGAGAATCGAGAAGGCTTGCCAAAATCACGCTAGCGGGAGAGAAGTGAACGAAGCCGCATAGAAAACTATATTCTGGATATAAACGCTTGAGCATCCTTTTGCGACCTGGATCGGCTATGCGCGATAGAATCTTCGTGGGCGTCGGAAACGGCCTGATATGCGCTGGAGTGGCGCCCGATGGCAGTGGCACGCCAAGTTCTTCCGCCTTGATCGTTTGCCTCTCGGTATCCGAAACTCCCGAAGCAATTTGCATCTGGTCAATCCACCGCCGCTGCTTGGACAGGCCCTCCGTTACGCGAGGAAGCGAAACGCACTCTCGACACATCGCTAGATGGCGAACGAACAATTTCTTCCATCCATCCTTCAAATAGTCGCCTAAAACGGCTGGGGCTTCGAAGATTAAACAGAGGGCGTACAGCGTCTCCAATTGGGTGCGGGCCAAAGGCATAACACTGACCGCCAGGGGCCGTGTTCCTTCGTTCCTGAGTAACTCACGTATCGCCTGGTGGGCGTGGCGCATGGACAAAAAGATCTGGTGGAGATGAACCCGTTGCTCGGCCGAGAGGTGGGTAGAACTTGACTTCAAGCTCTCCGTTACAGCAGACACACAGCGATTCACGCAGGCATCGATTTCCGCAAAATTCCACTTCGCGTCTAGGTCGATGTCAACATCGATCGACGAAAGGCAATCGTGGAGTCGCGGCGGCAGTGATGCCTGAACCTTCCTGATCGGTTTCGGGCCCTTCGCCATCTTCAATCCTCGTTGCGAGGGTGATACTCCGAGCACAAGATGAACAAATACGTGAGAAAACAAAAAGGCCGCACTCGCGATTTGCGAATGCGGCCTTCGAAAAACAATCCTGGCGGTGACCTACGTTCCCGCGCCGTTTCCAGCGCAGTATCATCGGCCCAGCGAGGCTTAACTTCCGTGTTCGGGATGGGAACGGGTGTGACCCTCGCGGTAAGACCACCAGGAAACTGGAAATCGAAACTCGGAGATGCATGAGTTTCGATGAGCAACTGAAGGAAGTGGCGTAAACCGCTAAATTTTGCTTGAGAGTAACGCAATGGGAAAGCGTCTCACCCCTTACGCAATCGCTTGGAAGCGAAAACGCGTTGGGTAAGTTTACGGTCAAGCCGAACGGCCGATTAGTACGGGTAAGCTACACGCATTGCTGCGCTTCCACCTCCCGCCTATCAAAGTCGTAGTCTTCGACTGGCCTTCTTAGGGGGCCGCAGCCCCCTTGGGAAACCTTATCTTGAGGCGAGCTTCTCGCTTAGATGCTTTCAGCGATTATCTCTTCCAGACTTCGCTACCGAGCTATGCCACGGGCGTGACAACTCGATCACAAGAGGTCTGTTCATCCCGGTCCTCTCGTACTAGGGACAACTCCTCTCAAGTTTCCTGCGCCCACACCAGATAGGGACCGAACTGTCTCGCGACGTTCTGAACCCAGCTCACGTACCGCTTTAATAGGCGAACAGCCTAACCCTTGGGACCTTCTACAGCCCCAGGATGCGATGAGCCGACATCGAGGTGCCAAACCTAAGCGTCGATGTGAACTCTTGGCTTAGATCAGCCTGTTATCCCCGGCGTACCTTTTATCCGTTGAGCGATGGCCCTTCCACGCAGAACCACCGGATCACTAGATCCCACTTTCGTGCCTGCTCGACCTGTGTGTCTCGCAGTCAACCCGGCTTATGCTCTTGCACTCCACGGCGGGTTTCCAATCCGCCTGAGCCGAGCTTTGAGCGCCTCCGTTACCATTTAGGAGGCGACCGCCCCAGTCAAACTACCCGTCTGGCCGTGTCCTCCGCCCCGTCTAGGGGCGTAAGTTAGAGCGACAGAATCATCAGGGTGGTATTTCACCGTTGCCTCCCCCTCAGCCGAAACCGAGGGTTCCCAGGCTCCCACCTATCCTACGCAGACAATCCCGTTACTCATGACCAGAGTGCAGTAAAGGTGCACGGGGTCTTTCCGTCTAGATGCGGGCATCCGGCGTCTTCACCGGAACCACAAATTCGCCGAGCCGTTCGCCAAGACAGTCGTTCGATCGGTACGCCATTCGTGCAGGTCGGAACTTACCCGACAAGGAATTTCGCTACCTTAGGACCGTTATAGTTACGGCCGCCGTTCACCGGGGCTTCAGATCAAGCCTTCGAGCCTTGCGGCTCTAAGCCATCCCTTTAACCTTCCGGCACCGGGCAGGCGTCACCCCCTATACGTCGTATTCGACTTAGCAGAGAGCTGTGTTTTTGTTAAACAGTCGCCGAACGCATTTCACTGCGGCCCCCTCGGGCTATAAACCCTAGCGGGGCACCCCTTCTCCCGAAGTTACGGGGCTAATGTGCCTAGTTCCTGAGCGAGCGTTCTCTCGAGCGCCTGTGGATATTCACCTTGTCTACCTGTGTCGGTTTGAGGTACGGGCACCAAACGAACTCCTTAGAGGTTTTTCCCGGCAGCGTGAAATCAGGAACTTTGCGACCGTGTGGTCTCGCTTCCAGTCTCACCGTTGAATGACCCCGTGGATTTTCCTGCGGGATCCGGCTTACACTGAACGATCGGGACATCCATCACCCGACTTCCCTATCCTACTGCGTCACCCCATCGTCAAACGTTCGCTTGGCGGGGCAGGAATGTTGACCTGCTGTCCATCAGTTACGCCTCTCGGCCTCACCTTAGGACCCGCCTAACCCTGAGCGGATTAACCTTCCTCAGGAAACCTTAGACTTTCGGCGACACGAGTTCTCATCGTGTTTATCGCTACTTATGCCGGCAGAGTCTCTTCCGTGGCGTTGAGTAGTCCTCTCGGTCTACCTTCAGACTCCACAGAATGCTCCCCTACCAAATGACCGTTTCCGTAGAAACCGTCAATTTCGCAATTTCGGTCGCAGACTTGAGCCCCGTTGGATTGTCGGTGCGCGAGCACTTGACCAGTGAGCTGTTACGCTTTCTTTAAAGGATGGCTGCTTCTAAGCCAACCTCCTGGCTGTCTGTGCGCTCACACGTCCTTTCCCACTTAGTCTGCAGTTGGGGACCTTAATTGGCGATCTGGGTTCTTTCCCTCTCGACCACGGAGCTTATCCCCCGTAGTCTCACTCCCGCACTGTTGTCCACGGCATTCGGAGTTTGATTGGATTCGGTATCCTGGATGGGACCCTAGTCCATTCAGTGCTCTACCACCGTGGCAAATCATGCGAGGCTGCCCCTAAAGGCATTTCGGGGAGAACGAGCTATCACGGAATTTGATTAGCCTTTCACCCCTACCCTCAGCTCATCCGAGCGATTTTCAACTCACAACGGTTCGGTCCTCCAGTCGCGGTTAAGCGACCTTCAACCTGGCCAAGGGTAGATCATCCCGCTTCGCGTCTATTCCCACAGACTCATCGCCCTATTCGGACTCGCTTTCGCTACGGCTCGCTTACGCTTAACCTTGCCTGTGAGAATAACTAGCCGGCTCATTAAGCAAGAGGCACGCCGTCAGGCATTTTCCCGGCCGAAGCCGGGACATAGCCCTCCGACTGCTTGTAGGCATACGGTTTCAGGTTCTATTTCACTCCCCTCGCAGGGGTGCTTTTCGCCTTTCCCTCACGGTACTAGTTCACTATCGGTCGCCAACGAGTATTTAGCCTTGGAGAGTGGTCTCCCCAGATTCCCACTAGGTTTCTCGTGCCTCGTGGTACTCAGGATACCGCTTCGAGTCCGGTAAGCTTTCGGCTACATGGCTTTCACATTCTGTGGCCCCGCTTTCCAGCGGGTTCACCTAGCCTCCGGATTGGTAACTCTACTTACGCGGTCCTACAACCCTCCGGTATAAATACCGAAGTTTGGGCTGTTCCGATTTCGCTCGCCGCTACTTTCGGAATCTCGTTTGATTTATTTTCCTCCAGGTACTGAGATGGTTCACTTCCCTGGGTTGGCTCGCGCCCGCCTATGTATTCAGCGGGCCGTCATCTGGTTTTACCAGATAGGGTTTCCCCATTCGGAAATCCCCGGATCAAGGCCTGTTTGCGGCTTCCCGGGGCTTATCGCAGCTTACCACGTCCTTCTTCGCCTGTTGGCGCCAAGGCATCCACCGTACGCCCTTAGTAGCTTGACCATAAAACTTACCCAACACGTCTCAATCCGTTCAGGATCAAGACCCTAAATATCCGCAACGAGGGTCTTGCAAGCCCTCGCAACAAATGATCCAAGGTAATGTTCGCGGTCCTTTGCCTAAAATCGGCTCCGGATTCACGCACACCGCGTGTACAGGCAAGTTCGCCTTTCCACATTGCGCTACTCTCGAGCAAAACTTGCGGTTTCGCGTCATGCGAAACTTGAAATTCGCACAACGCGATGCCTACTTCCTTCAGTTGTCAAAGATCGTCGTTCCGCTCATCAACTTCCGACCGGAACGTCTCCGCGTCCAGCGGAGCGCAGCGTCGATTTGGAGCCGACCCTGCGATTTAAACTCTACGGGCAACAAAAAACCCGGCGTCGAGCGCCGGGCGACCCCGTCCTTCCCGCAGACCTTTTACCACGGCCCCTAGGACGGCATTGCTCGATGCTCGATTGTTGTCTACCCGGTGTTCGTAACCAACCTCACCTCTTGTGAGTTAAGAAGCCCCGGTGCCTCGGTGGGTTGCCCGCCTTTCAGCGGCTCCACCAACATCAGAGGATTATACCAACTTTCTCTCCGCCGTCAAGCCACCATTCAAAAATTTTATGCGGCCCATCTGTGAATTTCACCGCTTCCTGTGGAAATGATGGCAGACCTTCCGCGCCCCGATCTCCCGCACCTTCCAACGCACTTAGGCTACAATGCATTTCTTCTTCGCGCTGGAGTTCAAAGCGTATTCACATTATAGCAGAACGAAATTCATTTTTCCTGGAGACCGCTTCGTCACTCGAGCCATGAATTCCCCGATCGCAAAAGATTCCGCGCCCGCTTCCTTCGCAGCTCTCTTCACTCGGTTCACTCTCAACGGCCTTGAGCTTCCCAATCGCATCGTCATGGCGCCCATGACCCGCAATTTTTCTCCGCGCGGCGTTCCCGGCCCGGACGTTGCCGCCTACTATCGACGCCGCGCCGAAGGCGGCGTAGGCCTGATCATCACGGAAGGAACTTCGCCGAATCATCCCGAAGCGGCCAACATGCCGCAGATTCCGCACCTCTACGGCGACGAAGTTCTCACCGCGTGGTCGCGCGTCGTCTCCGAAGTGCGCGCTGCCGGCGGACACATCTTCTCGCAGATCTGGCACGTCGGCGCAGTCCAAGGGCAAACCGACCCAAAACTTCCCGCAGCGCCGGTCAGTCCATCGGGCTTCCTCAAGCCGGGCACAAAAATCGGCGAACCGATTTCCCTCGCTGAAATCGACTCGCTGATCCAGGCCTACGGCGACGCCGCCGAAGCCGCCCAGCACGCCGGTTTTCACGGCATCGAGATCCACGGCGCGCACGGCTACTTGATCGACCAGTTTTTCTGGGCCGGCACGAATCGCCGCACCGACCAATACGGCGGAGACATCGCCGCGCGCACGCGCTTCGCCGTCGAAATCATCCGCGAATGCCGCCGCCGCACCGGCAAACATTTCCCGATCGTGCTGCGATTCTCGCAGTGGAAATTGCAGGACTACTCCGCGCGCCTCGTTGGAACTCCGCAGGAACTGGCGCGTTTTCTCAATCCGCTCGCCGCCGCCGGGCTCGACGCGTTCCACTGTTCCACGCGCCGCTTTTGGGAGCCCGAATTCGACGGCAGCGACCTGAATCTCGCCGGCTGGACCAAGAAAATCACCGGCATGCCCACCATCACCGTCGGCTCCGTTTCGCTCACCGTCGATTTCGTCGACTCGTTTCGCGGCGTGCAGGATACCGCGGCGATCAACGGCTCTGGCCGAACCGCGCACATCAGCCGCCTCGTCGAAATGCTCGCTCGCGGTGATTTCGATCTCGTCGCCGTCGGCCGCGCGCTGCTCGCCGATCCCGCGTGGGCCGCGAAAATTCGCGACGGCCAGTTCGACCAGCTTCGCGTTTTCACGCCCGAAGCTCTAAAAACGCTCGCGTAGCCGCATTCGCCGGGACCCAATAGAACCCTATAGAAAACGCGCACGGAAAAAAGAAAAAGGAGACCCAATGGCATACTTCGCGCTGCTGTACGAACTGGCCGACGATTATCTTTCGCGCCGCGCCGCCTTTCGCCAGGAGCACCTCGGCCTCGCCGCCGCCGCCCATAAACGCGGCGAAATCGTGCTAGCGGGCGCGTTCGCCGATCCCGCCGATCGCGCGCTGCTGGTTTTCCGCGCTGCGGATCGCTCCCTCGCCGAATCCTTCGCGCGCAAAGATCCTTACGTATTGAACGGCCTCGTCAAAAAATGGGAAGTCCGCCCCTGGACCGTCGTTATCGGCGCCGCCGAATAGCGCACCGTGAGCCCCCGAGAACCCGCTGCCTGTTCTTCGCAGCGCCGGCGTCTTGCCGGCTACGCGACTCTGCACCTCACCGTATCGTTCCAAAATCCAGTTCTCGCGGCCCCTAAGCCGGTGAGCGCAGCGACGAGGAATCCGAATTTCCTGGAAGTTTAGGGTGCCGCACTCTTCGCGTTTTCGCGAAGGGTGCGGGTGTTGTTTGTCCCCGCCTCACCTTTTGCGCGTGCGCCCCTCCAGCGCTGCTCGCGTGCAACTCCGCCCGTCACCGCCTCAACGACCATCCGTACTCGTCCGCGCGCGGCCAAACCCTATTTCTTCCGGTGCTTGAAAAACTCCACCTGCCGGAGCCTCTTCTCGGCTTCTTCTTTCGTCTTGTACGGTCCGCCCAGATTCCTGCCGGTGGTCTCCGAAACCACTTTGTACCCGCCCTTCACCTTTACGATCATCGTCCACCTCCTTCGCACACTCTCCCGCTAAGTGCCTCGGGAATCGGTGCCCTGCGTCACGCGCTCCGGTGATTTCCCGCCGCGGCGCGGTCTGGCCCCTGCCGTTGAGATTGTGCCCCGGGTCTCAAGATGCAGCCACCCTCCCTACCCCTGCATCGAATAGCTATGTCTCCGACACCGAGTCTTACCGCGCACGAGGTTCTGGCCGCCTGGGGTCGAATCCTGAGCGGCAGGATTCCCCTGCTCTCGATCGAGATCACCCGCGAATGCCCGCTGAGTTGCCCCGGCTGTTACGCCTATGGCAATTCGCACTTGGGCGGCGAAGTGACGCTACGCGATCTGGCCGACAAGCGCGGCGATGCCCTCGTCGACGGTGTCCTCGGCCTGGTGCGCAAGCACAAGCCTCTCCACGTCTCGCTGGTCGGCGGCGAGCCGCTCGTTCGCCATCGCGAGCTCAGCCGCATTCTTCCCGCGCTCAGCGAAATGGGCGTGTTCACGCTGGTCGTCACCAGCGCCGTGATCCTCATTCCGGTGGAGTGGATGTCTCTGCCGCGCGTGCGCATCGCCGTATCCGTCGACGGCCTTCCCGAGCATCACGACGTTCGCCGCAAGCCCGCTACCTATGACCGCATCCTGAAAAATATCGTAGGCCTCGAAGTCAATGTCCATTGGACGATCACGCGTCCCATGCTCGCGCGTCCCGGCTATCTCGAAGAGTACGTTTCCTTCTGGGATGCCCGCCCGGAAGTAAACCGCATGTGGGTCAGTGTCTACACCCCGCAAATCGGCGAGCGCAGCGCGGAAATGCTCTCCGGCGATCAGCGCGAAATGGTGGCGACCGCTCTGCCGTTGCTGGCCGCACGTTATCCGAAACTCCTTTTCAACCGCCAGCTCGCGAAGGCGTTCCTGCGCCCGCCCCAAAATCCCCAGGAGTGTCTCTTTGCCAAAATGTCCGCGAACTATTCGGCGGACCTGCAAAGCCGTGTCGAACCGTGCGTCTTTGGCGGCTCACCGGATTGTTCGCAATGCGGCTGCGCCATTAGCAGCGGATTACACTGGATTCGAACCGTCCATGTCGCTGGCCCTCTGAAGGTCGATCATTTCATCGGTGGTTCCATCGGTGTTGGCCGCGTAATGCGCCGTTTCCGCTCGCCTGAAACAGCGCCTTCGCGCTGGGATTCGGACTCTCGACCTCCCACGCTTCAGCCTCCGCCCGATCCCCAGTTGGTGGACATCGAGCGGCCTGACCATCGCAACGAGCCCCGTATGGCTTCCAGCGATTAGCCACGCATCCGCTCCCCTGCGGCCATCCCGGAAACGCGTCGCCTCAGCGCCCCCAGTCGCGAAGCGCGCCGCCTGCCCGATAAACATTGTCAAAATCACCTAACCAGATGGGAATCCGCCACTTAACTTTCCAAATCGCCAAATTCCCGGAATATTTCGCGACCGGCGAAATCGCGCGGCTCACGATTCACGCCTTACGAGTCGGAAATCCGGATCGATGCTAGACTACCGCCATCAAGGGAGGGCGCTCGCGTCTCCTGGTCGCTCGCACAATTCTCACAATTCAGATTATGATGGCGCCCAAAAAACGACGCCGAAAGGGGTGGCACAGCGTGGTAGATACAGACACGCACGGCAAACTGGAGCCGGTCCTGGTGACCGGCGCGACCGATGGCCTTGGCCGCGCCACGGCCATTTTGCTCGGCGAGCGCGGCTATCACGTGTTCGCCGCGGGCCGCAGCGCCGAACGCCGCGCCGCTCTCGATGAATTCGCGCGCGGCAAAAAGCTGCCGCTCGAAGTGCTGGAGATGGACGTCACCAGCGATCCATCCATTGACGCGGCCGTCGCGGAAATCGAGCGGCGCGCCGGTCCCGTGGCCGCGCTGGTCAACAACGCAGGCATCGGCATCGGCGCGGCCATGGAAGAAATCTCGATTGACGATCTGCGCAAACAATTCGAGACGAATCTGTTCGGCGTGTTGCGCGTCACCCAGCGCGTGCTGCCGGAAATGCGCCGGCGCCGCCGCGGCCGCATCGTCAACATGAGTTCGGTGGCGGGAAAAATCGCCGGGCCGATCATGGGTCCCTACTGCGCCAGCAAGCACGCGCTCGAAGCCGTCAGCGATTCGCTGCGTCTGGAGCTGTATCCATTCGACGTGAAGGTGATCTTGATCGAGCCGGGCTTTATCGCCACGAGCATCGGCCGCAATTCCATCGAGCTTTCCGCCGCGTACGCGAGCGCCGCCGAGCACAGTCCCTACCGCGCCATCTATGAATCGTTCAAGGAATCGTTCGCAAACAGTATGAACGCGTCGCGCACCACACCGGAGGATTGCGCCGCCGCGATCTGGCGCGCCATCGAAGCGAAGAAACCTCGCGCGCGGTACGTGGTCACGCCCGAAGCAAAAATGGCTCTGCGCATGCGCCGACTGCTGCCCGATCGTGTATTGGACCGCTTCCTGCAAAAACAGATGGGCCTGAAAAAACTTCGCGATGCAACTTTTAGAGAGCCAGGATCGTAGATTCAAGATGAAGGCGCGTTGACAGCCAGTGTTTCGAGCGACGCAAATTGGAAGGAGAGAAGAACGCCATGTACTGCTCAAAATGCGGAGGGGCCGTAGCAGACGGGGCGGCGTTTTGCAGCGCCTGCGGCCAGCCGACCAGTGCTACGGCGGTAACGCAGCCGCAGCCCCAGCCCCAACCAGGAATCATGGCTCCTTCGCCAATGCAGCCGCAGGCCGCCGTTCCGCCTCCGCCGCCGTTTGCGCAGCCCGTGACCACAACCGGAGTTCTCTACGCGGGCTTTTGGCTGCGGGTGGTTGCTGCGATCATCGATAATTTGATTCTCGGCGTCCCGTCGGTCTTGCTCTTCTTCCTTTTGTTCGCCGGCGCCATGCCGATGCTCGTGCGCGGAGCCGATGAAAATCCCATGGCCGTCATGATGATCTTTCTACCTCGCTTGGCGATGCTGGCAGTCATTTCCGTTGTCGGACGATGGCTGTACTGGTCCCTGATGGAAGCTTCCGACTGGCAAGCAACGCTCGGAAAGAAGGCGCTGGGGCTCTACGTCACCGACTTGGAAAGCCGCCGCGCCACCTTCGGCCGGACCAGCGGCCGCTTTTGGGCCGGCCGCGGCATCAGCATCGTGCCCTATCTCGGCTTTCTCTACTACCTAATCGATTGCATCCTGGCCGGGCTCACGGAGCGCAAGCAGGCGCTGCACGATTCGATTGCGAATTGCCTGGTGCTGCGAAAAGCCTGAGAATGTAAGGATGGAAGTTGCCACGGGGAGGACTTGAATTGGAGTGCAGGAGGTGCGGAGCCCAGGTTGCCGAAGAAGCAGCATATTGCAGTGCATGCGGGCAGCCCACGAACGAGAGCGCAAATGCCGTCGCCGAAACCGGCGCGGAAACTGCCGTTGCTCCGCGCACCGCGGCAAAACCCCGGGTCGCATACGCAGGTTTTTGGCTTCGCGCGGTCGCGTACATCCTCGACAACTTGTTCCTCGGAATTGCGGCGGGGATTTTCATCCTGGGTCCGCTGATGCAGCGCGCCGGAATTTCGACCACCGATCCTCTGGCGCTCTACAGGAATACCAGCAGGCAAGCGTTCGCCATCGACCTGCTGATGATCATGGCTCAGTGGCTCTATTGGGCGCTGCTGGAAAGCTCGGTATGGCAGGCGACGCTGGGAAAGAAAATGCTCGGGCTGTACGTCACCGATCTCGAGGGCAAGCGCATCACCTTCGCGCGCGCCAGCGGACGCTACTTCGCGAAGATTGTTTCCACGCTGACGATTGGCATCGGCTATCTAATGGCGGGATTCACGCCGAAAAAGCAGGCGCTGCACGACATGATCGCCGAATGCCTGGTGCTGAAGAAAACTTCCGGGAAGCCATAGGCCGATCGTGCAGCCGGCGAGGTCGGGAAAATTGGCCTCGGGCGAAGTTCACGCGCTGTGGCTGCCGGCCCGAGCGGGTGCGGCGCGCAGATCGTTGCGAATTTCCTTCGTGAATTCCGAGCCGCTAACGGAGCGGCCACCGGGCTCGGCAATATCCGCGGTGCGGAATCCTTTTTCCAGCACGCGATCCACGGCGTCTTCAATCCATCGCGCTTCGGCGGCGAGGCCGAAGGATTCGCGCAGCATCAGCGCTGCCGAGAAAACCGCGCCGAGCGGGCACGCCACGTCTTTCCCAGCGAGCGAAGGCGCCGAGCCGTGAATCGGCTCGTAAAGCGCCGGCTGGTCCACGCGTCCGCGGCTAAGCGACGGGATCAGGCCAATCGAACCGGCCAGCGCCGAGGCTTCGTCGCTGAGGATGTCACCAAACAGGTTGCCGGTGAGAATCACATCGAATTGCGCGGGACGCAGCATGATCTGCATCGACGCGTTGTCCACGTATTGGTTATCGACGCTGACGCCGGGATACTCGCGCGCGACCGCCGCAACCGTGTCGCGCCAGAGAGTCGAAGTGGCCAGCACGTTGGCCTTGTCTATGCTGGTGAGATGCTTCTTGCGCGCGATGGCTCGTTCGAAGGCATAGCGCGCAACGCGCTCCACTTCCGGCGCGGAATACGCGGCCAGATCGGTGGCCGACGCATCCTTTCCGCTGCCGCTGATATGGTGCTCGCCGAAATAGATGTCGCCAGCGAGTTCGCGAACGATTTCGAAATCGCAGCCGGCGAGGCGCTCGGGACGAAGCGGCGAGATGCCGCGCAGTGCGGGGCACAGGCGAATCGGGCGAAGATTGATGTAGAGGCCGAGTTCCTTGCGAAGGCCGAGTAGCCCCGCTTCCGGGCGCGTGCCGAGTGGCAGCGCTTCCCACTTGGGCCCGCCGATCGCGCCGAGAAGAATGGCGTCCGAGGTGCGACACCCTGCCAGAGTTTCCGGCGGAAGCGGCGCGCCGCACTGATCGATGGCGATGCCGCCGAATGGAAATTCGCGAAATTCGAACTGATGCCCGAACGTTCCCGCGCAGTCTTTCAGAATTTCGACGGCAGCCCACGTGACTTCCGGGCCGATGCCGTCGCCCGGCAAAACGGCGATTGTCTTCCGCAATTTTTCCTCGCAGAATTTCAGGATAATCTAATGCGCTGCCGCGCCGCCGGATCCGGCGGCGGCCGGAGCGGGCCGGCGAACGCGGTGAATGATGTCGATCAAGTCGCGATCGCGAATTTCCTTGCCCGCGTCGGCCAGCTGCATGGCCATGCTATAGCATTCGGCCAATTCCGAATCTGTGATTTCGTAACCGAGTTCGGCAAGCCGCGCACGAAACGCATTGCGTCCCGAATGCTTGCCAAGCACGAGCGTTCGCTTTGGCACGCCGACCTTTTCCGGCACGATGATTTCGTACGTCAGCGGATTTTTCAGGATGCCGTCCTGATGAATGCCCGCTTCGTGGGCGAATGCGTTCGCGCCCACCACGGCTTTATTCGGCGGCACGCCAACCCCGGTAATCTTCGAAAGCAGCCGGCTCGCGGGATAGAGCTTCTCGAGATTGATGTGCGTCTCGACCTGGTAATGATTCTGGCGCACGTGCAGCGCGACGATCAGTTCCTCAATCGACGCGTTTCCGGCGCGTTCGCCAATGCCGTTAATGGTGCACTCGATCTGGCGCACACCCGCTTCGATGGCCGCCAGAGAATTCGCAACGGCGAGCCCGAGATCATCGTGGCAATGCGCGCTGAGGACCACCTCCGGGTGATTCCCCAATCGTGCGCGCACCTGGCGGAACATTTCCGCGTATTCATCCGGCGTGGAATAGCCGACGGTGTCCGGCAAATTAATGATCGCCGCGCCGGCCTCGACCGCAGCCACGACCACCTTGCACAGGTAATCGATGTCCGTGCGGCTGGCGTCTTCGGCGGAAAATTCCACTTCTTCGCAATGCGCCTTGCCGAAGCGGATCATCTTCACGATGCGGTCGAACGCTTCCTCGCGCGTGGCACGCAATTTGTACTTCAGGTGCAGATCTGAGGTGGCAAGGAAGAGATGCAGGCGGGGTTTCGCGGCGGGTTCGAGACCTTTCAAGGCAGCTTCTACGTCCGCCTGTACGGCGCGCGCGAGCGCAGCTACGCGGCAGTGCTTAATTTCGGCCGCTACGGCACGAGTTGCTTCGAGATCGCCGGGCGAAGCGATCGGGAAACCGGCCTCAAGGATATCGGCTCCCAATTCTTCGATCTGGTGCGCCAGAAGCAGCTTTTCCTCTCGATTCATCGAAAAGCCAGGCGATTGTTCGCCGTCGCGCAAGGTGGTATCGAATATCTGCACGGTATCCATGACCCCTCCTTCCTAACCATACCAGTGAACCCTGTCCGCCACAAAGAGTCCAATTTATAATTGTTGCACGCGGAATAACTTCTCCTTATATACTAGCACACGAGGAGTCGTTGATGGATTTAGCTTCCCTGCAGGTATTTCAGACGGTGGTGCGCGAGAAGAGCTTTTCGCGCGCCGCCGAAAAACTCTACCGCACGCAGCCGGCGGTGAGCATCGCCATCCGCAAGCTGGCGGACTGGGTGGGGCAGCCGCTTTTCGTCCGCGGCTCGGGCGCCAAGATGCTGACGGATGCGGGCGTGCTGCTTTCCGAGTATGCGGACCGCATGCTGAACCTGCGCGAGGAAATTCGCAAAGGCATGCAGCAACTCCGCGGGCTCGAGCGGGGCCAGCTTTCCATCGGAGTCAACGAAAGCTCGATTCACGCGCTACTGCCGGCGCTCGATCGCTACCGTGAGGTTCATCCAGGCATTCAGGTTCGGGTGCATCGCGTCTTTTCCCGTGACGTGCCGCGCGAGGTGCTGAACCATCATCTCGATATCGGCGTCATTTCCTATCTACCCGAAGAGCGAGAGCTGACGGCCGCGGAGTTCTACCGCGACTCGCTGGTGCTGGTAGTTTGGCCGGGACACCGGCTAGCAAAGTCGCGGGAAGTCGATATCAGCGAGTTGGGGCAGGAACGGTTCGTCGCGCACATCGTGGAGTCGCCGTACCGCCAGCGCGTGGTGCAAATGTTTGCGCGGCATCGAGTGCCGCTGCAGATGGCCATCGAACTTCCGACGATCGAAAGTATCAAGCGCTGCGTGGAGACGAAGCGAGGCATCGCCATCGTTCCGCGGATGTGCGCGGAGCGGGAAATCGAGCGCGGCGACCTGCACGAGTTATGCATCCGCCAGATGCGCGTGGTGCGCAAGCTCTACCTTGTATACCGGCAGGACCGGCCGCTCACGGCGGCGGCGCAGGAACTGGTGGAAATGCTGCGACGGAAACCCACGCGCGGCGCACACCGGAATCCGGCCAGGAAGCCGGACTGAAACACGATCAACCACAGTTGTTCCCAGACTTCCCGCGGAATCGCGCGAATCGACTTAACTAAAAGTGTTTCGGCACGGCAGCGCAGCGGGTATAGTGTGCGGTTTGATTGGGAAGAACCGGCAGGGAGGATTTTTGATGCGACGCAGCGTTTCGATTTGTTTCGCTTCCGGCGTTGCCGCGCTGGCAATCGCAGCCTTGATTTGCGCCGTGTCTCCAGCGGCCATGGCTGGCGGCACTGATGCGGCAGCGATCTACAAGCAGAAGTGCGCGGTGTGCCACGATCATCCGGTGGGCCGGATCCCGTCTCGCAGCGTGATCAAGACACTGCCCGCACAGCAGGTGGTTTTCGATCTGACCTTCGGCGTGATGCAGCCGCAGGGGCTGGGACTGAGCGTGCAGGAAATCGCAGCGCTGGCCACGTTTCTCACCGGCAAGTCGTCGACGCCAGGACCGCAGCCGAAACCGGATGCCAACATGTGCCCGAACTCCGGAGGGCCAGTCTCGCTCGACGCACCGCAATGGAACGGCTGGGGCCATGACGTCGAGAATTCACGCTTTCAGCCACAGCCGGGCATTTCGGCGTCGGACATCCCCAAATTGAAAGTGAAGTGGGTATTCGCGTATCCCGGGCCGCTGGTTGGCAGCCAACCGACGGTGGCAGGCGGACGAGTTTTCGTGGCCACGACGACGGGACTGGTCTATTCGCTCGACGCGCAAACTGGTTGCACGTATTGGACGTTTCAGGCGGACTCGGAAATTCGCTCAGCGCTCAGCGTGGGTGAAGTATCGATTAGCACAGGCAAGAAAATTGCCGTGTTCGGTGCGGATTTGATGAAGGCAAACGCGTATGCGCTGGATGCGGCGACCGGCAAGCTGCTGTGGAAGACAAAGGTCGATCAGCATCCGCTCGCGCGCATCACCGGCTCGCCGGTTTATTACGACAACCGGCTGTACGTGCCGACGTCTTCGCAAGAAGAAGGATTCGGCGCGATGAGCAATTACCAGTGCTGCACGGCACGCGGCAGCGTGGTGGCGCTGGACGCGACGAACGGGAAAATCCCTTGGACCTCGTACCCGATCCGGCAGAAGCCAGAGCCGTTCAAGAAAAGCTCCACGGGCGTACAGATGTACGGCCCGGCCGGAGCGTCGATTTGGTCCGCGCCCACGATCGACGCCAAGCGGCACTTGATCTACGTCGGCACGGGCGATTCGTTCACCGACGTGCCCACGGACGCGACCGATGCGATCGTGGCGATGGACATGAATACGGGGCACATCCGATGGATTTTCCAGGCCACGGCCCGCGACAACTATCTCTTCGGGTGCAACGTTCCCGGCAAAGGGATTTGCCCCGATCCGGTGGGGCCCGACTTCGACTTCGGAAGCTCGCCGATCCTGCACACCGGGCCGGACGGCAAGCAGGTGCTGCTGGCGGGGCAAAAATCCGGAGTGGTGTACGAGCTCGATCCGGACAACGGCAAGCTGATCTGGAAGAAGCAGGTGGGGCCCGGCAGCATGGGCGGGGGCGTGGTATGGGCCATGGCCGCGAATGCGAATACCGTGTTCGTCCCCATCGCCAACCAAGCGGACAGCAGCTTGAGCGCGCTTCAAATTTCCGACGGCGCGACGATCTGGCACAATCCGGCGCCGAAGGGCGAATGCAGCTGGGGCAAAGAAGGATGCTCGGGAGCGGAGTCGGCGGCCATCACCGTGATTTCAGGGGCGGTTTTCTCCGGCGCGAACGACGGGCACCTGCGGGCGTATTCGACGCAAGACGGATCGGCGCTGTGGGATTTCGACACCGCCGCGAAAACTTACGATGCCGTGAATGGCGTCCCGGCGAAGGGCGGTACTCTCGGCACGGAAGGACCGACAATCGCCAATGGCATGTTGTACGTCAATTCAGGCGAGGGACGCTTCAATGGGCACCGAGGGAACGCGCTGATTGCGTTCAGCGTCGATGGGAAATAGCGCGCGGCTTGGCGCCCTATTTCCGCAGAGCGGCTGCGGGCGCCGATCGCTTCCCGCAGCCGCCTGAATTCGCCGCGTTTCCTACCACTGAGGCTGGTCGGACATCGATTGGTCCCAACTGCTCCATCCCGAACCCATGCCGTAGGGTGCCTGCGTCAGCACGGCCTGGATGCGATGGATCTGGCCACCCTGCACCTTGAAGAGCTCCGCGATTTCCCACGTCCACGGCGTCACCGGGCCGGCGGTGACAGTTTTGCCGTCGGGAGTCTGGAAGGTGCGCGTGTTGCCCGCCTCGTGATCGAAGAAGCCGAAGGCGAGGACGTCGCCGCGCTGCGTGTCCACGACCATGAAACGGCGGTCGCGAATGCGGCTCACAAAGTGAAGCAGACCGGAAGCGAATTGTTTTTTGCACGACCATGACGCCGAGTACGAGCCGGGGCGCGCCGGACGCGCGTTAGGATTGTTGGTGGTTTGCATGCCGTTTTCGAGGCGGTTGCAATCGTCGGCGAAGAACGAGTAGTCGGCCTTGCCGTTGTCCTGCTGCATGCCGGAGAAGTACTTGTTGGCGGTATTGATCAGATCGAGGCGGGAAACGCGCTCCGATTTCGGCGTCTCTTCCGCGTAAATCGGGTCGGGCTTGCCGAGCTTGTTAAGAGCTTTGGCGCCGTTGACGGCCATGTCGCCGCGGGCCACGATGGCCTCGGCCTCGGAAATTTTGTGCCCGAAGATCCGCAGGCGCAGCGCCAAGATCACGGGCTGGCCAGCCTCCTCCATGGTGCCGAAGAAGCCCACTTCGCCGGCTTGCGTATCTTCAATGTAGAGCTTGTACGGGCCGCGCGCGGTGGCAGTGCGCCAGAAGCCATCGCCCAACTCGAGTCTCTGGCCGTTTTCGGTGTACTTCACGTATTTCGTGACGGGCAGGCGGGAGGGATCATGCGCCACCAGCGCGTTCAGATATTGATTCACGAAGCCGTCCAAACATGCGCGATCGCAATTCTTCGCTTCGGCCGCCCCGGCCACCTGACCGGCTGCCGCGGCCGTGCAATTCGCAAAACCGATCAGTCCGCCCGCCAGCAGCATGACAGCGGCCAACTTCAAGGACTTTCCGAGCATAATTCCCCCCGTGAGCTTGTTATGGATTGATTGTTGCGTCGCTTGTATATCAGAAGCCATCCAGCGGCGCAACCAAAGTCGCCCACCAGCACGTGGCGCGGATCGGCCGGCGCGATGCACGGCGCCGGTGGACACGCGAGCCCTTAAAACGCCGGGATTCGGATGGGATCTGGCGGACGGCTGTTGGATCAGCAGATAAATCCGGCTACGGATTTGCAGGGGCCGGGCCGAGGAGCAGCACGGGCATTTCCAGCTCGCAGAGAATCGTCTCAAGCGGCGGCAGATTGGGGAGCAACTCGCGACCGCCAACGACGAGAACGCCATTACGTTCGGCTTGCAGCGCGCGGAGCAAGCTTTCTCCGCTTGATGCGTCGAAGGGTCGTGAGTGAATTTCCAAGGGCGCGCCATTCGCTGAGAATGACTCAGTGAGCGAATCGGAAACCGAAACGCCCCAGGGCACAAGGAGTGCGATGCCGTCCAGCCCGGTTTCCGCCAACTCACGAGCGGCTTGCAGCGCGCGCTGTGCTGATTTCGAACCGTCGAAGTAAACCGCCAAGTGCACCTGTTCGGGAACTCCGCGTTTCGGCAAAAGCAGAACTGGAACCGAACCCGACGCAATCTCGAGGGCCGTAGAGCCGATCCGGGAGCGGGGGCCGAGCGACCAACCGGTCCCGCCGAGCACCAGTAGGTCTACCTCGGCGGCTGCACCAGAAAGTTCGACGCCGACATGCCCGCGAACACTTCGAAACGAACTCGCAATCCGGGCGCGTTCCGCGACACGCGCGAGAGCGACTCGGACCTGCTTCGACTGGTTTCGGAGCTTTCGCTCGACGCTTTCGCGGCTCAGCGGCACCGCAGCCGCAGAAAAATAGGACAGCTCGCGAGCCAAAGGAATTTCTGCAGCGCGCAGCAGCGCCAGGTCTTCAACGAACAGCCCCCGCAGTTCAGCGTTTGCGTTCGCGGCTAAGCGAGCGGCAATTTCGAGCGCTCGAAGACTATCCGGCGACGCGTCGAGGGCGACTAGAATCCGGCGAAGTCCCCATGCTGATGCGGGCTCGTTCACAATTCTTCCTTCGCGCCGGTTCGTTGCGCCGAAAGCCTCTTTTCAGCGAGGTCCACGAGGCGCTTTTCAACTCTTTCGTTCACGGTGCCTTCGGGAAACTTTCCAGACGCATCGCGCTCGCCGGCGGGCACACCCGTGAGAATCTCGATTCCCTGGTCGATATTCTCAACGGCGTAGATATTGAATGAGCCGGCGCGGGCCGCTTCGACGACATCGCTCCTCAACATCAAGTGCCGCACGTTGGAAGTAGGAATAATCACGCCTTGACCGTTCAGCCCACGGGCCTTGCACAGATCGAAAAAGCCTTCGATCTTTTCGTTCACGCCGCCGATGGCCTGCACCTGCCCGTGCTGGTTGATGGATCCGGTGACAGCCAAGGACTGCTTGATGGGGAGACCGGAAAGCGCCGAAAGAAGCGCATAGAGTTCAGTGGAGGAAGCGCTATCGCCTTCAACTCCGCCATAGGACTGTTCGAAAACCAGGCTGGCGGAAAGAGACAAAGGGTGATCGGCCGCATAGCGTCCGCCGAGGAAGCCGGAAAGAATCAGCACTCCCTTTGAATGAATCGGCCCACTGAGCTTCACTTCGCGTTCGATATCGATGACGTCGCCCTTGCCGAGCCGCACGCGCGCGGTGATTCGAGAAGGATGTCCAAAGGAAAAATTCGCGAATTCAAAAACGGAAAGACCGTTCACCTGCCCGATTTTTTCTCCGGCAGTGTCAATCAGCAAGGTGCCCTGCAGAACTTCTTCGAGCAACCGCTGGCGCAGGCGATCGGAGCGGCGAATCTGCGCGTCGATTGCGCGCTGGACGTCCTCCGCGCGGGCGGCGGACTGAGCAGCCTCGCGCGCCCAGTAGTCGGCCTCCCGCAATAGATCCGAGAGCGTGCGCGTGTGCGTCGATATTTTTCCCGTATCTCCAGCGACGCGCGAGCTGTGTTCGATCAACCGGCCGACTGCGCCTGCGGTAAATGGGAGAAGGCGATCCTTGCGAGCGATGGTAGCAATCCATTGCGCATAGAGGTGGTCCTGAGCCGCGCTTCGATCCATTTGCTCCTCAAAATCAGCGGCTACTTTGAAGAGCTCATTGAACTCAGGGTCCAGGGACGAGAGCAGGTAGTACAGTGTGCGCTCGCCGGTCAACACGACTTTCACCTTCAACGGAATGGGCTCGGGCTCGAGCGAAACCGTGCTGACGAGACTCAGCATCCGCCCTAAGGATTCGATACGCATTTCCGAAGACTGCAGGGCGCGCTTTAGTGCTTCCCAGGCGTACGGCTGCATGAGCAATTTATGGGCGTCCAGAATCAAGTAGCCGCCGTTGGCGCGATGCAGCGCTCCCGACCGGATCAGGTTAAAGTCGGTAGAAACCGCGCCCAAGTGGGCCATGTATTCGACTTCGCCGATCAAGTTTTGGTATGTCGGATGATCTTCGTAGAGCACGGGCGCGCCATGATTCGAGCGATGGTCGACGAGCAGGTTCACCTGGTAACGCCGAAGAAACCCAGAGTCTCGGGCAGCAAACGGAGCGGGAGCGCCGAGCATGGCGGCCAGCGGATTTTCGGGCGGCGAGAGAAATTCGTTCACGTTGTCGATCATGTCCTGCTGGGCCTCGTTCAAAAAGGCCACAACAGCCGGAAGATCCGCGTATTTCTTCCGCAGCTCGTCGATCAGATGGCCGACTGCGAAGATGGCCACTTCGCCGTTCAGGACGCGCAGCTTTTCACGACCATCCTGCTCGTACCCGGGCATCTGTTCCAGCACGTTGCGAAGCTTCTCCTGCAGCTCGGAGATCGACGACTGTATTCTTTGATGCTCGGCTTCGGGCAGCTTCTCGAAATCCTCGGGACTCAAGACCTGTTTGCCGCGCGCTGGAGCGAGCACGAAGCCGGTGGGCGTGCGAATCACGGCGATCTCTTTTTGATTTGCCTCCTGCTGAAGTTCTTCGAACGCTCTTTCCTGTTTTTCCTTCACTTCCTGTTCGATCGCTTGTTTGCGGGCGCGATAAGTCTCGGTTTCAAAGGCGGAGGGAATAGCCGACTTGAGATTCTCAAGCAAGCCGCGCATATCCTCCTGCAAAACCAAACCGCGGCCTGGAGGGAGCCGCAGCGCACGCGGTTTTTCGGGCTTTTCAAACTTATTGACGTAGCACCAGTCGTCGGGCGTCGCCTGCTTGGCGGCGCGCTTGAGGAGGAAATGACGCGCGAGTTCGTATTTCCCCGTTCCGGCGGGGCCCAGCAAGAAAAGATTGAATCCCTGCTGCTGAATTCCGACCCCAAAGCGAACGGCATCGAGTGCGCGATCCTGGCCAATGGTCTCGTCCAGGTCTGGCAATTCCGCAGTGGTCTTAAATTTAAAAGCTGGAGTATCACACGGGCGGTACAACTTCTCTGGCTCCAGAAGCCGCTGATCGATGTCGCTGCCCACAGGCAGTCCTCCTGATATGTAGATCATTTCTCACGGGCGCCGGCGGGCGCTGATCTCCGGTTCGGCGAATCCGCCAGGTCGCCTTTGCTTCTTGCCATTTCAATGACGAAGACATCAGCCTTTGACGCAAATCAACGGAACGAGCCGCGCCACCCGGCGCGCCAAGCCCGCGCGTTCAGCGGCTTCGGCGACAGCAGAGACGTCCTTGTACGCGCCGGGCGCTTCCTCCGCAACGCCTCGAAACGAGCGCGTGCGGATCAAGATACCCTGGGCGCGCAGCTCATCGACCAACTCGCGCCCATGCCATTTCTTGGTTGCTGCCGTGCGGCTCATCGACCGCCCAGCTCCGTGGCACGCGGAAGAAAACGCGAGTCCCTCGCTTCGCTCGGTGCCGACGAGAATATAAGACTCCGTTCCCATTGTGCCGCCGATCAACACGGGCTGTCCCGTTTCCCTGAAACTGCCCTTTAAGTCCGGATGACCAGGCCCAAAACTTCGCGTCGCACCCTTCCGATGCACGAAGAGTTCGCGGCGATCACCGCCGACTGCGTGCTGTTCGACTTTGCAGGTGTTATGGGAGACATCGTACAACAGCGTGAGATTCGCATCCGGCAGCACCCGCTCGAATGCGCCGCGCGCCAAATGCGTGATGATCTGGCGATTGGCCAGCGCACAGTTTGTGGCAGCGCGCATCGCGCCAAGGTAATGCTGTCCGAGTTCGGAGCGAATCGGAGCGCAGGCCAGTTCCCTATCCGGGATGGGCCGAAATCCGTCCACAATCATGGTTTTCAAGTAGTCGGTTCCGACCTGGTGGCCGAGTCCTCTGGAGCCGCAATGAATACTCACGACGATGTCGTCTTCCTGCAGCTCAAACGCGGACGCCGTCTGCGGATCCAGAACGCGGGCGACGCGCTGCACCTCGAGATAGTGATTGCCCGAACCCAATGTTCCCATTTCCTGCGCCTGGCGCTTCTTTGCTTCACGCGAAACACAATCGGGCTTAGCGCCCGACGCGCAGCCGTTCTCTTCGATGTGATCAAGGTCGCCCGGGTGTCCGTAGCCGCGCAGGACGGCCCAACGGGCGCCTCCGCGCAGCATCTCGTCCATTTCATGCTCGGTGAGCCGGATCGCGCCCGTGCTGCCCACCCCGGCGGGAACGCTGGCGAACAACGCATCCGCGAGCTCTTCTTTCCTGCCCGCCAATTCATCCGCTCGTAGGCCGGTGCGCAACGTGCGCACGCCGCAGGAAATGTCGAAGCCCACGCCTCCGGCGGAAATGACGCCGCCTTCATCGGGATCGAATGCAGCAACGCCGCCAATCGGAAAACCGTAGCCCCAATGCGCATCGGGCATGGCGTATGAGGCGCGCTGAATTCCCGGCAAGGAGGCCACGTTCGTCACCTGCTCGCGGACTTTTTCGTCCATGCCCTCAATCAGTTGCTCCCCGGCATAAATGATTCCCGGCACGCGCATCTTCCCAGTGGGCTTGATCCACCATTCGAAATCGGAATGCCTCTCGAGCGATTGCGGGTTCATGACATCTCCGCGTTGCTAGACATCGATCACGCACTCTGCTACCCAGCCGCCATCCGCATCGCGCGCCACTCGCAAGCCGGTCACCGTTGCTCCTTTAGCTTCCACCGCGATCTCGTGGCGTCCCGTATCAATGGTCTCGCCGGATAGAGCACCGGTCAACGAGTGCCCTGAAATCGCTACGTGGAACTTGCTGAAGAGCATTCTCCGCACTGCCATTTCGTAAATCACCGCATTTAGCCAGCTCATGAGCAGCAGTTCCAGATCAGGGGCGTCGCAGCGGACCTCGATGTCTTCATGCGGCACGATCGTCGCCAGGTTGGCAACGACGGCAGAGAGAGCAAGCGCGGCCTGCTCAAAGGCTTCTTCCGGCGTTTTGCCAAAACCGCGGACGCCGATGTCGGAGCCGTGCGAAAAGTGTTCCCAGCGTGCCATGGGATTTTAACGATAAACCGCGGTGCGCTTGGACCTTTCGAAGTCTCGCTACGCGAAGGGTTCCTGCCGCGCGGGCTCTTTCTTTTCCTCCGGCTCTTCGGTCAAAGTGGCTTCCGCCAGGAGCAGCACGCTCGCGACAGACACCGCATTTTCCAGCGCCACGCGCACGACTTTGGTGGGGTCAATGATTCCCGCTTCCACAAGGTCGACATACTGACATTGCGCGGCGTCGAAGCCGTAATTTCCCTTTCCTGAGCGCATGCGATCCACAACGACTCCGCCGTCGACCGTCGAGTTCTCCGCAATCTGCCGCGTGGGTGCTTCCAGAGCGCGACGGAGAATCAAGAGACCGGTACGCTCGTCTCCCGTGCAATTCACCTCTTCCGTGGATACCGAATCGATGAGCCGCAGCAGCACAAGGCCTCCTCCGGGAACGATACCCTCCGCGAGCGCAGCTTTCGTCGCGCTGATGGCGTCTTCGATCGCTTCCTTGCGATTTTTCATTTCGCTCTCGGAAGGAGCGCCAGCACGGATCACAGCCACTCCGCCGGCTAGCTTGGCCAAGCGCTCCTGCAGCTTTTCCCTGTCGTAATCAGAGGTCGTTTTCTCGATTAGTTTACGGATTTCCGCGCAGCGCCCTTCGATGGCAGCTTTCGATCCTTCGCCGCCCACAATCGTGGTCTTGTCCTTATCAATCACGATTCGCTTGGCGCGGCCAAGCTCATTCAGCGTCAGGCTTTCCATCTTTAGTCCAAGTTCCTCGGCGATGAGTTCTCCGCCGGTGAGGATGGCGATATCCTGCAGCAGGTCTTTTCGCCGATCGCCGAATCCCGGCGCCTTCACGGCAGCAGACGGAAGCGTGCCCCGCACTTTGTTTACGACGAGCGTGGCGAGCGCCTCGCCTTCCACGTCTTCAGCGACGATCAGCAAAGGCCGCCCCGCTTTCGCCACCTGTTCGAGCAGCGGCAGCATATCTTTCATGTTCCCGATTCGCTTTTCGTGCAGCAGGATGAGCGCGTCGTCAAGAACAACTTCCATCTTCTCCGCGTCCGTGACGAAGTACGGAGAAATATAGCCTCGGTCGAACTGCATGCCCTCGACCACTTCGAGTGTGGAATCGGTAGTTTTCGATTCTTCAACCGTAATTACGCCTTCCGTCCCAACCTTTTCGTACGCGTCGGCCACCAGTTCTCCGATGGTCGCGTCATTATGCGCTGAAATCGTGGCGATCTGAACTTTCTCGCGCCGGCTGGCAACCGGGCGTGACAGCGTTTTGAGCGATTGAACGGCGACGCGCAGGCCGCGATCAAGTCCGCGCTTGAGATCCACCGCGCTCGCGCCAGCAGCCACGTTATGCAGACCCTCCGCGAAAATCGCATGAGCCAAGATGGCGGAAGTGCTCGTCCCGTCGCCCACGGCCTCGCCGGTGCGCTCGGCGGCTTCTCGGATCATCTGCGCGCCGAGATTGGCCTCGGCATCGCGCAACTCGATTTCCTTGGCGATGGTGATGCCGTCGTTGCAGATGATCGGCTTTCCCCACTTCTTTTCAATCAGGACACACTTCGATTTGGGACCGAGTGTGATTCGCACGGCGTCCGCCAACGCCGTCGCGCCGGTGAGTATCTTCTCCCGAGCCGCCGCACGAAACAGTAACTTCTTGGCAGCCATCGCTATCTCTCTTTCCCTGTCTGAACCGGACGCCGCAACTGCGATCGTCAGCGATCAGTACGGCTGACTTCAGCCCGTCATTCAGGAGCCGAACTTGAGGTTCAGCTCTTTGGCTGTGACTTGGCAGCCCACTTTCGGGTCCTGTAGGAAGGTCCCCACTTCACTCCGGTCTTCCGGTAGTCGTACGTTCCGGTTTGAAAGCCTTGATTCAGTTCTTCTGATCCCTCGCGTTCTTGCTCGCGGCGAGCTTCCTGGCGATCTTCCATTTCCAATTCCATCTGTTTCGCGGTTCGACTTTTCGGTTGCTTCGCGGTGGTCATGGACAGCTCCTTGAATTTGGTTTCGGGCGTGCGCCTTCTCTCTCGGCCAGGTTCAATGCCGTGCGCCTCGCTCCGCAGCACAAGCTTTATACACATTTTCTACATGCGTTTAGAACTCGCGGCGGTGATGGAGGTCACGAACTGCGATGACGAACGGCACAGTGTTCCAGACGCATCGGACGGGGTTCAGCTAGAGCAAGTGTGAGGGGTGGGCCTCCGCATCCGCAGTTCGCGAATCCGCCGAGTATCGAGAGATGGAGCGATGGGTTGCCAGTTTGCTGGCGCAGCGGTGAACCGGGAATCGAAAGATACAGTTCGGCGGTTCCGGCGCAGGATGCTTTCGCGCCCGGAACGCTGCGACCACAGAGCGCGGCCAGCTTGATTTTGAGAGTCACATCAAATCTCTTATTGCCCAGGCGCACGAGTTCCCGTAGGACGTTCATTCCAAAGCTGGTTTCGAGCCCCTCGGTCCCGAGACGCACGGCATGCCATGGATCGGAACGGCTTGGGGGATACCAGGTGTTAGCAGTGAGCCCGCCGTCACACACTCCCGCAACGTGCGCGCCGTCGAGCAGGGAGGCCACCGTCGAGACGAAAGCATGGCCTAGACGCCTGAAGATGGCTTTCCGCTTTTGTTTGTAAGCCTACCCGCAAAACGACGCTGTACCATGTGTCATTGGGTTTTGTGCCCCCCCATCACCATGAATCGGGCTTTCATTGGCGCTCCCTCGGACCGCGACTTATCGCGCTGGCAATCGAGTGACCACCGTCACTGCCATCCGTGATTGAGGGTACCGACGTGCTTTAGCGAAACCGCGTAACAGGTGTTGGCTCTGAGTTTTGGCGATAGCTTTCGCACAGAGGGGCTAACCGTTTGCGAGTAGACGGGATTGAATTCCGTGAGGAGTGCTGCTGTCATGACATCCACCGAGGAAATCGTGGTTATCGGCGAAGATTTTATTGAACGACGAATTGTGGTTGGGATCCACAAGAACTTTTCCGCCAGTTTGGCATCGAGCACCTTAGTTGGTTTCGCTGTCCGCGTCGTTGTCCCTACCGGGAACTCCGTTCTGATTGAGCCAGTTGAGTTTGAACGGCGACAGCTATAGGTTGCACACGACATGTTCGCGATCATTTCTCCCGCTGCTTTCTTCGATTCGACAAGGCTTTTGGACTCGGGCCGCGCTCCAAGCAGAGATGCTTGCCCCCCGGCATCAGCTCCTGGTCCTTCAACGCTCGACCCGTTCTCACAAACTGCCTCTAACAGGGTGCTGCAAAACGGATGATTTTCGAGATGAGGACGGAGTTCAGGGCAAAGTGGCAGGCGAGCAGGGGGCCGTGTAAAACTTCTCGCAGTCGCATTTTGTCTTTCGGCACTGCGCCCTGCTCTCGATCCTGTCTATGTAGCGGCCTCCAGATGGGCCAAGCGCAGCAGGTTGAACGCTGCAGCCCACAGGTAGGCTACCTGCTGAATCTTCCAGCGGCCCACGTGACGCACTTTGCGCAGCCCGCCAGCTTGCTTCATCCAGCCGAACATCTGCTCGATCTTCTTTCGTGCTCGCTGACTCAGCGCATATCCCTGGGTCTTCATCCGCCGCAGCATGCGGCGGCGCGCGTCTCCTGCGGGACCTTGGCTGATCACGCGCTCCGCGGTGAGCGGCACGTGCGGCGTGACGTGCAGGTCTTCTTCCAGCGTGCGCAAAAACTCGCCCGCCTCGAATCCGCGGTCGGCACCCACGGTCTTGGGCTTGATGCCGTGCCGCCGCGCCAAGCGCCGCAACAGCTTTTCCGCCGTGTCTCGCTCGGCGTGCCCGTCAGCCACGGCGATGGCGATGTCCAAGCACAGCCCATGCCGGTTCTCCATCAAGGCGTGCCCGCTGTGGCAGAGCAGCGCCGCCATGCCCTTGCTCTTCCGCGCCAACCGCGCCTCGGGATCGGTCGTAGACTGATGCGTTTCATTGCGGCGCTTCTCGCCGCGAAAATCCACCGAAGGATTGCTGCCGTCTTGGGCGGGCGGCTTGTTCACCGGCTCTTCCTTGGGACGAAAACTTTTCAGCGAGGCCCAGGACTGGATCAGCGTCCCGTCCACGGTGAAGTGATCGTTCGAGGCGTACTGCTCGACCAGCGCGCTGGCCACCACGCGTTCAAAAAACTTCTGCACCAGCCCGTGCCGCTCGAAGCGCTCGCGATTGTGGGTGAACGCCGTGGCATCCCACACCGCTTGGTCCGCGTCCAGATCGCAGAACCAGCGGTACAGCAAGTTCCAGTTGATCGCGTCCACCAGACGCCGCTCCGAGGGAATCGAGTACAGCGCTTGCAGCAACAGCGCCTTCAGCAGCGCCTCCGGCGGAATCCCCGGACGCCCCGTTTCGCTGTACGCCGCATCGAACACGCGCTGCATCTGCTTCAGCACCTCGTCGGCACGGCGCTTGATCGCGCGCAGAGGATGATCTTTTGGCAGCCGCTCTTCCGTGTTGGCCACGAAAAACATCGGATTCTGCAATTTGGGATTTCCGCGCACGAAGTGCTCCTGTTTTTCAGAGAATCGCCGCACAAATTGCGGCGTTCAAGCTTCGTGCAAACTAAACTGCAATCACAGCTCCAAACACGGAGTTTTGCAGCACCCTGCTAAGTGCTGCTGACAGACTCCTGTAGGTATGGCTCTCACGGCTATGGAGTGGTTGACGATCTGCGCTCGCGATCGTCAAACCCGAAACGGTGAAAGCCTGGCATCGATGGGATTGCGCCTGTATTGGAGCTGGAATAGGCGGTGATGATCGTCGTGACCCAGTCACCGGAAATAATCGAGTGCAACCACCTCGGAATCTCCGCGGACCGATGCGGCAGGAAGTTTCCGTTGTACGGTTTGCAAAATGTGAGAGCGTGACTCCTTCTGAACCCGAATTGCGAGCGCGAGCTTTCGACGCTGTTTCCGTTGCTGCGGCCCGTTACCGTCATCCCAGCACGATGCGGACTTCGTGCACGGCGCCGTCGTTGACGAGCGGAATATTTGCGGAGCTAGCCAGTAATTTGCCGTCCAACTCGGTCAGACCAACGCCACGAGAAACGCGGGACGGATTGTCCACCTTAATCCGATAGGTGGCAGAGTGATAACGAAACTCGATGGAGTAGCTAGGCCAGTTCCGGGGAATGCAAGGATCGATCGAAAACGTCATGCCGCCCATGCGGAATCCGAGAATCCATTCCAGACCGGCACGATAGAGCCAGCCGGCGGCGCCGGTATACCAGGTCCACCCGCCGCGCCCCACGTGAGGAGGTTCAGCATACACGTCGCCCGCCACGACGTAAGGCTCAACTTTGTACCGCTGCACGCTTACGCGCGAAGAGGTATGGGCTATTGGATTTAGCATCCGGAACAGTTCGCAGGCCCTGTCGCCGTCGCCAAGCTCTGCAAAGGCAATGACGGTCCACACGGCGGCATGCGTGTACTGTCCCCCGTTTTCGCGGACGCCCGGCACGTATCCTCGAATGTAGCCGGGATCATGCGTTGGGTTGTCAAAAGGCGGCGTGAAGAGGAGGATCAAGCCCTCGGGGCGCCTTACCAATTGTTTATCCACGGCGGCCATGGCGCGAGCGACACGGCCGGGGTCGGCGGCGCCAGTCATGACTCCCCAGGATTGGGCGATGGAATCAATGCGGCATTCCGTGTTTTTGGCAGAGCCGAGGGGAGTGCCGTCGTCGAAATAGGCGCGGCGATACCATTCGCCATCCCACCCCTCGCGCTCCAGTGCCGCCTTGAGTGCACTCACGTGGAGACGCCAACTCTCCGCACGCTTATGCTCGCTGCGCGAATCCGCTATCTTTGCAAACTCCCAGAGAATCGTGTGGAGGAACCAGCCAAGCCAAACGCTTTCTCCCTTGCCCTGCTCGCCGACGCGATTCATACCGTCGTTCCAATCGCCCGTTCCCATCAATGGCAGACCGCGGCTGCCAACAGCGAGACTGCGATCAAGCGCTCGCGCGCAATGCTCGAACAGCGTCGCGCGAATGTCCGAGATACTCGGCTGGAAATAGGATTCGTTCTGTCCTTCAGCCAATGTATTGCCTTCTAGAAAAGGTATAGGTTCTTCGAGCACAGTCCGATCGCCGGTGGCCTCAAGAAAGTGGATAAGTGTGTAAGGTAGCCACAGGAGGTCGTCCGAGATACGGGTGCGCACACCGCGTCCCGAAGGCGGGTGCCACCAGTGTTGAACATCACCTTCGATAAACTGTCGTGCGGCAGCATGCAGCAGGTGCTCGCGGGCAATTTCGCGCTTAGCTGTGCACAGCGCCATGACATCCTGAAGTTGGTCGCGGAATCCGTAAGCGCCGCTCAATTGATAGAATGCGGCCCGCCCCCATACACGACAGGACAGCGTCTGGTACAGCAGCCAGCGATTCATTAGAATATCCATGGCGGGTTCGGGAGTGGCGATCTGCACGGCGCCGA
Source organism: uncultured Acidobacteriota bacterium (assembly GCA_963715555.1). Taxonomy (GTDB): domain Bacteria; phylum Acidobacteriota; class Terriglobia; order Acidiferrales; family UBA7541; genus Palsa-295. The sequence goes on from OY970253.1 coordinate 3,033,857, forward strand.
GGACATCGTCCCAACGGCCGGTAACCTCCGCCAGGATTGCGTCCGAGTCCGCAGCGCGATAACGTGCGATCAATTGGCGCGCTTGCTCACTGTTTTCTGCTTGGCCCAGAAAAAACACGATTTCCGCCTTCGCGCCGGGACGCAATTCGATCGAGGTTTGCAGCGCGGCGCACGGATCGAGACCTGCGCCTGACCTTCCAGAAAGCGGGCCGCTTCGTTCCAGCGCGGCCGGGCGTGCAAGTGTGCCATTGCGCCCGATAAATTCTGTGCGGTCGCCGGTAACGGAAGATTGCCTTCCCGCAAGGTCCGCAAAGGCGACGCGCCCGCCGAATTCTCCACCCCATGAGCTCCGTGCGAAAAGCGCTCCCGTCTGCGAATCCAGTTCCGTGATGATGTACGGCGCCGAGGCGCTTCGTGAATTGCCCAGCACCCACTCGGCATAAGCGGTAACGGAGAGACGACGCGGGCGACCAGAATCATTTGTTAGAGTGAGCCGCGAAATTTTGATTGGATCTTCCGAAGGTACGAATTGTAGAAGCTCGAGCAAAATACCGTGCGAGCCATGACGGAATCGGCTGTAGCCCTGGCCATGCCGGGAAATGTACGCAGCAGTTTCATCGCGACATGGAAGTGCCGTGGGGCTCCACACCTCACCGGTATTGTCGTCGCGGACGTAGATAGCTTCTCCTGGCGGATCGCTGACGGGATCGTTGGACCACGGCGTCAGCTGGTTTTCACGGCTATTGAGAGACCAGGTGTGACCCGAGCCCGATTCCGAAACAAGGAAACCAAACGAAGCATTCGCAATCACATTGATCCAGGGCGCAGGAGTCCGCAAACCCTCACCGAGGAAGGTTACATACTCGCGACCCTGATCGGCGAAGCCACCCAGGCCGTTGAAAAAGTCGAGAGCTTGCTGAGGCGCCGGTAAATCCTGGCGTTTGGCCACTCTCGGAGGGCGCGGGGTCGGGGACGCAACGAGTTCAGTGCGCTGCGATCGAGTCACCTGCTCGGACAACGTGCCCCGCCGGCTTAGCAACACCGCTCGCGCGACCTTTTGAAGGAGAGCGCGTTCCTGAGGAGTTATGAGGTCCGCCCGCAGCAGGAAGATACTGCCGCGCACCTTGTCGGTGTTCGGAGAAAGTCGCAACCGGCTGCCACGCACGAGCCCGTCCAAAGAGTTCTGTAGGTCCTGAGCATACGAGGAGGACTTTTCATTGACAATCACCACGTCAGTGGAGAGCAGCTTCGTGCGCCAGTATTCGTGTGCGCGCAGCAATTGACGGACGATTTCGAAATCTTCTGTTTCGTCGATACGTACCAGAACGATAGGCAAATCGCCGGAGATTCCCTGAGCCCACAGCGCGGAGCGGTCGAGTGTGCTGCGGCTGAGCACATCGGAAGATGGCCGCATGGAAGCATCGGAATAGATCACAAAGTTGGCCAGTCTTTGAAACAAGTGGGCTTCGTCGAGGCTGATACCTAGGTGGTGCAGTTGTACCTGTGCTTGTGTACAGGCCAGCGCCAAGCTGCGCCCGAATGTTGCCGCGCCGCGGTACTTGTCGGCGAGTTCCAGCGCTTGCTCGCGAGTCGAGGCGACGATGGTGGAGAAAGCAATGCGCGCAGTGGCTCCCGGAAGAATGCGCACCGTGCGTCTCAGACTAAGAACGGGGTCGAGTACGAACCCCGTCGTATTCGAGAGCGGCCGCCCATCGATAATCGAAACTGGCTTAAGGATGTCGTGGCCGCGGCCAAGAAACCGCGCGCGGTCGGTCTCGAATTGCAAGTCGCCAACGGTTTCACCTTCCACGACAGCCACGTGCGCGGCCCAAACGGTAGTTTCCCTTTCGGATTGTTTGCGCCGCGTCGCGAGCAGCGCGCCGGCATCGGGCACAAATTCGGTCTGCACGAATAGATTCGAGAACGCAGGATGGGCCACATCGGCGGCCTGCGATGCCAAGCAAAGTTCGGCGTACGATGTAACCTGAACGTCACGTGTGCGTGTTCCGAGGTTGCTGACCGAAACGCGCCGAATTTCCGCATCGTCCTCGGGCGACACGATGACTTCAAGTGTGGTGGTCAGCGCGTGGTCCCGTCGGATAAATTCAGCGCGGTCTTCGTAGAAAGAAACCTCGTAGGCGTCGGGTTCGATGCCGCTCGGCTGGTAGCCCGCTGACCAGACTTCACCGGATTGCGCGTCGCGAAGATAAATATAACTGCCCCAGCAATCGCGCGTGGCATCCTCGCGCCAACGCGTTACGGCGATATCCTGCCACCGGCTATAGCCTGAACCTGCTGCCGTCAGCATCACAGCGTACCTGCCATTGGAAAGCAGGTGTGTCCGGGGAGTTGGACTATGCGGGGTCGTGAATCGGCGGAGTACGGGTGGCACGAGTTCTCGAACATGCGCAGCGGCGGACACTTCTTCGGCACGAGGCCGCGCCACCAGCACGTCGCGCGGTGTGCGCTCCTGCAACAGCAGTTCGGTAGCCTGCACCATTGGCTCTGCATGGAAACGCCTGCGCATCGCGCCATCGTCCAGCACGTTTGAGATCGCGACTATCGACATTCCCTGATGGTGGGCGAAGTACGTGCGTACGACCGCGACGGTTTCGCCTTCGGGCACGCGCGTGGGTGTGTAATCAAGGGCTTCGTAGAAGCCATACGCGCCACTTCCGCCCGCTTGTTCGAGTCGGGCAAAGTTTTGCATGGCCGCAATTGGGTCAATCATCGCCGCAAGCGCAGTGGCATACGGGGCGATGACGATATCTTCGCTGAGACCGCGCTTGAGCCCCAGTCCGGGCACGCCAAAGCTCGAATATTGATACGTGAGATTAAGATCTCGCGCATTGTAAGCCGATTCCGACTCGCCCCAGGGTACATGCCGTTCCGCACCATATTCAATTTGACGGCGCACCACGAGTTTGCACGTCTGGCTCAACAGGCTCGCCGCCGGGGAACGCATCACGAGATCCGGCATGAGGTATTCAAACATCGAGCCTGACCAGGAGATAAGCGCGGAGCCGTGGCCCACAGGTGTGAGAGCGCGGCCCAGGCGAAACCAGTGCGAGGGCGGGACTTCTCCCCTGGCAATGGCGATGAAGCTCGTCAGGCGCGCCTCGGAAGCAAGTAGGTCATAGCAATTGGGGTCTAGGATTCCTTCCGTAACGCGATAACCAATCGAAAAAAGACTGCGCGTGCCGTCAAACAGAAAACCGAAATCCATCGCCTGAAACATGCTCTCGGCCCTGAGCGTGAGAGTTGAAAGACGGCGAACGAGCGCACTGGCATCCGCGGCAGAATGCCTGATTGCATCGGAAAGCGCATCGATCCGCGTAATCGTGTCTCTATCCCCCGGAATGCCGGTCTGCAGGCGGGCGCGCAACGCCGAGAGTTCACGAAGGGCAGCGTCGAACCGGTCAGGGGCTTCCGCAAGCGTAGGAACGGAATGGAGAAATGGCTCAATGGCAATCCACTCGGGCGCCTGCTCTCGACGACGCTGGGCCATGCCAGTAATTTCTTTGGTGTTCCAGCGCGTCCACGGAATCAAGATCTCAGCGTCTCGAACGTGGCTTTCGACGCAAGCCCTAAACGCAGCCGCCCAGACGCTCAATTCAGATTCGGGAGGGTCTGCACGCTCCTGCGCCAGAGTTTGCGCAATGTCCGCCACAGTCTGGGCGTGGGCTCTCCACTCCGCGAAACGAATCCCCCAATCCACGGCATCCATCGGTAGCGAGTCGAGCGAGGCCACCATCCTATCGACTGCATTGCTGAGTTGCTTCCGCGTGACAATATGTGTGCGAGGTGTGTCCGCGATTCCGGAAAGCGCTTCGCCTAACAGGCGGATGGCATCTTCCATTCCGGCGAGGAGGCGTGCTCCGGGAAGTGATCTCTTAGCGAGTTCCCGGCAACTGTTTCCGAGAGCCACCAGATGCCCGGCGAGATTTCCGCTGTCTACGGAGGAAACGTATCTCGGTTCGAGCGGATGCAAGTCACGCGTGTCATACCAGTTGTAGAAATGTCCGCGGAATAATTCCATTCGGTTCATCGTCCCGAGGGTAGCTTCCAACCGCTCCACCGTATCGAGCGCACCCAACCATCCGAAGTTGCAAGCGCAGACGGTGGAAAGAAGATAAAGGCCGATGTTGGTAGGCGAGGTTCGGTGTGCCACGACGGGTTTGGGAGTCTCCTGAAAATTGTCGGGAGGCAGGGCGTTGTCCTCTGAGGAGACGAATGCCTCATAGAAGCGCCAAGTTCGCCGCGCAATCAACCGGAGAGCTCGCGCGTCTGCCGGCGACAACGGATCGGCCTCGCGGAACTCCGGGCGCACGCTGATTTTTCGCGCTACGGCTGGAGCGGCAAACCAAATAAGGATGAACGGAGCCCCAACAGCCCAAGCTTGGTTCCGCGCAAATGCCAGAGCTAAGAGCGACACGAGGGCGAGAACAATGCCGCCCGCCATGCGCCGATATGTGGCATTTAGTTTGGGATCGGCGCGCAAGCTTCGATTGTGTTGCCGTCACCCATTCAAGCAAATTCTTGTGCGTTATAAAGAGACGAGTAAGGGTCCGGAGAATCGCGTCTGACATCAGCCATGCCTGATATGCGAGGAATGTGACGGTCAAGCCGACCTGGGACGCGCCGAGCGCCAGATCGCTGAACACGCCGCGAAAATGGCTTCTCTTCGAGATGCCCTTCCGGCGCGGATAGAGTCCGATGAAAAACGGAAGCAGCGGGGGAATCGCGACAGTTGCGAGAATGAATTGCGTCCACAGCCAGGGAGAAGTGGGTGGCTGCAGCCACCCAACAATCAAAGTCAGAAGGGCGGCGGGAGCGGACAAGGTGCGGCGCAGGTTGTCGAGGATCTTCCACCGGCCGATCGCCGGAATCTTGAATGGATTCTGTTTCCCTGGTCCCGAGCGGCACCGTCCAAAAAGCCAGGGGAGGAGTTGCCAATCTCCGCGCGCCCAACGATGCTGACGCGCAGTCACTGCCTCATAACGAGAGGGAAAATCGTCAAACAGTTCGATGTCAGTGGCCAGGGCAACGCGGGCAAAAATGCCTTCAAACAGATCATGACTCAAGACGGAGTTCTCCGGCACTTTCCCAGCCATAGCCGATTCAAATGCATCAATGTCGTAAATGCCCTTGCCGGTGTAAGAGCCTTCGTGGAATAAATCCTGGTAAACGTCTGAGACAGTTGCCGAATAGGGATCCGTCCCACCCGGACCAGAGAATATTCTTTGAGACAGCGAACCTTCGCGATCGATAGGTAACGACGGAGTAATACGCGGTTGGACGAGCGCGTAGCCTTCTACAACACGGCCGTCGGGAACGCTGAACCGAGGCCGATTGAGAGGGTGCGCCATCGTACCGACGAGGCGTGAGGCAGCGCCTCGCGGCAGGCGCGTATCGGCATCAAGAGTGATGACGTAACGAACACCCGTAAGATTTACCGGGGGGCGTCTGCCAACGGCCACAAACGTCGTGCTCTTTGAGCCGCGCAGTAGCTGGTTCAATTCATGCAGCTTTCCTCGCTTGCGCTCCCACCCCATCCATTTCCTATCACGCTCGTTCCAAACACGCTTGCGGTGAAACAGGAAAAAGCGTTCTCCGCCGCCAGGGGCTGGGCCATAGCGTTGATTCAGCAGGGCAATGCCGTCGACCGCGAGAGCGACCAGTTCGTCGTCTGCTGGCATGGCTTCGCAGGGTGCATCCAGCCAATCGGAGAGCAGGGCGAAGCGCAGGTCTCCGTCAGCATTCGCGAGGTAATGCACTTCCAGCCGCTCGACCTGCTCCTCGACTTCCTTCGGGGTGGTTAGCAGCGTGGGCACAACGACGATCGTTCGTAAATCTTCCGGGACTCCTTGGCGTAACGCCATTCGAGGAAGTTTTTGCGGTCCAAGCAAAGCCATCACCGAGCGATTGATCAATGCAATCGCCAAGTCCGAGGCAGGCACCAATGCGAGAAAACCGAGGAGCAAGAGGCCTTGCACGGTCATACCGCTTTCTCGGGAGTGCAGCAGCGGCAGAGCGAGGATCAACGCGGTCAGAAGCGCAATTGTGCCCAAATACCCTGGGATCGCAGCACGGATATATAAACGGAGCAGCCGGTCTTTCCTGGAGAGGTGAAAGCCTAGCTCTTGCTCGAAGGCCGGGCGTCCTCGCGAGATAAGATAATAGCCGGGCTCCGTGTGACGGTCCTGGTTCGACTTGTCTCCATTGTTCGGGCCCTCAGACGTGCCTGCGGAGGCCTGCTTAGCACGCCGGACGACGCGTCGCGCAACTTCCAATTCCGAGCGGTCCGATCCGCGCGCGAGATCTTCAATTGCATGGCGGTAGATGTCCCGCGTGGGGAAATCCATGGCGGCGAAATCTGTATCGTTGCGAAGAATTTCGTCCACCAGGCTGACGCTCTCGAAGAATTGCGGCCAGTCGAATGCGGAAATCAAGCGCATGCTGGTAATGACGTTGCGTACGGACACGTTCGTGCTGCCCTGCAACTGGTGCTCGGTTCGGACCATTTCATCGGCGTTGGTTCCCGCCGCAGCCAGGCGCTGATCAAGCCAGACCAGCACGGGTCGAACTTTTGGATCGAGATCCCGCAAGCGCTGGACAAGCTGGACGGCAAACGCTCTTTCCAAAGGAGCATTCTCAAAGCGGCGGAGGGCCGTCGCTGGGAGGATTTCAGTTTGACCATTCGAACCGAGCAAGCGATCGGCCAGCGCATCGGCTTCCTGGCGGGCGGTCCGGCTGCGAATAATCCGTTCCGCCATCCTGCGCAGATTTTCGACCAGCACGACGCGGAGCGTGATGGCCACCGCCCAGAGCTCGCCAATCGTCAGCGGTTGCACCCGCTGATAGGCCGCCACAAAGCGGTGGAGGATTTCGGGGTCGAAACGGCTATCCGTATGTGCCACAAACGCCCAAGCAACACCGTATACACGCGGGTAGCCTTCCAAGTGACCTGCTGCGAGTTTGGGTAGTTTGCGGTAATAGCCGATCGGCAAATCGTCCTGGATCTCGCGAAGCTGCTCATCGACGATGTGGAAGTTGTCGACCAGCCACTCGGCCGCGGGCGTGATCGCGTGTTCGTCTTGAATGGCGCGGGCTATGGCGCGGTAGGAATCGAGGAGGACGCGGCCGTTGTCGAGGACACGCGGAAGAAGTGGACGACCTCGACTGATTTTTTCCGTGACTATTTGCGCCGCCGCAAGGCTCTCGGCGTGCTGCTCGAGCCGCTCGTGGCTGAAAAGTTCGGCGCGGATCGGCTCTTCCAGATCAGGAAGGATGATGTCCGGCGGTGGATTCTTCTTCATTCTTGAGTTCCGAGACTCCGAGACACAAAATTGTTGCAAAACCTCGTGACGTTCTTCACAAAGAAAACCCCCGTGCTGGGAAACTGGTCCTCACCGCAATCAGAGGCTGGCTCCGAAGTTTTGTAGCGAAGCCGCGTGAAGCTCGCTGCAAGACCGCGCGTCGATGTGGTCACAGGAACTAGGTGGGCTCTAGTATATCCCTTCCATGCCGCCGCCGTGGCGAGAGCCGACAGCGGCCATTTGCGTTTCTTTGTTGAGGTCAGCGATCAATATGTCGGTTGCAAGGTGCCGGAATTCATCAACACGGTTATGACTCGGAACAAGACGACCGGCAAGGTGGACTCCAAGACTTTCTTCGGTAAGCCGCTCCTACGTCCGCATTCGAGACGAACGGTAAATGAGCGCCGATCGGAGAGTCGGCATCGAGGAAGCTATGACGGGCTGTGACGAAATCGAACCGGCGCTCAGTCGTGTCCGCGAGCTTGTCAAAGATGCCGAGACCTACCGGAAACGCGCCTTCTACAAATCCGCCTTGCCCCTATACGAAGAAATGACCCTCGCCTTGGAACGCACGTGGATAGGGTTCGTAACCATTTTGAAGGAATTGCCCGAATGAAGGAAATCCGACGCCCGCGCAAGGAAGCCCTCGAAGCGCTCAGTAAAACCACGGTTATCTTGGCACGGCTTCGAAAGCTGTTGCGTGAGCAGGACACCTACACACCGGAGGCTTTCGAACAGAGCGTTGACGACCTGATGAATCAACTCACCTACACGAGTCGCAGATTCTCGGCACGCATTTCCGTTCTTGTCGCGTCGCGCTGCGGCAGAGTCAGGGGCTTGCAGTCTGAATGAGCACGCCAAATCCACAGGAGGCAAGATGAAGCGAGCAGCAATCTATGGGAGGTTCCCTTACACGCCCGCTTGGTCAGAAAAATACACGGGAACGGACCGCGAGACAGAGCGGGAACCAACCACTGATATCACGCCAACTTAATGTACAGCGCGGCGAGCCATGCCCTGACGTTCTGTGGATGCATCGAAGGCTCCCTTCCTGACCGGGCCGGAAAAGCGGGGGTAAGGTGCCAGATCGGCGCGCAATTCGCGAGGCGATACGCCGAATTCGCGTTTGAAGCAGCGGCTGAAATGATTGGAATTATTGAAGCCCCACGAATATGCAATATCCGTTATCGACCGGCGCGCGGACGAGGGATCGAGAAGCTGAGCACGGCAACGGTCCAGCCGCGCCTTGAGGATGTACTCAGAAATCGAAATATCTTCCGAGCGGAAAATCATGTGAAGATAACGCTTGCTGCAACGCATGAGGTCAGCAAGCTTGGAAATCGAGAGATCGGGATCGCTCAGGTGGGCCGAAATACAAAATTTCACGCGTTCGCGGAGCGCATCGCGGGAATTCGCCGCAGATTGGGTCTCGAACGAATCAAACAACGCTATACGGAACATCTGCGCGATGACTTCCGCTACGTCGAAAGTCCGGTGTTCCTGCACTGTGGGGATTTGATCCATCGTCATGTCGAGGAAAATCCAAATTAATTTTCCGAAACCGCTACGAGCTGAAAGAGGGCGCATTACAAGGTTGCGCATATCGATACCGCGGCTGACGACCCTTGCGCGCGGAATCAAGATTATTGAGAACTCAGCCCCATGGGAAGCGGCCGCGCTATAAGGTTCGCCAGCATCGTACACGGTCCACTCTCCGGAATGAAGCGGAATACTGGCGCCGCTTTGAGCAATAACGCTGCGGCCTTTCCTTTGTAGCACGGCCTTTAAGAAGGGCCTGTCGTCATTGAGGGCCATGGCCTTGGTTCTCACCGCACGATGAGCCACGCGAGCCGTCAATCGACAGAAGACCAGATCGCTGAGGCGCGTGTGCGAAAAGCTGGCCTCAAAACGGTCGCTGCCATGCTGCTCAAGCTGGAGAGGTCCAAAAAGAAGAGCTCCACCAGATCTCCAAAATTCGAGGCGCTCTGACGCGTTTACACCGTCCGTCGAAACAATTTGTACAGGCGGAACAGGTGAATTGAGAGCAATATTGCAATCTGCGTGCATGTCTAATTCCCTCGGCGCATAGTATCCAACCAATATCTATCGTGTCCAGGACTTTGGGGGTGCGAAATTCGACACCAGAGTCTTAAACAACCCTAGCAGCCAAAAAGATACCATGGCAAGCCAATCGCAAAGCTAGCCCGCATTAGTCGCACAGTTCTTTACCCGCCATATGCGTGCCCTGAACCACGCCCCACAGCGTCGCGAAAGCTATATCGCGGAGCACATGATGTCAAGGAAAGAACAAACAGGGAACGCGATTCGTTCACCTCAGGCTGGACGAGTTCCCGCGGAGCCGATAGACGACGGGATTGGGCGCCCGAGGCAAGTCCGCGGGCCCGGTTCCATCGCAGCTTGAAGGAAGAAGATGTGTGGACGGCAGAGTATCGCAGCTTGGACGAAGCGCAGGCCGGCATCGCTCGTTGGATCGAGGAGTACGATCACGATCGGCCTCATCGCGGAGCCCGAAATCGTCCCCCGCACGAGGCTTTCTTGACTTTCCAAGCTGTACTAAATTCTGAGGCCCCGACTGCCTAGTTTTAAGCGGAGCACTGCACCGTTCTCTTTTGGGATAAAACTTATTTCGCTTTGGGGGGGGATTCGCATTCGGGCGTATGCAAGCATTGCCGTCGGCAGCGGCAGGCGGGACGTGTCTGTGAACGGCTTACCAACCAGGGCATCTGCTCGATGGACGGCGCTGACGTCATCCCGTATGCGTGGAGCATGGCGAAGCAAGGCAACGCCTTTGCGGGTATTCCGATCTCTCCTTCAGCGCCAGCGACTCGTTTTGTAAAATGTGGAGGTCGCGGACTTCTCCTTACAGTGTGAGCGCTTCCGTGGATAAGTGGCGCGCCCGGTCGCTCACCGCTGGCTCTACAGGCGGAACATGTGGACTCCCCGACGAGTCTACGAGTGAAAACTAGCGGTGTCGCGCGGCCACCGAGTTTGACGGAAGGAAGAGAAACTCGCTTCAGATACATCGGGAAAACATTCGGAAAGATCAGAGTATCCGAATTCGCCAGGGAATAGAAAGTGCAGGATAATGCGAATCGGGCACCCAGTCTGAGCCAGATGTCAAATTGAGGAGGCGGACGGTAATGGATCGACGAAAGATGTTGGCGCTGTTGGGAGCGAGCCCGGCTCTCGTTGCCGGAAGTCCTGCGTATGGACGAACCGCTCCACGGGTGCTGGAGGGCGATGCGTCGGTTGGCGGCGATGAGCTGATCACGGTGATGAACCCTGTCCTCGAAACCAGGGTGGCAGGGCGCGTTCCGCTGGCGCCGAGGCTCAAGGATTTGAACAACAAGCTGATCTACATGATCAACCTCTCCTGGGAAGGCCCGGACGCGGCCAACTATTTTTATGGCGCGATGACGGATTGGTTGCACAAGCACTACACGGGCGTACGGACGGTGGTGAAGGTGACGGCCGACGGTATGTTCGGCGTAGACCCCGGGATCCTCCAGGCGATTAAGGATGACCACGCCGACGCGGTGATCGTCGGCGTAGCGGGTTGAAACGGCTGCTGCGCGGCCGTGAGCCGCTGGGCAAAAGAGATTGAGACCCGCTACAAGATCCCCACTGTCTGCGTCGCCATGAATAACGTCGTGCATTTCGCAGTCACCTATGTGCGGAAATATGAGACGGGGATGCCGATCCGGTTCGTCGCCGTGCCATTTCCTTTCACGGGCCAGCCGAAGGCGGTGGACGTGGGCTACGTGACTGGCAAGGACATGCTGACGGGCCGACCGCTGATGGCGGGCGTAGTGGGCGCGTTGACGGATCCGCTTACGGCCAACGAAAAGATTTCGGGACCACCGCCGGAAGAATCGGCGGAGCCGCGACTGCTGCCTCCCGATACCGATGCGCATTTGCGGCAGTTGTTCGATGACCGGGGATGGGCGGACTACAACTGGATCAATTTGCCCACTGAGAAGAAAGTGATGGAGATGCTCAAGGGCACGAGCCGTAAGCCCGACGAAGTGGTGAAAAAGATCGACATCACGAGAACCGTGAACACCCCGGGCGGAGCGCGGACGCTGACGGTAGAGAAGGTGGCGGTCAGCGCGGTAATGGCGGGAGCTTCGCCGGAACATTTTCCAGTGATTCTGGCTCTGGCAACGCAGGCGCCCTTCGGCAATTCGACCAGTTCGATGGCGAACATGGTCGTGATCAGCGGACCCATCGCGAAGAAGCTGAAATTCAACAGCGGGACCAACGCGCTGGGGCCGTACAACCGGTCGAACGCGGTGGTGGGCCGCGCGTTTACGATCGTTTCGAAGACAGCCGGCGATTTGAGGCTCGGCGTTGACGCGTGGGAAAGCGTGGGCAGCAATTTTCAGTACAACAATATTTGTTACGCCGAAAACGAGGAAAATCTGCCGGAGGGCTGGACGCCGCTGCACGTGCAGATGGGATTTAAGCCCGACGACAACGTGGTTACGGTAGGGACGGGTTGGACCAGCATTTCCAGCGTGGGCGGCAGCCAGGAGCTCTACCCGGTGCACCACCTGATGCGCGATTACATGGGGTCACTCACGGCGGCTGGTTCGTCGGCAACGATTATTATGGACCCGTCCGTTGCAGCTTTGCTGCAGAAGGCGCACGGCTTCAAGACGAAAGAGCAGTTGAGCGAGTGGTTCTCGCAAAACGTGGAGAAGACGGCAGCGAACTATTGGGGCAACGGCGTTATCCAGAGTGGGGTAGTACCGTTGGCGCTGCAGGGCCTGGAGCCGTACGCCAGCTGGCGAAAGCTGCCGGGCGAGACGCGGATCAAGCCGTTCACCAACTCGCGCGCGATCCACATTGTGGTAGCGGGCGGAGGGGTCCAAACCGTGTGGTTCGTCACGGATTTCGGTTTGCGCCGTGGCATAAAGATCGACGACTGGGCGTAAAATATTAAGAGGCGATTCCGGCCTTGCAAAGTGGCCCTGGAACCGGCGCCACGGGCCTCCTGGCGGGCCGAACGGAGGCCTGCCGGGGTTAGAGCCGTTCGCGGGGATTCGGGCGCTCTGGGAGCTTTGTGAAGCTTCACAAGGCCATTTCACGCGGTGCCCCGGCCCCGGTTTTTGCCCGGATCGGAGAAAGAAGCAGGAAACGAGATCTTTCGTGCACGCCGGTGCGGGGCGGAGGCTCCGCGCCGGCGAAGCGAAACACGAGGTGACGGAGCGGCTATGAGAACTCAAATTTTAGTGGGGCTGTTGTTCGGATCGCTGGCGCTGATGCCTGTAGCGCTTTCTGCACGCCCGTCGGCGAAAAGTGCGCCACAAAACGCTTCCGCGGCGAAATCCAGCGACTCTGCCGCATCAACCAAAGAGAAGCTACCGTATCCAAACGTTCCGCGGATTACGGCCGAGGAAGTGGAGCACCTGATCAAGACCAAAGGGAACGTAGTGATCGTCGACACGGATGACTCGATGACCTACGGAGCCGAACACATCAAGGGCTCCATTAACATCGCCTACGATCCGGCGGTGGACATTACCAGCGCGGACCAGACCCTCCAGGTCCTTCCCGGCGACAAGCTGATCGTCTTTTACTGCAATTGCCCGCACGAAGAGGACAGCGCGCCGATGGTGCAGGAGATGTGGCAGCTGGGTTACGCGCACGACAAGGTGAAAGCGCTGCAGGGCGGGCTCACGCGCTGGGAACAGCTCGGCTATCCGCTGGCTGGAACCGATCTGCCGAAGGGAACGCAAGAGAAGGGCAACTAACGCTGTTCTTCAATGGACACGCTTCACTTGAAGCGGTTCCTTCCCGGAATTTTTTTTCCGTCCTAATGCGGAAGAGGGCTGCCTTCTGGCAGCTCTCCCGCTTCGGGGCATCAGCGCAGCGCCGCATCTGGAAGGCGCAGCCCAGCTCACGCGCAAGCATTCGTCACGCAGTTTGCCGTGAAGACTCTCCACCTGCCCGTTCTGCATCGACCGCCCCGGTTGGATGTGCACCAACTCGATCTGGCGTTCGATACACCAAGCCAGAAAATGACGGCTGGTCAGTTCCGACTCGTTATCGCAGTGAATCGCCTGCGGCATGCCGCGCTCGGCGACGATCGCTTCCAGTACCCGCGTGACTTTCCGACTAGCAAAGCTGGTGTCCACTTCCAAAGCCAAACACTCTCGCGTGTACGCGTCCACCACGATGAGCACCCGGATCGCCGGCCGGCTCTCCACCGCATCGTGCACGAAGTCCAACGCCCACTCCTGGTTCGCCGCCGTCCAAGCTCGTAGCGGCTGCCCACTCGCACGCAGTGTTTCCGCTTCTTCCGTCGAATGCTCAATCCCGCCTCGCGATACACACGATGCACTCGCTTGTGGTTCACCGCTTCTCCCGAGCGGCGCAGCAACGCATGCAGCCGTCGATAGCCGAAGCGCGGCTTCTCCCGCGCCAACTCCACCAGCTTCGCGCGCACCGATTCATCCGACCGCCTCGTCTGATAGCGGTGACTTGACACCCCACCGTCATCAGGCCGTACGCCCTCCGCTGGCTGAAGGCATACGCTTGCTGCACCTGCTCGACAGCCGCCTTCGGGACTACGAGCTCCACCCGTTTTTTTTGAATCACCGACTGCAGCGCTTCCTTGTCCAGACTCAGATCCGCCACTAGCTTCCGGAATCGCGTGTTCTCGTCACGCAACTGCTTCGCCTCCTCCGCCTGGCTCACATCCATCCGGCCGTACGTCGCCTTCCAAGCGTAGATCGTAGGTTTCGAGACGCCCACTTCCCGGACCACGTCCTCCGCTTTCCACCTCGCCTCCAATTGCTTCAGAGCTCCACTCAATTGTGCCTCGGTGGGCCTGCTCTTGGACATGCCCTCCCCCTTCCGAAGTCCGAAATCATATTCAAGTTCGTGCGGATTTAGGAGAGCAGGTCAGACCTATGAGAACGTTTGAGTCGGGCCGTTCTCTTTTGGGATAAAACTTATTTCGCTTTGGGGGGAGATTCGCATTCAGGCGTATGCGAGCATCCGCCGCATTAAACGGGTAATCACACTCTGACAAACAGTGATTTAGGCACCAAGCCCTGAGTAGTTGATTCAGAGGGGGGCGCGGGGTTTGTTTCTGTGTTTGATTACCTTTGTTCAGTAACGCTGCTAATGCGGCCAACGTGCAAACGTCACCATACGACGCCGGTTTCGGGCGCAACCCCGGAGCCAACGTCGAGGTTATAGCAACAAGGGGTGTGGTGCCCGGGTGAGGCGCATCTTTCTGATTTCACAACTTGAAGGGGTCGTTATGAGGAGGCGGGGGATGTCCAGATTTCTATCCGTATCAAAGCGTGCCTTACTATACTTGGCTATTGCCTTGGCGATTTCTTTCGCGACGAGCGGTCGCCTCTGGGCTCAGGCTCAGGCCGCCACCATCACCGGTACGGCTACGGACTCTTCCGGTGCCGCCTTGGTCGGCGCCGCCATTAAGGCGACCAATTTGGAAACCAATGTCTCGCAGTCGACCACTACCGACTCGCAGGGGCGATTCACCATTCCGCAACTTTCGGTCGGCACGTATAGCGTTGAAGCCTCCTTGTCCGGATTCCAGACGCTTGTGCACTCTGGCGTGATCCTGTCCGTTGGCGGCACTGCCGTCGTGGACTTCTCGCTCCCGGTCGGCAACGTCAGTCAGACGATCAGCGTCGAGGGCAACGTCTCCCGGGTCCAAACGACTACGTCGGAGCTGTCGACGCTCGTCAGTCCGCAGCAGATGCGCAACCTCCCTTTGAACGGCCGCAATTTTGAACAGCTTATCGCATTGGCGCCCGGCGTCGTCACCCTCCCTCATACGGAGAACCTTGTCACCGGCGCCCTTTACGGCAGGCAGGACAACTACTCCGTGTCCGGCTCCAGGCCCACGGGCCAGATGTTTTTGCTCGATGGCACGGACATCCGCGACTTCTGGGAACACGGTACGGGATCGGGATACGCCGGCACTTCGCTCGGTGTGGACGCGATCGGGCAGTTCCAGGTGCTGACCAACACCTACGATGCCCAATTTGCGGGCAACGGTGTGGTCATGAACGCCACTTCGCGCTCCGGAACCAACAAGCTCCACGGCGGGGCATACGAATATATCCGCAATAGCGCTTTGGATGCCCGAGGCATCAATGATCCATTGTCAGGTCCGCCACCGTTTAGGCGGAATCAGTTCGGTGTCGATATTGGCGGGCCCATCAAGAGAGATAAGGCCTTTTTCTTCGGCAACTGGGAAGGTTTGCGCGAGTCGCTGGCCTCGACCGTTACGCCGATTAACCTCCCGATGCCCTATGTTGCCCAAGGGCAGTTGCCCTGCAGCGAGTTACCCCTCGGCTACAGCGACGGAACCAACACCTGCCCCGGAACGGCGCCTGTGCCGGGAACATGGTCCACGCCTGGATCAGGGAACAATCCTCTTATCAACGTGGCCCCTGCTGATGGTTCGCCCGAAGCGGCAGCCGCATTGGCACGGATGAAAGCCATCACCGCGCTCTACGGCCTTTGCAAAGACTGCGCCGCCCTGTCGGGGGCGGATAACATCAACAATCCGGTGGCTTACAACGCAAACCACATCCCTACAGCCTATTCGCTCGGGGGCTATTTCACTACCTCTGCATTCCCTGCGCTAGTCACGAACGAAGACTACACGCTGGATCGTGTGGACTACAACATCGGCGCGAACGATTCGATGTTCGCCCGCTACGTCTTCGATGACGCACGCCAAATCGACGGTCCGCGCGATCCGCTCGGGATTTTCCAGGAGAGCAACTACACGCGCAACCAATTCTTGACCATCACCGAGCGGCACATCGTCTCACCGACGATGGTGAACTCCATCCGGTTCGGCTATGTTCGCAACAACGAAAATTCCAAGGTCCCGCTCGGTCTCACGTCTGCGCAGTTGCAGAAGGCAGGCTTGACGTCGGATCCCCTCGACTTCGTGCGGGCGGCTTACGGCGAGCCGCAGCGCGAGGACGGCCAGACCGGTGCCCAGGCCGGAACAATTCTCGCTAGTGTCGCTTTTCCCCGCGTCGGTCCCGATGCCGACCGTCCCGACCAGCTCGTACAGACCAAGTTCAGCGGCGGTGACGACCTTGCGTGGACACATGGTGCGCACAGCCTCAAGATCGGCATCGTGGTCACTCGCGTTCAAACCAACAACGATCAGATGGCCTACGCGAATGGTCAAACCTTCAATTCATTCACCAGCCTAGCCGACCTCTGCCAGGTGACTGTTTTCTTCTGCCCTGCCAATACGACCACGCCGATGGAAAGATACATCATGGGTACCCCGACGTTCTCGTATTCGGTACCGCCTGGGTTTGCCAATTCCACCAGGTATTTCCGGGAAATCATGGTGGCCCCGTATATCGAGGACGACTGGAAAATAAGTCCCAAGCTCACCCTGAACCTGGGCATTCGCTACGACTATGATACGAATCCTGTGTGCACGGCTGGCGCTGCCGGCCCGTGCACTTCGCTGGTCGGTTCATATCTCCCGCCCATTGGCCCTGTTTCTCCGGGGCCGCTCAACTGCACGGGCTTGACTAACTATCAGTGCAACGCCCTACAGTTCACCCCCGTGAGGCACGTGTTCCAAACCAATCCGAACGCCGCCAACTGGGGGCCGCGTATCGGCTTTGCCTACAGCCCGTTCGCGGACAATAAAACCGCCATCCGCGCCGGCTTCGGCATCTTCCACGACCCCGTGGCCGCCCGGATATATGAATCGGGATTCGTTGCGACGTCTCCCGCGGCTTCGTATCTTCTCAACACGATAAGCAGCTTTACAGCGAAACCTGGGCCTTGCATGCCGGATCCGTTCGTTGTCGCCCCCTCCGGATACTGCGGTTTCACCACTGTTCCACCGCCGGGTGAGTTCGCTGGCGTGAGCTACATAGTGCCCAATGGCTCTCCGTACGAGATGCAGTACAACCTCAACGTGCAGCGCCAGATCATGTCCGGGACAGTGCTCACGGTCGGATACGTCGGTTCGGTGGCGCGGCACTTGTGGATTCAGCGCGACATTAATCCGCCCAAGTGCACGACCTATCCGAATTGCACGGCGCTCCCGACCGTTTCCGCTCCGAACACGGGGGTCCAGTTCATCAATTCCACGACACCGGGCGCCCGGATCAACCCTGCTTTTGGGGCCATGATCACAGAAGCGACCACGGCTGCTTCGAGCTACAACTCGCTGCAGGTTGGTCTCAGCCGTCAATTTGCCCACAACCTGGCTGGCCAGGTTAACTACACCTGGTCGCACTGCATCGACAATGGGTCGTTCGCGACGAGCCTTGAGGAGTTCGCTCAGCTCGACCTGAACTCGTACAATCAGAGGTACGACTACGGCAACTGCATTTTTGACGTTCGCCACAACATCAGCATCAATGCGTTGTATTCGCTGCCGTTCAAGGGCAACCGCCTTGTCGAAGGATGGCAAATCTCCACGATCACGGCCATCAACAGCGGCGCTCCGGTAAATATCTCGAACGGCCAAAATGATCCCGCAGGACTTGGCACCCAGTGGGCCAGTCGGCCGAACTACACGTTTGCGGCCGGTTGCAACCCAAACCATTTGGTGAAGGGTCGAGCCAATATCAACGGTGTTAACGTATACCAGTGGTTTGATCCAGCCTGCTACACGCCCCAGGCTCCTGGGTATTTGGGGAACGTGGGAAGAAACGGCCTGCCCGGTCCCGGTCTGTTCGACATGGACTTCTCGATCCTGAAGACCACCAAGATCAAGGAGAACATGAACCTCCAGTTCCGAGCCGAGTTCTTCAACCTGCTCAACCACTACAACCCCGGTGCGCCCGTCTCGGCTTTGGGAACGGCTGGAAACGTTCCTACGGGCTACACTTCCGGCACGCAAGGAACGCCTCGTCAGATCCAGTTTGCCTTGAAACTGGACTTCTGAGCTTTGCAATTCCAGACCGGCGTCATGCTTGCGCATGACGCCGGTCTATTTTCCCGCTCTTAATTTCTCTCTTCTCCGCATCCGCCAATTTTCGTATTCCAGCGTCGCGACGTGGCGTTTCTCGTCCACATTGAAGTTTAGTAGGGCAGGTCAGCTAGCCCTGTCCCAGTACTGTCCCTAACAGGGTGCTGCAAAACTCCGTGTTTGGAACTGTGATTGCAGTTTAGTTTGCACGAAGCTTGAACGCCGCAATTTGTGCGGCGATTCTCTGAAAAACAGGAGCACTTCGTGCGCGGAAATCCCAAATTGCAGAATCCGATGTTTTTCGTGGCCAACACGGAAGAGCGGCTGCCAAAAGATCATCCTCTGCGCGCGATCAAGCGCCGTGCCGACGAGGTGCTGAAGCAGATGCAGCGCGTGTTCGATGCGGCGTACAGCGAAACGGGGCGTCCGGGGATTCCGCCGGAGGCGCTGCTGAAGGCGCTGTTGCTGCAAGCGCTGTACTCGATTCCCTCGGAGCGGCGTCTGGTGGACGCCATCAACTGGAACTTGCTGTACCGCTGGTTCTGCGATCTGGACGCGGACCAAGCGGTGTGGGATGCCACGGCGTTCACCCACAATCGCGAGCGCTTCGAGCGGCACGGGCTGGTGCAGAAGTTTTTTGAACGCGTGGTGGCCAGCGCGCTGGTCGAGCAGTACGCCTCGAACGATCACTTCACCGTGGACGGGACGCTGATCCAGTCCTGGGCCTCGCTGAAAAGTTTTCGTCCCAAGGAAGAGCCGGTGAACAAGCCGCCCGCCCAAGACGGCAGCAATCCTTCGGTGGATTTTCGCGGCGAGAAGCGCCGCAATGAAACGCATCAGTCTACGACCGATCCCGAGGCGCGGTTGGCGCGGAAGAGCAAGGGCATGGCGGCGCTGCTCTGCCACAGCGGGCACGCCTTGATGGAGAACCGGCATGGGCTGTGCTTGGACATCGCCATCGCCGTGGCTGACGGGCACGCCGAGCGAGACACGGCGGAAAAGCTGTTGCGGCGCTTGGCGCGGCGGCACGGCATCAAGCCCAAGACCGTGGGTGCCGACCGCGGATTCGAGGCGGGCGAGTTTTTGCGCACGCTGGAAGAAGACCTGCACGTCACGCCGCACGTGCCGCTCACCGCGGAGCGCGTGATCAGCCAAGGTCCCGCAGGAGACGCGCGCCGCCGCATGCTGCGGCGGATGAAGACCCAGGGATATGCGCTGAGTCAGCGAGCACGAAAGAAGATCGAGCAGATGTTCGGCTGGATGAAGCAAGCTGGCGGGCTGCGCAAAGTGCGTCACGTGGGCCGCTGGAAGATTCAGCAGGTAGCCTACCTGTGGGCTGCAGCGTTCAACCTGCTGCGCTTGGCCCATCTGGAGGCCGCTACATAGACAGGATCGAGAGCAGGGCGCAGTGCCGAAAGACAAAATGCGACTGCGAGAAGTTTTACACGGCCCCCTGCTCGCCTGCCACTTTGCCCTGAACTCCGTCCTCATCTCGAAAATCATCCGTTTTGCAGCACCCTGCTAATGCGAGCGAAATGCGATCAGCCGGTCCGTCTCCTCCCGCTGATAGCCGCGCAAAATCTTGCGCACCGCGCTCCTCAGGTTGTCGTAGCGCAGCAACCGCAACACTCCGCCGAAGTAGTGAAAGACCCGCTCGTGGGCTTCCAGAAAGGCCTGCTGCGTGGCGTGAAAGTACGCGGTGTGAAAGGCTCCGCCGCCGGCCATGCTGCGCATGGTGAAGAAGTGCGCCGTCTGGCGGCCATCATCGAAGTCCACCGCCGCCTCGTACCAATCCACTTGCCCTTCGCCGCCCCAGTCATAACTCTGCGGCACAAACGTCTCGCGTGCCGCGAGTCCCAGTTCTTCCTTGCGCCGCTGCACGTAGCGCCGCACCGTTGCTTCCTTCACCGATGCTTCGGGACGTTCCTGGTGAATCCGCTCCCAGATCCGGTGCGCTGTGTGCCGTTGCTTGCGCGGCGCTTCTCGATCGCTCTGCAAAATCTCGTCGATGAACGCTCTCACCGGCCCCAGCTTCGGACTGCTCCGCGCCGGACTCTTGCGCACCGGCGGAATCGCGCTGCCCAGCGCCTGCCGCACCATCCTGCGGTGCGTTTTCAACTTCTTGGCCACGCCCTGGATCGTTCCCGCCCCGAACCGATACTCGCGCCGAATCTCCTCGAATAGCTCCACTTTGCGTCTCCTGTCCATCGGCCCCCTGTCGATACCGCCGACAGGTTAGGCCGTTCGTGATGTACAGGGGTGGGCCAAATCAAAAGCGCAAAGTGGGCCAATTCAGAGTAGTGAAATCATACGTTTCTCCCAAAGCGGAAAAAGAGGCTGCTGAGGCCTCGCAGTAAGTAATTGAAATTGCAGGCAGATGGTTGGTGGACGTGGCCGGGATCGAACCGGCGACCCCCTGCTTGCAAAGCAGGTGCTCTCCCAGCTGAGCTACACGCCCACAGCGGGAACTTTTATTGATGTTAAAGCATTTGCAGCTGTTCGCAAACTCGGAAAACTCACTTTGTCTTGGCCCAATAATTCTGTCACCCCTTAATGGCCCAGTGAAAATGTCACCCTATGAACCGGGAGACATTTCGGTTGAGTCAGAAAGAGTTGCAACGAGTGGCTGTGATTTCATCCTGCAGCAAGGGAACTCTGACGTGTGCCAGGGCCGCGGAGCTGCTCGCTCTAACGCCTCGGCATATCAAACGTCTCAAAGCGCGCTATCGGCAAGGCGGCGCAGCGGCCCTGGCACACGTCCGCCGCGACCGTCCCAGTCCGCGCCGTCTCCCCGATCCCCTGCGCACCCGCATCCTCGAACTGGCCCGCACGCGCTACGCGGGCTTCAACGATCATCATCTCCACGAGAAGCTCTGTGAGGTCGAAGGCCTTTCTCTGGGCCGCGAAACTCTCCGCCGTCTTCTCCGCAGCGCCGGGATCGGTTCGCCCCGCAAACGACGCGCTCCCACTCATCGCCAGCGCCGTTTGCCTCGCGCCCGCGAAGGCGAAATGCTTCTGCTCGACGCCAGCCTGCACCGCTGGCTCGAAGATCGCGGCTCCGAACTCGCCCTGCTCGGCTTCCTCGACGATGCCACCCGCAAAGTCCTGGTCGCCCAGTTCTTCCCCACCGAAGACGCGCGCGGCTATTTCCGCCTGCTCCATCGCTTGCTGCGCCGTTACGGCGTGCCCCTCAGCTTGTACGGCGATCGCCACAGCATTTTCGTCCGCAATGACGATCACTGGTCGACCGAAGAGCAACTCGCCGGCAAACGCCAGCCCACTCAGTTCGGCCGCGCCCTGGCCCAACTCGGTGTCACCTACATCGCTGCCCGCAGCCCCCAAGCCAAAGGTCGCATCGAACGCCTCTGGGGCACTTTTCAGGATCGCCTCACCAGCGAACTGCGCCTGGCCGGCGCCTCCGATATCGCCACAGCCAATCAGGTCCTGCGCCGCTTTCTTCCCGACTACAACCGCCGCTTTGCCCGCGCCCCGCGCCAGACCGAAAAAGCCTGGCGTCTGGCTCCGCAGGATCTCACCCGCATCTGCTGCTTCCTGCACGAACGCGCCGTCGGCAACGACAACGTCGTGCAATGGGCGGGACGCCGCTTCCAAATCCCGCCCCAACCACAACGCTTTAGCTTTGCCGGAGCCAAGGTTCACCTCTACGAATCGCTCGACGGAGACGTGACCATTTACCACGGACCAAACAAACTCCACCACCTCGGTGGTTAACTTCTCAGGGCGTGACATTTTCATCGGGCCATTAGGGTGACATTTTCACGTTGCTATAACACTCGGAAAACTCACTTTTTGCTCTCTTGTAAGGCGCCCCGCTAATTTAGACAGTCAGGGCCTCCGAGTTTAGGTCAGTTGCAAAAGCCAAGAAGGCCTCGTGCGGAGTGCGATTTTCGACTCCGCGATGAGGCCGGTCGTGATTGTACTCCTCGATCCAACGAGCGATCGATGTTCGCGCTTCGTCCAAGCTGCGATACTCCGCCGTCCAGACTTCCTCTTCTTTCAAGCTGCGGTGGAACCGTTCGATGTAGCTGTTGCCTTCCGGGTGATGATAGGCCGTCCGCCGGTGCGTGATGCTGAGCCTCCCCAACGTCTCCAGGAAGCGTGATGAAGTGAACTGCGTGCCGTTGTCCGTGGTCAGCGTCACGTTCTCCTCACGGCTGCCCTCGGGCAACCGTTCCAGCACGGCCTGCTCCACCGCCCGGAGCGCGTCTTCGGTCCGACAGCGATGCGAGAGATTCCAGCCCACGATCTCCCGCGTGCAGCAGTCGATCACGCACACCAGGTAGGCCCAACCCACCGCAGGCCCCGCCCAGATCTTCGTCATGTCCGACTGCCAGATCTGATTCGGCTCGGCTGCTTCCACGCGGCCCCACTCTTTCTTCCTTCGAGCCCGTAGACGACGTGAGCGAACCAGCAATCCACGTTCTCGCATCACCCGCAGGACACGTTTGCGATTCACCGGAAGGTTTTCTTTCCTTCGCAGCCCCCAAGCCACGCGGCGATATCCATACGCGGGTTTTTCCCCGCACGCCACCACGATCTGTTCGTCGTACTGCCGATCAGCCCGGCTGCCTCGCGGCTTCTTTCGGTAGTAGAGACTCGATCGGCTGACGGCCAGAGTCGCCGCTACCAACGTGGCCGTGTAGCCCTGCGTTACTATCTCCCGCGCCTGGGAATGAACTGCACCGCAGCTCACTCCCCCACGACGTTTTTTAGGATTTCGATCTCCAGTGACTTCCGCCCCAGCGTTCTCTCCAACTGCCGGATGCGATGGTCCTTCTCGCTTTCGGCCGCGGCAGCGCTTCTCCCCCCAAGCGCTGCCTTCGCTCCCTGCTCTGCTTCATCCTTCCAGCGATAGAACAGATTCGGGGCAATCCCGTGACGACGGCACGTCTCCGAGACGTTCCCGCTCTTGATGCCTTCCTGCACGATCTGCCACTTCTCTTCCGGGGATCGATCTACGCGTGGTTTCCTGCCCATGTTGCCTCCTGCGTGGAGGCCCTGATCTTACCTAACTGAGGTGTCCAGTTTTAGCAGGGTGCTGAAGAACAGGTGATTTTCGAGATGAGAATGCAGTCGAGAGCGAAAAAGCGCGGGAGCAAGTTCCCACGCTGCCCTGTCCACGTCCGCGTTTTGTTCTTCCGCACCACGTCCTCCGTTCGCTTCCCTCTAGGCAGCGGCTTCTCGGACCTCCAGATGCGCCAGCCGGAGCAGGTTGTACGCCGCGCCCCACAGGTAGGCCACTTGCTGGATTTTCCAGCGGCCCAGGTGCCGCACTTTGCGCAGTCCGCCCGGCTGTTTCAGCCAGCCGAAGATTTGCTCGACCTTCTTGCGCGCCTTCTGGCTGATCCGATAGCCGAGCGTTTTCATCCGCCGCCGCATTCTTCGTCGTGCGTCGCCGTCGGCATCCTCAGCAACCACTCGCTCAGCCGAGATCGGCACGTGCGGAGTGATGGCGAAGTCGTCTTCGATTGTGCGCAGGAACTCGCCGGCTTCGTAGCCGGCATCGCCGCCGAGAGTCCCCGGCACGATGCGGTGACGACGCCGGAATCGCCGCAACATCTTTTTCGCCGTCTTCCGCTCGGCGTAGCCGTCGGCGCGCGCCACGCGGATGTCCAGGCACAGCCCGTGACGGTTCTCCATCAGCACGTGCCCGCTGTGCGCGAGTTGCGCCCCCGCACCCGGACTCTTCTTCGCCAGCCGCGCTTCGGGATCGGTCGTGGATCGGTGGGTTTCGTTCGACCGCTTCTCGCCGCGAAAATCCACCGAGGGGTTGCTGCCGCCTTCGGCGGGCGGACGGTCTCGCGGTTCTTCCTTCGGGCGAAAACTCTTCAGCGAGGCCCACGACTGGATCAGCGTCCCGTCCACCGTGAAGTGATCGTTCGAGGCATACTGCTCGACCAGCGCGTTGGCCACCACCTGCTCGAAAAACTTCTGCACCAGCCCGTGCCGTTCGAATCGCTCGCGGTTCTTGGTGAACGTCGTGGCGTCCCAGACCAGGGCATCGGGATCGAGATCGCAGAACCAGCGGTACAGCATGTTCCAGTTGATGGCGTCCACCAGCCGCCGCTCGGAGGAAATCGAGTACAGCGCCTGCAGCAACAGTGCTTTCAGCAGCGCTTCCGGAGGAATCGAAGGACGCCCCGTCTCGCTGTAGGCCGCCTCGAAGGCCCGCTCCATCTGCTGCAACACTTCATCGGCCCGCCGCTTGATCGCTCGCAGCGGATGATTCTTTGCCAGGCGCTCCTCGGTGTTCGCCACGAAAAACATCGGGTTCTGCAATTTTGGATTTCCGCGCACGAAGTTCTCCTCTTTATTGGAGAATGGCCGCCCCCAACGCGGCTTTCGACCTTCGTGCAGCTTAAAATGCATGCGCAGTTCCAAAGAACGAGTTTTTCAGCACCCTGCTAGAGGGTGGCCTTACAGGCTGCGTGTCCTTGAGTATCTTTGGAAGTTCAAGGTATTCACGGTTCCATTTCAAGCGGTGGACCGTCGTGCCATTTTGGTGATGGACAATTCGTTCGGGGCTTCAACTTGAACGTCCAACGCCATGCGACTGATTCTAAGCTCATCCCAAATCGACGGCTTTCCGGTCGTCATCGGAGTTCCACGACCGCAAACCCGCCTGTTCGTTGAGTCGTAGGCCAGAAGTTCCTGGTTCTTGCGGCTCAGGCGCAGTTCTATATGTTTCGCCTCGTACGAGAGACTGTGATCGGTATCTATCACGACAATGGAGGAGCGGGATTTCACAGTTGTCGCACTTCCATTGCCGTGATCCGCGGAATTTCGGGAAAAGCTCCGGTTCCTCATTTAGCAGACGGTTGGGTCTGTCCGCTTTCCTGGGAAGTGGGTACGACGATGATTTCGCCGTAGTCCCACGGGTACTCCTTGCAGTGGTATACGTACGTGCCGGGCTTGTCGAAGGTGACCGTGCCGATGTCGAGCGGGTGCAGTGGACCAGTCGACCACGATCCATCCACGGCCTCGATCGTGTGGACCAGCATGCCATTGTTCCGCCAGGAGATTGTCGTTCCAGCTTTCACCCGCGCGCGGTAGGGATCGAAAGCATATTCGTCGGTGATGAAGTGTGCGCCTGAAACACCTGTGTCTCGCACCAGCGATGCAGTTTGGATGGTCGCGGTATCCTTGATCGATCCGTTAAAGTCCTCCTGAGGCGGAATGGGCGGCGCGGGGCGCTGCGGGAGGCTTCCGCCCAGCTTGAACGCCCACACTTGGCCGCCCGCAATCGTCGCAATGTACTCTTCACCTCCGTTCTCAAATGCGACCGGCGGTCCCCCAACGCGCTGGCCCGTTTGAAACTGCCACACGAGGGAGCCGTTCGTCGCGTCGTACGCTTGCAGGTTTCCGTCAGTGGCCATTTGAAGGACAAGGCCGCCGGCCGTGGCCAGCGCGCCGCTGGGGCGTCCACCAGGCAATTCCTTCTTCCAGACGATCTTGTCCGTGCGGCTATCGATCGCCGCCAGAACTCCGAAGCTCAATTTGCTCAATCCCGGCACACGTTCGCTGAAACTGCGAGCGAAGAAGTCTGGATCCTTGGCGCGCCGGAACCACTGCAGCCCGGCGGTTCCAGTAGCGTAGAAAAAGTGCGTCCGCGGATCGTAGGCCATGGGCGTAACTCGCATGCCATAGATCGGCGCCAGAAGATTCGGCTTTTCCACCGAGGGAGGCGTAAAGAAACATCCCAAATCAAAGCCTGCGGGCACAGGCTGCGTTTTCCAATAGTCGCAGCCCGGCAGGGCAGGTTCCGCGCCGACCGGATACGGTTGCGTCGGCGACGTTTTCTGAAACGCGTCTTGCGCTACGGGCCGGTTTTCGATTTTCCCCAACGGCTTACCGGTGGTGCGGTTGAGCATGAAGAGATACCCGTCCGTGCGCATCGCTGCGATCGCCTTGACGATCCGGCCGTTGACATCGGCGTTAAAAAGCACCGGCGCTTCCGCGATATCGGCTTCCCAGATGTCGTGGTGAACCACCTGATAGTACCAGCGAAGTTTCCCGGTCTTACTGGCCAAGGCGATCACCGAATCTGTAAACAGGTTGTCGCCGGGCCGGTTTTCACCGCCGTACTGCGGGACGGCGTTTCCGGTCACATAGAAATCCAGGCCGAGCTGCGGATCGTAGGTTCCATGCAGCCAGACGGCGCCGCCGCCGTGTTTCCACGAGTCATTATTTTTCGGCCACGTGTCGGAGCCAGGTTCGCCCGGTGAAGGTATAACAAAAAAGCGCCAGGCGATTTTCCCGGTCGCGGCATCGACAGCGACAATCTGGCCGCGGTATCCAAAGTCCGCGTTTAAGCCGACCGAAACAAGTCCGTCAGCGAACAGAGGGGCGCCCGAAACGCCTCCGGCCGGCTCGCCGGAAGGATTTTTGAGTGAGGTATCCCAGACGAGTTCGCCCGTCTGCTCGCGAAGCCCGATCAGATAAGAATTCGACAGGCCAACGAACACCATGCCGTCACCTACGCCCACGCCTCCACGCGCCGGCTCGCCGCCACGGGGCGTGTGATAACGCCACGCGACTTTTCCGGTGTTGATATTTAGCGCGTAGACGTACGGCGGCGCCGTAAAGAACAGGAGGCCGTCATCAACGACCGGCACCGCGCGAGCCGAAGGCGCCGGCACAACCTTCTCCGACACCCACGCCGCTCCAAGATTTGACAGGTTTTGCGAAGTGACCTGCGCGAGCGGAGAGTAACGCATACCGTCGGAATTGCCACCGACCGTGGGCCATTGAGCCCAGCCGAGCTGCGCCGCCAGAGCGATGCTCGCCGCCACCACCACGACGGAGGCGCAGATGCGTGCTACCGATCGTTTTCCGGCCTGGCGCCTAGTCAATACTCTCCTTCGATTCATGATTCCTTCCCTTTGTAATTACGCGGCAAACTTTTCAAAAAAGACTGCTCATTGTAGGAATGAAAAAAGAGAGATCATTCTTAATGGAAGTTGCACATGGGCCCTGTCAGCCCAATTATCCACACTGTGTTTCCACGGTCACAATTTCGTTCAGCGCAGGAAAGCAGCGGTCGTGGATCCATTGGCACCCCACGATGGCCGTTGCACGGCTTCGCGCCGGTATAGCCCGCGAAGCACGATTGGCCGAAGAAATGGCCGCGAATCGTCTCCAGACCAGTTTTGAAGGTGCGGGATCGCCGAGGTCGAGTTGCTCGAGCGAGAGCTGCGGCTGGTCCTCGTAGGCGACGGCCGCCCGCACCTTCATCGCCGCACCTTCATGACCAGTTCCTCATGCCCGGACCTTCCTCACTCGCCCCGTCATGACTGGCGAAGCGCGGCCAAGACTCGCTTCGGCGTCAGAGGATACTCGCGCATGTGCACGCCGGTCGCGTCGAAGAACGCGCAAGCGATCGCGCCCGCCGCGGCGGCCATCACTTCCTCGCCCGCGCCGCTGGAGCGCTGGTCGAGGCGCTGCACCACGATGGGCGTCACCTCCGGGCATTCCTCGAAGCGCAGGATCGGATAGCTGTTCCAATCGAGGCTGGTCACGTTGGTCTTGTTGAAGGTGACTTCTTCCTTCAGCATGCGGCTGGTGGCTTGCACCAGCTGTCCGCTGATCTGGTTCTCGATGAACGCGGGATTGACCGCCAGCCCGGCATCGATGGCGCCGTAGAGATGAAGCACCCGGACCTGCCCCGTCTCCTTGTTCACCTCGACTTCAGCGACGGCGCCGCCGTAGGACGTGAGATGGGTGCCGAGGCCGATGCCCCGTCCGCGCACGATTTTCGCGTCGGACAACTGCGAGGCGGGCGGACGCGGATTCCACTCCGCCGCTCGCGCGGCGGCGTCGAGCACCCCCAGCCAGCGCTCGTTGGCGATGTTCATGCGCCGGAAGGCGTACGCATCCATGCCCAGCTTGCGCGCCAGTTCGTCCATCGTCTGCTCGGATGCGAACGAAAACGACAGATCAAGCGGCGAGCGCATCCACGCGCCTCGCAGGTACTTCAATCCCGGCACCTGATGGTTCACCAGCTTCCAGTTCGGAATTGCGTACATGCCGCCGCAGTCGTTCGGATTCACTTGCCGGGCCGGCCCCAAGGGCCATTCCGCCGCCGGCGTGCCCAGCAACTGCTGCGACGCTTCCACGGCCGCCCAGTTGTGGTGCCAGCCGTCGTATTGATAGGCCACCAGCTTGCCGTTCGCGTCCGCGGCGATGCGCACTTCGCCCACGTGCGCCGGACCGTACGGGTCCCAGCCGTGCTCGTCCCAGCGCATGAACTGCAGACGCACCGGCTTGCCCGCCAGCTGCGAAAGAATCGCGGCCGCCTGCGCGGCGTCGTCGTAGCAGCTGTGGCCGTAGGTTCCCGAGCCTTCGTAATATTGCCCGCGGACCTGCTCCGCCTTCAGCCCCACGATCCTCGCCACCGTGTCGCGCGTGGTGTACACGTCCTGCGACGAACAGATCAGCAGCGCCGAATCGGAGCGTACGTCCGCCAGGGCGCCGTTCGGACCGAAGCAGGCGTGCGCCTGATACGGGCCGTGATACGTCCCCGTAGCCGTGTGCGCCACGGAGGCGCTGCCAAATGCGGCGGCCACGTCGCCACGGTTCTCGATGACGCGGTCGTTGGTCTTCTCCGCGCGCATGGCTTCGTAAACGCGGTCGCTGCCCGGCAGCGTGGGCGGCATGTCCCACTCGATTTTCAGTGCGCGCGCGGCTCGAACGGCGTCCCATTCGCGCGGGGCGACGACGCCCACAAAATCTCCTTTGCGCAAAACGCGCGCTCCGGGGATATGCGCGATGGAGCTTTCATCGAGCGATTTGACCTTCGCTCCCACACCGTACGCACCTTGCCCGCGCGGACGCACGATGCGGCCGTGGACCATCCCCGGCAGGCGCACGTGCTGCAAATAGGTGAAGTTCCCGCGCGCCTTCGCGGGAATATCGTTGCGCAGCGGGCGCGAGCCGACGAGCTTGTACTCCGCCACCGGCTTCAGCGGTTCTTTCCCGGTGATTTCAATATGGAAGCGCTTGTCTCCGATCAGCTCGCCGTAGGTGACCGATTTCCCCGGCGCGCCCATCACCGACACCACGGCCTTTGCAACGGTGAGCTTTTCCACCGGCGCGCCCAGCCGCTCCGACGCCATCTTCAGCAACGCCTGCCGCGCCGCGGCGGCGGCCTGCCGGATCGCCGGGCTGCCGCGCGCGATGGCCGAGCTCGAATACGTTCCGCCCTGATCCGGCGAAACGTTCGTATCCATGCTCACCGTGCGGACCTGACTCATGTCGAAATCGAGCTCTTCGGCGGACACTTGCAGAAGCGAGGTGGTCGATCCCTGCCCCAATTCCACGTAGCCGATGTACACCGTCGCCGTGTTGTCCGAATGGATGGCCAGCCACGTGTCGATTTGCTTCTGATCGGGGCCCGGCATGCGATAAGGCAGCGGACCTTGGGCAAAAAGGCTATCCGCGATCAGGCTCGCGCTGCTGAATCCCACGATCAGCGCGCCGCCCGCTTTCAAAAAGTCGCGCCGGGGCATGCCCGAGGGAACGCGCGGCCAACTCTTTGGCGCATCTGCAGCGGTTGTGGCGACTTCCCTGTTTTTCTTGCTCATCGCGCCACCTCCGCATCGCCCGCCGCGACCTTCTCGGCCAGTTCGCTCCCGTTTGCTTCGGCGGATTGCTCCGCCACGTGCCCGCCGTGCATCATCTCCGACGCGCGCCGGATCGCCTGCATCATCCGCGGATAGCTTCCGCAGCGGCACAAATGCCCGTTCATTGCAGCCCGAATCTGCGCATCGCTCGGACGCGAATTCTTCGACAGCAGCTCGGCCGCCTTGACCATCATGCCGTTGTAGCAATAGCCGCATTGCACGGCTTGCTCGTCGATCACCGCCTGCTGAATCGGGTGCAACTCAGGCGCCTTGGCCAGTTTCTTTTCCTCCGCGTACCAATGGGCCAGGCCTTCCAGCGTGGTCACGGATTTTCCGTTCGCCGCCGATACCGGCGTCACGCACGAGCGAATCTCCACGCCATCCAGCAGCACCGAGCACGACCCGCATTGCGAGAGCCCGCACCCGAAACGCGGCCCCTGCAAGTGCATCTCATCCGTCAAAACGTAAAGCAACGGCGTATCCGGCTCCGATTCCACTTCCCGCATCCGCCCGTTCACTCGAATTTCAATTTTGCCTGCCACTTTTTCCTCTTCCTCCGTGGGGTTCCTCATTGCCGGCCGAAGTTGGCTCGACCATCTACCGCCGACTCTGCTTATTCCTCACTCTTTTCCAAAACCCAACCTCTCTTGTTTCAAGTCTTGTAAACAGCTATGCAACAACTGCTAGCTAAAACAGAAACTTCAATCCGAACTGGATCACGCGGGGCGTAACTGAGGTCGTATTGATGGGCCCGAAGTTCGGGCCGCTGCCTGTTCCTGTTGCGGGACTGACCACGCCGGTTGAGGCCGGATTGTTGAACTGCGGGTGATTCCAGATGTTGTAGAACTCCGCACGGAACTCGATCCTCGTGGTTTCGGATATTTTGGTGTTCTTTTGGAGCGACATATCCCAATTCCATTGCCCTGGGCCAGTCAAGATGCCGATTGGCGCGTTGCCCCAGCCGGTACCGGCGACCTCAAAAGTGGCCGGCGTACCGGAGGCAACCCCACACGTGGAGCTTGCACTCCCAGTCGGGTCCGCCACACCGCCAACGCAGTACGGAGAAGACGCAGCGATCGTGGAAAAGGGTGTAAACGCGGCTCCGTTGATCCATGCTCCACTAAGCACACGGGCAGTAGTGCTGCCCTTTAGACCGACTGGTATCCCCGATTTGCATACTCCATTTGAGCCACAGTGGACCGGATCGGCCAAGAGAGCCCTGCTGGTGCTGGCGCCGTAGATCGATCCGCCGCCAGCATCGGTAACCGTGAAAGGCTGGCCGTTCTGAAGTGTGGTCACACCGGATAGGGTCCAGCCGCTCAGCAGATGCCCACTGAATCCTTTGGTCGATTCCCACGGAATATCGTAGCTGTAGCTGACTATAAGACGCTGCGAGCGATTGAATGACGCCAGCCCATATTGTTGTGCCAAATCGAGAGGGTTATTGCTACCGCTCGTGCCAAAAAGTGTTTGGCCGCTATTTGCAGCCGACTCCGGACTATTGATATTCGTAAGATCCTTGCTCCAAGTATAGGACGCCTGCAACAACATACCGTGGGAGAAATTGTGTCGGACTTGGGCCTGCAAGCTGTTATACAAGGCATCCCCTATTGCTGTGGTACTTCCCACCGCCCCCGCAGTATAGCCGAGGTAAGACACACGGGCTGGAAGGTTCTGCGTTGTGTTGACCGTTATGGGCGTCGTATTCGCAGGATCGTTGAAGGGAACGTAAGACAAGTTGCCGTTGGGCATGTTAAGCGGCTGCGCCGCGTTGACAACCATCGCCTGATCCTGAGGTTGCGTCGGCGCATTGCAAGTTGCGGAAGGAACGCCGCAGTCCACAAGGTGCGCAATGTTGATGGGTTGCCGCGCGTTGAATGCGTGAATGGTGTGCATGCCGTCGTACCC
The DNA here is from genome assembly GCA_963715555.1 of uncultured Acidobacteriota bacterium. Taxonomy (GTDB): domain Bacteria; phylum Acidobacteriota; class Terriglobia; order Acidiferrales; family UBA7541; genus Palsa-295. Next base: position 3,065,698 of record OY970253.1, read on the forward strand.
AACATCAACAAGCCACCCACGGCCGAGTTCATATTGAAGGTCCAAGCTATATTCCTGGGTGAGCGGAAGCCGCTGGGAAAGTGTGTTCGAGTTAGCCGTGTAAGTAAGACCGGAGTATTGGACGGAACCCCTCGCATTGTACCCATTGGGATTAAAGCCCACTGGGATTAAAGCCCACTGGAAAGTATAGGTACCGCGGAGTCCACGTAAGCGGCGTGCCCGCGACGGAAAAGAACGGAAAGTGGAGGGTGTTGCTATAACTGGCCGGGACTGTTCCGGACACCGTTCCTGAATACGGCGGCACGTTAAGCTGGCCGTCCACCAAGTAGGTGGTGTAAACCCGGTCATAGAACCAACCATAACCAGCACGCACCCGTGCCAATTTCCAACTTGCGATTCAAAGTTGGAGTCTCAGTGACGTTAATCGTAACCGAGGGGACGTCGGTAGCCTCGAATCCGGCAGCTGCGAAGTGAACGGAATAGTCGCCGGGCGGCAAAAGCGAAATCTGATACGAGCCCTTCGCGTTCGTGGTCACCGTCCGCGTTTGCCCGGTCGCGAGATTCGTCACCGTCACCTTGGCGCCGGCGATCACGCCGCCGGAAGGGTCAGTGACTGTTCCAGAAAGCGCGCCCGTGCTCGCAGTTTGCGCCATCATTTGCGGCACACCGATTGCGAGCAGGGTGGCCGCCACAAGGAAAACCGAAAGGATTCGAATCGATTTCATCTCGTCCCCCTTAAACTTTCGCCTACTCGACCGACCGTGGCCCCCTAAAGCGAAACCCGCCCAAAACGAATTTGCGCGAGCGACATCTTCCAGGCGCACTCCGTGCGTCGACGCGTACTGCTGAATTAAAGTAATTGAACACAGCAACAAAATCCGCAGACCACCCCGAATGACCCGCGCAGCGATTGCTGCCCACATAACTGTTTGTCAGATTATGATCGCCCGTTTAACGCCGCGAATGCTCGCATACGCCCGAATGCGAATCTCCTCCCAAAGCGAAATAAGTTTTATCCCAGAAGAGAACGACTGATTGGAACCTATTCACCGATATCAGGACTGCAACCTCAGCGACGCAGATCGACAAAAATCGCGTATTGGAAGGGATTTTGTGGATTCTGCAAATTGGCGCTCGCTGGCAGGATCTGCCGGGCAACTATCCGCATCCCTCGACGTGCTGGCGGCGGTTGCGCGACTGGGAAGAGCAGCGCGTCTGGGGCGGCAAGGTGCGGAATGTCTCGCTGCTGGTGGCTATCGGCGTGAATGATGGGGGATTTCGAGAAGTGCTGGCAATGGCCGAGGGGGCGAAGGAAGACAAGACTAGCTGGACAGGCTCTTGGCGGCAGTCGCAGGAACGCGGGCTGAAAGGAGTGCATCTGTTTGTTGGTGACAAGTGCCTGGGGTTGGTCGAGAGCCTGGGAGAGTTTTATCCGGAGGCACTGTGGCAGCGGTGCGCGGTGCATTTTTATCGGAACGTGTGGACGGCGGTGCCCACGAGCAAGGTGAAGGAAGTGGCGGCGATGCTGAAAGCCATCCACGCGGATGGAGGATCGCACGGCGGCGCGACAGAAGGCCGAGCAGGTCGCTATCACACTCAAAGAGGTGAAGCTAGCCGATGCGGCCGCGCTGGTGGTCGCTGGCATCGACGAGACACCGTGCTACTACGCATTTCCGCGGGAGCACTGGCTGAGTTTGCGAACCAACAACCCGCCGGGGAGGCTGTTGCGAGAATTGCGGCGAAGAACCCGAGCGGTGGTCGCGTTCCCGGATGAGAAGTCGGTTGTAATGCTGGCCGCAGTGCGCCTGCGGCATGTGGCCGGCACGAAATGAGGAACACGCCGATACCTGGATATGAAGCCCTTAGCAGAGGCGAGCGAAGCGCCATGAACACACCCGCGCCGATTTCCGGGTTTTCCCTCGGGGCGAACCGAATGGAACAACCAACACGACCTACGATTCAGCGAATGTGCGAACAGAAGGCCACGGGTAAGGACAAGTACCGCTAGAAAATGCCCGGGCTGCGAAGAAGCTATTGCAACGACCGCTCATCCGCCCGCTAAATGATCCTCCTGTCGAAACCAATCCGGAGAATAGCGCAGAAAAGAAAACGAACCTCGCCGGCCACACGGAGGCCGCCGCTCCCATCGTGCCCGGACGGATGCGATCCCAAGGAACGGCAACTCACCAGAGCTTACGAAGGAGAGCTCCTCAGGTCCATTCGTCGATGGAAGTGCCTAGATCGGGCCTGAGGTCCGTCGCAAAAAAGACGCTTGCTGATTTGCCCCCGGCAACAACCGTATGGATTTTGTCGCTGGTAAACGGCTTTATTAACGTCTTGCCGGGAAGATTTAACCACTCCGAGTATGGTTGAAGCCCCTGGCGCGCCAGGGGAGCCAGCATGGTCCATACCGTTGAATTTCCCCAATACGCCTCGGCGGTTTTCTCGACGTTCTTAGCAAGCCAATCGGTGAGCATCGCGTTGGTCTTGATACCCTGCGCGTCTCCAAGCAACTGCACCACCGAGGGGTCCATGATGAGCGTAGAGGCCATTCCCGACAGCGTCGTCATGCAATCACGCATTGCCAGTTGAGGAGCGTAATGCGGCTTAATCGAACTCATGCTGCTTATGAAATTCCAGCCGGTGAAGATGGTCACAACGTTATCGGTCGGCTTGTGGCCCATTTGGACATGGAGAGGCAGCCAGCCTTCCGGGAGAGATTCTTCATCCTCGGCGAAGCAAAGGTTGTCGTACCGCAGAGGATTGCTGAGCGAAGCGAAGCCGGTCACGCCTTCTATGTAGCCCTGGATGGTTTTGTGAATGAGGGTCATCGATCTCCCGATGACCGAATTCGCCTCATTATCCGGACCCAAAGCTCCCATACCGCAATTCATCCCGATCTTTTTGCGGATCGGCCCGTTCACCACGACCATGTTTGCTATTGAAGTGGTGGAGTCCTGATACGGCACCCTGCTGGACAACGCAAGGATAACGGGCAAGTACTCAGGCTTGGCGCCTGCCATGACTGCAATAATAGCGACCTTCTCCACCGTAAATGGCCTGCGCGAACCGAATGTTCCGGCCGCACTCTTTATGATTTCATCCGGACGGTGGCTGGTGCCCTTCAGCATGGCAGCTACTTTTTCTTCTGTCGGCAGGATGACCGGATTGTAGTCAGTCCAGTTTCGCTGCATGAACAGGCGCTGCAAATTATCCGGCGTGTCCGGTGCAAGCAGCCGCGGCTCTGGCGGCGGCGCATTCGGAGCGGGCCCGGACAGTTTCTCGTTAGCGGTGAGAGGCTTCGTAAGGGCGTCCACAACGGCTTGCATGAATGGCTTGCCGCTGACCATGTCTTTCCCTGCAACATACTTTGCCAGCACGGACCGCGGCTGCCCGGAGAAAGGGAAAGGGACGCCGACGAACCGGATCGGCATGCCGGTGTTGTATGTGACGTTGGGTCCAAGCCCGAACGAGACAACGTTGTCGCCCGCCAACGCGACGGTGGGTATGTGATACTTGCTCTCAATTTCTACGGTTTCGCGGCTCACGGCCCCGACGCAGCCGTGTCAACCAGCTACGCCCATGATGACGCCGTCACCTCCGCTGGCGGCGATTTCCTTCCACAACCCGGGATCATCCGCCACGAAAGTTCCTCGTTTCATTTTGTAGATTATCTTCACGCTAGGCATGTGCTGGGCGAACCATGCCTGCATTTCCTGAAGAACGCCGCTGGTTTGCCCGTCCCAGTCCGTGTCCACGAGGTAGATCGTTTTGCCTTCGAGCGTGTGGAGGCGTGGCGCGAGAGGTTTTCGCTCGGCGAATTTGGTTGCAATTCCGGGGTTGAGAACAGTGACCAAACCGTTCGACTCGGAACTGGCGGCGGCTGGAGCGGGCCCCGGAGAGGCGCTCGCGAAGGATGGCGCACCCGCAACGAGAGCTGGGCTGACGCCGAGCAATGCCAACATCTTTCGTCGATCCATGACCATCTACCTCCTCAATTTGATATCTGGCTCAGACTGGGTACCTGGTTCGCATTATCCTGCACTTTCTATTCCCTGGCGAATTCGGATCCTCTGATCTTTCCGAATGTTTTCCCCATGTATCTGAAGCGAGTTTCTCTTCTTTCCGTCAAACCCGGTGCCCGCGCGACACCACTAGTTTTCACTCGTAGACTCGTCGGGGAGTCCACATGTTCCGCCTGCAGAGCCAGCGGTGAGCGACCGGGCGCGCCACTTGTCCACGGAAGCATTCACGCTGTAAGCAAAATCCGCAGCCTCCCACATTTTGTAAGGGAAGTCGTTGGCGTTGAAGAAGTTGTTGCGGTTGAACTCAAAGACATCGCCATGGAAGTTGTTGGAGTCACCTTTCGTTATAACCTCGACGTTGGCGCCAGGGTTGCGCCCGAAACCAGCGTCGTATTGTGACGTTTGCACCTTGAATTCCGCAATGGTATCTAGGTTGGGAATCGGAATGCCCGCAAAGGCGTTGCCTTGCTCCGCCATGCCGCTGGTATACGACACGATGTCAGTGCCGTCCATCGAATAGTTGTTCTGGTTGGCCGGTAAGCCGTTCACAGACACGTCCTGCCTGCCGTTGCCGACGGAAATGCTCGCATACGCCCGAATGCGAATCTCCCCCCAAAGCGAAATAAGTTTCATCCCAAAAGAGAACGATGTAAGGCTCCCCGCTAAAACTGGACACCTCAGTTAGGGAACCTCTGAATAAGTCCTCTGATTTTTCCTGCGTTATGGGTACAGTGTGCGGAGCAAGCGGAGGAATCAGGAAAACATGAAGCAGAGGACACTGGCGATGGCGAACGGATTCGAGCGGTACAGCAAGAAGACGCGGCGCGCGGCTTTTCTGGAGGAGATGGAGCAGGTGGTGCCGTGGGCGGAGTTGTGCGCGCTGATCGAGCCGGTGTATCCGAAGGCGGGCAACGGGCGGCCGCCGGTGGGAGTGGAGCGGATGCTGCGGATTTATTTTTTGCAGCAGTGGTTCAACCTGTCGGACCCGGCGGTGGAGGAGGCGCTGTACGACTCGGTGGTGATGCGCCAGTTTGCGGGCATCGACCTGGGCAACGAGCCGGTGCCGGACGAGACGACGGTGTGCAAGTTCCGCCATGTGCTGGAGCGGAACGATTGCGGCGCACGCATTTTCGAACGAGTGAACGGGCATTTGCACCAGAAGGGGATGCGCATCAGCCGCGGGACGATTGTGGACGCGACGATCATCAGCGCGCCGAGTTCGACGAAGAATGCACGGGGCGAGCGGGACGCGGAGATGCACCAGACGCGCAAGGGGAAGCAGTGGTATTTCGGGATGAAGGCGCACGTGGGAGTGGACAGCCACAGGAAGCTGATTCATTCGGTGGTGGCGACGGCGGCTAACGTGGCCGACAGCCGCATGCTGCCGCACCTGTTGCACGGCGAAGAAGAATGCGTGTGGGGCGATCAGGCGTATCGCGGGCAGAGCGAGGCGATTCATCAGCGAGCGCCGCAGGCGCGGGACTGCACGCAGAAGCGGTATCGTTACAAGAACCGCATCGATGAAGTGGAGCGGGCGAAGAACCGGACGAAGTCACGGGTGCGGTCGAAGGTCGAGCACGTGTTCGCGGTGATGAAGCTGAAGTTTGGTTTTACGAAGGTGCGCTACCGAGGACTGCGGAAAAACGCTAACCGGCTGTTCACGACCTGCGCTCTGGTGAACCTCTTCCTGGTGCGCAAGCAATTGCGGTGTGCGATGCTGCGGTAGTGTCTTCCAGCGCTTCCGAATCGCCTTGGCAGGCTGGTTCGAAAGCCAAACGGCCTCGCTCAGAGCTTCCCATGGCCTTTAAATTCCACTCGCCGCCATCCCCTCGCGCAGATCAACCCTTGTTCAGAGGTTCCTTAGGTAAGATCAGGGCCTCCACGCAGGAGGCAACATGGGCAGGAAACCACGCGTAGATCGATCCCCGGAAGAGAAGTGGCAGATCGTGCAGGAAGGCATCAAGAGCGGGAACGTCTCGGAGACGTGCCGTCGTCACGGGATTGCCCCGAATCTGTTCTATCGCTGGAAGGATGAAGCAGAGCAGGGAGCGAAGGCAGCGCTTGGGGGGAGAAGCGCTGCCGCGGCCGAAAGCGAGAAGGACCATCGCATCCGGCAGTTGGAGAGAACGCTGGGGCGGAAGTCACTGGAGATCGAAATCCTAAAAAACGTCGTGGGGGAGTGAGCTGCGGTGCAGTTCATTCCCAGGCGCGGGAGATAGTAACGCAGGGCTACACGGCCACGTTGGTAGCGGCGACTCTGGCCGTCAGCCGATCGAGTCTCTACTACCGAAAGAAGCCGCGAGGCAGCCGGGCTGATCGGCAGTACGACGAACAGATCGTGGTGGCGTGCGGGGAAAAACCCGCGTATGGATATCGCCGCGTGGCTTGGGGGCTGCGAAGGAAAGAAAACCTTCCGGTGAATCGCAAACGTGTCCTGCGGGTGATGCGAGAACGTGGATTGCTGGTTCGCTCACGTCGTCTACGGGCTCGAAGGAAGAAAGAGTGGGGCCGCGTGGAAGCAGCCGAGCCGAATCAGATCTGGCAGTCGGACATGACGAAGATCTGGGCGGGGCCTGCGGTGGGTTGGGCCTACCTGGTGTGCGTGATCGACTGCTGCACGCGGGAGATCGTGGGCTGGAATCTCTCGCATCGCTGTCGGACCGAAGACGCGCTCCGGGCGGTGGAGCAGGCCGTGCTGGAACGGTTGCCCGAGGGCAGCCGTGAGGAGAACGTGACGCTGACCACGGACAACGGCACGCAGTTCACTTCATCACGCTTCCTGGAGACGTTGGGGAGGCTCAGCATCACGCACCGGCGGACGGCCTATCATCACCCGGAAGGCAACAGCTACATCGAACGGTTCCACCGCAGCTTGAAAGAAGAGGAAGTCTGGACGGCGGAGTATCGCAGCTTGGACGAAGCGCGAACATCGATCGCTCGTTGGATCGAGGAGTACAATCACGACCGGCCTCATCGCGGAGTCGAAAATCGCACTCCGCACGAGGCCTTCTTGGCTTTTGCAACTGACCTAAACTCGGAGGCCCTGACTGTCTAAATTAGCGGGGCGCCTTACAGGACCACCCTCATCGTAACTTCCATCAGTGGCACTGGCTTACGCCTTCCCATTGCAACGGCGCGGTTCACAACTGAATAATCGAGACTCACGGTTCAGATTTCATTTACGAATATACGCAGCGCTCGCGCATCCGATGAATGGGGATCGCATCAGTTCGAGCTGATTCTCCGTTTGCGCTGACGGCCCGTTTTTCGGGTGGCTCAATCTCTGAAGCTGCGACTTCTAGTCTGAGTTATCCGCCGCTACCCAATTGCCATGCACCTGAGTGCGCAGGCGCAGCGGCAGCTTAATCCGCGCGATCGGACCTCGTTCAATGTGCTCAGCCTCGAGAATTAGCACGTCGGATAGGTTTTCCGCGTGAAGGTCGGCAACGAATGCGAGATAACCCTCGTGTCCGGGCTTCTTCGACGGAATATGAACGGGCTCCTGAAGTGTGGCGGGAACGTCCAAGTGCATTGACTGATGCCTGCCGCTCTTCATTTCAAGCCGCGTAAGGGTATTAAAGCCCACGCCAACGGGCCCGGCGATGAGCGGCGGACCGTTCTCCAGGTCAACCCGCTCGTAATATCCGACGGAATAGTCCGTCATGCCGTCTTTCGCGGCAACGCGGGGAAGATCCCCGCCGGGCCCAAGGTCGTATTCCTCGAACTTTTCTCCAGGCTTCGAAGTGTCGAACGTCCACCGTACTATCTTGGAGGTCATGTTTTCCGGGCTCGGGGCGACGTGAGAGGCCTCCTGAATGAACGGAAAAGGCGGCATCTTACCAACGCTGAGATCTACGTGCACATACTTGCCCTCGGTGTAGGCATTGAAGATATGAAACGCAGAGGACGCCGGCCTGCGGTACCAACGCATCTGATCAATGGTTCCGTCTCGTGGCATGATGCCCACGTAAGTGTCCTTGTCCGGCTCCCAAACCCAATGAGCCCCTCCCGCCTTGATGCGATCAAGATCCGCGACTGTGGGAAATACGGGAAATATGACATGCTCCCTGGTCACCGCGAAATCGTGCATCAGCGAAACGTACGGCACCTTGAACCAGTCCTCACGGACAAGCCGACCTTCCTTGTCCGCCACGCAATAAGCCACGTCCGGTGTGGCAAGACCTGCCGCTTCGTAGCCGAAAAAGTGGAGCTCCCCGTTTTTGGGGTCTGGCCGGGGGTGCGCGGTCATAGTCTTGCTTCTGAGTTTGCCGTTGTAATTCCAGACGCCAACCGTTTCAAGCGTTTCGGGGTCTAATTCCATGGCCAATCCATCTTCTTTGAGGGCGAAAAGCTTCCCGGCGTGAAAAATCGGCGTCGTGTTGTTGGCGCAGCGATTGATGTCACGCACTCTTGGGTCGTCAGTGTATGGATTACGGTAGAGTCCGAACAGCCCCCGTCGCGCCGCGCGGTCGGCTTTCAAGCGATCGGTCTTGACGTAGCGCATCCGGAAGTCCACATGACCACTTTCGAAACGGAACATGCTGATCATGCCGTCACCACTTATGTATGTATCCTGGCCCAGCATCGGGGGATACTGCGGATCGGGTGTGGATCTGTACCAAGAACCATTAATTTCAGAAGGAAGGTTCCCCTCCACCACGAGATCAAATATGTCGCACTCTACTCGCGACGGTGCATTGAAGCCGCTGTAGTCCATCATGTCGGGGAATCGCGCTGTCACAGAAACCTATCCTCCTATCGCTTTATCTCGGGATGCTATCGCGACGCGACACAACACCCTGTCCGCAAATGATCGGCTGGCCCTGCGGCCCAGGTAAGCGGGCCGCAGAGCTCCACGCAATCAGTTGGCCTCCTCACCTTATCTAGAACGTATACTTCAGTGCAAACTGAATCAGACGAGGGTTCACGCTCGTGCTCGTTATGCTGCCAAAGGTCGGCCCTTTCGCCGTGTTCGGATTTGCGAATTGCGGGTGATTGAAGGCGTTATAAAACTCTGCCCGGAATAGCACCGATTGGCTTTCGGTGACCTTCGTTTGCTTGATGAGGGCAATGTCCCAGTTGAATTGCCCGGGACCGAGAACAAGCCCCACTCCGGAGTTGCCGAAGCCGGTGCCGTCGCCGTAAATTCCACCCGTGGGCGCGGGGCAGAGCGCGCTGGGATTGAGATATTGGCCCAGGTGAGATTCGATCGAGCCAGGTACCTTGATCAGATAACCTGGGCACAACTGAGCTCTGGCGTTAGGAATCCCATAGATCGAACCGGCGGTTGCATCAGTGAGCGTCAGGGGATTGCCATCTTGCACGGTGGTCACACCTGCCACGCTCCACCCGTTCACTAATTTGCCGGTGATTCCCGGGCGCTCAGCAAGCTGCAGATCGTACTGGTAATTTACGCTGAGCCGCTGCGGGCGATTGAAGAACGAGGGTCCGTACTGCTGACGCAAATCCTGCGGATTATTGCTGTTCGCACCAAGGTATCCGCCGGTTGCGGCGTCGGGAACCAAGTCGCTCAGCGATTTGCTCCATGTGTAGGCGGCCTGTATCGTCAGCCCATGCGAGAATTGCTTCCGCACTGTGACCTGAAGGCTGTTGTAGTTCGAACTGCCCACGAAATCTGTCCCCTGTAGGCCCGATGCCTGATATCCCAGGTACGGCACGCGGAGATCCAGGTTTGCCAGGGTGTTGGCGCTCTGCCCATTGATCGGATTTGACGGCGTGGCCAACTGCGCTGTGTTGTAGTTCCGGTAAACGTCCATCAGATTGATACCACTCGACCCCACATAGCCAACCTGCAAAACCCATTTGGGCGCGAACTCATATTGGATATTGAGGTTGTATTGCCGGACCAACGGAGTGTGGATGGTTGAGCTAAGAAAGTTTGTGTTCAACGCGGAGCTTGTTCCGCTGCAGCTCGTTCCGTCTGGGGCGCACGTCAGATTGCTATAGCGCTGCAGGAATGTTTCCAAAGGAAAATTTGGGAAAGGGTTCTGCAGCGTGTAGGAGTTTCCCGGGCCATAGTTGAGCGATGTACCGTACGGAGAGTTGCCCTGGAATCCGTGTACGAAGGCGTCATACCAAATACGATCGTAAAACAGACCAAATCCTCCGCGAACCACGAAATTTGACCGGTGCGTCGGCTGCCATGCGAATCCGAATCGGGGAGCAAAATTCGAATACGGAGGGTGGTTCGCCAAGGAATAGCCGGTTCCGGTCTTCAGAACGCCCGCTGGCAAAGTTGGATTTCCGTAACGCGTGGTGTAGTTGTTGGGAACCACATAGCCGGCGTAGTTGGCTGCCGAACCTGTTGGCGCGGCAGGGACCGGCGTGGATGCAAGAAGGCTCGGCCAGATGTTGGTCAGGTTACCGTACTTGTCGTGGAGGTTCCCGTCGAACTCCCAACGCAATCCGAGGTTCAAAGTCAAACGCGAGCTAACCTTCCAATCGTCCTGGATAAACGCGTCGGAATCGTTAATGCGATAGCTGTGCAACTGCTCTCCATTCGTGGCTGTTCCGAGGTTACTCAGATTCAGATAGATGTTACCCGGCCCGCCGACAAGGAAATCTTCGAAGGTCCCCATCAAGAGAAATCCGCGAGCGGCACCCGCAGTGACGTTGTACTGCGTCCTCTGATACTGAAACCCTGCGCGAATTGTATGCCTTCCGTGCGTCCACGCAATCTGATCCGAGTAGTGGAACTGGTTCGTTATTTCGTGAGACGGACTGAAGGCGTCAAAAAGGTGAACGCCATCCACCAAAGTCCAAATCCCCGGAGGATATTTCTCTCCGGCAAATGCCGGCGTCATGCCGAGAGCTGCGGGTGCCGCACTGGCCGCAGGTGTATCGCTGTTCATACCCAGATTCCGCTGGAAGGCGATCGTGGCCTGGTTCGTGAACGAGTTGCTCAAGATCGAAGACAGCCTCACCACTGCGTTGTGGTTGGAATAGAAATTGGTTTGCGGCTCACCGGGCAAGTAGCCGCCGAGTGTAACCAGTTGAGGATTCCGCGTATAAAAGTAGCGCGTCTGTAGCGTTTCATTGGAATTGATTAGGTAATCGACATTGCCGATAAACTGATTTTCGGTATACCGGGCAGGGTCACTGAAGCTGCACGAATACGCGCCTGACGGGATCGGCACACAATTGGGGTCGGCCGAGGGGGTAGGGATGTAGTATCCCTTGCCATCTGGACCGGTTAAGTTCAAGACCGCCAGCGCCACGGGGCTGATGTTCTCCGGTCCTTGGTTGTTCGGACCTGGAGGAGTGTTGCCAGTTTGGTTGCAGGTTGCAGCGGGACCATGCACGGCTGGACCGAACGTGAAACCGGTGCACGTCGCGTTTGCCAAATCAGTCGCGAATTGTGCGGTGTTGCGGGCTTCATTCGGAATATTCGGCAGCGTAACGCCCGAAGTCAAACCCTGGCTCGCAATGCCGTTTCTTGACCTGGTGCCTTGATAACTGCCGAAAAAGAACAGCTTGTTTTTCTTGATCGGTCCGCCCAAAGTGCCACCAAACTGGTTTTGGTCCAGGACTCCGGGTTTATTTGGCTGCCCATTTGCAAGCTCTGTCCGCTTGATGAAGAAATCATTCGAGTTCAGAACCGTGTTACGGAAAAACTCGAACGCATCCCCGTGAAATTGATTGCCTCCTGACTTCGTAACGACGTTTACATTCGCGCCCGGATTTTGACCATAGCTGGCATCGTAGGTCGAAGTCTGCACCTTGAATTCTTCAATGGCGTCCGGGCTGGGAATGCCGATCCCGGCCGCGACGCTTTGATCGCCGGCGTTCCCGAGATTGCCCGCGTTGTTGATGGACACTCCATCCATCTGGTAGTTGTTCTGGCTGGGATTGGCACCATTGACGCTCGTGAGTTGCGTTCCCTTCCCCAGTACGGCTGCATCGTTCACCGAGGCGCTTACGCCGGCGGACAAGTCCAGCACTTGGGTGTAATTGCGGTTCGTGAGCGGTAACGCTGTTATGGTCTTGCCCGATACCAGAGTGCCGAGCGTCGAGGTTGCCGTGTCGATGGCCGCCGCCGCCGCTTCCACAGTCACCGTTTGGGTTTCGCCGCCGACTTCAAGCGTTTGATTCAAAACCGTTGTTTCCGTCACGTTGACGGTTGCCGCCAAACTCTGGACGGCCTTGAAGTTTTGGGCCCTGAATTCAACGTTGTACTTGCCAGGCGGCAGCAGCAAAAACCTGTAAACGCCGTCGTTGCCCGTCGTTGCGCTGTAAGAGCGCCCGGTATCGACACTAGTGGCTGTAACAGTCGCATTCGGAACCACGCCGCCGGAGGAATCCGAGACTGTGCCGGTGAGCGATCCGGTACCCGCCGACTGCGCCAGAAGCGAAGGTGCGGCTGCCAGCGCGATCGTAAACAACAAGAGCAAAAAAGTAGAGAGCCGCGATCTTGTAAGCAACTTTGACATGATGATCCTATTCCTCTGAGCAGATGGAGTTTTTCCCCTTAGCCCGCACTCCCTGGAGCGCGACGGCGCATCGCTAGAAACCGCGCGAGAGTCTGGCGTTGTCGCCGACTTGTGTCTTTTGCGTTAGCGAACCAACGCCTTTAGCCAGCGAGAACATGCAGTGGGCTCAGTGATGGAGGTTTCCGGATGGCTGCGGAGAACTTCTGGCGACTCTTGACATGTAAACATTTCTTGTTCTAGATTCCGCGCACACTTTCCATGTTCGGTCGGGGAAGGGGCAGAGGAGCTGGCACATCGCACTCCTGGGCGAAAAAATGGCAACTGGGCTCGGTAAAAACTAGTTCCGGCATCATCGTTCGGGCGGTACCCGTTTTGTTGAGAATCTGAACGCCGGAGATGAGGGGTTGGTCGGTGGCCTGCGAAACGCGAAGCGCGCCACCTTAGAACACTCCCGAGGAACACCATCGTATGGATTCATTGCGACTCATTTCCACGGATGACGTCAAGCCTTGCGAAAGAGCTCTTCTGATTCAAGACGCTCTGTGGAGTATTTTCGGCCGGCGCGGCTCGCATTTCGTGAGTTGGGCGCGGCCTGCAGTGGCTAAATTCGAGTACGGCAACATCGGAGATATCCGAATCTGCAAGCTCACTGGAACCGGCTACGGCTGCGAGTTAGCGAGCGCGAGCGGCTACGATGGCTGCTTGGAGATATCCATCGAATTGGAGGGCACGGCCTATTTCACGCACGCCGGACGCAAGCTTGTCCAACCACCGGGGCAGTGGACAGTTTTAGACGCGGCCAGGCCGTCGGCCATTCTGGCGCCTCACGGCTCGGAGACCCCAATCTTGACGCTTCCGCGCGAGAAGTTCGTTGACGGCCGCTGCAATCTCGACGAATTGCTATTGCGTCCTTTCTCCAAAGCTAATGGCATTGGACGAGTCGTATGCGATTTTCTCTCCTCCGTCGTTGCTGAGCTGCCCAAGCTGGGATCGTGCTTCGAGCCGGATATCGCGAACACGCTTTGCCATTTGCTGCGCCTGTCCGTCCTCGAAACTCTGGGCGACCGCGCGGGACTTTCGCACGGCGAGATCCTGCGGGAACGCATCAAGACCTACATTCTGAGCGACCTTCGAAACCCTGAACTCACTGTCGACCAGGTCGCCGCCGCGCTTCATTGCACCAAGAGGTATCTGCACAAGGTATTTGAGGCAGAAGGGGTGACGCTTTCGGATTACATACGGCAACTGCGGCTGGATCGCTGCAGGGACGAACTCCTCGATCAAAAGCACCAGGACAGATCGGTTACCGATATCGCGTTTTCTTGGGGCTTTAGCAGTTCCGCGCATTTCTGCACGGCGTTTAAGCAGCGCTTCGGCATTCCTCCAAGTCACTGCCGCGCTGGAGAACAGAACTGACGCAGCGCGGCAGATCTTGGCTTTCTCACACCCAACGCCATCACTTCCATCCGCTCTTTTCCCCGTATGGCTCGTCGGCAAGATTAAAAGCTTGAATGAGGTGAATCTGCCCGCCCTCGATCTTAAATATCTCGTTGAGCACATTTGTTCGAGGATATCGGATGGCAGGAGGAGCTGGGATCTCTTTCCCGTCCCTTACCCACGTTTTGCTTCCCGGAATATCGAATGCTCCCATGGCTACCACCAGTCCGCGCGATTCGTCTACCACCGGAAACCGCCGATCGCGAACTATCGAAATATACGTGAAGAGCTTAGCCTCGAACTGCGCCTGGCAGCCGAGCGGCGGGAGCCCCTCGGTGTTGGTTGGGTTGTTTGTAGTCAACTGCCCATTCTCAATTCGATTGCAATCGGGCGCAAAGGGGACATGTCCGGGCTGGTGCTCGATCGCGTCGAAATACGCATTCGCGTCGGCGATCAATTGCGCGCGCGTTGAGCGATGCGACGGCGGAACGATAGTCTCCAGAAACGGTTTGATCACGGCCAACACCTGCAGGTCTGGTGCAACCTCAAAGCCATCTCGAGGAGGCAGGGCCGGGTTCGTGCCGTGAGCGACAGTGGTTTCGACTTCGGTGATTTTCCGGTCAGCAATCTTCAGCCGAACGACGAACGGCGAAACGTACGCCTCCTGGATCACTCCAAAATAGACAACCTCGCCGGTACTCGGGTCCGAAATGGTTTCTCCGTGGAATTTCATGTACTTCATGGTCTTCCATATGCCTTCGCCGAGCTTTACTGGTTTAGTATTTTGCGTAAATTTGGCGCCTGGTGCGATCGGTAGACCCGAAGTGTCATGCTTTGCAAGCGCGGCGAGATATTGGTTCATGAAGCCGTCGAGACAGGCTCGGTCGCACGCCGCTCGTCCCCTCGGAGCAGGGGCTGCCGGTGCTTGAGCGGTGAATACGCCCAAGGCCAGAACGAATATCAATGCTCGTGATGCCGCTGTTAGTCTGTTTCGCATGATTTCCCTCCGTCTGCAGATGAAGGCGCAAACCTATAACAGAACGGCTAACTCTTCGCAACGTGATCCGCACTGACTGTTCTCTCTCGGGAAATTTCTTTGTTCGCCATTGGGAAAGCCATTCACTCGGAACACTCACTAGGCTAGGCGCTCACTTTTTGGCTTTCATTACGTGGTCTGATAGGGCGCTTGGCTCTGCGCAAGCTCTTCAAAGAGGAGATATTAAATTGAAGAAGCCTTCATTTTGGTCGAGCATGATCGGCGCGGCACTCATCGCAATGTCGTTTTTTATTGTGATGTCGCCCTCGCTTGCGGCGCGTCCGGCCGTTCCCACGGACGCCGTTTCGTCCCACGCCCCGTGCGATCGCGCGTGTCTGGAAGGCATGGTGGACAAATATCTGAGTGCGATGGCGGCGCACGATCCGTCGAAAGCGCCGCTGGCGCCGAACGTGGAGTACGCGCAGGACAACGTGCGGCTGAAGATCGGCCAGGCGCTGTGGGCGACGATCAGCGGGCTGGGCCGTTACAAGCATTATTACTGCGATCCGGGACGCGGCGACGTCGGCGTGATCACGGTGGTGTACGAGAACGGCGTGGGCGCGATTTTGATTCTGCGGCTGAAAGTCGTCAACCAGCTGATCACCCAAGCGGAGCAGTTCGTGGCGCACGACCCGCACGGCGCGGCGGTGTACGAAAAGATGGGCAAGCCCGATCCGCGCTGGCTGGTGCCGATTCCGAAGGATCAGCGCGAGACGCGCGCGGCGCTCGATCAAGCGGCCTACATGTACCTGGAGGGGCTGCAACTGAACGATGGCCAGGGCGTGTATGCCTTCACACCGGACTGCCAGCGAACCGAGGATGGAACGTATACGACGAATCGTCCGCGTCCGCAGAACTACGGGCATTCCGACGAGAGCGTCAGCAACTTCACCACGATGAACTGCACGGACCAGTACAAGCTGGGCTTTCTCGGGTTCACCACCGGGGTGCGCGACCGGCGCTTCCTGGTGACGGACGTGAAGTACGGGGCGGTGCTGGCCTCGTCCTATCTGGATTTCGACGGAACGGTGACGTCCATCAAGCTGACCGACGGCCAAGTGTGGAAAGTGCCGGCGTATTTCATGGTGCCGCGCACGAATATCGCCAACGAGGCCTATCGCATCGAAAACGGCAGCATCAGCCGCATCGAAATGACGATGTACGAGATACCGTTCAACATGAAGCCGGCGTTTCCCTGGAAATAGGAGATCCCCTTGTCAAAAACTTTGTGGCGTAGCTTGCTCGTTTTCGGAGTAGCAGTGGCCGTGTGGGCCGTGGCGTTGCCGTCGGTTTCATCGCGCGCAATGGCGTCGCCGGATCAGGGGAAGAATCTGACGCACTTGCCGCTGCCGGTGAACGGGTCGATTCCGGAGCCGTGCGACCGCACGTGCCTGCTGCAGGTGGTGAACAGCTACTTCAACGCGATGCTGAAGCGCTGCCCGTGCGGGCTGGCACTGGCGCGGAACGTGAAATATACCGAGGACGGGCAAGTGGTGAAGCCGGGCGAAGGCATCTGGAAGACGTTCACCGGGCTGGGGACCTATCGCGTCTATTTGGCCGATCCGGAAACCGGCGAGGCGGGCTATTACGGGAGCTTCACCGAGTTCCACAAGAAGTTGAAGGGCACGATGGCGCTGCGGCTGCGGGTGCAGAACCATGAGATCACACAAGTGGAAGTGATCATGGCGCGCCAGGAATTGCGGCCGCACGGAGGCTTGGGCGATAACACAGCGGGGGTGATGACGCCGATCCTGATCGACGAAGTGGATCCGAGCAAATTCATTTCTCCGGATGTGGCGCTGCTCGCCCCGCTTTCCAAGGCCGAGGAAACGCCGCGCGCGGAGATGGTTGCCGCGACGAAAGAATACTTCCAGGGCTACGAGGAGAAGAAGGCCTCGATCGTTCCGTTCGCGAGCGAATGCAGCAGCCGCGAAAACGGCATGGCCACCAGCGACAATCCCAACGGTCCGGTGATGGATCCGGCGCATCCGAACTTTCACGTGTTCGGCGGAAGCTGCGCCGCAGAGATCAATCAGGGCTATCTCAGCGCCATTCAGAAGCCGCGCGACGTGCGGCCGATGATCGTGGACGTGCAGCAAGGACTGGTGCTGAACCTGGCGCTGCTGGACAACGAAGGCAACGTGAAGTCGGTCGCGGTGCCGGGCGTGGGGGACGTGGCCGTCCCGCGCAACTTTCTGCGGCCCATCACGTTTCTGAAGCCGCAGCTTTTCAAGATCGCGGGCAGCAAAATCCGCGAGGTTGAAGGCCTGTCCTGGCCCGTGCCTTTCGGAATGCCCTCCGGCTGGAGCAACTAGTAGGGGCCTTCATGGGCCCTATAGGAAACGCTAAACCTGCCAGCAGGCGCCTCACCCGCGGTGTTTCGCCGCGCAACAGTGAAGTCCGAACGCCCCATTGTGTCGTAATATCTGGAGTGCCGAAGACGATCCGCTCGCTGTAGGAGGCGCTGATGAAGATTAATCGACGGAGAATATTGCAGGCTCTGGGAATGTCGCCGGCGCTTTTGGCGGGAACGAACGCAGCCGCGAAAGCAGTCAACGAGACGGCAAGTAGCGGGGAGTACAAGCTGGTGGGGCTGAATCCCAAAGGCATGCCGCCGGCCATCACGCTCCTGCCCATGGCGCCGCGCCGGCCGCGTTTTGCCTCCCTCGAGGGCAAGACGATTTACATGGTGGATATCGGTTTCAATAATGGCAACGTGTTTCTGAACGAGATGCAGCGTTGGTTCAAGGAACACATGCCGAGCGTCACGACGATTTACCGGCGGAAGGCGGGCGATTACCCGCAGGATGATCCAAAGCTGTGGGCGGAAATCAAGGCCGCCAATGCCGCAGTCATCATGGGCGTAGGGCATTGAAGCTCGTGCGCTCCAGCGACCGTCGGTCACTGCATAACGCTTGAGAAGATGGGAATCCCGACCTGCCCGATCGTGACGGTAGCGTTCGAACAGGAATGCAAATTGAACGCCGCCAAACGGGGAATGCCGACCCTGCGGCTGGTGTTCACGCCGCACCCGGTGTGGGGGAAATCTCCGCAGCAGCTCTGGGCGTACGTCAATGGCCCCGATCCGGCCACCAAAAAGCCGCTGATGCAGGAAGTGATCGGCGCGCTCACGAATCCGCTGACCGCAGCCGACAAAAAAACGGGGACGGAAACGCCTTCGGTTGGATCGGAGAAGTTCGATGCGGATACGCCGAAGAATCTGCAGGAGTTCTACCGCAATAGCGGCTACACGGATTACCTCCCGATCATCATTCCCACGGAAGAGGCGGTCGAGGAAATGCTGAAGGGCACGAGCCACCATCCCGATGAAGTCGTCGGCAAACTGGCGGCGGCGGGTGGCACAAACGCGATTGAAGCCTGGACGTTCACGGTGAGGCATGTGGCGATCAACGCGGTGATGGCGGGCGCGAGACCCGAATACATGCCAGTCCTTTTGGCGATCGCGTCGTCCGGATACATCTCGCTGATCAGTTCCACCAACGACCTCGCCTACGGCGCGCTGATTAACGGGCCGATCCGCCAAAAACTGAACATGAACTCCGGCATCGGTGCGCTGGGCCCGTTCGCGCAGGCGAACGCCACCATCGGCCGGGCGTGGACCCTGATTTCCAAGAATCTGGGAAATGCCGGCATTCCCGGAGAAACGTATATGGGAGACATGGGGAACACGCTCAATTATATCAATCTGATCATGGTCGAGAACGAGGAAGCTAGCCCGTGGGAGCCGTTCCACGTGCAGCACGGCTTCAACCAAGAAGAGAACGTCGTGAGCATGTTCGGCGGACTGGGCATCTCCGCGGGGCAGGTCGGAAAAGGCAGCGGCGTCGGCGGCACGCCGCATTTCGACAAGCAATACGTCGATCTGTTTTACACGTTTACCGGGTTCTTCGGCGCGCTGCTTTTGTGCGAGCCGATCTGCGCCCAAAGCCTGAAGGAGCAGGGCTACGACACCAAGGAAAAGCTGATCGATTACTTCTACAAGAATACGACGCAAACCGCGAAGGAATACCGCGATCGAAACTGGTCCTACCTATTCGAGTACGGACAGGCGCTGAAGGGCGTCGAGCCATTCGCAACCTGGTACAAGCTGCCGGACGACACAGTGATTCCGAAGTTCCCACATCCGGACCGCATCAGCGTGGTGGTGATCGGCGGCTCGACGGATCCCGTGTCGCAGGTGGCGAACTTCAGTCACGGCAAGAGCGTCTCGATCGATAAGTGGATGTAGCCAGTTGCTGGGCGGAACGACACCTCGCGATCAGGCGCTGGTGGCGGCTTCGAGAGCTATATGGAAAGCAACGCGCTGGATGCCATGAGAAAAATTTCGAACGTCTACTCCCCCCAAACATGTCGTATCTGTTTTTGTGCTGTCAAATCAGCTCAGACTTACACCGCGCTGCCATCGCGGCTCGAAGCTTAAGTGCCTGGAGCCCGCTTTCCCGCTTCACCGTGCCGCGGTTATCTTCAGGATTTCGCCGAGTTCGCGGACGATCCGATGGGGCCGCCTACCCTGTGGCTGTGCGGCCCAGTCCAGCGCCGTTGAGACGCCGGTAGTCACGCCGAAGCCGATGGCTTTCCCGCGTCGCGCCATGATCATCTCGACGAGCGGATCATCCCCGACCACGCCCACTCTGCGCATCGGGATTCGGAGTTTCTTTGCAACCAGCTTCAGCGCGTGCAGCGATGGCTTGCCGGTAAGAGTCATCGGCGCGCGGGTGATCTTGCGCACGGCGGCCGTGATGGCGTGTGAATAGCCCATCGACTTTCCTCCCGCGGTTGCAAAAAAAGGCACGTCGGAGGCGACGTAGAGCTTCGCGCCGTTCCAGATGGCTTTGCAGGCCGCCTCGATATCCTTCATGCCGCAATCCGGGTGCCAGGCAATGTAGACGGCATCGACCTCGTCAGCGCGCTCCTGCCCGGTGAACACCACCTCAAGCCCGGCTTCCTCCAGTGCATGACCTACCCCCGGAGTGCCGAGCACGAGAACGCGTTTCACGCCGCGCCTCAGCATTAGGTCCGCCGCCACAACGTTGGGCGTTAGCAGAGTCTCCTCGGAAACGGGCAAGCCCAGCGCGCGCAGTTTCGGAGCTTGTTCGGCTACGCGGTACGCCGTGCCGTTTGTCAGCACGACAAACGGTGTTCCGCGGGCTTGCAGTTCGCTCAGAAGCTCGACCGCGCCCGGCAACACGCGGTAGGCGCCCAACGAACGGTTGCTGAGAATCAGCGTGCCGTCGAGATCGAACATGAAACCTTCAACGGGTCCTAGCGGTTCGTTCCAGCCGTCGCCAGAAACTGTCATGCTCATGCCTCCACCACCGCGGACGGGCCGCGCAGCTCAAGCTTGAAACCTTCTTTTTCTACCGATAGGTATGTGATGTCGCGCCGCGCCGTTAATTGACGAATTAGATTCACAGCAGGCGCCATATCCGGGTCGTACGTCCGCTCCGCGGGACCGGCCGATTTCATCGCGTCCACTTGCCCCTCGGGCATGGTGGCTCGAAGCAAAAATTCCTCGTCGCTTAGTTCTTGGCCGATGCGCCTGCGCAATTCGGGAAGAGGGGCCATGCCGGGCTCGTCACGAAGCTCTCGCGTGCGGGACAGCGACTCGATGCGATCCATCACCTCCGGCGCAATCGGAACATTGGGACGACCGAACTTCCCCAGGGCGTAACGAATGATTTCGTCGGGGATAATGCTATAGCGTTCCTTCCCCGTCACGTTCAACACGGCTTGCGTAATCAGCATCTGCGCGAAAGGAGTCATCACAATGGGCCAGCCCAGTTCCTGGCGCACCCGGCCCAACTCCTCGATGACTTCTCCTTCCAGATGAGAAACCCGCGTCTCGGCAAGGTGCCGCCGCATCGTGCCGATCGTTCCTCCCGGCAGTTGGTGGTGAAGATAGCTGGCATCGAATGCCTGTGGTCGGCCTGCGGAAAGCCCTTCGGCTTCCGCGAGCCGAGTGAAGTAGCGTCCGACTTCGGCCAGCGCTTGGTCGTCGATATCAATTTGATGCCCCAGCGCGCGTAGATTGGAAACCACGCGCTCCGATGGCGGATTCGAATTTCCATCCGCAGCCGCTCCCGATGCGCACTGAACCGCGCTGACTCCCCACTCCGGCGCATCCATGTACGTCAGCTCGCCGACGCCGATGGTGCAATGCGAATGCAGCTCGAGCGGCTTATTTCCAATTACGCTCTTCACTGCAGGCATCAGCGTGCGCGCGCGCAGCGGCGTGAGCAGGCCGCCGGGATCTTTTATGTAGAGTGCGTCCACAGCGGGACTCTCTGCAAGCGTGCGGGCGCGGGCAACATAGTGGGCGTCGTCATGAATCGGGCTTAGCGTGAAAACAAGCGCGCCGATCACGTATTCCCCGCCGGCCGCTTTGATCATCCGTGCGCAGGCCACGTTGGAATCGGCATTATTCATGGGATCGGCCAGAGCGAACCGGCGCAGCCCGTTTTTGATGAGTGTCTTGAATGCGAGGCCCATGAACTCCGGGCTGGCCGTTTGCCACGAAATAAAGCGAAACCCGGTAGAGAGAAATTGCAGGGGCGTATTCGGCATCGCTTTCGCCATCAGCCGAACGCGTTCCCATGGATCTTCTTTCTTGTAGCGAACCGCGACGCCCATGTGCGTCGACGTCGTGAAATCGATGGCCTTGAAACCGACGCGGTCCATCACCGGCGCAATCGTCAGCGTCTTGGCCGTGTCAACGCCGAGCGCCGACCAGAGGCACTGATTGCCATCGCGCAGGGAAGTTTCGACGATCTGAATGTTAGCCACGCGCCGCAGTCTCCTGACCAAGCCGTCGTTTCTCAAGAAACCGCGGTACATAGCTCGTGTCGACGCCGCCTGTCGCAAATTCCGAATCGGCCAGAATTTCCGAGTCAAATGCGACGTTCGTGGCGACGCCCACGACGTGAGTGGCAGCCAGCGCACGTCGCATGCGATCGAGCGCCGTCGGACGGTCGGCAGCGTGAACGATAATTTTGGCCATCAGCGAATCATAAAAAGGCGGGACGCGAGCGCCGGAAAAGATGTGCGTATCGACGCGCACTCCCTCGCCGGAGGGCCACTCAGCCGCGAGAACCGTGCCGGGACTGGGATGAAAATCCCGCGCCGGATCTTCGGCATTGATCCGGCACTCGATTGCGCAACCTTCGCGCCGGATCTCCTTTTGCTTTGCGAGCAGTCCTCGCCCTTCAGCAATCGCAATCTGCTCAGCGACAATGTCCACGCCGCTGACCATCTCCGTGATCGGGTGTTCGACTTGGATTCGAGCGTTCATTTCGAGGAAGTAGAAAGCGCCGCGCTCCATGTCAACGAGAAACTCCACGGTTCCAGCGCTGCGATACGACAGCCGCTCCGTGAATTGCACGGCGGCGCGGTGAATACGCGCGCGAAAATCCGCCGAGAGACCGGGCGCGGGCGTCTCTTCGATCAATTTTTGGTACCGGCGCTGCACCGAGCAGTCTCGCTCTCCGAGATGGACCACGCGACCTTTGCCGTCGCCAAGGATTTGAACTTCCACATGGCGGCCGCGCGCGACGAACCGCTCGAGATAAACCCGCGTATCGCCAAATGCGGCGCCCGCTTCCGCGGCGGCCATGTTCATCGCCGCAGGAAGCTCCTCCAGTTGGTCGACTCGCTTCATGCCGCGGCCACCACCGCCACCGACGGCCTTAATCAGCAGCGGTGGACCAATCTCCCGGCCCAGCACCATAGCCTCGCTGGGCGTTTCCACGGATCCACCGGGAGCTGTCGGCACGCCCGCCGCTTCGGCCTCAGCGCGAGCGCGCAATTTGTCGCCAACTGCTTCGATCTGTGCAGCCGTCGGCCCGACAAAAATTACGCCTTCCTGTTCGCAAACCCGCGCAAGCGCCGGCCGCTCCGAAAGAAATCCGTAGCCGGGATGGATCGCGTCCGCCTTCACTCCCAATGCCGCTTGCACAATCGTTTCGACTTTCAGATAGCTATCGGAGGGGCGGCCCGGCCCAATGCAGAGCGTGCGGTCGGCGAGACGTGCTGGCAGGGAGTCGAGATCGGCTTCAGAAGCTGCCAGCACAGTCTCAATTCCGAGAGCCCTGCAGGTGCGGATTACGCGAAGGGCGATTTCGCCGCGGTTGGCGATCAGTATCCGGCGGATCGCCATCCTACGCTCCCGGCCGAACGCGCATCAGAATCTCGCCATACTCGACCAGCGCGCCATTTTCCGCCAATATCTCGGCGACTTGGCCCTTCGCGCCCGCGTGCACGGAGTTCATCAGCTTCATCACTTCGATGATGCCGATCACGGTGTCCTCTTCGACTCTCGAGCCGACCTCTACAAACGGCGGGGCGCCAGGCTTCGGAGCACGATAGAAAGTCCCAAGGAGCGGCGATGCCACTTCCGCGAGGCCGGGCTCGGAAGGCGGTTTGGCCTTCCGCACAGCCGATTGGATGGGGTGCGGCTGTGTTGCCGCAGCCGGCTGCGACGCTGAAGTCGCAGGTTGTCGAACGGGCGCGGCCGAGCCACGTTGCAGGTTCAGCTTTACGCCGTTCATTTCGAGCGACAAGCTATCAAAGCTGGAAGATTCGAGCAGCCGCATGATCTCTGCCACGTCTTTGGCCGTGAGAGTCATCGGCGCCCTCCGAAGATTTTCATCACGTGCTGCAGCGGGTCCTCGGCGGGTTTTGCGACGGGCGCCCGCTGCTTGGCGGACCAAACCGTTTCCGGCCGGCTCTGCAGCAGCAAAATTTCTCCCGAATGATCGATGGCCCACTCGATGTCTTGCGGCCGTCCGTAATGCCGCTCGACCTTGCGCCCGAGCTCTTTCAAAGCTTTAATTTCGTCATCAGTCAGGCAAGGCTCTCGGCGAAGATCCTCGGGAGTCTCGAACTCCTTGACGCCTCCGCTAGGCGCAGGCAAATGCTGAACGTGTTTGTCGGCGATTTCGCGCACCGAGATCTCGCCAGTGATTTTGGCGATCACGAACCGGTCCGGCGTGACCTCACCGCTTACGACAGATGAGCCCAGCCCCCAAGCGCCTTCGATGGTGATCACGGAGCGATCGCCCGTCTGCGGGCTGCGCGTGAACATCACGCCCGCCTTGCGCGCGTTTACCATTTCCTGAATGACCACCGCCATCGCAACCCCGCTCTCCGGCATGCCGCGCTTGCGGCGATAGGCTATCGATGGAACCGAGTAGAGACTCGCCCAGCACGAGCGCACATACTTCAACGTCTCTTGCGCGCCAATCACCCATAGATAAGTGTCTTGCAATCCCGCAAAGCTCGCGTCAGCAGAGTCCTCCGTCGTTGCCGATGAGCGGACCGCCAGAGGCGGGTTGCTGTCCGGGCCGCAGAGTTCTACGAGCGCAGTGAGAACCTCGGAGTTCACGTCGTCCGGGAGCGGCGTGCTTTCCAGCCGCTCACGCAATGCTTGCGAAAGAGCCGTGATTTTCCCCAGTTCATCCGAACCGAGCGCTTCCACCTTCGGACGGATGGGCTCTTCTTCTTCCAGCGCGGCAATAAACCGTTCGAAGGCAGCCGTTCGCACGACGAACCCTGCGGGGACGGAGATGCTCGCCCTCGTCAACTCCCCCAATGAGCCGCCTTTTCCTCCCACCGTCGGACGGTCAGCTAAACCGACATCCGCAAACCAGCCAATGATGTCTGAAGACTGCACCTAAGCTCTCCTACTCAAGAATGGTCACCACGCCCCGGCCGCCATCGACGCGAATCCGCTGGCCATCCTTGATCTTTTGCGTCGCCGTCCCGGTACCGACAACGGCGGGCAGGCCGTACTCGCGGGCAACAATTGCTGCGTGGCTCATGGAGCCCCCGATATCCGACACCGCTGCCGCGATCTTCTGGAATACCGGAGCCCAACTCGGATTCGTGACCTGGCAGACAAGTATGTCACCGTGGCGCAGCCGCTCAATCTCCTCAGCCGACTTGACCACGCGTGCAACTCCTTCAGCAACGCCGTTCGACGCGGCGACGCCCTTGATCTCGTTCGAATTCGGCTGCTCGCCGGCCGAGAGCCACGTATCCAAGTTCTCGCGGGTAATGCCCCATAGCATGACGATCGCGGGATCGTCGATGATGTCAGGAACCGGCCCGAGCGCCGGCGGGGTTTCGTGTTTCGCCCATTCCGCGATTGCTGCCTTGCGCTCTCGCACGATAGCGGGCCAGAGCGACGGGCCCCGCGGAACCGAACCGTTCGACCAAGAAGTCATGAGGTCAACAATTGCGGCCTCAAGCTCGTAATGGCTCAATTGGAATACGTCTTCGGTGTCCGCAAAGAAACCGCTCTCGGTCAAGAGTGCCCCGAACTCCCTGATCTTGTTGAAGAACAGGTTCGTGTACCAGTGCTCGCAGTAGAATTTGTGTCCCTCTACATAGGGGAAGACGCGGTGCGCCAGTTCGATCATCTGGTCGTAAACCGTCCGCTCCTCGTCCGTCTCCAGCAGTTCGCGATAATCAGCAATCAGCTGCTGGCGCTCGGCCAGGAGCTTGTCGGTTTGCCGTTCCAGCCGCTCACCCTTCTTCGCGTTTGCGATGTAGCCCGGCAGAGCGGCGAAAGGCATAGTGAGATCATCGTTCCAGGAACGATGATAGTGATAGAAGCCGTCGCCAACATTGATGTTGAACCAGGGATCGCGGGAAATCGCAAGTTCCTTAAGCCATGCCTCGCCCGGCTCCCCTAATTTCCGGAGCGACGTGATGATTTCATCGGGCGACTTGTCTTCACGGAACTGACTATCGACGCCCAAATCGATCGCACACTTCGCCAGCCGCCTGAGCTCGTCATCCGGCCGAAAAATTTCGGCTTCCAGACCGGCGACCATGCGCGCCACCGTCTGGTCGCTGATCTCCGGAAAGGCTTTCTTGCAAAAATCAAAGAACGTCAAATAAGCGCCGTAGCCGAGCAGGAGAAACTCAAAATGGTGGTGCCACATCCGGAAGTAGCCTTCGAGCGTCTTCTGATAGGTCTCGAGAAGGTAGTGATTGGAGGCAATGCCGCGCCCCGCGTGCACGTGCTCGATCGGTTCGAACTCCGGCAGGACAGGCTTCGGCAGCGCTTCCGCTTCACGAATCAGCGCCAACATCTTTTCCTTCCATTGCGAGTGAAGCCGCTCCCAGTTTTCGTAGTAGTAGAAAGCTCGGCGCTGAAACTCTTTTGTGCGCCGCTCGATCTCGGCAGGGTCCGTCACGCCGTTGCCGCCGATGTAAACGCGTCCGTTTATGATGCGACAGTCGATGCCGAGTGTCGTCGGCAAACAGTGCACTCGCGTGTTCGCCGAACCCAAAGCGCAATAAGCGGCCTCGGCCGTGATCATATCGAAGACACACATAGGTTCAGGAAAATGCATGGAATTGTAGAACCAGAACCTTTCGTCGTCTTCCTTGGTGAACTGCATATAGTAGGGATACGCGGCCTGTACCCGTTCCGTGCCCCGCGCCACTTTCAACGAGCTCGGAACCGGAAAGCCTTTTGCCGCTGCAGTTGGGTTCATTTCGTCCCTCCTATAAGTCGGCTTCAGCACCGCCTGGTTGTAATGCCGAAGCTTGTCGCCCGACGCTTTAGCCTGCGTCGGACGTTCCCTCGACGTCCGGGAACGGTTCACCGCCCGGACTGGTCAAGGCTACCCCAGAAATGCGCTTCGTCTGATTCGCCCAGTTCGTTTCCGGAACACTGAGGAGCAGATCGTATCCTGGCGAGCCGACGACGGCCACGATATTCAAGTCGCCGGGGCTCTGAACCACTGAAGCTCAGCCGTCGATTTTGAACGCATCCAGGAAATTCGCCACGCGGTCCGCATGAATCCGACCGCCGGCTATCGATGCCCGGATAAAGTCGATTTCATTCGCGCTCTCCAAAAGACCACTCATATAATTTTCTCATACGGCTCGCGCGATTGCTCATACAGATATTCCTTCAGCCTCTTTTCAGAATAGCCATTCTTCGCCAGATCAATCGCGCAGTCACGATGAAGTACAAGGGTGCAGGTCTGCGAATGACGCCCCCGCATTCTGAATGCGCGACAACCTGATCGATTACGCCCTGTGCCAAAGGTTTCACAGCGCGGACCGCCGCGCTTTCGATGCAACTCTGCGGCTCGGACGCAGCGCAAAGCAGTCGTGCAGGGAACTCGTACCACAGCCTCCCTTGCGTCGCAAGCCCATCGCAAGGTCGCGCAGCAGCCGCTCGCACTCGGGCAACTCTTTCTTCGGTCACTGATGTCATGACAACTGCCCAATAGATACCCGGCCCACTACGCTTGTCAAGAGACCTGCAGCCATGCTCTGCCTGTGCCTGACAACGCGAACCACGCTTGCTGTACTTGGCCGCGGTCGCTGCATCAAGAGCGTCTCGATTGATGAATGGCGCCGGAGGGCATGTGCCCGCCGGATCGGCCTCCAGGCCAGACGATATCGTTGTCTTGACAACTCGCACGGAGATTGCTGTACTTGGTGGCGTCGCACGAACCGGCAATCGGAGGCCCAAACCGCCGTTGAAGCGGGTGATCGTCGGGCCCGGGAGAGTAGGTTATGGTCACGCAAGTGATGTCCGCAGTATTGAATCCGGAGGGTTATCGAACCATAAGCGCGGACGGTGAGCTGGCGCCGAGTAACAAGCGATCACTTTCTACGATGGCGCCGCGCCTAGACACCCTGAATGGCAAAACGATATACCTCGTCGACACCGGGTTCGGCGGGAGCGGTAAATTCCTCGATCAGATGCAGGCTTGGTTCGCGGAGCACATGCCTACCGTAAAGACTGTGCGCCGGCGCAAGCCGGGTAACGTTTTTCGCGACGACACCAAAGACCTTTGGGCGGAAATCAAGGAACAGGGGCAAGCCGCCGTCTTAGGTGTCGCCGGTTGACCCGGTTGCGCGGCGGCAGTTGCCGCTTGCTCCCGCACACTCGAGCAGGAATACGGAATCCCGACAGCGCCCGTGTCAACCCTCGAATTCGCCACCGTCCTTGCCGACGATCGCCGTTTCCACGGCGTTCCATTGCGCTTTATTTACACTCCGCATCCTGTGGCGGGCATGACCTCTCCCGCACTCCGCAAATATGTCGAGGGAGCGGACCCGGCGACGCAGCGCCGCGTAATGGATGAAGTAATCGAAGCGCTCACGAAGCCGATCGGCGAAGAGGAGCGTGTTGCGGACTTCGTGCCGGCGACACGTACTGGGGTAAGACAGGCTTTGCTTGAGCCGGATACCGAAGACAATCTGCAGCGCCTTTTCTACGAACGAGGCTGGACGGATGGGCTCCCCATCATCCTTCCCACCGAGGAACGCGTCGCCAAAATGCTCACCGGCACGACGCACGCCCCGGACGAAGTCGTTGGGGAAATTTACCTGCACGACACCCGCGAGCACCTCAAATTTACGGTCGAAATGGTCGCGATCATCGGCGTGATGGCCGGAGCGCGGCCGGAGCATCTGCCCGTTCTCCTCGCGGTTGCCTCCACCGGGCAGCCTTCGATTCCCGGCTCGACGACCCCGTTCGCGACCATGCTGCTCGTCAACGGCCCGATTCGCAATGAAATCGGAATGAATTCGGGCATCGGCGCCTTCAGCCCCCGCACGTTTGCAAATTCGGTCATTGGCCGTGCCTGGACGCTATTAACGATCAACTGGGGTTACATGCGGCTCAAAAAGCAGTTCTGGACGTCCCAGGGCAATCCGATCGGCTATAACAACATGTGCGTAGCTGAAAACGAAGAAAGAAGCCCTTGGAAGCCATTTCACGTCCAGAAAGGCTTCAAGGCTGAGGAAAGCGCCGTCAGCCTCTTTCGCGGTTGGAATTTCGTGAACAACGTGGTCGGATCATCTCACCGGCCGGTTGGCGAGGACATGTTCACGCAATTAAGAGTAATGCCAGGGCTGTTTTCCGCGGCGACGCTGATACTCGATCCGCTCGTGGCGCGGCACCTCCACAACGACGAGGGCTTCCACACCAAGCTGGACTTCTGCCGCTGGCTCTCGCAAAACTTTCGTATGCCTGCCGGAGAATTCTGGGACAACGATTTGATCGACATGCTGATGGGCCCGCTCGCGAACCAGGGTGTCGAACCGTACGCCTCTTGGAAGAAGCTTCCCAAGGACGCTCTGATCGCTCCCTACGACAAGCCGGAGAACATGAACATCGTCGTGGTCGGCGGCGAAACAAGTCCGATGTGGAAAGTCGCGGACTTTTCCTATACCGTGAGCGCGTCCGTCGACCAATGGCGCGCCAAGCCGCTGACCGGCGAATGTACGGACGGAAGTTGCGGGCTTCCCGACGAGCCCAGCAACTAAAACATCGGTGCCAGGCTAATTAATAAGTCGAGGAGGTGGATGGTCATGGATCGGCGAAAAATGTTGGCGTTGCTCGGCGTCAGCCCAGCTCTCGTTGCCGGCACGCCGTCCTTCGCGCGCACCGCTCCGGTGCCCGCTCCAGCCGCCGCTAGTTCCGAGTCGAACGGTTTGGTCACCGTTCTCAATCCCGCAATCGAAACCGAGTTGGCGGAGCGCATACCTCTGGCGTCTCGCCTCAGCACGCTGGCAGGCAAGACCATCTACCTGGTCGACACCAATTGGGGAGGGATGGATCAGAACGGCGGCATTCTTAAGGACATGCAGGCGTGGTTTGCTCGCAATATGCCGAGCGTGAAGACGATCTACAAAATCAAAAGCGGAAATTTCGTCACCGATGATCCCGGGCTGTGGAAGGAAATTGCCGACAATCACGGAGACGCCGTTATTATCGGCGTGGCCGGTTGACACGGCTGCGTCGGGGCCGTGAGCCGCGAAGCCGGAGAGATCGAACGGAAATACCATATCCCCACCGTCGCCATCGCAGGTCAGAACGTCGTTTCATTCGGGCTCGGCGCCAACTTCAAGTACAACACCGGGATGCCCATTCGATTC
Organism: uncultured Acidobacteriota bacterium; assembly: GCA_963715555.1. Classification (GTDB taxonomy): domain Bacteria; phylum Acidobacteriota; class Terriglobia; order Acidiferrales; family UBA7541; genus Palsa-295. The sequence continues at coordinate 3,095,577 of OY970253.1, forward strand.
GTGGCCGTCCCCTTCCCTTTTTCCGGACAGCCACGGTCCGTGCTCGCAAACTACGTCGCAGGGAAAGACATGGTCAGCGGCCAGCCGTTTATGCAGGCCGTCGTGGACGCCCTCACCAAACCGCGCACCGCTCAGGAAAAGCTATCCGGGCCCGCTCCGGGCTCATCCGCGCCCGAGCCGCGTCTGCTTCAGCCGGACACGCCGGACAATTTGCAACACCTGTTCATGGCAAGAGACTGGACTGACTACAATCCGGTGATCCTGCCGACGGAAGATAAAGTCGCGGCAATGCTGAAAGGCACCAGCCGCCGGCCGGACGAAATCGTAAAGTCTGCAGCCGGCACGTTCGGATCGCGCCGGCCATTTACGGTGGAGAAGGTCGCCACCGTTGCGGTGATGGCGGGCGCCAAACCCGAATATTTACCCGTCATCCTTGCGCTCTCCACCAGAGTGCCCTATATGGATTCCACCACGTCGATCGCGCAGATGATCGTGGTGAACGGGCCGATTCGCAACAAGATCGGGATGAATTCGGGAATGGGCGCGCTCGGTCCGGACAACGAGGCAAATTCCGTCATCGGGCGGTCGATGACCCTCATTCACAAAATCATTCAGGGTTACAAAGAAGGCGTGACCGGCTTCGCTTCTCTCAGCAACCCTCTGCGATACGACAATCTTTGCTTTGCCGAAAACGAAGAATCTCTGCCGCATGGATGGCTGCCTTTGCACGTGCAGATGGGGCACAAGTCTACAGACAGCGTTGTGACCATCTTCACCGGCTGGAATTTCATCAATAGCACCGGATGGGCCGCGCAACATTACGCCCCTCAATTGTTAATGCGTGACTACATGAGTTCGCTCTCCGGAATGGGTGCCACGATCATCATGGACCCCTCCGTGGCAGAGTTGCTCCAGGGCGCGCAGGGTTTCAAAACGAAGGCAGCGCTGGGAGAGTGGCTCTCGCAGAGCGTCGAGAAAACCGCCGAATCCTATTGGGGCAATTCAATCGTGTCGAGCATGTTGGCCCCTCTCGCGCGGCAAGGGCTCAAGCCATACGCGGACTGGCTGAATGTTCCCGGCAAGACGTTCATCAAGCCTTTTGCCACTGGTAACAACATCCATTCCGTTGTTGTTGGAGGAAAGACGGCAAGCGTCTGGTTCGCTACCGATTTCAGGCCCGACGGAGGCACCTCCATCGACGAATGGACGTGACGCGAGGCGCCGGATCGAAAGGTACCACGAGACCCGCTTCTTCTGTTTGGCGGGGCGCCAGTCCGCTGGCGCCCTGCATGGACTCTCTTTTGGAAGTGGAACTTTGGAGCGCTCCAATGCAGGATTTCCCCGCGGAGCGATTCCCGTTCCGGGGTGCCACGGCGCTTTGTCCGCGGCCAGTTAGGCCATTGAGACGATCCCGGTAAATTAATCGCTCTGAGGGCGTTGTGAAGCTTCACACACCCCTTCCACGCTACGTCCCAACCTCCGTTGGGGGCCTTCTGCTCTGAAGTGAGCCGTATTGGGCGTTGTCCGTCCCTTTCCGCGCCCTTGCAGCGCCGCTGCCGCCCCCCTTAATGAACGCTACTGTTCCCTCGACTTCTTTCTGGTTCTCCTGAGATCGCATGCTCCGGCCGCCAGGGAAGTAAAGGCGCACAGGGGAGTAACGGCGTAGCTGATTCCGAGGGATGGTCGAGAAGGCCTTAGCCGCGCCGCTTGCTGCGTGGATTGTCCGGAACAATCTCCTGGCACATCTCTTCCGCGCGAGACGCCAGCAAATCGAGCACGCGTTCCACTTCGCGACTGCTCTGCCCTTCCAGCAATTGGCGCTGGTACTGCTCCGCTACCGGCGCGATTTCGCGCAAGAGCGCCTCGCCTTTCTTGGTTAGCGACAGCGCGGAGGCTCGGCTATCGGCCGGATGCGCCGTCTTTTTAATCAGTTTCCGGCGCAGCAAACCCGTTAGCGAACGGCTGATCCAGGCCTTGTCGATATGAGTTCTGCGGCTTATTTCATTCACGGAGATCGGCTGCGAGGCCCCCAAAATGATCAGAATTCGCAACTCGGTCAGTTTGACGCCGAAGCGCCCCTCGAAGGTGACTTTGCCGATGCGAAAAAGCAAATCGGCGAGCCGGACGACCCGCACGGAAATCAGCCGGATGAGTGCGTCGATGGGAGGAGTATGCGCGCGGGAGTGTTCCGCCTTCGGCCTGCCCGTCTTTCGAGTTTCCACAGCCTTCAGTGCCTTGCGATTCATAAGCGGCTGCGCGCCACCGGCGCTCATTTGTGCTTCTCCATTTGTCGCATTTGCCGCGGCAGTCGTATCTGCCGCCCTGAGCCGAGAAAACCAAGTTTCGCCTGGCAGCGCGGCTGACGCAGAAGGCCCGAATAGAGCGGAACCTTGCCGCCTCCGCTCCTCAGCTTCCTGCTTAGCGCGGCCCTGGCATTTTCGCGGAGTCCCGCCTCCGCACGGCGAATGAGCCCACCTCGCAACCTACTTCTTTGCGAGATCGCGGATCTGACCAACTAGATCTTTGATTTGAGTGCCGGAAAGTTTGTCCTTGTAAGAAGGCATGGCGCCCTTGCCATTCGCTATGATCGTCGTGAGCTCTTTGTCCGACATCTTCTGAACTTCGGGCGACGCCAGAGAACGCATGTGCATGCTCTTTCCGATGGCCGTGTCGCCCTTGCCGTCAGCTCCGTGGCATGCGGCGCAACGGGATTTAAACAGGCTGGCGCCGCTTTGGGCGAATGCGGGCGCCGCAAAGAGGAATGAGCTTGCTGTGAGGACGAGAACTGTTCGCTTGATTCGAGCGGTGCGGTTCATCGTGGGATGCCTCCAGAATGAGAATGACTACGAAAGCATATCGTACATCGCCGCGTTCCGCATTAGAAGGCGCCGCGGAACGAGAACAGCACACTCCTGCCGTCGAAGCCCTGCAGTTAGGCCGGCTCCAAGCCAAGTGGATCGGTAGCGCCCGCTTCGTTGAACCCGCAAAGATTCCGCGCAATTTTGTAGCCGAAGCCATTAAACACGTCTGCGGTGATGGATGCGTACGGTGTCTGAAGTTGTGGTCGAGCGTTCCGGAACGCGCCAGCGGGCTCAAGAGTGTCGTCGTTTGCCGCGGAGCTTGGTCAGTATCTTCCGGCTGGCCACGTCCGCAAACTCTCTTGGTTGGACAACACTTACTGGAATCGTATCTTATTTGTGCTCGCCTACGTAGGATCGAAAGCCTTAGCGGGCAACTTCCACCGAACAAGGAGCGTATCGCGCCACCGCCTCCGAAACGCTTCCCATCAGGAATCGACTGACACCCTTTCGGCCGTGGCAGCCCAGGACGATCAGATCGGCTTTTTCCTCCGCGGCCAGATCGATGATGCAGGACTTTGGATCTCCTTCTTGCACTAAAGGCCTCGCTGCGATCCCTTTCGAGCGAAGTTGTGCCGCGACGTTCGTGACATCCGCTTCCGCGCCCTCTTCGCTCTCGCGCCACAAAGCTTTCAGCTCCGGGTGCCGACTTCGCATTTCCCGGCCGATCAGGAACGATGGCGAGTCGATTACATGAACCACTACCACTTCGGAGCCCTTCGGTGGCGCCAGCTTGAGCACCGCCTCAATCGGCGCCGCACCCGATTTCAAATCGTCGATCGCTAGAATAATTTTCATGAGTCACCGCTTGGACGTGCCAAAGTCTGCTCCCCGGCGCGTCTCACTCGCTGATCGCACGAGGCGCGGTGCATCGACAACTTCTCAACGCTTCTGCCGGATGCGCACGATCTCGACCGCACATTCGGCGTAGCGGGCAACGGCTTCCGATACGCTTCCTAGCAGAAAATGCTCGAGGCCCTTTCGGCCATGCGAACCTACAACGATTAGATCCGCACCCCATTTCCTGGCAACTTCGAGAATTTTTGACTTCGGATCGCCCTCTTCGAGAACGGTGCTGACCTTGACACCTTTGGAGAGCAGCCGGTCCGCAGTCTTCGCCAGCAGAACCTTCGCTTGGTTCTTCTCCTTTTGCGCAGCGGCGGCGAGCGCGGAATGGTAGCCAGCCATTTCGCGGGCGGTCAAAGCAGAGGGCTGCTCCAGAACATGCAAAACGCGAATCTGAAGAGCCCGCGAGCGCTCCTGCTTCCTTACAGTTCGCACGGCAGCATCCGAGAATTTCGATCCATCCACCGCCAGCAGAATCTTCATTGTCCCGTCCCCGGAGCGTTCGCTCCCCAACCTGGAGCATTGTTACCGCCGTGCGTGCGCGCGGGCTGTGACTCAAGTCACAGCCGCGTGTGATCCCCCTTTTCCCTCTACGGCAGTTCAGTGAATCGTGCGTCGCGCACGCATCGCGCTGTGAAGCCTCCTCCTCCCTGTCGAACGTCACATCGGTTTGCGTTGATCTGGCCGAGGAGTCACCGGAAGCTGCATCGCGATTCGTCCTGTGAGCTTCGTCACGGACGCGCACGGCTCAGGTTCGACAAAATTACGACGATGCCCAAAAAAGAAAAACTCCCGACAGCAGCGGAATTGGCAAGCGCCGTGACAGGTTTTCCGTTGTGGCAGCTGGGCATTGCTGAATTGACCGGACATAATCTGGAAGCCCGCGGCCGCGACGAGGTCAACCGTTTGCTGCAGCAAGGCTGGATTTTGCTGCACGTGTACACGCTGAAATATCAGGAGGATGGGGTTTGGAGGGAGCGCCCTATGGCAATTCTTGGTCGCCCCGGACGCCAGGAAGTGAGTGACCGCCTCGCTGGCCCCGCCTCAGGCGGGCCGACCTGAACCGATTCGCCAGCGCTCGGAGCTGTAACCACTCGCGTGTTTGCGTCCGTGCCGAGAAATCTCAAAGGCGGACTCTTTCCCGTCTGCCAGGAATGGTTTTCGTTCATCGGCCGATGGGAGCCCAGGCTTCCGCCGCCGCTGTCACGTCGGCCGCGCTTGGCCCTTCCCGGAGGCTCGCGAATTCTTCATAGGTCCGGTATTTATCGTCCACGCCGGCTTGCGCCTGGCGCAAAAGCTCTGCGGCTTCCGCCGGGCGCGTCGCACTGAGAGCCGAGTAGCGGAGCTCGTTGTAAGCGTAGTCTTCGAGCGGAATGGTGGGCCGCGGCGAGTCTAGCCGGAATGGGCTTTCGCCGATTTTACGCATCGCCGGGATGTAACGGAAGAGCGGCCAATAACCGCTGGCCACGGCAAGATCTTGCTGTTTCATCCCGTACCGCAAGTCGAACCCATGAGCGATGCAATGGCTGTAAGCCAGGATTAGCGACGTCCCTTCATAGGCCTCCGCTTCGCGGAACGCCAGCAAGGTCTGCTGCGGATTCGCCCCCATGGCCACCTGAGCCACATAGACGTTGCCGTAGGCAATCGCCTGCAGCGCCAGGTCCTTGCGCGCCACGCGCTTCCCCGCTGCGGCGAATCTAGCGATCGCCCCGAGCGGCGTCGCTTTCGAAGCCTGCCCGCCGGTGTTCGAGTAGACTTCTGTATCCAGCACCAGCACATTGAGATCGCGTCCGGCCGCGAGCACATGGTCCAGGCCGCCGAACCCGATGTCGTAGGCCCAGCCGTCGCCTCCAACGATCCAAATGCTCCGCCGCACGTGATGGTCGACCACCGAGAGAAGGTCGCGGGCTATCGGGTTGCTTTCCGCGATTTTCAGCAGTTTCGTTTTCAATTCCGCGACGCGAATTCTCTGCGCGCGAATTTCCGATTCCTGGATTTGCGGCGCCGTCAGAATCGCGGTGACGAAGTTTTCGCCCAATTCGGGCGCAAGCGACCTAAGAAGCGACATCGCCAAGTCGCGGTGCTTATCGGCAGCCAGCCGGAAGCCCAGCCCGAACTCCGCGTCATCTTCGAATAGCGAGTTCGACCAGGCCGGGCCGCGCCCTTCGTGATTTTTACTCCAGGGCGTAACCGGCAGGTTCGCGCCGTAAATCGACGAGCATCCGGTCGCGTTCGCCACCATCATCCGGTCGCCGAAAAGCTGCGACAAAAGTTTGAGATAAGGAGTTTCTCCGCAACCGGCGCAGGCACCCGGAAATTCGAACGTCGGATCGAGAAACTGCACTCCGCGCACGTTGGCGAAGTCCACGCGCGCGCGATCGTTCACCGGCAACTTTTCGAAAAATGCGATGTTCGCGCGCTCGGATTCGACCAGCGGCGCCTTGGCCGCGAGGTTGATCGCTTTCACGGCGGCATCGGCTGGGTCGTGCGCCGGGCAGCTCTCGATGCACAGCCCGCAGCCGGTGCAATCCTCCACGTAAATCTGCAGCGTGAATTGGGCGTCCGGATAGCCGCGCGCATTCACCGGCGCGGATTTGAATGAAGGCGGCGCGTCCGCGAGCTTCGGCTGCCCATAATATTTGGCGCGAATCACGCTGTGCGGGCAGACGAAACTGCATTGTCCGCACTGAATGCAAAGCTCGGGCCGCCAAACCGGCACTTCGTCGGCGACATTGCGCTTTTCCCATCGCGCCGTGCCGGAGGGAAACGTCCCGTCCGCCGGCATCAGGCTGACTGGAATCTGATCGCCGCGCCCTTCGAACATTCGGGCGGTCACCTCGCGCACGAACTCCGGCGCAGTTGCCGGTACCGCGGGCGTGCGATCGAACGGGCTGCTCGCCTGTTCCGGCACTTTCACTTCGTGAAGACGCGAAAGCGTCGCATCCACCGCGCGGAAATTTTGCTGCACCACGTCTTCGCCCTTGGCCCCATACGTCTTGCGAATGGCTTTCTTGATCTCCGCAATCGCCTGCTCGCGTGGCAGCACGCCGGAAAGCGCGAAGAAGCAGGTCTGCAGCACGGTGTTCGTGCGCCTCTGCAGCCCCACTTCCTGTGCGACTTTGGTCGCGTCGATTACGAAAAACCGGATCTGCTTCTCGATGATTGTCTGCTGCATCGAGCGCGGCAGCTGGTCCCATACCTCGCCCGGTCCATGAGGGCTATTGAGCAGAAACGTGGCGCACGGCCCGGCAAGCCGCAGCACGTCCTGCCGGGCCAAAAAGTGGAACTGATGACAGCCGATAAAATTCGCGGACTGGATGAGGTAAGGCGCACGGATCGGACGCGGGCCGAAGCGCAAATGCGACTCCGTCTGCGCGCCGGATTTGTGCGAATCGTAAACGAAATAGCCTTGCGCGTGCAGTCCGGCTTGCTCGGCAATGATTTTCACGCTGTTCTTGTTCGCGCCGACCGTGCCGTCCGATCCAAGCCCATAGAAAACCGCTCGCACGGTATCCGCCGGCTCGATCGAGTAGCTCGAATCGACATCCAGGCTCGTGTGGGTCACGTCATCGTCGATTCCTACGGTGAAGTGATTCTTCGGCGCAGCCTTCTTCAGCTCGTCAAAAACCGTCTTGGCCATCGCCGGCGTAAATTCTTTGGAAGACAGCCCGTAACGCCCGCCGATAATTTTCGGCATCGTCGCGCGCTGGCCGCTCGATACCGCCTGCGCGAGCGCTTCAACAACGTCGAGATACAATGGCTCGCCTGCGGCCCCGGGTTCCTTGGTGCGATCGAGCACCGCCACGGCGCGAACGGTGCCTGGCAATGCTGCGACCAAATGCTCCGCGAAAAACGGACGGTACAGCCGCACCTGCAGCACGCCGACCTTTTCGCCGTCGCGCCGCAAAGCAGCCGCCGTCTCGCGAGCCGTCTCCGCGCCCGAACCCATCAGCACCAGCACGCGCTCGGCGTCGGCCGGACCTTCGTAATCGAACAGGTGATACTGCCGCCCCGTCCGCTCGGCCAAACGATCCATCGCCGCTTGCGTGATCCCGGCGACCTTGGCATAGAAAGCATTCACCGTCTCGCGTCCCTGGAAAAACGTATCGGGGTTCTGCGCCGTTCCGCGAACGAACGGATGCTCCGGATTGAGCGCTCGCATGCGGTGGGCGCGAACCGTGCCGTCATCGATCATCGCCCGGATGTCGGAATCTTCCAGCAGCGTGAGCGTGTTCACCTCGTGCGACGTCCGGAACCCATCGAAGAAATGCAGGAACGGCACGCGCGATTCGAGCGTCGCGGCCTGCGCGATCAGCGCCATGTCGTGAGCCTCCTGCACGGAACCCGAGCACAGCAGCGCGAACCCCGTGGTTCGCGTCGCCGTCACGTCCGAATGATCTCCGAAAATCGAAAGCGCCTGCGCGGCCACCGATCGCGCGGCCACATGGAACACGGTCGACGTGAGTTCGCCCGCGATCTTGAACATATTCGGAATCATCAGCAGCAGGCCCTGCGAGGCCGTAAACGTCGTGGTCAGCGCGCCCGCCTGCAGCGATCCGTGCACCGCTCCGGCAGCGCCGCCTTCGCTCTGCATTTCCTGCACCACCGGAATGTTTCCCCAAATATTCTTCACGCCCGCGGCCGTCCATTCGTCGGCCAGCTCGGCCATCGGCGAAGCGGGCGTGATCGGAAAAATCGCGCAAACTTCATTTACGCGGTAAGCCACATGAGCCACCGCGCTATTGCCGTCCATCGTTGCTACATGCTTAGACATATCGGCCGTTCTCTTTCGGCTCGGGAATCATCTGAATCGCATGGCATGGGCACTGTTCGAAGCACTCCGCGCAGCCCGTGCATTTCGCATAATCGAACTGGTACCTGCGGCCCGGCCCGAGCTTGATGATCGCCTGCTCCGGGCAAGCCGCGTAACAGTTGTCGCACTCATAGCAGTTTCCGCAGGAAAGGCAGCGCTGCGCTTCGTACCGCGCTTGCTTTTCCTTGAGGCCGCCAACAACCTCCTCGAAATCCGCTGACGCGTTGCGCCGCGGGCAGCATTCGCTGCGGGCTTGGATCCGCATCGCTGTACACCGGCAGATGCAGCATCCGAAAGGTTACTAACTCGTGTTTCGCCGGCTCCTGGCATTTTTGTCCGCGCAGCCACCCATCGATATGGCGCGCCGCGCGTTTGCCGTGTCCCACCGATGCCGTAACGGACCGCTCGCCGGGCACCATATCCCCGCCGGCAAATATTCCCGCGTGCCCCGTCATCATGTCCGGCGCAACTTTCACCACGCCATCTTCGGCGAACTCAACGCCGGGCACCTGCCGCAGAAATCCGCTGTCGGTCTCTTCACCGACGGCCAGGACAATCGCGTCAGCCTGCAGCGTTTCGAACTTCCCGGTCGGCTGCGGGCGTCCGTTCGCATCCAGTTCCATGATTTCCACGGTGAACTCGGATCCAACGATCTTTTTGATCGAGGTGAGCCACTTGATCTTGACTCCTTCCTCGATCGCCTCTTGCACCTCAAACGCTTTGGCCGGCATGTGTTTGCGATCGCGCCGGTAAACGATCAGCGCTTCGTGGGCGCCGAGCCGCTCCGCGGTCCGCGCCGCATCCACGGCCGTTCCCCCTCCCCCGTACACGATTACCCGACGCCCCAGGCGCGGAGACTCGCCCTCTTTGACGCTGTGCAAGAGCGAAACAGCATCGAGCACGCGCACCGCGTCGCGCGCCGGAATGTTGATGTGTTTGCCCACGCCCGCGCCAATCGCTACGAACACCGCGTCGAACTTTCCCGCCGATTTCTCGGCCAGGACGTCCTCAATTTTGTGGTTCAGCACGATCCGGACGCCCATGGCCTCGATCCGCCGGATCTCGTCCATCAAGTGCTCGCGAGGCAACCGGTACGCCGGAATTCCAAAATGCATCATGCCGCCGGGCAGCGACCCCGCATCGTGAATTTCCACGGTGTGACCCAACCGTGTCAGATGGTACGCGGCCGATAGTCCGCTTGGTCCCGCGCCGATCACCAGCACTCGTTTCCCGCTTGGCGCCGCGGCGGCTTGGAACGGCCAACCCTCTTTCACCGCCAGATCGCCGAGAAAACGTTCGACGGCGTGAACGCTCACCGGCGCATCCAGCTCGACTCGATTGCATGCCGTTTCACAGGGGTGGTAGCAGACGCGCCCGTGCACCGCGGGCATGGGATTGTCCCGCACCAGCATCTCCCACGCTTCGCGGTATTTGCCCGCCTGCGCCAGATCGAGCCATCCTTGGATGTTTTCACCGCCCGGGCATGCGTGGTTGCAAGGCGGGAGCAGATCGACGTATTGCGGCCGTTGCTGGCGTACCGGGCCCGTGCCTTTATCGTGCGTCAGGTCAATTACGGGGGTCAGGTCGCTTGGTTTGCCGATCATGACGACCTTTCGTGGCATCCCTGCAGGCGCTATACGCGCCAAACGGTCTACTTGATGATTTTCATTCCTGCTCCATGAACCGGCTGTGATGCGGGTCACAATGAGACGTAACGCACGATGGGCGGCCTGCCCAACAGGAAACGCACCGCGGCATCCATGCGGGACTCAGATTCACAAAATGTGGAGGTGCCGGAGACGGTACTTGTCCGCGGGCGCGCCGTACAGTACAGTTTTTAGCGCATCCAAGGGCCATCAATGAAGGTATCTCTGCTGGATCTACAATCCGAGTATGCCGAACTGCGGGACGAGGTGCTGCCCGCGCTCGATCGCGTTGGACAGAAAGCCGCCTACGTGCTGGGCGAGGAAGTCGAAGCCTTCGAGCGCGAATTCGCCGATTTCTGCGCGGCCAAGCATTGCGTGGCGATGAGCAACGGCACCGCGGCCCTCCACGTCGGACTGCTCGCTCTCGGCGTCCAAGCCGACGACGAAGTGATCACCACATCGAATACGTTCCTGGCCACCGCGGAGGCCATCACCTATTGCGGGGCCGTGCCGGTCTTCGTCGATATCGATCCAGCCACCGCGAACCTCGACCCCAAGTTGATCGAGCGCGCCATTACGCCGCGCACGCGGGCGATCCTGCCCGTCCATCTCTATGGGCGTCCCGCGGATATGGATCCGATCCGCGAAGTTGCCGCGAAGCACAATCTGCGCGTGCTGGAAGATGCGGCACAGGCGCACGGCGCGCGGTACCGCGGGCGGCGCGTGGGCGGGATCGGCAACGCGGGCGTTTTCAGCTTCTACCCCACAAAAAACCTGGGCGCGTTCGGCGAGGGCGGCGCCTTGACCACCAACGACGACCGCGTGGCGAAATTCGCCCGCGCGGCGCGCAATCATGGACAGACCGCGCGTTACGAGCACGAATTCGTCGGCTACAACTATCGCATGCAGGGATTTCAGGGCGCGGTCCTGCGTATCAAGCTGCGGCGCCTCTACGCCTGGACGGCGCGGCGGCAGGAAATCGCGCGCATGTACCGGCAGCTGTTAGCCGGCGCGCGCCTGGAAATTCCGGTGGACGACTCGCGCGACGAATGCGTTTACCACCAATTCGTCATCTACGCCAGCAACCGCAACGCGCTAGCCGCGAAACTGGCCGAGCGCGAAATCGAAACGGTGGTGCATTATCCGCGGCCCGTGCACTTGCAGCCTGCGTACTCGTCCCTCGGATTGCCGCCGGGCACCTTTCCGCACACGGAGCGCGCCTGCGACCGCGCCCTGAGCCTGCCAGTCCATCCGCGGCTGACGAACGAACAGGTTGCGTTCGTGGCCGGCGTGGTTCGCGAAACGGTCGGAGAAAAGTAGACGAGCGCGCGGCGCGTCAGGCGTTCGCGCTGGTAGAGGAGCCTTCGCTCTGCGGAGGCGGCATCGGCGAGTCCGGATTTTCCGGTGGCGTGAAACCGCCCGCGTGCGCGCGCCCGCTGCCCGACGATGAGGGCCTCTCCCTCAACGCTTCCGATAGCCCCTCGAAAACTCGCGCGAACGAATCGCGCAGCGCCTGATCGGCGGAGCGCAGCAGCCCGTCCACGGCGTTTTGGCCGTGCTCGTTCAGCCTTCGCACGGAAGAAACCGCCCAGGAATCAGACGTGGTCTGCAGCCGTTCCTGATATTTCGCGGCAGCTTCGTCGCCGATGCGCCCGGCGCTTTCGGTCCAGGCCGTCTCGCGCGCCTCCCGTTCGGCTCGGAAGCCGTCCGCCGCCTTCGCGAACTCCGCTGCCAGCGCGTCGCGTCCGCGAGCCACGTTCGCATCCAGTTCGGACGCCATGTGCATCCGCAACTGCTCCATGGAAGCGCCCGCGTCCGCTTCGAATTTCTCGATGCGCGCGCGCGTGAGGTTTTCGAGTTCGCCGGCGCGGTCCGCCAGCGCGCTGCGGCTTGCGTCCGTGAACTGCTGCGTCTCCCGGTCCGATATTCCGCGAATCACCTGTCCGAAGGAAGCTGCGGCGGCTTCGGCGGCGGCGTCCAGCTGGCTGCGGGTCCGGCCGGTGACTTCGCCGGCGAGCCCTTCGAATTGCTGCTGGACTTCCGCGATGCGCGCGTTGGAGCGCTCGTCGAGCTGCGTCTCGAATTTTTTCGTGGCCTCCGCGGATTTTTCCTCGAGGCTCGTCGCGGCCGTAGTCACCGCCTGCTCCACCTGCACTTGCATCCGCGAACGCGCTTCCTGCTGGAACCATTCCGAGGAACGCCCGATGGATTCCGCCGCGGCGTGCGCCGCTCGCACTCCGGCCGCATCCAACTCCTCATTCCACTTTGCCAGCGAATCTTTCCGCGCGTTTTCGAATTCCCCGCGAAGATTTTCCAGCGTCGCGGCCATCTGCGTCCCGGCTTCCCGCTGAGTGTGTTCGGAAATCTGCCGCAGGCGCTCGCGATGCAGCCGCAAGCCTTCTTCCGTCTGCGCCTCGCGCGCCGCCAATTCGCGCAGCGATTCGGAGACGCGCTCCAGGCGCGGCGCGATTTTCGCGTCGATATCCGCGATGGTGCGCTCCGCCAGTTGCTGCCCCAGCGAATCGAGCGACGGGCCAACGCGCTGCGGCACGCCGGCCAGCAGGCTCTCCACGCGCCGCTTCATTTCGTCCGTCTGCGCTTCCAGAATATTTTCGAGGCGCCCGTGCAATTCATCGAGGGTATCGTGGCTCGCGCTTTCGAGCCGCGCGGAGTATTCCTTCATCCGGCTCGCCGAATGCTCGATCTCCCCGAGCGATTCGCGCGCGTGCGCCAAGTCCTGATCGAGCGCCGACTTCACACTGGACAGCGTTTCCTGCGCGGTGGAAGTAATCTGCGCGACCGGTTGCCTCAGATCGGCCAGGCGATCCGAGAGCCTCTGGTCCGCATCCCGCAAAATCTCCTGGGAACGTCCGGACAGTTCCTTCACCAGCCGCTCGACGCTGCCGTCGAGCGAAGACTGCAAAAGCTCGGCCCACTGCGCCTGTGCCAGCCCCAATTCCGATTCCAAGCGCGCCCGCAAATCCGCCGCGGCGCTCTCCAGGCTTGCGGATTGATTGGCCACGGATTCGATGGGCTTCTGCAACTGCGCCGCTTCCGCTTGCAGTCGCGCCTGCGCCAGCCGGCTGATCGATTCGAGCGCCGCCTGGCTTTCGGCGCGCAGCCCCTCTGCTTTGCGGTCGAGATCGTGAACGAGCTCGCGGACGCCCCGCAAATCCCGGTCGAGCTCCAATCGCAACTCTTCGAGCAGGCTCTGGCGTTTCGAAGCGAGCTCGCTCGATAGTTCGACGCCGGCTTGCGCGCGCTCGCCCTCGAATTCTTCCAGCTTCCCGCGGATTTGCTCGATGGCGTTGGCCGCCGCTCGTTCCACGGTGATGGCTGCGTGGCGCTCCATCTCCTCTCGCAACTCCCGCAGCAGCGGATTGCCCGCCGCGGCCGCCTGTTCGTGGCCAGGAGCGGTATCGGATGCGAACCCAGTTTCAGAAGTCCCTGAAGTCATGTCGCCTGTTTTTCCTTCCGCGGTAGGGGGAATCGACGCGGCGGACGTGCCGCTTTCATTTTCGGTGGTCCCGCTGGACGCGCGCTCGCCTGTCCAGCCGGTGGGCGGTGGTTCGACGGCCCAGAAATTTCCCGGGCTTTCCAGTTCGACGGCAACCTGAAACAACTCGCGCACCGAGCGTGGCCGCTGCACCCACGTGACGCGGGCCCGCACGTTGTCGCGTTCGGTTCCATGGGCGATTTCAAGCGTCACCCACGAATTTTTCGGTAGGTGATATTTGGAGGCGTACCGGCAGCCGTGCAGGTTTAAATCCAGCGTGGAGCTGCGCTCCTCGAAAGGCTGCCCGAGAAGATCGATTCCTCGGACAATCACGGGCAGCGATTGCAAGACGCGTTGGCTGCGCCGGCGTTCGATGCCGGTTTGGCTAGGATCCACTTCGTGCACCCACGTTCCTCTAAGGACGACCTGCGCCAGAGAATAGCATCCATCCCGTCGTCGGTCGAGTGCCGGTACTGCCACAACGTGGAGGGGCCTAACCCCTATATTCACCGCTCCCCGCGAAGGCCCGCGAGGAGCGGCGGCAAGACGCGGACTTAGCGGCGCTTCTTTTTGCTGGGCGCTTCCTTGACCTTCAAGTTTTCTCCGCCGCCCATCGCCGCCAGCGCATCGAGGTTTTGTTTGGCCTGCGCGGCGTACGGGCCGTTCGGATCGGCATCGATGCACTTCTGATATGCCTCAGCGGTTCCCGGAGGGATGACGAACGTCATCTTGTCGCCCTCCTGCTTCGGCTGGATCAATCCTGTATTCGCGCTGCCCAGCAAATACCACGCTTGCGCGTCCTTGGGATCCAGTTGCGTGACTTTCTGCAGGGGCGCGACGGCGTCCTTGAAGTCGCCTTTGTTGCTGAGGACGATGCCGACATTTTTCCAGCACTTCGTGGTGGAAGTAGGATCGAGAGCGGCAACCTTATCGCAGCTCGCGCTGGCTTCCGCGACGTGCGTGCTCGCGGCAGTTGGATCGGTGGTCGCCGCCGCGAGATTCACCTGCGCCAGGCTGAGATTCATGTACGTGGCAGCCTCGGGATTCAGAGCGACGGCCTTCTGGTACGCGGTCACCGCCTGATCGTACTGCCCGGTCATTGCATATGCCTGCCCCAGATTCGCCAGGATGACGGCGTGGTTCTTGGTCTCTTTCTCACCAACCATTGTCTCCGCCTGCTGGAAATCGGAAACGGCCGCTTGCGCGTCCGCCTTCATTTGCGCCTCCAGCGCGGCCTTTTGATCGGCGGGCGCGGTGCGAAGCTGAGCCTGGAGAGTGTTAATCTCCGTAAACTTCGCGATTCCGTCGTCCACGTGCCCCTTCATCAGCTTGAATTTGTCTTGTGCCTCTTTCTGTTTCTGCTCTTCCTCGGGGTGTGCGGCTTGGTTTTGGGCGGCGATTTGCTTGAAGTTAAAGTTGACCTGGTTATCCTCTCCGCCCTGGATCTGATGCTTCTCCTGAAAGTTCGTGATTTGCCCCGAAGGCCCGTTGATCGTGAACGTGTAGATGCCGCCGGAGAGACCGATCTGGCTGTATTTCCCATTCTTGTCGGTCTTTAAATTGAACGTCTGGCCGTTTTCGCCCTGCAGCTCAATGGAAACGCCCGGCCATGGCTTTCCCTGAAGATCGAACACTTGGCCGTGGATGGTCGTGTTCTGCGCCGCGGCGATGGCCGGGAACAAGAGAGCCGCCACCAGCGCTAGCCAGATAGGAGTCAATCGCCTCATAACGCTTTCCCCCCTCGGATATGAATTATGGCATTTGCCGACATTGTGCTCATTATCGCGCAAGTGGCACCCGATATGCGATAGGGTCCCGCATCCCCGCCTCCGCGAACGCGCGCAGGCGCAACCGGCAGCTATCGCAAGCGCCGCACGCGTCGTCCTCGCATTGATAGCAGGACCACGTGCGATCGAGCGGCGCGCCAAGCTCCGCGCCGCGCCGGACGATTTCGCTCTTGCGCATGCTGATCACCGGCGTGACGATTTCGATATGCGTTTCGGGCCGCGTGCCTTCGCGAATCAGCGCCTGAAACGCCCGATAATACTCCGGACGGCAATCGGGATAACCAGAACTATCTTCGGCCACGGCGCCGATGAAGATGGCCGTCGCGCCAATGACCTCCGCCCAGCTCACCGCCGCGGAAAGAAAGTGCGCATTGCGGAAAGGGACGTAGCTGATCGGAATCCCGGCGTCCGGCGCGAGAGCTTCGCCGGATTCGGGCACGGCGATCTTGCCATCCGTCAGCGCCGAGCCGCCAATCTGCGAGAGCGCGTCGAAGCGAACCACCAGCCGTTTGCGCGCGTCGTAGAAATCCGCGATTTCCTCAAAGGCGCGCCGCTCACGGCGCTCCGTGCGCTGGCCGTAGCTGGCGTGCAGCAGCGCCAGGCGATGCGTCTGAGTGGCGATCGCCGCGGTGACGCAGGAGTCCATTCCCCCGCTCAGCAGCACCACCGCCTTGGGCTTTTCCGCCATCGCGCGAACCTATACTCCCTTCATCGCCGGGTCCCAAATAAATTTATGCAGTTGCAATCCCAGGCGCACCGGCAACGCGTCCTCCAAAATCCATTCGGCGAGTTCCCGCGCGTTCAATCCCTGCCAGCGGCCCGCCGGATCAGGAAAAACAGGCGAAAAAAGAACCTGCCGCACGCGACCGGCAAGCCCGTGCTGCGCGGCGAATTCTCGCGCGAAATCGTAATCCCGGCGGCTCGCGATCACAAACTTAATTTCGTCTTTTTGATCGACGGCCTCGATATTGGACATATCGAACGTGCCGAACTCGCCCGAATCGGGGCATTTCACGTCGATGATCTTGATCACTTCGCCGGGCAAAACGCCGACGAACCGTTCGCCACTCGTCTCGATCATCACCGTGTAGCCGTGGTCCAGAAGCTTTTCCGCGAGCGCCGGCGTTTCGCGCTGCAAGAGCGGCTCACCGCCGGTAATTTCGACGAGCGGGACACGCCGCTCGTCTTCACCCGCTAGCGCGCTCACCTGTGCCAGCACTTCGTCCAAAGTGTATTTCTTGCCGCCGTGAAACGCGTATTCGGTATCGCACCAGACGCAGCGCAGGTCGCAGCCCGTCAGCCTCACGAAGATGCACGGCAGGCCGGCGCGCGTGCCTTCGCCCTGAATGGATTTGAATATTTCGGTGATGACCATACAAGGACGCTCGCAACGGCGCGGCTGCCTGCCTGATTCGCGCCGGATTTACGGCCGGTACGTGGCCGCCGTCGTTTCCGTTTCCCACACGGTGATGCTGGCAATTCCGGCGCCATTGGGCGAAGCCGGAAGCTGCTTCGAAGTCTGCTCGTAAATGTGCCGCGCCAGATTTTCCGCCGAAGGGTTCAGCGTGTCGAACGGCGGCAGTTCGTTCAGATACTTATGGTCCAGCGACGCGATCACGGTGCGAATCGCCTGCTTCAGCTGGACGAAATCGTAAAGCAGCCCGGTGGAATCGAGCTCTTTGCCGGCCAAAACGACGCGGATCTTGTAATTGTGGCCGTGGAGATCTTCGCACTTCCCTTTGTAGTTGCGCAGATTGTGCGCGGCAGCAAATGTCTCTTCAACGCTAACTTCGTACATGACCTTCCCCTGAGTCCGGCCAGTGGCGTACGCGGCTCGCCCCGCCGCGCTTATTCGGGATGGTTCTCCATGAAGCGCGCTACTTCGGCGAGATCCTGCGTGATGGTGTAAGCGGGCAGCGACTCGATAAAAATTTTACCATATTGCATGCGCCGAATGCGGTTGTCGAGGATCGAAAGGATACCGCGGTCGGTCTTCGAACGGATCAGCCGCCCGAAGCCCTGCTTGAGCGCCAGCACCGCTTCCGGCACCTGGTATTCGGCGAAGGCGTTGCGCCCGTCGTCCATCAGCGCGCGCACGCGAGCGGCCACGATCGGATCGCTCGGCACGGCGAACGGCAGCTTGTCGATGATCACGCACGAAAGCTGCGAGCCGGGCACGTCCACGCCCTGCCAGAAGCTCGAAGTGGCGAATAACACGGCGTTGGGAGTGGTGCGAAAGCGGTCCAGCAGCATCGAACGCGGCGCGGTTCCCTGCAACAGCAGCGGAAAACTGACGAGACTGGAAACGCGCTCGAAAACATCCTTCATTTGCGCGTAGCTGGTGAACAAGCAAAACGCGCGCCCCTGCGAAATTTCCAGCAGGCGCTCGATTTCGCGTGCGGCGCACGCCGCGAACGAAGGATTACGCACGTCCGGCATCTCGCCGGGTATGTAGAGCAGCGCCTGCGACGCGTAATCGAACTCCGGAGGCAATACGGATTCGGCGGAGGGCAGCACGCCGAGACGCTGCTTCAGATAATCGAAACGCCCTTCCACGGCCAGCGTGGCGGAAGTGAGAACCACCGTATCGAACTGCTCGAAGAGCCGCTCGCGCAGGATTTCGCTCACGTCGATCGGCGTGGCGGCCAGGAAAACTCCGCGCCCGCGGCGCTCGTACCAATACACGTAGCTTTTTTCTTCGCTCTCGAGCAGAAACGCGAGTTCGCGGCGCATTTCCGCGGCGCGCCGCGCCAGCACGATTACTTCGTCCGGCTTGGGCGAAAGCGCTGAAAGCTCCGTTTCGATGCGCTTCACCGCGGCGCACAGCTCGTCGAAATTTTCGCGATTTTGCTCCAGAAATGATTTCCGCTCCGCAGGACCGAACGGATACCGCCCCTCGCGCTCCGGAAAGCGCTCGAAAAACGCCCGGGCGCGCTCGCGAACGCGCCCCACGTTCCGCCGCAGCGCCGCCGATTCGATGCGCAGAACGCGCAGCATCGCTTCCGTATCGCGCGAAAGCTCCTCGAAGCGGTAGCTCGAAAGCTGGCGGCCAAAGTAGTCGCTGGCCACGTCCTCGATTTCGTGCGCTTCGTCAAAAACCACGGCGGAATATTCCGGCAGGATGGAGCCGAAATCGTCCTGGCGAATCGCCAAATCGGCGAAGAAAAGATGATGGTTGACGATGATCAGGTCCGCTTCATGCGCGCGCTGGTGCATGGCGGTGATGAAGCAGCGCTGGAATTCGGCACATTTTTGGCCGGTGCACAGATCGCTGCGCGCGTCGATGCGGTTCCACAGCTCGGCGTCGTCCGGCAGGAACGTAAGCTCGCTACGATCGCCGGTGGCCGTCAGCTTTTCCCACTCGCGAATCTGCGTAAACCAGTCGAGCTCGTCGATGCCCTTTAGAACCGGCTGGCCCTCCATCTGGTGGACCTTCTGCCGGCACAGAAAATTGGCGCGGCCCTTCATCAACGCCGCTTTCAGATTGGGCGCGAAATGCTTTTGCAGGAAGGGAACGTCCTTCTGGAAGAGCTGCTCTTGCAGCGACTTGGTGGCCGTGGAAACCACCACGCGCCGCCCGCTGCGGATGGCGGGGATCAGGTAGGCCAGCGTTTTGCCGGTGCCGGTGCCCGCTTCGACGATCACGTGCCGGTGCTTCTCGAAAGCCTCTTCGGCCAGCTCGGCCATGGCCAGCTGCGAAGCGCGAAATTCGTAGCCGGGATGGCTCTTTGCCAGATGTCCGCCGGGACCAAAGATTCCCTCCACGGTGAGCTCGGCGGATTTTTCTTCAGCAGCTTTCTTGGCCATGGACGCCCTGGGCGCTCGCGAGCCCGCAGAGGCAGAGCGCTAAATTAGCACAGCGCGGCGCATCCAGCAGCGCGGGCATGCCCAGCGCACGCTAGCGCTTCGCCTGCGACTCGCGCGAACTTTTCTCCAGAATTTCGACCCAGTGAGAAAGGTGGTTCAGCGATTGCGCGTGCGTGTGGTCCAGCTGCAGCGGCGTGATGGAAACAGCTCCCTCGCGAATCGCGGCCTGATCGGTATCCGGCTCGATTCCTTCCACCACTTTCTGCTCGCTCAGCCAAAAATACCGCCGGCCGCGCGGATCCGATCCCGGCTGCAGCACGTTGCGCGTGATCTTCGACGATTGACGCGTGAAACGCACCGCGCCGGTCCAATCCTGGGGAATATTCACGTTGAGCATCACGCCGCGCGGCAGGCCCTCCTGCAAAATCACCGGCAGCAGATCGCGCGCGAATTGCGCGGCGGGAGCGAAATCGAATTCGCGTCCGCGATAGGCGATGGAAATCGCGATGGCCGGCACACCGTTCACGGCCGCTTCCATGGCTGCGCCCACCGTCCCGGAATAATAGATATTTTCGCCCACGTTCCCACCTGGATTGATTCCCGAAACCACCACGTTCGGCTTTTCGTTCAGCAGCGTGTGAAACGCCAGAATCATGGCATCGGCGGGTGTGCCTTCCACGGAATATTCGCGCTCGGCAATCTGGTCGCAGTAGATTGGCTGGCGCAGCGTGAGCGATTGCGCGGCGGCGCTGCGCTCGCGCGACGGCGCCACCACGGTCACCGTGCCCAGTTCGCTCATGGCGCTGGCGAGCGCGCGCAGGCCGGGAGCGTGAATCCCGTCGTCGTTGGTGACTAAAATATTCGGCATGACTTTCGCTGCGGGTGAGTGGTTCCGGTTACGCTTTCGATCGATTCGGATGCTGCCGCCGCGGGCGAATGAGATGGTCGGGACGACTGGATTTGAACCAGCGACCTCACGCACCCCAAGCGTGCGCGCTACCAGGCTGCGCCACGTCCCGACCGCTTCAGCCCACAGGAGCTGTCAACCAGCGTATCACTCGCGTTCGAGAAGGGTCAAGACGGCGCGGAGCTCTTCGTGAAGATCGAGCAGGAATTTCCGGTGCGTGCGGGCGGCGGGTTCGCGGCGCGCGGGCGCGGGCGCGGGCGCGGAGATTTCGGTCACGGTGCGCGCCGCGGCCTCTCCATTGGCCGGTTCGCTGGCGACGCTGCCGTTTCGTTCGGCCAGATGCTTGCGCGCTCCGGCGATGGTGAAGCCTTCCTCGTACAGCAGCCGCTTGATTTCGAAGACCGTCTCGATATCTTCGCGGCGGTAGAGACGCTGGCCCGTGGGGCTTTTCACCGGCTGCAGCGTGGGGAATTCGGACTCCCAGAAACGCAGAACGAAAGCCTTGGTGCCCGTTAACCGGCTCACTTCGCCGATGCGGAACAGGCTCTTCTCGGGAATATCCGGCGTGGTTTGAGCCGCGCTTGCCATCTCTCGTTCGTATCCTAGGCGGATTTCGAACGATGTCAACCCCTCCCCCGCCCCGCCTGTGGGAAACGCGGGACTTAGCCCCATAGGGCCGATTCGGCGCTTCGGAACACAGTTTTCACTCCTCAGCGCAACGGCCCGAGACGCGCACGATCCGCCAACCGGAACTTCGATTCCGGGCATTTCTGAGCGCCCGATTTCAGTTCCTAGCCGTTAGGTACGGTGGGGCGGATTCGAGCGCTCTGAGGGGTGTTGTGAAGCTTCACACGGCCATTCCAGGATGACCTCTCGGTCACCGCTCCTCCTCATGGCGCCCTCCGCGTCGGCTTTCGCGCTTTTTCAGGCGCTGGGTGAAGCGGATCGGCGTGCCGGTAAAGTCAAAAGCCGCGCGCAGCCGGTTTTCGAGGAATCGCTGATAGCTGAAGTGCAGCGGCTTGGTCTGGTTGGTGAAAAGCACGAACGTGGGCGGCGCGGCGGTGGCTTGGGTGATGTAGTAGATCTTCACCTTGCGGCTGGCCGGCGAGGTGCCGCGCTCCAGATCCACGCTGGCAAGCCAGCGGTTCAGCTCGCCGGTCGAGATGCGACGCTGGCGAGCTTCGGCCACGCAGTCGATGGTGCCGAAAAGCTTGCCGATGCGTTCGCCGGTGAGCGCGGAAAGAAACACGATCGGCGCGTAGGACAGGAATTTGAATTTTTCGCGCACCAGCGGCTCGTAATCGGACAAAAGCTTGGCCGGACTGACCACCGGCGCTTTGCCTCCGGACGGCTTTTTCTTCTCGGCGCTCTGCTGCGCCGCTTTCATCGCCAGGTCCCACTTGTTCATCACGATGATCACCGAGCGGCCGGATTGCTCGGCATAGCTCGCGATGGTCGCGTCATGCGACGTGACGCCCACGGTTGCGTCGGCTACCAGCAGCGCCACGTCCGCGCGCTCTAAATGCCGGCGCGCCATGATCACGCTGAGCTTTTCGGCGACGAGCTTCGTCTTGCCCTTGCGGCGAATGCCTGCGGTGTCGAGAAAGCGATACGTCTTGCCGTTGTACTCGACCACCGTATCCACCATGTCGCGCGTGGTGCCCGGCTGGTCCGACACGATCGAGCGCTCCGCGCCCACCACTTGATTGAGCAGCGTCGATTTGCCGACGTTCGGCCGTCCGATGATAGCGATGTTGATGTCCGGCTTGCTCGCCACCGCTTCGCCCGCGGGCATATCGCGCGTGAGTGCGTCGAGCAGCGTATCCACGCCGAAACCATGCTCGGCGGAAATCGGGAAAACTTCGCTACCCAGCTCATAGAACGGCGCGGCGAGCTGCGACTGCTGCGGCGAATCCACTTTGTTAACGGCCAGCACCGGCGGCTTTCCGGCGCGGCGCAGCAATTGCGCCAGTTCGGCGTCCAGCGGGATCGGTCCCGAACGGCCGTCGACCACCTGCACCACGCGCACCGCCTTTTCGATGGCCACATGCGCCTGGCGCAAAATCTCGCCGGGAATGCCGGCTTTTTCCTCCGGCACGATGCCGCCGGTGTCCACCAATTCAAAGGAGCGGCCGTCCCAAGTCACCACGCCGTAGATGCGGTCGCGCGTGATGCCCGGCTCGTTGGTGACGATCGACCGCCGCGTGCCGGTGAGCCGGTTGAAGAGCGTGGATTTGCCCACATTGGGCCGTCCGACAATTACGATGGAAGGCAGATTTTCGGGCATGTCAGCGGCCGACCAGCTTTCTTTGCAGCTCTTGCCGCCGCGCTTGCAGCTTCATGATTTCATCCAACGGGAGCTTCGATTCGATCTTTCTCTGTAATTCCACGAGTTCCTCGACCAGCTCGCGGGCGACAGTGCGCTGACGCAGCACCGCGAGACAGCTTTCCGCCTCGTCCCAATTGACGGGCTGCGAATTTTCGAATAACGCTTCGAATAGCATTTTGCGGTCCGTTTCTTTCAAGCCTTCGGCCAGCGCGACGGCATCCAGAGCCTGCCCCGTGGACGCGCTGGCGATCAAAATCTCGAAAACCTTTTCCGATTCCAGTCCGCGATGAAGTTGGTTCCCTGCAATTTCGCGAGCCAATCGTTCGCGGATGGAGTTCGGCTCCGCCAGCATCTGCATCAAGCGCCGTTCCGCCGGCGCGATGGCCGGCGCCAGGAGCTCGGCCTTCGGGCGCACGTCCCCGCGGCGCTCCGCGGCAGCACGGCGAAGCGACTCGCGCAACACCGGCTCGTCCACGCGCAGCTCGGCCGAAATGCGCGACGCCCATTCCGAGCGCAGCAGCGCATTCGGTATGCGCTGCACGTAGGGCATCAGAAAATTGATGGCGGCGATTTTCCCCGCGGCCGTGGAGCGGTTCATCAGCCGGGCGCGCGCGATCAGGTAATCGAGATACGAAGGAGCCGCGCCCAGAAGCTTGCCATACGCTTCCGCGCCGTTCTTTTTCAGGAATTCGTCGGGATCGGCGCCGCCCGGAAGCGCCAGCACACGTACGTCGAATTCTTTTTCCAGCAGCAGCGCCAGCGAGCGCTCCGCGGCCGTCTGCCCGGCGTTGTCCGCGTCGTAGTTCACCACCACGCGGCGCGTGAAGCGGCCAAGCAGCTTGATCTGCGGCTCGGCCAGGCTGGTGCCGCAACTGGCCACCACGCCCGCGAATCCGGCGCGGGCCACGGCGATCGCGTCCATGTAGCCTTCCACCAAAATCGCGAAATCATTCTGCCGGATCGCTTCCTTGGCGCGGTCGAGATGGTACAGGACGTTGCTCTTCGAATAGATCGGCGTCTCCGGCGAATTCAGATACTTCGGCATGTCGTCGCCCATGCTGCGCCCGCCGAACGCGATGATTTTCCCCGAATCGCCGGCGATCGGGAAGATGATGCGCCGGCGGAAGCGGTCGAACATGCGGCCGCTCTGGTCGCGCGAGAAAAGGCCGGACGCGTCGAGCATTTTTTCGGGATATTTCGGTTTCAGGTGGCGCAGCAGCGCGTCGCCCGCTCCGGGCGCGTAGCCCAGGCCAAAGCGCATCATCGATTCGCGGTCCAGCCCGCGATCTTCCAGGTAAGCCATCGCCACTTTGCCTTCGGGGCTCTGTTGCAGATGCCGCCCCAGAAAAGCTGCGGCGTCTCTGTGCATATCCACCAGCGAGGCGCGCTGCTGATTCTGTCGCCGCTCCTCGGGAGAGCGCTCCGGCGAACGCGGAATCGGAATCCCGCATTTTTCCGCCACCGTACGCACCGCTTCCGGAAACTCGCAGCGCTCGATCTGCATCACGAACTTGAAAACGTCTCCCCCTTCGTGGCAGCCAAAGCAGTAATACATCTGCTTCACGGGATGCACGCTGAACGACGGCGTCTTTTCCTGGTGAAACGGGCAGAGGCCCGTGAAATTCTGGCCCGTCTTGCGCAGGCGCACGTATTCGCCGATCACGCGGACGATGTCCGCCTGCTGCTTCACCTTCTCCGCGAACGATCCGGCTTCAGCCATTTTGGGGACGAGCTACGTGTAGCACCCTGATTCTAACCCGGCAACTCCGCAACGGTGACGGCGTTTCCGCCGCGGTCCTCCGCTTCGGCGTGAATTCGCTCCACCAGCGGATGCGACGACAAAAATTCAGCCAGCCCGCGGCGCAGCGCGCCCGTTCCGTAGCCGTGAATGATGCGCACGCTGGGCTTGCCCGCCAGCGCCGCATCGTCGAGAAATTTGTCGACGCGCTCGGTGGCCTCTTCCACGGTGCAGCCGATCACGTTGATTTCTTCGGCGGATGATTCTTCGCTTGCCTGCGCGTGAACGCTCACCCCTCGGCGCGAGCCGCTGGCTGCCGCAACTTGCGGCCGCGCCGCTTGCGCTTCTTTTTCGACACCGACGATATCCGCCACGGGCACTTTCATCCGCAACGGCCCGGCTTCCACTTCGGCGTTGCGGCCGTCATGGCGCCGGAAAATCACCGGCTGCTTGAATCCTCTCACGATCACGCGCTGCCCGGCCGCAAGCTGCTCCGGCGGCACGGATTTCGCGGCGGCTTGATCCGAAATGCCCAGATCGGGCTGCGACGACGCCAGCGTTTCCACCACGGCCGCATCCGCCTCGGCGCGCGCCTCCGAGAAAATCTTGCCCGATCGCCGCCCGGCCTGCTTTTCGATTTGCGCGCGCAGAGCGCGGTCTTTCACGTCCGCGGCCACTCGCTCGATTTCGCCCTGCAGGCGCTTCTGCGTCTCTGCGAAATTCCGCTCCAGTTCGGCGATGCGTTTCTTCTGGCGCTCGATCCATTCGCCGCGCAGCGATCGGCGTTCCGCTTCGACCTCGGCCATTTCGTCGCGAAGACGCGCCTTCGTGGCGTCCATTTCATCGCGACTGCGGTGAAGATACGCGATCAGCTCGCGGGCTTCGCGCGATTCGGGCGAAAGCCCTGCTCGGGCGCGGTCGATCACGCGCGCCGGCAGCCCCAGCCGCCGCGCGATTTCGATGCCGCTCGAAGTGCCCGGCACACCCACCAGCAAACGATAGGTTGGACGCAGATTTTCCTCGTCGAATTCCATGGCCGCGTTGACGATCCCGGGCGTCGTCGAGGCATACGCCTTCAGCCGGTCGTGGTGCGTGGTGGCCAGCGTCAGCGCTCGTTTTTCGC
Organism: uncultured Acidobacteriota bacterium; assembly: GCA_963715555.1. Lineage (GTDB taxonomy): Bacteria > Acidobacteriota > Terriglobia > Acidiferrales > UBA7541 > Palsa-295. Next base: position 3,120,927 of record OY970253.1, read on the forward strand.
GAAATTCCTCCAGCAGCGCCACGGCCAGCGCAGCGCCTTCCTCCGGCGCGGTTCCCGTGCCCATTTCGTCCACCAGAATCAACGACTTTTCGGTCGCCGTATCGAGCATCGATTTCAGATTCAGCATGTGCGCCGAAAAAGTGGAAAGATCGGCGGCGATCGACTGCTCGTCGCCGATGTCTGCGAGCACGCGGTCGAAAATCGGCAACTCGGCGCGGTCCGCGGCCACCGGAATGCCGGACTGCGCGGAAAGCGCCGCCAGGCCGACCGTCTTGAGCGCCACCGTCTTTCCGCCGGTGTTCGGGCCGCTGATTACCAGCACGGTTCCATCGGCTCCGTCGGCATCGCTTTCTCGGGCGCCAAGCGCGAGCGATAGCGGCACCGCCTTGCGTCCCTGCGGTCGCAGCGTCGCTTCCAGCACCGGATTCCGCGCCGCCCGCAGGTTCAGCCGATTGCCCGCCACAAACTCCGGCGCGGCGCAATCGAACTGCCGGGCGAAACGCGCTCGCGCGAACACCGCGTCGAAATGCGCGATCGTGTCCGAAGCCCGCGCAAGCAGCCCCTGCTCGTCGCGAACGCGCGACGTAAGCTCATCCAAAATATGTGCGATCTCCACCGCCTCCTCTTCGGACAATTGCACCAGGCGATTATTCAGATCGATCGAATCGAGCGGTTCGACGAACACCGTTTGTCCCGTGGCGCTCGCCGCGTGCACCACGCCCGGAACGGAGCGCCGGTCCGCGGCGCGCACGGGAATCACGAAGCGGTCGTTGCGCAGCGTGATGTAATCCTCGCCGCTTGGTTCGCCGCGCGCGCGCAGGATGCTTTGGAGCGAATGGCGGATTTTCTGGCGCGATTCGCCGATGCTGGCGCGAATGCGCTTCAGCTTGGGCGAGGCATCGTCGCTGATTTCTCCATTGGGCAGCACGGCGCGGCGAATCGCCGCGAGCAGCGGACGAAAATCCGCGACCGTCGCAGCGCGTTCCGCCAGTTGGCGATATTTCCCGTCGTCATCGCCGCGAAACACCTGCCGGACTGCCGTGGCCGTGTCCATAAGCGTCGCCGACTGCAGAAGTTCTTCGGTGGAAAGCACTGAGCCGGGGACCGCCAGTCGCGCTAGCCACAGTTCCGGATCGGCAAGCGATCCGAAGCCAAGCTCCGACCCTTCGCGCAAATACGCAACCGCTTCACCGATCAGCGCGAACTCGGCCTCCAGCGCGCGCACGTCGTCCCCCGGCGCCAGCGCTTCCACGGCACGGCGCCCCGGAGCACACGTCGTCGCGCGGCTGACGATTTCTTTCAGCTCATCGAATTCGAGCAGTTCCTGGGCTGGTCGCGACACACGTGCCTCGTGAGTGAATTCTAGCGCGGTTACAGCTGGGAAATCAGGTGGACGCAACCTTGCGGCGGGAAGCGGATCTCGGCTTCGCACCTTGCGCCGCCGCGAATTTCGCGGAGAGAAATTCGGCGGCATCCGCCGGAGTGCCCGCGGCGTAAATCAGCTGATCGCTGCGCTCGCCCCAGCGCGAATCGCGCTCCGTCTCGATTTCGCGCACGCACTCGATCACCGGCTGCCAGAATTCCCCGAGCACGATCATCGGCTTCTTGCGCATCGCGCCCTTGTTGAGCATTTCCCACACCACCGCGAGTTCCACGAGCGTGCCGGTACCGCCCGGGCATGTGACGTAGCCGTGCCCTCGCGCGATCAGCTCAAACAGCCGCTCCTGCCACGTGTCCACGCGGATTTCCTCGTCGATCCAGGGATTGGCGCGCGACGAAAACGACCGCGCCGTTACGGCCAGCGTTCGCCCGCCGGCCTCTTTCGCTCCGCGCGACACCGCCTCCATCACACCCGCGTAGCCGCCGCTGCACACCACCCAGCCCTTCTCAGCGATGGCCGCTCCCAGAGCGCGCGCCGAAGCGTATTGCGCATCGTCCGGCCTCGGGCGCGAACTGCCAAACACCGTGACGATCGGCGCCGGGCGCTTCATCGCTCTTCCCTGCCCTTGGCATGAATCGGTTTCTTCGCACGGCGCGCCGGCCCGAGCATTTCCACCATGGCATTCGCAATGTCGTCCAGCGGCTTCGTCGCGTCCGGCCCGTGCTCGGCGTCGTTGTTGCAGAAAATCGAAAAGACCAGAGGCTCGCCGCGCACCGTCGTAGCGTAACCCGTCAGCGAGTGGACGCGCTCGGTGGAACCCGTTTTCGCCTGGATTCGTTTCGCGGCCGGAGAATGGCGCAGCCGGTCGTCCAACGTGCCGTCCACTCCCGCGACCGGCAAGCTCGAAATAAAATCGCGGCCCCAGGACGCGCGCGATGCGTAGCGCAGCAAATCGACCATCGCTCGCGGCGTCACCAGATCGTCGCGCGAAAGCCCCGATCCGTCCGAAAGCACCACATCGCCGTCCGGAACGCCCGCCGCCTGCAAAAATCCGCGCTCCACTTTCAGGCCCGCGGCGGTCGACCCCAGCCCCAGCTTTTCGCGCCCGATGGTCCGCAGAAAAATCTCCGCGTGCAAATTTTGGCTGATTTTGTTCGTGAGCTCGATGCTCTGAATCAACGGCGGCGAAATGTGCTCGGCCAGCACCAGCCGGTGCTTCGGCTCCTGCGGCCTGCGAGCAGGCAGCACCGGTTCGCCCGCGGCGGTCGTCTCCGGCGGCGCGGAATGCACCACGCGAATTCCGCCGGTAACGCGCACTCCGCGCGCTTCGAGCAGGTCCTTGATCGACCGCGCGGCCGTCTCGGCTGGCGCAATCATCGCCAAGTCCAGGTTGACCGGCTCGTGCCCGGCGGGAATCTGGCCGCGTAGCAGCAAGAAGTTTTCTCCCGGCTGCCGCACCACGGCGATTTCTGGCATTCCGCCGGCGGGTCCCGTCGTTACCTGATGCGCGAGCGTGGCCAGCGCCGCGGCCGGCTGCGTCGTAATCACCGCCGGATCGCCCGGCCGCGCGCCCGGCTGAATCTGGATCGAAACCACGTTGTCGTTGAACGTGATCGCGCTCACCGGCACGCCGAAATCGAAAAAGAGATCTCCGACGGTCCAGCCCTCCGGATACGGGTCGTAGGGAAAGTAGCTGTCGTCCGCGACGATGTCGCCGTCCACTTCGCGGAGTCCCTTGGCCACGGCGGCATCCACCATCTGCGCGAAAATCTTGTTGGTTGGCCCCTGGCGCTCGAATTCGCCCGCAAACGGAAAAACCCGGTTCGATAAATCCGGATCGCCGCGCCCGACCAGAATCAAATCTCCGGAGAGCTTGCCGCCGGGGCCAAGCGTCCCGTCCGATTCCAGCGTGGTGCGAAAGTGAAAGTCCGGCCCCAGCGTCGCCAGCGCCATGGCCGTCACGATCAGTTTCGCGTTGGAAGCGGGCGCAAAATAATGGTCGGCGTTCAACGAATACAGCGTCTGGCCGGTGTCGCGATCCGCCACCAGGATCCCCCAGTACGCGCGGCGCGCCTGCGGTTCCGCGAGAATCGCATCCACGCGCGCACGGAACCGCGCCGCGTCCGGACGCGCGCTCGCCTCCGCCGAACGATCCGCTCCAATCGCCCAGGCCGGCAGCAGCATCATCAGCACGCAGAGCACTGCCCCGGCAGCGCACGCACCGCCGCGGCAACCACCTCGCCGAATCGTGAATCTATGCATAAATCGCGCAGGCTCGTGACACACAATTATAGGGCATCATCCATCGGTTTGCGGCTCGATCCAGCCCAGCTTGCGCTGCAGCACGAGGAACACTTATCATCGCATTCTCTGGAGGTAGCGAATGAAGAAGATACTGCCGTACCTGCTCACGCTCTCGCTGCTCGGATTGCCGGCGCTTTTGGCCTCCGCCCCCGCGCGGGCGGATAACAAGCAGACCGACAAGAATCGGCTGCAAAATGCCGGCGAAGTGATGAAGGAGATTTTAAACATTCCGGACGACATCCCGCAGGACCTGCTCGATAAGGCCGACTGCGTGATCGTGATACCGTCCGTGATCAAATTCGCGTTTGGCATCGGAGGTAGCTACGGCCGCGGCGCGATGACCTGCCGCAGCGGAAGTAATTTCCAGGGCCCCTGGGGCGCACCCACGATGATGGCTCTCGAAGGCGGCAGCTTCGGCTTTCAGCTCGGCGGCCAGGCGACCGACTTCGTTCTCCTGGTCATGAACCAGTCCGGCGCGCGCTCCATTCTGAGCAGCAAGGTAAAGCTGGGCGCAGACGCTTCCGCCGCCGCAGGACCAAAGGGACGGGCGGCGGGCGCCTCCACCGACATTGCCATGCGCGCCGAGATTCTCACCTATTCCCGCTCGCGCGGCCTGTTCGCCGGCATTTCGCTCGAAGGCTCCACGCTTCGTCCGGATAACGACGCCAACAAGCGCATTTATGGGCGGAAACTCTCCGCGCAGGACATCGCTCTGCGCGGTGCCGTACCGGTTCCCCAGGCGGCGCGGTTGCTCATCGAGACGCTCAACCAGCATAGCCCGAAAAATCTGTCCAACTAGCCGCCGGCTTCCATTGCGAGCCGGGGCGACGGGCCCCGGCTCAGCTTCTCCAATCCATCTTTCATTGCGTCCGGGAACCGGGCGCGCCTGTTTTTGGCCCTTTCGGCACTTGCAGCAGCCCCGGCCGTTGACTCACCCTCAAAGGTGACCTATAGTCGTATTCGGCTTTTGGTCAGTTAAGGTTTCCAGCTTATGGCATCTCGCACCGCTCCCATTTCGCCCAAAGCAACTCCTCGAACGAATCGCCGCGAGCGGCGCAGGGCGGAGACGCGCGAGCGCCTGTTTCGCGCCGCGCTGGAACTCTTCGCCCGCCGCGGATTCCTGGAAACCACGGTCGAGGACATCACCGAAGCGGCCGACGTGGGCAAGGGCACATTCTTCAATTACTTTCCCACCAAGGAACACGTGCTGGCCACTTTCGGCGCGCAGCGCATCGCCGAAATCGAGCGCGGCCTGGAACGCGCGCGAAAGGGCCCAGTCCTTCCGGTGCTCGAGGAATTGGCCACCGATCTGGCCGGCCAGTCGAGGGAAAGCCCCGCGTTGCTGCGCGCGATTTACGCCGCGCACGCCTCCTGCGCGCCGGTCCGGGCCGAGCTTCACAAGCGCTTGAAAACCGGCCGCCGGCTGCTGGCCCGCATTTTCGAATTGGCGCAGGAGCGCGGCGAAGTTCGCACCGATATTCCCGCCGCGAAACTCGCGCGGCTCACCCAGTTGATTCTCGTCGGAGTCGGCGTGGCCTGGGCTCTGGGCCCCGATGAATCGCTGCGGGGAACCGCGGAAGAGGTCTGGCGCTTATTGGCGCCAAACTTTGTTGCCGATAAGAAACAGAGACACGCCGGCGCGCGGCGGAAGCGAATCGCCGCCGTGACGGCCGGCAAAAAAGTCTAAAAATCGGCTTGGCCGTTTGAGTCGTTCGCCACCCGGGGTTCATCCAACGAACCTTCGGCAATACTAGGAGGCTTTTTGATTCGCCGTTGGACAGTTCTTTGCGCAGCCGCAGCGGCACTCCCGCTTCTGGCGGCGCCGGCCCATGCGCAGCTAGGCTCCCCGTCGAGAGGAATGACGCCTGCGAGTTCCTACTCGCAACAAAATCCCGGCGTATCCGTTCCCGCGCCTGCCATGCCGGCGACGGGAAACGCCTATTCCGGCAGCGTCCCCGGAAAGCTCGTCCCGGGCGTATTGAAAATCTCTTTGCAGGACGCGATTCAGCGCGGCCTCCAGAATAACCTGGGCCTGCTGCTTGCCGGGCAGGATCTGCGCGCGGCGCGCGGTCAGCGCTGGCAGCAACTGAGCCGGCTGCTGCCCAATCTGAACACGTCTACCTATATCAACGACTCGAAGGTCGATCTTGCCGAGTTCGGATTCACCGGATTTCCAGGGATCCCGCCGGTCGTCGGCCCGTTTGCTTACTTCGACTCGCGCGCCTACCTGACGCAGTCCGTCTTCGATTGGCAGTCCCTGAACAATGAACGCGCCGCGAGCGAAAATGAAAAGGTCGCGCAATACACCTATAAAGACGCGCGCGACCTGGTCGTGCTCGCCGTCGGCTACGCCTATGTGGAAGCGATCGCCGATAAGGCCACGGTAAACGCCACCGCCGCGCAAGTAAACACCGCTCAGGCTCTCTACCAGCAAGCTACCGATCAGGTGAATGCCGGGACGGCTCCCTCGATCGACGCGTTGCGAGCCAAAGTGGAGTTGCAGACGCAGCAGCAGCTGCTGATACAGTCAAGAAACGATCTGGCGATTCAAAAGCTTACTTTGGCGCGGACGATCGGCCTCGCGCCCGGTCAGCAGTACGAACTCACCGACAACGCTCCCTACGAGCCGCTCTCCGGCCTTACCGTGGAGGAAGCGCTGAAGAAGGCCTACGCATCGCGTTCCGATTATCAGGCGGCGCTCGCCAGCGTGCGCGCGGCGGAGGACGAAAAAAAAGCGGCCCAAGCCGGTTACTGGCCGTCGCTTTCTTTCAACGCCGATTACGGCTTGGCCGGCACCTATCCGAACGTTTCCACGCACGGCATCTTCGACGTGCGCGGCACTCTCACCGTCCCGATCTTCCAGGGCGGCCGCGTTCACGGCGACGTGATGCAGGCCAACGCGCAACTGCAGCAAAGCCGCGAGCGGCTGGAAAACCTCCGCGCGCAGATCGATGCGGAGGTGCGCACTGCGCTGCTCAATCTCCAGTCGGCGGAGCAGCGCGTCACCGTGGCGCAAAACAACGTGGGCCTGGCGGAAGAAACACTTTCCCAGTCGCGCGACCGCTTCGCCGCTGGCGTCACCGATACCGTCGAGGTCGTGCAAGCGCAGGAGGCCGTGGCGCGCGCGCACCAGCAATACATTTCCAGCTTGTATCTCGACGACTACGCCAAAATTTCTCTGGCCCGCGCGCTCGGCGTCGCCGAGACCGGGGTCAAGCAATACTTCGAGGAAAAATAAGCTATGGCACAGACAACGGACGTTGAAAACCCGCCCGTACCTCCGCCGCAGAGCGCCTCGCACGACCAGGCGCGTTCCTCTGCGCCTGCACCGAAGTCTCGCGCCTCGCGTTTCTTTCGCGACCGTCCCGGGGCGCGCTGGTTCTTGCTCGCCGCTCTGCTGGCGCTCGTGGTAGGCGGATACTTCGCGTGGCGGTACTTCTCCAGCTACGAATCGACCGACGATGCGCAAGTCGACGGCTATCTCTATCCCGTGAGCGCTCGCATTTCAGGTTACGTCTCCAAGGTATACGTTACCGATAACCAAGTCGTCAAAGCCGGACAGGTGTTGGTCGAAATCGATCCACGCGATTACCAGGTTGCGGTCGATCAAGCGCAAGCCTCGCTGGCGGACGCCGAGGCTACGGCCCGCGCTGCGGGCATCACCGTGCCGGTGACGAGCGTGAGCACTCGTAGCCAGATCTCCTCCGCCGAAGCGGCGATTACCAACGCCCAGGCCGGGATCACCGCCGCGGAGCAACAATATGAAGCCGCGCGCGCCAATATGAAAGCCGATGAGGCCAACAACGTAAAAGCGCAAAACGATCTGGTCCGCTATAAGCAGCTCATCGCCAAAAAGGAAATTTCCGAGCAGCGGTACGACCAGGCCGTCGCAAGTGCGGCCGCCACTGCCGCCGCCGTGCAAGCCGCGAAAGCCTCTGTTTCCGCCTCCGCGCAGGCCGTCGATCAGGCCCGATCGCGCCTGATTCAGGCGGAAGCGGACCTGCGATCGGCGCAGACCGGCCCCCAGCAGGTGAACACCACGCGTGCCCGCGCTCAGGCCGCCCTCGCCACGGTTGCGGGAAGGCAAGCGGCTCTCGATCAGGCTCAGCTGAATCTCGGTTACACAAAGATCGTTGCGCCTGTCGATGGGGAAGTGATCAGAAACGTGGAAGTCGGTATGAACGTTCAACCCGGCCAACAACTCCTCACCGTGGCCCCAATCGAACATCTGTGGGTCACCGCGAATTTCAAGGAAACCCAGCTCAAATACATGCGTCCTGGCCAGCCGGCGGATATCAGCGTCGACGCGAACGGCCGCACGTACAAAGGTCACGTGGATAGCATCGCCGGATCGACGGGCGCGCGCCTGAGCCTGCTGCCGCCGGAAAACGCCACCGGGAACTACGTGAAAGTGGTGCAGCGCATCCCGGTGAAGATCCTGATCGATCCCGGACAAAACAAGGATCACTATCTCCGCATCGGAATGTCCGCCGAGCCGAAAGTCTTCCTGAAGCACGGCGGTCCATATCCGGCTCGCGGCCAATCCCCCGTCCCCACCCGGGGGCAGACACAATAGCGCCCGTCCTCCCCGCGCCCGTGTGAATTCGCCGAATTCGGTTGACCCGCAAACCCTTCCGCTGGCATATCTATCCTAGATTCGGGCTTTGGGGGGACTTGCTGGTCCATGCGCATCCGCGTCATCACCGTGGAACGCGAATACGGCAGCGGCGGCACCGTCATCGCGCGCCAGTTAGCCGAGCGCCTCGGCTGGAAGCTATGGGACGAGGAGCTTACCGCCGAAATCGCCCGTGTCGCTGACGTCGACCGTAAGGTGGCGGCCAGTTGCGACGAGCGCGTCGATTCCTTGCTCTACCGACTCTTCAAAGTTTACGCGCGCGGCAGCTACGAACGCGCCCTTCCGATCGCGGAGGCCCAGCCATTTGACACCGACCGCATGTTCGCTACGCTGGAAAGCGTCATTCGCGACGTTTCTTCCCGCACGCCATGCGTCATCGTGGGCCGCGGCTCGACGTATTTCTTGCGCGACCGGCCGGATGCATTTCACGTTTTCGTCTACGCCTCGGCGGAGGAAAAGCTCCGTCGGCTGAAATCCGTCGGCAAATCCGAAAGGGAAGCCGGCCAACTCATCGAGGAAATCGATCGCGACCGCGCCGCCTTTATCCGCCATTACTTCGGCGGCGAATGGCCGCACCGCCCGCTCTACAACCTGATGATCAACTCGCAGCTGGGCGATGAGTACGTGGTCGAGATGCTCCTGCAACACCTCTTCGCCGCGGAGAAATTCGCGCCGCGCGACGTTGCCGCCGTCTAGCCGCGTGCCGTCTCCAGCTGAACGTCTTGCGGTCCGCGCCTTCTTCCCGTAGTCTGCTAGTTTGAGCTCTGGTCGCCACTCCAGCAGTCAGGAGCCTGGATGAGCTGTCCCATCTGCGAAAAGCGCCCGCCGAAGCGGTTTTGCCCAGCTAAAGGCGAAAAAATCTGCGCGGTCTGCTGCGGCGAGCAACGCGAGGTCACGATCGACTGTCCGCCGGACTGCTCCTACCTGATCGCCGCGCACCGCTACGAAGCCGAGCACCGCAAGCCCGTCACATCCGACGACGTTCCCTATCGCGACGTCTTCGTTCCCGTCGATTTCGTCTACGAGCATTGGCCCGTCGTCGCCGGCATGGCCACCACCGTCCTTAACCTCCAACGCGAGCACCGCGACCTGCGCGATTCGGATGCGATGGCTGCCATCGAAGCCCTTGCCGAAACGTATCGCACGCTCGGCAGCGGCATTTACTATGAGCGCCCGCCTGAAATCCCCGTCGCGCGGGCCCTCTACGGCGCGATCGGCCAATTTCTCCAGGAATTCCGGAAATCCGAATCCTCTCGCGCCGGGTTTCCTACGTTGAAGGACTCCGACATTTTTCACGTCCTAGTCTTTCTGCTGCGTCTTACCAAACAGGAAACCAACGGACGCCCGCGCTCGCGCGCCTTCCTCGATTTTCTCCGGCAGCGCTTTCCGCTACCGGCGCAAGCCGAAAAGAACGCGCCGCGCATTATCGTTCCTTAGCCCTTGGCGTCCAGCAAGCGGCTGGTTTGCGCTACTCGCCACAAATTCAAAATGCCCATCCGCCGCCACCGGCGGGCGCCCGGCCATGAACGCTCCCAGGCACAGCAGCGCGAAGAGCAGCGTCAGCCGCGACACCGTTTTCAGCTTCACTCCTCGCCGAGGCTTCGGCGGCTCCGGCACCGGCGTAAACGCAAAGGCCGTCGCCGCCGTCCGTCTCCGGCGATTCGCTCGTTTCCTTCCCTGATTCACCCTTCGCATCGCTGTTCTCCGTTTGCCCAAGCAAGCTGCAATTGCGGTGATTGCCAGGAGCGCGTCTCTCCACCGATTGGCCGCGAGCCCAGCCCGTACTTCCTCCGTAACTTCGCCACGCGTTCCGCGATCTGCTTTCGATACTCTTCCGGCGCGTCGCCGTAGCCGCGGTACAAATCACGATAGCGCCTCGCCAGCCGCGGAAACCGCGTCTCCAGAAATGCAAGAAACGTCTTCCACGACGCCGGCATCAGGAACAGCACGCTCGCGCCCAACCACTGCGCTCCGGCATCCCGCGCCGCTTTGGCCAGCGCATCCAGATCCTCTTCGCGGTCGGTAAGTCCCGGCAAAATCGGCATGGCGAAGACTCCCACGGAAATCCCTGCTTCGCGCAGCTTGCGCACCGCCGCAAGCCGCAGATCCGGGCGCGGCGCGCGCGGCTCCAGCAAACGCGCCAGCCGCGTGCGCACCGTCGTCACCGTCACGTTCACGGTCAGGGACGAACGTTCGCTGATCTGCCTCAGCAGCTCCACGTCCTTCCCCACCTGGTCCGATTTCGTCGTAATGGAAAGGCTCAGCCCTTCGCGCTGCGCCATTTTTTCCAGAATCGCCCGCGTCGCGCCAAATTCCCTCTCCGCTGGCTGGTACGGGTCCGTCGCCGTTCCGATGGCGATATGCTCGCCCCAGACTTTTTCGCTGTCCAGGTCGCGCTCCACCAGCGCCCCGGCATTCTGCTTCACGTAAATCTTCGACTCAAAATCCCCTCCATCAATCTGCATGTACTCGTGCGTGTACCGCGCGTAGCAGTACCGGCAGCCGAATTCGCACCCGCGATAGGGGTTCACCGTCCAGCGAAACGGTACCCGCTCCGAGTGACACTCGTTCAATATGGACCGCACGGGCAGCAGAAAATACTCCGTCCCGCACTTGGCTTCCGCGCGAGGGGAGGAGGCGGCGAGTCGCGCAATGCCGACCAGTTCCGTGGCGGGCTTCGTACTCCGGCTTTCGGCCGGAGGGGGCGCGGAAGCACCGCCGCACGGCTCACAGTCGCCGTGGCGGACGGCTAGGGGGAATAAGGTGAGGCTGGTTTCCTTCGCGCGAGCCGACCGGCGCCGAAGCGTCGCAGGTGTCGGTTGAAGGATAGGATAAGTGGCCATTGGCAGCCTCGCCGCACGCCCAGAATGTATTCGCCTTTATTTCGCCTGTCAAGCGTTTTTATTCGCTTTATGTTCGCCTGTCCTTTCGGACAAGCGCTGCCCTGGAAATCCGGCCCGCACTCGACGCGCGCCCCAGCGGCCCGGCTCTTATACTGCAGGTCAGCCCCAGGGAGACCCGCTTGTGTCCGAAATCGGGATCTTGATCGTCGACGACGATGCCGCCAGTCAGAACGCGCTGAAAAGCGTGCTCGATTCCGAGGGCTGGCGCGTTCGCATCGTGCCCGAGGCATCGCAAGCGCTCGCCGAACTCGCCGCCGGCGCGTGGAACCTGGCGATCGTCAACGTAGCCGTGGCGGATATTGGCGGCCCGCTGTTCGCCATCCTCCGCGACCTGTCCGAGGCGGCGGCGCTGCCTTCGCCGGACGATCTCGAAACCCCGCGCAAGCAGCTCCGCGTGTTGTTTCTCGTGCCCGTGCGGCTGACCGCTTCCGTCCAGCCTTTTCTCGAACGCGAAGCGCTTCCCTACTCTCTCAAGCCCTATCATCTCCACGAATTCTTCGAAAAAGTCAGCGACCTTCTCGTCGAATCCGGCGCGATCGACGAGCCCATCCGCACCATGGGCTCTTTCAGTCCCAAGAAGCCGACAGCGGGCAAGCAGCGAAGCAGCCGGCACGCAAAGCGCAATTCGATGTTCGCCTCGCGCGAGGATTATCAGATGACCGAAGAAGAGATGACCGAATACGAGCGCCAGGAAGAGGAAGAGCGGAAAAAACGCGAGAAAACGCTGAAGGACCGCGAGCACTTGTGAATTCGGGCCGGATTATTCCTACCGCGTGAACCGGCGAACCACGCTTGGGTCTGGCGTCGCCGCCAGCAGCTCCGCAATCGTGCGGTTCAATACCGGATGCCGCGCTTCGGGAGCAATCTCCGCCAGCGGCTCGAGCACGAATTTGCGCTCCGCCATTCGCGGATGGGGGATCTCGATGTGCGGTTCGTGTACGGCGCGCGTCCCAAAGAGCAAAATATCCAGGTCGATCGTCCGCGATTCCTTCAGCCCCGCGGCGGTTTGCGCCGTCCGCTCGCGCCCCAGCGCGCGCTCGATTTCGAGCAGCACTTTCATCAGCTCGCCGGGCGCCAGCTCCGTCTCCGCCTTGATCGCGCCGTTCAGAAACCAGCCTCCGTCGCGAACGCCGATCGGCTCCGTCTCGTAGAGCGACGATTGCCGCGTGACGCGCACGCCTCGCTCGCCGAGCATCGCAATCGCACGCTCGATATTCGCGGCGCGATCGCCCAAATTCGACCCCAACGACAAATAGACGGTGTTCATCTCGAATTCGCCACTGAATGAATGCGATGAATCATCATACGGCCATTCCGGACCTGCCGCGCAGCGGCGTTTTGCGGTGCCCGGTTCTGAACCTCGTTTTTTTTCTCACCAATGCGGCTCTAAATCCTTCACATCTCATAGAACGGACTGTCCAAAGCGTGCTAGGCTTCCGTTGCTAGATCGCGCGGTTTCGCTGCGATTGATCCAAACCGGCGCAGGATTCCGGCACGAACGCCCGTGTTCATGTCCAAGGTAGACACCAACACGCTGGAAGCGGCCCCCGTGAATTCTCCGGTGCGCTTCCGCCTCGCCGCGTTGCTCGACGATCGCGCCGAAGGCGTGCGCGGCCGCATCGCCGGAATCTACGGAGTTCTGCTGCTGTTCAACGTGGTCGCGTGGATCTGGGCCGCCTTCGAATTTCGCCACTACCCAGTGCTGCTCGGCACCGCGCTGCTCGCCTATAGCTTCGGCCTGCGCCATGCCGTCGACGCCGACCACATCGCCGCCATCGACAACGTCACCCGCAAGCTCATGCAGGAAGGCAAGCGCCCCGTCGCCGTCGGCTTCATGTTTTCGCTCGGGCATTCCACCATCGTGCTGCTGGGCGCGGCCGGAATTGCCGGAACCGCGCTTGTCTTGCAGCACCGCGTGGATGAGTTCCGCATCGTCGGCGGCGTGATTGGCACGCTGGTCTCCGCGTTCTTTTTGTTCGCCATCGCCATCGTCAACCTGATCGTGCTGCGTTCGATCTACGCGGTCTTCGCGCGCGTGCGCCGCGGCGAGCCCTACGTCGAAGAAGATTTGGACATGCTTCTCGGCAATCGCGGCTTTCTCGCCAAGCTGTTTCGCCCGATGTTCCGCATGATCCGCCGCAGTTGGCACATGTATCCGCTCGGCGTCCTCTTCGGTATGGGTTTCGACACGGCCACGGAAATCGGCGTGCTCGGCCTTTCCGCCGCCGAAGCCGCAAAAGGCCTGTCGTTCTGGGCGATTCTGGTGTTTCCGGTTCTATTCGCGGCGGGAATGTCGCTGATCGACACCACGGACAACATCCTGATGCTCGGCGCCTACGGCTGGGCCTTCGTCAAGCCCGTGCGCAAGCTCTACTACAACATCACCATCACCAGCGTCTCCGTGATGGTCGCGCTCGTTGTCGGCGGCATCGAAGCGCTCGGCTTGCTCGCCGGACAATTTCATCTGTCGGGGAAATTCTGGGAGGGAGTCGTACAGCTCAACGACAACTTCGGCGCGCTCGGCTACTTCATCATCGCGCTCTTCGCCGCCAGCTGGATCGTTTCCGTCGCCGTCTACAAATGGTGCCGCTTCGACGAGCTCGAAATCGAGGAAGCCGGCCCGCTCGACGCGTCCACCTGACCCCTCAAAAACGCGCTCGCCGTTATTCCAGCGATTCAGGATGCAGGCCGATGCCTTTTTCCCCGGCGGCCCGTTTTTCCCAATACTTGCGCACCCACGCTTCCCAGCTCTTGCCCGCGGCCGTATCGCGCCCGCTGAACGCCAGCGCGGCAATGTCGGCGTAAGAAATCGATAGCTTTCCGTCCGCCTCCTTCGGCATCAGCCGCACGAACGATTGCTCCAGCGTCGCGCCCGTCCGCCGGTCAAAAACGTAGCCTTCGATTTTCGTTCCGTCCTTGCGCGTGATGGTCACATCGCCGCGGTAGTTGAACGCCGTGTCCAGCGCCGTGCGCAATTCCTCCGGCGCGGCCAAATCGGGCGTCCAGCCCTCCAGTTGCGCGCGCGCCGCTCCCGGCGCCACTTCCAGCGTATCGGCATTCGCCGCGCCGTTTCCTTGCACTGGACGATCGGCTGCGCTCGTCCCGCTCATGCTCGCGTCTCCTGCCGCGCCGCCGTGTTTTGAACCTGCTCCAGCGGCACGTACGCGTGCACTGGCCGCACCGGCTCGCGCAGCATCTCCAGCGCCTTCGCGTCTTCGTAGCGGCTCGAAAATGTCGCGCGCACCGTGCCGATGAATCCGCCGAGCGACCCGAACGTATCGTTCACCGCCGACGCTTCGTACCCGCTGTGCACCATGCAGTTCGCGCACTTCGGATTGCCGGATTCGGTGCCGTAGTTCTGCCATGCGGTCGCTTCGATCAGCTCCGCGAAAGTCTCCGCGTAGCCGTCCTGCAGCAAATAACAGGGCTTCTGCCAGCCGAAAATGTTGTAGGTGGGCATGCCCCACGGCGTGCACGCGTAGCTGCGTTTGCCCATCAGGAATTCCAAAAACAGCGGCGACTGGTTGAACCGCCAGCCCGGCTTGCGGTTGGAAAGAATCGCGGAGAACAGCCGGCGCGTCCGCGCGCGTCCCAGAAACCGCTGCTGGTCCGGCGCTTTTTCGTACGAATAGCCGGGAGAAAGCATCATGCCCTCGACGCCGATTTCCATCATCTCGTCGAAAAACGCGCGCACGGAATTCGGGTCGGCGCCGTCGAAAAGCGTGGTGTTGGTGGTCACGCGGAAGCCGCGCTGTACCGCCTCCTTGACCCCCTCCAGCGCCCGGTCGAATCCGCCTTCGCGGCACACCGAAAAATCGTGGTGTTCGCGCTGCCCGTCCAGGTGCACGGAAAACGTCAGATACTTGCTCGGCTTGAACAGATCGATTTTTTCTTTCAGCAGCAGCGCGTTGGTGCAGAGGTAGATGTATTTCTTGCGCGCCACCAGGCCTTCCACGATCTTATCGATCTGCGGATGCATCAGCGGCTCGCCGCCGGGAATCGACACCATCGGCGCGCCGCATTCCTCCACCGCGCGGAAGCATTCCTCGGGCGAGAGATTCTTCTTCAGCACGTGCGCCGGATACTGGATCTTCCCGCAGCCCGCGCACGCCAGATTGCAGCGGAAAAGCGGCTCCAGCATCAGCACCAGCGGATAGCGCTTCCGCCCCTTCATTTTCTGGCCGATGACGTAGCTCGCCACCGTCCACATCTGCGATACCGGCACTCCCATTCCTACCTCCCGCACTCATCAAGTGGTGCTGTCATCCCGAACTTGGCCGCGATTTCCAACTCTCACCACCGTCCCAACCAGAGGTTGTCATCCCGAACCCAGTCCCGGCCTGCACTTGGCCGGGAATGGGGGTGAGGGATCTGCTTTTGCCTTCCAACTCACCGCGCCCGCCCAATCAGCAACCTGTCATCCCGAACCCAGCCCCGACTCTTGGGTCGGGGATGGCGGTCAGGGATCTGCTTTTCGGCCCGCCATCAACTCGTGGACGGGGGCAAGTCATCTGCTTTTGCCGTTGAATTTCCGGGCGCCCCGTCCTTCGCGTATTTTGCGAAGGGTGGGGGTTTGCGCCGCCCATCCAAACGTCTGTCATTCTGAAGCGATCCGATGAGGATCGCTGAAGAATCTGCTTTTGTCTCTCCGGGTGCGAAAAATGTCCTCGGTCTAGGGCTCTAAAGCAGCCGGCTTTTTCCCTTCCTCGCTCAACGCGCAGCACCAATTCAGGAACTTGTCATCCCGAACCCAGCCGCGCCCTTCGCGGATGGGGATGAGGGATCTGCTTTTTCTTTCCGACCGCAGAACCGCAGCAGATTCCGCCTTCCTCTTTGGCTCGCAATAGACTAACATAAATTACGCGAACGCGAAGTCTCTTTCGCGTTCTGTGCCCATTAAGGAAAAAGTCCTCATGCATCAGAGCCTTACGAACGGCGAGAAAGCCGCGACCAACCGCGAAACCGCTGAATCGCGGCCCACTGCGCGTGCCTCCGCGCGGCGCCAGCCCCTTCAGGAGCGCAGCCAGGAAACCGTGCAGCGCATTTTCCGCGCCGCATCCGAACTCCTCGCCTCCGCGCCCATCGACGAAATCACCACCAGCCGCATCGCCCATGCCGCGGGCCTTTCCATCGGCGCGCTCTACCGCTTCTTCCCCGGCAAGCAACCGATCATCGACGCGATCGCCGTCCGCCACATGGACGAATTCCGCGCCGAATTTGAAAGCCGCCTCGCCTCGCTCAATTTCAGCGACGGTCCCGCATTTCTCTCCGCCGTCATCGACGCGTTCGTCGCCTTCCTCGAATCGCGCCCCGATTTCCGCGCCATCGCCTTCGGTCAAATCAGCGCCGCCACCCGTCGGCACCAGGCCGATCCCAACGCCAGCGGCGCCGGCCTCGTCAAGCGCTTCATGATCGAATCCCTCGGCATGGCCGATCTTGCCAGCCTCGACCTGAAGCTCCGCGTCGCCATCGAAACCGGCGAGCGCCTCTTCGCCTACGCCTTCGAGCAGCCCGACGCCCCCTCCCGCGCCGCCGTCATCGCCGAACTCAAGCGCCTCCTCTCCGGGTATCTCTTTTATGTATAGCTTGCACAGCTTAGGCGGATGTTGCGTGCCGCGGGCGCGTCGCAACCGTACCCGCTCTCATTCCGCGCCGGCGCCGCTGTCCGTCAGGTAGTTATAGTCTTTTCTTAGCCTGCGGACGTAGAACCAACCATTGAGAGCCATGCCGATGCAGATTGTGAACGGGAACAGCAGTATCATCGAAAGGACTACGAAAAATCTGCCATAGGATAGCGCGTAGGCGAAAAAGGGTCCCACGTCCGAGAAGAGGACAACCCCCGTACAGCTCAACACAAAGGCGACTGTGGCAATCAAGGTCCGCTTGGCCCATACGCGCTGAAATTTCCTGCCAACCTGCAGGTAAGCGGCTAATTCCTCTTTGGTTTGAGGCCCGTCGCTATCGAATAACATCTAGCTCCCTCCCAGGGCGCTCATTTCGCAACAGTGCCTAGGACAAACGTTCACAGGCGGCTTGCCCACTCCTGCCTTCGATTTGCCCAAGAAAAGTGCGCGGGCATGATACCATCCGCGCACTTAACGATTGAGGATGTTTTGAGGGTGCCCAACGGCGGGGGGCCACGCTCGGCGCATGGTGGGCGCTCTTCCAGACCGAACCAACCGCGCTCTAAGGTTTGGACGTAGCGCCGCGGTCTTCAGCGCGGCATCCCGGTTTCTTCCAGGCCGGAACCCACTCTCGTGCCGCCGCGCCCCTCAGCATCCGGTTTCCGATCTCCGTGAACGAACCCAGAAATCGGTATTCTTTCGGAGCGCGACAAAGCCCCCGCCGCACCGGATTCATCCATATGTACCAAGCGATGCGGTCAGCGCCCTCTGACCCGCGCAAGATGT
The DNA here is from genome assembly GCA_963715555.1 of uncultured Acidobacteriota bacterium. Taxonomy (GTDB): domain Bacteria; phylum Acidobacteriota; class Terriglobia; order Acidiferrales; family UBA7541; genus Palsa-295. The sequence goes on from OY970253.1 coordinate 3,138,561, forward strand.
GGTCGTAATATTTGGATTGCCAAAGCCGCGCGCCGGTGCGGCGCGAAAACGCCACTCCCGTCTCCTGCTTATACGATTCCACGAATTTGATCGTATTGCCGTCGTCAGACGCGGCGGCAGCAAGGACGTGCATGTGATCCGGCATTACGCAATAGGCGTGTACGTAAAATCCACATTTGCCCGAGTGGTCTCGCAGGCGTGCGACCAACCACGACGCAACGCGTGCGTTGGCCCCGAACCGCCGGCGCTTGGCGAAGCAGAGCGTTAGGAAATAGAGACCCCGCCCGCGGTAGCGCGCCATTGGAAGGCGAATATTCTTTCGCTCGAATTCCGGGGCGGACGTCATGACGATTTCCTCGTTTGATCCGTGCCGCGCTGAAGACCGCGGCGCTACGGTTAAATCTGAATATCCGAAGTCTCGATTGTGTCGCTTCCCGTCCGAATCAGGCTGAAGAGGATTGCGCGGCGTATAATACCATCCGGGCACTTATCGTCTGAGAATATTTTGAGGATGCCCAACGGCGGGAGGGCCACGCTCGGCGCATGGCGGGCGCTCTTCCGGACCGCACCAACCGCGCTCTAAGGTTTAGTCGTAGCGCCGCGGTCTTCAGCGCGGCATCCGCGTTTCGCCCAGGCCGGAACTCATTCTGGCGCCGCCGATCTTGATAAACTATCTCCCGGTGTGGTAGAGTCAATTGGGCTGGTTTGCAGCCCCGGGGGTTGTGTATGCAACGCGCCCAGCAGTTCGAGGCGCACAATTTGCCCTACCTCCCGCCGCGCAGCTTCTTCATCCAGCGGCTTTACCCCCTCTCAAACGCAATTCTTACCCGGAACAGTCATCCGAGTAAAAACAGATCTAAGTCATTGAAAATAAAGAATCGGGCACATGCTTACCCGGAACGTCCCGGTGCACTTCTTTTTTCGCCATTTCTTCGACAGCCCTGCCCCGCCAGCCCGCGTCCGAGGCTCTCTGCGACTGGAAAATCAAAAATTGGGGTATGCTGTGCGGTGGCGATGCAAGACATGACGGAGGCGCGGAGGCTGGTATCGGGGCAGGCGCTCGACGAGGACGCGCGCATCGAGGCGACGGTGCGCCCAGCCAACTTCAGCGACTACATCGGCCAGGACCGCGTAAAGGAAAATCTGCAGATCGCCGTGGAAGCGGCGCGGAACCGCGGCGAATCGCTCGACCATGTGCTGCTCTACGGCCCGCCGGGCCTGGGCAAGACCACGCTGGCGCAAATCCTGGCGCGCGAGATGGGCTCGGCGATCAAAATCAGCTCGGGGCCGCTGCTCGAGAAAAAGGGCGACCTGACGGCGGTGCTCACCGGTCTTGAGCCGCAAGACTTTTTCTTCCTCGATGAAATTCACCGCTTGCAGCCGGCGCTCGAAGAGATCCTGTATCCGGCGATGGAGGATTTTCGCGTCGATCTGATCATCGGGCAGGGACCGGGCGCGCGCGTGCACCCGTATCAGCTCAACCGCTTCACCCTGGTGGGCGCGACGACGCGCGCGGGGCTGGTGATGGCGCCGCTGCGCTCGCGCTTCGGGATCGTCCACCGGCTGGATTTTTACACCCCGGCGGATTTGGAAAAGATCGTCACGCGTTCGGCGCGGATTCTGGGCATCGCCATCGATCCGGAGGGCGCCAGCGAAATCGCCCGGCGCAGCCGCGGAACTCCGCGCGTGGCCAACCGCCTGCTGCGGCGGGCGCGCGACTTCGCCGAGGTGCGCGCCGAGGGGCACATCACCTACGACGTGGCGCGCGAGGCGTTGAAAATGCTTGGCGTGGACGAGCACGGGCTCGACGAAGTGGATCGCAACCTGATGCTCACGATTTTGCAGAAATATGCGGGCGGGCCGGTGGGATTGAACACGATTGCCGCGTCGCTAAGCGAGGAAGAGGACGCGATCGAGGAAATTTACGAGCCCTACCTGATGCAGCTCGGGCTGCTGGACCGCACTCCGCGAGGCCGCGTGGCCACGGCGCTCGCCTACAAACACTTCAACATGGAAGAACCCCGCCGCCAGCCCGGGCTATTTTAGCGAGGCTTCCAGGGCCTCGGAAAAGCGCCGGCGAGACGCCGTCGCTACAAAAACCGCCGCCTCAAACACGAGCCGTGCGCCGAGGGCGATACGCGGCAACATTCCCTCGATTTTCCCGCAAAAACAGGCGCGATTGTGCGCGAACGCGGCGCAAAAATGTTGATGCGTTGCATCAATTCTTTGGTGCGCCAGCGTCGATTCCCGATTGATAGAGTAGGCAGCCATGGGAGCCCCATCGGTGCACATGGTGGACCACGGCCTGTTTGAAGCCTACGACACGGGGAACTTTTACGACGAGATGTTCTCCGCGCCGGGGCGGCCGCGCGCGCAATACGCCAAGCTCTTCGAAAAGCTAGCCACCATGGCACCCGCGCAGTTCGAGGAGCGGCGAAAACTTGCCGACCTGTCGTTCCTGATCCAGGGAATCACCTTCACGGTGTATGCCGACGGCAGGGGCACCGAGCGGCTTTTCCCCTTCGATTTGATTCCGCGCATTTTGCCGCGCTCGGAATGGGAGCGCGTCGACCGCGGACTTTCGCAGCGCGTGGTGGCGCTGAATCTGTTCCTGCAGGACGTCTACGGGCAACAACTGATTTTCAAGGACAAGCGCATTCCGCGGTCGCTGGTCTATTCGTGCCCGAACTTCCGGCGGGAGATGATCGGAGTGGAAGCGCCGCGCGGAATTCACACGCACATCTGCGGGATCGATCTGGTGCGCGATTCGAAGACGGGCGAATTCTGCGTGCTGGAAGACAACGTGCGAACGCCGAGCGGCGTTTCCTACGTGCTGGAAAACCGGCTGGTGATGACGCGCACGCTGCCAGACGCGTTTCAGGCCTACGAAGTGTTGCCGGTGAACCACTACCCGTCGGAGCTTTCACGCATCCTGCGCAGCCTTTCGCCGCGCGGAGAGCAGGAAGCGCAGATCGTCCTGCTGACTCCGGGGATTCACAACAGCGCGTATTTCGAGCACAGCTTTCTGGCGCAGCAAATGGGCGTGGAGCTGGTGGAAGGGCACGACCTGATCGTGGACGGCGGAATCGTCTACATGAAAACGATTCGTGGCTTGCAGCGCGTGGACGTGATCTACCGGCGCGTGGACGATGAGTTTCTCGATCCGCTGACGTTTCGCGCCGATTCGATTTTGGGAGTGCCGGGCTTGATGGCGGCGTACCGCGCGGGCAACGTGGCGCTGGCAAATGCGGTCGGCAATGGCGTGGCGGACGACAAGGCCATCTACGCGTACGTGCCGGAATTCATCCGCTACTACCTGGGCGAAGAACCGGTGCTGCGCACCGTGGAGACCTACGTGTGCGCGAAGCCCGAGGATTTGCAGTACGTGCTGGAGCATTTGGGCGAGCTGGTGGTGAAGGCGGTCGGCGAATCGGGCGGCTACGGGATGCTGATCGGGCCGGCGTCGGACGCGAAGCGCATCGACGAATTCCGGCGGCGCATTCAAGAGCAGCCGCGGAATTACATCGCGCAGCCGGTGGTGCCGCTTTCGCGTGTGCCGGCGTACGACGCGAGCGAAGAACGCGTGGCCGGGCGGCACGTGGATTTGCGTCCGTACTGCCTGTACGACGGAGAAAAAGTGACCATCGTGCCTGGCGGACTCACGCGCGTGGCGCTGCAGAGCGGATCGCTGGTGGTGAATTCGTCGCAGGGTGGCGGCAGCAAGGACACGTGGGTTTTGCGGGATGAGGAGTGACATGCTTTCGCGGATCGCGGAATCGCTTTTCTGGCTGGCGCGTTACATCGAACGCGCCGAGGGGACGGCGCGCATTCTCGACGTGAACTACCACATGCTGCTGGAGCAGTCGCAGCACGCCTACCGTCTGCGCTGGGAGCCGCTGCTGGTGATGGCCGGCGAGGAGGACCGCTTCCGCAAGCTGTACCCGGAAGTGAACGGAGAAAACGTCTTCGAGTTTCTGGCGTTTCGTCCGGACAATCCGAGTTCGATCATGCAGTGCATTTCCAAGGCGCGGGAAAACGCGCGCACCATCCGCGACCGCATTTCGCGCGAAATGTGGGAGGACATCAACGGGCTGTATCACATGGTGAGCCGGTTCGTGCCGCGTGACGAGGTGCGGGCCGGTCCGCACCGATTTTGCGACGGGATCAAATTCGGCGCGCACCGCTTTCACGGCGTGACGGACGCGACGCTGCCGCACGACGAGGGCTGGGAATTGCTGCGCCTTGGCTGGGCGCTGGAGCGCGCGGAGATGACCGCGCGGCTGGTGGACGTCCAATACCACAACTTGCTGGAAGGCCCCCCGGCCGAGGCCGCGCTCGATAACCACCAATGGATGGCGGTGCTGCGGTCGGTGGGTGCGTACGAGGCGTATCACCGGCAGTACCATCCGCCGATCGAGCCGGAACGGGTGGCGGAAATGCTGATCCTCCATCCGCAGCATCCGCGTTCGATTCGCTTCAGCGCCACGGAGGTGCAATCGGGATTGCGCGCGCTGAGCGGCTCGGGGCGCGGCTCGTACGCCAACGAGGCGGAACGGCTGGCGGGCAAGTTGGTCGAGCGGCTGAGTTACGACCGGATCGGCGATATTTTCGAGCACGGCTTGCATGGATACTTGAACGACGTGCTCAGTTTGTGCGGCGCGATCGGCGACGATATCGCGCGTACTTATTTCTATTATGCGGTGGTGGCATGAATCGATATCACTTAATGCATACGACGGAGTTTCTATACGACGGCCCGGTTTCGGAGAGCTACAACGAAGTGCGCCTGCGGCCGATCCACGACGACCGGCAGAGTTGCCTCTCGTTCCGGCTGACCACCGCGCCAGCCTCGCGCGGCACGGCGTACCGCGACGCGCTCGGCAATTGGGCGCACCAGTTCAACGTGCTGGCCGAACACCGGCATTTGAAGGTGGAGGCCGAATCGGTGGTGCTGGTGCACGAGACGACGAACGGCGTCCACGATCCGACCACGCTGGCGGAATTCGACGCGCGCAAGGACCAACTGGACGAAGAACAGTTCGATTTCGTGGCACCGACGGGATACGTGCCGCACAAGGCGAGCCTGCACGAGATCATCGAGGCGGCCGAGCGCGCGAGCGACGGAACCGTGGAGCGATTCGCGCAAGCGGCCTCGGACCTGATTCACGAGCGGTTTCGTTACGTGAAAGGCGCGACGCACGTGCATTCGTCGATCGAAGATTCGCTGACGCTGGGCGCGGGTGTGTGCCAGGATTTCGCGCATCTATTGCTCGGAGTAGTGCGCATGCGCGGGATTCCGGCGCGATACGTTTCCGGATATCTGGTGCCGGGCGCCGATGCGGAGCCCAACGCCAAGCAGGAAGAAGTAATCGGCGGGCAAGCGTCGCACGCCTGGGCCGAGGTGATGATGCCGAGCATCGGCTGGAAGGCGCTGGACCCCACGCTGGGAGGGCCGGTGGGACTGCGGCACGTGCGCGTGGCGTATGGGCGCGATTACGGCGACGTGGCGCCGGTGCGAGGCGTTTACAAGGGGCACGCCGGCCAAAGCCTGGCGGTGGACGTTCGCGTGCGGCCGGTGCTGGATGACGAGGGGCGGGAACAGCTCAACAAGACTTCGGCTCCTCCGCCGCTTGCGGCGGTGATGGTGGAGCGGCCGCAGCAACCGGCTCAGCAACAGCAATAGTCGCAGGACCCGTCGATTTCGGGTGTAAAGAGAACGCGCCCTTCACGGGAGGCGGTCATTCAACCCGCGAAAGGCGCGCAGAATGCCAATCGGCCAGGCAAAATTTTTGTAATCGTTCGACGCGAACCGCTGCCGCCGCAGCTACGCGGTCGCGTTGGCGCCGACGGAGCGCCGCTGCTGAAAACACTCGCGGCAGTAGACCGGCCGGCCCTGCGTCGGCTTAAACGGAACGGTCGTTTCTTTTCCGCACTGCGAGCAGACCGTCTTCGTTTCGACGCGCTGAACGGTTGCCGCGCCGACGTCGGGGCCTTGGCCTTGCCCGCGGACGGCCTTGCAGGCCTTGCAGCGTTTCGGCTCGTTTTTGAACCCCTTGTCGGCGAAAAACATCTGTTCGCCGGCGGTGAACACAAACTCCGCGGCACATTCCGAGCACTTCAGGACTTTGTCATGGTATTCCATACGCCGCTCCCGGCCGTGTTCGCGCGGGGGACGCAGGCAGAGGGCATGCAAAAAGACGGCCGGTGCGCACCCGTGCGAAACCACGGGTACGTACCGGCTCGTGGGCACCAAGTTTCCGGGAAAGATGCCTGTGAGATGGCCGCCTAGTCTTGCTCACGCCGCTGCTTCTTACGGAGACGCTTACGCGAGAGGGCTTCCTTGGCTCGGCGCCTTTCTCCGGGCTTCATGTAGTAGCTGTGTTTTTTGATCTCCTTGATGATGTCCTCAGCCTGGACCTTTCTCTTGAAGCGCCGAAGGGCGTTTTCCAAAGATTCACCCTCTTGAATAACAACTTCTGCCACGCGTATTCACCCCCGTTCCCCTGTTGTGAGATGTGATTCGACAGATGCTTAATTCTATCCGGAATCGTTGCGAACCGGCAAATTCTTCCTCCTCTCTATCGGAGGCTACCGCATAAGTCAAGGTTAAAATTAAAGCAACGGGGTATGCGGCAAAAGGCGCTAACCAGCTAGTAATTTCGCCGGAACCGGCAGCGGAGAGTTTTTCGGCTGCCGCAGCGCGTTTTTTACTTCATTTGCACGGCTGGAAAATTCCGGACGTAATATAGAATGGGATCGACGCAGCGATGTCCATGGACCCAGCCTATGCCTCTGATGCGCAAAGCAATAGCGGTACTCCTGGCCGGCGGCCAGGGCGAGCGGCTCTGGCCGCTGACACGCGACCGCGCCAAGCCAGCGGTGCCTTTCGGCGGCGTCTACCGCATCATCGACGTGACGCTTTCGAACTGCCTGAATAGCGACCTGAACCGCGTTTTCGTCCTGACGCAGTACAAGGCTCTCAGCCTGAACCGGCACATCCGCAGAGGATGGTCGCCGCTGATGGGCTATGGGGATTTTATCGAAGTGCTGCCGCCGCAGATGCGCGTCTCGCAGCAGTGGTATCAGGGCACGGCGGACGCCGTGTACCAAAACATCTATTCGATCGGCAGCGAGCAATCGAGCTACGTCTTCATTCTTTCCGGCGACCACATCTACAAGATGAACTACCAGACGATGCTCCAGCAGCACGTGGCCGCCGGCGCGGACGTGACCGTGGCGACCGTGGAAATGGATCGCGCGGCCGCGGCTCGCCAGTTTGGAATCATCGAAACCGACGACCAGTGGCGCATCGTCGGCTTCGAAGAAAAGCCGGCCAATCCCAAGCCATCGACCGCGCACGCGGATAAAACGAATGTGTCGATGGGCGTCTATCTCTTCAACACGCAACTGCTGGTGCCGATCCTCATCGCGGACGCCGAAAGCCCGTCGTCTTCGCACGATTTTGGGCGCGACATTCTGCCGCGCATCATCGACAAATATCGCGTATTCGCCTACAACTTCCGCGACGAAAACAAGAAAGAGTTCGCCTACTGGCGCGACGTGGGCACGATCGACGCGTATCACGAAGCGAATATGGACCTGGTGTCGGTCAGCCCGGTGTTCAACCTGTATGACAAGAGCTGGCCGATTTACACCTGGCAGCACCAGTATCCGCCGGCAAAGTTCGTGTTTGCCGATCCGGGGCGCATGGGCATGGCGATGGATTCGATGGTGGCGGGAGGGTCGATCGTTTCCGGCGGGCGCGTGGAGCGCTCGGTGCTGGGGTACGACGTGCGCGTGAACAGCTACTCCGAAGTAGAGGATTCGATCATCTTCAATCACGTCAACATCGGGCGGCATTGCCGCATCCGGCGGGCCATCATCGATCGTCACGTCGACTTGCCAACGGGAACTGTGATCGGCCACGATCCGGAGGCCGACCGCGCGCGCTACGCCGTTTCCGAAAACGGCGTGGCCATCGTGATCCGGCCCGAATCCATGATCGAGGAGCCGGAATAAGAAGAGGTTTTTGGCTGGTGCTGGCGGCGAAACCGTGATCCGCCGGCGAGCCGGCGCCGAATCTGCACAAACTCCAGGGGGAAAACATGTCCACGAAAATTGTCGCCGTACACGGACGAGAAATTCTGGATTCCCGAGGGAATCCCACGGTCGAAGCAGATGTGCGGCTGGAGGATGGAGCGCTGGGGCGCGCGGCGGTTCCCTCGGGCGCATCGACGGGCGAGAACGAAGCGATCGAATTGCGCGACGGCGACAAGACGCATTACCTGGGCAAAGGCGTGCTGAAGGCCGTGGCGCACGTCAACACGGCGATTGCCAAGCTCGTCACCGGCATGGACGCGACGGATCAGCGGGCGCTCGACCGCAAGATGATCGATGCGGACGGTACGCCGAACAAATCGAAATTCGGCGCGAACGCCATCCTGGCGGTTTCCATGGCGGCGGCGCGCGCGGCGGCGGCCGCTTCCGGCCAGCCGCTCTACAAATATCTGGCGCGGCAAACCACGGGCGCGCCAAGCGGCGTGCTGCCCGTGCCGATGATGAACATCCTGAACGGCGGCGCGCACGCGGACAATTCCGTGGACGTGCAGGAATTCATGGTCATGCCCGTGGGCGCGCCGAGTTTTCATGAGGCGCTGCGCTGGGGAGTGGAGGTTTTTCATCACCTGAAAGCGGTGCTGAAGAAAAACGGCTATTCCACGGCGGTGGGCGATGAAGGCGGCTTCGCGCCCAATCTGAAGTCCAACGAAGAGGCGCTCGAACGCGTTCTCGAAGCGATCACCGCGGCCGGTTACAAGCCCGGCGAGCAGATCGCCATCGCGCTCGATCCGGCGGCCAGCGAATTTTACGAGCGCTCCACGAAGCGCTACGTGTTCAAGAAATCGGACCGCTCGGTACGCACGTCCGAGCAGATGGTGAAATTCTGGGAGAACTGGTTGCGGCAGTATCCGATCGTGTCGCTTGAGGACGGGCTGGCGGAAGATGATTGGGACGGCTGGAAGCTGATGACCAAGGAATTGGGCGATCGATGGCAGCTCGTCGGCGACGATATATTCGTCACCAACCCGAAAATATTCGCGCGCGGCATTTCCGAAGGCGCCGGCAACGCGATTTTGATCAAGCTGAATCAGATCGGTAGCGTGACGGAAACGATCGAAGCCGTGGAGATGGCGCGCAAAGCCAAATACGCGGCGGTCATTTCGCACCGCTCGGGCGAAACCGAGGACGCGTTCATCGCCGACTTCGCGGTGGCCATGGGCACGGGGCAGATCAAAACCGGCTCGGCTTCGCGCACGGATCGCATCGCGAAATACAACCAGCTGCTGCGTATCGAAGAGGAACTGGGCTCGTCGGCGAAGTTCCTGGGCCGCGCGGCGCTTTCACGGCATTAGCCTGCATGAAAATTGGCCCAGCTCGCGCCGCTGATGGTCAATGCGGCTGGGAACCGGTTTCAGAGCGCCTCTGAGCGTTCGGCGACGGCGGATTGGCCCTGGGGGAGGGGCGCGCAAATTTGATCGTTCTGAGGGCGTTGTGAAGCTTCACACGGCCATCCCACGCGGCGTCCCGGACCGCCTTGCCCCGCGTTTTTGCGGTCCCCGACGCTTTTAAAGGACTTGCGTCGCGGCGGCGCGGGCCTTGACAGCTTTTGCAGCGGACGCTACGCTGCGATTCTTCCGCCAGGAACTTCTGCGAGGGTGATTGGCGCCGTTTCGAAAATTGCTGCGTAACCTGCCGTTCTACGGCGCGTACAAAGCGCTGGGACACTATCCCGACTATTGGTATTGGAAGCTGCGCGGCGAGCCGGTGCGTTCGCCGCATCTGGTAAAGCAGCGGGCGGTGCGCGAATACGCGCGCCGCTACGGTCTGCGGACGCTGATCGAAACGGGCACGTATTACGGCGAAATGATCGCCGCGGTGAAGAACGAATTCGAGCGCGTCTATTCGATCGAGTTCGATCCGGAGCTGGCGCGGCGCGCGACGCGAAGGTTCGCCGGCGACCCGCGCGTGCGCATTCTCGAAGGCGACAGCCAGAAAGTGTTGCCGGAGCTGCTGAAGTCGATTTCGGAGCCGGCCCTTTTCTGGCTCGATGCGGGCTACTGGGGCTGGGCCAATCTGGCGCGCGATCCGGAACGGCTTTCCGCGGAAGTGGAAGCCGCGCTTTCGCATCCGGTACAAGGGCACGTGGTGCTGATGGATGATGCGCGCATGCTCGACGGCCGCAACGGCGCGCCCACTTTCGACCAGCTGCGGGCGCGGATCGCGGCGCGGTTTCCCGACCGGCGCGTGGAATTGCGCCACGATATCATCCGCATCACAGCGTCGTAAGCCGGAAAATCAGAAACCGCATTCCGAAGCCTTGCCGTTACCTTTTCGATAACGTCCCATTGCCGTTCGCGGGCCTGCTGGGCAATCTGGTATGGCCAATTCGGCGAATTATGCCTGCGGAAACCACATTCCAGATTGCAGAACCTCGGCCGGACGCTGCGCCGGCGGCCGCATTTCCCGTACTTCGGAATCACAGAACGCGAAGCGGCGTGGCCATCAACGGCTGGAAGTCGGTGCTGTTCGGGCTACCGTTCGTCGCTGCCGGCGCGCTGATTGGTCTGGTGGCCCTCGACCGAATACCCGCGCGGAAGAACGTTCCGGACGGCCTGATCGGCGCGGTGGCCGGGCTGTTCCTGGCCGGCGGAATGCCCTTTTTGATCCATGGAGTTCGCGACTTGCTGCGACAATCCGCCTGGCTGCGCGAGTCGGCGGCGCGTCCCGGTGAGCCCTGGTTCGCCGACTATCCCTGGCTGCGCGAGGGCATCGAATTTTCCGAGACGGGCGAAATGCTGCAGCGCCTGCTGGCGGCGCTCGGGTGGACATTTCTTCTCACGCTGATGGCGTGGCTCGGAGTGCGCGAACCCGACGGATGGCCGATTTGGGCTGCTCTGAGCTTTTTCGGCTTGTGCTGCCTGATGCTATGGGGCCGCTGGGCCGCGAGTGTTTTCGAGCTGGTGCGCTACGGCAACGGTCACCTTTACTTCGACGAGTTTCCCTTCCGGCTGGGAGGCGATTTGCGCGCGCGGCTGCGCGCTCCGCGGCACCTGTCTGCAATCCAGCGGCTAACCGTCACGCTACGTTGCGTGCAGGAAAAGTACGTGACCAGGGGCGCCGGGCCGCGCCGAACGACTACGGTAGTTTGTTACGAACTGTATAAGGACGTCATCATACTGAATGCCGACCGCCTCGCCGGGCTCGGCGGGGGTGACGTCGCGATTGAGTTTCGGCTGCCGGCCGAGCAGGCATCCACGAAACTCGCGGCCACGCCGCCCACGTATTGGGAAATGCAAGTAAACGGCAGAGCGCGCGGCGCCGATTACGCTGCGGTTTTCCTGGTTCCCATCTATAACGCTTAGCAGCTCACTGCCAGCCAACTAATACGCCGCCTGCGGCATTCAAACAGTATGTAGGCCATTCATTTCAGGTGAATGATTCATAAGAGACGTTTGGAGAAAGTTCATGCACTCCCTTGTTCGCAAGCTCAAATTCGGTCTTGGTGTCCTGCTCGCGCTCTGGCCGGTGGCGGTTGCGGCATTCGTTCCGGCGGATGTTCTCGCCGGTTTCGACCTGAACACGCTTTTGACGAACCGCCAGCCGCTGGCGGTATTCTGCGTCGCGGCGCTGGTCTCGGAGGTACTCGCGGTCGTGCTGTTTTTCCGGGCGCGCGTTTTCCCGAAGGACTCGCTGACGTCGTGGTCGGTGGTCGCGGCGGTTGCAGCGGGCGCGTGTACGCTGGCTTTTTTGATCGCCGCCGTCGCCAACGTGATGCACGTCTTGTAAGTTTTCCCGCTCGAAACTTCTAGCGGGCTGGTCCGCACGCGAGCGCTGCGGGTGGTCTTCGCCTGAATGTCGCTGCGGAATGTCCCCGCCCCGCTTCCATTTACGTCAACAGGGACTTGCAGTCGCACTCCCACTCGGGCTAACGTGGGCTGGTTATGTGCGACCACCACACTGCCGGGAAACGCGCGGTGAACGCCCATGAGTAAGCGACCGCGCCCGATCGTGCTCACGGTGCTGGACGGCTGGGGCTACCGGCCGGAAACGAAGGGCAACGCCATCGCCCTGGCGCGCAAGCCCAACTATGACCGCATCCTGAAGGAATTTCCCAATACGCTGATTCACAGCTCGGGCCCGTACGTCGGCCTGCCCGAAGGACAGATGGGCAATAGCGAAGTGGGCCATCTGAATATCGGCGCGGGGCGCATCGTGCAAATGGACATCACGCGCGTGGACCAGCTGATCGCCAGCGGAGAATTTCTGCGCCACCCGTTGCTGCTCGAAGCGATGAATCGAGGGCGCACGCGGCATTTGCACCTGATGGGACTGCTGAGCGACGGCGGCGTTCATTCGCAGATCAAGCATCTGTTTGCGCTGCTGCGCATGGCGCGGCAGAACAAAGTGGAGAAGGTTTTCGTCCACTGTTTCATGGATGGACGCGACACGCCGCCCGAAAGCGGCATCGGTTTCCTTCGTGCGCTGGAACAGAAGATGCGCGAGTACGGAGTGGGTCAGATCGCCAGCGTCAGCGGCCGCTATTACGCGATGGACCGCGACAATCGCTGGGAACGCATCGAGCTCGCCTATCGCGCGGTGGTGCATGGCGAGTCGGACGCGAAGTCGAGCGACCCAATCGCCGCCATCCGGGCCAGTTACGAAAAAGGCGTGACCGACGAATTCGTGATTCCCGTCGCGATCACCACGGAGGCCGCGCCCGGGAAGCCGGCCGCGCCGCGCGGCGTGATTCGCGATGACGATGCCGTGATCTTCTTCAATTTCCGCGCCGATCGAGCCCGGCAGATGACCCGCGCGCTGATCGAGCCCGGCTTCGACAAATTCGCCGATCCCGCGCGGCCGAAAAGTCTTTGCTACGTGGCCATGACGCAGTACGAAAAAACCTGGCCCTGGCTGCACTACCTGCTCGCGCCCGACAAGCTGGAACACATCCTCGCCAACGTGTTCGCCGAACTGAATTACAAGAATCTGCGCGTGGCGGAGACGGAGAAATACGCGCACGTCACGTACTTTTTCAACGGCGGCGTCGAGAAACCGTTTCCGGGCGAGGAGCGGCTGCTGGTGCCCTCGCCAAAAGTCCCCACCTACGATCTGAAGCCGGAAATGTCCGCGGCGGGAATCACCGATGGGGTGATACACGCCATTGAAAAGGGCGACTTCGACGCGATCATCATGAACTTCGCCAACGCCGATATGGTCGGCCACTCCGGCAAGCTCGAAGCGACGATCAAGGCGTGCGAGACCATCGACGAATGCCTCGGCAGGATGTATCAAACGCTCCGGCCGCGCGGAGGCGCGTGGATCATCACCGCGGATCATGGCAACGCCGAGACGATGATCGATCCCGTCACCGGCGGCCCGCACACCTATCACACCACCAACCCGGTTCCCTTCGTGCTCGTCAGCGAGGATGGCCGCAGAACGCTGAAAACGGGCGGCTCGCTGCGCGACATCGCGCCGACGATTCTTGGGATGGTCGGCGCGCCAGAGCCGCGCGAGATGACCGGCCACGATCTCCGAAATAGCGAGGCGCGGCGTTAGATGTCGCACGCGACCGAGCCGTCGTCCGCCAATCGCGCGCCGCGAATGCAGATTCGTGCAGATGCGTTCGCCTGGCCGCCTGCAAAGTATTTGCCCCCTTCCAATTCGTTCCATCACGGGAGGAAGTGACATGCCGACGCCAACCGGCGAATTGAGCGTTTACGAATCCGCGGAGGCGCGATTCGAAATTGCCGCACGCAAGCTCGGGCTGGAATCCGGTCTGTATCAATACATGAAGTACCCCGAACGGGAGATCACCGTTTACATCCCGGTGGCGCTGGATAGCGGGCAGGTGCGGATTTTTACCGGCTACCGCGTGCTGCACTCGACGGTGCGCGGACCAGGCAAGGGCGGCATCCGCTTCTCGCCGGAAGTAAGCCTGGATGAGGTGCGCGCTCTGGCGGCCTGGATGACGTGGAAATGCGCGGTCGTCAACGTGCCGTTTGGAGGGGCCAAAGGCGGCGTGATCTGCGATCCGGGAAAGCTATCCAAAGCGGAGCTGGAGCGGCTCACGCGCCGCTATACCGCGCAGCTTTCGGACTGGCTGGGTCCGGAGCGCGACGTGCCCGCGCCGGATATCGGAACCGACGAACAGACGATGGCGTGGGTGATGGACACCTACGCGATGCACGTGCGCCAGGCAACCACCGCCGTCGTGACCGGCAAGCCGCTCGACCTGGGCGGGTCGCAGGGCCGCCGCGAAGCCACCGGGCGCGGATTGATGATCTGCTGCGACAAGGCCGTCGCGAAATTCAAATTGAAGCGCGAGAAGTGCCGCGTGATCGTGCAGGGCTTCGGCAATGTGGGATCGAACGTGGCGCTGCTGATGCATGAAGCCGGCTACAAGATCATCGGCGTCGCCGATATTCATGGCGGGCTTTACAACGAAAACGGCTTCGACATTCCCAAGCTGCACGATTGGGTCTACGGGCAGAAAAAGACGGTTCCGGAATTTCCCGGAGGCGGCGAGAAGCTGAACGCGCAGGAACTTTTGTTCCGGCCTTGCGATATTCTGCTTCCGGCGGCGACGGAAAATCAGATCACGGCGGCCAACGCGCATCGCGTCGATTGCCGGATTCTCTGCGAGGGCGCCAACGGCCCCACCACGTCGCACGCCGACGCAACCATCGGGGAAAAGGGCATTTTCGTCATTCCGGATATTTTGGCGAACGCCGGAGGAGTGACGGTCAGCTATTTCGAATGGGTGCAGGACCGGCAGGGCTTTTTCTGGCGCGAGCGGGAAGTCAACGAGCGCCTGCAAGATGTGATGGAACAAAGCTTCGATCAAGTGGTACGCTACGCGGAATCCCACGGGGTCGATACCCGCATCGCCGCTTATATCCTGGCGATCGATCGGGTGGCCCGAGCATTGAAGCTGCGCGGATTTTACGCGTAGCGCCGGTCGTGCGGAAACTGGAAAACGGAGGCGGATCTGAATCCCGAGTCTATTTCTCCCGGCGCCGAAAAGCCGGAGGAGCAGCACCGGCGGGATATCTGCGCGGTGGGCCGCTGGATTCACGACCGCGGCTTCGTCGCCTCCACCGACGGCAATCTCTCGGTGCGCCTGGGCTCCGACCTCATTCTCACGTCACCCACCTGCATGAGCAAAGGCATGATGACGCCGGAAGATCTCGTCGTCACCGATCTCGAAGGCCGTCTCGTGTGCGGTTCGCGGAAGGCGTCGTCCGAAATTGCGATGCACCTGCTGATTTATCGCATGCGTCCGGACGTGAATGCCGTTTGCCACGCGCATCCGCCGACCGCTACGGGTTTTGCCGCGGCGGGAATCGCGCTCGATAAGCCGATCTTGTGCGAATTGGTGATCGGACTCGGCCGCGTGCCATTGGCGCGTTATGGAACGCCCGGCACGCCAGAACTAAGCGACGCGATTGCGCCGTACGTTCCGGAACATGATGCGATTCTCATGGCCAATCACGGTGTGGTGACCTACGGCAAGGACCTGCTGACCGCGTTTTTACGCATGGAGACGATCGAACATTTTGCGCATGTGGTGTTGGTGACCGAACTTCTGGGAAAGCAAAAGCTCCTTTCCACCGTGGACTTGGAAAAACTGGTGGCGGCGCGCGCGCGCTATGCAGCCGGCTCGAATGCGCCTCCGGCGGGCCTAGCGGCGCATTCGGATCGCAACCGCCGCTAGGCCCCCGCAGGTGTCACGCGGCCCGCGCGCCTTCTCGGACGCGCGCGATTCCTCTCCTTCTTATTCCTTCACCTGGATGTAACGGGTCTTGCCGTCGAAATGGATTTCGTCGATCCCGTGAGCGTCCGTGACAATGAACGAATATTGAGCCTTGGTGTTCCCGTCTTTCCATTGCGCCGGCGCTTCGGCCACGAGCTTGTTGCCGAGCCTCAACGTCACGGTTGATCCGTCGGCAATCACCTTGTAAGTGCCCGCCTTCAGCGGCTTCCCTCCGAGCGACGTCGGAATAAGGATATCCATTGTGGTCTGGGCGGTTTTCGAGTTTTTGGCGCTGGAGGTGCGAGGCAACAGCGTCAAGGCGACAAGAAGCACGGCAAGAGCCGCTCCTGCAAACACACGTTGCTTTCGAAATATCATACTTCCCTCCTTGAACTTTCCAGCCGGGCCGGAAATCGCCGAACGGTATGGCGCATTCGATGCGTCCATTTCGGTTCAGAATCAGATACGAACAAAAAAAGTGAAAAGTTCACGATCCGAATGTGCAATTTGAATTTTCTTCTGACGCGCGCCTTCGCGACTATCCGAATATTGCGATGAATTGCGAGCGCCTATGAAAATTCGGATGAGCTCCGCGGATGCAGGCCTCCGTTCGGACCGGCGCGCGATCTTGGAACTGCGCGCCATCGCAACATTTCGTACGCCAACAGCCAGCATGTTTTGGAAAATGAACACGGCCGCGTTCCGAAAATTGGAACTTCGCGCAGCCCAAACTCCGGAATCTTGTTTGTTGGTGGATAACCTGGTTTACTCCGCGGCTGCGGGGCGGCGCGCCATCGCCCCTCCGGCTTGGTGCGCATGCGCGTTTGACACGCTCGCGGCGCTAATCAATAATCGCTGGACATGATTGGAATGCTCCGCGGGAAGCTCGTCGACAAGCGTCCGAATCAAATCCTCATCGATGTAGGCGGTGTCGGCTATCAGGTGCAGATTCCGCTTTCGACGTTTGCCGAACTGGGCGCGCTGCACGCGGAGACGACGCTGCTGATTTATACCCATGTGCGCGAAGACCAGTTGGCCCTGTACGGATTTCTGACGGCGCGCGAAAAGCATTGTTTCGAGCTGCTGATTTCCGCCTCCGGCGTGGGGCCTTCGCTGGCGCTGAAAATCCTTTCCGGCATGGGTGTGGAGCAGCTGTTGCCGGCCATTCGCAAGGGCGATCTGGCGCAGCTGGTGCGCATACCCGGCGTGGGCAAAAAGACCGCCGAGCGCATGGTGGTCGAATTACGCGACCGGCTGGCGGCGATTGACGAGCCCCAGGCCGGCAAGCCCGCTACCCGTTCGCAGGTCGAGTCGGATGTCGCCTCCGCGCTGGTGAATCTTGGCTACGACGAGCGCTCCGTGGAGCACGCCATCGAAAAATCACGCGCGGAGGCCGCCGGCGATTTCGACAAGCTGCTGCGCGGGTCGCTCGGGATTTTGGGCAGCTCGGCGATGCAGAAAACCGGGCGCGCCAGCTAGCTGGCGCCAGAATCCGATCCAAACTGTGTGGCCCGCGCGCAGTTTCGCGCTCAATCCGGCTTTCCCCGCGTATTTGCCCGCCCGCAGTCCGCGATGGTACGATGATTTACGATGCGCTCCGACGATAGCTTTACGCCCCGCGTTGGCGTTCCCTATCGCACGCGAAAAGAAGAACTTAGAGGGGATTTCGCCAAGCTGGAACCGTACATCTCTGCGCTCCGAGCGGTGGGAGCGGAGCCTGTGGTTCTTTCGCTGGGACTTTCCGGCGATCATCTGGGAAAAATCGCCACAACTCTGGACGCAGTGCTGCTAACCGGCAGCCCGGCGGATGTGGACCCGTCGCGATTCCGCGCCGCGCGCCATTCCGCTAACGCCGATCCCGATCCGCATCGCGAGCGCACCGATTGGGCGCTGCTTGAGCACTGTTTCGCCGAACAGAGACCGGTCCTGGCTATCTGCTACGGTATTCAGAGCCTCAACGTATTTCTTCGCGGCACGCTGGTGCAGGATATTCCCACCGAACTAAACGCCTCCATCGCTCACGACACCGCGGATCGGAACGTCTCCGTCGAAGCCTTTCACAAGACGCACATCGACTCGGATTCCAAGCTCTCGCGGATGGATGGAGCGTCCGAGGAAGTCCGCGTCAACAGCTCTCATCACCAATCGATTCTCGAACCGGGACGCGACCTGCGCATCATCTCGCGCGCGCCCGACGGAGTGGTTGAGGCCGTCGAGTGGACCGGCGATAACAATTGGGTGCTCGGCGTTCAATGGCATCCGGAGCGCATGGCCGGCAGCGCTGCTCTGGCGCAATCGCTCTTCCGCGGACTGGTGCAGGCGGCGCGCAAAGTTCCCGCGGGTGCCTGACGATTTACCTGGAGAAAAAATGATCTCGCTGGCGGGCAAAGCAGCACTCATTACCGGCGGCTCGCGGGGAATTGGTGCAGCCACGGTGAAACTCTTCGCGCAGGCTGGTGCGGACGTGGTGTTCGGCTATCTGCGCAATGGCGAAGCGGCGGCGCAAGTGGAGCAGGAAGCCCGCAAGCACGGTACACGCATCGAATCCTGCAAGGCCGATCTCGCAAGAATGGCCGGCGCGAAGAAGCTCGTTGAGTTCGCGCGGGAACGCCTGGGCCGGCTCGATATTCTGGTGGCCAATGCAGGCATATGGACCGCGCCGGACATTCCGATCGAGAAAATGTCCGAGCGCGAATGGGACGAAATGATTCAGGTGAATCTGAAAAGTGTCTACTCCGTGATCCATCTTGCGGCGCCACACATGATTACGCAGCGCTCGGGACGCATCGTCGCCGTGAGTTCCACTTCCGGCCAGCGCGGCGAAGCTTTTCACACCCACTATAGCGCCTCGAAAGGCGCGATCATCAGCTTCGTAAAGGGACTTGCAACCGAACTGGCGCGCTACAACATCTTGGTTAATTGCGTCGCGCCCGGCTGGGTAGACACGGACATGTCCAAGCCGACGCTCGAGACCAAGGCGGGGCGCAAGAGGGTGCTGGCCACGATCCCGCTGGCGCGCGTGGCGCGCCCCGAAGAAATCGCCGGTCCGATTCTCTTCGCTGCCTCGGATTTGGCAACTTTCATGACCGGCGAGATCGTGAACGTCAACGGAGGAGCTGTCCTGTGCGGATGAAATGCTCGTTAGCTGCAGCTTTGGCCCTGTGCTTTGGAATGGCGCTCGCCGCGTCTCCGCGCGCGGGTGCGCAGAACGATGAAATCCTCATGCCGGCGCAAAGCACCGCCAAGGCCAAGCAGATTTTGCAGGCCGCGATCCAAGCGCTGGGCGGGCAAGCCTACCTGAACGTTCGCGACGTGACCTGTACGGGAAACATCGGCCAGTTCGATCACTCGGGGGCGGTCACCGGCTTCGGCAAGTTCATCGACTACTCCATGCCGCCCGACAAAGAGCGTCAGGAAAACATTCCCAAGCGCAACATCATCGAAGTTTTCAACGGCAAGCACGGATGGGTGCTCGATCGCGGCGGCGTATCGGACGCGCCGGCAACCGATCTGGCTCAATTCGAGCAGGACAATCTGAAGGACATCGACAATATCCTGCGCCACCGCATTCACGAGCCCGGGATCATCCTGCGCTACGCCGGGCCGGATATCGTCGAGCTGAAACAAGCCGACTGGGTGGAGTTGGTCGATAGCGACAATCGCACCATCCGCATCGCTTTCGCCCGCTCTACTCATCTGCCCATAAAGGAAGTCGCGGAGACGCGCGATCCAAAGTCGCAATTCACCAGCAAGGAGACCGACCTTTTTTCGGATTATCACCCGGTCGACGGGATTCAGACTCCTTTCCAGCTGGAGCGCGACCGCAACGGCATGAAGATCTTCCAGGCCTTCTTCGCCAAGTGCGAGTACAACACGAACGTCCCGGCTTCGCTTTTCACCAAGGAGTCCCTGGAGCAGCGCTGGGCGAAAATCGGCAAGAAGGAACGAAAACACGAGAAAAAGGAAAAGAATCAGGAAAAGAAAGAGAAAGACAAAGACAACAAAAGCTCCTCATCCAACTCGGACTGGTAGCGCGGTCCCATTTTCCGCCGGGTCGGCTCCTCACCCGTCGATCCTTGCTTTCGCTCCTTTGGCAACTCTCGCCGGTTTCCCGATGTTTCGATTTTTGCTCCGCGAGGTATAATTGTCAGATGCGAACTTCGCAGGACGCCCCACAGATGCACGGCACCACGGTTCTGTGCGTGCGCAAGGACAACAAAGTGGTGCTGGCCGCCGATGGGCAAGTCACGCTGGGCGACGCGGTGATCAAACACAGCGCGAAAAAGATCCGCCGTCTCTTTAACGACAAGATCGTGGCCGGATTCGCCGGCAGCACGGCCGACGCGCTCTCGCTCTTTTCGCGCTTTGAAAACAAGCTTCAGGAATTTCACGGCAACCTGCCGCGATCCGCCGTCGAGCTTGCCAAGGAATGGCGCACCGACCGCTCCTTGCGCCATCTGGACGCGCTGCTGCTCGTGGCCGATCCGAAAAACACGTTCCTACTCTCGGGAAATGGCGACGTGATCGAGCCGGATGACGGCGTCTGCGCCATCGGCTCGGGCGGAAACTATGCGGTAGCCGCGGCCCGCGCTTTGGTGAAGAATTCGAAATTGAGCGCAAAGGACATCGCTCAGGAAGCCATGCGTATCGCCAGCGAAATCTGCATATTCACGAACGCCAATTTCAGCATCGAAGAAGTATGAGCGGCAAGCCGGAGAAAGACATGGTGATCTACTTGTCTGGAGAACAGCAAACAGCCGAGGCTGAGCCGATGCCGTCGTTCGACGAGCTTACGCCGCGCGAAATCGTCATCGAGCTCGATAAATACATCGTCGGCCAGAATCCCGCGAAGAAGGCCGTGGCCATCGCGCTGCGCAACCGTGTGCGACGGCAAAAGCTGCCGGCCGAGATGGCCGAGGACGTGCTTCCGAAAAATATTCTGATGATCGGCCCCACCGGCGTGGGCAAGACCGAAATCGCCCGCCGCCTCGCGCGTCTCGCCGGTTGTCCTTTCGTAAAAGTCGAAGCCTCCAAGTACACGGAAGTCGGCTACGTGGGCCGCGACGTGGAATCCATGGTCCGCGACCTCGTCGAGACCTCGATCGATATGGTCCGCGAGGAAAAGCTCGACGAAGTGGCCGAACGCGCCGAGCAAGCCGCCGAAGAGCGCTTGCTCGAGCTGCTTTTGCCTCCCTCGCCCGTGCCGACCGAGCCCGGCGGCCCCACCGAAGCGCAGCGCCGCGAGCAAACGCAGCGCACCCGCGAAAAACTCCGCGCCCAGCTTCGCGAAGGCAAGCTCGATCAGCGCCTCGTGGAAGTCGAAGTCCGCGAGCGCTCGATGCCCGCGTTTGAAATCATCAGCAATCAGGGCGTCGAAGAGATGGACATCAACGTGAAGGACATGCTCTCCGGCATGTTCGGCCAGCAAAAGAAAAAGCGCAAGATGACCGTCTCCGAAGCCTTCGATTACCTGATCCAGGAAGAGGAAAGCCGGCTGATCGATATGGACCAGGTCACCCGCCTCGCCGTGGATCGCGTCGAGCAGATGGGCATTTTGTTCATCGATGAAATCGACAAAATCGCCGGCCGCGAATCGGGCCACGGTCCGGACGTTTCCCGCGAAGGCGTGCAACGCGATATTCTGCCGATCGTCGAAGGCACCACGGTCAACACCCGCTACGGGATGGTCCGCACCGACCATATTTTGTTCATCGCCGCCGGCGCGTTCCATACTTCCAAGCCGTCCGAGCTGATTCCCGAATTGCAGGGGCGCTTCCCGATCCGCGTCGAGCTCAGTTCACTCACCGAGGGCGACTTTGTTCGTATCCTCACCGAGCCGAAAAACGCGCTCATCAAGCAGTACACGGCGCTGCTCGATACCGAAGGGCTGAAGCTGACGTTCACGGAAGATTCCATCGCCACCATCGCGCGCTTCGCCGCCACCGTCAACGAGCAGACCGAAAACATCGGCGCGCGCCGCCTGCACACCATTCTGGAACGAGTGCTCGAGGAAATTTCCTTCGACGCGCCGGAGCTCAAGAAGAAAACCGTGAAAGTGGACGCCGCTTACGTCCAGAAGCAGCTCGCTGACATCGTGAAGGACCAGGATCTCAGCCGCTACATTCTCTAAAGGCGCAGAACGCGAGGATGGCCACGCGAAACTCGGGAGAGCCCCGCCGCTCGTCGCCGCGTATTGTCCCCGCCCACTCTTTCGTCGCAAGCTTTCCAGTTCTCGCGGTCGCTCTCGCTCTTTTTGTCGCCGGGTGCGCCTCGCCGGGCGAACCCACCGCGCGAAAGCCGCTCGTTCCGGAAGCCGTATCAAATCTCGCCGCGGCGCAAGACGGCAATCACGTCCTGCTCACCTTCGCCGTGCCGCAGTTTGCTGCCGGAGGCCGCCCACTCGAACACCCGCCCACAATCGAAATCTATCGCGATTTCGAGCCCGCGCCCGCTTCCGGCGCATCTCATCCCGCCGCACCGAAGCATCCGACCCTTTTGGTCACGATTCCGTCCGAACTGGTGCCGCGTTATTCCGTACAGGGCCAGTTTCGCTATGACGAGCCGCTCGAGCCGCCCGATTTCACCGGTCACCTGGACAGCAAACTCGTCTATTCCGTCCGCACGCGCGTTTCGGACAAAAAACTCTCGGTGCCTTCGAACCTCGCGGCCGTGCGCATCTACCCTGCTCCCGATCCCATCGCGGATCTCACGGGTCAAATCACGCCGTCAGCCGTCGTGCTCAGTTGGACGCCGCCGCAGCAAACTCCCGTCGGCCCCGTTCCTCCGCTCGCCGGCTACCGCATCTATCGCGGCGAAGCGCAATCCAACCCGGCCGCAAGCGCCGCCGCGGCAACTAGCGCCACCGCAGCGCCTTCAAGTCCAACCACAGCTCCCCTGACCGGCATTGCTCCTTCGCCGCCGCAGCTGCAAAGCCCTCTCGTCAAAATCGGCGAATCCGCTTCGTCCAGTTTCACCGATACCCAAGCCGAATTTGGCAAGACCTATGTCTATTCTGTCCGCAGCATGGTCAACGAGTCCGGCACCGCCATCGAATCTTCCGACTCGAATTTTCTTGCCGTCACGCCCCGCGACACCTTCCCGCCCGCCGCTCCCAAAGACTTGGTCGCGATTTACGTTCCCTCCGCCGCGGGCGTTCCGGCGCACGTCGATCTCTCGTGGGCGGTGAGCCCGGAACCCGACCTCGCCGGTTACCAGGTCTATCGCAGCGAGCGGGCTAATGCTCTGGGCACACGCGTCAACACACAATTGTTGCTAACTCCGGCATTTCGCGATATGAATGTGATTTCCGGTCGTCACTATTACTACGCCGTTACCGCCGTGGACCGTTCGGGCAATGAGAGCGCTCGGGGCGCTGCGGCCTCCGTAAACGTGCCGGCCGCGACCCAGCCCAGCCATGACTGAAGATGCGCCACAGGCGCCAGCGGATCGTTTGCCGGACCATCGAAGGTCTCGCCCGGCCCTGAAATACGGACTCTACGCGGGTCTCGCGATGGTCGCCGAAATGGCCGTTGCGCTGATCGTCATCAATCGCGTGCCGGCCCTCGAACCATACGCCCTTGCGCGCAATGCCTTTTTCATCGGCGTTTTTTTTGTCCTGGCGTTGGTCCCCGTGTGCCGGTTCCTCTATTCCCCGGTGAGAATGTTTACCTCAGCCATGATTGCCTGGGCTATATTGGTAGCCGGCTACGATTTGGCAGGCCTGTTTTTCGACCGCCTTTTTAGCACGCTGCACCACAGCCCGTTCCTGGTGCTGGTTGAAGGAGCCGTGCTGTATGGAATCTGCGCCGTTGGCTCCTGGGTTGTGGAGATGATCGTGCACGCCTGCCGCCATTCCATCATCCCGGACCGCCGCGCCGCTCGCGCCGCCGCCCGGCACGCTCGGTGACCCAATGAAACTTTGCCGTTTCCAGCTCAAGGAATTTGCCGCTCAAAATCCGAATCTGACTCCGCACGAAGCCTACAACGCGTCGCGTGCCGGCATCCTTGAAGGTTCCACCATTCACGAAATTTCCGGCGACCTGTGGGGCTCACGCGAGCGCACCGGCCGCCAATATCGCGTGGACGACGTCCGGTTCCTGCCGCCCTCCTGGCCTTCGAAAATCATCTGCATGGCGCGCAACTACGTCGACCATGCCAACGAAATGGGCTCCGATCCGCCCACGCAGCCGGTCATCTTTTCGAAGCCTCCGTCGTCGATCATCGCGCCGGGCGATCCCATCGTGCTGGCGCGCATCTCGAAGCGCGTGGACTTTGAAGGCGAACTCGCTTTCCTCATCGGCCGCCGCTGCTACCACCCGCGCCCATCGGACGACATCGGCCAGTTCATCGCCGGCTATACGTGCCTCAACGACGTGACCGCCCGCGACCTGCAGCGCCTCGACGGCCAGTACGTGCGCGGCAAAGGCTTCGACACGTTCTGCCCCTTCGGCCCGGTCCTCGAAACCGATATGCCGGGACCGGACACACCCATCGAGACTTACGTCAACGGCGTGAGAAAACAGTCGGGGCACATTTCCGATCTGGTCTTCTCAATCGACGTGATTTTCCGCTGGATTGCCGAGGCCATGACGCTCGAGCCCGGCGACGTCGTCGCCACCGGCACTCCCGCGGGAGTTGGGCCGCTCGTCTCGGGAGACGTCGTGGAAGTCCGCATCGGCGGCATCGGCACGCTCAGCAATCCCGTGGTCGCTCCGCGCGACTAACCTCCGGCCGTGACCAGCATCTCGAACACGGCTTCGGAACGTCCGCAACGCGCTTTCGCATTGGGCCGCTTCGGCCCGCGGCCCAGTTGCTTTTTTAAGCGCGCTGCGCACCGGGCCGCTCGTTTTTCCCCGCCGCGCGATTTAATATCTTTTCCAGAGAACATCGCCGTTGAACGAACTTCTTAAGAACTGGCGTAATCTGCTGCCCCTGGCGGGGTTGGCCGCACTGGCTGCCGCGGGGATCGTTTTCGCCTTCCGCCGCAAGCCCGAGGATTTTGACAACGCCGAGCGCCGCCGTCGAGCGTACCTGAATCGCGTGGGGCGCATCGCCGAAGGCCACATTCTCGAAATCGCCGAGCACGATCCTTCGGCGCTCAACGGCGCAGCGTCCAAATCCGCGCTCTCCGGAAAGTCGCCGCTTTCGCCTGTTCCGGCTGGGCATGCCGCGTCCGGATCTTTCTTTTCCCGGGCGCGCCGCTCCGATGTCCCCGGCATACGGAAACTGCTCCATTACACCTACGCCATCTCCGGCGTTTCCTACGAGACGGCGCAGGATATCACCGGCCTCGAAGAGCGCCTGCACCTCGCCCGCGTGGCCGCCGGCCAGATCGCCAGCGTGAAATACGACCCCTCCAATCCCAGCAATTCGATCCTGCTCGCCGACGACTGGTCCGGCCTGCACTGAGCGACAGACCGGGGCGTGCATACGTCCACACCGTCTTCCGGGCGATGCCGCCCTCGCCAGCACGAAACTAAAAGCCGACGACGAGCTTTCCCATCCGGCCGGCGCCATCTAACTCCCGAAAACACGGTCCTCAACCTGTAGCGCTGCGAACTTCATGGCGGTGATTCGCCCATTTCCAGAACTCACCCGGCTTCCCGTGCACACCGTCTGAGGTTAGAATGGAGAGCGCGTCCTATTACTAGCAGCGATGGGTCGGCAAACTGGCGCTGGATTTCCTCCGGTAATTTCGGTAATATCGCGCGGATTTACACAAGCCATCCTGGGCCGGGCAAATCTTGGGAGGTTGGAATACGCAATGTATAAGAAGCGGAAGGAACTGCGTCCGAAGACGTTGCTCGAATCGCTTGACGCCCTGATCGGCGAACATCACCTTCTGAAGCATCCGTTTTATCAGGCGTGGATCGAAGGAACCCTTTCGAAAGAATCCCTCCAGCTGTACGCGGAACAGTACTATCAAACCGTCCGCGCGTTCCCTGACAATCTGAACCGGCTGGCCCAGCGCGCCAGCATGCCGCTTGCCGGCCTGGTCCGCGAAAACCTCGCAGAGGAAACGAATCCCGCGGCGCCGCTTCCGCTGCTGTGGCGGCAATTCGCGCAATCGATGGGAGTGAGCGAGATTGCCATGGAAGCCGCGCGCCCCCTGCCCGGAATCGCTGCTTTGCTCGACACCTTCGACGAGGTTTCCACGCAGGGCTCAATGTCCGAAGCGGTGGCTGCCTTTTACGCTTATGAAGCGCAAATTCCCGAGATCACGGAGCAGAAGATCGCCTGCTTGCAACGCTTTTACGACGTCCGTGAACCGCGTGCGCTCGCGTACTTTACAGCGCAGCAGCAAGCGGACGCGCGTCGCCGCTCCGCATGGCGCTCGTGGTTGATGACCCAGCCAAAAATCGACGAATTCGGCGCCATGTGTTCCGCCGAGCGCACTCTGAAAGCGATCTGGGGCGCGCTCGACGCCGTTTACCCGCACGCCTGCGCCACTGCCGCGAGCTGATGCGAAGCCTGAGTTCGTAGGACCACGAGTTACCCCAGGGGTGGGGGCCGGGGAATGATTCGGGCTGCTGGCGGCTCTCCGTTGGCAGCCCTTCCCCGAAGAAGGACTGCTCCCAAAAGTTTAGCCGTTCGATTTGCGATACGTCTTCACGCCGTTGCGCCCGCCTACGATCGCCTCGCTCGCATAGCCGAGAAAAAGGCCGTGCTCGACCACTCCTACCACGTGATCGAGCTGATGGGCGATTTCCTTCGGATCGGCGATTGGACCGAAGGCGCAATCCATGATGAAGTTGCCGCTGTCGGTAACGTAGGGCGTGTTGTCGTTGCCAAGCCGCAGCGACGGATTGCCGCCAATCTTTCCCGAGGCTCCTGGCCGTGGCCTGCCAGCCGAATCGCACCACCTCTACCGGCACGGCCACGAGCAATCCGAGCCGGTCGACAACTTTGGTTTCGTCGGCGATCACGATCATGCGACGGCTGGCGGCCGCCACGATCTTTTCGCGAAGCAGCGCGCCGCCGTGGCCTTTGATCAGGCAGAGCGTGCCGCGCTCGATTTCGTCGGTGCCGTCCACGGTCACGTCGATCTGCGCGTGCTCCGCGAAGCTGCTGAGCGGAATTTTCCATTCGCGCGCGAGATCTTCGGTGCGGTGCGAACTGGGGATGCCGGTAATGCGCAAGCCGTCCTCGGCGAGCCGGTGTCCCAGAGCCTCGACGAAAAAAGCCGCCGTAGAGCCGGTGCCGAGCCCGACGACCATGCCGTCGTCAATCAAAGCAGCGGCAGATTCCGCGGCGGCTTTCTTGCATCGATTTTGTTCACCAGTATTCATTCAGCTCACGTGATTGAGATTCCGGCAGAGCGCGATGGGTCGCCTGCACGCGCCGCGTTAATAGCGCTCCGCCGCCCGCGAGCCACGTCTTGCCCCGCTCGTACAGCTTTTCCGTGCCCGGCCCCTTCAGACCCGGCATGTCCGGCTTCACCTTGAAGCCGATCGTCGCTTGCAGGTAGGCGAGATGACGATAGCCTTCCGGAAATTGGTTGAGCAGCGCGCTATCGAGCGTCAGCTTCGCCGCGGGATCGACGGGGTCGATGCGATCTTTTTCGTAGATGGGCTGGCGCAAAACCAGCAGCCAGCGGCCGCCGCGCTTTTCGAAGAAATCAAAAAAGCGCCCGATGCAGGTTACGTCGCAGAGCACGTCGTGAACTTTGGCGCGCTGCATGATCGACATTTTCGTCTGCGAAATCGCCCGGTTCTTGGACACTTCGACCGTGCATGCGCCGAGCGTGTGCAGGATGTTGACGCCCTTATCCCACCCTTCCTTGCTGACGCGAATGAATTCGTCGCCGGTGCCTTGAAACCACGTGGCCATCATGCGGCCCTCGTCCGCCCAGACGGTGCGAAAGCGCTCCCAATCGCCTGCGTCGCGCCATACCACCCAGTTTTGCAGCGTTTCGCGAATGGCGAGCTTGTCTAAAAGTTCTTTGTCCATGATGGCCTCCGGTGTGTGCCGCATCGCCGCATGCGGCGGAAGGATTTTCGCGGGCGAGCGCGAAAAATTGCAAATCAATTTGAATCGGGAAGCTTGCCGGCCGATTCCAGAATTTCGCGCGCCAAATAATTCGTCACGCGCGCGTCGTCGCGCGCTTCGATCAGATACGCGGAGCGCAAAAGTTGCTCCTTGCGCGTGCGCAAGGCGTTGCGGATCGCCTGCTGCACCTGCGGATCGGAAAGCTTGCGGTTGCCCGCGGGCTCTTTGGCGATCAATTTCAGAATCGTGTAGCCGCCGTCCTTGGTGCGGATCGGCTGCGTGAACTGGCCCGGCTTCAGCGACAGCACCGCTTTTTTCAGCGCCGGGTCGGAGCGGTTGAGCGACGATTCGGGAATGAATCCGATGTCGCCGCCGGTGGAAGCGCTGGGGTCCTCGGAATAATCCATGGCCAGCTCGGTGAAATCCGCGCCGGCGTCGAGCTTATCAATGAGCATGGCCGCTTTGCGCCCGGCCTCCGCTCCGTTGGTCGCTTTGCTGTTCTTGCGATTGTGAATGCTGGGATCGGGCCGCGGCGTGATCACGATTTCCGCGATGTGGTACTGCGGCTCGGCGACGTTAAACTCGGAGCGATTCTTGTTGTAGAAATCGGTGATGTCCTGGTTCGTGATGGAGATTTTCGCCACCACCTCGCGGTTCAGCAGCTTGTCGATGGAGAGCTGGCGGCGGATGTCGCTCTTCAGATCGTCGATGGTAAGCCCGGAGGCTTTCAGCTTCTGCTGAAATTCCTCTTCGGTGTAAGGAGCTTTGGATTCGGTGAACTTGTCCTCGACCTCTTCGTCGCTGGCGATGAGATTCATCTTCTGCGCGCGGTCGAGGAGGATTTGGCTGTTGATGAGCTCGTCGAGGATGCTGAGCTTCAGCGAAAGCGCTTCTTCCTGAGAGGGCGCGGGCGCTTCGGAATTCACGCGCGAGCGGTACACGCGCTCCACATCCTGCCGGAGAATCTGCTTGCCGTCCACCACGGCCCAAACGTTCGGGCCGGGCGCGATTTCTTTCCGGCATCCCGCGCCGAGCGCGCAGATGGCCAGCGCCGCGACGACCAGAATTCTCCGCCTCAATCGAAGCTCCTTCCGAGCCGCGGGTGCTTCAGGCGGCTTTTTTCACGCGGCCGGAGCGGATGCAGGAGGTGCAGACGCGGACCTGCTTGCGCACGCCGTTGACGACGGCGCGAACGCGGCGGAGATTGGGATTCCAGCGGCGGCGCGTCACATTGTGCGCGTGGCTGATCGAGTTGCCGTAACGCGGCTTCTTGCCGCAGATTTCACATGCCAGTGCCATGATTCGATTGCTCCACGATGGAAAATAGAGTAGTTGGCGACACTTGATGCTATCAGAGATCGCGGCTGGCGAAAAGCGCTTTAGCCTGCCGGACACGCCTACGCGCCGCACAGGCCGTCAGAAACTCCGTCTGGGCTTTGTTTTCTGTAACTTGGGCAAAAGCCAGCCCGACACCGTATAGCGACCGGGGCTTTTAAGCTGCTCGGCATTGACCGAGCTATGTGCCTTGGCAACTACATACGTCATCGAGGCCCCACGATTGCAGCAAAAGAAACGGCCCCGTCTTCAATGAGCAAGACGGGGCCGATCTTCCTTCGGGTGTTTCGCCCGGGACGCTCAGAAGATGTATTTCAAAGCAAACTGCATGATGCGCGGAGGCACCGAGCTATTTTGAATCTGCCCAAAGGTGCTGTCCGCACGATTGTTAACTGGAGGATTGAATTGGGCGTGATTCCAGACGTTGTAGAATTCAGCCCGGAATTGTACGGTCGTTACCTTCGGTCACTTTCGTATTCTTGATCAGCGAAATGTCCCAGTTGTGCTGCCCCGGGCCCATAATTGCCCCAACGCTGGAGTTTCCGAATCCCGTTCCGCCGCCCGACCCGGTGCAGTTACCAGCGATTGTTCCCCCGATGCATGGAATGTCGGCAAAAGCAGCGGGATTGATCCACCCATTCGCAACGCGGGCTGTGTTGCTACCCGAAGTCGCCAGCGGGATCGCGGACTGGCAGACGCCGTACTGGTTGCACTTCGACGGCGACGCTAGTTCCGCACGTACTCCACCTCCACCGAAACCGCCTGCGCCGTAAATGCTGCCTCCATTGCCATCGATAACCGTGAACGGCTCGCCATCCTGAATCGTGGTGACTCCCGAGACGGTCCATCCGCTGAGCAAATGCCCGGCAAAGCCTTCGGTATGCTTGTAGGGCAGATCGTAGCTGTACGCAACGATCAGCCGCTGGGGCCGATTGAAGGCCGCCAAGCCGTACTGCTGTGCAAAGTCCAGCGGGTTGTTGCTGGAAGCGCCGCCGGAGAGAACGTTGCCCGGTGCCGCAATTCCGCCGCCCGCTTCGGGGGAATTGATGTTCGTGATCAGCTTGCTCCAAGTATAGGCGGCCTGTAACAAAAGACCATGCGAGAACTGGTGCCGAACGCTCACTTGAAGGCTGTTGTAGAGCGAGTCGCCTTGGGTGGTCGTGTTCGACATGCCCGTGGTCGCGAACCCGAGATAGGGGACGCGGCCGAGTTGATTGCCCGGATATGCAGCTGAGTTTCCGGTGTTCAACAAAATCTGGTTGGCAGGATCGGTGTTGCCAACATCATTGAAAACGAACGAATTAGGCACCCCTGCAGCTCCGGAGCCCAGAATCATCCGAGTGTTTTGCAAGTTGCTGCTTGCGTTCACGGGCTCATTCGGGGCGTTCGGCGCCAAATAGGCATAGTTGACTGGATGGGCCCAATCATACAAATGGGTGCCGTGCTCGCCAACGTAACCGACATCCAGGACCCAATCGCGTGCCACCGCGTACTGCAAGTCGAGGTTGTATTGTTGAATCAGCGGAACGCCTATGCCTTCGTTGATGGATGTGGGACCGATACCGGTGCCGCCGCTATTGTCCAGGATAAGGGTAGCTCCGTTGGTGGGGTCACCAGCGGCGACGTGAAGGGTGCGAGGCGTCCATCCCAGGATTCCTCCGGTAGAAGGCTGCAATGGGAATGGGGCGGCGGGAGGCACGAGGGGTAAATCCAAGGAATTCCACGGGCTAGCTCCGTTCACGAACGCGTTATACGGAGGATTGCCGGCATTGTTATTGGCCAGCAGGTTCGCGTATACGGCGTCGTAGAAAATGCCGTAGCCCGCACGAACCACGAGGTTGTTCGCAGCTTCCCAAGCAAGGCCGAGCCGTGGACCGAAATCATTGATGGGCGCTCCGTGAACCAAGGTCTTGTTGGTGTTCACGTACACGCCCGTTGCGCCGCCCGGGTACCCGGGGAAAATTTGTGCGGGTGCCGTGGTCCCGCACGCGCTGGGGGACAGAGGCTGACCACACTGCGCGATATTCGGGTTGTAGTTGGATTGCACCACGAAGCCAGCGAGGGTGCCGACTGGGTTATTCAAAAAGAATGAGCCTGTGTTCACGAGAACCGCCTGAGTGGCCCAAGTATTGGTGAACAGACCCGTCACGTCGGAGGGATATCCATCGTATTCCCACCGAACACCGAGGTTTACCGTGAGCTTGCTAGTGGCTTTAATGTCGTCTTCGAGGTAGGCGGAAAACTGGTTGGTCCGCTGATTGTGTTTATTGCCGTTGGTCGTGGTAATGCCATAGAAATTGGCGAGGATACCGTTCGTCCACCGGCCCGGGTGTTTGGGTCGCCGGCAGCCCGCTCGAACTGACCAGGAAATCCGAGACCGTTGGGAAAATCATGCCGCCTCTGCCCGGCAGCGTCCAGTTGTACTGAATGCGGTCCACTTCGGCACCGGCGCGAATCGTGTGGATGCCGTGGTTCCAGGAGATATTGTCCTTGAACTGGAAGGTATTGAAAAAATT
Source organism: uncultured Acidobacteriota bacterium (assembly GCA_963715555.1). Lineage (GTDB taxonomy): Bacteria > Acidobacteriota > Terriglobia > Acidiferrales > UBA7541 > Palsa-295. Next base: position 3,170,214 of record OY970253.1, read on the forward strand.
GGTGGCTGATGCGAAGAAGTTGCCGCCCGTGTTCAGAGCGCCAGTTCCATAACCGACCGCGCCATTCAGCGGCAGACCGGCGATCGAGAGCGTCGGTATCTGCAATTGGATCGGATTGATGCTGTTACTGCCGGTAATGCTGGCCGGACAAGTGGTTGCGTTGGCAAGCGGCGGAATAATTCCCACCGAACACGCAGTGATGTAGTTGCCCGGACCCGCAATGGTGGTCGTTCGAACAAACGAGAAAAGCCCTTCATTGACCAAGATTGCTGGTCGCCACGGTGGTCAGTTTGAGAGTCTCGTTTAAGGATGTGTACGTGACATGTTCCGGCGCACCTGGAGCGCAGCTATTCACCAGGTTTCCGATGCCATTGAGGCAAACGAACGATTGGTTCTGCGGGTCGCGCGAATAGAACAATTTCTGAAAGAGCGTGTTCTTGGGAGACATCACGTACTCGATGTTGCCCAGATACTGATCTTCGTTGGCGCGGGTGGGCACGGCCGCGACGGCCGAGCTGGTGACGATGGGCAGACCGTTGACTGTCGAACGGCGCGCCCGGGAAATAATAGCCGTTGCTAAGGCCGCCCTTGGGACCTGCCAACTGAAGAGCATTGATCGCTATTTGGTTGATGTTCGAACCGTCCGTGGCCACCGGTACGCCGGAGCCGAGACCCAACACGCCACTGAAAAATGGATTGATTGCAGTTCCGCCAAATGCGCAACCCAGGTATTGCCGGTAGCTGGCATAGGTGCAGGGCGAGTTCGTCGGAACATAGTCCAGCGGGATAGTTCCGCTAACATTGTTTCCGCGGCCGCCGTTGGGACCAGGCGCGGTAAACGGATACAGAGTGATACCGGTGCTCAGGCCCGTTGCGAAGCCATTCGTACCCACGGCATTCAGCTGGCGGAAACCCTGATAAGAGCCGAAGAAGAACAGTTTGTCTTTCTTGATCGGCCCGCCAATCGTGCCTCCGAACATATTCTCATTGAGCGTCTCGGGCTTGTTGGGCTGGCCGAGAATCTTCTGGCTATTCTTGTTGAAGAAATCATTCGCATCCAGGGCGCTATTGCGGAAGAACTCCCAGACGTCGCCGTGGAATTTGTTCGTGCCATCTTTCGTGGTGACGTTGACACTGGCACCGGGATTGCGGCCGTATTCGGCGTCGTATTGCGAGGTCTGGATCTTAAATTCCTGGATGGAGTCCGGGTTGGGAATGGCGATGCCGGGAAAATTCCCGGATTGAGCGCCGCCGCCGCTACCGTAGTTGGTGATACTAGCGCCATCCATCATGTAATTGTTCTGGTCGGAGCCGTTTCCGTTCACGTTAATATCCTGGGTTCCGTTTCCGACTGCCGCCGCGCTGGCGACGTTGACAACCACACCGGGCGAAAGATCGATAATGTTTGTGTAATTGCGGGAGCTGAGAGGTAGCGTCGTCACGGTCTTCGATCCCACCAAGCTACCAACTGTGGCGTTCGTGGTCTGAATCGATTGGGTGGTCGATTCCACGGTGATCTGCTGCGATTGCGCCCCTACCTGTAGCCTGCGATTCACGACCGCCGTCTCGGTGATGCTGACGGTAATCGACGGCACCTGAAGACCTTTGAAACCCGAGGCGGAGAACGTCACCGAATAATTCCCCGGCTGCAGCTGATTGAACTTGTACGAGCCGTTTGCATCCGTCGTACTCGTTCGGCTCTGGCCCGTGCCCAGGTTCGTAATGGTGACGGTGGCGGCGGAAATAACCGCGCCGGAGGGATCGGTGACCGTTCCGGTCAAGCCGCCCGTAGTGGATGATTGCCCCATCAAGAGCGGCGCATTAAACGCGACGAGCGCCACTACAACCAGCAGCAGCAAAACCGTGCGAAACGATCTCATGGATTCTCCCTCGTTGGAGGCGCGATGCACGAGCCTCAGCCTCAATTCCTATCGACCGGAAGCAGGGGGCATTGAAACGAGGAACGAGCAGGATGACCAAGCGAGACGTCCGAAGAGATTTCTCCCCCCCAAGCATCCACCCCTCGATACGGCCACCCCGCCTCGAATGCAAACGGCTCCGAATCGACGGCGACACTAGAACCGAGTTGGCCTCCGATGTCCATTACTTAAATGGACTATGAGTAATACCTTTTGCGAATCACTTCAAACGGAGGTTCTTTGCGTAAACGCATGATGGAACGACGCGAGCAACGCGATGGGACATCGGATCGAAGACGAGTGACCGGCCGGGACGATTCGCGGAGAGCGCAAACACCCAGCCGCCGAAAAAGGCGGCGAGGCGGGACGTGGTGCAAACCAGTGATGGAAATGTCGAGTGCCTCCCGCACTTTTACCAGCAGATCATTGCTTCTGTTGACGTTCTGTGTTACTCATCCGACGAAATAGGGGGTGGAGTATGGAGTTGCGCCAACTGCGCTACTTTGTTGCGGTGGCGGAGTGTCTAAGTTTTTCGAAAGCCGCCGAAGAATTGCACATCACGGTACCGCCGCTGAGCCGGCAAATCCGGCAACTCGAGGAAGAATTCGACGTACAGCTTTTCCTGCGCAACCGGCGTCGCGTGATCCTGAGCGATGCGGGGCGGCTATTTTTGCGCGAAGCGAAAACGCTGGCGGAACAAATGACGCGCTTCAGCAGCTGCGTTCGCCAGGCGAAACACGGCGACGTCGGGACGGTGCGCATCGGCATCGGACTGCGCCTGGGCGAGCGGCTGAGCCGGGCGGTGGTGGAACACTCGAAGCAGTATCCGCTGGTGGAAATCGAAAGCGCCGGAATGTTTTCGGCGCTGCAAAGCGCGGCGCTGGTAGCGGGCACAATCGACGTGGGCTTTCTGCATCCGCCGGTCGAACGCGTGCATTTGAAATCGGAGCCGCTCTTCGAAGAGAGGCTGATGGTGCTGGCGAGCCGGTCGAATCCGCTGGCGAAGCGAAAGTCGGTTCGAGCGGCGGATTTGGCAAACGAAACATTGCTGCTGCAGGACCGGCGCGTCTCCCCCGGGCTGCACGACAAGACGCTTGAGCTTTTCGGCCAAGCGGGAGTTTCTCCGCACATCGTGCAATTGCCGGCGGACCCGCTGCCGAACGACGAAGTGCAGCGGGTGCTGCTGGCCGCGAACAAAGGAATCTACATCGTTGCGGACGAAGCTCCGGCGCGGCTGGCGCTGGGCTGCGCCGCGGTGGCGATACCGCTCGACGAACCCGACGCCAAGGTGGAAATTCACATGGCGTGGCGAAAAGATGAAGCTTCCAGCGCGGTGCTGGCGTTCCTGCATTCGGTGCGGCGGGTGTTTGGGAGTTCGCCAACCGCTGGGGCGCCGCCGACCGGGCGAACGCCGCAACTGACGATCGCGAGTTTGGGAACGTCCCGCTAGCAAAATTTCGCGGTGCGGCGATTTTTTCGGAGCTGCGCGAGCTAGCGCTTCTGGCTGACGAGCCCCGCGACCGTGTCCATCAGGTCGAACTTCGTGACGATTTCGAGCTTGCCGCCTTCCATTTCGACGAACACAGCGTGACTTTCGTGGCTCAGCAGGTGAGTCAGGCGCTCGACGGGAGCGTTGGCGGGCACCTGCGGAATCGGCGCGGCCATGACTTCGCGAACGATCAGCTTGCGGAGATCCTTTCCCTGCAGCGCGAGATTCAGGATCTGATCCTCGAAAATGGCGCCGACGGATTGGCTGTCCTCGAAAACCGGAAGCTGCGAAATATCCTGCTGCTGCATGGTCTGGAGAGCTTGAAACACGGTGCGATTGGGGCCGATGAAGATGGGCTCGCGCGTTTTGCCGTTCTGCCGCTTGACGCGAATCACGTCGGCGGCGGTGAGAGTCACCTCGGCTTCGGCGTAACCGTGCTCGCGCATCCAGCTGTCGTTATAAATTTTGCTGAGGTAGCGCGTGCCGGAATCCGGGAGAAAGGCGACGACGAGATCGCTCTTGCGGCAATCGCGGGCCACGCGCAGCGCGGCGGAAAAGCAGCCGCCGCCGGCGCCGCCGGTGAATATTCCTTCGCGCTTGGTGAGGCGGCGCGCCCACAGGAAGCATTCCTCGTCATTGACCTGCAAAACATCGTCGAGCACGGAGAAATCGATCGTGGAGGGCAGAATATCCTCGCCGATTCCTTCCACCACGTAGGTGCGCGCTTTGCCGACGGTGCCGGTTTTGGCGTATTCGTAGAAGAGCGAACCCATGGGATCGACGCCGATGATCTTGATGCCGGGATTTTTCTCCTTGAGGAAGCGGCCGACTCCGGTGGCCGTGCCGCCGGTGCCGAGGCCGCAGACGAAATGCGTGATTTTGCCCTCGGTGTCGTCCCAAATTTCAGGGCCGGTAAGCCGATAATGGGCTTCGGGGTTGGCGGGATTGTCGTACTGATTGGCGAAAAAAGAGTTGGGAATTTCGCGCGCCAGCTTCTTCGCCACGGAAAAATAACTGCGCGGGTCTTCGGGCTCGACGGCTGTGGGGCACACGATCACTTCGGAGCCGAACGCCTTCAGCAGGTCGATTTTTTCGCGCGACTGCTTGTCCGTGATGGTGAAAACGGTTTTGTAACCGCGCACGGCGGCCACCAGCGCGAGGCCCATGCCGGTGTTGCCGTCGGTCGCTTCGATAATGGTGCCGCCGGGGCGAAGCTGGTTCTTGCGCTCGGCCTCGTCGATCATCCAGACGGCGATGCGGTCCTTCATCGAGCCGCCCGGATTGAGATAGTCGGCCTTGACGTAAATCTCGGGCGGAACGTCTTTCGCCACGCGGTTCAGGCGGACGAGTGGCGTGCGGCCGATAGCCTCCAAGATGTTGTTGCACTTCATCGACAGGGATTCTCCTGAAAAAACCGGCACGCAGTAGCTTAGAGATTTCGCCATGGGCTGTCCAGCAGCACTTTCCATGGTGCGAGTATTGACGCAGCGCGGTCTCCGGGAGGGGGCGAATTTCGGAGCGCGAAAGGCGATCGCGGAACTGCGACGAAAGTGTATCGATCTGGCGAAGTCCCCGGCGTGTGTTTTCAGCAACTTACGAGGCATTTTACTCGAACGTGTAGCGATTAGAATTGGCGTGGATTTTGCGTCTTTTTGCGGAACATATCTGTGCGGCGCGGCAGTGCGCGGCGTGAGAGACGGACTGAGATTTCGCCGTAGCGCCATTGAGGAGCTGCCTTCGCCGAGTTTCCGTTCGCACCGCATTACGATCCGAAGCTAGCAGGACGCGACGCGGAAAAGCTACTGGCCGGGAGTACAGTTTTAGTACAGGCGCGAGGGCTCTTCAGTGTTCTAATCCCTCTCGGCGCGCCACTTTTGCCTTTCCCACATTACGCACCCTTCGCCAAACCGGCGAAGGATGCGGCACCCGACAAGTTCGGGATTCACCTTCGCTGAAGCACGGTGTGATACGATGCGCCCGAGACACTCGCGACGAAAAGCGGAGTTCCGCTGGCTCGAAAGGATGTGCCACCCGCCAGCTCTCGTTCAGCGGTGATTTCAATAAATATCCATTGCAAGAAATGGAGTGCGGACCTTATAGCACCTCGCTGTGCGAGGGTGGCAACAACATCGTTTACGAAAACGAAAGAGATGAACCTTGGTTTTATTTGCCTTGGTCCCCCCCAATCACTTGGGAGCCGAGCGACTATTGCAACCTTCAGAGATACCTGTTGAACGCAAACCTCTCTAGCCAAGATTGTCAAACGACGAAGTAGGGAAACTCGGAAGCCGAAGGAGACGAAAGACGATGCAGAAATCAACCGTCTGGCCTCGACGCATTCACGAGTGTGTTTTTTCCCTGAATCTCGCCTGGTTAGCCACGTGTGACCTGCCCCCCGAAAACTAGTCCATTCAAAAGTTAGCTTCTCCGGGTATAAGACCGCGAGAGGAGAAGCGACCATGAAGAAAAGCCGGTTCAGTGAGGAGCAGATTGTGGGCGTGTTGAAGGAGGCTGAAGCCGGAGTTCCGGTGAAGGAGCTGTGTCGGCGGATCGGGATCAGCGACGCGACGTTCTACCACTGGAAGGCCAAGTACGGAGGGCTGGAGGTGAACGAGGCGCGGCGGCTGCGCCAGTTGGAAGACGAGAACGGACGGCTGAAGAAGATCGTGGCACAGCAGGCGTTGGACATCGACGCGCTGAAGGTGGTGCTGTCAAAAAAATGGTAGGCCCGCGGGAGGAGCGAGAAGCGGTGCGTGTCGCTCGCGAGGAAGCCAGGCTGAGCGAGCGGCACGCCTGTGGGCTGATCGGGATGCACCGAGGAAGTTGGCGGTATCGGCGAAGGGAGCCGAACGATGAGGCGTTGCGAATGCGACTGCGCGAGTTGGCCGCCGAGCGAGTGCGCTTCGGCTATCGGAGATTGTGGGCCATGCTGCGGCGGGAGAAGAACGCGGACGGCACGCAGCGGTGGGCGGTGAACCACAAGCGCGTACACCGGATCTACCGCGAGGAAGGGCTGGCGATGCGGCGCAAACAAGCCAAACGACTGCGGGCCGCGGCACGAGCTCCGTCGGAGTTGCCCACACGGGCCAACCAGGTCTGGACCATGGACTTCACCAAGGACCGCTTGGCGAGCGGGCGGAGTTTCCGGACGCTGAACTTGATGGACGGCTACACGCGAGAAGCCCTGTGGATCGAAGTGGACACGTCGCTGCCGGGCCAGCGCGTGGTGCGCGTGCTGGAAGGACTGAAGCAAACGCGAGGAGTGCCGGAAGTGATGCAAGTGGACAATGGGCCGGAGTTCATCAGTCAGGTGGTGGACCAATGGGCCTTTGCGAACGGGGTGCGGTTGCATTTTATCGAGCCGGGCAAACCGGTGCAGAATGCGTTCATCGAAAGTTTCAACGGCAAGTTCCGGGACGAATGCCTGAACCAGAACTGGTTCGTGAGCCTAGCCGAAGCCAGACAGATCATCGAAGCGTGGCGGGTGGATTACAATACCGCGCGCCCGCACAGCAGTCTGGGCTATCGGACACCGGAGGAATTTGCTGGCGAGATGGGCGGGGAAAAAGGCTGTGGAAAAGACGCTCCGTGGAAAAGTACAACCCACTTTCCCACTCCGCTTGGAAATCCCGCAAAAGGCGCGGGATTCCCACTTTCCCACCGCCCCGGCGACGACGGGCTCATCCCCTGCGCCGCCGAGGAGTTTCAGAACCAAACCCCGAGTGCTAACTTATGACTGGACCAAAAACGGGGGGCAGGTCACACCATGCCCCGATACGCTCAGGATCGGCCCCGGACACTCCGGTCCCGGTGGGTAGCTGAAAATAGAGCGGGACCAAAGTTACACATCCATCTGCACAGATCGGTGGGTAAGAACAGTATTCAGGACCCGAAGTCGCAGTCGGCATCAGCACTGAACGGCGGATTAAGTTACCGTGTGAACGATGAGATCGCAGAGACGCTACCCGCGAGCGTTCTGAAATCGTCCCCTAGGGCGCGCCACTTTCCACGAATTCGCGGAGACGGAACTCCTGCGCTCGATCGATAGAGGCGACGGCAAAGGCCCCACGCTCGCAAACCGACCGCTGGGGCACCCCGAAAACATCCTCGGATGATCGGCGCGGCAGCGGGCGTCGGGCGGGTGGCGCATCCTCGAACCGTTCTGAGTTGGTGCCGGGGCGGAGCACTACACAACACGTCGCAAAAGGCCTCCGAGTAAGAAATGTGCGGGTGCCGCGCCCTTGGGTAATAAGGGTGCGTGCTTCCGCGTAAAAATCGGCTGGAGCGCCGGTACGGGCTTGGACACCTGCACTTCATCACTTGCAGCTGTTACCGCAGGCTACCCTTCTTCGCCTCCGGGCGGCGCCGCGATGTCTTCTTGAAGACTCTGCGAGAGGTGCGCGACCGCTACGATTTCGCCCTGCTCGGTTACGTAGTCATGCCGGAGCACGTCCACTTACTGATTAGCGAGCCGAACGTCGGAACTCCCAGCGTGGCGATGCAAGTTTTGAAACAGCGCGTGTCGCGAGCCCTGCGCCGGCGCCCTAAAAAGTCCCCGGCTTCGCAAATGCGTTTCTGGAAAGAGACGCCGCTATCCAACCATCCGCGATTCTGGCAACGGCGCTTTTATGAGTTCAACGTGTGGAGCTTCCGGAAGAAAAACGAAAAGCTGAATTATATGCATTTCAATCCGGTGAGGAGAGGCTTGGTCGATCATCCGAAGTCGTGGGACTGGAGCAGCTACCGCTTTTACATGATCGGCGGGCCCGTGCTATGTCCGCCGAATCCGCAGTGGAAGCCTGCGCCCGCACAGATGATGGGTCAGCCAAAGCCGGTCAAACAGCAAGAGCGCACGCCTAGAGCTCAAGGCGTGCGGCACCCTCATGACTTACCCAGGGGACGTAGCTGACGTGTTGTGCGATATTTCCAGTGGCGGCTTCGATCCACCAGCGAGCAACTCAAATGGGAGGCGGTTCAATTCGCAGAGTTACGTACTTCTTCAGTATAATGCTTCCGGAGCTGACAACGCTAGGATGCGCCACCCGCCCATCACTATCCGCGACTTGCTGAAGGCGTCCCTATCCCTTTATTCCGCCACCACTTTAAAGAAGAAGAACTTTCCGCCCCATTCTGGCGGCAGTTTGCCGAGATATTGCTTCGCCTGCGCTCGCCATTCGTCAATAGTTGCCTCGCCGATCACGACCATCGGTCCGGGAATGCGTTCATAGTCGGGCCCGCAATCGGCAAGGGGAATCATCGAGCCCAGTGGATACGAGACGTCGGCGGCCAGGATGATATAACCTTGTTCTGTCAGAATTTGCTGGGCGGGAGCCGTTTTTTTCACTCCTTCTGTCCTATATACACGTTACGTTTGAACGGTCAAACTTGTAGATTTTGATCGATCCTGCATTTGATTCATTGAAGGTGCTGTTTGAACCATTCGAGGACCGGTTGCATAGCTTCATTCGTCCTCTTCCCATACACGTCGAAGTGTACGCCGCCTTTTAGAGTGAAGAGCTTCTTCGGTTCCTTAGCCTTGCTATACAACCTATCGGCGTCATCAGCCTCGAGCTCGTCCTTCTCAGCTTGAACGAAGAGAATTGGTGTTGGAGACACCTTGTCAATAATCTCTTCCGGCTTGTAGCCCAGCCACCCATCGACGGTTGCTAGAGTTGTTCTGTTGCCTTTTTCCTTTTCCACCTGTTCAGCACTCTTCAGGGAAGAGGCCAGATCAGGAGGCATGATCAGTACCGAATCGGTTCCCTTTCCCAAAAACCCATGGAAGTCTTTGGACTTGCCAGTCAAAGCCCTGTTTATCCTGTCCTCTTGAACCTTTTGCATGAGCGTTTCCCACTCCTGCTCGGTTCGAAATCTTCGCATTCTCCGCTCGCCATCACCGACCAAAACCATTGAGGCAACACACTTTACTCGTCGGTCTTGAGCTGCTATGTATGCTACTTCGCCTCCTCCCAAACTTACACCTAACAAGGCGATTTGGTCAGGGTTAACTTCTGGTCTTGATTGCAAGTAGGATATGGCGTTTCTAGCGTCATAGATCTGTAGGTATGGAATGATCTCGCCGCGGACGCCTTCGCTCTCTCCGAATCCTCTGAAATCCATGGTTAGGGCTACAAAGCCACCTGCGTTCAACTCTTCAGCGAACCCAGGAAAGAAAGCGTCCGCCGTACTCATGAAACCTGGCACAAGCACGACACCAGGAAAACGTCTTCCTTCGGAATTGTCAGGCGTGGAAAGTATTCCGGACAGCTTTAGGCCGTCGCTGTAATAGTTTATTCTCTTCCTCATCGGCCTATCATATACGATCTGCGTGAACAAGCAAGCCGAGACAGCCCTAACACGAGTCCGCACGGGCCCGAGGCAAAGGGATATCGATCTATGGCAAGACTGACACAAACTCTCGCATAAAAGTTCTAAGATCGTCCCCTTGGGCGCGCCATTTTCCACGAATTCGCAGAGACGGAACTCCTGCGCTCGATCGATAGAGGCGATGGCAAAGGCCCCACGCTTAAAAACCGAGAGCTGGGGCACCCGGAAAACATCTTCGGATGATCGGCGCGGCAGCGGGCGTCGGCTCGACGCACGACCACGGACACCTGCTGCGCTAGGGCGCAGCGCTACAACACCATCGCCAGCGCGGCTGGTGTGGCGTGATTGGGGCTGGCGGAGCAGGCCACGTGCTATTCTTTGCGGAAGGAGTGAGTCCAAGCTCGTGCCGCCAGCCGATCGTCAAGCCGAGATGCTTTTCTACGACGGGCACTGCGCCTTGTGCCACGGCGCGGTGAAATTCGTGCTGAAGCACGATCGCACCGGCGGAGCCTTTCGATTCGCACCGCTGCAGGGAGAGACGTTTCGCGCGCGCGTGCCGGAAGATGCGCGGAAAAACCTGCCGGACAGCATCGTGGTCCTCACCGAGCGCGGCGACTTGCTGGTGCGCTCAGATGCGTTTCTTTACATCCTGAGGCGCTTGGGCGGCGGGTGGAAATTTCTGGCTGGGCTGCTGCGGGTGATCCCGCGGGCGTTGCGGGACATGGCCTACGATTTCATTGCGCGGGTTCGCTTCCGGATTTTCGGCACGCGCACGGATTGGTGTCCCGTGGTGCCACCGGAATTGCGAGCGCGCTTCGATCCGTAAATTGGCAGCGAAGGAGGAGACATGGAACGGCACAACATTTCTACAGGCACGCCTTGGGAGCCGATCGTTGGCTATTCGCGGGCGGTGCGGATCGGCCCGCACGTTTACGTTTCCGGAACAACGGCGACGGACGCGCAGGGGAAAGTCGTGGGCGCCGGCGACCCCTACGCGCAGACGGTGCAGGCTCTACGCAACATCGAATCGGCGCTGGCGAAAGCCGGTGCGAGCCTGAAGGACGTGGTGCGCACGCGCATGTACGTGACGCGCATCGCGGACTGGGAAAAGATCGGCCGGGCGCACGGCGAGTTTTTCGGAGAGATACGTCCAGCCACGGCCATGGTGGAAGTGAGCCGCTTGATCGCTCCCGAAATGCTGGTGGAAGTCGAGGCAGACGCGATCGTCGCTGAATAGAATTTCTGAAAATCGCGCCGGGGGTTCTCTTTAGGACGGATTGTCACGCAGCGCGGCAAGAATTACGCGGCGCATCCGGCCGACAGACGCTAACGCCCGTGCTGTCATTGAGCCCGTCCCGCTTTCAATTGGTTCTCCGATTGCCATACCGAAGCGCATGACAACCTAGCCGCGCTCCGCTTACCAAAGGGCGCGAGTTTTCAAAGCAAGCTTCGGAGGAAGGCCTGGCAAATACCCCTCAGCACGCGCGGGGCTTTTTTCCCCCACCCCCAACACACGCAAAAGCCCCGCGCGCCCACCTTGGGCGCCGGCCATTGGCAGGAATGGGAGCGGTGGCGTGATTTTTCGGACTGGTAAAGCCGCTTCAGGGGGCTTCTAGAGCGTTACAACGAAGCCGCTGGGGCAAGGCGTCACCCCCGGCCGCTTCGCTGCGCCTAGCGCGGTTGTGAAGCTTCACAAGGCCATCTCTGAATCGATCCCGGATCGTCCGGAGGGGGATGGAAGCGGAAAGCGAACATTCGCCGGCCGAATCAGGAGTAGGCGGCGTCCGTTTTCAGCTGTTCTTCCACCACGCAGCCATCGAGCAAATGAATGGAGCGGTTGGCGATGCTGGCGTAGCGCGGGTCGTGGGTGACCATGCAGATGGTTGCGCCGTCGGCATGCAGCTGGCGCAGCAGGTCGATCACGGCTTCGCTATTCTTCGAATCGAGGTTACCGGTCGGCTCGTCCGCCAGCAGGATGGCCGGCTGGCCCACCAGCGCCCGAGCGACGGCCACGCGCTGCTGCTGGCCGCCGGAGAGTTGCGAGGGATAGTGCTTCATGCGGTGCGCCATCTGCACGCGCTCCAGCACTTCGTGCACGCGCTGCTTGCGCTCCGCCGATCCCATGCTGCGGTAGGTGAGCGGAAGCTCGACGTTTTCGTACACGGTCAGGTCGCCGATCAAATTGAAGGCCTGGAAGACGAAGCCGATCTCGCGGTTGCGGATGCGGGTGCGGTCGGCCAGCGAGAGATTTTCCACTTCGTCGTCGTGGATCCAGTACGTGCCCTCATTGGGCGAATCGAGCAGCCCCAAAATCGAGAGCAGTGTGGATTTGCCGCAGCCGGACGGCCCGGCGATGGAAACGAACTCGCCGTTTTTGATTTCGAGATTGACGCTGCTGAGAGCGCGCGTCTCCACTTCGTCGGTGTAAAAGATTTTCGAAATACCCTGCAAGCGGATCAGCGGCTGAGCCGTGGCGTTCATCGTTCGCTCCTTATCAATGCGATTCCTCGCTCACTTCAAATCCACGCGATCGTCGTTGTCATACGCGGACATGTCCGAAAGGATCACCTGATCGCCCACGTGCAACCCTTTCAGGATTTCGATGGTGTTCACCGAAGCGCGGCCGAGCGCCACCGGCACGCGCACCGCTTCGGCGCCGCCGTCGGTGAGCTTAAACAATCCGACGGTGGTTTCCGGATCGCCATGTACAGGCCGACCAACGTACAGCACGTCGGCAAGACGTTGGATAAGGATGGTGCCCTCGACGCTCAAATCCGGCACGGCTCCGGGCGGCAGCGCGCCGTCGAGTTTCACGTCCACGGTTCGGGTTCCATTGACCACCGACGGATCGATGCGCATCACGTGGCCCGGAATAATGCCGTTGTGCGTGTCGATGGAAGCCCTTTGTCCGAGCGCGATGTCTTTTGCCTGCGTCTCGGCGATCTGCAGCGACGCCTTGAGCTGCGTGGGCTGCGCCACTTTCGCGAGCACCGCGCCTTCGGTGACCTGCTGGCCCACATCCACGTCCAGCTCCTGCAGCACGCCGTCGATTCCCGCGCGGACGCTCAAGTTATCGAGTTGCGATTTTTTCAGCGCGTACAGCGCCTGCTTCTGGTCCACGCTGGCTTGCTGCACGGCCAGCTGCGCGGGAATTGAATTTTCGAAAGTGGTTACTTCTTCCTGCGCCAGCGTATTTTCCTTTGCCAGTTCCTCGGCCTGAACTTCGGCCGTCTTCACATCGAGCTGGCCGGTCAACCCAAGCTTCCCGAGCTGCTCGTCCGTCTGCTTCTTCATTTCCGCGGTGCGGTATTGCGACGAAATGTTTGCCGCTGTCGTGCGCTTGTCCATCAGCTGATTTTCGAGATCGGCCTTCGTCCGGGCGTACGACGCTTGCGCGCCCTTCAGCTGGTATTCCGCATCGAGCGCTTCCTGTTGCAGCTGCGGATTGTTCAGCACCAGGATTACCGTGCTCGCCTTCACGGCGGTTCCGGGAAGCACGAATCGCTTTTCCACGCGCCCGCTGGACTGCGCGGGAATCACCTGAATGGTTTCCGGCACCAGCGTGCCCAAGCCGCGCACTTCGCGCAGCATGGGGCCGCGCTTCACCGTATCGGTCCAGATGGTGGAACGGTCCACGCTCGGCGCGGCGGGCTTCAGACGAGCGAGGGCCGCCGTGACCAGCACGACCGCCAGCAGAGCCACGCCGCCGTACATGTAGCGGCGGATTTTCTTGCGACGTTTCAATTCCGGCCGTGCGATATCCATGGCCCGCTCCTCACTCGTAACGTAATGCCACCATCGGCTCCACGCCGAAGCGCGCGAACCATGCGCGTAGCGGCCTCATCGTTCGCCTCGCGCTGTGAAATATCCCGGCCTTCCCGGCAAACCACGCCGGGACGCTAACGGCGCGCATGGCTGCTCTCCCTTACGCCTGTGGTACGCGCGAGGCGGCGGAAAAGTTCACGGGCCGAGGCGAATTCGCGTGGCCGGCTCATGATTGGCCCTCCGGCGGCATCATCATTCATACCGCAGCGCGACGAGCGGGTCGACGCGTGAGGCGCGGCGCGCCTGCTTCAGCAGGCTGCGCCCAGGCGGCACACCACGCGCGCGTCGATTCGAGCAAACTGGCCGAAAACCGGATGGAATTAGGAGGAGGCTTCCGCGCTGGCGCGGATTTCCTGCCAGCGCTTGGGGCGCTTTCTGGCGTCGAGCACTTTCTTGCGCAGCCGGATGGACTTGGGTGTCACTTCCACGAATTCGTCGTCGGCGATGAATTCGATGGCTTTCTCGAGCGTCATGTCGCGCGGAGGGATCAGGCGGATGGCTTCGTCGGCGGAGGACGAGCGCATATTGGTCTGCTTCTTTTCCTTGGTGATGTTCACGTTCATGTCGTCTTCGCGGGAATTTTCGCCCACGATCATTCCTTCGTACACTTCCACGCCCGGCCCAATGAACATCTCGCCGCGTTCCTGAATACCCCAGATGGCGTAGGCCACGGAAACGCCCGAGCGGTCGGCCACCAGCGCGCCCGTGGGACGCATGGCCATGTCTCCCGCGTATTCCGTCCAGCCGGTCAGCAGCGAATGGATCAGCGCCGTGCCGCGCGTGTCCGTGAGCAACTGCCCGCGCAGGCCGATCAGTCCGCGCGACGGGATGCTGAACTCCATGCGCACGCGTCCCGGAGTGATGGTTCACCATCTTTTTCATTTCGCCGCGGCGCGTGCCGAGCGATTCCATCACGATGCCGATAAAATTTTCCGGGCAATCGACGACCAGCAATTCCAGCGGCTCCAGGCGGCGGCCGTTCTCCGTGCGCACCACGATTTCCGGCTTGCCGACCATCAGTTCGTAGCCTTCGCGGCGCATGGTCTCGATCAGAATGGCGAGCTGCAATTCGCCGCGGCCGAGCACGCGAAACGCGTCGGTCAGGCCGATATCTTCCACGCGCAAGGAGACGTTGGTGAGCAGTTCCTTTTCCAGGCGTGCGCGCAGGTCGCGCGAGGTGACGAACTGGCCTTCGCGGCCCGCAAAAGGCGAGGTATTGATGGTGAACACCATCGCCAGCGTGGGCTCGTCGATGGTGAGCGGTTCGAGCGGCGCGGGACGGTCCAGATCGGTGATGGTTTCGCCGATCTGAATTCCCTCCACGCCCGCGATGGCCACGATTTCACCTGCGGAAACTTCCTCGGCCTCGTCGCGCTCCAGGCCGCGAAAGGTAAACAGCTTGGTGATCTTGGTGGGCTGGATCGAGCCGTCGAGTTTGGCGATGCCGACTTCCGTGCCGCGCTTGAGGGTGCCCTTGAAACACGCGCGCGATGGCGATGCGGCCCAGAAAATCGCTGTAATCGAGATTGGTGACCTGAATTTGCAGCGCGCCCGCGGGATCGCCCGACGGCGGCGGAATCGACGCGACGATTTGCTCGAAGAGCGGCTGCAGATTCTCGGAATCGTCGCCGATTTTGCGGTGCGCAACGCCCGTCTTTGCATTCGTGTAGATCACCGGGAAATCGAGCTGATCCTCGGTGGCGTCGAGATCGATGAAGAGATCGTAAATTTCGTCGAGCACGGCGGCGGGGCGCGCATCCGGCCGGTCGATTTTATTCAGCACCATGATGGGCGGCAGCTTGGCGGCCAGCGCCTTTTGCAGCACGTAGCGCGTTTGCGGCAGCGGGCCTTCGCTCGCGTCCACCAGCACCAGCACGCCATCCACCATGCGCAGCGCGCGTTCCACTTCGCCGCCGAAATCGCTGTGGCCGGGCGTATCGACGATGTTAATTTTCGTATCGTGATAGGTGACCGCGGTATTTTTCGCCAGGATGGTGATGCCGCGCTCGCGCTCCAGATCGTTCGAGTCCATCACGCGCTTCACTACTTCCTGATTGTCGCGGAAGACGCCGCTTTGGCGCAGCATGGCGTCCACCAGTGTGGTTTTGCCATGGTCGACGTGCGCGATGATGGCGATATTGCGGATCGAGGTCGTCATATGGTTTTAGAGTTGCGGTCTTTCCGATTGCGCTGCGGTCCAACGAACGAGGGCTGCGGACATGTCCGAAAAGCCCAATCCATTGCGAAGTGTTACTGGAGCGACAAACGCACACCTATTTTAGCATGCGGACCGCGGCGCCGCCATGAGAGCGAAGCTCTCGCTAGGTTCGAGCTGAGAGGTTGTTCATGATTCGCCAGAAAGTCGCTGCCAGACCATAACCGGCACCCACCGATTCTCTACTTACACTTACCGAGCACAAAATCCTGAAGTATTTTTTGCGTGTGCTTTCTCGCAACCGTGGAGGATCGGGAGATAAGGCAAGATGAGTTCACCTTGCGGAGGCTCTGTTTAGAAGGTCCCTTCCTGACTTCTACCGCCCACAGCCCGTCGGGAGTCTGGCTCCTCGTGACCTGTACGCATCGAAAATCGTGGGCCGACGTCCATCTCACGCCATTCGTTAACAGCCTCTCATGCCAATTCATATGCGCCTTCATCGATTCAATCGCGTGACGCAATTCCTCGGCAGACCGGTGCCTTCCGGTCGGCTCTACGTTTAACGCCTTATTGATCAGCATTCGCCAAGGTCGCGGAACGAATTCACGATAATGAGATCGATCCGGGAATTTCCCCGCGATGGTCAGTTCGAGGATGTCGCTGCCGGGCGGTATCGTAAAAAAGGAATCTCCATTTACGAGCCTGTACATGGTGACCCCGCAAGCGTATATGTCGGCGGATACTGTGTATTCTTCGCCGCACGCTACTTCTGGAGCCAGGTGGAATATGTACTTGTAGTCTTTGAGCCCCAATTTGGCTGGGTCCACTCCAACCGGCAAAGCAAGCCCGAAGTCCGATAGTTTTCCCTCTCCGGCAGCTCCCACTAAAATGTTCGCGGGCTTTATGTCTCGGTGCAGGTGACCTGCCCCCCGAAAACTAGTCCATTCAAAAGTTAGCTTCTCCGGGTATAAGACCGCGAGAGGAGAAGCGACCATGAAGAAAAGCCGGTTCAGTGAGGAGCAGATTGTGGGCGTGTTGAAGGAGGCTGAAGCCGGAGTTCCGGTGAAGGAGCTGTGTCGGCGGATCGGGATCAGCGACGCGACGTTCTACCACTGGAAGGCCAAGTACGGAGGGCTGGAGGTGAACGAGGCGCGGCGGCTGCGCCAGTTGGAAGACGAGAACGGACGGCTGAAGAAGATCGTGGCACAGCAGGCGTTGGACATCGACGCGCTGAAGGTGGTGCTGTCAAAAAAATGGTAGGCCCGCGGGAGGAGCGAGAAGCGGTGCGTGTCGCTCGCGAGGAAGCCAGGCTGAGCGAGCGGCACGCCTGTGGGCTGATCGGGATGCACCGAGGAAGTTGGCGGTATCGGCGAAGGGAGCCGAACGATGAGGCGTTGCGAATGCGACTGCGCGAGTTGGCCGCCGAGCGAGTGCGCTTCGGCTATCGGAGATTGTGGGCCATGCTGCGGCGGGAGAAGAACGCGGACGGCACGCAGCGGTGGGCGGTGAACCACAAGCGCGTACACCGGATCTACCGCGAGGAAGGGCTGGCGATGCGGCGCAAACAAGCCAAACGACTGCGGGCCGCGGCACGAGCTCCGTCGGAGTTGCCCACACGGGCCAACCAGGTCTGGACCATGGACTTCACCAAGGACCGCTTGGCGAGCGGGCGGAGTTTCCGGACGCTGAACTTGATGGACGGCTACACGCGAGAAGCCCTGTGGATCGAAGTGGACACGTCGCTGCCGGGCCAGCGCGTGGTGCGCGTGCTGGAAGGACTGAAGCAAACGCGAGGAGTGCCGGAAGTGATGCAAGTGGACAATGGGCCGGAGTTCATCAGTCAGGTGGTGGACCAATGGGCCTTTGCGAACGGGGTGCGGTTGCATTTTATCGAGCCGGGCAAACCGGTGCAGAATGCGTTCATCGAAAGTTTCAACGGCAAGTTCCGGGACGAATGCCTGAACCAGAACTGGTTCGTGAGCCTAGCCGAAGCCAGACAGATCATCGAAGCGTGGCGGGTGGATTACAATACCGCGCGCCCGCACAGCAGTCTGGGCTATCGGACACCGGAGGAATTTGCTGGCGAGATGGGCGGGGAAAAAGGCTGTGGAAAAGACGCTCCGTGGAAAAGTACAACCCACTTTCCCACTCCGCTTGGAAATCCCGCAAAAGGCGCGGGATTCCCACTTTCCCACCGCCCCGGCGACGACGGGCTCATCCCCTGCGCCGCCGAGGAGTTTCAGAACCAAACCCCGAGTGCTAACTTATGACTGGACCAAAAACGGGGGGCAGGTCAAGGATCAGCTTTGTGTGGGCGTGCTCAAGTCCCCTAAGGACATCACTCATAACGCGTTTTACTCGGCTAAGCGGCACATAGGAGCCCTTGGCCTCATCCTCCAGACTTCTACCCTTCAGATACTCCATCGCCACATACACGCTGTCGTCTTCCATCAGGCCGGTATCTTCGGCCCGGACGACGTTCGGATGCTCTGCGATTTTGAGTGTTTGGGCCTCCTGGAAGAAATTATGTGGATTTGAAAGGCGATCCTTTGGAATGACCTTCAATGCCCTCAGTGTATTCAGGCCGGTATCACGCGCTAGCCAGACTTCGCCGAAATGCCCTCCACCAAGCCTTCTGAGCCGTTGAAAATTGGCGGCCATTAGGTCAGCTCGCTCCAGGCCGCCAGCGCCGCTTCGCGCGCCTTGGGTGCGAGAACCGCAAAGCCTCCCATAACTGAGGTATCGAGAGTCTCGAGATATTTACCGCGGCCCTTAAGACCGAGATCTTTGGCGACGGTCGCTTTAACTTTTTTGAATACCGCCTTCCGCCCCATTTCAGAGCACCCGATGTATACGGCGGCTTCGTACTCGACCCTCGCGAGTATCTCGGAGGTTCGGTTAGCCATCGGTTCGGCACCCTTCATTACTATTTTCTCGACCTGAGGGTACTTGCGAAGTAAGTCTTTCGTTTCATCGACCATCCACTTCAAGGAAGCGGGTTTCTTGAAGCCTGCTGGGTACGAGGCCGAATCGTGGCGCTCGATCACCGGCGATTTCTTGGTGCCGGAGAGAAGAACAAAATGATAATCAGAGTTACTACATCGTAAGCCAAGAACCATGTCAGGAAGCATACAACGCCGTACCGACCGAGGCAAGACGCGCATCAGAGACTCGTTTGACTTCCGTCTATCCCGGCAGAATGCTCCGATCACGTATCGGTGCCACGATAGATGCGCAACGAACTGCCGCACGGGCCTGCACTTCATTCTTCATCTTTCCGAAGGGCGGCCCCAAAACGGGAAAGCGGTACTGCCGCCAATTTGGACCTCGTCCTCTAGCAACGGCCATGCTACCGTGGGTCGTTTTTAGTTGTCGGCGCGAAGCTGCTGAGTGGATACAGCGCGAAACAGGCGGTGAGAAAACGACGAAAGTGGCGCTCAAATGACGGCAACGAAATTCAAATCCCTCTCCGATGCCACGAACGTGCCCTCTAGCCTCCAACCTCTCACGCCCGATTCCGAGAAATCTACCCGGAACAGTCAATCGAGTAGAAACGCACACAACTTATTGAAAACAAAAGATCGCATGTGCGTCTACCCGGAACGTCCCGGCGCACGCAATTTTTCGCCGAGCTTTCGCCAGCCCGAGTTCCATCGCAGCGTTACAGCCAGTAGGCGCGCCGCGGGCGGCCATTTATTCCGGGGGGTGGAACGAAATCCGGTGCGCTTCGGGGCCGGCGGCGGTGACGATCGCGCCCACGATGAAAACAATCGCTGCAAACATGCCCATCGACTGCGCCAGGCTGAAATGCTTGCCGAGCAGCGCTTCGATCGGCGCTGCGCCGGCGGCGATCAGCACTCCGATCTGATAGGCGAAGCCGGGGAAGAAACCGCGCAACGAGCCGGGCGAAAGCTCGTTGATGTGCGCCGGGACCACGCCCCACGCTCCTTGCACCATGAACTGCATCAGCAGCGCGGCCACGCTCACCAGCGCGACTTCGCCGGCGACGCTGCCCATGGGAATGATCCTCGGCGCAAACACCCACAGCGGAATCAGCACGATGCCGAGCAGCATGGCGATCACCATGGCGCGGCGGCGTCCCGCGCGGTCGGAGTAGAGTCCGACGAGCACGCCTCCGACGATTGCCCCAACCATCGACACCACGCTAACGATGGCCGTGGCCCGCGTGCTGAAATGCAGGCTGTGCAGCAGGAACGACGGGTAAAGATCCTGCGTGCCGTGCGAGATGAAGTTCATCATGGCCATGAAAATCACCAGATAGAGGAAGCGCTCCCAGTTGGCGGTCACATCGCGAAAATAGGCGCGCCAACTTTTCCTGGCAACGGCTGTGGCGCGCCACGCTTCGCTTTCCTTCACGCGCGCGCGGATGAAGAAAGTCAGCAGCGCGGGCAAGCCGCCCAGGAAAAACATGGCGCGCCAGCCCCAGTGCGGAAAAATCGTCCAGAAGGCGATGGCGGCCAGAAGATTGCCGAGCGCGTAGCCCTCCTGCAGCACGCCGGAAAGAATGCCGCGCCACTTCACCGGCACCGACTCCATCGCCAGCGACGCGCCCACGCCCCATTCGCCGCCCATGCCAATGCCGTAAAGCAGGCGCAGGATCAGGAACACGGTGTAGTTCGGCGCAAATCCGGAAAGCACCTCGATCACCGAGTAGAAGAGAACGTCGAGCATCAGCGGCAAGCGGCGGCCGTAGCGGTCGGCCATCAGCCCAAAAATAAACGCGCCCACGGGACGCATCACCAGGCTGGCGGTGAGCGTGAGCGTCATGTCCACCATCGAGCGGTGAAATTCCGCGCCGATGCTCGTCAGCACGTAGACGAGGATGAAAAAATCGAAGGCGTCGAGCGTCCAGCCGAGGAAGCCGGCGAGCAGCGCGTTGCGAGCGTTGGCGTGATCGGTGATGCTGCTATCGGTGGCGCTCATTCTCGCGGCGCCGCTTTCGCGGCGGCGAGGCGGGGCGTGAGGATCGCGTCGGTGACGCGTGCCACCTGCGCCATTTCCGCCACGTCGTGCACGCGCACGATGTGCGCTCCGCCGAGAATCGCCGCGGCGACCGTGGCAGCGGTGCCCCACACGCGCTCGTTGGCGGGCAGGCCGCCGAGAATTCTGCCGATGAACTTTTTGCGCGACGCGCCGACGAGCAGCGGGCATCCCAAGCGCGCGAGCTCCGGCAAGCGCGCGAGCAATTCGCAATCCTGCGAGGCGGTTTTGCCGAAGCCGATGCCGGGATCGAGCACGATCTGCGATTTCGGCACGCCGGCGCGGCGCGCCGCGGCCAGCGCCCGGCGCAGCCCGGAAGTCACGTCGCGCAACACGTCTCGCGCGAACGGCATTTTCTGCATGGTGCGCGGCTCGCCGCGCATGTGCATCAGGATCAGCGGCAGCTTGCGTCGACGCGCGATTTCCGCCATCGCCGGGCCCGCGCGCAGACCGGAAACGTCGTTCAACATTTCGGCACCGGCCGCCGCCGCGGCTTCCGCCACTTCGGGCTTCATCGTGTCGATCGAGATGGGAATTTTCAGGCGGCCGCGCAGGATTTCCAGCACCGGAATCACGCGGCGCAGCTCGTCCTCGGCAGATACCGGCTCCGAGCCGGGGCGCGTCGACTCCCCGCCGACATCAAGAATGTCGGCTCCGGCGCGTTCCAGTTCGAGGGCGCGCGCAACAGCGACGCCCGCATCGATAAATCGTCCGCCGTCGGAAAAGCTGTCCGGCGTGACGTTCAGAATGCCCATCACCAGCGTGCGCTCGCCCAGCGCCAGCGTGCGCGAAGGCAGACGTAGCCTGAATTTTGCGCGGCGAAACATGGACCGCATATTGAATCACGAATTGCTGGAAACAGTAAGCAGATCAGGCGGATGTACCGAACGCCGACAGTCTCTTGCGAAGGCGGTTACCCACGCCCGGCCATTCCTTTTCGGTAATGGAGAAAAACACAACGTCGCGCACTTCCCCATTCCAGGCGATTTTGCGGCTCCGCAGCAAGCCTTCCCGCACCGCGCCCAATTTCAGCACGGCCCCTTGGCTCCGATGATTTCCGGCGTCGACCACGAATTCCACGCGGACCGCTCCGCTCTTGAATGCGTGATCCAGCATCAGGAGCTTGCATTCCGGATTGACGTAGTTGCCTCGCGCGTCCGGTTCTATAAAAGTCGCTCCTATTTCCAACCCGCGTTGCGAGAATCGCATGCTCATGAAACTCGAAGTGCCGATCACGCGATGGTCGGATATTCTCCGGATCACGTACGCGTACCGCTGGCCGCTGGTGACGCCCTCTACCATCGGCAACCAGTAGGCATCGAACCCCTGCACGATTGGGTTTACGGTAAGAGTCGCCCAAGCCTCGGGATCGCTCTCGACCAACTCGCGCACCTGCTCCTTCACCTCCGGCGTCACCGGCTCCAGCCGGACGAATTGGCCTTGCATGGCGCAGAAATCGAGTTTCATCGATCAATCCTCGGGGTTGGCGGAATCTTCGAAACGAAAAGGCGCGATTATAACGCTAAATTGGCGCTGGATATTCGAGCTGCCGGCATGCTCAGGCGTGCGGATTCAGCGCGGCGGAGCCGCTGCATAGTAGGCGGCGCGGTGCGAGACGTTGACGCCCGCGTGCCCAACTACTTCCACGCGCAGCGAGTGCCAGCCGGGGCTCGCCGGCGCGCCCGCGGCGCGCGCGGGATAAAAGCCAATCGTATATTCGGCGCGAATTTTTTCGGCGATCTGGCGGAACGTGCCGGCCACCGTGCTCGATTCATTCAGAAAATAGAGCTGGCCTCCGGCGCGGCGAACGAGTTCGGCGAGATAGTCCGTGTAGGCGGGAATCCCGAGCCTGAGCACGTTGGGAGAAATGAAACTGGTGCCGGCATTGGCGGCGAGCCATGCGGGAGTCATGATGCGCGGGCGATTTTCGGTGGAGACGGCAAAGACCTGAATATCCTGCGAGGCGAGCGCGCGAACCACGTCGTCAAAGGTGAGGCGGTTTTCGTCGCCGGGATGCGGCGATTCGCTGCGCGGGTCGAGCGTGAGGCCGAGCCCGCTGTCCTGCCCGTCGGTCAGCAGCACAATGGCTTTGCGCCCGGTGCGCCCGGGGAACAATTTTTCGGCGGTCAGGTACACGGCCTCATAGATATTCGATCCGCCGGTGTCGCCGAAAAGCCCGCGCACGCTGATGCGCCCGACGGCGCGGCGGATCACCTCGCGCGCGTCCGAAAAGGGCGCGAGCAAATAGGTGTGCGCGGAGAAATCGACCAGCGCGGCCTGGTCGAGCGGCGCAAGCGAATCCACCAGCGCGTCGGCGGCCTGCTTCATCGCGCTCGAATCGGGCAGGACGCTGGGGCTCGCGTCGATCACCAGCGCGACGCTGGCGGGCTGCGTGGACGCGTCGAAATAGGCGATCGACTGCACGGCGCCGTCGTCGTAGATGCGGAAATCGCTGCGGCGCAGGCCGGGAACCGCTTCGCCGTCCGACGCGGAAACGATGCAGGTGACCGGGACCATCTGCGTGAGCGACTCGATCGCGGCACGCGCGGCCCGATCGCCGGTTGAATTCGCGTCGGACGCATCGCCAGCCGACAAGATGTGCAGTTCCCCGGTGGCCGGATCGCGATGCCAAACGATGCCTTTATCGAGCTGGCGCGGGAATTTTTCGGGCGCTACGTATTGTTTGATGTGCTGTTTGGGCGCGGCAACGCCGACAGCGGCGGCGGAAAGAACGGCGAGGCTGGCGAGCGCAAGAAGCGAGGCTCGCATGGGGAAACTCAGTCGAGATCGAAGGGGCGGAACGGCTTTTCGGCCGGCGCGTCTTTGGCTTTCTTCAGGCCCTCGGCGAATTTGCGCGCCAGCACGTCTTCCTTGGATTTTTCCGCTTCCACCGACGCGCGGAATTTCGCCTCAACGGCTTCCTCCTGCTCGCGGAGCAGCCGCGCCGTATCGTCCAGATCGACGGAGGGTGGCGCTTTCGGCGGCGGCACGTGCGAAAGAACGGCGCCGAGCCCGCGATCGACGGTCATTTTCGCCCGGCAGCACGGGCATTCGAGATCAAATGTGTCTTCAGGGCGCTTCGCCATGGCCTCATTCTACGCCAAATCCCCGCCAACGGAAATTTCCCCTCCGACCGCCATCAGGCCATTACGGTTGTCCGGTAGCCGACTTACAGGCAGTTGGCTTCTCGTTCGCATTGGAATAATATTGCCGCCGAATAGATCGAGGGCCCGGGAATCGGGTTCGGATCGACCAACTGTCGAACGGATGGAAACATGTCAAGAGACCTGACACGAAGAGAATTAATGCGTCGCTCGATTGCCGCAGGCGGCTTGTTTGCGGCCGGATCACTGACGCCGGTTTCGGCGCTGGCCAATGAAACTGCCGGACAAAATGCGCATGCCGAAACCAGATCACCCGCGACGATCGTTCGCGGCAAGGTGGTGCAACCGCAAAGGGGGCTGCCGGTTTTGCACGAGACCAGCATCCTGGTTGTCGGAGGCGGCCCGGCGGGAACGGCGGCCGCGTTCTCGGCCAAGCGGCTGGGCGTCGACGTCACTCTGGTGGAGAGGTACGGGTATCTGGGAGGGCTCGCAACCGGCGGTCTCGTCCTGGGAATATTTCCGCTCTACGACCGGAATAACAAGCAAGTGATCTTCGGCTTCGCCGAAGAGCTGATGAAGAAACTGGACGTGCTCAAGTTCGGAATCATCGATCGGCACAAGGCGCCGATTTACCCGACGTTCGATGCGGAGGCGTTGAAATATGTGCTGGCCAACATGGTGCTCGATTCGGGCATAACCGCCTATCTGGATTGTTGGGGCGTCGATGCCATTGTCGACTCCAGAGGAGCCGTGCGCGGCGCCGTTTTTGAGAGCAAGTCGGGGCGACAGGCAATCCTGGCCGATATTGTGATCGACGCTTCGGGAGACGGAGATATTTACGCGGCCGCAGGGGCGGCTTTCGAAAAAGTCAAAACCAATATCGGCCTGATCAGCCGCATCGGGAACATCGATGAGGTGGATATGCTTCCGGGGCGAGGATCGGAAAACCCAGAAAGCCGGAAAAAGCCTGTGGTGGGGAAGGTCGGCGAAGGACGGCCCTCGGAAGGCAGAGTGACCGATTTCAACGGTCACGCCGGGAATCCGACGCCTGCGCCCCATGTGAACTGGCTCAACATGAAAGGCCCGATCGGAGACGCCCTGGACGTTGCGAATCTGACCGCTTTGGAACTTGAGCTCCGCCGCGGGACCTGGGGCAACGTCCAAAAGCTTCAACGCAGGAAAGGAAACGAACAGGTCTATTTGACGGAAACCGCTCCTCAACTGGGCGTGCGGCTCAGCAGGCTCCTTGACGGCGTCAAGAAACTTAAAGTCGAGGAGATCCGGGGCGGCGCCAAGTTTAAAGACGTCATCGGCTATTCCGGTGCGTACGCGCTTGCTCCCGAATTTCAAATTCCCTACGGCTCGCTCGTTCCCGCAAAGGTCGAAAACGTTCTGGCGGCCGGACGCTGCATATCGGCCGAATTCGACGTCGCCGACATCACCCGGCTCATTCCGGTTTGCTGGGTTACCGGGCAGGCTGCGGGTCTGGCTGCGGCGCTGTGCATCAAGGACAAATGCAAGCCTCGCAACGTGAATGTAGCGAAGCTGCAAAATTTGCTGCACCAGCAAGGGGCCTATTTGGGATGAACGTTCTCCGGCGCGTGCCGCGGCGGTTGATCCAGCTGACGTGTTTTGTCGGCGCGGTCGTGCTGGTATGGCCGTTGGTCCCGTGGGCAATCGCGCCAAGGTTTTTCCAGGAGATCAGCCCGTTCGTTAGCTTGTCGTCGATCATCGCCACGCGCTCGATCGGTGTGGGAGCGGTTCTCGCGCTCATCGTGGCCGTGGTGAGTTCATTTAAAAAGCGGTGGTTCTGCCTGTACCTCTGTCCCACCGGTTTCCTGCTGGAAAATTCCTCGCGCGTTGGGTTACGCAAGTCGCGGTGGTGGGGCAAGTGCCCACCGGTCGGGAGATACGTCGCGATACTGACGCTGGCGGGCGCTGTCGTGGGTTATCCGGTGCTGCTATGGATGGATCCTCTGTGCATTTTCAGCAGCCCTTTTGCCTTGACCAAGGCGACGAACCCGATAACCGTCATCCTGGTCTGCCTCGGCTTGGGTGTTTTGGTGGGAGCCACTTTCGTTTTTGGCATGCTCTGGTGCGTCCGCATTTGCCCTCTCAGCGGATTGCAGGACATGCTGTATTTATCTCGGAAAGCGTTGTGGACCAAATTGACTGCGAGCGCGTCCGCGCGGAAGTTTCAAACCGCGCGCCGTGTGTTTTTTGCCGGCGGCGCGGGCGCATTGCTCGCGCTGTGGGCGCGGCGTGCCGGAGCGGCGCGCTATCGCAAGGCTAATACCCTGCTGCGTCCTCCCGGAGCGGTGCCGGAGGATCGGTTCGCTGGGCTATGCATTCGCTGCAACAACTGTACGCACGCTTGCCCCTCGAAAATCATTCACCCGGATACCGGTCATGAGGCGGGGCTGGCAGGGTTCGGCGCGCCCATCATTCGTTACGACAGGGAATACAAGTATTGCCTGGAGACATGCAATGCCTGCAGCCAGGTCTGCCCCACCGGAGCGTTGACCGCGCTGACCATGCCGGAAAAGAAGAAGTATGTGATTGGCGAGGCCATCGTCGACGACAATATCTGCCTCCTTGTCCTCGGCAAGAAGGAATGCGATGCGTGCGAGCTCGCCTGTCCGTATGAGGCGATCAAGATCAAATGGGACGAGGAACAGTACATCTCCTACCCCGCGATCGACCTCAATAAGTGCAACGGCTGCGGCGCATGCCAAGTGGTGTGCCCCACCAACCCGACGAAAGCCATTCGCGTGTGGACCCTGAAGCCTTCCTGATTGCGGCGCGCCTTGGATGTGCGCGTAAGAGGCGGCGCCATCGGCGCCGACCGCATCACGCCTGACCAGCTACTGAGGAGTTGCCCGACTTACAAGGTTGAAAGGAGGGGTGGCGCCGTGGGCGGCGGAACGTACGAAAGCACGGCGCCGAGCCCGCGATCCACGGTCATCTTCGCCCAGCAGCACGGGCATTCGGGGTCGAATGTGTCATTATTGCGCTTCGCCATGGCCCCATCCTGCGCCTATTCCCCCAGCACGGAAATTTCCCGTCAGGCCATTTAGTGCCCTGTTACTCCAGCTCTTGGAGGCTCAGCTGACCCCTTATCGCCTGCCGCTTCTCCGCCCGCCGTCGGCGAAACGGGAGCGGAGACTGGCGGAGCCGAGGAGTGATACCCGCCGCCGCTGTGCGTGGGCCGAAAGCCGGAGAATTGAACCGTGCCTTTTCCTCGGTAAGTCCTCGAGCCTGAGGAGGTGCCGTGCACCGCGTACCCGGTCGCGGATCCCCCGTCAGAAACGTACCCACGGACGATCCCGCCAGACACGACTCCTCGCGAGTTAACGCGCGCAATGGCGACCGGCCGTACCCGCACCCGCCGCCCGGAGTCGATTCTCCGAAGCGCAACAAATTGTCGCGACCGGTAGCGGTAAGAGATAGCTGCCGTCCAAAACGCCCCTTGGGGACGATCGCCCTTTGGGAGGAATCCTTCCGCCAAGTGCGCTTCGATCACCGGCCGAGCGGCAGGCAGCAGAGCGGGCGCTATGCTGGTTTTGAACAATCTCGGAACGCCCTTGAGGACCTTCAGTTTGTCCGAACTGCGATAAGCGATCCATTCCGGCCCGCCTCTCGCACGGGGTTCTGGGATCAATACGCCATGCTTTATGTTGACTGGCAGACCATTTCGTCTATGGTGGGGACTCACAGGAACGAACCCTCTTCCGCCCGCAAGACGAACCCATAGAAGTGGCGGGCCATATCTGCGCTCTTGGCTAACGACATAAACATACGTGCCGCACTCTTGGCTGAATCTCCAGCCGCCATCAACATAAACATAGCAGCCTGCTATCCAGCCGCCCGAGTAGCACTCGGCCACATCCCATGGAAAATAACCCGCGTACGGCCTCATGCGAACGATTTTTCGATGTGTGATCGGATTGAGAAAAGTGTCAACCCGAACGCCATCGAATCCACAGGATGGGAAAAATGTTTCTGAGTGTATGAGCGGCAACACTCTTGCTTGCTGGACTTGGGCTGAACCAAGCATCTGTTCACCACTCGCCGGAACAACCTGCTCGGCGGAGAACGCGGCGGCATCAGGGGGCACGGCTGCCGAGGCCTTTGCGAGAGCAGCTGCATTGGGTCGCCAGCAAGTTCCATGGGGCGGACATGCAAGGAACTTGCCGTTCTCATAGAGGCTCACGAGTCCCGGAATCGGGGCTGTCAGCCCGGAGGCCTTGAGAGCGAGCACCATTTCCTTTTGACGAGCGGCGCGGCTCGCGAGAACCCATTCGTCCCAGGCGTCCGGCTTTTTCGCGGCAGGCGCAACGATTTGCCTGGAAATTTCGTCGGCATACGTGACTGTCTGGCCCGCAAGCAGATGAACCTTGTCGCGGCCATTGTGGTTAGCGGTTTCGTTTTCCTGTGGTGTTATGGACACGCCGTCCAGGTAACTCCGCACGCGAAGAAACGCCGACTCAGGATATTCGACGTTCAGAGTGTCCTGTGGCACTTCGAGCCTGAACAGGCCTTGCGCAACTGGATGGGCATCCATAGTGGCGATGCCAGAGAGCAACTCCAGGTCCGTTCTTGGGGCGCCGTTTCGGACCGTGAGCCCGCGAAATAGCAAGACGGAATTGGGGGCCAGGTAAAGTACGGAACCATCTTCGAATTCGATTTCAGCTCGCCCTTTGCCAGTCGCAAGAGCGAAGCCTTGCTGAATTGGAAGGTACGCCACGGCTTTTTCCCACGCGCCGCTCAGCTCCGGATGCTTTCTGTTACCGCGGCTCACGCGGACATCGCCCTGAACGTAAGCGAGCCGAACCAATTCTGGCTGACTGCTTGATGAGGCTCGTGCCGGAGAGCGCGCTGATATCAGCAGGAAGAGGAGCGCGAGGCAATCGATGGGCCGGGGAGTTAACTTCATCTTAGCCCTCCCGAATAAGCAGGCCTATATTATGTGACTCCACTATAAGACGCGCTACTTAATAATTGCCTGGTGATGCAATGCACCTACCTTGCTACCGCGAGCCGTGTGGCCACGAACGCCGAAGGAACGGGAATTCCGTTCGTGTCCGTGTGAATGGAGTCGCTTGGCAAGTCTCTCTTCAAAATGACGGGATAACAGGCCGCGCGCTTTGAAAAGCGCCGGATGCGAGCCGCTCAGGACCACTGCGGCGGGTCCGGAACCGACCGATATAGCAGCCAAGCTTGGAACGAACCACTTCGATCAGGGTATTGAATCCCGCCGCCGGCCCGGACGGGGTTAGCCCTTCATGCCGCATTGCCAGAGCGTGCACAAGGCGGTGTTGTAGAGCGCCAGCGCGGTCGTAATCTGCCCCAGATGGTTGTCGTGGGTCGATAGATAGGCGGCTTTGCGCAGCACGTCCGCGTGCAAGTTTCCTTCGGTGGAACAGTCGATGACCACGGCACCATCTTTCACGTTGCGCACCAGGTCCGCCTCGCACTGCGCCGGAAACGCGGTCACGATGATGTCCGCACTCAGGAGATAGGCTTCCCGGTCTTCCGGCCGGGTCTGCGGATGAATCATCAGCGCGGTGGCTCCGATCCGCATCAGCATGCTTTGCAGCGGAATGCCGATGCGCGGCGAGCTATTGCAGATCGCCACCGTGGGACCACTCTGCCGGGCATCGCGCGGAAACATCTTCCTGATTTCCGGGTGCTGGTGCAGCAGAGTGAGGATCGCTTTCGCCGTGCAGGGCACCACGCCTTCGTACTTCTCTTCTTCATCGACCGTCTTGATGTTCAGCGCCATGCGGCCGGTGTTCTCGACCGTGAGTCCTTCGATATCTTTCTCCGGGCGCACCCGCCGCAGGAAATAATCCTCGGTCTTGCCGAACGGCGCCGGGAAGAAGATGAATGTCCCATAGATCTTGTCGTGGACTTGCGCGCCCATCAGAAGCAGTTCCAAGGCGTCGGCGCTGTGCGCTTCCTCGATGCGAAAATCCAGGCCGTGCTTCCGGAATTGCTTTGCCATATAGCTGGCGTACCGCCGGGAGCCGCGGTCGGCTTCCATGTCCGGCAGCCGCGGCATAAACGCCGCCACGCGGATCTCCGCCCGGTCGAGGCCAGTCTTCTCGATCTGCGCCAGTTTCTGCTCCGCCTGAGTAAACACTTCCTGGGCCGCTGCAATGCAGTTCAATCGCTTGCCCGGCAGAATTTGCTGTGTCCAACTCATGTCCGGCACAAACGAACATCTTCGCGCCTGCGTCATTTCCAGTGTGTCCATATCCTCGAATTATCGCGCGGCAGGCTCCCGATGACAAAGTTCTTGCCGACATTCCGCTTACCGTCCGTCAGCCAGAACCAGTCGCGGCGAAGCCTATCTTTCCCGGGCATATTCTCGCGAATGAGTGTTCGTATTCGACCGCCAAAAGTGATTTGCCGTCCGGAAAGGACAGGAGCGCCGACGAACTCCGGTACAAATCGAAAAAGATCAAGCAGACAAAAAACCCGCAGTCTACCTCGCCAGATTTCCCCGAGTCCAGCGAATCGGGGTGTAGACGTCGTTCGGTTTCAGATCAACGTCTATGACAACGCTGCGATTATCCCCCGTTGGGTTCGGCATAGCGTCGGCTGAAACGCGTACGTGTCTCCTCGGACTTTAGGTTGGCCGGGACTCGCCGCCCATATTTCTTCCGGCCATACGTCAGCAATTGGATAACGCACAGCAGCATGTCACGGTGGTCCGGAGAGCATGGCACTGTCCAACGACCAAATGAGAGGCGGCCAGCGCTCCGGACTCGGGAAACTGCCGCTTAGGAGCGCCGTGGCGGGGTTGGAAATGGCGCGCTGGAATCAAGGGTCGTGCGCCAAGGGTTCGGCGCTCTGCGGGCTTTGTGAAGCTTCACAAGGGCATTTGGCGGAGCCGATCGGCCCTCAAAAAAAAATTTCTCGCGATTCGGGTAGAAACTGGCGCCTTTCAGGACACGCGCCTCTGAAAAATCGAGACTTAGCTAGCGCTGACCTTAGCCCGTAAAGCATGCGTCACGCGCGGCTCGCAGATCGGCGCGCAACCAGCCAATTGGGCCGAGCGCGAACCAATACAGCGAAATGCAAAACAAAAAGGGCGCCGCGAGGGGCGCCCTTTTCATTCAGATGAGTTGTCCGCGAAGCTTACGACCAAGCCACGGCGGCCAAGCCGAACCGATCAGGCCGGAGCCGGCTTTTCGCCCTTGGCCATGCCCGGAACGGGCCGCGCGTCGGGACGCAGCGTGAGCTGCGGCTCCTTCGCGGGCACCGGCGGAGCGGCGGGCGGCGGAGGCGGCACTTTTTCCGGCAGCGGCTTGCCTTCCATCAGGAGCTTCAGCTCGTTGGCATCGAGCACTTCGCGATCGAGCAGCGCCCTAGCGATGCGTTCGAGCGCCTCGCGGTTGGTCTCCAGGATATTCCGCGCTCTTTGGTACCCGGTGGTAACGATGGACCGCACTTCCCCGTCGATCTTGATCGCCGTGTCCTCGGAATAATCGCGGTGCTGCGCGATCTCGCGGCCCAGGAAGATCTGCTCTTCCTTCTTGCCAAAGGTGAGCGGGCCGAGCGAGCTCATGCCCCACTCGCAGACCATCTGGCGCGCGATTTCCGTGGCGCGTTCGATGTCGTTGCCCGCGCCGGTGGTGATGTGATTGAGGAAAATTTCCTCGGCCGCGCGCCCGCCCATCAGAACGGCCAACTGCGCCTCCAGAAAATCCCGCGTGTAGGTGTGCTTGTCGTCGATCGGCAACTGCATGGTGACGCCCAGCGCCATGCCGCGCGGAATGATCGTTACTTTGTGCAGCGGATCGGCGCCCGGAGTCATGGCCGCCACGAGGGCGTGCCCGCCTTCGTGGTACGCGGTGTTTTTCTTCTCCTCGTCCGAAAGGATCATGGACTTGCGCTCGACGCCCATCAGGACTTTATCCTTGGCCATCTCGAAATCCGCCATCATCACCACCTTGCGATTCTGGCGAGCGGCCCAGAGCGCGGCTTCGTTGACGAGGTTGGCCGTGTCCGCGCCGGAAAATCCCGGCGTGCCGCGGGCGATCACGGAAAGATCCACGTCTTCGGAGAGAGGCACCTTGCGCGTGTGGACGCGGAGGATTTCCTCGCGGCCGCGCACATCGGGACGCGGAACCACCACGCGGCGGTCAAAGCGGCCAGGCCGCAGCAAAGCGGGATCGAGAACGTCCGGCCGGTTGGTGG
Organism: uncultured Acidobacteriota bacterium; assembly: GCA_963715555.1. GTDB lineage: Bacteria > Acidobacteriota > Terriglobia > Acidiferrales > UBA7541 > Palsa-295. The sequence goes on from OY970253.1 coordinate 3,202,242, forward strand.
CCGCGATCAGGATCACGCCTTCGTTCGATTCGAATCCGTCCATTTCCACCAGCAGAGCGTTTAAGGTCTGCTCGCGCTCGTCGTGCCCACCGCCCAAGCCGGCGCCGCGATGGCGGCCGACCGCGTCGATTTCGTCGATGAAGATGATGCACGGCGCGTTCTTCTTGCCCTGTTCGAAAAGATCGCGAACGCGGCTGGCGCCCACGCCCACGAACATCTCCACAAAATCCGAACCGGAAATCGAAAAGAACGGAACGTTGGCCTCGCCGGCAATGGCGCGGGCCAGCAACGTCTTGCCCGTTCCCGGAGGTCCGACGAGCAGCACGCCTTTGGGAATGCGCCCGCCGAGCTTCTGGAACTTCTGCGGGTCTTTCAGGAAATCGATGATCTCGTAGAGCTCTTCCTTGGCTTCATCGGATCCGGCCACATCTTTAAAGGTGGCCTTCTTCTGCTGCGCGGTGAGCAGCCTGGCACGGGATTTTCCGAAACTGAGCGCCTTATTTCCGCCGGCTTGCATCTGCCGCATCATGAAAATCCAGATAGCCAGAATAAGTATGAATGGCGAAAGATTGATGATCAGCGTGAGCCAGTCGGCGTTCTTCACTTCCTTGTAGTTGTAGGTAACGCCCTTATCCTGCAGGACCTTGGTGACGTCGGGAATCGCGGCGTTGGCGATGGTTACGTTGTTAAACTTGCCGCCATTGTTGTACTCGCCGCGGATCTCCGCGCTGTTGGCGGAAAGATAGACCGTCACGTCCTTGACGTTGCCGTTATCTACCTTCTGCAGGAACACGCTGTAGCTTGGCTGATCCTGATGCTCAGCGGGTTCGCCCCGCGAAGCCATTTGCCACAGCACGACCGCCAGAGCGATCATCAAAACCCAAAACAAGACCGTACGGACTGTTGAGTTCACTTTTTACCTCACCCTAACTTCCGGGCCGCCAGCAAAACATCTCGCCGTGCGGAAGAATCAGCGCGTTCGAAACGGCCCCACACGCCAAGACCGCTAGTCCCTGCTCCTATCCCATTAGACGCAACAGCAGGACGAGAGTATTCAATTGTCGCATTCGACCGGCGTATCGTCACGCGTAGACCGGAACTTCACCCCTCCCGCTTAGAGACGATCCTCTTCGATTACCACCCCGGTCGCGGTGCCTTCGCCGGCGCAAAACTCGCGAGCCGGAGGCATGCCCAGCGCCCAAACAACGTGCCCGCCACTTTCCAGGATGGGCCATCCGGCGCGATCGCGAACCGGAATACGCCCCGCCGCGAACATCTGCTTGAGCTTGTGGGTTTGGCGACGTCCCAGAGGGCGATAGGCGTCGCCGGGTCGCCAACTTCGTAGAATCAATGGCATCCGAAGCCGGTCCGCATCCAGGGCCGAGCATCCTCTTCTAGTCTCGCGCTCCGTGAACGTCCAGTCAATCACTTTCAGCCGGAAGCGCTTCCGAAGTTCGGGCACCGAAACAGTGGCGCAGCCCTGGCCCGGAAGCTCAATCGGGTACGCATAGGCGCCCGGAGCGGCACTTTGACCGGCCGCTTTTTTCGAAGCGTGCCGCTCGTTCCGAAGCGCAAACGTGAGCTCGCCGAAGTTCTTTTCGACGATCACGCCCGCGGGAAGCTCCGCGCGCCGGCCGCCGCCGGAAAGAATCGCGAGCCGAATCACCTGTTCCACGTGGCGCGCCGCGAGCCCCTGGCGGGTGCCGCGAAGCTCCTGGTAAAGGCGGCGAATCAAGCGCTCCGTCAGGGCGCGCAGAGGAAAGTCGCCTGCGACTTGCCGGGATTCGCGCGGGCCAGAGCTGCCGGGCAGGTTCATGGGCGCGATCAAATCACGGACGCGAATCGAGAGACCGCTTTCATCGCGCCGCACGAGCGCGCGGAATCGCTCTTCGGTCAGCGCGTTCCAGAATTCCTGCTCCTCGCGCGCCAGCCGCGCCAGATCAGAGAGCCGGCCGACCACGCTTGGAGAAAACTCGCGCTCCAGCAGCGGCAACAGCCGCGCTCGAATGCGCGCGCGGACGCGCTGCACGTCCAAATTGGTGGAATCCTCGCGCCAGGTCTGGCTGTGACGCCGCAGATAGGCGCGCAGTTCCTCGCGGCGGATGGCGAGCAATGGACGCACGATGGCGCCCGCCACGGGATAAATTCCGGCGAGTCCGGTTGGTCCCGTCCCTCGAATCAGATGCGCCAGCAGGGTCTCCGCCTGATCGTCCGCCGTATGAGCCACGGCAATGCGAGTGGCCCGCCCTTCCCGGACGATGCGGTCGAAAAAGGCGTAGCGCAATCGACGGGCGGCATCTTCGAGATTCCATTTGTTTTGCCTGGCAGCGGCGGCCACGTCCTCGCGATCGAGCACAAAGGGAATTGCGTTGCGCCGCGCCAGATCCGCCACAAATTCCGCATCGGCGCCGGATTCCGCGCCGCGCAGAAGATGGTCGAAATGAACGACGAGCAGCTTGATCCCGAGTTTTTCGCGCACGCTCTGAAGCAGCTGCAGGAGCGCCACGGAATCGGCCCCGCCCGAAACGGCCACCCCGACGCGGTCGCCAGGCTGCAGCAGGCGCATTTCACCCGTGTAATCGAGCACGCGTTGTTCGAGCGACTTCATTGGGAAGCGGCGTTGGGCAGGCCGCCTTTTGGTAATGGTAGCAGCGCGCGGGCGAGGGGTCGAGCGCTGCAATCGGAATTTTGGGATGCGAACCGGGCGCCCCAACTGCGGCTTGCACGCGATTCGAGAACTGTGGAGTTACAGAATGTTGGCTTGCCGCGCGAACAGGTCGCGGCTGAATTCCATGCGGCGGTCCAGCGCCACCGCGGCGAAATGAGAGCAGCCCAAAAGCTCGTGGTCGGCCCAAGCGGCCACGCGCGGAACCAGAACGCGCGAGACACGCTGGATGGCATGCAGCAGCGCGTAGTATGCCTTCACAGCGCGAATTTCCATGCGGTCCACGTTATGCTCCGGGCAGAGATGCAGAAGCTGCAGGAAGCGCGCGAAGTCGTCCACCGCCACATCGCGGTTCCCCATCCCCGCCACTTCACGGACGCGCGGAGACAGTTCCATTTTTCCGAACGCCGCCACCACGGAGTGGCAGTAAGAAATCAGGAATTGCACGAAGGCAGCCACCGACGCGACGCAAATGATCGAGGCGATCAATGTGATGTCACCAGCATGTGACCGGAAGCCAAACGGGCTTCTTCGGGAACGCGAACAAACGTATAGGTCCAGGCCAGCGGAAGCCACAAGCCAATCACCGGAGGCAGCCAGCGCAGAACGCTAAACTCCAAATCAGGGAAGAGATTCCGCAGCGCATAACTAGCGGCAATGGCGCTGAAATAGACGCCGAGCGCCAGAACCACTTGCACGATCCGGACGCGCGTCTCGCGCAGCTTGATGACCGCGCCCCACAGGATGTACATGAGCACGACGCCCACGAAATTCAAGTCCTGCTCAAGCTCGATAACGAATTCCGTGGTCAGATGATCCCTTGCGTGGGCAGCGGAAATGAATGCGAACAACGTCGTCAGACCCAGCAGAATTCCAGCGGCACCGCGGATGTAGCTCTTGAACCTTGTTTCCTCAAGTACCCGGCCGAACAGCTCCGCGACCACCAGGTACATCAGAATGGAGAGCAAAATGTCCGCTGAATAGTAGGAGTAGAAATACTCGCGGGAATGAACCCCAAAATCGCGGCTGCAAAGATACAGGCCGCAATTCGCGACGGCGCAAAGAACCATGTATAGATTCAGCGGAAGATAGCGCAGAAACTCGCGCCGGGCGAAGGCGAAAATTACAAAGAGACCTTCCAGCAGAAGGCCTGTCAACCAAATTCCGTAACCAAGCGGGCCGGGCATTAAACCTTCCTGTGCGAGGCCCGAAATAAATCGCCGGCTACTTTGTAAGCAGCCGGCGAGTTAGCTCAGAAGACCGTTTACCACGGTACGGGAGCCGTTACGATCTGTGAAGCTGCCGGCTGCGCGCTCGCCTGGCTTGCGCGAGTCGTGATGACCTTCAAACCAACGGCAGCCGTCAAAACCATGAGATCCAACACCACAACCGCTATCCACTTATTCATTTGCGTCCCCCTCGAAAGGTATAGTACCCCATCGAGAAGATACGCGCGGTCGGGTGCCGTACCAAGAGCAAAGTCCAGTGTGTGTGCCTAAAGGGTACACACGTCCTGTTCCCTTGCCTTGGGCTCCGGGCTCCTGAGAGCCTCGCCGAATTGTCGAGAGTCAAAGTAAGGGTAGGGCCCGGCACGGTCAATGTTACGAAGGTACCAGTCGGCGGAACCTTTCGGTTTGCGGCTTTGGCGTGAAAATGGCGAGCGTGGCGGGATTTTCAACGCCGCCGCGGGTAGAGCGGGCGTTCACGAGCGAGGGGCAGCCTCGGCGTCGTCTTCCCCATCGCGAAATGCGAGGGCCCGCAGCGTCTTTTGCTCCATTTCGTGCGCGCGATGCGAGCCGGTCGCCGGACTGGAGCTATCGGAGCGGTTGATCGCAAGCACGGCGCGGCCACGAGCGAGGCGCTCGATTTCGGGCTGCATGAAGCCCCGTGCTCCCATATTTCCAGGCTCCTCCTGCACCCACACAAACTCGCGCGCATTCGCGTGGCGGTCCATTTCCGCCGAAAGCTCGCCATCCGGAAATGGATACAACTGTTCGACGAACACGATCGCAGGCGAGTTCTCTCCGCGGCGTGTGCGCTCGGCCTTCAGCTCGTGGCCGATCTTGCCGGTGCAAATCAGCACGCGCTCGGCCGACCCATCGCCCTCATCCGGAATCACCGTCTGGAAGCGCCCGCTGGATAGCGCCGCAAGCGGAGCCGATGCCGCCGGATGCCGCAGCATGCTTTTCGGCGTGAAAACGATCAGCGGCTTGCGCCATTTCCGTAAAGCCTGGCGGCGCAGAAGGTGAAAATACTGCGCGGAATTCGATGGCTGGCAGATTTGGATGTTGTCGCGCGCGGCGAGCTCCAGGAAACGTTCGATGCGCGCGCTCGAATGTTCCGGCCCCTGGCCTTCGTAGCCGTGCGGCAGCAGCATCACCAAGCCCGAGAGCAGATTCCATTTGCCTTCGCTGGCGGCGATGAATTGGTCGATCACGATCTGCGCGCCGTTCGCGAAATCGCCGAACTGCGCTTCCCACAGCACCAGCGCCTCGGGATAATCGCGGCTGAACCCGTACTCGAAGCCGAGCACGCCCGCCTCGGACAGCGGCGAGTTATAGATTTCGCACCACGCCTGATCGGGCGAAAGATGCTGCAGCGCCACGTATTCTTCTTCCGTCTCGATATCGATCAGCGCGGAATGGCGCTGGTTGAAAGTGCCGCGGCGGCTGTCTTGTCCCGAGAGCCGCACCGGCGCGCCCTGCTTCAATAGCGAGCCGAACGCCAGCGCTTCGGCCATGCCGTAATCCAGCGCGCGCTTGCCGTTGGCCATTTCCAGGCGCTGTTCCAGCAGCTTTTTCACTTTCGCGTGGATGTGGAATCCTTGCGGATATTGCGCGAGCGATTGCCCGATGGATGCGAGGGTTTGCGCGTCTACGGCGGTCTCGACTTCGAACGAAGGTTCGTAGCAGCCGCCGCGATATTCGTTCCAATAGCGCGGCAAGCGGCGCATCGGCGGGCGCTTTTCGATTTCGTGCGCTTCTTTCTGCGCCGCGTCGAGCTCTTGATGAACGCGCTGGACCATGGGCCCGCCATCCGCGCCGATCTTTTCCGCGTAGATTTTCCATAGCGGCGGATGCGCCTCGATCTTGCGGTAGCGAAGCGGCTGCGTGATGGTGGGATCATCCACTTCGCTGTGGCCGTGCCGGCGATATCCGATGAGATCGATGATCACGGGCGTGCCGAACGCATAGCGGTAGTCGAGGGCGATGCGCCCCACGCGCACCACCGCTTCGGGATCCTCGGCGTTGACGTGAAAAATCGGAACCGGCAGGCGCTTGGCCAAATCCGAAGAAAATCGCGACGACACACCCTCGCGCGGCGAGGTGGTGAATCCAATCAGATTGTTGACGATGATGTTGATGCCGCCGCCCACCGTATAGCCCGGCAGGTCAGCCATATTAAGCGTTTCGGCGCAGATTCCCTGTCCGGCGAAAGCGGCATCGCCGTGCATGGTGATCGCCAGCACTTTGGACCGTCCAGTGTCGCCGCGGCGCATCTGCTTGGCGCGCGTGCGGCCCATCACCACCGGATCGACGGCTTCCAGGTGGCTCGGATTCGAAACCAGGTGAATTTCCACGTCGCGCCCGCCAGCGGCATGGAAGTTTCCGGTGGCGCCGAGATGATATTTCACGTCGCCGCTGCCCAGCACGCTGCGCGGGTCCACGTCCTCGAATCGCGCAAAAACCTCCGCAGCCGAGCGGCCCACGATGTGGACCATCACGTTGAGCCGGCCGCGATGGCTCATGGCCAGCATGCCCTTTTCGGCGCCGCGCTCGGCCGCCGCACTTAGAATCGAATCGAGCAGCGGCAGCAACGCCGCTTCTCCTTCGAGAGAATAGCGCTTGGTGCCCAGGTAGCGGGTTTGCAGCACCTGCTCGAAAACTTCGGCGCGGACGAGCAAATCGAGAATCCGCGCGCGATCGGGTTCCGTCGCCTCCGCTTCCGATTCCATGCGCTGCTGCACCCACAAGCGGCGCTCGCGATCCGCGAGGTGCATGAACTCCGCGCCGATTGTGCCGCAATAGACGCGGCGCGCCGCCTCGGCTTCGGGACTTGCGAGATCCAGATCCGGGAGCGGCAAAGGCGTTAAGTCGCCGAGAGGATCGAGATTCGCCTGCAAATAGCCCCAGCGGCGAAACGAATCCCAGATGCGCTCTTGAGTTTCCTGTGATGATGCAGACTCAGCGACAGCCTGTTCCCGGGTCATTGATGTCCTTCGGTCCTCTTTTCGCGGATTCCTTCCCCATCATAGGATGCCACTTCCGGCTGCGGAGATAAAACGCGAATTAGCCTTCCGGCCAGCAACCCAGCAGGCGGCGAACCAACACCAATTGGCCGACGTGGTACGCGTTGTGGTCGGCGATCAGCAGCGCTTCGCGGAAGATCGTCTGTCCCGAACCGTGCGGAATTTTCGAAAAAAGATCCGTTTTCGGATTGGAGACGAGCTTCCCCATTTCGTCCAGATCGTGCTCCAGCGCTTTCACGCTTTTGTCCCACGCCGCGGCGCTGGGCGGCGCGGGATGTTTCGGCCAGTAGCCGGAGGGCCAGTCCGGAGAAACGTGCTTGGCGTTTCGCGAAAACTCAAGAATATCGTGCGTGGCGATGCGCATGTGCTCGAGCAACTCCCAGCCCGAATGTGGCGCTCCGTCTGCGCGCATCCCGCGAAGCTTTTCCGGAAAATTCCTCAGCGCGGATTTCCAATCGGCGTGCGCCTCATGCCAGCTCAAAAAGTGCTTCAGATAATTGCGCAGATCTTTCTCTTCCATGAGGAACCTCCCGCAGCGGAAATATCTTAGGCTGGCATCTTCGCGGGGTCAAATTAGACAAAGCTAGCGACTCGCCTCGGCAAGAAACGTTGCAGCGTGATCCGTTCGATGCGCGTCTTAGCCACGAATCAACCCCGATATACATAAAACAGTAATCTTCCAGAGCCGTTTGACATATTCGGTATCATTTGCGCCCTGCGGCATTGATTTTTCGCGCACAAGATTGTTCTGTAGGAAACCTGCACCAACCTTGCGGCATCGAATTGAAACGGTGGGTACCTCAGGGTCTCGCAAATAGCGACGGGGGTCGCTAGCGAGACGCAGTCGCTTTACCTGCATTAAACACGAACGAAACTCCGAAGTGACACGTGTGTGTGTCCGCGGAGGAAACTACACTGGAGGATGTTCAATCGCATGCGTATCAAAGCAGCCGTACTTGCTCTAGCACTGTCTCTGATTTGCATCCCAGCGCTGGCGCAGTCTAGCGACCATTCGGAAGTTTCCGCCGATTTCACCGGCAACTTTCAGAAGCAGGCCACGGGGTTGGGGCTCACGGATTCGCCTTCCTATTCGGGAGGCTTTTTGCTCAACTATCGCTACCACTTCAACAACTGGAGCGCCATCGAGGTCAACTACGCGCAAACCCGGTTCACGCAGTACTACGCTCCTTCTTTCTTCGTGGCCCAGAGCAATGCGCACGAAGTCACTCTGGCGTATGTGAGCACGCTCGGCTTCTCGTCCGACGCGCGCTTCCGCCCATTCGTGGAGGCCGGCACCGGCGGTTTGATTTTTTCCCCGGACGGGGCAACGTCATCTGTCCCGTTTCTGTTGACGCAGGATCGCATGGTGTTCCTGTACGGAGGTGGCGTTGATATGCGCGCCATCCACCACTTCTCCGTGCGGCTCGGATATCGCGGGCTGATCTACAAGGCTCCCGACTTCGCGTTTTTTGGTTCTACCACAAACGCGATGACGAACATGGCCGAACCGTACGTCGGCGTCGTGTTTCACTTCTAGGCGCGACCGCGGCGTAACTCTTCGCGCCGCGATCGCATAGCAGCATGCGGCCGGTGCGCCGAGGCGCAGCATTCCTCGGCGCACCGGCCGTTTTTTTGTGTTTGCCCGCGCCCCGCCAAAATCTAGGCAGAATTCGCGCGTGGCCGTGTTGCGTTTGACGCGCGCGTGTTCGTGCAACCATCAGGTTTTGCGCGCAGCGCCGAATGCTGGCCAGCACCTATGCGGCCCGAAGCGGAGCCGCCGCCAAATTGCGCGCGGTCCGGCCGCTGCGCTCAGAGTGACGGAGCGGCAAACAAGCCCCAATTCGGGAAGGTGAGGAGTTACGCGCTACGGCTGGGCAGAGCGCGCAACCGGCGGATCAGCCGCCGGTGAATCCAGCGCGGGACCGTCCGCCAATGCCGATGCTGCGCCGCGAGGACTCGTGCCGATGGTGATGTCCATCGCCGTGTACTTCGGCAGCACCACGTTGCGGCCCGTGGCGAAGAAGTGTGTGTAGATCGAGCGGCTCGCTCCAAAAGCGCCCATAGCCGCTCCGAGCGGTTGGTAACGGACAGCGAGGCCTACGGCGAATCCGACCAAGCGAAATCCTCCCGCGCCGCCTTCGCCCTGATTCAACAAGTCATCGCCCTGCGATGCAGCCGCGAGCGTGACGGCAATCGCCGTGTCCAGGTATCGCGACTTCGGCGTAGTGGCTTGTGCGCCGCCTTCAGCATCCAGCTTCAGCCCCTGCGCCTTCCCCGCTTGCACACCCGCCAAACTCGCTTCCACTTGCTGTTCGATGCCGTCCGGCAGGGAAAGCTGGTGGAACACCGGACGAAGCTGGCCGTTGTGCGACATACGCCGCGCGGGACTCACCTGCAGGACCGTGCCTTTCAGCAAACTTCCCTCGGGCACGACCAGGCGATTGCCATCGAACAGCGGCTTTGAAACGATCGCCGTCACCGGATCGCTCCTATGCGCGGTGGCGGAATTGAGCGGCGTCAGCAGCCGCGCTTCCACCACGCTGCCATCCGGCAGCTTCGGGTGCGCGATGGATTCGACCAGCGCGGGCGTCAGCGGTTCGCTGCCAAAATTGAGCGGGCTCTGCAGATCGGCGAAATAGACCGTGCCGGCATTGATGTAATGCGGATGGAACGGCAGCTCGGCGAGGACGTAGCGTTCGATGCGATGCACTTTGCCCGGAGCTTTCACTTGCTCCATCGCGGCGTTCCATTGCCGGTGGGCCTGGTGCTCGGCTTCTTTTTTCTTCCTGGAAACTTCGCCGCCGATCCCTTCTTTCTGATCGCCCGTGGCGGAGACGAATTGAATCACCTGCCCGGAACCAGGCGCGACTTTGGTGCGAATCGGAATCCGCCGGCCGTTCGGCAGCACCAGTTCGCTGAATTCGACGTCGACTCTGGGAGCGGGCGTGAAGTCGGCATTGAGAGCCGCTTCGGCGCGACGCCCGTCGGAAACGCCCGCCATGCTCGTGATTTTGCCGGTCACTTTGCTGTTGGCAGGAATCACCAGCTGATCGAACGAGTAGATCGCCTCGGCGACGCGCCCCTCGATCGGCTGTCCGACTTTCCGGATGCGAATCTCTTTGTCCAGCACCACCTGAATCGGAGTGCCCTGCGGAACCGTCAGCGAAATCGTTTCGGGCGGCGCACTTTTCGACTCCGCGGCCGAATTCGCAGCCGCGGCCGGCCGGTGCTTGAGCGTCACACTGTCAGGGTTCGCCGGTGTTTGGGCCGATGTTTGCACTGGAGCCGGGCTGCTGGATTTCGTGAGTGCCTGCGTGCCTTCGCAGATCACTACGGGAGTCTGAGCCTTCTGCTGCGCGCAAACCCCGCCAGCCAGCAGCCAAAAAGCAACCGCGGCGCACGCGGCTTGCACACGAACCCGCGAGCGGGATGGGCACACGTTCACTACGCAAATGTTTCGGACACCAGCAAAAGCGGATGGCATGAAGGCACCTTCGATTGGCGTGTCGGACGTATCGGAGTAGATACTACGTTGAACAAGTGTGTCTCACAACATTCCCCGAGCGGCAGAGCGCCGGGCCGCGCATCGCGCACCGAGTTCGTGTCGGTATTCTAGTCCTGATGCCCGGGCCGCGCAACGCGTTGCTCCGAATCCGCCGGCGGCGAACCTCGGGGGCGCGGCCAACAGCCTTACGCGTACGCCTGGCGGCAGGTTTCGTGCTCGCGGCACGACGGCGGGCAGTTCGTCTTGTCGATGAGGATGTAGTTGTGGCACGCGGCGCAGATCACGCCGTAAATCGTTTCGCTGAATTGATCGTGACCCGGTCCCGCCTGTGCGGCGTGTTCGCTGCGCGCTTGCGCTCTGCTGATGGCCATGCGGACATTATACGCAATGCGCAGCGCTGCGAAATGTTTGTTCGCTCATCTGCACGGCCGGCTCATGCGACGCGAGCCGATGGCGCGCTCAGGCGAACGGAAGTTCGTCCGCGTTCACCCAGCGTCCGTGCACCTGCGGCGTGGAACGAAACGGCAAAATCACCCGCGCGATATCGCCCGCTTCCAAATTCTGCGCGTCGGCGATGATCAGCTCGGAACGCATCTCCGCGAAATTCGAAGCCACGCCCAGGAGGTAGCCGTCGCCTTCGGCCGCGCTTTTCGCGCGCGGCACGAAGCAGACTTCCTGCAAAGCGTGCGTTTCGCCGGCAAAGTACGAAGTCATTTTCCCGGTGGCCAGATCGAAGCGCCCGTAGCAATTGTTCGCGCCGGCAGACAAATTTCCCGCGCGCCATTCGCGAGCCGGCCGCTCGCGGTCGGAAAAGGCCATGTACGCGTAGCGATACGGATATGTCAGATAACGGTCGTCCACGCGTCCCAGGTCGCTGACGTTCATCTCGAATAGCTTTTCTTCCTGGAACCCGTCGTCCCTGGAATTCAGATTGAACGTGTTGCGGCGAATGTACGCGCGTGCCTTTTGCGCATCCCACGTCGAGCCATCCACCGACGGGAAAAACGGAAACGGATTCGAGTCGAAGATCGCCGCTTCCAGAATCACTTTGTCGCCTTCGGTCCGCGCGTTCAGCGTGTGGACGGTGGCGCGCTCCGGTCCTTTGAACCAGCGAATGTCCTTGGCCTCGCCATCGCGCGGAATGATTCCCACGTAGGCGGGCTTCGTGCTGTCCCAGCCCCAGTGAACTTTGCCTTCCTTTAGCCGCTCCATGCTGGTGACGAAGCCGAACACGGGAATGATCACGTGTTTCTGCGTGAGGCCGATATCGTGGACCATGCTGATGTACGGCACTTTGAAGCGGACTTCGCGCGTCACGTTTCCGCGCTTGTCGATGGTGTACAAAAACACGTCGTTGGTTTCGAGGCCGGAGGCTTCGTAGCCGTAGCAGATCATTTCGCCCGTGGCCGGATCGACTTTCGGATGAGCCGTGAACGTGAGGCTGCGGTATTTGCCGTGAAAATTCCACGGACCGATCGTTTCAAGCGTGTTGCAGTCGATCTCGTACGGCAGGCTGTCTTCCTTCAGCGTGAAAAGCTTGCCCGCAAACGCCAGCGGCGTGGTGTTCTGCACCGAGCGGTCGAGCCCGCCGACGCGTGGATCGTCCGTGAACGGATTGCGATATTTTCCGAACAGTTGCTGGTGCGCTGCGAGATCGGCTTTGTATCGAGGCGTCTTCACCCAGCGGCCCTTGTAATCGACGATGCCGTCCTTGAAGCGGAACATGCTGATGTAGCCGTCCATGCTGAAGGGCGAGTCGTCCTCAAATTTCGGCGGATAGAGCCAGTCGCCTCCCAGCCGCACGAACGCGCCGTTCAAATCGCTCGGCACCTTGCCGATCACTTCGCAGTCGTAAACGTCCGCTTCGAATCGCGTGGGCGCCGAAAAACCCTTCCTCGCGGGCATATTCGAGAAGTCAACCATGGAAGCGTTCCTCTCCCCTCCGTCGCAGCGCGGGCGCTCGCGTCAATCGCCGTCGTGAAACCACGGCGATGGCATGTTGTACGGCACGGTGATGAAAATCGCCTCGGCATGGCGAATCCTGCCGCCGATGATCTTGAACATCTCCAGATAACAGAAAGAATGCGGCGATTTGATTGGCGATTGGTGCACCACTCCGTCCGTGGTCGTGTATTTTTGCAGCCGTCCGGAATGGTCGATGAAGCCCCCGGCGAGCACCAGCCCCTTCCGCTCATCGACGAGCGGAAAACGCCGCGAGCGCAGCCGCGTATCCCAGCGATAGTTGCCCAATTTGAATCCCTGCTCGCAGGTGAGCCGTCCGGCCACTGCGACCAGGGAGTTCGATTTCAGATCGGGATGCGGATCGCTCGCGGTCCACACGCCGTTTTCGCGCCGGCTGCATGCGGGATCGAACACGGTGTAGATGTGACCGTCGTTTAACTGCAGCGTGTTGAAGTAGCCGTCCGCGAGCGCGATCATTCTTACGCGCGGTGTGCGCTGCGCCGGCGGCACATCTTCCTTCATGATCGGCAGTTCCGTCATTTTCGCGGGATCGCCGAAGGGACCAGGACCGTTGCCCTTGCGGTCGATCAGCGTCTCGACCTCGGCGATTTTGCGATCCACGATTTTCATGCGCATGGCGAAATAGCCGGGGCTGCCGTTCTCATAGACGACGCCAAAATACGCGACCTCGCCATGCGCGGGATCGGCGGCGCGCAGATCTTCAGGACCAAGCCCGCTGATCGTGCCCCACAGGCCATCGCCAACCTGCAGCGCAACGTTGTTCTCGGTGAAGCGGACCATCTTGGCCCACGGCAAGCTCGATGGGTCCTTGTCCACCAGCGCGTGGAGGTATTGATCGACGAAGCCGTAGAGGCAGGCGCGATCGCAATCAATCGCTGTGTACGCGCTTTTTTCGAGGACGATGTTTTGTGCCCGGCTCGTTGAACACGCCAGGCAAGCAAACAGGAAAAAGCCGCCCATGGCCGCGGCGAACGCGCTTCCGTGTCTCAACATGCGCCACTTCTTACTACTTTAGCGGCTTGAATTCCAGTGCGGAGAAGTGGTGAACGAGTAGAGCGGGTAGACCTCGCGAAACACAGCCGCAATTTCGCGCTCAAACCCCGGCCGGGTGGCCGCGGAGCGCGTGAGTTTTTTGCGCACCACCCATCCCTGCAGCTTCTTCCAATCTTCGGGCTCTAGCGGCCAGCCGGAGCGCTTCTTCCACTCACCCTTTTCGCTGGCGTACCAGTAGGAATCGCATTTCTTGCCCAGTTTTCGGCGCAGCTTCGCAATGTATTCCGGATGCCCTTGTCCACGCTGGCGCGCGAGCGTGGCCAGCGGCGACGTCCGGCTCTGGCGATACGCGCGGAATCCGCACGTCACCGTTTCCGCCGAAATCCCCACGTAGAGCTGCCCGCCCTCGCCCGGCTCGGCAAAGAAAAGATACATTTGCGGGCGGTACGGCGATTTGTCCCTGGCAAAGCGAATGTCGCGATTGATGCGCGAGAAATTCTGGCCCACGCGGCCGCTGACCACAAATCGAGGATTGAGCTTGAGCGCAAACGGAGTCAGGCGGTCCAGCAGCACCCGAAAAGGCTCCACGACCGCTGCCCGATAGCGGTCGCGGTTCTCGTCCATCCAAGGCTTGTGATTGTTGCGGGTGAGCTCGCGAAAGAACCGGAATATTTCGCCGGTGAAGATGGGGGCGCCGGAAGCCACTGCAATCCCGCGCTAGTGGCAGCCGCAGGCGCCGCCGCAGCATCCGCCGCCGCTGGGCCCGGACGAACCGCCGTTGGAAGCTTTGCTGCCGTTCGCGGGCGCCGCAAACACGGAAAGCTGAATGGTGTGCTTCGAGCTGTCGCATTTCGGGCACGAAATTTTGGTGCTCTTGCTCAGCACGATCTGCTCGTACCGCTCACCGCAATCGTCGCAAACATATTCAAATATCGGCATCTAGGGTCTATTCTACCAAGAAACGCGAAGAATTGGGGCCTTGTCCCGGCACCGGGGCTATCGCCGCCGCGACTTCTTGCGCGACTTCGGCTTGCCGACCGTTTCGAGCCATCGGCGCACATGCTCGGCGATCTCTTCCCCTATGGCGTCTCCGGTCTTTTTCCCTGCTCTATCGGCGACTGACCAGAAATACCTGATGACAATGCCAACGCACGCAGGCACCGCCACATCTCCCGGATGAAATGGATTCCTTCGCCGTGACGGCCTTGCCTCAACGTCTACGCTCTGCACGCGCCATTTTCGATTCAGTTCGCGTTTCAACCCTAGAAGTCCCGTGCGAACGCGACCTAGAACGACGGGTGCTTGTTCGAGGGAAACAAACACCTCGCAATCCGATTCCGAACCAACCAGGTAGACTCTCGCCATGCTAATACGTGTAGTGGAGCGTGGCGCTAACTTGAACAGCCTTTGGCGTAATCAGCGAGAAATTGTTGTTTAGGACGAGGTAGTAGGTGCCTCCGCCCGGCAACGCTGCGCTGACGCTGTTCTGAGTGACCTGGCCGCTATTGTAGTAGGTCGGCGTCGGGTGGCCGTTCTGAAAATTCACGAACTCGTCGCCATTGAGCACGAATACTTCGATGTCATTCCCCGATCCCCCGGTCGCGCTGAAACGGCCATCGACAAACACGTTCTTCGCGTCGGGGGGCACGACGAATTTGTAATACGTGTAGCCCATGGCGCGCACCGTGACTGCGCTATCGGTTATCAGTTGAGTCCGAGGCATCGAAATCATTTGGGAAATGAAGGAGGCGTTTTTCCTGTTCCGCGCGGCCTCCCGATTGGCGTTATCTACAAACCACCAGATTACAAGAGCGAGCACGGCCAGAAGCACCCATAGGCCAACCCTTGAAGACCTTTTCGGCGTGGCTACAGGCTGAGTAACCGCGGACAGTGAGTTGCCGCACCCTAGGCAAAACCTAGAATCGTCCGGCAATTCCTTTCCGCATTTGGGACAGAACATGTTGGCACGCCCCGCTCGACGATGACTCAATACTACTATGGGGCAAACATGGCCGGGAAGAACCAGTTGAAAAGAGGTTTCGCCATTGGGCAATAAGAGCTTCCGTAACTTAGACGGCTATCTCAAAGCAACAGCCCCGGCCGGAGCCGGGGCTGTTGGTGAAACCCGCCAGGTTCGAGAGAAACAGGTTAAGAGAAAGCTAGTCGCCGGCGACGGTCGCCTCTTCGGAGGCGTTCGCCTCTGCGGCCGCTTCCTTGTGGCCGTTGCCGTTGCCATTCGCTTTCGCAGGCTCGATCTGCACACGCTTTACCGGAGCGCCCGGGACGGCGGTGAGGATCTCGTCGATCGACCCGATCTGCACCATCGGCTCCGACGTCTTCTTCAGCACGAGCTCCTCGTAAATCTTGCGCACCTTGGCCGCTTCCTCGAAAGCCTGCTTGCGGCGGATGCGGTCTTCCTCGGCGGCGGTCTGCGGAATGTCGTGCTCGAGATGGCGGACGCGCGAGGCATCTTCCGCGTCGATTTTCAGCGAGTGTTCGTAGGTCGCCAGGTCCACCTTCTTACCCTTGGCGTAAATCGCGTGCTTGCCGTGGCTCTTGTACCACTCGGCGACGGTCGCGTTCTTGTACATGTTCTCGATGATTTTCCGCCAGCCGATGCCGGTGTTGTAGGCGCAGAAGGAAATTTCGCCCTGCTGCGTGGCGTAGGGAATGATGCACATTTCGGTGCGGCGGAAGTCGTAGTTGAAAAGATCCTGGAACCACATGCCTGCGATGAAGAGGAAGTTCCACGGATCTTCCGCGCGGCGCTTCATGGCGTCTTCGTAGGTTCGGTCGGGGCTGGTGCGCCCGTACTTCTGGTGCGAGTCCTTCGAAAGAGCCCAGGTCTTGTCGAACTTCGTCCACAGATCTTTCAGCTTCAAGCTGGGCGGCGCCTGGAACGGTTGGTAGTTCCGCAGCAGCGCTAGCCCCATCATCAAGTTAGAGAACTTTTTCCCGCGCGCCGAATCGGTGATCGACGTGACGTCCTTGGTGAGCTGCCGCGCGTCCAAAAAGCGCGGCACCGGCGCCCACTCTTTCGTATTCTTGTTGATCATCACCGCCGTGCCCACTCCGCAGTTCGGATGGCAGCCGCAGGAAAGCGATCCCCACTGCGAATCCGGACCGTGCGACAAATCGGAGAAGTTGGCGAAGGTGCTGATAAACGAGATGGGGAACCAGTCGCGCGTCGGCTCGATCTTGCCCACCTGCTGGCTGACGTCCTGGGCCAAGTGCGAGAGCGTATAACGCTGCCGCATGCGGCGTTCCGGGGTGATGTCTTCGTCGCGTCCGGTGAACGAAACCGGCTGGAACGATACGAACGAAATTTTCTTCGGATTTTCCATCGCGAACTTCACGATCGGGCCCACCTGATCGTTGTTCACGTTGTTGACGATGGTGGTGACCAGCACGATTTCGATGCCCGCCTCGTGCATGTTCTCGATGGCCCGCAGCTTCACGTCGAAGAGGTTGCCGACCTGCCGGTGGCTGTTCGCGTCGTTGCCAATGCCGTCGAACTGCAGGTAGGCGTAGCGCATGCCCGCTTCGAAAGCTTTCTTGGAGAACTCCTTGCTCTTCGCGAATTCAATGCCGTTCGTCGCCGCCTGCACGCTGTTGTAGCCGATCTTCCGAGCGTACGAGACCGCCTCGATGAACTTAGGATGCATCGTCGGCTCGCCGCCGGAAAACTGCACGGACATCTGCCGGCGCGGCTTGATCATCAGCGCGTTGTCGAGGATTTCGGTGATTTCGTCCCAGCTCAGCTCGTGAACGTAGCCGACCTGGTTCGCGTCCATGAAGCACGGATCGCACATCATGTTGCAGCGGTTGGTCAGGTCCACGGTCAAAACCGCGCCGCGCCCGTGGCGGACGGTGCTCGATCCGTGGCGGTGCAGCGTTTCGTCGTTGTGCGCGGGGATGTCGCGGCCCGGGAACTGGCTCTCGATCCACGCCAGGAACTTCGAGTCCACGGCCATCAGATCTTCGTACTTCCCGTGCTGCGGGCATTCCTTCACCATCCAGACCTGCCCGTCGCGCTCGATGATCTGCGCCTTGATCTCGCCCACCTTCTCGTGAACCAGATCGGTCCAATCTTTCTTGCCGTTCATAATTGCCTCGCGCGCCTCCTTCACGCAATCGGGGCACAAAGAATCCGTGGTCCTCGGCCAGCCGAGCGTGGGCTTCGACTTCTCCCACGACTTCAGCAGAGGTTTCTCCGACCATTTCGGCGTGAAGGAGGGGTTGGGAGCCTTCATGCCGTCAAAGTATTGAATTGTGTCAAATGCCGCGCTTGCCGTCTTACAAAGAACCCAGTCGAATGATTTCCAAAGTCGATTTCCAATGTTGCTAGGCATGTGCCTCCACCTTTCTTGCGTATCGTGCGTAATTGAAAATGAGCGTTGGCAACGCTTCCGCATGAATCCACCGGGATTCCGCGGCGCGGCAACCGAATAGCCCCCTAAACGGTTACCTTACTAAAGTTTGCCAGCGTTTGGGTAAATGGTCCATCCAAGTGCGCCCAAAGGTGCAATTGTGGGGTTGAATGGTCGAAATGTGCAGCGAATTGGGACACCCCGGCATTACGTATCCGAATGAAATCAGGCCGGATAGCTCGAAATTCGTCCCGGCGGAACGCGAAGTTCCGGTTTCATCGAGGAGCGTTATTCAAGGTTGAGCGGCGGCCGCAGGACGGCGATCGCAAAGTGTGCCAATTGCGGAGCCTCGTCGTCGAGCTGAATCCAGCGCACCACGCAGTGGTCCTTCAGATATTGCGCCACTTTCGCTTCACCGATTCCCAGGTGCTCCGCCAATTTCGCCTTCAGATCGATCTCCGCAAACCCGCGCGCCCCAGGACGCCCCTTTCCTCCGCGCCCGCGCACCAGGTTCGCTAGTCCCACTCGCAGAGTCTGGCAGGACTCCACGTAATAAGACGTGATTTGATCCGAATCCGAGAGCAGAAATACTCCCGGGCCCGCCGGCGCTTCATCCGCCTCGTGCAAGCGGTGCAGCGCGCCGGCCAACAGCCGCCGCAAAAGCGATTCCAGATGAGTCATTCGCGATGCCAGCGCGGGATCGCCCGCCCGGCCGTGCGCCATCCGCTCCGACGGCAATCGCGGCACCGGCGCCTGGTCGCGAACCGGCTTCGGCGCCTCGTACGAAACTTCCTCGCGCGCTGCCGGCTGATTCGACGGCCGCTCGAACGGCTTCCGCTCCGGTTCTGGGGCGGCATGCTCGGGCGGCTGCTCTTCGCCCGCCTCGGGCAGCGGAGTAAACGCTTGTGACGGGAGCCCTGGCGCGATTCCCGTGCCTTTGCGCTTTCGGCCTCGCCCGCCGCGGCGCCCGCGTCGCCGCCTCTTCCGGCCCGCGTCCTCCCCCTCGGGACCTGCCGCCTGCTGCGCCGGAGTTTCGGGCTGCACGTCGGTCGGTGCAACCTCACCGGTTCCCTCTTCCAACCGGTCTTCGCGCCGTTGATCGAGATCGGCCGAGCCGAAAAACCGCATCTGCGATTCGTAGTCGGGTTCTTCCACGGGAATGTCGGACTCCGCTTCTTCCGCTTCCTTTTCCGGGGCCGCTTGCGCGGACTCTTCTTCCGGCGCGTGTTCGCGCGGCGCTTCCGCGTGCTCCGCGAGCTCCGGCGGCAGCGGCGCGCCAAGACGCGTCAGCGCCTCCTCCGCCTTTTTCTTCCAGTCGGCGCGACGGAACCGCTGCGCCGCAATGGTGTACCACTTCGTGGCTTCGTCCTGCCGCTCGGCTTTCTCTTCAATCGCGCCGAGTTCCCACGCCACCATCGCGTCGCGCGTGCGCTGATACAGTTCGGAAAGCTTCGCCGAAGGATCGCGGCCGTTCTTCGCCTTGCGTATTCGTGCTTGAATCTGACGCCAATCAGCCATGTCCGGTGCATTGTATCAGCGGTTGCGCATTAGTCCAATGCACTCTGTGCCTTGCCGCCTAGAAAGTTCGCGGCATACGATAGAATCCTGGGAGGCTGGCGGCGGCCCTGTGGAGGGGCCCAAGGCAGAAAATGAAGGCTCGCTCGATGCTCGGCGGCATGCGTTCCGCTCTCGCCCTCGCGCTGATTTTGTCCGCTAGCGCATGGGCGAAGGTTTCGCCCGCGCGCGCGAATGCGCGGCAGGCGCGCAGTTCATCCGGCCCCGCCGTCTTCGCGCCTTTGCAGCAATGGAAAGCGGCCATTGTCAACCGCGACAACGCCGCGCTCGCGGCGCTGTATTCCGCCGTCCCGCCCGCCATCGCGAAAATTCCGCAGGGCACCACACGCGATCCCAGCGAAGAGCCGCGATTCTGGCAGATGCTTGAATCTTACGGCTTAACCGATTTCAATCCGAAGGTGTTGCAGATCGAGCGCCCGCAGCCGGGTCTAGTCGCGCTCACGCTGCGCATCGAAATGAAGCTGCGCACGCAATCCGGGCTGCAGCCCGCCGTGGTGGAAGGTTCGCAATTGTGGATGCGGCAGGGCAACGCGTGGCGCATCGTCGAAACGCAGCGCGCCGATCCGGCGCGCGATCCGCACTACGAACTGCCACAGCCCGCCAAGCCCAATGTCGATCTTTACCCGCCGCCCGAGGAAGCCCGCGCGGAAATTGCCGCCGCATTGCGCGCTGCCGCGAAAGACCACAAGCGCGTGATCCTCGTCTTCGGCGGCAATTGGTGCTACGACTGCCACGTCCTCAACACCGCGTTTCATTCGCCGCGGATCGCGCCGCTCGTCAACGCCAACTACCACGTGGTGCACGTGAATATCGGCGACGGCGACAAGAACCTCGACCTCGCCGACAAGTACGGCGTCCCGCTGCGCCAGGCCGTGCGCGTTCCCAGCCTCGCCGTGCTCGATTCCCATGGCAGAGTGATCTACAGCCAGAAAAACGGCGAATTCGACGACAGTTCGCGCCTTTCGCCCGCGGACATTATTCAATTCCTGAAGAAGTGGGCTCCGCCCAGGCATGGTTAGCCGCACGCGGTCAAAAGCCAGCTAGGGCCGCTCCAGGAATACCCCTGTGAAGCTTCACAATGCCCCTTCCTGCGTCTCGCGCGAGCAGCCCGGCTTCGCATACGGGAACGCCGCTCCGAGCCGCCCAGGAGCCGCGGCAACGCGAAATGACCCCCGGCAGACCGTGGCGCGCTCGCCATTCTCCCGGTGCAAGGCGCCGAATCCCCTCCCGGATATGCTATAAAGGAATTTATTGAGGAAAGCTGTACGCCTTAGACCGCATTCGTCGTCGCGATCTGCCGTCCGCTGCCGGGCGGCAGCCCAAAAGGAGTTCACCGATGCCCGGCCTTTTCAAGACTTCCAATCCCGCGCTGAACGCGAAAACATTCGAGAACAACCGCGTCGCTATCGGCAGCGGCGAAGCGATGACGCTGCAGGGCACCGTCAATAAAACTGGCTTCCTGCTCTTCTGCGCCTCCGCCACCGCCGCTTACACATGGTGGCTGGTCCAATCGCAGCCCGAAGCGGTCTCCACGTGGATGTGGGGCGGTCTTATCGGCGGGCTGGTTTTCGCCTTGGTGACGATTTTCAAGAAGGAATGGTCGCCGGTCACCGCGCCGGTTTACGCGTTGTGCGAAGGCCTCGCGCTCGGTGGCATCTCCGCGGTTTTCAACCAGGCTTATCCCGGTATCGCGCTCGAAGCGCTCGGTCTCACGGCCGCCGTCACCGCGGTCATGCTCCTGCTGTACACGTCCGGCATCATCCGTGCCACGCCCAAATTCACCATCGGCGTGATCGCCGCTACTGGTGGAATTTTTCTCTTTTATTTGGTCGATATCGTAATGAGCTTCTTCGGCCGTCATGTGCCGCTGCTCTATAGCAACGGGCCGTGGGGCATCGCCATCAGCGTGGTGATCGTGATCGTCGCGGCGCTCAATCTAATTTTGGATTTCGATTTCGTCGAGACCGGCGTTCATCAGGGCGCGGCCAAGTACATGGAGTGGTACGGCGCGTTCGGCATCATGGTCACGCTGGTCTGGATGTACATCGAGATGCTCCGCCTTCTAAGCAAAGTCCGCAGCCGGTAGATCCATCGCTTCAATTGATCCCGATTAACTACGCAGATCGGGCACGGGCTCCTTGCCCACCTGACCGATGGCTGCCAGCGCTCTGTGCTCCTTTTGCGTCGCCTTCCGTTGGCCATCCCACGCAAACCTCTTTGCCCAAGTTGCCGAACGTGCCGAATGCCATGCAGATTCTCCCAGTCTACCGCCACTTCCCTGCGGGACGGGGTTTACTAACGATAGGAGTAGAATTCGCGGACAAGGAGATTCAAATGGACAGGAAAGTTCGGGAATTAAGCAGTGGATACGAGGCGCCACATCTGACGTACCGTTGCCCGAAGTGCGGCGGATATGAAGTCACGGCCGAGCTGCATCCCATCCAAAGGCAGCGTCACAGCAATAACGCAAATCACATGATTCTTCTCCTCCGCTGCGTGAAGCACAGCTGCGGCAGTAAAGCAGTCGTGCACCGTGGCTCGGTGGATTGTCGCAGTCGATTCCGGGTGCGGCGCTTCCCCCGATTGAAGGCATAGGATAAAGAAAGGGCCACGAGCATCCAGTCTCCTTGATTTCAGACTGGATGCTCGTCTCGCCTCGCTGGACGCCTTCCCCGCCCCGGCATAAAATGAATTCGATATGGTGCCCAAGCTCCCCGTCTACATGGACAACCAAGCCACCACGCGGGTCGATCCACGCGTGCTGGAAGCCATGCTGCCGTATTTCACGGAAAAGTACGGCAACGCCGCCAGCCGCAATCACGAGTTCGGATGGAAGGCCGAGGAAGCCGTGGAAAACGCGCGCGGCCAGATCGCGCGGCTGATCAACGCCTCGCCGAAGGAAATCATCTTCACCAGCGGCGCCACCGAGTCGGACAATCTCGCACTCAAGGGCGTCGCCGAATTCCATCGCGCCACGGGCAATCACATCATCACGCAGGCCACCGAGCACAAAGCCGTGCTGGACGTCTGCAAGCGCCTGGAACAATCTGGTTGCGAAGTCACCTACCTGCCCGTTGCGAAGGACGGCCGCATCGACCTGGACGATCTCCGCCGCGCCATCACGCCAAAAACCATCCTCATCTCCATCATGTACGCCAACAACGAAATTGGCGTGGTGCAGCCGATCGCCGAAATCGGCAAAATCGCCAAGCAGGCCGGCGTGCTCTTCCACACGGACTCGGTGCAGGCCATCGGCAAAATTCCCGTCGATGTGGAGCGCGACGGCATCGACCTGCTTTCGATTTCCGCGCACAAGCTCTACGGGCCGAAAGGCGTTGGCGCGCTCTACGTGCGCCGCAAGAATCCGCGCGTGCAGCTTGCGCCGATGATCGATGGCGGCGGCCACGAGCGCGGCCTGCGCTCCGGCACTTTGAACGTTCCCGGCATCGTCGGGCTGGGCAAAGCCTGCGAAATTTCCTCCAAGGAAATGGCGGAAGAAAGCGCTCGCCTCGGCGCCCTGCGCGACAAGCTGAAAGAGGCGATCCTCAGCCACCTCGACGGCGTCACCATCAACGGCTCGATCGAGCATCGCCTGCCGGGCAACCTGAACCTCAGCTTCGCCGGCGTGGAAGGCGATGCCCTGCTGATGGGCATCAACGACGTCGCCGTTTCCAGCGGCTCCGCCTGCACTTCCGCCACGCTTGAGCCCAGCCACGTCCTCAGCGCGCTCGGCGTGCCCGAAGAGCTGGCGCACAGCTCGATTCGCTTCGGACTCGGCCGCTTCAACACTGCCGAAGACGTCGACTACGTCGCCGGACGCGTGGTGGAAACCGTGAAGCGCCTTCGCGAGCTCTCACCGCTCTACGAAGCCGCCAAATCGCGCCGCTCGTAGCGGCATCTGCGCAGCGTCATTGGGACGCGCCAATTTGGAACTTGCCGCCGCGCCCGCTTCGCGCAAAACTTCCTGCACGCGGCGAACATTCCGTTCCGCGAATCAGCACAATCGTCGCGCGTGGGAGAAAATTTTATGGAACCCGATCTGCGCTACCCCATCGGCAAATTCGAGCGCCCTGCCGCTCCGCTCACTCCCGAGCAGCGCCGCCAGTTCATCGACGCCATCGCCGAAACTCCCGAGCGCCTCGCCGCGGCCGTCGCCGGACTCACGCCCGCGCAGCTCGACACTCCGTACCGCCCCGGCGGATGGACCGTTCGCCAGGTGGTCCACCATCTTCCCGATAGCCACATGAATTCCTACGTGCGCTTCAAGCTCGCGCTCACCGAAGACGAGCCCACCATTAAACCCTATGACGAAGCCCGCTGGGCCGAGCTCGCCGATTCGCGAGAAACGCCGGTCGAAACCTCTCTCGCGCTGCTCGAAAATCTGCACGACCGTTGGGTGCTGCTCCTGCGCTCTCTTGCGCCCGCCGATTGGTCGCGGAAATTTCGTCACCTCGCTCTCGGCCCCATGAGCCTCGACCAAAACCTCGCGCTCTACGCCTGGCACGGCCGCCACCACGTCGCGCACATCACGGCACTGCGCGAACGAAACTCCTGGCGCAAAGCGCGAGTCGGATTTAGCGGATAAAGTCGATATCGCTCGCTCGCAAGTCGATCCAACACACTGAACAAATGGCCCCGCGCTTCCAGTAAGCACCTGATATCCCGGGAAACTTGGCGGCGTTCTTGCAGTCGAATACGTGTGCTCGTCGGTTGAACCGTACCTAACACGCGCAATAGGAGTTGAAAACACGATCCGTGAAATCCCGCACGAAGAAATCTCACCGACAGTGCAAAAAGGCCACGCGATTCGCCTCGTCCGCGCCCGATCGCGTTTTCACGGCAACCGAAAACACTTCGCGGGTCTTACAAGGAGGAACCTCATGATGCGCTTCTGCAAACGCGCCATCCCCTATTTCATGCTTGCCTCGCTCCTGCTTTCACCTCTGGCCCTCATCGGCTGCGCCGAGCACGCCGAATATCGCGTCTACGATCCCGACGATGGCACCTACCACTAGTGGAGCGGCGGCGAGGTCACCTACTGCCACGAGTGGGAACACGAAACGCACCGTCATGATCGCGACTTCCGCAAGCGCAGTCAGGCGGAACAACGGGAATACTGGCAGTGGCGCCACGACAACCACTAAGAGGCTATCGGCGCCCTTCACAGCGAATGTGGGTAGGGACCACGTGAGGCTAGCGCCGGGGCGCACTCCGCGCCTTGGCGCTACGCCCTCACCGACTCGATCACGCACACCGGCGACTTCGTCCGCACCACGCGCGTCAGCCGCAGCCCGGCTTTAGTCAGCAGCTCCGCGAATTCCGCCTCTGTCCGCTCGTGTCCGCCGGCCATCATCAGCATCTCGAGATCGATCCATTTCCCCAGGTCGGGCTCGTTGCCGGGACTCAGCACCATTTCCAGTAAAATCACTTTACCCGCCTTGCCGCGCATGGCCGCGACGCAATTTTTCAGCACGGAAATCGCGCTAGCGTCGTTCCAATCGTGAATCACTGACTTCAGAATGTAGCTGTCCGCCGCGGGCACCGCCTGAAAAAAATCTCCGCCCGCCGCTTGGCACCGCTCGCTTAGCCCCATCGACTCGATACACGCCTGCGCGCCGGCCGCCACGTGCGGCGCGTCGAAAACGATCCCTCGCAAGCCGTAATGCTTCTTCAAGATCGCGGTTATCAGCTTGCCGTGCCCGCCGCCAATGTCGGCGATCGTGCCGAGTCCGCTGAAATCGTAGACTTCGAGCACCGCTGGCGCATACTGCGCGGTCAAGCCGGTCATCGCCGCGTTGAACGCCTCGTCCTCCGCGGGATTTTGCTTCAAGTATTCGAATGCCTCGAGCCCCGTCACTTTTTTCAGCGCCGTTTCGCCGGTCTCCACCGCGTGCCGCAACTCCGCGAACACGCGAAAATGCGACGGGCTCGCGGTCCATAGCACCACTTCGCGCAGCGATCCCGGCACGCGCTCGCGCAGCAGTTCAGACGCCGGCGTATTGGCAAATCTTCGCGGCGCGGTCTCCGCGAACACGCCCACGCTCGCCAGCGCTCGCATCACGCGATAGAGCGAATTCTCATGCACGGCGCGAGACGCGCCTGCCAGTTCCGAAACCGGCCTCGGCCCGCCGGCAAGCTGGTCGGCAATCCTCAGCTTCGCCGCGATGTAGAGACACGCCGGCGCCATGTAGCCGGTTGCAAGTCGCAGAATCTGTTCGCTCGAAGCCGGAGCCGCTGCGCCATTGATGGAGGGACTGGACATAGGGACCTCGTCGATCGGAATTTGCTGTGAAAAGTCTGCTGCCGCCCCGCAGCCATGTCAAGCGGCCGCCCAGCCGGTCACACGGATGTCGAGAGTGTGGCTGTGGAAGTGAAAGTGGGGCGGAACAGATAATTCGGCGCGGGACACGCATTTTCGCGTGCCCGCGCCCCGGATGAAGCGGCAGCTTCTACAGCTCGAAATGAAATACGTCCACGATGCGGAAGTTCTCGCGATTCAGCAGAACCAGATGCCCGCCGATCACCACGTGTTCGCAATGCGGCGGCGGTGGGGGAAGTTCGCGCTCCAGTTGCGGCGGGCACGGCTCCATTCGTCTCCGTAAACCCGGAGGCAATGTTCCGCGCACCACCAGTTGGCGTTCGAGCCCGGGCGGCAGCCGGTCTCTTTTCGCCAAGCCGGGCGGCAAG
Source organism: uncultured Acidobacteriota bacterium (assembly GCA_963715555.1). Lineage (GTDB taxonomy): Bacteria > Acidobacteriota > Terriglobia > Acidiferrales > UBA7541 > Palsa-295. The sequence goes on from OY970253.1 coordinate 3,228,269, forward strand.
TCGCGATAGTGATCGCGGTACCACGCGCGAATCTCGTCCTGCTCATGTCCGCGGTAGTAGCGGCCCCGATCATCGTCGCGGCCGTAATCTTCGCGGTGATCGCCATGGCCATGGTGCCAATCTCCGCGATCATCGTCGCCGTGGTGGTGGCCATGGTTGTCGTCGTCTCCCTGGTGCCCGTGGTCCCTCGCCAATGCCCTGCCACTGCCCACCAACAAAACCGCTGTCGCCAACGCGCACAACCATACTTTCGCTCTCACAGTCTCCTCCTGCAGCTTGTATGGGCTAGATTCGCAGGGTAAGCCCGCCCCGTGGCGATCGCAACTGTAGTCTGGTTACGTGTGCCTCAGTTCCAAACTGTACGGATGGACAGATACTTACAATGCAACTTTCATCGCGGCGGCGTGTTCTAATTCATGAACGTGGAAATCCGCGCGTCCGGCACTTCGCCGCCGCCCACGCGCCAGGAGTGCGGTCATGAGAAAAGTCGCACTGGCCATGGCTGTTCTGCTCTTCGCAAACATTTCCGCCGCGCATCCCAAGCCGAATCCGAATCCGCGGCCGCTGAAACTCGTGATGGCGCGCCAATCGTCGGTCGATCCGGTGGAGATCATCAAGCATCTCAGCGAAAAATGCCCCAACGTGACCATCACCACCAATCCGCGCCACTCCGACTACATGCTCTATGCCGGCGGCTGGTCCGGCAGCTATCGCCTGATGATCATCAAGCATGGAGGCGACACCATCTTCGCTACCGAAACCATGCTTCTAAGCAACGCAGTAAAAAATGTCTGCCGCTTCCTCAACTCGCAGCCCGCGCCACAGCGGTCGCAGGAATCGGAATCTCCGCAGCACTAGCATTCATCGGTCTCCTCGTATGCTGCAGCATCTTCGTATGGCACCCGCTCTCACAATTTTTTTATCAATTTTTTGCGATTTCTTGGCTTGACATTCCCAAACGCTAGCGTAGAATCGGTGATTGTCTGCTGTTCTTCCTGCCGGACAGGAAGTACCTGCTCTTTGACAATCGGATGATACAAGCCAGAACCCGTTTGGTTTGCCCATCGGTCTGCGTAAGCAGGTCTTTGGGTTTTGAGTAGAAACCGAGCGATTCAAAAATTCGTTCCGGTCGTGTCGATTATATCTTCACGGCCGTAACACCAGTTTCAAATGAGAGTTTGATCCTGGCTCAGAGCGAACGCTGGCGGCGTGCTTAACACATGCAAGTCGAACGCGCAGCTGTAGCAATACAGCCGGCGCGTGGCGAACGGGTGCGTAACACGTGGATAACCTTCCTTCAGGTGGGGAATAACCCAGTGAAAATTGGGCTAATACCGCATAACGAGACGAGGACTCATGTTCTTGTCTCCAAAGCCGCAAGGCGCCAGAAGAGGGATCCGCGGCCGATTAGCTTGTTGGCGGGGTAACGGCCCACCAAGGCAGAGATCGGTAGCCGGACTGAGAGGTTGGCCGGCCACACTGGAACTGAGACACGGTCCAGACTCCTACGGGAGGCAGCAGTGGGGAATCTTGCGCAATGGGCGAAAGCCTGACGCAGCAACGCCGCGTGGGGGATGAAGCTTCTCGGAGTGTAAACCCCTTTCGACCCGGACGAATGCCCGCAAGGGTTTGACGGTACGGGTATAAGAAGCCCCGGCTAACTACGTGCCAGCAGCCGCGGTAAAACGTAGGGGGCCAGCGTTGCTCGGAATTACTGGGCGTAAAGGGTCCGTAGGCGGTGCGGCAAGTCGGAAGTGAAATCTCTGGGCTTAACCCAGAGGCTGCTTCCGAAACTGCCGTGCTAGAGGATGAGAGAGGCAAGTGGAATTGCGGGTGTAGCGGTGAAATGCGTAGATATCCGCAGGAACATCCGAGGCGAAAGCGGCTTGCTGGATCATTTCTGACGCTGAGGGACGAAAGCTAGGGGAGCAAACAGGATTAGATACCCTGGTAGTCCTAGCCCTAAACCATCAGGACTTGGGGTTCGCCCTGTACGGGGCGAGTCCCGTAGCTAACGCGTTAAGTCCTGCGCCTGGGGAGTACGGTCGCAAGGCTGAAACTCAAAGGAATTGACGGGGGCCCGCACAAGCGGTGGAACATGTGGTTCAATTCGACGCAACGCGAAGAACCTTACCTGGGCTTGAACCGCACAGGACCCTCCTTGGAAACAGGGACTTCTCGCAAGAGACCTGTGTAGAGGTGCTGCATGGCTGTCGTCAGCTCGTGCCGTGAGGTGTTGGGTTAAGTCCCGCAACGAGCGCAACCCTTACTCGTAGTTGCCACCCGCAAGGGGGAACTCTACGAGGACTGCTCCGGATAACGGAGAGGAAGGTGGGGATGAGGTCAAGTCAGCATGGCCTTTATGTCCAGGGCCACACACGTGTTACAATGCGCGCCACAAAGCGTTGCAAACCCGCGAGGGGGAGCTAATCGCAAAAAAGCGCGCTCAGTTCGGATTGCAGTCTGCAACTCGACTGCATGAAGCCGGAATCGCTAGTAATGGCGCATCAGAACGGCGCCGTGAATACGTTCCCGGGCCTTGTACACACCGCCCGTCACATCACGAAAGTGGGTTGTACTAGAAGTCGCTGTGCCAACCGCAAGGAGGCAAGCGCCCAAGGTGTGACTCATGATTGGGGTGAAGTCGTAACAAGGTAGCCGTAGGAGAACCTGCGGCTGGATCACCTCCTTTCTAAAGGAAAAGAGTGCACGGCCTGTTTCGGTAGCAGGCACGGCGCTCCATAGACCCTCTCACGGGGGTCGGCCCGGTTTCACTCAACCGCAGCGAGCAATCGCTGCGGTAACCGACGGGTTCTGGCTTGTCTCATCCGGTATCATAAGAGCACTCAGACAAACGCAAAGCCCCGGTTCGGCGCAAGCCGCTCCGGGGCTTTTTTATTTCTCGCAAAAAGATTGAAACATAGCGCCGCGGCCTTCTGCACCTTTTGCTTCCCGGTGGTTTGTACCGGGAAGCGCGGCAGCCTTTGCCTTGGAATTTCCGGGCGCCGCACTCTTCGCGCCTCTCGCGAAGGGTGCGGGTTTCGCAGCGCCGGTTTACCCTGGCGCAGAAAGGGCGTCCCGCCATCTCTGTTGCCTTCGCCCGTTCGCTCTCGACGCTTCCCCATGGCACTCAGTGCGAGCCGTTTGAATTACGCGCTCCCTAAGGAACCTCCGCGCCGTCTTTTGGTGCCGTTCCCTTGCGATAGAACATAAACCGGCACGGCTTCCCGTCTTTCGCCAGCGTTGCAGGCCGCCTGACAATCGGCTCGGTGCTGGCGTTCGCGTCACACGCGCAGAATTTTCGGCGAAAGTTCTGCGGCGTAAAGCTCTTCCACCAACGCGGCTCTGCGTTCCAGAACCACGCGCTGGTTGAACGAGCCTTTGTCCGTAATCTCGCCGGCGTCGAGCGACGGCGGTTCGTCCGCCAGCGCCGCGCGCACCACGCGGTTCGAGCTGCCCGTCGATTGCTGCGCAAAGCTTTTCAGCAGCGCGTGGAATCGCCCGCGTACTTGTTCATTCGCGACGATCTCCGCCAGCCGCGCACCTTCCCGCAGTGTGGGCGCGAGCGCGCGGCACGCATCCACGTCAAGGAATAAAATCGCCGCCAGATAATCGCGGTCGAGCCCGGCGATCACCGCGTCGCGCAACAGCGGAGCGAAATGCTCGATCATTTTCGCCCGCAGCGGTCCCACGCTCACCCACGTGCCGTTCGCCAGCTTGAAGTCCTCGGTCAGCCGCCCGTCGAAGAGCAGTCCTTTGTTCACGTCACCGGGGTCGATCAGCTTCACCGCATCACCGAAGGAATAGAAGCCCTCCTCGTCGAACACTTTCGCGGTCAGCTCCGGCTGGCGCCAGTATCCCGGCGTCACGTTGGGCCCGCGCACCCGCGCTTCCAGCTTTCCCTCGCGCGGGACGAGCTTCAACTCGACGCCGGGAATGGGTATCCCGATCGTCCCGGCGCGGTCCGTCTCCCACGTGGTTTGGACCGCCATCGGTGAAGTCTCCGTCGAGCCAAGCCCCGTGGCCATGATGATCCGCTCGCCGCAGGTTTCGAAGGCCAGCTGCCGGTATGCATCCCACACCGGCTGCGAAAGCCCCGCCCCGGCGTAGAACATCATGCCCAAGCGCCGGAAAAACGCTTCACGCAATTCCCTGTCGGCGCGCAGAAACGGCAGCAGATCCTCGTAGCCTTTTGGCACGTTGAAGAAAATCGTCGTGGAGATTTCCCGCAGGTTGCGAACGGTTTTTTCGATCCAGCCGGGACCGGGCTTGCCGTCGTCGATGTAGAACGTGCCACCGTTGTACAACGCGATACCGGTGTCGTGATTTCCGCCGAACGTGTGGTTCCACGGCAGCCAGTCGAGAATCACCGGCGGATCGTCCTGGAGGAACCCGAAGATCTGCGCGATCTGCTGCTGGTTGCTGCAGATCATGCGGTGCGTGTTGATCACCGCTTTCGGCAGTGCCGTCGAGCCGGAGGTAAACAGAAATTTCGCCGCGTCGTCCGGCCGGATTCGCTCGTGCGCCTCGCGAATCGCGCCGGTAGGATTCGTTTCCAGCAGCGAAGCGAATACTCCTGCTTTGCGGCGGTCCGGCGGCGCCGTCGTGGTGATGACTTCCACGTGCTCGTCGGCAACCGCTTCGATCGCCGGCGCGTACCGCTGGCCGTCCGATGCGAACACTAGCCCCGGAGTGAGAATTTTCATGCAGTGGCGCAGCTTCCCGAAATCTTTCGATACCAGCGAGTACGACGGAGAAATCGACGCAGTTGGAATTCCCACGTGCTGCCCAGCAAGCATCAGCAGGTAATGTTCAAGGTCGTTTTCGGAGAGAATGGCCACGGGCCGCTCGGCCGAAAGCCCGCGATCGAGCAGCGCCTGTCCGATGCCACACACCGACTCCCACACCTGCGCGTAGGTCAGCCGCCGCCACTCGTCATCCGGGCTCTGCCTGCCGGCAGGCGCGCCGCGCCGCGCGATGCAGGTTTTTTCGGGAGACACCTTCGCCCAGTGCGCCAGCCGGTCGGTCAGAACTTTGGGATAGGGCTTTAGCTCCTCTTCGGGCTTGATGCGCATCAGCCCGCCGGGAAAGTGTTCCATCGTAGCGCCCGATGTGCGCATGCGCACGCGCCGCACGCCGTTGGGCGATGCCACCGATGCACCGGGCGCTCCCTGCAATTTTTGCAGATCGTTCATGGGCGCATATCTTCGCACAGCGGAATGGGACGCTTCAAATGCTGCGGCTGGAGGCAGCGTGTGCGCCGGGGCGCAGAGCGAGCAAGCCTTCGTAGTCGTCCCTCGGCAGCCCGGCTGAGGCGAAGGGCAGGCAAAAAGATCGATGCACCGCGACGTTCCGGGTAGACGGGTACCCGGTTCTTTATTTTCAATAACTTAGAGGTGTTTCTACTCGAGTGACTGTTCCGGGTAAGAATCGTGTTTGGAAGGGGATGAAAGCTCGCGGGAGGTGTTCGCCGCGGCGGGCGATGCAGCGTTTTTTGCGCCGGCATCCCGGATTCGGGATGCTTCGATGGCGCGGTCTGCATATCGGCACTCGCACCGGGCCGAAAAATGACCCTACTCACGTTAATACAAGAGGCAATCAATTTCAATGATAGACCAACCTGTGGGAGGGGGTGTCCCGTGCGCGGGCACGGGACACCCTCTCTGTCAACTACGGGTAATATGCGTTAGGAGCGGACATAAACGTTCCGTACATGTTGTCCTGATAAACATAGTACGAAGTTGGCTCAGTTCCTGACGAGTCATACACAGGAACGCAGGGTCCCTGCCCTTGTACTTGGTTGTTGCAGGGCGGCCCTTGGACTGAGAACGAGGCCGTTGACGTATTCGAGTTCGTGATAGAGCTTTGCTCTTTGGTGGTCCATTCGAGGGTGTTCGAGTTCTTCAGGTCAAGGCTGAAACTTGAGAACCACCCGCTGCCGCTGAATGACGTATCATAGGTAAATGTCTGTGAGAAGCTCGACGAAATCTCCTGTGCTTGGGTTGACGTGTTTGTGTACGAGAGTGTGCAGGTGTAGATGGCCGGCGTTTGCGATGGCGCGGCCTGGATATAGTCAAAGCTCCGCTGTTGGGTGCAGGAGGAGATCGTGAAACGGTGGTCGGGAGTCTCAGGGGAGGGAGGATTGGAACCGATCTGGTCGGGTCCATATGAGCTGTCAGAGAATGGATCCGCGGACGCAATTTGCGGGTAATCTGCGCTTGTCACGGCCGGGTTTTGACCGGAGGGCAATTGGTTGGCGGCCCAGGAGCGATTTAATCTGCTTTGGAGGTCCGGGGGCATGGTGCCAAAGTCACCGTTCAAGTAGCCCAGAGGAACGGGAACGACGTCCATGCCGTTTTGGTCTGTGGTGTCAATGCCGTAACCGTTCCATATTACCTTGTCGTTCGAGACCGTGAAGATCAGCGCCGGATTTAACCAAACCCAGATTACGTCGTAATCGTTGTCGACCGGAGCCCAATACGAACCGGTTCCGTAGGTGGTTTCTCCATTTGACACTTGGAACGTCATCGTGACGCTGGAACTGTTCGTGGTGGTCTGGCTGGATGTCTGGGAGTAGCCATTCGTGATCTTGCCCCCCCCGACAAAGGGGATGTTATAGCCGTAAGAAGCGGAAACGCTGTAAGTATCTCCGGCCATGAACGAGTCGCTCAGGGACTGTGTCGTGCCAATGAAGGTGCTGTTAGTGTAATTCACCCGCGTGTTGGCAGAGGGCCCGGGAGGGGCGTATGTGACGCCGACGACGACATACTTCGGATTAACATATCCCGTTTCGGCCGCCTCGTAGATCTCCGCGCTGGCGGTTCCCGCTCCGCCAGCCGCGAGTACAGCACCGCTGTTAAGCACGGTGGCCGTAAAAAATACTCGACCAGTGGCCATGCTTCCCGTAACGGAGAAGCTACCAGTGGAGGGATCGTATAGCTCCGCGCTGTTTCCTGCGAAGTTCCCCCCCATTACCAGTACCCTTCCATCATTCAGAAGCACCGCTTGATGATAGTATCGCGGATGGTTTAGCGGGCCAGTCAGTGTGAAGGTTCCGCTTGCTGGGTCGTAGAGTTCGGCGCTGCCAACGACTCCCCCAGAAAAGTAGTTGTAGTTGTATCCCCCGGCTACCAGCACCTCGCCGTTCCCCAGGAGCGTGGCGGTGGACCAAGCACGGGTTACGTGAAGAGATCCTGTGTCCGTAAAGCTGTGGGTTGCGACGTTATAAATTTCCGCGCTGGAAAGATACCCGCTTTGCTGCGTCATTCCTCCCTCTATCAGCACCGTCCCGTTCTGCAGGATTGTTGCGGCGGCGTAGCCACGCGCGTGGTTCAGACTCCCCGTGTACGTAAACGCGCCGGTTGCGGGGTCGTACAGTTCGGCGCTAGCCAGGCAATTTGCTGCTGAACTGCAGCCGCCGGCGATCAATACAGATCCTGTGTTCAGCAGCGTTGCGGTCTGCCATTCTCGGGCAGCGTTCAGGCTTCCGGTTACTGTGAATGTACCGGATGCCGGATCGTACAGTTCCGCAGAAGTCGTCGTGCCGCCGTTGTTTTCTCCACCAACGACCAGCACCTTGCCGTTTTGCAACAGAGTTGCTGTTGCGAACTCCCTCGCCGTATGCATGCTACCTGTAGTCGTGAACGTCCCCGTGGTGGGGTTATACAGTTCAGCGCTCGCGAGGGGACTGGTGTTCTGGCCCCCCGCGATGAGCACTATTCCATTGTTCAGAAGCGTGGCCGTGGCCCCCGACCGGCTCGTGGTCATGCTTCCAGTCGGCGTGAAGTTCTGGGCCCGTGAGGTCTGCGCAAAAATGGTCAGCACCACGATGGTAACAAGGACAATGTGTGGGTGTCGCATCTGGGACTCTCCTCGCTGACGTTGGGACCGGCGCGACGATTGGCCGTCGAGCGGAAGTGTCTTTATCATGGCGGGCTGGCAGTAGTGCAATATTATATAACGTGCTTACTTTAATAAGCGTGGATTACGGGATGCTTACATGCAGGAGACCCGGCATGTTGTGCGGCGTGGTGCGTCCGGCGGAGCCGCGGCGGCATAGCCGAAACAGAAGAGGCCGGGCGCGAGGCCCGGCCCTCTGGGAAACGGTTGACCGTGTGATGGTTTAGAAGTCGAACTTCGCCGAGAACTGGAACTGGCGAGGATTCAGCACGGTTCGCGGCATGCCGAAGTTCGAGTTGGGCGTCGGCGGAATTACCAGAGTCGTGCCGATTGGCGTAGGCGCGAAGTTCGGGAACGCACCCCCGCCGGTTCCAGGGCAGGCCATAGATGCTGAACCTGCCTGGATCGCCAGCGACGTGGCATCACGAAAATGCTTCGGAATGGCGCCGCAGAAGACGGGCGAGCCATACACAGAAGTCACCTCGTCCACGTTGGCACGATTCAAGGCGTTGAAAGCGTCAACGGCCAGCTCGAGCTTTACATTGTCGCGAACCTGGATCATCCGAGCCAACCGGAAGTCCCAAGAGTAGAGAGGGTCGCCGATGTAAGTGTTTCGTGGAATCATCGTCTGGCAATTGCTGGCGGAGGTGCAGACGCTACCTTTCACGAGCGGGCCGCCGACGCGGTCCACGGCGCCACCGGCAACGTCGTTCAGCGTGTTGTTGCCATAAAAGATGGTGAACGGCCGGCCGGACTGCAGCGTGATGATGCTGCTGAACTGCCAATTGCGCCGCCACCAACTGCCGGACGTGGGCGACGTTGCGGTGAAGTTGGTGACGAAGCGATGGCGCACATCCTGGTTGGAATTGGCGCGCTCCGCGGCGTAATCGAACTGGTTCACCGGGAGGTTAATGAAGGTGGTGAAGTTACCGTTGTCGATGGTGTGCGAATAAGTGTAGTTCGCGGTCATGTTGAAGTACTTGCTGCGGGCGATAAACGTGACCGTACCGCCATGATAGACGGCTTTTGCCACATTGTTGTTGTAGTCTTCAAGCCCGCCACTCATTGTTTGCAGGCCGCTTGTAAACCCCGCCCCGCCGAACCACGGCCCCAGGCCCGCAAGAGCTCCCGTTCCAAGCGTCGGGGTGCCAGAAGCACATTTCGAGAATGTGCCGTTCGCATTCATCAGGCCGGGAACCCAATCCGGCACGATGGGCACCACAGGCCAAGGATTCGGGTCCGTCGGGTTCGCTGCTTGGGCTGTATCGGTCGTGCCAGCCGGGCAAGGGACGTTTATGTTGTTTCCACGAACTAGCCGGTGAGCACCCACAAACAGGTAGGATACGTTTACCGCAAAGCCGTGTCCCAGTTCTCGGTCAATTTCTGCGCTGGCCTGTTCAGCGTAGGGAGGCGGAGAGTTTCGATCCATACCGCCTTCGCCCACTCCGCAGGCGCCGGTCGTGTAGCATGTACCAGCCAACGGGATATGGCCGTTCGGTGTGTTCTCAAGTGTGATCGCGTCGTATCCGCCTGTTTGAATAATGGACGCAACTCTAGCGGCTGCCTCCGCCGCGGCAGGGAATCCAAAAATCTGATAGCCCTGTGTGGCCTGGCCAAGATTCGCTTGGATATTGGGAAACTCTTGGGGGAGGGTGTTGGTGTTGCTGCAACCGGTCGCGATGAACGCTGTCGGGTGGTTGCCGCACTGGTAGCCCGCGACAATCTTCTGCGTGGTTGGCACGAAGTAGAAAGTCAGGTTCTGGCGATCGAAAAACATTCCGAAGCCAGCGCGAAATACGGTCTTGCTATCCGGAGAATAAGCCAGTCCAACGCGCGGCTGCCATTCGTTGTAATAGTTCTTGGTGTACGAGCCCAATCCGGACTCGACATCCCAACGTAAACCGTAATTGATTGTCAATCTAGGAGTCACTCGCCACTGATCCTGGGCAAAGACGCCCCAGTAGCCGTGGTCAATCACCCGGCTGAAGCCGTTAAACAGTGAAGGCGGATAGGCGTTGGCCCAAGTCGCCGTGTCGAGCGTGTTCGTTGTGCTGGTAACAGTCGGCGTGCAACCGAGCGACGTGGCTGTGGGTATGCAGGCGGTTGCTGACGTTGGCAGAGGCGTGCCAGCGTACATGAAAACTATACCGTTATCCGCGGCTACCGGTCCGGGGCACGTCCCCGCAGCGGTGGCAACGTCTCCCGGCACCAGCTGTGGATTGGTTTGAAGACTGTTGTAGTACTCCGCAAATACGGAGAGGCAACCGGCTGCAGACAACGGGCCGTTTCCAGTCGGCACCAAGGAGCGAACCGGCATAAAGCCGGGGAAGTTCTCGAGGCTGGTGAGCCAATTGCCATCGGCTCCAAACTTCGCCACGTGGTTGCCCTTGACCCAGGAGACGGAGTCGGAAACCTCTCCGCGGGTTTCGTACAACCGATCATTGGTGCCGAAGTTATGGCCAAGCTCGAGATTGTTGAGGATGCTGAAATCGGGCTGTCCGGTCATGCCGAGGAAGTTGTAGTGGCGGCGCGCATATTGCGCGAGGAAGCTATTGGCAACGGTCGGCGAAAGCAGCCGGCTCCAAGTGGCCACCACGGATTGGTCGCGCGTGAAGAGGTTCCGGCCGCCGCTGGGAACGCCGATGCCGCCGCCGTCGAGCGTGCTGCCAACGAGCTCGCCGGAGGCGCGTGCATCCTGGACGTTGTAACGGATGGCGACGCGGTTGTTGGCGTTGATCTGCTCGTCGATTCTGGCAAAGCCGGAATCATCGTTGTAAGCCTTCAAAAAACCATTGATGTAACTCAAATTGCTTTGCGTGCAACTGGCCAGACCGGTGCTGCAGCCTTCCGGCGCCAGACCCATGAGCGCCTTGGCCCCGTCGATAATCGGCAGGTTTCCGCCTTGCGCGCTGCAGTTGGGATTGCCGGGAGTGAAGCAGACAAGATCGGGAGGATACGTGGGCGACTCGGCGCGGCGCTTGCCTTCGTAATTCACGAAGAAGAAGGTCTTGTCCTTCCTGATGGGTCCGCCGGCTGCCACGCCGAACTGGTTTTGCCGGAATTGATTGGGCAGAGGCGCCGGCTGCAGGTATCCCCGTGCATTCAAAGCTTTGTTCTGAAAGTACTCGTATACCGAGCCGTGGAAGGTGTTGGTACCGGACTTCGTCACGATGTTGACGATACCGCCGATGGCCCGGCCGTATTCCGCGCCGAAGCTGTTGTTGACCACGCGGAATTCCTCGACGGAGGCCTGCGGAGGCGTGGCGCGCTGAATGCCGCTGGCGGCGTTGACGAAATCCGCGCCGTCAACGGTGATCTCATTGCTAAAACCGCGCATTCCACCAAACGAAATCTGCGTCGTCTCGAACTCTGTGAAGGTGGTGCCCAGGCTGGTGCGGCTGGTGGCCACGCCAGGCGTCAAGAGCGCAAAGTCGGTGAAAACGCGGTTGCTGATCGGCAACGACTGGATCTGCTGCGCCTGGACCACCTGGCTGATCTCGGTTTTTGTCGGCTCGATGAGCGGGGCTTCGGTGGTGATGACAACCTTTGCCCCCTGCGATGCCAGCTGCATCTTGGCGTCGATAGCCGCGAATTGGCCGACAGAAAGGGTGAACGTCTCCTTGTAGTCCGCGAATCCCGAAGCGGAGACGGTCAGCTCGTAAGTGCCCGGCGGCAAATTGGTGATGGCGTAAAAGCCGCTCGCATTCGAAGTCGCCGAATCGGTGGCGTTCGTAGCGGTGTTGCGCACCTTGATCGAAGCGTTGGCGACCGTGGCGCCGCTCGGATCGGTGACGGTGCCATTGAGCTGGGCAACCGCAACAGCTTGCGCAAAGCCGATGCGCGCGGAGCCCACCGCGATCGTGAGCGCGAGCGCAAGCAATAGGGCAAAACGTGTCCTCATGAGACGTCCCCCCTCGAATTGTGTCGATCAAAACCGGCCGAATGCGGAATGCTTCGCCGTTACTACGGAGCCCTAAATTGCAGACTGTGTAACCCGAAGGGCACCGTTTGTCAAGAAATTACTCGGACAATCAACGGCGAAGGCGCGGCAGGAATCTGCCGGAGGTGTGTTGAGAGGAGCAAAAAAAGAGGCCGGGCGGAACGCCCGGCCTCCGAAGGACCACGCACTAACGGAAAGACGACTAGAACGTGAGCCGCGCCGAGAACTGGAACTGCCGCGGGTTAGACATTTCCCGCGGCGTCCCAAAGACCGGATTCGGCGTGTTGGGTACAGGCACCGGCAGTGCCCCTATACCAAGCCAATTGCCGGCGGCTAAGGCAGTCTGCTGGGTTCCGCAGGAGACAGCGCCCTGCTGAATAGCGAGCGTGGCCGCGTCGTTGTAGTGCTGGGGAATAACGGGATTGGCTCCGCAGAACACGGGCGAGCCATAGATCGAGTTCACCTGTTGCACGTTGACACGATTCAGCAGGTTAAACGCGTCCGCTGCCAAATCGAGGCGGAGACTATCCCGCAGCTGGAAGGACCGCCCAATATGCAGATCCCACTCATAGAGCGGGGCGCCGATATAGGTGTTGCGTGGAACCATGGTCTGGCAACTTGCAACGGACGTGCACTTCACCGTTTTCACCGGCGGACCGGCGACGCGATCGGTGCTCAAGCCGGCCAAGTCACCCAGGACGTTGCTGCCCGGAAAGAGCGTAAACGGAGCGCCGGACTGCAGCGTGATGATGCTGCTAATGGTGAAGTTCCGATACCAATGGTCCTTCGGAGTGGTGGCTATGAAATTGGCCACGAAGCTGTGACGGAGGTCCTGGTTGGAGTTGGCCTCCTCCGCAGCGTAATCAAACTGGTTGGGAGGCAGGTTGATGAACGTGGTGAAGTTGCCGTCGTCAATCGTATGAGAGTAGGTGTAGTTGGCGTTCAGAGTGAAGTACTTACCAAGACGCTCGATGCCGGTGATGATGAGGCCGTTGTAGCGGGCGCTGGCCACATTGTTGTTGTAGTCAAGCAAACCGCCGCTGATCGTGGCCGCCGGATTTGCCTCACTCGGAACGCCAAACTCGAGCCCGGACGGATTTGCCAGGGTCCCAAAAATCGGGCCGATATTGAGAGGTCCGAGAGTCGGCGCGCCCGCGCAATTGGTCAGCGAGCCGCTGGGGTTCAGCCAGCCTTGGGCGTAATACGGATTGCCGGACTTCGTGGTTCCGAGCGGGCATGGAACGTTGATGTTGTTGCCTCGCACCAGATTGTGTGCGTCTACGTGGAGGTACCCGACGTCCAGCGTGAAGCCACCTCCGAGTTGACGGTCGATCTCGGCGCTGATCTGGTTGGCATAAGGCAATCCGCCGTTCTTCTGGATGCCACCGGAGCCGACACCGCAGGCTCCGGTTGGCGCGCCTCCGAGCCCCAATGTGCAGGGACCGGTAAGAGTTTCGGCGGGATAAGGAGCGCCAGCCATGGTCGCATAGGCTGTCAATGCCGCGATGCTGATCGTTCCGCTGGAGGGGCAATTTGGCAGCCCCAGCAAGCTGCATGGCAGCGCCGGGGTACCCGGGTAGCCCGGAGCTCCGCCCAACTGCCAGCCGCCGCTTGCGGCACGGGAATTCAACATCGGTACAGTAACCGGGCCGACGCCCGCCGCAGCGCAACTTGCCGGAGTGGCTCCATTGCCGCAGAAATAGCCGGGAATCGTCTTCTGATTGCCGGTGACGAAGAAGAACGTCATGTTGTTGCGGTCAAAGTACAGGCCGTAACCGCCGCGGATCACCGTCTTGCTATCCGGCGACCAGGCAATGCCGACGCGGGGCTGGACAGCGCTGTAATAGCTGTTGACCGCGTATCCAAGGCCGCTTTCAAAATCCCAGCGCAAGCCGTAGTTGAAAGTTAAGGTGGGTGTGATCCGCCACTGATCCTGCGCGAAAACGCCCCAGTAGCCATGATTCAGGTGAAAGTTATAGTTGCTCGTAAACTGGGTCGGAGTCGCGGACGGCCAGCCGCCGTCGAACCCGGCGCCGGTGGGCGGCGCGGGAATGTAGCCGTTGTAAAACCCATTCGCGCACGGCGTATTGACGTCCGGGCAATTCGCTCGTGGAAGCGCGATGCCCTGGTACAGAAAACTGACGCCATCGGCTGCGGGGTTGAGCGGACAATTTCCCGTTGGGAGCGTCCCGTCCGTACCGGTATTCAGCGCGTTGACGGCATTGGCAAATGCATACATGCAGTCAAGATTAGGGAAGAGAATGCGCTCGGGTGCGAACCCGGGATAGTTGTTCTGGTCCCACAGATAATTCCCGTCGAACCCGAATTTCGAGATGTGGTTGCCGTGGACCCAGGACATCGAGTCCGACGCCTCCAAGCGCGTCTCGTAGATGGCGTCGTAGCTTCCGAAGTTGTGGCCGAACTCCAGATCATTCACGACGCTTAGATCGGGTTGTCCCGTGGCGCCCGGAAAAGCATAGTGCCGCCGGGCATATTGCAGCTGCGCGGTGTTCACCACGCTCGGGGAGATGATGGTGTTCAGGGTGCCCACCAGAGACTGATCACGAACGAAAAGATTTCGCCCGCCGCTCGGGGTGCCGATTCCGCCGCCGTCTTCGGTGAGGCCGACCAACTCGTTCAAGTCTCGCGCGTCTTCCACGTTGTAAAAAACGGAAAGGCGGTTGTTCGGGTTGATCTGCTGGTCGAGGCGGGCGAACCCGTAATCGTTATTCACCGTGCGCAACGTGGACTGCAGGCCGGCAAATCCCGGCTTGCCGCCTTCGGGCGCGAGCCCCATATAGGCCTTCGCTATGTCGATGTTGTTGATGTTGTTGTAAAGGTCGGGCGCGAATGTGGGCGAATAGGCATCGCGGTGGCCCTCATAATTGAAGAAGAAGAACGTCTTGTCCTTCTTGATCGGGCCGCCCAACTCCCCGCCAAATTGATTCTGCCGCCAGACGTCCGGCAGCGGGGCAGGCTGCAGCAACGAGCGCGAGTTGAATATCGTATTTTCGAAGTACTCGTAAGCCGCTCCGTGCAGATTGTTCGTGCCGGATTTGGTGACGACGTTGACGATGCCGCCGATGGTGCGACCGTACTCCGCGCCAAAGCTGTTGTTTACCACGCGGAATTCCTGCACCGAATCCTGAGGGGGAGTGGAGCGCTGCACGCCGGTCACTTCGTTGACAAAGTCGGCGCCGTCCACCGTGATCTCGTTGCTGAACGAACGCATGCCGCCGAAGGAAATCTGCGTGGTTTCGAATTCCGTCACCGTGGTGCCCAGGCTGGTCCGGCTTTTGGAAACGCCGGGAGTCAACAGCGCGAAATCGGTGAAGAGGCGCGAGCTCGTGGGAAGCGCGGTGATCTGTTGAGCCTGCACCACGCTGCTTACTTCCGTCTTGGTGGGTTCGATCGTGGGCACTTCGGTAGTCACAACCACCTTCGCGCCCTGGGAGGCCAGCTGCAACTTCGCGTCAATGGTGGCGAATTGCCCGACCGTCAAGACGAACGATTGAGTGTAGTTCGCGAAGCCGGCATGAGACACGGTCAGCTCGTAAT
The DNA here is from genome assembly GCA_963715555.1 of uncultured Acidobacteriota bacterium. GTDB lineage: Bacteria > Acidobacteriota > Terriglobia > Acidiferrales > UBA7541 > Palsa-295. The sequence continues at coordinate 3,243,666 of OY970253.1, forward strand.
CACCGGGGGGCAGGTTGGCGACGCCGTAGAAACCGTTGGCGTTCGTCGTCGCAGTGGAGGTAGCGTTTGTACCCGTATTGCGCACGGTCACTTTCGCGCCGGCAACGGTGGCACCGCTCGGATCGGTGACGGTGCCATTCAACTGCGCCACGGCGATGGCTTGCGCGCGAGCGTCGCGCGCGAGGCCAAACGTGACGAAAACTGACAGTATCAAGAGCAGGACGGAACGTCGCATCATGAAGTGCCCCCCCGGGAGTTGAGTCCAAAGCGCACCACGCCCGTGTGCTTCGCCACGGTGTGCGGACTTGAATTGTTCAGTCTGTTTTCACACGCTTGCCTGCGATGGTACAACGGGATAGCCCCATGCCGCCCACCCGTTTGGATCTTGCACGAAACCCACCGTCACCCACGCAGACCCTAAGCTAGCGGCTCATAGCCGTCTCTCCTAAGAGCGAAGAAAGACGTGCCTTTAAGCGAAGTCCTGGGCCGTTCATTCGTATTACGCCGGCAAACAAAAAGCGAGAATTAAACGGTCAGGAAGGTCTGGTGGCGCCGACAGCGACGCGCGGCCACAAACGCAAATCGCTCCGCAATTCGCGCGGAGGGATACCGAACTCCCGCTTGAAGCATCGGCTGAAATGATTGGAGTTGTTGAAACCCCACGAATACGCAATATCGGTAATGGAGCGATGTGCGCTCGCGGGATTCTGGAACTCCGCGTGGCAGCGCTTCAGCCTCGATTTCAGAATGTAGTCCGAAATGGAAACTCCTTCGGCACGGAAGATCAAGTGCAAGTAGCGCTTGCTGCAATGCGAAAGCTCCGCGAGCTTGGCGATGGAAAGATCTGGATCGCTGAGATGAGCCGAAATGTAAAATTTGACGCGCTCGCGCAAGGCCGTGCTGGAATTCACGGGAGAGCGCCCGTCGAATGAGTCGAATAGTGCCGTCCGGAACATCTGTGCGGCGATTTCCGCCACATCGGACCGGAAATGATTTTGCAGCTCGGAAATCTGGTCCATGGTGGTATCGAGAAGATTCCAGATCAGCTTCCCGAATCCGCGGCGCGCTGAAAAAGGCCTCAGCACGAAACTGCGCAAGTCGAACCCGCGCATGACAATCTTCTCCCGCGGAACCAGAATCATCGACAGTTCGGCGCCCGCATTCAGAGAAACGCTATAGGGCTGAGCCGCGTCGTAAACGACCCACTCGCCGGGCAAAAGCTGGGTTGTGCAACCCCTCTGCGCGATCACGCTGCGGCCCTTCGTTTGCAATACGGCCTTGAAAAAGGGCCGATCATCCCGGAGCGCCACCGCTTTTGTGCGCACCGCCCGGTGTGCAACGCGCGCGGCCAAGCGGCAAAAAATCAGATCGCCGAGCCCCGTGTAAAACAACCTGGCGTCGAAGGGCTCGCGGCCATACTGCTCCAGCTGCAGCGCGCCGAAGAGAAAACTGCCGCCGCTTTGCCAAAACTCGCGGCGCTCGGAGACGGTCACGCCGTCTGTCGAAATGATTTGCAGCGGAGGAGCAACTGAATTCAACGGTGGATGAGGCCCCGCGTGCATGACAACCCCCGCGCCGCATCCTATCGAATATTTACCAACTATGTCTAGAGTTTTTGGAAGGGGGGGAAGAGGCTCGGGTACCGTGGGAACCCAGGCAGCTCAACAGATACCGTCTGCGCCGATGGGACGCCGAACAGATCATCCGCCAATCTCTTTGCGCACGATCTGCGCCCCCTGCACCATAGCGCGCAGCTTCGCGAATGCGATATCCCGTGGAACGTGGAACAATCCGCAATCCGGCAGGATCACGAGCTGCTCGGCCGGGACAAACTCGATCACCTTGCGAATGCGCTGCGCCACGATATCCGGCGTTTCCGCAATGTGCGTCTTCACGTCGATCACGCCGGCGCCCAGCTCAAAGGGAACGCACAATTCCTTGAAGAGTTCCAGATCCTCGCCGCCGCGCCGCGCGAATTCCAGGCTGAGCTGATGGATTTTCGCATCCAGGATGCGCGGAAAAAGATAGCGGTAACTTCCCTCCCAGGAGGGTTTGCCGTAGCGGTTTCCATAGCAGATGTGCACGGCAATTTTCGCGTCCACTCCCTCGACGAGCGCGTTCAAGACGCCGATGCCCCAATCGAGATCCTCGGGAAAGCCGGAATAATAGGGCTCGTCGATCTGAATCAGTCTCGCGCCAGCCTTCACAAGCTCCTTAAGCTCCACATTCATCACGCGCGCGATGTCCATCGCCAGCGCTGCTTCCGTCGGATAATATTTATTGCGAATGCGCTTGGTGAGCGAGTGCGGCCCGGTCACGCAGACTTTCGGGACACGCTCCGTATTGGCGAGCAGGAACTTGAAGTCCTCCACCAGCCCGAGAGAAGCCATGGGAATCTTCCCAACCACTTCACTATCGTAAAAATCGTAGTAAAACTTCTTCGACGAACGATCGATCTGCACGCCCGGAAGCCGTTCGATAAAATAATCGATCATGTTGTCGCGGCGCAGCTCTCCGTCCGTGACGACATCGAGACCCGCAATCTCCTGGTCCTTGATCGCAGCTTTCACAACGGTGTCATGGATGTCATCCAAGTCGCTGCGGCTGATGCGACGCGCGAAATAATCGGTTTTCAGCCGCTCAAGCCAGCCGGGCATCGAATAGCTGCCGACCATCGTCGTGGGAAGAAAAGGAAGCTTCATTCGTGTTACTCCCGTTGCGTGGTGTAGAGAATCGAGGTTTTGGACTCCGGCCGGTATCTGAAAGGCACGAAATGAATGTTATAGCCGGAGCGCTCGGCCACTTCTCGCAGCAGCGCGCCGTTGACCCAGTTTACGATCGACCCGTCCAGCTTTCCCGGACCGTGAAAGCCCATCGCGTATTCGTGCAGATCGCTTACGAAAATGTCCTGCACCTGCAAGTACCCTCTAGGATGAAGCAGCGGCAGCGTGTTGCGAAAACTTTCCAGCGCGCCGGTGCTCAGGTGAAAACGCAGGTCGCTGGGAGCGTCCTGCAAAATATCTTCCATCTGTGTGGGGCTGAGCCCCGCCGGATAGGTAACGTCCGGCAAATCCAGCGTATCGACCAGGCGCTCTTCCGTTCGCAGTGCTTTCCAGACTTCCATCCAAAAGATCATCCCCTTGGCTCGATCCGGCAGGCACTCTGGCCCCACGTCAAGCAAGCGATGAATCGTTTTAGTGACGTCGGTAACGGGCACATCGCACAACCCCGCGATCCTCTCCGCGTCTTCTGCGGATAAATACGCACGCGCCCAGACCCAGTAAATGCGATTCCCCCGCCAGACGACTTCTTCATCAGGAAGATTGTCGTAGGTGTTGGTCGAGTGAACGTAAAGAATCTTGTGCCGCAAAAAAGACAGGGTTTTGATCGGGTCCAGCGCGTCAAGCGCGATGGAACTGCACAGCTCTAGGTGTTCCTTCACCGAAAAGCGAGAACGTTCCAAAGTGGAAAGCGAATAATCGCCCAACAAAAAGCGTAATCGCGGATAAAAACTCGTGCCGCGTTCCCGGTCGACTTGGGCGAAGCGGTCCAGCCACAATCGCGCGCGCGTTCCCATACCCACGCCGATTTCCAGCAAGAACACTTCGGCCGGGAGGTGGTCGCGTACCTCCAGATCCTTGAGCAAAGTCCAGAATTCAACCACGGAATCCGTGATCGCCTCCGGATTGTGCCCATCGGACTTGCCGCCCGGCAGCGCCTGCTCGTACGGCTTGCCGCTGACGGCTTCCCATTCTTTCAACCGCTGCCAATACAGACGATTGAATTGCCACACGATGCTTTCGCGAAACGATTTGAAATCTTCGAGGTACAGCCGGTGCGCCGCGCCGCGTTCGGCAGCGTTCGCCGAGCAGATCGCGCGGCGCAGCGACTCGCGGAACTTCCCCGGCGCCACTTGTCGCGAATCGACGCGAATCTCCGTGGGAAGCCTGCTGTCGCCGTTTCCCGCCGGCAGGGTCACCGTTACAGGCTCCCGGAAATTCTGCTTGTATTGCAGCCAATCGAGATAAATCTGCAAACGCGCGAATTGCGCCGGCTCCAAATGCTTTTCTTCGAGCAGCGCCAGGACGGCGCCGACCACCTCGGCGGTTGAGGCAGCGGCAGAATCGCGCCGCGTGTGATTGAGGTGCAGAATCATCAGTTTGCGCCGGAACGCGTCACCGTTTCGGGGCGGTCCCGAGTACCATACCCGGTGCGCGCGTTTCAAGCGTTGCGATGATATGTAACTTCCGCCCGCCAGAACAAGCGCGATCGTTCTGGGAAGGTATGCGCTGCGCACCGGCAATAAAAAAGGGGCGGACCAGCTGACGCCGATTCCGCCCCCTCTTCAACTCTCAATGACGAACGAGCGCGGGTTACTTCACCTGCGCCGTGCGCCAGCCTTCTGCGTAGTCTTTGCGTACAACTTCCGAGTACGGAACCGGGCTGACCCGGGCCCGAATCTCGATCTGCTTGTGGCGCTCGACGGTGCTCTTCTTCGATCCGCCGCCTTCCTCGCCCCAGGTGATCACCACTTCGTTGCCAACCTCGATATCCGGATCGACGATGCCGAGCGACAGCATCGAACGCTCGTTGTAGCTGTAGCCGCTGAACATCGAGAGCCCCACGTTCTTTCCACCGGCAGTGACTTGGTCGTAGGACGCTGAAGTATAGTTCGAGAGCGGCAGGTCGATGTACTTGAAGTGATCGCCCTGCTTAAGAAGCGACGCGAAAACCTTCAGCACGTCCTCGGAGTTCCACGCGAACGTCACTTTCCTCCGCTGTGGCTCTTTGGACATCTTTTCCAGCGCTTCGCGGCCGATGAAGTCGTGGTCGAACTTCACGAACGGCCCGTAACCCATTTCGTAGGGCGTCACATAATAGTCTTCGATGTTGTTGGAAAGGAAGCTGCCGCCAATCGAGCCGGTGGCTTCATAGCTCGTAGCCGGCAACCACTGCCGGTAAGCCTTCATCTTCTCGCCAGTGTAAACGGCCGGAAGCGGCGACGGAATCCAGCCCGACTCCAGCGTGTTTGTGGCGTAGGCGCGCGAACCAACTTCCCGCATGCCGAAGTCCTTACCCGCCGCAACGATGGCCGCCTTGATCTCTTCGCGCTCCTCGTAGGGTCCCCAGATTTCCAGACCCGGAGCGCCAGCCATACCGTGCCGCAGCGCGCGGACCTTCCGCCCGGCGATGTTGATGTAGCCCATGTTGAAGAACTTGATGTCCGGCGCCGGGCCGCCATTCAGCTTTTCAATAATTTGCGTCGCGTTCGGTCCCTGAATCTGGTAGCGATAGCAGGTGCGGATCACCGCCTTGCCGCGCGGATTCGAGGGCGAGCGATCGTCCTTTGTGATCTCTACCTTGTATCCGCCCGTCGCGGCATGGAATTCGATCCAGCTGGCCGCTGGGGCGCGTCCCACGAAAACCAAGTGATTCTGCTCCAGGTGAAAGAGAATGCCGTCGCCGATCACGTATCCATCGTAGCTGCAGGGCGCGAACTGCTTGGCGCGATCTACCGGGAACTTTGCGAAGCTATTCGTCGCAAGATACGAAAGCATCTTCAGAGCATCCGGCCCTTTCACGTAAATATTGGCCATGTGGTGGGACTGATCGAACAATACGGCGGTGTCTCGCCAGGCGCGCTGTTCGTCGCGCCAATTTGAATACTCCGGGGGGACTACTGGATACACGTAGGCTCCGATTTGCGAATTGCGGAGCATATTGACCGGATTTCCGGCAGTCTTTAACACGTCCTCGAAACTCTGATTACTCATATCTTCCTCTCCTAATGAGGGGGAATTTGCACTTGGCGTTTGAGCCCTGCGGCGAAAACGGCACCAAATAACCTACAGAAAACCCCGCACATTTGCAAGGAACTATGCAGGATTTGGACCGATTCGAGAGTTCTAGCCCACCCGGCATTCCAGGTCCGGAACCTCTTCGCGACCGGCGGCCCGCATCACGAGATCATTTTCATTTTCGAAAGACCAAACGACTCCAGCACTTTTAGGAGCTCGCGATGACCCAAAGCTGCCGCCGGCGACGCGAATCCCACTTTGCGCGGCGCACTTAGAATCAGCGAATGCGCTGCATACGCTTGTATTAAGCCGGTTTGCCGGTAGCAGCACGTTCCAAACAGCACGCACTGGACGTAATCGGTGCTCCCGCGGCCCACCACCACGTCGATGGTTCGTTGCGTGCGCGAATTTTCGCGCGGAGGCGTGCCGCCCTGCACCGCGTTGGCCATTTCCGCCAGTTTTTTCTCCTGCTCCGCTTTTGGCAGCGGACGAATCGCCTCTTCGAAATGTTTTTCGGTTGCCAGCACGCCTTCCATAATTTCCCGATTCAGCAACCCGCCGAGTGAACGGACGTTCGCCACTCGTGGCTCGTTCTTATACCAAACCGGATGCGGAAATCCACCCCAGCTCAACGCCAGCTGCGTCCGCAAGTATCCCGGAACAACCACTTCATAGCCCTTCGCCCGTACCCAGGGCTTATAGCGATTCTGTTCGAGGTAGTAGCCCTCGGTCTGAATCACGGCGAAAATGGTCTGCGTCGAGCCAAACGTCGGCATGCCATCGAACATCGATAATATTTCGAGCGAATCCACGTTGGCTGATTCCATGCAGATGCGCGCCGCCGCGTCGCTTGGCGCGGACATAAACGCGGTCGCGGGAGCCACCAGCAGTCCCTTGCCCGCGAATTTCTCGCCCCACTGCTCCGCCACCTGACGGTGCCACGCCTGCTCGCCCGAAATATCAACGTAGTGGCATCCCGCCTTCCAAGCCGCTTCCACGACCGTCGGCCCGTGGTAAATGAACGGCCCCACCGTGTTGCATACGACCTTCGCACCCGCAAATAGTTTGGCAAGCTCGTCCACCGACGACGCCACTTCGACGATTTCATACTCCGCCGTCTCGATGCCCGGCACGTGGCTCATGACGTCTTCAATTTTCTTTCGGTTGCGGCCCGCCGCGATGAATGGGACGCTGAATTCTCGCAAATACTCAGCCACCAACCGACCGGAAAATCCGCTCGCTCCGTAAAGCACTACGGGTTTCTTGTTCGCCATCTTTCGCTCCTCTCACCGGAAGCTTCGCTCTTCCCTGGTACTATGATTTTTGCAGCTGGCCAGCGGTCCTCGGCTTCGACCCGCTATCGCGGCCCCCCGGTTTTGCCCGCTCGGCGCTGGCCAAGCGCTGAATTTTACGCTAAAGTACCCCTTCAACTAGTAGGCACCTTTTTGCCACTAAGTACCCCACGGAGCGATCTCGTGAAAGATATCGACTGTCCCGTGCAATTCACCACCGACGTAATCGGTGGCAAGTGGAAGCCCCTCATCCTGTTTCACCTCGAACGCGGCACGCAACGTTTCAATCAATTGCAAAAGCTGATCCCTCGCTCCACCAAGAAGATGCTCACCAAGCATCTCCGTGAACTCGAGCGCGACGACATCGTGCACCGCAAGGTCTATGCCCAGGTGCCGCCTCGTGTCGAATACTCTCTTACGCGGCATGGGCAGAGCCTCCAGCCCATCCTGCGAGCGATGGCCACTTGGGGAAAAAGCCACCGCGCCCGCTACGGCGCCCGGAAAGGTTGAGCGACTCTGCGTGCCTCTCGTTCGTTGGTCGAATCGCCGTTCCTCCCGCCCATTCTCCGTTGGCTTCGGAGAGTGGCCTTGTATTGTTCCGACAATGTCCGGAACCCGTGTTACGAGTTCGCCGAAATATTCCGGCGCAGTGACGATGCAGCTCTCGCTGGGCGCCTGCCCTGCCCGAATTGAAACCGGCCGGCTCCCGCGCGCGTCTGTCTTCGCAGGTTTGTCCGGCCATTGGAGCGCGGTCTCCGGATATGCGATTTTGTTCGATACAAACCAACAGAGAACTATAAATCACTCTGCTTTCCGGTAAGATAGAGAGTTCGAGTCCGCCGATCGGCGCGACTTATGGGAGGATCAATCTATGAAGCTGGTCTACCGCAGTGCGATCTTCGCGGCCTGCGCCGCGCTACTTTTCCTGGCCGCCTCGCGGATTCGAACCGCGCGCGTCCACGCCGCCGCCAAACAAGGCGATAGCAGCGTCTTCACCGATTTTCACGGCGAGACTCCCGGCCGCATTCATCACATCACGGTGGCCGACCTGCCCCAGCCGTACGCAACGAAATCTTCGGCCGTCTTTTCGCGCCCCGCACCCCGCCCGGCCGACGTCTGGCCGCAAGCTCCCGCGGGCTTCAAAGTTCAGCTCTATTCGACGGACCTGAGCGGCCCGCGCATTGTCGTGAAGGCGCCGAATGGCGACCTCTTCGTCTCCGAGACAAACGTTGGTAAAGTCATGGTCCTCCGCGGAATGACCGCCGATGGAAAAGCCGCGCAAACCTCGGAATTCGCAAGCGGCCTGCGCCTTCCGTTCGGCATCGCGTTCTATCCGAGCGGCCCGCATCCGAAATACGTCTACGTCGCCGATACCAACGAAGTCGTTCGCTTCCCCTACGAGAATGGCGATCTGAAAGCCCGCGGCCCGATGGAAGTGATCGTTCCCAATCTCCCGGCCGGACCAAATCACTTCGCCCGCGGCGTCGCCTTCTCGCTTGACGACAAGCGGATGTTCATCTCCGTCGGCTCGCACAACAACGTCTCCGACATCGACAAGGACAAGAGCGAATTCCATCGCGCCGATATTCTAGTCACCAAGCCGGATGGTTCGGATCTGCAGGTTTACGCCACTGGAATCCGCAATGGCTCCGGCCTCACCGTGAATCCCAAGACCGGCGAAGTGTGGACCTCCGTCAACGAGCGCGATGAAATCGGCGACAATCTCCCGCCGGACTACGTCACGCACGTGCAGGAAGGCGGCTTCTATGGCTGGCCGTGGTATTACACCGGCGGTCATCACGATCCGCGTTACCCCGGCCGCCATCCCGAACTGCAGGACAAAGTGATCGTGCCGGACGTGCTCCTCGAGCCACATGATGCGTCTCTCGGCCTCACGTTCTACGAAGCAAAGCAGTTCCCGAAGAAATATCGCGGCCAGCTCTTCGTGGCCGAGCATGGTTCGTGGAATCGTTCCATTCGCACCGGCTATGAAGTCATCATGGCGATTATGAAGGACGGTCACGCCACCGGCGCCTACGAAGACTTCCTCACCGGCTTCGTGCTTCCCGACGGCAATTGCTGGGGCCGTCCCGTGGGGGTTGCGGTCGCCGAAGACGGTTCGCTAATCGTCACCGACGACAGTTCCAACTCGGTCTGGCGCGTTTCCTATCAAAAGTAAGTTCGCGGCGCGGTGCACGTCACCGCACGACGCTTCGGGGGGAATGAAGACATGAAGTTCGCAATCGCTCGAATAATAGCTGTAGCCGCGCTATCGGTCGCAACGTGCGGATTGCTGGTGGCTCAGCAATCCGCGCCGCCGCGGCGCGGTCTTCCGCCATCGCTCCTGCTATCCAGCACTTCCTTCCCCGATGTGTCGCGGATTCCGACTAAATACACGTGCGCTGCCACCGAGCCGCCGCCAAGCGGCCCGCGGCACATCTCCACCGGCATATCGCCGGAGCTTCAGTGGAAGAACGTTCCGAAAGGCACCGTGAGCTTCGTGGTTATCCTGCACGATCCGGACGCTCGCGTTCCGAAGGCGCCGACGGACGTCACGCATTGGCTGGCCTTCAACATTCCTGCAGGCACCACAAAACTGCCGGAAGCCGTCGCTCCAGAAAAACCATTGCCGGGCGGCGGTTTGCAAGGTACAAACATCACCGGAAAAGTCGGCTACCAGGGCCCGTGCGCCGGTCCAGGGGCTTTCCATCATTACACGGTCGAGCTTTTCGCCCTGGACGAAATGCTCGATCTGCCGCAAGGCGCTACGCGTGAACAAGTCGAAGCGGCGATGAAAGGCCACGTCCTTGGGAATACTGCTTATATCGGGCTCTTCCACCGCTGATTTCGTTCTATGATGCTAGGCAAGTTTCAGAATTAGGCGAAGGAGGAAAGCAAATGGCTACTGCAACTCAGGCAATTTCGATCGATGAAAACGTGACGAAGTACGTCGCAAAACCCCGCAAGATGCTGATCAATGGCAAGTGGGTGGAAGCGGCCTCCGGCAAAACCTTCCCCACTTACAACCCCGCGACCGGCGAAGTGCTCGCGCACGTCGCTGAGGGCGACAAGGAAGATATCGACCGCGCGGTAACCGCCGCTCGCGCTGCTTTCGAGAAGGGCCCGTGGCGCGATATCACCCCCTCCGAGCGCGGGCGCGTGATCTGGAGGCTCGCGGATCTCCTGGAACAGCATCTCGAAGAATTCGCTCAGCTCGAATGCCTCAATCAGGGCAAGCCGCTTGCGCTGGCACGCGTGGCGGATATTCCCGTTTCCATCGACCAGCTCCGCTACTACGCCGGCTGGGCCACCAAGATCGAGGGCAACACCATTCCGATTTCCGCGCATGGCGCGAAATTTTTTGCATACACGTTGCGCGAGCCCGTCGGCGTGGTCGGCCAGATCGTTCCGTGGAACTTCCCGCTGGTGATGGCCACTTTGAAATTGGCTCCTGCGCTGGCGGCCGGTTGCACCATGGTGCTCAAGCCGGCGGAGCAGACGCCGCTTACCGCGCTTTTGTTGGGCGAACTAATTCAGGAAGCGGGCATCCCGGATGGCGTCGTCAATATCGTCACCGGCTTCGGCGAAACCGCCGGCGCCGCGCTGGCCGCGCATCCGAATGTCGATAAGGTCGCGTTCACCGGCTCGACGGAAGTCGGAAAACTGATTGTTCACGCCGCGGCCGGAAACCTGAAGAAAGTCTCGCTCGAGCTCGGCGGAAAATCTCCCAACATCGTTTTCCAGGACGCGGAAATCGAAAGCGCGATTCCCGGCGCTGCCAACGGGATCTTCTTCAATCAGGGGCAGGTGTGCTGCGCGGGCTCGCGGCTCTATGTCGAAGACAAGCAGTTCGACAAGGTTGTCGACGGCGTGTCGCAAATCGCATCGAAAATTCGCGTCGGCCCCGGAATGGAATCGACCAGCGATATGGGCCCTCTCGTTTCCGAAGAGCAGATGAACCGCGTCTGCAGCTACCTGGAGTCGGGCCTTTCCGAAGGCGCGAAAGCCGTCACCGGCGGGAGCCGGCAGGGCGACAAGGGGTACTTCGTGAAGCCAACCGTTCTCGTCAATACCAACGAGAAAATGAAAGTGGTGCGCGAGGAAATTTTCGGCCCTGTCGTCACGGTCATGCCCTTCAAAGACGTTGACGATCTGGTCGCCAAAGCCAACGACACGCAGTATGGCCTGGCCGCGGCGGTATGGACGCGCGACGTCAAGAAAGCGCACCGCATCGCCTCCCAACTTCGCGCCGGAACGGTCTGGGTCAATTGCTACGGCGTTCTCGATTCAGCCATGCCCTTCGGCGGCTACAAGCAGTCCGGTTGGGGCCGCGAAATGGGACACGAAATGCTCGATCTCTACACCCAAACCAAAGCGGTCTGCATGCCGATTTCCTAGTCGCATTGCAGAATCGCGCGCGACAAACGAAGCCCGCGCTTTCCGCCACTCGGAGGGCGCGGGCTTTTTTTTGCCTCACTGCTACAATCGCGGGGGAGCCCCTGAAGCTAGTGGGCGTCTTCTAGCGATGATTCTGTGACTCGATCCGCGCCTTCGCGTCGTTCCATCGCAGCGGAATCTCGCTTCCATCAATTTCCCAATCGACGAACTTCGTCTCTCCCATCAATGGCGCCATCCGCCGCATGATTTCCCCATGCGGAACGGTGCGGACGAATTCCGTCAGCGACTGTCGGTCTGCCCATGCCGAAACAGTCCAAAAATGCAGCCGCCGGATGTCGGAGCCGAGCGAGTATCCGATCAGCCTTTCGAGCGCGCCAGCTGTTTTTGCACTTGCAGCGAAAACCACACAAGTCGCGGAATCGTGCGGTAGCACTTCAGAGGAAGGAACGTCGCCAGCGCAACACACTCCCTCCGTTCGGCCGGGGCCGCATAACTTTTCCACGGCAGGGCTGGCATTTGCGCGTAACGTACCAAACGTTGGGCTGGCCGCTAATCGATTTTTTCCTCCACTCCCGCTCGGCTCCCTTCGGTACAATCCGCTTTCTGGAGGAAACCGTGTCTTCCGCAAAGAAAACGCCCGGCGCCGATGCCCAAAACGCCGCGTCCTGGCCCTGGCCCGATTCGCTCGACGCGCTCGCCGCCGCGCCCGATCACCACAAGCTGCTCTTCGAAAATGAACGCGTCCGCCTGCTGGAAGTCCGCATCCCGCCCGGCGCGTTCGTGCCCGTTCATACGCACCGCTGGCCCAGCGCCATCTACGTGGCGGCGCAGAGCGATTTCATCCGCCGCGACGGTGAAGGCAAAGTGCTTTTCGATAGCCGCACCGTCGGTCCCGCGCCCGACAAGCCCTTCGTCCAGTGGACCGGCCCGCTGCCGCCCCACTCCGTCGAAAACGTCGGCACGCGCGAAATTCTTCTCATCACCACGGAATTGAAGGAACCACCGCCCTCGCGCTGACGTCTGCTATGCAGTGGACGTCACCGCGCCCAGCGCTCGCGAGCCGGCCCCAAATTTCTTGGTCCCGCGACTCCGCTGTGTTATAGATTTCCACCGTTCGTCTGCCCGTGCAGGTGCCAACCGCTCGGCGCCAGCCGATCCGGGGTTGCGTAGGAACGCGGCAATCGAGTGGGTGATTCCGCAGAAAGAAACAGGGGGAGAAATCCTTGAAAACATTAAGCAGAGCGATTTTGATTTTGCTCGTTACCAGCGGCACTTTATTCGCCGCGCCGAAGGTGAAGACATTTCCGGCGCATTGCGATAAGGCCTGCCTCACCGGCGCAGTCAACGATTACCTCGCCGCGCTCGTGGCTCACGATCCAGCGATGGTTCCGCTTTCGCCTCACGTCGAGTTCGTCGAAAACATTAAGGACCTGAAGCCCGGCGAAGGCCTCTGGAAGACCGCCTCGGCGCTTCCCACCACTTTCAAAATTTACATCCCCGATCCCGTTTCCGAGCAGGTCGGCTTCTTCGGCGTGATGCAGGTCAGCGACAAGCCCGCCGTCGTGGCCCTACGTCTGAAGATTCGTCATGGCCAGATCGTCGCCGCCGAACACCTGATCGCGCCTATCCGGGAAACTGCCATGAAGAACCTGCAGGAGCCGCGCAAGGCGTTCCTGACCGACGTGCCACCCTCCGAGCGCAACACGCGCGCGCAGATGATCCGCATCGCTTCGATGTACTATCCGGCGCTCACTTCCGCCGACGCAAACAACGCGCCTTTCGCCGATGACTGCGTTCGCCACGAAAACGGCATGCAGACCACCGGCAATCCTCCGCCGGCCAAACCCGGCATGGGAACGATGGGTTCGATGGGCTGCGCCGCACAGCTGAAAACGCACGTAATGGACTACATCACCCGCATCGAGCCGACTCGCGTGATGATCGCCGATCCGGAAACCGGCCTCGTTTTCGGTCTTTCGCAGTTCCGCCAGCCGATGAAGTCCAAAGAGGAGAAGATCGTCGGCGTTCCGGGCGTAACCAGCCAGCCGATGAACTTCAAGCCCTTCGATCTTCCCGCCGCACACATCTTCAAAGTCTACGGCGGCAAGATTCACCAGATCGAGGCCATGGGCTTCACCGCGCCCTACAACGCGAAGACCGGCTGGGAGAATTACCCCGACCACGGCCGCTGATCCGCGCGCGACGCTTGGCATCGCAGCACCGCGCTTTCTGGGCCCCATCCTTCGTGTATTTCCGCGACGGATGGGGCTCCTCTTTTCTCCGACATCCTCCCGGTGCTAGACTCAACTCATGCCAAGACGCAAAGCCCCTCGGGCAAAAAAATCCAAGCCCGCCAAGAAGAAAAAGCCGGCCCCCAAGAAACGAGCCCACGCTAAGACACCCGCTCCACGAAAGAAAGCAGCCCACGCGAAAAAGCCCGCTCGTCGCAAGAAGCCCGCGCGCCGCCGAAAGGTAACCCGCGCTCGCGGACGCGCCGCCACCGGGGAAATCACTCTGCCGGTTCGCCCAGGCTCCGGGCCCGGTTCGGGCGGCCAATCGGGCGATATTGAAGGGCTTCCTAACGCGCCCGGCGCCAACTCCGAAAGCGTCGAGGAACTCGCTGAGGAAGGCCAGGCCTTCGAAGCCGAACTCATCGACGCCGTTGAGGGCGCGCCCGATCCAGATGAAGCCGAAGTCGAGACGCGCGAAGTCTCCGAAAACGACGTCCCCGAGGAATACCAAGACGACCGGCGCAATCGCTAGCCGCGCCAAAACGATTTCGGCCCGCCGTTGCGTCCTGCGCGATCGCTGCCTCGATCGATCCGGAAATTCTCGCAACGTTTTTCGCCCGTTTCCGCATCCTAACTAGCGCGCAAAAAAGTTGCCGATTGCATTCCTCGGCCCGTCCGCGCCGTGATAGCGTGGTGACGAAGCGCTTTGCTTTCGTGCCGACCAGGAGCAGGACGACATCCAGCGACCTCGTTTTTCACACTTCCGATGAAAAAATTAATCTTGCTGCTGCTCTCCTTATCCGCCGTCGCGTGCGCCATCTTCGCGCAAAGCAATTTTGGCGAGCTGCGCCTGCACGTCACTGATCCTTCCGGGCTTCCGGTCACGACTAACATTCTCATCGTCAGCGAGGCCAACGAATATCGCGCCGCCTTATCGACGGACGCGCATGGCGATCTGGACGTCCAGCGTCTCCCCTTCGGCGCTTACCAGATCCAAATCACGCATCCCGGCTTCGCCGAGTTTACGCAGATCGCGCAGGTCCTCTCTTCCGTGCCGGTCCAGTTGACCATCCGGCTCAAGCTCACCACCGTCAGTCAATCCGTCACCGTGAGTGCCGGCAATACGCTCATCAATCCCGATCAAGCCGGCTCGGTCAACCAGATCGGCCACAGCGCCATTCAGCACCGCATCAGCTCCCTTCCCGGCCGCTCGCTGCAAGACCTCGTCGATACGCAGCCCGGCTGGCTCTACGAAGGAAACGCCGTTCTTCATCCGCGCGGCTCGGAATATCAGACCCAATTCGTGATCGACGGCATCCCAATCACCGACAATATCTCGCCCAGTTTTGGCGTCGGTGTCGGAGCCAACGACGTGCAGTCCATGTCCGTCTACACCGCCGGCATTCCCGCCGAATACGGACGCAAGCTCGGCGGCGTCATCGTCGTGAACACTCTTCAAAACGTGCAACCCGGTTTTCACGGCCAGGTGGTGTTCTCCGGAGGCAGCTACGACACCGCCGGCAGCTTCGCGCAGGGACAATACTCCTGGGGCGCCAACTCGGTCGGCTTCAGCGCGGGAGGCGACATGACCGGCCACTATCTGAATCCCGTGGTGCCGGAAAACTACTCCAACACCGGCACCGTCGGCGACTTCTCCGCCAATTTCCAGCGCGATCTCACTCCCAACGACCGCGTCACCTTCATCGTGCGCCACGAACTCGCCCGCTTCGATATTCCCAACGAGTACGTCCAGCAAGCCGCCGGCCAGCGCCAGACCGGCGCCAACTTCGGAACCATGGGCATCGGCAGCTACCAGCACACCTTCTCCTCCAACGCCATTGCCACCTTCCGCGGCATGATCCGCGATAAGACCGACGACCTGAATTCCAACGCCAACTCCACTCCGATCGAAGTGTTCCAGCACAACTGGTTTCGCGAAGCCTACTTCAAGGGCGACATCGCCATCGACCGCGGCCATCAGCAATGGAAGGTGGGCTTCGAATCGGACAATAAATTCCTGAACGAGAATTTCCGTTACGTCATCACCGACCCCACCCAATTTCCTTTGCCAACGCCGCCGCCTTTCAGTTTCACCGGGAATCGCCCGGAACTCGATCAGGGAATCTTCGTTGAAGATTTGATCCGCATTCACAGATGGACCATCGACGCCGGATTGCGCTGGGATCATTACCAGTTCATTCTCAACCAGCATGCCTTCAGCCCGCGCATAGCCATTTCGCGTTACTTCCCGTCCGCCGGCGTGGTGCTGCACTTCTCCTACGACCGAGTTTTCCAGACGCCCTCGTCAGCGAACCTTCTGCTCTCCAGCTCCACGCAGATCGAATCGATCGATCCGGGCAATTTTCTTCACTTGCCGGTCAAGTCGTCCACGGGGAATTACTACGAGTCGGGTATCGAAAAAATCTTCCACAACAAGCTGAAAGTGGACGCCAATTATTTTCGTCGCACTTTCGCCAACTTCGCCGACGACGATCAAGTCCAGAACACCACCATCAGTTTCCCGATCGCTTTCCGCAAGGCGGTCATTTACGGCGTCGATTCGAAGATCGACTTGCCGCAGTGGGGCCGCTTTTCCGGCTACCTCAGCTATTCCTACGAAGTCGGAAACGTCTGGCTTCCCGTCACAGGCGGTCTATTTCTGGGCGACAACGCCACAGCCGCGCAAACGCAGCTCACCGGCCATTTCCCGGATTCGCAGGACCAGCGCAATACCGCCAGCACCCAACTGCGCTATCAGGCCACGAAACGCTTCTGGTTCGCCGGAGGCGTGCAATTCGGCTCCGGCCTGCCGTTCCAATTTGACGGCGATCCCGCCGTCGCCCTCGAGCAATACGGTCCCGCAGTGTTCAGCCGTCTCAATTTCAATCGTGGCCGCATTCTTCCGACCACTCTGCTGAATGCCTCGGCCGGCGCGCTGCTGTACAAAAACGACCGCGTCCAAATGAATCTCGTAGCCGACGGCGAAAACCTGAACAACGTTCTCGACGTCATCGACTTTGGCGGTCTTTTCTCCGGAAATGCCATCGGCCCTGGCCGCAGCTTCTCCCTCCGCCTCAGCACCAGCTTTTAGCCCTTGGCTGCAAGGGAGTGTTTCGGGAGGGTTTGGGCAAACCGCGCAGGGCTGCGGGCGTTTTGGTGCGGTTCGGGCGCCCGCTGGAGCGCAATTAGAGCCTCATAGCGCGTTCGACTGCGGCGCTTGGGCACTTGCATACCTTCCCGTGAATTCAGGCGCTCTAGACCCGGTTGTGAAGCTTCACAGGGTTCTTCTACGTGGCCCCGAGACCCAGTGGGCGCTAAAGGAGCATCCACGCCAGCCAAACCGAGAGACCAACCGCCGCTATCCACAAGCAAATCACCACCACCGCTCCGATCCGGCTCTTCGGCAAATCGATGGCTCGCTCCGCATGCGCTCGATGCTCTCGCATAATCTCCGCCGGCACGAGCTTCACCACCAGCACGATGCCGAGCGGCACCAGAATCACGTCGTCCACGAATCCCACCACGGGGATGAAGTCCGGAATCAGGTCCAGCGGCGAAAGCGCGTACCCCGCCACCACGACCGCTAGCAATTTCGCGTACCACGGCACGCGCGGGTCGCGCGCCGCCAGCCCTACCGCGTACGCATCCCGCCTCACGTTTCTGGCCCACTGCTTCAGGCGCGCAAGCATTTTCCCGAATCTCTCCCGGCCTGAACTTAACGGTACCATCCGCGGCGAAGCCCCGGCCAGCGCCTGCTTCCGCTTCGCTTGGAATCGTTTCTTGTGACTCGATCCCGGATCTTCTTGCATCCAATCCCACGAAGGAATCTGCTTCGCGGATTTCCAAAATGCGCGGTAAGATGGCGGCTTGGCAGCAGTCGCCGTCTCCAGAATTTTAGGACATGGGCCGCCGCTCTCAAGCCGTCGGCATCCAAGCTGGTCCGAACTGGAACCCCCGCTCGATTCACAACCTGGAATCTCGAGCGGATGGCGGAAGTGGAACGATTTTCTCTTCTGCCGATTGATATCCCAAAAGGAGCCATCATGAGCGCCACTCCGCAACCCGTGCCGTCCGCATCCACCATCGAAGCCATTAAGGAGAAGGCCAAGCGCCTCAGCATCCTCTCGATGATGGCGACCACGGCCGCTGGTTCCGGACATCCCACCTCCTGCATGTCCGCGGCGGAACTGATGGCCGGCACGTTTTTCTACGCTATGAAGTTCGATCCCAAGCATCCCAATTCGAATGATGGCGACCGCTTCGTCCTTTCCAAGGGCCACGCCGCACCAATCCTGTACGCCACCTTCGCCGAAGCGGGGGTGTTTCCGGAATCGCGCGTGATGACGCTCCGCCAGTTTTCCAGCGAACTCGAAGGCCATCCCACTCCGCGGATTCCGGGAGTCGATGCCGCCACCGGCTCGCTCGGCCAGGGACTTTCCGTTGGCGCGGGCCTCGCCATTGGCGCCAAGCTCGACAAAAGTCCCACGCGCGTGTACGTCCTGCTCGGCGACGGCGAAATGGCCGAAGGCCAAATCTGGGAGGCCGCTGAATTCGCCGGACACTACAAGCTCGATAACCTTACCGTGCTGGCGGACGTGAACGCTCTCGGCCAAAGCGAGCCCACCATGTATCAGCACGACATGGAGGTCTACCTCCGCAAATTCGAATCCCAGGGCTTCGCCGCCGAAGTGATCGACGGGCACGACGTAGCCGCGGTGCTTTCCGCGCTCGATCGCGCCAAAGCCACAAAAGGCCGCCCGCAAGCGATTCTCGCGCGCACCGTGAAAGGTCACGGCGTCGATTTCCTCGCCGGCAAGGAGCACTGGCACGGCAAGCCGATTCCAAAAGACCAACTCGCCAAAGCCATCGCCGAAATCGGCCCGGCCATCCAGCTCCCGCCCGATCCCGGAAAGTCCTACGAACGCACTCCGCTCCCGCAGCCGCCGGATTTTCCTGCGCCCGCGGCTCCCGATTACGATCCGGCCAAGCCCGTCGCCACGCGCGAGGCCTACGGCATCGCGCTCAAGCGCCTCGGCGCCGTAAATCCGCACGTCGTTGCCATTTCGGGCGACGTGAAGAACTCCACCTTCTCCGAAACCTTCGGCGACGCCTATCCCGACCGCTTCTTCCAGGGCTACATCGCCGAGCAAAACCTGGTGAGCGCCGGCGTCGGCCTCGCGGCCCGCGGCAAAGTTCCCTTCCTCGATACCTTCGCCTGCTTCCTGTCGCGCGCGTACGACAATGTCCGCATGGCCGCCATCAGCCGCGCCAACATCAATCTCTGCGGCTCGCACTGCGGCGTCTCCATCGGCGAAGACGGCCCCTCGCAAATGGCCCTCGAAGATCTGGCCATGTTCCGCGCCGTGCATTCGTCCGCTGTGCTCTACCCCAGCGACGCCATCTCCGCCGAGCGCCTCACCGAGGCGATGGCACGCCGCCCCGGCATCAACTACCTGCGCACCTCGCGCCCGAAAACCGCAATCCTCTACTCCAAGGACGAACAGTTCCCGATTCCAGGCTTCAAACTCCCGCGCCAGAGCGCGCAGGATCGCGTCACCGTCATCGGCGCGGGAATCACCGTCCACGAAGCCCTGAAAGCAGCCGACGAGCTGAAATCCAAGGGCACCAATATTCGCGTGATCGATCTTTACTGCGTCAAGCCGCTCGACGGCAAAGCGCTCGCGGAACAAATCGCCGCCACTGGCGGAAAGCTTGTCACTGTGGAAGACCACTGGCCCGAAGGCGGCATCGGCGAAGCCGTGCTTTCGGCGCTCGCTGCGGCTGGCGCGACGCCGTCGAAATACCGTATGCTCGCCGTGCGCGACATGCCCCATTCCGGCAAGCCCGACGAACTGGTGGACGCCTTCGGCATCTCCGCGCGTCACATCGCGGACGCCGTCCGCGCAATCGCCTGATCCCGGCGCGGGTGCCTGCAACTTCATTTGAAATCGTGATGAGAGGCTGAAAAACGAGTGGCCGAAAAAATTGTACTGGTGGGCGTGGTCCCGGACGTGGTGGCAATCGACCCGGGCGAGCAAGTGACTTGGTTCTCGAACGCCGGAAATCTGAAGATCGAGTTCGATCCGCAGCGCTCGCCGTTCTCCGCCAACGTCTTTCAGGCGCCTCCCGGCATTCGTCTGTCCAGCGGTCCGGCGCGCCCCGGCGGCAAACCCGGCTCGTACCGCTATAAGCTTTCGCTCAACGACGTGGTCGTCGCCCAGGGCGAAGTCCTCATCCGCGGCAAATGACGGGTTAGCCCGGCGACCACTCAGTCTCCGGCGAGCGCGGGACGGCCAGCCGGGCGTTCCTGAGCCAGCGAATCCGCCAGCGCGCGCCGGATCGATGCCAGCGTCGACGCCGTAATCGCCCGTTCGGACGCCGCAGCAACTTCCGCCGCTTTGCGCGGGAAATCCCGCCGCCGGTCGAGCCACAAACCAAATTCTTGCAGCAGCTCGCCCGCCACGTTGGGATCGTCCGTCCGCTCCAGCCCCCAGAACCGCAGCCGCGCCTCGTGCTTCTGCAGCGCCTGCAGCGATTCTTCAAGCTTCTTCATCGCGGCATTAAAAGACGAAGCCAGGAAATAGACCGGCAGGCTCCATCCGGCCTTGTCTCCCGAAGCTTCGTCGCATTCCCGCGCGCCGGCTCGCTCGCCGGAGGCGAAAAACGCCCGGACGCGCACGTTGTACTTGCCGTTCTGGTTGCGCTCCAGCGCGCAAAGATAGCGGTTGCCGCGGGATCCGTTCTTGCCGGACATCGTGTTGCTCCTCAGACTGCTGTTTTCGTTCGGCGTTCCGGGCGTGACCCAGTGGATCACGCGCCCTCCGCCGTTTTCGGACGCGGGAATTGCCTCAAACCTTCTGGCCTTTGATTTTTTTGCCACCATCGAAGTGCTCCTCAGGAAGGACAATTCTTTATTATCCAGCGCTTGCCGGGCGGAGAAGGCATCCGCTCGGGGTTCAGCCCCGCTGGCATGGGGCTGGCTCTGCGGAAGTCTTATTTTACCGGAGGGGGATAAGAGCAGGCAAGCACAGTCCAGCCATATAGCAAGTAACTTAGATACAATAACTTACGACGATTTTGAGCGATAAAAAGCCCGCGCGCGAGCCTGTTTTCAGGCCGCGCCCTAGCTGGTCTGCGTGAAGCGGCTCATCGCATTGGAGTTGATGGTGAGCTTACCTTGCTTGCGCAATTGGTCCAAAAGCGACGAGCGGAACGACTCGAAGGCCGCGTTCTGCCGAGTTTGCAGCAGCTGTTGCTTGAGCCCGGCTTTCTGCGTGGCGAAATCGCTCGGGTTGGCCGCTTCGTGCGACACCACCTGGTAAACAACCCAGTTCCCTTCGATCTGCTGCGGCCCACCGATCTGGCCTTCTTTCAAGTCGAACGCTGCGCTCAGTTGCCGCCCGCTGCCCACCGCCGGAATCGAGCCGTTCCGCGCGAAGGAGTCGGACGTCGCCACCGCCAATCCCAGTTCCTTGGCCGCCTTTTCCAGCGACTCGCCCGATTTCACCTTTTGCGCCAAGTCCGCCGCGCGCGTGCGCGCCAGCTCAATCGACTGTTCATGTTGGTAATCCGCCAGCGCCTGCGCGTGGACTTCCTGCAGCGTCCCCTGGTGCGCCGGCACAATATCCTTCACCGTCAGAATCACGAAGCCGCCGTCCGTCTGCACCGGCTGGCTCAGCTCGCCGGGCTGCAGCGAGAACAAAATCTGGTCCAATTCCTTCGAAGCGCCGAGCGGCCCCACAGGATCAGCCATCGATACCGGCGGCAGCTGCCCCACTTCCAGGTTGAACTTCTTCGCCAGCGCGCCGAGCGGCTGCCGGTCCGAATTCCGGACGGCATCCGCCATCTCTCCCGAGATTTTGTTGGCCTCGTCACTCACCTTCTGATCGAGGACGTCCTTCTCGACGGAATCCTTCACTTCCGTGAAGCTCTTGGTATGCGCCGTATCGCGGTCGATCACCTTGATGATTTCAAAGCCGTAAGGGGTCTGCACCAGATCGGAAATTCCTCCCTTCGGCACGCTGAAAGCCGCCTTTTCGAACGCCGGGACCGTCTGCCCCTGCAGAATCCAGCCCAGATCGCCGCCGTTAGCCTTCGAACCGTCGTCTTCCGAGTATTTCTTGGCCAGATCCTCGAAATTCGCGCCGTGCTTGGCCTGCTTCAGCACGTCCTCGGCCTTCTTCTTGATTTCGGCGATTTCCGCGTCCGTCTTGTCGACGGTCTTGAATAAAATGTGCTCCACGTGGACGCGATTTTGGACTTTATAATCCGCCAGATTCGCCTGGTAGTACGCCTGCAACTCCGCGTCCGTCACTTTCGTGTTGGCGCGCAAGGTGGCCAGGTCGAGCAGCGCGTACTCCACCGAACGCTTCTCCGGAATCTGGTAGCGCGACTTGTTCTGCGCGAACCATGCCGCCAGCTGTTCGTCGGTCGGCTGGATCGTGGACGCCAGATCGGACGGCTTGATCAGCACGTATTGCAGCTTCACGCGGTCGTTGCGCCAGCGGAACTCCTGCTCCACCTCGGCCGGCGAGACGGTGATTCCATCGGTCACCAGCTGGCGGAATTTGTCCGTCAGCATTTCGTTGTACAGCGCCGATTCGAACTGCTGCACGGACATGCCCGTGCCCTGCTCCACCGCCTGCTGGTATTTTTGCGGATCCCACTTGTTGCCAACCCACGCGCTCGGAATCATCTCGCGGATGCGCTCGGCCTCTTCCTGCTGCGTCACCTGAATGCCCAGCTGCTGCGCTTCGTATGCGAGCGCTTGCTGGAAAACGAGGTCGTTCAACAACTGCCGCGCGTAAATGCCGCGCATCATCTGCGGGATCTGTTGATTGCTCATCAGCTGATCGAACCGCTGCTGGAATTCCACCACGGTGATATTGTGGCCCGCCACGGACGCCACCGCGTCCGGGCTGCTCGCGTCCGTGCTCGGCCCGCTCATCAAGCCGGGAACCAGCGTCACCACCATGCTGACGCAAATCAGCACCAGGATCACTCCCATGCTGATCTTGATCCATCGATTGCGATCGAGGTCGCGCTGCTGAATGCCTCGTAACATGCTTTAGAAGACCTTCCTCTGTCTGGATAGCCTGATTATAGTGAATTTTCCCCCGGATTCCCATCTTGTTTCGTCGACGGCGGGCACGAAGCATCAATTGCGAGCGCAGTCCAAGTGCGCTTGTAAGCCGCCATTGCGCGCACTCCCTAGCACACCCTGGCGTGCGAGATCGCCACACACTCATCATTGGGCGTTCGTCTTTTTTTGTATTTTTTAATGTCCTGAGACCTGAGATTCCGTCTCAAACTCCCCAACCACGGCAAGGTCACAGCGAAGTGTGATGCACCGCACAGTCGCGCGGGGCGAGATGCGCCAAACTGCGCGCGGTGGCAATACGGGTGGCGACGCTCCTAGAATGGAGAGATGGACGTGGTCTTTGAGAATCGCGAGGATGCCGGACGGCGAGTGGCCGCACAGCTGGCGGGCTATGCGGGACGCGCGGACGTGCTGGTGCTGGGAATCCCGCGGGGCGGCGTGCCGGTAGCGTTTGAAGTGGCACGGGCGCTGGATGCGCCGCTGGACGTGTTTCTTTCGCGCAAGCTCGGCGTACCGGGGCAGGAGGAATTGGCGTTTGGGGCCGTGGCCGGCGGGAACGTGCGCGTGCTGGACGAGGAGCTGATCAGCGAACTCAGTATTTCCGGGGCGCAGATCGAAGAGATCACGCTGCGCGTGCGCGCGGAGCTGGAGCGGCGCGAACGCCTGTATCGCGACGGGCGGTCGGCGCCGGATGTGGACGGAAAAACCGTCGTGCTGGTGGACGACGGCATCGCCACGGGATCGAGCATGCTGGCCGCGATCAAGACGCTTCGTCACATGCGTCCCGCGCGGCTAGTGCTGGCGGTGCCGGTGGCGCCGGCATCGACTTGCCGGCGGCTGCGCGAGCAGGTCGATGAGTTGGTGTGCGTCCACATGCCGGAACTCTTTTACGCTATCGGGCAATTTTACGAGGACTTTTCGCAGGTGGCGGACGAGGAAGTGGTCGAGCTGCTGCGGCGAGCGGCGCAGGAGCGGGCGGCATCGCACAAGCAGGAACCGCCGCGGCCGGAAGGAAAAGCGGAGGCGGATCGCAAGGTGGACGAAGCGTCGCGCGAATCGTTTCCCGCGAGCGACGCGCCCGGATGGATTCCGGACGGTTAGCGCCCGCCGGCGCGAACTCATCACAGATGCGCGGAGAAAAACGAGACGGCGATGATTCCAGGCCGAAAAGTTCCGACGGATGGCGCCGAGCAGGAAGTTTCGATCGAAGCCGGCAGAGTGGCTCTGGAGGGAACGCTGGGGCTGCCGAAAGGCTCGAACGCGGTGGTGCTGTTCGCGCACGGGAGCGGAAGCAGCCGCCACAGTCCCCGCAACCGGTATGTGGCGCGCGTGCTGCGCGAAGCGGGAGTCGGCACGCTGCTGTTCGATCTGCTGACGACCGACGAAGAGTCCGTCGATGAAGTGACCGGAGAGTTGCGCTTCAATATTCCCTTTCTGGCGAAGCGGCTCGCGGACGCGACGCGGTGGCTGATGCAGCAGCCGGATATGGACGGCGTGCGGATCGGATATTTCGGCGCGAGCACGGGAGCGGCTGCGGCGCTGGTGGCGGCCTCGGAGCTGCGCGACAGGATCGGCGCGGTGGTATCGCGCGGCGGCCGGCCCGATCTGGCCGGCGATGCCCTGCCGCGGGTGAAGGCTCCAACGCTGCTGATCGTCGGCGGCGAAGACGAGCCGGTGATCGGCATGAACAGGAGCGCGCTGGTGGAGCTCGGCTCCGCAGTGAAGCAGATCTACATCGTGCCGCGCGCCACGCATCTTTTCGAGGAGCCGGGCACGCTTGAAGAAGTGGCGCGGCTGGCGGCGGATTGGTTCAAGCGCTACCTCCTGACGAGCGCGGGCGATGCCGCCTTGCACTCTTCAGCTCAAACGTGAGCCCGAATCTTCCTGGTGAGATTGGAGCTGCGCAGATTCGTCCGGCGGAATCGGGTGAATTCAGCGGCTATCGCGCGAAAAGGCTGCGACAGGGTCTTCCGCACACGGCTAGCGCCGCTGCAGAGGTGATGCCAGCACGCGGGCGGCTATTAACGTCCGCTTTCGGCGAGGGATCGCGGAACGTCGCCTTTTTGCAGGCGCTGGCGCTCCCATTCGAGTGCGGCTAAGAGCCAACGCTCGAATTCGTCTTCTGAAGTGATGGCGGCATTCTGGTCCTCGTCCACCTGCCTGAATTGCTCACCAGCTTTTCGAACTCGTTGCATGGGCCCCTTCCCTAGCGCAGTGGGTATCGTTTGGCACTCCATCGCACTTTGCAGTACCCTTCGCAATTGTTGGATTGTAGGCAGTTCCGGGGATAGGTCAATGAATGAACCGTGTTTTTCGTCTAAAAGTTTTCTAAACACATAAACACCACTCCTACAAGAGCTTGCAGCGGTCTCTGAGCGTCTTGTGACCACCTTCGCGGCTCGTTCGGAGCGTGGTAAAATTTACGGGACTTCTCACCCAAAAGCGCCATGACGAGCCACTCCAAGCCGAATTCGAAGGTGGTGCGCTTCGGCATTTACCAATGTGACTTCCGCGCGGGCGAACTCCACAAAAATGGAATCAAGGTAAAACTTTCGGATCAGCCGTTCCGGCTGCTCACGACTCTTTTAGAACGCCGCGGGGAATTGGTAACGCGCCAAGAACTGCGCGAGCGGCTTTGGCCCAACGAAGAATTCGGCGAATTCGACGACGGGCTGAACACCGCGAT
Organism: uncultured Acidobacteriota bacterium; assembly: GCA_963715555.1. Classification (GTDB taxonomy): domain Bacteria; phylum Acidobacteriota; class Terriglobia; order Acidiferrales; family UBA7541; genus Palsa-295. The sequence continues at coordinate 3,269,171 of OY970253.1, forward strand.
GAACAAGGTGCGAGCGGCGCTGGACGATTCGGCTGATAACCCGCGGTTCATCGAGACGGTGCCGCGGCGCGGGTATCGTTTTATTGCGCCGGTTGAGGTGGTGGCCGAGGCGCCGGGACCAGGCGCGCGAACTGCGCAAGCCGCGCCAGGTCCTGTAGAGGCTGCTGAACTAAGCGTGGTGGGGACGGTCGAAACGGATGCGCAGGCGGTTGCTGCGGTTTCGCGTCGCGGCAGGATTTTGAGAATTGCGGCAGGCGTGGCGGCGGTGGCGCTGGTAACGGCCGTGGGGACGTTCGCGTGGTGGCGCTTGCAGCAGGGCCGTGGCTCCGGGGAAGGAGCTCGGATCCGGTCGATCGCCGTGCTTCCGTTCGACAATTTTTCAGCGGACCCGAACCAAACGTATTTCGCCGACGGGATGACGGAGGAATTGATCACGGACCTGGGGGAAGTGGGCTCGCTGCGGGTCATGTCGCGAGCGTCGGTGATGCCATACCGGGGAGTGCGAAAGCCGATTCAGCAGATTCGCAAGGAACTTGGCGTGGATGCTGTGGTGGAAGGCTCGGTGATGCGCGCAGGGCAAAACGTTCGAGTAAATGCGCGGCTGGTGGACACCGCCGACGACCGGCAGATTTGGGCGCAGAGTTTCACGCAGAGCGAGCAGGACATCATCGCGCTGCAGGACGACATCGCGCGAGCGGTGGCGCAGCGGATCGAGGTGGCCATCGATCCTTCGGTGCGCGAGCGGCTTCTGGGCGCGCGGCCGGTGAATGCCGCAGCGTACGATGCGTACCTGCACGGCATGACGTACCTGGCGCATCATTCGGACGCCGACCTGCTGAAGAGCCTCGACTATTTCAAGCAGGCCACGACGATCGATCCCACGCTGGCGATCGCGTACGCGGCGGAAGCGCAGGCGTATTGCTATTTGGGAGATTACACCGTGCTGCCCGATGATGTGGTATGGCCGCAGGCGGAAAAGGCAGCGGAGCGGGCCATCGCGCTGGACGATTCGATCGGGAAAGCGCATGCGGCGCGCGCGTTTGCGCTGTGGCGCTACGAGTGGAATTGGAACGATGCCGACGCGGAGTTTCAGAAAGCGCTGGCGCTCAGTCCCAACGATTCCGACACACATCATCTATATGGAATTTTTCTGGCGACCAGGCACGATTTTGCGGGAGCCGAGCGGCAGTTGCGAACCGCGCGGGAGATCGATCCGCTGTCGCTGATCATTCGGACTAACATCGGCTGGCTGAGTTATTACCAGCACGACTACACAACCGCCATTGCGGATTACCGGAGCGTCCTGCAGGCGGATCCCAAGTTTATTCCGGCGCGCGAAAAATTGTGGATCGCGTACGCGCTGGAAGGACAAGTGCAAGACGCCAGGAGCGAACTCGAAGCCGTTTTCAGGAGCTATCACTACACGAAGCTGGCGGGCCGGGGCTTCCCTGCAGGGAGTCCGGGCGGCGCGCAGGAGCGGTTTCGCAAGGAACTTTTGGCGTATGCCGATTCGGGCTATCTGACGGCGTACGAAAAGGCGCGGTATCTGGCGCTTGCCGGGCAGCGGCAGGCCGCGCTCAAATCGCTGCAGGAAGCGCTGCGCACGCGCGAGTCGTGGCTGGTGTACGCGGGGATCGAGCCGGCGTTCGATCCGCTGCGAAGTTCGCCGGAATTTCAGCGGATTTTGGCAGCGGTGGGACCGGCCAAGTAGCGGCGGAACAGGCGAAGAGCTAAAGTTATTTGCAAGTCCTTACCAAGAATTCCCGCGACAGCCGGCGTTCAGGTTTTTAAGCGGCCGTAGTAGAGGTGCGTGGTGTATTCGACGCGGACGCGGCCGTGGTCGTTGTGCGCGTCGAAAATGCGCTTGAGCTCGGCGAGCATCGGCTCGTGGTTGGGATGATCCTTCGGCGGCGAGTATGAAGAACTGAGAAGGCGGCCGCGGAAGCCTTCGAAATCGAAAATCTGCTCGTTCGGAAACGTTCGCTGGCGAAGTTCGGCCGGACCGAAAAACTCCGTCATGCGCTCGACTTCCGGATATTTCGCGGAGACCTGCGCGTAGTCGGGCGAATACTTGCGCAGCATGGCCTCGTAGGCGCGCAGGAGCGCGGAAGTTTCGATGCGACGCTCGTTCCAGATTACGGCCACCCAGCCGCTTGAACGCAAAATCCGCGCAAATTCCGTTCGCGCTGCCTGCGGATCGAACCAGTGGAACGCCTGTCCGGCGACGACGAAATCGACGCTGCCAGCGGGTAGCGTGGTGGCCTCGGCCGCCGCAGCGACGCTGCGAAATTTCGGATATGTGCGCAGCAATTGCTCGCCCGCCGCGCGCATTTCGGCGTTGGGCTCGACGCCGTAAACCAGGTTGCCATTGTCGAGGAAAAGGCGCGAGAGCAGGCCGGTGCCGGAGCCGACGTCCGCGATTGCGGATTCTGGCATGAGGCCGCATTCGTCGCGCAGCGTGTCGAGAATCGCGCGCGGATAGCCCGGGCGGTAGCGGACGTAGTCCGCCACGCGATTTGAAAATCGCTGTTTGGAATCGGTGATAAAACTCCCGCGCACGATTTACTCTCTCCGACGATAGCTGGCGAGTGCGCGTGACATTACGGAGTCAAAGCGCTTTCGCGTCCGTGTAAGCATGCGAATCATCGGGATGCAAGTCGCGGCAGCGCCGCTTCTCGCGATCGTAAGCCAGCGCTTTATCGGGATTAGCGCGAAGATAGTCGCGAAACGCCAAGTGCTTCTCGATTTCAGGGCTTCCGTTTTGAAAGCAATGCAATTGAACCAGCCTGCGCCCGCTGGTCGAGTCGTTTAGCGTGCAATATCTGCGGCCTCGTATTCCGTACTCGCCCCACCACTCGTAGCCGAGGCTCTCCAGCCCACATCTGGAAGCGTCGAGTTCGTCGAGGAACGCAACTTCGGGCATCAGATCCAGGATGGGCTTGGCGCAGATTCCGGGAATCGCGGTCGATCCCACGTGGTGAATGGTGATGAGGTTTGCACCAAAGGCCGGCGAAATTCGTGCGAACTCCTCACTCGCCATCATCGCCCATTCGCTGCAATGAGGAAAGAGTTCGACTTTTATCGGTGCCGGCACAAGCTAATCACGGAAACTGGCGGAGGAAGCGGACGTCGTTCTGGTAGAGAAGCGGCAGTTCGGTGACGCCGTACTTCATCATCGCCAGACGGTCGACGCCCATGCCGAAAGCGAAGCCGGAATGTCTGGCGGCGTCATAGCCATTTTTCACGAAGCCGTAGACCGCTGGATTCACCATGCCCGCACCGAATAGTTCGATCCAGCCGGAAAATTTGCAGATGCGGCAGCCTTTCCCGCCGCAGACGTGGCAACTCGCGTCCACTTCGGCGGAAGGTTCGGTGAACGGGAAATAGCTGGGGCGCAGGCGCGTTTTCGCCTTCGGCCCGAAAAATTCGCGCACGAAATATTCGACGGTGCCCTTGAAATCGCAGAAGGTGATGTCCGTATCGACAGCGAGGCCTTCGATCTGGTGGAACATGTAGCCGTGCGTCGCGTCGGGATTATCGCGGCGATAGACTTTGCCCGGCACGATGATGCGCACCGGCGGGGGCTGCTTCTCCATGGTGCGAATCTGCATCGGCGACGTGTGCGTGCGCAGCAGATGGCCGGCGCGCGAGCCTTCGATGTAGAAGGTGTCCATGTTGTCGCGCGCGGGATGATGCTCGGGAATGTTGAGCGCCTCGAAATTGTAGTAGGGCGTCTCGATTTCCGGGCCTTCCACCACGCTGAAGCCGATGGAGAGGAAAATCCGCTGCAGCTCTTCGTAGGTTTGTCGGATCAGGTGGCGCGTGCCGAGGATGCGTTCGACGCCGGGAAGCGAAAGGTCGATGCGCTCGCGCGCCGCGGCGGCCTGCTCGGCGGCGGATTCGATTTCCTTGCGCTTGGCTTCGAGCGTCGCTTCGACGTGAGCTTTGAGCTTCTGAAATTCTTGTCCGACAATTTTTTTTAGCTCCGGCGGCGCCGACTTGAGCCAGTTATCACCAATTTTGCGTATAACTCCAATCTGGCGTCCCCGCCAGTGGAGGTCCAGCGCTTCCCATGCGTCAGACGCTTCGGTGAAGACATCGCGGTTCGAATTGTCCTGGTCGAACGCCGAACGCAGTCGCTGGAACAGCGACACGACCTTCTCACCAGAATCAGCGCCAAGTTGCGCGAGGGTTTGCTCGATGTTCGGCTTTTCGTCCATGGTTAAGCGAAAGCGGGCACGGCACCCCGCGCCCTAGCGAAACAAGAATTCGTTGTGCTAGGCAGCCGGACGCGGAGCCGCAGACGCGTTCGCCAGTTGCTGCTTCGCCGAGGCGACGATCGCGGCAAAGCCTTCGGCGTCGGCCACGGCCATGTCCGCCAGAATCTTGCGGTCGATATCGATGCCGCCGACCTTCAGGCCGTGGATCAGCTGGCTGTAGCTGAGGCCGTTGTTGCGGGCGGCGGCGCCAATGCGCTGAATCCACAGCGTGCGGAAATCGCGTTTGCGCGTGCGGCGGTCGCGATAGCTGTAACGCAGCGAACGATTGACCGCTTCTTTTGCCGACCGGTAGAGCTTGCTCTTGGTGAGGAAGAAGCCTTTGGCATGCTTCAAAAGCTTTTTGCGCCGGGCGCGGCGTTTGGTGCCTCGTTTGACTCGAGCCATTTCAGTCTTCTCCTGATGCGCGCCTGTGCGGCGCTCGTAAAATCGTAATCGCTAAATTGAACGGGGAGACAAACGTGGCCCGGCAAGCCGCAGAAACACTCGCGGACTATCGGACGGGTTTGTCTCGTAGACTGCCAATTGCGCGCCAGCCTTGAACATTCGGCTGCGCATCCGGCCGGCAGGCACCCGTTACGCGCTGCCTGGCGCGGAAAAAATCCTTTTACACTACTCGATGCCGTAGGGCAAGGCGCGGCGGACGTTGGGCACATCCGCGGGATTCACTTCCACCTTGTTCAGCAGATTGCGCATGCGGCGCGGCTTCTTGGTGCCGAGCAGGTGGCGTTTGCCGGAGCGCCAGCGCATAACTTTGCCGGTGGAGGTAATCTTAAAGCGCTTGGCGGCGCCGCGATGCGTCTTCAGCTTGGCTTTCTTGTTCTTCTTCACAATTTCCTCGGAGAAAAAATTTAGGCTGTGCCTTCCGCCGCCGGGTGCGACGAGCGCGATGGCGGCGGAGCCACGGCGCCTTTTTTGGGCGCCAGCAGCGCCAGCAGGATATTCGCTTCCATGCGCGGACCGAATTCGACCTGCGCGTGCTCGCCGATCTCCTTCAGCAAGCGCTCCATCTTGGAGCGCCCCACATCCTGATGGGCCATTTCGCGGCCACGGTGGAAGATCATGGCCTTGACCTTATAGCCCTCGCCGAGGAAGCGGACGATCTGGTTCTTGCGAACCTGATAATCGTGCTCCGCGGTCGAAGGCCGAAACTTGACTTCCTTGATATGGGAACTCTTCTGATGCTTCTTCGCTTCATGCGCCTTCTTGCTCTGCTCGTAAAGAAACTTTCCGTAGTCCACGAGCTTGCAGACCGGCGGCACGGCGTTCGGCGAGATTTCCACGACGTCCAAGCCGGCGTCGCGCGCCCTTTTCATGGCGTCGAACAGGGACACAACGCCGAGCTGCGTCCCTGCGTCGTCAATCAAACGGACTTCGCGGGCGCGAATGCGCTCGTTTACGCGAAGGCCTCCAACTCCACCTCGTTCTGCGATAAAACCACCTCCCGGGCCCGCAACTTGCAGCGAGTGGCCCGCTTCCCGCCGTGTCCCTTGCCGACGAATTGCCGGATGGACGAGCTATTCAGTATAGCACGCACCGGCCGCCAAACGACAAGCCGGTCAATCAGCGGAAAAGGCGATCAGTACATTCCCCGTCTTGGAGCCAACTACGGCATATCCCGAACCGACATACAGCATGCCGTTGGCGATGGCCGGACCGGCGCCGTCGATCGCGCCGCCGTGCGCCGGGACTTTGTTCACCGTGTCGTAGATGTGCGCGGTTTCGTAGCTCCAAAGCTCATGGCCATCTTTCGTTGATACCGCGTGGAGTTTGCCGTCCGAGCCGCCCACGAATGCGACTCCCGGAATGGCGGACGTGGCAGCGGAATTCGCGGCGTGTCCCGGGGGCCCGGAGAAGGGCGAGTACCAGTCGAGTTTCCCGGTGGCCAGATCGAGGGCGACCATGCCGCCGGCATGCAGGCCGTAGTAAGCGTGCTGATCGTCCGCAGCGCCGCCCCACACCACGCCGTTGAGCTGCGTGTACAGCTTGCTGGGATTCTTCATCGGAGGCGTGACCTTGGTCTCCCACAGCTTCTTGCCTTTGTGGTCGGGATCGAGCGCGATGATGCGGCCGTTTTTCGTGCCAAAGACCAGCACGCGCTTGCCGTTCGGAAGCGTCCGGAGAATCGGCGAGTTGCCGATGTCCTGATCCGGGCCGTTCGGCTTCGGGCAGTTTTCGGATTGGTTGGGGCCGCCGCAGCCGCCGACGAACGCGTCGTTTTTCTCGGCCTGGTAATGCCAAAGCATTTTGCCGGTCTTCATGCTGAGAGCCACGACCGCGTCCGTAATGGTTGGCACGGGGCGGGCCTGCGCGTCGCCGGTGCCGAAATAAATGGCGTGGCGCTTGGGATCGACGGTCGGCGTATCCCAGACGTCTCCGCCGGAGGGCGCGTAGAGTTGCACTCCCGCGGAATTCTTTCTCGTCGGCTTGGGAACGCCGACCATATACGACTTCCATATGACCTTGCCGGTGTCTGCGTTCAGCGCCACGACGACGCCGCGCATCGTGCAGCAGGGATAATCGGGAGCCGAGGCGGAGAATTCCTCCGAGGAAGAGACGGGCACGTAGACGACTCCGTCGTAAACGGCGGGCGCGGCGGTGATACGGGAGATGAAGTTGTCGTCAACTTTGGTCTTCCAAAGCAGCTTGCCCGTGCGGGCATCGAGCGCGTAGGCGTTGGAGTGGGCGTCGCCGAAATAGGCGGCGTACTTGGTATCGCCCTGGCCCTTCACTGGGCGGACGGTGATGGCGGTACGCACCGAGCCTTCGGTCTGATAAGACCAGTAGACGCAACCGGTCTGCGCGTTGAGCGAATAGATGTAGCCGATATCAGTGCCGAAAAAGACGCGCCCGGACACGACGGTGGTCTGTCCGAAGGCCGAAAGACCATTGGGAATGCCGAAGGCCCACTTCACCTTCAGGTGCGGAACCTGCTCGGGCGTGAGCCGGGCCGAATCGGCGGGCGCATAGCGCGTGTTGGCGATGCTGACGCCCCAGCCGTTCCAGGCGGGCTCGGAGTCGGGCGGCGCCAGCGGCGGATTGGACGCGCACTGGTTGGGCATGTCCTTGGCGGAGCCTTGCTGCAGGCTGCCGAGCGGACGCCCGCTGAGGAATGTGGCCAGCATTTTACGCTGGTCCTCGGTGAGCAATGAGCCCTGCGCCTTCATCACACCGGTGCTGAGCGCTTCGTAGATGCGCTCCGGAGACATTTGGCGGATCACGGAGGGCTGCGGCGCGCGCGGAACGTTGGGATTACCGTGGCAGATCATGCAGTGCTGCTCGAAAACGGCGATGCCGGATTCCGTGCCGGCCGTGGCCGGAGGGAGTTGCGCGCGAACGGCGCTCGGCAGGCCAAACGTTGCGATGAGCGCTCCGGCCGCAACCGCAGTCATGCGAAGAAGTCGAGTCATGTGCGATCGGTCCCCTCTCGATGAAACCTATTTGTCACTGATACCACCCCACGGCGAATTTAGATGATACGGCAAACCAGAGCCAACCATCTCGATGCGATGAATCAGCCCGTTCTGAATCTTGAACGCCTCGGTGCCCTCGATGCTCGACGGGCGATTAAAAATACCGGGCATCGTGACGGTCTGGCCATTGGTGAGCTTGATCTGGTGCACGGTGCCGTTCTGGTCGAAGACCATGTTGGCCCACACGACGCCGCGCTCCTGATCGACGATCGGGAAGCGCCGCTCCCAGATGCGCGTGACCACGGCATAGTAGCCACTTTCGAATTGCGCCTTGCAGCCGAGTGCGAAGGCATTGAAGGCGGCTTTTGGAGAAAGTGCGGGATTGTTCGTCGTCTGCATGCCGTTTTCGATGCGATTGCAATCGTCGGCGAACGGGTACACGCCCTTTCCATTGTTGTTTTCGAGGCCGGCAAAATACATGTTGGCGGTCGAGATCATGCGCGCGCGAGAGACGCGCTCGGATTCGGGGACGGACTTCAGCCAGATGGGATCGGGCGTGCTGGTGTCGAGCGCGGCGATGCCGGAGGGACCACCGCCGCCCTGGCGATAATAGGTGGTCTCGATTTCGGTGATGCGCCCGAGCTGCACGCGGAGGCGCATGGCCATGATCACGAGGTGATCGCTTTCGTGCATGGTGACCATGCAGCCGATTTGCTCCATGACCAGATCCGAAAAGCAAAGGCGGAAATGGCCGACGGCGGTGGCCGTGCCCCAGAAGCCGTCGCCGACGTTCATGAGCTGGTCGTTTTCCGTGTACTTCACGTCCTTGGCCAGCGGCAGGCGGCTGGGATCATGGGCGACCAGCGCGTTTAGATAGGCGGTGGCGAGGTTTTCGAGGCAGGCGCGATTGCAGTCCACGGGAATCGGGCCCGCGGCGTAGATTTTTGGAGTGAAGCGGCCCGCAAACATCGCCAGCGCCATGCAGCTTGCCGCCAAAATCGCCACGCGTTTCACTCGCACGATTCTGCTCCTTCCTGCGGCATCGAGATCAGCATCATCGGCCGGAGCCTTCCGTCCAGCCGTTGCCCAAGCCGTACGGCAGAGTGACGAACGGGAACGCCTCGATATCGTGGATCAAGCCGTTGCGGATTCCAAAAGTCTCCATGGTGTCCAGATTGAGCATCATGGCGGGAGGCGCGTTTGGAGGAGCGCCCCGGCGGGTGCCGTCTTCCACGAAAAGAGGAAACGTAGCCACCACGCCCTTCTGCTCGTCCACAATCAGCACTCTGCGGGGGCGAATCTTTTTTATAAAGTTCAGTATCTTCGTGGAGATCTGCTGCGAGCACGTCATCATGCTGATCTTCAACTGAGACTGGCCCTGAGCCGTATTCGGATTCGGCAGCATCGGCGAAGGCATCATGCGGCCGCCGGGCGGAGGATTGTTGACGGTCTGGTAGCCGTTTTCGTGGCGGACGCAATTATTGGCGAAGGCGCCTATTTTGCCGTCGTCGCCTTCGAGCGCGTCGAAGTAGGAATTGGCGGCCCAGATCATCACGTCGCGCGGAGTGCGCTGGGACGGCGGCACGTCGTCGACGAGGCCCGGGCGCGGAGTTTGCAGCAGCGGGAGCGCTGTCTTATCAACGCCCCTCGTATAGAGGTGCTCGATTTGCTGAATCTGGCCGCGATCCACTTTCAAGCGAATGGCGACGAGCGAATCCTGGCCATTGATTTTCAGGCGCGCCTGCTCGGCAACCTGGCCGAAGACCGGATCGGCAACGATGATCTTGAAGCTGGTTGGCTCCACCTTCGAGCGCCATAGCATGCCCTCGCCGATATCGAGCTGCGCGGAGTTTTCGGTGAAGCGCACGTCGCGCGCGAGCGTGGGCAGAAGCGAAGGATCGTGCTGGAAGATTGCGTTCATGTAGCCGTTCATGATGCCCACGAGGCAGGCGCGATCGCACGGCTTGACGATCGAGGGACTCCATTCCGGCGCGGGACTGGGAGCGTAGGGCAACTGCTGCGCGCGGCAAAGACCTGCCATGGAAAGTGCGAGTGCAAGAGCGAACGCAAGCGCTGGACGTGCTGGTCCGCGAACGCGGAGCGTTTTCATGGTGAATCCACCCCCGAGGCCGGAAACTATAACTTTTCCCGCAGGCGCGCAAGGACAGAGACAGATTTTCCCCTGCGGCACGCTGCGGCGGTGGAGGCCAGGATTTTCTGCCATGGAATCAGTTTGCGGCGGCGTTGCCGGAGGCGACGCAGGCGTCGAGAGCCTGATGCGTGGCTTGGGCCCAGCGAGGCAGGGCGCGGTTTTCCATGTATTCGAGGACGGAGCCGCCGCCGGCGAAGGTCTCGTTAAATTCGTAGAGGATGGGATTTGGCTGCGGCTGGTCGTCATCGCTGGGGCGGACGAACTGGATATTTTCGAAGGCTTTGAATTGCGCCGCCACCGCGGGGCAACGACTCGGCGAAAGAGTCCAGACGCCGACTTTCACGGCGCTTTTCAGCTGATCGTAGGAAACCGAGGGCCGCGCGGCATGCAGCGCGGCAAGTTGCTGATAGAGAGACGAGCCTTGCGCCTCGCGGACGACGGCACGAAGGGACTTCGAGTCCTGCGCGTCTTCGAAGACGATCGAATATTCGCGGAGATCGTTGAGATTGCCGCGGTGAACGCGCACGGCGATGAAATCGCCTTCAGCAAGTTTGATCGGAAAGAATTCCTCGAACGCAGCGGGGAAATGCTTTGCGGTCCAAGCGTCGCGGCGCGAATTTTGGGACCGGGCGGGCCCGCACCAGAGCGCCAGCGCAGCCGCGAGTGCGGCAGCGCCGGCGGAGGCGAGCCGAAATTTCATTTCGGGGCTGGGCCCGGCGCGTCGAGAGCGCGCGAGTCCACCTCCTGGCGCAAATCGGCGATGAATTGCGCGACGGGGCGCGGGCCGAGATCGCCACGCGAACGATGGCGGACGGAGACCGTGCCGGCTTCGGCTTCCTTGCCGCCGAGGATCAGCATGTACGGAATCTTTTGCATCTGCGCGTCGCGAATTTTGGCTTGCAGCTTTTCGTTGCGGTCGTCGAGATGGACGCGGAAACCGGCGTCCTTGAGCTGCTGCGTCACGCTGAGCGCGTAGTCCATGAATTTTTCGCTGAGCGGCAGCACGGCGGCCTGCACGGGAGCGAGCCACGCGGGAAACGCTCCGGCATAATGCTCGATGAGCACGCCGAAGAAGCGCTCGACCGAGCCCCACAGGGCGCGATGGACCATGAGGGGCGCGTGGCGGTTACCGTCCTCGCCCACGTATTCGAGATCGAAGCGGCGCGGCAGGTTGAAATCGAACTGCACGGTGGAAAGCTGCCACGGGCGGCCGATGGCGTCGACCAGCTTGACGTCAATTTTGGGGCCGTAGAAGGCGGCTTCGCCCGGAATGTATTTGTACGGGACGTTCATGCGCTTGAGGGTGCTGGTGAGCGCATCCTCGGCGCGTTTCCACTCCTCGGGAGTGCCGGCGTAAATTTCCGGATGCAAAGGATCGCCGCCGGAAAGCTCGACGACGTAGTCGCTGAAGCCGAAGACGCGCAGAACTTCCCAGGCGAACTCGACGCAGTCCCGAACTTCCTTTTCGATCTGCTCGGGCATGCAGAAGATGTGCGCGTCGTCCTGGGTGAAGCCGCGGACGCGCATCAGGCCGTGCAACACGCCGGAGCGCTCGTAACGGTAGACGGTGCCGAGTTCGGCGAGGCGCACGGGCAGATCGCGGTAGCTGCGCAGGCGCGATTTGTAGATCAGGATGTGGCCCGGGCAGTTCATGGGCTTGAGCTGGTATTCGGCCTTTTCGACTTCGATCGCGCCGAACATATTTTCGCGGTAGAAATTAGCGTGGCCGCTGGTCTTCCAGAGGTCGAGGCGCATGATGTGCGGCGTGTAGACGAGATCGTAGCCGCGGCGGACCAGTTCCGCGCGCAGCCAATCTTCCATGAGGCGGCGAATCGCACCGCCCTTGGGATGCCAGAAGATCAGGCCGGGACCTGCTTCGTCCTCAATGCTGAAAAGATCGAGTTCCTGGCCGAGCTTGCGATGGTCGCGGCGCTTGGCTTCCTCGAGGCGGTGCAGATATTCGTCGAGCTGCTTCTGATCGACGAAGCAGGCGCCGTAGATGCGCTGCATCTGCGGATTCTTTTCGTCACCTTTCCAATAAGCGCCAGCAACGTTCATTAACTTGAACGCCTTGATGCGACCGGTGGAAGGAATGTGCGGGCCGCGGCAGAAGTCGATGAACTTTCCGGTGGTGTAAAAGGAGACCATCGGCTCGACGGCCTTTTCCTCGACCAGCTCGCATTTGAACTGCTGGTTGGATTTGCGATAGAGCTCGACGGCCTCGGGCTTGGGAATCAGCTTGCGCTCGTTGGGAATGTCCTTGGAGGCGAGTTCGTGCATCTTGGCCTCGATTTTCTCGAGGTCCTCGGGAGTGAAAGGCTCGTCGCGAACGAATTCGTAGAAGAATCCGTTTTCGATGGGAGGGCCGATGCCGAGCTTGACGTTGGGATAGAGTTCGAGGACGGCGGCGGCCAGCAAGTGCGCGGCGGAATGGCGGAAGACCTGCACCGCGTCCGGATCCTTGGCGGTGAGGATCGAGAGATTGGTATCGCGATCGAGCGGGCGCGAGAGGTCGATGAGATCGCCATCGGCGCGGGCGACGAGAGCTTCCTTCGCGAGGCGCGGCGAAATTTGCGCGGCAACTTGCGCGGGAGTGGCGCCGCGAGGAAACTCGCGAGTAGCGCCGTCAGGCAGCGTGATTTGAATAGCGTCCATATTTGTATTTTGCGGCGGTTAGCAGCCGACGGAAATTGAAATCCTGGCCCTCAGCGGCTAAAGCCGCTCTCAATATCTTGTCTGTACGGCACGGCTGAAGCCGTACCCTGACGGAAGAGAGCCGCTTGCCGCGTCCTTCTACCGCTCGAAATTGGCGGCGGGAACATGTTACGCGATGTTCCGGGTAGAAGGGTAGCCGATCGTTTATTTTCAACAACTTAGATGTGATTTTACTCGATTGACTGTTCCGGGTAAAAATGCGCTGAGATGGAGCCGGAATTGGATGCGAGCCGTGAAATGCGCCGCTCGCCTTCGCCACGACCGAAACCGCCCTATCAGTTCCCATGGCCCAAACGCCCGAGAGAGCTTTTTTATCATACCATGATCCGGAAGGGATTTCACGTAATTGTCGCGGCTGTACCTCTGGTAGACGAGTGCTAACTATGAGTCGATCGTTTGCGTCCGGGCAGGGCGCCAACCTGTGACACTACTTCACGAAGGCATACACGCCACACCCGCAAAAAAGGCAGCGACTGGCTCCCATCGCGACTTCGAGCCTTGGTCAACGGTATGGCACGCCCGCCCATCGCCGGGGCGATTTGCGCCAGCGATGGGCGGACCAGTGCGTCAAGTTTTAGAGTTTTAACTACAGCGAGCTGCCGAAGTTGAAGGTGATGCCGGTGGTCAGCTCGAAGTTATTCGTCGAGGTGGAGAGGTCCGGAAACGGGGACCCGCCCGTAAAGGCGCCGAGCATTTGGCCGTGGACGTAATCCACTTCGAGAATGCGAATGCCCCAGCGACCGTGATTCCAGTCGACGCCGCCGCCGGTCTTAAAGGCGAACCCACTGCCCTTTTGGGTATACATGACGTTGGTAGCCGGGGTCGGGCAGGTATCGCTACTCCCGGGAATGCAGGTCTCTTTAAAAGTGTTGTCGACATGAATGCCGCCAACCAGGAAATGTGTGAACAGCGAGAAGTCTCCAATGTTTTGGAACAGCCTGGGCCCAAACGCATACGTATACTCGCTCTCACTGACGGCGTCGCGAGTCCCGTCGCTGGTCGTGGGAGGCTCATATATGATGGTTGGCGTGCCGTTGTGACCGGTGAAGTTCGCTTCCAAACCGATGTGGTTAGTTAGATTCACGGTAAAAGCGGCGCCGTACCCATTCAGTGCGGTTGGCATTGTGAGGCTAAAGGGAGCTAAAAAGGGGGCGAAGACGCTGTTCGTTCCGTACGAATATCCCCCGAATACGCTGTACTTCGTGGTTTGCGCGCTCGCCTGCGTGGCTGCGCAGGCCGTCATCCCAAGTAAGAGCGCTACTGCCACAGCAAAGTTCCGCATGATTCTTCGCATTCGTTCCGTTCCCCTTTTGATTTTGAAATTTGTGCCGCTCGGTGTGTATCTATTACGGTAGGCGAGGATTGCTGCGATCGCAATTCAGATCATGGGATTTAGAATGCCGATTCCGCGCATCTGTTATTCATTATTTGGGTACATTCGCTCGACCTATTCTCTACCGGGGCGGGCCCTGCATGTGGTAGGTGCGCACGTTCCAGATTCCTCCGGCTTGCCCCTCTTCGAGAGGCGTCACGCGGGCGTCGCGTTCCACGAGATCGCGCGACAACATGGTCAGCGAGGCGTTATCGGGCGAGCCAGCGGCGGATGGAGGCGGCGACTTTGGATTCGAGGCCGTGGAAACTGTGGAGAGCACCGGGAACGATCTGGATCTCGCCGCTGCGCGACCGGAGATTCTTGCGGAACCAGGCGGCGATTTCCTCGGTGGGGCGGTCGCGGTATTCGTCGTCACCAGCGAAAACAACGAGAAGCGGGATTTCCACTTTGCGAAGAGTGCGCGGGACTTTCTTGGGCTGGGCGTAGGTGAAGATTTCCTCTTTGGTATCGGGCGTGTAGAGGCTCAGGAAACGCTGCGCGTCGATAGGGCCGCGCCAAAGATCGGCGGGCAGCAGTTCGTGCGGCTTCCCTCGGTGGACCAATTTTCTGGCGGCACTTTCCCCCTTGCGGCGCTTGCGCTCGTCTTCGTGCGCGGCGTCGGCGTAGTCGCTGATAGGGCAAAGAAGGGCGGCGCCCGCGATGCGCGGCTGGGCGCCAGTGCGACTGAGGTAGTAAACGATTTTCTGGCAGCCGGTGGAATGTCCAACAAGGTAGATGCGCCTGGCGCCGCGCTTGCGCAGAAGGTCGACCGCGCCCTGGAGATCGTCGGCGCAATCGGTGAAAACTTCGTGGGCGACTCCGGCGTTTTCGTAGACGTAGCCCTTGCGGGCGCTGGGCTTGAGCCGCTTCACCCCGGCGACGCCATCGTGGCCGCGATTGCTAAAGAAAAGGACGGCGGTGCGGCCGGCAGCAAGCGGCGCGAGGTAGTCGTGGTGAGCGAAGGCGTTGGAGCCGAGGCCGTGGACGAAAACGATCGCCGTGTTTGGGCGGCTGGCGCCAAACCATAAGGCGTCGAGCAGGTAGCGCTTGGGCGTGAGAATGCGGACGTGGCGGCACGATTTGCTGATGGACATCGCAGGAATTTATCACATCGGATGGCCGCGATCCGCAGCGGGGGAGCAAATCCGGGGTACGAATTCTTCCGCAAGCCTGTTCATCGGGCACTCAATCTGAGCGGATGGAGCGCTCCGCATGCTCGAAACCGTTCCTCGTCCCTGCTCGCGTGTTCCTGGACGACGCTTGCGGTTTTACGACCCTCGAAGATAACCCTTCAGGCAAATTCCTGAATCCAAGTAGATATTGAGGAGGCCATGCGTGAGGCGCTCAAACGGGCGGCTGTGGCGCTCGTCCTGGCCGCGCTGGTTGGGGCGGGATGGGCCACCGAACGACTGTGGCCCCGGCACCTCGATGCGACGGTGGCGACGGCCGCGCCGGTTGTGACCCTTCAGGATGATCGGCTGGCGCTGCGAGTGCCGGCCGCGGCGCTGGCGGCGGAAGTTGGAAGCTACTCGGATGAACTGCTGGCCTACCTGAACTCGCAGTACCTCTGGAGCCGCGTAACGGAGCAGAAGGACGGGACCGAGGTGGTGCTGGCGGTGCTGGCCCAAAGCGCCGGGAACGTAGAGCCGACCTACCGCATTTTCGTGGTGCCTCCGAACGACCTACTGACGGCGATTCCCTTTCTTTCGACTCTTGAGGCGGAAGGCTACATCTCTCATTACCGGCTGCACTATTGGAGCGCGAGCGAGCTGGAATACCGGCAGGCGGCGTCACAGGTGCTGGAGGCTTCGTACAATTTGCCAGTGCCAGTGTCGTTTGACGCGATGGACACGCGCGAGCTGACCGGCCCCCTGACGCGCTTCATCTTGTTCAAAGCGCGCACCGACCGGAGGGTTCGCGAACGAATCCCGCCCGTGCCGCCTGCGCTGACCGCTGCGGAAGCGCGGCGCCAGGCCGAGGACATTATCGACGTGGCGCGGTTCTACCATCTTCCACTCGACCAATTTGCGGGCATTGCGGCGCAGGAGAACAATTACCTGAACGTGGACGGCGACCTGACGCACGCCATCTGGAAGCGGCGGGCCGCTCCGGGAGACGTGGTGCTGAAGCGGCAGAGCGGGCGCGTGCTCGTAAGCGACTACTCGATGGGCGTGTGGCAGGTTTCGCTGGAATCGCTGCGCTTCGCGCACTGGCTGTATATGCGGGACGACCGCTCTTATGCGTTGCTGCTGGCGCGGCTGAGGCCTTCAGAGGATTTTCGCCTGGATGCGAAACGCCCGGAGGTGCTCACGACGTATGCGGGGCTGATCTTCCGTCACTTGATCGATCATTTTCAGGGAAACATTGCGCTGGCGTTGGGCGCTTACAACGGCGGCTGCGGCGCCCCCAACGCGCACTATTCCGCCTCGGTGGCACTGGCGGCGGCTTCGGCGCGGAGGACCGTGGAGCAATCGACGGCTCTGAACGGCTGGCAGGTGATTCCGGTGCAGATCATTCCCTATTCGTTGCCGCCGAAGGCTGACGTTCGGCCGACCCTTGCCGACTCGCTGAGGGGCGAAGCAAACGAGCTGATCGGCAAGATTATGGACCGGGTTCAGAGTTACAGGAGCCGCAACCCGAAGACGCGCGAGATTGCCGAGAGCGCAAACGACGATGCCGATCAGCGCGAGGCGCCGGGATACTCTGCCTCGGTGGGCGAGATGCGTTCAGGGGCACCGGGCGATCGGGCCGGGATTTATACGGTCGCCGTGCCTGCGGCGTCCGGTAGCTCGAAGTGAAGCGGGTCGCCGCCGATGGTGCCGACGAGTTCATCGAGATAAGCGGGTGAGCTTCCGTGAGACAGCTGCGTTCGGGCGAGGGCGCAGCGGTCGTCGAGATCGCGAATCCACGGGCGCGCTACTCGCCCACCCGGCCGCACGACCAAATCCCGCTTGCCTGATCGCTACGGGATGATCACGCCCGGGAGGCCGCGAAGGTGGGTGTCTGCAGTAACGAGGTGCGCCTGATGGACGCGCGCCGTGGCATAGAGGATGGCGCCGACGCCCTGAAGCCGGTGCTCGACGCTGAGGTTCGCCGCAGCAAGGGCGATCGTTTCGTCGAAGGGCACCACACGATGATGCAGCGCCTGGGACATGAAGCGGTCGGCGACGGCGCGCCCGCGGTGCTTGGCCAGATGCTTATAGACTTCGAAGATGACCAGCGACGGAACCAGGACGGAGGATTCCGACTCAAGGTAATGTCCAAAGGCGGACGCCTTGGAATCTTCGGTAAGGTATTCGAGCCAGCCGGACGAATCGACCACGAAGAGTTCAGAAGCGGTCCGCGTGGTCACGGTAGTCTTCTTTCCAGCGCATGCCCTTGGCCATTCCACGGAGCTCTTTCACCGGCCGATGCGGCACCAAGCGCAGCGAGCCTTCGAGAGAATAGATCAGCAACTCCTGTCCCGGTTCGATTTTGAGTTCTTCGCGCAGCGCTTTGGGAATGACCACCTGAAATTTGGGAGAGACTTTGACTTTTGCTTTTTCCATCAGAAAACCCCAAACAAATGTATCGAGGCGACATGCGTATGTCAATTGCACGATCGATGGCACATTCGTATTACGACTCTTCCATCATGCGATATCGTCTTGAAATCATTCTCGTTAGCGCCGATTCCGCAAAGCGCTTGCACCGAGAACAGTTCCAATCGTCAGAAAAGCACTACGCACAGAGACGCTCGGCGAGCGCGCAAAAACAATCTGTCGACGCGCCGACATCTTCTGCGAAACAAAATTCGCGCGGAAACAGCGCACGGCACGGGCAAAAATCAGCGAACAACTTTTCGTGCGTCCGCGCCGAATTTCACTTCGAAAGGGATTGCGAAAAGTGATGCGACATACTGCAAATTTGAATTGGCTCGCGCGGCGAGCGGCTGGCTAGACTGCACTCCTATGGAAGCGGCCAACGCAGACGCCTACCTCGATATCAATTTTTTGCACGAACTGGGAAAACGAATTTCTTCGGCGCCGCTCAACGAGGTGCTCTGGAAGATTGTGCGCTTCGTATCGGACTTCGTTAATTGCGACTCGTGCTTTCTCTACATCCTGGAAGACGATGAGCTGGTACTGAAAGCTTCTCGCAATCCGCACACGGACATTCTGGGCCGGCTGCGCATCCCTTTGGGGCAGGGCATCACCGGCTGGGTGGCGAAGCACAAGATGCCGGTGGCGATCCCGCGCAAAGCGTATCAGGACCCGCGGTTCAAGAGCGTAAGCGACCTGCCGGAGGACCAATATGAGGCGTTTTTGTCCGTCCCGATGAACTGCCGCGACCGCTTAGTAGGGGTGATTAACGTGCAACACCGGCAGCCAAAGTTTCACAGCCGACGCGACATCCAATTAATATCGATCATCGGTTTTTTGGTGGCGGCGGAGGTGGAACTAGTGCGTTTGGAATCCGCGCTAGTCAATGCGAATGTGTCCGCAAGGCCGCGGAAAACCTAGCCGGGGAGAAGCCCTTGAACTTCCTCACGATGATGTGCACGGTGCAATACTGGACCCGCGTGTGCGTGACGATTGCTTCGGCCGCAGCCATATCGCTTGACACTTTCCATCAGCGGGTCCGCGAAGCCCAGCGCTCCGTTTTCAGCCGGTAATTTCCGACTCAAGACCTTCCTAACCGGGGCTTTTCCTGCCCGCAGTTCCTAGGACAAACCAAAATCGCCGACGCCTCCGAGGCTCGCCCCGACATTGCAGCGAGGGACCTGGAGCACTGTGGCGGCGCCAATCGGCGCGGCCGGCACGCTCTAAATCGCACATCTGAATCCGATCGAAAGCAACGGCCACAAAATCAATGGCGTCCAACGAGGCAGTATGTTATCTACGGTGCGCTAATTTGGGTTCACAGAGGAAGGAGACGCAATGGGTAAGTTTTGGTGGGGTTTTATCATCGGCTTGATCCTGATACCGATTTGCGGTGCCATTTTCCTGTTCGGCGGGTTTGCGCCGGTGGCGGTGAACGCTACCCCGTTTCCATTTGAACGGTTTATTGCCGGCGTAGCGCTCCACGCGGGAATTTCGAGGAGCGCGCCGAAGCGCGAGCTGTCGAGCTTCACCGCGGCGGATATGGTGGCCGGCGCGGATGTTTACCGGCATCACTGCGGCGGATGCCACGGCCTGCCGGGCATGGAACACATGCGGCCGGAGCCGAAAATGTATCCTCCGCCGCCGCAGCTTTTCACTCCGGATGGGTACGTCACGGACGATCCGGTGGGCGTAACCTTCTGGAAGATCAAGAACGGCATCCGCATGACCGGTATGCCTAGCTTCGAAAACGTGCTCACCGACCAGCAGATGTGGCAGACAGCAGCGTTGCTGGCCAGCGCCGACAAGCTTCCGCCAGAAGCGATGCAGACGCTGAAGCAGCCGCTCTTTCCGCCGCCTCCGCCGCCGGCCAATGGAGCAAAGACTCCGCCGAGCGGGTCCGCCCCCAAAGAGCATCACCCGGCGCGGCAGCGATAGGCTGAGCCTCCTCGAATCGAATGCTGGGCTGCGCTTCGGCGCCGCCCAGCATTTTTTTGCTATTCGGAGATCGAGAAGACGGGCTTGATGACTTTTCCGGCGGTTTGATCGGCGATGGCCTGATTGATCTGCGAAAAATCGTAGCGCGTCAGGAAGCGGTCGAATGGAAAGCGGCCCGCAAGGTGTAGATCGATCAGATGCGGGATGAAGGTGTGCGGGACGCTATCTCCCTGGACGATGCCGCGAACGCTGAGGCCCTGCAAGAAAACCGTGTACATATCGAGCTGCAGGCCCCCGGCTGGAATCGTGACGAAGCCAAAATGGCCCTTGGGGGCGAGAGCGGCGATGGCATGCTGCCCGATTTCGGCGCGGCCGGTGGTATCGAGCGCGTAGTTCATGCCGCCGGGAATCTGCCGGCGGATAGAGCTCGCCGGGTTGGTGTCCGGGCCGGCGAGCACGATGTGCGTGGCGCCAAGGCGCTTGGCCATTTCGAGGCGCTGCGGGAGCACGTCCACGGCGACGATCTGCGCGCAGCCGCAGATGACCGCGCCCAGCACGGCGCTGAGCCCCACGGGGCCAACTCCGAAGATCGCGATGCTGCTTCCCTTCTCTGGCTGGAGCGCGTTCAGGACGGCGCCGACGCCGGTCTGGACGCCGCAGCCGAGCACGCCGAGAATTTCGAGAGGCGCGTCCTGCCGCACGACGACGGCATTACGCGGCTTGGCGATGGCGTAGTTGGCAAACGACGATTGGCCGAAGAAGTGGCCATGTATCGGATCCGAGCCTTTCGTGAAAGTGCCGGGTTCGCCGAAGCGGCCGTCGGTGAAATTGAGGGCGGTGCCTTGCGCGCAGTAGGCAGGATTACCTCCTGTGCAGGCTTGGCACGCGCCGCAGGAATCGTAGGTGAGCACCACGTGATCGCCGGGCTTGATGTTGGCGACGCGGGCGCCGACGCGTTCCACGATTCCCGCGCCTTCATGCCCCAGTACCGCGGGCTTCGGAACGCCCATGCCTCCGGAGAGAGCCTTCACGTCCGTATGGCACAGGCCGCAGCCGACGACGCGGACGAGAATATCGTCCGGGCCGGGATCGCCGAGGTCGAGTTGCTCGAGCGAGAGCTGCGGCTGGTCCTCGTAGGCGACGGCCGCCCGCACCTTCATCGCCGCACCTTCATGACCAGTTCCTCATGCCCGGACCTTCCTCACTCGCCCCGTCATGACTGGCGAAGCGCGGCCAAGACTCGCTTCGGCGTCAGAGGATACTCGCGCATGTGCACGCCGGTCGCGTCGAAGAACGCGCAAGCGATCGCGCCCGCCGCGGCGGCCATCACTTCCTCGCCCGCGCCGCTGGAGCGCTGGTCGAGGCGCTGCACCACGATGGGCGTCACCTCCGGGCATTCCTCGAAGCGCAGGATCGGATAGCTGTTCCAATCGAGGCTGGTCACGTTGGTCTTGTTGAAGGTGACTTCTTCCTTCAGCATGCGGCTGGTGGCTTGCACCAGCTGTCCGCTGATCTGGTTCTCGATGAACGCGGGATTGACCGCCAGCCCGGCATCGATGGCGCCGTAGAGATGAAGCACCCGGACCTGCCCCGTCTCCTTGTTCACCTCGACTTCAGCGACGGCGCCGCCGTAGGACGTGAGATGGGTGCCGAGGCCGATGCCCCGTCCGCGCACGATTTTCGCGTCGGACAACTGCGAGGCGGGCGGACGCGGATTCCACTCCGCCGCTCGCGCGGCGGCGTCGAGCACCCCCAGCCAGCGCTCGTTGGCGATGTTCATGCGCCGGAAGGCGTACGCATCCATGCCCAGCTTGCGCGCCAGTTCGTCCATCGTCTGCTCGGATGCGAACGAAAACGACAGATCAAGCGGCGAGCGCATCCACGCGCCTCGCAGGTACTTCAATCCCGGCACCTGATGGTTCACCAGCTTCCAGTTCGGAATTGCGTACATGCCGCCGCAGTCGTTCGGATTCACTTGCCGGGCCGGCCCCAAGGGCCATTCCGCCGCCGGCGTGCCCAGCAACTGCTGCGACGCTTCCACGGCCGCCCAGTTGTGGTGCCAGCCGTCGTATTGATAGGCCACCAGCTTGCCGTTCGCGTCCGCGGCGATGCGCACTTCGCCCACGTGCGCCGGACCGTACGGGTCCCAGCCGTGCTCGTCCCAGCGCATGAACTGCAGACGCACCGGCTTGCCCGCCAGCTGCGAAAGAATCGCGGCCGCCTGCGCGGCGTCGTCGTAGCAGCTGTGGCCGTAGGTTCCCGAGCCTTCGTAATATTGCCCGCGGACCTGCTCCGCCTTCAGCCCCACGATCCTCGCCACCGTGTCGCGCGTGGTGTACACGTCCTGCGACGAACAGATCAGCAGCGCCGAATCGGAGCGTACGTCCGCCAGGGCGCCGTTCGGACCGAAGCAGGCGTGCGCCTGATACGGGCCGTGATACGTCCCCGTAGCCGTGTGCGCCACGGAGGCGCTGCCAAATGCGGCGGCCACGTCGCCACGGTTCTCGATGACGCGGTCGTTGGTCTTCTCCGCGCGCATGGCTTCGTAAACGCGGTCGCTGCCCGGCAGCGTGGGCGGCATGTCCCACTCGATTTTCAGTGCGCGCGCGGCTCGAACGGCGTCCCATTCGCGCGGGGCGACGACGCCCACAAAATCTCCTTTGCGCAAAACGCGCGCTCCGGGGATATGCGCGATGGAGCTTTCATCGAGCGATTTGACCTTCGCTCCCACACCGTACGCACCTTGCCCGCGCGGACGCACGATGCGGCCGTGGACCATCCCCGGCAGGCGCACGTGCTGCAAATAGGTGAAGTTCCCGCGCGCCTTCGCGGGAATATCGTTGCGCAGCGGGCGCGAGCCGACGAGCTTGTACTCCGCCACCGGCTTCAGCGGTTCTTTCCCGGTGATTTCAATATGGAAGCGCTTGTCTCCGATCAGCTCGCCGTAGGTGACCGATTTCCCCGGCGCGCCCATCACCGACACCACGGCCTTTGCAACGGTGAGCTTTTCCACCGGCGCGCCCAGCCGCTCCGACGCCATCTTCAGCAACGCCTGCCGCGCCGCGGCGGCGGCCTGCCGGATCGCCGGGCTGCCGCGCGCGATGGCCGAGCTCGAATACGTTCCGCCCTGATCCGGCGAAACGTTCGTATCCATGCTCACCGTGCGGACCTGACTCATGTCGAAATCGAGCTCTTCGGCGGACACTTGCAGAAGCGAGGTGGTCGATCCCTGCCCCAATTCCACGTAGCCGATGTACACCGTCGCCGTGTTGTCCGAATGGATGGCCAGCCACGTGTCGATTTGCTTCTGATCGGGGCCCGGCATGCGATAAGGCAGCGGACCTTGGGCAAAAAGGCTATCCGCGATCAGGCTCGCGCTGCTGAATCCCACGATCAGCGCGCCGCCCGCTTTCAAAAAGTCGCGCCGGGGCATGCCCGAGGGAACGCGCGGCCAACTCTTTGGCGCATCTGCAGCGGTTGTGGCGACTTCCCTGTTTTTCTTGCTCATCGCGCCACCTCCGCATCGCCCGCCGCAACCTTCTCGGCCAGTTCGCTCCCGTTTGCTTCGGCGGATTGCTCCGCCACGTGCCCGCCGTGCATCATCTCCGACGCGCGCCGGATCGCCTGCATCATCCGCGGATAGCTTCCGCAGCGGCACAAATGCCCGTTCATTGCAGCCCGAATCTGCGCATCGCTCGGACGCGAATTCTTCGACAGCAGCTCGGCCGCCTTGACCATCATGCCGTTGTAGCAATAGCCGCATTGCACGGCTTGCTCGTCGATCACCGCCTGCTGAATCGGGTGCAACTCAGAGCGCCTTGGCCAGTTTCTTTTCCTCCGCGTACCAATGGGCCAGGCCTTCCAGCGTGGTCACGGATTTTCCGTTCGCCGCCGATACCGGCGTCACGCACGAGCGAATCTCCACGCCATCCAGCAGCACCGAGCACGACCCGCATTGCGAGAGCCCGCACCCGAAACGCGGCCCCTGCAAGTGCATCTCATCCGTCAAAACGTAAAGCAACGGCGTATCCGGCTCCGATTCCACTTCCCGCATCCGCCCGTTCACTCGAATTCTGATTTTGCTCGGCATCGTTTGTTGTCCCCTTGCAGTCAGATGCAGGTCTGCGCGTCAGAAGGTTACCACGCCGTGTCAATTCCATGGAGTGTTCAAGCTTCGCGGAAATTATTCCATAGATCGCCGAGCTTTTGGCCGCGACGGGAGAGGCGAGCGCACTTCGGAGAGGGCAAGGATGAATCTTTTCGCGTGATATTTCTTGGATGGGAAGGAAAGCTTACCGGTCGAGCGACTTCACAGCGCGAGGGCGAGACAATGCCACTCGCCGCCGATAACCTTCAGCTGATGGACTCGCCCTTCGTCTGTGCGAAGAAAATAGAATCCATCGGGGAAAATTCTCTTTTGAGCGGAACGAATCCGGCACTTTGCCCAGCGCGTCGGCTTCGAAGCTCGCCCCCGCTGCGGTGCGGTAGGAGGCGATTTGAGCTGAAATTCAACGGGATACTTAATTCCGGTCGCGAGCGCGGGAACCAGATGGCCTCGTCCCTCGATCAACTCGGCTACAGGCGGTGCAGTGTCGCGCCCCGAGGCAGGCGATTGATTTCCTCGAATATGGCCCTCATCTTCTTCTGAGGGTTCGATTCGCGTTTTGGCCGATGTCATGGTCGCCTGAATCCTGCTTGCGCTTCATACCGCCTATTGGGGACCGCGACAGCCTGATTGCGCGGAAAAGTCAGTTTTGCGGCTGGTCCGACTCGGTCGTTTCCGGAGGCTCCGTCTCCATGAATGCGCTCTCGATCGGCTCCGGAGTCTCTGCGCCCGTGCTCTTCTCGAGCTTCCTTTGCGCACGGCGCTCAGCCTTCATGCGCTGCTTTTCCATTCGCTTCACTTCTTTTTGGCGTTTCTGAAAGGTGGTTCTCGCCACAGGCTCTCCTGAACATCTGTCGCTTTACCAGCGCGGTTCGCGGGGCTGGCGCGCAGCCTCGCCGTAGTCCTCGGTTGAGAAGGAGCCTCGCCGGCCGCCGCCGCTGCTGCTGCTGCGGCCAGGGGACCGCGGCGCAGGCCCGACGGCTTTCGGACGCGCCTCGTTTACCTTGATGTTGCGCCCCCCTAGCTCTTTCCCATCCAGGGCCGCGATCGCGCTATTCGCTTCGCTGTCATTCGGCATTTCCACGAAGGCGAACCCTCGCGCGCGTCCAGTCTCCCGATCCACCACCATGTGAATGCGCGTGACTTGACCGTGCGGGGCAAAAAGGGTGCGCAGCTCACTTTCCGTCGTTTGAAAACTCAAGTTGCCCACAAACAGATTCTTCATTTGCCCTCACTCTCCAGGCCACTTGCCATGTCCATCGCACGAACGATTTTGAAAGACGCGCCGCCTCTAGAATTCCTCAGACTTGCGGAAAGACCAAGGCCGCGACGTCCGAGGTGCATGTCTGCTGCGGTAGTCATCGAGATCGGCATCCGTAATAACAAAGTGTGTGCTGGGCGGGTGGTTGGCATTGGCGGCCAGCTCGTGCCGGAGCTTCACCGAGCAGACGTCGGGCGCATCCTGATAGCGCACACGGCGCTCATTAAAAGCCTGATTCAAAATCGTTAGGGTGAACTCGCGGGGATCGGCTGCAGGCTCTCGTACGGTAAAGGTGTATTCGCGAACCAATGTCTTTGCCTCGAATTTGACGAATTGCACCAAAATCTCGTGGCTCACTTGACACCTGGTGTTGCTCCAAGAACGACCGCCACGGAGGCCGCCTTCTTGGTCTTCCTCGCGCGTCGCCGCTTTGGCGGGGTTCCCTCGGCGGGTTCGACGACCATGATGCTGGTCACAAACTTCTTCATGCCGTGGAGGTCGAAATCGATGGAAGTGCGCTCCGCGTCCGACGCCGTGATCACTCCCAGCCCGTATTGGAAGTGCCTGATGTAGGTTCCTTCTGCGAGAGCTTTCATGGGGCCTCCGGAATGCGGATCGTTCGAAGAGAGCGAGCCCGCCGGTGGCGGGCTCGCTCTTCGAGTTACAGGCTGGTTACGTTGGAAGCCTGCAGGCCCTTGGGGCCGCGGGTCACTTCGAATTCAACCGCCTGGCCTTCGTTCAGCGATTTGTAGCCTTCTCCCTGAATCGCGGAGAAGTGGACGAAAACGTCCTCGCCGGACTGGCGCTGGATGAATCCAAAACCCTTACTGGCATTGAACCACTTTACTGTTCCTTGTTCTCTCAACTGTGTTTCTCATTTCTACTTGAGCTATTTGGTGCTTTTCCACCGCCCTTAGCCCAACAAAAAAAGGGGCCGCAAGTGTGGACTTGCAGCCCCTCCATCAAATCTAAAGGTTTTACAAGAGCAACAAACGCATCTCATGTTCGCATGACTTTACTCAAATGTCCAGTTAAATATCCCCTCAAGGGTTCGCAATCCAGTCGCGTCACTTCGGGCGATTTCGCGTGTTAAGGTCCGCCGGAACCCCACTCCCGCCAGGGACTCAGCGTGAGTCCCGGCATCGCGCCCGCTCGCGATTCCAGAAAGACGCTCCCAGCCGCACCAGAGGAAAACCACAACGCTCGAAAACGTCAGTTGGTTCGATCCGCCTCAAGCGATTGGCTGGCCGGCTTCGGCACGTAGTCCTGGTAGTTGGGGAAAACCATTACATGAAAGCAGGGCTGCTCGAATTCCTCGATGGCGTACAGATAACCGTTCTTTTGCAGCTCGATCAGCTTGCGCCGCATCCATCGTTCCTCACGCGCATCCATCGAATGCTTCGAGATATCGAGAGTCGCTCCGGTGAGATGCGACGAGCGATCCATGCCAGTGGCCCCTGCGGCATTGAAATTTCTGCGCTCCAGCCGGCGCTGCAGTTCGACCGTGCGAATCATGCTCGTCACCCGAAGCTGCGTGTGGAAATTCGCGTAAAACTCCCGGCCGATCTGATCGAGGAAGCGCTTGGCCCACGGCCGCAGATAGCAATAGGCCGGCGGAATATCGTGCAGGTAGTAGAACTTCGTCTCGGGCGGCACGGCGGACAGGTAACCATCCTCGAAAAACTTCACGATCATCGCCCGGTTCTGCATGCGCGAGAGATGATAGGCGTTGGCCCGCTCGTTTTGTATCGATTGCGAGGAACGCCTTGCGGCCAGCACGGAGCGCGCACGCCCCTGCATCGTGGTGGGACCGGCGATCAGGACTGCCCCGACTACGAACGTAATGATGGACGCACGCATCGAATGTCAGACAGAGTAAAACCACATCGCGAACCTTTCAATCCAAAACTCCGCTTTCCTTGAAAATTGTGACAAGAAAATTTCGAAAGGAACAACAGTCGAGCCGACGCGCGGTGTGCGGCGTGCGATTTGACCGATGCTGCGGTCAGTTCGTGCCGTACGCCTCCAGCGAGCGTCCGGTCAGTCTGGAAACGTAGTCCTCATAGGTGGGGTAGACCATGATGTGGAAACAGGGCTGTTCGAACTCCTCCACGGCGTACAGATACCCGCGGCTCGCGAGCCCGTAAAGCACGTGCCGCATCCACGCCTCTCCCCGCGGCCCCATGAAATGCTTGGAAATATCGAGCGTGGCGCCGGTTAAATGCGAGGAGCGGTACGCGCCTGTCGCGCCGGCCGCATTGGGATTTCTGCGGAGCAGCCTGCGCTGCAGCGCCACCGTGCGCACTAGGCTGCTGACGCGAAGGCGCTGGTGAAAGGTCGCGTAGAATTCGCGGCTCAGGCGATCGAGGAACGTCTTGGCCCACGGCCGCAGGTAGCAATACGCGGCGGGTATCCGGTGCAGATAAAAGTATCGAGTGCGCGACGGCACCGAAACCAGCAAGCCAGCCGCGTGGAATCGCCGGATCATGACGATGTTCCGCATTCGGGAAAGATGGTAGGCGTCCGCTTGCTCGTTCTGCACGTACTGCGAAGAAGATCTTGCGGCAAGCACCGACCGAGCACCGCCGCGCATGCACACGGGCCCAACCACGAGGATTGCCGCCACGACGAGCGTAATTACCGAAGCACGCATCAATCGCTGCCCAGAGTAAAACCGCACCGCCAAACATTTCAATCAGAAATGCCGGATTTTTCTAAATTGAAAAGGGCCTTTTCGAATCTGTCAACATCGCCGGCAGCGGAATTACCAACGCGGAATTTTTCCGATTGCTGCAAGAACATTCCTCTGCGACCTAATTTCTCGTCGGAACAGTTTCCCGCGGCGGTCGTCGCGAGAAAGTGCCCCCGCGCTTCGACGTAAGCTACAATGTCGCAAGCAGTTGATCTTGGAGGGGTGGCCGAGCGGTTGAAGGCGGCGGTCTTGAAAAATGAAAACGCGCATTTGCTATCTGATAGGAAAATCTACCTAATCCCTTTGCCAGCCGTCAGATAGCGGCGTTCTTATTTTGTTGCTACTTACGTCGTTTTTGCTCGTTTTTGGCGGGTTTTAGTGACAATTTGGTGACAGTCGCAGGTTTTCCGGCCACTCCGCTACATGAGTGTCACACGCTCAACCAAATTTTCAGACCGAAGCGATTGCGGCCACACGATCTAGACGCCAAGCTGCGATTTCGAAAAATGTAACTGCCAATGACCACTCTTGTCCATCGATGAGAAACCCGTCAGCCGGTGCGCCCCGCGTAAATCGACCGCAGCGACTCCATCTCCCGGTGTCCATCGATGAGAAACCCGTCAGCCGGTGCGCCCACCGGCGCGAACACGAAAAGCCCGGGCTCGGTCAGCGTGTCCATCGATGAGAAACCCGTCAGCCGGTGCGCCTGCGGCTCGTAGGAGGCCGCGTCGGTATGCTTGAGTGTCCATCGATGAGAAACCCGTCAGCCGGTGCGCCCATCCGCCTGCTGGCGGGCATCGAAGTGGACATCAAGTGTCCATCGATGAGAAACCCGTCAGCCGGTGCGCCTTCCTGGTGCCGGAGCTAGGGAACACGTCGCAGGTGTCCATCGATGAGAAACCCGTCAGCCGGTGCGCCGAAAACTGCGCGAGCGACAATCCCGAGCCGTTGCAGTGTCCATCGATGAGAAACCCGTCAGCCGGTGCGCCCGCCGCCGACAACCTGGGCTACCGCCCGCGCTATGTGTCCATCGATGAGAAACCCGTCAGCCGGTGCGCCGCGCGTGAATAATCGCTGGCCGCGCCCAACTGCGCTGTGTCCATCGATGAGAAACCCGTCAGCCGGTGCGCCAGTTTCCTTGCTTTCCTTTATGTCTGAAGCGGTATTGTGTCCATCGATGAGAAACCCGTCAGCCGGTGCGCCGGCATCGGTCCGGGAAAACTGGTGCGGCGAGCTGGTGTGTCCATCGATGAGAAACCCGTCAGCCGGTGCGCCAAGGAAGACAGGGACGACGAAAGCTCCACGCATTGCGTGTCCATCGATGAGAAACCCGTCAGCCGGTGCGCCCGCCCGCCGGGAACTCGCTGAGAACGAGGTACTTGCAAACGACTCCGCGAGCACGTCTCCCATCCGTACCGCTCGAACGAGTATTCTTGCCATCCTGAGCTTCCCATCCTGCTCGATTTGAACGGGTTCCAGCGACGCGAGCACCTCCCGTACCCCCTTGCACCACCTTCGCACTCGTGGACACTTTTCCCTCAAAATGGGGCCATCACTCTGACGTTTTTCTCATTGATGCCACGTGCCAAGCCCATCGAAGGGGAAGACACATACGTGGCGTTGATACCTGCTATACAGGCGGGATAATTATGCAGCGATGCGAAAAGAAGTCAACCACATAGATGATTAATCGATAATCACATTACGGCTAATTGATTTTCCTCAACTGGTTGCACTGTCGCGAGGCAACCCCGCCTTTTCTCTCAGGACATTGACCACCCTGAATTGGACTTTATTCCAGTACTCAGAGTATGGCTGCCATTCACTTCCGGTAGCCCGCTCGTTATTTACCGGCTGCACAGAAATATCTCGCCAAAGATTCACAATGTTGTCTTTTGACTCGCGTTGCGATCCTACGCGCCGCTCCACGTTTCTTGTTCGGCGCAGAGTACGGGCATCTGGTGATTGATCGTTCTCACCCTTTACTTGGATGAGCGGTTCGGTAGGTTTGATTGCCAAGCAGCCGCCGACTTTGTCCTTAATCGGTCGATAGGTTCCCGCGTCGCAAGGAACGTACCACCAGCGCCCCGACCAATCCGGGTCGAGCAATGCTTTGAGGCCGATATTAGCGGCTGCATTCAAATCGGCCTGCAAACCGCTGCTTGCAGGCCAGTTCTTCTTGGCGGAGACAAATACCTCACCGCCTCGATAAGGAATACGTACCGAGCGCCCTGCTTTGTTAGCGTCCGGCATTGCCGCCCAATGCGTACGAAGCGCAAGCAAGTGTAGTGCTCCCCGCTAATTTAGACGATCAGGGGCTCCGAGTTTAGGTCAGTTGCAAAAGCCAAGAAGGCCTCGTGCGGAGTGCGATTTTGGACTCCGCGGTGAGGCCGGTCGTGATTGTACTCCTCGATCCAACGAGCGATGCTGGTGCGCGCTTCCTCCAGGCTGCGATACTCGGCCGTCCAGACTTCCTCTTCCTTCAAGCTGCGATGGAACCGTTCGATGTAGCTGTTGCCCTCCGGGTGATGATAGGCCGTCCGCCGGTGCGTGATGCCCAGCCGCCCCAGCGTTTCCAGGAAGCGCGACGAGGTAAACTGCGTGCCGTTGTCCGTGGTGAGCGTCACGCTCGCTTCGCGGCTGCCCTCGGGCAGCCGTGCCAGCACTGCTTGTTCCACCGCTGCCAGCGCGTCTTCGGTCCGGCAGCGGTGCGAGAGATTCCAGCCCACGATCTCTCGCGTGCAGCAGTCGATCACGCAGACCAAGTAGGCCCAACCCACCGCTGGACCAGCCCAGATTTTGGTCATGTCCGATTGCCAGATTTCATTGGGCCGGCTGGCTTCCACGCGCCCCCACTCTTTCCGGCGCCGCGCACGCAGGCGCCGCGAGCGCACCAGCAGCCCGCGTTCGCGCATCACCCGCAGCACGCGCTTGCGATTCACCGGCAGTCCTTTCTTCCGCTGCAACCACCACGCCACGCGGCGATAGCCGTAGGCCAACTTCTCTCCGCAGGCCATCACGATCTGTTCGTCGTAGGTGCGGTCGGCTCGGCTGCCTCGCGGTTTCTTCCGGTAGTACAAGCTCGACCGACTGATCGCCAGCGTCCCCGCCACTACCGTGGCCGTGTAGCCCTGCGTCACCAGTTCGCGCGCCTGGGAGTGAACGGCACCGCAGCTCACTCCCCCACGACGTTTTTTAGGATTTCGATCTCCAGCGACTTCCGCCCCAGCGTGCGTTCCAGTTGCCGGATGCGGCGGTCCTTCTCGCTTTCGGCCGCGGCAGCGCTTCTCCCCCCAAGCGCTGCCTTGGCTCCCTGTTCCGCTTCATCCTTCCAGCGATAGAACAGATTCGGAGCGATGCCGTACCGTCGGCACGTCTCCGACACGTTCCCGCTCTTGATGCCTTCCTGCACGATCTGCCACTTCTCTTCCGGGGATCGCTCTACGCGTGGTTTCCTGCCCATCTTGCCTCCTCGTTTGGAGGCCCTGATTCTACCTAAGCAGGTTGTCCAGTTTTAGTGGGGAGCACTACAGCTTAGTCTTTCCAAGACTGAAGCAATCTGTGTGTTGTCGCTCTTCTCCCCTGTCCCCCATTGAAAGCTGAGCCATCCTCGGGCCCACGTTCGAAATTCTGGCTGCTCCGTTGTGCTTGCTGAATCCGCCGTAGTCTTCGCATCTTCATCATCATCAAGCGAAACAGATGAGAAATAATCCGGCAGAAACCCCTTCAGTATCAGTGAATGGACCTGTTCGCGGGTCAGAGTGGGGCCCAAGGTTTTCCGTGCCTCATCAAAGGCATGTCTGCGATTTACCCAGACAGCATCATCTCGAATCGACGACGAAAGCGACCCAGAACAATCGGATATCCAACCCTCGATTTCTTTTTCAGACAAACCGCATGATTTCAATATCTCTTTCAGGGCATCCACTGTTTGCCAGTCAGTTCTGCCCTTTGCGGTGTCAAACGTGTGAGCCACAATATGTTTGGCTGGGGCTCCATGTTCGGATTCATCGGATTCAACCGATAGCCATGACAGAGCAAGAATTATTCGGCGGCGCTTAATTTCCCCTGCGTGCACATCCGAAAGAGATTCCTCAGCTCCGTCCAAAGTCGTGCTCTCTGCGAGAGTGGGGTCTAGTCCTCCACGCATGGTGAGTAGCCAATCGCCAAATGCTTTTGCACCTAGATTGACAGCCTCGTGTGTTTTCCAGAGTCCGTCTCGCCAAGTATGGTCACGAGGATTAGTGCCAGCCAGACGGAGGGTATAAGCGCGCTGGGTGAGATCGGGTTTTGAAGATGTTGGCACGAGTGTACCTTCACTTTTCCGAAAGTAAATATCGTCTCTTATACCACAATCGTTCGGGAACCGACCGAAGGAACTGCTTGGCCGAGAACGGTTGCAGCCTCGCGGGAGGCATGTTCGTCTTCTCCGAGATCGAGAATGAGCGTCTTGTCAAGCTTGAGATTCATTTCTGCTTCGAGTGCAGTCTGCATACGGACACGGTCAATGGCCTTGAGGACACAGAAGAAAACCGAGTACTGCCACGACTCGCCAAATCCTTTCATTACTCGATGGACGCGCCGGAGACGCTTGGGTTCCCGGATGTCGTAGCACACAAGATAACAGCGGCGCACAGGATTCCTCCAAACTCAGCGAGTCGTTAGAAACACCAGCGTCTCTACTTCACCCACACACCACGCAGCGATCATTCGAGCGTGCAACGCGAGCATCCGGCGGTAGCTCAGCTTGTACCCAAACACAGGATGCGTAACCTCCGTGTCCATTCTCCGTGCGTACGCCTCGAAGAATGCTTTCCTTCCTGCGTCGGTGAAGGTGCAACCGGCTGATGTCCGCAGAAAATGCCCCTCAGCCAACTCGCCACGATTGAACGCCGCTATCGCAATCGAATCCGCTATCAACGGGCGAAATGGTTCCATCAAATCCAGTGCCAACGCTGGCCGACCCGGCCTTGAGACGTGAAATGCACCAATAGATGGCTCTAGCCGGGCGACGCGCAACGCGGCGACACATTCGTGCGTAAGCATCGAGTACGCCATCGAAAGACACGAGTTCACAGGATCGGGCGGCGGACGCCGCTTTCTGCCGTTCACGTCGAATTCCGCTCCTGTGGCCCCCTTGAGCATTCCCGCAAAATGATCGAAATAAATGGCGGCGGCTTGCCCCTCATGACCTCGGAGAGATTCCAATGAATCGGCCTTGGCTGCTTGGTTCACCTGTGCCGTCAGTGCTTCGCTTATCTTGGCGGGCAACTCAGGATAGTTTCTGACAAGCAGCTTGCGTTGGTTTGCGATCTTGGCCGTAATAAGGGCGCGAGCGAGTTCCAGACACTTCTCGGGAGACTCAAATCCTAACACTTGTTTTCGCCGCACTACGGCGCTCACAGAATCCAGCGGGTCCATCATTCCCACCAAACGGCCCGCAGCAGAGAGCAAGGCTATGGGAATGCCATGATCGGCAAGAACTTTCATTGCTTGGGTTGAAATCTGTACGGAGCCGAGTAGCGAGAGACTATCCACACTCGCTAGCGGGATTTCCTTTTTGCGTGCTTTGCCGCTCGCATCGCTGATAGTGAGCGCCATCCCTTTGATACCGATGCGCGTTCCATTCCGTTGAGCCACTATCTGGATTCCTTCGTCGCGCGGCGGCCATATCTTCCGTGGGGAGAGATGTTCGCCGTTCGATTCGCTGCGTTCGCAGTTCACTTCATCCGGTAAGCAGATCGGTTGCAGCGAACACCGGACGCAGCGCGGATCGTTGATAAGGGGCAGAGGACGGGTGCCGCTGGCGCATGTCCTTGCCGCCTCTAATGTCGCCAAGGCCTCGGACTTCAGAGTGGAGTCTACGGGGATCGTTAACCGGAGTTTCTCTGCGGCGTAGTAGAGGACAGCTTCTCTTACTTCGTATCCTGCTTCTTCCAATAGAAGCGCCTGGAGACCGACTTGGACACGATCTGTCGGCCACGGTTCGGGCACGGACAACGAATCTCGCTCTTCGTCCTCATCGAACTCATTACGGACACGAGCAATTGGATTCCGCTTGGGGGCACCCTTCCGATACTCAACCGGGATAGCATTGCTGCCAGAGACTTCAGCCAAGTCCAATGTGGCGGTCAAACCGAGTTTTTCGCTCGTGAGCACCAGACTGCGCACAGTTTTGGGACGGCCATTGTTCTCCGGTTCTGATTCCTGAGAGTTCCCTTGGACTTCGGCGCTGGGGCGGTTTACACGACGATGGACAGCCTGCCCCTTTTCGGTGTCAACGCTGGGCAGGAAGACGCCCTCCACCTCCATGTAGTAGAAGAGACGCGGGCAATAGGCGTATTCGCCAACGGTGCGAGCGGGCCAGTAGGTCTCGTCCGTCATTTCAGCGCTCCACGTAACGATAGATGCCAGTTCGCAAAGATATAAGACGAGGATACATCCTGTACTCGGTAGGCGTTCTTTACTTTGCCAACTAAGAGATCAAAGCGTTAACTTCCATCCCGGATAACGCAGGGTACACGGTGCCGGCACTTTAGACGCCCCCGTCATCCAGGCGGACGTAAATGCCGATTGCACGCGATTCTCGTATGGAAGACGGTCGCTTCTTGCACTGCCCTAAGCGAAGGACTCTCGTTCCCGGTATGAGTCTCTTCTGTTTTCCTAAGGCTGGTCGCATCTGCAAAACAGCATCAAGCAAGCGACAATCGGCAAGCTGAAAGCTTAGGGCGACATTCTTACAGCCTGCCGCGTCCGCATTTCGGGGTAGCTTGCCCGTAGCCTGCCACCAGCTTTTGCTCGAATCCGAGGTTCGTCCCGTTTTTCGTGCTGCCATGCTTCTCCGTCGTTTTTCCCCGCGCCATTTACACCATTCCTTGTTGCCTAGTACAAGGCGGTTAAGTTACTGGATGTGAAGCTATATGGACAGGCAGGATTATATGCAATCCCAGGCCGCAATACGACTGCTGGATGACGCGAAACGTGCCGAGTGTTGCCGACCGTACAAGCCTCGCGCCGCGCGGCTACCCGAGTGCGCCGCGCAAAAGTAGCTCCGGGAGGAAGTCTATTGGCGTGCCGCATTTTCGGCACGCATTATCGCGCGCGGGTCCCTTGTAGCCGCAGGAGCATTCCACGTAATACTCGTATCGAACAATTCGATGCCGCGATTGGAGCTTGCGTTTAGCTCGCTCTTTAGCGCACACATCGCGCGAGCTCCTGAGCGTAAGCTCCGGCCTGCCGCCCAGCGAATCAGCAATGAATCGACTTCTAGCTTCAGCCCTTAGCGGAAAATCCTTATGCTGGATCAGATCAAAGATGCTCTTCGCATACGGACGGAATGTGTGGAAGAACGGCTCGCCGAAATTCTTAAAGGCTCGCACGACTTTCGCAGGCTTTTTCGCTTGTATGAGCGGCTTCTCTAATTTGGCCCATACGCCACTGAGCGCCCTCTCGTAGTTCTCAGCGCGACCTATAACCGTGCTGGCGGCGATTGACGCGCGCCTCCCTCTGGCCGATTTCGCGAGAACAGTGTCAAGCCCAATTTCGCGGCGTACGCGTGCTTTTTTGCGTTTTCGCATATTTGCGGAAAGTATCGCCTACGTTCCTGCCGGATTCTACGGAAACTTCCGCCACATTGCCGGGAATTCTGCGGGAAAGAATTTTGTGCCTATTCCCGCGTCGTACCTCGACAGAAGCAGTGTTTCCGAAACCCGCCTTAATATGCGATTCCAGGAGGAAACACGATGCTGCTTAATAGCCGCAAAATCAAAGTCGAGATTCGTTTCCTTGAGAATCCCAGCTCGGTACGGGCCTATGCGGACGTAACGCTTACTTTTCCAGACGGTGAATTACAGCTGATCGGATGCGCGATTGTTGCGCAGCCTGGAAAAAGCCCGTTCGTTGCGTATCCCGCCAATCGCGGGAACAAGCGCTATTTCCCTGTTGTCACTGCAAAAGGCGACCTACACAAAGAGATTATCGACGAAATTATGCGCTCTTACGAAGCGGAGAAGGAGCGCAAATGATCTTCTTGGGCCGGACGCGGACGCAAGTGCGAGCTCTGTGCTCACCTATCTCACATCTCGCGACGGTGTACCGCACGTCCGGCCCGGGAAGCTGGGTCTTTTCAGGCGCGTCCGAATGCGGGGACCGGATTAAAAGAGGGCAGTCGGGTCTTTTAGTCGGGTCGTGGTCTAAGACTATAGGCGATAGACCTTAACTTGACTGAATTAAGAGATTAATTGCAACACGAACAAAAATTCGGATGCGGCAATTTCTCGACCGTGGGGCCGGTCGAAGGTCAAACCGACAGGATTGGCTGCAAGCGGCTCCTATGTGGATGTTATCGATGCTTGGGCTGCCTGCCCCGCAAACTGCGCCGCGTGCGGACACGCATCGCGCAGATCGCTACAGAAAAGAAGCTGCTGAAGTTTGTCACCCTTACTTTGGACCCGAAAAAGATTCCGCTCGGTATCTCGTCAGACCGATATTTGCGGGAAACGTGGCGAAAAATGCGTGTCCTGTTGGCGCGCCGATTTGGACAGAGCATTAACTTTATCGGCGTTTTGGAATTCCAGAAATCGGGTGTCGCTCACCTGCATCTTCTGGTTGGCGTTTACATTCCACAGGACTGGCTCTCGTCTGCTTGGCAATCGGTGGGCGGCGGTCAAATCGTGGATATCCGGTACGTCGATATCCAACGCATCGCGGGATATCTGACGCGATATCTAACGGGCGACAAAGTGCTCCGCACGATTTCGATGCTTCCCTATCGTGCCCGCATCTTCACCTGTTCTCGCTCGATTTCCTTATTCGGCCCAAAGCAGGAATCGGATTGGTGGCTCACTAAACGGAATATCGATTCCCTGCATCGCCACTCGCCGAAAACTGAAAACGAGCGATACGAGTTTCTTCAGGGCTCCGTCAGAGGCAAGGGCGAAACCCTAATGTATTTCGAATCGTTGTTCCCGGAAAAACCGGATGGGAGAGCGTCTCCATGAGTAGCAAGGGCTTTGAAGTCCACGCATCCAAAGCGACGGGCCAGCGCCGTCTTTTGACGGTCTCGGAGGCCGCCGGATATCTGGCGATTTCGGTTTCTACGTTGTACGGCTGGGTATGGCAGAGGCGAATACCGTTCATAAAAGTTGGCCGCGCGGTCCGGTTCGATCTCGCGGAGTTGGATCAGTTCATAGACGCCAACCGCAGCGGGCCTCGGCATTCCGGGCCGGTAGGCGATTCTAGAGCTGCGCACTGCTACAATACGCGCGCGGCTGGCAAAGGGTAGAAAGGCAAGCCGCAGATGGGTGTCTACAAAAGAGGGAACGTCTACTGGATCGATTATTACGACCCAAGCCGAAAGCGGGTCCAGGAGTCTTCGCAGAGCTCCAGTCGGCGTGACGCCGAAGCGTTGCTGCACATCCGCAAGTCCGAAATCTTGCGCGGGGTTTATAAGCAGCCCGTCAAGATTTCACTCGGGGAGTTCGGCGAACGCTATATGGAACACGCGAAGGCAAACAAGCGGTCATGGTTGCGGGACGAACAAATGCTGAATCACCTTTGCGAGTTTTTCGGCAAGGACAAACCGCTGACGGAAATAGCTCCGGTGCAAATCGAAGCCTACAAAATTCAGCGGCAGGGCAAAATCGCAGATTCCACGATTAACCGGGAGCTGGCTTTGCTCAAGCGTATGTTCAATCTCGCGATTACGTGGGATTTGTATTCGGGACTAAATCCGGTGCGAAGGGTTAAATTCTTCCGGGAGTTTAACAACCGGCTGCGCGTTCTAAGCCCCGAAGAAGAGAGAAAGCTCCTTCACAATGCTATCCCGTATCTCCAGGATTTAATTCGCTTCGCTCTGAATACGGGATTGCGGACCGGGGAGATTTTCTCTTTGCGCTGGTCCCACGTCGATTTAACGAGGGGAATTCTTTCTGTTTTCGCTTCTAAAACTCAAACGATCCGTGAAATTCCGATCAATGCGGAGGCTCGCGAAGTTCTGGAAGCTTGGAAGCTGAACAAAAAGAATGAAAGTGTTTTCTACAACCCTCAGACCGGCAGACCGTTTGTTGATTTGAAAAATGGATTCGCCCTTGCTTGCGAAACGGCGGGAATCGCGGATGTGACGTGGCACACGCTGCGTCATACATTCGCTTCTCGCCTCGTAAACAGTGGCGTTGATATCGTGACGGTGAAAGAGCTGCTCGGACATTCGAGCATCAGCGTCACGATGCGATACGCACACACGAATATCGAGAGCAAGCGCGCGGCGGTCGAAAAACTCGGCAGTTTTGGTGACAATTTAGTGACAGTGCCAAAGAAAATGCACCAATCGAGGGCAGTACTGTCACTAAATCGATTCGCAAGTTACAATGTTTCAAGAGGTTAATTCGGAGGGGTAGGAAAGTGGTTGACTCCGGCGGTCTTGAAAACCGTTAGGCCCGAAAGGGTCTCGTGGGTTCGAATCCCACCCCCTCCGCCATCGTCTCGACGGCCGACCGGCAGACTTCGAACCGCAACGTTCATCCGTGACCGAACACTCCTTCCACGACATCACTCGCTCCAAGGGAAAAAGCGTAACCGAATTACCCGGCACGGACTGTTACCCATGTGGTGAGTCGCTGGCCTGGCTAGCCGCCGAGCTACGAACTGCAGACGTTCATCCATCACTGAATACTCGTTCCACGCCATTACCCGCTCCAGGAATGGGCGTGTGAAGCTTCACAAAGCTCTCAGAGACGCCGAAGCCGTCTCCGGCGACTTGGAGGCTGCGGCCGCGGATTGAGCCCTCAGGGAGGCCCAGGTACGGCCCGCCCTAAGTCGCTTACCGCACCCGTTTTCGCGCCCTCTCGTCCGCATGCTTCCTGTGTTACAGTCGAGCCAACGCCGATGGATGTGCCCGCCATTTCCACTGAAAATCTGACGCGCCGCTTTGGCGAGCTGGTCGCGGTGGACAACGTAAATCTGCGCGTCACGGCCGGCCAATTTTTCGGCTTTCTTGGCCCGAACGGCGCGGGCAAATCCACCACCATCAAGATGCTCACGGGACTGCTCGCGCCTTCGTCCGGACAGATCGAAATCCTCGGCCGCGATCTGGTCGCCGATTCCATCGAAGTAAAGCGCCAGATTGGCGTGGTGCCCGAGGGCATGGCGCTTTTCGGCCGCCTGACCGGCGCGGAATATCTGAACTTCGTCGGCCGCATGTACGGGCTCGGCCGTGCGGTCGCATCGCAGCGCGCCGCCGAACTGCTCGAATTCATGCAGCTCGCCGACCAGCCCAAAGCTCTGGTGTCCGACTATTCCCACGGCATGCAGAAGAAACTGGCGCTCGCGGCAGCCGTGATCCACGGCCCGCGCATCCTGTTTCTCGACGAGCCGTTCGAAGGCGTGGACGCCATCGCCTCCGGCACGCTGAAAGCCATGCTGCAGCGCATGATCGCGCGCGGCGCCACCATCTTTCTCACCTCGCACGTGCTCGAGATCGTCGAGCGCCTCTGCAGCCACGTGGCCATCATTCATCGCGGACGCCTCGTCGCCCAAGGCTCGCTCGACGAGCTGCGCGCAGGCGTGCAGGCGCAAACCGCCATCGCCGCAAGTGATGGCGAACCATCCAGTGCGCCCGCGGTTCCCGGCGAAAAGCTCACCCTTGAAGAACTTTTCTTGCGCATCGTGGGCGGCTCGCGCATTTCCGAAGGCGAACTTTCATGGCTGGGCTGAACGCATCGGCTGCGCGCGCCTGGCCGGAAATTCGCGACCAGTTCGCCGCGGTCGCGCGCTTGCGCTGGTGCATTTTCATCAACTCGATGCGCACCCTGCGCGGCCGCCTCGAAGTCGTCTCGTGGATCCTGATGGGCTGCGGATTCGCGGCCCTCGGGCTGGGAGGCATGTTCGGCTTCGGCGCGGCCGCATTTTATTTCGTCGCGCACGGCGAAGCGGAATGGCTCGCGCTGCTGTTCTGGGGAATTTTTCTCTACTGGCAGCTTTTCCTGGTAATGGCCACGGCCTTCGCCGAAAGTTTCGATTCCACGAATTTCCTACGCTTCCCCCTGCGCTACCGCTCGTACTTTTTCATTCGCCTCGCCTATGGCGCGCTCGACCCGGCCACGATCGTCGCCTCACTCTGGCTTCTCGGAATTTTTGCGGGCATCAGCATCGCCTCACCGGCGCTACTTCCGTGGGCCGCGCTGGTGCTGGCGGCGTTCGCCGCGTTCAATATTTTGCTGAATCGCGCGCTTTTCGCCTGGATCGAACGCTGGCTCGCGCGCCGCAAGAGCCGCGAAATTCTCGGGATCGTCTTTTTTCTGCTGATTATCAGCGTGCAATTCGTCGGACCTGTGATGGCCCGCCTTGGCAACCACGCACATCATTCCCTCTCGGCCTACGCCGCCTACGTGATTCCCGGCGAGCGCTTGTTGCCGCCCGGCCTGGCCGGCGCCGCGCTCGGGCACGCAACGCACGCGCAGTACGCGACTGCCTTCGGCTCGTTCGCGCTGCTGTGTGGGTACGCGGCGGCATGCCTCTGGATTCTCGACCTGCGCCTGCGCGCGCAATTCCACGGCGAGACGTTCAGCGAAACCGTTGCTCCCGCGGCCGAACGCCGGAAGAAAACTTCCGCTCGTGTCGGCTGGGATCTTCCCGGCTTCTCAAACCCGGTCGCAGCCGTATTCGAGAAGGAATTTCGCTACTTGTCCCGCAGCAGCCCGATGATTTTCACGCTGCTGATGCCCATCGTCGTGCTTTTGATCTTCCGGCTCGGTGGCGCCGCCGCTACCGGAGGGCACGCCCGCCCATCCCCGCACTACCACCCGGTGCCGTCCGCGTTTTCGCATTACGCCTTCCCGATCGGCGTCGCCTACGCGCTGATGATTCTCACCAATTTGATTTACAACTCTCTCGGCGCGGATGGCGGCGGCGTGCAAATGTACTACGTTGTCCCTATGCGCTTCCGGGATGTGCTGCTGGGGAAAAACCTGGTTCACGCGGCGGTGATGGCTTTTGAAACCATGCTGCTCTGGATTGCCGCGAACTTGATGTTCGGCCCGGTGTCGCTCGGGATACTGCTCGCCACTCTCGCCGCGCTGGTCTTCGCCGCCGCGGTGAATTTCGCGGTGGGCGATTGCCTGTCGCTGCTGTCGCCGAAAAAAGTTGATTTGGGAGCGTTCGGCAAACAGCGCGCCGCCGGAACTACCGTCTTTGCCGGTCTCGCCGCTCAATTCGTGGTGTTCGGTCTAGTGGCGGGCACCTTTGCTGCGGCGCACTACTTCGGGGGGCTTTGGATGACTGTCGTACTGAATCTGGCCCTTGCGGCGATCGCGCTGGCGGGCTACGCGCTCCTTCTGACCCGCATCGACAATCTCGCGCGCTCCCGGCGCGAAGCGATCATCTCCGAGCTTCTCCGCGCCTAACGAGTCCGCTGGTCCTCACGCAATTGCGCGCTTCAGAAACGCGTCGATCCGCGCATTCGCCGGCGCCGCCAGCGGCATGGGGAACAGGTTGAACGCATGCGTCGCGCCCGGATAAATCGCCAGCTCCGCTTCGTTGCCAGCGGCGATCCAACGCGAATACAAGAACAGCGAATCGTCCATCAACGGATCGAGCGTGCCGACGCTGAAAAGCGCCGGCGGCATTTCTTCCAACTTGGCCCACAGCGGCGAAAGATCCGGATCGCGCGGGTCGACGCCTTTCGGCAAATACGCCTCCGTGAATTTCCGTATGCTCAGCTTGCCCACCAGCAGCCCGCGCTCCGGCGCGAGCGCCTGGCTCGGGGTCATCGACGTATCGAAGTTCCCGTACGAAAGATTCGCCGCACAAAATCCGGTGTACCCGTGGCGGTCGCGCATGCGCAGCACCGTCGCCGCCGTCAGCGTCGCGCCCGCCGATTCCCCGCCGATGGCCAGCACGTCCGTGCCGAATTCCGCTTTGCCCTTCTTCGCCAGCCACACCGCCACCGACTCGCAATCGTCCCACGCCGCCGGGTATGGATTCTCCGGCGCCAGCCGGTATTCCACGCTCGCCGCCGCCATTCCCGTAGTTTGCGCCACGCGTTCGAGCATCGTGTCGGCCGTTTCCGACGAGCCGAACACGAATCCGCCGCCGTGAATGTGCATGTAAATGCCCGTGGCGCTCTGCGGCGCGACCACGCGGACCGGAATCTTGTGCCCGCCTTTTCCTTCGATCTGAATCGTTCGCGCGCGCTCCGATTTCGGCGCCGGAGGAAACGGCCCCCGCCCGCTGGCGATCGCCGCGCGATGCGCCGGCGCGCCAATCTCCCACCAGTCGGGCGCCCCGGACATGGCTTTGCGCAGCACTTCATTGGCCGCGAGCGTCTCCGCCGAAATCGCCTCCGGACGGAACAACGTTGGGTCCAGTGGATTGCTCGTTGCCGCTCGCTCGCTGATTGCCGCCGCTGGTTCGCTCATCGTCTTCGCCTCCGCCGTTTTTCTCTCTAGGTCTTTGCGTCGTTCCGCATCGCCGCCGCGCAGATTACATCAACGCGCCCACATCCTCCAACTGGCCACGCCGAGCCCGGCAACAGCGCAAAACGCGCGGAATCATGCTAGCTTGTCTGCCACGATTCGAGAGCATTAATTATGAACAAGTGCAGGCCACAGCATTTCTCGCGTAGCGCAATTATGTCGCTCCACGGCTCGCCAGCTTTTCGGCAAGTTTTCAGCAAAGCCAACATATCCCGCAGTCGGAAATTGTTGGCACCGCTTGGAATTATCGTGCTGCTGATCGTCGGCGCGCCAAATGCGTTTGCGCAACGCTCCAGCACAAGCCTTGCGCCGGCGCCGCTCGATCTCGAAAGAGAACTCGACACGCTTGTCGAAACTCCTTCGGTTTCCGGCTACGAGCACGCACTCGCCGAGCAGATTCGCGCGCAAATTGCGCCTCATTACATCGACGTCAACAACGGCTCTTCTCAACGCATTCAGCAAAGTCCCACGGCCTACCATCCCGTGATCGACAATCTCGGCGACGTGATCGTGACCATCGGCAGCGGCTCGCCGCGTCGCCTTCTCGTCGCGCCCCTTGACGAGCCCGGCTTCGTCGTCAGCGACATCACTCCGGACGGCTACCTGCGCGTGCAGCGCCTGCCGCAATCCGGTCTGCCGCCGATTTTCAATGCTCTCTACGCCGCGCAGCCCGTGCAAGTCGAAACGACGAGCGGCAAGTGGATCAATGGCGTGGCCGCGGGAACTTCCATCCACCTGCATGCTACCAACGATTCAGAATCATGGCTTTCCGACCCAAGGAATATGTACCTCGACATTGGAGCGACTTCCGCCGCGGAAGTGCGCGCCGCGGGCGTCGATCTACTAAGCCCGGTAGCGATCGATCGCCAGCTTATTGACCTCAATGATTCGGAACTGGCCGGAGCATCCGTGGGAGACAAGTTCGGAGCCGCTGTTCTCGTCACCCTCTTGCGCGAAATCAATCCTGCGCAAGTGAAAGGCACGCTGACGGTTGCGTTCGTCGCGCAGCAGCGTACCGGCGCGCGCGGCCTGCAACGCATTCTGCGCACCGGCCACTTCGACGAAATGATCTACGTCGGGCGCTTGCTCCCGGGCGGCCCGATTCCGGGCATGAAGGACGTTCATCGCGCCCCGCGCCGCGAGCCCGGCAGCGGCGTCCTGCTCGGCCTTTCGCAAACCACCGGAACGCTCTCGGGCTTCCCTGCCGAACTTCAGCAGCTTGCCGCCGCCAACGAAATTCCCTTGGCCACGGATTATTCCGCCGCCATCATTCCCGGTAGCTATATCGCTGCGCCCTCCCTGCCCGCCAAATGGGCGCACATCGGCATCACCACATCCTGGCCCGATACGCCGATTGAAATGATCGACCGCGCCGATCTCACGAATCTCTTGGCTATGCTGAAGGCCTACGTCGGTGGTGCACAATCTTTGGCGCCTCGCGACGTCCACCCTCCCATGCAAGGCGTCTTTCTCAATCCGTGGCCGCCCACCCCAGCACAGGTACTGCGAGAGCTGGTGCATACCTACGGCGCCAGCAACCATGAAAGCCCCGTTCGCCGGGAAGTGAAAAGTCTTTTGCCCAAATGGGCCAAGACGGAAACGGACAGCGCGGGCAATCTCATCCTGCATCTCGGCCATGCACCCGCGGATTCAAAAGCGCCGAACATTTTCATTGTCGCGCATCTCGACGAAATCGGCTTCCAAGTAAAATCAATCTCCGACGATGGCCGCTTGGATGTTTCGCTTCTCGGCGGCATGGACCTCAACTATTACGAAGGCCATCCGGTTCTCATCCACGCCGCAACAGGCGACCTCTGGGGCGTCATGGAATTGCCCAATGGTTGGGACCAGCCGGATTTCCAGTGGCCTGCCGATTCCGGTCTCGCTCTTCGCGTGGATATGGGCGCGCGAACTCCAGCGGAAGTTGCGAAACTCGGCATCAAAGTCGGCGATTCGATCACCATTCCCAAAGAATATCGCCCGCTTCTCGGCACGCGCGCCACCGCGCGCAGCTTCGACGATCGCGTGGGCGACGCCGCGCTGATTTCCACCGTGTGGTCGCTCGGCCAATCGCTCGCCAATCGCGACGTCACTTTCGTCTGGTCTACCGGAGAGGAGCTCGGTCTCGACGGCGCGCAAGCGCTCGCCAAGCGCCTCGCCGCCGAAGGCCGTGTGCCCAATTACGTCTTCGCCATCGACACCTTCGTGAGCTCCGATTCTCCGATCGAATCGAAACGCTGCGCCGACGCCGAACTCGGCAAAGGATTCGTGGTTCGCGCCGTGGACAACTCCAACATCGTCCCGCAGGATCTGGTCGAGCGCGTGGTGAAACTCGCGCACGAAAATCGCATCCCGGTGCAATACGGCGTCACCGGAGGCGGCAACGATGGCGCTGCATTCGTCTCCTACGGCGCCGTGGACGTGGCGCTCGGCTGGCCCCTGCGCTATTCGCATTCGCCCGCCGAGGAAATCGACACGCGCGACGCGGACGCCCTCGCCCGCAT
Organism: uncultured Acidobacteriota bacterium; assembly: GCA_963715555.1. Classification (GTDB taxonomy): domain Bacteria; phylum Acidobacteriota; class Terriglobia; order Acidiferrales; family UBA7541; genus Palsa-295. The sequence goes on from OY970253.1 coordinate 3,313,652, forward strand.
CGTCGCCGCCATTGCGAAAGGCTGGTAGCCCGTGCGGCTCGCGATCTTCTCGACCGCACCCGATGGGTGTCAATCGAAGCTCCACGGCTGTCAGTCGCGGTTTGTTATAATCCCCTGCTCATGCCCGGCCGCTCGCCCAATCCGAACGCTCCCAAGCATCCTTCGTTCAAGGCGCCGCGCTACATCGTGATCGAAGGGCCGATTCGCGTGGGCAAATCGACGCTCGCGCGCGTGCTTGCCGAACAGCTGCACGCCCGGCGCGTGTTCGATTGCGAGGACAATCCCTTCCTCACCGATTTTTACGAGGAGCAGCCCGGCGCCGCTTTCAAGGCGCAGATGTATTTCCTCTACGAGCGCCACCGCCGCCTGATCGAAACGCGTCCCGAAGACGGCCCCGCGCCGGTGGTCAGCGACTTTCTCTTCGAAAAAGACAAAATCTTCGCCTACATCAATCTCGACAACGAAGAGCTGAAGCTCTACGAAAAGTATTTCGACACGCTGGCGCCCTCGGTACCCACGCCCGACCTGACCATCTATTTGCAGGCCAAGCCCGAGGTGCTGCGCAAGCGCGTTTCGAAAAAGGGCGATCCATCCGAGCGTGATATTTCGCCCGAATATGTGGAAGCGGTCGCCGGCGCCTACGAACACTTCTTCTTCCGCTATTCCGCCTCGAATCTTTTGGTAGTGGACACGACGGAGATTGACTTCGTGGAGCACAACGAGGACTTGCAGGAACTCCTCCGCCGCCTGCGCCAGCCCGTGAAAGGCACGCAGTATTTTCTGCCTCTCGGCCAGCCCTAATTATCCGAAAGATGCGGGGGAACGCACGTGAGCGACTTCGGTTTTGACAACGGCCCGACGACCTCTGGTTGGCGTGCCTACAAAAGAAACAGAGCCGCTCTCATTGCTTTATTTTTGGCCTGGATTCCAGCGGCTGCCCTCTTCGATCTCCTCACGGCCCACTTTAATCTGCCAACCGCGGTGGATTACATCGTAATTGCGGTGTGGTGGGGCGCGATCTTCCTTCAAGGCGCGCGACTCGCAATCTGGCCCTGTCCGCACTGCGGCAGGCCCTTTCGCGGGATGCTCCCCTTTTTACCAAAACGGTGCAGACATTGCGGATGGTGGCGATTCGAATGAGTTAAACTCCAGCCGAGAATTCGCGGCCGACTGGGAGCTATCAGCTCACGAGATTAAAGAATTAGGGGGTCCGGAGCGGGCCTCTCGCGGGCAACCCGCCCCGGATTGCGTCATGGGGACGCAACTCGTTGACCGATCTTTCAGCGCCGCATTAGGCCGCTTGCGGAGGCCCCGCGAGGCGGTGGCGCAGCTTGCCGAGCGTTCGGTTCAATGGGTGGCTGCGGTGTAGGAATGAAAGCACCGGATCGCGCCGTGTGCCGATCCGCTCCAGCGCGCGCCGTATCCGGAAATCCCGCCCCGCCGAAATCAGTCCTTTTTCCAGCACCTCGATGGCGTCCTGCGTCCGTCCGCACTGCTGGTAAACTTCCGCCAAATTCAAATACAGCTGCGCGTGGTTGTGGCGGAGCGAAAGAGCTTCCTGGCAGAGATTTTCGGCGTCGGCATAGCGCTGTTCAGCGATCCCAGCAAGCAGTCCGGTGTAAGAGAGGTAGAAAGGATTCTTGGGTGCTGCGCCGAGCGCGCGCCGCGCATCCTGCAGGGCTTCTTCCGGATGGCCGTCGCGCAGGTGCTTGAGGCAAGTTTTGAATTCGTTCATGCCGGCGTCTGCCGGGGATGTGGTTCCGATCCAGTGGGTCATAGGCTCCTTCCTAGCTCCGCGATGCCTGGTCCATCACGAAGCAGCACTTAGAGCCTAGTGTGTGGAATGGGCGAAGGAAATAGAACGAACGGACAGTTTTGCTTCCCGTCCTTTTACCTGTCTCTTCGTACAGGCGAACAAAATTCTAATGAACCAGGTCGGACACGAAAACGAGGTGGATTCCGCGGCGTTCGAGCTTCGGGACGCCATCCGCCAGCGCGGCGATGGTTTCCGGATGCGGATGGCCGATGGCGATCGCCGATCCACCGCGCATCGCGTCGCGCGCCGCTAGTTCCAGCTGAGCGAGCACGGCTTGGCGCGTCGGCGTGTCGTCGAGAAACACTTTTCGGGATGCGGCGCGCACTCCGGCGCGCTCGGCGGCCTCGTACGCCACGGTGGCTGCGGTCGTGCGGCTGTCGATAAAAAATAATCCGCGTGCGCGCAGTGCCGGCATCAGCTCCGCCATGAGCTGCGGGTCGGCGGTGGCGCGCGAGCCTTCGTGGTTGTTCACGCCGACGGCGTGGGGCACGGTGGCGAGCATGCCCGCGAGCGCGGACCGCACCTGGCTCGCCGGCATGTCCACGCGCAGTTCGATGGCCTCCCCTTTAGCGCCATCGTCGATGGGCTGCATTGGGAGGTGCAGCATGACCTGGTCGCCGCGGCTCCATGCTTCATCAGCGGTCTGCGTCGAGTACTCGTGATGCGGCAATACGGACACGGTGAGGGGAAACGGCAACGAAAGGATGGACTTGGCTTCGGCGGGATCATTGCCCAGATCGTCGATGACGATGGCGAGGCGCGGCGCGCGTGAAGGACGTTCAATTCGTTCGCGCTCGCGGGATTTGCGGGACCGGCGCTCCGAACGCTGAAATTTTGAGCAGCCGATGAATACCAAAGCGGCGAGCGCCGCGAACGCGATTAGCAGCGTGGCCGCCGGGCGGCGTGAAATTTTCACGCTTCGCTACGCGGCCTTCTGCGTGGCGGGAGCTTGCAGAACCTCGAGCGCTTTCTTCACCACGGGATCGGTGGGCGAATCCGTGGGCGCGGGAGGATAAATATTGTTCAACTGCGCGACGTCGTCGGCGGCCGCGGGGCGGACGAGGTCCGTGGGCGCGACGCCTTGAGCAGGGATGTTTCTATTGTCCGGGGTGTAGTAGTCGGCGACGGTGAGGATCAGCGCGGAGCCGTCGTCGAGCTGCATCAGCTTTTGCTCAGATGCGGTGCCGTAGGTGCGGTCGCCGACGGAGTCGCCACGATGATTATCGGCGATGGCGCCGGCGACGATTTCCGCGGGGCCGGCAGTTCCGTTGCCGATCAGCACGGCGACCGGCGCGGTCCAGACGTCTTTTGCGGCGTCAGCCGAGAAGGTCTGCGCCGGGACGGTTTGGCCTTTCAGAATTGCGATAGTGCCTGCGGTAAGGAAAAGCTGCGCGGTGTCGATGCCTTCCTTGTCGCTGCCCAGCGCGCAATTGCGCAGGTCGAGGATCAACTCTTTCGCGCCCTGTTTCTTGAATTGTTCGAGGCTGGCGCGAATTTGCTGGGCCATGCCGTCGCTGAATAGCGGCACGCGGAGATAGGCGACTCCTCCCGGCAGCATGCCGGTGACGACTCTGGGCGCGGGAAGCGGTTCGAGCGTCAGGCTGACGGCTTCGGGTTCCGTCTTGCCGCGGCGGATCACCGAGAGCTTCACGACGGTGCCGGGATCGCCACTCAGCAGCACTTGGGCCTGATCGACGCCCATCTGCGAGGTGGTGAATCCGGCGATTTTTTCGATCACGTCGCCCAGGCGCAAATTGGCTTTGGCCGCAGGGCTATCCGGCAGCGAAGAAATCACGCTGATGTATCCGAAACGCTTGGTCAAAGCGACGCCGGCGCTGGCCTTGGCGGCGACCGCGGTCTTTTGTTCGTAATCCTTGTATTCGAGCGGGCTCATGTAGCTCGACTGCGGGTCGAGCGAATCGAGTAGACCGTGGAGCGCGCCGCTGGTGACCTGATGGATGTTGGGCTGGTCCACGTAGTCGTTCTGGATGTGGTCGAGCACTTCGGTGTAGACGGTCATGGCGCGGTAAGCGTTTTCCTTCTCGTTGTCGGAGCGGCTCATGACGAAGCCGGCCGTGACATACGCGAAGACGAACACCGAAAGAACCGCCACAATTTTCTTTGCCATTGAACTCATGCTCGATTCCTTTTACTCCGCTGCGCCCCGCCAAACGGAAGTTCGATTATAGCATCGGCGGGCGGATTTGCCCGCCAGGAGTGCGAGAGCGGCGTCGAGGGCGCGACGAGCGAAATTGCGCGGAAGTCGTGCGCCGGGACGTTCCGGGTAAGCGGGTGCGCCGTCGTTTGTTTTCTGCAAGTTACGAGTGATTCTACTCGAGTGACTGTTCCGGGTAAAACCGCGTGATTCGTGAGTGCTGATTCGTGATTCGTGAAGGGGAACATCGAGCACTTCGCGCCCCTCGCAGGAAGGCCCCGACCCGCTAAGCTGCGTATGGCACCAAACATCGATTGCACAGCGTTTCCTCTCAATTGGCCCGCCCCAGGAACACACGGGCCGTTTCCGCCGCCGATGGGTGTTTCAAAATGTCCTGCTCGCCCCCGGCAGCTTCGGGGCGCGCAAGAAAAACAATCCACGGTAGCACGATTATGATTACTTGTCAAGGCGGGTTTCCGCCCGCCACCGCGACAAACAGAGCGCGCAGCCACTTGACCCGAACTTCGCATAATGCGAAGATCAAACTAGATGCGGATCGTCAGCCGAAAGGCGATCAGGGACGCGGCGGCGCACCATCCCGAGTGGGGCGCGTCTCTGAACGCATGGTACAAGGTCACCAGGACAGCCGATTGGAAGAGCTTTGCCGACGTCCGGGATACTTGGAAACGGTCGGACGTGGTCGGGCGGTCCGTGGTCTTCGACATCAGCCATAATCGCTGCCGACTGATCGCCACGATCAAGTACAGATGGAAGATGGTCTATATCCGGCACATTCTGAGTCACGCGGAGTACGACAAGAAGGAGTGGCAAGAGCCATGATTGGAGTATCGGAAAAGTACGCGCTAGAGATTGCGTCGCCGACGCCGATCACGTCCGAACGGCAGCACGAGGAATATTTGTCCGTGCTGGACAAGCTGGCCGCCAGGGACAATCCGACGGGCGAAGAGGAAAAGTACGCTCAGGTCTTGATGGCTCTGATCGAGGACTACGAGGGGCGGCACCATGAGGTGCCCGATGCGTCTCCGGTGGAGGTTTTGCGGGCGCTGATGGAGGCGAACGACCTCCGTCAAAAGGACCTCGTTTCGATCTTTGGCGCGGAAAGCATTGTCTCCGAAGTTCTGCACAAGAAGCGAGAACTCAACAAATCGCAGATTGAAAAGCTAAGCCGACGGTTTCGAATTTCTCCATCGGTGTTTTTCTCTCGAACATTGGGTCGATAATCCCGCGCCTGTTGACGTGCGTTGCGGGACTCATGCCAAGTACAGGAAGGATTGGGGCGGGCGGACGCCGAACGCAAGGGATAGATCTAGTGGTTGCCGGTACTGTCGAATTGCCCCAATAGCGATTGCATGCCCGACATCACGCCCGTCGAAATAGTGAAAGAATCGCTCCCGTTCAATTCCCGCCGAGTGCTTGGTGCGACTCCATAAAGCCGCTACGGAGTCGGAAATGATCTCCTCGACGTCAAACTCTCCGACAACTCAAGAGACCGGGCTCGTCGTATAGACGACGACAACGTCGACTTCCTTTCTAAACATTGCTCGCCGAAACTCAAAGCGCTTCTCGCCGCGGAAGATGGCGTCGGCATACTGCGGCCTAATCGACAATAACGCGCGGGTCGGTTTTGGAGAGTGTGACAATTGTTGAGAATTGATCCGCTGTGATTCTCTCGAAACTGCGGGGCGCAGAATTGATGTCGCGGATAATCCCATTATCGATTAGCTCCTTCAGCGTCGGCCTTTTGGGAAATGAGCACGCATACAGGAAGCCGACAATAAACGGTCTGTTGGACCGTTCCATTGCGCTCGCAGCTCGTTATCAGTGAACACGCTTCGTTTCCGACATAGGGCTATGAATTGGGCTTCGTCTTTGATGTCGCGATATACATCCTCGACGACCCCGATAGTTGATACCACGCTTCGGTAGTAGCCGCCCGTCCTATAAAAGACGATTGTGTCGCCACGGACAAGATCGCGGTTGAAGGATCGGCTAACGTACACTTTGCGGATTGCGTTTCGATGCGGCTCTTGTTCGACGTAATCCGCTGGCGACTCGTTTTTCAGGATTGAGTCGGGGAATAATTCCGTGTGGTATTCGGGGTAGATCGGAACAATGAAGGCTCTGGATTCGCGGCTCGCGTATGGAAACGTCAGCTTCGGGTCGGCAGCATCAAAGCGCGGCGTCATATCTCGAACGTAAACGTCCTCATCGCCATATGCATTGATCTTCTTTCCATAGTGCGTGAACCCGAAATCCTCAAGCAGTCTGATAAGGCGCTGCTGTTCGATCCTTTTGGGAAAAATCGTCACGTAAACTTCATCGACTCTCTGCAGGATCGCGTTGTCAAATACGATTTTGAGGAATCTTTCTCCCAGCTTGAAGCCGTTCAACTCCACTTTGAGGGTTCCAATCTTTAGGCGGCGCTTGGGTTTGAATCTAGGCTCAATATCCGCGTAATTTTCGTCTGGCCCCTCAGTTTTCAGGTACAGAAAAGCCGTTAGATTTTGGCCCTCGTGGCAGACGTATGCGGTATCGTCGGCTTTCTTGTTGAACCATCGGTCGAACGCGGCGCCTCCGTAATCCTCTCTAAATGAGTCGAAAAATGGTGAACGAAGGTCGACCTGCCCGAAGTGCGCTCGCCGTACCGACAGAATCTTGTAGTCGACCTGCTCCGGATTTTCGGCTGTTACTTTTTCTAGAAGGGAGTCGATCGTGAATGCGCGGTCGCCGATTCCTAGCGTGCTCGCTTTCGCGTGCAGCCCGCGATCCTCCGTTATGACCAAGTCGACCCTACCGGCGTGAAGTTCATTCACGAGAAGTGTGTCATTGCGGTCGTTCTCACTTCGATCATTCGCCCCGCATCTCTGAACGTCGGCTGCGAGCGGCGCCAGTGTCTTCAGAACGTGGTAGGACTGGAGTTTTGCTTGGAAGCTTTGTCGAACGCGTTCGTCCTGGTGCTTTTGGATCTCAGCAAGACTGGCGGGGTGCACGCATTTCTCGTATTTGAGCTTATCGAGCCAAAAGAACAGCTTACCGATGTCCTGGCGAACGACAGTGGCGGCTTCACGATGAATTAGGATATTGGTGTCGAGTAGCGCTCTGATGGGCATGGGTGGCGATGCCTAAACGCAAGCTGCTCAAAGCCGACGCCTATATATATCACATTTACTGACTGTTAATCGCGCCAGAGATCCTCCGAGTCGACGGGAAGCCCCGCCAAGCATTAGAATCATCGGCCATGCCGGAACAATTGATCGAACACGTGTCGGACACGGCGTTTTGGGTGGCGCATTACCGCGCGATGGAGGGCGCTCGCCCGGATGCGCTGTTCCACGATCCGCTGGCGGGAGTGCTGGCGGGCGAGCGCGGGCGGAAGATCGCGCAGGCGATGCCGATGACGTTCTGGACCGGATGGAGCGTGGTGATCCGGACGTGCATCATCGACGATTACATCCGGGAGGCGCTCGGGCTGCCGCGGGACGAACGGATGGCCAAAGGGCGCATGGCCAAGGGGCGCGAGGCAAGCACGAGCGCGGCTGCGGGCAGCGCGGGCGGAAACGGTTCGAGCGGCGGAATAGCCGCGGCTGCCGCGACGGCTGCAGCCGCAATCGCAGCGAGCGGCGAAGCGGTGGACACGGTGCTGAACCTGGGCGCGGGACTGGATACGCGTCCGTACCGAATGGAGCTGCCGGAATCGCTGCTGTGGATCGAGGCGGATTACCCGCACATGATCGAGTACAAGGAAGAGCGGCTGGCCAAGGAAAAACCGCACTGCCGGCTGGAGCGGGTGAAGATCGACCTGGCGGACGTGGAGGCGCGGCGGCGGATGCTGGCGGATGTGGACGCACGGGCGAAGAAGGTGCTGGTGCTGACAGAGGGCGTGGTGCCGTACCTGGACGAGCAGGCGGTGGCGTCTCTGGCGGACGACCTGCGGGCCATGCAGCACGCGCGGGGCTGGGTGCTGGACTATTTTTCTCCGGAGGTGGTGAAGTACCGCGGGCGCAACGGCATGCACCGGCACATGCAGAACGCGCCGTTCAAATTCGCGCCGGACGACTGGCAGGGATTTTTCGAGCGGCACGGCTGGCGGCAGCGGGAGATGCGTTATTACGCCGCCGAAGCGCAGCGGCTGAAACGCCAGATGGAGCTGCCGTGGCTGATGCGGACGATGTTTCGCGTGCGCGGGATTCTCGTTTCCAAGGCGCGGCGCGAGGCGTTTATGAAAATGGCCGGTTACGCGATGATGGAGCCGACGGACGCGGGGTGAGCGCGAGGAAACCAGGGAAACACTGAAGCAAGGATGAATACTTCGCGCGGGTGAAACAGCGTCCCGGCTGGCCGGGATGCAAAAAGCGCACGAAAGGCAACGCGCTGGCGCGCGCCGGGTTTCGGCACCACTTAAGTGGTGCCCTGACGCTTGCGGCGCGGCGTGAGAGCGCGCCGAAAGCGGAACCGCATAGAGGCAAAGGAGCGAAGATGAGCGAACCAGCGCCGGAGCGCGTACCGCGCGAGCGATTTGAGGAGATGTACGCGAGCGCGCCTCCCTGGGACATCGGCAAGCCGCAGCCGAAATTTGTGAAAGAGGCGGGGCGGCTGAAGGGATCGATCCTGGACTCGGGATGCGGGACGGGCGAGAACGCGCTATTTTTCGCGTCGAAGGGGCATGCGGTGACGGGGATCGACTTTCTGGAGGCGCCGATCGCCGCGGCGCGGCGGAAAGCGGCGGAGCGCGGGATCGTGGCGGCGTTTCGCGTGGGGGACGCGCTGAAGCTGGAGGAGTCGGAGGAGCAATTCGACAACGCCATCGATTCGGGGCTGTTTCACGTGTTCGCGGACGAAGACCGCGCGCGGTACGTGCGAGGGCTGGCGAAGGTGGTGCGTCCCGGCGGGCGCGTGATGCTGATGTGCTTCAGCGAGATGACGCCGGGAGACCAAGGCCCTCGGCGAGTGACCGAAGCGGAGTTGCGCGCGGCGTTCGCGAAGGGATGGGAGATCGAGACGCTCGAGCGCGCGAGGTTTGAGACGCGTCCGGAGGCCAGGCAGGGGATGTTCAACGGCGAAGATCCTCACGCGTGGTTTCTAGTGGCGCGGCGGATGAAGTAATCGAACACGTGGGAACGTGAAACAGTACGAGCTACCACCCTTCGCATCCGCCTCAACGCGCAAGCGCGCTGGGGTCCCCATCACAGAACCAAGAGAAAAAGACAAAAACCAAAAGCAGATCCCTCGCCTCCATCCGCAAGAGCGGCTGGGCTCGGGCTGACAGCGCGTACTACGTGCGCGGCGGAAGGACGCGCACAGCGTGCGGTGCCGCTACGCCTGGCTGCGCGGCGCACGACGAGCGCGTAGCGTTCGCCAAAGGCGCCAATCGGAAGATTGGCGCTCCCCGGAAAGACACAAACTATTTGTGCGCGAAGCGCTGGGCGGGAGTGCGCGCGCCGAAAGCGTCGAAATCGGAAAGCGGGACGGCGGCGGTGACGTAGGTCTGGGAGATGCGGTCCTGCCAGGTGAAGCGGTCCTCATCCCAAAGCGCCCAGACGAAGCCGAGCATCAAAGTGGCGCCGGAAAGCAGGTAGCCGAAGCTGCGCCAGAGAAGCTGGCGAGTGTCGGGCAGGCTGCCGTCGAGGCGGACAACCGCGAGCCCGCGGAGTTGCATGCCGGGCGTGGAACCGGCCAGCACGGTGAAGAGCGCGATGTAAAAGCCATAAAAAAAGTAGGCAGCGACGGCGTAGACGAGCACGTCCGTCTTGCCGACGGTGATTTCGCCGCCCAGCGAACGGAACAAGCCGAGAAACCCGGCGCAGGTGAAGACTAGAAAGATGGCGTCGAGAGCGCCGGCCCAGCGGCGTTCGGCGAGCGAGGCGACCGGGACGAGAGCGGTTTGCGGGTGGGCGCGATCGTCGGGCGAGCTGGAGAAATCGAGCTCGGGCTGGATGCGGATCTCGACGCGCTCGGTCTGGCGCTGCTGCTGCGCGACGCGGGCGTCGGCCTTGTCTTGGGCGGCGTGGCGTTCGCGAGCTTCGGCTTCGGCGGCGGCTTTCTCGGCTGCGTACGCGGCGGCCAGCGCATCGGCATCTTCATGAGCCGAAACGGGCGGCTCATGAAACGGAAGGCCGGACTGTGAATCGTCGCCGCGGAGATGGCCGCGACGGGCGCGGTACTGTTCGAGGCGGCGCGAGACTTCGTTGCGCCAGTCGGGCTCGGCGGATTCTTCGCGGGCGAGCGCAGGAGCAGCGGCAGCGCCGGAGGAATGCGTGGCGTGAGCGGCGCGAACCGGTTGCGCAGCGGCAGGCGCAGACGAGCGCGCGCGGGTGCCGACGGGTTCAACAAAGCCGTGATTTTCGGATGCTTCGGCGCTACAGAACGAGCACGAGTCCGTGTCGTCGAGCAACAGAGCGCCACACTTAGGGCATATGCGTATCACTGGTCCGTTTTGCGCTGCGGAAGTTCCAGTGAGGAACGCGAGGATCATAGCACGAGCACAGCAGACGGCAATAGTACTTGGCGGTGGCGCCGAGAGAGCGATGTGGCGAATCGGGCACCGGGCGAAGACCTGCGAAGGGTGAACAAAGGCGAGATCCGATCCGTCGCCGGCAATGCTGCTTTCGGTCTGGGCCTTGCGAGTCGGCGCTTGATCGTCATCGAGACGAGGTCCCTCGGTCGCGCTGCTTCCCTGGGGACGGCGATCCAAATCGGGTCTGCGATTGCGGGCGCGGGGGACGCATGTTAGGCTCGCTTTTTGTTCCGACGATTTTCCGAGCCTGCGCAGGCGATGCCGAACGCGACGGTCCCGAATTGTCTCCGCAAATCTGCTGGTTTGGCAGCGCTGCTGGCGGTCGCCCTGATCGCGTCTAGCGCGGCTTTCGGGCAGAGACACCGTATAAAACATGCGGCGCGGCCATCGCCCAATTTGCTGAGTGCGGGCGGCGAGGTGACGCTGCAGGCCGATCAGCAGCGGCTCGCGGGCAAGATCTACTACGCCGACGGCAACGTGGACGTGGTGTACCAAAACGCGCGGCTGCGTGCCGACCACGTGGAATACAACACCGAGACGCAGCAGATCAACGCGCGCGGACACGTCCAACTCGATTACAAGAACCAGCACGTGGAAGCAGCCGATGCCAGCTACGATTTGCGCACGGGGCGCGGAGTATTCCACGACGTGCGCGGAACGTTCCGCGTGGAGCGGCGCCCGTCGCCGACGCTGCTGGTGAGTCCCAATCCCATCTATTTTGAGGCGCAGGAAGCCGAGCGCGTGAATAACACGACCTACAAGATCCGCGGCGCGTGGCTGACGGTCTGCAATCCGGACCGGCCGGTCTGGAAGTTCTACGCGCCGGCGGCGACGATCCGGCTGCAAAAATCGATCCACCTCAAGAACGGGAATTTTCGCGTGTTTTCCGTGCCCGTCCTTTACCTGCCGTGGGCCACGCTACCGGCGGAGAAGCGGCGCGACTCGGGATTCCTGGTGCCGGAGCTAGGGAACACGTCGCAGAAAGGATACGTGCTGGGCGACGCGTTCTATTGGGCGCCACTCGACTGGCTGGACACGACCGTGGGAGCCACGTACTTCAGCTCGCGCGGATGGAGCCAGCGCGGCGAACTGCGCCTGAAGCCGTGGGAGAATACTTCGGTGGATGCGACGTATTTCGGGGTGATCGATCGCGGACTCGGGGAGCCGGCCGGGCCGCCGCTCAAGCAAGGGGGACACGAGGCCAAGATGCTTTTGACCTCGCAATTGCCGGAGGGCTGGCGTGCGGTGGCCGATCTGGACCAGCTCACGTCGCTGACGTTCCGGCTGGCGTGGTCGGGCACGTTTACGCAGGCCGTGAACTCGGAAGTGCGGAACGACGCGTTTCTAACGAACAATTTCGACGGCTACAGCCTGAATTTCGCGGCGTTGAGCTACCGGAACTATCTGGGCGCTGCGTCGCAGACGTCCATCGTGCTGCAGACGGCGCCGGAAGCGCGCTTCAGCTCCGTGGACCGGCAGCCGTTCAAGCGATTGCCGTTTTATTTTTCGTTCGATGCGTTTACCGGGGCGGTACACCGGGATGACGACGCGACACCGTTTGCGACGCCGACATTCGTGGAGCGCAGCGAGGTGGCGCCCACGGTGACGATGCCGCTGCACTTCGGCGACTGGCTGGACGTGGCGCCCAGTTTCACGTTCCGGAGCACCAATTACGGCGGGCAAGTCCAGAACGGTGCTTTCGTGCCTCAGAATTTTTTCCGCAACACGGAGGAATTCCAGCTGGACATGCGGCTGCCAGTGCTGGAGCGCGCGTGGAGCGACGGCGACACCAAGTGGAAGCACGTGATCGAGCCGGACATCAACTATAAGTACGTGACCGGCGTGAACGATTTCGGGCGGTTCGTGCGTTTCGGCGAAGACGAGACGCTGACGGACACGAACGAATTGGCATACGGAATCACGCAGCGGCTGTACCGCCGGACGAGCAGCGGCAGCGAGGAGTTCCTGAGCTGGAGCCTGGCGCAGAAATATTTTTTCGATCCGACGTTCGGCGGCGCGCTGGTCCCAGGGCAACCGAACGTGTTCCAGACGCTCGACGAATTGACGCCCTTCGCCTTTGCCGATGAGGCGCGGCATTTTTCGCCGATTGTCAGCGACCTGCGCATCGAACCCGGCAAGCGTTTCGACACGCAGTTCATCTTGAATTACGATCCGAACCGCAACCGGATGACGGCGATCGGCACGCTGCTGAAGCTGAGGCCGTACAAAGACTCGTTCATCACGCTAGCGCATTTTTCGGTGCTGAACCTGCCGCTGAATCCAGCGCCTCCGCCACTGAATTTTCGGCAGCGGTCGAATCAGGTGCGGACCCTTTTCGGCTACGGAGACATGAACCGGCGCGGATGGAATGTGACGTTCGGCGCGAGCTACGATTTCAGCCAGCAAGTCTTTCAGAACCAGATTGCCGAAGCCACCTACAACGGCAACTGCTGCGGAATCGGTTTCGAGTACCGGCGGTTTTCGTTCGGCACGATCCGCAATGAGAATCAATACAGCGTGGTGATCCGCATCGCCAATCTGGGCTCGGTGGGCAACCTGCGGCGGCAGGAAAAGATTTTCTGAGAGCGCGATGACGACGATGCATGCAGAATCCGAATTGGCGTTCCTCACAGTCGAAGAGGCAGGCCGGCTGCTGCGGCGCAAGGAACTTTCGCCGGTCGAGCTGGTGGAAATGTCGCTCGCCCGAATCGAGCGCGACAGCAGCAACCTGAACGCGTTTCTGACGGTAACCGCCGAACACGCGCGGCGCCAGGCGCGCGCGGCGGAGCGCGAGTTGCGGCGCGGGCGACCCAAAAGCCTGCTGCACGGGATTCCGGTCGCGCTGAAGGACAATTTCTACACGCGCGGAATCCGCACCACGGCCGGTTCGAAGATTCTGGCCGACTTCGTTCCCAAAGAAGACAGCGAAGTAGCGAAGAGGCTGGTCCGCGCCGGAGCGATTCTGCTGGGCAAGACGAACATGCACGAGTTCGCCTACGGAATCACCAGCGAGAATCCACATTACGGTCCGGTGCACAATCCGTGGGCGCTGGAGCGGATTTCCGGCGGATCGAGCGGCGGTTCGGCGGCGGCAATCGCCACGGGAATGTGCTTCGCGTCGGTGGGCACGGATACCGGAGGGTCGATCCGCGTGCCGGCTTCGCTTTGCGGGATCGTCGGGATGAAGCCGACGTACGGGCTGGTGAGCGTGGAAGGAACGGTACCGCTGGCGCCGGGCTTCGATCATGCGGGGCCGATGGCGCGAAACGTGGCGGACGCATGCATCGTTCTCGAAGCAATCGCGGGAAATTATCCGAAAGGCATGGCGCGTCCCGATTACCGCACGCTGCGGAAAAACCGGCCGCGAAAACTTCGACTGGGCTGGCCGAAGGATTATTTCTTCGAGCGCGTGGACAGCGAAGTGCGGCGGCTGGTGGAACGCGCGGTGCAAACGCTGGCGAAAGCCCTAAACGCGCGCGTGGCGGAAGTGCCGATGCCGCGCCTGGCGGAAGCGATCGAGGCGAGCACGAACGTGATCGTTGCGGAGGCAAGTTACTATCACGAATCGCAGGGATATTTCCCGGCACGCGCGGCGGAATACGGCGAGGACGTGCGCGGGCACCTGGAATGGGGCGCCAAATTGCGGGCCGTCGATTACATGCGCGGGATCGAGCGGAGGCGCGAAGTAAATGCGACGTTCGACGCGGCCTTCGAGCGTGCGGACGTGATCGTGGCGCCCGCCACCCCGATCCCGGCGTCGCGCATCGGCGAAAATCAAATCCGCGCGGCGGGCGAGCGCGAGACGACTGTGCGCGCCGAGCTTTTGCGCATGACGCGCCCTGGGAACATTACCGGGCTTCCCGCGATCTCCATTCCCTGCGGCTTTACGCAGGCAGGCCTGCCGGCAGGATTGCAGCTGATCGGGCCGCGCTGGAGCGAGGCGAAGCTACTATCCATCGCGCTGGCGTACGAGGACACCACGGAGTGGCGTACACGGCATCCCCGATTGAAGTAACGCAGCGATACAGATAAGCTGGGTATGGCGAACCAGCCGCATGGGATGCCGCCTTTCCCGGAATCGACGCTGCGCACCATCCGCCGGGGCGGGATTCAGCGTGCAGTCCCCTAAACCAAAATCCGCTGGCATGCGTCTTATGGATGTGGGAAAATTCGCGTTTGTGCGAAGCCCGCCAAGCTGAGCGGGCGACCTCATCCAACGCGGTAAAACAGGAAGGAATCTGATGGGCGTCTCAGTCTCTATATTCGCGGTGTTTCTTGCCGGCTTGCTGTCGTTTCTCTCGCCGTGTGTTTTGCCGCTCGTGCCAGGGTACGTGTCGATGCTTTCTGGCATTGGTGTGGAGCAGTTGAAGGAAGGAGAAGGATCGGGCGCGAAGCTCTTCAGCACGGCCCTTGCCTTCGTCCTCGGTTTTTCGATCGTCTTTATTACGTTCGGCGCCACGGCCAGCGCCGTGGGCTCGTTTTTGCTGCGCAACCGCGCGCTGCTGGCACCCATCGCAGGCGCGCTGATCGTGCTGTTTGGACTGCACCTGATTGGCTGGCTGGCGAAGATTAGCGTGAAGGTGGGCCTGATTGTCGCGGCAGCGCTGATCATCGCCGGAGTCATCCTGAATTTGGGCTCGGGTTACGAGCGAACGACGATTGCCGTGGAACTGTATGCCGTGTCGTTGATCTTCCTGCTCGGCCCGACGCTGACGCGCTGGCTGAACCGGGACGTTCACCTGCGCAACGTGGGAGGAAGCAGCACTGGCGGGAGCAAGCCGGGCATCATCAGCGGCTTTTTAATGGGCTTCGCCTTCGCCTTTGGCTGGACACCTTGCATCGGTCCGATCATCGGCGGGGTGCTGGCTCTGGCCGCGACGCGAAACACCGTGAGCGAAGGTGTGATGCTGCTGGCGGTGTATTCGGCGGGCCTGGCAGTTCCGTTTCTGCTGTTCGCGCTGGGCATCGGCCGGTTCCTGAAGTTCTATCAGCGGTTCCGCAAGTATCTGCACGCCGTGGAAGTGGGCAGCGGAGTACTGCTGCTCTTGATTGGAGCTTTGATTTTCTTCAATCACCTGACGTGGTTGAGTGGTCACTTGGGATTTTTGAATCGATTCGTACAGTAAATGGGGGATTGGAATCATGAAGAGGTTGGCAAGCGCATTTCTAATCGGCTCGATGGCTCTGCTGGGAGCAGTGGGGTTTTCGGGCTGTAGTAGCAAGACCTCATCGACCGGCACGACCGCGGCCAATTCGAATGCCCAGGCCGAGCCGGATGTAACGTTCAAGGACTTGCAGGGACAGAATGTGTCGTTGGCGAGTTACAAGGGCAAGGTGGTGCTGGTGAATATGTGGGGCACGTGGTGCGAGCCTTGCCGCGGCGAAATTCCCACGCTGATCCAGATGCAAAAAGACTATAGCAGCAAGGGCTTCACGGTTCTGGGCGTGGCCACAAATGACGAAGTGGACCGCGTGATCCCGTTCGTTCACAACACGAAATTCGATGTGGGCGGGCAGGAATTGACCATGAACTACCCGATCGTGATGGGCAGCGATCGGATCTCGACCGCGTTTGGCGGATTGCTGGGAATGCCCACCAGCTTCCTGATCAACCGCAACGGCGACATCGTAAAGAGATACATTGGCTCCCTGAACCCAACTGAAATCAATAGCGACGTGAAGGCACAACTATGAACAAGCTCAAGCCGTTTCGATTGGCAGTGGCCGCATGCGCAATGTTGCTGCTTGCCGGCCTGAGCCGGCCTGTGAAGGCGCAGGCCGCGCCGATGGCCGCGAATCAGGTGGTGAAGGCGCATGCCTATGTTTCTCTCGACCGAGTGCCGCGAGGCAAGGAATTCGAAGTAGCCATCGTGGCGACGATCCACGAGGGATACCACATGAACTCGCACAAGCCCCTCGACGCATACCTCATTCCCACAACCATGACGGCGAAAGCTCCGGAAGGCATCCGGGTGGTGGACACCATTTACCCGCCGGGACGCAACAAGAAGTTCCCGTTCTCGCCCAACAAGCCGTTGAACGTCTATACCGGCACGGTGACGCTGCGCCTGAAGATGAAGGCGGAGCCCAGCGCGCATATCGGCAAGACCACGATTCCAGTGACGCTGCGGTATCAGGCGTGCAACATGTCTTCGTGCTTGCCTCCGGTGCGGATTCCGGTGGATGTGCCGGTGGAAATCGCGGCGGCGGGCGCCTCCAGCCATCCGGCCAATCGGGAGATTTTCTCGAAACCCGGGATGTAGGGTTGGGAGCAAGTCGCACCGTTCACGATTCACACTGAAAGATTCAAAGGCCGGGGCCAATGGCTCCGGCCTTTCTCTTTTAGGCTTGCTGCCAAAACGCTGGCGCGAGCGGGCAGCCCGACAGATCAGTGAGCGGAAACGCTCGGGAGCGCGCGGCGCAGGCGGCTAACGACGCGGTCTTTGCCGAGAACGATCATCGTCTCGAAGAGCGGCGGAGCCACGGCGCGCCCGACGATGGCGACGCGCGTGGCGTTGATGAGCAGGCCAGCCTTTACGCCTTCAGCAGCGGCCAGCTCGCGGAGCGCCGCGTCGCATGCGTCGTGGTTCCATTCGGGCAGTGCGGCGAGCGCGTCGGCGAGCTTGGCCAGCATGCCGGGCAAGCGCTCGTCCTTCCAGAATTTGGCGCGGGCGTCGGCGTCATAATCGAAATCATCGCTGAAAAAAGCGCGCGCCCAGGTGGTGAAATCGGGCAGCAGGCGGATGCGCGGACGGATCAGATCGACGGCGTGGGCGAACCATTGGGGGTCGGCAGCTGCCGGCGAACCATCCCATAGTTTCGCGCGCTTGAGCTCTGCTTCGACGTGGGGGAGAACGTCCTCGACCGGCAATTTCTGTAGATACTGCGTATTGAACCATTCGAGCTTGGGACGATCGAAGATGGCGTTAGTGCGGCTGACGCCCGCGAGCGAGAAGCGCTCCTTTAATTCGCTAGTCCGCAGAAATTCGGAATCGTCACCGGGCGACCAGCCCAGGAGCGCAAGGAAATTGCGAAACGCCTCCGGCAGGAAACCTTCGTCGGCGTAGGAGCTGACGCTAGTGGCGCCGTGGCGCTTTGAGAGACGGGTGCGATCGGCGCCGAGAATCAGCGGTACGTGCGCGAAAATCGGCGGCTCGGCGCCGAGCGCGCGGTAGAGAAGCACCTGCTTGGGCGTGTTGGAAAGATGATCGGCGCCGCGGATCACGTGGGTGATGCGCATGTCGATGTCGTCGACCACAACGCTGAGCTGATAGGTAGGCAGCCCGTTGGAGCGCAGCAGGACGAAATCCTCGATCTCCTCGTTTTGCACTTCGCGCGGGCCGAAGACGTCGTCCTGGAATCCGGTGGTGCCGGTGCGCGGGGCGCGGAAGCGGATGGCGTGCGGGACGCCTTCGCGCTCGCGGGCGGCGCGGGCGGCGTCGGATAGGCCGCGGCACGGGCAGGCGATGTTTTTCTTGGCCTTCGGGCCCTCGTCGTCGCCTTCGCTTTCCTGCCCTTCCCCGGGTTCCGGGGCGGCGTCCGCTCCGGCATAGGAGGAAGCTTTGCAGTAGCAGGCAAAAGCCGCGCCGCTCGCCAGAAGACGGTGGGCCTCGGCGCGGTACATATCGAGGCGTTGCGACTGAAAATAGGGGCCTTCGTCCCATTCAACGCCGAGCCATTTCAGGCCCGCCAGGATACCGTCAACCAGCTCCGGGCGGTTGCGCTCCGCGTCGGTATCCTCGATGCGGAGCAGCATGGCACCGCCCTCGTGACGTGCAAACAGCCAATTAAAGAGGGCCGTGCGTGCCCCTCCGACGTGAAGATAGCCTGTGGGCGACGGCGCAAAGCGGACCCGCGGCTTGTCTGTGCTATTCATAGAGCTTTTCGTGTCCTCTCGGTGAAAGCAGATATCTTAGCGGAAGGGCGGGCTGAAATCGAGTTGGGCTCGCCCGGCCGCTCCGCGCGCTTGACCGCGGTACCAGGGTACTGTTGACGCGAAAAGCACCGGCGGTTAGGATTTGGCGCACGAGAGGTGTAGGCGTCTTGCGGAGCGATTGGCAACCAATCTCGCGCAACGGGAGCGGTGCGCCCCAAGGTGACACTCGCGAAACTTCTCCGGACCAGCCGCAAGCGACCTGCCGATTTTCTGTTATTCTCTCCGGAAGTGTCCTGAAACGAACCAGGGAGCTTTGATTTGAACGTCCACGAAACCGTAGTGCAGACGGTGGAGATCGGGGCGCTGCTACTGGCGTCGTTCTTTATCTTTCTTTACCGACGCAAGCGGCAGTCCTATCTGCTGGCATGGGCGGCTGCGTGGTTCGTGATGGCGTCGAGCTTTTTGCTTCGCTCCGTCCTACCGTGGATCGCTCCCGGACCTGCGCAACTCTGGTACCGCACGTTCGACGAATTCCTGGTAGGGCTTTCGGGGCTGGCCTTCTACTGGGCCGCGCGGATGTATGTGCGGTTGTCCGTCCCGTACCGGTTGCTGGCCGTTGCGGCGGTACTAGAAGCGGTTTGGTCGGGCCTGCACGTCCGCGGAATCGTCAACGTGCCGGTTGGGCTGGGCGTTGCGCTGCTATTCATAGTGGTAGGACACACTTTCTGGCATGAAGGACGCCGCCAGGAAGCGCGTGCGGACATTCTCCTTGGCTTCACGTTCTTGGGCTGGGGCTTGCTTTTCATCGTTTGGGTCTTTCAGGACCGAATTCCTTTCCTGCGCGGCATCGACATGCTCCCGCTACAGCTGCTGCCGGAGATGTTCACCTGCGTGCTCATGGTGATGACCGTCTATGAAGACGAACGCCGGCGCGTGGAGCGGGACATGCTGGCGCTCTCGAATTTGAACCTGGCGACGTCCAGTTTTGTGGGCGCCGAAATTCAAAAGATGCTGGCGCAGGCGCTGGACCGGGTCCTGAGCGTGGCGCGCATTCCCGCCGGCGCACTGTGCATGTACTACGGCGAGTCCGACGGACCTACTTCCGTGATGGTGACCGGCCTTGAAGATACGTTCTGCCGCGCTCTGCAGGAAGATGATCTCGATTCGTACGTCGTCAACCTGGTGGCGCGCTTGGGCGGATTGGTCGTGCTGCGCGACCTGGCTCGCGATGCGAACTGGGAAGCACTGGAGAAGGAACCTTCGTTCGGCCACTTCCGCCGCGTGCTGCTAGGGCAACATTTGCGAACCGTGGTCGGAATCAGCCTGCAGACAAAGCAGCGCGTCTTCGGAGTTCTGCTTCTCGGCACCAATGACACGCGCACCTTCACGGCTGCGGAGCGCCGACTGCTGCTCGCGCTGGGGCACCAGATCGGCATGGCCGTCGAGAACAGCTATCTGATCCAGCAGAGCTCCCGCCGGAGCGAAGAGCTGCACATCCTGAACGAAATCGGTTGCGCTCTGAGCTCCACCCTCGACCTGAATACCCTGCTTGAACGAATTTACACCGAGATGCGGCGGGTGGTGGATGCCAACAACTTCTTCATCGCGTTCTTCGAGCCAAGCACCAACGAGGTACGCTTCGAGATCGAAGTGGTTGAATGCGAACGGCGCGCCAAACGCTCACGTCCCGCCGCGAATCGCATGGTCGAATATATCGTCCGGTCGGGGCAGCCGCTGCTGATCCGCGATCACTTTCTCGAAGAAACACAGCGACTCGGTTTCGAGCCGGCCCGCGAGATCGGATCTCTTTGCGGAGTGCCACTGATCGTGTACGACAGGCCCGTCGGCGTGATGGTGGCTTACAGCATGAAGGAGCGTGTCTTCGACGAAGGCCATATCGAGCTTCTCCGCGTGCTGGCCAGCGAAGCCAGCATCGCCATCGAGAACGCGCGGCTTTTTGCCGAAGAGCAGAAAAAATCGCGCCAGCTGCAGCTGATCAACAATGTGTCCGGCCACGCCATCAATACCCTCGATCCCACCGAGATGCTCTCGAAAATCGTGGAGGAGATGGAACGGCACCTAGGCTACGACCACATCGGCATCGCCCTGCTCGACTATTCCTCAAAGGAGCTGGTCGTCCAGGCCGAAGCCGGAATCCGCCGGGAGGCGCTGGGCCGCCGCGTGCTGCTCGACGAAGGCTTGATCGGCCACGTGGCGCGCACCGGCCAAATGGGCGTCGTGCGCAACTTGGACGCCTCTTCGCTGCGGCTGGTGCTGCCCGGCTCGGTCTCTTCGGTGGCTCTGCCCATCAGCTACGCCGAGCAGTTCCTCGGCGTGCTCTACGTGGAATCGTCCGAGCCGCGCGAATTTCCGGAGCAGGAAGTCACCTCGCTGCGCACGCTGGCCGACTTGTTTGCCGGCGCGCTGCACAATGCGCTCACTTTCCAGAAAGCCCAGGAACAAGCGATCACCGACGGGCTCACCGGCGTAAAGACGCACCGGTTCCTGATGGAAGCGCTCTCGTCCGAATGGAAGCGCTCCACGCGCGCCAATCGCCCGTTCGCGCTGGTGCTGATGGACCTGGACCGCTTCAAATTCGTCAACGATTTTTACGGCCACTTGGAAGGCGACGTGGTGCTCCAGCGTGTCGGCCACATTCTGGAGGAACACTGCCGCCGCTCGGACGTCGTGGCCCGCTATGGCGGCGACGAATTCGTCATCCTGATGCCGGAAACCACCGTGGAACAGGCCCGCCAGCTTGCCAACAAACTCCGCAGCTGGATCGCATCCGATCCCCTGCTGCGCGACAAGAACGTGACCGCAAGCTTCGGCATCGCCGCGTTCCCGGTGCACGGCTCAACACCGCAGGAGCTTATCCAGGTCGCAGATTCTTCCATGTATCTCTCGAAGCATCAGGGCGGAAACTCCGTATCGAGCTCCGAACAGGGCGATCCGATGGATCGCAAACGCTGGAAGAAGGACGTCCTCGAAGCTTACCTGGGTGTGACGCTAAAGCGCCTGTTCTCGACCGGCCCTGAGGCGTTCGAGGAAATCTACCGCCGGCTTGAGCATTTCACGCGTTCGCTCGAGGAGCAAGGCGGCAACGGCCTTGGCGAAGGGCTACCGCCCGCGGTGGTCGAGACCGTCACTTCGCTGGCTCTGGCCATCGACGCAAAAGATCACTACACCCAGGGCCATTCGCAGAAAGTCTCGACGTATGCCGCGATGATCGCTGAGGCGCTTGGCATGGCTCCCGAGGAAGTGGAGGAAATTCGCTTGGCCGGGCTGCTCCACGACATCGGCAAGGTCGGAATTCCGGAAATCATTCTCAATAAATCGGGCCCGCTCGACGCCTCCGAGTGGGAAACCATGAAAACGCACACCGATCTGGGAGCGCGCATCCTGGAGCCGCTCAAGACCATGGCGCACATTCGCCTGATGGTCCGGCACCATCACGAGTTCTTTGACGGATCCGGCTACCCCGACCGCCTGGAAGGAGACCGTATCCCCCATGGCGCCCGGGTGATCGCCATCGCCGACGCCTACGACACGATCACTTCCGCTCGCACTTACAAGCGCGCCCGCACGCCCGAGGACGCTTTCGCGGAACTTGAACGCTGCGCCGCGAATCAGTTCGACCCGGAAATCGTCCGCGTCTTTGTCGAAACCATGCGTCGCGCGCCTCGGCCCACCGTGGAAGCCACGCTAAGCGCCTCCCGCAGCCTCGATCTTCGCCTATAGTTTCGGCCCGTTTAGCCGTCCTCCCGGTTTCGATCGCCACTACCGGTAAGCTCTATGCGCACAAAAAAAACGGACTATAGCCAAATGGCTACAGTCCGTTGTGGAACCAATTCCCGGGCCGGTGCGCGCGATCGCTTACGGCGCTCCGGTTCGAGGAGCGCTTACCGAGCCTTTCGCTTGGCTGGCGCCTTGGTTTTACTTGTCTTTGCATTGGCTTTCTTTGCCTTTACCTTCTTGGCCATTTTTCTTCTCTCCCAAAGAACGATTTGCCCTTGCGGGCAGACAGGCAACTTATACGTAAACTTGCGACAGAGTATACGACGAAAGCGGGTTTCCGGCATCCGCTGGCTAAACTTTTTTTGAATCCTCAGCGCGCGAGACAGTCTGCGGCGACTTCGCCGCTTTCTTACGGCGTGATGCTAGGAGCTGCCGATCAGAATGCCTACGGCGAACGCCGTCGCACCGCCAACAATCACCTGGAAAGCGGACGATAGCAGCGGCGTAGCCATGTACCGGTGCCGTACAAAGCGGATGGCCGCGAGTTCCACAGCGACGACCGCGATGGCCACAGTGAATGCCGCGTGGAAATTCGAGAGCAAGAACGGCAGCGTGTGCCCGATGCCGCCCGCAGCGGTCATCAGCCCGGTCACCCCTCCGCGCACGTGCGGGAGTCCGCGGCCGGTCATCGAGCCGTCGTCGGAAAGCGCCTCGGCGAAACAGCTACGACTGGATGCGGCAATGCGCACACGCGCCGCGTTTGATCGAATCAAACACCCGCGCGTACCGCACACTGCCGGCTTACAGAAGTTCGCAAGCTGGAACAGCACCGGTTCTCCACGTGCGCCCAGCTCCGCACCGGCCCCGCAATGCGGATCGGCCCTAATGCGTCATCGCGTAAATGATGTAATTGATGCCCAGGCGATAGGCCAGGGATGCGGCTTTTTCGGGATATCGAGGGCTATCCGCCCACTCCCACGCGTCGCCCACGTCCGAGTTGTGGCAGATGGCGATCACGATCCGCCCCTGGTCGTCGCGCACGCCCATCCAGCGCGGGTGGACCATGTCCGGCGAAAGCGGCCATCGCCGTCCCCAGATGTGCCGCGTGCCGGGAACCTGTATCCGGTCGTTCAAATCGTAAACGGCGTGAAAGATCGGGTCGTTGTTCGGTATCGGTTCGATTGGATGGCCGGGCAGAATCATCGCCACACCCGCTTGCATAATGGCGTATTCCTCGTCGCCCCAGGAATCGTCCAGCATGATGAAGCCGCCGCGCTCGACGTACTGCCGCAGCCGCTGCGCCTGCGCCCGGTTGATCCGCCACGCGCCCGGGTCTTCCACGTAAATCCACGGGTAGTTGAAAAGCTCGTCGTGATCGGCGTCCACGATATGCTCGGTCGAGCGCGCGTCGATGCGCGTCAGCCGCTTCACGCCCATGATGAATTGCCGGTCGGATTTGGGATAGTCGGCCGCCCAGCGCTGGAACCCGTAGGAGCCGAACTCTTCGCCCAGAGTGTAGCGGAAGCGCGCGAAGGTCCATTCCGCGTGTTCGTTGGGATTTTCGGGCGCGAAGCTTTCCCCGTCCATGTCGATGATGCCGTGGCCGGGGGAATAGCCAGGGTAGCCGTAGCCTCGAAACTGCGCCAGCAAGATTCCCGCCGTCGACAATCCCACGAAGACCAGGCAGGCAAGCGCGAGGGTCGCCGCACGCAATGCTCCCGCGGGAAATTGCCGGCCGATCCTCGGTGTGAGACGCCCAAAGCCCATCGTCGCCTCGCCTTACTGCCGACGATACCACAAGCGGCCAGTTCGCATGCGCCGTGTCGCATCGCCGCTCCGGTGGCGATTGGAGTGCCGAAGGTTTGGACGTAGCGACGTCTTGTCCCGAGCGGAGTCCGAAGGGGGCTTCGGCGCGGGAGATTTTGAGACGATTGCGGCGTGCCAGTGCGCCCTGCGGCGCGAAGAAATGTCGAAAATAACGATGCGCCGGGACGTTTCGGGTAGACAGGTACTCGATCGTTTGTTTTCTATGACTTAGGTGCGTTTCTACTCGATTGACTGTCTCGGGTAGAACGGGCAGAAAGTCGCCCGAAATCCGTGGGCCACGGAGGCACGGAGTCATAGAGGCAAGGAAACGCGGATTCGGCGAGGCAGAATTCCTCCTTCGGCTGCGAGGAGCCGTCTTGGCGACGAGTTTTTCGTCGGCACACATGACCACAGATCGACGGTAGCAAATTTGGGGGGATAGTTTTCTACTGGTCGGAAGTACAGTTCTAGAACCTGTATCTCGCGCGGGAGCCGCGAACTCGCCTGGTGCATGATCGTCGTGAACCTTCCGCCGATTGAAATGGGTGACGCGCGAATGAATGATCTTCACGCCAACCCATCTCCTAAGCGCGGTCCGATCTTCCATCGTATGATCGATCTGCATGCCGGATGGATCGTGTGAACGCTTTCGAAGAAATGGAGCTAATCACTCATCGGAAGAAGAACCCCGAACGTTGGCCGGTGTAGAGCCGGGGTTTTTTGAGGCCGCGTGACATTCGGGAGGGTGGAAGCGCGGGCCTTTAGGCCCGCGAAAGGTCGTGCTAGGATTCCGGGGCTTTCAGCCCCGGACGGTTTATGGCGCTTCCACCACAAGAAATTCGAACCTTCTTCGTGACATCTTCGACCGCTGGTCGAAAGCATATCCTCCAGTCGGAACGGCTCGCCTTTCTGCTCGTGAATGTATTCAACGACAACCGCAAAAAGAATCGTTTTCTCCTGCATGAATTCGTCATCATGCCTGATCACGTTCATTTGCTGATCACCCCGGCCGACGACGTCTCTTTGGAAAAGGCGGTGCAATACATCAAAGGCGGATTTTCTTTTCGGGCGAAGAAGGAACTAGGCTACGAATCTTCGGTCTGGCAAGCGGGTTTCGGCAGTCACCGCATCAGGGACCGGAGCGATTACGAAAATCATCGCGCGTACATCCGTAACAATCCAGTCAAACGCGGCTTGTGCGAAACGGCGGAATCGTTCGCCTATTCATCCGCACATCCAACTGCGGATCGCGATCCGGAACCCCCGTGGCTGAAGCCACGGATCTAAGGACGATGCTTATCGCCGGGCTGAAGCCCGGCGCTTCCACCCGAAGAGCGTGCGCCTAGCGGCACAAGGCGTTCGCTGGAATCCCCAGAATAGCAGTACGCCCATTCCAACTCGTAGGGCTGCCCCAGCGCGAGCTTCATCGCACCTCCGTAGCACCTGCGGCGGAATTCAGTTCAGCCGGTGTAAAATAAACTATGCCTAACCTTAAGCCCGATCCGAACTACTTGCCTCGGCTCACAAAGTACATTTCTTTCGTTGATGAAGCGGGACACGCGATTGACCCGAACCAGCACTTTCTGTGTTTGGGTGGGCTATTAGCGACCGAGGCAGCATGGAGCAGGATCGAGGCCGAGTGGCGGGATGCTTGCGCAGCGGCCGGGCTCCAGCGACCTTTTCACATGAAGGATTTCGCTGGCCGAAAGAAGGAATTTGCGGGCTGGCCTGAGGATCGCAGGAAAGAACTCCTTGGGCAGCTTATCGCGACGATAGAACGCGCACAAGCCATACCGATTGGTAGCGTTGTGTCACTCGATGGCTACAGGGCCCTAACACCGCAAGAAAAAGCGCGATGGAAGGATCCTCACTTTGTTGCTTTTCAAACGCTGACCTTTCAACTTGCCGCTGCGGCGGAAATCAGATTGCAACCTGGGCCCGTGACGATGGTTTACGCGCATCACCCGGAGCACTCCGGCGGACAGGGAAACACTCAGCAACTGTGGGAGGCCCTCCGCAAGCATAACCCAATCGTAGCCCTATTCATGGAAAAGTATATTTGCAGCCCGCAAACCGATCAGCCTGGGCTCCAAGCCGCCGACATCTGGGCGTACGAACTCCGACATCACTTCGAGGTGATCCGGCCTGTCGCCCGGCAACCCCGATGGGCGTTCAAGCAGTTCGTGAAGCTGGGATTGAACTACCGCTTTACGCACGACTTCATCACATATCACGACGAGCACGGAGTGACTGGTTTGGGACAAATGTCACGCGTCACGAGGTGGGGCGAGATTGATCTCTACAAACCGGGTTTCGTTGGGCTTCATCCGACGAAAGCCGGAGAACTCGACTTGGCGCTGCGTAAATTAGCGGCACGCATCTTGGGACAAGGAGACTTGCAGCGAGGTGCGGAGCTGTTGAAGGAAATGAAATCGCGGCTCCCGTAGACTAGGGTCAACCTGGCCGCCCGGTCATTTACAGTGTCAGTTGTGGATTGGGGTGGATAATGAAGGCTTGTTTGCTCCATGCGCCGGCGGCGGTGGAGACGAATCCGCTGCAATTTACGGACGCGCCCACGCCCGCGCCGGGACGCGGCGAGGTGCGGGTGCGGGTGAAGATGTGCGGAGTGTGCCGCACCGATCTGCACGTGGTGGAGGGCGAGCTTCCGCCGCGCAAGTCTCCGGTAATTCCCGGGCATCAGATCGTGGGCGTGGTGGAACAGTGCGGCGCGGGAGCCTCTCGGTTCAAACCCGGAACGCGCGTGGGCATCGCCTGGCTGCACCAGACGGACGGCAGCTGCGAATACTGCCGCGCGGGCATGGAAAATCTGTGCGACCATCCGGCGTTCACCGGCTGGTCCGTGGACGGCGGCTACGCCGAATATGCCGTGGGGCCGCAGGATTTCGTCTACCCGCTGCCCGACAATTTCGCCGACGAGCACGCCGCGCCGCTGCTCTGCGCCGGGATCATCGGGTTTCGCTCGCTGCGGCTTTCGGGCATTCAGCGCGGCGGGCGGCTGGCCTTCTACGGATTTGGCGCGGCGGCGCACGTGGCCATTCAGGTGGCGCTGCACTGGGGCGTGGAAGTTTACGCCTGCACGCGCGGCAAAAAGCATCAGGAGCTGGCGCGGCAATTGGGCGCGGTGTGGGCCGGGGAAGCCTCCGAACAGCCGCCGAAGCTGCTGGACGCAGCGATCGTCTTCGCGCCCGCCGGAGAGCTCGTCCCGCCCGCGCTGAAGGCGCTCAAAAAGGGCGGCGTTCTGGTCCTTGGCGGGATTCATATGAGTCCCATTCCATCTTTCGATTACGATCTGCTCTATCAGGAGCGCATGATGCGCAGTGTGGCGAACAACACGAGGAAAGACGGCGAAGATTTTCTTCGCGTCGCCGCGGAAATTCCCATTCATTCGCAGGTCACGGTGTTTCCGCTGCGCGAGGCGAATCGCGCGCTCAACGATCTGAAGAGCGACCGCATCAATGGCGCGGCCGTCCTGGACTGCACGCAATGAAGATCGTGTCGCTCAACGCCGGCCTGCCCCGCGTGGTGCTGGACCGCGGCCGCGAAGTGACCACCGGAATTTTCAAGTCGCCCGCCGCCGGGCCGGTGATGCTCCGCCGCACCAATCTCGATGGCGACCGCCAGGCCGATCTGGAAAATCACGGCGGCCGCAACAAAGCCGTCTACGCCTACCCGTCCGAACATTACGAATTCTGGCGCCAGGAATTGCCCGAAACGGAATTGACGTGGGGCAACTTCGGAGAAAACCTGACCACCGAGGGACTTTCCGAGCAGGAAGCGTGCATCGGCGACCAGTTCCGCATCGGGGGCGCGATTGTGAAAGTGACGCAGCCGCGCATTCCGTGCTTCAAGCTCGGAATTCGCTTCGGGCGCAACGATATGGTGAAGCGGTTTCTCGCCAGCGGCCGTTCGGGAGTCTATTTCGCGGTCGTCGAAGAAGGACTGGTAAACGCCGGCGATGCCATCGATCTCGTGCAGCGCGGTGAAAGCGGCGTTACCGTGGCAGACGTGAATCGCGCTTACGTGCACAGCCGCGAAAATACCGGCCTGCTGCGCGAAATCATCGACAAGGAAATTCTGCCCCCCGGCCTGCATGCGGACATGGTGCAGCGCCTCGCCTCCCTTCAGGCCTGAGCGCCTGACGAAGCCGGCTCACCGCGTTTTGCGAATCCAGAAGTCCGAAGGCGTCCACGCCTGGTTGCGGTGATAAGAGCGAAACGCGGCCTCCATGGCGCGCGGATGGTGCGCGTGCAAGTAAGGCGGCGCGAGAAGTATCTCGAAGGAATCGTTGAAGGCCAGGAAGGCCTGCAACAGATATTGCTCCGTGTAATAGCGGTTCATGTCTTGCACCCAGTCCCGCGGGTACTCCTTAGGCAGGAAGATGTCGTGGAAATGCACGATGACGCCCTTGGCCAGCCGCGGAACGATTTCCAGCAGCTCGTATTGCACGTCGCTGCCGATTTTCAGGATGTGGCTGGAATCGATGAACAGGATGTCGTTCTTGCCGAGCTTCTTGAATTCCGAAAGCGGCACTTGCTGCGCCGATTTGGCGATCAGGCGAGTGAGCCCGGGAAACCCGGCCTTCAACACTTCGTTGGGATAGGGCTCGATGGAGGTCAGGTCGCAGCGGTATCGACGGTCGTCCTTCCGATTGCGGGCGATGGCTTGCGCGAACAGATACGTGGAATTGCCCGAACCGATTTCGATGACCCGCCGCGGACGGAAACGGCGGACGATCGAGTACAACACGTACCCGTCGATGTCGTCGAAATAGCCGTTCGACGAATAGTAGGTGTACGGCGGCGCTCCTTCGGGCCTTCGCGCCGGGAATGCCTCGTATTCCTTGCGAAAACGGCGCGAGAGAGTGGCGAGCAGCGCGAGCTGGCGCTGGTCGTTGGTGAGCAGACCCGGCATTTCGGGGCACCGCGACCAGGTTTCGGCAGGCAGCGCGGTGGCCTCCGGGACAGGGCTGTAGAAATGAACGGGCGTCAGATGCAGCCCTTGATTTTCCGCGACGCGAAAAACACCCTGGCGCAGTTTGCCCGGGTCCCAGTAGAAATTTTCCGCCGAGCCTTTGTAGAAGTTCCTGGTCAGCGCGGCCAGAAGATACGACGCCAGCACCATTTTGGTGGTGAGCGACGGGTCTTCGTCCGGCACGTTGCTCAAGTCGCGCGTCAGCGCCGCCACGAAATAGCCCCAAAAAGCATGGAAGTCCGAAGTCTCGATCAATCCGCGGCGCAGAAACTGCTCGATGAGCTCGCGGTCCTCCAACATCGCCGCCTCCGGCGATCCCTGCGGTTCTTGCGCCTCTTGCGGCGCGGCGTTTAGTTGCGACACGCTTCCGCCCCCCCGATCTAATGCGTTCGATCTCGAAAGTCGAGTGCAATCGTTCTGCCATCGCGGGCTCCCGCTGCACGTCCCTTGCGGTGGAATTGACAGGCCGATCGTTCAATTCCTCGCGGCGACTGCAAGGAAATTAAGAGCGCTCTAATCTGGCCGCATGTTTTCCCACGGCCAGGCCGAGCAAACCGCAAAACCGAATGCGTCGCGCTGTCGAGTGGGCAGGTTTGCGCCTGTTTTGATATTGGCAGTGGAAACCGGATTGCCCCATGAGGTGAGGAGCCACCCTCCGGTTCCTGGGTACAGCTGCGCCAACTTATGCCGATCCTTAGAAAGGTGCGCGCAGGCCGCGAAGCGAGCGGCGGGCGCGACGGTAACGGCACCGGCCGAAGAACGGAGGCCGCAAGGTGAAGGCGATTTTCATCGCGCCGGGGCTGGACCGCGTCAAACGCGGCTACGAACGATTCGTCCTGGAGCTGGCCGCGGAGCTGCGGCGCGCGGGTGTCGACGCGACGTGCTGGGGCACGTCCGAAGCGCCCGGCGTGGAAGCAATCGCCATTCCCGGTCGCGAAGAGCTGCAGCGATTTGCGCTCGATCGCCTTCGCGAAGACGCGCGCTTTTCCGCCCTATCACCAGCCGCTTTGCAGGACTGGGGCGTCTACGCCGAAGATCAGCTTTTCGCCATCCCCGCTGCCGTCCGCATTGCGGAATTGCTGCAGCAGAATGACCCGCTGCTGATTTACGCCAAGTGGCAAGGCGGCCTGGTGGATTCGAGCGGCGCGCCCACCCAACTGCTGAAAGTCCTCGCGTCGGCATCTGTGGAACAGAAAGCGGCGCTGCTGGTGCACACGGATTACCTCCACGCCCCGATCGCTTCGCTGGTGTGGAGGGCCGGCGGCAATTTCCACGCGGTCGGTCCGTGGATCAGCGAACAGCTCGTGCAGCTGGGAGTCGAGAGCAGCGCCATTTTGGAATTTCCGATGTGCATCGACGCCTCCGTGTACGCACACTGCCGTCAGTTTCGTGCACAGATGCGCCGCGAGCTGGGCATCCCGCCGGACGCGTTCCTTGTGCTTAGCGTCGGCTCGTTCGACACCACCACCCCGAACAAGCGCCACGCGCACCTGCTGCACGAAATCGAGTCGCTCCCTGCGGACCACAATGTGTGGTGGGCCGTGGCCGGCTCTCGCGGGCCCGCGCCCACTGCGTGGGAACAGAAGGCTCGCGACGTTCTGGGCCCGCGTTTCATTCCGCTGGTGAACGTTCCCTTCGCGCGCATGCCGCAGATCTATGGAATGGCCGATCTTTTCGCGCTCGCGAGCATGGAAGAAACTTTCGGGCTCGTATATCTGGAGGCGCAAATTGCCGGACTGCCCGTGGTGATTCACAACGGCGCGATTTCGCGCCATCTCTGCAGCGCGCTCCCGCCTAACTTTCACAACATCTCGCTGGTCGACATGCGGCGCGAGGGCGCGCCGGCACACGCCATCGCACGCTGGCTCGCGCTGCTTGCAGATGGCGCGAACGATGCACCCGTATCAGGCGCTCTGCAGGAATTCGCTCTCGATCAGGAGCGCCGCTTCGGATGGGCGAGCGTGGGCCCGCAATATTCCGCCGCGTTTCGCAATCTTGCCCAAGCTGCGCAGGGCCAACGCGCGTGCGCGCGGCGCGATTTCGGCACCCGGGACGCGCAAACCCACAGGCAAGGCATCCGGCTCTTTGAGCAGGGAAAACACCGCGAGGCGCTGCTGCTCTTTGGCCGCTCGCTCGGCGGGCGCGAAACCAGCGAGCGGTGGAACGACTGGGCCGCCGCGCAGATGGCGCTGAAAAATACCGCCGAGGCCGAGCAGGGATTTCGCCGCGCAGTGGCGCTCGATCCGCGCGACTCGCAAGCGGCCGCGAATCTCGGCGCTCTGCTTGCTGTCTCCGGCAGGCACGCGGAGGCCATTCCGCTGCTCGCGCAAGCATCTTCCGGCATCGATTCCGCGCAGCAGGCCGCCCTTGCGGATTTGCTGGCGGATTGCCGCGCGAAGCAAATTTCCTCCGCGTTGCCGGGAGACGAAGAGCTTGCAAAGCAGCTGCGCCTGCTCGCCGGGCAGTATCCGGACGACGATGGTCGGTTTCGCGAGCGGCTTCCCTACCATCTCGCCGTGCTGAAAGCCATTCCGCAAGGTTCCGCAAGACAAAAACTGCTCGGCATCGGTCCGGATGCGCATCTTCTGTCCGCAGCATTCGCGCGATGGAAAGGCTACAGCGATATTTCCTGGCGCGCGGACGGCACGAGCGACGCACACGGCAAACTGCAACTTCCGGCCGCGGACAATCGCTCCCCCATTGCGCTGCGTCTCGCTCACTTCGAAGTCGAGGGAGCGTGGCCCTATGAAAACTCGTCGTTCGACGTGGTGTTCATCGGCCAAACGATCGAGACCCTGTCGCGCGATCCCATGCAGGCACTTTCCGAAGCGAACCGTGTGCTGAAATCGGGCGGGCAGCTTCTCTTGACCGCTCCCAATTTGGCGAGCGCGCAGGCGGTACACGCCATTCTGCACGCCAAGTCCCCCTACGTGGACGGGCGCTTCGTGCCAAATCCGGCGCCCGCAGCAACGCGGCACAATCGCGAGTACACTCCCGCCGAAATCGAGCGCCTGGCAAACGCTGCGGGCTTTTCGGCGATCCACCTCGAAACGCGCGAGGTGTATTGGGAGGCTCCCGACAAGTTGTTTCCGGCGCTGGCCGCTAGCGGATCTCCAGTGGGAATGCGCGGCGATACGATTCTGCTTCTGGCGCGCAAGGAAGCGCCGGTGCGAGATCGCTTTCCCGCAAAACTGTACGACTTGGACCCGGAGCGCTCCCGCACGCCGACAGACGTTGGCGTTTCATCCGGCGCGCCGCCAGCCGCACGATCGCGCGATACGCAGCGCCCTCTGCGGGTGCTCGCCGTCCACGAAAACCTGCTGCACCCGGACCAAAGCGGCGCCGAATACCGCTTCCTGCAAATTGTGCGCGAACTGCGAGTCCAGGGGCACTCGGTCACGTTCCTGGCTCCGCGCGGTTTCGAGGAGGAGCGGTACGTCCCTGTTCTGGCGGAGCTGGGCATCGACGTCTACTCGAACGATGCGCAAGTATTGCGGCGGGAAGGCATCGAAATTATTCCGAAGTGGACGCTGCAAGAGGTCCTGCGAGACGGCCAGTTCGATGTCGCAGTTCTTTTTCTCTGGTTTTGGATGTCGATGTCCATTCCGGAGCAATACCTCGACGAAATCCGCCGGCTCTCGCCACACACGCGCATCGTCGTCCTGACGGACGATTGCCACGGACTGCGCGAGCTGCGCGGCGCCAATCTGAGCCGCGCGTGGTCGGACCGCGAACGCGCCCAGGACTACCGCGAACGCGAAGCGGACATTCTTCGTAGCGCCGATATCGCGTTGGCCATTTCCGAGGACGACCGCAAGCAGCTGCTCGCAGACTCGCCCGATCTCGCGATCGGCCTGCTGCCCATGGTGGTGGAGGCGGGCCCGACCGGCCTGGATTTCGACGAGCGCGAAGGACTGATGTATCTCGCCGACTACAACAATCCCGCCAGCTGCGACGGAATCGAGTGGTATCTGAAGCATGTGGCGCCGATCGTGCGACATTCGCTGCCGGACGTGCGCGTTTTTCTGGTTGGCGCCGGCCTGCGTCCCGATTTTGCCGCGGGCTATAGCAACGTGGTCCGCGTGGGATTCGCGCCGCAGCTCGCGCCCGAACTCGAAAAGCGCCGCATGCTGCTAGCGCCGGTCCGCTACGGCACGGGAACCAAAACAAGAATTCTTCATGCGCTGGGGCATGGAGTCCCGGTGATTACCACTTCGATGGGCGCGGAGGGCATGGACCTGCACGACGGAAAGAGCGCATTGATTGCGGACACGGCCGAGGAGTTCGCCCGCGCCGTGGTCCACTTGTACTCGGACCGGGATTCATGGCGGACTCTTTCTGCATGCGGACGCGCGCACATCCTCGAAAAATACGCGCGCGAGCGGATGTCTTCTCTGCTGTGCGCGGCGCTCGATCGCGCCCGGGAACTCCCGTCGAAGCTGCACGATCCGGCGCACATCTGGTCCGTCCGCCTGGTCGAACGATATTTTCCAGAGCTGCTGACGCATTATCCGCCCCACGAACGCGCGGCTCTGCGACTCCTTGCCTACGCGCGCGCGGCCGAGCAGCTTGCCGCCGCCGGCAATCGTGAAGAGGCGCGGCGGCAGCTTCGCCACATCTTCAGCTACGTTCCCCATCGCATCAACCGCGAAACACTTTTCGGCGAGCTTTTCTCCATTGCCGAAGTCGTGGAGCGTACCTACCGCGCGTTGGGCGAGACGGAAGGTGCGGCGGAATTTCGCCGCGAGGCGCGCAGCTACGTGCCGGGCGTTTTTCCCGAAAGCAGCGCCATGGCGCAACCGGACTCGTCCAAAGCAGCCGCGCCGCCGCAACCCGCGAAGGATCGCCACCTGCCCGCCCGGCCAAGCGCAGCGCGCGTTCGAAACTCCCGCAAGCCCGATTTTTCCGTGGTCATTCCCACGTACAATCGGCGCACAACTCTGGCGGCGTGCCTGCACGCGCTTGGCAATCAATCGTTTTCTCCCAAGCGCTATGAAGTGATCGTGGTGGACGACGGCAGCGGCGACGGCACCGCAGAATTCTGCCGGGAATTTCAAGCGCGCTTCGAGTTTCACTTCGTCCGCCAGGAGAATGGCGGCGCCGGCGCGGCGCGACATCTGGGAGTGGAGCACGCACGCGGGAAATTCCTGCTTCTATTCAACGACGACACCATTGCCGACCGGGCTCTGCTGGCGCAACACTGGCGCGCGCATCGCGACTCGCTCGGCGTCAAATTGGCCGTCCTCGGCGATTTTCGCTACCCCGAATCCGCCCGCAGCCGCGCCCTCACCCATTTCCTGAGCACCGAGCCGTTTCTCTTCCCGCAAGTAACCCTGGCCCCGGGCGATCACTCCAAGAACGCCTACTTCATCGCTTCCAATTTGAGCGTGCGCCGCGACGCGGTGCTGAACGCGGGTTCCTTCGATCCGCGTTTCCGCATTGCCGAGGATACCGAGCTGGGCGTGCGGCTGCGGCAAATGGACTTTCGCGTTCGCTACGTTCCGCAGGCGCGCGCTATTCACGATCACGTGGCCTTCACGCTCGGCGACCTGATCCGGCGCGCCGAGCTCTACGGCCGCACCGAACTTCTTCTGCTCCACAAACATCCCCATCTTCTCGGTGATGGCACGGGCCCGTTCGGGCGCCTCGATTCCGCCTCAATCGAAAAGCTGCGCGTCTACACCGACGAGCGCGCAAGAGAAGTGAACGACGCATCCCGGAGCCTCGAACAATTCGACGCGATCGATTTCGCGCCGTTCTTCGCGCGGCCGTCCGGAGCTCGTACCGCGGCGGACGACATCATGGAAGCCTTCAAAGTGGCCGTGCCGGCCGTCTTCTGGTTCCACATCGTGCGGGGATTTCTGGCCGCCTGGGACGAAGCACCGGCGAAATCGCGCACGCCCGAGCAGGAACAGAAAGTGCGTGCCTGATCCAAGCCCATGTTCGCGCATGCTGCAGCCGCGAGAGACGTTCGGAGCCTCGGCCCCTTTGCAAATGTGATGGTTTCCATTTGAGTCGCAAATGCGCGTTGAGGACCTGCTGTTTCACTTTTCTCCGCCGCGTTTGCTACGATAAGCAAGCGGCCGGACGCGCGGCCGCACTTCCGATCGGAACGGACCCCATATGCCTGCGACCAACAATATCGGCATCCTCACCGGCGGCGGTGACGTGCCGGGCCTGAATTCCGTGATCAAGTCCGTGGTCTACGGCGCCGGCGAAATTGGCCGCCACGTGATTGGTATCCGCCGCGGCTGGGAGGGACTCACGCACCTCACCGGCCCCGCCGATGCGGCCTACGTGCAACCGCTCGACCGCGAAAATACGCGCACCATCGACCGCTCCGGCGGCACCATGCTCCACACCTCGCGCACCAATCCGCGCCGTATGCCCGAATCCCACCTTCCCAAGCATCTCGGCGCGGACGGAATCCGCGAGTTCGCGTTCGACGGCAAGCATTACGATCTGACGCCGCTGGTGCTGCGGAATCTCGATCGCCTGGGCATTTCCTGCCTCGTGGCCATCGGCGGAGACGACACGCTGAGTTTCGCATCCGCGCTTTCCGCCGCCGGCTTTCCGGTGCTGGCGATTCCCAAGACCATGGACAACGACGTCCAGGGAACCGAATACTGTATCGGCTTTTCCACCGCCGTCACCCGCGCACGGCAGTCGATCACCCGCCAGCGCACCACCGTCGGATCGCACGAGCGCATCGGAATCTTCCGCATCTTCGGCCGCGATGCCGGATTCACCGCGCTCTACACCGCCTACGTCACGTCCACTCGCTGCTTGATTCCCGAGCACCCGTTCGATCTCGATCTCGTCTGCCGCCTGCTGATGGAGGACAAGGGCAATAATCCCAGCCACTACGCGCTGATCATCGTTTCCGAAGGCGCCGTTTGGGCCGGCGGCGAGGTACAGGAATACGGCGATGCGGACTCGTTCGGCCATCGCAAAAAGGTTGACATCGGCCATGCGCTCGGTGAGGAAATCCGCCGCCGCACCGGCCAGGAAACCATGGTCAGCGATCTCACCTACGACCTGCGCAGCGGCGAGCCCGACTCGATCGATCAGGTCGTAGCCATCTCCTTTGCCAACATCGCCGTCGACCTCATTCGCAAGGGCGTCACCGGCCGCATGATTGGCATTCAGAACGGTTGTTATGCCCACGTTCCGCTGCCCGACATGTCTCTCGGCGCGCGCAAAGTGGACGTGGCCAAGATGTACAACACCGAGCGCTACCGCCCCGATTACACCTCCAAGCTCGGCATGCCCCTGCTCTTCAGCGGCTCATAGCCAGCTGCCCGCTTCGAATTGACTCATGAGGGCGGAGCAGCATGCGGCGCCCGTTGCAGAGCACGCCGCCATGCCGAATCCCGCAAATGGGCGCCACATCAAATAGACCTGTGTTAGGTCTAAGCTTGAATTTCAGGTATAATCGGAATTTCCATGCTGGCCTAGCGACGCGACAGTGCGTCCGCTCACGCGGCGCATTCCGCGCAGAACGGCCGGCGGACAGGAGCTGTAAGATGAAAGAAGGAATTCACCCCGATTATCATGCCGTCACGGTGCATTGCGCCTGCGGCAGCGCCTTCGAGACGCGCTCCACCTTCAAGGGCAATCTGATCCGCGTGGAAATCTGCTCCCAGTGCCACCCGTTTTTCACCGGCAAGCAGAAGCTGGTCGATACCGCCGGCCGCGTCGAGCGCTTCCAGAAGAAATACGCGAACAAAGCCGCCGCCATCAAAAAGTAACGCTCTCGCGACGAATTTCATCGCGGCTCGCCGGAGTGAATCAAGTCCCCGCCCGGTGTACAATGCCGGCTGCCGGGGTCCCCAGCGAGCTGGTTTTTGCGCACTCGGGGAGTAGACGGCCACGCACTTGTCTTCCGCGCCCGAACCACATCTCGGATCATCCACGGCGCTGGTGGAAACGTCCGCGCCGCGCGTCACCCTGCGCAATTCCTTCGCGCATCCGTTCGATTCCGCCATCGCCGCGGCCCGCACCTGTTATTCGCCGCGGCTGATCGATCCTGAAGAAATCACCGAAAAACAGCGCGTCAACATCGGCTCCGGCACCTATTTCGGCGGCCACCACACCGTCTATCAGCACGCCCACTTCGAATTCGGCCTCGAAAACATCAGCCGCCAGTTCGTCTGGTCGTTTCTGCACGCCCATCCCTTCTATAATTCCGAGCAGCAAAGCCAGCGCTACGTCCGCCTCGACCGCGCTCAGGCCTTCGTCCCGCCCGAAAGCGCCCATTTCGGCCCCGCCGAGCGCGCCCTCTACGAAAAAGCCGTCGCGCGCGCCTGGGACTACTACCGCGAACTCGCAAAAATCCTCGAACCCACCGCCCGCACCATTCTCGGCAACATCTGGCACGTCGGCCCCGGTTCACACTCGAAACGCATCCAGAAAGTCGAACGCCAGTCGGAGAAGCGCGCCATCGAAGTCGCTCGCTACGTCCTGCCTGTCGCCGCTTTCACCACCATGGTGCACACAATTTCCGGCATCGTGCTGCACCGCCTCTGGCGCATGTGCACGGCGAGCGATACGCCCTTTGAAGCCCGTGCCGTCATCCGCGAAATGGTCGCGTGCGTCCGCGAAGTCGACCCGCAGTTTTTCGACCGCTTCGATAACGAACCGCTGGAAGATCCGCCCGAATGGAAGGAGCCCGCTCGCGATGGCGAGACCTTCGCTCGCGAGTTCGACGCGCGTCTCACTGGCCTCACGTCGCGCCTGATCGACTATTCCCCCAATTCGCCCGCCGTCGTCGCCGATGCCTATCGCGCCGTCGCCGGCCTCACCGCCGCCGAATGCCCGGATGCCGAAGCCATCGACCGCGTACTGAATCCCGCGCGCAATTTCTACCGCCGCGAAACTCTCAACGTCGGCATGCACGCGCCCATGATGCGCGCGCTCGAACACGCCCATTTCACCTTCGCCAAGAAGATCAGCCACACGGCCGACAGCCAGGACCAGCGCCATCGCATGGTCCCCGCCGCGCGCCCGCTGCTCACGCTTGCCGACGCGCGCTCGCCCGACTACGTCACGCCCATGCTCGTCCGCGACAATCCGCGCGCGCTCGAAATCTACCAGCGTGCCATGGACGAGGCCTGGGCCGCCAAGAACGAGCTTCTCGACCGCGGCGTCCCGCGCGAATTCGCGCTCTACTTGCTGCCCAACGCCAAGTCCATTCGCCTGGTCGAATCCGGCTCGCTGCTCCACCTGCTGCACAAGTGGACCATGCGCACCTGCTTCAACGCGCAGGAGGAGATCTATCAGGCGTCCATCGAGGAGGTTCAGCAGGTCCGCAGCGCGCTGCCGCAGCTCGGCCGCTACATCGGCCCGCCCTGCTATCTGCGCGCCGGAATTTCCACGCCCATCTGCACCGAGGGGTCGCACTTCTGCGGCGTGAAAGTCTGGCTGGATTTTCCCAAGATCGAGCGCCGCATCTGAATCGGACGCGCTTGCGTTGACGCCGCCGTAGCCGCGCGCCCGTTACGCTGGAATTTCCGGAACCGCCGCGATTAGCGCCTGCGTGTAGGGATTCTTGGGCGCGCGCAACACCTGCTCCGCGCTGCCTTCCTCCACAATTCGTCCCGCCTGCATCACCGCTACGCGCGTCGCTAGCTGCGCCACCACCGGTAGGCTGTGCGAAATCAGGATCAGCGTCAGCGAAAATTCCAGCCGCAGCCGCTCCAGCAGCTCCAAAATCTGCGCGCCGATCGACACATCCAGCGCCGAGACCGGCTCGTCTGCCACCACCAGCTCCGGCCGCAAAATCAGAGCGCGCGCAATGCCGATGCGCTGGCGCTGCCCGCCGGAAAATTCGTGCGGATAGCGGGCCAGCGCGTCCGCGCCAAGCCCCACGTCTTCCAGCATTTCGACTGCGCGCTTACGGCGCTCTTTGCGCGAAAGCCGCGGCTCGTGAATCGCCAGCGGCTCGCCCACGATCGCGCCCACGCGCATCCGCGGATCGAGCGACGCGACCGGATCCTGAAACACCATCTGCATGCGCCGGCGGAGCGCGCGCAGTTCCGCCCCATGCGCCCTCCGCCAGTCCTGCCCGCGAAAGCGCATCTCGCCCGAATCCGGCTCGATCAGCCGCAGCATAATCCGCGCCAGCGTGGTCTTCCCGCAGCCCGATTCGCCCACGATTCCCAGCGTCTCGCCGCGCTCGACCGACAACGTTACGCCGTCCACGGCCATCGTGCGCCGCTTCGACTCCGCGCCGCCGCAGTCGAACGCGCCCGTCGCCGCGGAAAACGATTTCTGCAGCTCGCGCACGTCGAGAAGGATTTCCCCGGCCATAATCACGCTCCGCCCACGCGGATGCACCGCGCGCGATGCGTTTCGCTCCCCTCAACCACGCGCGCCAGTTCCGGCACCGCCGCGTCGCATTCCGAAACATGCCGCGCGCATCGCGGCCCGAACGCGCATCCTACCGGCATCGCGCCCAATGCGGGCACGGCTCCTGGAATCGCCTCGATTTTCTCGCGCATCAGCCGCGGCGCCGCGCGCAGCAGGCCCACGGTGTAAGGATGCGCCGGCCGCAGCAACACTTCCGCCGCCGGCCCCTCCTCCACTACTCGCCCGGCGTACATCACCGCTACGCGATCCGCGACCTGCGCCACCACGCCCAGATCGTGGGTGATGAACAGCATCGAGAGCCGCAAATCGCGCCGCAGACTTTCCAGCAGCTCCAGAATCTGCTTCTGTACCGTCACGTCCAGCGCCGTCGTCGGCTCATCCGCGATCAGGACGCTCGGCCCCGCTGCCAGCGCCATTGCGATCGTCACGCGCTGCCGCAATCCGCCCGAAAGTTCGTGCGCGTATTGCCGCGCACGCCGCTCCGGCTCTGGCACGGCCGCACGTTCGAGCGCCGCGATCACGCGCCGGTCGATCTCTTTCGCGCCGAGCCCTGGCTCGTGCGCGTGAATCGCCTCGGCGACTTGCGTGCCCACGCGCATCACCGGGTTCAGCGCCGTCATCGGCTCCTGAAAGACCATGGCGATGCGCCGCCCGCGTACCGCGCGCATCTCCGTGGCACTGGCCGCCAGCAAATTTTCGCCGCCTCCTTTTCCGTTGTTCGCCGCGGACGGTAGCCAGGCCTCGCCGCTCGTTCGCGCTCCCGGAGGCAGCAGCCCCATCAGCGCGAGCGAAAGCATCGTCTTGCCCGATCCCGATTCGCCCACGATCCCAAGCGTCTCGCCTTCTCCCAGCGCAAACGAAACGCCGTTCACTGGCCGCACCCATCCGCCCGGTGTCGGCAGCTCCACCGTGAGCCCGCGCACTTCCAGCCTCATCGCCATAATCCCATGATATGTCCAGCCGCACTTCGGCGAGCAGATTTCCCACGCCGGTTTGCCGCCGAGTGAAAGACGGGTTTGCAGCGCCGCCGTCCCGGCGGGGGAATTTGCTTTGTGCCTGATTTTGGGCGTCCTGGTGGCGCGCACACGTCCGCGGTGATGCACCGGGACGTTCCGGGTAAGCGTGCACCCGATCGTTTGTTTTCTGTGAGTTACGGGTGTTTTTACTCGAGTGACTGTTCCGGGTAAAACGGGTGCGTGGGCGACCGTAAATCGTGGGCCATGGAAGCGCAGAGGCGCAGGGGCAAGGAAGCGGCGGCTGGGCGAGGCGGAATTGTAACGTCGGCTGCGAACAGCCGCTTTGGCAACGAATTTTTCGCCAGCGCACATGGCCACAGATCGACCATAACAAACTTGCGGGTACAGATTTCTACTGGCCGGAGGTACAGGTGATAGAACCTGTACTTTCATTCGCAGGGGTGGGCCGGGAGACTGAGAAGCAGGGCGTCCTCACGCGGCTACGATTTTCGAGCGGAATCCAAGCGCGCCGCCCCCTGAGGAAAGGCACCGTCCGGCAGCGCCCGGTCGTCCTGCAGAACCGAGCCCAGACGGTCGTAAACGTCTCCCATTTTCTTGCGGAGCAGCCGGTTCATTGGCTCGGAATAGAGCCTGGCCACAAGATCGCCCAAGAGCGATGCCACCACGATCGACAGGATGAACAAAACCGGAACCAGACGCACAGGTTTGCCCAAGCGAACGAACCAATCGAAGAAGACGAAGACGACAAACATGTGGGTCAAATAAACTTCGTAGCTGCGCTGTCCGAGAAGCAGCGCGGGAACGAACGCGCGGGGACTGCGCCACTGAGTCTGGGATGAGGCGATAATGATCAGGCAGGTTCCGACAGCCAAGATGGTCTCGTCCAACCCGGCGCGGCCCAGCGGCCACAAGAGCGGCTCGGAAGCGAGGCCCAGTATAAGAGCGAGCAGGGCAACTCCCGTGCCCGCGAAAACGCGCAGGATTCGGGCTGAAAAGCGCGTGCGCTCCACGAGCAGAGCCGTCAACACGCCGAGCGCGATTGCGTCCATTCCACCGAGATAGGAATATTCGCGCCAAACTTCATTTCCGTGGGCGAGGACAGTGCGCCCAAGCGGCCCGAGGATGACGAACGCCAGAAGGACCGATATCAGCAGCTTTCCGCGCCCGAGGAACCGCACCACAAGCGGGAAAAACAGATAGAACATCTCCTCGACCGACAGAGACCAGAGTACGTCCCAATTTGCCGGCAAATAGCCGCGCGTCGCTTCGAGCACGTTTACGTGAAAGGTCAGCGCCGCCAAAAGGGCCCGGCCCAGGCCGCCCGTCTTTGCGTGCACCACGAAGTCCTTAAAATGAGCGAAGTGCAGGCCGCTGAGAACAGCAAGCAGCATCAGCAGCAGGGGAGCAATGCGCGCAAATCGGAGCCGGTAAAAATCCGCGATGTTGACGGACGACAGCGATCCCCATCGGCGGATGGTGATCGACGCGATCAGGAATCCCGAAATCGCGAAGAAGATTTGCACGCCGAACTGCCCGTTCCAAAACAACGCATGCACGGCCTGAGTGGGCATCCCGATCGTGTAAGGAACCTTCGCCAGGAAGAGGCGCATGTTCACGTGGTTCATCAGCACGAGAAAGATGGCCAGCCCGCGGAGAAGATCAACTCCGTCGAGGCGCTTCCATCGCTGAACGGACGTGGTCTGTGCGGGGCTCATTTCGCGGCATCATACAATGGGCCCGGAGCTTCGCCGGGACGAATTGGGAGTACGGTTGGCTAAATGGCGACAGCAGCGAGGGGCAAACGGCTGCCGCCCGTGAAGGGCGGCGCTACACAAACCGCCGCGATGGCGAGTGAGTGGTGACGACCGGCTTAGGCTTCGCGCAGCGCAAGCGCCAAAGCGAGCGGCGCGCGCGGTCGCGACTACTGATCGGGCGATCAGTAGTCGTTCGCCGAGCTTTCCAGGAACGCGCGCAGCTTGCGCGAGCGCGAGGGGTGGCGCAGCTTGCGCAGCGCTTTCGCTTCGATCTGGCGGATGCGTTCGCGCGTCACCGCAAACGACTGCCCGACTTCTTCGAGAGTGTGCTCGCTGCCGTCGTCCAGTCCGAAGCGCATCTTGATCACTTTTTCTTCACGCGGCGTCAGGGTCTTGAGCACCGAAGAGGTCTGCTCCTTCAGGCTCAGGTTGATTACCGCATCGGACGGAGAAACCACCGCCTTGTCTTCGATGAAATCTCCGAGATGCGAATCTTCCTCTTCGCCGATCGGCGTCTCCAGCGAAATCGGCTCCTGCGCGATCTTCAAAATCTTCCGCACTTTCGCCACCGCAATGTCCATGCGCTTGGCGATTTCCTCGGAAGTAGGCTCGCGACCGAGCTCCTGCACCAGCTGCCGCTGCGTGCGCACCAGCTTGTTGATCGTTTCGATCATGTGAACCGGGATGCGGATGGTGCGCGCCTGGTCGGCAATGGCGCGGGTGATGGCCTGGCGGATCCACCACGTGGCGTACGTCGAAAACTTGTAGCCACGGCGCCATTCGAATTTGTCCACGGCCTTCATCAAGCCGATGTTACCTTCCTGGATCAGGTCCAGGAACTGCAAGCCGCGGTTCGTGTACTTCTTGGCGATGGAGACCACCAACCGAAGGTTCGCTTCGATCAGTTCTTTTTTCGCCTGCTCCGCTTCGGCTTCGCCTCGAAGGATCACCTGCAGAGCGCGCTTGAGCTCGGTGGGGCTCACCTCGCTGGCCACTTCGATTTCCTGCAGCTCCTGCCGGCGCGCCTTCAGGTCCTTGCGCGCTTCCGCCTGCACCTCGGCCTTCGAAACTTCGACGCGCCGTTCCAGCTTGCCCACTTCGCGCTCGAGCGCGTGCATGCGCTCGACGGTCTGGTGGATCTTGTCGATCAGCCGCTTCTTTTCGAGCGGGTTGAAATCGAGATCGCGGACCAGGCCCGACATCTCAATGCGCGTCCGCGCCACCGCATAGCGCGCGTGCAGATACGGCCGCTTCTTGGCCTTCGGCGTCCGCTCCAACTTGGCCGCCAGCTTCAGCGCCTGCAGGTAGAGCTTGGCGATTTTGTCGATCCGCTTGAGCGTCTCGTCGGTCTTCGCCTTGATCTTTTCCTCGGTCAGCTCTTCGTCGTCGAACTGAACGATTTCCTTGATCGAACGGGAGCCTTTGCGCAGATCCTCACCCACCTGCAGAAGTTCCTTCAGGATAAGCGGAGCGCGCGAAATCGTTTTCAGCACCAGCAGTTGGCCGCGCTCGATGCGCTTGGCGATGGCGACTTCGCCCTCGCGGGTCAGCAGCGGCACGGTGCCCATCTCGCGCAGATACATGCGCACCGGATCGTTCGTCTTTTCCAGCGTCCCGGGAGTCAGATCCAAATCGCCGTCTTCCGAAGCAGCCTCTTCCTTGGTGGTGGTTTCAGCCGCTTCGCCGGAATCCGCTGCCGCCAGCGCCGGCCTTTGCGGTCGAAAGGTCCTCGTACACATCGATTCCGTAGCGCTCGAATGTCGAGAGCAGATCGTCGATTTCCTCCGACGAATGCACCTCCGCCGGCAAGAGATCGTTCACTTCGTCGTATAGCAGGTAGCCCCGCTCCTTGC
Organism: uncultured Acidobacteriota bacterium; assembly: GCA_963715555.1. Lineage (GTDB taxonomy): Bacteria > Acidobacteriota > Terriglobia > Acidiferrales > UBA7541 > Palsa-295. Next base: position 3,357,525 of record OY970253.1, read on the forward strand.
CCATGGCAATGAGGTGCCGTACCTGCTCGTATTTTTCTTCCAATGCCAAAGTCACGCGTGTTCCCCCTGTGAGTCCGGGCACGTTTGTGGGAAATTCCAAATGCCACGAGGCCGGGCGTGGACACCCCGGCTCTTTGTTTCTCTAGTTTTTATTTGGACGGATGATTGAGACGAACCCCTGAGCCCAACCCCGAAATGCGCCGCCTGCGCCGAACTTGCCCACATCGGAAAACTCACACCTATAAGATGCAGTTGTACGGGCGCCCGTTTCCTCCGAAACCTTGTGATATTACACCACCGTTCATCAAAGCGTCAACGAAGGACCCCGTCCGGCAATACCCTTATCGGCCGCAGCCCGAAAGGGTTTCACGGCCGCATCGGGGATTCGGTATTCGCCTTAGGGCAGGTGGCATGCACGGATGCCCTGCTTTTCGAAGTACTTCTGGTGGTATTCCTCGGCCCGATAGAACTCCGCCGCCGGGACGATTTGGGTGACGATGGGCCGTCTTGAAAATGCCCGCTTTCTCCAGGGCCGCCTTGGCTGCGCGCGCCTCCGCTTCCTGCTCGGCATCCTGGTAGAAGATCGCCGACCGGTACTGGGTGCCAAAGTCCGGCCCTTGGCGGTTCAGTTGGGTGGGATCATGGGCCTGAAAAAACGCGGCCAAAAGCTCTCGATAGGAGACGTGCTCGGGGTCAAACTCCAACTCCACCGCTTCTGCGTGGCCGGTCTCGCCCGTGCAAACCTCTTTGTATGAGGGATTTACCTTGGTGCCGCCGGTATAGCCCACCATGGTGGACGTCACGCCCTTCATCTGACGGAAACCGTCCTCGACGCCCCAGAAACATCCGGCCGCAAACGCTGCCTTCGCCATAGCCTACAGCTCCCTTCCCCTGTTTCGCGGCGACATAGTGCCACGGTATCTGCACTCGTTAAACCGTCTCGTACAGATTGGATACCCAAGCGGGCATTTGGTTGCACGGAACGGGCGCTTAGAGCTGCGCATCGCGGACCGGCAATGGCTCGCGTGTAGACGTTCCACCTGCGCTGCTTATTGACCGGGCGAGGCGAAGATCTGCTCGAAAACGTCCGGAATTTCGAACACAGCGCGGTTCTTGAGGGCGGCGGCATTGGCGCGGTAGCGCGCAGTGTGACAGGCTCAATGAGTTTGGCAACGGCCTGTTCGACGTGCCGGAAGTTGCGGAAGTACTACGCCGACTTCCTTTTCGACGATCCACTTGGCGTTATAGCGCTCCTGCGGAAGCGTCCAGGCATTGCATTCCACGATCACGGGCAAGGCCATAGCCAGCGGCCTCGCTCACGCTGCCGGGGCCCGGCTTGCCGACAAAGAAATCCGCCAATTGCATGTAGTGGTTGACGCGCGTCGTGAAGCCTTCCACGTAGCGGGGCATGCGCGAACTGCCGGCTCGCAAGGCGGCAGCCAGTTTCTCGTTCTTCCCGCAGATGTAGATCATCTGCACTCCGAGGTTTGAGCGTTCGATGCGTTCGGCGATCTGCAACATGGCGCGCGATCCGTGGCCGCCGAAAAGCACGAGACCGGTCGGCAGATTCGGTTGCAGCCCCGAGCCCTCACGCTCGGCGACGGGATTTTCAACCGCCGCTCGTAGAATCTCGGATTGAGGATCATTCCCGAGACGCGGAAGATCCGGTCGTCCGCGTGACCCATCGATTTCGCCTGTGCGACGGCGCGATCGGTGCCGCATACGAGATATTGCAGCTGGCGTTCGATCCAAAAATGCGGCGGGTAGTCGGCGAGATCCGTCAGCACCGTGACAAAGGGACGTCCAGGGCACGCGCGCGAGTAGCTTTCGCAGAGCGCGCGATTGAAGTGCGGAACGAAGGACACCACCATGTCCGGCTGCGCTTCTCGCCAGTGCTCTTCAAGCATCCGGACCGTGGGGCCGTGATACAGCCGGATCACGAACTGCAGCACGCGCATGAGTTCCGGGCTGCCCAGCGTCCAGCCGTTGCGCAGCATCTTGTTGTAGAGGTCCTGGATGCGGATTCCGGCGTACTTCTTCAGGATGTCCAGCTGATCCAGCAGCTCTTGCAGGTTGGTGAGGTGTACGTCCCACGGGCGATGCTGGCATTGAATGGCCATTTGAAGCGCCGTGGCAGCCGCCCGGTGACCGCCACCCGCGTCGAAAAACATGAACTCGATCGTTTCGCGGCTTTTGCCTCCATCCAAGGAATTCTGGCATGGAGCGTAAGTTCAATTGCTACAGGACGGTTAAAATGCCAATTCTGGTGCCGAATCAGTTAAATGCCTTAGTATTTAGACACTTACAGAATGTTCGCTGGAATGTCATCTGTGAGTAATGCTGTGGATTTATTGTGGAAATCATGAAATGCGACATGCACGTCCACTCGTACTTTTCCGGGCCCTGCACCACTCGGTTCGTGAGCGCTTTTGCCGCGAAAGTTACAGCGATCCGGAAGAGGTTTTCGAGGCGTTGCAGCGGCGTGAGATGAATCTGTTCACGCTGACCGATCACGATTCGATCGAAGGCTCGGAGAAGCTGCGAAGGCATCCCGACTTTCTTCCTCAGCGAGGAGCTGACGTGCCGCATGCCCAGCGGTACGGAAGTCCATATTGGAGTTTACGACTTCCATGAGCGGCAGCACGCGCAGCTCCAGCAGCGGCGGAACGATTTGCCGGCCTTGCTGATGTACCTGACCGAGCGGCAGCTCTTTTTCAGCATCAATCACGTGTTTTCCAGCCTGACCGGACGGCGGGAGATCGAGGATTTCGACTGGTTCGAGGAATATTTTCCCGGCCGTGGAAACGCGCAACGGGCACATGCTGCCGAAAGCCAACGCGCAGGCGGCGCGGCTGGCGCGGCGCTGGCGGAAGATCGGGATCGGCGGAAGCGATGCGCACGCGCTGCCGTCCGTGGGAACCACGTACACCGAAGTCCGCGGCGCGCGGACGAAGCAGGAGTTCTTCGACGGGCTGAAGAACGGCCGCGGGACGCGTGCACGGCGAATCGGGCTGCTTCGCGAAGCTGACCCGGGATGTGTTCCTGATCGCGATGGAAATGATGCGCGAAGAAGTCCTGGACCATGCTCCTGGCGCCGCTGGCTGTGGTCCTGCCAGCCGCGACACTTTGTGGAATTACCGCGATGAGCGCGCGTTTCTTCGTCGCTGGTCGGCGGAGGTTTTGAGCCAGCCCGGAAGCGCGAAACCGGTTTGGTTGGGCCTCCGTACCGAAACCTGCGGTGGAGGAATGGGCATGACCGTAACCAAGGCAGTCTGGCACCAGATTCAATCGAACGATCACCGGCTGATGCGGCGAGTGCATCGCTGGCGAGCGCCGCGGTGGTTTCGCATTGTCATGATCGTGGCAACGCGAGGAGGTGATGGATGGCTTTGGTACGCGTTCGGTCTGATTCTGCTGCTCGCCGGTGGAGAGCATCGCTTCGCCGCAATCGGGGCGGCCGGTTCCAGCGCCGTCGCGGGGATTCTTATCTTCCGCGCGCTCAAGCACACCAGCCGCCGCCAAAGGCCGTACGAAATTGAGCCGCACTGCTGGGCTTCGATCCTGCCGCCGGACAAATATTCGTTTCCCTCCGGCCACGCCATCACCGCGTTCGCCGTGGCCATATCCGTTGGCCTCTTCTATCCCTACTTGCAGCCGTGCCTGATTTTGGCGGCCTTGCTGATCGCCGCGTCGCGCATTGCCCTCGGGATGCACTTTCTCAGCGACGTACTCGTGGGAATCGTGCTGGGCATTGGGCTCGGCATCGCGAGCTTTCATATTTTTGCGATGATGTGACGGAGAGGGCGAAACCCGCTCACAAATCCAGCGGAAGCGGATCATCCCCGGTGATCAGGCGCGCGGAACGGTCGTAGGTGATATACAGCCAGCCCCATTGCAAGAGAATCAGCAGCCGGCTCTGAAACTCCACAATGTAAACCAGATGGACGAACAACCAAATCAGCCACGCCGGCCAGCCCGACAGCCGCAGCCAATTCAGATCGGCCACGGCGGCGCCGCGTCCTATGGTCGCAAGATTCCCTTTGTCGAAATAGTGGAACGGCGGAGTTTTCTGCTCTGTTAAGCGGCGGATAATAACACGGGCGGCGTACTGGCCCTCCTGCATCGCCGGTTGAGCGACGCCGGGCAAAGGCTGTCCCGTTTGATGGCTGTAGTTGGCAAGATCGCCGATCACGAAGATCTCGGGATGGCCCGGTATGGTGAGGTCTGGCTCGACAATCACCCTGCCAGCCTTGTCGAGCGGGGCGCCAGCCGCTTCTGCAAGCGTGCGAGCAAGCGGCGAGGCCAAAACTCCGGCGGCCCACAGGATCGTACGCGTAGAGATTACCTCTTCGCGCTCACCCTCCCGAATCGTAACGGAGGTCTCCTCGATTTGGGTGACCATCGCGCTGGTGCGGACCGAGACGCCCAGGCGCTCAAGCATCCGGCGAGCCGCAGCCGAAAGTTTCGGAGGATAGGAAGGTAGAATCGCACTGGCAGCTTCGATCAAGATGATCCGAGCGCTCGCCGGATCAATGGAGCGAAAATCGTGGCGGAGCGTGTCGTTGGCGATTTCGCCAAGCGCTCCGGCGAGTTCGACGCCCGTCGGCCCGCCACCGACGATGACGAACGTCAGCCAGGTGCGCCGCTTCTCCGGGTCCAGTTCGCGTTCGGCGGCTTCGAAGGCCAGAAGGATTCTCCGGCGCATGCTTGTGGCATCTTCGACGGTCTTGAGGCCCGGCGCGAACTTCTCCCATTCATCGTGGCCAAAATACTGGTGACTCGCGCCCGTAGCGACGATGATCGTGTCGTACTCGACGGCTCCGTCACTCAGCACGACCCGGCGTTTCGCCGCGTCGATGCTTACGGCCTCGGCGAGCAGCACACGCGCGTTCGGGTAGCGCTTCAGGATATTGCGAAGCGGAGCAGCAATGTTCGCCGGCGAAAGCGCTCCCGTGGCTACTTGATAGAGCAGCAGCTGGAAGAGGTGATAGTTGCGGCGGTCAACTAGCGCGAGGTGCACGCCTGCGCGAGCGAGCTTTAGGGCCGCGCTCAGCCCGCCAAACCCTCCACCGATGATTACGACCCGATGTTGTGCAGGCATAGTGGGCTCGCGTTCAAAACTACCGCTTTCCGGCAACGCAAGCAGAAGCTATCGATTAGATGTGAAAGCGCGTGGGAGGATGTGAGAATTGTGCAGGACTTCGGCACGCCGTGTTCCGCCAAGAAGCTATGCCGATTTCTGCACAGGTTCGCATTCGGGCTGCGCCACTGAACGCAGGACCATCCGAATCGGCTCGCGGATGCCGAGTTCCAACGAAAAATTGCGAACGCGCTCAAGCAGACCCGGAGTAACCTCCTGTCCGCGCGCGATCAACAGCAGGCCCTTCGCGGACATGACGTCCTCGTCGAAAACCATGCCTACAGCAAGTTCGCAGAGGCGCAATTCCTGAACGACGACCTCCTGACGGCGACTTCCGTGAAGCTCGGCGAGCGCTTCGAGGATCGCCGGATCGTACCATCCTTCGCGGCTGCGAAGGATATCGAAGGGGTGCTTGTTCGCGCCGGGCTGCGACTCAACGATGTCGTGATCGACGGCAATCTTGAGCGCCCGGGCGCCCCACGAAACGATGTCTCCCGCTGCCGACGCGCCATCGAATTTCCAGAAATGCCGGCGGAGAATTTCGCGCACGGTTTCGAGGCGCGGGATATTGGCAAGGATCTGTTCGATCACTTTCGGCATGCGATCGAGCATTTGGCGTTCGCCGTCCGATAGGGGCGCGCCGCGGTAGATCTTCTCCTGCGTATTCGGAGGAAGAGTAACATGGCCGATTTGCGAAAGCATGGCGGCCACTTCCACGGGCCACGTCTCGCGAATCCCAAAATGCTCCATCAGACGCGTAACGCTGTGGCGCACGCGCGTGGCACGGCCGAAGGCGGCTGGATCGGCAAGCGACAAGATGTCCGTGAGCGCTTGAATGCTGCCGCGCAGAGTTTGTTCCAGCAGCACGCGCTCGGAGGTGACCAGGCGGTGCTGCTCGACGCAGGCGGCCAGCGACTTGGCCAGAACTTCCGTAGGACATGGTTTGGTGAGAAACCGGAAGATGTACCCGTCGTTGACGGCGGCGATGGCCGCTTCCAAATCGCCATGGCCGGTGAGCAAAACGCGCACGGTATCCGGCGCGATTCGGCGGGTGTGGCTGAGAAATTCAACGCCGGACATGACAGGCATGCGCAAATCGGAAACGACAACGACGAAAGGGCCTTTGGTTTCCAGCGCTTCGATTCCCTGCGGGCCGCTCACGGCTGTTTCCACAGAATAGAGGGCGCGGAGGGTTCGAGAAAGAGCGTCGAGGATGTTCTTCTCGTCATCGACGCAGAGGATGCGCGGCCGGCGGCCATCTGACATTTCAGACTCCTTGAGGCTCGTGCGCTGCCGCTTCGGCCATATGCCGCCATTCGGGGAGCTGATCGGCCATGCCGATGTCCTGGAGAAGCTTGGGATCCATTCCCTGGTGAGCTAAGGCGGTCTGGCCAGATTCGCAGCTATTCTCGTGCGCGAGCAAGTTGGAGAGATAGACGACGTTAATCATGTCCAATGTTCTCTGCGATACGCGTTCCGGATGATGGTGGTGAGCGACTGCTTCGACCACGGGATACGGGAGGCCCCACAAACTGAGAAGGTAAGCGCCCACTTCAGCGTGAGAAATGCCGATCAATTCTTCCTCGACCGTGAAAAGGGACCGGCCGTCCTCGCGCGCACCGGAGATCGCACGGGCGAAGTGGTCAGGGGCCCTTTCGGCGATCACCAGCTTGCCCACGTCGTGAAGAAGAGCCGCGACCACAACGGCTGTGGGCAACTTATAGTCAGCTGAAAAACGTGCGGCAATTCGCGCGGTGAGCTGCGAGTGAGCATGAAGTTCTTCGATGGAAAAGCCGGGAATGCTTTTTTTCGGCTGGAACATGCGGAAGGCTTCGACGGAAACGACCAGGTTCTGGAGGATGTTGATGCCCAGATAGCTCACGGCCATCTTGACGTCTGAAACATCGCGCGTGAGGCCGAAAAACGCGGAGTTGACCAGCTGCAGGATTTTCGCCGAGATGGCGACGTCTTTTTCGACGATTCGCACCACGCGGTCAATCGGCGTTTCCGGATCGGCGAGCGCTTTGCGTAGCTCCATGTAGGTGCGAGGAAGAGAAGGCAGCTCCTGCATCGCTCCGACGAGGCTGGCCATCATTTTGCTGTTGAGGACTTCCACCAAGCTGGTGGCGCGGTCGATGGCGGTGCGGAGGGTTTCCGGATCGCACGGCTTGAGAAGAAATTGGTGAGCCACCGGAACAGCGCGCAGCGAGGCTTCCATCTCGGTATAGCCGGAGAGGATGATGCGCAGAATGCTGGGGTATTGTTGGCGGACGATTTCCAGCAGGGCGGCGCCGTCTACTCCGGGCATGCGCATGTCCGAGACCACTACGTCGAAAGGCGCGGCCGCGAGCATGGTCAGGGCGGCGTCGCCACCGGACGCAAAGGCAACTTCCCATTCGTGACGCTGCGCGCGCAAGGTACGCTGCAGGCCTTCGAGAACTTTGGGTTCATCATCGACGAACAAGATACGCTTCATGTTGCGACCGCCTCTCTTGGCTCCAAAGCTCCGGTGAGCGGGAGCCGCACATAAAACGTGGTGCCTTTGCCCAGTTCCGTGTCAAAGGTGAGCGTGCCGCCATGCTTTTCCACAACGATGGCGCGCGCCAGAGCCAGCCCCTGACCCGTTCCCCTGCCGACGCTCTTGGTGGTGAAGAAGGGGTCGAAAACCTTGGTGCGAATCGCTTCGGGAATCCCCGTTCCGGTGTCGGCAATCGATATTTCAACCCAGTCGTCAATCTGGCGAGTGCGGACGGTAATGCGGCCCTTGTGCGTTGAGTCTTTCACCACGTCACCGATCGCGTGAGCGGCATTGATGAACAGGTTGAGGAAAACCTGGTTCACGTCACCGAGGTGGCAAATCACGGGGGGGATCGCGCCGAAGTCGGTTTGCACGTCGGCGACGTATTTCAGCTCGTTGCGCGCCACGATCAGTGTGCTTTCGATGGCTTTGTTGATATCAGCCGCGGCTTTTTCGGCGCGGCGATCGACATGCGAAAAATCCTTCATGGCGCGGACGATGTGGGCGACACGGTTAATGCCATCCAATGCCTGATCGATGGCTTTCGGCACTTCCGCTTGCAAATAGTCCCAATCGGCCTTTTCGCGTCCGGCCTTAACTTCGTGCAGGAGACCGGCCGAGACCGTTCCCTGGAGGGCATGTTCATAAAGCCGCTGGTAGCAGGCGAGGAGCTGCGCGAGATCGCGGAACGCGTTCTCCAGAAACCGCGTGTTATCGCCGACGAATTGGATCGGCGTGTTGATTTCATGCGCGATCCCAGCCGCCAAAGAACCCACGGCTTCGAGTTTTTGGGCGTGCCGCAGCTCGACTTCCATGCGGCGGCGCTCGGTGATGTCGTTGAAACAGACAACCGCACCGGTGATCTTTTCGCCTTCGAACATGGGGAAGCAGGCGTACTCGACGGCGAACTGCGATCCGTCCGTCCGCCAGAAACATTCCTGATCGCTCCAGTGACGCTGGCCGTCTTCGAGGACGCGGTGAATGGGGCATTCCTCGAAGGGATACGGGGAGCCATCCGTGCGAGTGTGGTGGAAAAGCGCGTGCGACTGCTTACCCTGCGTCTCTTCCTGAGTGCATTGAAACATACGCGCCGCAGACCGGTTGAAGAAGGTGAGCGAACCGCGCAAATCGACGCCGTAGATTCCCTCCGAAGCCGAGTCGAGAATCAGCAAGCGCTCGTTGATCAAGCGCTGCCTTTCCTGCTCGGCGACCCTTCGAGCGAGGAACTGGCCTACCTGACTGCCGATGGTCGCGGTTACGCGGAGGAGTTCTTCATCGGCGTCCCGGACTTCGGCGCCGAAGAATTCCATGATGCCGAGCGTTTCGGAGCCGAGAGCGATGGGAAGCGCGAATGCCGATTGGAATCCAGCATCCGCGAGAATTTTGGCCGACCGCAATACGGGGTCCTGTTCGATGCTCCGGACCCAGGCGGGCGCGCCACTGGCCCACACGCGGCCAACGAATCCCTGCCCTTTGGTAAATTGCATGGCGCGGGCGGCTGCGTTGAGGTAGCCCAAATCCCGCGACGGATTGTGCCAGGACTGGTGGTGGACGAGTTTTCCGGAGGCGCGGTCCAACCACCAAAATCCGCCGTAGTCGAATTCCAGGAACTCGCACAGCACGCCCAGAATGGCCGTCTCTGTTTCCTCGAGCGACTGCGAAGCGGCCAGAACTTGCGATACGGAACTGTGCAGGGCGGTTCGCGTCCTGGCGCGCTGGCGCTCGATGCAGTAGAGCAAAATCCGCTCCAGGACCACAGAGGTCAAACGCTCTTTCAGCAAGTAGTCTTGCGCGCCGGCGCGCACGATTTCGAGAGCTTTCGTTTCGTCTTCAACGGAGCTCATCGCGATGATGGATACTTCCGGGGCCCGTGACTGGAGCTTCGAGAGCAAGGTCATCCATTCGGTTTCCGGCGTGGCCAAGTCCACCAACATGGCCTCGAACCGACTCTCTTCGAGCAGCGCGAGGGCCTGCGACAGCGTGCTGACCGTCTGGACCGAAAAGGTGGCTCGCTTTGATACAGCGAGTTTTTCGCACAATTCGGCCGCTTCGCGCGGGTTGGAGTCGATCAGCAGGACTTTGATGGGGCGAGCCGTCACGAAGGCGCGAGTCTCCTTTGCGTTAGAAAGCGGATTCAGATGCAAGATGATCGCCGAAACGGTGCAGGCGCTCCAGATTTCAGCACGCCAGTGCGGTCCGGACCATTAGAGAAACTTAATGTAAGAAGGCAGAGACTATCTGCCGCACGCACGCTGTACATGCCCTCGTATCGGGAAAATCGTCCGAGCCAGGGAGAAGCTTTAGCGAGGGAGAAGGAGTGCAGTTCAGATGCGCGGAATTATGGAAACATTCCAACCGCCACCGAGCGCTTTGATCAGGAGGACGCTGGCGGCCATTCGGCGCGTGGCGATATCAACGGCCGCGCGCTCGTCAGCCAACGCGGCGCTTTCGGCAGTCGTGACTTCCAAGTAGTTGGCTACTCCGCCTGTGTAGCGCGTGTTGGAGAGTTCCAAGGAGTGCTGTGCGGCGGCAACGGCGGCATTTTCGATTTTTGCTTCGTTTTGAAGGATGCGCAGAGCGGCGAGGTTGTCTTCTACCTCCTGGAACGCCGCGAGCGTGGTTTCCCGGTACTGATCGACGGATTGATTGTAGGCGGCGCGTGCCTGTTCGCCGATTGCGCGCCGCAGTCCTCCATCGAAGACAATTTCCGCAGCCGATCCTGCCAGAGACCAGAAGCCGCCGGCGCCCTGGAGAAGATTGGTGATGGTGCTACTTTCGAATCCGCCCGAGGCGCCGAGAAGAACATTGGGGAAATAGGCGGCGCGGGCGACGCCAATTTGCGCGTTCGCCTCCTGGACGCGCCTTTCAGCCGCGGCGATATCCGGCCGCCGCTCGAGCAGAGCCGACGGCAGGCCGACGGGAATCGACGGAGGTCCTAGCGTGAGTGGAAGCGGCTGCAGCGTGAATTCCGCCGAAGGCTTTCCAATCAGGACGGCAATGGCATGCTCGTACGCGGCGCGCTGCACACCAACGTCGACGGCCTCGGCTCGCGTGGTTTCGAGCAGCGTCTGAGCCTGCGCCACGTCCAATTCGGAGGCCAAACCACCTTGATAGCGACTCTGCGTCAGTTGCAGCGCCTTCCGATAAGAAGCGACCGTGGAATTCAGGAGCTGCGCTTGAGAATCGAGGCCGCGCAGCTCAAAGTAATCGAGTGCCAATTCGGCGTGAAGGCTCAGGTCGACGCTCGCGAGATCGGCGGCACTCGCTTGCGCTTCCGAGCGCGCTGCTTCCACGCTGCGGCGCACGCGGCCCCAAACGTCCGGCTCGTAGGAGACATCCACCGGCAACTGAACGTCGCTATATTGAACGGGGGAGCTTGGACCGTACAGCGCCCGGTTCTGCGATTGACGATTGCGCGAGCCGGCGATTCCGGCGGTGATATCCGGGAAATGTCCTGCGCGGGCGAAGCGAACCGCGGCGCGGGCCTGCAAGAACTGCTCTTGCGCTGCTTTAAGGGTCTGATTGGAAACGGTAACTTGCTGCTCCAGCAAGTCGAGCCGCGGATCGCGATAGATGTCCCACCAATTGCCTTTGGGCTCCGCAGCGCTCGGCTGCGCGACTTTCCAGCCTTTCGCTTCCTTGTACGCGGTGGGAACTTCCGTAGTGGGCCGGACGTACTTCGGCCCCACGGTGCAGCCACCGAGCAAAAGCGCCGCGACAGCCAAGGCGAACAGGTGAGGTCTGCGCAGACTCATGCCTGTATGCGCGCAGAAGCGGAACACGAGTAGAGTCTCAACGGACCCGCGGTTTTCATCGTGCGCCTCCGGCCGGCGTCTCACCGTTCTCTTCGCGCGAGGAGACGACACGGACAAGCTCTCCGGAAACGAGCGAATCCGGCGGGTTCACAATCACGGAGTCCGTGGGATTGAGGCCGGCGATAACTTCCACTTCGTTTCCAAAGTCGCGGCCGACCGTGATGTTCTTCAACACCGCGTGCTGTCCATTTTCTACGACGCCAGCCTGCATCCCTTGCGAACGGAAGATCAGCGCACTGACCGGCAGAATCAACGCGGGAGCGGCATTCGGAATCTGGAAATGGACTTCGGCGTAAGAGCCGGGGAGAAGTTCTCCCTTGGGATTATCGACATCGACTTCGACGAGGAGGGTGCGCGACGCGGCGTCAATTGAATCCGACGTGCGGACGAGCGTTCCTTTGAAGCGACGCCCCGGGAATTCCGGCAGCGTGATCGTGGCGGGCAATCCCGGGTGCGTGGACGTCGAATACTGCTGGGGAACGTTGACGAAGACTCGCAGTTTGCGAATCGCCGATATATGAAACAGCTCTGTGGCCGGACTACCGGCGCCCGAATTGATTAAATGACCCACGTCGGTCTTGCGCGCGGTGATCACGCCGTCGAACGGAGCGTAGACTTTCTCGAATGACTGCATCTCTTCCAGGCGCTTCACATTGGCCTGCGCCGAGGCTACCGTGGCCTTCTTGGCTTCATAGTCACCGACGGCGTTGTCCACGTCCTGTTTGGCGACCGAGCCGCTTTTGAGCAGGTTTTGATAACGCTCGGCCGTTGTGCGGGCGAGCGCAAAGTTCGCTTCGGCGGTATTCAAATCGGCGCGCGCCTGATCGAGCTGCTGATCGACCTCCGGGCTCTCGATTACGGCAAGCAATTCGCCCTTCTTCACACGCGAGCCGATATCGTGATACCAGGCCTTGAGGTAACCGTTGGTACGCGCGTAGATAGGCGAATCCGCGTACGCCTGCATGTTGCCTGGCAGCACGATTTCCGTGCGAGGATTGCCTGGTTTGGGATGGATTACGGCGACGGTGGGAATGGCGAGTTCGCGCGTCTCATCCTTTAGCGCAGCCCGCGCTCTGAAGCGCGGCACGATTCCGGTAATAACTACCGCAGCGACAATCGCGAGCACGATGATCGCGATGAGAACACCGCGCCCGGACTCCCCGCGCCCGTATGGCGACCATTCGCCCTCCTCCGGATGCGGTGCGGAACGCTCCTCACTGTTCACGAAATTCCCCTTCCCAAACACACCATGTAAGTAGATGTGACCAGTTCCACGGGCGTTTCAAATCAATCGTGCGAAAGCGATGTCTCAGGGCCCTTCACGCCTCCCTGGGCAGTCGATTCGCCACTTTCACCGTGGACGATACTGAAGAAGACCGGCACAAATAAAAGTGTCGCAACCGTGGCGAAGGTCAACCCGCCAACCACCGCGCGGCCCAGCGGGGCGTTTTGTTCGCCGCCTTCGCCAAGTCCCAGTGCCATGGGCAACATACCGATGATCATCGCAAGAGCAGTCATCAGCACGGGACGAAAACGCGTGTATCCCGCTTCCAACGCCGCTTCGGCGGGAGTCTTTCCCGCGGAGAGGCGTTCGCGCGAAAAGCTCACGACCAGAATGCTATTGGCGGTGGCCACGCCCATGCACATGATCGCGCCGGTAAGCGCCGGAACGCTGATGGTGGTGTGCGTGATGAACAGGCACCAGACGATGCCCGCCAGCGCTGCCGGCAGCGCCATCAGAATCACGAACGGGTCCAGCCACGATTGAAAATTCACGACGATCAACAAGTACACAAGAATGATCGAAAATCCGAGCCCTCCGAGAAGTCCGTCGAACGACGAGCGCATCGTTTGAATCTGGCCCAAAATGTGAATCTGGGACCCTTGCGGCAGATCCTTGCGGCTGCGATCAACGATCGACTGAATATCGCCGGCGACTCCGCCAAGATCCCGGCCGTCAACCGAGCCAAAAATATCGATGGCGGGTTCCACGTCGTAATGTGAAACCACCGCCATTTCCGATCCGCGGCTGAACGAAGCAACGTCGCTGAGCACTTCCGACTGGCTGGTGCCGGGGCCGCTAATGGGAATGTTCTCAAGCTTCTGCAGCGAATCATTACTATATTCGGGCGTTTGCACGGCGATGTTGTAGCTCACGCCGTTTCTGGGATCGAGCCAGAAAGTGGGCGTGGTCTGAAAGCTGCCGCTGAGAGAAATGAGGAGATTGCGCGCCACATCGTTGGCCGTGTAGCCAATCTGTTCGGCCTCGGTGCGGTTGACATGGATGTGCAACCGAGGCTCGTTGAACGCCTGCTGAATGCGCAAGTCCACAGTGCCGGGCACGAATTTGAGCTGATTCAACAGATTGTCCGCGAACCGGCGATTCGCCAGCAAATTCCTGCCCACGATCTGGACGTCGATCGGCGCGGGCAAACCAAAGTCGAGAATCTTGCTCACCATGTCCGTGGGCAGGTCGTAGAACTCAATGCCGGGGAAATCCTGGTTCAAAACGCGGCGCAGCTCCCGCACGTACTGGACGGTGGGCCGGTGATTGCGCGCCAGCGAAACCAGAATGTCGGCGTCTCCACTGCCGATCGGGGCGGCATTGCTGTACGAAAGATTGATAGCGCTGTAAGGCAGGCCAATATTGTCGATGATCGAAGCGAGCTGGGAAGGAGGAATATGCGCGCGAATGTCGCTTTCCACGCGGTCGCAAAGCGCTGCTGTCTCCTCGATCCGGGTGCCGGTGGGAGCGCGCATGTGGATGTTAAATTCGCCGCTATCAACGGACGGGAAGAAATCTTCCCCAATTAGCGGTAGCAGCGTGAACGAAAGAATGCATGCGCCGAAAAACCCAACGACGAAGAGCTTGCGATGCTCGATACACGCCGCGAGCAGGCGATGGTAGCCGTCGCGGAAACGCTCGAATCCGTTTTCGAAGCCGGATTGCAGGCGGACGAAAGGATTCCGCGACGATTCGGTGTGTTCGCGGCGCTGCTCCTCTGTCTGTTCCACGAGCATATAGCGAGCCATGGTGGGCACCAGCGTTCGGGAAAGCAGGTAGGAAGCCAGCATGGCGAAGACCACGGCTTCGGCCAGCGGAACGAAGAGATACCGTGCCACGCCCGACAGAAAGAACATCGGAACGAACACAATGCAGATCGAAAGCGTGGAAACCAGAGCCGGCGTAGCGATTTCCGCGGAACCGTCGAGGATCGCCTGCACTAATTCTTTGCCTTGATCGATATTGCGATTGATGTTTTCGATGGCTACGGTCGCATCGTCCACGAGAATGCCCACGGCGAGCGCCAAACCGCCGAGCGTCATGATGTTGATGGTCTGGCCCAGGGCGCTGAGCACGATGATGGACGTCAAAACCGACAGCGGAATCGAAATGGCGATGATCAGGGTGCTGCGCCAGCTGCCGAGAAAGATCAGAATCATTAGGCCGGTGAGGCACGCGGCGATCACGCCTTCGCGGACCACTCCATTGATCGACGCCAAAACAAAGATCGATTGGTCGGACAGAAATTGCACACGCAGCTGAGGCGGCAGGCCCGCCAGTATCCTGGGAATCTTCTTTTTGACGTTGGCGATGATGTCGAGAGTCGAGACATCGCCGCCCTTCAGAACCGGAAGCAGAGCGGCACGCTTTCCATTAACGCGAACGATATTCGTTTGCGGTGGGTTCCCATCGCGCACGTTGGCAACGTCGTGGATGTAGATGGTCGAATTTCCAACCTGCTTTACCGGCAGATCGTTCAATTCATCGATCGTCTGCGGCGCGCCGTTCATGTCCACCTGATATTCGAACGAGCCGATCTTGGCGGTTCCCGCGGGAAGGATCAGATTTTGATCGCCGATGGCGTTGACGACGTCGAGCGGAGAAAGCCCGTACGCCTGCAACTCTTGCGTGTTGAGGTCCACCACGATTTCGCGCTGTTTGCCGCCGTAGGGAAAGGGAACTGACGCGCCCGGAATGTTGATTAAGCCAATGCGTATGAAGTTTTGAGTCAGGTCGCCCAGCTGTTGCTCCGAAAGACCCTGCCCCGAGACGCCGAGCTGGATGATCGGCACGGTGGAAGCGTCGTACTGAATCACCAATGGAGGCTGCGTTCCCTGCGGCATAGCATGAATGATGGTCTGCGAGATCGCTGTGATTTGAGCCACGGCGCTGCCAAGATTCACCCCGGGCTGGAAATACACCTTGATCACGGAACGGCCGGGGAGAGACTGCGAGTCGATATGCGCGATGTCGTTAACCGTGGTGGTGAGCGCGCGTTCGTAGTTGTAGACGATCCGGTCGGACATCTCTTCCGGCGAAAGGCCGTTGTAGTTGAAGAGAACGCTGATCACCGGGATGTCGATGTTCGGGAAAATGTCGACAGGCGTGCGCACGATGGCGACGGCGCCGATGATCAAGAGCAAAATGGCCGCTACAACAAACGTATAAGGACGGCGCAGGGCGAGCCGTACGATCCACATCTATCCATGCACTCCTGTATCCGCCCAACGGAACGGCGCAGCGAGTCCGACAGAAGCCGGGTCCGGGGAACCGCCATTATCGCACGCCGATCGAGTCAAAGCGCCGAAAAGAGCAGCGCGTGGATTGAGTCTCTTTTTTGCGCAGCGACATCCAATCCAACTGACGGGTAGCATCAAACTTCTTCGGCAGCCAGCGGGGAACCGAAAACCGCTCCAACAAGGGAGCGGCTGCGGCAAGGAGGGGGGAAACGGCCATGGAGTACGCGCAAATCAGCGGCACAGGCATGCGGGCATCGCGGATCGCCCTGGGCACCTGGGCGATCGGCGGCTGGATGTGGGGAGGTACGGACGAGCGCGAGTCGATTCGCACAATTCACGCGGCAATCGCCAACGGCATCAACGTGATCGATACTGCCCCGGTGTATGGCTTCGGGCGCTCGGAGGAAATCGTCGGCAAAGCCATAGCGGAGTGCTCCGGGCGGGACAAAGTAATCATAGCCACGAAAGTAGGACTCGAATGGCGCGATGGACAGATTTTCCGGAATGCATCACGAAAACGAATCGAGGCGGAAATCGAGGACTCACTCCGCAGGCTGGGCACTTCGTACATCGATCTCTACCAGGTCCACTGGCCCGACCCGCGGACACCCATGGAGGAAACGGCCGCGGCAATGCGCGAGTTGTACGAGCAAGGGAAAATTCGGGCGATCGGCGTCAGCAATTTTTCGCCGCAGCAAATGGAAGAGATCCGGCGGACCGCTCCCCTGCACACGGACCAGCCGCCCTACAATCTCTTCGAGCGCGACATTGACCGCGATGTGCTGCCTTACGTGCGCGAGCACAATATCAGCACGCTCGTCTACGGATCGCTCTGCCGCGGACTGCTGAGCGGCCGGATGAAAAAAGACACCCAGTTCACTGGTGACGACCTGCGCAAGCTCGACCCGAAGTTTCAAGGCAAGCGGTACGGCCAATACTTGCAGGCGGTTTCCGATCTGGAGGCGTTTGCGCAGAAAAACTACGGCAAGCATGTAATGGATTTGGCTGTGCGCTGGGCCCTCGACCAGCCGGGAGTAACGATTGCTCTGTGGGGCGCGCGCCGTCCCCATCAGCTCACGGCGGCAGGAAACATCGACGGGTGGTCGCTGGACGCGAGCGCACTGGAAGAAATCGAGCATCTCGTGAACCGCGCCGTGAAGGATCCCGTCGGGCCGGAATTCATGGCGCCACCGGCGCGCCCCGTGCCGGCCGCTGCTTGAGGCGCGGCACGGAACGCCGCGGAAATCGGGCTTCGGCGGGCAGGTCTTTACCGGTCTTGACGGGTGCGGCCGATAGAGTTTAGAGTCAATCGCACCCGGTACCTATACTGATCACGGAGGGATTCAGTGGCTGGCACGGTAGTAAATAGCATACTTCTCGGGCTCCTCGTCTTGGCCGCAGCGGTCTGCATCCTCGCTCCCCTCACGGCTTTGGGCGTGATGTTCTGGCATTGGCAGAAAGAACTGAAAGAATCGATGCGACTGCGCCAGGCGCGAACAACCCAAATCCGCTAGCTCTCTCGAGCTAAATCCAGTTTGCGCCGCTCATCGCCGGGATGCGAAGGCGTGCGTGCGCTTTTCGTCGCGTCCGATGCCTGCGGCGCGTGGGCCAACGACGATGGTGACGCGCGCGTCACGAGGCTCGTCTTCTCTTTTCGATTTCCGGATTTTCGTCAGTAGAAATCGCTGAGAACATGCTTGGATTATGAGGAAAAAGAAGTCTTTTTTGTTTTGCGGCTTTCCTAACCTGCCGCTCATATCACCCGCAAATTCAATCAACCGGTATTGGCATGCGACGTGCTGTTGTATCAGGTGATGTACTCAGATCGCGGCCCCGGTGAATTACGTAGCAACGAGTTAAAACTGCCGGCTTGGCACTATTGGGTGTACTGGGCCGGCGTGCTCTGTGCGATAGCGGCAGCGCTTACGGCATTTGGAGTGATTCACTGGCACGGCAGCCGGAGTTCCGGTATTGGGGACACCGAAATCCGGGCCGTCTACGCCGCTCGATTCAGCCGAACCGGTTCGACGGCTGGACCGGGAATACCGCAGCGGCGCCTCTACCCTTACTCCGTGATTCCCGGCGGCGTCGAAAGCGTGCAAGAGTTGCGAAACGCTATCGCGAACGATCCGCTGGTTGCGGCACTCTACGCGAATTTCGACCTGTCTCGCGCGCACATCATTCAACTGGCGCACGACCGCGAAGTCTACGTTTCCTACCGGTTGGGCGGCCATATCTACTGGACCAAGAAGCGCCTGTTGCTGCGTGCCGGCGAAACTGTAATCACCGACGGCAAACACGAAGCCCGCACTCGATGCGGAAATCGAATCTCGGAAACGCCCGTGCAGCCGGTCTCACAAAATGAGCCGCCGGACGCGGCGATGAACGCGCCTCCGAATTACACGCTGGTGGCCGAAAATGTCGGGCCGCCGCCGGCACTGCCTCTGGACCCGTTCACGTTTGATCCAACGGATCCGAACAACCCGCCG
The DNA here is from genome assembly GCA_963715555.1 of uncultured Acidobacteriota bacterium. Taxonomy (GTDB): domain Bacteria; phylum Acidobacteriota; class Terriglobia; order Acidiferrales; family UBA7541; genus Palsa-295. The sequence continues at coordinate 3,376,011 of OY970253.1, forward strand.
CTGGCCCAGCCGCCTTCCAATCCGCCGGGTACGCTGAACCCTCCGCCAATTTTCCCGATCGTCGGAGGCGGACCGCCGACGACGTTCTTCCCTCCTCCGCCACCTCCGCCTGTGACGACGCCGGAACCAAGCGCGGTGTGGCTGCTTATGCTTGGTCTTCTGGCGCTCGGCGCACTGGCTGCCTTCGCAAGGCGCCAAGAAAACTAGGGCGTGCGGGCGCGAATTCTTGCACTTGTGCTTTGACTGTGGTCAGGCGCGCTCGCGAAATGAGGATGCGTGGGATTAGCGCGTCGACACGTACTTCTGTGAAGATGTGAGGCCTTCCTGCGCAGCCTCAAGTGTGCGGACGGCGGGAGACAGTCCGTGGCGCTCGAAACACGCGGCAATCGTCCTTCCAATCTCGTCGATCCGCTCGGTGGCTAACGCGATGACGCTCGGCCCCGCGCCGCTCAGGGCCACACCGAGCAGCCCTGGAATGCGCGGCACCGCGAGGACCTCGGAAAGGCCCGGAATCAGCGATTGACGGGGCGTTTGGTGGATGCGGTCCTGCATTGCGTCCCAGATTAGATCGTAGCGGCGGTCCTCGAGCGCTGCCACGAACAGAGTGGAACGCTGTAGATTGAAAACCGCGTCAGCGCGAGGAATCGATTGCGGCAGCACGGCGCGCGACTTCTTCGTTTCGAGGGCCAGATCCGGAGTTACCACGATCACGCGAATCACCTTGGGCCAACGCTTGCGAAGTGCCACCACGCTGCCATCGGGCCGCGTGAAGGTGACCACAAATCCGCCCAGCAGAGCCGCGGCCACGTTGTCGGGGTGGCCCTCCATTTCGGTCGCGTAACGAAGCACCGCTTCTTTTGGAACTTGCCTCCCAGTCACAAGATAACTCAGTGCAAGGCCCGCCACGGCGGCGGCGGCGCTGCTGCCAAGTCCGCCAGCCACCGGGATTTCATTCTGCACAGCCAAACGGACCCGCGGCAGATCGAAGCCTTCGCGCTCGGCCGCAAGCCGCATGGCGCGAAAAATCAGATTTTGATCGGGATCCTTTGGAAGCGCGGAAGTGCCTCGCACACCGCGGCTGCGCGCCTGCGTTCGCGCGCCGGGCTGCGACAGCAAGGTGGCCCGTACGCTGAGATACATTTCGAGCGCAAGGCCAAGGCAATCGAATCCCGCGCCCATGTTGGCGGTCGATGCCGGAACGCGGACTTCGAAGGAGGGTTGGCGGGAGGCGGTCATCGGCTTAGGAGTTTTCTGTGTAGAGATTCTTCGGAAGCGCCGCAGAAGGACAGGATGATAATTTCCCGGCTCCCTAGCGCTGCTGTTCCAACAGCTTCAGAATCGCGGATTTAGACGCCTCCACGTGCTGCGGGGCGTTGCGGAATGCGCCGGCGATGCGCAGCGGTTCGGCTGAACCGGATTTGCCGCCCTCAAGAGCCAGTGTGCCGCGATGATAGGCGCTGACGTAATCCGGGTCCTTCAGCACGTGGCCCGTCAGAACCGCGACGACGGATTCTCCGCCTTGAATGTGGCCCGCTGCAACCAATTTCTTGATTCCCGCCACCGTCGTTGCCGACGCGGGTTCGCAGCCGATCCCATCACGACCGATCATCGCCTTCGCGTCGGCGATTTCCTGCTCGCTGGCGCTGATAATTTTTCCGCCGGCGCGCAAGACCGCGCGCAGCGCCTTCATCCACGAAACCGGCGCGCCGATCTTGATGGCGGTCGCCAGAGTGCGCGGATGCTCTTCGGGAGCGAGTGTTTCCGGAAGCGGGGCTCCCGCGAAAGCCTTTGCGGGTGGCAAGCTCGCAAACAGGCGCGCGAGAGGCGACGCGCCTTCCGCTTGAATTACGCTCAGTCTCGGCAGGCGGTCGATCAAACCGATCTCGCGCAGCTCCTCGAACCCTTTCCCAAGCGCGGAGCTGTTGCCCATGTTGCCGCCCGGCACGACCACGTGATCGGGTACTTTCCAGTTGCATTGGTTCATCATTTCGAACGCAACCGTCTTCTGCCCCTCAATGCGAAATGGATTGATCGAATTCGCAACGTAGATGGAGGGATTTTCGCCGAGCTCCTGGACCAGGCGCATGCAATCGTCGAAATTGCCGTCAATCTCGCAGACGAGGGCACCGTAATCCATGCTCTGCGCGAGTTTCGCGGCGGTGATTTGCCCGCGCGGCAGCAGAATCGCGGGCTGCAGCCCGGCTCGCGCAGCGTAGGCCGCCAGACTCGCAGCCGTATTCCCGGTGCTGGCGCAAACCACCGTGCGCGCGCCCAACATCACCGCCTGCGTCACGGCCACGCACATGCCGGTGTCCTTGAACGAACCCGTCGGGTTGCAGCCCTGGTGCTTCAGGCGAAGGTGATCGATTCCGCAATATTTCGCCGAGCGCGGCGCGTCGTAGATTGGCGTGTTGCCTTCGAAGAGCGTGACGAACGCCGCCGATTCATCGAATGGAAGCAATTCGCGGTAGCGCCACACGCCGCTGATGTCCCGCGGCTCGCGGGAAGTGCCTCGCGATTCCCACTTCTTGCGCAATTCTCCCGAATCGCGGATCTCGGACACGTGGCAATCGACTTCCAGCGGTCCGCCGCACTTCGGGCATACGTAGATGCGTTCGCGAATTCCGTAGACCGCGCCGCATTCCGGCAGGATGCAGCGCTGCGCTGCTTTCGCGGCGGCTGGTTCGGCCACGCTGGCGGACTTCTGCGTCATTTCGTGGAACCTATGGTCACTTCCTGCGGCGCGGGCGCGCCGAGGCCGAATTCGCGGTGAGTGGTAATGAGAGCGGGCTTGACGTCCTTCTCCGCCACCACGAATGAGATGTTGCTTTCGGACGATCCCTGAGCGATGGCAATCACGTTCACATTCTCGCGTCCCAGAGCGCTGAACGTCCGCCCGGCAAGCCCTGGAACGCCCCGCATATTTTCTCCGACCACCGCCACAATCGCGATGCTCGGGTCCACGGTGATGTGCTCCACTTTCTCGTGGGCCACGTCCTGCGCAAACTCCTTGCGCAAGGCCTCCACGGTGCGCTGCGCGTCACCACCAGCCACGATGAAGCAGATATCGTTCTGCGAGGACGACTGCGAAATCAGAAGCAGATTGGCTCGCAGCTGCGCCGTCGTCGTAAACGTGCGGGCCACCACGTCCGGCGCGCCCACAATTCCCGGCCCGCCGACGGTGATCAGCGCCACGTCGCGAATCGCTGTAAGGGCCTTCACTCCGCCGCCATTGCTGCGGCCCTGCGGCGTGATTTTCGTTCCGGCTCGCGACGGTTCAAAGCTGTTGCGAATCCAAACGGGAATTCCCGCCTCCTGCACGGCGCGAAGCGTCTTGGGATGCAGCACCTTGGCGCCGAAATACGCGAGCTCGCTTGCCTCGCGGTAGGAAATTTCCGGAATGGTGCGCGCTTCCGGCACCAGGCGCGGATCGGCCGTCATCACGCCGTCCACGTCCGTCCAGATAATTACCTCGTCCGCTCCGAGCGCCGCGCCCAAAATTGTCGCGGAATAGTCCGATCCGCCGCGGCCCAGTGTGGTTAGGACACCGTCGCTCGTTGCGCCGATAAATCCTGTGACTACGGGTACCACTCCTTGTCCCAGCAGCGGCAGCAGCCGTGCTTCGCAGTGCTCGCGGGTGCGGTCCATCAGCGGATCGGCGCCGCCGTGGCACGGATCGGTGATGATCAGCTCCGTCGCCTCGATGGCCTCGCTCTTGACGCCGATTTCCTCAAGCGCCCCAGCAACCATCGGAGCGGAAAGCCGCTCGCCAAGGCTGGATATCGCATCAAGCGTGCGCGGGGTCAGTTCGCGCAACAGAGCAGTGCCTTTGCAAAGGCGTTCGCCTTCGGCAAAGATTCGGTCCAGGCGATCCGCAATTGCCTTGCGCCGATCCTCCCTGCGGATCAGTTCGCCAAGCGCACTTTCATGATGCTTCCGCAAAGCTGCAAACGCCGCGCCGGTTCTTTCCAGATCGCCCGCTTCGGCATGAATGGCCGCTTCGATCAGACGGTTCGTTACTCCGCCCATCGCCGATACTACGGCAACAACCGGATCCTGGTGCGAGGCGTCCCGCACAATCTGTGCAACGCGCCCGATGCACGCGGCATTGCCCACAGACGTGCCGCCAAACTTCATCACTTGCAGAGGTTTTTTCATTTTTAAAAAGATGCGGCGCAGAGCAATTGAAGTAGCCTGGAGCGCAGAGCGACCCGGCGTTCAGCATGGCCGCGCCAATAAAAACTATACACTATCGAAAGCAAATTCGTGCGGCGGCTGTTCTCTTCGGTGCCGTGAACGCCAGTCCGCGACTCCCGTGCCTGCGCACGGTGATCCCCTCGCCCTCACCTCAGTCTTTGCCCAGGCCGGTACGATCAGCGGCGAGCTTGCCCGTATAAATCGCCATTCCCACCGCTGCGTCCATGCCCGCCTTTTCGAGCGCCTCCACTTCCCGCATGCTGCGAATCCCGCCGGCGGCGGTAATCGGGAGCGAGGTCACGCGGCGCAGCTGCCGAAACCACAAAAGATCAGTTCCCTTCATCGAGCCCTCGTTGTCAACGAAGGTCGAAAGGAAGCCCGAGCAAAACGGCTCCAGTGCGGGTATCACCTCGTCCGGACGCAGTTTCAGCCGTTCGCGCCAGCCGCGCACCACGATCCGGCCGGCCTCTGTATCGAGAGCAATGATGATTCGTTTGCGGCCCACGCGCTTGCGTAATTCGGACAAAAATTCGCGGTTCACTTGCTCGTCGCGAAAGGCCGCGCTGCCGATGATCACCTTCTCCGCGCCCCAGGACAAAATCCTCGCCGCGCGCGCCGCCGTGCGAATCCCGCCGCCCACCCGTATTTTGCAATCGGCACGGGCGCAAAGCCGCTTGATCCAAGCCGCATTCGACCCCTTGCGCATGGCCGCATCGAGATCAATCACATGCAGGATCGGATATCCGCGAAAACGGTCGAGCAGTCCAAGCACATCATCCACAGCCAGCGCGCGCCGCCGCCCGCGCACCAACTGCACCGCTTTCCCGCCCTGAAGATCGATACACGGAATGATCATCGGCTTTGCCGAACCGGCACTCCATGCTCCGCCAGGAATTTCTTCAGCGCGGCAATGGGATGCGTCTCCAAATGAAAGATCGAAGCGGCGAGAGCGGCGTCGGCCTGCCCATCCGTGAACACCGCCAGAAAATCCTCAAACGTGCTCGCCCCGCCCGAAGCAATCACGGGCACCGGCACGGTTTGCGCGATCTTCGCCGTCACTTCGCAATCGAAACCGCTGCCCGTACCGTCGCGATCGATCGACGTAAGCAAAATCTCTCCGGCTCCGCGCGCAACAGCCTCCGCGGCCCAATCGGCTGCATCGCGTCCAGTCGCCTCGCGCCCGCCGCGAACATACGCCTCCCACGAGCCGTTCTTGCGTTTCACGTCGAGCGACAGCACCACGGCCTGCGCGCCGAACTGTTGGGAAAGCTCCGAAATCAGCTCCGGGCGCCGCACCGCCGCCGTGTTGACCGTCACTTTATCCGCACCCGCGAGCAGCACCGCACGTCCCTCTTCCATCGTACGAATGCCGCCGCCCGCTGTCAGCGGAATGTTCAGTTGCTCCGCCACGCGGCGGATCGTATCCAGAAACGTCGCTCGCCCCTGATTCGACGCGCTGATGTCGAGCACCACCAGCTCGTCCGCGCCTTCCCGGTTGTAGCGTGCGCCGAGTTCCGCCGGATCGCCCATATCGCGCAAACCTTTAAATTCTACGCCTTTCACCACGCGGCCGGCGTCCACATCAAGGCACGGGATGATTCTGCGCGCGAGCGTCACGAGAGCGACTCCAGGAAATTTCGCAGCACCAGCGCGCCGGTTTCTCCCGATTTTTCCGGGTGGAACTGCACGCCGAATAAGTTTTCCGCCTCGATCACCGCCGCGAACGAAACTCCATGATCGCACGCTGCAACCGTTGCCGGCGCCGAACCCGGAGCGGCAAACGAATGTGCGAAATAGAAATACGCGCCCTCCGGAACACCCTGAAGCAATCGGCTTTCGCGCACGCGCCGCAGCTGGTTCCATCCGATGTGGGGCGATTTGACGTTCGTCGGCAGCGCGGTCACCTTTTCCGCAAAAAACCCCAGCCCCGGTTCGTTCGGCGCTTCTTCGCTCGACGCAAACATCGCTTGCAGCCCCAGGCAGATTCCGAGAATCGGAATTTTCGATTTGTGCGCCGCCCGCAGCGGTTCGGTCAACTTTCGTTCGCGCAGCCCGGCGACGAACGCGCCAAAATGCCCCACTCCCGGCAGAACGATCGCGCGCGCCGCAGCCACTTGCGCCGGCTCCGTGGCGCGCTCCGTCTCCGCGCCCAGTCCGCGCAGCGCTCGTTCCACGGACGGCAAATTCCCCGCGCCGTAATCGATGATCGCGAACCTCACAGCATTCCTTTCGTCGACGGCAGAACGCGCCGAAGCTGCTTATCGCGCGTCACCGCGAAGCGCAGCGCCTTGGCAAACGCCTTAAAAATCGACTCGACCTGATGGTGCGAAGACCGCCCGTACACCAGCTTCAAGTGCACGTTGGCCGAAGCCGCCTGCGCGAACGCGCGAAAAAAGTCTTCCATCAGCTCGCTTTGAAAATCGCCCACGCGCGGCGCGGAAATCTTCCACTTGCAGGCGCAGTACGCGCGCCCGGAAAAATCGATCGCCGCGGCGGCCAGGCAATCATCCATCGGCATCAGAAAATAGCCCGCGCGCAGGATTCCGCGCTTGGTCCCGAGCGCCTTTTTCACCGCTTCGCCCAGCGCGATGCCGACATCTTCCACCGTGTGGTGCTGGTCCACGTCCAGATCGCCGCGCGCGGTGAGATTCAAATCCAGGGCGCCGTGCCGCGCGATCTGCTCGAGCATGTGATCGAAAAATCGGATGCCCGTGGAGATCTGCGCTTTCCCGCGGCCGTCGAGATTCAGCCGCACTCGAATGTCCGTTTCTTTTGTCGCGCGCCTCAGAGTTGCGGTTCTCATAGGATCGCTTTCAGCTCGCGCAGCAGGCGGCGCGTTTGCGGCACCGTACCCAGCGTGATGCGGACGTATCCCTCGCCGCCGAAGTCGCTCGAACGGTCGCGCACCAGAATTCCTTTGCGTTCGAGCGCCGCCACAACCGGCTTGGCGCGCTCGCCGAAATACGCCAGCACGAAATTGCCCGCGCTCGGAAAATAGCGAATGCCAAGTTGGCCCAGTCCCTTTTCCAACTCTTTCCGGCCCCGAATCACTTCACGGACCGTCCGCGCGATAAAGCTCCGATCCCTCACGGCCGCTTCGGCTGCTGCCAGTGCGGCAACGTTCACCGGGTAGGGAGACTGCGCCTTGTGCATCTGTGCCGCCAGTTCGCGATGTACAAAAAGACAGCCGAGCCGCAGCCCGGCCAAGCCGCAGGTCTTCGAAAACGTCCGCGTGACGATCAGATTTTTCTGCCGCCGGATCCAGGGAATCGCGGTCACGCCGCAAAATTCGAAGTACGCCTCGTCGATCACCACGATCGTCTGCGGTGCGGCTTTCAATATGCGCCGCAGCTCGGCCAACGACAGCAGTTGTCCCGTCGGGCTATTCGGATTGGGCAGAAAGAAAACACGCGGCCCGCGGCGCAGCTCCGCCATCACTTTGTTCCACGGGAAACACATTTCCGCGTCATACCGTGCGGCCACCACCTGCGCGCCCGCCAGTTCGGAGTAAAACCGGTACATCGCATAGGTCGGCTCGACCAGCAGCACGCGTTCGCCCGCCTCAACAAACGTATTCACCACCAGATTCAACGCCTCGTCTGTCCCATTCGTCAGCAAAAGTTCGTCTGGCCGAACGCCGAAATGCCGCGCCGCCAGCTTTCGAACCGTCTCTTGCTCCGGGTACGAAGCAATGGAAGCAGCGCTGAGTTTGGCAAGCGCGCGCCGCACCGCAGGCGAACAGCCAATGGGATTCTCGTTGAAATCCAGGCGCAGCTTGTCCGTGCGGCCTTCCAGCGGCGGATGGTATGGACGCATCCGCTGCACCGATTCGCGCACGGCGATTGCGGATTTCATTTCCGCACCTCGACCGATCGCGCGTGCGCCTCCAAGCCCTCGGCGTGCGCGAACTCCTCGGCCACCGGCGCAAGCCTCCGAGCGCCCGCACGGGAAACTTCCTGCACGCTGATGCATTTCACGAAATCGGCCGCCGAAAGCCCGCCGCGCGCCCGGCCCACCCCGCCCGTCGGCAGCACGTGGTTCGTTCCGCTGGCGTAATCGCCGAACGTCTGCGCGCTCCAGTCGCCCAGAAACACGCTTCCGGCCGAGTCGAACTTCTTCCACGCGCCGCGTTCGCCCTCCGGCAAGCTCAAATGCTCCGGCGCAAACCGGTTGACGAAATCGAGCGCCGCCCTGGGCGTGCGCGCCACCAGCACGGCGCCATTGCTTTCGAGCGAGCGCCGCGCCAGATTGGTCGCCGGCAGCGCCGCAAGCTGCCGCTCGATTTCATCGGCCACGTCACGCGCCATGCGCCGCGACGTGGTCACGAACAGCGACACTGCATCCGGATCATGCTCCGCCTGCGCGATCAAATCCGCAGCGATAAATCGCGCATTGCCCCGAGCGGATAGCACCACCGCCTCCGTCGGTCCGGCCAGCATGTCGATGGCGCAATCCGTGCTGACGATTTGCTTTGCCGCAGCCACGTAACGGTTTCCCGGCCCGCAGATTTTGTCCACGCGCGGGATCGATTTCGTTCCGTACGCCAGCGCCGCGATGGCCTGCGCCCCGCCGATCCGCGCCACCGACGTCACTCCCAATAGATCGGCCGCGGCCAGCAATGCGGCGCCCGGCTGCGGACTCACCACCACGATGCGCCGCACGCCCGCTACCTGCGCGGGGATCACCGTCATCAGCATCGTGGAAACCAGCGAAAATCGTCCGCCCGGCAGGTAGCATCCGATTGATTCGATCGGACGCACGCGCTGTCCCGCTCGCACGCCCGGCTCGACCTCGATAGTCCATTCCTGCGGCATTTGCCGCCGCGCCACGGCGCGGATATTCCGGGCGGCGTGCTCGATAGCCGCGATAAATTCGCGCGACACGCCCTTGCGCGTCTTGGTCAGCTCCGCCTGCGGCACCCACACGCTGCGAGGCGTAAGCGCAAGCTTGTCCAGCTTCTTCGTCCACGCAAAAAGCGCCGCATCGCCGCGCTCTTGCACGTCCTCGACGATGCGGCGCGCGATGCGTTCCGCCTCGTGGCTGCTCGCGCGGCGCGAAGCCAAAAACTTCTTCTCGGTCGCTTCCGTCAGCGGCAGAATGCGCATCAGTCCGCAACCCATCAGTACACCACCTTATTCAGCGGGTATTCCACAATTCCTTCCGCGCCCGCCGCTTTCAGTTTGGGAATCAGTTGCCGCACGGTCTTTTCCTCGATAATCGTGTTGATCGCTACCCAGCCCCGATCGCTCAAATGCGCCACGGTCGGATTGCGCAGCGACGGCAGCGCCGCCAGCACTTTTTCCAGATCCGCTTCGCGCACGTTCATCATCAAACCCACGCGGTTATAAGCCTTGATCGCGCCTTCCAGCAGCATCGCGATATTGCTGATCTTCTCCCGCTTCCAGGGGTCTTTCCACGAGCTGCGATTGGCGATAAACCGCGTGGACGATTCGAGCAGCGTGTCCACCACCCGCAAATGGTTCGCGCGCAGCGACGATCCCGTTTCCGTCACCTCCACGATCGCATCGGCCAGCCGCGGAACTTTCACTTCCGTGGCGCCCCACGAAAATTCCACCCGCGCCTTCACGCCGTTCTTCTCCAGATACTTTTCCGTCATGCGCACCGCTTCCGTCGCAATCACTTTCCCTTCCAGGTCGCGCACGCTCTTCATCGGCGAATCTTCCGCCACCGCCAGCACCCAGCGCACTTTTCCGAGGCCCGTCTTCGAATAGACCAGCTCGGCCACTTCCTCCACGTCCGCGCCGGTCTCCATGATCCAATCCTTGCCCGTCAGCCCCGCGTCGATCGTGCCGTTTTCGATGTACCGCGCCATCTCCTGCGCGCGCACCATCATGCATTCGATTTCCGGATCGTCGATGCCCGGATAATAGCTTCGCGAATTCACCGTAATCCGCCAGCCCGCCCTTCCGAAAAGCTCGACGGTCGCTTCCTGCAAACTTCCCTTCGGAATTCCCAGTTTCAAGCAGCTCATCTGCTCTTCCCCTTCCCATAAAGTTCCTCGGGCGAAATGATCCGCTCCGCCACCGTGGTCGCCGACCCGTCGCGCTCCAGCCGCCGGAAAAAGCAGCTCCGGTATCCTTCGTGGCAAACCGCGCCGCCTTCCAGCTCCGCCCGCACCAGAATCGCGTCCACATCGCAATCGACGCGCAATTCGCGCAGCAACAGCTTTTGCCCGCTCGTCTCGCCCTTGGTCCAAAGCTTCTTGCGCGAGCGGCTAAAGAACGTGACGAAGCCCGTTTCCTGCGTCTTCGCCAGCGCTTCTCGATTCATGAATCCCAGCATCAGAATCTCGCCGTTCGCGGCGTCCTGCACGATCGCCGGAATCAATCCGCCTTCTTTTTCGAAATCGAGCTCCATTTCGTCTCCTGGCCATCCGATAAGGATCAACGTCCCGAGCAGTTGCCGTTCGCTACCGCAATCGCAGAGCCCAACACTCTGTCTGCGAAGGCCGTTCTTCGTCAGGGCACGGCTTCACAGTTTGTGTGAGAACGCTAGGTTCGTGTCAGGGCACGGCTTCAGCCGTGCCGTAAGTGACGCAACATCAAAGCGGCTTTAGCCGCTGAGGTGCCGCAATCCTCGTTGTCACACAGCCTCTCAAACCATTGCGCGCCTTTGCGCCCAGCCTGCCTCGGAATGCATTCAAATCTACTCCCCATAAACAAAAAGCCCGCCAGCGCTTGCCGCGCCGGCGGGCCGATGAGTCCAGCTATAACCTGCGAGCTAGCCACACCGCCGCGGGCACGGGGTCGTATGATGGTGATGGCTATGGTGCGCCCGCAGCAGTTTCATGACGCCTTATAAATTAGGGGAACCCGCCGCCCTTGTCAAGCCCGCTCGCATTATGTCACAGCTCCGCAGAGAGGCCCCTTGGACCAGCAACCATCATCCGCGACGTCGTCGCCAATCGGCCTTTCTCCCACCGCGTCAGCGGAATCATTCGCTCTCATAAAGATCCCGTCGGGTTCTGCCCCTCAGAAGCGCGTCTCCGGATGCGGAGCGGGCTCTTTCCTCTTGGCTGCCTTGCATTCTTTGCCGCGAAGCCGCTTCCGTTCCGGCATCGTCCGAGTCCAGCGCCGCGCCATACAGCGAAACAACGCCGACCGGGGTATATGGGCACACCCAATCGAAGTTGGGCCACCCACCTGCCATCAATCCGTTCGCCACGAAACCTCTGACCGAGTAGAGTGGGAAAATGATATGTTTTAGTAACGACAAATGAAAACAATAGAAGATTTCCAACTCGATAAAGAGACGGTCGGCAGGCTCAAAGCCTTCGACGATGATGTGAGTCAATTCCGGCAAGGCGGACCCCTCGATCCGATCGCCGCGAAGAAGCTTCACGAGTATTTCCGAGTCCTACATATTTTCCACAGCACTGGAATTGAGGGCAATCGGCTCTCGCTTCAGGAGACTGAGGCAATCCTTTTAGATGGCATCGAGATTGGCGGAAAGCCCCTCGCGGACCAACTGGAGGTGAAAGACCTAGACGCAGCCTATAATTTTCTTCTCGAACTTTCGAAATCTCGTACACCCATAAGGGAAGTTGACATCCGGGAAATGCATAGGCTCGTAGTCCTCAATAAGGCCGAGGCACAACCTGGCAGCTATCGCCAGATCGGCGTCGTCATTAGTGGATCAGACCACAGGCCCCCCGAACCCGTTGCAGTGCCGAGTTTGATGCACAAGATGATTGAGGGGCTAAATCAGGCCGAAGGTTACTCGCCCATCGTTGAAGCTGCCTATGTGCATCACCAACTCGCAGCGATCCATCCCTTTGCTGACGGCAACGGGCGCCTGGCTCGCCTGCTAATGAACTTGATCCTTTTACGATCCGGCTATCCGATCGTCAACATTCGCCGAGAAGACAGATCGAGGTACTACGAAGCACTGTCTTTCGCGGACGTTGGTTTGTACTCACCCCTAGTCGAGCTCGTTTTGGATCGGGCGTTGGACGTTTTTACGGAGATGAAGCGCGTCCGGGAAGAAACGGAACGAATGCGGATTTTCGCCGAACGCTGGGGCCAGACTGAAGCTGCCGTAATTCAACGGCGCGAGGAGCGCGAATATAAACAATGGTTGGCGCGGATGGAACTGGTCAGGCTCGGTTTCGACAGCGCTGCCGACCTTCTCGATGAAAAGTTGAAAGAAATTGATGTAGATTGCTGGCCGTACCCGGCTCCTGACTTCTCAAAGTTTGTCGAACTAAGGGAAAAGGGCAGTGCTCCGCAATGCTGGTTCTTCCGAATTAGAATACGCAACAAACGGACCCCCCTTGAGGAAAACTTTATGTTCAGCTTTTTTCGCGATTGGTCGGTGTATCCAAGAAGGAAAATCATACCCCTTCAGACCAACCGTGCCGATCCAGATGGAATTTACGGTCGAATCGAAACGCCGAGAATTCGGCTACGTGAAATCTTTGTTGACGAAGAGGGCGAGCCGAATGTACGCATCCAATTACCTGACGGTACATATACGACATCGAAGAAAATCAGTCCGGAAATGGCGGCCCAAGACTTCTTCGACGATGTATTGAAAGTCTGCTTTGGACTTAAACCGTGATTTCCCTAGCGTCGAAGACCGCACGCGACAGTTGGGAACTGCGCCCCGCTTACCACACCTAATATATATACGGCGCATCGATAATTGAGGAGGCTGCTGTAGTCCTCCCCGCTAAATTAGACGGTCCAAGTCTCCGAGTCTAGGTCAGTTGCAAAAGCCAAGAAGGCCTCGTGGGGAACGCGACTTCGAGCTCCGCGATGAGGCCTTTTCTTCCGACCTCTGCCAAGTCGGCGGTGAATCATGCCATGAACCGACTGCACCCGCTTGCATGTCCGAAAAACCACCCCCGGCGCAAAGAAGAATCGAGTACAGGTCCTGTCCGCCTGTACCAAAGCTGTACCTCCGTACAGTAGAGATTTCGGTGCCTGCTGCGCTACCGTCAATCCGTGGTCATGCGTGCAGAAGAAAACCTCGCCGCCAACGTAACCGGCTCCAACCGGAGGCCGAAGAGTGCCCTTCATCGGGTGGAAGGGCGGGACCTCAGTCCCGCCAAAAGAGCCCGCGCGATAGCGCGCTTCCTTTCGCGCCGCCTTATCCGCGCGAAGTATTCTCCTGCGCCTTCTAACCTCGAACCTCCAGCCTCTAACTTCCAGATCGCCGGGGCCCCGGCGCGCTCCTGCGCGCCGGGATGGCAGATCGATACACGTTCGGGTAGAAACGGTCGTAAGTTATTGAAAACACAGCCTGACGACCCAGCCAAATCGCTACACTCTCGTGACCGCTTCGCAATCGCAGTTTTTGGGAGGGACAACAGCTCGCCGCGCGGGCCGCGCTCAGGTGCTTTTGAAAATGGCGGCCAGCGCCAGCGGCACCAGCAGAATAAGCGCCAGGATTACCCACGACAGCCCGCGCGCGAAATTCAGCGTATAGCCCACGCCCATGCGCTTTTCCACCAGCAGAGCCGGATCGCCCGGATTGAAGTAGAAAAGCCCAAGCTTCCAATGCTGGTCGAGCGTGCCGTCTCCGAACACGCCCTCCGGAGTGGAAAGACACGCCGGATCGATCGCCTGCGCCCGCGCCTGGTTCATCCGGTGCGCGCTGGCGAGCGCCAGCACCGCCACCAGCACCGCCGTCAGCAGCACCAGCCCGATATTCGGCGCGCCGATCAGCGGCAGCAGCGCCACCCACGAAAACATCACCGCCAGGAAATACTCCAACGCCGCCAGAAAGTATCCCATCTGATGAGGAAAATCTCGCGCGTGCAATCGCGCGCCGGGAACTTTTACCACTCGCGACTCGCGCAGCACCGCGTAAGTCATCAGGCCGATCCCCGCCACCATCGCCGCGCCGATGATCAGCGGTCCGTAGACGCCCATCGTCGACCGGACCGACCAGCCATTCGCGTGCCCTTGCACGTCCCAATGAACCGGGAAAATCTCCGGTATCTGGCTCCAGTGCATCCGCAGATAGATCGCGGTCGCGGCCAGAATCGCAAAAGGGCCCGCCTGCAGCAGCCATCCGCCGGGCAAATGCGCCGCGCGCGGCGCATTCATAGCGGCCTGCGCGAGCAGCGGCTTCGCCGCATGCGGCAGCACCATTTCTCTCGCGATCAGCAGCGCAATCAGCGGCCCGAAACCGAGCCATGCGACGCCAAAAACCAAAAGCGGCCAGTGCTTCGGCGTTCCTCCGGCGTAAATCAGTCCGCATCCAATAACGATCAGCGCCACCGCCAGCACCCGGTAAAACCGGAGAATTTTCCGGCCCTCCGTGCTGGAGCGGAATTCCGGCGCTACCGTCACGGCGAAGAAAAGCCCGGGCCGCTCCCACAGCGGCAGCATCCAGAAAATCCCCGCTTCGGCCGCGCCGATCGCGATCAGCATTCCGCAGAAGTAAAAAAGCTGCGAGTGTCCGCTCATCTCGCTCCTCGGTTTCGGCCGCGGCGCGCTTCCATCCGGCCGCAACCCTCCAGTGGCGCGATTGCCCCGCTCATCAGGATTTTCCTTGAGGCAAAGAAAAAGTTGGCTTCAACGCAGCAGATCCTCGAGCTGCACCTTTGCGTCAGTCTTGGCGTCGCGATATTTCACGATCACCGGCGTGTAGAGCGAAAGATTCCAATCCTTGCCGCGTCCGTGCGGTATGGCACGCGCGCCGGCCACCACCACCGCGTTTTCCGGAATCACCAGCGGCTCTTCATCGCTCGCCGTATGCACGTCTCCGGTCACGAGGTCATACACCGGAGTCGAACGGTTCAAAATCGTGCCCGTGCCCAGCACTGCGCGGCGCTTCACCACCGTCCCTT
The DNA here is from genome assembly GCA_963715555.1 of uncultured Acidobacteriota bacterium. GTDB lineage: Bacteria > Acidobacteriota > Terriglobia > Acidiferrales > UBA7541 > Palsa-295. The sequence continues at coordinate 3,391,027 of OY970253.1, forward strand.
CGTACACTCCGCAGTTGCCGCCCACCAGCACCTCGTCTTCGACGATCACCGGCAGCGCGCCCACCGGCTCCAGCACGCCGCCGATTTGCGACGCCGCCGAGATGTGGCATTTGCGCCCGATCTGCGCGCAGCTTCCCACCAGCGCGTGCGAGTCGATCATCGTCCCATCGCCCACGTACGAGCCCACGTTGATGTACATCGGCGGCATGCACGTAACGCCCCTGCCGACGAAGCAGCCGTCCCGCACGCTCGACCCGCCCGGCACGATGCGCACGCCCGAATCGATCGAAAAATTCTTCAGCGGAAAAGTGGACTTGTCGAAAAAATCCTGCTGCGCGCCCTCGGAACACATCTCCACCATGTGCCCCATGCGAAATCCGAGCAGAATGCCCTTCTTCACCCAGGCATTCACGCGCCAGCCGGTCTTCGACGAGCCGTCCGGCTCGGCCGCGCGAATTTCGCCCGAATTCAGCGCGTTCTTGAAACGCTGAAAAAGCTCGTACTGCGACTCCGCATAGTGTTCGGGGCTCTCGTCGAAGAGCTGCTCGATTTCAGCGCGTAGCATAAGCCCCTTGAACCAATCCGGCCGCTTCCAGCGCGCCGCGAATCTTCGCCAGGTTTTCCGGCTTCGGCGCAACTAGCGGCAGCCGGAACACCGGCTCCAGTAACCCCATCAGCGCCATCGCCGCTTTCACCGGCCCCGGATTCGTCTCCACAAAATTTGCTTCCATCAGCCGGAAATAGCGGCGATGAACCTCGCGCGCCGCCGCGAAATCGTTCGCCAGCGCCAATTGCACGAGCCGCGTCATCTCCGCCGGGATTTCGTTCGACGCCACCGAAATCAACCCGCGCCCGCCGAGCACCATCAGCGGCAGCGTGATTCCGTCATCGCCCGAAAGAACCGAAAAGCTGTCCGGCACCATATCCAAAAGCGTCGCCATCTGCCCGATGTTGCCCGAAGCTTCTTTCACCGCTACGATATTCTCAATTTCAGCGAGCCGCTTGATCGTCGCCGGCTCGATGTTCACTCCCGTCCGTCCGGGAATGTTGTACAGAATCACCGGAACGCTCACGGCAGCGGCAATCGCCCGGAAATGCTGATACAGCCCTTCCTGCGTCGGCTTGTTGTAGTACGGGCTGACGGACAAGATTCCCTTCGCACCAATCGCCTCGAATGCGCGCGCCATTTCGATCACGTGCGCGGTGTTGTTTCCGCCCGCGCCGGCCACCACGGGAACGCGCCCGCGCGCTTCCTCGATCGTGATCTGCACGACTCGCTTTTGCTCGTCGCTCGTGAGCGTCGGGCTCTCGCCTGTAGTGCCGCAGGGAACCAGAAAATTGATCCCGGCCTCGACCTGCCGCCGCACCAACCGCCGCAGCGCCTCTTCGTCCAGCGAAAGGTCGCGCCGAAATGGGGTCACCAGCGCCGTGCCGCATCCCGTAAACATGTCCTGCCTCCTTCGAACTGCCCTGCTACAGCTCGTTCACGATGTCCCGAAAATCGAAAAAACCCTTTTTGCCGGCGATCCAGCGCGCCGCCCGCAACGCCCCGCGCGCGAAACCCTCGCGGCTGCGCGCCGTATGCCGGATGGTGATCGTATCCGCCGGCGAATCGAAGCCGATCTCGTGCGTTCCCGGATGCGCGCCCGCGCGATTGCTGCCGACGCTGATCAGTTTCTCGTAGCCGGCTTGCTTCATGCGCTCGACCAGCGTGAGCAGCGTGCCCGAAGGCGCATCTTTCTTCGTCGCATGATGAATTTCCCATGCCCACGCCCCGTAATCGGGCTGCCGCGCCATCAAATGCGCCGCCTCCGCCACCAGCCGCGAGAAAATGTATACGCCCACGGAAAAGTTTGCGCTCCATACCAACCCGGTGCCGGCCTGACGCACCGCCGCCCGCGCCCGCTCCATCTGCTCGAACCAGCCCGTGGTGCCCACAACCGTGTTCACCTTCAGATCGGCCAGCCGCTCGATATTTTCGATCGCCGTTGCGGGCGTCGAAAACTCGATCGCCGCATCGATCCCGCGAAAATTCTCGGCCGTCATGCCTTCGAACTTCGAGTTGTTGTCCACGTCGAGCCGCAGCTTCACGCTGGCGCCGTATTCCGGCGCGAGCTGCTCGATCAGACGGCCCATTTTCCCGTATCCCACGATCGCCAGATTCATATTCGCCCTAATTGGCCTTCGCTAACAATCGCTTCACCACCTCTGCGTATAGCCCCACCCCTTCGGCCAGCTCGCGCTTCGAAATCCGCTCTTCCGACGTATGCGCCACATGAATGCTTCCCGGCCCCAGCAGCAGCGGCTCGCCCCACTTGCCCTCGAACACCGGCACATCCGTCGTGTAGGAAACAACCGTTGTGGGCAGGCTGTCAACACTTGCGAACCGGATGACGGGAATGTACAAACTCTCCTTCAACTCGGCCCGTGTCCCTGCCGCTCGCGCAAACGCCTCGCGAACCGGCGCCGGATCGCCCACCAGCCGCACCATCAGCTCCGCCTTCGCCGAATCGGGGATCACATTCGGGGCGCGTCCTCCCGAAATCGTGCCGATGTTCAGCGTGCACGCGCCGAGCAGCTCGTCCTTCGGCAGCGGCACGCGCCGGATCGCTTCCAGCGCGTCGAGCAGTTTTTCGATCGCCGATTCGCCCAGTTCGGGGTACGCCGAATGTGCCATGCGCCCGCGCGCCGTCAATTCCAGCCGCAGCGTGCCTTTCGACGCCAGCGCCACCTTGTTCTCCGTCGGCTCGCCATTCACCAGGAAACGCGACCCGCGCGGCTGCCGCGCCGCGGCCATGGCCCCGGCGCTGTTGCGCTCCTCGCCGACCACGAAAAGCAATGCGAAATTCCGCGTGCCCTCGCCCAGCAGCTTTTCCGCCGCCGCGATCATGGCCGCGATGATACCTTTGGCGTCGCACGACCCGCGCCCCCAGATGAATTCATCATCTTCACGCGAAGGAAAATACGGTGGCACCGTGTCCATGTGCGTCGAAAGCGTCACGCGCGGCTCGCCCCACCATGCGAGCACGTTCGCACGGCCGGGCTCCGCCTCCATCGGCTCGACTTTTCCGCCCGTCGCCGCCGCAAACTTCTGCAAATGCTTCAGCAGGTAACTCGCGACCGCGCCTTCATTGTCGGAAATCGACTCGATGTCCACCAGCGCTCGAGGTCAGCTCGTAAACGTTCATTCGCTCGCCCGTCTGATGCCGCAAGAATGCGCTTGTGCCGCCCAATATCGAACCGCCCAGAGCCACAGCGCACGTTCGGCGCACCTGCCTCATTCTGCCTGTCAATTGTGATGGAAATTCGCTACGGAGAGAAGGAAGGATGCGCGGAAAGGCTCGCTCGTATCTTCGCTCCTCGATAGCGCTCCATCCCGTTTGCCAGGATGACAGTGGATAAGCTCTTCTGCTTATCCCCCAACCGCCCGGCCGCAGCCGCCGCGACGATTTCGGCGGAGTTTACATCCAACCCCTTTCACCGCGGCCTCCGAAGCTGCTCGGAATTCCGGCCCGGCTACTCATGGCCTCCGCACCTCTACCAAGAACAGCTCAAGTCTATGCGCCCGCCGCCTGTAGGTCAAGAAACGTGGCTCGCGCTAACTCTACCTCGACATCGCGCCTTGCCGCGACGGTTTCCGCTCCGATCCTCCCGGCTGTCCGCCCTTGGCCGCCTGCGCCGCCTTGGCCTGCTGCTCCGCCAGGAAATCCGCGTACGGGCCCTTGAAGTCCTCGATCTTGCCGCCGTGGAAATACCAGATGCGCGTGGCCACTTCGTCGATCAAATCGTGGTCGTGCGTCACCAGCAGCACGGTGCCCGGGTAATGCTGCAGCCCAATGTTCAGCGCGTTGATCGACTCCAAATCCAAATGGTTCGTCGGCTCGTCGAGAACCAGCACGTTGGGCTTCTGCAGCATCAGACGGCAGAAGATCAGCCGCGCCCGCTCGCCTCCGGAAAGCCCGTGCGTGGGCTTGTGCGCGTCGTCGCCGCTGAAGAGCATCTGCCCCAGCAGCCCGCGCAATTCCTCTTGCGACGCCTGCGGCTTAAACGAGCCCAGCCAGTCGATCACCGTCGTTCCGTGCTGGATCGAATCGCCGTGGTCCTGCGCGAAATACCCGGCCAGCACGTTGTGGCCCCACACTACCGTCCCGCCGTCGACCGGAAATGCACGGTCCTCGTCGTCGATGTAGCCCGTCGCGTCGCGCACCAGACGATTTCAGCAGCGTGGTTTTGCCTGCTCCGTTGCGGCCAGTCAGCGCGATTTTTTCCCCGCGCGACACGTGCGCCGAAAATGGCGGCACCACCTTCACGCCGTCGTACGATTTCGTGATGCTGCGGATCTCGATCGGATTTTTCCCCGAATGCTGATCGAGTTGAAAGCGAATGAACGGCCGCGCGATATTCGATTTCGCCAGCACCGTGGTTTGCAGCCGCTCCACTTCTTTCTTCCGCGAAGTGGCCTGCGCCGAACGCGTCCCGGCCGAAAACCGCGCGATGAACTCCTGCAATTGTGCGATCTTCTTCTCGCGCTGCGCGTTTTCCGATTCGATACGCGAACGCACGGACGTCTTCGCCAGCACCATGTCGTCGTAGCCGCCGTTGTACATGATCACCGTCTGGTAATCGATGTCCGCCGTGTGCGTGCACACGCTGTTCAGGAAGTGCCGGTCGTGCGAAATCACGATCAGCACGCCGTCGTATTCGCACAAATAGTCCTGCAGCCAGTGCACCGAATCGAGGTCCAGATGGTTCGTCGGCTCGTCCAGCAGCAGCGCCGAAGGATTCCCGAAAAGCGCCTGCGCCAGCAGCACGCGCACCTTCTGCCCGCCTTGCAACTCGCCCATCTTGCGCTCGTGCAGCTCTTCCGGCACGTCCAACCCGTCCAGCAGCCGCCCCGCGTCCGCCTCTGCCGTATATCCGCCCTCTTCGCCGACGATTCCTTCCAGCTCGCCCAGCCGCATGCCGTCCGCGTCGGTCAGCTCTTCGTGCGGCTTGGCGTACAGCGCGTCGCGCTCCACCAGCGCGTGCCACAGCGGCGCGTTGCCCATAATCACCGTATCGACGGCCCGAAACTCGTCAAACGCGAACTGGTCCTGCCGCAGTACGCCGAACTTTTTCGGCCGCGATACCTCGCCCTGGCTGGGCTCCAGTTCCCCGGTCATGATATTCATCAGCGTGGACTTGCCGGCGCCGTTCGGCCCCGTGATGGCATACCTCCGCCCCGCGAGAAACGAGCAGTTCACGTTCTCGAAAAGAACCCGCGCGCCGTAGCGCATCGAAATGTTCGTTAGCGACAGCACAATTCTTAATTATACCGTAGCTTCTCGCCATCGCATCCACCGTAGTGAGCCATTCCAGAATGGAACAACGCCTGCCGTTTGCATCCCAATGAAAGCCAGCCACTTCGCTGTGAGCGGCCGCAGCATTTAGCGCTGTTTCCGCCAACTACTCGGGTGCCGGTCCAATCGCCTTCTCACCCGTGGCTTTTCCGCTAAAAATTCGTATGATGTTTCTCCATGATCCTTCTCAACTTTTCTGACGTCCCGGTCTTAGCCTCTTCGGCATGCTGCAACGCCGGACCGACGCCCCGCCCGCGATGAACTCTACGGCGTCTTCGAAATCATCATCCTCTCGTGCACGCGCGGTCGACCGCAACCTCGATCCCGCGCGCTACACGCCGGACTATGCCTATCGCGCCGTGCGCAGCGATGGTGCGAAAGGGCAAATCCTGCACTGCGAAGGCGTTTCCCTCGCGCGCATCGCCGGCGAAGTCGGCACGCCGTCTTATGTCTACAGCCGCGCTTCGATCGAAAGCGCCTATCGCCTGCTCGACCGCTCCTTCGGCTCTCTGCCCCATTCCATCTGCTACGCGGTGAAAGCCAATAGCAACCTCGCGATTTTGCGTACGCTCGCCCGCCTCGGCAGTAGCTTCGACATCGTCTCCGGCGGCGAACTCGACCGCTTGCGCCGCATCGGCGTTCCCGGCCGCCGCATCGTCTTCTCCGGCGTCGGCAAATCGCGCGAAGAAATCCGCGCGGCGCTTCGCTATTCGGGCTCCCGCCCCGGACGCGGCGGCATTTTGCTCTTTAATATCGAGTCTGCCGCCGAACTGGAGGCTTTCCTCGAAGAATCCGAGCGCCACGTTGCCGCCGGCGGTGAAAAACCCTCTGTCGCAATCCGCGTCAATCCGGACGTGCTCGCCGGCGGCCATCCGCACATCTCCACGGGCCAGCCTCACCACAAATTCGGCATCGACTGGCTCGCAGCCCGCCGCCTCTATCTCGCCCACGCCGATTCGCGCTGGATCGCGTGGCGCGGCATCAGCGCGCACATCGGCTCGCAGATTTTGTCCGTTGCCCCGTACCGGCAAGCGCTCTCACGCCTCTCCGGCTACGTTCGCGATCTTGCTCGCAACGGCGTTCCGCTCGAATACGTGGACATCGGCGGAGGCCTCGGTATTCGCTATACGGACGAAGAGCCTGTCGTCCCTGCTGCCTTCGCTCGCGCGCTCGGCGGAATCATCCGCCCGCTCGGCTGCCGATTACTCATCGAGCCGGGCCGCGCTCTCGTCGGCCCCGCCGGAGTGCTTCTCACGCGCGTTCTCTACGTCAAAGAAACCCGCGGCAAGAAATTCGTCATCGTCGACGCGGCCATGAACGATCTCATCCGGCCGGTTCTCTACGACGCGTTGCATCCCATAACTCCCGCCGTCCGCGATGCGTCCTCGGAAGGCGCGCGCGAGCCGGTCGACGTCGTCGGCCCCGTCTGCGAAAGCGGCGATTTTCTCGCCCGCGATTTGCCCCTGCCGGCGGTTCAGCCCGGCGATCTGCTGGTCATCTGGGCCGCAGGAGCCTACGGCTTTGTCCAATCGTCGAATTACAACGCACGCCGCCGCCCGGCCGAGATTCTCGTCGAGGGCCGCCGCTTTCGCATCGTGCGCCGCCGCCAGACCTACGACGATCTGGTCCGCGGCGAAGAGGCCTAGCAAAATGCCGCTTTTCCCGGCATTCCTGAAACTCGCCGGGCGCCGTTGCCTGGTCGTTGGAGCCGGCCCGATTGCCAAAGAGAAAATCGCGGGGCTGCTTCTTACGGGTGCCGAACTCCGCGTCGTCGCGCCCCGCGCCACTCCGCAAGTCCGCGCCTGGGCTCGCGCAAAAAAGATCCACTGGGACGCCCGCCCCTTCCGCCCCGCCGATCTCACCGGCGCGTTTCTGGTTGTAGCGGCCACGTCTTCGCCCGTTCTGCACGCCGATATCTACGCGCACGCCCGACGCCGCGGAGTCCTTTGCAATGTGGTCGACGATCCTGAGCACTGCGACTTTTACTACGGCGCGGTCGTCCGTCGCGGCGCGCTGCAAATCGCCATCTCCACCGAAGGCCACAGCCCCGCGCTTGCGCAGCGTCTCAAGAAGAAAATCGCGCGCGAGTTCGGCCCAGAATATGAATCATGGCTGGCGGAGATCGGGGAACTGCGCAAGCAGATGTTCGCGGAAGGGAAATTGCCGCCAACGAGCCGCAAACAATTGCTGCACCAGCTCGCCGGAGAAACCTCATTCAGAAACTTTCAGCGCCGCCGAAAGAAAAGTAAGCGCAAACGTCGCCGCAGTTCACATTAACAAACCGTTACAAACCCGGCCCACAATGGAACAGCCGCCCATAATCGGAAAGACGAATCATACCCATCGATAATTCGACGAACCATGCTTCCAGCTCGCCTGATACGATTCCTCACCTTCGCCGATGCGGCCGGGTTACGGCATTCCCCCCACCCACACCTTCCGTGCCCGGCCGCTTTTAATTTTTAAGGGAAATTAGCTGCTGGTCCGCCCGCGCTTTTGGGCGATGATCTCCGCCGCTCGCCGTCCCGCTTCGTTTACCAGAAATCCCATCTTCGGATGCTCCGGCTCGAAATCGACGGAAAAATTCCGCTCGCGCAGTTCTTCCGACGTTACCGGCCCGATCGAACCCACTGCGATTCGCGTGAACGCATCGCGCACTTGTGTCTCCAAATTCATTTCCCGCGCGATTCGCAGCAAATGCGCCACCTGAATCGAAGTCGTGAACAGCACCACGTCGATTTCCCCGCGCGCGATCGCTTGCGCTGCTGCTCGAAGCGGTCCCGTGTCCTCCGGCAGCGCCCATTGATACACCGGCACGCGCGTCACTTTCGCGCCGCGCTGCGCGAGCCCTTCGAGTACCTCCGCATTCGGCGAGCCGTATTCCTGCACCGCCACGCGCCGCCCCCGCAGCGGCAGCGAGTCCGACTTTTCGTCCAGGACGCGCAGCAAATCCTTCCACGTATTCGGCTCCGGCACGGCCAAGGTAACCGGCACGCCCAATTCCCTGAGCGCCGCCACCGGCTTCGGCCCGCGCGCCACGACCGCGATTTTTCCGAGCGCCGCGCGCAACTCATCGAGTGGATACGCCGTTTCCGCCACGCGCGCCAGAGCCTTCGTTCCCACGCCGGTCAGGAAAATCACCATGTCGAAGCCGCCTGCGGCAAGTTCCCGCGCAAACGCCAGCGCTTCCCTGTTCGATTCCAGTGGCACTTCACGCATCGACGGCGCCACAATCGCCCGCCCGCCGTAGCTCTCGATCAGTTTCGCCATTTCCGCGGCACGCCGGCTTTCCAGCGAAAGCACCCGCAGTCCCGCGAGCCCATTCTGTTTGGTTCGGGTTTCCATGCCGTATCGATCGGCCGAATAAAAATTCGAAGTTAGTGCCGGAAATGGCGCACGCCCGTGAACACCATCGCCATCCCCAATTTGTTCGCCGCGACGATCGAATCCGCGTCGCGCACCGACCCGCCCGGCTGAATCACCGCCGTCGCTCCCACTTTGCCCGCTGCCTCGACGCAATCGGAGAACGGGAAAAACGCGTCCGACGCCATCACGCTGCCCTCGAGCGACAGCCCGGCCTGCGCGCCTTTCATCTCCGCGATCTTCACCGAGTCGATGCGGCTCATCTGTCCCGCGCCGATTCCCACCGTCGCCCCGCCGCGCGCGAACACAATGGCGTTTGACTTCACGTGCTTGCACACGGTCCACGCAAACAGCAGCGCGCGAATTTCGTCCACCGTCGGCGCGCGTTCCGTCGCCACTTTCAGTTCGCGGTCGTTCAACTCGTGCCGGTCCGCTTCCTGCACCAGCACCCCGCCCGCGATGCGCTTCAGCTCCAGTTCTACCGGAGCGGCTTCGCGCGGCATTTCCAGTAGCCGCAAATTTTTCTTGGCTGCCAATTTTTCCAGCGCCGCCGGCTCGTATCCCGGCGCCGCCACGCATTCCACGAACAGCTTCGCCACTTCCTCCGCCGTCGCCGCGTCGATCGCCCGATTGAACGCCAGCACGCCGCCGAACGCCGACACCGGATCGCACGCCAGCGCCTTCACGTACGCATCCCGCAGCGATTCCTGTTCCGCCGCCCCGCACGGATTGTTGTGCTTGATGATCGCTACCGCCGGATGCCGGAACTCGCTCGCCAGCGCCCACGCCGAATCGAGATCCACCAAGTTGTTGTACGAGAGTTCCTTGCCCTGCAGTTGCTTCGCCGCCGCGAATCCCGCCGCCGGACGTCCCGCCGGCACGTACAGCGCCGCCGCCTGGTGCGGATTTTCTCCATACCGCATCGTTTCCCGCCGTTCCAGCGCCACGTGCACGCGGTGCGGCAATTTCTCGAGCGGCCCGATCGCTACTTTCCCGTCCGCCGCCAAGCGCTCCAGTTCCGTCGCAATTTCACCGTCGTACCGCGCCGTGCGTGCAAACGCCTTGCGCGCCAGATCCAGCCGCGTCGCCGAGGCTGAGCTCGCGTTTCTCGCGCAACTCCGCCGCCACCAACCGCGTAGTCAGCCGGATCGGTGATCACGCCCACGCTCTGAAAATTTTTCGCCGCCGAACGCACCATCGCCGGCCCGCCGATGTCGATGTTCTCGATCAGCTCTTCCGCCGTCACTTCCGGCTTCGCCGCCGTCGCCGAAAACGGATACAAATTCACCACCACCAGGTCGATCGGCTCGATCGCGTGCTGCGACGTCTCGCGCTTGTCCTCCGCCTTGGCGCGCTGAAACAAAATCCCGCCGTGCACCTTCGGGTGCAGCGTCTTCACGCGCCCGCCCAGCATTTCCGGCCAGCCCGTCAGCTCCGCCACGTCGCGCACTTTGATTCCCGCGTCGCGCAGCAGCTTCGCCGTGCCGCCCGTCGATACGATCTCGATCCCCAGCGCCGCAAGCGCCCGCGCAAATTCCACCACTCCCGTCTTGTCGTACACGCTGATCAGCGCCCGCTCGATGGCCACCGTCTAGATCTCCCGCGCGAGAATGAAATCGTCGCCGCGCGAAATACGCGACGCGGCCAGTGTAAGCGTTTGCGGAAAATTTCGAAATGGAATTCGGAGGAGAGGTCCGGCGGAAAAGCAAGCGGGCGGGCAGAAAATCTCAGCGCGAAACGCGGGCTTTCAATTTCACGCGGCCCGCCTTCCACGCTCACGGTGTACTCGATTTCGCGCCCGCCTTTTTCCTTCAGGTCTGTTCGTCTTCTGCTTCACGAAGCGTTCGAAGTCCTGCAGGCTCGGCGCGCCGGCGCTTTCGCCCGTTCCCTCGCGCGCTTCCATCAGCTTGTGGTAGAGCTCCTGCACCTTTCCGTTTTCTTGCTCCGGATCGCCAATCGAAGTGGCAAACGACTGCGGCCGCGCCTTTCCGTCCGCGTCTGTCGCTCGACCCCGCTGCTCCGGATGCAGCCGCGGCCCATTCCGCCGCCGTGCGCGCGCGTTCCGCCTCGATCGCTTTCGCGGCCGCGCCGAAATGATGCTGCCCGGTCCCGGTCTCTTTCTGCACCGTTTTCTTGCGCCACATGTCGCTGATACTTCGCGTACGTTTGCGCCAGGTTGTTGAACCGGAATCGCTGCCCGTAACTCAGTTCGCCGGCGCGTTCGTTGTACCGGCGCACCATCGTATCCACGCGCCACTGCGTGTCCGCCGGAGGGCGCTTGCGTCCGCCGCCGAAGAATTGCTCGTACTCAATCTTCAGCGTGCGAATGTCCCGTTCGAGTTGGTTGAGTTCCTCGTCGATAGTGGCCATGGCGTATCGGGAGCTACACGTCCTTCCAGCCTAAGAGCGCGCATCGCCAGGCCGTCAACCAACGGCGTTCGCGCCCATTGTCGCAAAGGGAAATCCCGCGCGCGGCACGTTGCGCCTTCCCTTCGCCGCGTGTTCAAATAGCGGGCGATGCCATCCTCTTCCGAGCCCGCCGCTCGCATGCAGCCGGACGCCAGCGCCCGCCTGCGCGAAATTCCGTCCGTTGACGAGTTCTTGGGCCGCGCGCGCATCGCCATCGCTGATGCAAACCGCCGGCCGCAACGTCGTCACGGATGCCGCGCGCACCGTGCTCGCCGACCTGCGCGCCCAGCCTGAAAAACGCAGCGCACGAAGCCCGGCGCCCGATCGCCGCCAGCACTCGACGCATATCGAATCGCGCATCGTCTGCCGAAGTCGAAGCGCTTCTCGCACCCTTCGCTCCGCCGCGCCATCAACGCCACCGGCGTGATCCTGCACACCAATCTCGGCCGCGCTCCGCTTTCGGCCGCGGCGCATCGCAGCGCATCGCCGCCACCGCCGGCGGCTACTCCAATCTCGAATACGATCTCGCAAGCGGCCAGCGCGGCAAGCGCGACGTCCACACAGCGCGACTGCTCGCCGAAATCGCCGGCGCGGAATCCGCGATCGTCGTCAACAACAACGCCGCCGCCGTCTTTCTCGTTCTCAACACGCTCGCCAAGGGCGACGAAGTGATCGTCTCGCGCGGCGAACTGATCGAAATCGGCGACGGCTTCCGCATTCCGGACATCATGGCCGAAAGCGGCGCCGTTCTGCGCGAAGTTGGCACCACCAACCGCACGCGCATCCGCGACTACGAGCGCGCCCTCACCGAACGCACGCGCCTGCTGCTTGCGCGTCCATCCCTCGAATTTCCGCATGGCCGGATTCACCGAAAAGCCATCGCTCGAAGAACTCGTCGCGCTCGGCCGCCGCGCCCAGGTTCCCGTGTTCGAGGATCTCGGCTCCGGCTGCCTCGCCGATCTTTCGGCGAGCGGCGTGCGCCGAGCCGCTGGCGCGCGAAAGCTGCCGCGCGGGCGTTCCGCTCGTTTCTTTTAGCGGGGACAAACTTCTCGGTGGGCCGCAGGCCGGCGTTATCGCGGGAAAAAAGATGCTGCGTCGAACGCGTGCGCCGCAATCCGATGTTTCGCGCCCTGCGCGTCGATAAGCTCACCATCGCCGCGCTCGAAGCCACGCTGCAAAGCTACCAGCGCGGCGCGCTCGATGAAATTCCGTCCCTGCGCATGATTCGCCTGTCGGCCGACGATTTGGCCGCGCGCGCCGAGAACGTTCGCGGAGAAGCTTCGCCCACGAGTTGTCGCGAGATGCCAGCCGTCGAAGTGCGCGAGGGATTTTCCGTGATCGGCGGAGGCTCGACGCCCGATCAGCAGTTGCCGACGTACCTCGTTTCGGTCTCCAGCCGCCGCCATTCCGCCGCCGCGTTCGAAGAGCGCCTGCGCCTGCCCGCCGCGCTTCGGAAAAGCGAGCCGTCCCGCCCGTAATCGTGCGTATCGAAGATGGATCGCGTCGTCTTCGATCTCCGCACCGTCTTTCCGGAAGACGAAGCCGCTCTAGCTTCCGCCATTATCGCCGCCGCCCGCGCGTAAGAATATTCCAGTCATTCTGAGGCGCCCAGCGACGAAGAATCCTCTTGCGCTGCACGCACTCGATGTACACCGATTCCCCGGAGGAGAAATCGCCCCCACCAGCCGTCACGCCCGATTGATCGCGCTCGCCACGCACGCCGCGCCGAACCCGTTGTCGATATTCACCACGCTCACATTCGACGCGCAGCTATTGAGCATCGCAAACAGCGCGCTCAATCCGCCGAAGCTCGATCCGTACCCGACGCTCGTCGGCACGGCAATCACCGGCGCGGCCACCATTCCCGCCACCACGCTCGGCAGCGCGCCCTCCATTCCCGCCACGCAGACGATCACGCGCGCTTCCGTCAGCTTCTGCCGGTGCTCCAGCAGACGGTGCAGCCCCGCCACGCCCACGTCGTAAATCGCCTCCGCGCGATTGCCCAAGCGTCCGCGCCGTCACCAGCGACTCTTCGGCCACCGGAATGTCGCTCGTTCCCGCCGTCACCACCAGGATCAATCCCTTGCCGCGAATTTCGCGGTCGCGCTCGATGGTGATTGCTCCGGAGAGCTCGTGAAATTGCAATTTTCTTGGCCGAACCCGGCCACTCGCTTCACCGCCGCGAACATCTTCGCGTCCGCGCGCGTGATCAAAATATTGTGCGACGATTTCGCTCCGCAGCATTCCCGCGGACGATCTCCGCCACCTGCTTCGGCGTCTTGCCGCGCGCGAAAATCACTTCCGGAAATCCCTGCCGCAGCGCGCGATGATGATCGATCTTGACGAACCCCAGGTCCTCGAACGGCAGGTGCCGTAGCCGGTCGAGCGCGCGCTCGATGGTCGTCTCTCCTTCGCGCACCGCCTGTAGAATTTTTTCGATGTCTTTTTCGTTCATGGTCGTTCGTTGACGTACCGCCGTTGGCGTACCGCAAGCACCGTTTCGCGCGACGGTGGATTTTAGCATTCTTCCGGCTCAACCCCGCGTTACGCACCCATGCTAGAGTCGTACCGCGGGCGTTGTCACTTGAGGGCGCTCTCCGCCCGAAGAATTCCTCTTGGACCGCTTATCAAGTGGGACAACAACGCAGCGGAGTTGCGGATACCGCGAGGGAGCTTCATCCATGTGGCACATCTGGACCATCGTCATCGGCCTTGCTCGCCGGGTGGCTCGTCGCCTTCGTCGTGAAGGATCGCCGCGCCTGCTCTTACCGTTGACCTCTTCATCGGCATCGCTGCGGCGCCATTCTCGGCGGCCTGATCTCCAAATATCTCGGTCTCGGCCGCCACAGCCTGCTCGGCCGCGCTCTCCATCTCGCGCTTTCGGCCGTCTTCTTCCTCATCGTCCAGCAGGTCGTCAAGCGCTCCTAAGCACCGTCAGCGCATATTCCGGGCTAAAAATTGCCCCCGCAGGGACTGAAAAACGGTGAAATCGCGCCTCCAGCCGCGAAATCCGAGCTTTTGCGGGTCCAGCCTCTTCGCAGAATACCCCTGTGAAGCTTCACAATGCCCCTCAGAGCGTTTTTCTTCCCCACTCCCTACTGCGGGGTCAGCTGCCCCGATGAGGCCCTCCAACGTCCATAACCGTGTATTTTTACCCGGGTACTATTGACGCGAATATTTTACCCGGGTATATTTAAAACCATGGCGTATACAGCCTTTCAAGGTGTTCGGAGGGTCTTATCTGGCAGTGCCGCGGAGCTTGCCGACTATCTAAAGAACCGGTCGCATGGCGACATCCTGGTTTTCGATGATGCAACAGGCACGCAAATTGACCTCGCTGACATCGGCGGAAAACCAAAACATCTCGTAGACAGACAGCGCGTCGAGCCTCGCGGGCGCGGGCGACCGCGGCTGGGCGTGGTCGGAAGAGAGGTCACGCTCTTGCCGCGTCACTGGGACTGGTTGAATCTCCAGCCCGGCGGCGCTTCGGTCGCTTTGCGCAAGCTGGTGGATGAGGCGCGGCGAACGAGTGGAGATCGTGACCGGGTCCGCGCGGCCCAGGAAGCCGCTTACCGATTCATGTCCGCCGTGGCTACCAACCTGCCCGGATTCGAAGAAGCGACGCAGGCACTTTTTGCATACGATCGGCGCCGTTTCACACAAGTGATTGCGATCTGGCCCAATGACGTCCGCGATTACGCGGTCAGTCTGGCTTTCGCAGATCAGGCTTAGCGGCTCGACTCCGTGCACAGACCTTACGCATGGAAGGACGCAGGATACGTGTGTCCAAATCTCATCATGAAACGAGGCGAAGACGATGAGGATTTACAAGTCTGTTGAAGGCGGGCGCTTGGTTCTGATCGCCGCTTTGGCCTCCGGCGACGAGTCGACGCGGCTCAAGGCCGCTCTCGCGATCGGCTCCGATCCCGAACCGGGTCTGGTCGACACCCTTGTAGCGCGGTGCGCGATCGAGCCCGACTTCTACGTGCGCGACATGCTCACGTGGGCGTTGACCCGTCTCCCGTCCGAGATCACTGTGCCGAGACTGCTCGCGGAGCTACGTTCGGAGCGCGCTCAGGCCCGGAGCCAGGCGTTGCACACACTGTCCAAGATCAAGGATGCCGGCGCATGGCCCGCGATCACGCGATCCTTGCTGCGCGACTCCGACGACGAGGTCGCCCGGAGCGCATGGCGTGCCGCCGTCGCCCTCGTGCCCGACGGGCAGGAGAAGGACTTGGCCGAGGAACTGGCCGCGCAGCTCGGTCGCGGCGACCGGGAAGTGCAGCTCAGTCTGAGCCGCGCCCTCGTCGCCCTCGGAGAAGAAGTGGTCGGTCCGGTTCTCCGGAAGGCGATGGCGAGCGACGCCCCGGGCGTCCACGCGCATGCGAGCGCTACGGAGCGACTCCTGCGCGACCCGGACGCCGGTTCCGAGCCTGCCGTCGACGAGGCGAAACGGATATTCGCGCTCGGCAAGGAACGAAAGGCTGGAACAGCGTGCTGATCGGAGAGGCCGCGCGGGCGGCTGGCTGGCTCTCGATTATGCGATCCGGCGTCCGGAGAAGGTGGAAAGAGTCGCTGTGCTCTGTCCCGGAGGAATCGGGCGGCAGAGAGTAGGAATTGTGTTCGCGACGCTCCTGTCACGGATGTTCGGCGAACGGGGAAAGCGCAGACTGACGGAACGAATCCTCGACAAGTGGCCGGCCGATCCGCCCCCTCCGCTGAAGGCTTTTATCGATTTCGTTGAGCTCATTCAAAAGTATTTCCGGCCGCGAATGGTGAGGCTTCCGGTTTTCCCGAATAAGGCACTGAGGAGTCTGGATGTGCCGCTGCTGGCGATTGTTGGCGCGCGCGACGTGCTCCTGGATTCAGCGCACACGAAACGAAGACCGGAAACGATGGTCAACGGCGCGCAAGTGGTGTATTTGCCGGAGGCAGGGCACATGATCGCTGGTCAAACGGCTAGGGTGCTGGAATTTATGACCTCTGGCCATAACTAGCGCATCGGTGATTCTGCCCGTAATATTCATTGCGGGTCGGTAGAAGGTACCGCCTGTGCACCCCTACTGAACATCGTAGAACCGGCCCTGCATAGTCCGTTGTGAATCGAGGTGCGTAAGCAATTTACCCGCGACACCACCCAGAAGGTCGGCAACTCGGAACTAATCGCAAAGTTCTGGTAAACAAGGTTCCCGGCCATTTCCTCTGAACGTTAACAAAGAGGGGCAGGGTATTTTTTGACCTGCCCTGTCTCTTACCCCTCCTGCTCCTTGACTTTGCCGAAATCGCCCGCCTAGACTCATCGTTTCGACTACTTCCCATGCCAAAATCTGACGGACTCTCCATCACTGTAGGCATCACCGGCGCGAGCGGCGCCCTGTACGCTCGCTCCCTCCTCCGCCTGCTCGACGCCGACCCGCGAGTCGCCCGCGTCTACCTCGTAATCACCGACGCCGGCCTGCGCCTGCTCTCCACCGAACTCAACGTCGTGGCCGCCGATCCCAAAAAGCTGCCGTCTCTCCTGACCGGCACGCCTGCGAAGAAAATCGAACACCTGCCGAATAAAGACATCGGCGCCAGCATTGCCTCCGGCAGCGCGCCCGTGGACGCCATGGCCGTCATCCCCTGCTCCGCCGGCGCTCTGGCCACCATCACCTCCGGCATCGCCAACGATCTGCTCACCCGCGCCGCCGACGTCTGCCTCAAGGAACGCCGCCCGCTGGTGCTCTGCCTCCGCGAGACGCCGCTCAACCGCATCCATCTCGAAAATATGCTTCGTGTCCACGACGCCGGCGCCACCGTCATGCCCGCTATGCCCGCCTTCTACTATGGCCCGCGCTCCATCGACGATATGATTGAGCAGTTCGCCTATCGCGTCCTCGCGCAGCTCGGCTTGCCGCAGGAAAAGCAGTATCGCTGGAAAGGACGCAAGGAGTAACCGCTCGTGGACGCGCCCGTGACCAAAAGCCGCATCCGCACCGTGCTCGAAATGATCAAGTTCGAGCACTCCATCTTCGCGTTGCCGTTCGCGCTGGTCGGAGCGCTGCTGGCCGCCCGCGCCGGGGACCGCTGGCCCACCATCTGGCAGCTCGTCTGGATCATCGTCGCCATGGTCGGCGCGCGCTCCGCCGCCATGACCATGAACCGCATCGCCGACGTCGAATACGACCGCCGCAATCCACGCACCGCCCGCCGCGCCCTCGCCACCGGCGAACTCTCGCTCGGCTTCGCCTGGGCGTTCACCCTCGCGGCATCGACCGTGCTGGTCATCGCCGCGTGGCAACTGAACCGCCTGGCGCTGGAGCTTTCGCCCGTCGCGCTCGCGATCCTTTTCTTCTATTCGTACACGAAGCGCTTCACTTCCTGGTCGCACTTCGTGCTCGGCTTCTGCCTGGGAATTTCGCCAGCCGCCGCGTGGATCGCCATTCGCGGCTCGCTCGATTGGCGCATGTTGATCCTGTGCGCCGCGGTCACGCTGTGGGTCGGCGGCTTCGACGTGCTCTACGCCTGCCAGGACGTCGATTTCGACCGCAACGCCGGACTGCACTCCGTCCCCAAGCGTTTCGGCATCGCCAAAGCGCTTCTCGTCGCGCGCGGGATGCACCTGCTGATGGTCGGCCTGCTGGTGTGGCTCGCCTGGAGCTTCCATCTGCCCTGGCTCGCCTGGGTCGGCATCGGCGTGGTCGCCGCGCTGCTCGGCTACGAGCACTCGCTCGTAAGGGCCAACGACCTCAGCAAAATGGATGCTGCGTTTTTCACCGTGAATGGCTATATTAGTTTGGTATTCTTGCTGTTTTGGGGCGCCGCCGTCGTCGTCATGCGCCCCTGAAGATTCACGCTGAGCCAGTTATGCCCACGGAACTGCACATCACCGACGCGCGCCTCGAACCCATCGCGCAAAAAGTTCTCGCTGGTGAACGCCTCACCGCCGACGACGGCCTCGCGCTTTTCCAGTCGCCCGATCTGCTCTCCGTCGGCTGGCTCGCCAACCACGTCCGCGAGCAGCGCCACGGCAACGTCTGCTATTACAACGTCAATCGCCACATCAATCCGACCAACATCTGCGTGGCGCACTGCAAGCTCTGTGCCTTTGGCCGCTCGCCCGACGCGCCCGGCGCCTACGCCATGTCCATCGACGAGATCGTCGCCCGCGGCGCAAAGGGCGTCGCCGAAGGCGCCACCGAATTTCACATCGTCGGCGGCCTGCATCCCGATCTCCCTTTCGACTACTATCTCGATCTGGTTCGCGCGCTCAAAAAGAACTTCCCGCACGTGCACCTGAAAGCCTTCACCATGGTCGAGGTGCACTTCTACGCGCGCCTCTCCAAGCTTTCCATCCGCGATACGCTGCTGAAAATGAAGGAAGCCGGCGTCGATTCGCTGCCCGGCGGCGGAGCGGAAATTTTCCATCCGCGCGTGCGCCGCATCATCTGCGACCACAAAGTCAGCGGCACCATGTGGCTTTCCATCGCCCGCCAGGCCCATGAAATCGGCCTGCATTCCAACGCCACCATGCTCTTCGGCCACGTCGAGACTCTGGAAGAGCGCGTCGATCATCTGGTGCGCCTCCGCGAAGCGCAGGACAAATCCAAGGGTTTCGTCACCTTTATCCCGCTCGAATTTCATCCCGCGAACACCGGGCTCGCGCACATTCCCAGGCCCACCGGCTTCGACGCGCTGAAGACCATCGCCGTCTCGCGCCTCATGCTCGATAACTTCGATCACATCAAGGCCTACTGGATCATGCTCACGCCGCGCATCGCGCAGATCGCCCTGCGCTTCGGCGCGGACGATATCGACGGCACCGTGGTCGAGGAAAAGATCTACCACGACGCCGGCGCGACCACGCCCGAGCACCTCACCCGCGAGGCTCTCGAGAAACTCATCCGCGCCGCCGGTTGCGTGCCCGTCGAGCGCGACACGCTCTACAATCGCGTCGACCGCTCCAAAATGCCGCCCGTCGCGTCGCCGCAGCCCGCCGCCTCGCTCTCCGCCAACTGAGCGCATTTCGCGCACATCCACGCAGCGCCATTCGTGTACTTCTCAATGTCACTGAAAAACTCAACAAGAGAAGGTGTCATTCCGAGGAGTCCGGCGGTGGCGGAGGAATCCCAAGTACAAAAATAACAACACCTGTCATCCCGAACCCAGCCCCGGCGACTTCAGTCGGGGATGGGGGTGGGGGATCTGCTTTTCCCGAAATCTTCTTCGAGCGGGTCCCTCTCGCCTGCTAAAAATGCGGCAATTTGAAAAGGTTGCGCGAAAACATCAGCTTCAGCGTCACTTTGTCCGACCCCGGCGTGAGCCCGAACCCGATGCCCGCCTCAATGTCCGTCTTCGCGTAGTGGTCAAATGTGGCCCACATTTCGTGAAACTGCTCGTCGCTCTTGTAGAAATTCCGCAGCGGGCCGATATCGTCGTATTCCTCGACCGCGACCGCCCAATTGTCGTTCAAGTGGTAGGCGATCCGCGACTCCGGAGCGAAATCGAGGCTCTTGAACCCTCCCCGATACGAATTATCCAGGATCGGATTTACGATGAAGTCCCACGAATGCAAATGCAGCCCGAAAATCGGGCGAATTTCGGACGTGTACGAATTCGGGTCCCACTGATCGGAGTTGAAGCTGAATTCGAAATTGACGCCGTAAAAAAATTCGTGATCGTCCGCATGCGGTTCGACGAACAGCAGGCGCAGCTTTGCGCCGTTGTACGTCATGCCCTTGTCTTTCGACACGCTGTACAGCGGCAGATACAATCCCGTTTCCAGCCAAGGCGTCACTCCGTACGCCCACTCGAGCCCGCCGTTCCACGACTTGTCCGGAATCACCGCGCCCGGAAAGGAAGGCAGCGTTCGTCCATCCGGCGTGTAGTTGTTGTGCCAGGTCAGGTTGACGACGCCGGGCGCGGCAATGGACGCGTCGTAAACCTGGATTTCGTCCGTTTGCCCGAAAGTCGCCGCCGGCGCGATCGCCAGCGCCGCGCACGCCAGCATTAACCGTCCCAGACTCGTCCAACCTCTTGCCTGTTCGCTCATGCGTGGGGATGGGCCTTGTCGTAGATATCCATCAATTGCTTCACGCTCGCCTGCGTGTATCGCTGCGTGGTCGAAAGCGACACGTGCCCCAGCAGTTCCTGAATCGCGCGCAAGTCCGCGCCATCCGCCAGCAGGTGCGTTGCAAACGCGTGCCGCAGCGAATGCGGATGCAAATTCCAGTTCGCATTCGCCATCCGCATGTATTTTTTCACCAGCGTGCGCACCCAATTGTCCGTCAAGCGCCCTCCCAGGTGGTTCAAAAACACCGCCTCCGGCGCCTTCTTCACCTTCGAGCTCCGCTGCGCCAAAATCTCGTCCCGCACCGGCCAGTACGCTTCCAGCGCCACTTGCGCCTTCGCTCCGTACGGCACCACGCGCTCCTTGCGGCCTTTGCCCAGCACCCGCAGCATCTGTCCCGCGCGGTCCACGTCCTGCAGGTTCAGCCCCACCAGCTCGCTCACGCGCAGGCCCGCCGCGTACAGCAGCTCCAGGATCGCCCGGTCGCGCTTCAGCAGGATTTTCACTTCCTGCTCCTCGCGGCTCGTGGCGTCTCGCTTGCGTCGCGATTGGATTTTCTCCCCCAGGCCGCCGCGCGCCATCGTATCCAGAAATCCGTTCAGCTCCGCGGCCGTGGGGATTTGCGGGATGCGCTTCGGCAGCTTGGGCGTGGCGATCAGCCGCGCCGGGTTCAGCTTCACGTACTTCTCGCGCACGCAAAACTTGAAAAACGTCCGCATCGACGCGAGCCTCCGCGCCACCGACGCCCGCTCCAGCTTCCGGTCGTACATGTGCGCCACGTACTCGCGGATCACGCGGTGGTCGATCTGTTCGAGCGGCAGCGTCTTCTCGCCCGGCGGCGTCAGAAAATCCGCGAACTGCTGCATGTCCCGCCGGTATTCCCGGATCGTCTCCGGAGACACGTTCCGCTCGTACTGCAAATAATCGATAAATTTGTCGATCAGCTGTTTCATCTTCGTAGCGCTTCCCGCCGCTCGCTCCGCCCGGTCGCCCTCGCGGCTGCGCTTCCTAACTCATTCGCCGCAGCACGCAATTATATGCCCGCGCATCCCGCCGCCACGCCACGAAAATCGCCGACGCTTTTCCGCGCCCGTTGCACCGCCTTCCCGAGCGCATGCTCTGTATCCCGTCCAAACGATGAGATGGTAGTGTAGCGCCGCCCTTCACGGGCGGCATCTTGGCCGCTCTCCATTTCCGCGATTAGCCCCAAAAATCGCCGCCAGATATCTCACTCTCATCGCTGTAAAATAATTCAAGACAAACTCACCATGCATTCCACGCACGATGATCGGGAACGGACCGTAATATCCGAATTGGAAAGGTTCTTTCCAAACTTCTCCGGCACCGCATCTATATGGGACAAGGTGTCCGGCGGTCACGACCCGCCGGACTTTATCAGCCGGGGCCCGATGGGGCCTATCGGTCTCGAACTCGTTGAATGGCTCGACGGAAATCAAATGCGCGAAGCCAAGGCGCGGGAATCGCTGCGAAATCGCCTTCGCAAGATTATCGGGAGCGGGGGACCGAATATAGACCGCGAAACTTTCACCTCGCCATCCTCTCGCCCAAACAAAACGCAAGCCTAAAACGGAAAGATGAGGTGCTGCTGCGCCAGCAGTTCTTCGCGTTTGCAGCCGACGTGGATCGTACTTGGCATCACGAGTCCGCCTGGGGCAATCGGCGCTACGAGACCGAGTTTCCCGGCTACTCAGTCTTGCAGAAATATCTCACTTCTGTGACCTACATCGGCGGGCAACCTGAGGTCCTTCCGTGGGTTGACATAACAGAAGGAGGCGGAGCATACGACCCCGACTCAACCGTGGAGACTTTGAAACAGACACTCGACCGCAAGTTGCTGGACTACTCAACCGCTAAAAAGCAAGCTCACTTGAGCCGTCACAGCCTGACCGAGGTCAGCCTCCTTGTGCACGGCGGTTTCAACGTCTACGCGTACAATTTCCCGCGCGGTCGGCTTACGATGGAAGACATTAGTGTAGTGCTCCCCACTAAAACTGGACAACCTGCTTAGGTAGAATCAGGGCCTCCAAACGAGGAGGCAAGATGGGCAGGAAACCACGCGTAGAGCGATCCCCGGAAGAGAAGTGGCAGATCGTGCAGGAAGGCATCAAGAGCGGGAACGTGTCGGAGACGTGCCGACGGTACGGCATCGCTCCGAATCTGTTCTATCGCTGGAAGGATGAAGCGGAACAGGGAGCCAAGGCAGCGCTTGGGGGGAGAAGCGCTGCCGCGGCCGAAAGCGAGAAGGACCGCCGCATCCGGCAACTGGAACGCACGCTGGGGCGGAAGTCGCTGGAGATCGAAATCCTAAAAAACGTCGTGGGGGAGTGAGCTGCGGTGCCGTTCACTCCCAGGCGCGCGAACTGGTGACGCAGGGCTACACGGCCACGGTAGTGGCGGGGACGCTGGCGATCAGTCGGTCGAGCTTGTACTACCGGAAGAAACCGCGAGGCAGCCGAGCCGACCGCACCTACGACGAACAGATCGTGATGGCCTGCGGAGAGAAGTTGGCCTACGGCTATCGCCGCGTGGCGTGGTGGTTGCAGCGGAAGAAAGGACTGCCGGTGAATCGCAAGCGCGTGCTGCGGGTGATGCGCGAACGCGGGCTGCTGGTGCGCTCGCGGCGCCTGCGTGCGCGGCGCCGGAAAGAGTGGGGGCGCGTGGAAGCCAGCCGGCCCAATGAAATCTGGCAATCGGACATGACCAAAATCTGGGCTGGTCCAGCGGTGGGTTGGGCCTACTTGGTCTGCGTGATCGACTGCTGCACGCGGGAGATCGTGGGCTGGAATCTCTCCCACCGTTGCCGGACCGAAGATGCGCTGGCCGCGGTGGAACAAGCGGTGCTGGCACGGCTGCCCGAGGGCAGCCGCGAAGCAAACGTGACACTGACCACCGACAATGGAACGCAGTTCACCTCGTCGCGCTTCCTGGAAACGCTGGGGCGGCTGGGCATCACGCACCGGCGGACGGCCTATCATCACCCGGAGGGCAACAGCTACATCGAACGGTTCCATCGCAGCTTGAAGGAAGAGGAAGTCTGGACGGCCGAGTATCGCAGCCTGCAGGAAGCGCGCACCAGCATCGCTCGTTGGATCGAGGAATACAATCACGACCGGCCTCACCGCGGAGTCCAAAATCGCACTCCGCACGAGGCCTTCTTGGCTTTTGCAACTGACCTAAACTCGGAGCCCCTGATCGTCTAAATTAGCGGGGAGCACTACATTAGTATCCAAGCCGCACAGTTTTATGCGAGCCATGCTGAGCGATCAACATTTAGTCGGGTTTGGCTTTTTCACTCGCTTGAACCTGCAAAAGAAATGAACAGGCTTGTGGGATTCGCTCCCGATGCTGGCCGGGTGACGTGGCTGGCGCAGCTCTGGCCCACATTCCAGGCCTACTCGGGTTCAGTCGACTACTCCGCAAGACGCCAGGACGATTCCTGCCGGCGAACCAAGCCCTAGCTTGGCGGATTAGTAATCCGCCCTGTACTAAAACTGTCCCTGCGGACAGGTGCCGTCCCGCCCAGCAATGTGCTAGCGTGAGTGGGCCATGACGCGCGCGGATGAAAAATTCGGCGGCAGAGGGAGTGGCGCGCCCCCGGCGGAGAACCTCGCCGGCCCCGCGGCAGACCGTTTCGCGGCGTGCAAACAATCTCGCGCGAGTGCCGGCCCGGCGTTCGCGTCGGTTGAGCGGTGGCCTCTCTGCCTCCTGCTTCCCGCCTCCGGCATCCAGAATCTACCCGGAACAGTCAATCGAGTAAAATCGCTCGTAAGTCATAGAAAACAAACGATCGCGCGCACGCTTACCCGGAACGTCCCGGCGCATCACCATCCGCGGTTGCGACAAACCAATTCCAGCCTCGGCGGAGGCCTTCTTTTCAGCGCCCTTGCAGTCCTGTTTTCCGTTCTCCTGCTCGCCTCCGCGCCGTCACTCCCGGCCAAGCCCCTGTTCGGTGGCGCGCGCAATCTCACCGTCGAACGCATCTACAGCGCGCCGAGCCTCAACGGCTACCTCACCGACGGCGTCGAATGGGAGCCGGATAGCCGGCGCATCTCCTACTTCGATTCGGACGGTTCCGGCCAGGACATCGCCACCATCGACGTGCAAAACGGCCATCGCCGCGTCCTGGTCCATTCCCAAGTGCTTGCCGCCGCAATGCCGCCGCTGCTCCCGTCCGTGATCCAGTCCACTGGCCTCGGCCGCATCGAAGCGCCGCGCTACCTCTGGTCCCCGCTCGGCAACGCGCTGCTTCTGATCGGCACTGACAAGCTGGTGCTGCTCGACCTCGACACTATGACGCCGAAGACTCTCGTCGGCGGCAACGACCCCACCAGCAATCAGCGATCCGCCAAAATTGACGATCCCAAGTTTTCGCCGGACGGCAAATGGGTCAGCTTCGTCCGCGACTGGAATCTGTGGATCGCCAACGTCGCGACTGGCCAGCTACGCCAGATCACCACCGGCGGCAGCGAAGCGCTGCGCATGGGCGATCTCGACTGGCTTTATCCCGAAGAGCTCGATTGCACCACCGCTTATTGGTGGTCGCCCGATTCCTCAAAAATCGCCTACTACGAAATGGACGAGCGCCCCGTGGAACGCTATCCGATCGTGGACATGAGTTCCGCCGCCGGCTCGATCTTCTACACGCGCTTTCCGCAAGCCGGCACGGCCAATCCCATCGTCCGCGTGGGCGTCGTCTCCACCGATGGCGGACCCACGAAATGGATGGACACTGGCGCTGACACGAACGTCTATCTCCCGCGCGTCGTTTGGCTTCGCGATAGCCGCCGCGTGGCCATCGAGCGCCTCAACCGCGCGCAGAATCGCCTCGAGTTGCTCTTCAGCGATGCGGCCACCGGCGCGTCGCAAACCATCCTCACCGAAACCGATCCCTACTGGATCAATATCGCCGACGATCTCTACTTTTTCTCCGACGGCAGGCGCTTCCTGTGGTCCAGTGAACGCACCGGCTATCGCCATTACTACCTCTACGATCTTTCCGGAAAGCTCATCGAACAGTTGACCAGCGGAGATTGGCAAATCAGCGGCAATGGCGGCTTCGGTCCCGGCTCGGCCAGCCATCCGGCCGTCGACGAAGCCCACGGCTACATCTATTTCCTGTCCAACAAGGACAACGTCCTCGGCAATCAGCTCTTCCGCCTCTCGCTGGCCGACAAGAGCATCACGCGCATCACAAAGGTGCCCGGCGTTCACGACGTGCTCATCTCTCCCGATGATTCCGCCTTCGTGGACACCTATTCGAATGTTATGACGCCCCCTCGCCAGGATCTGTACCGCATCGACGGCTCCCGCGCTGCAGTCATCAACGCCGATAAGGTTTCCGATCTCGGCGCGTATCACCTCTCACCCGTGCAGTTCCTCACCGTTCCCGCCGACGACGGCACGATGCTCGAAGCCGAGCTGATCCGTCCGCGCGATTTCAAGGCCAAGAAAAAATATCCCGTGCTGATCGACGTCTACGGCGGCCCGCAAGACCAGCACGTTCGCAACAACTGGGGCTACTCGGATTTTCTGTGGGACGAAATGATGGCGGAAAAAGGCTACGTGATCTTTAGCCTCGATAATCGCGGTTCCTGGGGCCGCGGCCACGCCTTCGAAACGCCGATCTACCACCAGTTCGGCAAAATCGAACTCGAGGATCAGCTCGCCGGAGTGAAATATCTGAAATCGCTCCCGTGGGTGGATTCTTCGCGCATCGGCATCTGGGGCTGGAGCTACGGCGGAACGATGACGCTCGAAGCTCTTTTCAACGCGCCCGATGTCTTCAAGGCAGGCGCCGCCATCGCTCCGGTAACCGATTGGCGCCTCTACGACACGGCCTACACCGAACGCTACATGGGCCTCCCGCAGGATAATCCCAGCGGCTACTACGAAAGCTCGCCGATCAATCAAGCCCAGAATTTGAAAGGAAAGCTGCTGATCGCCCATGGCACCGGCGACGACAACGTACATTTCGCCAACACCACCGAACTTCTCAACCGCTTCATCACCCTGGGCCGCTATCCCACGGATCTCGTGATTCTTCCCGGACGAGGACATTCCATGACCGACCGCGATTCGCGCATCGAGCTCTTCCGCGAACTCACCAAGTTTTTCGAGGATAACCTCGAGGGCAATCGGCCATGAAGCAACCCGGCGGCTCGGCGGCGACTCTGATAACATTGCTGTCGTCTTCAGGTGTGGAGTGGGGCGCGTTCCCCCCTAAGCGCGCCCTCGATCAGGAAGAGCTCTTGCCCAATTTCTTTGCACCGCTTTCGCAGGCGTCGCGCGCGGATCGCCGAATCCGTTTCGAGCTGGCAGCATGCCTCGCCGCGGCATTCGTGCTTGCGCTCTGCTGCTCGCCCGTCGTTCGCGCGGCCAGCGACACGACCAAACCGTCCAATTCGTCGGAACTTTCTGCGGCCGATTCACCCGTTCTCGACGCTGGATTCCGACAGCTCTACGAATTGAATTTCGCCGGCGCGCGCGCCGAATTTTCGAGCTACCAGCGGACGCACCCGAATGATCCCGTCGGCAAGGCCGCGGAAGCCGCCAGCTACCTATACGAGGAATTCAACGCCAAGGGAATTTTCACTTCGAAATTCTTTCTGAACGACGACAAATTACTGAACGGCGCCGACGGCACCGCAGCCGAAAATCGCAATTTCCCGTTTCTTCAAGCCGATCGCGAGACGCGCAAAATGGCCGAAGCCCTTCTGAAATCGGAGCCGCGCAATGTGCGCGCCTTGCTGGCGTTGACGCTCGCGGATGGAATGGAGTCCGATTACGACGCGCTGATCGTGAAAAAGCAGGTGGACAGCCTCGGGCTGATGCGGCGCGCCGAACGCGAAGCCAACGCTTTGCTGGCCATCGACCCCACCGAAGACGATGCCTACGTGGCGCTCGGCGCCAGCGATTACGTGATCGGCTGTTTGCCCGGTTACAAGCGCGCCTTCCTCTGGTTCGGCGGAATTCACGGCGACCGCGACCGCGGCATGCGGGAAATGCAGCGCGCCGCCGACAACGGACATTATCTCCGCCCGTTCGCGAAAATTCTTCTGGCGCTCGCCTGCGAACGCGAGCACCAGCCGCAGCGCGCCCGGGAACTGTTGTCGCAGCTTTCCAGCGAATTTCCCCAGAACAAGCACTTCGCCACCGAACTCGCGCTGCTCAACGCACGAACCCGGGGCAATTAGGTCGCGGAGTCCTGGCCTGCTGTGGAGCGCCGACTACCGCTTCACGCCGCTGATGATCGTGGCGCTGCGTCTCAGAAATGGCCACGACAAGAGATAGCGGTTTTCGATTGGAGACCCCGCGACGGTAGGCGTGTGGATCGCCTGCTCCACAATATCGGCCTCCGCCGACCGCTGAACCGCAATCACGCTCGGAAACAACCCTCCTAAGACAACGAATAAGACGCCGGCCGCAAGGGTCCAACGCTCGCGCGGTAACGCGTCCGCCATCACCGTAAAACCTGTTCGGCGCTTACCCAGGAAAAGGCGGGTGAACAGACGAAAGATGCTCACGGCATTCATCGCCGTGGCGATCGGCAGCAGCAATCCGGTGAGCGGATGCGACGTGAGTGTTCCGTGAATCAACAAGTCTTGAGAACAGAAACCGAGTGTGCCCGGCAAACCAACCAACGCCAGCCCGAAGATCGCAAACGACACCGCGAGGCGCGGCGCGTGCTCGGCCAAACCAAGGTGCTTGCTCGCCGTCAAGTTCTCGCCAAAACGGACCTCCAGCAGCCGCAGAATTCCGAAAAGGCCCACGGTGGAGACCGTAACAACGAACCAATGCACCAGCGCTCCGGCAACTCCTTCGGCAGTCCCGCTCTCCAGCCCGCTCAAGATACACGCGGACTGGCTCAGGGCAAGAAAGGCGAGCAAACGGCGGGGTGAATTTTCTCCAAGCGCACGGATCGCGATATAAACCGCCGTGATCATGGCGAGATAAGAAAGAACCGGGAACATGCTGTCCGTGCGCGGAAACAACGGCACAATCAACTTGGCGACCAGCAATGCTCCGAAATGACCGTTCAGCAGAAGAGCGGTTGGGATTGCCGGACTACCTTCCGCCGCGTCTGCCACCCAAGCATGCGCCGGGCAGATTCCTTTGCGAAAGATCACGGCAATTACCAGAAGCCCGAACGCGGCCATCCCGCCGGGGCTTTGTCCTCTCAGGCGCCCGATCGAAATGACGCCGGTGCTACCCGCGATTAACACGATGGCGAGCGCCAGGGCGAGGCTTGAGAGCAGGAGGCCAACCAGCGGACGCCACGTGCGGGCGCGGAACCACCCGGCCGGCAAAAAGGGAATTATGGATAACATCCACGCAGCGAGCAGAACGAGCAAATTTTCCGTCGAGTACGCCAGCATCGTGGATCCCAGCAGCAGCAAAATTCCGCCGATCGTCGCGGTCGTGCAATCGCGTCGCGGGAGCATCAGCATCGCGCCGAGCGTCAGGCACGAGAAGAGCACCATCAATGCTTCGTACAAAGATTGGCCCGCCGGCGCCTGCCGCAGAAGCAGTGCGCTTGCACCGATCGACACCAGTGCAGCTACGCAACCGACGATGCGCGCGTGTCGCCGATAAACCGTTACGAGCACCGCAGCGAACCATGGAACGGCAACGGCAGCACTGGTCAGAAACGGCGCACGGAGAACCCATCCAGGCACGAACACTAGTCGCCCTTCTGTCCCGCCGGGCCCTGCAAGGAAATCGGCGTCACATTGCCGGGACGGATCGTAGTCCAATGCATTCCGATGCGATCGAACTTTGCAAGATATGCAGAAACGTGCAGCAGTGGATCAATCACCCAACGGTCCAGAATCGTATCGAGATGGCCGCGGTCGAAAGCCCATCGATATAGCCACAATTTCATCCGCTCCGGCAGCAGTTCATCGATTTGCTTGCCGGACGGCGAGAGCTCGCCTCCGATGGCAGAGTGCATCTGGTGATAGTCGTGAAGCATGGACGGCGCGCGCAGATACTGCATGGTGCGAACCGTGGCGTTGCCAAGGATGTGCGCTACCGCGAGCCACTTCCATCCGAGCGCGATCTCTATAAACACCAGGCCGACCTGCGTTAGGGTGGCATAGGCGAGCGAAGTCTTGGCGTCGGCGCTGGCGCGCCCCACGATCGTGCCATAAATGGCGGTAACCGCGCCGATCAGGATCACCAACGCGGAAGCCAGTGTGGACCGGGCGAACAGCGGCTGGGCCCGGAGCAGAAGGTATGCGCCTGCGTGGATGGAGATGGCGCCATAGAAGATGGCGCTCGAAGGAGTCGGACCCTCCATGGCGCGCGGAAGCCATCCTGAAAATGGAACCTGCGCGGCTTTTCCGGACGCCGCCAGGAGCAGGAGAAGACAGACAATCACGGCCCGGGTGCCCGTCAAAATTGGGAAACCATCATGAAACGACGTTGTTCCGGCCCAGTGATACATGGCGAAGACGCCGACGATCAATCCAATGTCACACGCGCGATAGATGCCGAACACGCGAACTGCGTTTTCGACGGGTGCCGGCCGAAATTGGAAAAACGCGATCAACAAGACCGAAGTGATTCCTACGATTTCCCAACCGGCAGCCAGCAGGTCGAACGAACCGGCGGCGAATGCGAGCAAGGACCCGAACGCGAACAGGTGCAGAAAAAGAAAGAATCGCAGGAATCCGGCCTCTCGATGAAGGTAGGTTGCCGAGAACTGCCCGATCAATCCTGATAGCACGACCGTTAGCGCCAGGAAAGGCAGCGAAAGCCGATCCGCCATCAGCACCAGCGGAAAATGGTAGTCCGCCACGGCAAACCAGTTGCCGAAGATGACAACGACGGATGAAGGACCGTTTGACGCGGATGCGATCGTCCAAGTAAGCATCGCAATTCCGAGCGCGCAAGCGGAAAACGTAAGGCCGGTGATCCAGGAAAGAGCGCGCTCGCTCGGGGCCCAGCCAAGCAGCCACAGTGAAGCCAATATGCCAAATACGACACCCGGCGCGAGCACCACAAATACCAAAATGGCTTGCGGGAGACTCACCTTATGCCGTCTCCGGCCGCCGTGAGGGGCGTCTGAACCCAGGCCATCGGGAGGTGTTGAATCTTGCCGGCGTACCATTCATGGGACGAGAGCGCCACCGGAAGGCGTTCCAAAAGCTCATGGAACTCTTCAAAGGCGCTATCTCTGAGCACATGCACGCGTTCAGAGCCAGGATCTATCGTCGCGATCCGAATCCAGCGATTCTTAACGAGTTGCTTCAACGAGGCGCTGGCATTGATGACTCTGTCCAGCCTGTCGGGCGTGGTCTCGACCACAAAAAGAATCCGGACAGGTTCGTGGATTTCGACCATCTGCCATGGCAATCCGGTACGCAGGTCGCTCGCGTGGCCGTCCATTACGCCCATCAGGCTCGTGACGTTGTGCGGAAGTTTCGTGCCGCAGCCGTATCGGTCGTT
This sequence comes from uncultured Acidobacteriota bacterium, assembly GCA_963715555.1. Taxonomy (GTDB): domain Bacteria; phylum Acidobacteriota; class Terriglobia; order Acidiferrales; family UBA7541; genus Palsa-295. The sequence goes on from OY970253.1 coordinate 3,421,657, forward strand.
GTCAACGAACGAAAAGTAGTATTCGAGACTGATCCCCGCGCAAACGGGGACCACCCCGGCCAGCAGCGCCGAAAGACTGAGGTCGCCGGGATCCTGGCTGGCGTCATAGGAAGCGAGAAAGGCCCGCCGGTCGAGAAAAAGTCCCTTTGTCAGGCTGCGCCGCCCGACGATACAAACGGAATTCGTGCAGTGTCCATACTCGGGTCGCGGCTGCGCGAGATGTTCGCTGCGTGCTTCCGCGTGCCGGAGCGCATGTTCCGCATCTACGTCCGGAGCGCATGATTCGAACCGCCGGGCGCGCTCCCGTGCGTTCTGCGCCCTCGCTTGCTCCAGGGAATTGCGAATCGACGCCAAGTCCGGTTGATGCATGGCGGGAACCGCATCGAGATCGAAGAGTTCCACGTCGTCGCTGCAAGTATCGTGATAGCCGCCGATGAACCAGGTATCCGCGGGAATGTCGATGCCTTCGGCCCGCAAGCCCTCTCGCACTTCCGGCCGGTTGGCCATTGCGGCAAAAAGACGTGCGTTGGGACCGCCGCGGCGCCCTCCGCAGGCCCCGCAGTCGTGAGCCGATTCGTGGGGATTGTTGAGGCTGGTCGAACCGTGGCCCAGGATTACCACCAGGCGGGCGAATCCGCGCACCAGGCCAGCCGGACGCAACACGCTGGCCACTCGTTCCGTTTTTTCGTCAGAGGCGAAGCCCGTCAACAGGCCCGCCACCGCACTTTGAGATTGCGTGGTATTTCGCATCAAGGTGAGTTCGGTACGCGGCTCCGGCAGAAACGCCCCGTTGAGCCGGTCGCGCAGGAGGGCATAACGTCGAGGAGCCAGAAGGTAACCGATCAGCGGAACTGCCGAGAGCAAGCCGAGCGCTGAAGTCGAAAGCCAGCCCCGCACCAACGTCTTGGAAGAGACGAACGAATTCCGCATGAGCAATCCAAGAACTCGCCTGCGCCAGCGGCGGCTTTCAAGCAGCGCGCTGTCTTCGGGCTTGGGCTGTTCCAGGACGGCGTGTTCGGGTTTGACCACTACGGGGCAGAACGCCGCACCGTGCGGATCGTCGATTCCCTTGTAGTCCACGGCGATTCCGAAGTAGCCGGCGGCGCTATACGTCTCCACCCGCGGGTCCGCTTCTTCGAGAGCGCGCCGCATGGATTCCTCGCGCTCGTCGATACAGAAGAATACTTGCGAAGAAGGTCTTCCCTGTTGATCGAATAAGCCGCGGTACTTCCTGTGACTGGCCAGCCCCCTCAAAATCTCGCGCTCGTGCGCGCGTTCGTAGGCAAGATGAAGTATTCGCCGACGCTCTACCCCATTGAAAGCTTTGACTTCGCTGACAAACGCCGCCCACTCGGACTCGGAGAGGCGGTTTACTTCTGGAGCGGAAAGCCGCAATACGCGGGCCGCGTCATAGGCACGTGCCGTGCGGCTCAGCCGCCTTTTCTCCTGCGTCTTTAGAGGACTCTCTTGTGGAATCGCCTCCGCAGCGCCCCTGCGCGATGCCACCCGGGCCATGGTCAGCCGCACGGCCAGAAAGTCCATCAGGGAACAGCCGAGGGTTTTGTGCGGCGCCAGAGCGGGGTCTACTTCAAGGCGGCGCATCAAGCCCGTCCAGCCAGGTAGCGCCAAAAGTTCGGCTTGAATGACTTCAGGCCATTCGGGTTCCAGGAAAGCCTGACTGTCCAGATAGTCCAGGACCGCGTCCGTTGCTGAATAGGAAAGGCGCTCTTGCCTTTGAAACTCGGCGTCCAGCCCAACCAAGTACCTAGGAAAAACTCCACCGCGCCGGGAAAACAGCATCCGCACGCTTTCATAAAAACCCATCTCGCGGTTTGGCATGGGCCAATAGGCCGCGCCCTGATCCAGAAACACGGAGCACAGCCGGATCAGCCACGGGTGGATCACGTCGTCCACAGGCCGAGGCGGAGCCGGTTCTTCTTCGTGAGCCACAGTACGGGCAAAGCAAACTTCAAATAGTGCGCGTAGCGCCGCGCGCTTGAAGTCTTCGGCCAGATCACCCTGTTCGGTGCGCCACAAAATGGTTGCGGCATCGAACTCCCTTACCCCCGGTGTAATCATGGCTCTGCGCAGCGAGCTCCGGCTTAGGCGCGCAAAGACAAGAGAATCGGGTTCCCGATCGAGCACGGCGTCGACATCCACGAGGTGGATTCGCCCCCGGGCCAACTCGTCACGATAAGCCGCTTCGCTCATGTACGGCTCGGCGCCGAATAGTTGCGCCGCCTGTACTACAGCTTCCTCGAAGGGTAGGTGTTCAAAGGCGTGTAGCGTGTTGTGATGAACAAAAACCCCGATCGGGCCCTGCATCGGGAGCAGGTGCGCAGCATCTTCGACCGCAGAACGCAATCGTTCCAGACGGGCCTGCTTCGGGTGACTGCGGACGGTCATCGGTGCGAGCCGGTAGGGGCTTTCCGCTCCTCCCTGGCCACTTCCTTCAGCATGCTTACGGTGCTGCTGAGCTGAGCGTAAAAATAGCGGCGCAGGATATCGAGCACCTCGATCAGCGCATGATCGCGGATCGAATAGTAGACTTGATTCCCCACTTTCCGGCTGACGACGATCCGTTTGGCGCGCAGAACCGCCAGATGTTGCGAGGCGTTGGCCTGTTCGATACCCAGCGTTTCAATCAGTTTTCCGGCCGATAGCTCGCCCTCGCGCAAGAGCTCGACAATGGCGATCCGGGTGGGATTTGCGAGGCCTTGAAAAGTCTCACTCTTAAACTGCCGCAGTGCGTCGGTCATATCACTACATTATATGCGCAACTGCGAATATATAAATGCCCTGTGCCTAAACATCCATCTGGTGGCGGCGCCAGGGGCCCTATAAATTGGGCCCGGGCCTAAACCATTCCGTTCTGTCCGTCGGCCACTCGGTAACGATCGCGAATTGGAAATCGGCCGAAGACGCAAATCCCGCTGCTGGAGCGATACACATTGAATGCAGCATGGAACGCTTCGGACGCGGAACGCCTGTGATTACCGGTGGTGGGAAAATTCTGGCGGAGAGGGGGGGATTCGAACCCCCGGTACACGTTTTAGCGCGTACAACGGTTTAGCAAACCGCCGCCTTCAGCCTCTCGGCCACCTCTCCGCGGCGACGAAGACGTACAGAACGACTGCGCCGGTTAGTATAGCATCAAGATTGAATCCCGGCCGCAATGCTGGCGGGTTTTCCGCGAACAGCACGCCATACAGTCAAGCCCAATGAAAAGGCCCCATTCTCCCGATGCTCCGGGAAAATGGGGCCGCTGTCTCCTGTTTCCGGGTCGCGCCTAGAACAGGAACTTGAGTCCGAACTGGATCACGCGCGGCGTGACCGAGGTCGAAGTGATTTGACCAAATTGCGCGGCTGTGTTTATGTTCAGGTTATTCGGCACGTTGAACTGCGGGTGATTGAACACGTTGAAGGCGTCCATGTGGAACTCCAGCGTGCCCCACTCGGTAATCTTCGTCGACTTGATCAGCGACATATCGAAGTCGAACTGACCGGGGCCCGTAAGAGCGCCAATGCCCTCGTTCCCGTAGCCGAGTCCCGCATTGATGAGCGGAGCGCCAGGGGTACCCGGATCGCCAGGATAGTACGTGTTTGCCGCCCGAGGATTAGTGCCGCACGTTACGGATGGGTCGGGCGGTCCGTAGGGGGCGGGATTCGGAGTCCCGCCGATGCAATATGGCGAGCTCGCCGGAAGCGAAGCCATCCGGATGAACGCACTGGCGTTAATCCACGAGTTCCCCGGGTACGCCCGCTGCGAGGTGCTGCCGGACGTAGCCAGCGGGGTAGCCGACTGGCAGTTGCCCGTGGTCGCGCTGCAGTTGATCGGGTTCGCAAGCAGCGCCCGGGAGGTACCCGCGCCGTAGATCGTGCCGCCGCCGGAATCGGTGACCCAGAACGGAAGCCCGTTCTGGATGGTGGTCACACCAGAGATGCTCCAGCCGTGCAGGAGCTTACCGCTGAAGCCCTCCGTGTTCTTATACGGGAGGTTGTATACGTAAGTGATGACGGCTCTCTGCGAGCGGTTGAACGACGCAAGCCCGTATTGCTGCTTCAAGTCAAGCGGGCTGTTGCTGTTCGCCGCGCCGAAGATTACTTCGCCAGGAGGCTGAATTCCGCTGCCGGCCGCGTTGGTGTTGATGTTGGTGAGTGATTTGCTCCATGTATAGGCGAACTGTAGGAGCAAGCCGCTGGAGAACTGATGCTTGACCTGCGCCTGCAAGCTATTGTAGAGCGAATCGCCTATGGTGCTGGTGCTGGCAACGCCACCCGGCGCAAAGCCCAGGTAGCTGACCCGCGCATTGAGATTCGACGTGAATTGCCCGATTGTGTTCCCGGTGATTGGGTTCGGATTCGCAGGATCGTTGTAGGGCAACGACGCCGCGATCATTTCGGTGTTCTGATGGCCGGAAGCCGCCGTCGGATTGCCAAGCGCTCCGGGGACGAGTTGCGCCACGTTGATGTTGCGCGACCAGTCGTAGAGGTGGATTCCGTGGCTGCCAACGTAACCAACGTCTGCAATCCAGCCGGGCGCGAACTCGTACTGCAGGTCGAGGTTGTATTCCTGCACCAGCGGCATGCGGCTGCCCATCACCGGCGAGTCGGAAGTGTACCCGAAGCCGGAGGAGCAGATTCCAACAAGACCGTTCGCAGTCGGCGATGTCGGGCAAAGCGCCCCGGTGTACGGATCGGATGTGCCCTGCACCATGTAGCGAGGCGTCCACGCCAACGGGAACAACGCGCCGGCTTTCCATGGGTTCTGCAGCGTGTTCTCCCGGTTGAGCGGCGCTGGCCCGGGACCTGACCCGGAATACGGGGGCAGGTTCAGCTGGTTGTCGATCAGGAGGTTCGCGTAAATCGTGTCATAGAACCAGCCATAGCCAGCCCGGACGACGAACTTGGGTCCGAAAGGCTGCCACGCCAAACCAAGCCGCGGAGCAAATTCCTTCAACGGGGTTCCTGGGAGCAGCGTTTTGTTGCCAGTGAACGTAACGCCCGTCGCCCCGGTGGGTGCAGTCAACCCGAACTTGCTGACAGCAAAGTTCGACGGGACTGCAAATCCGATCAAGGTCCCCTGAGGACCCAGACCCTGGAAAGCAGAACCCGTATTCAGTTTTGTGAGCTCCGTCTCCCAGACGTTGGTGAATTCGCCGCTGACGTCGCTCGGGAACCCCGAGTACTCCCAGCGCAGGCCGAGATTCAAGGTGAGTTTCGGAGTTACTTTCCAGTCGTCCTGAGCGTAAACAGAAAACTCGTTCGCGCGATTGTAGTGGGTGAGCGGGCCTTTCAAAGCAAACCCGAGCAAGATGCCGCCGGAAGGAGTCACCGGCGTTCCGTCAATCGCGGGACCCGAACTGCTGGTCAAAAAGTCGGCGGTGCTCCACATCAGATTTTCGCCGCGACCTGCAGCCGGGATGGTGTTGTTGTACTGGATGCGGTCCGCTTCGAAGCCGAACCGAAGGGAGTGGTTCCCGTGGTTCCAGGAGAGCGAATCGGACGCCTGGAACGAATTGATGAAATTGCTGGAGATCATCGAGAAATTGCCGCCCTGGCTCCAAGGAACCCCGTTGCCAAAGCCTGCGACGATATCAAGCTGTGGCGGAACGAGCATTTCCGGGAACTTTTTGGCAAGGTCCGGAGTGGGGATTGAGCCGCACGGGGCGCCCAGGTTCACCAAGGGAATAATCGTCGCTCCATTGGGCAGCGAGCAACTGCTCAAACCCGCGTTCGGGTCAGAATTGTTCTCGATGTCGCGCTTGAATGCAAACCGGGCTTGATTGACCACATTGGGGCTGACAATCCACTGCCACTCGAGCGACCCGATGTGGTTGCCATAATACGCGTCGACCGGAGCGCCGGGGTTGCAGTTTCCGGCGGTAATGAAGCAGTTGAACGGCGCAATTTCCGGGTCACGCTGGAACATGTAGCGCTCGTACAACGTGTTCTTGCTGGACAGCACGTACTGCGTATTGATCATGTACTGATCTTCGTTGGCGTGAAACGGATCAGAGATAGCCTGAACGCAAGGCGCCAATCCGCACGATTGCGGCGCGCCAGGGAAATAGAAGCCCTGGTTATAGCCGCCCTTCACGACACCCGGCGCTTGGAGCAGCGCCACGGCAGTATTCGTGATGTTCGTGCTGTTGCAAGTGGCATCCCCTACGGTGCATGGGTTGATTTTCACGCCCGTGCCGCCATACAGACTCGCGACAGCCGTCTGGCCGCCGAAGACTTGCCCCAAGTAAGCCTTGTAAGCCGGGACGTTGTTGGTGCAGCGGAGATCGGAGCAGGTTCCATTCGCTACGTCGGCATAGTCGTTCCAAGGCATCAAGTACGTGTTCGACGCATAGCCCGAAGCGAAACCGGTAGTTCCCATTCCGTTGATTTGGCGAAGTCCCTGATACGATCCAAAGAAAAAGATCTTGTCGTGCTTGATTGGGCCACCCAGCGTGAACCCGAACGTATTCTGCTTGAGGGTCTGCGGCTTGTTGACTCCAGAACCACCGGGAGCCTTCAACTCGGAATACTTGTAGTAGAAATCGTTGGCGTTGAAAAAGTTGTTCCGGTTGAATTCCCAAAGAGCTCCGTGGAATTGGTTGGTTCCCGTCTTGGTGACCACGTCGACGTTCGCGCCGGGGTTGCGGCCCGAACTGGCATCGTACTGCGAAGTCTGCACCTTGAATTCCTGAATCGCGTCCGGGTTTGGAATCGCGATCCCAGGGAAGCTGCCTTCCTGAGCAGCCATGCCGCTCACATAGTTGACGATGGAAACACCGTCCATCGAGTAGTTGTTCTCGTTGGCCGTCGAACCATTCGCGCTTACGTCTTGCGTTCCATTGCCCACGCTAGAGGCCGTTGCAGCGTTGGCCACGACGCCGGGGGAAAGGCTAATCACTTGCGTATAGTTGCGGGAAACGAGCGGGAGGGAGGTAATCGTCTGTCCGGAAACCAAGCCTCCATTGGCTGCGTTCTGCGTCTGGAGAGCTTGAGCCGTTGCCTCAACGGTTACCTGCTGCGTTTGCGCACCAACTTCCAGCTTGTGGTTTAGCACCCTGGTTTCCGTGACGTTGACGCTAACGGAGGGAACTGTGACCGTCTTAAAGCCCGTTGCGGTGAACTTCATGGAGTAATCGCCCGGAGGCAGCGAGCCAAATTTATAGGAGCCATTGGCATCAGTCGACGCAGTTCTCGTCTGCCCCGTCGCCGCACTCGTGATCGTCACGGTCGCGCCGGCAATGACCCCGCCGGACTGATCGGTGACCGTCCCAGTCAAGGCGCCCGTGCTGGAGCTCTGCGCCATCAACCGCGGCGTCCCAACCGCGAAGAGTATCGCCGCGACAACTAATATCAACGCCACTCGAATCGCCTTCATCTTGTCCCCCCTTGAAACCCTGGCCCGCTCTGCGGACCGTGAAAACCGCCTAAAAACTGCTCAAAACGCACTCGCGCGCGCAAAACTCCGCGCGACGATGCATTCATCAAAATTTTCCGGACTTAATTGGGCACATCCCCCAAACGCAAATCACGCCAAATGACCTGCGCACCCACCCGATGATCGGCGATCACTAAACAAGAATTCCGAAAAGATGTCCATTGCTTATTTTGAGCGATTCTGTTACGACATACGCAATTCAATCGGGGTGGCCTTCCGAATAACAAGAAGTAGAGGCATGGAATTACGGGTGGAACTGGGGAACCTTTATGGAACTGCGCCAAATTCGATATTTTATTGCGGTGGCCGAACAGCTGAGCTATTGCAAGGCGGCTAAGCAGCTGAATGTTTCGATCTCGCCGCTGAGCCGGCAAATCCGCCAGCTGGAAGATGAATTCGGCGTGCGGCTGTTGGTGCGCGACCGGCGCCGAGTGGCTCTGACGGATGCGGGACGGCTGTTTCTGCAAGAAGCGAAGTCCCTGATGCGACAAACGGCGAACTTGTCCGAGCAGTTAAGGCTGGCGAAAACCGGTGAGCTCGGCGTAGTAAAGCTCGGCGTTGCTCTGCACCTGGGAGACACCATCGGCACGCTCGTGCAGGAACACTCGAAGGTGCATCCGGCGGTTGAAATCCAGTGCCAGGGAATTTTTTCGACCATGCAAAACACGGCGCTTCGCGAAGGAACGATCGACGTGGGATTTCTGCGGCCGCCCGTGGATCCATCGTTGGCGTGGGAAGTCCTCTATCACGAGCAGCTCGTCGCGCTCATGGGCAAGACCAATTCACTGGCAAAACGCAAATCGGTGCGAATCAAGGACCTCGCGGAGGAAACGGTGTTTCTGCCGGCCCCCAGCGTGGGAAGCGGGCTCCGCGAGAAAGCGCTCGATCTTTACGCAAGAGCGGGAGTGACTCCGCGCGTGAGTCCGCTTGCCGCCGATCCGATGTCGCACGGCGAGGTGCACAAGGTCTTGCTGGCCGCCAACAAAGGAATATTCATCGTTGGCGACGAACTTTCCACGCGCGTGGACAACGGGAATGTGGCGGCCGCGGTGCCAATCGAAGATCCCGATGCGAAGATCGAAGTGTGCGTGGCGTGGCGGAAGGCCGAAAAATCGGCGGCCGTATTGGCCCTGGTGGAGACGGCACGAAGGATGTTTGCTGCCACGTCAAATTCGCGAGGAGCACACTGCGGAGCGGCCAAGCTGGCGAGCTGAACTGAACCTGGCAAGATTCTCCGCTTCGCGACAAAGCTTTAGCGGCTCACTTTCCGCGACGTGACGTCCGACGCGGCGCCAGCGCCGGGCGAAAGCAACGCATGAAGCTCACGCCAATGGCGAAGAAGCTTTCTTTGCACGGTGGCGAAGGCGGGGCGCAGAACTCTTCGGAACGGGTGCGGATCGAGCGACCGCACCAGCGCGGAGATTTGGCGCCGCAAATCGGGCGGGGTGCGAAAGCTTAGCAGAGCGGGCACCCACCCCTTGGCGCGGGCGTTGCGAATCGTCTTGAGCTCCGACTCGGGCAGCGAGACGCGGTCGAGAACCCACCGCGTGACGTGAAGATATTCCACGACGTCGGTTCCGGCTTTGGCCGTGCGGCTGCGCGCGTTGTTCGCATGGTAGCGGAAATAGTTCATGGGCTCGCATGAATATGCGACTTTGCCCTCCAGAGCCATGGCCGCCCAGAGTTTCCAATCGCCGCAAAGACGCAGGGATTCGTCCGCACAACCGACGCGCTCGAAAAAAGATTTTCGAAACACGACCGCACTGGCGTTGGGAACCGGAGTGATCAAAGCGAAGTAGCGGCGAAACAACTCCCTCCCGTCGATGCAAAAATCCGCGGTCCAGCGGCCGGGGTCCGGCAAATTGTAGTCAGCAAAACCGTTGATTCCCTCCTGAGTGACGCGCCAGGAACGACAGTACGCAAAGGCGATCGCAGGATCGGAATCGAGCAACGGTACGAGGCTCGCGAGGAACTGCGGATCGGCGTAATCATCCGATTCGGCGATCCAGACGTATTTGCCGTGCGCCAGGCGGACGCCCTTGTTCCACTGCTTGAAGGGGCTGCCGGAGTTTGCTTCGTTGAAGTCGAGGCGGACGCGGGCGTCGGATGCGTACTCGCTCAGGATCGCGCGGCTGTCGTCGGTGGAACAGTCGTCGAGCAGGATCAGCTCGAAATCCTGAAAGGTTTGCGCGAGGATCGTGTCGATGCGCTGACGCAAAAATCGCGCGTGATTGTAGTTCGGGACGACGACGCTAACGGCCGGCATCAGAGCCGCCTCGTCGAAGTGGCGAAAGAAAGGCGCAACGGATGATGCGCCGGGACGTTCCGGGTAAACGGGTACTCGGTCCTTTGTTTTCTACAACTTGGGTGTGTTTTTACTCGATTGACTGTTCCGGGTAAACGACCGTGATTCGTGAGTGGTGAGTGCTGACCGTTGGGAGCCGGAGAGCCGCACCCACCGCAGACGTGAGCAGACTTGCTGGCGCTCGGATACTCGCGCGTTGCGGCGCGGATCGAGCCCATGTTCGCTGTAGAGTTCCGATAGCCGCGTTTTTCGTCCAGGTGCATTTTGCCGGACTCACGCTAGCATATCGGCGTTCGCATCGACTACTGGTCCGACGTACAGTTATAGTACTCTTAGCATCCGAGCGAGATCGTACGCTGTTGCTTTCTAAGTCTCAGACGACGCGACTGCCTTCTTCAGCGCCACCCTCCACCGATCGAGCCGCTGGTAATCGGGATAGCCGAACAACAGAGCACCGGCCGCATTCAACACGTTGATCGCTTGAATTTTCGCGTTGAGGCACGGACTCATGCAATTCATGGCCCGCACCAAATGCAAGAAGAATTGGGCCCGGGTTGGCGGCTGCACGTGAAACGTCTCGGTTTCATACAGAAGCTTCCAGCGGCGGCGATAGGCAAGAATCGGCGGCTGCGCGAGATCGTAGCCATGACTGAGCAACCAGCGGTCGATTTCGTCCAGAACGATTTTCAGCATGGCAATCCGCCGCGCCAGCCGCTGCCCATCGACCTGCTGCGACGATTCGAAAAAGAGGTTCGCGCCGTGGATCCGATAGACGCCGAGCGGCTCTGGAATCGCGACCACCGGCGCGAGGAAAATGATCAGCGCGGTTAATACCGCGTCGGCGTCGATGACCAACGCTTCATTCAGCGGAAGGAGCTGACGGACAAATTGTTTGCGGAATGCCAATCCCGTGGTTTGCGCAGCGGTGAATTGCAGAATCTTTCTGGTGTCGCCCGCTACGTTGCCGGAGACTTCGTCGAAACCGGCATCGCGCAATTCGCCGGTGCTGCTCCGCAGCTCTCGAAGCGGATGATAGACAAGACCGGACTGCGGATGGGCTTCGAATTCGCTCACCACGCGGCGCAGTTTTCCGGGCAGCCAGTAATCGTCGCCGTCGAGCAAGGCGACGATCTCGCCTTGCGCGGCGGAAAGGCCGAGATTGAATGCCGATGCTTGACCGCCGTTCGGCTTGTACAGATATCTGACGCGGCCGGCATATTTCTCAACGCGGGCGCGCGTGTCGTCCGTCGATCCGTCATCAACGACGAGGATTTCCAATCGGTCAGCCGGAAAATCCTGTGCCAGGACGCTCTGGATGGCTTCCTCGACGAAGCGACCATAGTTGTACGTGTCGATGAGCGCGGTGACGGTCGGCAAGGCCATATCAGTTTCCTGCTTCGTGGTGGCTCAGGCGTGGCCGATCAATCATACGAGTCGAGCCCATCCAGCCAATGGCAACCGTTGCGGAGAAAAGCCAGTTCGCACAGCCAAGTGGTGCCGTGCTTGGGGCTGCGATTTACGTCGGTCATATCGACGGCGCGATATCCCGCCGCAGCCATCCTGCGGGTCACTTCGGCAAGCGAGTTTTCGCCTTTGGCAAAGACGGCGGCTTCCGCGAGGAACAGATCGGTCTTGCCCAGCAGGTCCGACGCGCCCTGGATGACCTTCAAGTCGAGACCTTCGGCATCGATTTTCACAATATCGGGGATTTCGGGGCAATGCTGCCTGGCGATTTCGTTCAGCGTGGTCACTTCCACATTCACGCTGGATTTTCCCTCGGCGGGAGCGGCGGACCATCCTTCGACGAAACTGCAGCTATCCTCGCGGCGGGCGATATGGAACGGCAAAGTTCCCGGCTTATCGGCAACTCCGGCGGTGATCCATTTCACTTGCCCGTTCGCTTGAAGCAGGTCGTTGGAGTATTGCTTCAATTCGGCCTGGGGTTCGACCATGATGAACTGCGCGCTTGGGAAAAACTTGATTGCGGCGCGGGTCCAAATGCCCCGGTTCGCGCCGACGTCAATGATGCAGCGGGGCGCGAAACCACCGCGGATCAAGGCCGAGAAAAGTGGCTGAAGGTTGGCCTCGTGCGGCGGCTTGGGCTCCTCGATTTTGATGAGCCGGTAGCCAAGACGGTTCAAAGTGCGATGAATCAGCCGCTTCATTCGTTATTGGCTCGCCACCGGGCCGAGCCGCCGCCGAAAGTGCCCCGCGAGCCGTCTGGCTCTGGTGCGAACGCCTTCCAAATAGTGCGCGCGTCTGCCGACGATCAAAAACGCGAAGGCTTTCAGCCACATGAACAGGACGCCCCCAAACGGATTTGCGGGCGTTTCCACCAGGACGTATCTACAGAGGTGCACGAACCCCCGAAGCCTTCCGGGCTTGCTCATGCGGAAGCGGTCACCGTCAAGCGCGACGCGCCAACGCCTTAAAAGAAACCGCATGCTGTGGAGCGTTTGCTCCGAGGCATTTACGCGTATCCAATCTTCCGCGCATCCAATCACTGCTTCCCACGTTTGTACTCTGCTTTGCAGTACCTTCGGATTGATTTCTTCCCGTTGCATAAAATATAGATTTTGCCCATGGATTCTGTATTGAGTCAGTCGCTCCGGAATGCAGGCGACGGGGCCCAAGCAAGGTATTGTACTCATCAAATATACGTCTTGCATGAACGAGCACTTTTTAGGAACCGGCAAGACGCGCCGCAGAGCGCCCCGGCGGAAAGCCAAGGCTGACGTCAGCGCGCCGGTGAAGAGCCGCTGTTTGCGTTTGTCTGCAAGGAGATCGCCGGAGATTTCCGCAAAGGCTAAGGGTTCCCGAAGGCTGTCATCCTGGCAGTCCCAAATCATGTATCGGTGATAGACCATCACCGTACGCGGATCTTTTGCAAATTCTTGCACCACGCGCGAGAGTTTATTGCGCAGCCATACGTCGTCACCATCGAGCAACGCGATCAGGCCGCCCTTGGCGCGGTCGACGCCCAAGTTAATCGCGGAGGACTGTCCCCCGTTTTCCTTGCGAAGTAGCCGCACTTGCGGCTCGAATTTGCGGACGATCTCCGAAGTGCGATCGGTCGAGCCGTCATCCACAACAAGGATTTCCATTTGGTCGGCCGGAAAATCCTGTTCGAGGACGCTTTTTATTGCATCTTCGATGAAGGGCTCGTGGTTATAGGTGTCGATTACGACTGAAACGACAGGCGTCATGAAATGGGCTCCGCCGTCTCGCCGGCCTGTTTTGCGGAGGTTTGCCGCTGCAAACGTCGCGTCAACTTCTTGACTCGCGTGCGGACACCTTCGAGGTAATGTGCATGCTTGCCGAAAGTCAAAACGGCAAACGCGTGGATGAACCGATAGGCGGCATGGTGGCGAGAGACGATCGGAGCATCAAGCAGCGCGTGGCGGTAGAGGTGTGAGAATTGGCGAAACCTGTTGGGCGGCTTCAGGCGGAACTCGTGGTTATCCAGGACCAACTGCCACTTCAGTAAAAGAATTCGAGCTTGAGGCCACGATGATTTCGGCGCGTTCGCCCGTATCCAGACTCGCAGGATTTCGTTGGTTGCCTTTCGCCGCGCAATCCTGCGCTCGAGGGTCGCAGGCCCCGGGCCAGACTGCCCGGCCGCCCAGCGGTTGTTGCCATGGACCCGATTTTTGGTCAGCGTTTCCGGAATGCAAGCGACCGGCCCAAGAAATATGACCGCGCTGAACAGAAAGGTGTCGTACATAAAGCCGCGATTCGTCGGGATGCTCGCGAACCGGTCGAATGCTTCTCGGCGAAAAGCCAACGAGGACGTGGGCGCGGCGCTATAGGCGACGAGCTTGCGGCGGTCGGCAAGCACGTCGCCCGAGACGTCTGCAAAGTAGTCCGGGCTCCAGATGGTGTCGTCTCGCGAGTCCCAAAATGCATAGCGGTGATAGACCATCACCGTGCGCGGGTCATTTGCAAATGCCTGAGCCACGCGCGAGAGCTTGCCCGGCAGCCAGATGTCGTCTCCGTCCAGCAACGCGATTAGGGCGCCTTTCGCCTGGGAGACGCCGAAGGCGACCGCCGAGCACTGGTCGCCATTTTCCTTGTAAAAATAACGGACACGGTCGCCGTACTTCTTTACGCGCTCGGCGGTATCGTCGGTCGAGCCGTCGTCCACGACGAGGACTTCCATCTGGTCGGCGGGAAAATCCTGCGCGAGCGCGCTATCGATGGCGTCTTCGACGAAGCGACCGTAGTTGTAGGTATTGACGATGACGGATATCAACGGCTCGGGCATCAGCTTTCGCTCACCTCAAGTTCGGCTACGGCGTCACGGGCTTCCGCCCATATGCAAGCGAGTCAACACTTCCGACGCCCGTGAGTTGGCGCTTTGCGATTTCTTCCCAGACCCGGCGTGGTCCGGGCCAGTCTTCGCAAACGTCATGAAATGCGACGGTGCCGCCCGGGACGACGTGCGGGAAAAAGCCTTCGAAATCCGCGAGCACGTCTTCGTACTCGTGAGACGCGTCGATGAACAGAAGGTTGATTGGCTTGCTCCAACTGCGCGCGACTTCGTGGCTGACGCCGACGACGGGCTGAACGTACTCGGAAAGGGCGCATCGGCTCACGTTGGCAGAAAACTCCTGTAGGAAGCCTCGCGCCGAGAAATCAGAGTCATTGCCATTGAATGTATCGACCGAAAACACGCGCTTCCGCGTGCCACGGCAGCCGAAAGCGAGGCAGCAGGTTGACCGGCCCTTGAAGCTGCCGACCTCGACGATGTTGGCTGGATTAGGCAGAGAGTAGGCCGCGTCAAATAACCATTTTTCCTGGCCCGGCAAAAGGTAGCCGGGTACGGAGTCGATCAGGGGCCATACGCGGCGCCACTCCCGATCGATTGCGGGGCCGGTTAAGTCGAGGTAAATGCGCCTTAGCTTCAGCCTAATCCGGCGCGGAAGAGGGGGCGACTGTCCTTGGGTGTTGCAAACTGGCGGCTGAAGGGTGCGGGCACTCATAACGGCGGAAGTACACCTTTCTCGATCGGCTCGCGATCCCTCGCGGCGACCGCATCGTCGGATTCGAAATTGAGCCGCGAAGGAAGGTTCAGGACGCCAGTCCACTCGTCACGCGCGGCCTGATGGTTTTCCGTGGCAACAATCATTTCCGGCTCGCAATACCAGCTGTCGACGGGCTTCGTGTCTTCGTCGTATAGAGTAACAAGCCATGTGTATAGGCCGGGGCGCAGGGGCAACATGGGAAACGTGTGGTAGAGCGAATGCTCGCCGGGACGCAAGTCAATCTTCTCCAGCGGGCGGGCCCAAATGAGCTGCTGTTCGTGGTTATAGAGGGCGATGCCATGCGCGACTCTTTTCGTCGGGCGCTCGACCTGGAGAGCTACTCGGATGGTGACCGGGTCGAGATGATCGAGAGTATAAGCATTATCGTTTGTGGGGTTCGCAATTTCCCAGCTCAGGAATCGCGTGTGCGAAATCGAGCTGCGGGACTCTTTCGGTCCGTTGCGGCTGCCGCGAGCCATGGCGGCTTCGTAGGCGCTGACAACTTCGTGCGCGGAGGAGTCCAGGCGGACTGCGCCGCCTTCCAGCCAGAGCGCGCGGCTGCACAAACCGCGGATGGCAGCCATTTGATGAGAGACGAAGATGACGGTGCGGCCGTGGCGGGAGACTTCGCCCATTTTGCCGAGGCATTTTTTCTGGAACTGGACGTCGCCGACGGAGAGGACTTCGTCGACGAAGAGGATTTCGGTTTCAAGGTGGGCGGCGACGGCGAAGGCGAGGCGGACGTACATGCCGGAGGAGTAGCGCTTGACGGGCGTGTCGATGAAGCGCTCGACTTCGGCGAAGGCGACGATTTCGTCGAACTTGCGGGCGATTTCGCGCTTGCCCATGCCGAGGATGGCGCCGTTGAGGAAGACGTTTTCGCGGCCGGTGAGCTCGGGGTGGAAGCCGGTGCCGACTTCGAGCAGGCTGCCGACGCGTCCGTGGATTTCGGCATGGCCCACGGTGGGCGCAGTGATGCGCGAGAGGATTTTCAGCAGCGTGGACTTGCCGGCGCCGTTGCGCCCGATGAGGCCGAGGACTTCGCCTTCCTTCACCTCGAAGGAAATGTCTCGCAGGGCCCAGAAGGTCTCGCGGGCCTTGCGGCGCAGCAGGGCGGCGGGATTGCGCAGCGCCGAGGCGAGATGGTCGCGCAGCAAGCCGCCGGCTTCGAGTTCGCCGACCCGGTAGCGCTTGCCGATGTTTTCGACCTTGATTACGTTCACTGCCAGCCTTTCAAAGTGCCTGAAAAACCCTTAGCACGCTTGTCGTCAGGGGCTGAAGCCCTTCTGCTATTGAGCGCTCTTGTCGGAGCTGAAGCTCCGACCCCCTAAACTGCGACGTCTTGCCGTCGCGTCACACCAGATCCGCCATGCTGCCTTCCATGCGGCGGAAGAACATCAGGCCGCTGACCAAAACGACGGCCACCATCACGGCGCTCACCAGCAACAGCGGGCCGGGCGCTTGACCGCGTCCGGTGAGCGCCCAGCGGAAGCCGCCGATCACGCCGGCCATCGGATTCAGACCATATAGCCAAGCCCAGCGCGGATAGTGCTGCGAAACGAGCGTCGAGGGATACATCACCGGCGACGCGAACATCCAAAACTGCACGAGAAACCCGATCACGTAACGAACGTCGCGATACAGGGCGTTGAGGGCCGAAAGCCACAAACCGACGCCCAGCGCAGTGCAGACCGCCAAGAGCAAAAGCACCGGCAGCCACAGGATCGAGACCCCAGGAACAATATGGTATCCCAAGAGAATGAAAAGCAAGAGTACGAAGCCGATGGCGAAATCGACAAGTCCGGAAAGCACCGCTGAAATCGGCAGGACCAGCCGCGGGAAATAGACCTTGGTCAGCAGACTCTGATTGCTGACGACCGTGTTGGTGGCGAAGTTGAGCGAGTAGGCAAAGTAGGTCCAGGGGACCAGGCCCGAGAAGTAAAACACGGGATACGGCAAGCCGTTCGATGGGAGACTGGCGAGCTTGCCGAGAAAAAGCCAGAAAACGCCCATGGTCAGCAGCGGCTGAAGGACGGCCCAGGCAATGCCGATGGTGGTCTGCTTGTAGCGGACTTTAATGTCGCGCCACACCAGGAAGTAGAGCAGCTCGCGATAGGCCCATAGTTCGCCAAAGGGAATCGCCCACCAGCCAGAGGGCGGCTCAATGCGCAGCACAGGTGGTTGTGCGCCGAATGCGGCGGGAGCAGCCGCCGTGGAGGTCGTCACTGGACTGGCGCTCATTGGGCGCTTCGCTCCTGGGCGGATTGCAACTGCTTCACGTCCGTACGCTCGATGTGCTGCATCAGGTGGGAGCGGCGGGTCAAGTACATGTCGATCGCCGAGGCAGCCTGCTCCGGGACCACGGCCACTTGATTATAGGCTGCCGCGCGAAAGGAAATCGGGCCCCGCGGCGGGATCAGATGCATGCCCCATTGGAAAATCAGGCCGAGGTTCCAGAGCACCAGGGCGGCGGTGGCGCCGCTTGCAAGAATGGCGGCGCGGCGCGGTTGCCAAGCACGCGCGAGCGAGTCGAAAAGAGCTGCCAGCCCCACGATGAAAAGCGGAGTGAGGGCAACGAAGAACCGGTTGCCGAAGGAAGATATGCCGTCCCAATCTTGGTAGCACCCCATCACGTAAAGATACACGGCGAACACGGCAAGAGAATACGCGCCGAAAGCGTGGTCCCAAGTTCGCAAGCATATGAGACCGACGACCGCGAGGATCAAGACCGGGGTCCAGGAAAAAAGGCCATGATCGGCTGAAAAACAAACTTTGAACAATGCCGGGGAATTCCAGAACCAGTGTTCGCTGTAGCCGAACGAGAAAAAGCCGCCGTAGATTATTTTTTTCGCGATCAGTGTGGGCGAAAACGCCGCGAGCAGGGCCACGCTGAAAATCACGTCTCCAGCAAGCAGACTGACAGCTTGCTGGCGATTCTTAGCTTTCAGTGCCGCCCAGTATCCCGCCAGCGATTCGATGACGGCGAAGAGAATTACCGCCGCGCTGATGTAGTAAACGTCCATCATCAGGCCGCCGATGGCGCCAAGGAACGCCCACTGGGCCAAGTTGCGATGGCCGCGCGTTCGCAGCCAGTACCAAGTGAAAAGCGCCACAACAAAAGCCGATTGCGCATGCGACCAGGACGGATCGAAGTACATATACACCGGGAGAGAGCTGCCGAACCAGATTCCGACCGCCGCAAGGAACGCCCAGCGCTCCGGGACATAGCGACGCGCCAGAACAAACGAGATGACGACGGCAAGGAAACCGTAGAGAGCGGTGCCAAACGACATTGCCAGCAAGTACGGCCGCGAGAAACCATCGGCGGCGACATGCCCTCCGAAGCGATCGAAGAGAAGCACTCCCGCGTGCGCGGCCACCAAGAACGGCGCCCAAAAAATCGCCGGACCGACCGCGAAGTGATTATTCAGATGCCCGGTAACCGTGTACTGATCGGGGGCGATGCGGCCGTCCGGATTGATGCGGCCCATGCGGAAGCTGGTGTTCGCCCTCAGCCAGTCCTGTCGAAAATCGAGCTTGTGTTCGATGAGGACCGATCGCGCAAAAGCGTAGTAACCGACGCCATCGCCGCGAACCCAGGGGTTCATCAACGGCAGGGTAAAAACGAACAGGAGGATCAATCCTAGTTCGTATCTGGTCAGCTTGCGAAGGCGAGCCGACCAACCTGAATCGAAGCACATATTCACGTTCAATGCGAAGAAACCATCTGATATGCCGACAACCTCACGATGCCGCCTGCGCCGTCCGGGAAGGCTGCGCGCCCGAATTTGCATCGCCCGCGGGGGCCGCTTCTTTTCGCAAAATCGCGATGATCGAAAGCGGCGGCAGAGGCAGCCAGGAATCGACCAGCCGGAAGAGCGGCGTAAGGACATTCAAGAGACGAATCTGCGCGAGCCCGAAGGTCTTGCGCCGCAGAATGCGCCCGTTGAGCCACCATGCCGGCACACCGGGCTTATTGAAATTCAGAATACGCTCAACCTCAAAGCCAGCTTCTCCGCAGACCGAGGCCAGCTCATCCGGAGTGTAACGGCGGAAATGGCCCAGCACCTCGTCGAGGGTGCCGAAAAGCCAAGGTCCGTAAGGCACCAAAATGATGGCGCGCCCGCGATCGGCGAGCGCATTGCGAATGTTGCGCAGCGCGGCGATATCGTCCTGAACGTGCTCGACGACGTTGAGGCAGACCACCGTGTCGAATGCCTGGCCGGTGGGAAACGTCGCTGGCTCAGCGGCATCGGTAAACGCAACGCGCATGTACGGACGAGTGGCGCGCAGCTTCAAAAGATAGTCCAGATAGTTGCGATTGATGTCCGTGGCCCAATACACGGAACGCGGCATCAGCTGCATCGACAAATTCCCGGTGCCGGCGCCGATTTCCAGGACGCGGTCGCCCACGTACGGGCGAATCACGTCCGCCATCCATTGATTGAAGCGCGGCGCGCGGTTCAAGCGGTCGAGAATCTCGCCGCCATGGGCATCTTCGATATAGATTTTGCCGGACGTCGCGTAATGCAAAATGGCCCAGAGAGCGCGGAAACCGTCGCGCCAGCCGATTTTCTTGCCTTCTCCATACGTGCGGCCGGAATAGCTAATGGGGACTTCGAAAATCCGGCTGCCTCGCTTGGCCAGCTTGATGGCCAGCTCGGGCTCCACGTCGAACGTGGAGCTTTCCAGGGGAATGCTCTTGAGCAGATCGGCGCGAACCATTTTGTAGCAGGTTTCCATGTCCGTAAGGTTCAGATCACAGACCAAATCGCAGAGAAACGTGAGCAGCTTGTTTCCAAGTGCGTGACGGAAGAAGAGCGCCCGCTTGTGGCCGCCGGACATGAAACGTGAGCCAAAAACGGCATCGGCGTCTTCGCAAAGGAAAACTTGGACCATCGTCAAAAGATCGCGAGGCAGATATTCCAGGTCGGCGTCGTGGATCACCACGAGCTCGGTGTCGACCTGATCGAGCCCGGTGCGTATGGCCGCGCCTTTGCCGCGGTTTTTGATGTGGCGCAACCAGACCCAGGAAATTTTTGGGTCGGCTTCCCTGGATTCGATGGATTCGCGGAACACGCGGATCGCGTCGGCGGTTCCGTCGGAGGAGCCGTCGTCCACGACGATAATCTTCACCGATTCAAGCAGCGGCGACTCGGCAAGTACGCCGAGCCTCGCCAAGCTCGAGCCGATCAGATACTGCTCGTTGTACGCAGGGACGATGACGGAAAGCGTCGTCGACGGCCGCTTGCCGTCCGAGAATTCTCCGAAAGCGGCCGAAGCATCGAATCCGCGCCTCGGAGAGCACTTTTCTTCGGCGCGACTTCCCACGGGAGTTATGCCCATGTTCTTGTAAGGTCCTCGGTCCATGGTGCTCGATCATTATCGAGCACTCGGACCGGCGACGTAACCTCGTTCATTCGAAGCAGTGTTGATCGCTAACCGCTCAATGCCGCGGCAGGCTTTGCCTATTCGACGGCCGCAGCGGTGGAAACCGGGGCGGCCGCGGGAATTGGCTCCGGGACCAAGCGGCTGTGGAAATGAGCCACCACGCGGTCGACGATTTCCGAAAGCGGCGTGGAGGGCCGGAAGCCGGTCAGCTTCTGGAGCTTTTCGAGAGAAGGCACGCGCCGGTGCATATCCTCGAAACCAGGCTCATAGGCCTCATCGTACGGGGTATGAGTAATCGGCGAATGGCTCTGCGTGCGCTCCTTCACCACGGCCGCCAAGCCGTCGATGGAGATTTCCTCGTCGTTTCCGATGTTGACCACTTCGCCCACGGAGCGGTCAGTGTTCAACAGGCGCAGGACCGCCTGAATCGTATCGCGCACGTCGCAGAAGCAGCGCGATTGCCGGCCGGAACCATACACGGTGATCGGCGAGTCCTCGATCGCTTGCCTCACGAAATTCGGCAGGACCATTCCGTAGCGCCCGGTCTGGCGGGGTCCGACCGTGTTGAAAAAGCGCGCGACGATCACAGGCTGCTTTCTTTCTTTCCAATAAGAAAGAGCGAGGAATTCATCGAGGGCTTTGGAAGCGGCATAGCTCCACCGGCTCTTGGTAGTCGGGCCGAGGACCAAATCCGCGTCTTCCCGGAACGGGACCTTTTCGCTCTTTCCGTACACTTCGGAGGTCGAGGCGGTGAAGACGAGCTTTTTCTTCTTCGAAGCAGCGTCCAAGACCTGCTGCGTGCCGTAGACATTGGTTTCCAGAGTGCGCACGGGGCTTTCGACGATGAGCCGCACGCCAACAGCCGCCGCCAGATGGAACACCACTTCCGATTCATCCACCAGCTCCGCCAGCAAGTGCTTGTTGTTGATGGAGTCGAAGAAATAATGGAATCGCTGATGATTCTTCAGATGGCGGACGTTTTCGACGCTGCCGGTGGAGAGATCGTCCAGGATGAAGACCTCATCTCCGCGGGCGAGCAGCGCTTCCGCCAAATGTGAACCAATAAAGCCAGCTCCTCCGGTAATCAGGTGGCGCAAGATGTTCTCCTAGCTTGAGGGATTGGTGGTGTCGTCGAATTTGACCGAGAATCGGGAATCTTTTTCGACCTCTTCGCCGTAACCGTAGCCGTATGCATACGGATAGTAGCGATACGAGTAGTAATAATCGGGCGCGCTGGAATCGACGGCGTTGAGCACCACGCCGAGCAGGCGGCATTTCACGGCGGCCAACAGATCGCGCGAGCGCGTGAAAGCTTCCTTGGGTGTATTGCCGCTGCGGACCACCAGCAGCACGCCGTCCGTAAGCGCGGAAAGAATTACTGCATCCGTGGCGGCCATGATCGGCGGCGAATCGATGACGATGAATTTGAAGCGCCGCCGCAACTCCTGCAGCCCTTCGCGCATCCGGTGCGACGAGAGCAAGTCCGCGGGGCTTGGCGGCACGGGGCCCGTCGTCAGCGCGGTCAAATTGCTGATCGCGGGATGGGGAATCATCACTTCGTCGAGGCTGCTGACTCCGGCGAGATAAGAACTGAGTCCAGCTTCTTTGCCGACGCTCAAATTCAGCGCGCGGCGGATTCCCGGCTTGCGCAAATCGGAGTCCATCAGCAGCGTGCGGTCGCCAAGCTGCGCCAGAGTGACCGCCAAATTCACAGCAGCGGTCGTTTTGCCTTCTCGCGGCAAAGCACTCGTCACCAAGATCACTTGTGGAGGATGCTCGGCCTGCGAAAGCAGCAGCGAAGTTCGCAAGGCGCGGAACGCCTCGGAAATTTGAGATTTCGGCTGGACGTAAGAAAGCAACTCCACGCGCGGAGATGTGACTTCCGGCGGCGCTCCGTTACCCACCAACCGCGAAAGCCGGCCGCGCCGACCATTGCCATCCGGCAACGCCGGCACCACGGCGAGCGCAGGCAGGCCGGTTAGCGACTCGACGTCGTCCGGAGATTTGACGGTGTTATCCAGATACTCGCGGAAAACCGCCAAACCGATGCCACCTACGAGCCCCACTAAAATGGACAGCAAAATGTTCCGAGTCTTTCGCGGCGCCGAGGGCGTGGCAGGGACAAGAGCAGGGTCTACGATGCGGATGTTGCTGGACCGCAGGCCGGCCGATATGGTCGCTTCCTTCAGCTTTTCCTGTAGCCCGTCGTACAGCTGCTTATTGGCCTGCGCGTCGTGCTGAAGGATGTTGTACTGCACAAGCTTTTCGGCCATGTCGTTGGCTTCGGCTTTTTGCGCGTTCACCTCGTCCTGAAGCAGCGCCACTCGCTGCTTGGCAGTTTCATACTGCTGCCGAACGTCGTCTACGACGGCTTTGCGGGCCTTTGTCAGTTCGTCCTGGACTTCCTTTTGCTGGTCAGCAATGCGCTGCACCTTCGGGAAATTGGGGCCGTATTGGTTCACGGCTTCGGCGTAACTTTCATCCAGAGCCGATTTGCGCTTGAGCAAATCCTGAACCACGCCGTTGCTGAGCATGGCCGCCAACGCGTCCACGTCGCCATCCTGCGCCATGCGGTAATTCGCTTCCTTCTCGGCGAGATCCGTTTGGGCTTCGGTCACTGCCTTGCTCAGGTCGGCCAATTTTTGAGTGGTGATGTCCTGCTTTTCGTCGACTTGCCAGATCTGATTCTGGCGCTGGTACGCGATGCGTGCGTCCTCGGACTTCTCGACCTGGAGACGCAACTCCTCGAGCTCAGACGAAAGCCAGCCGGATGCTTGCGTGGTGGCGTCGTACTTGCTCTTGAAGTTTTGCTCGATGAAGTTCTGCAGATGGGCGTTGACCACGCGAGCGGCCAATTGCGGATTCTGGGCGGAAAAAGTCACTTCAATCAAGCGGCTATTGGGAACTCTCTGCACCGCGAGGCGTCCCAGAAACGCCCCGAGGATCGCGGGCCGTTTGTCCCCGGGACTGGCAGGCTTGACCAACTGCGAGCCGGACGCGCCGCCGAACTCGGGATAGCTGGCGAGATCGAGGGACCTGATGGTATCGAGCGCCAGCGTCTCGCTCTCCAGGATTTTCATCTGCGTCTGGATATAGTCCTCGGTGTCCACGTACTCGCTGTAGGAGTCTTCCGTCTGGAAAGGGAGGACGTTCTGCGCTTCCTTATCCACTTCAACGAGCGCGGTCGCCTGGTAAACCGGCTTCATCTTGAAGGTCGCGACGGTCACCACCGTCACGACTGTCAACAAGAAGGTCAGGATCAGCCACTGATGCTTGCGCAGAATGATGAGGTAATCGAGCAGGTGCGGCTCGCGCGGCATCTGCTCCCACGGCAGGACTGCCGGGGCAGGGATCACCGCCAGCGGCGTTTCCGAAGGCTTGCGGTCACGAAGCGCGAATCTGGACGCGTCTTCCATCAGAACGAGAACCCCTTACCACTTGCGTGCAAACTGCCTTTGGCCAGAGCTTGCTACGGCATGCGATAAATGGCCACTGACGTCCCGATGCCAATCGCGGCCTGCGCGCCGCGCGCGAGGGCTTTCTTGCCTACGCTATCGGGAACGTACAAAATGTCGTTGGATTTCAGCGGAATATCTTCAGACTTGTGCTTTTCAATGTCCTTCAACCGGACGTGAATTTCGTCTCGGTGTCCCGTGAGCGGGTTGTTCCGCAGGATCACCGCCGAATTTGACTTGGCAAAGCCGGTCAGTCCGTGCGCCAGCGCAAGAGCCCGCAGCACCGTGACCTGTTCACCATGGCCCTGCAGCACGTAACCACCCGGCTGAGCGATTCCGGCTCCCAGCACGTAGACGATCCCGGCGTGCGGCACCGTAATGGTATCGCCGCCATAGACCGGTATGTTGTAGACCGGATCGCCCGATTCCAGCAGGTCTTGCAAGCGGATGGTGATCTTCCGGACGTCCGGCTGCGAATCGCTGGTGGCGCTGGCGGGTTTCTCACGCGGCGCGTCATCGTGAATCGGGCGCGTGACGATCACCACGCTCCCGGCGTCGTCCGAAATGCCGCCAGCCGCGGCCAGCACTTCCAATAAGGTGGTAGGCCGCACGACTTGGTACACGAGAGGATTCTTCACCGCGCCCACTACGTTCACGGGTTCGCTGAATTGCTCCTTCACGAAAACCGAGACCTGCGGATGGGACACGAGTCCGTTTTCAATCAGCAGTTGCTCGATTTTCGATTGCAATTCGTACGGGGTGAGGCCCGCGGCCGCAATGCGGCCGGGAATCAGAGGGAAACTGATGTCGCCGGTATCGGAGACGCGCACGTCGCGCGAAAGCTCGGGAACGTCAAAGACGTCGATATGAAGAAGATCGCCGCTGCCGACGGGCGTATCCTTCGGGCGTGCTTGCACCAAAGACGGCCAGCTGATGGATCTTCTCGTTTGTCTGCTGAGGGGTTTGGTAGTTTGTCTGGCCGAACGATACCTGTACGCCCAAGAACGTGACTATGACCGTCAGCCAGAAAAGCTTCGCCTCCGCCCAGGCCAAGGCCCTGCGGACCTTCGCATTCATTGCTAGAAATGACCCCGCAAAACACTATGCATACCGAATCTAGCGATGTCAATCGGGGGTTTCCAGAATACCTCAGGGCCTTCGGCGCGATCGGGGCCGTTGCGAGTGCGTTTTCGGACAAAGCAGTGCGAATCGGTGGTTCTCGACGCGCTCTAATTGGTTAGGCGGAAATGGCGGCGGGCTCTCGGTCGGCCGGTGGCTCTTCGCCAGGCCGCGAGCGCCACGACTTTCCTCGCCCGAGCCTATAGGTTAGCCCGGTGTCGTCCCAGTTGCACCGGGACGCGCCACAAGAGCGTATTGTGCGCCCGCCGGCAGCCAAGCGAGCCAAATCTATTGCGCCACGGACGCAGTGTGGCCGAGGCGCTCCGCGCCGCTTGCTGCACGGCTGGCGCGCGAAGGCGAGGCCGACGGAAGTGGCGGGCCGGTCGCTATCGACACTTCCAGCAAGAACAGCAGCGCGTTGCCCGGGATGTGCAGATTGAAATCGACGAAGCTATGCAACAGCAGGCCGCAAACGGCGGCGATCGCACCGGCGTGGAGTGCGCGCGAGAAGTGTCCCTGCTCAGCCTCGAAACTCTTGCGGGCCTCTCGGTAGAAGAGCCAGAGGAACGCCAACCCGCAGATCCCGCCCAGAATCCCGGCTTCCGCGAGCGCTTCCATGTAATCGTTATGCACGTGGTCTACGACTCGGCCGTCGTAATCCGTTTCGTAGAGCGGAAACACATCCACCAGTGCCCCCAACCCGCATCCCTTTAGCGGATGGGCCAAGAAAATGTGCAGGGCTCCGCGGGCCATGGAAATGCGGCGCGCCATGGTGACTTCCGGATGGCTCAGATGCGAAAAGCGCTCGACCGTCCTGCCAACGCCGACCCACGCCACGAAAGTCACGGCCGCAAGCGCCGCCAGGGCCAGCGCCAAGTTGCGCGAGGCATTCCTGTTCCGCCCCGCGCCCCTGCGCCTGACCGCCAGCAGCAGGAGCACCGCGATCTCGACGGCGATGCTCACAATTCCGCCTCGCGAACTGGAAAGGATCGCAGCGCTGATGGGAACGACGGTCAGCAACGTCAGCAGCGGAAACAGGTCCTTGTGCGCGCCGCGAAAAATCAGCAGCGCCAATCCGATCGGAAGGGTCAATTCCACGAAACCCGCGAAATCGTTGCGATTCACGTACGGTCCGAACGGCTGGACATCGGCTCTCAGGCTGTGCATCCAGTAGATTTCGCTTGTTGAGGTGAAATGCTGCATGATGCCGAGCAGGGACACTGCAAAGCAAAAAACAATCACGAACCAGGCCAATCGCAGCCAATCGGTCCGCGTGCGAAATGCCTGCGCCATCAGAAAGAAAACGATGAAGTAAGCCGCGAGGCGCAGAAGTTCCGCGCGCGTGAGATAGGCGGAGGCGGTCCCGCGAAACAAAAGCTGCATGGCTGCAATCACGATGAAACCCAGCAGAGGCCAATTCAACGGGCTCCATCGAATCAAGGTCCCCGAATCCAAACAGGCGATCGCCGCCCACCATACCAGCAGCAGAGCGGCGCCAATTTCGAGGACCGATTGCGACCAGACTTCGACGGCGCCCAGACTCAGCACTCCGAATGCAAGCAGCAGAACGATCCCGATCCGCAAAATCCTCATTTCCGCGGCCCCGGTTCTGCTCTCGCGGGAGCCAGCGAAAGATCGGCGATCCATACCGTCCCGCCGAGCTTATTGTCGAAAAGCCGGCTGGGCGGCCGCACCAGACGAACTACCAGAAAATGCGTGTTCGGCCCGGTGGTTAGATCGGCGTCCACGGGAGTCCAAACGCGAGTGCCGGTGAAATTTTCGGTCTCTACATTCACCGCGCCCGGATGGTTGGGGTCGGAGATCGAAAAGCACGGCCCGCTTTCGGTGGTAATCGCGTCCGTGCGCATCAGCGCGTGGAAGTGATACGAACTGCCCGGATCGACCGGTATGTATTCGTACGGTTGGGTCAGGCCTACATTCGACCCGTCATTGAAATCCAGCCGCAGCGCGCGCCCGCTGCCCTGGGGAGGAGCGGAATCGAACGAGAGAAACACTCCCGGCACCGGAGCCCACCGCCAACCCAGACCGCCATCCGTGAAATCCTCCGCGAAATCGCCGTTCCAGATCAGCGAATCACCGGCGGACTGGCGCCCGGCGATCGACGCGGCGGCAATCGCCTGCGGCCAAATGCGGCGCGCGTCCGCGCTGCGATCCTCGCCGATCAGCTCATCGAACAAAGGGAAGGTGCTCCGCAAGGGAACCGTACTCCGCGAATCCGCCAATCGGGACCAGACCGCGAGTGCAGCATCGGTCTGGTGAACCGACGCAAAATAATCGATCGCCTGCACGTAGGCGCTGACGCTGGCCGGCAGCAACTCCTCGACAATCTGGTTGGCGTCGCCGGTGGCTTGCCACGCGCGCGAAATCGCCAACGGCAAAAGAGACGGATCGCCGCGCACGGCCCGCCGCAGCTGTGCGAACGCCACCGGATACTCCTCGCGACGCAGCAGGAAATTCCCACGGTAAAAGGCAACCTCGGCGGAATCGGGATAGACGGCCTGTGCGTGAACGTACGCGTCGGCCGCGCCCGAGTCGTTGCCGGAAGCTTCATACGCACTCGCAAGATCCAACCAGTAGTGCGCGGCGCGCGGGTCAACGCGCAGAGCTTTTTGGTAATCCGCAATCGCCCCGGGTAAATCCGGATTCACGAGGTTCCATTGGCGCAGGTGCCCGAGCTCGTCCCACGCCGAACCGTCCTCCGGGACCAACTCGGCGGCGCGTTCGGCGAGTGCGAGCCTTTGGGTTCCGAGCCACCGACTGGCGAGCCATAACTTTGCGGCCTGGAAGATCAGGGCGGCGGCTATCAGAATCGAGCCGGCGAGCAGAGCCATCCGATCGCGACCGTTCGCGAGAGGAATTTCCATAGAGCCGTAATCTGCTATGAGCGGCGCGCACAGCGCAAGAGTAATCTGGAGCGTGTGCCCGCGGACCGAGTTAACTCCCGGACAGCTCCTCGCGGGCGCGAAAGGCAAAGAGCGGTTCGGCGAGCCGAAGAAACGCTAGCACTTCGCGCACGGGCGGGCCACCGCCGCCGCGGTCTGCTACACTGCGAATCACGTGGCGCGATCGGGCGGCCACCAGGAGGTGCAATGAATGGCGTCAAGAATTTGCTGTGCGAATAACCACGCGACGAAAGCGGTTTCGACGTGGGAAGCGGCCGTGGCGGTCTCGCAAGAACGGCCGATCGGCGTCTGCAAAAAATGCGGAAAGGAACTGCAATACCGAATCGAACACCTCTACGCCAGTGACTCGAACCCCAAGGAAAACCGGTTCGTGGTGACCGGCGCGATCCGCCTGGGCCCCAAAATGGCCGGCGGCGAAAGCTTCGACCCGTTTCTGCTGGTGCTGCGGGAAATCGAAACTGGGGCGGAGCAGATCCTGCCGACCTACTGGACCTATGGGCGCAACTCCGCGCAACGCGGCGGGCAATTTCCTCCGCTGCTGAACCTTGAAGAATGGAAGTCACTGTTTCGCCGGTTGGACGCGACATTTGACAAGTTGGAGGACCGCATCAGGCTTCGCGCCTACGAGCTCTACGAACAGCGCGGCCAAAATCCCGGCCACGCGCTCGACGACTGGCTCCAGGCGGAAGCGGAGTTGACCGGTTGGCAAGGGCTTCGCGCCGCGGCGTAATCTGGCGAACATAGAACGATCTTCCGTTCGTTCGCACTTCCGAGTCAGTCTGCCAAACGCAGGCTCGCGCGTTCCGTGCCGCCAAATAGCGCGCCGACGCATGCAGGTAAATCTTCCTGTGCTCTTGACCGCCCCTTGTCCGGACGCCTACCTTAGTAATTGGGTCGGAAGTACGTAAAATCAGGCGCAGCGGAATCGTTGTGAGCCAATGAGCAATTCTAAGAAGCAGTGGCTGGTGCCGGCTCTGGCTATGGCATTGGGAATTGTCGCTGTGGTGGCAATCGCAATCATGGCCTCGAAACGGGCCGGTAATGCCCATGGCGCGGCGCTCGGCTCGCCCGCGGAGGCCACGCCCGTAAACTTCATGAATCAGGACGTCGATCCCGGCAGCCCGGCCGGCGATACGCCGGCGCCGAATTTCGTCCTGCGCGACCAGATGGGTCGCGAGACTTCGCTGGCGCAATTTCGCGGCAAAGTGGTCCTGATCGCGTTCGTGGATTCGCAGTGCACCACCATCTGCCCGCTGACCACGGAAAGCATGGTGGAAACTCTGCGTCTGCTGGGCCCGGCGGCCGCGGACGTGCAACTGATCGGAATCAACGCCAACCCGCTGGCGCTGAAAGTGAGCGACGTGGCGGCGTACACACGCGCGCACGACATGCAGGGCCAATGGCGATTTTTGACCGGGCCGCTCCCGCAACTCAAGAAAGTCTGGCGCGATTACAACGTCTACGTCGCGGCAGTCCACAACGATATCGACCACCAGCCGGCCATGGTTCTGGTAGACACCGTGGGCCGCGAGCACAAAATTTACATGACGCAAATGAGCTACGAGGGAGTGGCTCCGCAAGCGCAGGTGCTGGCGAACGATATCGCCAAGCTGCTTCCCGGCCCTCCGACCGCGGCGCAGGAAGTCTCGCTGAAATACGTGCCACCTCTGCAGCCAAACGCGACGGTTGTGCTGAACCCGGCCGGCGCTCCTGCGCGGAAAGTGCAGATCGGCGGGGCGCACGCGCATCTGCTGCTCTTTTTCGCCAGCTGGCTCGACCAGGACGCGAATGTGAAGGCGGAGCTCGCCACGCTCGATCGGTACGCCGCGGCGGCGCGCCGCAAGGACTGGCCCTCGCCGGTTGCGATCGACGAATTGCCGACCGAATCGTCATCCGCAAGCGCGAAAGAAGCGCTCGCCAGCCTCTCGGCGGGACTCCGCACGCCGATTGTGGAAGATGCGAACGGCCGCCTGGGAGACGGGTACCAGGTGGAAGACTTGCCCTGGTATTCGCTCAGCTCGCCGTCCGGCGAAATCATCTGGAGCCACGACGGCTGGCTGTCTCCGGCAACGCTCGAGCAGCAGGTCGGCGCCGCGCTGGCGAAAAGTTCGTCCGGCGAAACCACGGCCTCGCTCCCCAAGCCGCGAACCGCCGCCGGAACGCGCGATAAAATTCCCGCGGCCGAGTAGCGCAGCGCTTCGCCCGCCGGCGCAGACAAAACGCGGCTTGTGCCCGCCGCCAACGGGCGCTAATCTGTACTTCTTATGAAACCGCATACGCAAGTACCAACTGCATCTTCCTCGCTCTCTTTTTTCACCGCGCTCGCTCTGTCGTTGGCTCTGGCCGCGTTTTTGGTCCCAACGGCGGTCCGCGCGCAAAACATCGATCAGGCCGGCCACTCCGGCCCGTACGCGCTGGCGCTCAAGGTGTTGCCGGCGGAGTCGTTCGCGGGACCGCACGCCGCGATGGCGCACGACGCCGGCGCCGCGCCCGCTTTGGTCAACGGCCCGGTACATCCGAACCACCATCTCGTCGTGTTTATCAAGAAGGACGGCAAGCCGGTGGAGGACGCGCAGGTGAAGATCACCTACCGGCGAGGCATGGGCGCGTGGGAAACGCTTCCGGTGGCGCGCATGCACGTAGCTGGTAAGGGACTCGAAACCACCCACTACGGCAACAATGTGAAACTCGCGCCCGGAAAATACGAAGTTCGCGTCAGCGTTGACGGCAAAAAGCACGCGACTTTCCGCTTCGCGCTGAAGTAGCGATTTCTTCGGCGGCGCGCAGCAGCGATACGAGCACCGCGCGCCGCTGAGCCTATCGTCCCGCAGGCGCCTTCTTTTTCACTTTCTCGGAGAGCTGCGTCAATCGCCCGCGGCAGGCTCCGGGGCCGACGCCCGCGCCGTGTCCTCAGCCAGATATCGCGAGCCGATCCAGAACAGGATTCCCGCAAACAGCCCCAGCACGCTGGGAAAAATCATCGAGTAGCGGATTGAGAGCGCGCCGTAGCGATGGCTCAACTGCGTGCTGACGTAGCCGATCGCCGCGGAACCCACGCCCAGGCCGAGCAAGTTCCCAAGAAACATAAAAGTGGCTGACGCCAGCGCCCGCATGCGCACCATCGAGATGGTCTGGTAGACAGCGAAGGTCGGTCCCAAGTAGGCGGAAGTGCAAACGGTGGAAAGCGCCCAGCAAATCAGCGCTCCCGGCAGCGAATGCAGGAACAGAAAGAGCAGCGACACCGGGCAAGAAGCCGCGGCGGCGACCGCTGGAACGTTGAGCCGCCAGCGAATGTCGCGCTTGCCTAAGCGTTCCGCCAAAAATCCGCCGATCAGCACACCCGCCACGCCAAACAGCGCGAAGACGCCTCCCTGCAACAATCCGATCGTGGCGTTATCCAGGTGGTAGACGCGGTGCAGGAACGTGGGCGACCACATCTGAAATCCGTAGAGCGTGATACCCATCAACGTTCCGCCGACTGTGATGTACAGAAACGAAGTCTGGCCGAACAGGAAGCGCAGCGTCTGCATTACGGAAAACAGATTGGTATTCGCGCGAGGTCCTTCCATGGCGCCGCGCGCCGGCTCTTTCACCGTCAGCCGGAAAAGAACCGCGACGGCGATTCCCGGCAGCCCCGCGACGATGAACGCCCAACGCCAGCCGTAATACTGGCTGACCACTCCGGCCAGCAACGAACCGGCGAAAATGCCGATCTGGCTGCCCGCGGTAACAATCGAAAGCGCGCGCGGAAGCTCTTCCTTGGGGAACATGTCTGAAAGCATCGAATGCGCCGGCGCGATGCCGCACGCTTCGCCCGCGCCGACTCCCAGCCGAGCGAACGCAAGCTGCCACGCGCCCAGCGCAAGTCCGCTCAGGCAGGTCATCACGCTCCACACCGCAAGCCCGGCGGTGAGGATGAAGCGGCGATTGAAGCGGTCCCCCAGCGCGCGATCGGCAGGGCCAGGACCGAGTAAAAGACCGCAAACCCGAAGCCCCCGACCAATCCCATTACCGTGTCGCTAACCTGGAAATCTTTCTTGATCGAATCGAGCAGCAGGCTGAAAACGCTGCGATCGGCGTAGTTCAGCACGTAGATCACGCTGAGGATGCCAAGCGCGTAATTCGCTTCGCGCGCGGACGCTGCGCTTCGCTCGGGTTGACCCGTTGCGCTCGGACTGACGCCGTTCAACGGTGTGGGTCCGGATTGCATGAAGCCGGCTAGAGCACCGCGTAATAAGTAAAGATGGTGTGATCGGGCTTGGAGTAGCGCTTGGCGGTGCCGACGATCACGGTGCGCGTCAGCCACTCGTGCGGGCCGCGCGGCGCGTCGAACACCGGCGTGCAGCGAAAGTAAAATTCGCGGTCGCCGCCCCAGGTCGGATCGCCGCGGTCGATGGGCTTGCCGTCCGCAGGATAAAGGTAGCCCGTGTTGTTGATGTAGATCATCGTGCCGTCGGACGCTTGCAGCATGTAGTGCGCGTTCAAGCGGCCGTGTCCCGCGTAGTCCGCGCCGCTGCGCGGCACCACGCGCCCCTGCAGCCGAGGTCCTTCGATCACGCCGGAAACCGCCGGCACGTACGCGCGGCGCCCGGTGGGCGTTTCGAAGGACACGCGCTCCTCAAAATCGATGCGAATCTGAAAGATGTACTCGATCTTCATCGGCTGGATTTCGCCTAGCTGATTCATGAAAACCTCCGGCAGGCGCTGGCTTGCTGGACTGCATCGCGCATCCATACCACATCAGCCGGCAGCCCCATACAGCTAATTCGCGCAGACGAAATTTGCGGAGTTCTGCGGATCGCCCGAACCTTTATACTGCGCATGTTTCGGATAGGCGCACAGCGGCCGGCTGCGTCCCGGAAAGTCTTTGCCCGTGGCGATCACGGAACCCGGCGGCGTTCCCTTCTCCACCCAATTCACCACCGCGCTGAGCATGTCGAAATTATCGAGCGCCGCCGGACCGCCTCCGCAGTGGCTCATGCCCGGCACCAGGTAGATGCGGCTCCAATTTTCCACTTGCGCGAGGCCGCCGTTGGCGCGCGCCATCTTCTTGTAGTAGCCAAGCGTGTCGAGCGGCGAAAACCACGGATCGCTGAGCCCGTGATAGAAGAGCAGCTTGCCGCCGCGCTCGGAAAAGGTCGAAAGGTTCGTCCAGCCGTAAGTATCGATCAAGTGTTGCTCGCCATCCGCGGCAATCGTGGCCTCAACCTTGTCGGGATCGAAGGTAGTGGCAAGGTCGGGCCCGAAAGGACTCATCGGCGTCCCGCTCGGCACGAGTCCGGGAATCCCCACCTGCGGAGGGGCCGCCGCAATTCCGGAGTCGAATGGAAACGCCGGATAGATCACGTTCCCGAGCGAATCCTTCAGCGGGCTGAACGCCTTTTGCAGCGCACCCACCTGCACGGCCGAAAGGCACGCGTCCGTTTTCGCGCCTTTGCACTTCAAAACCGCGGGATTGTAATGGCACGCCTCGAAATTGAAAATCATGCCGTCTTTCAGCCCGTCTTTCGCGTCGCATTCGCCGAGAATCGAATCGATCAGCAGCTTGCGATCGCTGGCGGAAAATAACTTTCCGGTTTCCGGCTTGCCCGATGCATCCTTCGGCGCAGCGGCATTGAACGTGGTCGCAACCCAGGCGTCGCCCCCATTCGAATTGTCCGTGCGCATGGCCGGATCGCCGGCAACCACGCCGTTGAAATCCGTGGGATAACGCTGGGACACGAGCATTGCTTCCCGGCCGCCCATCGAGCAGCCCACAAAATAGGAGTGCTGCGCGGGCGCCGCGTAGTAACGCGCGACGACCTGCTTGGCCACCTGCGTCACTTTTCCGATCGCGACGTAGGCGAAATCGAGCGCCGCCTGTTGGTCCTTCATAAGGGAAGCGTCGAACACGGCCCCTTCGTGCCCAGAATCGTCAGACACGACGGCAAAACCTCGCGCCAGCGCCGGATCGTTGCCGGACGCCACCGCGCCGAGCGGCATACCTACGCTTCCGTCCAACCCCCCGCCACCCTGAAAGAGAAACCGGCCGTTCCATTTCTCGGGCAGCGCGATGGCGAACTTAATGCCGTACGGTTTGCTGCCCAGTCCGGTGCGTGGATCGATTTCGCCGTCGGCGCGGCAGTACGCGGGAATCGCCACGGGAACCGGCGGCTGAAAGGGCGCCGACCTCACGGTCCCGGGCGCCGCAGCGGGAACGATCGTCGCCTTCGTGATCGTCATGTCCACGCCGGAGATCCGGAAATTCTTCAAATCGGCGCACGACATAGACGGCGATTTGCGATCTTGCCGCCCTCTTGCGGGCTGGGCACACGCAACGGGCACGCCCACCGTTACGCAAATAGCCAAACCTGCTGCGAATCCAATAGCACGTTTTAGCCGCCGTCTCATCGCCCTTCACCTCCGGGGTAGGCCAAATTACCACGTTGGCCAAAATTCAGCCTCTCTAAGGGGCCTTGTGAAGCTTCACAGGGCCATTCTGGAGAGCCCTCGGTCCCGCCCAGGTCCCGAGTTTCGCCGTTTTCGGGTTTTGCCAGGCCGAAATGCCGCCTTCAGCTAATCCGCGCAGACGAAATTCGCGGCATCTTTCGGATCGCCCGAGCCCTTGTACTGCGCGTGCTTCGGATACGCGCATAGCGGACGGCTTACTCCAAAGAAATGGCTGCCGGTGGCAACGATCGAATTGGGCGCTTCGCCTTCCTCGACCCATTTCACCACCGCGCCGAGCGCATCGAAGCGGTCGAGCGCCGGCCCGCCGCCGCAATGGTTCATGCCCGGCACCAGGAAGACGCGGCTCCAGTTCCGCACCTGCTCCGCGCCGCCATTGGCTTGTTCCATCTCCTTGTAGTAGCGCAGAGTGTCGTAGGGCGAAAAAATCGGGTCGCTCAAACCGTGGAAAAAGATCAGCTTCCCGCCGTGCGCCGCAAACGTGCTCAGGTTCGTCCAGGTCGTGTCCGTCAGCGCTTCCACGGGATTATTCGCGGCGCGGCGCTCCAGCGCGTCCACGTCCACGCTGGTCGAAAGATTCGGCCGGCCAAACATGCCCGGCCCGGAGCGCGGCAGTACCGTGCCGAACGTGCCGGGTGTGTAGATGGCGACGCCTGCGTCATAGGGCCGCCCGGCGTACGGATCGATTCCGCGCGAATCCCGCGGTCCCGCGAATACTTTCCCCAGCGCGGTCACCTGCGCGGACGAAAGGCAGGCAGCCGTCTTCGCGCCTTTGCACTCCAGCACGTCCGGATTGTAGTGGCACGCCTCGAAATTGAAGATCATGCCGTCCTTCAGTCCATCCTTCGCGTCGCACGCGTCGAGGATAGAATCAGTCAGCAGCTTTTTGTCGCTTTCGGAAAAAGCTTTTCCCGGAATCGGCTGGCCCTGCGCGTTTTTCGGAGCCGCGCGATTGAACTGCGCTGCGTTCCAGGCGTCGGCGATTCCCGCGTACCCGGTGCGCATGGCCGGATCGCCGGCCACTACGCCGTCAAACTGCCGCGGATATCGCTGGCTCGCCAGCATCGCCTGCCGCCCGCCCGTGGAGCAGCCCACGAAATAGGAATGCTTCGCCGGCTGGCCGTAGTATTTGGCGATGATTTCCTTCGCCGCGGTGGTTACCTTGCCGAGCGCGACGTAGGCGAAATCGAGGCTCGCTTGCTGATCGCGATTGAATGACGCGTCGAAAACCCCGCCCTTGTGCCCCGAATCCATGCTGACCACGGCAAATCCGCGCGCGAGCGCGGGTTCTTTCCCGGCGGCCTGCGTGCCGAGCGGGGGCCGCACGGTGCCATCCATCCCGCCTCCGCCTTGAAACAGGAACCGCCCGTTCCACTTATCCGGCAGCGCCAGCGCGAAACCGATGCCGTAGGATTTTCCGTCCGGGCCGATATGCTTGCCGATCTTGCCTCGGGCGAGGCAATAGGATGGCAGCGCCACGTCCACCAGATTCATCGCGTATGCCGGTCCCTTCGGCGGCGTGGCTGGTTTCGGTTTTGCCGCTACCGGCTCGCTTTTGGTGATCGTCGTGTCCGCAAGCTGCAAACTCGTCAGACTGGCGCAGGACTCCACCGGCGCCTGCGCGCGAGCCACCGAGGTAAACGCCAAAACCATGAATGCTGCCGCAACTGGGATTGCTGCGTTTTTGAGACGGATCATAATGATGCCCCTGGATATGCGCCTCGCGACCCGACGGTGCGACGCGCGTCGCGGAATGAAAAACGCGAGCTTTATGCCTGATTTGGCGGGCTAATGCAACAGCGATTAGCGAACGCTGCGAAGCGGGAAATTGGCAGAAGGTGGATCGAAAAGGCCGGCCGGAGCTAGTGGATCGAAGTCGAAGGGCCGTGCGGAAGCCAATCTTGCTGCGCGAATTCCACGCCCCAAAAATGCGGGCTGGGCGAAAGGAATTCCACGCCCACGCGCGTGCCCTTGTCGGAAGTGTCGCCGATGTACACCACGCGGCAGTCCTGCTCTTCGTCGGTCGCCGGATTCACAAGAACGAGGTCCGCGCCCACCTCGACGTCTTCCTGGAGGTACAGCAAACCTCCATGCGCGTTGATCACGATGGTCTGGCCGCTCTGCTTGAAGCTGCGGCCCTGGATGTTCCGGCCCTTCGCGCGCACGGGAATGCGGGTGAAGACGCGCGAACTGCGGCGGGTGCTGCCGACCTGAATCTCTGGTGCTACCATGCTGCTATGGTCGGACGCCGGACGCAGCGAGTCAATTGGCCCCCGGCGCCGCGTGTCCAAAGAAGCAGTTCGCAAAAAGTTTGCGGTAAAGCCGTGCAGTTCCGTAGTATGACCATGGCGGCGAACCCGAAGCAGCCTGTCAATCTCGCGGGCCCGCCCGGACGCATTCCGCGGATCACCGCGATCGGCGGCATTCATATCGCAATCCATCACGCGCCTGCGCGCGGCAGGAGAGTCCGGCCATGGACCTGATCGGCTATATCGATTCCAAGCGCGAAGAGCACCTCAACGAGTTGAAGGAATTTCTCCGTATCCCGAGCGTCAGCACCAAGAGCGAGCATAAGAAAGACATTCAACGCGCCGCGGAGTGGGTGGCGGAGAAGCTGCGCGCAGCAGGCCTGGAAAACGTGGAGCTCTCGCCCACCAAGATGCACCCGGTCGTTTACGGCGAATCGCTCCACGCGCCCGGCAAGCCGACCGTCCTTTTTTACGGTCACTACGACGTGCAGCCGGCCGAGCCGCTCGATCTTTGGACCAGCCCCGCATTCGAACCCACCGTGCGCGACGGAAACCTCTTCGGCCGCGGCACCGCTGACGACAAGGGGCAAGTCCACATCCACATCAAAGCTCTGGAAGCGCTGAAAAACGCCACGGGCAGCCTGCCCATCAATATTAAGGTCATCGTCGAAGGGGAAGAGGAAGTCGGCAGCGTAAATCTCTGGGAGTTCATGACCAAGAACCGCGCGCGGCTGCAATCCGACGCGCTGATCGTCTCCGATACGTCGATGCTGGCCAAAGGCGTTCCTTCGATCACCTACGGCCTGCGCGGGCTCAATTACTACCAGGTGGAAATCACCGGCCCGTCGCAAGACCTGCACTCCGGCGTTTTCGGCGGCGCCGTTCCGAATCCGCTGACCATCCTTTCCGAAATGATCGCCAAGCTTCACGACAAGAATTTTCGCGTCACCGTGCCCGACTTTTACAAGGACGTCGCCCAGCTTTCGCGCGCGGAGCGCAAGGCGCTGAACAGCCTTCCCTGGAAGGAAAAGGAATTTCGAAAGACCGTCGGCGCGCCGCAGCTTTGCGGCGAGAGGGGCTACTCGATCGTCGAGCAGCTATGGGCGCGTCCCACCATGGAAGTGAACGGCATCTGGGGCGGCTACATCGGCGAGGGCGCCAAGACCGTCATCCCCTCCAAAGCCTATGCAAAGCTTTCCACGCGCCTCGTTCCCCATCAGGACCCGGAAAAGATCGCCAAGCTGGTCGAGCGGCACATCCGCAAGCTGCTGCCGAAATCGGTGACGTGCAAGTTTGACGTGCTCAGCACGGGCAAGCCTTGGGTTGCGCCCTACTCGCACCCGATCTTCCAGAAAGCCATTCATTCGCTCGAGCGCGGCTTCGGCAAAAAAGCCGTCTTTATCCGCGAAGGCGGCTCGATACCGTTCGTCACCCAGATGCACGACACCTTCAAAGTCCCCTGCGTCCTGCTGGGCTTCGGCCTTCCAGACGAAAACGCCCACGCGCCCGGACGAGCACATCCTGCTCGAAAACTATTTTGGCGGCATCAAATCCGTGGCGCTGTTCTACCAGGAATTGGCTTCGTAATAGGCCAAAACGGTACGCGCCGCGCAAAAACCTCGTTTTTCCGGGCTTTTCCCTCGTTTTTTGCTTGCGTTCGCGGTTTGGGACCGCTATAGTGCAGCGCGGCAGCCCGTAAAATCGGGCCGATTCGAGCAACTCTCCTGAGGAGGAAAGAATATTCGATGGCATCTCCGCTGAGCAAATCCAAGATCATTGCGCATCTGGCCGATAAGGTCAGCACTGCCGAGAAGCCGGTATCCAAGAAGCAGGTCGCGAGCTTCTTCGACGAGTTGTTCAAGCTCGCGGTGAAAGAATCCAAGAGCTCAGGCAAGTTCGTGATCCCCGGCATCGGCCGCGCTGTCAAGGCGCACCGCAAGGCGCGCATGGGCCGTAATCCGGCCACGGGCGAAGCCATTAAGATCAAGGCCAAGACCGTCGTCCGCCTGCGTGCGGCGAAGGCTTTCAAAGACGCTGTTCTGAAGTAGCCTGGTTCGGCGCAAGATTTTGCGGCAAAACCCCTGGGCGTCCCGTCCGGCAGGGCGGGAGGCGCTGGGGGTTTTGTCTTTATCGCCGGGAAAGTCGTTCCTGCCCTTGGCACCCGGCGCAACTTCTTCGTAAATCTTCGCGCGAAAAGCAATCCCATGCGTGAATACTCGGGCCTCCTTACCGATCTCTACGAACTCACCATGGCGGCCGGATATTTGCAAACCGGCCTCAATGGACGCGCCACGTTTGAACTCTTCATCCGCCACCTGCCGCCGCACCGCAACTATCTCGTAGCAGCGGGCCTCGAAGAAGCCGCCGAATTCCTCGAAAACGTCGATTTTTCCACGGACGAAATCGACTATCTCCGCAAGCACCCGATCTTCGGCAAAATCCGCGCCGATTTCTTCGCCTACCTGGGGAAATTCCGGTTCACCGGCGATGTGTGGGCCATGCCCGAAGGCACGCTGGCGTTTCCGGGCGAGCCGGTGATGCGCGTCACCGCTCCTATCGCGGAAGCGCAGATCTTGGAAACCTACCTGCTCGCCACTCTCAGCTATTCGACGATGATCGCCAGCAAGGCCGCGCGCATCTTTACTGCCTCGCAAGGCCGCCAGGTGGTCGATTTCAGCGCTCGCCGCGCTCATGGCGGTCCGGCAAGCCTGCTCTGCGCGCGCGCATCGGTGGTCGGCGGCTGCACCGGCACCTCCAACACGCTTGCGGGGCACATCTTCGATATCGGCACGTATGGCACCCAAGCGCACTCCTGGATCATGGCCCACGAGAACGAAGCGGAAGCCTTCGGCCACTTCCTCGACACGTTTCCAGCCGGCGCCACCCTGCTAGTGGACACCTACAACGTCCACAGCGCGGTGAAAACGATCATCGCCATGGGCCGCAAGCCCGCGGGAATTCGCCTCGATAGCGGCGACATGTGCGCCGATAGCCGCTGGGCACGGCGCGAACTTGATCGCGTCGGCTGGAAGGACGTGAAGATCTTCGCCTCCGGCGATCTCGACGAATACAAAATCGCCTCGCTGCTGAAAAACGGCGCGGCCATCGACGCGTTCGGCGTGGGCACCGCGCTCGGCACTCCCGGCGACGCGCCGCATCTCAATCTGATTTACAAACTCGTGGAAGTCGAGCGCGGCGGCAAAATCCGCGAAGCAGCGAAATTCAGCCGCGCCAAAGTCACCTACCCGGGACGCAAGCAGGTCTTCCGCCACTTGAACTCACACGGCGAATTCGCGAGCGACCAAATCGCGATCGAAGACGAGCCACCGAATGGCGGCGAGCCGCTGCTCGTGCAGGTTATGCGCGACGGCAAGCGCGTGGCGCCGAAAGAGCCGCTCAGCGCCCTGCGCGACCGCTGCATCGCTGGTCTCGCGCGCCTCCCCAAGCGCTATCTCCAGCTCAATCGCTCCGCGGTTTATCCGGTGCGCTACAGCCGGCGGCTGAAGGCGATGCTCGAACAGGTTCGCCGCCGCGTACAGAAGTCGTCGGTAAAATAGCGGTAGCAGTCTCCGGGGTCAGCGGCACATGGGACAACGCAAGATCATCTTCTGGTCGGTCGACGTTCAGGCGGATTTCATGCTGCCCGGCGGCAACCTGTACGTTCCGGGCGCTGAAAAACTCATCCCCAATATTCAGCGGTTGGTCTCCGCCGCGCTCGCGTCCGGTGCGTTGGTTGTCTCCAGCGGCGACGCGCACGCGCCCAACGATCCCGAGTTCGCGCAATTTCCGCCGCATTGCGTGGCCGGCACGTCCGGCGCACGCGTTCTGCCCGAAGCGCTGGGCCGTCGCGTCTGCACCATCGCGAATGACGCAGCGCAAAAATTACCGGCCGATATTTTGAGTTGCCCGCAAATCCTGTTCGAGAAGCAGACGCTCGACGTCTTCGACAATCCGCACACCGGCGAACTCGTCGACCGCCTGGGCCCGGACGCGGAATACGCCGTCTTCGGTGTGGTCACCGAGTTTTGCGTTCGCTGCGCCGCCAAGGGCCTGCTCGAGCGCGGCCGCAAAGTCTCCGTCGTCACCGACGCGATCGAAACGCTGAAGCCCGAGGACGGCCGCCGCACGCTCGAAGAATTGCAATCCCTCGGCGCGCAGTTCGTCACTACGGACGCAGCTCTGGCAATGCTCGGCGCTCCGGCCCGTGATTCGGCTGTATCATCGTCCGAGCGCCCATCGCGTTAGCCCGAAGCAAGGCGCTCGCAAGTCAGCGGCGGGACGCGGCGCGAAATCGAATATGCCGGAAGAAAACCAGGAACAAGCACGCGAGCTATTCCAGCGCGCTTACGAAGCGCAAATGGCGGGCCAGCTCGACCGCGCCGTCGAGCTCTACAAGCGCTCCATCGAAGCCCATCCCACTGCCGAGGCGTACACCTTCCTCGGCTGGACCTATCACTTCCAGGGCGACACCGCAGCCGCCATCGCCGAATGCAAGCGCGCCATCGAAGTCGATCCCACCTTCGGCAATCCCTACAACGACATCGGCGCGTACCTGATCGATCTCGGCCGCTATGACGAAGCCATCTCCTGGCTCGAACAAGCGATCCGCGCCCCTCGCTACGAGCCGCGGCATTTTCCGCATTTCAATCTCGGCCGCGTCTATCTGGCGAAGGGCATGTTCCTTCGCGCCCGCCAGTATTTTCAGGAATCGCTGCGCATCGAGCCGGACTACCTGCTGGCGCGCCGGGCTATCGGCCGCCTGCGCCACATGATGAATTAAGTCGATGAACTAGGTGCGCTCTCCACGGCCACCGCCGGGCGCGTGACCACGTCGAAAACCCACATCAGAGCCGCCGTCAGCACGCCGATCCCGACGATCACCCACCACATCTCCGCCGGCCGGCCCAGCACCGCGCCGAATTCACGCAATAAATATCCGCCCAGCGCTCCGGCGACAAAATATCCAATGGCGATGGGCAAAAACGCGTAGCCCATGTAGAGCCCCTGCTGCCCCGGCGGAGCGACGAGCGAACAATATTCGTAGTAGCGCGAAGCCTGCGTAATTTCTCCCAGCGCCATCACCACCAGCATCACCGGGAAAATCCACACGCTGGGATGAATCGCCAGCAACGCAAACGAGAGTCCGGTGATCAAGAATCCGATCGCGATCGCCTGCACCGCCGGCATTTTGCGCGTCACGTAGGTGATCAGAATCTGGAACGAAATCACCGTGAGCGCCTCCACCGAAAGCATGCGGTCCACGTTCGCATTCGGGTTCACGTAGCGCCGCAAAAAGATCGGCGCGGAAATCCATATCTGCCAGAACACGATGTAAAAGCCGGACGTTATCAGCAGAAACATAACGAACCGCAGGTTGCGCAGCACCACGACCATGTTTTTCAGCGCGTCCCGGACGCTCGCCACCTTCGTGCCCGCCTCCGCCGGCGGCTCGTGGTAGAAAAACAGCGTCACCCAGAACATCGCGAACACGCTCAGCGACGCCACGCGAAACACGTTCTCCATTCCCCATCCCAGCTGCTCGCGCACGACAAACGCCACAAACGGCCCGATGGCCCCGCCGATATTCACCAGCGTGTAGTAGATCGAATAGCCCATCGACCGCGCCTGTTCGGTCGACGTGCGCGCAGTCGTCCCCGCCACGCACGGCTTCACCATTCCCGGACCCAGCGCCGGAAGCAGCAGGATCGCCAACACCAGCCATTTGTCGCCCATGGCGTGGCGCAGCGGCGCCATCCACGGAGCGGTCACGGAGCCCAGCATGAAATATCCGGCAGTCAGCAGCAGGTAGGCGAACATCAGCGCGCGCCGGAAACCGAATCGATCCGCCAGCGTCCCGGCCAGAATGGGCAGCGAGTAAACGACCAGGCCGGTGATGCCCATCAGCCAGCCGGTCAATTCCGCGGAGAAGTGCAGCTGCTCGGTGAGGAAGATCGCCAGAACCGCTTGCGTCGAATAGTATCCGACGCGCTCGAAAATTTCCGTGAAGTTGGCGATCCAGAATGCCGGCGCGAAACCCGACCGGATCTCGCGCCAGCGCTGCGCTAAATTCACAATCTTCTCCCGTATGGAACGCAACCGCGCGGATGCACGAGTGCGCTTCGCCAGCGCGATTCTAGCGAACCCGCGTTCGTGGGTGGTGGATTATTCAGGCCTGCTGCAGGAGCGGTAAAGAGCAGAGCAATCGCCTAAGAAATGCCGGAGAATAGATGGAGCTACGGATCCGCCCAATCACGGCGCCGGGGCGGGCCGGTGGACGCAGTCGCGCTGCGCGTGCCAGCCGCGGGCGCGCACTGGCGTCACGTTCAGTGCGCCATCAAAGCTTCCGCGGGGGCTCTCGATCGCGTCATGCGGTGAAAC
Organism: uncultured Acidobacteriota bacterium; assembly: GCA_963715555.1. Lineage (GTDB taxonomy): Bacteria > Acidobacteriota > Terriglobia > Acidiferrales > UBA7541 > Palsa-295. The sequence goes on from OY970253.1 coordinate 3,464,390, forward strand.
GCCAGCGCCAGCGCGCCAAGCCCCCAAATCAAGGTCGCCAGCATCACCATCCACCCGATAAACGGCAGGTTCGCCAGCGCGCGAAGAATGGCCAATCCGAGCGCCAACCGGCCGATCGCCGGCCCAATGCCGCTTCCCACGCCCAGCAATTTCTCGCCGATCCACGAGCCGATGAACACTTGCGTCGAATACAGCGCCACCAAATAGAGCAAAAGCGCCGCGACGCCCAGTCCCAGGCCCACAATCGTGATGGAGGCAAAAAACGCCGCAATGGGCGTGGCGAACAAAAACAAAATCCCCAGCCCGATCGCCGGTCCGGCATGGTCGCCCGCCTTCACCACGTTCGCGAAAAATTTCGGAGCGATCAGCAGCACCACCAGCCCGAAAAGGAAGCTCGCTCCCCAGGCCATCGTCTGCCGCCAGTAATACGCGGCGCGCGCGTAGTTCGGCCCGGGTTTGCGAATCGTCACCAGCGGAGCCGAAGCCAGTTTCGCGCCCGCGGCGATTTCCGGCGCCACGCGTCCCGTGTACTTGATCTGTCCCATCACGTCGGCTTGCGGCCCGATTTTCATCCGGTCGCCGGCCGTAATCGTGGCGTTCCGGCCGAGCGTCCCGTTGATCTCCATCAAGCGCGTATAGGCCAGCACGTCGCCTCCCACGCGCCCATCCAGCTCGGCGTCTCCGGTGAAGGCGGTCATCGTGCCGCCAACGGACGCCTTGTCGCCCAGCAGAAGCTCCTCGGCCCAGCTCATCACGTTTTTCCCGACCGTTCCGGCGATCGTGAGCGACTGGTTGCACGAGCGGACGTTGCCGTCCACGGTGCCGTTCACCCGAACGTCTCGCCCAAAAGCCAGAATGTCTCCCTTGACGTGCCCGTTCACCGTGGTCGACTGGGAAAATACGATCAGGTCGCCGTCCACGTCTCCATCGATCTCCGTGCGGTCCGCGGCCACGATCAAATCGGTTTTCACTTCCTGCCCCGCCGGCAACGTGAAGCTCGGATCGCCATGGCGCACTTCCGCGGCGCCCGCCGGGGACGGCAGCGCCAGCAACAGCACCAGCCCGCTCATCACAAAGGCCATGGCCGTGAAATGCCGCCATCGCTTCCTCAGCAGCCAGATGGCCACCGTTCCCAGCGTGGCCGCCGCCATGAATTCCATCACGCTACGCATTGCGTCCCATCCTTTCCAGAAAGCGCCGCTGAAAAAGAGCATGGTAAGAATATTTCCCTGCGTGAAGCCCGCCGCCTGCGCCTGCGCGTACCAGGGCTCGATGATTCCGTTCCACAGCGTGTACGCGCCGCCCGCCATCAGCCCGAACGCGGCCAGCCAGATCCACTGCGCCATGTTGCGCCCCGGCGCCGCCAGCAGGTGCGCGGGGATCGGCTCGTCGTCCACCGCCAGCGCCTCGCGCAGCCAGTCGCCCTCGCGCTCGAGCGCCCGCAGCAGCACGCGGCATGAAGCGCACTCCGCCAAATGCTGCGCGGTCTCGTGCGCGTGCTCGGCATCGAGCTGGCCCTCCAGGTAGAGCAGCCCGGTCATCTCGTCGAAGTGGCTGTCGTTTTCGCTCATGGCTTTCTCCCCGCCGCAACGCTTCGCGCGCCGCTCTGGGTCAAGGCGTCGCGCAATTGGTGCCTCGCGCGCAGCAGCAGCACGCCCACGAACTGCCGCCGCACGCCGAGCGTATCGGCGATCTCTTCGTAACTCATATCCGCGAAATAGCGCAGCACCAGCGCCGCCCGCGCGCGGTCCGGCAGCCTGGCCAGCCCGTCGCGCACCTCTTTCGTGCTGTGCTCCGCTTCCAGGCGCTGTAATTGGTTCGGGTCGGGATGCTCCAGCGGCAGCTCGTCCACGTCGCCCGTTTCCAGGTCCTGCCGGATGTGCCTCCGCCGCAGCGTGTCCCAGCAATGATTGCTGGCCACCTTGTAGAGCCACGCCGTAAACGGCCGCGACGAATCGTAGGTCCCGAGCTTTTGCCGCACTTTCATGAAAATTTCCGTGGTCGCGTCTTCGGCGTCCTCGCGCGCCGGCAGCAGCCGCCGGCAAAACCGGAACATCGCCGGAGCGTACTGGCGATAGAGTTCGCCCCAGGCGTCAGCATCTCCCGCCCGGACCTGGGACAGCAACTGCGCCAGTTCCGTTTCACTCATCGCCCCGGTAGCCTTCTGCCTGTCCATGATTGATACGTCCGCGCGCCCGCGAATATTTCACAAGTACCATAGTTCCGTGCAGTTGTCGCCGCCCGTCGGGTTCAGCCCTGGTCCTCTCAACTCGGGTCGTTTCGCAGACGCTCCCGGAGCCGAACTCCGCACCTCTCCGGTCCGCAATTGACTCCCTCGCGCGCTTCCGCTAACGTGGCGCGAGCGCTCGCCTGATCCCCGTGCCGGAGGGACCGCATGCCGCATTTCCACCTCGCTTCGCTGGCTCTGTATCACCAACTGCACGTCAGCTTCCCGCAGGGCGCCGTGACCAACGAAGAAATCGCCCTCCGCTGGGTGCACATCGTCGCGGGCATCATCTGGATCGGCCTGCTCTATTTCTTCAATCTGGTGGGCACGCCCACGATGCAGCAGATCGAAGCGCCGGTTCGCGCCAAGGTGTTCCCGGCACTGATGTCCCGCGCGATGTGGTGGTTTCGCTGGTCCGCGCTCGTCACCGTCCTGACCGGCCTGCGCTATTTCTGGCTGATCCTGGCGGCCGACGCGCGCAATGCGGGAGACTCGTCTCTCGCCTGGCACTGGTTCGTATGGTGGCTGCTCGTCTGGATTCTAGCTTTCGCGCTGATCTACCCGTTTCAGATGCCGTCGAAGGGATTGCTCGATAACGTCTGGGTTCGCACCGTCTCGATCGGAGTGATCGTATTCGTGGCTTCCTGGGACGTTCTCGTGATCAATTTCGGCCCCACCTCCTCGAACGCTCATCTTTCGATCAGCGTCGGCGGAGGGCTTGGCTTGCTGCTGCTGTTCAACGCCTGGGGCATCGTCTGGCGCGCGCAAAAGCGTCTCATTGCCTGGACGCGCGCCGCGGTCGACGACGGGACGCCGATGCCCGCCGAAGCGGCCCGGCTCGCGCGCTGGTCTTTCATCGCTTCGCGCGTCGGATTCTGGCTCTCGTTCCCGATGATTTTTTTTATGGCCGCCGCCGCCCACTATCCATTCCTCGGCGGTGCCTTGCTGTAGCGGTTTCCCGCGTATCCAGAAGCGCGCCCGGGTCATCTAATGAATAGCGCGTGACGTGGAGAACGGAATGCGGCGGGTGGTTCATTCTTCGTTCTTAGTTCTGCTGATCGGGCTCTTTGCCGCGCAGCCGGCCCTCGCGTACGAGTACCCGCTTTCCTCAAACGCCATCCGCGACGCCTACTTCCTCGGCAAGGCCAGCGCCGCCAGACGCGAGGAGTTTTTCGCCAAATACACACAACACTTTCCCCGCCCAAAGTCCGGCCCGTATATCTCGCTAATTCGCGTCGAAACGCCGTTCGCCTATGTTGTGGAGCGGACCGCGCGTTCGTTGCCGAATCTTCTCGCCCCTGATGCGCAGCAAATGTTTCTCGGCAAGCCGATCGCCTTTCGGATTCGCGTCCGTATCGACCTCACGCCCACATACGGCTGGCAGGTCCATTCACGTACCGGTGGAGTGCGCCTGCGCCGCGCCAATTTTTGGGAACATTTCAGCGTCGCGCTGATTCAGGGAAAAACGATCGAGCCGGTTGCCGAACGTGGCGAGCCAGACTACAGCTTCGCCACCGAAGGTTCGTCTTCCGTTCTGGTCGGCGCTGATATCGAGATGGAGTACGATCCGGCCGATGTGCGCTCCGCTCCGGCCACCATCGTGGTGAACGCGCCCGATGGTCAGGAGATCAAAGCCTCGTTCAACCTGCGGAATTTGCGGTAGCGCTCGGCGCGGCTAGGAACGCCAGCGCAGCGTCACCGGCTCGACCAGGGGATTGCGCATCGGCTCGCCCGTGCGCCGCGATTCCAATAGCGCCGCCTTCAGCTCGAAATACCAGCGCGCCTGCCGGTCGGCGTCGTCGATCAGCATCATGCGGTCCTGATACTTCAGCCCCAGCATCTGCTTCTTGATCACTTCGGTGTCCTGGCGGATGAATCGCGGCCCCAGCACGCGAATGATGAACGGCACAATCGGAAACCACGGCAAAATATTCCACGCCGCCGCAAAATCCAGCCGGCACAAGTTGCGCTCCACCGGCGTGACCGTCGTTCGGCTCGAAAGCCAGTATTTCCCCGCGCGAATCTGCTCGAAGCGCTGGTTCGGCAGCACGAAATCGATCGTCGTGGTGGCCGGCTCGCCGGTCAGCAGCTTCAGGATTTTGTACGGCGCGCTGTTGGCCGAAGGCGCATGCGCGCTCATGCGAAACCCGTTGGCGATGGGCTCGAATTTCTTCGCCTTGTCGCGAATGCTGCGCCGCGTCCGCCACCACCACGCCTGGTGCACGAAGGGCCCGTGCGCCGGGTCCATCAAGCCGATGATCGCCTGGTCCACGCCGCACGGCAGATCGGCGGCGAGCCGCGCGGACTGGTAATTCGCGCTGAATGTGGGAAGTTCCGGCACGGACTCGGGCGCCGCTGCCGGAGCGCGGCCCTCGGAATTGTCCATGAACGCCCAGACGTAGCCGTCCCGCTCTTCGCAGGCGAAACTCCCGGCGTAAATCCGCTCGCATTTCAGCTTCGATTCCGCGGGCAGCGACGGAATGTGGCGGCACTGCCCGGTATGCGCGTCGAATTGCCAGCCATGGTAGGCGCATTCGACCGACGAGCCGTCAAATCGCCCGAACGAAAGCGGATAGGCGCGGTGCGGGCAGATGTCGCGCAGAGCGAAAGGCTTTCCCGCAGCGTCGCGGCCGAGTACCAGCGGTACTTCCAGCAGCGTGGCGCGATCGAGTTTTCCGCCGCGCACCTGCTCGCTGCGAAGCGCCGGGTACCAGAAGCCCCAAAGCATCTCGCTTGCGCCGCTGGTTGTATTGGTAGGAGCAGCTTCGCTCATCTGCTGCAGCATATCGTATTACATTCGCGGCTGGGCCGGCAAAAGCGGGATCTACCGGGTATCGTTCGCGCGGTGCTTGCTCCACAGGCGCCGCGGGCGAAAGGAATGCGAATTTTTTCGGGCGGTACCTTCGTACCGAGCAAAATAGCCCGGCCGCCCTATCGACGCCGTCCGCGGCTCCCCGCATACTGCCTGTGGATTCGAGGCCAGTGGACGCTCAACCGAAGAACCGGCGCGAACGCTGATCTCGAGTTTTTGCACCTCCATCACCCCATGCCCACGAGCGGCCGGCACCCCCACCGGCCGCTCACTTTTTTCAGGGCAATCTTCCACGCGCTTACTTGGCTGAATTGTCGTTTGAGTTGCTGCCCGCGCCGGATGCGCTGGCCAGCTTCGCTTCCAGGTCCGCGATATTGTCCTGGGCTGATTCCACGGCCTGCTTCTTGGCGTCGATCTGATTCTGCTCGTCTTGCAGCGCGGCGGCGCCGGAGGTATTGGAGGAATAATTCGGGTCTTGATAAAAGCTCTGCTGATCGAGCTTGTATTTGCGTTGCGCGAAATCGAGATCGGTCTGCAGAACCTTCAGATTTTCTTTCGCGGCTTTGAGCTGCGCATCGAGGTCCGATGTTTTCTTCTTGGCGGCTTCCGCGCTCTCTTTGGAGCTCGCTTCCTTGGCGCTAACCTCGGGAGCCTTGGCCGAAGCGCTTGGTGCTTCCGCTTGTGTGGCAGGACCAACGACGTCCACGCCGCCGGATTTCGGAATGTTGTCGTTGTCCCAGACTTTCGTGGCTTTCGGCTGATTTTTCTGCTGCTCGCGGGTGCGCCGCGCGGCGGCAGCGAGAGAGTCCTGCTGTTGGCCGGGCTGCGCGGCAGTCGCGGGCGCACACGTGAACGGCACAGCCAGCAGCATCAACAATCCCAAATGCACGATTTTCATGCCAACTCCCCCAAAGCTGGACATTCCGGAAGACTCATCATATTCGCGTCGCGCCGCCAATAGCAATTCCGCCGCTCCCGCCGCCATCCAAAGAGGCAACGCGTCTGCAACGGCACTGGATCGAGCCGGACGCAGGAATCGGGAGGCAAGATTTTGCGAGAAAACATGTGCACCGGGACGTTCCGGGTAAAAACATGCCCGACTGTTTGTTTTCTTGTACTTACGGGCTTTTCTACTCGATTGACTGTTCCGGGTAAGGTTTGGAGGGCGGGGGTTAAGAAGTTGGAGATTCGAGAGCAAGACCGAAAATTTCCCGCTCGGGAAGAAGTTCGAAAGGCGCGCTATAGCGGGGCTCGGCGAGACAAAGGTCTCTCTTCGGCTGGCGTCAGCCGCTTGGGCAACGACTTGGCCGTTGGCGCGCATAGACACAGATCAACGGTAGCAAGAGGTGGTGGGAGTCGCTACTGGCCGGGAGGACAGATTTGGTACAGGAGCACACGACTGTACTTGTAGTCTTCCGATTATCCGTCGCCGCATCGAGCGGGGTAATAAGGCAAGAGGCACCAATCGGAAGATCGGCGCTTCGGAGGAAATGCTGCCGGGCCGAAGGCCCGACGCTACACAAAGAGTTCCGGCACAGGGACTCGCTGTGAATTGCTAATGCGCAGTCGCGCGCGAGGCATAGGCGAAGGGCGCCAATCGGAAGAACTGCGTGGCCGGTCCGGGGATAAGCGGACCGGCCACTTTGGGAGGGTAGTGCGAGGTCAGAATTGATACGAGATGCTGCCGAAGGCGGTGAACGGAGCGCCGGGATAGGCGTTGATGGTATTGGGCGCGTCGTTAAAGTAGCCGCCGCTGGTGATGTACTCGTAGGTGTTCGCTTTGGAGTTGAAGAGGTTGAGCATGTCTGCCTTAAAGTTGAAGTTCCTGAAAGGCACGGTGAACGAGAGGTTGGCGGTGGTGTACGACGGCATGGAAAGGTTGCTAGGCAAGCCTGCAACGCATTGTTGTTGCACCGGGTCATAGCCGCAGTTGTCAAAGATATGCTGGGAGCCGGTGTACTGAATCCAGAAGTGAGGCTCGATCAGCGTGTGATCGTTGCGCTCGATCCCGTAATAGACACCGGTGTTCAAGGTGACATCGGGCGTGTAGGAGACCGGCAGATTGTTAAAGCAGGTAGTGGGGGTACAGGGCTGCCCAGGGCCGTTTGTGTTGAAGTTGGTGAAATTGGCGGCCTCGCCAGAGAAATTGAGGAAGAAGTGGAGGTTGCCCATGGGATCGTCATCGAAGAAGGCGTTGACACCATGGTAGGTAGAGCTGCCGCCGGCGGTGATTTCTTCGCCGGTTCCCTGTAGCGTGTAATCAATTTCCTGATTGGTGTAATCCAAGTGGTAATAGCTTACGCCCATGATGAAGTTTCGAAGCACCGGCGCGTCGGTGAAGTGAACCTTTGCGCCGAACTGCCCATAGGCGCCTTCGGCCAGTTGTATAGAATTGGGGTTGACCTTCTGGAACGGGCCGCCGCCGCCGCCGAGCGCAGGCGAGCGATAGGTGATGTCGTAACCGCCGTAGATGGTGAGCCAAGGGAACGGCATCACGCCGACGTTGATGGAGGGTTCCACGTCCTTCATGAGCTTATGAGCGGCACAGAGCGAGCCCGCATCGACCGTCGTCTGGCCGTCAACGAGGCTCACTGTGGGGGTACCGAGGGCGTTGCTGTAGGGATCCGCTGAATTACCGGCTTTCGCCGCATAGAGGGAGCAGTGAGTCTGGGGCGTGACAAAGACACCCGGCGAAATCTCAGGGAAGTTGAAGTCGCGCGAGAGCTGATCGCTGTAGCTGGTGGAGAAACTGACGACGCGTACGCCGGGAGTGACGTGGATTTGCGGGATTGGGTGGATGTCGTCCTGCGCGTAGAAGGCGAGATCGTCCTGCTGAAAATAACCGGAGCGGAACTTGGCACCGGGGTTGACGGTTTCCGTGGCGCCGCTCCCGCCTTGCCCAGGATCGAAGAAGAGGTTGCGGGTATTGTACACCTCGTGGATCAGATAGGCGCCGAAATTGAGGGTGTTGTAAGGCAGGACTTTCTGCACTCCGAGCTTATCGCCGAACGCGTCGCTATGCGGGTTGTTCCACTCGTACAGCTGAGAAATATTGTCAGCCTGAAGCTGGAAAATGTCGGCAGTGCGATGGTGGAAGCGGCGGATGTGCATGAACCAAGTGCTGTTGGTAAGCGTGGTGGTGTCGTCGAGGAGCAAATTTTCACGGGCGTAGACGAGACCCATTTCATTGGTGTCGTACTTGTTGTACTCACCGTGCATGGGCGCGCAGTAGAAGCCACAGGTAGCCTGGCTGTAACTGTAAGTGGAACCATCGGGCCTGCTTAGGATGACGCCCTGGTCGGTGACTGGAATGGTCGGAGGGCGAAAACCGCCGGCCTTGGCGTAAAAGGCGCCGAATTCGAAGCTGCCCTTGGAGAACTCGCGAATGGTCTTGCCGAAGATCGATCCGCTCTTGCCCAAACTGTTGAACCCGTCCGGAGCGCTACGGTAGGAATTGCCGTCGCCCACGCCGCCGCCGAGCACCGTGGACCAGCCGTGGAAATTTCCGGTATTGCCGACGAAGGCGAGATTCCTCTGGCCGTACATTCCATAGGTAGCAGAGATGCTTAAGTGATGGCTGACGGTCGGCTGAATGGGAGTGAACTCAACGCTGCCGCCGATATTGGTGTAGAAGCGCTTGTCGGGCGCGCCAGGGCCGTAGGTGACGGCCAAATTCTGCATCACGAGGTTCTGGGGCATGGTCGCCGATTGCCACAAGCCGCTGGCCACATCCACGATCGGAATGCCGTCAAAAGTGATGCCGAGCGAGCCCGGGGAAATGAAACCTGAGGGTTGGCCTCCCCAGCCTTGGTTAATGCCGTTCAATTGAATGGTGTACTTGGTGGCGCCGCTTACCCCGTAGCCGAAGACGTTGGCGCCGGGAGTGAAGGCGATCATCTGCGCGCCGCCGGCGACGGGGCCGGCCGCGTCGATCTGCTTGCGATCGAGGACGCGAATGGTTTGCAGGGAATTCTGCACATCGTCGCGCGTGGGCATGGGCCGAGCGCCAGGCATGACCGTACCGCGGACGACGACGGTCTCCGCCAAACTAGCAATCTGGAGTTTTACGTTCACTTCGGCGCTAGACTGCCTGGAGAGCGAGACTGTTTTGGTGAAAGACTCGAAGCCAGCTTTCTCGACGGTGACCAGATGTGCGTCGTTGGCAAGGTCGCTGAAGGTGAATTCACCGTCCTTGCCGGTGACGGTATTCACGACTGCTCCCGAAGTGAGATCGGTGACGGAAACAACGACTCCGGACATCGCGGCGCCTGAGGAATCGGTGACTTTCCCGGAGATGGTGCCGGAAGGAGCGGCAAACGCGAGCACGGCGCTACAGCAGAACAGCGCAAGCAGACTGATGCATCTTCTAATCAAGACTTCCTCCTTGACGGACTTTGCGCGAGTTATATGCCGGGGCGAAAAGACACCACGGCGCGGCCACGCACACACGAGGCGCGGCGCACGTCTAACAGCGAGGGCCCAAATGCGTTGAGAAACACGTACAGTCAGGCGGGTGCGGACGAATTGCAGACCCTATAATTACAAACCGCCGACTGAGCTGTACCCGGTGAAGGCTTCAGGATTTTGGAACCCCGCCACAACAAGCAGTCGAAATAAATCACGCTTGCTTAAATGACTGGCGGATTGTGTTCAGGTTGGTTGAACGAAGCGTAACGGAAATGTGAATTGTGTGTGAATCGCAGGCGGAGAGTGAGGGAGATCACGGAAAAAGCAAAAGCAGATCCCTCGCCCCCATTCGCCAGAACCGGGCGACTGGGCTCGGGATGACAAATGCCGCGCGCAGGGCGGAGTGCATGAAGAAACGTGCAGACGGAGCGCCTCCCGGTTGCAAGCACCGGGACGCAAACGACGCGATCCATTCGCCGCAACCGGATGGGCGCGCGGGCCGTCGAAAATCGCACAGGTGGAATCGCGCTAGGAACCGCAACCAAGGTGCAGTAGGATGCGGGCCCCGGTGCGGCTTCGGGGCGAACAGGAGCGCGCCGGGCGTTTGAATGTGGCGGGAATTCGGCGCGGTGGGGCGCAAAGGCGAGGGGAAATGAACAACAGGACTCGATTGGTGATGACGTGCATGGCGGCGATGGCGATTGCCGGAGTGGGAGCAGTAGCGGGCGCGGCGCGGGCGCAGGACACGCCGCAAGCGAATGCGCAGCAGGCGCCGCAGGAGCGGCGGCCGCGGCCTTTCGTGAGCGAAGGGCCGATGTTGATACCGCCGATTCCGCCGCCGGACGGCGTAGTGGAGAACTACAAGCCGGTAACCACCGAGAACCTGGTGCACCCGAGCCCGGACGACTGGCTGATGTACAGCCGCACGTACGACGCGTGGCGCTACAGCCCGCTGAAGCAGATCAACACGAAAACGGTGAAGAATCTGGCGCTGGCGTGGGCGCGCGGATTGCCGGACGGCGTGACGGAGACGATTCCGATCGAGCACGACGGAGTGCTCTACGTGATCGTGCCGGGCGGAGACGTGGAGGCGCTGAACGCCACGACCGGCGACCTGATCTGGGAATACAAGCGCGAGTACAAGAACCGGGCGCAGGGCGCGACGGAACGCACCAAGGCGCTGGCGATCTATCAGGACCTGGTGTACTTCACCGCTCCGGATGGATACGTGGTGGCGCTGGACGCGAAGACCGGAAAAGTGCGCTGGGAAACGTTCAAGCCGGGCACGGCGAACACGTCCGGAGCGCTGGTGGTGGACGGCAAGGTGATTTCCGGCGGAACTTGCATGGGCGGCGCGGAAAACTGCTTCATCGAAGCGGACGACGCGATGACGGGGAAAGAAGTGTGGCGGTTCCACACGGTGGCGATGCCGGGCGATCCGAACAACGCGTCGTGGCACGGCGCGGATATGAAGCTGGTGACCGCCTCCACCTGGGGATTGCCGGGAAGCTTCGATCCGGCGAGCAACGTGTTGTATTGGGGTGTGGCGAATCCGATGCCGGACCAGCGCATGCTGCGGCACGGCGGAAATCCCGACGGAACGCCGCGGACGACGCCGGCCGATCTTTACAGCAATTGCACGCTGGCGATCGATCCCGCGACGGGAAAACTGATCTGGTATTACCAGCATCTGCCGGCCGATGACTGGGACACGGACCACACGCACGAACGGACGCTGGTGACCACCACGTACAATCCCGATCCCAAGCAGGTGAAATGGTTCAATCCCGACGTACCGCGCGGATCGAAGCACGAAATCGCGGCGATGGTTTCAGAGGGCGGCGCGGTATTCGTCCTGGACCGCACCAACGGGAAGTTTTTGTGGGCCACGCCATTTCCGTTCGACGATCCGGAACATTTTTATTTGTCGAACATCGACGGGAAGACGGGACAGGCGACGATCAACTGGAACCTCGTGTTCCAGCATCCGGGCGAGCACCACGTGATCTGCTACTGGAACACGCGGAGCTACTGGCCGACGGCGTACGATCCGGACACCAATTCGCTGTACGTGCCGTACACGGATAACTGCCGCGATCTGACGCTTTCCGGGCCGGGCACGCGCGGGGGATGGAAAGTAATTCCGCGTCCGGGATCGGACCCGAACCAATTGACCGGCATGGAGAAGATCAATCTATCGACGGGCGATCAGGTGAAGTTTGATATCGGGCGCGCGCCGAGCAACGGCGCGGTGCTGGCGACCGCCGGCGGACTGATCTTCCACGGCGACATGAGCCGGCGTTTCAAGGCTTTCGACGCGAAAACGGGAAAGAAGCTGTGGCAGGCGATCCTGGGCGGAAACATTTCGGTGAGCACGATTACGTACGCGGTGAACGGAAGGCAGTACGTGTGCGTGATGACCGGATACAACCTGAAGGTGCCGGAACTGAGCGCCGAGGCGCCCAAGTTGTTCACTCCGGAGCATAGTAACGAGATCTATGTTTTTGCTTTGCCCCAGTGAAACCCGGGGGTAGAGTATGCGTCAAACAATGCGGTATTACGCAACTGGGTGGCGGCCGATATCCACGGCGGCCGAAGTTTTTTTGGGAATGCGAGGTAAGCGATGAAGATCAATAGACGCAAGCTGCTGTCATTGATGGGAATTTCTCCCGCGGTGCTCGCGGGCGTGCCAACGTTTGCGGATCCGGCGAAGATGCATGCAGCAAGAGGAAGCGCCGACGAAGGCAAGATCGAAGTGCTCAACCCCAAGGGGCTACCGCCGGCGATCAAGCTGGTGCCCATGGCGCCGCGCGTGCCGAGCCTGGACGGCAAGACGATCTACCTGGTGTCCGATGGATTCGCGGGCGCGGACCGCTTCCTGAACCAGATCGCCATCTGGTTCCAGAAGAACATGCCGAGCGTGCATACGATTTACCGGCTGAAAGCGGGCGGACTGGCGGGCGACGATCCGAAGCTGTGGGCGGAGATCAAGGCCAATGGCGCCGCCATGATCATGGCGTACGGCCATTGAAGCACGTGCACACCAGCGACCGTCGGTCACTGCATGGAAGTAGAAAAACTGGGAATTCCGACCGCTCCGATTGTCACCATCGCGTTTGAACAGCTCGCCAAGACCAACGCGGCCAGCCGCGGCATGCCGGACGAACGAATCTGCTTTACGCCGCACCCGATGACCAATAAAACCGACGAGCAAATGTACCAGGTGCTGCTCGGGAAAGATCCGGTGACGGGCAAGCCGTTCATGCCGGAAGTCATCGACGCGATAACCAAGCCGCTGACGGCGGACGAAAAGCGGACCGGAGAAGTGAGGCCGAGCACGGGGCCGGCGACGTATTCCGATACGCCGGATCGGCTGCAGCGCTTCTACGCCGACAACAACATGACGGACTTCCAGCCCATCATCCTGCCCACGGAAGAAAAAGTGGAATGGATGCTGAAGGGCACGAGCCATCATCCGGATGAAATCGTCGGAAAGATGAGCGCCGCGCAGGGAGCGTTTCCGGAGTGGAGCTACACGGTGCGGCAGGTGGCCATCAACGCCGTGATGGCGGGAGCGCAGCCGGAATTTTTGCCGGCGATTCTGGCGCTCGCGTCTACGGGGCAGACGGCCATCTTCAGTTCGACGTCGTCGTTTGCGCGCATCGCGCTGGTGAACGGCCCGTATCGCGACAAGGTCAAGATGAATTACGGGATCGGAGCGCTGGGCCCGTTCAACGACGCTAATGCGACGATCGGCCGGGCGTGGACGATCCTCTCGAAGAACCTGGGAGCAGCGGGCATGCCGGGCCAGACGTACATGGGCACGACGGGAACGAACTTCAACTACAACAACATGTGCTGCGCGGAAACCGAGGACAAGCTGCCGGCGGGATGGCAGCCGTTCCACGTGCAGCACGGGTTCAAGCCGGAGGACAGCACGGTCAGCATCTTCACCGGATGGAGCCTGACCAATGTCTGCTACTTCGGCGTGCCCTATCACGAGCTGATCAACAGTTGGCTGACGCACTACTTCTCAACCAACAACGGATCGGTCACGCTGGTCCTCGATCCCACGGTGGCGGCGGATGTGAAGGAGCACGGCTTCGATAGTCAGGAAGCTTTCCGCGACTACTTGATCAAGAACTCGAAGACTCCGGCGTGGCTCTACTGGCAGCATCGCGACCGGGAGATGGCGCAAGCGAAGCAGGGAGTGGAACCGTACGCATCGTATCTGAAGATGGGACCGGATGCGGACATTCCGGTGTCGCGGTTCGTGCCGCGGCGGTGGCCCGGAGCTCCGGCGAATTCTCCCCTACCCACCACGATCGAAATCGTCGTGATGGGCGGCGAGACGAACACGTACTGGTTGGGAGGAGATTTCCGTCATACGGTCACTACGTCGATCGATAAGTGGGTTTAAACCGCAGGGTCTGACTCTGAGGAGGCGGCGGCTCGCGAGGGCCGCCGCTTTTTTTCTGTGCACGCGGCGCGGATGATGCTGCGATCAGCGCATCTTCACAATCATCTTTCCGGTATTCTCTCCGCTCAGAACTCCGATTAGAGCGCGCGGCATGTTTTCGAAGCCCTCGACGAACGTCTCGCGATATTTGATTTCTTCTTCCTTGATCCACTTCGCCATTTGCGCCATGCCTTCGGCGTAGCGGTCCGCAAACTGAAGAACGATAAAGCCCTCAGCCTTGGCTGATTTGTTGAGCAGTTCGCTGAAAACAGGCGCTCCCGATTGCGCCCTCGCCAAGTTGTACTGCGAGATTTGCCCGCAGATGGCGATGCGGGCCCGGGTGTTGAGCACCGGGAAAATCGCTTCGGTGATGGGGCCGCCGACGTTGTCGAAGTAGCAGTCGATGCCGTTGGGACAGAGCTGCTTGAGCTTGGTCACGTAATTTTCAGTGGTTTTGTAATTGAAGGCGGCGTCGAAGCCCAACTCGCCGGTGATCCACGCGACTTTGGCGTCGCTTCCGGCGATGCCTACGGCGCGGCAGCCCTTGATTTTGGCGATCTGGCCGACGAGCGAGCCGACCGCTCCCGCGGCACCGGATACGACGACGGTCTCACCCGCCTTCGGCTGGCAAATTTCGAGAAAGCCGAAATAGGCGGTCATTCCCGGCATGCCGAGGACGCCAAGAGCGGTGGAAGGAGGAACGAGATTCGGGTCGAGCTTCCGCAGCCCCTGGCCATCCGAGATGGCGAATTCCTGCCAACCCCAATAGCCGGTAACGATCTCGCTGGCGCGGAAATCCCCGTTGCGCGATTCGACGACTTCGCCGACCGTGCCGCCGACCATCACCTGGCCGATATCGACCGGATCGGCGTAGGTGCGCACGCCGTTCATGCGGCCGCGCATGTACGGATCGACGGAGAGATATTGCGTCCGAAGCAGAATCTGGCCTTCGGCAAGCGCCGGAAGCGGCTCGGAGACGAGCTGAAAATCAGATTCTTTCGGCATGCCCGCGGGACGGGCTGCCAGAGTGAACTTGCGATTGGTGCTCGGACGAGGTCGTGCCGTTGTGGCTGACATAGCGAGGGGATTATGCCAGAGTCGGAGCGGCGCGCGGTAGCAGCCGAGACTGGCGGGCGCGATGGCGCCGAGCCCGGTGAAGGCGAGTTCGCGTCGGGCCCCTTTTAAACAGGTAAACGAGATTCGCGAGTCCGACATCTGATAAAAAGAAAACGCGAGATGCGTAAAGGGACCATGTTCGTTTGCGGGGCTTTCGCCGCCGCGGCTCTATTTTTCACTTTGCTGATTTCGGGCGGTGCTCGCGCAAGCCAAAAGCCCGCGAATACAACGCCGCCTGCATCAGGGAGCATGGCAGTGACCGCGCCGAAGTCCGGCGTAGTGACGCCGGCAAACGCAAACGTCACCGCATACACTCTGCCGCCCAAGCTCTACCGCAAGGCACGGGACCTGAGCCGAATTTTCTTCGCCTTCGATTTAATCGCCGGCCTCTACGGATTGGCGATCCTGTGGCTGATCCTGCACTGGAAAATCGCGCCGAAATATCGCGGCTGGGCGGAGAAACTTTCGCGGCATTGGGCGGTGCAAGCGATGGTGTTTGCGCCGCTGATTCTGCTAACGATCGACTTATTCGAACTGCCCGCGGGCGTGTTCGAAAATTGGGAGCTGCGCAGGTATGGGCTTTCGGTGCAGGGATGGGCGTCGTGGAGCGCGGATTGGGTGAAGCAGGAAATTCTGGCGCTGATCGCCGGAACGATTGTGGTGGCGATTCTCTACGCGATCATCCGCAAAAGCCCGCGGCGATGGTGGCTCTACTTTTGGCTGTCGGTGCTGCCGCTTGCGACGTTTCTGATTTTCTTGCAGCCGCTGGTCGTCGATCCTCTTTTCCACAAATTCGAACCCTTGCAGCAGAAAGACCCGGAGCTGACGGCGGCGCTGGAAAAGATGGTGCGGCACGCCGGGCAAGACATTCCGCCGAGCCGGATGTACTGGATGGACGCGTCCGCGAAATCGACGGAACTGAACGCATACGTGACGGGCCTCGGAAGGTCGAAACGCATCGTGGTGTGGGACACGACGATCGAGAAAATGACGACGCCGCAAATCGTGTTCGTGGTGGGGCATGAGATGGGGCATTACGTCCTGCACCACATACCGAAAGAGGCGGGAATTCTGGCCGGCGGGCTGGTGGTGACGTTCTACCTTGGATATTTGTGCATCGGATGGATGCTACGGAGATGGGGCGAGGGTTGGAACATCCGCGGCGTAGGCGATTGGGCCTCCTTGCCTGCTTTGCTGCTGCTTCTCGGAATTTTCTCGTTTATCGGCAATCCCATTTCGGACGCGGTGAGCCGGCATTTCGAGCATCAGGCGGACCAATACGGGCTGGAAGTGACGCACGGGCTGACGCCGGATTCGGGAGAAGTGGCGGCGCAGGCGTTTCAGACGCTGGGGCAGGTGGATTTGGCCGATCCGCGGGCCAGCCGGCTTCAAATCCTTCTGACGTACGACCATCCGTCGATTCCCGCGCGCATCCGGTTTGCGCTGACCTACGATCCGTGGGCCAGGAGCGGCCATGGCGAGTTCGTACACTAGGCCTAGGGGTCAGGGACGGGCGGGCGGAGAAAAGCGCTCTAACAGGGTGCTGCAAAACGGATGATTTTCGAGATGAGGACGGAGTTCAGGGCAAAGTGGCAGGCGAGCAGGGGGCCGTGTAAAACTTCTCGCAGTCGCATTTTGTCTTTCGGCACTGCGCCCTGCTCTCGATCCTGTCTATGTAGCGGCCTCCAGATGGGCCAAGCGCAGCAGGTTGAACGCTGCAGCCCACAGGTAGGCTACCTGCTGAATCTTCCAGCGGCCCACGTGACGCACTTTGCGCAGCCCGCCAGCTTGCTTCATCCAGCCGAACATCTGCTCGATCTTCTTTCGTGCTCGCTGACTCAGCGCATATCCCTGGGTCTTCATCCGCCGCAGCATGCGGCGGCGCGCGTCTCCTGCGGGACCTTGGCTGATCACGCGCTCCGCGGTGAGCGGCACGTGCGGCGTGACGTGCAGGTCTTCTTCCAGCGTGCGCAAAAACTCGCCCGCCTCGAATCCGCGGTCGGCACCCACGGTCTTGGGCTTGATGCCGTGCCGCCGCGCCAAGCGCCGCAACAGCTTTTCCGCCGTGTCTCGCTCGGCGTGCCCGTCAGCCACGGCGATGGCGATGTCCAAGCACAGCCCATGCCGGTTCTCCATCAAGGCGTGCCCGCTGTGGCAGAGCAGCGCCGCCATGCCCTTGCTCTTCCGCGCCAACCGCGCCTCGGGATCGGTCGTAGACTGATGCGTTTCATTGCGGCGCTTCTCGCCGCGAAAATCCACCGAAGGATTGCTGCCGTCTTGGGCGGGCGGCTTGTTCACCGGCTCTTCCTTGGGACGAAAACTTTTCAGCGAGGCCCAGGACTGGATCAGCGTCCCGTCCACGGTGAAGTGATCGTTCGAGGCGTACTGCTCGACCAGCGCGCTGGCCACCACGCGTTCAAAAAACTTCTGCACCAGCCCGTGCCGCTCGAAGCGCTCGCGATTGTGGGTGAACGCCGTGGCATCCCACACCGCTTGGTCCGCGTCCAGATCGCAGAACCAGCGGTACAGCAAGTTCCAGTTGATGGCGTCCACCAGACGCCGCTCCGAGGGAATCGAGTACAGCGCTTGCAGCAACAGCGCCTTCAGCAGCGCCTCCGGCGGAATCCCCGGACGCCCCGTTTCGCTGTACGCCGCATCGAACACGCGCTGCATCTGCTTCAGCACCTCGTCGGCACGGCGCTTGATCGCGCGCAGAGGATGATCTTTTGGCAGCCGCTCTTCCGTGTTGGCCACGAAAAACATCGGATTCTGCAATTTGGGATTTCCGCGCACGAAGTGCTCCTGTTTTTCAGAGAATCGCCGCACAAATTGCGGCGTTCAAGCTTCGTGCAAACTAAACTGCAATCACAGCTCCAAACACGGAGTTTTGCAGCACCCTGCTAAGGGCGTTTGTGAAGCTTCACACGTATACCGTAGCGCGGGCGTAAGGTGACCAGCGGCTCGGGAACAACCGGATTCCCGGGAACGAGGCGAAAAGAGAAGCGGCGCGCGACGGTGGCGATGACGGTAGCGGCCTCGAGCAGCGCGAAGCCCTGGCCGATGCAGCGGCGCGGTCCGGCTCCAAACGGAAAATAGGCGCAGGGCGGGAGACGATCGGCAAGGCCGTCGAGCCAGCGCTCGGGGCGAAACTCGTCCGGGTCGTCAAAAAAGCGCGGGTCGCGGTGCGTGACCCACTGCGAGAACAAAATCGTGGTCCCAGGAGCGAATTCGTAGCCGCCGAGCTGGCAGGGTTCGACGGTTTCGCGGGCCATGATGTAAGCGGGCGGATAGAGGCGAAGCACTTCATTCATCACCGCCTGCAAGTACGGCAGACGCGCAAGATCGGCAGGGCTCGGTGGCTTTCCATCCAGCGCGCCGCGGAGTTCTTCGTAAAGCCGCGCTTCGGCAGCCGGGTGCTGGCTCAGCGCGTACCAAGTCCACGAAAGCATCTGCGCGGTAGTCTCATGGCCAGCGATGAAGAGCGTCATAGCTTCGTCGTGGAGCTGCTGGCGGGTCATCTGCGAGCCGTCTTCGTCCATGGCAGCCATGAGCAGCGCGAGTAGATCGTCGTAATTGCCGTTTCCCGAAGCTTGCCGCTCGGAAATGATGCGGTAGACGAGCGAATCGATGAAGGCGAGCTCGCGATTGGCACGGCGATTTTTCGGCGTGGGCCAGGATTCGGGAATGCGCACGGGCGCGCGCTGGCGGCGGAGGGAATAGCGCATGAGGAAGGTCATGGCGCGGCCGACGTCGGCGGCTTCGCCGGGTAGAGTGGAACCGAAGAGCGTGCGTACGGCGATGCCAAGAGTGAGCGCCATCATTTCCTCTGAAATGTTGAGCTCTTCGCCGTCGCGCCAGTCGCGAATGTGCGCTTCGGTAAGTTCGAGCATGGTGGAAGCGTAGTCGTTGAAGCGGCCGCGATGAAACGCCGGCTGGACGAGGCGGCGCTGGCGGCGCCAGAAGTCACCTTCGCTGATCAAGAGACCCTGGCCGAGCATGCGCACGGTGATGCGGCGCGTGAGTTCGCTTTTGTGAAATTTGGCGTGCTGAATCACCAGGACCTGATGGATCAGCTCCGGATCATTCAGAAGGATGCGCTCGCGATTCATGACGTGGAAGCGGACTACGTCGCCATAGTCGCGAACCATGGCGCGCATGCTATTGAGCGGATCGTCGCGAAGATCGAGCGCGGCGCCGAGGATGGGCAGTCCCTTCGGCCCTGGAGGAATGCGGTTTCCAAGGATTGGCATAGGCGCGAAAACGTCCTGCTTATTGTAACGTTCGAGCGGCCATTTTATTGCACGGGCGCGGCGATTCGCGGGATTTTGCCGCAAACGGGAAATAAGCGAAGAGAGGCGGCAGGGCGCTATAATAAAAGATTGTCCAACGGAGGTTGACCACTTGGCCGACACGGAAACGGTCCGTCTGACCGCGGCTGCCAAGGCCGCTGGTTGAGCGTCGAAGCTCAGCCCCAGCGTGCTGGAGCGCGTACTCAAGCGGTTGCCGCAAAGGCATGATCCCAATCTGCTGGTCGGATTCGACACAGCGGACGACGCGGCCGTGTATCGATTGAGCGATCAACTGGCGCTCGTGCAGACGGTGGATTTCTTTACGCCCATCGTGGACGATCCCGGGCTTTTCGGGCAGGTGGCCGCGGCGAATTCGTTGAGCGACGTGTACGCGATGGGCGGACGGCCCATTACGGCGCTGACCATCGTTGCGTTTCCCCCTTCGCAACCGCCGGAGCTGCTGGAGCAGATTCTGCGCGGCGGCCTGGAAAAAATGACGGAAGCAAAATGCTCCGTGGTGGGCGGGCATTCGATTCGCGACGACGAATTAAAATTCGGATATGCCGTGACCGGGCTGATCGATCCGAAAACGATCTGGCGCAACGTGGGCGCGCAGCCGGGCGATAAACTCGTGCTGACCAAGCCGATTGGGACGGGAGTGATTTCGACGGCGCTGAAGCAAGGGCGCGCCGAGCCTGCGTGGGTGGCCGCCGCGACGGAGTCGATGGCGCGGCTGAACCGCGACGCGGCCGAGGCACTGCACGACATTGACGACGCGGCGAAGGGCGCGAAGCCAGTCCACGCGGTGACGGATGTGACCGGGTTCGGTCTTCTGGGCCACGGGCGCGAGATGGCTGTTGGCAGCGACGTTTCGCTGCGCATCGACCACACGCACGTGGCGTACATTCCCGGCGCAATCGAGGCGGCGCGGGGAAAGTTTTTCTCCGGCGGCATGGCGAACAATCGCGAGTTTCTTGAGGGATGCGTGGGAATCGGCCCGTCCGTTCCCAAAGAGTACGAGGCTCTCCTATTCGATCCGCAGACCTCCGGCGGGTTGCTGGCGGCGATCGCGCCGGATGCAGTTGATGCGGCGATGGCGGCAATGGAACGTCACCAGGTGCCCGCACGGACAATCGGCGAAGTGACTGCGAAACATCCGCTGCTGATCGATGTCGTCTGAGCGAAGCGGATTGTGTAGACTCCCTATCACCTGAAACCTTCATGGACCCAATCACCCACGGAATTACGGGCGCGCTTCTCGGCAAGGGGCTTTTTTCCAAACGCGAAACCAAAGTAGCGATTTTCGCCGCCACGCTGGGAGCGATTTCCCCGGACATCGATATGGTGGCCGAAGTGGTGTCGCGCGATCCGCTGGCGATCGTGAAATATCATCGCTCGATCACGCATTCGTTCGTGGCGATGCCGTTTTTCGCGATGCTGCTGGCGGTGTTGACGCCGCCGGTACTGAATTGGCTGAAGCGGCGGTATGCGTCGCTGCGGGACTGGGAAGCGCCGTCGTTCTGGAAATTGACGCTGATTTACACGGTCGGGATCGCGAGCCACATCATTCTGGACGGAATGACGTCGTTCGGCACGCGCATGTGGTATCCGCTTTCGAGCGAGCGCGTGGCGTGGGACATGCTGTTCATCGTGGACTTCGGTTTCCTGGCGGTGATTCTGGCGCCGCAAGTGACGGCGTGGATTTTTAGCGATCCGGCGCGCAGCCGGCGGCGGGCGATCCGGAGCTGGATGCTGCTTACGGCCGTCGCGCTTCTGGTATGGGCCGTCGCGCGGCCGGCGGGATATGGATTTCACCTGTGGATCGTGGCGCTGGCGAGCGCGATTTTCGCGGCGCTGTTTTTTGTCCCGTCGATTGGCGGATGGGGATTCCGAATTTCCCGCGCGGCGTGGTGCCAGGCCGGCATTGTGGTGATGGTGGCTTATCTGGTGGGCGCGGGTTACTTTCATCATGAGGCGTACTTGCGGGTGGAGAAATTCGCGGCGCAGAAGGATGTGGCCGTGGACCGAATGGGCGCGCTGCCGATTCCGCCGTCGTTTCTCGATTGGGATGACGCGATTCGCTCGCACAACGGCATTTACGAAGCGCAATTCGATCTGCGGAATTCGCAGCCACCCGATTTCCGGTTCATTCCGGACTCGCCGCACGATGAATTTATTGCCCGAGCGTTCCAGCGGCCGGAAGTGCAGCTTTTCTGGAATTTCGCGCGATTTCCGTCGATCGCAAGCTTCAGCGCGCACGGAAAGCACGTGGTGGAAATCGGCGAGAATCGCTATTCCGATGGAATGCGCCACGGCCCGCAGCCGTTTACCTACGAACTGATCTTCGATCCCGACGGCAAGCTGCTGGCGGAAGGGTGGCTGACGAACGGGGTGCTGCGGCAGCATTTGCAGCGCGTAGTTCCGCACACGGCGAGCGCGGATTCGCAGAAGGCCTCCGAGTGAAAATCCTGATATTCAGCGACGTTCACGGCGATCTCCGCGCGTTGGAGCGCATCGTGGCGCAGCCCGCCGATTTGTATATCGCGGCGGGCGACCTGGCGACGTTTGGGAAAGGACTCGAACGGTGCGGCCAGGTTCTGGCGCCTTTGCGCGAGCGTCTGTGGGTGCTGCCGGGAAATCACGAAACGCACGACGCGACGCAAGAGTTCTGCGCGCGGCACGGGTTCGTCGATTTTCACCGCCAGGTGCGCGAGCTGAACGGCACGAAGTGGGCCGGGCTGGGGTACAGCAACATCACGCCGTTCAACACCCCCGGCGAATATTCGGAGGAGCAGATCGCGGAAGCGCTGGCGACATTCGACGGAATCGAGCGATTGTATCTGGTAGTTCATTTCCCGCCGTACAACACCACGCTGGATGAATTCGCTCCCGGCAAGCACGCCGGCAGCCCGGCGCTGCGCGAGTGGGTGGAGCGCACGAAGCCCGCTTTCCTCTTTTGCGGGCACATTCACGAAACCGCCGGGAAATCGGAGACGCTCGGCGCCACGAAGTGCTTCAACGTGGGCAAGCAGGGCTACACGATCGAAATTTAGCGGAAATTTGGACGGGCGCGGCGCCTGCTCTTTGGCGGGTCCGACGGAGCGCGCGCTACTTTTTTGTTAAGGGGTAGATGACGAGCTGGCGACGATCACCCGAGCCTTCGCTGATGGTGCGTACGCCGGGCGCGCCGGTTAATTCCAGGTGAATGATGCGGCGCTCGCGCGCGGACATGGGGTTGAAGCGGAAGGCCTGGCCCGTTTCGCGGACGCGCTGGGCGGCGACGCGCGCGGAAAGCTTCACTTCGTCGAGGCGCGTGGCACGGTAATCGCCGCAATCGAAGCGAACTTCGTCATGGAGACGCGGATCGAGACGCAGCCAGCGGTGCGCGATGTGCTCGAGAGCGAGCAGCAATTCCGCATGCTGCGCGAGGAGCAACTCCTCGTCGGGCCCGCGAAAGGAAACGACCAGCGACGGCTGGTCCGCGCCAGCGCCGGACGGAACGGCTGTCGAGATTTCGTACTGAAGATCAAGGCCCATCTCGCGGATCGCCAGTTCCACGAAGTGGCGCAATTCTTCGCCGGCGCGCTGGCGATCGAACGGCGGCAGCTCGGCAGGGTTGGGCCTCTTGAAAGGCCTCTTTCCCGAGGGAATGCGCGCTTCGTTCATGTGGTTTGCTTCTTCTTAAAGCGCCCCTTGGCCACGGGCATCGGCTGCGTGCGGTTCAAATAGACTTGCTGCCCGGCGCCTACGAGGCTGCTGGTGAGAATGTAGAGGTTCAGCCCGCTGGAAAGATTGATGAAGAAGGCGGCCATGAAAATGGGCATCCACTTCATCATTTTCTGCTGTGCCGGGTCGACACCGGCCGGCTGCGGCATCATGGCCGTCGAGAGATACATCGCGATTCCCATGGCGACGGGCAGGACGTAATACGGGTCCTTTAACGAAAGGTCGTGGATCCACAGGACCCAGGGCGCGTGGCGCAGTTCGATCGAAGAGATAAGCACGCGGTCTAGAGCCCACCAGATCGGCAATTGAACCAGCATCGGCAGGCACGCGCCGATGGGCAGCGGATTCACGCCGTGCTTCTGGTACAGCTCCATGATTTCTTCGTTCATCTTGCGGCGGCGCGGATCGCGCAAGGGATATTTCTTGTAACGATCTTGGATGGCGCGCATTTCCGGCGCCACTTTCTGCATTTTGCGCATCGACTTCTGGCTCATCAGGCGCAAGGGGAAAAGCGGGAGATTGATCGCCAGCGTGAGCAGGACGATGGCCCAGCCGTAGTTCGAGATGTACTTGTGGCTCCATTGCAGGGCGTAGAGCAGCGGCTTGGCGACGATGCTGGTCCAGCCGAAGTTGATGAGCCCGGTGAGCGATGGTCGTACCTTCCTGAGCACTGCGATGTCTTTGGGGCCGACGAAGAGCCTCATCTGCAGCGGCTCCGCGGTGTTGCCGCCCGCAGCCATGGACGCGATCGGCGTGGAGACGGGCTTGCTGCCGCTCGTTACCGTGTGGTACTGCGTCCAATCCCAGAGCGACAGAACCGGCTTCTCCGGCAGGAAAGCAGCGGCGAAGAACTGATCTTCGATGCCCAGAAATTCCATGGGGCCGCCGAGCTCCTGCGGCTGGCTCTGATTTCCGGAGACGCCGAGCTTCTTATATTGCTTCAGCTCGAGACTGCCGTTCTGCTTATAGAAGACGTTGACGCGCTGGGCCCAGTCGTCGACCGAAGGATCGCCGAAACCGCCGCGCCAGGCGACCGCGACCGGAATTGGCTTGCCGTCCTGAGTGACGGAGACATCCATCGTCAGCTGGTAATCCGGTGCAAATTTTAACGTTTTCGTGGCTGCCAGACGGCCATCGCTCCAGCGGAAAGTCACCTGGGCGGGAGCTTTCAAATCGCCGGACGAGGGCGCAGGCTCGATCTCGTAGAGCGCGGTATTGACCTTTTGCTCGTCCTGCGAATTCTGGAGCACGAGCGACAAAGGCCAGCCAAGTTCGGATGCGGCGGACGAATGGACCAGATCGAGAGGCTGCGGAGGCTTGTCGTCGTTCAGATACTTTTCGAGCTTCCAGCTCTTCACCACGGCGCCGCGGTTGGAAAGCTCCACGCGGTACTCGCTGCTTTCGACCACGATGGTCTTCTCGGCGGAAGCTTCCAGCACGGGAATCTGCACCGGCTTGGCGGACGGTGCTTTGAGCTGTTCCGCAGCTTGGCCCGGCGGCGCGGGCGCGGTTTGCGCCGTTTGCGGCTGCTGCTGTTTCGCAGGGGGCAGCGGCGCGGGGAAAAATTTCGACCAGGCAAAGAACACCACTAGCGCCAGGAGGATGAACAATACGACCCGGGACTGCTCCGACATCTCCTTCACTGCGCCTTACCTTGGCCGCTCGCCGCGAAGTGAGTGTGTGCCGCACGAGGCCGTTCTGGAAGTTCTTCCGGTACGAGATCGACGCCGCCGGGCGTGAACGGATGGCAGCGCAGCAATCTCTTTAACGCCAATAGGGTGCCGCGGCGCGCACCGTGGCGCTCGATGGCTTCGCGCGCGTAATTCGAGCAAGAGGGATAAAACTTGCACGCGCCTCCGAGGAACGGCGAAAGGAGGATGACGTACATGCGGACGAGCAGGAGCAGCGCCCACGAGGCAGCGGACCGCTTGCGAGGGCCCGCAGCGTCGATCGCGGCTTGCGCAGCCGCTTCGCGCACTGGCGCAGCCCCCGAAACGGGCTCCGCGCTCGCCGGTGTTTGCAAGGCATTCTCTGGGTACAACTTCACTCCTTGGATGTTTCGGCCGCCTTCTCGCGGGGTAGTAGCCTCATCAACTCGCTTACCAGCGCCGCGAAATCAGCCGCGGCGACTGAGCCGCGCGGGTGAATCACGACGTCCCAACCCGGCGCGACTTCGCTCTGGTGCAGCCTGACGATTTCGCGCAGCCGCCGCCTGATGCGGTTGCGCCGCACCGCCGTGCCCAAAGCTTTCTTGATGCTCCAGCCGAAGCGGCTGTGCGCCAAACCGTTGGCGCGCACGAACACAGCAAATTCGCGGCTGGTCCGCTTGCGGCCCTGGCGATACACCGCGTCGAAATCGGCGCGACGCACCAAGCGGCACGAACGCGGAAAACCGAGCCCCGGCGCGTCAGACGCGCGTGAGGCTGTGGCGTCCCTTTTTGCGGCGTTGGGCAAGGACTTTGCGTCCACCTTGGCTCTTCATGCGTGAGCGAAAGCCATGCTTCTTATGTCTAGCGCGCACATGCGGCTGAAACGTGCGTTTCGGCAACGGATCTTCTCCTGTGTAATGTCCTCGGGGTTATGCCAGGCCTACTTTGTGGCGGCCTTTCGCGCCTCAACCGGCTAATGCAAACCCGGAAAGGCTGACGCTCTTGCGGCTTCTCCGCGCACACCATACGTGCCGCGGCCCTGAGTGAAACCACTAGTGTATGCGACGAGCGCGCCGGAATCAAGGAAGCTGCGCTGGGAGATTTAGCCGGCTGTGGGGATTCTCGCACTGAAAGCCTTCTTCACCTTCGGCTGCAAGAGGTAGACGATGATCCAGATACCAATTGCCAGCATGACGATGTGCCGCAGCATTACGCCAACGAAAAACGGCACATGTATGTACCGGAAGGCATCCAGCAACCCCAGCGCCGCGATCACCAAGTGAACCGCGTTCAGCACGATGGCCAGTATGCGCGCCCATTCCCAAAGCTTGAGCAGACCGATGGACGTAGCAATCAGCAGCGCCGCGATGCCCAGCCACACCAGGCCTGCAAACGCTCCGCTCATGCCCAGCATCATTCCTGCCGACCGGTGCGCCACGGTGGAGACCAGCGCGCCTCCCACCATCATCCACAGCCCCATCAAAGCCGCCAGCGCACCCACAATGAGCCCGAGGACCGCGATGACGGTTACGCCGGCGGGACGTTGCATGCGTTCTCCTATCCCTTGCAATCGTGACCGGGCAAAGTTCGCGACGGCGGCGCTGCCCGGCTTGCTAGAACGCTACGCCCGAGCCATGAACGAGTCAACAGCGGCAGGAATGCCTCTGAAGCGCGGAGCGCCCGCCAGCGAACACCTCGATGGCAACCCCCTGCCGTTCGCTTCCACCCTCTGATACGATGGAGGCTCGTTTTGCGCTACTCCGCTGTGCCGGCGGCCAGCTTGGCCGCGGGTGAATTTTCGACGAAATTCACTGCGAGGTGATCGATCTGTGGCGAAATCGCGCCCTTCCAAACGAAGCCGTTCCAAGCCGGCGGCAAAGCCGCGAACTCCCGAGGCGCGCGCGAAAAAATCCGCCTCCGCCGGTCCGCTGAAAATCGCGCTACTCGGCTTCGGGACGGTGGGCCGGTCGGTCGCCAAGATTCTGTGCCAGGATTCCGAGAGCCCGCTGGTGCTCACTCACATCTACAATCGCAATATCGCGCGGAAAAAGACGGACTCGCTCCCGAAGAGGATTCGCTGGACGGAGCGCATCGAGGACGTGCTTGAATCGGACGCGGACGTGGTGGTTGAGCTGATCGGCGGGCTCGATCCCGCGGGCGACTGGGTTCGCCGCGCGCTACGCGCGGGCAAGTCCGTGGTAACGGCGAACAAGCTGCTGATTTCGGAATGTGGGCCGGAGCTGGTGGATCTGGCGCGTTCGATGGGACGGCGGATCGAATTCGGCGCGTCCGTGGCGGGAGGGATTCCCGCGATCATCGGGATTCAGGAAGGGCTGGCCGGCGACCGGCTGTATCGCATCGCCGGAATTTTGAACGGCACGTGCAATTACATCCTCACGCGCATGGAAGCGATCGGCGCGAGCTTCCAATCGGCGCTGAAGGAGGCGCAGGACCTGGGCTTTGCCGAGGCCGACCCGAGCTCGGACGTGAACGGCATCGATGCGCGCGCCAAGCTGGTGATTTTGACGCAAGCGGGGCTCGGACTGCGGGTGCGCGCGGAGGAGATCCTGTGCCGACCGATTACGACGGTTGCGTCGGTGGACTTCATGTACGCGCGCGACCTGGACTGCACGATTCGGCAGATTTCGCTGGCGGAGAAAGCGGTTTCGTCGGAAGCGCCGCATCGCGTGCGACTGGCTGGTGCCGTCCAGCCGGCGCTGATTCCCGCGGATTCTCTGATGGCGCACGCGCAGGGCAGCCAGAATATCGTCACGACATTCGGAGAATATTCCGGGCGCACGGTTTTTTCGGGCTACGGAGCGGGAGGAGATCCCACGGCCGTCGCGGTAGTGTCCGATTTGTATGCCATTGCACGCAGCGCCGGAGCGCCTCCGGGGGCGCTGCCGAAGCCGGCACGGGTTCCGGACGAAATCAGCGGCGATTTTACCGTGCCGCACTATTTGCGATTCGTGGTGAAAGACCGGCCCGGGATCGTCGCGGCGCTAGCGACAATTTTGGCGAGATACGGGATCAGCATCGACGCGCTGCTGCAAAAGCCGGGGTTCCCGCACTCGGCGCTTTCGTTCGTGATGACGCTGGAATCATGCGACAGCGCCGAACTGAACCGGGCGATCGAGCAGATCGCGCAGCTCGATTTCCACGTGGAGCCGCCACTTTGCCTGCCCATATTTTCGGAGTGATTCTACGCAATGGCTGATGCACCCGAAATCGAGCCGAAGGCTTTTCACGAGTTCGAGCACGCCGGATGGCAGCGCGCTTCAAGCGATTATCACCGGCATTTCATCGCTCTTACGTCACAAGCAATCGGGCCGCTTTTAAACGCCGTAGGCGCACCGCCAACCACGGCGAAATCGAAGCTGCTGGACATCGCCTCCGGGCCAGGTTACGTCGCAGCGGAAGCGGCGCGGCGCGGATGGTCCGTCGTGGGTGTCGATTTTTCCGAAGCGATGGTCGCGCTCGCTCAGAGCATTCATCCACAGATTGATTTTAGGCATGGCGACGCCGAAGCGCTTTCGTTTGGTGACGGATCATTCGACGCTGTGGTGATGAATTTCGGGATTCTGCATCTCGCGCGGCCCGAAGATGCGTTGAAAGAAGCATGCCGCGTGCTTCGTTCAGGCGGACGTTTCGCATTTAGCGCTTGGGCGACGCCCGACAAGACGCTCGGCTTCCGCGCGGTGCTCGACGCTGTGGCTGAGTTCGGCGATCCGAACGTTCAACTGCCAGCTGGCCCACCGTTCTTTCGATTTAGCGATCCGGAGGAATCTCGGCGTGCGCTCGAAGCGGCTGGTTTTGCGGATGTGCGCATGGAACCGATAGCGCTGACGTGGCGGCTTGATTCCGCCACCGATTTCTTCGAAGCGTTCATCAAAGGCTCGGCACGCACCGGAGGATTGCTGAATGCTCAGACACCCTCCGCACTCGGGAAAATCCGGACTGCGATCAAACAGCGCATCGCAGCCTTTGAGCGTTCGGGCCGGTTGGAAATTCCGATGCCCGCACTGGTCGCTTCCGCGTGCAAGCCATAGGCATACGCGCGCGCAGCACGTGCTACGCGGCCGGCAAGAACTCCTCACCGTGGTAAATATTGTGCGATACGTGCCTTCGTGGTAATGTCGGTCCATTGAGGGACGTGCATATGATGGAGTCGCCGCGAAGCCGGAGGATCGGGGCATTTGCAGCTTTCGTGATTTCGTGGTGGGCTTTCTACTGGCTGATTTCCCTGCTGCCACTCAGGCACGACGTTCTCTTCAAAGTCGGTTTTGTTTGTGCGGTTTCGTGCGCGCTAGGGGGACTAGCTTTCTTTTGGGGTGTGCTGCTCTCGTACGTAGCGCGTTGGCGCAAGTGGTCACCGCACAGGTGCCATGCCGCCGGACTATCCATTCTCATTCCGCTGGGGATTTTGTCCCCTTTGGTGCCGGCGGCTCATCTTGTCGTGATGTTTGATTGGGCGGCTTGCCTAGCGTTAATTTCGGGGCGCGTCTGCCGGAAGCTTGCGCATCCGGAACTGACTGACGAACAGGCTTACGCGCCCGAGCCTCCGCTTACGCTTTTCCCCAAATAATTTCCAACCGATCCCGCTTAATCGCCTACAACTGGATTTTCGAGAACAAGTAGCTGCCGATGGAGAGCAGGACGCCGCTGAGGACTACGAGCACGGCGAGGTCCGTGACGATGCTGAAGGCAAAGGCGCTGTTTAGTGCGCCGCGAAGGCCGTCCACGCCATAGGTGACGGGATTCAGGCGCAGCGCTCCCTCCAGAATTTTCGGCAGGCCTTTCATCGGGAAGAGGGCGTCCGAGAAGAAGAAAAGCGGCATCACTAAAAAGTTCATCACCAGCGGAAAGCCCTGCATATCCTGCAGCACGGAACCGATGGCCGTGCCGATGGATGTGAACAGCAGAGAGATCAAAAACATGAAGACGATGGCGACCGGCAGCAGCGCCCAGTTGTGAATCCGGAAACCGAAGACCAAGCAGACGATGAACACCGCGAAGCCCTGCAACATGGCCACGATGGCGCCGCCGAGGACGCGTCCGAGCACGATCTCCAAGCGAGACACGGGCGCCACCAGGGTTTCCTTGAGGAAACCGAACTGGCGGTCCCAAATGATCTCAATACCGGAAAAGACCGCGGTGAACATAATGCCCATGGCGATAATTCCGGGCGCAACGAAGTCGAAATAATTGCCGGCGCCGGCGCGCTTGAAGATGGAACCGAGACCGAAGCCGAGCGCGAGAAGAAACACCACCGGCTGGCCGAGCGAGCCGACGATGCGCGCGGGCGAACGGACGTAGCGCTTTAATTGCCGCAGGCACAAAATGTAGACGGCTCTCATCGGCGGCCGGCTCCTCTCCAAGCATTGCGCATCATGCGCATGCGGTCGGTGGCGTTGGCTTCCTCGTCGCGAATGGCGTGGCCGGTGAGGGCGATGAAGGCGTCCTCAAGCGTGGGCGAGTTGGTTTGCAACTTGAGCGCGGCGGGCGTATCCTGCGCGACAATTTTGCCATGGTCGATCACGGCCACTTCGGCGGCCACGCGGTCGGCTTCCTCCATGTAGTGCGTGGTGAAGAAGACGGTGACGT
This sequence comes from uncultured Acidobacteriota bacterium, assembly GCA_963715555.1. GTDB lineage: Bacteria > Acidobacteriota > Terriglobia > Acidiferrales > UBA7541 > Palsa-295. The sequence continues at coordinate 3,494,679 of OY970253.1, forward strand.
TTTGTTCCTTGCTGAGCGTATCGATATAGCCCCAGATGTGGTTGCGGGTTTGCGGATCGAGGCCGATGGTGGGCTCGTCGAGAAACAGAATACGCGGGCGGTGCAGCAGCGCGCGGGAGATTTCCAGACGCCGCTTCATGCCGCCGGAATATTGTTTGACGAAGTCGTCGCGGCGATCCCATAGGCCAACGAGTTCCAGAAGAGACTGGGCCCGTTTCAAGCGTTCGCCGCGCGGAACGCCGTAGAGGGCGCCGTGCAGGTCCATGTTCTCGAGAGCGGTGAGCTCGTCGTCGAGGCTGGGGTCCTGGAAGACGATGCCGAAGGAGCGGCGCACCTGCTTGCGCTCGCGGACGGGATCGTGGCCGTTGACACGCAGAGTGCCGCTGGTGGGTTCGAGGATGGTGGTGAGCATCTTGATCGTGGTGGTTTTGCCGGCGCCGTTGGGACCGAGGAAGCCGAAGATTTTGCCCTCCGACACGGTGAACGAGATATGGTTCACGGCGCAGAAATTGCCGTAGTTCTTGACGAGGTCCTGCACGACGATCATGTCGCTCATTCGAGCCCTTTCGTCCTTTGCGGGACTGAGTTTGCGCGACCCCACCCCTGGAGCGGACAAACAGGATACGATGTAAGCGGCGGCGCGAGCAATTGGTATAACGCCTTTATAACGCGCGGCGCCGGCGAAATGTTACGCGCGAATTTCTGAATTCCGAGCCGAGGTGGAGGATCGAACACGTGACGACGGTGCGAGAAGCGACGTACGAAGTGCTGCGCGATCTGGGGATGACGAAGATTTTCGGCAATCCGGGGTCGAGCGAGCTGCCATTCCTGAAGGATATGCCTGCGGGATTCGAGTACGTCCTGGGCCTGCACGAACGCGCTGCCGCGGGAATGGGGCTCGGCTATGCGCTGGCGCGGAACGAGGCGGCATTCGTCAACCTGCATTCGATCGCCAGCGCGGGAAACGGGCTATCGGCGTTGATCGATGCCTACTATTTGCACGCGCCGCTGGTGGTGACCACCGGGCAGCAGGACCGGCGGCAAATCATGGCCGAGCCGTTTCTCGTGAGCCGTGCGGTGGACGTGGTGAAACCGTACGTGAAATGGGCGTGCGAGCCGCTGCGTCCCGAGGATGTGCCGGCGGCCATTGCGCGCGGATACCATTTGGCGATGCAGCCGCCGCGGGGTCCGGTGTTCATTTCGATCCCGATGGACGACTGGAATAAACCGTGCCAGCTCGTGGTGTCGCGCAGGGTGAGCCAAACCGTTGCTCCGGATGCCGCGGCGCTGGACGAAGTGGCGCGCGCGATTGACGGGAGCCGGAAGCTCGCTCTGATCGCCGGGTCGCAAATCGAAGAGGATGGGGCGTGGAATCACACGATCGAGCTGGCCGAGCGGCTAAACGCAGATGTGTACGCGGAGCCGATCGCGCCGCGCTGGGCGTTTCCGCGCAACCACAGGCTGTTTCGCGGCAGCGTGTTGCCCGCGCAGAAGCCTCTGGCGGATCAACTCGCGGAATACGACACCGTGCTGGTGCTGGGCGCGCCGGTGTTTCTCTATTACGCATACGTGCCGGGAGATGCGATTCGGCCGGGCACAAAACTTTTCCAGATCACGAATTCGCCCCAGGATGCGTCGGCAGCACTAGCCGGAAAGAGCATCGTGGGGGGCATTGCCGCGGCAGCGAAATATTTGTGCGAGCGCGTGAAGAAGGCCGAGCGTGACGTGCCGAAGCCATCGGCGCCACCCGAGGCGAAAGCGGAATACCCGATGACCACGGCGTATCTTTTCAGCACGCTCGCCAAGTTGCTGCCGCGCGACGCCATCATTTGCGAAGAGTGCCCGTCGTCGAAAGGCGATCTCGATCAGTACATCCGGCTGGATGAGCCGGGATCGTTTTATTCGGTGCGCAGCGGGATTTTGGGATTTGCTTTGCCGGCGGCGGTTGGGCTGCAGCTCGCGCGGCCCGAACGGCGCGTGGTTTGCGCGGTGGGCGACGGGTCGCTGCAATATTCCGTGCAAGCGCTCTGGTCAGCGGTGCAATCAAAAGCGCGGGTCACGTTCATTGTCATTTGCAACGGCAATTATTCCGCGCTGAAGGGATTTCGCGAGTTTACGAAAGTGGGCAAGAACGTCCCGGGCATCGACATCCCCGGAATTGACGCGACGCTGATCGCTCGCGGCTACGGAATGCAGGCGCGAGCAGTCGAGCGTCCGGAAGAGTTGGAGCCGGCTCTGCGCGAGGCACTGGCTGCGCCATGCGCTTCGCTGGTCAGTGTCAGAGTGCGCGAGGGCGGGCAAAAAACGATGGGGATGGATCAGTCCGTGAATCCTCCGAATTACGGGTGAAGATTACCCGCATTGCGGCGCGCGGCAATCCGACTTCAGTTTTGGAGCTCGTGGCGGAGCTTTTCAAAAGTGGTCGAAAGCTCTTCGGGCTCGACGCGGGTTTCGCCGGTGACGGTCATGAAATTGGCGTCGCCAGCCCAGCGCGGCAGGACGTGGAGATGCAAGTGGCCGGTAACGCCCGCGCCTGCGGCGCGCCCCAAATTCATGCCGAGGTTGTATCCTTCGGGGCGATAGACGCGGCCGAGCGCGCCCTGGACACGCTGCGCTAAGCGCATCATTTCAGCAAGCATTTCCGGATCGGCGGCCGAAAGATCGGCCACGTGCGCGTAGGGGACCACCATCACATGGCCGCTGTTGTAGGGATAGCGATTCAGGATGATGAAGTTCTTTTCGCCGCGCAGGACGACGAGCGTGCGCGCATCGTCGTTGGCGGCGAGGGCGTCGCAGAAGATGCAGCGGTCATCTTTCGAAGCGTTGGCGATGTAGCGGTAGCGCCAAGGCGTCCAAAGATAATCCATCCCGCCTAGCTCTGCGCGCCGGAGGCCGGGGAACTCTCCGCCTGAGGGCCATTGACGTAGTCCTTCAGCTCTTTGCTGGGCTTGAAGAAAGGAATCTTCTTGGCCGGGACTTCAACTTTTGCGCCAGTTTTCGGATTTCGCCCCGTGCGTCCGCGGCGCTCGCGCGTGCGAAAGCTTCCAAAGCCGCGAATTTCGATCTTATCGTCGGCCTGAAGCGCCGTGATGATGCTTTCGAAAATGGTTTCGACGGCGGCTTCCGCTTCCTTACGCGACAATTCCGCCACGCGCTCGACCTCTCCGACGAGGTCGGCCTTGGTCATCGTGTGGTTTGGATTTTCCTGCGCTCCCGCGACCTCTGCCATCGGTGGAGAGCCTCCTCTCGCAACATGTTGTGAACCGGGCCGTTTGCGCGCCGGGGCGGGGCGCCGCACGATCTATACGTATCATCAATCAACGGCAAGGTAAATACAAGTTCCTGAATGAACTACACATCCGCGCGCCTCACGCGCGCTGCAGCGCGCTTCTTTCAGAGCGCCTGGCGCTTGGCCAGAAGCGCATCGCCGATCGTGGCGTTCGGCGAAGAACGCGACGATCGGAACGACTCCATTTCCTGGCGCTCGGCCTGCTTCTGCGCGGCGCGGTAGCTCAGGCTGATTTTGCGCTGTTCGGGCTCGATCTTCAGGATTTTGAAATCGTGCTCCTGGCCGGCGGAAAGCACGGAAGTGACGCGCTGCTCTCTCGACAGCTTCGATTTGTCGCGCTCGCCCTTGGGCCGCCGCTCCTCAATTTCCGAGATATGACAGAGACCCTCGATGCCCTCCGCCAATTCGATGAACGCTCCAAATTCCGCGGTGCGCGCCACCTTGCCCCGTATGACTTCTCCCGGCTTGTGCTCAGCGAACCATTTGGCCCAGATGTCGTTGACCTGCTTGATGCCGAGGGAAAGGCGGCGGTTCTGCGTATCCACTTTCAGAACGCGCGCCTCCACGGTCTCGCCCTTCTTCACTTTTTCGCTGGGGTGCTTTACGCGCTCGGTCCAGCTCATATCGCTGATGTGGATGAGGCCCTCGATGCCTTCCTCGATTTCCACGAAAGCGCCGAAATCCGCGAGATTGCGGACACGGCCGCTGACCAGCGTTCCCGGCGGATACTTATCGGCGACAGCTTCCCACGGATCGGGGAGCGTCTGCTTGAGGCCGAGCGAAATGCGGCGCTGATCCGGCTTCATCTCGAGGACGACGACTTCAACTTCGTCACCCACTTTTACGATCTTGGAAGGATGCTTGGCGTGCTTGGACCAGGTCATTTCGCTGACGTGAACGAGGCCTTCGATACCGGGCTCGATCTGCACGAACGCGCCGTAGTCGGTGACGCCGACGACTTTTCCATTGGCCCGCGTGCCCACGGCGAAACGCTCCGGGACGGTGGCCCAAGGATCGGGCAGAAGCTGCTTGCGGCCGAGCGAAATGCGCTGCTTTTCCTTGTCGAATTTCAGGATTTGCACCTGAATTTCTTCGCCGGGCTGAACGACTTTCGAAGGATGCGGCACGCGTCCCCACACCAAATCGCTCACGTGGAGAAGCCCGTCCATGCCGCCGAGGTCGACGAAAATTCCATAATCGGTGATGTTTTTCACGCACCCGGTGACCACGGCGCCCTCTTCCAAACGTGCAGCAAGGGCATCTCGCTTGGCCTTCTGATCTTCCTCCAGAATGGCGCGGCGGCTGACGACTACGTTGCCACGCTTGCGGTTCAGCTTCAGGACCCGCACTTCAATTTCGCGGTCCTTCCAGGCCTCCAGATCGTGAACCGGCTTCAGTTCAATCTGTGAAGCGGGCAAGAAGGCGCGTACCCCGATGTCCACGACCAAGCCGCCCTTGATTCGCTCGACGACTTTTCCTGTGATGTTGGTGTGCTCGCGGGCGGACTTCTCTATGCGCTCCCAAGAACGTCGCCGGTGCGCGCGGGCATGGGAAAGGAGGACGTAGCCATCTTTCTGCTCGTGCAGCCGTTCGACTTCGATCGTCTGGCCCGGACCGAACTCGATCGGCGCGCCGGAATCGAGAAATTCCTGTGCCGGCACAAGCCCCTCGAACTTCCCGCCGACGTCGACCACAACACCGGCATCCGTCACGGCCAGCACGTGACCGTCGAAGATTTCGCCTTCGGCGGCTGCTTCGGTGGCCGGAAACTGATCGAGCATGCGATCCATCGTTTCGGCCATCTCGGCGGAGTCACTCTGCGCTTCCGCAGCCGGCTCGGGCGTAGCCGAACCAGCGCCGGGCGCCGCGTTATCTGCCGCAGATTCGCTTCGAGCATTCTCGCCGGCCGCGGTGGGCACTTGTTCATTCATCATGGATATGTCGGATGCCGTGGGAGTGGATTCGGGTTCACGGGCCACGGCGGTAGCGGCGCCAGTGCCGCTCTGCGCGTTCGCGGCTCCGGCAGGAGCGGCCGTAATGGGCTGCTCGGTGGCCGAATCGGCCGAAGAAACTTGCGCGTTAGGGTTTTGATCGGGTGACATGAAGAACGGCCTCCGTACGGGTGCGTGCCCTGCTTGCCGAGGGTGCCACCTCGGTTACTCCATCCTGCTCGGGGGATGAAGCAATGAAGGGAATAGCGCGTCCAAGTGAGACGCTGTACCGAGGAAATGATACGCGTCCGGTTCGCGCGTTGTCAACCGAACCGCGCGGAGGGCCCGCCAGCGGGGTGAGCACAACGGTAGCCCTGCTGGTGCGCGGAGTAAAAGGCGACGAACGGCTTTTGATCCGCTGGCATGCGAGCTTTCCCACTCTTTACCAGATTCGCCAGCGCGGCTTGATTGCCACGCCGATTCCGTACGCCACCGCGCATCTGGCGGCCATTTTCATCAAGCATTTTCCGCGCAAGCTGCCGGTGTAGTCAGTCCAGCAGGGCTGGCGGCAGAGACGCGGCGAGCCATCCTTGCTGACGTGCGCTCGCGCGAATTCCGCACCTCGCTGAAGGTCACGCGGCTCAAAAAGCTCGAAGACGAATTCTAACCTCCGGCTCGGACTTTCCACGGAAACATTGAGCACCTGATTCGGACGCGCCATTGAATTCCGCACGAATCGCTTGCGGCGGAGTGCCAGCAGAGTTATAAGCAAGGCCTCGCAATTGGGGGTGGCGGCGGACTGGTGCAGGAGAGTCGAACCCACCTGAGCGAATTGGATTCATCACTCGGGCGGAAACGAAAGATCCAGGAATCGTCGAGAGGAGGAAGTCGATGGCTGTTGCGAAAAAGATGCGGCGCATAGCCACGGAAGAGGCGTTTTCGATTCCGGAAGTAGCGGCGGCACTAAAGGATGTGGCGCGCTCGCCGAGCCAAAGCCTGGACATGACGCTGGTCGAGCGAATTTATGACGCTCCGAAGGACGACCCGACAGTGATGGGCGCGTTGTTGCCGCGCCTGCTCGACCTGGAGGATGGCCGGTTGCGCGATATGGACGAAAACGGCGTAACCATGCACCTGCTGTCGCTGACCGCGCCGGGCGTGCAGATGTTCGACGCCGACACGGCCACCGAGCTTGCAGCGGTGGCGAATGATCGCCTGGCGGAAGTGATCCAGCGGCATCCGAAGCGATTTGCAGGACTGGCGACGTTCGCGCCGCAATCTCCGAAGCGCGCTGCGAAAGAGATGGAGCGCGCGATCAAGAAGCTGAAGCTCAACGGCTTCATCCTGAACTCGCACACGAACAACGAATATCTCGACAACCCGAAATACTTTCCGTTCCTGGAAGCGGCGGAAGCCCTGGATGCTTGCATCTACATTCACCCGCGGGCTCCTTCGGACGGGCTGGCCGCGCCGTTTCGCGATTACGGGCTGGACAGCGCGCAATGGGGATACGGGATCGAGGTGTCCACGCACGCCGTGCGCATGATCGTGAGCGGGCTTTTCGACCGATTCCCGAAACTGAAGATCTGCATCGGGCACATGGGCGAAGCGGTGCATTTCTGGTCCTGGCGGCTGGACTTCATGAACAAACATGCGCAGAACCGTGGCTCGGCGCCGAAATTAAAATTGAAACCGAGCGAGTACTTGCAGCGCAACTTCGTGATCACTACCAGCGGGCAGGAGTCGCATCTGGCGCTCGACTATTCGATCAAGGCGCTGGGAGTCGATAACGTGCTTTGGGCCATCGATTATCCGTATCAGCCGACGACGCCGGCGGTGGAGTTCATGGATTCCGCTCCGGTCTCCGATGCGGAGCGGGAAAAGCTCTATCACGGTAATGCCGAGCGGGTGTTTCATATAGCGCCGGAGTAAGCCTGCTTCGGACCATCGATTGCAGGGAAGCGCGTCGAATCGGTGAAGTCGAAGTAAACAGGGCACGTTAGACGAACGAACTTGTGTGCGTGGGGAGACGGATGTGCTAGATTGACACGTCTCTTAAGGTGTTAATGACCCCGATGCGACGCTGCGGCTCGCGACCCATCATTTGGTTCCTTGCGATTCTGCTTTGCATTCCATGGCAATCCATTGCGGCGGAGCCGCGCGCGGACGCGCTGCTGGAGACGATGCAGCAGGAACTGCAGCGCGCGATGGCGGCGCTCGGAAAAACCGATCCAGCGCCGTACTACCTGAGCTACGCCGTGACGGATTCGGATACGGCGGTGATCGCGGCGACGAACGGCGGCTTGATCCTTTCGACGCGAGTGCGGCGCCGGCAGGCGGACGTGACCATGCACGTGGGGACGGCGGCGCTGGACAATACGCATGGGCAAAGCCGGCCGTCGGGGCTGTATTCGGGACTTCTGCCGATCGATAACGATCGAGATGCGATTGCCCGCGTCCTTTGGCAATTGACGAACCGCGAGTACGAACGAGCATCCTCGGCATTCGTGCGGGTCAAGACGAATTACGCGGTGCGATCGCCGGAAGATGACCGTTCACCGGATTTCTCACAGGAAGAGCCGCAGCGGCACATCGACGAGACGAAATTGCCGCTCACGATCGAGCAAAAAGAGTGGGAAGACCGAATTCGGCGGGTTTCGTCGGGATTTTTGAAGTACCCCGACGTTTACAGCTCGGTGGTGACGCTGCAGACCGGGACGAGCGACTCCTATCTGGCGACTAGCGAGGGAACGGCGATCGTGCAGCCGTCGGCAATCAGCCGGCTGGTGATTGAAGCACAGACGCGCGCGGACGACGGGATGGAGTTGCTGCGCGTGGAATCCTTTGAAAATCCCTCCTTGAACGATTTGCCCTCAGAGTCGGAGCTTTTGGCGAAAGTGGACAAGATGGCGGCGGATTTGAAGGCGCTGCGCGAGGCTCCGGCTGCGGAACCTTATGCCGGGCCGGCTCTGCTTTCCGGGCGTGCGGCGGCGGTCTTTTTCCACGAAGTGTTGGGCCATCGGCTGGAGGGCCATCGGCAGAGAGATGAGCGCGAAGGGCAGACGTTCACGAAAAAAGTAAACCAGCTGGTGCTGCCGCCGTTCCTCACGGTGGTGGACGATCCGACGCTGAAAAAACTAAACGGCGTAAGACTCGCGGGAAGCTACGAGTACGACGACGAAGGCATGCCCGCACAGCGCGTGGTCGCCGTGCAGGATGGCGTGCTGAAAAATTTCCTGATGTCGCGAATTCCGATCGCGGGCTTCAGCCACACCAACGGACATGGACGCGCGCAGGCGGGTTTCATTCCCACCGGGCGGCAGGGGAACCTGATCGTCACTTCGACGAAAACGGTACCAGACTCCGAGCTGCGCCAGAAGTTCATCGACGAGATCAAGAAGCAAGGCAAGCCCTACGGCCTCTATTTCCAGGATATTCAGGGCGGGTTCACTCTGACGCAACGGGCGCTGCCGCAGGCGTTTGAGGTGATTCCGGTAATGGTGTGGCGCGTGTATGCGGACGGGCGCCCCGATCAGCTGGTACGCGGCGTGGACATCGTGGGCACGCCGCTGCTATCGCTGAACAACATCATCCTCACCGGCAACAAGCTGCAGGTGTTCAACGGCGTGTGCGGAGCGGAATCCGGGCAAGTGCCCGTGTCGGCCTCCGCGCCCGCGATGCTCTTTTCCGAAATCGAGGTGCAGAAGAAGGCGAAGGGCGCGGAACGGCCGCCGATCCTGCCTCCGCCGGGATTCGGCGATGACTGGGCCAAGGCCGTGGCGAATTCCGCGCTTACTGCAGCAACAGAGGATAAACCGTGAGCACCACCAAGACATCATGGTTCAAGACGCGCTCGCTTGCGGCGCTCCTCGCGCTGGCGACTTTCGTAGCAGTGGTGTGCGCCCTTCCAGCATCAGCGCAAGAAAAGGCGGCAAACGCGGCTGCCGAGTCCGCGGCGAAGAAAGCAGCGTCTTCCGATCCGCTGCTCGATGCGATGGAGGCGGAACTGCAGCGTTCGAAGGCGCACTTGAAGATGGAAAACGTGCCGGCGCCCTACTACATCGATTACCGGCTGACGGATGTGGATCAATACAACATGGAGGCGGCGTTCGGGGCGCTGCGGACGAGCACGCACGTCCACTCGCGGTACGTTCGGGTGGTGGTGCGCGTGGGAGATTACAAGCTGGACAGCTACATTGGCCCAGGAGTCGGAACGGTGAACTACGCACCGCTCGGCAACGATGCGGAAGCCTTGCGATGGCAGCTCTGGGCGGCCACAGATCAAGCGTATAAGATTGCGAGCCAGACGCTGGCGGCGAAACGAGCCATGCTCAGCCGGTACGCGGCCGGGCAGCCGTTCGATGACTTCGCGCATGCGACACCCGTGGAAGCGGTCGAGCCGCTGGCTACGCTCCACTTTGATCCGAAGCCGTGGAAGGAAACTATCGAGAAAGCTTCCGGACTATTTCGCAGCGATCCCAAAATCGAAGTGCTCAGTAGCGTGGCGCGATGCTGGGCCGTAAATCAGTATTTTGTGAATACCGAGGGCACGGTGACGCGGCACGGGTATACCGGTTGCTTCCTGGATACGTCCGGCTCGACTCAGGCGGCGGACGGGATGCGGCTCGAAGATGATGTTCCGTACCGCAGCGAGGAGCCTTCCGGCTTGCCTCATCAGGAGCAAGTGCTGGCGGATGCCGGCAAGATGCTGGCGACTTTGAAGGCGCTGCGCGCAGCGCCGGTGGTGGGAGAGGATTATCAGGGGCCGGTGCTTTTTTCACCAGATGCCGCGACGGAAGTATTCGACGCGCTCATTGGTTCGAACGTCCTCGGAAACCGGCCGCGGCCCGGCGACTCGGCGCGGACCGTAGGTGCATTTGCGTCCAGTTACAAGACGCGCGTGCTGCCCGCGTTCGTCAACGTGATCGACGACCCAACCTTGACGACATTCCATGGCCAAACGTTGCAGGGCCACTACACAACCGACGACGAAGGCGTACCGGCACAGAAAGTGCCGGTGGTCGAAAATGGAATCCTAGTGAACTACTTGATGGGACGGCAACCCATTCGGGATTTTCCGGACTCCAACGGCCATGGCCGCGCGGGACCGGGACAGCCGCCCGTACCGAGCATAGGTGTATTGGAAGTCACGTCGAAGGAGCCTCTGTCTCCTCCGGACCTAAAGAAAAAGCTGATCGAGATCTGCCGTCAGGACAATCTTCCGTATGGATACTACCTGGACGAAACGGCAGGAGTCCGAAACATCACTCCACGGCTCCTCTATCGCGTGTATGTAAGCGACGGCCATGAAGAGTTGGTGCGCGGAGCGGTAGTTAACGAGCTCGATACGCGCGCGCTGCGGAACGATCTGGTGGCGCTGGGGAATGATCCCACGGCGAGCAATCGCGAAGGGACCGTCCCGCGAACGATCATCAGCCCGTCGGTGTTAGTGGACGACATCGAAGTGAAGCGCACGGATGCGAAAAACGCGCGGCTGCCGGAATATCCTCCACCGGACCTCAGCAGTTCGCAGTAGCCTGGTGCAGCACCTCACCGACACAACAGTTATGCGCCCCTAGCGCCTCGGGAAATCATAGCGAAAACCGATGCGAGCCGTGATCGGCGTGCCGATTTGCGGAGGCGCCACGCCCGGATTCAACGCCGAAGCGTAATACTGCTCATCTGTGAAATTGTCGACGGCCGCGTAGGCTTCCACGCCGTAAGCAATGCGACGGGAGGCCATGGCGCCGAGGACGAAGTAGTTGCCCAGGTAGTTTCCGGTCGTGTCGAGCTGCTGCCCGGTCACGCGTCCATCGAACGAAACCGAAATAAGAGAGGGATTGGTGTAACGCGCCTCGAAGGTAAACGCGTTGTGCGGAACTTCGTCCACCCACGGTTCGCCGGCTTGGCTGACAATTTTTGAGTCTACGTATTGGTAGCCCGCGGACAATTGGAAGCGATCGGTGATGCGGCCGACCGCGTCAACCTCAAAACCTGGCGCGCTGATGCGGCCGACATTTTGCCGTTGGAACAGGTTTGTGCCGACGGGTACGTTCGTGATCGGGTTGACCATCTGGTTGTAGAAATAGACGCCTCGGACTTCCAGACGGCGGTGGAAGCTGGTGACGTCCAAACCCGTCTCGCCGCCCGTAAGCCGCTCGGCACGGAGATAGGCATTGGGATTCACGGTTTGATTGCCGACGCGATATCCGCGGTAGAGCTCGTTGAGCGAGGGAGCACGGAAGGCGCGATACACAGAAGCAGACCAGGAAATGCTGGAGTTAAATTGATGCAGGAGCGTGGCGCGAGGGTTGAAAACGTCATAGCTGAGAGATGGATACGCCTGACTCGGCTGGATGCAGATGCCACTCACCGGCGTGCAAAGGTAGGAAGCGTCGAAATTAAGCCAATGGTCGTAACGCGCGCTCAGGTTGAGCAGCCAAGAGGGAGTAAGCTGGATCAGATCCTCACCGAAAGCTCCCACGCTGCGCTGGCGCCCGCCGGCCGACGTTTCACGGAAAATGTCGCCGGGATGGCCGATAATTTCATGGCTGTGGCCGATCTCTTCATGCATGTCAAAGCCCGCAACCAGCGTTTGCCGGTGGCCCAGGTTGCGTCTCCAAACCGCGGAGCCGCCGGTGCCCTGCGCGGGAACGGTCTGAGAATCGGTCAGGGTTTCACTATTTTGATCAAAAGAAACGGAAGAAAAAGTCTGGAAGTAGGTTTCTGCCTCGACATAGAAACGCAGGGTTAGAGTGCCCGCCGCCCCTAGATCGAGATTTGCTCCCAAAGCGCCTTCGCCGAGGCGAATGTTGTTTCGCTGGAGTACCGTGCCGTTGTTCCGCGAGTCATCGAAATACCAACCTCGCGCGAAGACGTCACTATTGGCGCCGAACTTGCGGCCGATTGTAAGATCGAAGTCTCCGTGTTGGGTGGCAGCTCGCGTGTCCACGCTTCCGCGATAGGATTCCGGCACAAGGAAATAGCCGTCCGAGTGAAAAGCTTCACCAGCAATCGTGGAATACCATTTCCCGAGCTGGCCGCCTCCGGAGAGCGATAAGTCCTGCGTGTTCTGATTGCCGTAGGAACCTTCCACCGTGAGCCCCGTAAGATCGGCCGGGCGGGTGAGAAATTGCACGACTCCGGACATCGCCTCACTACCGTAGAGGCTGGATGCGCCCTCTTGCGCCACTTCGACGCTGTGGACCGACGCGGCCGGCACGCGGTCCCAATACACCCACGAACCGAAGGGATCGTTGAGCGGGAAACCATCCTCGAGCACGAGAGCGCGACTGGCGCCGCTGCCACCCAAACCGCGCAGGGAAACGCCCATCGTAGTGGGATTCGCGGTGAGGCTGCTGGAGCGCCGATATAGACTGAATCCGGGAACCTGCCGCATCTTGTCGTCAAGGGTGAGCGCGGGAATCGCTTTCAAGTCCTCGGCGCTGAGCTTGATGTCGCTCGCGGGCGTTTCGCCCAGCGGAGTCGCGGTGCGGTTGGCGGTGATCATCACGCTCTGAGAAAGCGTCAGCAACTGGAGAACGACTTCCACGTGCACGGGAGCGCCGTTTGCGCTGTTCCACGCGCGCTTCACTTGCTGGAAGTCTTTTGCGGAAATGATCAGCGTGCCGGAAGTGGCGGGAACGCTGTCGAAATCGAACGTGCCGTTTGGACCGGTGGCGATGCTCCCGGAAAAGGAACTGGTCTGAAGCTCAACAGTCGCGCCGGAGATCGGGGCGCCGGAGGAGTCGCGAACGACTCCGCTCACTTGCGTACTTTGAGCGTTCGCGCTCGGAGCGGCCACAGCGGAGATGCCGACAACGGCGAACAATCCGAATATCAGGATCAAGAAATTACGGTAGCGGCGCACGAAGGCACTGTTCATCCAGGCAATCTCCCAAACAACTGTAATGTGACGCCAAATCAACAGCTTAGGTTTCCTCGAAACGGTCAGCGAAGTACAGGAGGCGGCCGGCCCGATTGTTTCCCGTGGAACAATTGAGCCGTCCGGTATGCTATCTTGCCTCCAGCAAGAAGTCTACGGTCCCGGAGGCCCGATGACGTCGCCCCAGCCGCGCCGCACTGATCGAGTTTCGCTGACGTTGTTCCTCGACATCTCCGGAAAAGACAGCAATGGCGAAGATTTTTCCGAGCCGGGCAAGACGCTGCTGATCAACCGAAACGGCGCGGTCATCCTGTTCGATCGGGTCCTCGCGGCGGAGCAAACGATCCATATCCGGCGAAGGGCACCGGGAGAAGACCACCGCGAAGCAGATGCGCGCGTCGTAGGCGAATTTGGCCGGCAGAAGGACGGATTTCTCTACGGAATCGAGATCCTGAATGCGAACGCGGACCTTTGGGGCGTTGAATTCCCGCAGGCGCGCGATTCGACCGAGGCTGTGGCGCGTATGCTGCTGCAATGCACGTACTGCCATGCTCGCGAGGTGGTGTATCTGAACGACATCGAGCTGCGCGGGTTCGAAACAAACCGCGGGATTGCCCGACACTGCAAGACGTGCGGAGTGCCGAGCATCTGGACGCAAGCGCCGCATGAAGACGAAGAAAAGCTCATGACGCGCAGCCCGCGCGCTCGCCGGGGAAGCGATACGCAAGCCGGTGTACTTGCCGAAGGGGAACAGCGAGAGCGCAAGCGCATGCGTTTCAAGACGCGGTTGACCGCGTGCATCCGCCAGCCCGGAGCGGACGACGAACTGGCGGTTTGCGAGGACATTTCGCCGCTGGGAATGTGTTTTCGGAGCAAGCGGCGCTACGAGGCGGACGCGCTGGTCGATGTGGCCGTGCCCTACTCGCCGGAAGCTGCGAATATTTTCCTGCCGGCCCGGATTGTCTATTCGGAAAAACTGCCGAAGGCTGGACTCTTCCGCCATGGGACGGAATATCGGAAAGTAATTCCGATGCGCGTCGGCGAGTCGCAGACGAGCGAAGGGTGATTTCCTAGCGCGCGGGGACCATGTTTCGCTCACGGGCGCGGCGGGCGTGGTAGTGCATGGAAATGTTCAGATGCACGTTGCCGCTGGGCGTCTCGAATCGCAAGATGGTCGCCTCCGAATCGTGACCTGCCTTCTCGCATTGTTCCTCTGAAAGCACCGAGGGCGGATCGACCTTGAATTCGAATCCGCGGTCGTTGAGTTGCGTGACGGCGTTGCCGATCACCATGTTCGCGAGCTCGCATACGGCCTCGCGCACAATCGGCTCACCGGAGTCCACCTCGCCTCCGGTGAGGCACTGAGCCACTCGCAGGGCTGCTTGCGGCTCCATGTCCAAAATGATGCGCCCTTCGATTTGACCGGTGAAGTTCACGGCGGCGGCCAGGCCTTTTTTCCGGTAGCCGTTTTCCTCCATCGCCAGATCGGCGACCTTCGCCGGAGCCTGCATCATTTCCGCAAGCACGGCATCGAGCGAGCCGATGAACGGCTGGATGAGGTCCATTCTCATCGCCGGTCCTCCTGCACGACGATCGACGGCGCGGTCACGCCGTCCTCATTGAGCACATAACGGACAATTTCGTAGAGAGCGTCGGGTTTGACGGGCTTTTGCACGAAGTGCCGCGCGCCCTTCTGGAGCGCGGCCAAGATGTTGTCCTGATAGCCGACGGAGGACACCATTACCACGCGCGCTTCCGGATGCTGCTGCACGATGTGCTCGACGGCCTCGATGCCCTCCATCTGCGGCATGGTTATGTCCATCAAGACGATGTCGGGCTTCGTGCGGGCGTATTCCGTAATCGCCGTGCGGCCGTCGCCGGCTTCGCCAGCTAGCTGGCCGCCGAACGATTCAACCATCTTCGCCAGGCTTTTGCGGGCGAAGATGGAGTCGTCCACGATCAAATAGCGGACCGGCTGACTGTCCTTCCGCGTGAGTGCTTCGAACTGTTTCATGACGTTCTCCTTCGCGACGTGCTTTCCGCCGGGAACTGCTGGCTGGCAGACGCTCCGACCGGCTCGGCGGCCTGCCGTTCAGGCAAACATTTCGACTGCAAAAGACTCGCAAGTTCGGCGAGCGATTCGACGCGCGAGACAAAGCCTCGGTCGATGGCTGAGCGCGGCATGCTATCGACCACGCAGGTTTCCGGGCTCTGCGCGATCGTAAATCCTCCCGCTGCGCGAATGGCTCCCAAGCCGGCGGCGCCGTCGTCGCCCATGCCTGTCATCAATACCGCGACGGCCTTGGAACCGAGTTCTTTCGCAACGGAGTGGAAGAGCACGTCCACGGATGGTCGATGGCCATTGACGCGCGGCTGATCGACCAGCATGGCCACGTCGCCGTGTTCCATGCGGCGTACCTTTATGTGGCGGTTGCCGGGACAGATTAGGGCGCGCCCCGCAAGCAGCAAGTCTCCCGATTGGGCCTCTTTGACTTCGATGGGCGTGGATTCGTGCAGCCGCTGGGCAAACATCTCCGTGAATCCTTCGGGCATGTGCTGCACCACGACCAGTGCGCCGGGGAAATCCTCCGGAAGCTGCGAGAAAAGATATTGGAGCGCGGCAGGTCCGCCGGTGGAAATACCGATGGCAACGACGCGCGAGGGCCAGCGCGGCTGAGTCGAAAAAGGCCGCCGCGTCTTCGGCTTTGTGGCTGGTACCGTGATAATCATTTTCGGCGCGCCAGACGCGGCGGCAACCTTGATTTTCAGGGCCAGTTCGGACGCAATCTGGGTCAACCGTCCCGATGCAGCGTCGGCCGGTTTGGTTACAAAATCGAACGCTCCCAAGCCGAGCGCTTTGAGCGTGAGCGACGCTCCTTCGGCCGTATGCGCGCTGACGACGATCACCGGGACACGATGCTTGCGCGTAATCTGCCGCAGCATTTCGATGCCGTCCATGCGCGGCATTTCCAAGTCGAGCGTGACGACGTTGGGCCGCAGTTCTTCGATCTTGCGCAGCCCGATCAGGCCGTCCATCGCCGTGCCCACCACCTCGATCGAGGAATCGTGCAACAACGTCTGCGGGATCAGCTTCCGCATCAGCGCGGAATCGTCCACCACGAGAACTCGGATCTTTTGACTCACGCCGTTGCTCCCAAAGCGGGGATTCGGGACAGATGCGAGATAACCGCAGGAACGTTTAGGATCAGGACCACCGTGCCGTCGCCCAGAATCGATGCGCCGCTCACGAGAGGCGAAGTAATCAGCTCGTCTTCCAAAGCCTTGATGACCAGCTCTTCTTCACCGATTAGGCCGTCGACGGCTAAGCCGAACCGCCGGCCAGAAGTGCCGATCACGATCACGAATACGCGCTTGGACCGCGCCGGTGCGCCTTGCGGAGCGTGCGCCGCAAAGCGCTCCAGACGGTCGAGCCGGACGAGCGTGAGCACTTGGTCGCGCAACTGGAAGACTTCGTGGTTATCGACGCAATGGACTTCTTGTTCGGAAATACGCGTGATCTCGCCGACGGAGGCGATCGGAACGGCGTATAGACGCTCGTTCGCGCGGAAGAGAAGCGCCTGAATGCTCGCCAAAGTCAGCGGAACAGACAGGCGAAACGTGGTTCCGTGCCCAGGCTTGCTTTGGAGTTCGACCGAGCCCTTCAGTGCCTCGATCGCTGATTTCACCACGTCGAGGCCGACTCCACGCCCGGAAATTTCGGTGACTTCGTCCGCAGTGCTGAGCCCGGCTGCGAAAACCAGCTGCAAAGATTCTGTTTCGTTCAGACGAAGCGATTCCTCGGGAGTGATGATCCCGCGCTCGATGGCGCGCCGGACGATCTTTTCGCGATCGAGGCCTCGGCCGTCATCAGCAACCTCGATCACCACTTCATCCCCGTCGTGGTAAGCATTTAGCCGAATCGTGCCGCGAGCGAGTTTGCCGGCCGACTCGCGCTCGGCTGCGCTTTCGATGCCGTGGTCGGCAGCGTTGCGGACCAAGTGCGCCAGCGGCTCGGCCAATGCGTCGAGGATGCCTTTGTCGAGGTCGGTATTTTGCCCGGCCATTTCGAGGCCGATGTCTTTGCTGCGGAGCCTCGCAACATCGCGGACGACGCGGGGGAAGCGGCGGAACAGCTGCTCGACCGGGACCATGCGTATCTTCATCACCGACTTTTGCAATTCACCGAGCACGCGAGATTGGAAAGCCAGCGCATCCGCAAATTTGGCTCGGAGCGGGTCCTTCGTATGCCTCCGCTCGAATTCCGCCACGGCTCGTTGCAGCATGGATTTGCCAATAATCATTTCGCCGACTAGGTTCATCACCGTATCGATCCGGGCGGCGTCCACGCGCAGACTGCTTTCCGCTGCATGCGCCATCCCCCCGGGCGCGGCGGATTCGCGCGGTTCCTCTTCGGCGCTCGCATGGGGCTCGGCGGAAATCCCTTTAATGCCGCTGGAAATTGCGGCGGCCTCCGATTCGAGCAAAATATCGAGCAGATCTCGTGGAACCGCGTTCGGCGACTGCAGCGGCTCCAAAAAAAGGGCGTCGACGATCGATGGCACCTGGCAGTGAGTCTGGATCCATTCCGGCGTTTGCGCGCTCGAAAGAGCGGCTTCGATTAGTTCTATTTTGTCGGTGTACGCTCCGCCTTCGGGTCGCATCGCCAAGATTTTTCCGGCGCTATCGAGCGCCTTGCGCGCAAGCTCAAACGCCGCAGCGGGGAGCGGCGCCTGGGGATCGAGATGAAGGGCCACGTTGTAGACCGCTTCACCCTTGCGAATCATCTCCGCAATCATTAGCCGCTCGTATTCGGTCCATTCAAATTTGGCTCGAATTTCGGACGCAGGCTTCTCGCTTTCCGCGCCTGGTTTTCGCAGCAACTCTGTGATGCGTTCGCGCAGCGCTTCTCCGGACGGGGGCTGCAGATTGCTGCGATACGCCGCGAGCATTTCGTGGAACGTATCCGCCGCGGTGAGGATCACCTCTGCGATCGATCCCGCATGCTGCTGCGCGAATTCGGGCGTGAGCACGTCCTCGAATTCGTGGGCGAGTTCGCTTAGCTGCCGGTACCCGCAGGCGGCCGAATCTCCTTTGAGCGTGTGCACGGCGCGCCGGACGTGCCGCAATTGTTCGGCGTCGCCGGGATGCTCTTCGAGCGCGAGCCCGGCTTCGTTCATGCCCTGGAGTATTTCCTCCGCGCTCTCGAAAAAGAGGTCGCGCAACTCGGAGGCGTGCTCGTCGGACGGAAAACTCACTGCGCCCCCTCGATTCGCTGGTACACGGTCGCGTTATTTTCGTGGATCATGTGGAACTTGGTAGTCAGCCCGAAGAGGCTTTCGGCGTGCCCCACGAAGAGATAGCCTTCGGGATTCAAGCAGCGATAGAACTTGTCGATGAGCCGCTTTTGCTCGGCCTCGTCGAAATAGATCATCACGTTGCGGCAAAAAATGATGTCGTTGCCCTGCGGCAGAAATTCCGCTTTCAAATTGTGGAAGTCGAACTGAACGAGGCTCTTCAACGCGGGCTTGACGGAATATTTGTCGCCCAGCTTGTCGAAGTAACGCAACCGGCAGGTGTAATCTACCGCGTCCATTTGCGTTTCGGTGTAAACGCCCTGCTGTGCCGTCAAAAGCGCCGAATAATTTATGTCCGACGCCAGAATATCCACTTTCCAGGGAGGCGGAATCAGCGGTTTGGGAGTGGGCACTTCAAACGGCAGTGGATTGCGCAGATAGTAGTACGCGAGCGCGTCGCAGCTCAGGATCGCCAGCGAATACGGCTCCTGTCCCGTGGAACAGCCCGCGCTCCAGATGCGCAGCGACCAGTCGCGCCGTTCCTGCTTGCGCTTCAGCAGCGTTTCGAGAATCGTCTTTTGAAACAGCTCCAGTTGAGGACGGATGCGAAAAAAGCTGGTCTCGTTGACGGTGAGATTCTCGAGCAGTGCGGTGAGTTCTTTCTTGCCCTCGCGGCTGGTGAGCAGCCGGTAGTAGGCGTAAAACGAATCTAGCTGGCAAGCCTTTAGCCGGCGCTGGAGGCGGTCGCGAAGGAAGTGCGTACGGCGCTCGTCGAAATACATGCCGCATTCCTGGTAGACGAGCGTTTGCAGAAGCTTCAGCTCGGCGTCCGTGAGTGGAATCTGCGTGGTGAATGTAGTGGACATCCGTCCCCCGATGCTGCCGTGATCGGCCTAAAAAGTCCGCGCCGCTTCGCCTACGGCCACGGGCTCGGCCACGTCCGCGATTTCGTCGATGCGGTTCAGCTCTCCGCGCTTCAGAATTTTGCTGACATCCAGCAGGATCACCAGGCGTCCGCGCAGCTTTCCCACACCGGTGACGAAATCGAGCTCACCTTCCTGAAACACGTTGTTGGGCTCTTCGATTTCCGACGGAGGAATACGCAGTACCTCCGAAGCCGAATTCACGATCAGGCCGAACGCGCGGGGCCCGAGTTCGACCACCACGATGCGATTTTTCTTGTTCGCTTCGACCGATTTCTGTCCAAACCGCTTTCGAAGATCCACCACCGGGATGATGCGCCCGCGCAGGTTGATCACCCCTTCGATGTAGTCGGGCGCGTTGGGCACCGAAGTGATTTCCGGAACCCGGACGATTTCCCGGACGATGGAAATAGGCAGCCCGAACGTCTCGCGCCCGATCCGAAAGCCGACGACCTGCAGTTCCTTATCCATATGGAATCCTCGGAAACTCAGGCTCGCACCGGTTCCGCGTATTCCGCGGGGGTGTTGCGTTCGTGTGCGGGCGCCGGCCAGTGCGGCATCGACCTCCGGTGTTCGGAATGCGCGTCTTCCAACGCAAAGCGATCCATGGATTCCAGCAGCTGGCGAGAGAGCTTCGACATCTGCTCGGCCGCCGCGGCCAGTTCCGTGGAACTGGAAGTCGATTGCTGGACGAGTTCGCGCATGCGCTCCATCGCGCGTACGACCGCCTGCGCGCCCGAAGCCTGTTCCTCAACGGACGAGTTGATCTCCTGCGTGATTTCGGTCAGGCGATTGGTGGCTTTGGCGATCTGCGACGAGCCGTTGGACTGCTCCATCGTGGCCGCCCCGATCTCCTGCGAGTACTTGTAAACCTCGGAAACCACGTCCGAAATTTTGTCGAGGGCGAGGCTCAAATCTTTGTTGAGCACCAAGCCGTCCTGCACCATGGACGTGCTCTTTTCCATGTTGTCCACGGCTTCGCGAGCTTCTTTTTGAATGCCCTGAATGAGCTCGGAAATTTCCTTGGTCGATTGCGTGGACTTTTCCGCGAGCTTGCGGACTTCTTCGGCCACTACGGCGAAACCGAGGCCGTGTTCGCCCGCGCGCGCAGCCTCAATGGCGGCGTTGAGAGCGAGCAGATTCGTCTGTTCGGCCAAATCGTCGATCACTTCGATAATTTTGCCGATGCTATCCGCGCGCCGCCCGAGCACGTCGATGATTTCCGCCGACGATTGAATCGCCTGGCTGGCGCGGTTCAAGCCTTCCGTGGCCTTATCCATCGTTTCCATTCCCACGCGCGCTTCTTCGCGAGAACGGTGTGAAATATCGACGAGGAGTTTCGCGGTGTCGGCCACGCGCTGAATCGACGTGACCATCTGATCGATCGACGCGGACGTCTCAGCCACGCTGGAGGCCTGCACTTGCGTGTTTTTCACCACGTTCTGCACGTTGATGCTCATCTCGTGCATCGTGCTGGTGACTTCATCGATTGCCGAGGCGGCCTGCACGCTGACTTTCGCGGATTCGTCGGACGCACCGGCCATTTGTCCCGCGCCGCTCGCAACTTGAGACGCGCTGTCGCGCACCTTGCGAACGAGGTCGCGGAGGCCTTGCGTCATGCGCGCGAACGCTTTCGCCATGGTGTCCTGGTTCGAGCGCGGCTGGACGGTGACCGAGAGTTGGCCCTCCGCAATCGCTGCCGAGACGGACGCCATCTCCTTCAGATGGACAATCATCTTATTGAAGTTTTCAGCGAGTACGCCGACTTCATCGCTGCGATGCACGTCGATCGTCTGATCCAAGTCGCCTGAATCGCCGATCTTCCGGGCTACGTCGATCAGATGATAGAGAGGTTCCTTGATCGACTTCGCGGTGTAGAACGCGATGAATCCGCCGAGCACAACCGCCAACAACGTTCCCACGGTCGTTAGAATTGCGCTCAGCATGGTGGCGCTGGCGGAGGAGGCGTTGGAGTCGTCCTGGGCTTTTCGTACTGCCTGACTTGCCGCATCCAAAATATTGGTAGATTTGTTGATCCAGGACGCTGGATCGTGCTGCAGATAATAGATTTGCAGGTCCGAGACGGTGGCGTCTCCGGAATCCACCTGGTGTCGCTTGGAAATCATCGGCTTCGCGAAATTGTCGGCCCATTGCTGCTCGTTGTCTTGCACTTGCGAGAGCGCAGTCCGGAGGTTCTGATCGGTGACCTTCGATTCGCTGGTCTTCAAGACTTGATCCAGGTCACCGATGCCCTTATTCGTTTTGTCTTCATCGCGGAGGTCCCCGCTCAACAGGTAATTCGCGAGGTTTAGGCGGTTTTCGCTGATGTCGTACTGGACCTTTTGAATCGTCTGGACGTCGTTGAGCGTGGCCGTCACCGCGGCGCGCGCGCTGTACTGGCGCATCACCGTAAATATATTGATCACCAGCAAAAACAGCATGATCGCCAGAATGGCGCCGAACCCCATGTATAGCTTTTTCCCAATCGTCATCTGAAGAACCTCCAGCCCCGGCTCACCAATCCCGGCGCCACTGGTTGGAAAACTAGTTTCCCTGCCCGTTGAAAGTGAATTCGACGACTTCCGTCGTTTGTTTGGGACCCGGCTCGAAGCGCCACTTCTTGAGCGCATCGAGAGCGGCGTTCACAAGCAACGGACTGCCACCGACCACATGCGTGCCGGTCACGTGTCCATCCGGTGCGATGGTCGCCTCGATTTTCACTTTGCCGGTGACGTTCATTTGCCGGGCGAGATCGGGATATTCCGGAGTTACTTTGACCCGGACCTTGCGCTTCGCTGCGTCCGTCGTTGTCTCCTGCGCCAGCGCCTTCGGAATGACCACCACAGCCCCGCCCAATACCGCCATCAGCCCCATCGCTGTAAATATCTGCTTGAGTTTCATTGCATACCCCTCCCTCACGGAATAATCCCGCGGTAGAAATTGCACGGATGGTGCCACGGTGGCTGTTTACTGAGCGTTCGATAACAAGCAGCCAACACGGCTCACAAGTTATTCACACGGAGAGGCTTAGGTTTTTCCACGTGGTTCACGCCAGCAGAATGGCAGTGGCTGACAGTCTCAAACGGCCCGTCGCAGGCGAGCTTTTGTCTCAGGATGCGACAATGGCGCGATTGTAGCTTAGAGCAACGGCCAGCTCGCGATTGTTGACTCAATTTGAGATAACGCCGTAAGTTGGTGAGCGGAATAGGCAAGCGCGCGCTAGCCCCCAATCCTCCATGCGTGCACTTAAACAAATACGGGAAGTCCCAGCTCGTCTCGATGGTGTCGTTGAGACGCTGCTCGCGCAATTCTCCGCTACAACACTGGAACTCAGTCCATCCGTAGGTGCGAAGGAATTCGCTCGCCGTTTGACGTCTCGGGCAGCGGCGATGTTCGGAGCCCGTGCTGCCGTCTTGGCGCTCGACACCTCGTCCGACTGGCAAATCGCGGGCATCCACGGCTGGACCGCCGGGTGGAACCAGCCACTTCAGAAACATTTGGCGGCGGCGCTAGTGGAGCGATGTGCGAGCTTGGGCACCGAGCCGTTCTCCGCTTCGGCCGCGGAAATTCTAGGCGCAGACTTGGCGCAAAAGCTCGGTTGGCAGACAGCACTCATGGTCGGGCTGGCTCGGAGCGACGGAGCGACATTGGGCATCCTGTGTCTTGCCGATCTCGCGCGGCAGATCGCACCTGCGGAACAGCAAATCCTCGTCGCGCTCCGGGCGCATGCATCGGTCGCGTTGGAGAACCTGCGGTTATTCTCGCGCATCGAGCAGTCCCGCAAGCAATGGGTTGAGGATGTCGATGCCATTTCCGATTTCATCCTTGTACACGACGCCGCAGGCCGGATTCTCCGTTTGAACCGGGCTTTAGCGGACCTCCTTGGCACGCGGCCCACGGAAGCGATCGGCTGGGATACCGGGACGCTGAGAATCCTGGGCGCACCGGCGCGAGTGGGGCATTGTCCGTTTTGCCGAAATGCGCTGGCGGCGCGCGAAGAGTTCATTTATCCGGCGGGCGACCGCACCTATGTGGTCTCCAGCTCGCGCATTCACTCGAACGGCGATGGCGACATCCGAACCGTTCACGTGCTGAAGGACATCACCGATCGCCGGGAAGCCGAAAGGCGCTATCGCCGCGAACGCGATTTCAATCGCAATATCCTAAACAACACGCAAAGCATGATTCTGGTGCTGGACACCGCGGGACTGGTGAGCTACGCCAACCGGCGCTGCTTCGAATTGGATTATCGCGAGCAGGACCTCTTGGGTCATCCGCTGGTGGGAATGATTCCGCCGGCGCGGCGTCCCATTCTGGCGCAGGCCGTTGACCGAGCTCTTGGGGGCACCGCCGTCGACAACATTGAGCTTCCCGTTCTTCGCGGAAGCAACGTCTGTGCACAATTTACGATCAGCCTGAGTCCCATGCGAGACGAAAACGACGAAATCAATAGCGTTGTCGTGGTAATGACGGACGTGACCGACGCGGCCACCCTGCAATCGAAGTTGATGCACACGGAGAAAATGGCCGCGCTGGGCCAGCTCGTCTCCGGCGTCGCCCATGAAGTGAATAATCCATTGGCGGCCATCGTCGGTTTCACCGACCTTTTGCTCGAAAATCCGTCGCTTTCGCAGGACGCAAAGCAGGATCTCGGCATCATTTTGCAGGAAGCGCACCGCACGCGGCAGATCGTCCAGAACCTGCTTAGCTTTGCGCGGCAAATGCCCGCGCAACGCGAGCCGGTGCGCATCAATACCGTGCTTCAGCAAACGTTGAAGCTGCGCTCGTACGATCTCTTAAGCCACGGAGTGGAAGTGGTCGAAAGCTATGGCGATGATCTTCCGCTGGCTATAGGCGATCCGCACGAGCTGCAGCAGGTTTTTCTAAACATCCTGAACAACGCCTACGACGCGATTCAGGAAACGCCCCGCCGCGGACGCATCGAAATTTCCACATGCCGCAGCGATGGCCACGTGGAAATCCGCTTCAGCAACAACGGCCCCGGCATCGAACAGCCGGACCGCATATTCGACCCGTTCTACACCACCAAAGAAGTCGGCAAAGGAACGGGCCTGGGCCTAAGCATCTGTTACGGCATTATCCACTCGCATGGCGGCGAAATCATCGCGCGGAATAATCCCGACGGCGCCGGATGCACGTTTTACGTGCGACTTCCGGCAGCCGTTGAACGCCTCGCCGCTCCGGTCGCGGAAGATGCGGTTCGATGACTGAGCCGAGCGCCCATGAGCCGCGGGAGCCGATCTTGGTGATCGAAGATGAAGCCTCCGTTGCAGGCTTCTTGCGTCTGGCTCTGGAGCGTCACGGATATTCCGTGGTGCTCTCCGCCTCGGCTGCGGATGGTTTGCACTTGCTGTCGTCGCGTGAGTTTCGCGGCGTGATATCGGACGTTCGCACGCCCGGATCGATGAGCGGCGCGGACGTGAAAGAGTGGCTGCTGCGGTATCGCCCAGGTTTGGCGGCCAAATTCGTGTTTATTACCGGCGATACCGCGAGCGCGGAAACCGCTTCGCTGCTCGCCAGGACGAAAACGCCGTGCATCGAAAAGCCGTTCCGTCTGCAGCAGTTTTTGGCGACGGTCGAGGAAACCATAGGAAAACCATGAAACACGATCCGCAGCTGCGGCTTTTGATCGTAGACGATGAGCAGAGTATCCGCCGATTGTGCGTCACCGTTGGTCAAGGCCTGAACTTTGCATGTTCCGAAGCGGAAACCGCCGAGGCCGCGTTGACGACCGTAGAAAGCGCTCCTCCCGATATCGTAGTTACGGATTTGAAAATGCCCGGCCAATCCGGCACGGACCTGCTTCGCAAAATGAAGGAGCTTCTGCCGCGCACGGAAATCGCCATCATGACCGGCCACGGGTCGATCGAATCTGCAGTGGAAACGATGCGCGAGGGCGCCTATGACTACATCGAAAAGCCGTTTCGTGTGGAGCGCTTGCGCCAATTGCTGCAGCGCATGGCCGAAAAAGTCCGGCTGGTGAACGAAAACCAATTTTTGCGCGAGCGAGTGAGCGCCGAAGGTCAACTCGACGGAATCATCGGCGCCTCGGCAAAGATTCAGGATGTGCTGCGAATGGTTTCGCGGCTCAAGGACACGCGTACTCCCGTGCTGATCACCGGCGAAAGCGGCACAGGAAAAGAACTGGTCGCGCGGGCGATTCATTTTCGCGGTGCGTTGGCGAGAATGCCGTTCATTGCAGTGGATTGCGGCACGCTCGTTCCCACACTGATGGAAAGCGAGCTCTTCGGACACGAAAAGGGCGCCTTCACCGGCGCGCTGCGGTCCAAGCCCGGGCTCTTCCAGGCCGCGAATAGCGGCACCATTTTCCTCGACGAAATTGGCGAGCTGCCGCTGGAAATGCAGGCCAAGTTGCTGCGCGTCCTGCAGGAAAAGGAAGTTCGCCCCGTTGGCAGCAACGATAAAATCTCCGTCGATACGCGCGTGGTCGCGGCCACGAACCGCGATCTCGAAGCCGCTTACCGGGCCGGCACATTTCGCAAGGACCTATATTTCCGTCTCAACGTTGTGACCGTTCATCTGCCGAGCTTGCGCGAGCGCCGGGCGGACATCCCGCAGCTCGCCCACTTCTTTCTGGACCGCTACGCGCCCAGCGAGAACACCCAAATCTCTCCAGCCGTGATGAAGAGTTTTCTGCAATACGAGTGGCCAGGCAACGTCCGGGAACTAGAGAACTGCATCGCCCGGGCGGTGGCGCTGGGCGACCATCAAATGATCGAACTTGCGGATCTTCCCGCCGCCATCCGCGGGGCCCAGGATTCGGGTATGTCCGCGCAAGACGCCGCCGAGCTTTCCACCACCGCGTTGGCCGACTTGGAGCGAATGACCATCCTGCGGGTTTTCGAACAGGCCGGAGGCGATAAGGCCATCGCCGGCAAAATGCTCGGGATTAGCCGCGCCACCCTCTATCGACGTCTCAAGCGTTACAACATTCCGGTGCGTTCCGCCCAGAAGCAGCTCGTTGAAAGCGTCCGCTAACTCGGCCTGCTGGCAAATCCGGACTCTCATGCCGCGCGCCGAATCGGCCATCCTTGAGATTTTCGTGTCATCCTGAGACGCGCCCCGCCCCGTCCGCTTTCGATCTCTCCGCAAGCCGCTACAAACACGTCAGTTACAAGAACTTCTCGCACAGCACTTTTGGCGTTACTCGTGCACTCCATCCTCGGCTTGGGCTTTTCCTGTTCGATCTGCAACCCCCGCGAGCAGGCGTGAATGGTCCGCAGCCCTGGCACGTTGAAAGGAATGCCTCTGTGTTGACTGGCGATACCGAAGTTGCCTCGGCACGAACCGAGCAAACATGCGTTGAAAAATTGGCGCGGATCTTTCCCAGCGCTTTGCCGGTACGACTTCCGGTTCAAGTGGCGGCGCTTCCGGCGGGGCGCCGGCGGTTACAGGAGCATACGGTCATCGAATTTGGAACGGCGCGCGAAGTTCTATTCGCTTCGAGCCTGCCTCTTGAGTTCGAAGATTGCGTGCGCCTCGTGAATTCGGACGGCTCGTTCGACGCTCGCGCCACGGTGGTTGCCGTCCGGTATCACGATGGACGAAAGGCCGTAGCTGCACGATTTTTGGACAAAGTGGAGAACTGGATCATCAAATCATGAGCCCGAAAACGACGAACACTACGACCAAAGCTGCGGAGAAGTCCAAGACGACTCCAACAGCCGGGCCCACACCCGCCGAACTGGCGTCGCAGTGGGAAGAAGCGTGTCTCACCTATCCCATCTATTCGGCACTGGCGACGCAGTTCAATCTCGCGCCTCTGCCGTATCGCGACGGGGAATTGCCTCCCGCGCGGCCCACGCGCGCGATTTTCGAGCGGCAGCTGAAATGGCTCGATGAAGTCGATGAAAAGGCTCTCGCGTACCAGCTCCGCCAGATTCCGCCGTCAATCTTGAACGCGAGCGAAGAGGGATTACGCTCTCTGGTCCGCCGGCATCTCCGGAGACCCCACAAAACCAGCGCCGACCGCGACAAGATCGATCTGCTTCTGGTGCAGTACTTCGCCATGCGCGCCACAGAGGAATTGCTCCACAAAGAAATTACCCTCGCGGACGTCGCCCAAATCTTACAGCCCGTTCTCACCGAAACCGACGCGACTCCGCTCGAATGGTGCGGACCGCTGGAGCAAATTCTCGATCGTGCGCGAAGCTACCACAGCCTGCGCGAGCTAATGGAGGATGGTCTGCTCGAGCAGGGGCGCCTGTTGAAAGATTCGGCCGGCCCCATGTTTTACGACCCTGCGGCTCTTGTAGCCTTCTGCCGGTTCAATTTTCTGGTTCGGCGCGCGTTCATTCGCATGTTGCACGCCGATTTGAAAGCCGTGCGAGAAGCGATCAACGCCTTGGAGACTCGCGGAGTGAAAGCAATCGATTGCCGCCGAGCCGGATTTTCCGCCGCCGAAACTACTCTGCAATTGCGCCACTTCTGCGAAAACTGGCGCCAGCCGTTCCAGAAAGATTACACGCAAAGCTCCGTCACACGCGCATTCGAGCAGCTTCTGGCTGTGCGAGCGGACTTGGAGGAAGCGCTCGGAGCCGAGAAAGCTTCTCCACCGGCGGCGAGCGCGCCCCCAACCAAAACGCCAGGAGCCCAGCCTGCTTCGGTGCCGGCTAAACCCGCCGCCGCTCCCGCTGCGGCAAGCAACGAAGTTTCGAATCAGTCGACAGCCGCTGCTCCGCAGCCCAAGCAAGCGAGTGCCGCCACAAAATCAACGGAGTCTCAGCCGCAACCGGCCCCAGCTGCAAGTCAGCCTGCGGCCAAGCCGCAGGCGGAAGCGGCCGCTTCATCCAGCGAAGCTGCCGACCCCGAGAAGTGCATGGAAACAATTTGGGAACAGCTGATCGCCGTACCTCCCTCGCGCGGGCGATCCATGTCCACGGTCGTCTTGCAGGACACGAAGGTCCTCCTCTCTTCCTGGGAGGTTTCCGCATTCGTGAGCGAAGGGGGACAGGAAGCGGAGGATCTGCGCCGGGCCGTCGTTGCGCGCGCCCTGCTTGCACTGGCCACCGACCAGAAAAAACGCTCCGGCGAAGAGGGACCGTTATCCGCAGCGCTCGCGCTGGCGCGTGACGAGGTTTCCTATTTTCAAGGCCGCGTCGAAGACGCCAAGAAAGCCAAGAACACCGAGGCGGCCGTAAATCTCGGCATCAGCGCAAAACGACTGCTCTCGTTCATCGAAGAGGCCGAAAAGCTTCAGTCGTAAGCACGAAATGGGCAGGTGGGATCTTGTACCACTCGAGTGTCCTGATTATTTCCGATGATCCGGAATTCGCGCGCACGCTAGCCGGGCGCTGGCAGGCGGAGCGGCACGTCCCGGAAATCACGCTGGCCTCAAGCGATGTTTGGCGCCCGGGCGGGGGACCGGACTGCGATCTCGTGATCGTAGGTCCGGTTCGCGCTGCCGACCCTTCCTCCGTGCTTCGCGCCGCCAGTATCGCCGCAGGGACACCGATCGTCACGCTTTCCGGCGAGGAGAAGGATTTCGCCGCACTGGCTTCCAGCTTCTCCAATTTGATCGTGGTTCAGCAGCATGACGGATGGGCCGCTACTCTGATTGTCGTAGCGATGGAAGTCTTGCGTCGCGTGGACGCCGTCAACCGCGCGCAGCGCGCCGAACGACTGGCGCTCACATCCCAGCGCCACGCAACCCTTGGCCGCTACATGCTGGAAATGCGCCCGAGCATCAACAACGCGCTGACCTCCGTCCTCGGCAATGCCGACTTGCTGATGATCGATCCGGGCCCAATTTCCGCCGATAGCCGCGAGCAGCTGCGCGCCATCCAAACGATGGCTTTGCGGCTCAACGAGATCATTCAGCGTTTCTCATCGCTCGCCACCGAGATGTGGGCCGGTGAGACTGAATCTCAGTCTGAGACGGAGAGCGGCTCGCAGCAGATGATGAGCCGGCCATGAGACGCGTCTCAATGACGCGCAAGCTATTCAAATCACGGGCGATATGCAAATTCGCAGCAGCGCGCGAGATGGGCGAGACGGTGGTGAGGGATTTGCATTTCGAATCAGGGGTATTGGTGTGGAGGTGTGCAGGTGGTGAAGAAAGTTTTGGTGGTCGATGATTCACAGGCCGAAATTCGCCTGCTGCAGTCGGTGCTACGGCAGGGTGGCTTTCTTTCCGTCGGCATCTCCGATCCGACCAAGGTCGAAGAAGCAATCGACGAGGAGCGGCCGAACGTGATTCTGCTGGACGTGGTCATGCCGCAGCGCAACGGATTTCAGGTTTGCCGCGAACTCAAGAGCCATGAACCCTACTCGCAGATTCCTGTGATTCTGGTGACTTCTAAATCGGCGCCGAGCGACCGCTACTGGGGCGAACAACAGGGCGCGAATGGCTACGTCGCCAAGCCGTTTACGCCGGAAGAGTTGCTCAATGCCGTGAGACGGTGGGCCTGATGGCTGACGAACTAGCTCCGCTGGCGCCGCTCGAGGAATTGAACGGTAGCGATTTCCTCGAATCTGAGGCTTCGCCCGACGATCGCCGGCCAGAGCGCCAGTTCTGCGTTTTTCGCGCCGGGCGTGAACGATTCTGCTTATCGGTGCTGGAGGTCGAGGAAGTGGTGGATTGGCCGCTGGTGACGCGCATTCCGCTGACGCCCTCGTTTCTCACGGGCGTCTTCAACTTGCGCGGGACGATCGTTCCGCTGGTTGACATTGCTTTCACGGAAGGCCGCAAGGCGGGGCTCTCGCCGAAACATGTGGTCGTCGCCGCTCTCGAAGGTGAAGTGCACGGCGAAAGCCTTCGGCTTGGAATCGCCGCCGACGAGGTGATCGGTACTTTTGCAGCCAGCGAAGATTCGCTGCTCGACCAGGCGCCGGTTGAGGTGCCGCATTGCCGCGGGATGCTCCGCCACGACGACCGGCTGGCCCTGGTAATCGATCTGCGCCGGTTAGTTGACGTTTTCTCGGTGCCGGTGATTTGAACGCGCGCGAGCTGTAGCGAAATCGCCGCGAAGTTGAGGGGAATTCTTAGGCCCCAATCGTATATTGCGAGACCGCTGGAAACGCCAACTTTCGGGCGCAAGTTCTTGGGAGGAAGTCATGAAAGCTCGTTTGAGTTCCACAATCTGGCTGCTGGTCCTCTGGATCGGCCTGGCGCTGTTCGGAGTCCTGGGCCTCGCTTACCATGCCGGCAGAAACGCGGGCGGGCTGGCGCTCTCCGACGCCGGCGCGCTGCCCGCGAGCGCGAGCGAACCTTTGCTGCTCGCCTTCGCGTTGGCAATTGCGGGCGCCCTCTCAATCGTCTTCGTGTTGAGCAAGCGCGTGCTCCGTCCGCTCGGTGAACTCGCCAAATTCTCCGAACGCCTTGCGGCGGGAGATGCCCGTGCGCGAGTCGAACTCCCGAACGAGGATGAATTCGGCTTTATCGCCGAAAACTGCAATCGCAGCGTAGCCAAGGTGGCCCACGCCATCACCAATCAGCAAGCGCAAGATTCGCTGCAGCGCAGCATCACCGACCTCCTCAATACCATCAACCAGGTGGCGCGCGGCGACTTGACCATTCGCGGCAAGGTGACCAACGACGCTCTCGGAAACGTCGCCGATTCCGTGAACTTCATGCTGGACAACTTCACCAAAGTTCTCGAGCGCGTTCGCAAAGCCGCCATCGACGTCAGCACCAGCGCCAATCAGATTCTCAATTCCGCCGACGAAATGGCCGCCGGCGCCACGCAGCAGGACCAGGAAATCACGAATACGTCTTCCGCTGTGGAAGAGCTCACCGTCTCGATGAAGCAGGTGTCCAACAACGCCGAGGCCAGCGCAGAAGCCGCTCGCCGAGCTCTCGACGCCGCCGAGCAAGGCAACCGCGCCGTAAACGATACGCTCGAAGGCATGCAGCGGATTCGATCTTCGGTGCAAGCCACTGCCAAGAAAATCAAGTCTCTCGGCGACCGCTCGCTCGAAATTTCGGAAATCATCAACGTGATTAACGACATCACCGAGCAGACCAACCTGCTCGCGCTCAACGCCGCCATCGAAGCGGCTCGCGCGGGCGAGGCCGGCCGCGGATTTGCCGTCGTCGCCGACGAAGTCCGAAAGCTTGCCGAACATTCCCGCAGCGCCACCAAAGACATCGCAGCCCTGATCAAAGCCATTCAGGCCGAAACGAACGAAGCTGTGGTCGTCATGGAAGAGGGCACGCGCGAAGTGGAAGTTGGCGCCGGCCTGGCCGATCAGGCCGGAAAAGCGCTGGAAGCGATCTCGAGCGTCGTCCGTCAATCTGCCGAACTTGTCCAGGAAATCTCGCTGGCTTCCAAGCAGCAGGTGCGCGGCACGGAAGGCGTCGCCAATGCCATGCAAATCATCTCCGGCATCACGCGTCAGACGACCACCGGCGCGCGCCAGACGGCCACGACGGTCAACAACATGGTGAAGCTCTCGGAGCAGCTCAACGAAGCCCTCGCACAGTTCCGCTCCGCGCGTGCTGCGGAAGCCGCAAACGAACCGGCATCCTCGGTTCCTGTGCCCGTTGGAGCGCAACGCTAGCGGCCGTCTCGCACCGGCCGAAATTCCCGGAGCTGAACGCCGAACATGAAAGCGCATCCAGTTATGCCCGCGAAGCTCACCGAGTCCGAGCTCGACGAAATTCGCACGCTGATCGAACAGCGTTCCGCGATTTTGTTCGACGCCTCGCGCGAGCGCTTCTTTTCCACTCGCGTCCGCGAGTATCTCGAGGAACAGGGCATGCGCGCCGGCGCGGACCTGTTGCGGCTAATTCGCGGCTCGAGCTCCGACTATGAAGCTCTCGTCGAGCGCCTGCTCACGCAGGAGACTTCCTTTTTTCGGTATCCCGAAGTTTTCGAGGCGCTCGAAAAAAGAATCCTCCCAAACGTGCAGGAACGCAAATTCTGGGATAACCCGCGCACTCTGCGCATCTGGAGTGCCGGCTGCTCCACCGGGGAAGAGCCCTATTCGATCGCCATCACGGTCTGCGAAGCCTTGAAATTCGCCGAGGCATGGGAGATCGAGATTCTCGCTACAGACATCAGCCGGCGAGCTCTGCGCCACGCCGAACGCGGCTCCTATGCCAAGCGCAGCCTGGAGAACATGCCGCCCGCGAGGCTCGAAAACTACTTCATGCCGGCCAAGCACGGCTTTCAGGTGAAGCCGCGCATTCGTCGCATGATTTCCTTTGTGCACATGAATCTCGTTGAATCCGTTTACGTCGGCAAAATCGACTGTATCTTTTGCATGAACGTGCTGATGTACTTTTCCGAGCAGCGCCGCCTCGCCATCCTGCGCCGCTTCTACGACGCGCTGGAGCCCGGCGGCTATTTTCTGCTCGGCCATTCCGAGACTCTCTCGCACGCGCAGCTGCAAGTTCGAACCGGTGGCCCTCGGCGGCTACCGCCTGTATCGCAAACCCGGAGCAAAACCGGCTGACGCCCGCCGTGCGGCCGCTATGGTGGAGGGAGCCCAATGAACGGGCCCGATCCAGAAGCGGTCGAGATCTTCCTGCAGGAGGCTTCCGAGCACCTCCAGTACCTGCGCGAGTACTCCGGCATGCTGCAGGAGCCGCAGACCACGCACGAGGATCTGGAGAAGCTCTACATCGCCGCGCACACGCTCGCCGGCACGTCAGCTACTTACGGATTCCCGCAGTTCTCCGAAGTCGCCGCCAAGATGGCGCACATCTTTCACTACGCCACCAACGCCGCGCTCACGCCGGACATGTACGGCCCGCTCACGGAATTTATTTCCGACGCCATTTCGGTACTCGAATTCGATTTGCTGCAGATCAGTTCCAACGGAATGGAAACGGTCGGCGAGGTCGCCACATTCAAGCAGCGCTACGCGTTCGCGTTCCCGGCCGCTCCGAACGCCGCCGATGATGCATCCGCAGTCGCCTCACAGTCTGGCAGCGATCCCTTCTCCATCGAGCCGCCGGAAATTTCGTTTGCGGGACACCTGCCGCCGGATGGTGAAGTCCCCGACGATGTTCTGGAATTTTTTGTTCCCGAAGCCGAAGAGCATCTCCAGTCCGTCACGGAGTGCCTGCTCTCTCTCGAAGGCAATCCCAACGCCGACGATATCAATCGTCTCTTCCGCTCGATGCACACCGTCAAAGGCTCCGCTGCGCAGGTTGGCCTGCATCGGCTTTCCGCCGTGGCGCATCGCGTCGAGGATTTGATCGGCCGCCTTCGCGACGGGCTATTGCAACCCAGCGCGGAAATCGTGGACTTACTTCTGCAATCCGTCGATGTCCTGAAGAATTTCCTGCATCGCCAGTGGCCCAGCGACGAGGGAATGGCCGCTTCGGTTGGTCCGCTGCTCGCGCGCATCGCCGAACTGGCTCCCGAAGAAATCGACGACGAGGCTCCCCAGCACCCAGTCGAAACCGAAGCCGTATCCACAACCGGCGCCGTCGAATCCGCCACGGCCGCTCCGCCGAGGGCCGCGCGTCCGGGGTCTCAGGGCCTCGCGCAAGCCAAGTCGGTGCGCATCTCGCTCGATCGCCTCGATCGCATGATGAACGCGGTCGGTGAGCTGGTGATCAACCGCACGCGCATGCTCGGCCGCCTTTCCGAGCTTTCAAAACTCGTGGAAGTCCTCACATTTTCGAAAGCGCGGCTTTCCACAAAAATTTCCGAATTCCAGGAAAAGCACGAATTCAGCCGCATCCGGCCCACCCTCGTGCCCGGCTCGCGGCCGCCGCAAATGGACACCTTCCGCGGCCACCTGGTTCCCGGACCGCCGGTCATGTCCAGCGATCTGCTCGAATTCAGCGAACTCGAGATGGATCGCTACGATGATTTCAACATCCTCTCGCGCTCGCTCACGGAAATTTCCGCCGACATCACCGAAGTGCTCACCCAGCTCGACGGCTTCGTGGGCCGCGTCGACATGGATATCGACGAGTTCACCAAGCTCGCGCACCATTTGCAGGACGAAATCACGCGGCGCGCATGGTGCCGATCGGCAATCTCTACACGCGTCTTTCGCGCACCGTGCGCGACGCAGCCAAGGCCACCGGCAAGCCGGTTGAGCTCTCGCTCGAAGGCGCCGAAACCGAACTCGACAACAACATCATTCAGCAGATCTCCGATCCGCTGATCCACCTGGTGCGAAATGCCGTGGCGCACGGAATCGAAAACGCCGAAGCCCGCCGCAGCCGCCGGCAAGCCCGAAAAGGGACGCATCTCCGTCCGCGCCTACCATCGCGGCAATCACATCTACATCGAAGTGGAAGACGACGGCCGCGGCATCGATTACGAAGGCGTCCGTCGCCACCTGATCGAGTCGGGCTCCGTCTCACCGGTTGCCGCCGCCGAGCTGAGCGACCGCGAACTCCGCGAATTCCTTTTCCGCCCGGGCTTTTCGACTGCCTCGTCGACATCGGAACTCGCCGGTCGCGGCGTGGGCCTCGACGTGGTTCGCGCCAACGTGCACGCGCTGAACGGCGAAATCGAAATCCATCGGAAACGGGCCGCGGCGCGCTGCTTCACGCTTAAGAGTGCCGCTCACGCTGATCATTTCCCAGGCGCTGTTCGTCCGCTGCGGCACTTCCACCTTTGCATTCCCGCTGGCGGTCGTGGAGGAGATTCGCCGTCTCCGGCCCAGCCGATATCGAAGACGTCGGCGGCAAGCTTCTCACCCGCGTGCGCGACGTCGTCACCGAAGTCGTCCGCCTCGATTCGCCAATTGGCTCTGCCGCCGTTCGAGCCGATCAACGGCTATTTCCACATGGTCATCGTCAACGTCGCCGGCAAACACGTCGGCGTCGTCGTCGAGGAGGTTCTCGGCAAGGACGAAATCGTCATCAAGAATCTGGGCGATTATCTGCGCCACGTGAAGCTCTTCCCCGGCACCACCATCGCATCGGACGGCAGCTTGATTCTGCTGGTCGATCTGAATCGTCTGGTGTCCGCCGAAGCCGTCGAGCGCCGCGCCGTTTCTGCCACGTCCTCTGCCGCGCGCGTCTTCGCGCCGGGTGCGGAAGCCATCGCCGCCGGCAGCATTCCCGCCGAAGCCGTGGACCCGATTCAAGACGAGCGTGTCGTCGTGGTCGCCGACGATTCCATCAGCGTGCGCAAGTTCGTCGGCCGCATGCTCGAAAAAGCCGGCTTCCGCGTCAGGCTCGCGTCAGACGGTCTCGAAGCCTCCGAAATCGTCGCGCAGTCCGGTTGCCATCTGCTGATCACCGACCTCGAAATGCCGCGCATGAACGGCTACGAGCTGATGGCCAGTTTGCGGCAGAACCCGATGACGCAGCGCATTCCCGTTCTCGTCGTCACGTCGCGTGCGGGTGCCAAGCATCGCGATCGCGCGATCAAAGAAGGCGCATCCGGCTTCCTCACCAAACCGGTGCAGGAAGACCAACTGATTGCCACGGTCGAAGAACTTTTGGACTCGAAGAAATCGCCGGCCCGGCCCGCCGTCAGCGTGCCGTCGCCGCAGGATTGAGATGATGCAGTCGCCGGACAAAAAGATACGCGTCCTCGTGGTGGATGACTCCGCCTTCATGTGCAAGGTGCTGCAGGAGATCATCAACTCCGATCCGCAGATGGAAGTGATCGGCCAGGGCCGCGACGGCCGCGATGGCGTCGCGCTGGCCGAGTCTCTGCGCCCGGACGTCATCACCATGGACATCAACATGCCCCACGTCGATGGCTTGCAGGCCACCGAACTCATCATGTCGCAGCATCCACGCCCGATCGTTATCGTCAGCTCGGAATCGCGCGAAGGCGCGGCCAGCACGCTGAAAGCTCTCGAACTCGGCGCCATCGACTTCGTTCCCAAGCCTTCGAGCGGCATCGATCTCGACATGAAAACGGTCCGCGAAGAGCTGACCCGCAAGCTGAAGCTCGCCGCGAAAGTGCGCGTGGTGCGCACCGCCACACGCTCGAAAATTGCGGTTCCGCAGGTCAGCTCCCCATCCGCTGCCGATTCGCTGAAAAGGCCGTCGATCGCCGTTCAGAACGGCGGAAAGTTTCCGCTGGTTGTAATCGCCGCATCCACCGGCGGCCCCGCGGCCGTCACCCGCGTCATCAGCGGACTCCCAAGGGATCTTCCCGCGGCCGTTTTCCTCGTGCTGCACATGCCCGCGAATTTCACCAGGCAATTTGCCGTACAGCTTTCGGAGCTTGGCCGGTTGGCCATCAAGGAAGCCGAGAACAACGAAGCGGTAAAGCCCGGCACGATCTACCTCTGCCCCGGCTCGCACCATCTGCGGCTCTCGTCGGCCGGAAAAATCGCTCTGGACTCCGGCGCACGAATCGACGGCTACCGCCCTTCGGCGGACGCCGCTCTCGAAAGCATCGCCGCCTACGCGCGCACTCTGACCGTCGGCGTAGTCCTTACCGGCATGGGAGGCGACGCCGCCAAGGGCGTGAAAGCCGTCAAATCGGCTGGCGGCACCGTTTTTGCCCAGGACGAAGCCACATCGATGATCTTCGGCATGCCCGCCGAAGCCATCAAAACCGGCGCGGTCGACCAGGTTCTCCCGCTCGATGGCATCAGCGCGGCGATCGAAAAGCGAGTCGGACAGCTCGC
Organism: uncultured Acidobacteriota bacterium; assembly: GCA_963715555.1. Classification (GTDB taxonomy): domain Bacteria; phylum Acidobacteriota; class Terriglobia; order Acidiferrales; family UBA7541; genus Palsa-295. Next base: position 3,531,551 of record OY970253.1, read on the forward strand.
GCGCCTCGCTCCTGTGGGTGTTCGATGAAGTTGCTCGCCGAACGCAAATCCGCTCCGCAACCATCCTCGAAGCCGGCCCCGGGCCGGATGCGGCGCCCGGAAACCGTCGTCCTCTTCGCGGTCGGCAATCAAATGTTCGCCATTGCCGCGGACGCCGTGCAGGAAATTCGCAGCACCGATAGCCTGGCCGGCTCCGCCAATGAAATCGACCAGATCGAAATCGGCAAGGTCCGCCACACCGTCGAGCGCGGCCACCGCACCTATTTCGTCGTCAACGCCGGCATGCATTTCGGCCTGCCCGTCACGCGCCCGACGCTCGTTCTGATCTTGCGAAACATTCACGTCGCCGTATTGATCGACCGCATCGAGCGCATGGCCGAAATTCCAGCCGTCTACCCGCTGCCCCTGGCCTTTGCTGGCGACGAGCGCCGCTGGTATCGCGGTCTCGCCAACTTGGATGATCTCATCATTCCCGTGATCGATCCCGCAGGGTTTCTCACCGACGAAGAATTCCGCGCGCTCGAACTCGCCGCGCAGGACTCCGCGTCCCAGCGTGAATTGGAAGGAGCCGCGCCCGCATGACGCAAGCGAGCCACTCCGCCCAGCCGTCGTTCGTCATCCTGCAACTCGGCGAGCGCCGCTTTGCCTTGCCCGCCGCCATCGTCGCGGAGCTCGCTCCTCCCGTGCGCTTGCATTCGTTTCCGCACGACACGCCCTCGATTCTCGGCGTCATCGTTCGCCGCGGCCACATCGTCCCCGTTTACGACGCTGCGTCGGCACTGGGTATTCGCACGTCCTCCGCGCAGCGCTTCTATCTCATCACGCGCCGCCGGGTCGGCAAGGCCGCCGAGTTCGGCGCGATACCCGTCAACGGCGATTGCGAACTCGCCGTGGGCGACTTGCAGCCCGCGGGTGCCGACCGCCCCTCCTGCGTCTCGGGAATGCTCCGGTTCGGCGAGGAACTGCTCGACGTGTTCGATCTCGACCTGCTGTTGTCGCCCGGTTCGGCTCCAGACTTGTCGGGCTCCGCGGAGGCGCGCCCATGAACGCTTCGGCCAATCTTCCGCGCCTCCTGCTCATCGATAGCAACGTCTACTTCGCGAAAAAACTCGGCGACGCACTGAAGCAGCAGGGATTCGATGTGATGCCCTGCACGCAAGCGGCATACGCGCTCACCATGCTCGAATGGAACACTCCCATGGCGATCCTGTGCGCCACGAATCTTCGCGAAATGGGCGCGCTGGAAATGGCTCCCATTTTGCGCGCCGATCCGAAGACCGCATCGATTCCGCTCATCGCCATTGGCGCGGGCAACGATCAGGCTTTGCTCGAAGCCTTTCGATCCGGCTGCGATGACTATGTCGACCGCCACCGCCCCCACGCGGATATCGCCGCGCATGTACGCCAGTTTCTCATCAGCCGCCAGGACGGTTTCCAGCCCACGCAAATGCTTTCGACCGCCGACACGTCGTTGAGCGGAAACCTCTCGCACCTCGACCTTCCCGGCGTGATTCAAATGCTCGGGCAGTCCCATCAGAGCGGCGCGTTACACGTGAATGCGGCGGACGCGGACGGAATCATCTTCTTCGAAGGCGGTGACATCACCCACGCGGAATGCGGCACCCTTTTCGGAGACGAAGCTGTCACCCAGATCGTGAAAATTTGCCAGACGGCTGGAAAGGGCGTTTACAAATTCATCTACGGCGCGAGCGCCGCGCAACGCACTGTCTTGCGCTCGGCCACCGATCTGCTTCTCGATGCCATGCGGGAATTCGACGAGGCCGAACGCGACGCCGTCGAAGAACATCTGGAGAAGGAGTCCTGATGAGCGAAACCCAAACCTTAACCGCTGCCCGCGCTCCCATGGTCTATTTCATTGACGACAGCGCCACCATGCGCGAAGTCATCAAGATCGCATTCCGCAAGGAACACATCCAGGTCATCGCGTGCCCGGACGCAGCTTCCGCGATCGAGCAGTTCGAAGCATCGGCCCCGGACATCGTCATCACCGACGTAATCATGCCGGACAAGGACGGCTACGAAGTCTGCCAGTTCGTAAAACAGCACGATCGCTTCGCGCGCACGCCCGTGATTCTGATGTCCGGCGTCGTGAACAAGCAAGTCGCCGAGAAAGCCATGGCCGTGAAAGCGGACGAGTTGATTCGCAAGCCCTTTCAGCCGCAGGAATTGATCGCGCGCGTGAAGAACCTCCTCAGTCCAAGGTCCGGTGCTCCCGGAGCTTTGCGCTCGCCGGAAGGAGCCGTGCCGTCGCGCGATTCCGCGCAGGTGCTTTCCGGCTTGTTCGGTGCGAATCCGGCGCCCGCAGCGCCGCGGCCCTCCGCTTCGCATGCCCCTGCCGCAACACTCGCTCCACCGGCCGCGCGGACAGCCGCTCCGGCTGTTTCCGCTGCGTCATCGGCCGAACTGCAAAAGATCCGAGCCGAAGTGAGTCGCCTCGAACTCCTGGTCAAGAAGCTACGCGCCGAACTTCACGCGGAACACGAATACTGCGAAGCGCTCGAATCGCAGCTGAAAACTCTGCAGGAAACCTAGCAAACGCATATCTCCGCTGCATCTTTCCGCGAGCGCGAATTGCATCGGCCCGCTTGGTTACCCTTTGTGTAAGGCTTCTCGCCCTTGCTGCTTGATTCCTGTCTGCACAGCCCATAACCTGTTCTCACCTCTCCGAGTCAGGCGGTTCGGCTGTTCCTAGGCGCACGTGTGTATGGAGACTGCATGGGTCGCCGCAGCGAACAGCGCATCGTCATCGCTTTTCCCGTCATGGTCCGCGGCACGGACTCGCGCGGCTCTCCGTTCACCGTCACTACAGAAACCCACGACGTCAGCTGCACGGGCGCATCCCTCAAGGGCCTGCAAGGCGTCGCCGAACCCGGCAGGAAAATCGAGATCGAGTGCCAAAATCAAAAAGCCTGGTATCGCGTGCAATGGTCCAACGCTGCGAATCGGAGAAAAGAATGGCGCGTCGGCGTCCGTTGCCTCGAACCCGGGAAATACATCTGGGGCGTTCCGCCGAAAGAATGGCAACCCGACACGTTCGATCTGGCCGCCGCGAGCACACCGGTTTTCTCGGCAAACACTGTCGCGAATTCTTCGGCTGCGGCAGGGCCGCCGAGAGAGCGCCGAAGATTCGCGCGACACGCGTGCCGTGTGGAAGCTCAAATCAAGGCGCAAGGCGCGTACGGAGAGGTGCTGGTGAAGGGCAAGATCACGGACATTTCTCTAAGCGGATGCTATGTCGAAATGCTTTCGCCGCTTCCCGATGAAACTCCCGTCGAACTCGCCTTCAACACCGGCCAAGCATCGCTGCGTTTGTCCGCGAACGTCTGCTCGTCGCAGGATGGTTTCGGTATGGGCGTGGCGTTCACCGACATGAGCCCGGAGGATTTCGAGCAGCTCCGCCAATTCGCTCCGCCAGCGAAACGTCCGCTCCAGAATCTGAAGGCTCAGGCTTCTTACGCCCCGCCTCGCACCTCCTCGTCCGAATCGCCTCTGGCGGCTGCTCCGCAAACGTCGTCCCGCGCGAACGCTTCCCGCGTCGCGCCTTCGCCCCCCTCGCCGATTGAGCCGGAAATTCAACTTCACCGGTCGCCCGCCGATATCGAGTTTGGCGCGCTCGACGTTCCCGACCCGGCTATCGCGCTCGAAGCTTTGGTTCGGCTCCTGCTTCGCAAGAAAATCATCACGCGGGCCGAAATTCTCGAAGAACTCGATCGCCTCAAAGCCTCGCAAACATGACGTCCGCGCCCTTCGCTGCGCCTTCGCAGCCGTCCGCGGAGCAAAGCCTCTAAGACTTGATTTTCGGCTTCGCTTGGTGACAGAATCCCCCCTGTATTTCCGCCTCGCATTCGAAGGGCTAGGCTCACAGCTACTGGAGGTTTTACAATGAGACGAAGTACGGTGACCACCGCACTGGTCAGTGCGGCCGCTTTGTTGATGGGAATTTTGCTCGCCAGTGTTTCCGTTGCAGCCCCCGCCGTTCCTTCCCGCAGTCTTGAAATGACCACAATCACGCGCGTGCCCGCGGTGCCGGCCGGTTCGCACGAACTCCGGATCTGGATTCCGCTGCCCTACACCGGTCCGGACGCGTATCAAAAAGTCTCGCATCTCAAGGTCGAAAGCCCCGTGCCCTACCACATCGACCACGAGCCGGTGTACGGGGATCGCTACGCGTATCTGGTGGTGAAACCGTCGCAAGCCAAGAAGCCTTTCGACGTGCGTGTTTCCTTCCAAGTGGAGCGCTTCGAGCACCGCGTCTCGTTGACTCCTTCGAGCGCCGCTCCCGTCGTGCCGCACATGGAACTTGCTCGCTATCTCCGTCCAGACAAGATGATTCCGCTCGACGGGCAAATCGGACAGCTCTCCGCGGAGTATACAAGGGGCGCCCACGGCAGCATCGCCAAAGCACACAAGATCTACGACTACATCCTGGCCACCATGCACTACGACCATAAGGGTACGGGTTGGGGGCATGGCGACGCCGTGTGGGCCTGCAACTCGAAGCATGGCAATTGCACCGATTTCCATTCGCTCTTCATCGGCATGGCCCGGGCCGCGGACGTTCCGGCGCGGTTTCAGATCGGACTGGCGCTGCCCGCGGATTCGCACTCCGGCGCGATCACCAGCTACCATTGCTGGGCGGAGTTTTACGCAAAGGGCATCGGCTGGGTGCCGATCGACGCGGCGAAGGCTTCCCAGGATCCTTCCAAAGCGAAGTATTACTTTGGAGCGATCGATACGGATCGCGTGATGTTCAGCATGGGGCGCGACATTCGCCTCGTGCCAGCACAGAAGGGCGAGCCGCTGAACTATTTCGTATATCCATACGCCGAGCTTGACGGCAAACCGTACGACGCGATCACGCACGAGGCGTCGTTCCGTGACGATCCCGCGACGCGAACGGCGGTTTCGAGCGGCAACTAGCTCGCTCATCGCAAGCTCAAAGGAAAACGCCGCGGCTCAGCCGAGTCCGTGCAAACGCAAGAATTCGCGCGCCACTTGGCTGATGTCGCGGTGTTCTCCGACCACCTCGTAATTCATTTTCTGCATTTGCGCCTCGGAAATTCTTCCGGCCAACGCCTCGATGGCCGCGCGCAGTTCGGGGTGCCGCTCCAGCGTCTGATCGCGAACCACCGGCACCGCCTGGTAGGGCGGGAAATAATGCTTGTCGTCTTCGAGCACCGTCAGGTCGCGCGCCGATAGCAATCCGTCCGTCGAATTGCCCGCCACCAGATCGACTTCGTGTCCCAGCAGCGCGCGGTAGAGCAGGCCCAAATCCAGAATTTTCGGCGGGCCCGCGAATTTCAGGCCGTAGGTTCGGGCGAACCCCGCGTATCCATCCGGCCGGCCCATGAACTCGTAGCCGAAACCCGCCGTCCACTCCGGCGTGTACTTGGCCGCCTCGGAAATCGTGTTCAGGTGGAGACGCCGCGCGTCTTCCCCGCGAATCACGATGGCGAACGTGTTGTTGAAGCCGAGCGACGGGAGCACGGCCAGCTTGAAACGTTGCTGGTACTGCTGTTTCACCTTCTCGAAAACTGTTTCCGGATTCTGCTCGATGGGATCTTTCAAGATGGCCGTCAGCGCCGTGCCGGTGTATTCCACGTAGGTGTCGATGCGGCCGGCCAGCAACGCCTGCTGGCAGATGTACGTGCCCGCCAGATAGAATTTGCGCTCCACGCGCAGATGGGTGTGCGCCTCAATTTCCTGGGCGAGGATTTCGCCGAGCAGCGCCTGCTCCGGAAAATTTTTCGAGCCGACAACAATCGTGTCCGCGCGAGAGCCGCTGCATCCGGAAAGTCCCATGCCCGCCAGAAGTGCGAGCAGCACGATTCCCGCGCTCGCGCCGGCTGCAGCGCCGGGCCAGCGCGTCCGTTCGCGGCGCGACTGTCGCCGTCCGGGACGCATGCGCCGCTCGAGCAATCCGAGCAAAACATCGGCGAGTAACGCTAGAAGCGCGGCGGGAATCGCACCGACCAGAATCACGTCGTTATTGACCATGGCCAGCCCGCGAAAGATATACTCGCCGAGGCCGCCCGCTCCGACGGCCGCGGCGATGGTGGCGATGCCGATGGTCCAGACGGTGGCCACGCGAATGCCCGCGAGGATGGTTGGAAACGCCAGCGGCATTTCCACGCGGCGCAGGATTTGGCTTTCGGTCATGCCCATTCCGCGCGCCGCCTCGCGAACTGCGGGATCGACGGATGCGATTCCCGCCGCCGTGTTGCGGATGATCGGCAGCAGCGCGTACAGAGTGAGCGCGGCAATGGCGATGCGGTCGCCGCGCGCGCCGAGCCACGGCAGCGGCAGCAAGAATCCGAACAGCGCGAGGCTGGGAATCGTCTCGGCCACGTTGGCGCTGCCCAGAATCGGCTTCGAAAGCCACGGACGGCGCGCCACCAGAATTCCCAGCGGCATGCCGATGGCCACGGCCAGCAGCATGGTGATGCCAGTGAGCCAAATGTGCTGCAGCGTGGCCTGCCAGATTTCGAAGCCGTGGCGGGCAAAATATCCAGCCAGGCTCATGCGTCGTCCCTCCTTTCGGGCATTTGGGACCTTTCGGGTTCTTCGGGACTTTGGCGCCTTTCCGGCGCCTCGGCCGCCAGCGCGCGGATCTGCGCCACGTACGCCGCTGCAATTGGCTCATCCGAGCGCAAGAAATCCCGCGCCGCGTGCACGCTCCTCAGTTCTCCCGCTTCCAACAAAGCGATTCGCGTGCCCAGTTCGACGGCCTCCGCGACGTCGTGCGTGACGATCACGACGGTCTTGCGCAGGCGCTCTTGCAACCCGCGAAATTCTTCTCGCACTTCCATGCGCGTGAGCGGATCGAGCGCGCCGAACGGTTCATCCATCAGCAGAATCGGCGGATCGGCGGCCAGAGCGCGAGCGAGGCCCACGCGCTGGCGCTGTCCGCCGGAAAGCTCGTGCGGATAGCGGCGAAGAAACGATTTCGGGTCGAGACCGACCAGGGCGAGCAATTCCTTGGCTCGCTGGCGAATCCGCGCGGGCGGCCAAGCTTCCAGGCGCGGCGTGACCGAAACGTTTTGCTCCACGGTGTAGTGCGGAAAGAGCCCGGTTTCCTGAATCACGTAGCCGATGTGGCGGCGCAGCGTGATCGCGTCCCATTCGGATGTGGCGCGGCCCTCGACGCGAATTTCGCCGGCGCTTGGCTCCAGCAGCCGGTTGATCAGCTTCAGCGCGGTGGTTTTGCCGGCGCCGCTGCGGCCGAGCAGGACCATCGTCTCGCCGGTTTCGATAGACAAGGCGAAATTTTTGAGGATGACGTTGCCGCTTGCGACGCGGTACTGCACGTCGCGAAATTCGATGGCGGGCTGGGAGCCCGTTGCGACGCTTGCGCGCGGCGGAGGATCGGAGGGATTCATGACGCGTCCCGGGGAGGCTAACCCGCTGGCGCGCGGCGTGTCAAACGGCTGCGCGAGGTTGGTTGGCGCGGGACGATTTGGGCGCGAGGATCGAAAGAACAGCGAAAATTGCCATGCGCCGGGACGTTCCGGGTAAGAGCATGCGCCGACGTGTGTTTTCAATGACTTACGTGTGTTTCTACTCGAGTGACTGTATCGGGTAGCCGGGGCGTTTTGGGGCTCCCGCGATTTGAGCCGACGCAGGTGGCTGCCGACCGGTCCACGCTCGACTGCGCACACGCCGTGGTTAGTCGGCGCGAGCGCGATAAGGGAGCGGCTGAAAGGCACCGTCGAACACTTTGCGCGGGTGAAGAAGCGCAAAAGGTGGCGCGCCCGGGCGCGCCTGTTTATGACGGAGCTGAAGAGCCTGTGTGAACAAGAGAATCGCGACACCTCAGCGGCTAAAGCCGCTTTGATGCGGCGGTGCTTACGGCACGGCTAAAGAGTCTGTGTCGCAACTTGTCGAGGTTTGCACTTGAAAGCGGAGAGGAGATGTTGGAGAAGAGGGCAGAGGAGAACAGCGATGCCCTTTCAAGAGTACAGCCCGGAGCAAGCAGCTCTGTTGCCGGTGCATGTGCGCGATGTGCTGAGCGAGAAGCATCTGGTGTTTCTGATCAGCGCGGTGGTGGAGAAGCAGGATCTGCGCGGGTGGGAGGCGGCCTACAGCGACGAGGGGCAGCGCCCGTATCATCCGGCGCTGCTGCTGAAGGTGTTGCTGTATGCCTTCGCCTTGGGGGTGCGGGGATCGCGGAAGATCGAGCAGCGCATCAAGGAAGATTTGGGGTTTCGCTATTTGGCCGGAGGGGCGGAGCCGGATCACAAGACCATCTGCGAGTTTCTGCGGCGACACGGGCGGCGGGTGAACGACCTGTTCACGGCGGTGCTGGAGCAGGTGCAGAGAGCGGGGCTGGGAAAGCTGGGAGTGGTGGCGCTGGACTCGACGCGGGTGAAAGCGAACGCCTCGCGCGACCGGGTGATGAGCGCAGCGGGATTGCGGGTCGAGCGAGCGCGCAAGCGGCGGCAGGTACGGCAGTGGCAGCGCGAACTGGCAGCTATCGATGGGGATGAAAATCCGGGCGGGCTGGTGGCCGAGCTGGAACGAGTGCAGCAGCGGCTGGCCGAGATTCCCGGCCAGTTGCAGGAGCTGCGCAAGAGCGGACAGAAGCGGCTCTCACGCACCGATCGAGACAGTCGCTTCTTGCACAGCCGCGAGGGATTTGTGCTGGGCTACACGGCGGAAGCGGCGGTGAGTGAAGACGGAATGATCGTGGCCGCACGCGTGACGCAGGCGGCCAACGATCACGCCAGCCTGATGCCGCTGGTGGACGAGGCCGAGCGGCGCTGCGGGCAGCGCCCGCAGAAGGTGCTGGCGGACGCGGGATTTTATTCGAACCAGAATGTGGAAGCGATGGAAGAGCGAGGCGTGGACTTATACGTTCCCGACTCGGTGCTGGCGCACGAGATGAAGCAAGGCCAGCGGGTGCGCGGAGCGATGCGCATCTCGCATGCGGGACTGAAACGGATGCGGCAGCGGTTGCGCTCACCGGCCGGACGAAAGTTGTACGCGCGGCGGAAGGGGTTGATCGAACCGGTTTTCGGCACGCTGAAAGAGCATCGCGGAATGCGCCGGTTTTATCGGCGCGGATTGGCGGGCGTGAACGCCGAGTTCTTGCTGATGGCTTTGGCCTTCAACTTGACCCGGCTGCACGGAATGCAGCAACGGTAAGCCCCAGAAATCAGGCCACCGTGTTGCGCCGCACGCTTCACCGTACCGAAGGCCGGTCAATTTCGGCGCAAGGCCGAGTCGCGACACAGACTCTGAAGCCGTGCCCTGACGAAAAGCGGCGTTGTCACACAGACTCTGAAGCCCCGTCCCCCGAAAAGCCGCTGTCCGGCTGCGGCTCGGAGGTTTCTTGCGAGACTTGCTTCGGACCGCCAAAAGGCAAAGAAGCGCAACCGGGTGGAGCGGTGCCTGCGGGTGGTGCCCCCCGCTTTGGCCTCGAACTTGTGATCAGCGCACATAATGACAGATCGACCATAGCAAACGTGCAGGGGCAGATTGCTACTGGCCGGAAGTACAGGAAAGGGACAGGGGACTAGAACCCGACGCGGCGGTATACCAGTGAGATCAACACGTTGACACCGCCAAGTCGGGGGAAATGGCCGACTGGAGTTGTGGTGGGAAGTGTCCGGCTAGCCGACCTGCCGCTCGATTGGTTTCAAGAGGGCGCACCGCTCAGGGTGTTTTCCATAAATGGGGTTTCCCACTATCGACCTTCGCCTACGGACCATGTACCCGCTTGAGGTTGCGACTTACTGGTTCCTTCGCTATGATCCGGGATCATCAAGAATAAGCGCCAGTCTTACCAATGACACACCTTAGCGAGCTGTTAAAAGAAGGAAAACAAAGGCACGCGGCGCTCACGCGGTTTGCAAAGTGGCCTAGGCGATTGTATTGGCTAATTTCCGCTGTCGTAACTGCGTACACCTTTTTCAAAGGCACAGGCGAGCTGTCGTTCCCGTTGATTGGCCTAGGCGCTTTGACGATATTCCTTCTGTACTACGCTATTCCGCTCTCAGGAAACGCGCTGTTATCGGGAGTCAGGCTTTTCATTAGGCGAGCATCGGCGTTGTTGATCGATGTCATGGTCATTGCGCTAGTCGTCGTGCCTCTCATGGTTTGGTATCGCGCGGACATTCAGCGGCCAGAAGACGTGTTGCAAGTCTCGGCCGGGCAAATCTTGATGCTCGCTCTATGGTCTGGGGTTATGTATTTCGTGATCTGTGACTGGCATTACGGCGCGACAATCGGTAAACGACTGGTCGCGTTAAGAGTTACTGATTTAGATGGGCGCAGAGTGAGTTTCTGTATTTCATTCGTCCGCAGCTTTTTGTCGCTTCCGCTGCCGGTTCTCTTCGGTGTCTTGCTAGCCTTCCACATTGATTCGTTTCCTAGAGCCGCCTCCCGTCTAGTGGTCGGTGATATGACCAAACAGGCCATTATTGCTCTCGTTCCGATGTCGATTCTCTTCTTCGGCGGAAATCAAAGCGTCATTGATAGACTCACCCACACCGTCGTAAGAGCAGAACACGAATCGCCGCACGTATTTTCAAAAGTTAGTGCCAAGGTTTGGATACTGCTTTGCATTTCTGCGGTCGCTTGGGCGGGAGTTCATTCTGACCTGCCCCCCGAAAACTAGTCCATTCAAAAGTTAGCTTCTCCGGGTATAAGACCGCGAGAGGAGAAGCGACCATGAAGAAAAGCCGGTTCAGTGAGGAGCAGATTGTGGGCGTGTTGAAGGAGGCTGAAGCCGGAGTTCCGGTGAAGGAGCTGTGTCGGCGGATCGGGATCAGCGACGCGACGTTCTACCACTGGAAGGCCAAGTACGGAGGGCTGGAGGTGAACGAGGCGCGGCGGCTGCGCCAGTTGGAAGACGAGAACGGACGGCTGAAGAAGATCGTGGCACAGCAGGCGTTGGACATCGACGCGCTGAAGGTGGTGCTGTCAAAAAAATGGTAGGCCCGCGGGAGGAGCGAGAAGCGGTGCGTGTCGCTCGCGAGGAAGCCAGGCTGAGCGAGCGGCACGCCTGTGGGCTGATCGGGATGCACCGAGGAAGTTGGCGGTATCGGCGAAGGGAGCCGAACGATGAGGCGTTGCGAATGCGACTGCGCGAGTTGGCCGCCGAGCGAGTGCGCTTCGGCTATCGGAGATTGTGGGCCATGCTGCGGCGGGAGAAGAACGCGGACGGCACGCAGCGGTGGGCGGTGAACCACAAGCGCGTACACCGGATCTACCGCGAGGAAGGGCTGGCGATGCGGCGCAAACAAGCCAAACGACTGCGGGCCGCGGCACGAGCTCCGTCGGAGTTGCCCACACGGGCCAACCAGGTCTGGACCATGGACTTCACCAAGGACCGCTTGGCGAGCGGGCGGAGTTTCCGGACGCTGAACTTGATGGACGGCTACACGCGAGAAGCCCTGTGGATCGAAGTGGACACGTCGCTGCCGGGCCAGCGCGTGGTGCGCGTGCTGGAAGGACTGAAGCAAACGCGAGGAGTGCCGGAAGTGATGCAAGTGGACAATGGGCCGGAGTTCATCAGTCAGGTGGTGGACCAATGGGCCTTTGCGAACGGGGTGCGGTTGCATTTTATCGAGCCGGGCAAACCAGTGCAGAATGCGTTCATCGAAAGTTTCAACGGCAAGTTCCGGGACGAATGCCTGAACCAGAACTGGTTCGTGAGCCTAGCCGAAGCCAGACAGATCATCGAAGCGTGGCGGGTGGATTACAATACCGCGCGCCCGCACAGCAGTCTGGGCTATCGGACACCGGAGGAATTTGCTGGCGAGATGGGCGGGGAAAAAGGCTGTGGAAAAGACGCTCCGTGGAAAAGTACAACCCACTTTCCCACTCCGCTTGGAAATCCCGCAAAAGGCGCGGGATTCCCACTTTCCCACCGCCCCGGCGACGACGGGCTCATCCCCTGCGCCGCCGAGGAGTTTCAGAACCAAACCCCGAGTGCTAACTTATGACTGGACCAAAAACGGGGGGCAGGTCAATTCGAGTCTGCTTTATTTGAGCCTGTTGAAGAATACGGTTGCCAATCCGACAAAAGGACTGCCGGCGGGCGCGAGAGTTTATTGGAACGCTTCTGAGTTCGACACGACGCGAATCTTGTGGCTTGTTTTGCCGGTGGGTCTAAAAGACCCAACGTACGCGATCAGGAACATTGAGATTGAGGACGAAGCATCGGTCAATCCGATCAAGATTGAGATCGATACTACACACTTTTTCGTAGCCCTAAGTCCCAAACTATATCCCACTGGCCAAACTAGCCTGCGTGTCGTGCGTGTCACTCTAGCACGGGATGATCCGTCCCTTATCAAAGTGATCCTTCTTGAGAATTACAGGGCGCTCATCGATCAAGACATTCCAGTAAGGCAGAGACCATTCTTGAGCGAATTGCGACTCGTGACCGAAAATGAGTATGGGTTGTTTGCTACTGGCACAGAAGAGAATTACCTTCTCTGCGCTGTGGTTTCCACAAATCAGCCTGTAACCTTCTACGTTCCCATGCTTCCGTACGGTGCGGTTAGCTTTCACTGGTCTCTCGATCATCTTGGTGCGGTGCTCGCTGGACTCGGGATTCCCTATTCGTCTCAACCTTATTGATTAGACAAAGAGATGGGCGTCTATAAGAGCGATTGGGCGATTAACGGGATAGCTAGAAGTTTGCTGCGGAATGCGTGATAAGCCGGGACTGCGAGACACGCTTCACCACACGTAACAGTAGCCGTCGCGATGATCGATCCGAGCGGGAAACCCAAACAGGGCGGACATTTTCTCTTCCGACAACATGTCGTTCTTTGGCCCATCGCCAACGATCGTGCCATCGCGCATCAGCACAACGCGTTCGATCTCCGGTATGATGTCGGCCGTTTGGTGCGTCACAAGCACGATTGCCACGCCCGATTGCGCCAGCATCCTCATCGCTTCGCGCAATTCGCGCTGCATGCGCAGATCGAGACTATTGGACGGTTCGTCGAAGATCAGAGCCCGAGGCTGGTGAACAAGAGCGCGCGCGATCAGAATTCTTTGCGACTCTCCCGACGACATTTGCTGAACCGGCCTATCCGCCAGATGCAGAGCTCCGACCTTCGCGAGAGCGGCATCGGCGCGCTTCAGATGATCCGGTTCGACGCGATGATTCGAAAAAATAGCCAGACTGCTGAAAAAACCAGAAACAACGATGTCTCGTCCCGTCGAGTCGGTCCGACAGACGGCCATCAGATCATTCGACACAATGCCCAAAAGCAAGCGCAACTCGCGCGTATTCCATTGCTGTTCTCCCATGATCGCGATCCCGGAATCGGGCGAGTAAAGCGGGTAGCATTCGCGCGTGATCGTTTTGATTAGCGTGGATTTACCACACCCGTTGGGACCAAGTATGGCCACGTGTTCGTTCTGCGAAATACGCAGGGATAGATTGTTGAGAGCCAGCTTGGCTCCCCGCGCCACGCTGATGTTCTGGAAATCGATGAGAGCGGGTTTCGCAGCAGAGGTTTCCGTCTCCGCGGCTGGCTTATTTGAGCCGTTTTCCGAATATGCCATGTCTGTCTGAGTGCGCTCCCTTCGATTTTTGCACATACGGGCAGGGCGCCGACCAGCCCGTCGTCTGGTGTCTATTCGAATGAGAGAGTTTACATCGGACCGTCGGCTGCGATGGCCATCAAACTAACTCACTTCAAGTGCGCACGACGCGGTATTGCGCGATCCCAGGTCCCGGCAAACGGCGCCGGATCAGACATTGGATGCACCGCGGTATTTTGGGCTGGCGATTTCCCGGAATGATTTCATGGCTCGACGAGCCTCTTCTTCCAAGCCTTCCCACGTCTCGCACCATTCGGTAACAACCTCAAACTCCCGAGCCTGTTCGTTCCACTGCCCGATTGCCAGCTCCACAAGATGAGCGCCCAGGAAGAACCTGCGTCGCGAGAAGCTTACGATTTCGAGGCCGAGCATTTTGCACAGTTGCCGAGTGTATGGACCGGCGGTCATGGCTGCTTCGCTGAATCCATGGTCCGCCAGCAGCTTCCGGGAGCGAGTTCCGCCTCTCGATGACGCGGCGCCTACATGCTGTATGTACCGCTCCAGAAGGCGGCGATCAAATGGCGCTAGAAAGACAACGAAAAGAGCCACAATTATCAGAAGGCCGACCGCTCCGGATGATGACCCCGGCAACAGCCCAAAGCACACGAGCAGCGTTTTGGCCGAAAATATGGATTGGGCGAGGCTGGCCATTTACCTGACTAAAGAACGGAAAAGAGTATACCGCCGCGGCGTCACGATGCGAATTAGCGCCAGCCATCGCAGGTTTCCCGCTTGAGAGCCCCGATGAACGGGCAAGCCGGGCAATTGCCGTGTTGACCTGGGCAGGGACGGGGCGGGATGCTTTCGGCGAGCGGCAGAGCCGAGGCGCGGCGGACTAATGCGAAGAGAATTCCCGGCGCATAGCGAGATGCGCGTATGAACGTGCGACAATTGCGCGGGCATGGCCTCAGCGGCTAAAGCCGAATTCATCGAGGGACGCTCACGGCACGGCTTCAGAGTCTGTGTCGCGACTCGGCCTTGCGCCGAAATTGACCGGCCTTCGGTACGGTGAAGCGTGCGGCGCAACACGGTGGCCTGATTTCTGGGGCTTACCGTTGCTGCATTCCGTGCAGCCGGGTCAAGTTGAAGGCCAAAGCCATCAGCAAGAACTCGGCGTTCACGCCCGCCAATCCGCGCCGATAAAACCGGCGCATTCCGCGATGCTCTTTCAGCGTGCCGAAAACCGGTTCGATCAACCCCTTCCGCCGCGCGTACAACTTTCGTCCGGCCGGTGAGCGCAACCGCTGCCGCATCCGTTTCAGTCCCGCATGCGAGATGCGCATCGCTCCGCGCACCCGCTGGCCTTGCTTCATCTCGTGCGCCAGCACCGAGTCGGGAACGTATAAGTCCACGCCTCGCTCTTCCATCGCTTCCACATTCTGGTTCGAATAAAATCCCGCGTTCGCCAGCACCTTCTGCGGGCGCTGCCCGCAGCGCCGCTCGGCCTCGTCCACCAGCGGCATCAGGCTGGCGTGATCGTTGGCCGCCTGCGTCACGCGTGCGGCCACGATCATTCCGTCTTCACTCACCGCCGCTTCCGCCGTGTAGCCCAGCACAAATCCCTCGCGGCTGTGCAAGAAGCGACTGTCTCGATCGGTGCGTGAGAGCCGCTTCTGTCCGCTCTTGCGCAGCTCCTGCAACTGGCCGGGAATCTCGGCCAGCCGCTGCTGCACTCGTTCCAGCTCGGCCACCAGCCCGCCCGGATTTTCATCCCCATCGATAGCTGCCAGTTCGCGCTGCCACTGCCGTACCTGCCGCCGCTTGCGCGCTCGCTCGACCCGCAATCCCGCTGCGCTCATCACCCGGTCGCGCGAGGCGTTCGCTTTCACCCGCGTCGAGTCCAGCGCCACCACTCCCAGCTTTCCCAGCCCCGCTCTCTGCACCTGCTCCAGCACCGCCGTGAACAGGTCGTTCACCCGCCGCCCGTGTCGCCGCAGAAACTCGCAGATGGTCTTGTGATCCGGCTCCGCCCCTCCGGCCAAATAGCGAAACCCCAAATCTTCCTTGATGCGCTGCTCGATCTTCCGCGATCCCCGCACCCCCAAGGCGAAGGCATACAGCAACACCTTCAGCAGCAGCGCCGGATGATACGGGCGCTGCCCCTCGTCGCTGTAGGCCGCCTCCCACCCGCGCAGATCCTGCTTCTCCACCACCGCGCTGATCAGAAACACCAGATGCTTCTCGCTCAGCACATCGCGCACATGCACCGGCAACAGAGCTGCTTGCTCCGGGCTGTACTCTTGAAAGGGCATCGCTGTTCTCCTCTGCCCTCTTCTCCAACATCTCCTCTCCGCTTTCAAGTGCAAACCTCGACAAGTTGCGACACAGACTCTGAAGCCGTGCCCTGACGAAAAGCGACGTTTTCACAGAGGAGCGCGGATTATGCGAATGCAGGGAGGCCGGCCGAAGGCGTGGCTATCGTGGAGCAGCGGCAAGGACAGCGCGTGGGCGCTGCATGTGGTGCAACAAAGCGGCGCATTCGACGTGGCGGCGCTGCTGACCACGGTGAACCGGACGCACGAACGCGTGGCCATGCACGCCGTCCGGCAATCGCTGCTGGAAGCGCAGGCGGCTGCGGCCGGGCTGCCGCTGGTGTCCGTGCCGATTCCTTCGCCCTGCTCGAATGAGGAATACGAGCGCGCGATGGCCGAGGCCATGGACCGCGCGCTTGCGGAGGGCGTGACGCACATGATTTTCGGCGATCTGTTTCTCGAAGACGTGCGCCGCTACCGGGAAGAAAAACTGGCGCCGTGCGGGATCGCGCCAGTGTTTCCGTTGTGGGGCATTCCCACACGGCAGCTTGCGGAAGAGATGATTGCGGGCGGATTGCGTTCGTACCTCACGTGCGTGGACCCTCGCAAGCTCGACAAGTCGTTCGCCGGGAGGGAATGGAATTCGCAACTGCTGGCGGAGCTGCCGGCAACCGTGGATACATGCGGCGAATGCGGCGAGTTTCACACGTTTGCGTGCGCGGGGCCGATGTTTCGCGCGCCGATCAGCGTGCGGGCGGGAGAAGTGGTGGAGCGGGACGGGTTTGTATTCGCCGATTTGGTTGCGGACAAACGGGCCAGCGCCTGACGCGGCTTTTTCAGACTGACCGGAAAAAGTCAGAACCCAGGCGCTTCGCCTGCCTGCCGGACCGACACGAATCTCTCTCCTGTGATCGCAACGGGTGGTCGCAACGGGGAAGAGCTAAACACGGCGCGCAGGGGCTGGATTCGGCACACTGCAACTATTGCACCCCGATAGTGTTTATAATTGGAGAAGACGCTCAGCCGCTCTGCCAGGGGGTGCACATGCGAAGGACAGCGTATCTCTTACCGATCATCGTGCTGGTTGCGGCGCTTGGATTTACGACAGCTTTGCCGAAGCCGGCTGCGGCGCAGGTTTCCGTCGGCATTTCCGTGCGCATTGGACCACCAGTGCTGCCGGTGTACGTACAGCCCATTTGCCCCGGACCGGATTACATCTGGATTCCCGGCTATTGGGCCTGGAGCCAGGACGGATATTACTGGGTTCCGGGGACGTGGGTTTTGGCGCCCGAGCCGGGGCTGCTGTGGACGCCCGGATGGTGGGGCTTTAACGCCGGCCTATACATGTGGCATCCCGGGTATTGGGGGCCGCACGTGGGGTTCTACGGCGGGATCAACTACGGCCACGGGTACTTCGGGTTCGGGTACGTGGGCGGCGAATGGCGCGGCCGTCATTTTTATTACAATCGCGCGGTAACCAACGTCAACGTCCGCGTGGTTCGCAACGTGTATGAAAATCGCAACTACAGGCGCCTGACCACGGGCCGCATCGCGTACAACGGCGGGCCGCGCGGCGTGCGCGAGCGCCCCACGCCGGAGCAACAGCGATGGGACCGCGAGAGGCACGTCGAGCGCACCAGGGAGCAGGAGCGGCACGACATGCAAGCCCGAGACAACCGGGCCTTCCGCTATTCCGACAACCATGGACGCCCGCCGATTGGGGCAACGCAGCGGCCAGGCCAATTCCATCCGCCCGCGAACCAAAATCGACCGCGCCAAGAGCGCCAAACTCGACCGAATACTCGCCAGCCGCAGCGTCCGAATTACGCTCCACCGCGGAATCAGCCGCGCAGCGGAGCACAGCCGCGCAATGAACCGGCTCCGCGAGGGAACCAGCCGCGCAGCGGAGCACAACCGCGCAACCAGCCGGCCCCGCGAGGGAACCAGCCGCAAGCGCGTCCGCGCAACGAACAGCCGCGCGGGAACCAGGGCGGGGACCGCGGACACGACAACCGTGACGGAGGCAATGACCGCGGACACGGGCACGAGGACGGACGCCGGTAGATAATTCCTTCGTGCCGATTACAAAAGAGCGGCGGGGCTTTCGCCCCGCCGCTCTTTTTTTTTGCCGCTGCCTCGGACTTGCGAGAGACGGCTACGCGACCTTGCCGCGGGAGGCGAGCTTTTTTTCGGTGGCGGCGACATCGATCAGCGTCTTCAAAACGGAATCCGGATTGAGGCTGATGGAGTCGATGCCCAGCTCGACCAGGAATCGCGCTAATTCGGGATAGTCGCTGGGCGCCTGGCCGCAGATACCGATCTTCTTGCCGTTTCTTTTCGCCGCTTCGATGGCCATGCGGATCATCCGGCGCACGGCTTCGTTGCGCTCGTCAAAGAGCGGCGCGAGGATTTGCGAATCGCGATCGAGGCCGAGAGTGAGCTGAGTGAGATCGTTCGAGCCGATGGAGAAGCCGTCGAAAATTTTGAAGAATTCGTCGGCCAGGATCACGTTGGCGGGAATCTCGCACATCACGTAGACCTGCAGGCCGTTCTTGCCACGCTCCAAGCCGTGCTTGGCCATTTCGGCAAGCACGGCGCGTCCCTCGGCGACGGTGCGGCAGAAGGGGATCATCAGGATGACGTTGGTGAGGCCCATTTCCTCGCGCACGATCTTCATGGCGCGGCATTCGAGGGCGAAACCGTCGCGGTAGCGCTCGTGATAGTAGCGCGAAGCGCCGCGCCAGCCGATCATGGGATTGTCTTCGACGGGCTCGAATTGCTGGCCGCCGAGCAGGTGCGCGTACTCGTTGGTTTTGAAATCGGAGAGGCGCACGATCACCGGCTTGGGATGAAACGCGGCGGCGATGAGCGCCACGCCTTGCGCGAGCCTATCGACGAAGTAGCGCGGCTTGTCTTCGTAGCCGGCGGTCAATTCGGCCAGCTGCCGCTTCACTTGCGGATCGGCGACTTGATCGAAGTGCACGAGCGCGAGCGGATGCGCCTGAATGTGGTTGGCGATGATGAATTCGAGGCGCGCGAGGCCAATGCCGTCGTTGGGAATGGCAGCCAGATTGAAAGCGTCTTCGGGATTGCCCACGTTCATCAGGATCTGCGTGTGCGGGCGCGGGAGCTGATCGAGCGCCTGTTCGGAGACTTCGAAGGGAAGCGCGCCGTCGTAGACGTAGCCGATCTCGCCCTCGGCGCAGGAGACGGTGATTTCTTGGCCGGTTTTGAGCACGCCGGTGGCGTTCTCGCTGCCGACGATCGCGGGAATGCCGAGTTCACGGGCGATGATCGCGGCGTGGCAAGTGCGCCCGCCCTGGTTGGTGACGATGGCCGCGGCTTTCTTCATGATCGGTTCCCAATCGGGATCGGTCTTGTCCGTGACCAAAATTTCGCCGGTTTGGAATTCGCCCATGCGGTGCGCGTCCAGAATCGGGCGCGCTTTGCCCGTGCCGATCGCTTCGCCGACGCTATGGCCGCTGACCAGGCGCTTGCCCGGCGATTTCAGGCGATAGGTTTTCAGCATCAGCTTCTTTTTGCGCGACTGCACCGTTTCCGGGCGCGCCTGAACGATGAAGAGCTGGCCGGTGACGCCGTCCTTGGCCCATTCCATGTCCATCGGCGTATAGCGGCCGTGGACGGAGGAGTAGTGGTCTTCGATGGCGCAGGCCCAGCGCGCGAGATCGAGAATTTCGGCGTCTTCGAGCACGAATTTGGTGCGCTCGCTCGGCGCGACGGGAACGTTCTTCGTGGATTTCGAACCGCCGAGGTCGTAGACGAGCTTCGACTCCTTGGTGCCGGTGGTTTTCGAAAGGATGGGGCGGAAACCTTGCTTCAGAGTGGGCTTGAAGACGATGTACTCATCGGGATTGACGGAGCCCTGGACGACGTTTTCGCCGAGGCCGTAGGAGCCGTTGATCAAGACCGTGTTGGTGAAACCGGTTTCGGTGTCGATCGAGAACATCACGCCGGCGCTGGCCAGATCGGAGCGGACCATTTTTTGAATGCCGATCGAGAGCGCGATGCGGAGATGATCGAAGCCGTGGCTCTGGCGATAGTAGAAGGCGCGATCGGTGAAGATCGACGCGAAGCATTTCTTGCAGGCCTCGAACAGCGCGGGAAGGCCGCGGATGTTGAGGAAGGTTTCATGCTGGCCGGCGAAGCTGGCGTCCGGCAAATCCTCGGCGGTGGCGCTGGAGCGGACGGCGACGTCGGTATTGGCGCCGTATTCATCGCACAATTTTGCGTACGCCGCGGCGATGGCCTGCTCCAGATCGTCCGGCATGTGCGCTTCCAAGATCATGGCGCGGGCCTGACTGCCAACGTTTCGGAGCTGCTGCAGATTCTCGACGGAGAGGCCGCTGAAGAGTTCGCGGAGCTTCGTGTCCAGGCCGTTGGCCTGCAGAAAATTCTGATAGGCGTGCGCGGTGGTGGCGAAGCCGTTGGGTACACGAATTCCTTTGGCGGTGAGATTGCGGATCATTTCGCCGAGCGAGGCATTCTTGCCGCCGACGACAGGAACGTCTGCGATGCCGCAATCTTTAAACCAGAGCAGCAGCGGCTGCTCGTGGACTAGGGCCGCGCCGGACGTACTGGCCTGCGATTCTTGAGTGCCCGATTTCATAGCACGCCTCCTTGGATGGCGAGTGGACGCTATTGCTTCGCCTAGCCGCGGATGATTTCGACCGAGCACGGCGCGTGGCGCGCCACGGCTTCCGACACGCTGCCGATGAGGAAACGCTCAAGGGCCGTGCGTCCGTGCGCTCCGACAACGATCAAATCGGCGTGCCATTGCGCGGCGGTATCGACGATCACCGATTTTGGATTGCCGACTTCAACGGCAGCTTGCGCTTGCAGGCCCGCGCGCCGCAACTCTTCCGCGGCGCGATCGACCAGCGCTTGCGCGGTTTTCGATTCGGCCTCTAATTCGGGAGCGAAGGTGGCGGGAAAGCCGGCCATCTGCCCGGCAGCCGCTACGGCAAATTTCATCGAGGCCGAGGGCGGCTCGACGACCGTCAGCACCCTGACCTCCGCTTGCTTTCCAGTGGATTGGTCTACTAACGCTCGCAATGCCGATGCGGAGCCGGCGGAATCATCGATGGCCAGAAGTATTCTCACGTCCGCCTCCTGTGTCGCATAGCAATTCTGTTTCGCGGCGGAGCAAGCGGCTGTGACAGGCATCACACCCCTCAGTGACCTGCGGCGGTAGCGCGAACGAGCGGAATGACTTACACTCCGCTCGCCGGGGCTCGGAGATGATGGTGAGTCCTTGCGTCCGGAGTCCCACGGAAAACTGAAATCGATGGCTACCATCCTGTTCAGTCCGCTGCCGATGCTCCCGCAGGAAGCTACGAAGATCCTGCTAACGCTGGCGTTCTCCGCGCTGATCGGCCTGGAACGCGAAGAGCACAAAGCCACCGTAGATAAATTCATTTTCGGCGGCATTCGGACCTATCCGCTGATCGGGCTGCTGGGATACTCGCTGGCGTTGCTTTCCGGATCGCAGCTGATACCCGCGAGCATCGGCTTCGCCGTGATCGGCGGGTTTCTGTGGCTTTCCTACCAGCACAAATTGCAGAGCGTGGAAGTAGCCGGAATCACCACGGAGCTTTCGGCGCTGGCGACCTATGTGGTCGGAGTGCTGGTGGCGCTGGGGCACCTCTGGATCGCCAGCACGATCAGCATTCTGAGCGTGCTGCTGTTGGAGCTGAAAGTTTTTCTGGAGGGCCTTTCCCGGCGCATACCTGCCCAGGAAATTTTCACGTTTACGAAGTTTTTGTTCGTGACGGTGGTGATCCTGCCGATCGTGCCGAACCAGGATTTTGGGCCGTATCGCATCAACCCGTTCAAGACGTGGCTGGTGGTGGTGGCCGTGAGCGCCATTTCGTATCTCAGCTACCTTCTGCAAATCTGGACCAAGGGGCGCGGCGGCACAATCCTTTCGGCGCTTTTGGGCGGCGCGTATTCATCGACGCTGACGACGATCGTGCTGGCCAAGCGCGCCCGGGAAGCGAAGGCTTCCCCGCGTCTTTTTGCCGGTGCAATCTTGATGGCATCGGGCGTGATGTACCTTCGTCTTGCAATACTCATTGGAATTTTCAATCGGCAACTGCTGCACAGGTTGGCGCTGCCGCTGCTGCTGCTCGCGGTTGTCGGACTGGCCGTCGGGTGGCTTTGGAGCCGGTTGCCGGACGAACGCTCGCCCGAGCTCACGGAAAATTACATACCGCGGAACCCTCTGGAGATTTGGGCGGCGCTGCTTTTCGGCGGGCTGTTCATTGCGATGCTGGTGCTTACGCGGCTGGCGGTGATTCACCTGGGACGCGGCGGAGTTTTCGGGCTCGCCGGACTGATGGGACTCAGCGATATCGATCCGTTCGTCCTCAGCCTAACGCAATCGGCGGGCACGGTCACGTCCATGTCGGTTGCGACCTCGGCGATCGTGATCGCGGCGGCGAGCAACTACGTGGTGAAAGGTTTCTACGCGCTGGGTTTCGGAGACCGAAAGACCGGCGTGCAGTGCTTCTGGCTGCTGTTGGGATTTTCGATTCTCGGCTGCCTGCCATTATTCTGGACGTTGTAGCGGCTGCGGCGATGCCGGCTTCCGATTCTCTTACCTCCGTGTGTGAGCGGTATCACTGTTGACCATTACCGGCATAGATAGAATCTTGAGGTCCGGAAAACCGGCAGGGACATAACGTCCGAAGCCGGTTGCGCGGAAGGAGCGATCATGAAAATGCGACAAATTACGATCGGCCAGGCGGTTATCGCCATCTTGGCGGTGCTGGCGGCACCAGCGGCTTTTGCTCAAGGAGGCATGGGCCGGAACATGCGCATGCCAAGATACAACACGTCGACGGTGGTCACGATTCAGGGAACCATCCAAGAGGTACAAGAGGGCACGGTGCAGCCTGGCGCGATGGGACGTATGAGCGGGATGGGTGGACTGCATCTCGTGGTGAAAACGGGAAAAGAGACTGTGACCGTCCTGGCGGGACCGGCCAGTTTTGCGAAGGACAAGGGTTTCGCGTTCGCCAAGGATGACAAGGTCGAGGTGACAGGGTCTCGCGTGACGTACAACGAAAAAGAAGCGATTATCGCCCGCGAGATCAAAAAGAGCGGAAAGACGCTCGTGCTGAGAAACGAAGACGGCGTCCCGAAATGGTCGAGGGGACCGAGGCAATAGCCAATACGCTCGGAATGGAAGGGGTGTGTGGTGGTCGATCGTTCGAGTGGATCTTCGGGCGGCGGTGAAGGGCTGTCAGAACAGGCTATTTCCGATGCCCTGACGGAGCTAGCGCTTGATTTGCGCTCCTCGTTCCACCATTCGGCGGACCGGCTCTGGGAATGGCTCGATCCGGAACTCTGGGAGCTGACCCACAATCCCTGGATCGTGCTGCAAACGGCGTCTCACGAGAGGCTGCAGAGCGTTATGCACGAGCCTGAATTTCAGACTCTGCTTTCCCAGGTTCATCAAAGCCACCGCGACGCGGAGCAATCGGAAGCATGGTTTCAAAAGGCTCACGCAGACTCCGTTCTGCGCTCGGTGGCGCTTTTTTCAATGGAGTTCATGCTCAGCGAAGCTCTTCCGATTTACTCGGGCGGGCTTGGAAACGTGGCGGGCGATCAGCTCAAGGCCGCTAGTGACTTGGGCGTTCCGGTGGCTGGAATCGGCCTCTTGTACCAGCAAGGATATTTTCGTCAGGAGATTGATTCGCAAGGCCGGCAGGAAGCGATCTATCCCTACAACGATCCGGGGCAACTGCCGATTTCTCCTCTGCGCGAAGAGAACGGGGAATGGTTGCGCCTATCCATCGATTTCCCGGGTGCGAAGCTGTGGCTGCGCACTTGGGAAGCAAAGGTGGGGCGCGCCAAGCTCTACCTGCTGGACACCAACGATCCGGCGAACATGCCTTCACACCGCGGCATTGCCAGCGAGCTTTATGGCGGCGATGCCGAACTGCGCCTAAAGCAAGAAATCGTGCTGGGAATTGGCGGGTGGAGGCTGCTCGAACGGCTGGGCCGGAAACCGGAGGTCTGCCATCTGAATGAGGGCCATGCGGCGTTCGTGGTTCTGGAGCGGGCGCGTTCGCACATGGCGGCCAATCATCAGCCGTTCGATCTGGCGCTGACGATTACGCGCGCCGGAAATCTTTTTACCACGCACACGCCCGTCAAGGCCGGTTTCGATCGGTTCCATCCCGGGTTAATGGCCAAATACTTCAAGAGATATGCCGAGCGGGACCTCGGCATATCGTTCCACGATCTGCTGGCGCTCGGCAGGAGCGACCCAAGCGATTCTTCCGAGCCTTTCAATATGGCGTATCTGGCCATGCGCGGCAGCGGCGCCGCCAATGGCGTAAGCCGGCTTCACGGCGAAGTGAGCCGCCGAATCTTTCAGCCTCTCTTCGAGCGGTGGCCGCAAGCGGAGGTGCCGGTAACGCATGTAACCAACGGCGTGCACATGCCCACCTGGGACTCGGCGGCCTCGGACCGAATTTGGGAGACGTGCTGCGGAAAAGGACGATGGCAGGGCGCGGTGGATACGGTGGGGGAGGACCTTCGGGTGGTAAGCGACGCCGAACTGTGGCAGCTGCGCGCGGATGGACTCAAGTCCCTGGTGGAGTACGTTCGAAAACGCCACGTCCGCCAACTCGCCGGCCGGGGGGCTTCGGCGGAAGAGCTGACGCAGGCCGCGCAGATTCTCGATGCCAACACGCTGACGCTTGGCTTTGCGCGCCGATTTGCAACCTATAAACGGCCTACGCTCCTGCTGCACGATCCGGAGCGGCTCACGCAGATTCTGACGCATCGCGAACGCCCCGTGCAACTCGTGCTGGCGGGCAAGGCTCATCCGCGCGACCTCGCCGGACAGGCGATGGTTCAGCAGTGGATTCAATTCGTGCAGCAGCCAGAGGTGCGGCCGCACGTTGTCTTCCTGAGCGATTATGACGTCCTGATGGCTGAGCATTTGGTGCAGGGCGTCGACGTGTGGATCAACACGCCGAGGCGCCCGTGGGAAGCCAGCGGCACGAGCGGGATGAAAGTGCTGGTGAACGGCGGCCTGAACCTGTCCGAGCTGGACGGCTGGTGGGCGGAGGCTTACGCGCCCGAAGTAGGATGGGCCATCGGCGATGGGAAAGAGCACGATAGCGATCCGGCCTGGGATGCCGCCGAAGCGAACGAGCTTTACGACCTGATCGAAAAGCAGATCGCTCCCGAATTTTACGATCGGGACGAGCACGGCATTCCGCGCGGGTGGGTGGTTCGCATGCGGGAAAGCATGTCGCGGCTGACCCCGGCTTTCTCGACAAACCGCGTGGTCCGCGAATACACCGAAGATCACTACTTGCCTGCGGCGGCAGCTTTTCAAAAGCGAACCGAGAAGCAGGGTTCTCTTGGCACTGAGTTGAAGAAGTGGCAGCGGGAACTTAGCCAGCATTGGTCGTCCATAAGATTCGGCGCCGCTACCCTCAACCAGAGCGAAGAGGAACGTTGCTTCCAGGTGCAGGTTTTCCTGGGCGACCTCGATCCCGACTTGGTGCGGGTTGAACTCTATGCCGAAGGCCAGAATGGCGGCGCGCCGGTGCGGCACTCGATGGAGCGCGGCGAACGACTGGTCGGTTCGGTGAATGGATTCTTGTATGCGGCGCATATCCCGCCGACTCGTCCCGCCGCCGATTACACGCCGCGGGTGATTCCCGATCATCCGGACGCGTCCGTCCCGCTCGAAGCGCCGTTCATCTGCTGGAATGAAGCGCCATCGTGGCGAGTGGAACCCGAATCGCCGCGCCCAACCGGCTAGTTGGCAGCGCTCCGCGAATTCCACCCGCGCCCCGGAGAAAACCGTCACGAGCGGCGGTATTTCATAGCGAAATCTTCCGCGGCGGGCCTTGTTATAATGGTGCATGAGAATTTTACTGTTCAGCGGCAAAGGCGGAGTGGGAAAGACGAGCCTTGCCGCCGCTACCGGCGTCCGGCTTGCCGAACTGAATTACCGCACGCTGGTGATGAGCATCGATCCGGCGCACAGCCTGGCGGATTCCTTCGATCTCGGCCTTCATCTTTTTGACGAAGCAACTTCCGATCCTTTTCCCATCGACGACAAGCTTTCGATTTTCGAGCTGAACATCCAGAAAGAGATCAAGCGGCACTGGCAGGAGATTTCCGCGTACGTAAGTTCGGTGCTGCGCGCCACCGGGCTGAGCGGAGTGGAAGCCGAGGAGCTGGCCATTTTGCCGGGCATGGAAGAGCTCAGCGCGATGATGTACATCAATCAATACCGGCGCGAGCAGCGCTACGACGTGATCGTGCTCGATGCCGCGCCCACGGCCGAGTCCATGCGCTTCATCAGCATGCCAGCGACGCTCGATTGGTACATGAAGCACATTTTTCCGTTCCAGCGGAATTTGATCAAGGTGGTGCGGCCGATTGCAAACCGCGTGGCGCCGTTCGAGCTTCCGACCGACAGCTACTTCGCGAACATCCGCGACCTTTTTGAAAAGCTGGAGGGCGTGGACGATCTGATGCAGGACCCGAACATAACGAGCGTGCGGCTGGTGACGAATCCGGAGAAGATGGTGCTGCGCGAAACGCAGCGCGCTTTCGTCTACTTCTCGCTGCACGGACTGACGGTGGATTCGGTGATCGTCAACCGTCTGCTGCCGGAGGAAGTGACGGACGCGTGGTTCGGCGACTGGCACACTTCGCAGCAGAAGGCGCTGCAGGAAGTGGAGGAGTATTTCGCGCCGGTGCCGGTGCGGCGGGTGCCGCTGTTCGCCCGCGAAGTGCTGGGGAAACAACGGCTGCAAGAGCTGGCGCGGGCGCTGTATCATGGCGAGGAAGACCCTGCGGCCGTGACGCGAACGGAGCGGCCCTATACGTTTGCGAAACTGGACGGGGTCTATCAAATTCACCTGGCGCTGCCATTTGCGGCGAAGGGCGAGGTGGGGTTGTTCAAGAAAGGCGACGATTTGGTCGTCGAAATCGGCACGCTGCGCAGGCACATCGGGCTGCCGCGAGCGATGGCGGGGTTGCAGCCGTCCAGGGCAAGATTGCAGGAACGGGTCCTGACGATTGAAATGAAGGAGGAGTGATGGCGAACGAACAAGAAGCAGCTGGACGTCCGACCGAGCAACATGCCGCCGGCCAATGCGCGTGCCATGAAATATTGGACCATCTCGGCAAGTGCTTCGAGGTGTCCCCAGCGGTGCGCCAACACCTGATGAATTCGCGCGTCGAATTCCTGAAGGCGATCCGAGCGGTGATCGATCAGCGCATCGAGAAGCTTTCGGCGTCTGCGCAGCACGGCTCGCGCATTACCGTCGAATAGGCGCAAGCGAAGTCCAGTCTCGCGGAGTCGGGCTGGCTCCGCCTCCGGCGGTGCTTCGGCACCAGGCACAGTTCTGGTACCGGGCGGAAACGGATGGGCATAGAGCGGGAAGTTTCGTTCCGTCTTCCGTAAAAACTCGCACTGCCGGGCTACCTGCGGTTGCGTAGTGTCCACAAATTGCACACAACACGCCACTTAATAAACAAGCTCCGAAACATTCCGTAGCCACTCTGGAATACGAAGTGCCTTGTCTAGTGTGGCCCAGGTGTACGTATGGCCGGCACAGTCCCCGTAGGCGGGCTTGCCATTCGCGCCGCTCGCGGCGAGAATTTCAAGGTCGGCTTGACCTCAATTTCGGGCTTCAGAGGAAGGAGCATCACAAAATGAAAGGCGTCGTACTCGCAGGTGGCACGGGCAGCCGGTTGAATCCGCTGACGCGAGTGACCAACAAGCACCTCCTTCCAATTTACGACAAGCCCATGGTGTATTACCCGATCCAGACGCTGGTGAATGCGGGGATCGAGGAAATACTTCTGGTCACCGGGGGCAAGAACGCGGGCGACTTTCTGCGTTTGCTCGGCAACGGCCGCGACTTCGGCCTCAAGCATCTGAATTACACGTACCAGGAAGGTGAAGGCGGGATCGCCGAGGCTCTAGGCCTCGCGGAATTTTTCGCGGCCGGCGAGCCGATCTGCGTGGTGCTGGGCGACAACATCATCGAAGGTAACATTTGCCACGCCGTCGAGAGTTTCAAGCGGCAGAAACAGGGCGCGAAGATTCTGCTGAAGGAAGTGCAGGACGCGCAGCGGTTTGGCGTGGCGGAAGTCCGCGGGGACCGCGTGGCCGGCATTGAAGAGAAGCCGAAAGCTCCGAAATCGAACTACGCGGTCGTGGGGATCTATTTGTACGACGCGAGCGTTTTCGAAAAAATCCACCGGCTGAAGCCATCCGGCCGCGGCGAGCTGGAAATCACGGACGTCAACAATTTCTACATCGAAGACGGCACGCTGAGCTGGGACATGCTGCCGGGCTGGTGGACAGACGCCGGAACGTTCGAGTCGCTGCTGCGCGCCAATACGCTGGTGGCGGAAACCGGGGCAAACAAAATGGACTTGCGCTCGGGCCCCGGAGCCACTGCTTCCGTCGAAGTGGCGCGATGAAACTCTTCGTCACGGGCGGCGCCGGATTCATCGGATCAAACTTCATTCGCTATATTCTGGGTGCCAGCCGGGGCTACTCGGTGGTCAATTACGACAAGCTGACCTACGCGGGCAACCTGGCCAATCTGGAATCCGTTGCGAACGATCCACAGTATTGCTTCGTGAAAGGCGATATTTGCGACGCGGCTGCCGTGGAAGCGGCGATGACCGGCTGCGGCGCGGTGGTCCACTTTGCAGCCGAGTCACACGTGGATCGCAGCATCTACGAACCTGCCGCCGCGATCGAGACGAACGTAAAAGGTACGTTTGTGGTGCTACAGGTGGCGCGAACACTCGGCGTGCAGAGGTTCGTTCATATTTCCACGGATGAAGTTTACGGTGACATGCGTCCGGGCGCCTTCGCGGACGAAAATTCTCCCGTGGAGCCCAGCAGTCCGTATTCTTCGTCGAAGGCGGCATCGGATCTTTTGGTGCGCTCGTTCGTGCGCACCTACAATTTTCCTGCGGTGATGACGCGCTCTTCGAACAACTACGGCCCGTACCAGTTTCCGGAAAAATTCCTACCGTTGATGATCACCAACGCGCTCGACGACAAGCCGCTGCCGATCTACGGCGACGGCCAGCAGCAGCGCGATTGGTTGCACGTGGAAGACAACTGCCGCGGAATTCTGGCGGTGCTGGAGCGCGGCGGCATCGGCGAGGTTTACAACATCGGCGGGCTCGACGTGGTCGACAATCTGACGATGGCGAAACGGTTGCTGCATTTGATGGGCAAGCCCGAGTCATTGCTGACGTACGTGAAGGATCGGCCCGGACATGACCGCCGCTATGCCTTACGGTGCGACAAAATGGAAAAGCATCTGGGATGGAAGCCGTCGATTGCGCTCGAGGACGGCCTGCGCCAGACGATTGATTGGTACAAGAGCCAGACCGCGTGGCTCGCGGGCGTGCGCGACGGAAACTATCGCAGCTATTACCAGCAGTATTACGAAAATCGTGATTCTTCGCTCCGCGCCATCGCCGGGCGCGTGCCGGAACCGGCCGCGAGCTAAGTGGCGCCGCGGCAGATGTACTCTTCAGCGCGTTGCTGGATGCAATGACTTCAAAGCCGACGTCAATTGGGAGCACTCTGCAGCGAGTGGAGACTTCGCTGCCAAGCGTGCTGGAAATTCGCCCAAGAGTCTTTCAGGATGCGCGCGGCTTTTTTATGGAGACCTACCACCGCACGAAATATGCCGAGCTGGGCATCGCCGATACCTTCGTTCAAGACAACCATTCGCGCTCGGTGAAGGACACGCTGCGCGGCCTGCACTATCAGCTGCGTCATCCGCAGGCGAAACTTTGCCGGGTGGTTGAGGGCGAAGCGTTCGACGTCGCCGTGGACATTCGGGCCGGCTCGCCCACGTTTGGAAAATGGACGAGCGTGTTTCTGTCTGCCCGCGAACAAAATCAAATCTACATTCCCGCGGGGTTCGCGCACGGATTCGTCGCGCTGACCGATGTGGTCCAATTCCTCTATAAGTGCAGCGATTTTTACGCGCCGGGTGACGAGTACGGGATTATCTGGAACGATCCGGACCTGAAAATTCAGTGGGACCTAGCCAAGCCGCTCGTCTCCGACAAAGATGCGGCCTACCCGAAGCTCGCCGACATTCCGCGAGAACTGCTTCCGAAATATTCCGTGCGATGAAACCACGCATTTTGTTAACCGGCAAACACGGCCAAGTGGGCCGAGAACTCGAAGGCATCCTCGCCGGCACGAGCGAACTCCGAGCGCTCGGCCGGGAGGAGCTGGATTTGACGAGGCCAGACTGCGTGCGCCATGCGGTTCGCGAATTTCAACCACAGATAATTCTCAATGCCGCCGCGTACACGACCGTTGACAAAGCGGAAAGCGAAGAGCCGCTCGCCCGGGCCATCAATGCAGAGGCCCCCGCGGTGATGGCGGACGAAGCAAAGAAAATCGGCGCGGCGCTGGTGCACTATTCGACGGACTACGTGTTCGACGGGGCGAAGAATCAACCGTACACCGAAAGAGATGCGACCAATCCGCTAAGCGCGTACGGACGAACGAAGCTGGCAGGCGAAAACGCGATTCGGAACGCCGGCGGACGCCACCTGATCTTCCGCACCGAGTGGGTGTACGCCACGCGGGGCAAGAATTTTCTGCTCACGATTTTGCGGCTTGCCGCCGAGCGCGAAGAACTCCGGATCGTTTCGGACCAGATCGGAGCGCCGACCTGGAGCCGCGAAATCGCCCGCGCTACGGCAACAATCGTGATTGATGAATGGAAGCGGTCCTCGGGAGCTGACTTTTGGGGGTCGCGGAGCGGAACCTATCACATGACGGCCGGCGGTCAGGCGAGCTGGTTCGAGTTCGCCAGCGCCATCGTGGAACATATACGCCATAGCGCGAATCGGCCCCCGTGGGTCGCGGCTACCATCGGCGATCGGCCGCTAGTCGTTAAGCGAATTGTGCCGATTGCAACAACGGACTATCCAACTCCAGCGCGGCGTCCCGCGTATTCCGTGCTCTCCAATGCGCTGCTAACGCAGACATTTGGTGTCCAATTGCCGGATTGGCGCATCCAACTGGAGACGGCGCTGGCGCCCAGGGAACACGCATGATGGTTTCCGCCGCCCGATTCACACCGCCGCCATTCCAAGGCATCCGCATGCGTGCGTTGTGGTCCTCTGGCCGCCGGGATCGCGTAGCTCCCGGCGATGCCGAACTCGATTTCACGCTGATTTCTGGTTCGACTTCCACCCTACACAGATTCGGAAAGGAACATGAATGAGCGCCGAGCGCACTCCTGAGTTTTTCGCCGGAAAGGGAATCAAGGTCGGAATTATCGGATGCGGGTACGTGGGACTTCCGCTTGCTTTGCGATTTTCAGATGTGGGCCAGCGCGTTACCGGATTCGACCTGGACAAGACGAAGGTGGACAAGCTGAACGCCGGGCAATCGTACATTCAGCATATTCCGGCGGACAAGATTCGCGAGCACGTGCAGGCCAAGCGATTCGATGCCACCACCGATTTCACCCGCCTCCGCGAAATGGACGCCATCCTGATCTGCGTGCCCACGCCGCTAGACGAGCGGCGCGAGCCGGATCTGACGTACGTGGAGCAGACTGCCAAAGCAATTGCGCCTCACCTGCAGCGGAATCAGCTGATCGTGCTGGAGAGCACCACCTATCCAGGAACTACCGAAGAACTCGTGCTGCCAATCATCGCAGCCGGAGGACTGAAATGCCCGATATCGGCGGGCGGCGGCGCGACGGATGTGCAAACGGACTTCTACCTGGCGTTTTCGCCGGAGCGCGAAGATCCCGGCAATAAGCAGTACGGCTTGGCGCAGATTCCCAAGGTAGTGGGAGGCGTGAACCCCGCGAGCGGCCGCGCCGCTTGCAGCTTGTACGCGCAGATCGTGGCACGCGTTGTGCCGGTCAGCTCCACGCGAGCCGCCGAAATGGTGAAGCTGCTTGAGAATATTTTCCGTTGCGTGAACATCGCCCTGGTGAACGAACTGAAGCAGCTGAGCCTGCGGATGGGCCTGGACATTTGGGAAGTGATCGATAGTGCGGCAACGAAGCCATTCGGCTTCATGCCGTTCTACCCCGGTCCCGGGCTTGGCGGCCATTGCATTCCCGTCGATCCATATTATTTGTCGTGGAAAGCGCGCGAGTACGATTTCGCCACGCGCTTTATCGAGCTCGCGGGCGAAATCAACACGGAGATGCCGTACCACGTGGTGAACGCCGTGGCGGCAGCGCTGAACCAGCGTGAAAAGAGCATCAAGGGTTCGAGAATCTTGCTGCTGGGCGTGGCGTACAAGAAAGACGTGGACGATCTGCGGGAATCGCCTTCGCTGAAGCTGCTGGAGCTGCTGGCGCAGAAGGGCGCGATTCTGGACTACAACGACCCGTACTTTCCGGCGCTTTTCAAAATGCGGCACTACGACTTTTCGGACAAGCGCTCGGTGGAGCTGACGCCCCAGAATATCGCCAGCTACGACTGCGTGCTGATCGCCACCGATCACTCGAAGTACGACTACGACGCGATCGTACGCGACGCGAAGCTTGTGGTCGATTCGCGCAACGCCACCCGCCACGTGCAAGAGCATCGCGAAAAAATCGTCAACTGCTGACCGTGCCCAGCAGACGGTGGGGGAATGAAAAGAAAGGCGTTTGCGCGGCGGCGGCCACGTATCGGCGCGACTCCCGAACGAAGCGGTTGTTGCGTGGAGCGACTACTGGTTCGGTATTTTAACGGTGACCTGGTTTGAAAAACCGCTCAGCGCGTTGCCGGCGTCGATCGATTTTACGGCATAAACATACGTCTGGCCGTTGACCACGTTGCCGTCCGTATAGCTGGTAGTCGATACGGCAGTGACGTTCACCTGTGACAAGTTGCTGGCCGACGGTCCCCGGAACACAAAATAGCCGATCACCGGCGAAGTGCTCGGCTGCCAATTCAACGCCACCGAATGGTTCCCGCTGGCGGCGACTCCGGCTCCCGAAAGTCCAATCTGCAGGCTGGAATTCGAGGCATTGCTGGAAATTAGCAGCTTCCCGGAAGCGCTCCCAGCCGCGCCGGGTTGGAAACCGATCGACAACGTGACGGAGTGATTGGGAGTTAAGATTACATTCGAGCCCCCGCTCACGCTGAAACCCGCACCGGACACGGTCACGCTCGAAATGGTCACATTCTCCGTTCCCGCGGCGGTCAAAGTCACCAACTGGGACGTGGAAGAACCGACTGTAACGTTGCCGAAGATGACCTGGGTCGAGCTTGGGGCAAGTTGAGAAGATTGCGACCCGCCGGTACTTCCTGTGCCGCCGGTCCCGCTGCCATTGGGACTTCCCGTCAATCCGATGCACCCTGCCGCAAAAAGCCAGGCAGAAAGCGCCATCGCGAGCATAGCAAGCCGGCGGGCTGGCACGAACTTCCGGCTATGTCCTTTGAAAGTAAAGCTTTCCGCTTTGTCCCGCCCGCCGTCGCTTCTCATGATGGTTGCGGACGTATTGTGAAACGCAGGGAGGCACGGCGACTACTGTACCGAGGAACAGTTTTGGTACAGGGGGTTACACCTGTACTTCGGGACAGTCCTGTGCCGTTTTAGAGACCAAGCGCCCCGGACGGAGCGCCTGGTCTCTCAGCCGAAAGTTCAGCGGTCGCGCGGCGCGTTATGGAACGCTGACGGTCGTCGGGCTTGAGTCTGAACCTTCCACACCGCTCGCGATGGCGGTGACCACGTAGCTGTACGTGGTT
The DNA here is from genome assembly GCA_963715555.1 of uncultured Acidobacteriota bacterium. Classification (GTDB taxonomy): domain Bacteria; phylum Acidobacteriota; class Terriglobia; order Acidiferrales; family UBA7541; genus Palsa-295. The sequence continues at coordinate 3,565,159 of OY970253.1, forward strand.
CCAGCCTGCACCGTTGTGTCCGTAAACTGCGTGCCCGAATCTACGGATGACGGGTTGAGCTTCGCGTACTGACCCGTACCCGTCTTGCGATAGATGTAATAGCCGCTCACCCCGGACGAGGTGCTCGCCGTCCAAGACAGCAGGACCGTATGCGATTCGCCGGATATAGAGATCGTCGCCGGCGAGTTGGTTGCATTGCTCGCGATGCTGACACTGCCGCTTGCGCTTCCCAGGCCGGCCGGCGCGAACACGACCGTCAGCGTGGCGGTCTGGTTCGCCGACAGGATTAACCCGGGCGTAATTCCAGTCGCGGTGTAGCCCGAACCAGTCGCGGTCACACCGGAGATCGTGACATTCGAGTTTCCGGTGTTGGTGATCGTGACGGTTTGCGAGGTATTGTTGCCGACCTGCACGTTTCCAAAACTGAGGCTCGAAGGAGACGCGCTAAGGGACTGGGTCGCTGTCGTTCCGGTGCCCGTCAGCGAAATGGCAATCTGCGCGGGCGAGCCGTTGGTTGTTAACGCGATCGATCCGGTCGACGAATTCGCAGACGTCGGTGTAAACACGGCGTTGAAGTTCAGGGTCGCTCCCGCGGCGATAGTGCTCGAAGTGGAGAGCCCCGAAATGCTGAAGCCAGATCCCGTCACGCTGATTTGAGAAAACGACAGCGTCGTATTGCCGTTGTTTTTCAGCGTGATCACACTCGAATTGCTATTTCCTACGACCACGCTGGCGAAGGCCACACTGGATGGACTGGCCGAGCCGAGCGCCTGCAAGCCGGTGCCGCTCAATGCAATGCTTGCCGGAGATCCGGGCGCGTTGCTGGTAATCGAGACGCTTCCCGCCGCGCTGCCTTCGGAGGTCGGCGCAAACTTGACAGTGAACGTCGTATTGGCGCCCGCAGCGACGGTCGTCGGCGCGAGCGTCATGGTGTAACCGGAACCGGTAATCGCGGCCGCGGTGATGTTCAGCGTCGCGTTGCCGGTGTTGGTCAGCGTCACCGTCTGCGAGGCGTTGCCTCCGACGTTCACGCTATTGAAAGCAAGTGACGACGGGCTGACCGTAAGCTGCGACTGCGTGGCCGTTCCCGAACCGCTGAGATTGATCTTCAGCGGGGATCCCGGCGCACTGCTGGTGACGGAAACGCTTCCGCTGGAACTGCCCGCAGTCGTGGGCGAAAACGTGACAGTGAACGAACTGGTGCCGCCGGGATTCACGGTCCCAGCCGAAAAACCGCTCAACGAAAATCCCGCGCCAGAAGCGCTTGCCGCAGAAACCGACACTGGAGCGGTACCCGTATTCGTTAGCGTGACGGAAACGGATCCGCTACTTCCAATCAGCACGCTACCGAAATTGACGCTTGAAGGATTGGCCGAGAGCGCTCCCTGCGTTCCCGTTCCGCTCAGCGCGATGGAAAGAGTCGGATTCGTGGCAGTCGTAGAAATTGTGATTGTGCCGGATGCGGTGCCAGCTGCCGTCGGTGCAAACGTGGCGGTGAAAGAAGCCTGCGCGCCGGCGGCGATCGTCTGACCCGCGCTGACTCCGCCGGTGCTGAATCCAGCTCCGGTGGTGCTGATTTGGTTGATGGTGACCGACCCAGCGCCGGAGTTCTTCAGAGTGATGGTTTGCTGGCTACTGCTGCCCACAACGACGTTGCTGAAATTGAAGCTACCCGGATTAGCTGAGAGGGTCCCATTGGCCGCAACGGCACTGCCGGTCAAAGGCAACGTCTGGGTTGCACCCGGCGCATTGTCTGTGAAAACCACGCTGCCGCTGACGCCCGTGGTGGACGCAGGCGTGAACTGGACACTGAAGGTGGCGTTCTGTCCGGCGGTCAACGTCTTCGGAAGCGCAAGCCCGCCGACTGCAAATCCATTCCCCGACACGGTAGCGGCGGTCAGCACCAAGTCCGCATTGCCGGTGTTTGTCAGCGTGACGTTCTGCGAGCTCGTCTGCCCCACGGTGATGTTGTTGAAATTCAGGGCCGAAGGATTAAGAGCCAGCGCCGGCTGCGTACCAGTCCCGCTCAGCGAAATTGCCAGCGGAGAATCGGTGGCATCACTCACGATGGTGAAAGTGCCGGCGGCCGCGCCGGAGGCTTGCGGCGCGAACTGTACTTGCACGGTAGTGCTTTGCCCGGCGGGAACCGTGGACGACGGGTTACCGCCTATCACGCTGAACGCCGCGCCGGAAATCGCCGCCTGCGAGATGTTCACGGTGGCCGAGCCGGTGTTCGTGACGGTAAGGCTCAACGCGTTGTTGCTGCCCACGGCGACATTGCCGAAGCTGAGGTTCGTCGAACTCGCGGATAGGGTCCCGGCACCGGTGTGTCCCGTTGAGCCGCTCGATGCGTTGGTGGTGTAACCAGCGCAGCTCGAAAGCCCCACGGCAGCGGTGAAGACCGCGATCAATGCCATCAACGCGAAGAGGTCGCGGCGTGGCGAGCGCGGGGTTCGGCCCTTGAAGTTCGGTACGGCGATTTCGGCTTTGGCGTTCTGTGCGTGCGTTTTCATGGCACGCACAGTCTAGGGAGTGGCTGCGAAACAACTCTACTGGTCAGAGGTCCAAAGAAAGTACAGGTGCTTTCGCCTGTCCGAGGGGACTATTGAGAACCTGACCTTCGGGTGCGGGCAACTGTACTCGCGGCGGATGAAAGCGGTTCTAAATCGTCAGAACACAAGAATTTGCAGTCGGTTGACGGGTTTTGTCGCCATTTTGCGTCCCTGTACTCCAAGGACAGGTGCACCTGCACCCATGCTAGACTTGGTGTGAGCACCGAGCGATTTACGCTCAATGGACGATGACAGATGCTAGTTTGCAAGTGAGCTCCGCGCCTGCCGAGACCTCTTGGGCCAACCGGGTCTTGCTGCTTTCGCTCGCTGGGATTTTCTTCCTGACGCTGTATCCCTTCCGGTTCGTCGATCAAAATTCGGCGCGTTTCCTCTTCCCGTTCTCGCTGAACGGCTGGGGCAAAGGCATGGATCTCCTCGATATTTTTCTCAATATTTTGCTTTTTATTCCCTTCGGCTTTGGCCTAGGGGAAAAACTACGGGAACGCGGGAGATCGAAGGTCGCGACGTTCGCGATCGTGTACGCTGCCGGCGCTTTGCTCTCCTACGGTGTGGAATTCATACAGGTTTACATCCCGATGCGCGATTCGGGATGGGGCGACATCATTACGAATTCTTCCGGCGCCGCGATCGGCGCGCTCCTGTTTGAATCGCAGCTCGGCGCCGGAATCATCGACTGGTTCAGCACGCGCGAACGGGCTCTCGACTCGTGGCTCAGCTTGGCAAAAATCGGCGTGCTGGTGTCTCTCTACGTCGGGTTTTGGTGCATTCTGGCCGGCCCACTTCAGAAGCAGACGAAGCTCGCGGACTGGAGCCCGGACACCTTCCTCGCGGTCGGCAATTCGGCTTCGCTCCGCCCGGTGCCCGCGTGGAAAGGGCGCGTCCTCGAACTGGACATCTGGAACCATCCGGTCTCAGCCGAACTCGCCCGGGAAATCACGTCTCAGCAGGAGGGAACCCATCCGTCACTAGATTCCATGGTGGCATACAGCTTTTCCGGCGCGGCGCCATTCGGGGACGCGCGTCATTTTCTGCCGAACCTAGCCTGGGCGTCTGAACCGCCGTCTTCACAACTCTCCGACGGAGCCACGCTCGGCCCGTCCTGGCTGATTTCCGCCGGCCCTGTGCCCACGCTGGTGAGCTCGGTCGAAACAACGGGGCAATTCGCTCTGCGGCTAGTCTGCGAACCTACCGGATCGGGCGACGCGGACGGGCGCATCCTCTCACTGTCAGCACCCTCGGGCTCGGTAAACATGGAGCTTCGGCAAGACGGTTCCGCGCTGGCGTTCTGGTTCCGAAATCCTTTTTCTGCGCGGCGCGCGCGAATGTCCTGGATCGTGCCGCAGGTGTTCGCCGCCCACCAGCCGCGCAACCTCTTGCTTTCCTTCGACGGCTTCAAACTTTCGCTCTACGTCGACGGCCGCGATTACGGATATCCGTACGAACTGGGACCGGGAGTGGCACTGGCCAGGTACATACGACGCGTCAAGGCCGTGGAATTAACGGGTTACGACGACATCTACTATGCCATCATATTTTTCCCGATCGGCTGCCTTCTCGGGTTCGCCTGGCGCAAGTCAAGCGCGCCGTGGCGCGTCCGATTTGGATTTCTGATGACGGGATTTCTGCTGCCCGCCATCGTGCTGGAATGGGTTCTGGTTGACGCGGCCAAACGTCCGGTGTCTTTTCACGACATCTGGTTTTCCGCGCTGCTCGCTGTCGCCGGAGGCCTCTGGATGAATGCCGACCGAAGCTTCTCTCGATCGCCGCGCAATCGAGAAGAACCCGTCGCTGCGAGGTGATGGTGGACCGCGTCAACGTTGTGATCATCGGCGGCGGTGTCGTAGGCTGCGCCATCGCGCGTGCGCTCGCGGCGCGTTGGAGCGACGTGTTTCTTCTCGAGGCCCTGCCAAAGGTGGGCATGGGGGCCAGCACGCGCAATAGCGGCGTGATTCACTCCGGCATCTACTATCCTTCCGGTTCTTTAAAGGCCAAGTACTGCGTGCGCGGGAACCAACTGACGTACGAATTTTGCGCCGCGCACGGCGTTCCGCATCGCAATTGCGGCAAATTGGTGGTCGCGGCCTCGGCCGAAGAAGCAAGCGATCTCGCGGCGCTCATGCAAAACGGGTGTGCCAATAGTGTCGAGGGCCTGGCAATGATCGATCGCGACGCGATTCGCGAGCGCGAGCCGCACGTAGCGGCCACCCATGCGCTACTGGTCCCATCGACCGGAATTCTTTCGAGTGAAGACCTTGTGAAGGCTTACGCGCGCGTGGCGATCGACCGCGGCGCAAACATCGTCACGAATGCGAAGGTCGAACGCCTGGAGCCGCTTGCGGATGCGATTCGAGTGCGCAGCGCCGCCGGCGAAATCGAAACCCGCTGCCTGGTGAATAGCGCCGGGCTCTTCGCCGACGAAGTGGCCGGCCTGCTCGGCTCGAAAATGGCGCAGCACCGTATCTATCCCGTGCGCGGAGAATATTGCGAACTCATCCGCTCACGTCAAGACTGGGTCCGCGGCCTGGTCTATCCCGTGCCGCATCATCTCCGCATGACCCTAGGCGTGCATTTGGTGAAGACCGTGTGGGGGAACGTGCTGCTCGGCCCAACGGCGCACTATGTCGACGACAAGAACGACTACGAGCGCAACCGCGAACCGGTGGAAGATTTCGCGGAAGCCGCCAAGCAGCTTCTGCCCGATCTTACCGTGAACGATCTGGTTCCGTCCTACACCGGGATTCGCGCGAAGCTGGCGCCGCCGCCGGGCGCCTCGGCGAGCGCGGCCTCGGCCAAGGCCATGACCGATTTCATTATCGAGCGCGATCCAGAGTTCCCGCGCGTGGTGCAGCTCATCGGCATCGAGTCGCCGGGGCTTACGTCAGCTCCCGCGATCGCCGAACATGTAGAGCAATTGGCGGCCGATATCCTCGCTTAGAGTCTCGGGCCCGGCTGGCGCGGACGCACAGATGCGTTGCTGCGATCACCGATTTGTCGTTCAGCGCCCGTCTGGCCGACGTAAGAGCTTTTCGCGAAGTCCGGTCTACCGCGCTGCGGCCTGCACCGCTTCCCTGCTGACTTCGGCGCCCGGCTTCGGCATGACCGCGAACAGAATGGCCACGATTCCCACGGCCGCCAGCACCGCATTCAACTCAAACGCCAGCGTATAGGTGTGGTACACGTCAAAAATCTTCCCGCCCACATACCCAGCAGGCGACGCAACCACCGAAACCAGCAACATCATCGTCCCGTACAGGTTGGGGAATGCCTTCGGCCCGAAGTAATGCGCCGTAATCGTGCTGGAGCAGGTGAACGTCCATCCGTAAGCGATGCCAAACAACATCGCCGCCGCATAGGCGATCATCAAAGTGTCCGCACTCACGATGACCGCCAGATACGAAGCCACAAAATACAGGCTCATCCCCAGCACGAACGCCAGCCGCGAATTCATAAAGTCCATCAGGATTCCGCCCAGCCACCGGCCGACGAGCGTCCCGAACGTAAGCACGCCCATGGCCCACGCCGCATCCTCCGAACTGATCCCCGCACCGCGCAGCCGCAGGATCCAGTGAGCGACGAGAAAGAAGAACGGATACGTCGCGGCGATGCCGGCAATGGCGATGAGCCAATATGCGGCGGTGCGATACGCTTGTGCCGCGGTCCATGCATGCTTGGTCGCCAGCGCATCGGTGCGCGACGGCTTCTGCTGCTCTTCGGCCGGAATTCCATCGGGCAGTTGGCCCATCGACTCCGGGCTCTCTCTTACGAACGCCAGCGCCAAAATTCCAGCGAGCACGGCCGCGCCAGCAACAATGTCCCAACCGGCGCGCCAGTTTCCGCCCGCGGTGCGCAGCATCTTGTCGAGGAATGGTGAAATGAGCAGACCGGCAAATCCCGACGCAGAAACGGCCACGCCCATCGCGCGGCCGCGATAGCGACGGAACCACCGCGTGACTGCCGTAGTGGCCGGCACCAACGTGGCGAAGCTGATGCCAACACCCGTCACGATTCCAAACGCCACCAGGTAATGCCACGGCTTATAGGCGTACAGGCCCATAAACAGCGCGCCCGCGCAGATGGTGGCTGATCCGGCCACGAACGTGGCGCGCAGCCCGATCTTCACAAGAGTCGCGGCCACCACCACCGCCGCCAAACCCACGGACAAGTTGATCAGTGTGAAACCCAGCCCCAGCGTGCTGCGGCTCATGGGAATCTGGCGAATCATGTAGCCGTTGATGACTGTGGCTCCATAATACGGAAAGCCCATATTGATGAAGTCCAGGCAGAACAGCACGGCCAGCAGATTCCAGCCGTAAAATTTCAGTTTTTCGGGCACCTTGGATTCCTCCCGGTTTTACCTTCGCCTGGCGCGGGCCACATCTAGCAACACGCAGCCGTATCCGCGGACTGTGACGCGCGTCTCGATCTGGCTGCGCAAACGCGCCGCTCGACTCCTCATCCGGATCCGCTCGCCGTGCGCAACCCGGATGTCCCCATCTTTCGCGCCCCTGCATTCTAGATTGATCTTCCTTCTTTGCAAGTTGATTGTAAAATGTGTCGCGGAGTTGCTCTTCGCGCGTGACTCGCGGGGCCGCGTCCCTCGCGTTTCGAACGAAGGGTGGGCCGCTGTTTCGGGTATCTGCTTTCGGGCAAACGAAGACTGGAATTTGCCGAACGGCAGAAAGGATCTAGTCGACGAATCTCCGCACGCAAGTCGGAATTATCGGAGCGGGTCCTGCCGGACTCATTCTCTCGCATCTCCTTCATCTTCAGGGCATCGAGTCCATCGTCATCGAAGCCCGTAGCCGCCAGTACGTGGAAGACCGCGTGCGCGCGGGTGTGCTCGAGCAAAGTACGGTCGATTTGCTGAACGAAACCGGAGTCGGCGAACGGCTCAAGCGGGAAGGCCTGACGCACCACGGCATCGAGCTCCGTTTCGGGGGCCGCGACCATCGCATTGATTTCAAGGAACTCACCGGCGGCCGGGGGGTCACTATTTACGGCCAAAATCTCGTGACCGCCGATCTGACGGACGCGCGCCTTGCCGCGGGAGGCCGGATCTTCTACGAAGCCGACGGCGCATCCCTCCTCGATTTCGGCGATGCGGGGCTCGGCCCGCATCCGAGCGCTCTGCCGAAGATCCGTTTCCTCCGTGGAGGCGAGCCGCACGAAGTCCATTGCGACTTCATAGCCGGTTGCGACGGTTTTCACGGCGTGTGCCGCCCCTCCATTCCCGAGAGCGTGCTGACGATCTACGATCGCGTGTATCCCTTCGGCTGGCTCGGCATACTGGCGGAAGCGCCGCCATCGAACGATGAGCTGATCTACACATATCACGAACGCGGCTTCGCCTTGCTCAGCATGCGTTCTCCCACACTCAGCCGGCTCTACCTTCAATGCTCACCCGAAGAGGACATCAACGAGTGGCCGGACGACCGCATCTGGCAGGAATTGCACAAGCGCCTGGCCACCGCGGACGGCAAATGGAAGTTGACCGAAGGACCGGTGCTGCAAAAGGGCGTAACCGGAATGCGCAGCTTCGTCGCCGAGCCGATGCAATACGGGCGGCTCTTTTTGGCCGGCGACGCGGCGCATATCGTGCCGCCTACCGGCGCGAAGGGCCTGAATCTCGCCGTCACGGACGTGCAGGTGCTCGCTCGCGCGCTTTCGGAGTTCTACCATTCCGGCAAGCGCGATCTGCTCGACCAATACTCCGCGATTTGCCTGCGCCGCGTGTGGAAAGTGCAGCGATTCTCCTGGTGGATGACCTCCATGCTGCACCGCTTCGACAGCGAAAGCGCCTTCGACCGGCGCCGCCAACTCGCTGAACTTGACTACGTCACCAGCTCGCGCGCGGCATCCCAATCGCTCGCCGAAAACTACGTCGGCCTCCCGATGGAATGGTCCGCCGACTGACGCCGGAACCGTCCTGCAACCTTGGCGACGCCCGCAGAGTGCTACTGAGTCACGGTTTTCGCTTCATCGCCAACTTTGAATCCCGAACCGGAGACCGGCGAAGTGACTGCCGAGACGTCGTCCACATCCGTTACCCGCACGATACCCACTGGCGACGTCATTCTCCGGATTACCTTGCCTGTCGCCGGGTCCTTGATCTCCATCGTCACACGCTCGATCGACAGCTGGTCGCCGACTTTTACGCCGTCCTTCTTGCCCACGTTCAACACCACCTGGCCATTGACCACCGCGGCCACCAAGCCTTCGACGACAACCGTCCGCGTTTCAACCTTCGGCGCGTCCTGAATCAGTCCCTGGCTCATCTGCTCGACTGCTTTTTTAACCGCCTCGCCGATGATGGTTTGCTGAAAGTCACTGGAGCCAAAGTCGACGGCTCCTCCGCCCCAGCCGTGCCAGTTGCCGCCGCCACCGAGCAAGCCCACGCTTGATCGCGACGATTCGCCATGGCCTTCCGCGACCGCCATGATCTCCGCCGTATCGATATTCACGATGCGGGCGTCGATAGATACCACGGCTTTCGATTTCTTATGTGAAAATCCACCAACTCCGAATCCGCCCCAACCGCCGCCTCCGCCGCCGATCTTCTGGCTCTTGTTGTCGTTTCCAAACTGCGTTACCGCTCCAACGATGATTGCATCCACGCCCAATAGCTTCCCGAGCTTTGCCGCCGACGCCGGATTGGCGCGGTCGCTATTCGAGAAATTCTGCTCCGCCAGGATCTTGTCCAGCTGCTGGCGCTCGATGACCGAGTACGTTCCATCCTGCACCAGATATTTGACGAGCAAATCGCTAATGCCTTTTCCGACGTCCACGTTCGTTCCGAAAAGCGCCGAAGAAGCCGTTTGCACGGTGGCATAGTCGAAATCGAAGACGGCTACGCGTTTCTTGCGCCCCTGCGGTTGTGCGGGAGCTGCGACAGGCGCTGCCGCCGCGCCTTGCGAGTTTGCGTCCTGCGCGTTCGTCTCGGTTGTTGAGACAGTGATTCCAATCAGAAGGCATACAACTAGGAATACGAGGGCCTGAGAAGCTCTTTTCATTATTCTCTCCTCAGCGGCTGGGCGCCGCTCCTGCAGACACACCGAAACTGGGCTGCATGGTACGCGGGCCGCTTTCGGAGTGTCAAGGAGTGGATACGCGCGCACGGCGGAACGGCGAAGGCGAAAGGCAACCGAAAAAAACGATGCGCCGCGACGTTCCGGGTAAACGTGTGCCCAGCTGTTTGTTTTCAGTGACTTAGGAGCATTTCTACTCGAGTGACTGTTCCGGGTAAAAATTGCTTTCAGGAGGAGTTTGAAGCGCGCGACAGCGGGTTGCGCGCCTGAAACTGCTGGGCGCGTCGCATAGGCAATCCCTCGCGGGGCTCAAAAAAGAGCCCGGCTCACGTTAACAGAGTAACCAACAGTTGTCTATTTCGAACGCGGCGTGAGGCCGGAGCAGTTTGCTTACATTCAACAGTGTGCTAGCGTGAGTGAGCCACGATTCCCGTGGCTGGCGGAAACTAGGCGACCCGTTCGATGAACAGTTTGAAGTTCGATTTTGCCTCGGCGCCTCGGCCGAGCGGAGCCGTGTAATGCCCAAACCGGCCGTCAGTGTGCTGGTGGACACCTACAACCACGAACGCTTCATCGAGGAAGCGCTTGTCAGCGTGGTCGAGCAGGATTTTCCCGCGTCCGACATGGAAATCCTCGTGGTGGACGACGGCTCGACCGACCGGACGCCGGAAATCGTTCGCAAATTCGCGCCGCGCGTGCGGCTGCTGCGAAAATCGAACGGCGGCCAAGCTTCTGCCTTCAACTACGGAATCCCCGAAACGCAGGGCGAAATCGTGGCGTTTCTGGATGGCGACGACTGGTGGGCGCGCAATAAACTCACCCGCGTGACGGAAGCGATAGCCTCTGATGCGGAGGTGGGCATCGTCGGCCACGGAATTATCATCGTGCATCGTGACGGCAACCAGCAGACGGAAGAATTGCGCGAGGGCTTCCGTTTCCGGGCCAACACCGTCGAAGGCGCAAAACTCCTTCGCCGGCGAAGCCTCCTCGGCACGAGCCGGATGACCATTCGTCGCGAACTTCTTCAACGCATCGGCTCTGTTCCCGAAGCCATTCGCGTCCAGGCGGACGAATATCTGTTTACACTGGCGGCAGCGCTCTCTGGCGCGCGAATCCTTGAAGAAGCATTAACCTTCTACCGGCTCCACGACTCCAACGCCTTTCAAACCGGAACATTTGATCTCGAAAGGGAGCGGCGCAAACAGCAATCCCTGGGCTTGCTAGGGGCGAGCCTTCTTGGCGAGTTCGAGCCGGCACGGAATCGCTCGGCAAGCGGCTTCGGCGGCCCTAGCTTACACGCTCGCCAGCGCGGACCGGCTTCGCTTGATTGCCGACGGAGGCTGGCCGTGGGAGACCGCTTCTACAGAATGGCGGCTCTACTCCGTGTCGCATCCAGAGGCTACGATCGCACACCGCATCTTCAAATCGCTCACGCTCGCGGCAGCGCTTGCGGTTTCGCCCGGGGTGTATTACCGCATTCAGCGGCGCCTGTCGGACAGACGCCTGGTATTGGCGCGTTCGAAAGGTGCTTGCGCCCGCCCCGCGAATGCCGCATGTGCGACACTCCGCAAGCGGTTCTCGGCAAGCGGGTTCCACCGACATAAACGCGTCGAAGCCATGATCAAGAACGCGATCCGTAGTTCATTCCGGATGTTCGGACTCGACCTCGTTCGTTATCGCCATCGCGAAGGCGAGATCCCCCCTGATTTTATTGAAGACGAAATTGCAATCGTCCGCGCAGTGCAACCATGGACACTTTACGAGCCCAGAGCGGATTTATGCTCTGATTCACGCTGTGCGATACGTAAGCGCGAATCGGATTCCGGGAGCAATTGTCGAATGCGGCGTGTGGAAGGGCGGCAGCATGGCCGCTGTCGCCAGGATGCTTCTCGGGACCGGCGACCGGCAGCGAGATTTGTATCTCTTCGATACGTTCCAAGGAATGTCGTCTCCAACTTCGAAAGATATCGAATATTCGGGCAAGGCGGCGAAGGACGTTCTCGCAGCTGACCCCGGCGCTTTATGCATGGCACCGCTCGAAACGGTGCGGACCGTCATGAACGGCACGGGCTATCCGGAGGAGCGGATCCATTACGTGCAGGGACGAGTCGAGGACACCGTGCCTGCCGCGATGCGCCGGAATCGATTAGCCTTTTCGCGGTTGGACACCGACTCGGTACGAATCCACCAAGCACGAGCTGACACATCTCTTTCCTCGGGTTTCGCGCAGCGGCGTAATCATTATCGATGACTATGGACATTGGCAGGGGGCGCGGCGAGCCTGCGATGAGTATTTCGCAGAGCAGCGCATCCCCATACTGCTCAATCGCATTGACTACACCGGACGTATTCGGGCTCAAGTTATGATCGCTTCAAGGCGAATGGCACGGATGGGATAATGAGCGCCGCTACCGAATACGACCCCTGGCACGAAAGCGTTGCCAACGCAGACGACGGAATGGTGCATCAATTTCCAGTCTGGCCGGGGCGCAATCCGATTGCGGCTCCGATTATTGAGTCGAGCCGGACGATACGACGTATGTTGAGCACGGTTGCGCTGCACTACCTCTGATCGGCTCGAAAGGGCAGCGATCGCCAGTGAGAATCTTGATCGCCATTGGGCGTGCCTCGACAGGAAGAGGCTGGGGCGGCGGGTGTTGTTCTCAACCATGCGCGCGAGCTTACGAGACGGGGACATCAGGTGGATTGTTGGTTTCTTGAAGATGTTTTGCCTCCGGCCCGTGCGTCTCAAGCGCTTGGAAGCGTTGATTTTTGCGTGTCGAATTGCGCAGCGAATAGTTACGGCAGCGGATGCTACGACGTGGTCAATCTTCACGCGCCGTCCGGGCTGCGTCTACGGATTTGGTGCAAATGGTTCGAACTCCCACTGGCCCCGCCATACGTTTTGTCCATGCATGGCAGCGAAGAGCGATTGTTCGGACGATGCGGAGGGAACAGCGCAAGGGACGCGCCTCGAATTTTGGTTGGAAGAACCGGCTCTGGCACTGCGCTACCACCAGACGATGTTTGACTGGTCCATTCGTACGGCGGACTATGGGACGGTCGCGAACCGTGAGGCGTCCATCATGGCTGAGCTGAAATACAAGCGCGAGCCCGGCAGAATTCGTTACGTGCCGAATGGGGTCGGAGCAGGAGTTCTTGATCGATCGAAGCTACGCTGCCACGCTCGCCTCTGCGGTTGCTGTACGTGGGCACGTGGATCGATCGGAAGGGCATTTTCTACTTCGCTGAGTCGTTTCGGTTTCTTGCGCAGGAGGACTCTTCGCTTCTACTGACGGTAGCCGGCTGCAGGACTTCGGAACTCGAAGTGAAAGGGCTCGTTCGTGCCGGAGGTACGCGATCGAGTCACGGTCGTTCCGTTCGTTCCGCGCACGCCATTCCATCGCCTTTACGCGGATCATGACGTTTTCGTGTGCCCGTCTCTCGTCGAGGGCATGCCACTGACGCTTTGGAGGCGATGGCTCAGGAATGCCGGTCGTTACCACTACGTCCAGCGGCATGGCGGACGTCGTCGAGGACGATTTTACTGGGCTGCTTGTTCCCCCGCCGATTCGCAGGAGCTGGTTCGGCGATCAGAGGTTGCACGACGACACTGAGCTGCGGTGTCGTTTGGGGCATGAGGCGCAGAGCACGATGCGGCGCTATACGTGGGACCAAGTCACCGACGAGTTGGAGCGAACTACTTGACTGGCCGTTCGGAATGGGCGGCAAAATTGAGATACGAAGTTGCAGCTTTCGCAGCCGTCCCGGCTACGCGTATTTACAAGATCCAGTTCGCGCGAGCTGCTTCGTCATCCTGTTTACGGCTGGCTCGGGCTCCGTCCGATTTCTCGCCCAACATACAGCCGCCGAGCATGCAGCGATCGTCAGTGGGCAGCTGGACGATCGAACTTGGTTGAGATCGGCGTCGCTGAGGGTGTTTCCGCATGGCGACGAGGAGAGTGATGGCTGAGAATGGCAGACTTTATTTGATCGATCCGTTTCACGTGAGCCCGAATCCCGACTCTCAACTTCACGAAGCGCGCCGCACGACGCGCGGTGGCTCCTGCACGCGCGGCGAGGTTATTTGGATTGAAAAGTTCAGCTCGGATGCGGCGCGGATTGGAATGTTGCAATCGACTTTCTTCTTATCGATGGCGACCATTCTGAGGATGCAGTGCGGCAAGATTGGGAACAATGGAGTCGTTACGTCGCGCCCGACGGCGTCGTATTGTTCCACGATGCGCGGTTGTTCGAAGGTGGCTGGACCACGGGTGAGTATGGTCCGGTTAAACTGGTCGATGACTTGTTCCGGCGCAAACGGTACCGGGATGGAGAATTCTTCGAAGAGATTCATTCGCTGGTGGTGGTCGAGCGCGCCGGGGGATCTCCGTCGGGAAGCGCGACCAACGACAGCATTCGTGATTAGCCTGGGGCATCAACTACTCGCAGATGCATGATTCGTCGGCGTGCATCGCGCGCGATGGCGAGGTGTTGTTCGCGGTCGCCGAGGAACGGCTGAGCCGCGTGAAACACGATGCTCGCTTTCCGCTGCTGGCGATCCGCGGGTGCCTGGATTTCGCGGGCGTCCGCGCGGACGAGGTGGATTTCATTTGCCAGGGATGGCCGCGACCGCGCGCCGGTTTTCTGCACGACCTGCGCTGCTACGCCACGGGCAAGCAGCCGGCCGATTCGCGCGCGCTGCTGAATTCCACGCGCCATTTCGTCAGCATGTGGCATCAGCGCAGCGGAGAGAACCGCTTCCGGCAGACTTTTGGGTCTGCCTCCCGGCCGGAATTCCGGCTGACCGACCATCATCTGGCCCACGCCATCAGCGCGTACGCGTTCTCCGGTTTCGATGACGCCGCCATTCTAGTGATCGACGGGCGAGGAGCGTGGGAAGCGACCTCGATTTGGCGCGGACGCGATGGGCGGATCGAGCACGTGCAGACGATTCCGTGGCCGAATTCGCTCGGGCTGTTCTACGCGCAATTCACTCAGTATCTTGGTTTCGAGCCGTATAGCGATGAGTGGAAGGTGATGGGCCTGGCGCCGTACGGAAAGCCCGGCGTCGACCTGAGCGAGTTCATTTCGACGGAAGAGGATTCGTATCGCGTGGCAACGCGCTTGCTGATCGGCAAGGATTCCGCGCCAACAGCGGCGATTGAAGCACGCCTCGGACCGAAACGGGCTCCTGAATCCGAAATCAGCGACCGGTACAAAGACGTCGCGTTCGCGGTGCAGGATGCCTGCGAACAGGCGATGCTGAAGCTTGCGGCAAGCGCAGTAGCCAAGACCGGGTGCCGGAATCTTTGCCTGGCCGGGGGCGTAGCACTTAATTCAAAGGCCAACGGAAAAGTTCTCACGTCCGGATTGGTCGACCGGTTTTTCGTCCAGCCCGCCGCGGGCGATGACGGAGTGTGCCTCGGCGCTGCACTCGCGCCGTATCTCGATTCGGGAGGGAAGCTTCCGCTGCGGAAAATGCGGCACGCGTATTGGGGCCCGGCAAGTTCCGATGCCGAAATTGAGAAGGCGCTTCAAACGTACAAGATTCGCTACAGGAGTGTGGACGATCCGGCACGTGCCGCTGCGGAATTGCTCGCGAGCGGAAAAATTTTAGGTTGGTTCCAAGGGCGCATGGAATTCGGGCCACGCGCTCTGGGTGGTCGCTCCATTCTGGCTGACCCGCGCGACCCGGAAATGACCGCCAAAGTGAACAACGCGGTGAAATTTCGCGAGTGGTGGCGGCCGTTTGCGCCGTCGATGCTGGCGGAATCGGCCGGGGAGTATCTGGAATCGGCAACGGATTCGCCGTTTATGATTCTGACCGCGCAAGTGAAGCCGGAAAAGCGCAGCGTGATACCGGCAATCACGCACGTGGACGGCAGCGCGCGCCCGCAAACGGTGGAGCGCGACGCGAATCCCTTGTACTGGAAACTGATCTGCGAATTCGGCGGGCTCACCGGAGTGCCGGTGGTGATGAACACATCGTTCAACCTTCGGGGCGAGCCGATCGTCTGCACGCCTACGGACGCGATCCGCACGTTCTTCAGCTCGGGCATGGACGCGCTCGCGATCGGAAGCTTCTTGGTGGAGAAATAAATGGCCAGGACTAGGCAATGGATCAGCGGACTTTTTTTGCGCGCCCCGGCGCCGTTGCGCTCAATGCGCCGTTGGCCCGTAATCGGCGGGTGGATGCATCGCGTGAGCCATGCGGTTTTACCCGCAGACCAGCGGCACTGGGCAAGGATTCAATCCGGCCCGGCAACGGGCCTGTGGCTCGAACTGAATCCTCGCACAGGCGAGGGTTACCTCCGCGGAGAAGCGGAAGAGCGGGTGCAGAGGAAGTTGGCCGAGCGGCTACAGCCGGGAACGGTCTTTTACGACTTGGGCGCGAACATCGGACTTTTCTCCTTGCTCGCCGCGCGGATCGTTGGTTCGAAGGGGCGCGTTTTCAGCTTCGAGCCGGACCCGGGAGTGGCGGCACGGTTGCGCCGCAATATTGTTCGAAACGAGCTTTCGAATGTTACCGTGATTGAGATGGGAGTGTGGTCGAAGACCGGCGAAGTGAGATTCGTGCCGGCGGACTCGGCTTCTCCGGATGGCGGAACCGGGCGATTCATCTCACGCGATGATGGCGACGCCGCGCGGCTGAAGTGCGTGGCCCTCGACGACTTCATCGCGGATCATCCAGCCCCAGATGCAATTAAATGTGACGTGGAGGGAGCGGAGGTTGAGGTGCTGCGTGGAGCGGAGAAGTTGATTGCTGCGCGCCACCCGTGGATCCTCGGCGAAATGCACTCAGACTCCAACGCGCTCGCCTGGCGGCAAGCGCTGAGCCCGTTCGGGTACCAATTCGAATTCATCGACGCAAGCCACATTCTTGCGACGTCCTGACGGAGCATAGCTGCGCGGTTTTCAGCATGGCAAACGCATTCATCGCACTACTTGGTCGCAGAGAGCGGCCTACCGATGGGGTCGAGGATTTCTGCGGCTTTCTTTCCCAGGCGCTCGGCCGACGCGGAGTCAGCACCGAAATGGCACGCGTGGACTGGAACGAACGTGGATGGCGCGATGCACTGGAAACTCTGCGGCGGAACTGCGCCGCGTGGCGCGGCTCGTGGGTGGTAGTTCACTATACGGCGATGGCGTGGTCGCGTCGCGGATTCCCATTCGGCGTTCTCAGGGTGCTCGCAGATCTTCGGCGGGGCGGGGTGCGCTGCGCAGTGCTGTTCCACGAAGCTGCACGGCAGCCCGTCGGCCCGCGCTTACGGGACAAGATTCGAGGCGCATGCCAGGACTGGGTGATCCACCGGGCGTTTCGCACCACGGACAAGGCCTTTTTTACGGTGCCACTTGAGAAAGTCGCCTGGCTGCCGCGGAGTCAAGCAAAGGCCGCGTATATTCCAATAGGCGCCAATATACCCGAGGTGGCTCCCCATCAGGGGCGGAGCCACCTGGACAATAACGCGTGCAAAACGGTGGCAGTATTTTGCTTGAGTCTCAATTCCAACCGCGAGCTCGAAGTTGCCGATTTGGCGCACGCAGCGCAGCGCGTTTGCCAGGCCGTTGGCTCCGTTCGCTTCGTCGTACTGGGGAAGGGCTCGGAGGAGGCGCGGACTGGAGTCGAAAGCGCGTTCGAGGGCCTAGACGTCGAACTAGCGGTTCGCGGGCGGTTGCCCGCCGACCAGATTTCGGAGACGCTCGCGCGCGCCGACGTGCTTCTGTACCTTTACGGGCATGTATCGCAAACTCGCGGAAGCGCCTTGGCTGGAGTCGCCTGCGGCCTGCCGATCGTCGGATATGCGGGCCCGTCGCGCGAGCCGATTCAAGAGGCAGGCGTCGAACTGGTTCCGTATCGCGATCGGGAGGCGTTGGCTGCTGCACTCGTCCGAGTTCTGAACGACGATGCCCTTCGAGCGGAATTGCGTCGCAGGAGTCGCGAAGCTCAGCAGAGGATGTTCTCGTGGGACTCCATCGCGCGGCGATATGTCCAGGCCCTCGAGCTCCCATGCCTCGTAAGGGAAACGGCGGAGTACGAGCCGCCGAGAGCGGATCAGGTTCTGTATCCAACCGAATAGATGAAACTTCTCATCTATGGCGAATACTTTCTGCCCTCGATCGGCGGCGTGCAAACCGCCATGGAACTCTTGGCACGTGGGCTCGCCGCGTTTCATAATCGCGATCGTTCCGGCGGATTGGGTCCAATCGAAGTCACCGTGGCAACAAACACGCCGCGCGACGAGATGGACGACTCGAGGCTTTCGTATCGCGTGGTGCGACGGCCCACGTTTCGGCACCTTGCGCGATTAATTCGAGATGCGGGTGTCGTTCATCTCGCCGGGCCATGTTTTCTACCGATGTTGATGGCCTGGATGACCGGCAAGCCGTTCGTGGTAGTGCATCACGTGTACCAGGCGGTTTGTCCCAACGGCTTGCTATTCAAGCAGCCTTCGCAGAAAGTCTGCGCGGGGCACTTCATGAAGGGGGAATACGCTGAATGCTTTCGCTGTTGCTCACAGACAATGGGCGCAGCGGGAGGAATCAAATCGTTGCTGCTTGAGTTTCCCCGGCGCTGGCTCTGCAAACAGGCGTCGTCGAACGTGATGATCACCCATCATGTAGCCTCGCGCTTGCAGCTGCCTCGGAGCCGGACAATTTATTATGGCATCGACGACATCGAGCCCCTGGTTGTGCAGAACGGTAGGAATCAATCAGGACCAGTGGAATTCGGCTACGTCGGCAGGCTAGTCGCTGAAAAAGGGCTGCCGATGCTGCTTCAGGCGGCGAAGCATCTCGCGGAAAGCGGCGAGCCATTCCACCTGACGTTCATCGGCGACGGTCCTCAACGAGCCCGTCTCGAAGCGCTCGTGAAAACACTCGGCCTCGGCGAACTCGTGGAATTTACGGGCTATTTGCGAGGAGAGGCGCTCGAACGCGCCGCGGCTCGAATCGCCGTGTTGATTATGCCTTCGATCTGGGAAGAGAGCGCCGGCCTGGCAGCCATCGAGCAGATGATGCGGGGGCGGATGGTGATAGCCGCCAATATTGGCGGGCTCGGTGAAATTGTGGGCGACGCGGGTCTGAAATTTACCATGGGGGATTCTCAAAGCTTGGCCCACTCAATGCAGCGGGTGATCGAAGATCCATCACTCATCGCCTCGCTCGGATCGGCGGCGCGCGAGCGGGCAATGAGACTCTTTCGCCGGGATACAATGATCGAAAGTCAGGTCGCCGTATGCCGCGACGTTTTGGACCGGCGACCCGGACGGCTGACGCGGACCGCGAACCGGGATTGAGAACATGGCGTCCATGTCGAAAAACTCGGAGACGCTCAAAAACGTGCTCAGAACGCTCGTGCCGAGACCAGTTCGAACTTGGCTTCGTTCGCCTTCGCAGTCTGGAAAGTATCTGATCGATTCGGCGGCGTATTCGTTTGGTGTGAAAAAAACCTTGCGCTTTCCGGACGACGGATGGTCGATCGTCTGCCATCCGCATGCCTACAGATTTGCGCACGAGAATCAAATTCTGGATGCGGAACAGAACGAAGAATTTCAGGTGTTTCGGTCGTATTGCAACGAGCGGATGCTGCTGTTCGACATAGGCGCTCACTTCGGTATATTCAGCCTGGCTGCAGCTCATGTTGGGGGAAGAGCAGTGGCCGTTGACCCGTCTCCGATGGCAGTCCGAATGATCGCCATGCAGGTGGGTCTGAACGGGCTCACCGAAAACATCCGCGTTCTTTGCTCGGCAGTTGGAAGCGCCGATGGACGGCTAGCGCTATTGAGCGCCGGGACATTCTCCTACGGGTACTTTAGAGCCGCCAAGGGCAGGCTGAAGCGGGACCTCACGGAAGTGCGGTCCGTAACAATCGATTCCTTAGCGAGCGAATTTGGAGCACCCACACACATCAAGATCGACGTCGAAGGCTACGAGGCTGAAGTGCTGACGGGAGCACGGAGAACCTTGAACTCGTGTTCTCCATTTCTGTTCCTGGAGCTCCACAACGACATTATTCGAGCCGAAGGTGGTGATCCGAATTCTGTACTGGAACAACTCACCGACGCCGGATACGCTTTGCATACTCTGACAGGCGCTGAATTTCCACGAACAACCTCGATACGCGCGCCGCTCGTTCGTCTGACCGCGAAACGCTGCGCGGGCGCTTCGTCAAGATCTGACTCGGGAAAAACATGAATAAAGACTCCAGCAATCGCGCGGCAAAAGTGGAATATGCGCTGCCCGGTACGCATGAATTGGTGGTCGCCAAGGCTTTGCGTCATTTCCCTTCCGGGGGCCGCGCGCTCGATCTCGGCGCCGGTACGGGCGCGCTCGCCCAACGATTGCAAGCTGCGGGGTTCCGGGTTACCGCAGTCGATGGTGCCAACTATTTCGAGGCCGATTCCGAATTCGTCCTCCTCGATCTCAACGAACCCGATTTCGACCGACGATTCACATCCCGATTCGATGTAATCACTTCCGTCGAGGTGATCGAACATCTCGAAAATCCGTTTGCCTTCCTTCGCGGGATTTCGCGGCTCCTGGGCGAAAACGGCGTAGCCGTTGTAACCACGCCGAACGTCGATAATGTCGCCGGGCGGCTGAAGTTTTTTCTCAGCGGCCTCGTTCGTCCGATGGACAGCAATTCGCCAGGGCATATCACTCCGATTCACCTCGATCTGTTCAAAAGACAAGTCGTGCCGCGTACGGGCCTCAACCTCGTCGAGCACTTTGTTCATCCACAAGGAGGATTCCCACTCACCGGACGCAGGTATTTTGTGCCGCTTTTCTGGCTCTTTGTTCCGTTGATGAGAGGCCCGGCCCTGACCGGTGATTCGCACGTTTTTGTGCTGAAGAAGGTCCGCAGTCAGGGGTGACCGGTTCGCTGCTGTTCGCGCCCGGTTCAAAGCCTCTCTGCGATAGAATGGAGCGGCGCCCTCTGAGGTGCTTGGCCGGAGAATCACAGTTCGACCTCGGATGACACGTCATTGCTGAACGTACGCACTCCCGTGATGAGAAACCAGGCCTTCATCGGCCTGCTGGTATTCGCCGCCGCGATTTGGCTCGCTTGGGAATCGGGACAGAAGATTATTGCGGGGGATTTGCGAACGCTGGAGTTCGCTGCTTTGGGGCTCGCCGCGTGCGGCGTTGCAATCATCATCCTGCGAAACTGGCGGCTCGGATTCTACTGCTTTTTCTGCTGGATGCTCGTTGAGGACCTCGTCAGAAAGTATATGGGCAACGGAACCGCCCTTTTTTTTGGCAAGGACATCCTGCTCGCGCTTGTCTACGTCGCTCTCTACCTGGAAATTCGACGCGGCAAAGAGAAGTGGTTTCGCCCGCCGTTCCTGCTGTTCCTAAGCCTCTTCTTCTGGCTTGCAGTGTTGCAGATATTTAATCCCTATTCGCCCAATATTTTGTACGGCCTGCTCGGACTGAAGCTTTATTTCTATTACGTCCCCTTGATTTATGTCGGGTACGCTTTGGTGCGCAACGATGACGATGTGCGGAAGTTTCTTCGGATCAATGCTATCGCCGCCATCGCGATTGCCGGGCTGGGAATCATCCAGGCCATCCGCGGCAACAGCTTTCTGAACCCGGCGAACTTGGCTCCCTCGCTGCAGGAATTGGGAGATCTGGAGAAGGTGACGCCGCTATCTGGCCAGGTGTTCTCTCTTCCAGATTCGGTGTTTGTCAGTACCGGGCGGTTCGCAATGTTTCTGATCGTGACGTTCGTGCTCGCCATGGGCATGACGGGATACCTGCTGCTGCATACACGCCGCTATCGTATGCTAGGTTTCGTAGCCATCGGAACCATCGGCGCGGCCACTCTCCTCTGTGGTGCTCGCACCGCTGTTATGTACGTGCTGGCGTCGGCGCTGGCCCTGAGTGCCGGTTTCCTATGGGGTGCCCGGCGGAAACAGGGGCAGGGCCATCGCCTGCTCAAGGCGATTCGCCGCTGTGCCATTGTCGGGGCACTCGGGTTAGCGGCCGTCATTCTGCTATTTCCCAAAGCCGTCGGTTCGAGAGTGGCCTTTTACTCCGAGACGCTGCTCCCCGGCAGTTCTGCGTACGCGCTGACCGATCGCGCTTGGGATTATCCGATGCAAAACCTCCTCGGTGCTTTTAACGAGCATTGGGTTGTGGGAAGCGGCACGGGAACGGGTTCGCTGGGCGCGCAGTACGTCGCCCGGGTGCTTGGCCAGCCTCCGCCGAATGTCTGGGTTGAAGAGGGCTTCGGCGATCTGATCGTCGAAATGGGAATTCTGGCGCCCTTGCTTTGGCTCCTGTGGGGAGGCGCCGTCCTGTATTACTCGTGGAAAGTGGTGCGGCGGCTGCGCGGCACCCACTTTTTCCCGCTCGGAATTGCCATCCTTTGGTACGCGTTTGTGCTGTTATTCCCTATGACGTACGGTGCGATTTCGGCTTATCAAGACTTTGTCTGCAACATCTACATGTGGCTCATGCTCGGAATTCTTTATCGGCTGCCCGAACTAGCCGCAATTCCCCAACCTGCGACGAAAATGGCTCGCAGCCGTCGCGGCGGCGTGATCTGGCGCAGACCCCGGGGGCACGTGCGGGAAACGGTGCAGACGTGAAGACGGACACGCGCAGGCCCCGCATTGCGGTCGTTTCGCCGTTTCTCGATAAGAGCCACGGTACCGAGCGCATCGTAATCGAATGGATCACTCGTCTATCGTCCGAGTTTGAATTCCATGTTTACAGCCAGGAAGTTGAGGACCTTGACCTGTCGACTGTGGTTTGGCATCGCATTCCAAAGTTGCGCGGACCGCACTTGTTCAACTATCTCTGGTGGTTCGCCGCCAATCGTCTGCGGCGCGCGTGGGACCGGCGCTTTCGCGGGCTAGACTACGACGTGGTTTTTAGCCCCGGTGTGAACTGCCTGGATGCCGACGTCATCTCCGTGCACATCGTCTTCGGAGAATTCTTTCGCCGCGTTCGGTCGGAACTTCATTTTTCGGGCAATCCCGTGCGATTTTGGCCCAAACTTTTGCATCGTTGGCTCTACTACCGCCTGATCATTTTTCTCGAAAGCCGCGTGTACGCCGATACTGAAAACATTCTGGTCCTCATCGCCAAGAAGACGGCCGCTGACCTCGACCGGCTCTATCATCGCCGCGAGCGTTGCGACATTCTCTATCTCGGACTGGATCACTCGACCTATCATCCCGCGCGCCGCATGGCCCTGCGTGAGCTAAGCCGAAGGACCCTCGGCATCCCGGACGACCGTTTCCAATTGCTGCTGGTAGGCAACGACTTGCATAAGAAGGGCGTCCGCGTTCTTTTCGAAGCTTTAGCGTCGCTGAGCGATGTCCCGATCGACTTGATGCTAGCCGGGAGCGAGGATCCCGCTCCATTTCGTGCGATGGCCGCGGACAAGGGGCTTAGCGAACGGGTGCGCTTTCTACCCCCGCGAAAAGACGTCGAGTTTTACTATTCCGTGGCAGACGCTTACGTCGGGCCTTCGCTCGAAGACACGTTCGCGCTTCCGCCGGCCGAAGCCATGGCATGCGGTATGCCCGTGGTCGTGTCGCGCGAGAACGGCGTCTTCGAAATCATGACGCACGGGGTCGACGGGCTAATTCTCGACGATCCCACGGATGCTCCTTCGCTCGCCTCCATGATTCGCACTCTCTATCACGACCGCGATTTCTGCGAGCGCCTTGGCGCGAAGGCGGTCGAAACCGCTCGGCAATTCACGTGGGATCAAAACGCACGCGACCTGGCGACCATCTTCGAGGAAATCATCAGCAGGAAATCACGGCTGCAAGCGCAGACCGTCACGCAGGAATTATGACGTCCAGCGCTGTAACCAGCCGAATGCCGGTGCGAGACGCCCAGGCGGAGTCATGCCAGATCATCGGCCTCTTTCCTGATCTCCTCAGCGTCGGCGGCGTCCAGGAGGCTGGCCGCCTGACCGCTGCGGCGCTGTCCGATATCTCTCACGAATGGGACGGACGCCCGGATTTTCTGACCCTCAACGATGCGCCGGGAGCACACGCCCCCAACGTCAACGGCCGCAATATCCGGTCGCTCGGCTTCGGCCGCGCCAAGGTTCGCTTCGTGCTGGCGGGAATTGGCCGCGCGCGTTCGCTCGAAAAAGAACGCACGAGTATCGTCATTGCTGCCCATCCGCATCTCGCCGTGCCGGCTGCCCTGATGCAGCGATTCGCGCCGCACCTCAAAATCGTCGTCATGGCGCACGGGATTGAAGTCTGGAGCCCGCTTTCACCCCCCCGCCGTCATGCTCTGGTTCGCGCTAACGTCGTACTCGCTCCAAGCCGCTTCACGGCGCAAAAGCTCAGCGAAGTTCAAGGCGTCCGGCCGGAAACAATTCGCGTGCTGCCGTGGCCGCTTAGCCTGGACTTCCTGCGAATGACCATCGAACCCGCGGCCCTTTCGCTTCCGCCTGAATTTCCAAGCGGGAAGACTATCCTCACTGTCGGCCGCTGGGCCGCCTCCGAAAAATACAAGGGAGCCGACCAACTGATTCGTGCCGTCGCCCAGCTTCGTCAAACCAATCCGGATTTGAATTTGGTCGCGGCCGGCGGCGGCGATGATTTGCCCAGGCTCGTTGAGCTTGCCGCTTCGCTCGGCATTTCCGATCGAGTGCATTTCTTTCCCGGCCTCTCTCGCGAACAAATTGCCGGATGTTATTCGCGCGCAGATGTTTTCGCGCTGCCCAGCACCGGCGAAGGCTTCGGCCTCGTGTTTTTGGAGGCCATGGCATTTGCCAAGCCGGTGGTGGGCGTGGCCTTCGGCGGCACGACGGACGTGATCGAAGATGGCGTCAATGGTTTGCTCGTTCCCCCGCACGATACGCAGAAGCTGTCGGACGCCCTTTCAAAGCTGCTGCACGACGAGCCGTTTCGCGCGCGGCTGGGTCAAGCGGGCGCGGAGCTCGTCCGCACAAGGTATTGCTTTGAGAATTTTCGCGATAGCCTGAGCGGCGTTCTCAACGAGTGCATCTCTTCTTGCGGCGCTGAGCGCCCTTAATTGATCCGCCCATGAACATTCTGAAGGTCGTCCAGTTCTACTACCCGTTTCAGGAAAAGGGCGGCCCTGTCGTCAAAGTGCGTGCGCTGGCAAAAGCGCTCGCCAGGCGCGGCAATTCCGTCACGGTCCTGACCGCCGACTGGGGCTTGCATTCGCGAAACGGTCATGGCTTGAGCCCCGAACGTTGCGCGTGGGGCTGGCGCGCCGCGGAAGATGCCGTCGAAGCCGTGTATCTCCCCTCCGTTGCGCGCTATCGTGCCCTCACGCTGAATCCCCGTGTGATACGATTTTGCCGGTCTTCCCTCAAGGGGTTTGACGTGGTCCACTTCTACGGCCTATACGACCTGCTGGGGCCGGCTGTTAGCCTCTACTGTCGGCGCCAGTCGCTCCCGTACGTGATCGAGCCCATGGGCATGTACCGCCCCATCGATCGCGGCTTCCGGCGAAAAGCGGTATGGCACCGCACCGTTGGCAACGCCTTCTGCGGGGGAGCACGAAAATTCGTGGCCACGGCGGATCTCGAACGCCAGACGCTGATCGAGGAGGGAATTCCGAACGACAAAATTGTGGTTCGATATAACGGTGTCGATTCCAATCTGGGCGCGGCGTCCGCTGCAGCACGCGGCCAGTTTCGCCGAAAATGGGGTGTCGCGGATCGCGAGCCGCTGATTCTATTTCTAAGCCGCCTAATTCCACGCAAAGGTGCCGACTTGCTGATCGACGCATTCGCTCGCGCCTGCCCCGAATCCGGCCGCCTCGTAATCGCCGGCCCTGAGGGAGAACCCGGCTACCGCTCGTACCTGGAAGCGCGCGCCAAGAATTCAGGCGCGAGTGATCGCGTAATCTTCGCCGGCCCGGTCTACGATGACGAAAAAGCCGCCGCGCTCGCGGACGCCGATCTCTTCGTCTTGCCTTCCCGCTACGAGAACTTCGCCAATGTTGCCGCCGAAGCCATGGCGTGCGGCGTACCGGTGATCGTCAGCGATGCATGCGGCATTTCCTCGCTTGTGGAGGGCCAGGCGGGACTGGTGATCGCCCCGCGCACCGAAGCCATCGTTGAAGCGCTGCAGAAAATGCTCGGCGATAAAGCTCTCTACGCCCGTCTCAAAGCGGGATGCCGTGCCGTGGCGGATCAACTGAGTTGGGACCATCTCGCAGCACAGATGGAAGAGTATTACGCGCAGGCGCTCGCAAACGCCAGCGCATCGGCTTGAATCATGTGCGGAATCTGCGGCGTCATCGGCATCGAATCAAAAGAGACAAGCGAGCAGCTCGTGCGCCGCATGATGGCGGCCATGTCGCACCGGGGCCCTGATGACGAAGGCATTCTAGTCGCTCCGCGCGCTGCTGTCGGCATGCGTCGCCTAAGCATCCTCGACCTGCCCGGCGGCGGCCAGCCTGTCTGGAATGAAACCGGCACGCTCGCAGTCGTCTTCAACGGCGAGATCTACAATTTCCGCGAGCTCCGCTCCGAACTCGAATCCGCCGGCCACCGCTTCTCCACGCGCTCCGATACCGAAGTGATCGTCCATGCCTACGAAGCATGGGGCGAGCGCTGCGCTGAGCGTTTGCGTGGAATGTTCTCCTTTGCTATCGTCGAAATGCCGCGCGGCCGCAGCGGCGCGCCCGAACGCGTGTTCCTGGCGCGCGATCCGCTCGGCATCAAGCCGCTCTATTACGCATTGGCGGATGGCGCCTTTTTGTTCGCCTCCGAGCTGCGCGCACTGCTCGCCAGCGAAAGAATTCCGGCGCGGCTTTCCGCCGACGCGGTTCCTGCGTACCTGCTCTTCGGCTCCGTCTGCGAGCCGGGAACGCTCGTCGAAGGTGTGGCTTCTCTTCCGCCGGGCTATTCCATGACGCTTCGCGCCGACGGCCCCGTGACATCTACGCAGCCCACGCCTTACTGGGATTTCGTGCGAGATACCGGCGCGGAAATTTCCCGGCGCGACCCTCGTGAGCAACTCGTTCCGGTTTCCGAACGCGTCCGCGCGCTTCTTGAGGACGCTGTTGCATCGCATCTCGTCGCCGATGTGCCCGTAGGCGTGTTCCTAAGCAGCGGCATCGACTCCACCGTCCTCGCCGCTCTCGCGAGCCGCACTCGCAGCGGGGTTCACACCTTCACCGTCGCGTTTCCCGACCGCGACTTCAGCGAAGCCGATATCGCCCGCCGCACCGCCCAGCGCCTCCAGACCGACCACCGCGAACTGAAGCTTTCCGACCGCGAAATGATCGCTCGCCTCGACGAAGCGATTGCCGCGTTCGATCAGCCAAGCATGGACGGCATCAACACGTTCTTTGTCTCCTGGGCGGCGCGCCAGGCCGGACTTAAAGTCGCGCTATCGGGTCTCGGCAGCGACGAGCTCTTTGGCGGCTACGCCTCGTTTCGGAACACGGCAAGAATCGCTCGGATCGCCGCCATTGCTCGCGCAGTTCCCTTGCCGGTCCGCAAGGCCGTCTCGGGCCAGTTCGCAACCGGAACGGCATCGGCTCGGGGCGATGGTAAATTCGCCAAAGCAGTCGCGCCGTGGATCGATCCGAGCGCTTTGCCGCACCCCTACTTTTTCACGCGCCTTCTCTTTCCGCCTCGCACCGCATTCGCTCGCGAGAGCGAGCGTCTCGACAACCCGGACAAACGCCCATCCTGGCACTGGCTCGCCGATTTGGCGCAGCAAGCTGCGTCGCTCGATCGCTTCACCGCCGTCTCGTGGCTCGAGCTGCGCTCCTATCTGCTGAACACCTTGCTGCGCGATACAGACGCGATGAGCATGCGTCATTCGATCGAGGTCCGCGTCCCATTTTTGGACACGCCGCTCGTCGAATACGTCTTGTCGCTTCCCGAGTCTGCTAAACTCAACGGCTCCCGCCCGAAGTCCCTGCTCGTTCGAGCGATGGGCGATCTGCTGCCGGAGGAAATCGTCGAGCAGCCCAAACGCACATTTACGTTTCCGTGGGAGCGCTGGCTTCGCGGAGAGTTGGGCGAGCGCGTGGCCTCTGGGCTGAAGGAATGGTCGCCAGCGCTCGAGCCGCATGTGAACCGCGATTTCGCGGCGGCCGTTTGGAAGGGCTTTCAGCAAGGACGCACCACGTGGTCGCGGCCCTGGAGCCTTTACGTGCTCAATGAATGGGCAAAGCGCAATATCAGCGCCGCGGGTGCCGGCCGTGATGAGCGGGCAACTCCGGCCACTATACCGGCCGCTTGACGTGCGACAAAACATCGGGAGCAGCGTCTTAACATCATGATCGTCCTGGGAATCAACGCCTATCACGCCAACGCCTCGGCCGCCATCGTCGTGGACGGCCAACTGCTTGCCGCCGTGGAAGAAGAGCGCCTGAACCGCGTCAAGTACGCGGCTGGGTTCCCCGTCCGCGCCATCCAGTTTTGCCTCGATCAGGCGGGCGCCAGGCTCGCGGACGTCGATCACGTGGCCATTCCGCGCGATCCCTGGGCGCGCCTCGGAACGAAGCTGCGCTTCGCTATCCGCATGCCACGATTCGCGCTGGAGCGCGCTCGCGTTCTAAAGCAGTTCGCTGGGATTCACGAAGATTTAGCAGCCGCCTTCGACCTCTCGCCAGAAGCGATTCGCGCGCAGTTTCACCGCATCGAGCATCACACGGCGCATCTTGCCAGCGCGTTTTTCGTCTCTCCCTACGATCAGGCAGCCGTGCTTTCGGCCGACGGGCTCGGCGATTTCGCCAGCTCTATGTCCGCGCTCGGGCAGGGACCGAAAATGCAGATTCTCAGCGAGGTCGCGTTTCCGCACTCGCTCGGGATGTATTACACCGCGCTCACCCAGTATCTCGGCTTCTGGAAATTTGGCGACGAATACAAAGTGATGGGCTTGGCCGCCTACGGTCAGCCCGCGTACCTCGACGAGTTTCGCCGGATCGTGCGTGCCGATGGGCCGCTTTCATTCAAGCTGGGGCTTGAATATTTCACTCATCACACTCAGGGCGCGGAAATGACCTGGCGTGATGCCAATCGCCCTCCGGAGCTCGGCCGGCTGTTTTCGCCTTATCTCGAAAAGCGCCTCGGCCCCGCGCGCAAGCCGGACGAGCCACTCGCCGAGCGCCATCTCAATCTCGCCGCCACGATGCAGGCCGCGCTCGAAGAAGTGCTGGTGCAGCACTGGAATTCGTTGGCCAAGGCAACCGGGCAAAAGTCGCTGTGCCTCGCCGGTGGCGTGGCCTTTAATTGCCTGGCGAACGGAAAAATCTTCGATACCACTCCGTTCGAAAATGTTTACGTGCAGCCCGCTGCGGGTGACGCCGGGCTTTCGGTCGGCGCCGCTTTCGCCGTGCAGCATCAGGTGCTCGGAAGGCCGAGAACTTTTGTGATGGACCACGCCTTTTGGGGCCCTCGGTTTCCGCAGGAGGAGATTCGCACGGCGGTCAAAGGCGCTGCGTCGGAAGGCGTCGAAATCTCCGAGCTTGGCGAAGATGAGCTTCTCCAAACCACCGCACGCCACATCGCCGATGGCAAAATCATCGGCTGGTTCCAGGGCGCAGCCGAATGGGGCCCGCGCGCACTCGGCAACCGGAGCATCCTGGCCGATCCGCGGCGTCCGGAGATGAAAGATATCTTGAATCGCCGCATCAAGCACCGCGAAGCGTTCCGCCCGTTTGCTCCGTCGATCATCGAAGAAGCGGCCGGCGAGTTTTTCACGCGGACGAATCCGTCTCCGTTTATGACCTTCGCCTATCCGGTCCGCCCGGAAAAGCGCGCAATCATTCCCGCGCCCACGCATGTGGATGGTACGGCGCGCCTGCAAACTGTCAGCCGCTCGGCTAATCCCCTTTATTGGAAACTCCTGCGAAAGCTGGGCGACCTCACCGGCGTACCCGTAGCTCTGAACACCTCGTTCAACGACAACGAGCCCATCGTCTGCCGCCCCGAAGAAGCGCTCGAATGCTTCCGGCGCACGCGCATGGACGTCCTGGTGGTGGGAAATTTTGTTTTGGAGCGGAAAACGCAATTTGCGGAGCGTGAGTTTTCGGACTCTCGCCTGGCAGGCGCCGAAACCTAATCCCGCATGCACATTCTGCTCTTGAATGAATACTATCCGCCGGACACCTCCGCTACAGCGAAAATGGCAGAGCAAGTAGCCGAATCGCTGGCGCAAAAACACAAAGTCACGGTGCTGGCTGGCCGGCCCTCGTACGATCCGAGTGAATACTATCCATGGAGACTGCTGCGCCGCGAAATTCGCAACGGCGTGACCGTGGAACGCGTCGGCTCAACCGCCTACGTCCGGCATCGCATGCGCCGACGCGTCGCGAATTACTTGACCTATCTCGCGCTTGCCGTCCCTCGTGCGCTCGCCATTCGCGCGGACGTGATTCTGGCCATGACCGACCCGCCCGTGGCAGGAATTGCGGGAGCGCTGGTTGCGCGTATCTCGGGCGTGCCGTTCGTCTACAACATCCGCGATCTCTACCCCGATATGGCCCTCGGCGGCGAAATCGTTCAGCCCGGGAAGTGGATCGAGCGCTGGGAAGCCTTGCACCGTCGCGCCCTGAAAAGTGCGGCGCGCGTGATCGTGCTGGGAGACGATATGCGGGAGCGTATTTTGTCCAAGGGCGTGTCTCCGGAACGCGTCGTGGTGGTCCGGGACGGCACCTACTTGCCTTCATCCGCGCCGGATCCGAGCGACCCCGAAGTGCAGCGCATTGTCTGCGAAATTCGAGGCGGATTTTCCTTCGTGGTGCTGCACGCGGGCAATCTTGGCTTTTATGGAGCGTGGAACACGCTGATCGAAGCCGCGAAAATTCTGCGCGACGAAAATATCGGTCTGGTGTTCGTGGGAGATGGAGCACAGAAGCGAAAGCTCCAGGAGGCAGCCGCCGACCTGCCAAACGTGCGATTTCTGCCGTTTCGACCGGCCAGTCAAATCCCGCTGGTGATGATGGCGGGCGACGTGCACCTGATCACGATTCGGCGCGGGCTGGAAGGCGTTGTGGTCCCGAGCAAGCTGTATTCCACGCTCGCCGCCGGACGTCCCGTGCTGGCCGTGGCGGCATCGAATAGTGATGCGGCGCGCATTGCCACGCAATCCGGCTGCGGGCTTTGCGCCGATCCTGACGACCCGGCAGCCGTAGCCGATGCGATCCGGCGCCTGCGCGACAACCCCGCGGGTCTTGCCGAAATGGGCGCGCGCGCGCGGGTGGTGGCGGAGAAATATGCTAGAGTGAGTGAACTCGGGCGATTTGCGGAAGCTATCGAACAGGCAGTGCAATCGCCAGACGGAGGCGTGTCATCTGGAACAATCGGAAAGTCCTCGTAACCGGCGGCGCTTCGTTCATCGGCTCGCATCTGGTGGATGCGTTGCTCGAACGCGGTGCGCGCATCTATGTAGTCGATGACCTGAGCAGCGGAAAATTCAGCAACATCGCGGACCACGTCAAGAGCGGACGCGTCAGCTTCACGGAAGCGGACCTCCGCGAGCCGGGCGTCACACGCGCCGCGATGAAAGGCATCCAGACCGTCTTTCATCTGGCGGCTGATCACGGCGGCCGTGGCTACGTGGACCTGCATCAAGCCGGTCCTGCGTCGAACCTATTTCTCGACGGCGTTGTCTTCTGGGAAGCGGTCAAGGCCGGAGTCGAGAAGATCGTTTACGCGTCCTCTGGCTGCGTCTATCCCAATTACATGCAGACGGACGTAGACAAGGAAATTTATCTGCGCGAGGAAGACGTCAAGCCGCCGCACGATGCAGACAACATGTACGGCTGGGCCAAGCTGATGGCCGAACTCACCTTACAGGCCTATCATCGCGAACACGGCATCGGCACCGCATCCTGCCGGTACTTCACCGTGTACGGCCCGCGCGGGGTGGAAAATCACGCCGTGATTGCCATGATCGCGCGCGCGTTTGTGGGGCAGAATCCGTTTGACGTTTGGGGCGACGGCCAGCAGATCCGCAACTGGACGCATGTGGACGACATCGTGAGCGGGACGATCCTGGCAGCGGAAAAAATCAGCGACGGCACAGCCGTAAACCTGGGCACCATGGAGCGCGTGCGAGTGATTGATGCCGCGCACATGGTTCTGGAATTCTCGGGGCAGAAGGCCGAGATCCGGCTGCGCCCGGATATGCCGACCGGGCCCCGGAACCGCGTGGCCGATAATCAGCTGGCGAAGCAACTGCTGGGCTGGGAGCCGAAGATTCCGTTTCGCGTTGGTTTGAGGCAAACAATGGATTGGTATTTCGCGGACCGCAAGAAGGACGAAGTGCGCGGCACGCTGGAAAGTATGCTTACGGCGCGATAGGCGCGTCTGAAATCAGACGTTTCGCGGTCGAGCAATGAACGTTACTTCCGATTGGATCGTATTTTTGGTGGCGCTGTTCGCGTCGCTGGGTATCACCGTCCCGGTGCGCTGGCTGGCGCTTCGCACCGGAATGGTCGACCATCCCGGCCCGCGTAAAGTGCACGCCAAGCCCATGCCGCTCCTTGGCGGCATCGCCATTTACTCTGCATTCGTGATCGCCGTCTTGCTCGCCCTGCACAGTAGGGCGCCCGAACAGCAAATCATTGGGATTCTGGCGGGCGCCACGCTGGTGCTGCTGGTGGGCGTACTCGACGACAGCGGATTCCTCCATCATCAGGTAAAGCTTTTCATTGGCATGCCCGTCGCGGCTGGGCTCTTGCTTATCTCCGGAATCCGGGCGGATTTCTTTTCCGAATTCGTTCCCGGCGAAATCGGCGTGGCTCTCGATATTTGTTTCACCATCGTTTGGGTCGTCGGCGTCACTGCGGCATTCAGCATTCTCGACCATATGGACGGACTCTGCGCCGGAATCGCTGCCGTCGCCGCTGCATTCTTTACCGTGGCCGCAGCTTTGAGCGGCCAAACGATGGTTACTACCCTGGGAGCTGCGACGCTGGGCGCGGCGCTTGGATTTTTGCGCTGGAATTTCAATCCCGCCAAGATTTTCATGGGCGATGGCGGAGCCATGCTGCTCGGTTTCTTGATGGCCACGCTGGGACTAAAGCTGCGCCCCGTAGACGTGCATTTCCCGCTGACCTGGCTGGTGGTGGCGTTGATCCTCGGTGTCCCGATCTTCGATACCACGCTGATCAGCATCTCGCGATTTCGGCGCGGTCTTCTGCCGTTCACTTCACCGGGCAAGGACCACACCGCCCATCGGCTCTACAACCTCGGACTCGGACATCGCGGCGCAGTAGTTTCTCTCTACGGCATTGCGCTCTGCTCCGGCGTGCTGGCGCTGCTGGTTTCGCAACTCGAGTCCGCAACCGCTTGCGTTCTAGCCGCCGTGCTTGCGGCATGCGGGCTCGTGGCGATCTTGCGGCTCGAAACCGTCCCTTACGAGCGCCAGGCAAAAGTGCCGAAAGCCTCTCCCGCTCCTGGTACGCACTAAACATCCACTGACGATCGCTCGCGCAGGGTAGTTCCTTGCGCCTGCTCCCGCGCGGCGGCCGAGATTGATTTTTTGCCGAAACACGTTATAGCCTTGCGGCCACGCAACCAAAGGCTCTCATGCAAACCTTTCGTCGATCGCTCGTGACTCTACTACTGCTACTTGGGGCTTCCACCGCGGTCGCCGCCGCGAACAAGCCACAAAGCACAGTTCTGATCGTGAAAATCGGCTCCGGCAAAGTGCGCGGCACGATTTC
This sequence comes from uncultured Acidobacteriota bacterium, assembly GCA_963715555.1. Taxonomy (GTDB): domain Bacteria; phylum Acidobacteriota; class Terriglobia; order Acidiferrales; family UBA7541; genus Palsa-295. The sequence goes on from OY970253.1 coordinate 3,598,409, forward strand.
CGGCGATCTGGCGATCTTCAAGGGCGTTCCGTACGCCGCTCCGCCGGTTGGAAACCTGCGCTGGCGTCCGCCGCAGCCGGTGAAGCCTTGGACGGGCGTTCGCGCGGCGACGGCGTACGGTCACGACTGCATGCAGCTCCCGTTTCCGAACGACGCCGCGCCGCTGCGCACCCAGCCGAGCGAAGACTGCCTCTACCTCAACGTCTGGGTGCCCCGAAATCGCAGCACAAAACCGCTGCCGGTGATGTTTTGGATCTACGGCGGCGGTTTCGTGAACGGCGGCAGCTCGCCCGCTCCCTACGACGGCTCGCATTTCGCGGAAAAGGGAGTCGTGTTCGTCAGCTTCAACTACCGGCTGGGACGCTTCGGTTTCTTCGCCTTTCCCGCGCTGCTGAAAGAAAGCGGCCCGGTGGGCAATTACGCGCTGATGGACCAGATCGCGGCGTTGAAATGGGTGCAGCGCAATATTGCCGCGTTTGGCGGGGATCCCAACCAGGTCACAATTTTCGGCGAATCGGCCGGCGGGCGTTCCGTCAACATGCTGGTCACGTCGCCCGAAGCCAAGGGGCTCTTTGCCCGGGCCATGATCGAATCCGGAGGCGGGCGCAACAACTTGCTACCCGCCGATCCGCTGAACCAGCCTGGGCCAAACGGCCGACCGTCGACTGTGCAAACCGGTATCAATTTCGCACGCAGCATGGGCATCCACGGCACCGACGCAAAGGCACTGGCCAAATTGCGCGCGCTCCCGGCCGAAAAAATCGTCAACGGCATCAACATGGCCACCATGGCGCGCCAGGCGGACACGTATTCCGGGGCCATTCTCGATGGCGCGATCGTGCCGCGCTCGCCAGAATCGGCCTATAAAAACTGCCAGCAGAATCCGGTAGCGGCGGTGGTGGGCGCCAATAGCGCCGACCTTGGCTTCAGCTCCGCGAAGACCGTGGACGAAATCTTCGCTCGATTCGGCACCGATGCGGCCGAAGCGCGCCGCGCGTTCCACGTGAAACCGTCCGACAGCGTTTCCGAAGTGGCTCAGCAAGTCGGCAGAGTGCAGACGATGATCGAGCCGGCGCGCTTTGTCGCCCAGCGCGTAGCTGCTTGCGGCCAGCACTCCTATGAATATCGCTTTTCGTACGTCGCCACGCCGCTGCGTAAAAAACTTTCCGGCGCGCCGCACTCCTCCGAGATTCCGTACGTCTTCGATACCATCCGCAAGTCCAGCTGGGGAAATCTCGGCAAGGGCCTGACCGCCGAAGATTTGAAAATCGCCGCGCAGATGAATTCGTATTGGGCGAATTTCGCCAAGACGGGCGATCCCAACGGACCCGGCCTGCCGCATTGGCCGCGCTTCACGCCGAGCGGCGATGAGCTGATGAATTTCACCGTGGACGGGCCGAAGGGCGGGCCCGATCCCTGGGGCGCGCAGCTGAATCTGGTGGAAAAGATCCAGAAGTAGCCCGGCCCGCAGTTTCTCCGAATCTCGGCAGTAGAGCGGCGACTAAGCGACTTTTATGCAAGCTCAGGGCATAATCTAAGTATGGGGACAACAAAAGGAAGCGCGGCGCCGGGGCTGTTTCCGGATGCGCGTCGGACGGAACCACTTCGAACGGGCATCCTGCCTTCGCAGGAAATTCAAGAGCTGATAAACAACCGCAAAATAGAGGCGATGCCCCTCATCGAAGGTTCGCAAATCCAGCCGGCCTCGATCGACTTGCGCCTCGGAAATGTGGCGTATCGCGTGCAGGCCAGTTTTTTGCCCGGGCGCGCATCGACGATTACGGAAAAAATCGATGATCTGAAACTCGCGGAAATTGATTTGACCCGGCCCGCGCTGCTGGAGCGCGGCGCGGTATTCGTGATTCCAGTGCTCGAACGATTGGCGTTGCCTTTTGACATAAGCGGCACGGCGAACCCCAAGAGCACGACTGGACGATTGGACATCTTTACGCGTCTAGTGACCGATGGTGGCATTAATTCCGAACCAGAAGACCTGCAGTTCGAGCAGGTGCCAAAGGGCTATAGGGGACCGCTATATGTTGAAGTGGTCTCGCGCACGTTTCCGATCATATTGAGCGCGGGCGCAAAACTGACGCAGCTTCGCTTCGTTCGCGGCAAACCGCCGGCAGCGTCGGACAACCAGCTCGAGGACTTCGCGCAGACGCAAGGGCTCGTCTATTTCGAAAACGATGACGCGCCTGCAAAGCCCGTGCTGAGCGGCGGCCTCCGCATGTCCATCGATTTGCAGGGCGGCGGCAGTTCGAGCGTGGTGGCCTACAAGGCCAAGCGCAATTGCCCGGCGGTCGATTTGAGCAAGGCGGGCGCGCACGATGCCTCGCTTTTTTGGGACGCGATCGCGGCACCCGCTTCCAAGCGCCTGGTCCTCGATCCCGGCGATTTTTACATTCTGGCTTCGCGCGAGCGGATCAGCGTGCCCTCAAACTGGGCTGCGGAAATGACGCAGTTCGATCCTTCCATCGGCGAGTTCAGCGTTCATTACGCCGGATTTTTCGATCCCGGATTCGGCTACGGCACGGGCGGCGAAATCAAAGGGACGAAAGCCGTACTCGAAGTCCGTGCTCATGAGGTTCCTATCCTGCTGGAAGATAGCCAAGTGGTCGGCCGCCTCATGTATCACAAAATGGCGAGCATTCCGGACAAACTGTACGGCCAAGCCATCGGCTCGTCGTATCAGCAGCAAGGACTCGCGCTCAGCAAGCAATTCCGTGTGGCCGGCGCCGCACATGAATCTGCACAGCCCAAGCGGTAGGTGCGTGAAACTACGTTCTAGAGCAGCGGCTCGCCCGCCCCGCGCGCTATGATTTCGCGGGTGGCGTCGCGCAGCCGCACGATTTCCTGCCAGTCGTCCCCCGCCGCGCGATTCGGCATCACCAGCGGGCCGTAAGTGACGGTAATTCGCCCCGGCCGCGGCAAGATCGTCTGGTCGCGCAAAATCTGCCGCGCCCCGCGAACGGCCACCGGGCAAATCGGCCGCTGCGTATCCACCGCCACCTTGAACGCGCCCAGCTGAAACGCCCGGATGCCGGCGATCGGCGTGAACGTTCCCTCCGGATAAATCACCACCGAGTCGCCTCTTTGGAGCGCGGCGTTCACTTCATCCGCTTGCCGGATGCGCGCCTGCGGATCGCTGCGGTTGAACGCAAAATGCCCGGCGCGCCGCAGCATCGTGCCGACAAACGGCATCGCGAGCACCTCGCCCTTGGCGACAAAGTGCGCGTTTGCCGGCAAATACCCGAGCGTCACCAAAATATCTACGTAGCTCGAATGATTCGGAGCGAAAATCCAGCCGCCAGCGCCATCGATCTGCGACAAAATCTCGCTGCCCACTTCGCTCACGGGAATACCGGCCAGCCGCAGCGCCAGCTTCGATGCGTACTTCATCCGCGCGGCCGCGCGTTTCGGGTCACGCGCCAAAATCACCGCCGCCCAGCACGCCACGATCACCACTCCCACAATCGCCAGCGCGTACCCGCCGTACGCGATCTCGACTCCACGGCGAGCGACGCGTTTAACCGCCGCCCACCCGCGTGGCGCCGCGCTGCGCGCTGCCAGTTTCGTCACCTGCGCCCATGCCGGAGCCAACTTCTTGCCGAGTTTTCCTTCCAGGTAAAGCCGCCTCGTTTCGCTGCGCCGCAGCTTTCCGCTTGACGTCTTCGGAATCGACTGCGGCGGCAGCAGTTCCACCAAATCCGGCGGCACGCCCATCGCTTCGTTCACCGCCTGCGTGATTTCCGAAATAATGCGCTGCGCATCCGCACTCTCGCCACGCCTCACTTCGGCCGCCACAACCAGCCGCTCGGTTCCGCTGCGCGCGTCCGGCGCGCCAAACGCGACCACGCAACCGGTGCGCACGCCGGCTACGCGCCCAGAAACGTCTTCGATCTCGTGCGGATACAGTTTCCGCCCGCCCTTGATGATCACGTCCTTCACGCGCCCGGTGATGAAAATCTCTCCGTCCGCCAAGTACGCCAGATCGCCCGAATCGACCCACCCGTCTCCGCGCATCACCTGCCGCGTGGCTTCGGGATTCCGGTAATATCCGCTCATCGCCGCGGGCCCACGAAACCACAACTGCCCCTCCTCTCGCTCGCCCACTTCTCGTCCGTCCCTCGCGGCGATCCGCGCTTCCACGTCCTTCAGTGGCTTCCCCGCGCCCACGAATTCCAGCGCCGGCTGATCCTTCGCTGCCGGAATCGCGCGCCCCTCGGATTCGAACGTGTCCCGCTCGATGCGGTCCACGCGGTACCCGTGCCCACTCTTCGGAATGGAAATCGCGAGCGTCGCTTCCGCCAGTCCATACACCGGCATCAGCGCCCCGCGCCGGAATCCGTGCGCGGCAAAACGCGTCGCGAATTTCTCGAGCGTATCCGCGCGCACCGGCTCCGCGCCATTCAGCGCCGCACGCCAGCAGCTCAAATCCACGCCTTCGAGCTCCTGATTCGTGATTTTTCGGACACACAGCTCGTACGCGAAATTCGGCGCTGGGCTCAACGTCGCACGATGCCGGTCGATTGCCTGTAGCCAGCGCGCCGGCCGGCTCAAGAACGCCAGCGGCGACATCACCGCCACCGGCACCGCGCAGAATAGCGGCGCCATCCACGCTCCGATCAACCCCATGTCGTGATAGAGCGGCAGCCAGCTCACCATGAAATCGCCGGGCTGTACTTCCACCCCCGCCACCATCGACCGGATATTCGCCAGCAGGTTCGCGTGCGTCAGCGTCACGCCTTTCGGCGCGCCCGTCGATCCGGACGTATATTGCAGAAAGGCGATATCCTCGCCGCGCGCGCGATGCGCCAGATTTTCCACCGCGCGCCATTCCGTGGGCGGCACATCCGCCGACGGCGGCTTCCCCTCCACGAGCTTTGCGGCGTTCAGCACTTCGCGCAGCGACGCAACTCGCGGCTTCAACAGTTTGGCCAGTCCCTCCGCCTGACGGAACGTCACCAGGAACCGGCACTCCGCGTTCGAAAGAATATTCGCCTGCCGCGTGGCGTATTCGGCGATGCGGTCCGCGCGAAACGGCGGATAGACCGGCACCGGAATACCGCCGGCCAGCAAAACTCCCGCGAACGTGTAGTAAAACTCGGCGCACGTCGGCAGCATGATGGCAACCGTTTCGCCCGGCTGCAGGCCGCGCCGCCGCAATTCTCCGGCGACACGCGACCCGCGCTCGTAGAGTTCGCCGAAAGTGATGCTGTAAATCTGTTGCTGGTCGTCGTACAGATGAATGTGCGCGCGGCCCGGCTCGCCAAGCCCGCGCAGGCGGATAATCGCCGTTAGACTTTCCGCGCTCCGCACACGCTGCTCGAAGTCCAGATTCTGCGCTGCGGCCGTTTCACCCGCCGGTGCGGCTCGCGGCCCAACTGGGGCTTTTTGCTCCGCAGTTTCGCGCGCCGCCCCCCTCGGCGCATTGCGCTTAGCGGCCTGTTCGCGCCGCACTGCCTCGATCACGTCTTCGATGGTGTTCGCTTCCGCCATCACGCGTTCCGGCAGACGCACGCCGCACGCGTCGTTCAGCCGTAGCATCAATTCCACACGCTCGAGGCTCCCGAGTCCGAGATCGCGCTCCAGATGCGACCTCGTCCCACGCGCGGCCAGCTCCTCTAGGCCGCGTGTTCCGCCAAGCTCGCGCAGCAGCTGCCGCACCGTCGCCAGTGCCTGTGCTTCCACGGATTCTGCGCAGCCGGCTTGTGTTCCAGTTGCGTTCATGAGAATGCCACGCCGTCGCGTGGCCGGGCGCGGCGCTACGCCCGCATCGGGGATGGGCGGCGCTATCCTCTCGCTGAGGCCAGCCTAGCACCGCCGTGCGGCGTCTTCAAATCTCTTGGAATTATTCGCCGGGCCGCATCAGCGGACCGCGCGAATTGGAAGAATGTCAGTTCGCCGCCTCAGCTTCGGCGGCTCGATCGAGGCGGCCTGATAAGGCCCTCCGCGCTCGGAGGCGTCAGTTGATTCCGCGATCTTTCAGCATCGGCTCGATATCAGGATCCTTGCCGTAGAAATTGCGGAACATCGTGGCGTAATCCTCGGTGTGCCCGCGCGATAAAATCAAATCGCGGAGCCGCTGCCCATTGGCACGCGTCATGCCGCCGTGATCCAAAAACCACTGGTAAGTGTCGTCATCCAGCATTTCGGTCCATAGATACGCGTAATAGCCCGCCGCGTAGCCGTTCGTCCAGATGTGCAGGAAATAGCTCGACCGGTACCGAGGCGGCACGTCGTGGAGATCGAGATGCGTTCTCTTCAGCGCCTCGATTTCAAACTTGTCCACGTTCTGCTTCGGAGCGCTCGCCGGCAGCGTGTGCCACTGCATATCGAGCTGCGCCGCCGCGAGCAATTCCGTCAGCGCGTACCCCTGATTGAAGTGCTCCGCTTTTTTCAGCTTTTCCACTAGCTCCTGCGGCATCGGCTTCCCGGTATTGTAGTTGATCGCGTAATGCTCCAGCACCGCCGGATAGAGCGCCCAATGCTCGTTGAATTGCGAAGGGAATTCCACGAAATCGCGCGCCACGTTCGTGCCCGATAGCGTCGGGTACTCCTCGTCGGCAAAAAGCTCGTGCAGCGCGTGCCCGAACTCGTGGAACATCGTCGTCACGTCGTCGTAGGAAAGCAGCGCCGGCTGCCCGGGCGCCGGCTTGGTGAAATTGGCCACGTTGTAAACCACCGGCTGGGTGCCCAGCAGCTTCGATTGCCCCACAAAGAAGTCCATCCACGCGCCGCCCGCCTTGTTGTCACGTTTGAAGTAATCGAAATAGATCAGCCCCAGCGGCGATCCATCCTTGTCAAACACTTCGAATACGCGCACGTCCGGCTCATACACCGGCAGGTCCTTGCGCTCCTTGAACGTGATTCCATACAGCTCGTGCGCCGCATAAAACACGCCTTTTTCCAACACGTTGTTCAGCTCGAAATACGGACGTATCTCGCTGTCGTCTAGATCGTACTTCGCCTTGCGCTCTTGCTCGGCGTAGAAATTCCAGTCCCAGGGCTCGAGCTGAAAATGCTGGCCATTTTTATAAATCAACTCCTGCAGGTTGCGCGCTTCGGCCTTCGCCTTGGCCGTCGCCGCCGGCACCAGCTTGCCCAGAAACGATTCCACCGTGGTCGGATTCTTCGCCATCTGATCGTCCAGCACGTACGCGGCATAATTGGGGTATCCGAGCAGCGCCGCCTTTTCCGCGCGCAGCTTGGCGATCGTGGCAATCGTATCGCGCGTGTCGTTGGCGTCGCCCTTTTCCGTGCGCGTCCAGGAATGCTCGAAAAGCTCTTCCCGCACCGCTCGGTCCTTCAGAAATGTTAGCAACGGCTGCTGCGTAGTGTTCTGTAGCGGAATCACCCACTTGCCCTTCAGCCCGCGGCCTGCCGCGGCCTGCGCCGCCGCGCCGATCGCGTTGGAGCTCAAGCCATCCAGCTTGGACTTGTCGTCCACCACCAGCGCGCCCGCCTTGGTTCCGGCCAGCAACTTGATATTGAAATCGGACATCAGCGACGACAGCTGCTTATTGATCTCCCGCATCCTCGTTTTTTTCGCTTCCGGCAGGTTCGCCCCGGCATGGATGAAATCGTGGTGGTAAACCTTCACCAGCATCATCGCTTCGGGGCTCAGATGCAGTTTCTCGCGCTCGTTGTAAACCGCCTCGACGCGCCGGAAAAGTTTCCCGTTCAGATACATGGCATCCTGATGCGCGGCGAGCCGCGGCGCTTCGGTCTGGTCGATTTTCTGCAGTGTGTCGTTGGTGTTCGCGCTGTTCAGCGCCTGAAACACCTGCTCCACGCGATCGAGCATCCGCCCAGTCTTTTCCATCGCCACGATCGTGTTTTCAAACGTCGCAGGCGCTGGATTGTTGGCGATCTTCTCGATTTCCGCCAGCTGCCGTTTCATGCCTTCGTCGATGGCCGGCTCAAAGTCGCTGTCCTTGATCAAATTGAACTGCGGCGCCTGAAAGGGCAGCGGGCTCGGCTCAAAAAACGGATTGCTCGCCGTCTGCGCCGCACCGGCTGCCTTCGGATCAGCCGGCCTTCCGGCCGCCGTATCGACGGTCCCACCGCGCGCAACCGGCGCCGCCGCGTGCGTTTCAATCTTGCTGGCAGTCATCTCCCGGTTTCTCTTCGCCATGCTCTCGGTCGCTCCCGCCAAGAGTAAAATTACCGCGGCAACAGCTATTTTGCTTCGCGCCATCCGGCTCACGACGCAGTTCTGAATAAAATTTGAGGTGAATGTCACCGAGCCTCCACGGCTCGACAGCGCCTTGCTCACCCGCTTACGTCCGCAACTAACCTATCTCTCGCCCGTTGACAACCCAACCGAGCGCCCGCCAAGCCGGCTCGAAAAGCTACATGTCGATTTTAGCCGCGATTTGTGCACCTTATGCGCTTAAACACGAAAAACCGACCCTCGCGCTGCCGCCGAACTTACGCCTTTACCCGCGCTCTCCGCCCGCGTTAACATTTCTTGCTTCCACGACGGGTGATCGACCGCCTGTCACGCTCCGGAGCCACGCCACCGCTCCCAGCCGCGCCTCAGGCGAGTTCAGACCGTCTGGTTTCATGGGTTTAGTGGCCGCGTCCTCTCCCGTGAGGCTTTCTTGACCAATCGCGAATCAGCCACCCGCCGATGGATGGGGACCGTCCTGTCCTACGGGGTAGTTGCGCTGATCGCGTACTTGGCCTTTCGCATCTTCGAGCCCTTCTTCGTGGCGCTCGCATGGGCCGCGGTCCTCGTGGTTATTTCCTACCGCGCTTACGAGTGGCTTGCCCGGCGCATGCGACGCTCCTCCGCGGCTCTTCTCAGCACGGTAGGCGTTACGCTCATTCTGATCGCTCCCGCTGTCCTCATCTTGATCGTGTTTCTCCGCCAGGGCGCGGACGCGCTGCAATCATTCCACTTGGCCACCGCTTCCGGCCGCCTGTTCTGGCTACACAACATTTGGATCCACCTGCAGGATCGTTTCCCCGAGCTCAATTCCGCAGCAGTCACCGCCGAACTCCACCGCTACGGTGAAGAAGCCGCCCAATTTCTGGCCGAGCGACTGGGCAGCGCCGTTCGGAATACCGCCGAATTTTTGTTTGATCTCGTCATCACCGTTTTCGCCATGTTCTATATGTTTCGCGATGGGCGCGTCTTCGTCAGCGAATTGCGCCGCCTGCTGCCGCTCCAGACCGTCGAGCGCGAGCGCCTTATCGAGGACACTCGTGAAATCATCCTCGCCACCGTGCTCGCCAGCATTCTCGCCGCCGCCGCTCACGGGGCGTTGCTCGGTCTCGCCTTTCTCGCTGTCGGCATTCACGCCGCCCTTTTCTGGGGCGTGATCATGGGATTTTTCTCCCTGATCCCCGTGATCGGCTCCGCACTGATTTGGATTCCCGCTGCGATCGGTTTGGCTGTGGGAGGGCACGTGCTGGAAGCGGTTCTCCTCGCGCTACTGTGCACCGCTGTCATTTTCGCCATCGATTATGTGCTCCTTCCCTGGTTTATCAGCGGCAGGGCGCAGATAGGCGAGCTGGTCGTCTTTATCGGAGTTCTCGGGGGAATCAGCGTTTTCGGGGCCTTGGGAATTGTCCTCGGACCTATCGTCGTCGCTCTCGCCGCCGATCTCCTCGATCTATACTCTCCCCGCCGTGGACGCCCTGGAAACACCCCTCCACCGCCGGGTGCGAATCCCACCGGCACCGTGGTAGAGTAACGCCTTTCGGGTCATCCACAATTTTATGGCTAAGAATTCCGATTCGCGCAACGGCAGCTTGCCGCCGGAAAAACTCCGCTGGCGCTGCGATCCCGCGTCCATTCCCTTTGATACCACCGCGGCCGTCGAGCCCATTTCCCATGATATCGGCCAGGAACGCGCCCTGCGCGCCCTCCGAATGGGCATCGCCCTCAACGCCTCCGGCTACAATCTCTTCGTCTGCGGCCTTTCCGGCACCAGCCGCGGCGGCATGATCGTCCGCATGATCGAGGAGCTGCACCCGCAGCCGGAACTCGCGCCCGATCGCTGCTATGTCAACAATTTCAAGAACTCCGATTGCCCGCGCCTGCTCACTCTGCCGCGCGGCCAGGCCAACGCTTTCAAAAAAGAGGTCGATTCCGGCGTCGACTTCCTGCGCCGCCGCATTCCGCAAGTGTTCGAAGGCGAGCCCTTCCAGCGCCAGAAGGCCCGCATCGTCGAGCGCTTCACACTCCGTGAAAAGGAGCTAATGGACGATTTCACCCGCCGCATCGCCCGCGAACAGTTCGCCCTCGGGCGCATGCAGGTCGGCGCCGTGGCGCTCCCAGAAATTTTCCCCGTCCTCGACGGCCAAATGGTGCCCATCGAAGAAATCCCCAAAATGGTCCAGGACGGCAAAATCGAAAACGCCGCCGCCGAAGAACTCGAACGCAAGTACGACCAGTTCCGCCAGGAGTTCACTGTCGTCTATCGCCGTACGCTTTCGCTCTCGCGCGAGCTTGCCAGCGAGATGAGCTATCTCGAGCAGGAAGCGGCCTCCGTCCTCGTCGATGGCGTCATCGAGGAACTCAAGGAAAAGTATCCCAGCGCGCAGATCGCCGAATATCTCGAGGAAGTTCGCCACCACATCCTCGATAATCTCGACCCGTTCAAGGAGCGCGAAGGCGAAGAAGCCGAGCCCTCGTCCGACGGCGCCGGCGCGCCGCGTCCGGACCGCTCCGAGCGCGATCCCTTCCGCGTCTACGGCGTCAACGTCATCCTCGCGCACAACGAGCACGATAAATCGCCGGTCATTTTCGAGACGATTCCAAGTTACGCGAATGTTTTCGGCACCGTCCACCGCAGCTACGACGCGCGCGGCGGCTGGAACTCCGACTTTATGGATCTCCGCGGCGGCTCTCTGCTGCGCGCCGATGGCGGCTTTTTGGTGATGTACGCGCTCGACGCCCTCACCGAAAACGGCGTCTGGCGCACCCTCAAGCGCACGCTCAATCACGGCAAGCTCGAAATTCAGCCGCTGGACACGTTTTTCCCGTTCGGCTCGGCGGCCATGAAGCCGGAGCCCATCGATGTCCACGTCAAAGTCGTTCTCATCGGCGACCGCGATCTCTACGAACTCCTCTACGACCACGAAGACGACTTCAAAAAGATTTTCAAAGTCCGGGTGGAATTCGACGAGGAAATGAAGTGGAACGAGGAAATCGTTCACTACTACGCCGGTCGCCTGCGCAAGCTGGCCGACGATGAAAAGCTCCTGCCCTTCGACCGCACTGCCGTCGCTTCGATCCTCGAGCATGGCGTGCGCCAAGCCGGACGCCGCGGCAAAATCACTACGCGCTTCTTCGATCTCGCCGATCTCGCGCGCGAAGCCTCTTACGAGGCGCGCCTGGATGAGCGCGAAGTCGTCACTTCCTGCCACGTGCGCCGCGCCCTCGAAGCAAAAATCGAGCGTCACAATCTCACCGAAACCAAGATCCGAGAGATGGTCGAGCAGAATTTGATCTTTATCGACACCACTGGAGAACGCGTCGGCCAGATCAACGGCCTGAGCGTCCTCGAAATCGGCGGCTACGCCTTCGGCAAGCCCGTGCGCATCACGTCATCGGTCGCGCTCGGCAAGGCCGGCATCATCAATGTGGAGCGCGAATCGAATCTCAGCGGGCGCTTCCACGACAAAGGCGTACAAATCATCAGCGGCTACCTGCGCCACACCTTCGCGCAGGATAAGCCGCTCTCTCTTTCCGCCAGCGTCTGCTTCGAGCAGTCCTATTCCGGCGTCGATGGCGATAGCGCCAGCTCCACCGAAATTTATTCGCTGCTTTCCGCGCTCGCCGACCTCCCCATCGGTCAGGAATTCGCCGTCACCGGCTCGGTGAACCAGCAAGGCGACGTGCAGCCGATCGGTGGAGTGAACCAGAAAATCGAGGGCTTCTACTACGTCTGCAAGATGAAGGGCCTGACCGGCAAGCAGGCCGTCTTGATTCCCGCCGAAAACATCGAAGATCTGATGCTGCGCGACGAGGTCATCGAAGCCGTCGCCAAAGGCCTGTTCCACATCTACCCCGTCTCCACCATCGCGCAGGGCATCGAAATTCTTACCGGAGTTCCCGCTGGCAAGCACGACGCTTCCGGCAATTTCACGCCGCAAAGCGTATTCGCCCGCGCCGACGCCCGCCTGAAGAAAATGGCCGCCACTCTCCGTGAGTACGAATCGAACCCCTAACAGCGTTAGAGCAACCGCCGCATCTGCAGCGTCGCATGGAAGCTTTTCCCGTTGCGCGTCACCACCAGGTCGTACGGCGGTCCGAGCTGGTGAAACAGCTTCCGCAGGTCCGTCAGCGAAAGATCGGCTGCCGCGTCGCCGTTGATTCCTTCGATGATGTCGTCCTTGCGCAGCCCCGCATCCGCGCCCGGCGTGTTCGACCGCACCTCGGTGATCTCGAATTTCCTCAGATTCGGCCCGCCCGCGCTGATCGTCAAGCCGCTCATGTCCTCGAAATCCTCGGTGTTGAATTCGCTGTTTGGATCGAAAAACATCTCGCCGCGCGCGTAATCGAATACCACACCGAAGCGCCGCAGCATCTCCGCGCCGATCTCGCCCGCCAATCGCGCATCGTGGCTCGCGGGCGGATTTTGTTTCGAAAACACCACCAGGCTCGCTTCCACCGGGTAAGGTCCGATCTGAAACCGCTTGAGCCGTCCGATGGCATCGTTTTCGGAGCCCGCCAGCGGCAAGCTCGCCGCGGAAACCGACTTCTGCAGCGACAGCTTGTGCGCCTCCGCATACTTGTCGTAAATCAGCACCGGCGCGTCCAGGGCAGTGTTTACCAAAAAATCGCCTTCCACCGATCGCCCCTCCACGATCGCCTTCGCCTTCACTACCGGCATTCCGTTCACGAACGTCACGCGAACCGCTTTCCCATGCCCCACGTATTTGTAAACCGCCGGATCGTAGAGCCGCATCGTTTCCCGCGCGTAGTCGATATCCACCACTACGCTCTGTAAGAAGTCGTTCCCGAGCGTCCCTCGATATGCGCGCCCAAATCGTGCCGCAAACTCCGGCTTTGGCGCTTCCGCAAAATTGAAAAACGACACGTCGACCCCGCTCAAGTTCAGCACCGGCGTCGTCACTCTTCCAAGCCCCAACTCCGCCGCGCGCCCCGGGTCGATCGACGATGTGCGCGCGGTCGTATCCAACTCGAAGAGTGAAGGCTCGCCTTGATTCACGCGAACGGGCACAAAAACAAGGTGATCGATGAAGTCGGCGGGAACTTCCGCAGCGTTGCCGCCGTAGGCGAAATGCGCGGACGCAGTTGGCGGCGCCGCGGCTGCGTGCGATTGCGCCCGCGCCGCACGATCCCCAACCCAGCCGAGGCACAAAGCCAGCAGCGGCAAAATGCAAATGGCGATTCGTTTCAACGTTTGCCCTTCGCTCGTTCCCATCGCCTGAAGTTCAGCGAACTGCGATTATACGAGCGAAGTTGCCGGTGGCAGAAACTGAATCTGCACACGAAACAACTCTCAGGCGGGGGAACGTCAGTTGCTCGGCGCGATGTACCCTTCGCGCGCAAACACCCGGTAGCGCGCTTTCTTTGGCGGCTTCTTCAAATGGCCTGCGCCGCCGGGAAAGACTTCAACCGTCAGCGAGTGAAATTCCCCGTCGTGCGCGGGCGCGATCCCCAGCACGTACTGATGCCGCAGCGCTGCGGCGATCTCGTGATAGATCGGCACAAACTCCTTGTCCGACTCTGGAAAATAGGCGCGCCCGCCGGTAATCTGCGCCAGCAACCGCAACGCGCGGTCGGCCCGCGCAAATCCGTCGAGATGGTCGAGCGAATCCGGTGTTCGCATTTCCCCCGGCTCGGCATGTCTCTCTTGCTTTTTGCGCTTCGCTTGCTTGCCTTGATCTCCACGCAAGTCGCCCCCCAGCGCCACGGAAAAAATCACCACATCCGTCCCGCGCAGCCGCCGCACTAGCGGCTGCCAATGAGAGACGGGCGAAGAGTCGAGCCCCGTGGTCAGCAGCACCACCGCCGTTTTGCCTTCCGCCGGCGCCAATCCATCCAGCACGGACGAAAGCGCATCGTAAAAATTCAGCTGGCCCATGCCGATGGTGAACTGCAGCGAGTTCAGAGCCTGCAACAGCTGGGTTTTGTTCGGGGTGAATCCCAGAATCTCGCGCGGTTTGTCGCTGTAGGTTACGAGCGCCACTTGGTCCGCCGGATCGAGCCCCTGCAACAGTGCGAACGCCGCAGCCAAATGCTGATCGTGAATCAGGTAAACGGCGGGACTCGTCTCGATCATCACCAGCACCCGCGCAGGCGCTTCCACGGGTGCGAAAAACACGATCGGCCGCTCGATGCCGTCGTCCAGCACGCGAAAATTGCCCCTCGCCAGCCCTTCCGCGAATTTCCCGTGCTTTTCCAGCACGCTCACATCCACGCGCACCAGGTCGGTGCGAGCCGCCAGCGCTTGCGGTTCCATCGGCGGCCGCGAATCCTGCGCGCGGCAAGTCAGCGCCGCTGCGGCCGCCAGCGCGCACGCCGTCGCCACCAGATATGCGGAACAATTTCGCCCGGTTCTATTGCAGGTACGAATCAAAGTAAACGCCGTTCGTATCCTTCCACCATCCGCTCACCGCGATGTGCAAATGCCGCGGAATCACCTGCGGGTCCACCAGCTTCAGCCACGTGAAATCGGGCGGCTGCGCGGTCGGCGCATTCTTGGAACTCGGCGCCGCTTGTTGCGTCCCCAGGCGCGCGGACTCTTTCTCGCGGCTCTCGAAATTCGCAAGCACCGGCCCCCACGGAATCTCGGAAATCTGCATCATCCCAAGCCCGGAAAGCTGTTCGGGCATCAGCGCGCGTAGTTGCGTAAATTCCGGATCCACGAACACTCCCTGCGCCCCCGCAGCACCCGCGCCCGCCGCGGAAGTCCCCGCCAGCGCCTTGCGCGGCGCCACCAGCAGCATCTGCGGCGTCACCGCCACATAGTACATTCTCCGCCGCTGCAGCCCCGTTGCCGGGTCGCGGTAGGGAAACGCGATATCCAGCGTCGTCGCGTCTCCGTACGTGTCCTCCGCCAGCGTCATCGGCCCCAGCACCGCGCGCAAAATCCGCAGCACGGTCTCCGGCTTCTGTATCGTCGCGGCAAACACGCGCTCTTCGGTGCCATCGCTCGAATACGACGAAGCCGACGCCACCTCGCCGGTAAATAGATCGAGCGCATCCGAAATCGACATCCCCAAAAATCCCTGCGCCGCCGTTTCCATGGCCGAGAGGTTCGCCGCTTGCTGCGGCGGCAAATTTGGCACGATTGCGCCGTAAAACAGCCGGTAGATCGCCGCGAAGTTCACCCGCGAAACGCTGAACTCCGGCGCCCCGCTGGCGATCGCCTGCGTGCGAAACGTCGCGCTGCTCGCGCCGGCAACATCAAACGGCCCCGTCGGCAGCGTGTTGCCAAAAATCGCCCCGCGCATGCGCATCGCGGGTCCCGCAAAGCTCACTGATCCTCCCGCCGCGCGCACCTTGTCCAGATGAATGTTCTCGATAAACTTCCCGCCGGCCGGATTCTTGGCGTTGGTCGGCATTAACTCCCGGACATTCGGCATCCGTGCAAAAAAGTCCAATGCCGCGCCCGATCCAACGAACTTCTGCACTTCCGCATATTCCGGCCGCTGCGTGACGGAATCCGCCGGCGTCGCTGCGCTGCTGAACCGCGTGATCAGTTCCTCGATCGTCGCCTTCTGGTCGGACGCCACAAAATAATTCCCGGCCTGCGCCAGATAGCTCTGGCCCTTCCCGGTGCTGCGCACCTCCACCGACGTGCCGCCGAAATCGAAGTGCGTCACCTTCGGCGGATGCGGCCCGCGCGTCTCCGTCGCGGTTTCCCATTTCTCGATCAGCTCCGTCTTTCCCGTCGCGTCGTAAACCACAAACACTGCCATGCGCGCCGCCGGTTTCCCGGCCGCGGTAGCTTCCGCCGCGCGTGGCAATTGAACAACTCCCATCGCCGCAGGATTCTGCAGCAGCGACAGCACGTCCGGCATGCTCAGCACCGGCGCCGGAGCTTTGCTCTCCTTCTGCTGCTGCTGAAAATTAGCGGCCATCCCCAGCCACAGCGGCGTCATCGCCGGATCGGCGAGCAACTGCAGCACATGATTTTCCTGGGAGTTTGCCGCCAGCGCGTTTGACCCGCGCCATTCCACGAAGCTCACCGTACTGGCGGGCAGTCGCGGGACCATCTCTGGACCCTGTGCCCGCACCGAAGCCGCCGCCACCAGCCGCACCGCCACCAGCGCAGCCAGCACAATCGCACCCCGGCGAAGACGATAAGTCCACGTTGTGTGCACACCCACCTCCTGAGCGGCATCCGGACGGTCGTGCGGTTCCAGGCAGGATGCCAGCGCCGGTCCGGAAGCCGCCACGCGCTCCTGCGCGTTGCGGCGGTCCGGTCTCTCGTGCCTCCAGCATGGCATGAGGCACTCGATCCGGCGCTGGAATGTCGGTGCGAGTTTCGCTATTCGCTAATGCCCGTTTAGTGCCCCGGGGAATTCGCGGCTGGCGCCTTGCCGGGCGCCGTGGGAGGAGCCTGCGTCGCGGTCTTCGGCGCGCTCAGATAGCCCTGCGCTTCGTCCTTCTCCAGCTTGAACACCACGATCTCGTACGGCGCACGTGCCCCGCGAACGTAAAACTGCACCGGCTCGTCGACGTCCTTGTTCTTCTTCTCGATGTTCTTGTCGTCCGCCAGCACGTTCATCGTGTACCGGTAGTGTTTCTGGTCGACTTTCCGCAAGCGCAGCTGGATCGGCCCCACATGCTCCAGGTGCTTGGACTTATGCAGCGTGAATTCGTAGATATTCCGTTCGCCCATCGCCCGCAGTTCCTCCACCTCGCTGTGATTCCGCGCGATCAGCCCGCTCTGCACTCCCAGGTCGCCGATCGTGCTCATCAGCTTGTTCTTCGTGGTCGCCAGGTCCGCATTGGTGGCGGAAAGATCGTTCTGCGTGCTGCTGAGCTGCGAATTCACCTGTCCGAATTTCGTCGCCGTGTCCGCCCGCGCTTCCCCAAGCGCCCGGCGGAAATTCGTGTCGCTGGCTTTCTGTTGCTTGCGGACGTTCTGCGCCAGCGCGCGCGCCCGCGCCAGTTCGTCCTCCGTCAATCCCAGCTTCTGGTCCGTCACTTCCAGCTGGCCCTTTAGATCCGCGAAGCGCCCGTTGGTCTTGTCGAGCTCGCCGGAAAGCGCCTGGATCTTCTTGTTGGCGGCATCCCGGTCGCGGTGCAAAGCCTGGTTCTGGGAATACGTCGCGTAACAAAGCCACCCGACCAGCGCAAATGCAACCACAAACAAAACTCCCACCCATCGCGGCAGGCCCACTTTCTCGGCCGCCATCAACTCATTGGGATTATTTTCGCTTTCACTCATCGACCCTCCTCCGCGGCGAGCGCCGCGCGCCTGTTGCAGGATTATCGCTGATGCTGGACCGGGAAGTCTATCTCGTGCGCTTCGCGCGTTGCCCGCCTTTTGGCCAACGCGCCTCCACAGCGGTCGTCAATCCGCCCCGCGGCGTGAATTCTCCCGTCACCCGGCACTGCACCGGACGAATCGCCGCCACGATATCTCGCAGCATCCGGTTCACCGCGTTCTCATAAAAAATGCCCAGATCGCGGTAGGCCAGCAGGTACATCTTCAGGGCCTTCAGTTCCAGGCAGCTGCGGTTCGGCGTGTATTGAATGGTGATCGTGCCGTAGTCGGGCAGTCCCGTCTTCGGGCACACGGACGTGTACTCCGGAAAGCGAATCGTGATCTCGTAACCGGGAAAGTGGTTGGGCCAGGTTTCCAACGCCGGCAGCTTCGTGTCGATTCCCGCGCGCGCGTGGGCGTCCGTGTAGGCAGGCATTCGCTCTCCTCGGCAAATATTCTACACCGCCTCCCGCTTTCGCCCACTCCCGCCGTATCGCGGCCATGCGCGCGACGGCTCCCTTTCGTTCGTCCGCTCATTGTATGAGACAAGCGCTGCTTCCGCGCCGCTAGTCTGGTATCCGTGCTGTCCGATGCCGCGTGTTTTTTCGGGAGTCGGAGCTTCACTTTCCACATAAGGATGATGGCTAATAGGGGCTTGAGTGCCCGAGGATAAAGTCCCTGTCCAGTGCGCCATCCAAGGGTGACCGCACCTCTTGAACGTTCAACGCATTTTGGCTATGCTGGCGCGCCAAAACGAGGCAAGGAGAAAAACAAACAGCATGATTTGCCCGCAATGCCGCAGCGCGGACTGCTTCCGTTCGCGTCGCGGCGGCGTTCCCGATTTTCTCGCCGGCGCCGTCGGGCTGCGCCCCTGGCGCTGTCACACCTGCGAGAAGCGCTTCTACGCCGCGCGCGTGGCTTGGCCCTTCCTGCGCTACGCCCATTGCCCCCGCTGCGGAAATTTCGACCTCGAACATATTCCGCGCAATCGCGCCGAGCACGGAACTTTCCTGCTCGCCAAGCGCTTCTTCGGTTTCCCGGCCTACCGCTGCGACCCCTGCCGCCAGCGCTTTTTCAGCATTCTTCCGCCGCGCCGCATCGTCTCCTCCACCATTCTCCCCGAGCACCGCGGCGCCCGCGTAACCGCCGGAAATTAATCGCGGCGCGGATATCCACTGCCTTACAATCTGCTCCGCCCCAGGCGCGCTGTAGGAGTCTCTAACGTGGAATGGGAAGGCGAACAACAAAATTTCGGGCGGCTGGACGCATCCTCGCCACACCGGCAATCCCTGCGCGATCTCGCCTGGTTTTTCCTCCGTCTCGGCACGGTGGCCTTCGGCGGTCCCGCCGGCCACATGGCCATGATGGAAGATGAACTCGTTCGCCGCCGCCAATGGCTCACTCGCGAAAAATTTCTCGACCTGCTCGGCGCCAGCAATCTCATCCCCGGCCCCAGCTCCAGCGAACTCGCCATTCACATCGGCTATCTCCTCGGAGGCTTCCCCGGCCTCCTGATTTCCGGGCTGTGTTTTCTTCTTCCGGCCGCCTGCCTCGTCGGAGCGCTCGCCTGGGTCTATCTGCATTTCAGCAAACTTCCCGCAATGGAAGGCGTTCTCTATGGCATCAAGCCGGTGGTCATCGCGGTCATCGCCCAGGCGCTTTGGAGGCTCGGCCGCACCGCCGTGAAGACCCGCTTGCTCGCCGCTGTCGGCCTCGCGTCTTTGGCTCTCGCCTTTTTCGGCCTGCCGCCAATTCTCCTGCTCCTGGTGTCCGGGGTGGCCGTCGCGGGCGCTCTCGAGATCAAGCGCGCCCGTAAAGGAGAAAACCTTGCCTCGCTTGCGCTCCTCGACCGCCTCCGCGTTCCCGCCGCCGGAAAATCGGCCATCGCGGCCACAGCTGCAGGCGCCGCGGCCGCCGCCGCTCCCGTCACGCTCAGCTCTCTGTTCCTTGTGTTCCTGAAAATTGGCTCCGTCGTATTCGGCAGCGGCTACGTACTTCTCGCCTTCCTGCGCGCCGACCTCGTCGTTCATCGCGCCTGGCTCACCGATTCCCAGCTCGTCGACGCCGTCGCCATCGGCCAAGTCACCCCCGGCCCTGTTTTCACCACTGCCACCTTCATCGGCTATCTTCTCGGAGGCGTTCGCGGAGCCGTCATCGCCACTGTAGGCATCTTCCTTCCCGCATTTCTGCTCGTCGCTGCCAGCGGCCCGCTCGTCCCGCTCATCCGGCGATCGAAAATCGCCGCCGCGTTTCTCGATGGCGTCATCGTTGCCTCGCTCGCTCTCATGGCCGAAGTCGGCTGGCAGCTCGGCCGCGCCTCCATCATCGATCTTGCCACCGCCGCGATCGCGTCGCTTTCCGCCATCGCGCTACTGCGCCTCCGCGTCAACTCCGCTTGGCTCGTCTTGATCGGCGCGTTCGCCGGCTTCCTATTCTTCCGCTTTCACGGCCATTGGTTCTGATTTCCCCAGTCGGCTTCCCAAACTCTCAGGCTGAAAAAGCTCTTGCCAATCCTCCCGCCGCCCGTGCATGATACGCGGCGTTCATGCTCGGTCAAACACACCTCGGTAGGCTCTCCTCTGGTTTCACTTGACGCGCCTGTCTTCCAGCGACCGGTGGCCGTCTCCTCGTGATGTTCGAATAAACGCAGCGGTTCTGCGCAAAAACTACGCGGCAAACGCGCCTGGGTAGGGGCCTTGCATTAGGCTGTTCTGGCAGCCCCTAGATTCATGCACCTTGCCTCGGACTCACCGGGCCGTCCGGCGGTCGCGATGTGGGTGTGTACCGGCGAACGAGCCTCTCTTGCGCATCGGGAAGCTCTTTGCGCGCCGCGGCGCGCCTGCCCCACAAGTAACGCAGATTTAACATAGGCGTCACGCGCGATTGACCCCGTGCCATTACTTTCAGCAGCCGGGATAAGCGTGCGGGTTCTCCGTCGCTTCTTGGGTAGGGGTACTGCCATTTCGAGACGCTAAAACCATACGTGTAGTTTCCCGCGGTCGGAGTCTACTTTTCGGCACCACAACGTTAAGGAGGAAGGAATGCGAGCATTTGCAGCATCCATGATTGCCCTGGGCCTCGTCGCCATGCCGGCGATGGCGGCCGGAGGGGCGGCAAACAACAGCTCGGCTTCAGCCGAGCCATCCACCGCAGCACAGCCTGCGGCCAAGCCCGCTGCAAAACCGGCGAGGGCAGCGGCGGCTCCCAATGCGGCCTCACCGGCCAAGCCTGCCGAGGCCATGGAAACGGAACTCCAGCAGTTGCGTGACGCTGTCGCCATGCAGGCACAGCAGCTTCGGGATCAGCAGCAGAAAATGCAGCAGCTCGAAAACCAGTTGAAGGCTTCCGGCCCGGCCCGTGAGAACCTTTCGGCTTCTCCCGCGGCTGCGGCCTCTGCGATGCCGGCCGCCACGACCGCTCCGGTTTCCACCGCGTCCTTGGGTTCCACTGCGGCGGTTGCCAGCGCCTCCAGCCCGGCCGCTTCGAAGTCCGATAGCAGCCAAGGTGGCGAAGGGCCCGCTTCATGGGGTTACAAGGGCGTCACCTTCACTCCCATCGGCTTCTTCGCGGCAGAAACGGTGTGGCGCCAACGCGCGTTGAGCGCCGACATCAACACTCCCTTTACCTCGGATCCCGATGCCGGGCAGCTCTCAGTACAACGTCTCTGAATTCAACGCCAGCGGCCGTCAGTCCCGCATCGGCATGCTGGTCCAGGGTAAGCTCTCGACCGTAAAGGTCGGCGGGTATTACGAAGCGGACTTCCTTTCGGCCGGCGTCACCTCCAACGATAACCAGAGCAACAGCTACACCCTGCGGCAGCGGCAATTCTGGGCCCAGGCGGCATTCGATAGCGGCTGGACCGTCACTGGCGGCCAGATGTGGTCGCTCGTCACCCAAACGGCGAATGGTGTCGACCCCCGCACCGAAGTTCTGCCGGAAACGATCGACGCTCAGTACTCGGTCGGCTTCAGCTGGGCCCGGCAGTTTGGCCTCCGCATCGCCAAGGATTTCAATAACAAGATGTGGCTGGCCGCGTCGATCGAAGAGCCCCAGACCACCTTCAAGGCACATGGACAAAACGCAAACTTCCTGCTCGGTACCGCCGGCAACGGTGGTGGCCTTTACAACGCGACTACAAACTATTCTTTCAACATGACGCCGGACTTCGTCGTCAAAGCCGCCTTTCAGCCCGGCTTCGGTCATTACGAGGTGTTCGGCATCCTGCGCACCTTCCGTGACCGGGTCTTTTCAGGGGCAACCCCTTACAACGACACGCAGGTCGGCGGTGGTGGCGGTGCGAATGCCTGGTTTCCGTTTGACAACGGCCGCATCAACCTTGGCTTCCACGGCCTCGTCGGCGATGGCGTCGGCCGCTACGGCAGCGCCGGCGTCGCCCCGGACGCAACTGTGAATCCCAATGGGCAGCTTGCTCTGATCCGCAGCTATCAGGGCCTGGCCACGCTCGCGTTCCACTATCCCAAGTGGGATGTCTACTTCCACGTGGGCGAGGAATACGCGGGCCGCGCGCAGTTCCTCAACGAGTCGGAGATTCCCAACGAAGGCTACGGCGCGATCGGCTTCAATAATTCCGGCTGCTGGACCGAACCGGATCCCGGAAGCAGCGGATATGCTCCCGGATCGCTGTCCGCCTGCACCGCCGATATCCGCAACGTCATTGAAGGCACCGCCGGCGTCTGGTACAGCTTCTACACCGGCCCGAAAGGCACCGTGAAGTTCGGCGTGCAGTACTCGCACGAGGCTCTCAACACCTGGGCGGGCGTCGGTACTACGGGCGTCTGTGCCAGCGCCACGCACCCCAGCTGCGGCCCCAGCACCGACCAGAACATGTTCTTCACCTCGTTCCGCTACTACATCCCCTAGCAGCGGTTCAACTTACACAGAACGCGGGGAGGCGCATTCCGGCCTCCCCGTTTCCTTTTAGGTGCCGTTGAAATTGGGGCGCGGATCTCATCACTCACCACGCGCAAATCCTGAACTTGAGGCTTCTGCGCCGGCAGGCTGTGAAAGCCGGGGCTAGGCAGCTCCCTGGAATGGGCCTGTGAAGCTTCACAATCTCCCAGGAACCCTCTGATCTTTCGGGAAGGACCTTGGAGCCGAGAAGGTCCAGATGGACCGCCTGGCAAGCTCTAAATCGCGATTCCCGCCGCTCAATTGCTCATTTCGCCCTCCCCCCTGTCTCCAGTTCAGAAGAACGGCGCACGCCGCTTCCAGCTCCCTTTTTTTGCCCCCACGTTCGTAAATCCCGTAACATCTTGTGGCGTGTGCCCGTCCAATCAGCGTCCGCGGATGTCGGCCCAATCTCCCGAGGCAATTCGATGAAGCATCGCGTCGCCCTTCTCATCCTGATGCTCTTAGCCAGCGCGATGCCACTTTTGGCGGGCCCTCCATTCCAAACCGACGACCCCGATCCCGTTGAGTTCCGCCATTACGAGTTTTATACGTTCGGCGGAGTAGACGGCACGCCCATCGAGCTCGACCCCACCGGGCCAGCCGTGGAATTTAACTGGGGTGCAGTCCCGAACCTCCAGCTCCACGCCATTCTTCCTCTCGGCGCATCCGTTCCTTCGGACGGTCCAAGCCATTTCGGATTCACAGACACCGAGCTGGGCGTCAAATACCGCTTCGTTCAGGAATCAAAATACCGGCCCATGATCGGCACGTTCACCATGTTCGAGATTCCCACCGGCGATTCTTCGAAAGGCCTGGGTGTCGGCGCCGTGTGGTATCGCATCCCCATCTGGATGCAAAAGAGCTGGGGTCATTGGACCAGCTACGGCGGGGGCGGTTACAACGTGGTGCCACAAACCGGATACAACGACTATCCTTTCGGCGGCTGGCTTGTGCAACGCGATTTTGGCAAAAGATGGACGCTCGGCGCCGAGGTTTACTCGCACGGTGCGGAAGGCATCGCTACGCCGGAGCGGCGCGCCTCCACCATGCTCGACGCGGGCGGTTACTATTATTTCCGCAACCCGGGGTTTCAACTGTTGTTCGCTTATGGCCACTCGATCGCCGGTCAAACGGAGAATTACGCCTATGTCGGTCTCTACTGGACATGGGGATCGAAGCCGGGCCACGGCCTCAACGGCTTCTTCGCTCACCACTTCCCGCACTAGCGCGGTCGCTTGCCTTAGCAAGCAGTTGGCGCAGTCGTCGGCCATCCGCAAAAAACAGTGCTAGGGTGAAGTTGTATGTGGTTTGTCTGTTGGAATTTCGAGGAGAGGATTGGCAGTCAGACGGTCGAATGAAATAGGCCCCGCCTTTCGCAAAGCTCCTCTCAGCCGCAAAATTCAGATCGATACACGTTCGGGTAAAACGCATCGTAACTTATTGAAACTAAAAGCCCGCGACCAGGCCAAATCGCTACACGTTCGTCGCCCCTCCCGTTCGACTGAGGCGAATGGAAAGCGAAACACGTTCGGTGTTCTCGCGATTCTTAAATCAGGTGTTTTCGGTGCTTCCTTGTGCGGGCATCGGTTCGCCGCCGAGCGACACCAGCAGCCGCCGCAGCTTGGCGCGGTCTTCGAGTCTCATTCCCACCATCTCGAATCCGGCCTGATGCGACCGCACGTACCGCACCACGGCGCGCATGCTGATCGAGCGCAGGCCCGCGGGAATTTTCAGCGTCGCTTCCGTGCCCACGGCCAGTTGAATGTCGCCGCTGAGCAATCCGCCGTCCAGGTTCAACACGCTGATTGCCGACGAATATTTCCCGCGCTGCGACGTGATTACCGCCGGCACGTTCCGCGGCAGCCGTATGCGCTGGTAGCGGCGATGCCGCACCACATCGCGGTCCGGCGAGGGATCAAGCGGCGCAAGCGCCAGCACTTTTTCGTTCAATCCGAGCCTCGGCAAATTTTCGCGGAGCCAGTCGGGATCGAGCTTCTCCAGCGCCTGTGCCGCTGCCGTACGAATTTCGTCCGGGTACGCCCAGCCAAAGCTTTTCCGCGCTTCCAGGAAGTGCCGCAGATGTCCCGTCGCGGCCGGCGCGCGCATCCGGCCGAGCGCTTCGATCGCTTTCACCCGCAGATAGTCGTTTGCTTCCGGCAGCATGTCTCCGTCGGCCAGCCGCAGGAGTTTTGGAGCGGTTTGCGGATCGCCGCACATTCCGATTTCGTCCAGAGCCAGCGGCAGCACCATCGGATCGATCAGCTCCACAAAATCCGCCAGCAGGCGCCCACGCTCTTCCGCTCCGGCGATGGCAAGCTGCCGCACCACGGAATCGTGGAAGCTCCGTCCGCCGTGCCGCAGCCTCTGCGGCAGCAGATTTTCCAACGCCACCGGATCCAGACGGCTCAGGAGTCCCACGACGCTCGCCGCTTTCGCCAGCTGCTCTGATTTCAGCACTTCGACGAGATGGCGCGGGCATGCGTTGCCGACCGCCTTGGCAAGATTCACCACTCTCTCGCGCTCGCTGCGCCTTCCCGCGCGCGCCAGCCGCGTCGCCAAATGTTCCGAAGCGCTTTCCGGAACGCGCATCAGCACGCCGGTAAGCCCTTCGGGCATGGTTTCCGCGGTCAGCGCTTCTTCGATGAAATCCGAAAGCCGGTTCTCGACTCCAATGCGCGGGCGCAGGCTTTGCACCCACGTGGGCCGCAGCTCCTCGAGATCGGCAAGCGAATCAAGCGCTTGCTGCATGGCGCGGTAGTAGCGGCGCTGCGCCGCTTCCTGGCTCAATCGCACAAAGGCCGCACTCAGCAGCGTTTGCAGTTCGGGGTCTCTTTCGGCGCAGAGCTGCTGCCCGATTTGCGCCAGTGCTTCCTGCAATTTCTGGTTCGCTGCTTTGCTATAAAGCTCCGCGAGCTGCCCCAGGCCGATGGCCGCTTTTTTGCGCGCTTCGGCATCTTTGTTGCGCACGCAGGTCGCGTATTTCAGCAGAATGTTCGCCGCGGCCTCCGATTCGCCGCGTCTCAGAAGCTCTTCCACGTATTGCTGCACGTTGCGCGGCGGAATGCACCACGCTTCCGGAGAAGTCAGCACGGCACGCTTGCCCGATTCCGGCACGGCGGCCCAAAACTGGCGATCGAGCACGTCCGCGTGCGATTCCACGGACATGCCGGCGCTGGCCATTTTCTCCTCGCGCGCTCTCAGCAGCTTCCGCAGCGTCTCGAGCTCGTGGCCCATTTTTTCCAGCATCTGCCGCACCGCGTTGACGCGCACTTCGCCGCGCTGGAAACGGTCCAACGCGAAGCGAATGGCCAAATCTTCGGCCAGCCGCAGCAGCATGGCTTCGTCCACTTTCGCGCTGGGAGTTCGCGCCGCTACCGAAGCCAGCGCCTGCCGCAGCGTGAGTTGCGCGTTCTGTGGCAGCGCTGCGAGCCTGTGCTGCCACGCCGCTTCTTGCAGCGCGTGCGAATCGCTGGATTGTGTTGCTTCGCCGAATTGCGTCAGCAGGCGCAGGAGGCTTTGCATCTCGGCTTCGCCAATCGGGGCGGCGCCGGTCGTGCCGCCCGCAGGCGTGCTCGCCGTGAATGCTCCGACAGAGTCAGACCCGCTGCCCGGACCAGAATTGCGGACTTCCGATGCACCACCGGGCGTCGCGCCATCGCCCGCACTTTCCCCGCTCGCTCCGGAATAGAATCCGGCGCTCGATCCGCCGCCTGAACCTGCGCCCGAATCGCCGCCAGTGCCGCCGTGGGCTCCTTCGGCCGCCGCGATCAACTGAATCATTTTTTCCGGGCTGCGAAACCATTCCTGGACGCGATCGGCATCGGCGCCGAGCGTTCTGGCTGTGAGTTGCGCCGCCACGCGCGCTTCGGAAAACGACGCGTCCTCGGCAACGAAGCGAATTTCGTTGACCACGATTCCGCAGGGATGGTCCTTGCCGAAATTCTGTTCCAATCGCTCAGAAAGCGGAGCGGCTTTTGGCCCGCTTTCGGCGAAGACTTTCACCAGATTGGCGAACTCCTCGCGCTCCACGTTTGGCTGGAAGCAGATGCTGGCTACGCCCGCGCTATTGAGCAGTTCCGCGAAGCTTCGCTCGGCCTGGGTCAGCTCCAGTGGCACTCCGTCCAGCAAAAGCTGGGAGCCCGAAGTACCAAGCAGCAGCCCCGACTCACCTGCTGCCCGGACGGCTTCCTGAAGTTCGTTCCAACTAATGTCGAATTGACTGGCGGACCGTGTATGGTCCAAACCATAGAGACGAGAGAACTTAAGCAGCACGTTTAGGCTGCGAACGAAGGCCCTTGCATTCGGAATCGATTGCTCAGGCACTGTCAGCTCACTTTGGAAGGGGTCATGCGCCGCGACTATGTACTAGAACGAAGGGTTGCGGGAATGGTACGAAAGTTCCAAAGTTGCAACCGGCGCAACTGCGGCGCCGTGCCTTAGTTTGGGAGGTGAATCTTCACATCCAGATCGCCAAGCACTGGACGCGCGCGGCGAATCACTTCGCCCGCGGAAAGGCTTTGGCTGAGGAGGACAAGCGAACCATCTTCGAAATTGCAGACGGCGCAAAAGTAGTATCGGGGGAACGCTGCATGGTAAGCATCCAGACCACGCTGCGCAAGTTCGCCTTCGAGTTCGGGGTCGGCTTCCGGCAGCACGCCGCCGGCCCGCACGCCGAAGGTTTCGTTCTGAAAACGATCGATCAGCGATTCCAGCTCTTTCGGCTGTGGAGCAGGAATCACGAGCGAACGCTGGCTGGCCTCGCGAAAGGCGATGTTGTGGCGCTGGCAAAAATCGCGGACCCGGTCGAGGTGGCTGAAAAAGTCGAGCGCCCATTGCTGGTCTCCCGCCACCACCGGCAAGATCCGGCTCCAGACGCGGGCCGCTTCGCTGCCGCGCACCGGCTCGCGATTTTCGTCCGCCTCAAGCAGATCCACGCCCACGGAGCGCACATCCGATCCGAGATCGAGCGGTTCCACATCCAGCAGAAACATCAGACTTCCTCGTCCAATTCGTCGGGAAAGGTTTTTTGGAACTCGGGAGATTGCTTGCGAACTTCGAGCCAGTCGAAAAAGGCGTCTGGAGTTTCGAGCCAGACTCCGAACCAGCGCGCGATTTCCTCTTTTTCGGCGCGCTTGTTCGGATCGACTTTGCGGTTGCGAGCGATCATCTCGGCGCGGCGGCGACCGAGAAGAGCAACTTCGCGAACCCTCTGTTCACCGCTGCGTTCATGTTCCGAATGGAATTTGCGAAGCAGTTCGTCGAGCCGAATCAGGCACATTTCCGCTTCGGCCAGAGTCGAAAAATGCAGCAGATCGGAAAACTCCTCGTCGTACCGGTCGGCCGCGCCGGTGTCCGATTCCTTGGACCATGCCACCCGGAGTCCCGCTTCCTCCAGCACGCTGCCGATGTAATCCTCGGATGTGTTGCCCTGCGGGCCGAGTTTCGCGATCAACTGCCGGCGAATCTGCTCGATTTCGGCCGGCGTGAAGCGCGGCTTCCCAAACGCACGCGCAGCTTCAAGGATCAACGCCTTCTTGGTGGGCGACGCTCCGTTGAGATGTTCTCCCGAAGTTTTGGAATTCACCGGCGACCTCGGTGCTTCACGGGCTCGGGCGCCGCATCGGACGGGGCCTCTTCGGCTAACCGGCGGCGAAGGCGGTTGATATTGCGATCTTGCTCGGCCAGCGTGCGGCTGAAGAAATGACCGCCGCGGCCATTGGCGACGAAATAGAGGTAATCGGTGTGCGCGGGATTAAGCGCGGCGCGAAGCGAGGCCTCGCCGGGGTTGGCGATCGGGCCCGGCGGCAGACCACGGTGCTTGTACGTGTTGTACGGTGAGTCCACGCGCAGATCCGACGGTTTCACGTCCTTTACGAGCTCGCCGTCCATTTCCATAGCATATTGCACCGTGGGATCGCACTGCAGCGGATACCCACGCGCCAGACGATTGTAGAACACTCCGGCGACCAGCGGGCGTTCATCCGCATTGGGGGTCTCGCGCTCGACCAGCGAGGCGAGGACAACGACTTGCTCGGTGGTTAGGCCGGCTGGATGCGGCATGTTTCCCGAATCGAGCGTCTCCCACACGGAGCGAAAATCGGCCACCATGCGCTTGGCGATCTCTTCACACGTGGTGTGGCGCGTGAACTCGTAGGTGGAGGGAAACAGGAAGCCTTCGAGGCTCACCGCGTGCGGAGCGAGATCGGAAATCAGCGACGTATCGTGCGCAGCGGCGAGAAAGTCGGCGCGGCCGCAGATGCCTTGGCGATCGAGCTCGTTGGCGATATCGTACATCGTCCAGCCTTCGGGAACGGTCACGACATGCACGTATACCTGTCCATGAACGATTTTCCAGAACACCTCGCGTGAATCCATCGGGCGATCGATCAGATATTCCCCGGCCTGCGGCTTTTTGCGGAAATGCCAGGCGCTGAAAAGTGCGAACGCCAGGCGACTGCGGATTACATCGTCGTGGCGGAGGATTCCCGCGATTTTCCAGCGCGAGGTGCCGCGCGGAATTTCCACGAAGACTTTGTCCGGGCGATAGCCCCGATACGGCCGGCTGATCTGTGATTGCAGCCAGCCAGCACCCGCGCCCAGCGCGGCGATGGCTAAGAGAGTGACAAGGCCGAGGCGGCGCCACATAGGCTATGCCTTGCGGGCAGCCGCAGCCCGCCCTTGGTTTTGGATTTTTTCAAGATATTCACGCAGGAGAACAGCGGCGGCCAGATCGTCGACGGGCGAATTGGCTGGCCGGCTCGATCGGGTTTCCGCCAGAAGCTGCTCTGCCTCCCAACTGGTGAGGCGCTCGTCGGCTAATTCGGTGGGGATGCCAAGCTCTTTCGCGAGACGTGCAGCGAACCGCGCTGCTTCAACGGCCATTTCGCCGGAGGCGCCGGTCATCCGAACGGGATGGCCTACGAGGATGCGGCCCACGCCGTGCTCGCGGCAGATTTCGCGCAAGCGGCGCAGATCGCTTCGCCGGTTGGTACGCAGCAGGATGGCCAACGGCTGCGCCGTCACGCCGAGTTCATCCGATAGCGCCAGCCCGATCCGCTTGCGGCCATAATCGATCGCCAATATCCGAGGAGTGTTCTTCCCCACGCTGGCCACGACGGAAGGGTTCCGGTCGGTTGCCCCCCGAACCATCATAGCTAACATTTTATACACGGGTTGGCTCTGGACAAAATCGGCGTTGCACAGGAGCGGTTCCAGAAGTAAACGTCTGGGTTCCAGGTGAGATGGCATCATGCGACGCCGGCAACCACTCCGACTCGCGTGCGAAGAAAAGGCTAATGCGATGTGTCAGATTCGCTTACCCGCCATTCCAACCAGAGGCCGGCGCGGCTCAGGGGGCGGGCGAGTCCCATCGATGTGATTGATTGTTCCACTTGGGTGCGCGATTGACGCGGGCCGATGCGAGTCTCGGCATCTGCCAAAGCGTAGGCCGCGACAGCGGCGACGGCCACCCGACGTTTCAGCTCGTGGAGTTTGGCGGAGGTGCCCGCGTGGGACGAAGCGCGTGTGCGAGCGGGAGAATTTCCGCCTCTTGCCGATGCCGCGGGATTTCCGGTGGCAACCAGCGTGGGAACGCCTTCGAGCCAGAATGGCGTTATGTCCGTTGGGATTTTCACTCCCTCGCTCAAATCGCGAATCCCAAGCGAGCGCAATGGTTCGAGCGCTTGCCGGACCGCATCGAGCGTATCGGGACGGCCCTCGAGCGAGAAACCGTCGAGGGCGCCTTCGGCGGGGAAGATCGTAACGGCGGCAGCGATGCGATCGAGGTCCTCTTTATGCGCACGAATGTAGGCCCACACACACGCGAAACGGCCGTCCCGGTCATTTCCGGATGCAAAGAGCACGAACCGGATCGACCGGCGCGAAATGTTGCCGGTGTTGTGAATCACGCGGACGGCATCAATAAGCGCGGCCACATTTTCGGCAGCGATCAGTGAATTGGCCGCCGAAGGATCGAGTGTCGCAGCAACCAGAACGTAATCACGAGGTTTTTCGCGGCCGCGAATTTCGGCGATTACATTCTCCGATTGCGCCGACAAGCCGAGCTTTTCGAGGTGAACTGCGTCTGCGCCCGCCAGACGAAACGCGCGCTCGGCCCACTCGGCGGCCCGGGCGCCTGCCGGGGTGGCGCCCGTTCGCGAGGACAAGATTGCCGCGAGGGCGCGAGCGTTCTGGTCGAGCGGCGAGGGGCCCAGGGCGCTTCGGATCATCCCCGGCGCAAGATCCGCGCACGATTTCTCGACCGAGCATGCGCCCGTGCCCTGAGGAACCTGCCCCCAGCCGGGAGACGACTGAATCGGAGGCAGCTGCCCCTTTGCGGACGGCGAAACGATCAAAGCGAGCGCGGCGACGATGCATCCGGCCGCAATGAAATTTTTTTGGCGAGAAAATGTCGGAATTTCACGGGGCGTTTGCGAGTTTTCAGGCTCGATATTCAGGCGCGCGTGGCTGGCTGCTGTGCGACAGTGATGACGGCTGCGCGCCCTACTCCATCGAATAGCGTCAATGAATGTGGAAAACAAATTTCCCGCAGCAGAAAATTCCAGCGAGCGGCAGTTTCTACCTATTCCGTTCGATGTAATGGTACTGAAACCTTGCATAACCTGCTCACCTTCAATGACTTAAAAAACTGACAAAGTTTGGCACTTCAGGTGCGAAAAGCGAGGCGCTTGTCTCAATTTGAAAACTCGTCGTGCCTTCGGCGAGGTCCGCTGCTAGGGGGGACCTCCAGACGGCACACAAGTATCTTTCTTTGAGCGGTAGAAGCACCCATCCAAGCAGCATCGCATTCGAGAGAAGTAGCCAAAATTTAGCACTTTGCCCGCCCCAGTTTCGGGTGAAGCCAAGGGAAGCCAAAACGTGAAGAGAATGCCTGTGTTTCCGAAGCCAGCTCAGGCGGAAAAGAACCGCGAAAGCCGCAAAGCCAATTCTTTCATCTTCTGCGAGAGAGCAACTGGAGTGGCCCAGTTCGGGGCGGCTTCGGACAGCAATCTTGATTTCACCATCGAGCGCGCAGCGGGACTTTTGGCGATGCAATGCATGGCGCGCGGGACGGAACCTGGCGATTTCGCGATCCTGATGCCGGTGGAACAGATGCTTGCGGCGCGACTGGTGGCCCGCGCGAAGGAGCTGCTTGATCAAGGACGGTCGGCATCGACCCCCGCGCAGTTGAGTCCCCGTCAGCAGCAAATTCTCCATTCCGTGATCTGCAATCGGGAAAACAAAGAGATCGCCTCGAAACTGAATATCACGGTGAGGACGGTGAAGTTTCACATCTCGTCGCTGCTGAACAAATTCGGCGTCGACAACCGGAACGATCTGGCGCGGCGCGCGGCGAGCATGCTGCGCTCGCCGATTCTGGCCGACGATTCTTACGGCACGGCGAAAAGCGCGCCGGAAGCTCCGCGGCGGCGCGAGTTCCAGTCGGTCCCGATGGAGGCGGACGGGCAGGCGGTGAACAAGGCGCGCAGCATCCGGTTTCCCGGCCGCGTGATGAGCGCCTAAAGCGCGGATTGAGAATTTGCGTCCATTCGTTGCTGTTCCGTGGATTTTGCGCTGGGATTCACCCTTCGAAGGACTTTCCCCAGAGATCGCCCGCACGGCGAGCCGCGGAGGTGTGCGGTTCGGCATCATGCCAGTTTGATTTTACTTACGTCGATGGACGGCGCGGGGAACTTCATGTGCAGGTCTTCCAGCGTTTCCACGATGATGTTGGATACCGCGAGATTGCGGAACCACTTATGATCAGCGGGAATGATGTACCAAGGCGCGTGCGGCGTGCTGCACTTCGCTAACGCTTCCTCGTAGGCGTCCGTGTAGTCGTCCCAAAACTTCCTCTCGGCAAAGTCAGCTTCGGAAATTTTCCATTGCCGGTCCTTATCGTCGATGCGCTGCTGGAAGCGGCGCTTTTGCTCGTCCTTGCTGATGTGTAGGAAAAATTTCAGGATTTTCACGTTGTTTTCTTCGAGCGCGCGCTCGAAATGGTTGATTTGATCATAGCGCTTGGACCAGACGTCCTTGGGCACGAGGTTATGGACGCGGGTGACCAGCACGTCTTCGTAGTGGGAGCGGTTGAAAATGCCGATGTCTCCGATCGGCGGGACGGCTCTGTGAATGCGCCAGAGAAAATCGTGCGCCAATTCCTCGGAAGTGGGTTTCTTGAACGAAGTGACGCGGCAGCCCTGCGGATTTACGCCAGACATTACGTGACGGATGGTGCCGTCCTTGCCGGCGGCGTCGAGTCCCTGTAGAACGATTAAAAGCGCGCGCTTGTGTTCGGCATAAAGCAGGTATTGGAGGCTATCCAGTTTTTCAATGGTCTTCGCGAGACTGGCCTTCATCTTGTGGTTCTTGTCCCAGCCGAGCGTATCCTCTGGATCCCGTTTAGCGAGCTTTATTTTCTTGCCGGGCGTGGCAATCAGTTCTTTGGCAAACTTCGTGGCCATCTAGACGTAAGCCTCCGGAAACGCGCGCGAAAGAGCATGGATTCCGGCGCCTAGAATCCTTTCTCAAACGCAATGCTCGAAGTTCCGGGCACCCGCGCGCAGGGTCCACGCTAACACTTTCCGGGCGGAATTTCAGAATGCTTTTCGCGGGAGACCAGGGCTGCGAGGATTTGACGCGGAGAGCGGGCGACTCCAAAGCAGTCTGCAGGCCGCGCACGAGCTGCGCGCCCGGCCTGCAGAGGGTCCGTTAGCCCTTGACCGGAATCGTGACAGGGCGCGCGAGTTGAAAAGTCATGGGAGTTTCGGGCGCCAGGCGGATATTGCGCTTGCCGCTGAAAAGAGCCACAGCCGTTCCCGCTCCGGCTCCAATCGGCGCTCCAATTAAGGCGCCCGCGCCGGCTCCAGCGATTGCTCCGATAATCGCGCCAGCTCCGGCACCGCTGCCGATCAAGCTGAGGTTGTGATTGCGGTGAGGAGGCTCGATTTTGGCGTCGGATGCCGTCCGAATGTCGTACCGGTTGCCGGAGACGGTGACCGACTCCAGGGCAATCAGCAAATGGGCACGGCGATACATTTTCCCGGATGGCAGAGAATCGACCACGACGCCAGTCGCTTCGGCGCCCTTTGGAATCACCGTCTTCCCATTGATGACCACCGACTGCGCAACAGTGGCTTGGAAGTGATCGCCCGGATTGCTTCGATTGCTCGACAACGCCGAGTTCAGCGTGACGTGGATTGAGGTGGAGGAGGGGACGACAACCCAGTTGGCCGAAGCCTGGGTATTGGAGGCGGCGTAGGCGCCAGCCACGGCCAGCAGCACCGGGACGACAATCGCTACCAGACTGTATTTAATAAGTCGCATAGATCTCAGAGCACCGATCCTCTTCTGAGCACGCTAGGTTCCGTTGTAAGCGTGGCTAATCGGTTGAAAATGAAAGGGGTACACGATACGCGCGCCATGAAGCAAGCAAGAATTGCGCGAGCAGGGCAAAATTGAACAGGGGAGCGCGCGCCGCCGGACCGGCGCACACACGCACTTTGCGAATTGGAGATAGCCGACAATTTGGTTTCTTAAGCTCGCTGTAGCTGGCGTCTGCCTGCGGCAAGTGCGCACGCCCCCGCTCACGAACCGCGAGGTTCGCCGGGCGCAGAGTTAGCTCGGCACGCATTGCTGACTTGTATACCACAATTGCGCAGACGCAGCCACCGGGAAACAGCGCCACAGCGCCGAATGTAACAGAATTTTCATGCGAGGGCCCCGGGTTCAGACGTAATATGAGAGTTCGCCCTGGGATCAGCGGATGGCTGCCACCACCCCCGACATTTCGACGGTTGCGCAACCCGCCCCGGAGCAAACGGCTCCGGCAAAGCGCGAATTTCCGGGCGCGCTGGTGGTCGTGGAGGGAATCGACGGCTCGGGAAAGAGCACGCAGCTCTACCTGCTGAAACGGTGGCTGGAAATCGGCGGCTATCGGATTCATTTTACGGAGTGGAATTCATCGCCGCTGGTGAAATCGGCCACGCGGCGCGGCAAGCAGCGGCGGCTGCTGACTCCGACGACTTTCTCCCTGTTACATGCAGCGGATTTCGCCGACCGTTGCGAACGGCAAATCCTGCCTTTGCTCCACGGCGGTTATCTGGTGCTGGCGGACCGCTACATCTATACGGCTTTTGCTCGCGACGCGGCCCGCGGCTGCTCGCCGCGCTGGCTGCGCAATCTCTACAGCTTTGCGCCCATACCCGATATCACCTTCTATTTTCGGGCGCCGCTGGACGTGGCGGTCAACCGGATCACCGCCGGCCGGCCGAAGCTGAAGTATTACGAAGCGGGAATGGATCTGGGCCTTTCGCTCGATCGCGCCGAGAGTTTCCGCATCTTCCAGGACCGCATCCTGAACCATTACGACCAGATGGTCGAAACGGATCGTTTCGTACTGATGGACGGAACCATGCGCGTGAATCGGTTGCAAAAGGTGATGCGCGCTCTGCTGGCCGATCGCGTGGACCTGAAGAGATTCGCGCCGAAGAAGAAAAAATGACGCCGAGGAAAAACTCGTCGGGTTCGGCAGCGGCGACCTCGCCGAACGGGCGCAAGAGGGGGAAGTCCGCGCCGAAGGCCAAAAACGGGCGAACGAACAGCGAGACGCGGTTTTACGGAACGCCTCTGCCGGGAGTGAATCCGGAGGAGCTGAGCGGCAGCCTGATCGTGGTCGAAGGCACCGACGGCTCGGGGCGCTCCACGCAGATTTCGTTGGTGACGGAATGGCTCGAATCCGAAGGGTTCGCCGTGGAGACGATGGGGTTGCGGCGGTCGTTCCTGGTCGGCGAGGACATCGACGCGCTGCTGGCCGAAAACGCGGTGACGCGAATGACGCTGGCGCTGATGTACAGCACCGACTTTTTCGACCAGCTGGAGCGCCGGATTCTGCCGGCGCTGCGTTCGGGGTTGATCGTGCTGGCAGACCGGTATATTTTTACCTTGATCGCGCGCGCGGCGGTACGAGGAATCGGGCGCGACTACCTGCACGGGATCTATGAGATGGCACTGCGGCCGGATTTGACGTTCTGGCTGGATGTGCGGCCGGAAGTGGCGTTTGACCGCGAGTTCAAGAAGTCGCAGACGATCAGTTACTGGGAGTCGGGCCGGGACATGTCGCTTTCGAATGATTTGTTTCAGTCGTTCATCCGCTACCAATCGATGATCAAGCGGGAGTTCGAGTACCTTTCGAAGCGCCACGGGTTCCTGGAAATCGACGGCGAAGCGAGCGTATCCGAGGTGAACCGGCAGCTGCGGGCGAAAATCGCGTCGCATCTGGGCATCCGCAGTACGCATTACCGTCCGTCGCACGCGCTGGCGCACCTCTGGCGTTAAAGAGTGGCTGCCCCCATCCAACTGGCTGCGGTGGACGCCGGATCGAACGCGATCCGGTTGGCCATCGCACGGGCTACTTCCCCCGAACACATCGAGATCGTAGAAACCGAGCGCGCGGCGGTGCGGCTGGGGCACAACGCGTTCACGCGGCGAATGCTGGACGACGAGACCATCGCGAAGGCGGCTCGCGCTTTCCGGCACTTCCGCAGCCGCATGGACCAGCACCACGTGAGTGCGTACCGGGCCGTGGCCACGGCGGCCGCGCGCGAGGCGCGCAACTACCGCAAGCTTCTGGAACGCATCCGGCGAAAATCGGGAATCGAAGTCGAAGTGATCAGCAGCGAGGAGGAAGCGCAGCTGGTGTGCGCGGCGGTGCATTGGGCGCTCGCCGATCGCGTGCAGCCGCGGCTGATCTTCGATCTGGGCGGCGGCAGCCTGGAGATGAATTTTTTCGATCGCGGCACGTTGCAGCGACGCGTGGCCTTGCCGCTCGGCACCATCCGTCTGATGGAGACGTACTCGATCCAGGGGCGGATTGACGAAGACGGAGCGCGGCGGCTGCAGCACCACGTGATGGCGTTGCTGCGCAGCGCGCTGCCCGCGCCGCCGAACCTCTCGCGGGCGATCACCGTCGCGTGCGGCGGAAATGCGGAAGCGCTGGCGCGGCTGGCGGCGGGAACGCCGGTAGCGAGGACACCGACCATCAGCGTCAGACTCTTGCGAGATCAGATGTGGCGGCTGCTGGATTTGGACGTTCCGGGGCGCGTGCGAGTGTTTGGCTTGCGCAAAGACCGCGCCGAGGTCGTCGGCATCGCCGCGATCATCATGGCGACGCTAGCAAGATGGCTGGACCTGCGCGCGATGCTGGTGCCAGGAGTGGGGGTGCGCGAAGGACTGCTGCTCCAGGTGGTCGCAGAGCAGTATTCGGGCGGGATCAAATCCGAAGAGGAAAAGGACCGGGCGGCGAAATTTCTTGCTGGCGTGCGCTGGTTCGCGCGGCGCATGCATTACGACGAGCAGCACGCCGAGCAGGTATTGCGGCTGGCGCTTTCGCTTTTCGATCAGCTGCGCCCGCTGCACGAGATGGGACCCGAGGAACGGTTGCTGCTGGAAGCGGGGGCGTTGCTGCACGACGTCGGCCATTACGTAAGCAAGAAATCGCACCACCGTCACGGTGAGTACCTGGTGCGCAACGGCGAAATTCCGGGCGTCAGCGGCTGGCGCGGAGATATGGTGGCCGCACTGGTGCGGTATCATAACTGCAAGTCCGAGCCGCAGGTGCAGCATGGGTCGTACGCGGCGCTGAACGGCGAACGCCGGAGGCAGGTGCGGTTGCTCACGTCGCTGCTGCGCATTGCCGAGAAGCTGGAATCGGAACACGCCCAGCGAATTGCCGGAGTCGACGTGCAGATCTCCGGGCGGCGCGCGATATTCCTCATCCGCGCCGCCGATGGCACGCGGCTTGATATTGCCGGGGTGGAGCGCAAGTCCGACCTCTTCGAGAAGGAATTTCATTTGAAGGCTGAGTTCCGGCGCGCGCAGCGAAAAAAGAGAAGGTAGCGTAAACGATGATCCTCTATCTGGTACGCCACGGAATCGCCGTGGAACGCACCGATCCGAAGTGCCCTCCCGATCCGGAGCGGCCGCTGACCGCGCGTGGCGTGCAAAAAACGCGCTCGGCGGCGCTGGGACTGCGGGCGCTAGGTGCGAAACCGGACGCGATTTTGACCAGTCCCTACGTGCGCGCGGCGCAAACGGCGGAAATTTTCGCCGAGACCCTGGGATTTCCTCCGGAGAAGATCCGCGTAAGCGAATTCCTGAAGCCGGGGGACAATCCGGCCGAAACGGTGCGCGAGATCGCGCGGCTGCGCGCCAAGGAAGTGGCGTGCTTCGGCCACGCGCCGCACCTGGACATGATGATCTCGTACCTAACGGGAGCGCGAGCGGCATTTACGGAGCTGAAGAGAGCCGGAGCTGCCTGCCTCCGGCAAGCCAGTGCACAGGGGCGATGGGAACTCCGCTGGATGCTGGCGCCAAAAATGCTGCGCGAGCTGGGCGATTGATTTTCATCCGCACTGTCCATCTGAGGCCAGCGCCACTCCGCCTTCGAAACGAAGCTCCCCGATAATTCTCTTCAATTCGAACAGATAATTGGCATCGGGTCAGGCGGTGCGGCGCTGGCGTTGAGGTACCGGCGCGGCTATCAGTCGATGCCCCAAGGGAAAGCCGGCGCGCCATGTGAGCCAGAGAGATTGCGGTCCGCTCAATTTGGAATTCAACTCAGTAAAGCGGGACTTTCTCTCCGCGTCTATTCTTTGGACCCACGCCGCGACCGCGCCGGAATTGAGGCGCGGTGCATCGCGTCGAATGGCGGCGCGGAGCACGTCGAGATCGTGGATGTCGCCGAGCAAATCCTGAACGCGCTTCAGATCATCGGCCCAGACTTCATAACGGCGGGGAAGGAAGTTGTCCACCACGTAGCGAAAGCGCTTGATGGCAATCCGCAATCGGTGCCACGCGGAGCTGCTGCGCTTGCGTCGCGCTTGTTGGTAGAGTTCGGCAGCATGATTCAGCCGCGCGAGGGCCAGGCGCTGAAACACAACGCTTTCGAGCGGGAAAAAGCGGGCCTTCGGGCCGAGTTTGCGAGTGAGTTTTTTCCACTCCCTGCGATCAAAGCCTTCGAGGGCCTCCTCGGCAGATCTGCGGCATTGCGGCTCGCGCCGCAAGAGCAGCCGCAGCATGTGGCGGCGAACGGGGTCGCGAGCCGGGCCAAGCTGCTTCACCCAGGCGGACGCCACTTGCACGTCGCGAAGCTCGCCTAGAGCGCGAAACATCGGCGCGGTGGCTTTTTTGAGCTTGCGCCACCCGGGAGCGGGGTTCACTTCGCTCAACGCGTCCGCCATGGTGCGGCAGCGGCGGATGGCGACACGTAAATCGTGAACGTCGTCTATATCGAATCCGCGCTGCGCTTTCGCGGCGCGATCGACCACCCGATTCATCCATTCCTCCAGGCTCGCCGCTTTAGCAGCAATAGAGGAGGGAAGGGATGTAACAATCGCCATGCAAATATCCTGCTCAATCCGGAGGGGGCGGGATGCCCGCTTCATACTATCGCGGC
Organism: uncultured Acidobacteriota bacterium; assembly: GCA_963715555.1. Taxonomy (GTDB): domain Bacteria; phylum Acidobacteriota; class Terriglobia; order Acidiferrales; family UBA7541; genus Palsa-295. The sequence continues at coordinate 3,637,202 of OY970253.1, forward strand.
GTGGCAGCTTTTGCCAGTGACGGGCCGACGGCACGCACCCGCCGACGGCAAAAATCGACGAGCGCCATGGGGTGTGTTTTATTTAGGAGACGAACGCGCAGCCGACGCGAACGCGGCCGCCTTCGCCGGAAAGGACGTAGGTTTTGCGCAAGATCACGCGCACGGGCGGCAGAATCGGCACGTGCAGGACGGCGTTGAACTGCTGGGGCAGATCCTGCGCGCGATCGAATTGCAGCGCCACGCCGCCGTAACTGAGGTCGAGCACTTTCGCTGATTTTTGCTCGAGGTCCGTGAGAATCGCGTGCGATTTCGTCCCCGCAAGCGAGACGCGTTCCCACTTGCGTTCCGGGTGGGCGTGCGCGGCGGTCTCGCCGCGTTCTGGCGTTGGAGGAGCACCGCTCGGCGCGGATTCGGCAGGCTTCAGCTCAGGAGCGGGGGCGGCTTCTCGCGGCGGAGGAGGCGGCATCGGCGTTACGCGAGCGCCTTCGCCGGTGGCGTGCTTCAGTTCGTAGAGCCGCCCGTCGGCTATGCCGAGAAGTTCGCTCTTCTGCTCTCCATCCTGCGGATAGACGGCGATGCCGAAATCGACGGTCACTCCGATATTCAGATCTAACGGGGCGAGCTCAGCTTCGTATTGCGAGCGAACGCGGCGGCAGAGAGTGACAGCCTGTTCGGGATCGGACTGCGGCAAAAGCAGCGCAAATTCGTCGCCACCGATGCGAAAAGCGAAGTCGGAGGCGCGCAGCGTCTTTCGCAGCGTTGCCCCTACGAGCTTAAGGATACGATCGCCCTCCAGATGTCCACGGCGGTCATTCACTTCCTTGAGTTTATGCATGTCGAGAATAATGATCGCCAGCTGCTGGTTGTAGCGCTTGGCGCGGATCAGTTCCTTCTCGCAATACTCATCGAACAAGCGGCGATTGTAGAGCCCGGTGAGCGAGTCGGTGGCGGCATTGACCTGCAATTTCTTGAAATCATCGTATTCCACCAGAATGGGGACGCGAAGAATATTGGTGGAGGCAAGAACGTCCACGATGGCCGTCTTCAGCGAGAGCCGGTTGCCAAGCCGCTCGGAAATCACCTGCCGCCGCTGGAGAATGCGCCGCCAATATTCATTGCTTTGCGATTCGGTGAGCTCGATTTGCGCGATGGTGCGAAAGAACTGGCGCAAAAATTGACCGCGAGCCGCTTCGTCGAGCCCATCGAGAGTTTCGACGAGCAGGTCGAAAAAAGACTCCTCCGATGACTGCGGCTGAAATGCTTCGCCGGGCTGGGGCATTATGCGAATGTCCAGAGTTGTATTAGCCTGCCCTAGACATCAGGGGCACCTGCGGGGGCAATTTAACTCTAGCACGGATTAGACCAATCCATCAGCGGAGTGCTGCCGGCGGTCAAGAGCTATGTTGCTTTGAAATAGAGAGTTACAGAGAGGGACAATTCATTGCCGTCCAGGGCTCCAAGGGTAGAAGTGAAAATGAATTCCACTCAGTGCTTCGGCGTGCTGTAGCGGGTTCCTCTTGACGCGGCGCCGGGATCAGCCGATCGGCTTCAGAAACTCGACGCCGATCAAGTACACGTCGCCCGCTTCGTGCTGGCGCTTGACGCGGGCCTGTATCGGCGGCATTCCGGCCGGAACCAGCGCCGATGAAGTGATCGACGGCGCGGGAATTGTCAAAGTAACGATGTCATTGATCGCTAGGGACCGCGGGCAGGTAATGAAGGCACCGAGCGCGCTGACGTCCAATGTTTTGGCAAGCTCCGTGAACTGATCCCGACGCGCATCCCTCCCGCGAACGAAAAGCGGGATCTGCAAACGCAACCGTTCAGAGCGCCTTCGCTCCTCAAAGAAATTCGAGGGGATCATGGCATGCTCGATGAGATCTTCTTTTGCGGCCATTAGTACCCGAGTATTAGTACTTTCTAACTGCCAAAAGTTATTTGCAAGTCTCAAGCCGAATCAGTGGCCAATTGTAACTAGCTGTATGTTCAGCAACTTACGATAATACTTGAGGAGCGCCGAAGTGGCTACTGGACGCTTACAGTGCTCCTTAGCTGCAACCAACTTCCGTGTTTGTGCAAACATAGGACGCATTTACCATTGACACCCCCTTAGCCCTTTGCGAGCATGACCTTCCGCGGGCAGATTCTCTCCCAACTGATCATGAGAGTCTTTTCTGAAGGTGCCTGGACGGCGTTCCTAATGGGAGGGTGGGTTGTCGAGAAGTAGCACGGCCGAAAAACCGGCGGCTGCGCAAATCAACTTTCAATTGATTGCCAGCCTCTTGGACGCCGTCGACCGGCCCCTATTGGTCGCCGAGCGTACAGGGCACTTGCTGTTCACCAATCTGCACGCACAGGACGCGCTGTACGCCCGCGGAATCCAAAACAAACGCGATCTGAACCTTTTCCAAGACATTCTGTGCGTCGACCGCAAGAAAGTCCTCGAACAACTTGAAGACGGCATGCAAGAAGTAAATCTGCCGATGGAATCCGCTGTGGGCCCGAGCCGCGCGCGAGTCCGCTGGCTGCCGGAGCCCGACTGGCTCGCCGTTTACATCGAGCCGGCCCCCCTCGAGCCGCCCGGCGACGAAGCGGAAATGCGCGAGACCGTGCAGTCGCTGCTGCAGGAGCGGGAGGCGACCTACCGGAATCTGTTGGCCGCGTATTTGCGATTGCAGGAAGCGAACCGGCAGAAGACCGTCTTTCTGGCTTCCGCCGCGCACGAGCTGAAAACGCCCCTCGCCGTGATGAAGGGCTACTACGACATGCTGCTTTCCGGTTCGCTCGGTAAGTTGAGCCAGCGGCAGCGGGATATCCTGCAGGAATCGAAGGAAAGCTGCGACCGGTTGGTGCGCCTGATATCGATGTTCCTGAATTACTCGGCGCTCAAGAGCGGCAAACTCGCGCTGCAATTGCGCGACAACGATCTGCGGGATTGCATCAACGACATGACCGGGCGGTGGCGCGATGCGTATCAGCGCGCGGGCGTTGAACTTGAACTTCACGTCGATGCCGATCTGCCGACCTTCAACTTCGATTATCAGAAGGTCCAGCAGTGCATGATCAATCTGCTCGATAACGCGCTGAAGAACACGCCGGCGGGCGGTCGAGTGACGCTGCACGCGCGCCCTCATTTTTGGGAGCGGCGCACGGCGGATGCATCTCCTTCCGACGAACGCCGCCGGGGAACAGCGACCCGGCCGAATAGCGTGCTGGTCTCCGTTTCCGACACCGGCAGCGGCATTGCGGCGGAATTTCATCAGGAGATTTTCGAGGAATTCGTCCGGGTGGATCCTTCGTCCTCCGGAATGGGCCTGGGACTTGCGATTACCAAGCGATTGATCCAAGCGCATCGCGGCAAGATTTGGGTGGACAGCGAGCCGGGGCGCGGCAGCACGTTTTCGTTCCTTCTGCCGATTTTTGTGGAATAAGCGTCACAAACGAACCCAGCTTTCCAGGGATAATTGATGGCGAAAAAAGAGAAGATTTTAGTAGTAGACGACGAGCCGAGCATACGGAAGTATCTTCAGACGCTTTTGGAAGTGGAAGGCTTCGCGGTGGAGACCGTCTCCAGCGGAAAAGAAGCCCTGCAGCGCATTGGCGCCGGCGAGCGGCCGAATTTCATGATTCTCGACGTGCTGATGCCGGAGATGGATGGAATCGAGACTCTGCGGCAACTGATGCAGATCGACCGCAGCGTGAACGTGATCATGCTCTCGTGCTCGAATGAAGTGAACACCGTGGTGGAGGCGATCCGCATCGGCGCGATGGATTACCTCACGAAACCGTTTGAGAAACCCGAGCTCGACGCTGCGCTTCTGAAATGCCGCCAGAAACAGGAACTGCGTGCCGAAAACGAAGCGCTGAAGGAGTATTGCGAGACGCTGACGGAAGACATTTCGTTCCTCGCCTCCAGCCCGCAGATGCTCAAGATTCGCCAGCAAATCTTGCAGATCGCGCCCGTGGACGTGCCGATTTTCATCAGCGGCGAAAGCGGCGTGGGGAAAGAAGTGGTCGCGCGGATGATTCATTTGCGATCCACGCGGCGGCAGCAGCCGTTCATCAAAGTGAACTGCGCGGCGCTGCCCGGAGAATTGCTGGAATCCGAACTTTTCGGATACGAGCAGGGCGCCTTTACCGGAGCGGTTCGCGCCAAGCCCGGAAAATTCGAGCTGGCCAATCGCGGCACGATTTTCCTGGACGAAATCGCGGAGATGGCTCCGCACCTGCAAGCCAAGCTGCTGCACGTGCTGCAGGACGGCCAGTATTCGCGGCTGGGCGCGCGCGCGGTGGTGAATGTGGACGTTCGCGTGATCGCCGCGACCAACGTGGACGTAAAAGAAGCCATGCGCACCGGCAAGTTCCGCGAAGATTTGTATTACCGGCTGAACGTGCTCTCGCTGCATATTCCGCCGCTGCGCGAGCGGACCTCGGAAATTCCGCTGCTGTTCCGGCATTTCCTGGTGAAGTACAGCGAAAAATACCAGAAGCAGCCGCCCGAGCCGTCGCAGCACTTGCTGGAAGCGGCGATGCGCTACTCCTGGCCGGGAAATCTGCGCGAACTGGAAAACTTCATTAAGCGCTACGTCATTCTGGAAGATGACGAAGGCAGCTTGCGCGAGCTGCTGGAGATGACCAGCCAACAGCACGTCGCTCCCAGTGAAGCGACGCCGGTGGTCAAAGAGCAGGGGCTCAAGGCGCTGGTGCGCGGCTTGAAAGACGAAGCGGAAATGGAAGCGATCGCCAACGCGCTCGATCGCACGAACTGGTGCCGCAAAGATGCGGCGCGGATGCTCGGCATCAGTTACAAGGCGCTGCTCTACAAGATGCGTCAGTTTAATCTGGATGCCGGACGCGGCGCGCGCTCGGCAGCAGCGAGAGCCGCCGCGCGCGAAGCGACAGCCAAAGAAAAAGAAGCCGACGCTGCTCCGACGCCCGCGGGTCTGCGCACTACGTAATTACGTCGATCGCGCTCGTCCCAACTTTGCGCGCGATTCGCGCTTGTGCGCGAACGCGTCGGAGCAAAAAACGAGTTTGCGCGAAGCTCGCACTGACCGCAATTTCCCACCGCAATGCTTTCCCGGCGCGGTCGCAGCCCGCACTTTTGAAGATCGCGCCGCCTTTTCGCCCAACAAACGCAGTGGCCAGCCGTTTCCTCTCCGGTGAAAAGAGTTGCATATCTAGAGCACATTCAATGAAATAGCACTACCCAATTGTCGCCCGTTTGTTCTAGTATCTCGGCGAACTAGGCGGCACGCGGGAGCCCTTCGCGCGTGCGGGGCAAGCGATACCTTCATCTGCCTGAACGGATTACGAAACCGGCGTTATTGTTTTCAAAGGAATTGTTGGGCGCGCGGTGGCTCAACAGCGTAGAATCCTGCCGGAGAAGCTTCGTCGCGCTCCCGAAATTCAAGGGAGCGCAAAAGGCTCCCGTTTTGGTGCAGCGATTGCTGGTTGCTAGTGCAGGGGGAGCGCGTGAACTGTAGCTTAGCCCAGAAGGAGCAGCAGGGATGACGGAGCGTCGCACAGCGCGTCGGTACGACTTATCACTTCCAGTAAATATTCGCGTGCCGATCAGCCGCGAGCCCAAACCACACAATGGCCGCACGCGGGACATTTCCACGCGCGGAGTTTATTTCACGGTGCAGAATGATTTGACTCCCGGAACGGAGCTGGATTTCACGCTCACATTGCCCGCGGAAATCACGCGCGGTACGGAAGTCTTTGTGCGTGCTCATGGACGCGTCGTGCGGGTCGACAAGCGCACCGACGACGGCCACGAAAGCACCGGAGTTGCGGCAGTAATCGAGCGGTACGACATCATTCGCGGCGAAGGCTCGCGCGCATAGAACGCCGGCGCCGCAATTCTTGCGGCGCTGCAGTACACCTCACCGCTCTGCGGTCGCCCTTCCTTTCAGAAGAAAACGATTTGCAGCTTCAGTTGGGTTCGCAGGCCCCTCAGCCATTGGCGTTTGGGAATAGTCGTTCCCCCGAGTGCCAATCATTTCCAAGCGAGTGGATCTGGACTGCTTATCTGTGTCGTCCGTAACGCGATCGCCCCTCTGATGCCATCCCGCAAGTTGCAGACAAGTAAGCCAGTTAGCCGAACGGGTGCCTTCCCGGTTTGACAAAACCGCACCGAGACGGGCCCGGATGTTTGGCTCATGATGTGCACAGCGAATCGCAGTGTCTGGAACGGGAGCTGTGTCGGTTTAGCTTCCAAGCGCGGATCGAGACATTCGCATGGCATCACCTGCCCAGTCAAAAGCGATGCCGCTGTCACAAACAGCGGAACTGCCGCCGGAGCACCTCTACTTCGGTCCTTCCGAATCCATGCGCGAAGTCCGGCGGAAAGTGGATCGCGCGGCGGGACTGAATGTTCCGATCCTGATTCTCGGCGAGAGCGGCACGGGCAAGGAGGTGTTGGCGCACTACGTCCACAACCTTTCTCCCTGGCGCAATGGCCCCTTCGTGAAAGTGAACTGCGCTGCGATTCCGGGAACTCTTCTCGAAAGCGAACTTTTCGGATATCAGAAGGGCGCCTTCACCGGCGCGACGGCAGCAAAACCGGGGCGTATCGAAGCGGCGCAGGGCGGGACGCTTTTTCTCGACGAAATTGCCGAGCTCGACGCAAGCCTGCAGGCAAAATTGCTCCACGTGCTGCAAGACGGATTCTTCACGCGGATTGGAGACTTCGAAGAGAAGCACATGGAAGCGCGGGTGATCTGCGCCACGAATCGCGAGTTGCGCCGCGAAATTGAATCGGGCGCGTTCCGCTCGGATCTTTTTTATCGCATTAACGTGATCAGCATGCAACTGCCTCCGCTTCGCGATCGCCGCGAGGATATTCCCCAACTCGCGGAATATTTTCGGCAAAGGTTCAACCGCCGGTTTCAACGCGAGGCCGGTCCGCTGTCTCATGAATCGCTCGAGCTATTGCGCGCGAGGGACTGGCGCGGAAATGTCCGGGAACTTGAAAACAGCATCGCGCGATACGTGGTGCTCGGCTCCGAAGATGCGCTTTTCGCCGAAAAGCCTGAGAAAACGGTCCCGAAGGTCCCGTTTGTGGCTCCAATGGGCGGAAATATCCCGCTGAAGCACATTGCTCAACAGGCTACCCAGCGCATGGAGCACGAGGTAATCCTCAAGGTCCTGCAAGCCAACCACTGGAACCGCCGCAAAACCGCCGAGGTCCTCAAAATCAGTTACCGGGCACTGCTTTACAAGGTGCGGCAAGCCGGACTGCCCTCGAAGCGCCCGCGGCAGAAGCCGGTATCCGACCTACCGCTGCCGAATGGGTCCGCATCCACCGCCAACTGATCTGAGCGCCTGATCCACCTAATAAACTCCCACTGTTTCAAAGGGGCCTAGTACCTGGTTTGAAATCACCCCCTCGCGTCATTCTTGCCCGCGCCTTTCAGATCGGCTAGCCTGAATCTAGGATGGCTAAGAACGGCAAGCACAATTTGAAGGTTTGCCTGCTCTCGCCGCACCCGATGGTCTTAACCGAGTTCCATCGGCTGCTTGAGGACTCCGGGTTCCAGATTACCTCAAAACAGCTGGATTCAATGCTCGCGCCGGACCTTCGGAATCTGGACGTGCCGCGGGCGTCGGTGTACGTGGTCGACGCGCATGCCGCCCGCCAAGCCACGGGAGTCCTGCTGGGCAACATCCTCGATCACAATTCCAGCGCCCGGCTGCTAGTGGTCGGTGACCGCCTCAAGGAATCCGACAGCTACTCGCTGCTGCGCCAGGGCGTAAAGGGCATTCTCACCTATGCCGAGGCGCGCGAGCAGTTGCCGCGGGCGCTGCCGCAGGTGGCGTCTGGCGGAATTTGGGTGCCGCGACCGGTGCTTTCTCGTTTCGTGGACTCGATCTTGAACGGCAGGCAGGCGCGCCGGCTGAACCCCGATTCGGCCAATGACCTGAGCCACCGCGAGCAGGAGGTTCTGACCGGCCTGCTCGAAAACCTGGCTAACAAAGAACTCGCCCAGAAGATGAAGATTTCTGAACGCACGGTAAAATTCCACGTTTCGAACCTGCTGGCCAAATTCGGCGTGCGCCGGCGCGCGGATTTGATTCTTCTCTGCTACCAGCGCCGCGTGGGCATCTAGTCGCGGTTTGCCCGGACTTCGAACCCCTCCGCCAATTCACCCCGGGCTCGGCTGTCGTCCAAATCCAGCTGCTATAATCCAAGCCTAGTTTTCGGACTGGACGCCTGGCGGATGCCAACATTTTCAATTGAAAATTTCGGGTGCCGCGCAACCGAAGCGGACGCTGCAGCGCTCCGCCGCGAGCTGCTGGCGCGGGGGATGTCTCTCGCGGACGCGCACGCGTCGGCGGACGTCGTCGTGCTGAACACCTGCACGGTCACGGCCGCTGCGGACGCGCAGTCTCGTGAAGCCGTGCGAAAAATTCATCGTTCGAATCCGGATGCGCGAATTATCGTCACCGGATGTTACGCGCAGCGAGCGCCCGAGGAAATCGCGTCGATCGACGGCGTCGCGTGGGTGGTAGGGAATTCGCGCCAATCGGAAATTCCCCGGCTGGTCGGCGACCTCATTGCTGCGCCTGCTGGACCAGGCGCCGCGAACGATCGCTTAACGGCTTCGAGCAGCGAGGCGGCGGGCGATTTCGTTCCCCTGGCGCAAATTGCTGATCGCGCGATGCCTCTCGCTCGCGGCCCGGCCAAGATTCTGACCGGCGACATTTTCGCGCAATCGACCGTGCCGATCGCTCCCGCTGCTTTGCCGGCCGGCGACCGCACGCGTCCCATCCTGAAGATTCAGGATGGCTGCAACAACCGCTGCTCCTATTGCGTGATTCCCCTGGTGCGCGGCCGCAGTCGCAGCCTGCCTCCAAATGCTGTGCTGGGCGACGTGCGGCGGCTCTGTGCGGCCGGCGCCAAAGAGATCGTGTTGAGCGGCATCAATCTTGGCAGTTACGGCCGCGACCTCGCGCCGCGCGCGGCTCTAGCGGATTTGGTGCGGCGGATTCTCGATGAGACCGAGATCGAACAGATTCGCTTCAGCTCCATTGAGCCGCAGGACGTGACCGAAGATTTTGTTTCGCTGATCGCCGGATCGGAACGCCTGGCGCCGCATTTTCACGTGCCGCTGCAATCGGGCTCCGATCGCATTCTGCGCGCCATGCACCGCTGGTATCGCACGGAACACTACGCCCAGCGCATCGGACTGATTCGCCGCTTGCTGCCCGATGCCGCCATTGGTGCGGATGTGATCGTCGGATTCCCGGGCGAAACGGAGGCAGACTGCCGCGCCACGCATGATTTTATCGAGCAGCTTCCGTTCACGTATCTCCACGTCTTTTCATTTTCGGCGCGGCCGGGAACGGCCGCGGAACTGCTTTCCGCCTCGGTGCCCGCGCCGGTGATCCGCGAGCGCGCCCGCGAGTTACGAGCCTTGTCGCAGCGAAAGTCCGCGGAATTTCGCGCGTCGCAAGCGGGGCGAACGCTCCGCGCGCTGACGCTCCACCGCCGCGGCGACGGTTGGACCGAAGCGCTCACTGGAAGTTATTTGAAGGTGCGGGTTGCAGGCGAGCACGCGGCCAGCGAATGGCACGAAGTCTGCGTGACAGCCCCGGTATAAACGCCCTGACCGCCGCGAAAGGCTCAAAAAGCGAATTGGATGGCCTAGCGCCGCTCGTGGGATGGCCGTGTGAAGCTTCACAATGGCCCTCAGAGCGCGCAAACCTCAAACCACGACTCGTACCGCGTGCCGATGCTCCCAGGCCCTTTATTTCGGCTCTCAGCTCTCGAAAATGACCTGCGCGAGGGCCAAATTGCCGCTGTGCGTGATGGAAAGTGAGATGTTGCGGACGCCCATGCGGTCGGCGAACTGGCGCGCCACGCCGGTTAAAAGCAGAGTGGGCTTACCGCTCGGCTCGCGGGTCACTTCGATATCGCACCAGCGAACGCCGTGACGCCAGCCGGTGCCGAGCGCTTTCATGGCCGCCTCTTTGGCTGCGAATCGCGCGGCGTAGCGCTCGTAGCGATTCTTGAAGGTCTCGCAATAGGCCATTTCGCCCGGAGTGAACAGCCGGCTCAGGAACGGCGCGCCATGGCGGACGATGGCCGCTTCGATGCGGTCGATTTCGGCGATATCCAATCCAAGCCCGACGATCAATCGCCCTCCCGGCGACGTAAGCCGAAAACGCAGTCCGGCAGGAAACTGTGCGCGCTGCGCGATTATACCTATAATGGATTTATCCCGCGATGACGCGGGCAAACTCAATCCTGTGCCAATAACTACTGCCAAAAGGAAGTTGCCGCTGCAAAAGGCGGCCAAGGAGCCGTCTTGGAAGCTTCGCCACTCAGGCGGACTGCAGATTTTAGAAGCTTCGGCGCTCGCGCAACTTGGCTGGCTGGTGCACGGTTTCAGCACGCGGCCCGGCGGATCGAGTGAACTCGACCGCTCCAATCGAGAGACTGCTCGCGCCGGCTCGCGAGAAAAGCGGCCGGCAAGTGAGAGCGTCCTGAATCTCGGTTTCACGGATTGGGACACGCGCGAACGCGTCCTGGCGAACCGGCAAAAATTCTTCCGTGCGATTGGCGCAAAAGATCTGCGGCCGGTCGCACTACGCCAAATTCATTCGGATATTCCACGCCGCGTGGATGCGGCGCTCGCAAACTCAAAAGAACCCCCGCAAGGCGATGCGCTCTTCACTCGCGAACCCGGCTTTCTGCTCGCCGTGCAGACCGCCGACTGCATTCCGATCCTCCTCGCGGATACGCGCCTGCACGCAGTGGCTGCGATTCACGCCGGCTGGCGCGGCACACTGCGGCGCATCGCGGCGAAAACTCTGGGACGGATGCAAATGGAATTCGGAACGCGTCCCGAGGACGTAGTCGCCGCGATCGGCCCGGGAATCGGCCGCTGCTGTTACGAGGTGGGTGAAGATGTGGCGCGCGAGTTCAACGCACAGTTTCCGAACGCGCGCGAGTGGTTCGATGGGCCTTTCGACGCTCTCGCGTCCGGCGAAAACGACCCCAATTGGCTGCCCTGGCTCACCATGAAGCCGCCCGGCCACCCGCCGCCGCCGCCGCGCGTGAATCTTGATCTGATCGCGGCAAATCGTGCGATTCTGGCCGACGCGGGTATTCCGCCCGCGCGGATTTTCTCTTCCGGCCACTGTACCGCTTGCCGCACGGATCTCTTCTTCAGCTATCGCCGCGAACATACCACCGGCCGAATGATGGCCTCCATCGGCATCCGTTAGTTGAGCGGCGGATGCCGGCGCATGCGATCAGGCGTGCTGCTCTGCCTGCGCGTGCTGCGTGGTGGCTGCCGCTGATTCCGAGAGCGCCAGTTGCCCGCACGCGGCCATCACGTCCTGACCGCGCGAATCGCGCACAAACGCCAGCACGCCCTTATCAATCAGAATTCTGCGAAATTCTTCCACGCGCACCTGCTCCGGCCGCTGGAACGGCAGCGCCCCCGGATTCCACGGAATCAAGTTCACCTTGGCGCGAATCCCCGCCAGCAGGCGCACCACGCGCCGCGCATCTTCCGGCGAATCGTTGAAGCCGCCCAGCAGCACGTACTCGAACAATAGCCACTCCCGCGGCCGCAGCGGGTATCGCCGGCAAGCGTCCAGCAGCTTTTCGAGCGGGTACTTGCGGTTGATCGGCATGATTTGATCGCGTTGCTCGTTCGAGGAAGCATTCAGCGAAATGGCCAGGTTCGGACGCACTTTTTCCTGCGCCAACCGCTCGATTCCCGGGACGATGCCGCTCGTGGAAAGCGCTGCATGCCTCGGAGCAATCGCCACGCCGCTCGGATCGAGCAGAACCCGCAGCGCGGCCATCACCGCGTCGTAATTCAGCAGCGGTTCGCCCTGGCCCATCAGCACGATATTGGTTTGCGGCTTTAATTCTGTGCGGTGGTCTTCGAGCGCGACCAGCACCTCTCCGACGATTTCGCCCGCGCTTAGATTCCGCACCAGCCCCAGCGTAGCCGTCAGGCAAAACTGGCACTCCACCGCGCAGCCCGCCTGTGTCGAGATGCAAATCGTTTGCCGGTTCTCTTCCGGCATGAACACGGTTTCGACGTTTGCTTCCTTCGGCGCCTGTCCGCGACTCGCTCCGCCGGCACTCTGCGAATCAAGCGCCAGCACGTATCGCACGGTTCCGTCTGCCGAAAGATGCCGCCGGACGATTCGCGGCAGCGCAATCACGGCTTGGCGCGCCAGCTTTTCGCGCAGCGCCGCAGGCAGGTTCGTCATTTCCGCGAAATCGAATTTTCGCTCGGCATAAAGCGCGTGATAAATCTGTGCGCCGCGATAGCCCGGCTCGCCGAGCGACTCCACAAACGCGCGCAATTCCGCCGCGGACAGGCCTAGCAAGTTCGTGGTCGGTGTCGGTTGTTCCGAAAGCATCAGAGGCTCGCAACTGACTTCTATTTTAGCATTCCGGGATCACTCGGCGCGCCGGTCGCGGCGTGCCCAGGAAATGCCTCTTGCTGGCCGAAATGACTTTGCCGCGCCGCCATGCGAGAATAGCTAGGACATGGTGAGGAAGACCAACGCGCCGCAGAAAGAAACGCTGCCGAACGGGCTGGTAGTGCTCACGGAGCCCATGGACCACGTTCATTCGGTGTCCGTGGGCGTCTGGCTGCGCTCCGGCTCGCGCCAGGAGCCTCCCGAGCTCAACGGCATCTCCCATTTCGTGGAGCACATGGTTTTCAAAGGCACCGCACGGCGCACCGCCGAAGAAATCGCCCGCGAAGTGGATTCGATCGGCGGCATGCTCGACGCTTTCACCTCCAAGGAAATGGTCTGCTTCAACGCGCGCGTCCTCGATGAGCATCTCCCGCGCGTGTTCGACATCCTGGCCGATCTCGTCCTCGAGCCGAACTTCGCCGGCGAAGATATCACCCGCGAGCAGTCCGTGGTGCTCGAAGAAATTCGCATGACGCAAGATAATCCCGAGGATCTGGTCCACGAGCTTTTTGCGGAACACTTCTGGAGCCCTCATGCGCTCGGGAAACCGATTCTCGGCACGGCCGAAACGGTTTCCGCCTTCACGCGCAACTCCGTGCAGGACTGGTTCCACAATCAGTACGCGCCGAACCGGCTGGTGATCACCGCGGCGGGCCATCTGACGCATTCGCAGCTCGTCGACCTGGTTGCGGCGCGCTTCGCGAATCTTACGCCGTCGCCAAACTCCATTCCCGATATCGCGCCCGCGGCCGCTCCGCACATCACGCTGCGCACCAAGCGCGAGCTCGAACAGGTGCATATCTGCCTCGGTGTCCCGGCTCTGCCGGCCACCGACCGGCGCCGCTTCGCCGTCTCCGTGCTGAACAATGTGCTCGGCGGCGGCATGTCGTCTCGGCTGTTCCAAAACATTCGCGAGCGGCAGGGCCTGGCCTACGCGATTTTCAGCGAGATTAGCTCCTATCACGACGCCGGCGTCCTCTCCGTCTATGTCGGCACTTCGATTGAAACCGCCGCGCAAGTGGTGCGTTCGGTGCTCGCCGAATTCCGCCGGTTCAAGGACGATCTGCTCGACCCTGCCGAGCTTCGCCGCGCCAAGGATCATCTGAAAGGCGCCACGCTGCTGGCGCTCGAAAGCTCCGGACAACGGATGTCCAGCCTGGCGCGCAATCATCTCTACTTCAATCGGCAGTTCACGCCCGAAGAGCTGATTTCGATGCTCGAAGCAGTCACCGCAGACGACGTGCAACAGGTGGCGCGCGAATTTTTCCGGCCGGAGCGCCTGGCCGCGTCCGTAGTCGGCAACCTCAACGGCTTTCGGCTCACCCGCGATCAACTCACGTTCTGACTCCTGGCAATGTGAGCCAACCGATTGCTATCGGGCGGCGCTTTGAGTACCATTCCGTTTCGCAAGGAGGCGCGAATGATCAAGGTCAGTGTGTACTACCCCAATAGCGCCGGTGCGCGCTTCGATATGAACTACTACGTGAGTAAGCACCTCCCGATGGTCCAGAAGAAAGTCGGCGCGGCCCTCAAGGGCGTCGCCGCCGAGCAAGGGATTGCCGGCGGAGCTCCCGGAGCGCCAGCACCCTACATCGCCGTTGGCCATCTCACGTTCGATTCGGTCGACGCGTTCCAGGCGGGCTTCGCGCCCCATGCCGAAGCGATCATGGCAGATGTGGCGAACTACACGAACGTCCAGCCTGTGGTCCAGATCGGGGAAGTAAAGCTCTAGGCCGCGCAAGCACGCCAGTGGGGACAGCGAGCTCCACCAAGGCACCCTTGGTGCCTTTACGCGAGCCCAACAGCTGAAGCCGGCTGCCCTGAGCCAGTCTCGGGTCCGCCAGCCGGCTGTTATCCCCTTCGTCACCACACCCGCGCCGCCGCGTAGACCCTCCTTTTTTGCGCGTGCTAACCTTCCAAGTTGAGTCGCAGCTGGGTGCAGGACGTAACCCCTCCTAGCCAGATGCGACCGGGGACGCGGGACCATCGATGGCCTTTAACAAAAATAAGGCGCTTGAGAACGCGCTAAAGTACCTCAGCCAGGGCAAGCCTGCCCAAGCCATCGCCGAATACCAGCAGATTCTCCGGCACGACGCAAAAGACCAAGCCACGCTGATGACCGTAGGCGATCTCTTCGCCCGCCAGGGAGACATGCCGCAAGCCATCGAATATTTCGAGCGGCTGGCGCAGGTATATCTCAGCGACGGTTTCAACAGCAAGGCCATCGCCATCTATAAAAAGATCGCCAAGCTGGCGCCCAACGAGCTCGCTCCGCTGGAGCGCCTGGCCGATCTGTACGTGCAGCAGGGAGTACTCAGCGAAGCGCGTCCGCTTTTCCTGCAAATCGCCGAAGCGCATCTGAAAGCGAATCGCGCGCCGAAAGCCGTGGAAGTGCTCAACCGGCTGCTGGAAGTGGAACCCGATAATCCGCGCGTGCAGATGCGGCTCGCCGAGCTTTACAACGTGATGGGCCAGAAGAAGGAAGCGGCCCAGACCTATTTCAATTACGCCCAGCGCCTTTTCGAGCGCGAAGAAACCGACGAAGCGCAGAAGTTGATCGCGCGTGCCACCGAGCTCGAGCCCGAAAATCCCGCCGCACTTTTGCTGCAGGGGAAAATCTTTCATCGGGCCAATAAGACCGACAAAGCCGTCGCGGCCTTGGCCAAGCATCCCGAGGCCGACGCAGGCGGCGACGTCACCAACCTTCTCGTCGATTGGGAATTGGCGGCTGGACACTTCGAGCAAGCGGCTGACCGCGCCCGCAACCAGCTGCTCCGCGGAAGCAGCCACATCGGGCTGCTGCTGAAAGTAGCGGACTTCCAGATCGAAAAGGGCAACGCGGCGGAAGCGCTGCCGTTGTTGGGCGAGATCCGCGAGCCCTCCATCGAGGCCGGCGAGCAAGACAAATTCCTGAAATCGCTTGTCGCGGTCACGCAGAGGTCCCCTGGAAATATCGAAGCGCTCGCAATGCTCGCCGATTTCAGCCGGCATACCAGCGATCCATTCCAACTGAGTTCAGCATTGAGTCAGATGGTGGACCTCTACAGCGCCAAGGGAGACTACTCGCGCGCCGAGGAAGCCCTGAACGAACTGATCGACAGAAACAGGGGCGACGAGCGGCTTCAGGCGCGGCTCGAAAAATTGCGCGAGCGCGCCAGCGGAAAGATCCCGGAACCCGCGCCGATCGAGGCAGCGGGTCCTGCGGCGATCCCGGTCGCCTCGGAAGAACAGATGGCTTCGATCTTCGAAGTCCGGAGGGAATCCGATCCAGAAGCCGAGACTCCGGCCCCAGCGGCCGTTCCTGAAGAGCCGCTGGACGACGAAACGCAGCTCTATATCGCCCAGGCGCTCACCGACGTCGACCTCTTTTCCAGCTACGGGCTGACGCAGAAAGCAACGCTGCTGCTGGAAAGCGTGCTCGCACGAGCGCCGCGGCATACGCCCACGCTCGAGCGCTTGCTGGACCTGTATCTCGGCACGGGCAATCACCGCCGCACGGCTGAAGTAGCCGCTCAACTCGAGCAGATTCATGTTCAGCGCGACGACGCCGCCAACGCGGAGCGTTTCGCCGAGCTTCGCGAGCGCTATGAGAAGGTGGCTGGACTGACCAAGACGCATTTGCAGCAGACCGCTCCGGCTGCGGCTCCTGCCGCGCCTCCGCCTACCGATGCGGCGGCGCCCGCCGCTCCTTCCCCGCAGGCCGCTGCGTCACAGGAAATGGAGGTGCCGGTCGGCGAATCTCCGGAAGTTCCGGAGCCTAGCGCGTCAGCACCCGCACCCGCCGAATTCGAAATTCCCGTTGCGCCCATTGAGCCCGAATCACCTGCTCCGCAAGCAACCGCTGCCGAGGCGCCAGCGACGCCGGCTTCCGCGCCGCCCGAGCCGCAGCTATCTGCACAACCTGCAGCCGCGCCCACCGAAGAGGTGGATCTATCGGACGAGTGGGAAGCCATGGTGCAGGAGGTATCCGAGCCTGCAAAGGCGCCCGAATCGGCTCCGCAAGAAATTGCTCCTGAACCCGAAGCGCCGAGCGCGCCGGAACCGGTGGCGGCTGAACCCGTTGAAATGCTGCCGGAGCCCGCAGCCGAACCTGAGCCCGAGCCGCAGGAAATCCCACTGGCGGAAGCCGGGAGCGCAGGCGAGTCGCCCATCGAGCTCGTCCTGGAACCGGCGCAAGAACAGCAAGAAGCCGCCGTTACTGAGGAGACTCCCGATTCAAGCGGCGAGATTGAACTCGAACTAACACCGCAGGCCGCCTCGGCAAATGGCAATCAAGCCGCCAAGCCGAAGACGGCGGATGATTTCCTCAGTGAATTGAATGCCGAGCTGGAGGAGATGGAACCTCCCGCTCCGCCGGCAACCGAACCCGTCGCGCCGAAAGCTGCAGCGCCGGCGCCCCCGCCGCCTGTGCCCAAGGAGCCCGTTGCTGCCGCGCCGAAGGAGCCTGCCCAAAGCACGCCGCCGCGCACGCCGGCTCCCGCTCCGGTATCTGCGAACCCGCCCGAGACGGTTGCTCCGCCAGTTTTCGTTGCAGCGGCTAGCGCCGCCGTTCCGGAGACGTCGGCCGAAAGCCTGAATCAACTCGCCGAAGTCTTCCAGGAATTTCGCAGCGAGCTCGGCGAAATGGCCGATGAAGACGAAGATCTCGAGACGCACTACAACCTGGGAATCGCCTACCGCGAAATGGGACTCCTCGACGAAGCGATTGGCGAATTCCAAAAGGTGGCGCAAGCGGTCCAGCGTGGCAAGCCTTTCGCGTATGCCATGAACTGCGCGGCGATGCTTGCGCTTTCCTTCATGGACAAAGGCGAGCCACAAATTGCCGCGCTTTGGTACGAACGCGCGCTGAAAACTCCGGGCCTCGACCAGGATGCGATTCTGGCGCTGCGATACGATCTGGGAATTTCGCTCGAGTCGGCCGGCGAATCGGCGTCCGCGCTCGATCATTTTCGCCAGGTCTACGCCATAAATATCGATTATCGCGACGTGGCCGATCGCATCGCGATGCTGCAAAAGCACTAGGGCAGCACGGGCGAGACCGCCCGTTGGCCGCCAGCCTCCGCGCAGACTTTTCTCAACTCCCAGCCTTCTGTTGCCACTCCGGCGCGAATCTCCCATAATTCCAAGGCGATGATGAAGCGCATGGCGCTCGTTTTATTGGCACTGCTATGGCTGGCTGTGGGAATGGCGCTGATTCTGGCGCCGTGGCTGGAACTCTGGGAAGCGAACTATTTTGTGTACACCTATCCCGCTCTGGGCCTGGTGGTCAGAAGCCCGTACGTGCGCGGCGCCGTCACGGGATTGGGCGTTTTGGACGTGCTCCTGTCGCTCGAAGCCATTCGCCAGTGGACTTCCACCATTGTCACGCGTAGCTGATCGCACTCCCGCGGGCGGCGCGAAGTCCCCGATCGTGTGTTACGTCACCGACCGCAAATCGCTCGGGACTGCCGACCCGCTGGGACGTCTGCTTGTCTCGATGCGCGCCGCGATGGCTGCCGGTGTGGATTGGGTGCAAATTCGCGAGAAGGATTTACCTGCGCGCGATTTGCTCTCGCTGGCTGCCGCTGCGATCCGTGCAGCCGCCGAACGCCACGCGGAGGGATGTTCGTCCGTCCGTGTGCTCGTCAACGATCGCCTCGATGTCGCTTTAGCCGCAAGCGCCGCAGGCGTGCACTTGGGCCGCGAATCGGTCCCGCTACTCGATGTGGTTCGCTGGTGCCGCAGCGGCAACGCTCCAGCGGATTTTCTGATCGGCATGTCGTGCCACAGTATGGAAGACGTGCACGAAGCCGAAGCCGCGGGCGCGAACTACGTCTTCTTTGGACCCGTCTTTGATACGCTGTCCAAAAGGCCGTTCGGACCGCCGCAGGGCATCGCGCGGCTGGCGGAAGTTTGCGCCACAGTGCGCATTCCGGTGATTGCGATTGGCGGGATCGATGATGAAAACGCGGCGGAATGCCTGCGCGCAGGGGCTTCCGGAATCGCCGCCATACGGATGTGCCAAGAGGGCGCGAACGATTTGGCAGAACGCCTTGTGAAGCTTCACAGGCCACTTCTAGGGGGCGCCTAAGCACTCAGCCAGCGCCCGATCGGCTGGCACCCCTCCACGTGATCGCAAATCACCTTGATCACCGCGGTGATGGGAATGGCCAGGATCAACCCCATCGCTCCCCAGAGCCATCCCCAAAAAAGCAGCGAAACCGTGAGCGCGATGGCGTTCAACCGCACGCGCCAGCCCACCAGCGCCGGGACCAGCAGATTGGCGGCGATGACGTGGAAAAACGTCAGCATCGCAAAGATCCCAATGAACGGACCCACGGAATGAAACTGCTTCAAGCCCACCAGCAGCGGCGGAATCCACGACATCACCGCGCCAAGATACGGCACCATGTTGCACAAACCGGATACCAGCCCCACCAGGAAGGGAAAGTCGATGCCGATGCCCCAGAAAAAGAGCCAGCTCGCCAGCACCAAGAGCAACGCCACCAGGATGCTCCCGGTCAGATAGCTGCGCAGCACATGCGTCACATCCTCAAGCGTATCTTTCGCTTGCGAGCGCTTGTCCGCCGGGAACAACTCCATCGTCGCGTTCCACACCTGGCGCTTCGCGGCCAGCATGAAAAATACCAGGAACGGTATGAATGTCACCGCAAACAGGAAGGAATACAGCGAACTCAACCGTCCGAGCAGTGCGTCACGCAGCGGATTCGATTGTTCGGTGATCGTCAGCACGCGTCCCACGTGCGGCGTCGCCGGAGTAATTTCAGAAACGTGCATTTCCAAGCTCTTCAGCCGCGCATCCACCGCTCCCACCGCGGACCGCAGCGGCGTGCGATATTGCGGCCAATCGCGGCCGAATTGATCGAAGCGCTCGATCAACGTCCAGCCGAGGCTGGCGATGAGAGAGAGCGAGATCAGAACGATCAGGAGCGACCCCAGCGCGCGCGGAATGTGAATGCGTTCGAGCCACGTCACCAGCGGGTCGAGGAAATACGCGGCAAGCACCGCCATCAGCAGGGTGACGAGCACCGTCGAGGCCCAATAGCAAAACGCGATCACGATTCCGGCGGCGATAATTCGCGCGCTGATCGATCGCGTGACGACCCTGGTATCCGCGGTGAGCATGGCTACCCACCATAGCACAGGCGCTGGCGCGCCGACGGCAAGGTACCCCCCTGTGCAATAGCTCCGCGGAACGCCTCCTCACATGGAACACATTCAAAACTTTTCTGATGCGCCGGCAAAGCAAACTGCGCGTAGATGTTAAAATGTTGAATTCGGGCGCGTGCGCCAGAACACATTCATGGCCAAAAATCTATTCGGCACCGACGGCATCCGCGGAGTTCCCGGCGAATATCCGCTGGACGACACCACACTCCTTTCCGTGGGCCTGGCGCTGGGAAAACACGTCGCTGCACACGCCGCCGGCCGCCCCAAAGTACTGGTCGGACGCGATACCCGCGAATCAGGGCCGCACATCGCGCAGCTGATCGCCAACGGTCTGGCGGCCGCAGGCGTCGAACCCGTTTCCGCGGGCGTGCTGCCGACTCCCGGAGTCGCTTGGCTGGTGCACCGCGAAGGATTCGCCGCCGGCGTGGTGATTTCCGCGTCGCACAACCCCTATCACGACAACGGCGTAAAACTGATTTCGTCCTCGGGTATGAAATTCCCGGATGCCGTCGAGGCCGCTCTCGAGCGTGTGATCCTCTCGCCCGGCGGCGCGCCTGCCTTTGCGAATGTGCTGCTGCGCAACGGCAAAGAAGCTCTATGCCATGATTACCTGGACGGCCTTCGAGCCGCAGCTCTCCCGGGAGCGAAATTCTCCGGAATGAAGCTGGTCCTCGATTGCGCCAATGGCGCAGCCAGCGAACTCGCGCCGGAGCTGTTCCGCTCCCTCGGCGCCACCGTAGTGGCCATGAACGACTCGCCCAACGGACGCAATATCAACGCCGGCTGCGGCTCTCTGCATCCTGAAGGAATGCAAGAACGAGTTCTGCTGGAGCGCGCCGCGCTGGGCGTGGCTTTCGACGGCGACGCGGACCGCGCCATCTTTTCGAACGCCGCCGGCCACGTGGTAAATGGAGACGGAGTGTTGCTCGCAGCCGGACGCTACCTGCAATCCGCCGGCAAGCTCCGTGGAAACGCCATCGTCGGCACCACCATGTCGAATCTCGGCCTGGAGCGCGCGCTCGAATCGTCAGGTCTGAAATTGATTCGCACCGCCGTTGGCGATCGCTACGTCCTCGAAGAAATGCAGCGCATCGGCGCCAATCTAGGCGGCGAGCAATCCGGCCACATTCTGTTTCTCGACGACGCCACCACTGGCGACGGCATGCTCACGGCCATCAAAATCGCCTCGCTCGTCTCCATCTGCGGATCGCTCGAATCGCTCACCCGCGATCTGAAGGAATTTCCCCAGAAAATCGTCAATGTCCGTGTGAAATCCAAGCAGCCGCTTGATGGACTTCCCAATATCTCTCGCGCGCTCCACGAAGCCGAAAAAGCACTGGGAAAATCCGGTCGAGTGGTGCTCCGCTACTCCGGCACGGAGCCGCTCGTGCGCGTGATGGTCGAAGCCGAGCGCGAACGCGACGTCCAGCAGTGGGTCGATTCGTTAGCCGCTGCGGTGAAATCCGAAATCGGCGCCTAGAAAACCTAGGCACAGATTTACGCCGAATATCCTGCTGCCAACTATGCAATCTTCCAAAGACTGTAGCTAAAGTCCGCAAGACTTCCGAGAAACTGGATTCGCTGCATCATTTGCGCGTCGCGCATATCTCATCATTCTCCTAAGTACAAAGATAACAATGGCCTGCATCTGTGCGTTTGAAGCGTCGATCTGGCATTGCGCGTGCAAACATATCTATCGACTGTCTCTTATACCCCGGGGTGAAAAACCCGGTTCTGTCGCGCCGGAGCCGGTACTTAGGGGTGGGGCACACGTAGGGGGCCTGGGTGGGCCCCCATTTTTTTGCACGCAACGGCGTACAATGAGCGCTCCCAACTTCAAGCGCCCGCAATCTCCTCGCATCGCCTCTTACCACCGCGGCAACTACATTCGGCGTAATCGTTGTGTCTCGATAACGCCTGTGCTGTAATCCTTCAAGCGGCTGGACGCCCTCTCTTTATGGAATCAGGCCTAGGACTGCTGATCCTGCTCGCCCTTTTGGCCATTTTTCTCGGGCCGATTCTCGCGATCGTTGCCCTTTCGCGAATTTCCGCAATGCGCCGCGACGCCGAGCAAATTGGCCGATTGACGGCGCGGGTGTACCAGCTCGAGCAGCGATTAGCGGCACGCGAACGTGAATCCCAAGCTCGTGCTGCTCCCGCCATGCTGCCGCTCGAAACGGCGCCGAACGCGCCCGCTCCGCCGGTCCGCGAAGCGCATTCGCCCGCACCATCGCCTCCGGCCCCGGCGGATTTTCAGCCTCCCTCCGCTCCGCTTCCAGCGCCGCCGTTGCAGCCACCGGCGCCGCGGCCTTCCTCGCCGGCCGCCCCGACGCTTTCCACGCCGCAACCCGCAGCGCCCGGCCGCAGCGAGATCGACGTGGAGGCAATCCTGGGAGGTAAATGGCTCTATTACCTCGGCATTCTGGCCCTCGTATTCGCGGTCGCGTTTTTTCTGAAATACGCCTTCGATAACAACTGGATCGGCCCGCGCGGCCGCGTCGGCATCGGAATTTTTATCGGCGGCGCGATGTTCCCGCTAAGCGATTGGCTGCTCCATCGCGGCTATCGCTACTTTTCCGAAGGCATTACCGGCCTGGGCTCGGCCGTTTTGTATCTTTCGATATGGGCCGGCTGGCATTACTACGCCCTCTTCTCGCAACCCGCTGCCTTTGCCCTGATGATCGTGATCACCGGCCTAACCGCGGCCGTCGCCATCGGCAGAAACTCGCAACGAATCGTCGTCCTCGCTCTGGCCGGCGGCGCGCTCACGCCGCTGCTCGTGAGCACCGGCGAAAACGCCGAATTCAGTCTGTTCCTCTATTTCGTCATTCTGGGCGCGGCCATGCTGGCGGTTTCCTGGATCAAAGCGTGGAAATGGGTCCCGCCGCTACAGTTCGCCGCCACGCTGTTTTACTTTTGGGGCTGGTACGGCCAGTTCTATGCCCGCTACGAGCTGGCGGCGACGCTCGTCTTCGCCTCGATCTTCTTCGCGCTTTTCGCGGCGCTCCCGGCCGTGCGCAGCACGCGCGACGGAGAACTGTCCGGCGCGGAGATTGCCGTGGTGGTCGCGAATTCGCTGCAATACCTAATCGCCTTGCGCTTGATGCTCTGGCCGGAATATCGCTGGGGCCTGGCGATGGCGGTCCTCGCGCTCGCCGCACTGCATCTCTTCGCCGAACGCGCCTTGCCGTCCAAAAGCGGGGAAAACGCCCGCCTCGCGCGCACGATGTACGCTGGCCTGGCGCTGACGTTCGCCACGCTAGCCGTCCCGATCCTGCTCGACGGCAAATGGATCACCATCGCCTGGGCCATCGAGGGCGCCGTCCTGGTTTGGAGCGGTCTGCGCATCCGCTCGTTTGCTCTGCGGGCGGCTGGGATTTTGCTGCTCGCCACGGCAGGAATTCGTTTAGCGGCAATTCCGCTCGGCGCGGGTAACACCTTTTTGCTGAACGCCCGGTTTCTTACCATCACCGTCTGCGCCGCGTGTTTCCTGGCGACGTTTCTCTTTGCATCGCGCGCCGCCATCGACCTTGGCAACGCGGAAACGCACATCTATCACGTGCTAGCCATCGCCGCGAACGTCTACTTTCTCGCGGCGCTTTCGCTCGACGTTTGGGACTTATACGGCCGGATGCCTTCGCTCGGGATCGACCGCTCGCTGGCGCAAAATCTGGCGCTTTCGGTGCTCTGGCTGCTCTACGCCATCGTGCTGCTGGTTGGCGGCGCGATCAAAAAGTCCGCCGTGGCGCGCTGGCAAGCGCTGGCGCTCCTGGGCATCGTCATTGTGAAGGTTTTCTTTTTCGATCTGTCATTCTTGGCGCGCTTTTATCGCATCGTCTCGTTCTTCCTGCTGGGATTGGCGCTGCTGCTGGTTTCGTTTTTCTATCAACGGCGCTCCGCATCGCATGGGGGCGACAAAAACTCGTGACGGCCCGCCTCCAACGCCCGTGCGCCACTGCGGCCATCTTCGTATTCGGTGCGCTGGTTGCCTTCGCAGCATCTCCTCTGCCGAAGCGCTGGAGCCATTGGCACGATTTTCGCCCGATCGAACTGACGACCACAAACGAAACGCGCCTCGTCAGCATCGCCGTGCCGCCGGAAGTCTATTCGCGCGCGCAG
The DNA here is from genome assembly GCA_963715555.1 of uncultured Acidobacteriota bacterium. Lineage (GTDB taxonomy): Bacteria > Acidobacteriota > Terriglobia > Acidiferrales > UBA7541 > Palsa-295. The sequence goes on from OY970253.1 coordinate 3,660,950, forward strand.
ACCGATCTCGCGGACGTTCGCGTGATTGACAATTCGGGCGCGGAAGTGCCCTACGCGCGCTTCATGCACCTCGGCTCGAACAATTCCGTCTCGACCCCAACGGAGATGCTCGAAGACAGCTTCGCGCCCGGCCATTACACGCAGCTGGTTTTGCGCACGCAAAAGCAGGTGCCGTTTCACGACGCCGTGCGCATCCACACCAACGAGACCGATTTCATCGAGTGGGTCGAAATCGCCGCCAGCGACGACGCGCATACCTGGCGCATCGTGCAGCCGCGCGCGCCCATTTTTCGCTTTCAAAAAGAGGGCCGCTCCGGCACGCAAACCGTCTCCTACTCCGAAAACAACGCGCCCTATCTGCGCATTCGAGTTTTCGACGGCACGTCGCAATTCCCGGTCACCGGCGCGAGCATCCTCTACCAAACTTCCGAGCCGGCCGAGCGCGTGCCCGTCACTATCAACCTGACGCCCGACGCGAATCCGCCGCCGCACACGACCTCCTGGATTGCTAACGTCCGCCGCGATCCCGTTCCCGTCACGGAAGTGCGCTTCGACGTGCCCGAACCCGCGGAATTCATTCGCTCGGTCGAATTTTCCACCAGCTCCGACCGCCAGAGTTGGTCCACATGGGCTACCGGAGAAATCTATCGCTACCATCAACGAAGCGCCGACGGCGATCACATGCAGGAAAATCTCACCGTAGCGTTGCCGTATGGAGTGACCACCGCGCGCTATTGGCGGCTTGAGATTCTGAATGGCGACGATCCGCCGCTCGCGGGAGTTACGCCGCGTTTTTACACCACGCCGCGGCACTTGGTCTTCGAGCAGCAGCCCGGACACACGTACCGCCTCATTTACGGCCAGTATCGTGCTGCCGCGCCGCAATACGATCTCGAGCGCCGTCTCGATTCCACGCAGGAAATGGCCGCCGTCGTGGGAACGGTCGGCGCCGAAGAAGAAAACTCCAATTACTCCGATCCGCGTCCCTGGACCGAACAGCACACCGCAGTTCTCTGGATGATTGTGGGATTCGTCGCGCTGCTGCTCGGCTTTTCGGCCGTTCGCGCGGTGAAACGCGCGGCTTCGTAAGCCAGGCTCCGGCGGTTTCCCTTCGCCTCCGACTCCGCGAAAAACAACCGGCGATTCAATTTTCAAAGAGCGATGACACGGCGTCCTCGCCCGGAGGCCGGAGGAGCTGAAATTTCCCTGACAAAACTGGCGCGGAAAGCCGCGTCGAAAATGTAGCGATCTGGCGGTGCCGCGATCTTGTGTTTTCAGCGAGTTACGAGACGTTCTACTCGAACGTGTAGCGATTAGAATTCGAGCGTATTTTGCAGCGTTTTGCCGCGGATAACTGCCGGACGCGGCCTTTGGGAGCGCCTGAAGCGGGCGGAGATTCCGCTGTAGCGCCATTGGCGAGCTAACCTCACCGAATTTTCGTTCGCGGCACATTGCGTTTCGAGGCTAGCAAGACGCGATGCGGAAAAGCTACTGGCCTGAAGTCCAGTTTTAGTACAGGTGGTCACAATCTGCGCTTGCTGGAACTGGGTTGGCGCCCGTGGGCTAACTCGCAAATCCGACCAGCCCCAGAACTCGACCAGCCTGGGTTCGTCGAAGGTTCAAAGAAATGTGATCCGCGAATGGCCCGCGCTGCCATGATTCGGTGCACTGAACCGCGGTTTCCGAGGCGAGAGCAATATCTAGCGAGTGTGTGTTCGGCTCGTTCCAGTCCCAACGCCTCCGACCTACGAACCAGACGGTCCGGACATTGGGATGACGCTCCCAAAGCCCGATGAAGCATTTCCAGAGGCGCAGGTCTGTCTGGACACGTATCGCAGCCGAATGAACCGAGACGCGGTAGTTCGAGGCGATCATCTTCAGTTTGTCGGGAGACGGTTGGCCGAGGGATTTGACGTACTCGGTCGTGTCCTGGGAAGGCATGAGAAGCTCCGAGGCGATTGCGTCGCATGCTTTCTCAAGCTCAGGGTCATCTCCACAGGGGCTTCTAAGCCCCGGCTTCCCGAGCAGCAGATGACCAATCTCATGTGCAAGCGTAAACCGTTTACGGACAAATGTGCTGTTCGCATTCAACTTGATAGTCCGCTGACCGTTCGGAAGTTCAAAGACGCCGCCGTCAAATCGGAGCGGCTCTTCTATAATGTCACTGACTCCCAATTGGCGGGCCAGAACGTCAAGGGGCTCCCCATGGGCTCGACACGAGCGAACCATCGCTGCGACGGCTGCTCTCGGGTCGCTCTCATTGGTCGAGGAGCAGAGGCGGTTCAGATAGCGATTCGCCTTAGGCTTGCGCACGATCGCGCTTCACCCCTTCCAGTCGGTCGCGGAAGTCCTTCTTAGAGCCGATCCCGCGCGCCGCAAGGCGTCCGGTGGATGTGTTGAGGTCGTCGACGAAGGAGCACCATGTTTCGAACCTGTCCTGCCAAGTGTAGCTTCCTTCCTTCGAGGCTTCCTTGAAATCCACAAAATACGGTTTCAGCTTGTCGTTGCCCGGCAGTTCTGTCTCCGCCTCGAAGATGCGGACTCTAAGGCGGGATATGCTTTCGTCCGAATCCAAGTATTCGGCGGTTAGCTCGGCTTTTCGAAAGCATTCTCTTGCGGGCCCGAATTTCCCTCGGCTCTTCAGGAACAAACCGAGGGACTCATACGCTCGCAGTTGTAATTCGGGGTCGGCAGCTTGGTCCGCGAGCCGTGCAGCCTCCTGAAACACAGGCTCCGCCAACGCATCGTTCGCGCGGCCAAGTTGCTGGGCGGCCTTTAGCGCTCGCTCGGCTTGCGATCGAAGGTTTGGAGTCGGCCCTTCAAAATTGAGGCGACCTTGGATGTCTCCCATGGCATGCTCCCTTGAACCGATCCATCAGCTGCAGCCGGAGGTGCTGCCGCAGTTGGAGCACTTGTAGCAGCTGCCGTTCGGCGTCATTAGCATGCCGCACTCGGAGCAGTACGGCGCGTCGTCGAGGGCCGCTCGCGGCCGCGTGGACGTCTCCGTTTCGGCCGCTCGCGCGCCCCCCGCTAGGGGCGCGGTCGCCGCTGGTCGCGCAGCGGTTTCCTCGGCCATCGCCGCACCGTCGTGGTCGAGATAATCCGGCGAGATGAACTTGCCGCCGAGCCAGCGCCCGATGTAATCCACCACCGATTTCGCGTAGCGGATTTCCGGATTGCCCGTGTAGCCGGAAGGCTCAAACCGCGAATTGCAGAATTTATCCACCAGCGCCCGCAGCGGCACTCCATATTGCAGCGCGATGGAGACGGATAGCGCGAAGGCGTCCATGATTCCCGAAAGCGTGGACCCTTCCTTCGCCATCTTGATGAAGATCTCGCCGGGCGTGCCGTCCTCGTATTTTCCGACGGTCAGATAGCCCTCATGCCCGCCAACAGAAAACTTGTGCGTGATCGAGTCACGTTCGTTGGGCAGCTTGTGCCGCTTCGTACGCGCGAACAGCTCCTGCTGCTCGGGTGACACGCCTTCCGCCCCAACCGGCGCCGTGATCGCGGCTGCAGCCATAACTGCGCTGGGCGCCGCTGCCTTGGCCGGTTCCTTCTTGCCCGCGGCCGAAAGCGGCTGCGAACGCTTGGAATTGTCGCGGTAGATGGCCACGGCCTTCAATCCCTGCTTCCAGGAATCGATGTACGCGTCCATGATGTCTTCGACCGTCGATTCCTCCGGCATGTTGATCGTCTTGCTGATCGCTCCGGAAAGGAACGGCTGCGCCGCCGCCATCATCCGCAAATGCCCACGCCAGGAAATCGACCGCCCGCCGCCCATCGGCGCGAGCGAGCAATCAAAAACTGCCAGGTGCTCCGGTTTCAGTCCCGGCGCTCCTTCGATTTTTCCGTTCGCGTCGATGTAATCCACGATCTTCGCGACGGATTCCGGCCCGTATCCCAGCTTCATCAGCGCCTGCGGCACGGTGTTGTTCACGATCTTGATCACGCCGCCGCCCACCAGCCGCTTCTGCTTTACCAGCGCCAGATCGGGCTCGATGCCGGTGGTGTCGCAATCCATCATGAAGCCGATCGTTCCGGTGGGCGCCAGCACGGACACCTGCGAATTCTTGTAACCGTACTTTTCGCCCAGCTCCAGCGCCGCATCCCACGATTCCTGCGCCGCGTGCAGCAGCGAAGGCTGCACGTTTTCTTCCTTGATCGGCCGCAGCGAGTCGCGGTGCATGCGGATCACGTCCAGCATCGAATCGCGATTGCGCAGGTATCCGTCGAACGCGCCCAGCCTCTCCGCGACGCGCGCCGATTGCGCGTACGCTTCGCCGGTCATCAACGCCGTCACCGCGCCGCAGTAGTCCCGCCCGCCATCGGAATCGTAAGGCAGCGCCAGCGACATCAGCAGCGCGCCCAGATTCGCGTAGCCCAGTCCCAGTGGCCGGTAATCGTGCGAATTGCGCGCGATCCGCTCCGTGGGATAGCTGGCGTTGTCCACCAGAATTTCCTGCGCCGTGATGGTGACGTCCACCGCGTGCTTGAAGCCATCCGTATCGAACTGCCCGTTGGACCCGAGGAATTTCAGCAGGTTCAGCGACGCCAGATTGCACGCCGTGTCGTCGAGGAACATGTACTCCGAGCACGGATTCGACGCGTTGATACGATCCGTTGCCTTGCACGTATGCCAGCGATTGATCGTCGTGTCGTACTGCATGCCCGGATCGCCGCACTGCCAGGCCGATTCCGCCATCTTGTGCAACAGGTCGCGCGCGCGATATTTGTCGGTCGGCTTGTCGTCGGCCACGTTGTGCGTCCACCAGTCGCGGTCTTCTTCCACGGCGTGCATGTAATCGTCCGTCACGCGCACCGAATGGTTCGCGTTCTGGAAGAAAACCGACGAATACGCTTCGCCGTCGATCGACGAATCGTACCCCTGCTCGATAAGCACGCGGGCTTTCCGCTCTTCCTTCATCTTGCTTTCGATGAACTCCACGATATCCGGGTGATCCACGTTGAGGATCACCATCTTGGCCGCGCGCCGCGTCTTCCCGCCGCTCTTGATCACTCCCGCGAACGCATCGAAGCCCTTCATGAAGCTCACCGGCCCGGAAGCGATCCCGCCGCCCGAAAGCGCCTCATGGCTGCCGCGCAACGCCGAAAAGTTCGTCCCCGTGCCCGAGCCCCACTTGAAAAGCATGCCCTCGGTTTTCGCCAGGTCCATGATCGATTCCATCCGGTCCTGGACGGAATTGATGAAGCATGCCGAGCATTGCGGCTTCGCCTGCACGCCCACGTTGAACCACACCGGCGAATTGAACGCCATCCTCTGCTGCACCAGCAGATCCGTCAGATCGTCCTGAAACGCGGCCTTCGATTGCGCATCCGCGAAATAGCCGCCCTCTTCGCCCCAGCGCACGATCGCATTCACCACGCGCCCGATCAATTGCCGCACGGAGGTCTCGCGCTCCGGCGTATTCGGCTTGCCGTGAAAATATTTCGAAGCGACGATGTTCGTCGCCGTCATCGACCATGCCTTCGGAACTTCCACGTTCTCCTGGCGGAAAATTACCTGCCCTTTATCATTGCCTATGAGTGCTGTGCGGCGCTCCCATTCCACTTTGTCGAAGGGAGACACCTTTCCATCCGTGAATTTCCGGTGGAATTCCAAACCCGTGCCGTGCTGCGTGGTCTGTTCCGCCTGCGAATTTGCGTTCAGTGCCATTCTCGTTTCCGCCATGATCTGCCTCCGCGCCGGCAATGCTGCCGCCGAATGGTTGGCCGGATTCCGCAGGAGGAGGCTTACCTCAATTCTACCTCCAACCGGAACCCGGGGTCTTGTTGCGTGTATCGGTGATACACGGAAACGCGGGCATCAAAAAAAGGGCGGCTTAGAACCCCCGTTGGCTGCCGTCCCAAATCGAAAAAAGAGAAAAGCGCAGCTAAGCCGCGCTGCACAAACCTCGCGCGGTCCGTTGCTTCGCTCTCTCTTTGTCGAGCTCGCTTTGGCTTTCAACGCGGCTGCCGTCGCCGCTGGGCAGGACGACGAATTCACCGCGTTTTTCCCCGAGCCTGGGTGCGAAGTATCGTGCCGGGTGAAAAACTTGTCAAGCGGAAATCGCAACGTCACCACAAAATGTTAGGCCTGGAGTGTCGAATGCGTCTATCCATAGTGGTACACGCCCCACCCACCACAATCCTTCGAAATCGCTCCCGCGCTACATCCGCGAGCGCACACCGCTCTCTCGGACTGCCCGCATCTTACGCTTGTGCCCTCTCAGGCAACAACCGCGGAATTGACATCTGCGCTCCGCTGACAAAAAATTGTTGTGCACAGCATGGACACGCACGCACCAGCGATCGAGATACAAGGCCTCACGAAAGACTACCCCGTGGGTTTCTGGCGCAAGCGCATGCGCCGCTCGCTCGATAATCTTTCGTTGCGCGTCGAGGAGGGCGAAATCTTCGGCTTCCTGGGACCCAACGGCGCCGGCAAAACCACCACTCTAAAGCTGCTGATGGGGCTAATTTTCCCCACCGCCGGCACGGCTCGCATTCTGGGCCGCGCGATCGACGACGTCTCCATGCATCGCAACATCGGCTATCTGCCCGAGCAGCCCTACTTTTACGATTATCTGACGGCGCGCGAACTGCTCGACTATTACGCGCGCTTTTCCGGCTATGCCGCCTCCGACCGCCGCGCGCGCGTCAGCCGCGTGCTCGATCGCGTCGGCCTGGCCGCGTCCGCGGACGTGCAGCTTCGCAAATTTTCGAAAGGCATGCTGCAGCGCGCTGGCATCGCTCAGGCGATCCTTCACGAACCACGCGTGATCTTCCTCGACGAGCCCATGTCCGGCCTCGATCCCATCGGCCGCCGCGAAGTGCGCGACATCATCCTCGATTTGAAAACGCAGGGCCGCACCGTCTTCTTCTCCACGCACATCCTTTCCGACGCGGAAATGCTCTGCGACCGCGTCGCCGTCCTGCACCTCGGCAAGCTGCGCGGCGTGGGCGCTCCCGGCTCCATCGTCTCAGTGGATGTGCAAAGCATGGAGATTCTTTTCGAGCCCAGCGAGGGCCGCTCGCTTTCGCCCAGCCTCGCTCAGCGCGCCACTCCCGTCGGCGGGCGCTATCGCCTCGATGTGCCGGAAGCCGAGCTGTACCGCGCGCTCGACGAATTGCGCACCTGCAATGCCCGGATCTTGTCCGTCGCGCCGCTCCGTCCCACCCTGGAGGACTATTTCCTCCGCCTCGTCGAACGCCAGCCGGCACCCTCAGTTTCCGTGGAGGCGAACGCCCGATGAGCACGATGCCCGGAGTGGTGGCCATCAACACGTTTCGCGAAGCCGTGCGCGACCGCGTGCTCTACAACCTGGTCTTTTTCGCGCTGCTGATGATCGGCGCCGCGATCCTTGTCGGACAGATTTCCATCGGCATCGAGCGGCTGGTGATCGTCAATCTGGGCCTTTCCGCCATTTCGATTTTCGGCCTGGTGATGGCCATCTTTATCGGCGTAGGGCTCGTTTACAAGGAAATGGAGAAGCGCACGCTCTACAGCCTGCTGGCCAAGCCCATCCGCCGCTGGGAATTCCTGGTGGGCAAATATGCAGGCCTCGTTCTCACGCTGGCCATCAACACCGCGTTCATGACGCTCGGCCTGGCCGCCGCGCTCTTCTACGTCGGGCGTCCGTTCGTCCGCTCCGACGCCTCGATCCTGATCGCTGTCTACTTCATTCTGCTCGCGCTCGCTCTGGTCACCGCCATCGCTCTGTTTTTCTCCTGCTTCTCGAGCCCCATGCTCTCGACTCTGTTCACGCTGGGCATCTACGTCACCGGAGTATTTGCCAACGAAATTCGCACGTTCGGAGCGCTCACGAAGAGCCCGTTCCTCAAAGCCGCCACCAGCGTGGTGTATTACCTGGTCCCCAATTTTCACAATTTCAATTCCATCGCCGCCGCCGCGCACGGCGAATCCATCCCGTTCGCGCTGGTCTGGCAGAACACGCTCTACGCTCTGCTGTATATCGTCCTGCTTTTGCTCGCGTCTTCGGCGGTCTTTTCGCGCCGCAATCTCAAGTGAGCGCCTCCAGCCAAAATCGCCCTCTGTGGCTCGCTCTGGCGGGCGTTCCTGTCCTCTTTGCGTTGCTCTTCGTCTTGCAAACGCGCATCGACGCCCGAACCCGTACGGAAGCCCAAGCGCAGGAAGAATTGCTCCTTCGCTCTCCCGCCACCATTGATAAAATGAGCCTCGGCTACAACTCCTTCGTCGCCGACGTGTATTGGACCCGGGCCGTGCAGTATTACGGCCAGCACGTCGGCGTTCCGCACGCTACGTTCGGCCTCTTGTGGCCCTTGCTCGACATCTCTACAACCCTCGACCCAAAGCTCCTGCCCGCCTACCACTTCGGTGCGATTTTTCTTTCCGAGACTGGCCTCGCCGGAGCGGGCCGCCCCGATCTGGCCGTCAAGTTGGTTAAGCGCGGAATCGCCGCCAATCCCGACCGTTGGGGCCTCTACGCAGACCTCGGCTTCCTCTATTACTGGCATCTTCGCGACTATCACGACGCTGCCGCTGCCTACCTCGCCGGCTCAAAAGCGCCGCACGGTCCCAGCTGGATGAAAATCATGGCTGCGCGCATGGATCAAAAAGGCGGATCGATCGAGACCTCGCGCATGGTCTGGTCGCAGATTTACGAATCCGCCCAGAACCCCAAAATCCGCGAATTGGCCCTGAATACCCTGCGCGGTCTCAAAGCCGAGCAGGACGAAACCGAGCTCAATAATCTCGCCGATGAATACCGGCAGCGATTCGGCCATGATCCTTCCTCGATGGCCCAGATGCGCGATGCTGGTCTTCTTCGCGGAATTCCGGTCGATCCCAAAGGCTACCCCTACGTGCTCGGGCCAGACGGAAAAGCCGACCTCGATCCGCGCAGCCCGATTACAATTCCCAAATCGCCGAGAACTCCTCCGCACTTGCCGACGAATTAGCCGTTTCTCCGGGGGCGCCTCGCCACGGCGGATTTCCAGATCCGGCGAATCGGCTTTCCCGGTTTTTGTGCGGCGCGAACACGAGTAAAATGATGGACGAAGGCAGCACAACCCCTCCACCAAGGATGTCATCCTGACTGTATGCCTCTACGTCGAGCGATCTCGCTGTTGATTCCGGCGCTGTTCCTGATCGTGCCCGCATCCCTGCCTGCGCGCGCTCAACAGCCGCCGCCCAATGCCTCGCAGTTCGAACCGGGCGCGCCGCCTCCCACCGAAGCCCAAATGCGCCAACGTCGCGAACAACTGATCGCCAATCAGCACGCCGACGACGAGGCGCTGAATCTTTACGAGCGCATCGAGCGGCGCATCGACCGCTCCGGCGGCCAGGTTTCGCGCGTCCTCGACGATCGCACCTACCGCGTGGTACCTACCGGCGGCGGCACGATGAAAATATTGTTGGAGGATCACGGCTCCGACGTCAGCGCCCAGGAATATCGCCGCGAACTCGAATCGTGGAAAAACGTCCTGGAAATGATGGTGGCGCCGGACAGCGACCAAGGACAAACCGCCCGAGCCAAGTACGAAAAACGCGAGCGCCAGCGCGCCGAATTCGTGGACGCCGCCCAAAACGCGTTTCTGCCGAAATGGCTCGGCCGCCAGACCTACGCGGGCCGCTCCTGCGACGTGTTCGAGCTGCTTCCCAACCCGTCCTTTCACCCGAGTTCGATGTTCGAAGGAGCACTGGCTCACGTCACCGCGAAAATTTGGGTCGATCGCCAGACCGACCAGCTCGTCCGCGGCGAAGCCTGGGTCACCAGCGACATTTCATTTATCGCTGGAATCGCAGGGAAGGTGTACCGAGGCAGCAGGGTGGAAATGGATCAGGCTCAAGTCGCGCCCGGCGTGTGGCTCCCCACCCGCTATGACTACGATTTTTCCGGACGAAAGTTCCTGTTCCCGTTTGCCCAACATCAAACCATCGACGTGAAGGATTACCGCCGCATCGGCTCTCCATCCGAAGCGCTTACCGAGGTGGAAGCCGAACTCGCCAGCGGCAAAGGCCCGATTCTCGATCCGTAGGACGCAAGCTGCTTCTGCTGGCAGACTGCCGCGCCGCGCCGGCCATCCCGGCCAGCGCGGCACACTTTCTCTCCAGCCTCAGCGGCGCTTACCTGGCAGCGGCCGCCAAATCCTTCTCGATCGGCGCACCCACCAGGTTCCCCCACTCGGTCCAAGAGCCGTCGTAGTTCTTCACGTTCTTGTAGCCGAGCAGGTATTTCAGCACGAACCAGGTGTGCGAACTCCGCTCTCCGATCCGGCAATACGCGATCACCTCACCCTCGCCGGTCACGCCCTTGCCTTGGTAAAGCTGCTTCAGCTCTTCCACGGACTTGAACGTGCCATCCTCGCGCGCCGCTTGCGACCAGGGAATATTCGCCGCGCCCGGAATGTGCCCGCCGCGCTGCGCCGTTTCCGTCATTCCTGGGGGTGCAATAATTCTCCCCGTGAACTCGTCAGGCGACCGCACGTCCACCAATTGCCCCGTCTTCTTCTGCTCCACCACGGACGAAATTTCGTCCTTGTGCGCGCGAATCGACTCGTCGGGCCCGGTCGCGCGGTAGGTCGCCAGCGTTACCTTCGCCGGGTCGGTCGTCAGCGGCCGCTTTTCCGCCGCCCACTTCTTACGCCCGCCGTTCATCAGCCGGACGTCCTTGTGCCCGTAGTATTTCAGCTGCCAGAGCGCATAGGCCGCGAACCAATTGTTGTTGTCGCCGTAGAGAATCACGGTCGTGTCGTTCGAGACGCCCGACTGCCCCAGCAGCCGCTCCAGAGTCGCCTTGTCGACCAGGTCGCGACGGATGTTATCCTGCAACTGCGTCTGCCAGTTCCAGCCCACCGCTCCCGCGATGTGGCCCTGCTCGTAGGCGGACGTGTCCACGTCCACCTCAATCAGCCGAACCTTCGGATCGTTCGCATGTTCGGCCACCCAATCCGTTGAAACCAGTACTTCCGGATGCGCGTACTCGCTCATGGCTTCGGCTCCTCCTTCGAATTTCTCTTCCTACCGCTGGACTCTGCTCCTAAAATCAAAAAACCCACCGTCCAGATCGTTTCTGGCGGTGGGTTGGAAAATTGCGAGCTAGATGGTTGCCTAAATTCCGACCCTTCCCTAGCCAGATACACGCATATGACAGGTACCACAACAGATCTGCGGCGTCGGTCGGCAGTTTCTCATTCCGCAGCGAGCATACACCCGAATATCGCCAGCGGCAATGCCGCGCGGAGCAGTGATTTGTACGGTGGCCGGCCAGAAATACACAGGTCGAAGTTCGCTTCAGAGCGCCGCCAGGCGGTTCGTCCGCGCCTAGCGGGCCCGCGCACCTCGTGTCGGCGGCTCCAGCCCCGTCAGGGGGTGTTGTGAAGCTTCACACGGCCATTCTACGGGCGACCCTGGACCTCTAGAGGGACCATTTTCGAGACTCGATCCGCAGACGCGGGTCTTGCCGCGTTGTCGCTCTCCCGGTCGGGAGAGACTTCCGGGCCGGATGTCAAATGGATTGCAAGGCCCCTTCGCCGCTCGATTCCAGCTCCACACGCAGCAGCCAGTCGAAGTGAAATTTTTCGCTCGCCAGCCACTTTTCCAGCGCTTCTCGATCCGGAGCCTCAAACTCCACCAGCATTTTGCCTTCTTGCATGTTCACCAGCACGCGCCGCGCGATCACTTCTTTCCCGGCATACAACTTCTTTGAGAGCTGCTCCGCGCCCTGCCGCGTCAGGCAAGCCAGCGTATGTTGCGAAAGGTAACGAGCCATTCGATCTCCCTGAACTCAGGAATCATTGCAGATGGATTTGGGTGCTGCGCCGCACAGGGACCTTAAAACCAGCTCGCCGCAGCCGTCCGCGCCCGATCTTCGTCCCCAAACGCGCCCGCCCGACCTGTACTTTAGAACAGTCGCTTTTCAGCAACACACTCCGCATCGCCGCGCCTTCGAATCCCATTCCCAACGGTACAATTTCCCCGGGAACTATCGGGAGGCTGCCATGAAACGACGCCTTTTCATTTTGCCACTCATTGCCGTGCTCGGGCTCGCCACGTGCGCGATGGCCCACGTCGCCGTGGGAACCCTCGCCGGCATCGTTGTCGACGCCCACGGCAAGCCTGTCCCGCACGCGACCGTCACGATGCAAACCTCCTTCGGCGACCAGCCCAACGCCACTCACACCGATTCCCACGGCCGCTTCCGGTTCGCGCGTTACCGCACCGGCCAATACGATCTGCAGGCCTACGCCGATGGCTCCTTCTCTCACTGGCTGCGGCGCATCACCATCCGTTCGCGCCGCACGACAAAAGTCACTCTTCGCATGCCGCCCAAGGCCGACGTAGTCGTCAACGTCCCGCGGTAGCGCGCTGCGTAGCCGTCTCCACCGACGGTACTGTACCCCGCGTACCTTCACGATTGAGCCGTCCGCGCCATTGGTTCATTCCGGCCGCTCAGAGATCATCGTATTGCGGGTTGGAAGCGGCGTTGCGGGGACGACGGTTCCTAAAGGAACCGGGGCACGCTCGCCAACCCGCACAATACAGCTATAGCGAGAGCGCTCGTAAGTCCGTTCCCCAGAACACTCGCCTGCGGGGGTGCCGCTGTCGTTGGCTAGTTAAATGTCGCGGTGATGTTGTTGGCGTCCACCAGCGTCACGGTGCACGTGTCAACTGTCGAGGAGCAAGTCGTCGAAGTCACGCTGCCGCCCCATCCGGTGAACTTATAGCCCGAGGCCGGCGTCGCACTGAGCGTCACGGACGTGCCGTAGATGTAGCCAGCGGAGCAGGTTCCCGTCTGCGTTCCGGTGGTCAGCACGCAATGCAGTCTCGATTGGCTGTCCGTCACCGTGCCCGATCCGGTGCCTTGCAGCGCCACCGTCAAATTCACCGACGGCGCGGCCCCGGCGATGAACGCGTCCGGAATCCCGTTCGTGTCGTTCGGCACCAGGTTCCCGGCGGACGAAAGAAAGCTGACGATGTGCCCGTCGCCGCTCAACGCGGGCAGAATGCTGTCGCCGTTTGCCGGCGAAGCCTGCGTCCCCTGCGGCTGGCTGGCAAGAAACGTATACTGGCTGCAACCGATCGTCGTGCTGGTTAACGCCAGGCACGTATTCCGCACGAAAATATTCTCGACGCCATTCTGTACGTTCGGCCCCAGGTTCGTGGCCTTGGTAGCGAATGCGATGAACTGTCCCGTCCCGCAGGAAATCGTCACAATCGTCGACGTAACGCACCGGTTGATATTCGGATATTCCGCCGGCGCATTGGCAGGCGGCGCATTCGCGGGCGTGGGAATGCCGGTGGTGCCGGTGGTTTGCGTCGAAACATAGGGAGTCGAAACCAGACTGAGTGACGGCGTGCACGTAGGCGGCGTAGTGACCACCACCCCTGCGCACGTGTCGCTCACGTAGATCTGCTGCGTAGGCCCGATTCCGGTAATCAAATTCTGAGCCGAGGACGCAAACGCCACGTACCGCCCGTCCTGCGAAATCGACGATTCGATACTCGGTCCGTCCGCGGGCGTCACTTGATCCTGCGTCGAAATCAGTCGCGTGGACGGCACGCACGTCCCCCCGACGACCCCGAGCGTCGTTATGCAAGTGGCCCGCTCGAAAATTTCAGGAGTGCCATCGAATTGCGAATTGCCCCCGCCTTGGGGCGGATGCAGCAGATTCTTGGCCTCCGAAGTGAACGACACAAACGAGCCCTGATTGGCGATCGCTGGACTCGAACTCGCCCCATTGCCCGGAACCGGAGGCGAAGAACCGTCCTGTACCGACACCAGGTAGGTCGTCGGCGTGCAACCCCCGCCCGAGGTGAGAACTGCCTGGTTGCAGGTGTTCCGCACGTACACTTGCGGCGTCACTCCGTCCACCGTTACGCCCGAAACCAAATTCGTCGCTAGCGAAACGAAGGCCACGTATTCGCCATCCGGGCTGATCACCGGATCGTAGCTGTCGCCATTTCCCGGCGTCACTCCGTCGGGCGCCACCGATACCAACACCGCCGTGCCCGTCGATCCCGTGGACGCGCAGCCGGTCGAACTCGAACCCGTAATACACGTCGGCTGCCAGTAAACCTGCCGCGTGGATCCATCCACCGACGCATAGCTGACCAGATTCGTCGCCGTGGACGTGTACGCTACGTGCGCTCCGGCGCTGTCAATGGAAGGCTGCTCGGCGGGCCCATTCGGCACCGCGCCGTTCACGCCCAGATTCACAAGCAGCGTCTGCGGAATGCAGCTGCTCGCTCCGCCCGCGCTCGTCGTGTTGCTCAAGCACGTGTCGCGCACAAAAATCGCGCTCGCAGCGTTGGCCTGATTGGGCAGCAGGTTCGTGGAATTGGAAGAGAACGCCACATACTGTCCGCTCGTGCTCACTGAGGGACCGGCGTTGCTCAGCGAGGGAGTCCCGCTCGCACATTCCGCAGCCGTGCCGCAAATGCCGTTATCCGCTTGCGTGCCGTCGTACCCGTAATCCACCAGATCCGGCAGGCCGGCGGAATCCGTGGGATTGATCGCAAACGTCAGCACGTTCGACGAGCCGCCGCCCGGCCCCGGATTCTCCACCTGCACTCGCGCAACACCGCCCTGAGTCAGGTCCCCAGCCGTCAGCGCAGCGGTCAATTGCGTCGCGCCCACAAACGCCGTGGTTCGCTTCGCGCCATTGATCAGAATGGTCGATGTGGAGACGAAGTTCGTCCCGGTAACAACGAGCGACGCGCTGGCGCTGCCAGCGGCCGCCGAACTTGGGCTCAATGACGTCAGGCTGGGCACCGGGTTATTGACGTTAAGCGGAAAGCTGACCGAAGCTCCGCCGTCCGGCGGCGGATTGTACACGGTGATTTCCAGCGTTCCCGCGCTCGCCAGATCGCCAGCCGTCAGGGAAGCTCGCAGAGAAGTCGAGTTCGTAAACGACGTCCCGCGCGCGCTGCCGTTCACCATCACCGTCGATTGCGTCACGAAATCCTTTCCCGTAACCGTGAGCGTCAGCCCTCCCGTCCCTGCCGCCACCGATTGTGGCGAAACCGCCGTGATCTGCGGCACCGCGCTGGGATTCGGATTTATGGAAAGAATCTTCGAGGTGGTGACCCCGCCGCCCGGCTGAGGAGTCGACACGCTGATATACGCCTGTCCCGGGCTCTGAATGTATGCCGCCGGTACCTGGGCGATCAGGTCTCCGGTCGGCGCATCGTACGTGCTCAGCAGCGTTGCGGACGGGAAAGAGGAGGAACTCCAGTACACCGAAGACGACGGTGTGAAGCCCTTGCCCGTTAGCGTCAAGCTGAATGCAGGCTCGCCGGCCTGAATCTCCGTCGGGCTGATCGTCAGCAACGTGGGCGTGGGGTAACTGATCTGCTGCTGGCATCCAGCCGCGCACACCATCAACGCTGCGAGAACCAGTCCGGAAAACAAACGAGATTGCACCCGCAAATTTTTCACCCCAACTCCCAAGCCGCCAAATTGCCCCGGAGGCAATCGTAGAGACTACTAAAGATGTCCCCGTTGAGCAATCAGGATGCCTCAAGAAAACACGTTGCGGGGCATGGAACGATGGCGCGACGCCACGCCCTCTTTTGCCGCCTGTGATGTGATCCGACCGTTAACCTTTCGCCCTCCGCCGGTCCCCAATAGCTCGATCAACTCCAGTCCTAAGTGGCTAATTCGATGGGGGATCTGAAATCTTGTGACGACCGTCACACTCCATGCTCGATAAACTGAGCATTTTTAAGATGTTAGCCTCCACCTCCGGGAAAAGCGGTACTGTACGTCCTGTAACCTGGTGGACTGAGGGCAGAGACGGGCGAGCTCCGCGGCTCCGCTCGCGTCAAGGACGCTTCGCCCCATATAGATGGGGCGACTGCATTGCACGTGGAGGCAATATGAAAAGCGTTGGCAAGAGCGTACCCCCTCACGCTGTCGGCGTTGCCGTTCTCGCCGACACCCAAACTTTCGAAGGGCCGAATTCGCGCGCCTCGATCCGAAGCCGCGCAATAAGTCGCGTGACTTGCCTCGGTCTCGGCGTGGCGCTAGCAACTTTTCTGTGCGCGTGCGGCAGGACTTCCACTCCTTTCGCAATCGCGATTACCACGGCATCGCCCTCCAGCATGGAAATTGGACAAACCGCGTCGATCGCCGCCACGGTCAGCGGTGATCCATCGAATGCTGGCGTCGACTGGAGCTGTAATCCGGCACCCAGCTGCGGCACGTTTACTCCCACGCACACCGCCAGCGGCGCCACCACCACTTACCAGGCCCCGAACACCGCGGAAACCGTGACCCTTACCGCCGCCGCAACAACCAAACCAACCGTACACGCGGCCGCAGCCGTAACGGTCAATCCGATCGGGGCGACCTCCAGTTTGAACGGCGCCTACACGTTCTTCGCCAACGGCTGGGACTCCACCACCACCGTGGCGCCGTTTCCCGCCAGCAGCGTCGCGGGATCGGTCGTGATCGACGGCGCGAACGGAACCATCACCGGCGGCGAGGAAGACTTCTTCGATTCCACGGCCGCCAGCCCCGTCACCCAAGGCGACACCATCTCTCCCACGGGGAGCAGTATCACTCTGGGGAGCGACGGCCGCGGTACGCTCACGCTACAGCTACAGCATCCGAATAGCCTCGGCCACAGCACGGAGACGTTCAGCATCGTGCTGGTTAACAATAAGCACTTGCTGATCACCGCGTTCGACGGCGGTGCCACTTCCGCCGGATCGCTGGACCTGCAGACGTCGCCGGCCTCCGTGCCCACAAACGGAAACGCATTTGCCCTCTACGATGCGGCCGATCGCGTCGTACTCGGCGGCGTGCTCACGTCAAACGGATCCGCCATTACGGCGGGCGAAGGCGATGACAATGATTTCTCGCTTCCCGCGCCGTCGCCGGGACTCACGCTTTCCGGCTCGCTTTCGGCAACCGATCCGGCGGGCCGCGGCACCACCACCATTACGTTCACCGACCCGAACACGAAAGCCGCCGTCGCCAGTCTTGAATGCGCGTACTACGTGGTCGGTCCCGAAGCGTTCCGCCTGATCGAAATCGACGGCTCGAAATTCGCGGCAGGTTCCATGTACGGACAGGGAAATACCAGCGGAGCGTTTTCGGCAACATCGCTGGGCGGTAGCTTCGCCTTTGTGTTGAGCGGCCAGCCCATCGATGCGGCGTTCTATGGCGTGGCTGGGGAATTCGCCACCAACTCTTCCCCCACCTCGCCGGCTCTGACCTCCGGAGTCGCCGACGTGAATATGGGCGACGGCGCTCCGCTCTCGGCCGCTCCGCTAGCCGCCGGCTCCTCCTACTCGTTGGCCGCTGACGGCTACGGAAGCCTTACTCTCTCTGGAACGAACACCGACGGGCTCGCCGCTTTCGGCGTTTATATGGTGGATCCGGTGCTCAACATGGCCGATCCCAATAACACGTCCGGCGGAGGCGGCGCGCTGATGCTCGATATGGACCTCAACAGCCTCGGGATTGGGCGGATCGTGCCGCAATCGACTGGCGCGAGTTTCCTCGGCAATTACGCGTTCGTTCAGAATGGAGCCTACCTGACTAACACCGCGGAGGGCGACTTCGATATCCTCGGGCAAGTCTTGTCCGATGGCACGTCACAACTGGCAGGGAAAGCTGACTATAACGACGTGGATGGGACCGGCCTCAATCCCAATATCGGTCTCAGCGGGACGTTTACACCCGATGCAGCCAATCCGGGCCGATCGACCGCGCAAATTACCCTCAGCGGCCAGGCGACTCCAAGCAATCTCACCACAAACAACATCACCATGTATCAGGCGAGCAGTTCGCTGCTGTTTCACGTCGATATGGATTCGCCTTCTCCAGGCACAGGCGTAATCGCCGTGGGCGCGATCGAGAAGCAGCAGTAACTCGCGGGGCTGCAAGTGGCGCGGCCAGAACTCGGCCGCGCCGCGCAGGTCACAAACGTCCGAAGTGGTAAATCACTCCGGCGGAAATCCGCACTGAGCCCCCTCCTGACTGCGACTTCCAGAAATTCGCGCCGCCTAAATCCCCCTCGATCAGGCGAATCGACCAATGGTGCCACCGATTCCAATCCAGCCCGCCGCCCACTTCCCACGCGCGAACGTTTTTGGTCGTCGTCTGCATTCCCGCGCCGGCGAACGGCGCGTAGGTGATGCTCTCGCGTCCGATCCCGACGAGCGCGTGCCCGAAGAGCGTCACTTTCCGGTGGCCGAAAGGATACAGCGTCGGGCCGGCCAGAAACGTGTACACGCGCGAATCTCCCAGGATCACGCCCTGATTCTTCGACGTCCGCGTGAATTCCGCTTCGGCGCCGAGCCAGTGGAAAATGTTGCGGTCGAACGATGCATAGAACCCGTTGAAATACGGTTTCGTCTGTTCGGGCTGATAATTGGACCGCAAAGTGTAGCCGCCGGAAATTTCATACCTGGGCGTTACCGGCGGTACTTTCTTCACCGGCGCTTGCGGCACCGGCGCCTGGACGGATTGATCCTGTGTCGCCGCGGGCGCGTCCTGCGCGATCGCCGGGGCGATCCACAGCAGCAGCAATCCGCCAAGGGCCACGATCCTTCGCATCTACACGCTCCTCCTGTTTTTGCGTCAAGCGCCGTAGCTTGGAAGCCGGGAAACTCGCCGCGGGTTGGATGGCT
The DNA here is from genome assembly GCA_963715555.1 of uncultured Acidobacteriota bacterium. Taxonomy (GTDB): domain Bacteria; phylum Acidobacteriota; class Terriglobia; order Acidiferrales; family UBA7541; genus Palsa-295. The sequence continues at coordinate 3,679,578 of OY970253.1, forward strand.
TCGGGCCGCGCGCTTCCGGAGCCAACGCCATTCGTCGGCAAGGAATATCGCAGAAGGAAAGCTGCGAGGGAAGAGAAAAGCCCGAAAATGGCGCAGCCGGCAAATTCTGCTGCATCGCGCCTATCGGCGTGAGGTGCCTGGCGAAGTCACAATTCGCCGTGGCGCCAATTCATTCTCGACCAGCTCGCACAGGGCGCTGATGCGCGCGGTATCTTGCTGCGCGCGCAGCCGGCGCGCCGGAACCGCAGCCGCCAGCCGCCCTAAGAACGTGAATTCGCGGGCGCGCATCGATTCGTCCAGCAGCAGATTCGCATAGGTGTTTCCCACCAGTGCCATCAAAGCCTCGCGCTTTTCCACCTCTTCCACGAAAGGCGCGGCGGAGTCGGAGCTTCTCTCGCCCAGCAGAAAAATCGCGTCCCGCAAAACCGGTTCCTCGGCGAATCGCAGGTCGTTCCCGGCCAGCGGAAGCATCCGCTTCGAAAAATTCGCTGAAAACGCCGCGAAATTCCCCTTCGCGCCGTAGATCGCCTCCACCGAATCCGGCCACAGCGACAAATAGGGATACGCGGGCATCGCGTAAAAATCGCCGTCGCGCTCGGCCAGGGCCACGATATCGTCTGAAAGCACGGTGTGCCCGCGAAGCGCCAGCGCCGCCGCGGTCGTCGATTTCCCGGCTCCCTCCGCGCCAACAAACGCCACGGCTCGCCCGCCGCACTCGACCGCGCTCGCGTGCAAGCAGGTCACTCCTCTCAGCCGCAGCAAGTAGCCAAAAACGGGACCAAGCAGATAGCTCGCCGCATCCTCGAAGCTTGATGTTTCCGACCACCCTGCCCACACCTCGCCGCCCTCCGCATCCAGCCAGAACTGTGTACCGTCCGTGTAGTCCATGCGCAGCAGCGCGCCGCTTTCGATTTTCCAGATGCGCAGCCAGGGCTCGCCGGACTGGGTGCGAATCGAGCTGGCGAACACCGGCTCTTCAACGCTTGCCGATTGCAACTCGTTTATAGGCGGAAAAACTCCAAAGTGAAGGAAAACATCGGCCTGATGGGTGGGTTCGACCGCCGTTTTCAATCCGGGCAGGGAGCGATTTGATCGCACTTTCAGCCCGAAAATCTGGTAGGCGAAATCCAATTCAGCCCGCTGAATCTAGATTACCCGAGGCTTGTACGATTTTGATTTGGGAAGGGCCCACCATCCGGATGACTCGGAGTGGAAGACACAGCCTTCGTGAGATCTCGCACGGTGCCGTAAACAGTCAAGACAGGCGGCGTATACGGCTTCTTCGGAGCGGGCTTCCCAGCCTTATCCATTGCGGACCTCCGCCATGAGTTTATACCGGACGACTCGCGAATGCTGCAACCAATAATTCAAGCACAAGGGCCGCATGCCTGCGTCCACGGCCGCCGCCCCCTCTTCGGGCTCCGGCGCGCGAAACGCGGACCGTCGGACGTAGCGCTCCGTGTCTTCGTGCCACTGCACGTTGCCATACGCAAACTTTTGCTTAGCCAGCGCCGCTGTCAGCGGATGTTCCGGCAGCGGCGTCTTCGGCCGGCAGCGGATGCTTTCCGGCAGATGCCCGGCCATCGCTTCGCGCAAAAGCCTCTTCTGGAATGCCCAGGGAAACGACGGAATCGCCAGCAAGTATTCAACGATGCGCAAATCCAGAAAAGGGTGACGCACCTCCACCGGGCAGCGCGTCACGCCGGCATTCTGCAGCTCAAACATCCTCGTCCATGCCGGCTGCACCATCGACGCGTGCGCCCGCGGCTTCACCGGATGCGCCTGTAAAGGACGCGTCTGTCCGCCGTCCTGCCACCTTGCCTCCGCGTCCATACTCCGCGCGAAATCCGGAGCCAGCCAGCCGCGCATCGTGGCCGCGCCGGAACTCTTCCGCACCGCGACCGCAGCGCGCTGACGGATTCCGCGCCAGGGAAAGCGGCGCACTCGCAAAAATCGCGCCCCGTCCGCGCACAGCCGCCCCCATTCGCCGTTTCGCGCCATGTCTTTTACGTGCGGCCACATCTGAAAATACAGCAGGTTGTCCGGACCCTCGCAATGAAACGCCACACGGCACTCCGCGGCCACCGCCCCGAACTGGTCGAACAGCCCGGCCATCCGCGGGTCGTCCACCGGCTCGGGCCAGCGGCACGCCGGATCGTCCCAGCGCTCGAACGGGCGCAAATCATCCATGGGCAGCAATCGGATCGGAATGCCGAGAAACTCCGCCACTTCGCGCGCGTACCTTCCATCCTTGTCGGGCAGCAGGTTCTCGTGCGTAACCGTGTAGGCGCGCAGCTTTCCGCTTTCGCCGCGCTCGGGCGATAGCTCCCGCGCCGTGGCCGCGACCGACGACGAATCCAGCCCGCCGCTCAGCAGCACGCCCACTCGCCCGCCGCGCAGCCGGTCCGCCACCGCGTTCCGCAGCAAAATTTGAAAATTCTCGACGTACTCATCCGCACGCCGGTAGCGAATCCGCCCATCCACCGGCAGCGACCAGTACCGCCCGATCCGCAGTCCCTCGCGCGACATACGCGCAGAAATGCGCCGGCGGCAGCCGCTGAATCGCGCGAAACGTCGTCGTCGCCGGATCGCAGTTCAGCCCAAACAGCAGAAAATCCGCGATCGCCGCGTCGTTCAGCTCATCCGGCACGTCCGGATGCATCCGCACGCAGTCGAGCGTGTTGCTAAACAAAAAGAAGTTTTGCTGCTCGGTGAAGTAGAGCGGCTTGATCCCCAGATGATCCCGCGCGCAGAAGAGCGATTTTCTGTGCGCGTCCCAGATGCCGAACGCGAAATCGCCGCGCAAACGTTGCAGGCATTCCTCGCCCCAAGCCGCGTACGCGTGCAGAATCAACTCGCAATCCGGAGCAGTTCGCGCCGGCTTGCGTCCCGCATCCGCGAGCTGCGCGAAAAGTTCCGCGCGCCCGTCCAGCCGCGCGTCTGCCGTAATCCAAAATCGCCCGTCGACTCCCGCCGGCTGCCGATCCTGCGCCGATTCCTCCGTCGTCCGTAACATGGCGTGCCCCAATGCCACCGGCCCGCCGCACCACGTGTCGCGCCCGTCCGGTCCGCGAAACGCCAGAAACCGCGTGAGTGCGCGCGCCAGCGCTTGATCCACCGGCCCTCCGTCGAACTGCAAAATTCCCACGATGCCGCTCATGGGAGCTGCGCCTCCATGGAAACCACGCGCCTCTCGAACGGCTCAAACTCCGGGCCGCCGTTGCCGTTCGCATCGTCCAGCACCACTCCGCCCACCTCGACCCACGCGTGCGCCTCGAACCGCCCGTTTTCTTTTCGCCCGCCGATGCGCAAATCGGCCGCGATGCCGCGCCGCCGCAGCAGCCACCACAGCGTCAGCGCGCGGTCCAGGCAGTTCGTCTTCAGCGGAAGATGCCGCGCCGCAGCCGCTTGCCACCGCGCGACCGCATGCGCGAATTCAATCTCCGGCAACCCAACCGCCGCGCTGCGCGCCGCCGTCCCGGGCGTCAGCCATTCCACCACGGCTTTCCAGCGCCGGAATCCCGCCATGCGCAAACCAGCGCGCGTGCTCAGCAACCCGCCCGCCGCTTCCAGCACAATTCTGCGCGCGTAGCCGCTCAATCGCCAAAACCGCCGCCAAGTTTGCATCGCAGTTTTCAACCCGCCACCTCGTGGAGAGTCGCGTTTTTCCCGGATGAAGCCCCCGTGGCTGGGAACGAATTCCTGAAGGGGCCCGGTCAAGAATGCGCTGAGGCGTTTTCCGGCAGCCGCCTCCCGGCCACCCGGATCTTTCGTTCACCTGACTTCGATCAGTCCCTGCTCCCGCATCTGTTGCAGCAGATCGAGCACATCCCGCTCGCACTGCTCCGCTTCCACATCGTACTCATCGACCAAGGCGTCGCGAATTTCGCCGACGCTCCGCGCTTGCTGCACCAAATCCCAAACCCGCGTGCCCACCGGATTCAGCCCGTAATACACCGTGTTTTTCAGATTTAAGATCGCCGCTTCGTCGCCCAGCGAGCAGGACACGTGCTCGTGCGTCGCGGCTACGATCGAAGCTGCGGAGAGCGGTTGGTCCATTGGAGCCGCCGCGTTCCTTCCGATGAATCAGGCAGGTGACCCGCCGCGCTGGATCGAAACTCGCGGCGCCCGATTGCGAACCGAAGCGCCCGAAGCGTCCGCAACCGAGCGCCCATTGTACTGATACCCGCCGCACGCGGCAACAGCCCGCCAGTCCATTGCCGCGGGCTTTCGCCTGCCATTCGCACGGCCATGAGCCGGGATAGGACCGCGAATCGAAAGATGAACGGGGCGTGCCATTCAGCCGATCGTACGTTCACACGCGCGCCGGCGCCGCGTCCACCACGGCGCGAAGCTGCCGCACACTTTCGACCGGGTGACGCGCCGCGCTCGCTCTGGTACGCTTCGCTTTTGTGCCGGAATAAGGTCGCCGGGGAGGATCGATGCACGCGCCCATTTCGCTCGCCGCACAAATTCGCGTCCCGTTTGGCCCGCTCGAATGAGCTGGGCCCGCCGCATTCTCGTGCACGCGTCGGAAAGCGCCTGGCTCCGCGAGCGGGCCCCGCGCCTGAGCTTCGTCCAGCGCGCCTCGCAGCGTTTCCTCCCTGGCGAGCATCTCGACGACGCTCTCGCCGCCGCTCGCCGCCTGGCCGACAGCGGCATCACCTCGCTCATCACTCACCTCGGCGAAAATGTGCGCGAACGCTCCGAAGCCGCAGCCGTCACGCGCGATTATCTCGGCATTCTCTCGCGCATCCGCGCCGCCGGCCTGCCCGCGGAAATTTCCGTCAAGCTCACCCAGCTCGGCCTCGACGTCGGCCGCGACTTCTGCTTCGCCAATCTCATGCAGCTCGTCGAAGCCTCCGCGTCATCCGCAACGCCCGGCGCCCACAGCGAAAGATCCGTCTGGATCGACATGGAGCAAAGCTCCTACGCCGATGCCACTCTCGATCTTCACCGCCGCGCGCGGGCGCAACGCCCCAACGTTGGCGTTTGCGTGCAAGCCTACCTTCGCCGCACTGCGGAAGACGTCGCCTCGCTCGTCTCCATGGGCGCGGCCGTGCGCCTCGTCAAAGGCGCTTATAGCGAACCGCCGCAAATCGCCTTCGAGAAAAAATCCGACGTGGACGACAATTTCTTCCGCCTCGCGCAATCGCTGCTCTCGCCGGAAGCCCGCCGCGCCGGCGTCCGCGCGGTTATGGGCACTCACGATCGCGCCCTCATCGCGCGCATTTCCGACTGGGCCGCCGCGCAGGGCATCGCCAAAAATCAGATCGAGTTCGCCATGCTCTACGGCATCCAGCGCTCGGAACAGCTTCGCCTCGCCCGCGAAGGCTTCCGCAGCTGCGTCCTCGTCTCCTTCGGCTCCTACTGGTTCCCCTGGTACATGCGCCGCCTCGCCGAGCGCCCCGCCAACGCCCTCTTCCTCGCCCGCAACCTCTTCGCGAAATAAACTCTGGCTTTGCCGGACGAACCGCTGCCGGGCGTACAATTTAGTGTGGTCCACATTTCGTCCACCGATCGCGTCTTCGTCCTCACCGGCGCGGGCGTCAGCGCCGAAAGCGGCATTCCCACCTTTCGCGGCGCCGGCGGACTCTGGCGAAACTACCGCATCGAGGAAGTCGCCTCGCCCTACGCCTGGCAGCGCGATCCGCGCCTCGTCTGGGAGTTTTACTCGATGCGCCGCCGTGTGGCCTCCGCGGCGCGCCCCAATCCCGCGCACGATGCTCTCGCTAAACTGGAAGAATCCTTGCAGGACCGCTTGTTTCTTTGCACGCAAAACGTGGACGACCTGCACGAGCAGGCCGGCTCGCGCCGCGTGGTTCACATGCACGGCGAGCTATTCAAAAGCCGCTGCGGCCGCTGCCGCCGTGCTCCCTTTGAAGATACGGAGACCTATGAGCCGCCTCGCGAAATTCCGCGCTGCCATTGCGGCGGGCACATTCGCCCGCATATCTGCTGGTTCGGGGAAGCGCCTTACGATCTCGACAAAATCGCCGAAGCGCTCGACAAATCCACCGTCTTTATCGCCGTGGGCACTTCCGGCCTGGTCGAGCCCGCCGCCAGCTTCGTCGCGCGCGTTCGCGGACGCGCCCGCACCATCTACGTCGGCCCCGAAGAGCCCGCCAATACTTTCGCCTTTTCCGATTGTTATTGGGGCAAAGCCGGCGAGCTACTGCCGCAAATCTTCCGCTGCGATTGAAAGTCGGGCGTAAACTCGGCTAACCGCAAGGGCAAAATGCGACTCTTCAGCCTTGTTGCCGTTGCCGCTCTCTCGATGGCAGCAACTTGCTTCGCGCAAAGCTCGCCCGCGCTCTGCCCTCGCCACATCGAAGCGCCTGTTTATCCTGCCGTCGCCCGCACGGCCGATGTCACCGGGAAAGTGCCCCTTCGTGTCACAATCGATGAAAACGGCAAGGTCATCAAGGCCGAGTTGGCGCCGGGAACCAAACCAAATCAAGTGCTCGACGATGCCGCCATCGAAAACGTCCGCCACTGGACTTTCGCGAAGCCCCCGGCCGCGCCCTATGTCGAAACCATGGTCTACGATAATGAATTCGACGACTCACTTCCGATGGGCGGCCAAGACGTGACCTTCGATCTGCCTGATCACGTCACGCTACAAGTCAACTTCTCCACCTCGATCACACCCTGACGCGGCTACGCCGCCACATTCAGCACGATCTTCCTGCGCGGGCCCTACTTTCTCCAGCACGCCCGCAATATCTGACCCCAGCTTCACCGGCAGCTTCTGCGCCACGACGCTTTTCCCCTCGCGAATCAGCGCGTCCCACGGACCCACTCCCGCCGCCTTCACCCTCACCAGCACCTGCCCGCCGCCGGCTCCGGCTGCGCCACGTCGGAAATCTCGATCACGCCCGGCGGACCAAATCGGCGAATCGTGCCCGCTCGCATGAAGGCTCTCTCCTCGCTGAATCGAATTGCCGCGGATTCGAAATTCGCGCGTTCGCTAAACTGCCGCGTTCCTGATCAAAATGACGCTGGAAAGGGAGGGATCTGGCGGGACGCGCTAGCGCGTGCGCTCGTCTTTTTCGATCTTGCCGTCGCGCAGGCGGATCGTCCGGTGCGCATGGCGGGCGATATCCGGCTCGTGCGTCACCAAAATGATGGTGTTGCCGCCTTCATGCAGGCGCGCGAAAAGCGCCATGATTTCTTCGCCGGTCGCCGAGTCCAAATTCCCGGTCGGCTCGTCGGCCAGCAGGATCGACGGATTGTTCACCAGCGCCCGCGCGATGGCCACGCGCTGGCGTTGCCCGCCAGAAAGTTCGTTCGGCTTGTGCGTCATGCGCTCGGCAAGATCCACTTGATGCAGCGCATTTTTCGCGCGCTCAAGCCGTTCCGCGGAGGGCGTGCCATTGTAAATCATCGGCAACTCCACGTTGTGCAGGGCCGTGGCGCGTGGCAGCAGATTAAACGTCTGGAAAACGAAGCCGATCTCCCGGTTGCGAATGTACGCGAGCTCGTCATCGTCCAGTTGACTCACCAGCCGTCCCGCCAGCCAGTAGGAGCCGCTCGTTGGCGTATCCAAGCAGCCGATCAGGTTCATCAGCGTCGATTTTCCCGAGCCGGACGGACCCATGATGGCCACGTACTCACCCTTGCGAATCTGCAGGTCCACTCCCCGCAAGGCGTGCAGTTTCTCGGCGCCCATCTCGTAGGTCTTCCACAGTTCCTCGGTTTGGATGACGATTCCCGCGTCCACCAGATCCTGGCGGAAGTTCTGCGAGACGGCTTCTTCAACCCCCATGTGCATTGGGCTCCTGACTTTGCGCGGCTCTGCCGCCGTTGCGCCTATTATCGCTCCCGGCCCGCTGCGGGTCGACCAATGATTCCGCGCGGAGTGCTTGCCGTCCTTCCGGGAGCCGCTGCGGCGTTAGCTGGTTGAATTGTCAATGTTATTGCTGGAGGCCGAGTTGTCGATCTTCACTCTGGTTCCGGGACGCAGCGTGCGCAGCGCTTTGTAGCTTCCGGTCACGATTACGTCTCCCGGCTGCAATCCCTTGGTCACTTCGATGTCGGTCACGCCGGTAATGCCCGTTTGCACCGGCACGAATAGCGCTTTCCCGTCGCGAATCACGAACACACCCTGAATTTCTTTCCTGCTCGCGGCGTTGTCATTGGAGGCCGCGAGCGTCACGTCTCCGCTCTGGCCGTTTTTGGCTTCGTCCAATTCTTCCTGGGTCCGCTCGGCAAGCGCCTGGATGGGAATGGTCAACACATTGTTTCTGTGCGCGGTCTCAATCTTCGCCGTCGCGGAAAGCCCCGGGCGCAACGATGCTGGCGGGTGATCCAGAGTCACCACGACCTTAAAATCGCGCGCTTCCTGCGTGTTCGCGGTGGTCTCTTCCATCGCCGCTTGCCCGGACGTGCGCAGAATGGCGAGCTCGCCCACTTCCGTCACGTGGCCTTTGAATGTCTGGCCGGGCAGCGCATCGATCGTCACGCCGGCGGCCTGGCCATCCTTCAAGTTGGTGATGTCGGTTTCGTCCACCATCACTTCCGCGGTCACCACGCTCATGTCTGAAATGGTCATCAGAAAGCTGCCTTGCGCGTTCTGGATGCCGGGCACCACGTTCTCGCCCACGCGCACGGCGATATAGCTGACGATGCCGTTGATCGGCGCGCGGTAGATGGTCTTGTTCAAAATATCCTGCTGGTGCGTCAGCACGGCTTGCGCCTGCTGCAGGTTATAGTTGGCCTGATTGCGTGATGCGTGGCTCGCATCTAGCTGCGCTTTCGCCGCGGTCACGCCGGCAGCGGCTCCATCGTACGTCGCCTTGCTGGCGTCGTAATCCTGTTTGGAAATCAGCTCGTTTTTGAAAAGCTGTTGCGAACGCTGCCAATCGAATTTGGCTTTGTCCAGGTTGGCTTGCTGCTGAGAAAGAGTCGCGACCGCCGATTCGTAATTCGCCTCGGCCACCTTCATCGCGGCGGTCGCCGCGTCGATGCTAGCCTCTTGCGCCTTCACGTCCGCACCGGGCTGGATGTTGTCCAGCCGAAGCAGCACGTCGCCCTGTCTCACGTCTTCGCCCTCGTGCACCGCGATCTGGGTGATCTTGCCCATGCCTTCGCCGAGCACGTTGGTGTAGTTTTTCGGGCGGATTTCGCCGGAGGCCGTCACGACGGAGGTCAAATCCTGGCGAACGGCGCGCCCGGTTTGCACGGCGACCACGCCCGCATTCATTTTGTAGACGCTATACCAAACAATTCCGATGGCGGCGACGCCCGCGCAGGCCCCGATCGCCACCTTTCGCCATGTCTTCATCGCACCAACCTTCGGAGTGAATGTTGCGGGCCCGCAACTCGGCCCACCAAGTAACTACGCGCGGGTGGGACAGAATGTTTCGCACCTACGAAATCCATTGAAAAACAGGAGGTATCACGACCGGCCCTGCCTCCGGCCCTCTCCCCATCACACTCCAAATCTTCGGGCCCAGGGCCCGGAACCCAAAGCCATACACGCGGCCAGTATCTTAGCATTCCAGCTCTTCGCTCAGGAAAGCCAAATAGTGAATCGAAGCGCGAAGCTGCGTGTGACCGCTGGCGGAACAGCGGCGCAAATTGCCCTGGATTTAGCGTCCCGTCAGCCCGGCGATCTGCTTCGACAGTCCGGGCAACCCGTTCGCGCCCAATCGGTTCCAACGGTTCGGGGGCGTTGTGGAGGAAAGACTTATTGACCTGTACCTTAGGACAGGTTAGGATTTCTACTCGCAAAGAGGTAATTCGATGGGCTGGCCTGCTAAAGCGTTCCCGCGAATTCTATTGACGACGGCTTTGGTGTGTTCCGTCTCGACCTGCGCAATAGCCGCCCGCCATTCTGACAAGCAAGATCAGAAGCAAAAAGAAAAAGCCGAAAAAAAGAGCGAGCGCGAACTTTACAAAGAATTGAGCCCGCAGTACAAGCGCTGGCTCGATGAAGACGTGGTGTACATCATTACGCCGGAAGAGCGCCGCGCGTTCCTCCACTTGCAGACCAACGAAGAGCGCGAGCAGTTCATCGAAGCCTTCTGGCAGCGCCGCAATCCGAATCCCGATTCTCCGGAAAATACTTACAAAGAGGAATACTACCGGCGCATCGCCTACGCCAACGAGCATTTTGCCTCCGGCATTCCGGGATGGAAAACCGATCGCGGCAAGATCTACATCATGTGGGGCCCTCCGGACGAGATCGATGCGCACCCCACGGGCGGCACATGGGACCGGCCGATGGACCAGGGCGGCGGCGAAACCACAACGTACCCGTATGAAGACTGGCGCTATCGCTATCTGCCGGGCCTTGGCGAAAACGTGGAACTCGAGTTCGTCGATCCCACCGGCACGGGCGAGTATCACCTCACCATGGATCCGAGCGAAAAGGATGCCTTGCTGCACGTGCCGGGCGCCGGCCTGACGCTGGCTGAATCGATGGGCCTTGCCAGCAAGTCGCAGCGCTTCAGCAATACCGACGGCACGCACATGGCGGAGGGCGAGCTCGGCGGAATGCCGCTGAACAGCAAGGACGAAGAGTTCAACCGCCTGGAACTCTACGCCAACATCATGAAGCCGCCGCCGGTGAAATTCAAAGACCTCGAAGCGGTGGTCACGTCCCATATGATCCGGGACCAGCTGAAGTTCGACTACCACTACGATTTTCTGCGCATCACTTCGGACACGGTGCTGGTGCCGATCACCGTGCAGATTCCGGTGAAGCAGCTGACGTTCCAGCAGAAGGATGGCGTGGATAGCGCGTCGATGCATCTTTTCGCGCGGATCACCAGCCTGACGGGCCGCGTAGTGCAGACTTTCGAGGACACGCTGCGGGCCGATTACGCCGCCGATCAACTGCAGCATGCCATCGGCACATCGCGCATCTATCAGAAGGCCGTTCCGCTGTCGCCGGGACTGTACGAACTGGACATCGTGATCAAAGACGTGAACAGCGGCAACGTCGGCGTGGTGAATACGCGCCTGCCGGTGCCGCGGTTCCAGGATGACAAACTCAGCTCCAGTTCGCTGATCCTGGCCGACGATATCCAGCCGGTGTCGATGAAGGATATTGGCGTGGGGCAGTTCGTGCTCGGCGACGTGAAGGTGCAGCCGCAGCTGAATCACACGTTCACGCCCAATCAATCGATGGGCATTTTCCTTCAGGTGTACAACCTGAAAGTGAATCAGAAGACGAACCGCGCCGACACAACCGTCGAATTTCGAGTGCTGAAGGACAAGGCGACCGTGCCGACGCTGAAGTTCGATCTTCCGGCGAGCCAGCTACCGGAGCACGGCGAGGAATTGACGCTCGAAAAGAAGATGACGCTCGGGTCGCTCGCGCCGGGTAAATACAAGCTGGAAATCGCCGTCACCGACAATCTCTCGAAACAAACCATTACCCCCACGGCGGACTTTACGATCAAACCCTTGCCTGCGAGCGCAACGCAGGGGAGGTGAAGCGGTTGAATTCAACTTTTAGCGGCAGGGCCATCCGCACAGCCGGTTTCGGATTCTTGGTGTGCCTGCTGGCCGCTCCGCTGGCGGCTGCCCGCAGCGGAGGCAGTATATCCGGCGTCGTTCTGGATTCAGCCGGGACGCCGCAGATGGGCGCCACCGTGCTGCTCACTCCGGAATCAGAGCTCAGCGGCGCATCGATCAAGTTGCTCACCGATGACCGCGGCCGGTTCTCATCCCTCGCGCTGCCTGCGGGGTTCTATTCCATCCAGGTGACGCTCGCGGGATTTTTCCCAGCCATCGAGCGAAACATCAAAGTGAATGCCGAGCATCCGGCCGTCCTGCAGATCATGCTGGGGACGTTTTTTTCCTCACTCGAAAAGCTGCGGCGGCCCAAGGGAGAACCTGTTGCCGCGGATGATTGGACCTGGGTGCTGCGAGGTTCCGCGGCCACGCGATCGGTGCTGCGCTGGCAGGACGCCGGCATTCCGCTGGGCGCAAGCGCGAGTTCCGACACCTCCGGCCGGAGACAATCCGTTCGCGGAAGCCTGATCTTGACTTCCGGCGCCGATCATCCCGGTTCGGTGGCGAACGTCCCGAATTCCACGGCGACTGCCGTGGTGTACGACCTCGACCTGGGCTCTCGCGGCCATCTCTTGATGGCCGGGCAGTTCAGCTATGAAGATTCTTCTTCGTCGGCCGGCATTGCCGGCGAGTTGCTGCCTTCCGGCGGACCTGGAACCGGCCCTGTGACTACGATTCTGGTGCGCGAGTCGCGAGTCAGCCCGAACGGCCCGATTTTCCGCGGCCTGCGGCTCACGCACGACGATCAGTTCATGGTCGGGGACCGCGTGAGCGTGCGGTACGGCGCTGAACTCCTGATGGCCGGATTTGACGGCACCACGTCCGCGGTGCGTCCGCACGGCGAAGTGGCGGTACAGATCAGCCCGAGCTGGCAGACGTCTTTCACGATTGCAACGCGCCCATTCGACGACGGGACGGCGGAAGGCGCGATGCAGTCCGCGGCGGATACCCTGGATTCGTTTCCGACGCTGCTGGTGCGGCGCGGGGAGCCCGTGTTCGAGGATGACCTGCACGAAGAGCTGGCCGTGGCGCATCAGTTCAGCCCGCGGGCGGAAATCAGGGCGGCCGTGTTCCACGATTCCTCGAATCAAACGGCGGTGATCGGCCGCGGAGACGAAGGCGGTCCCGATTTCCTGCAGAATTATTTTTCGCAGGCATTCGCCTACGACGGCGGCGCATCCAGTTCCACCGGCGCCCGCGTGGCGTATCGCGAGAAAATTTCGGACGATTTGTCCACCACGTTGGTGTACGCATACGCGGGAGCTCTGGCGCCGCTGAGCAACGCGGACGCCAACCTGCCGCTGCGCGACCGCCTCCGGACACGCTACCGGCAGAGCCTGGCTGGGCTGGTTTCCGCGAAAGTGCCGTTTCTAAATACGAAGCTGACCGCTGGGTATAAATGGCTCGACGGCCCCACGGTCTCACGCCAGGATGCGTACGGCGAGTCGCTCTATCAAACCGCTCCCTACCTGAGCATGCAGATCCGTCAACCTCTCCCCAATGCTTTCCCCTGCCACATGGAAGTGCAGGCCGACATCGGAAATTTGCTGGCGCAGGGCTACGTACAGGTGGCGACCCGCGACGGCTACGTGGTCCTCGTTCCGTCGTACCGGTACATCCGAGGGGGCCTGAGCTTCCAATTTTGATGTCGGCAGCCTACCGGAATTGGTAAGGCTAGTTCCGCAAAATGGAATAATCAGCCATCGCGGGACTTTTCACGCATATAAGTCCTTTCCCGCTAAATGGTTAGACTCTATGCTGGCTACAGCCCTTGGAGGCTAACGTGCTGGCGTGAGTTATAGGGCAGGGTGGCAGTGTCGATGAAAGGCCAGCTGCAAATTCGCTTCGGAGCGGCAGCGCTGGCGCTGCTAACGCTCGCGGCAGTGGTGTTTGCCGCGCTCAACTTCCAGCAGCGCTCTCGCGTGAAGCTGCCGGACGACGGCGTCACCTGGACGGATTCCGCTCACGGCGTGGTGGCTTGGCACATCGCGCCGGGGTCGCCCGCCGACGTTGCCGGAATCAAGAAGGGCGACGTGGTCGAGACCGTGCGGGGCGTGCGAATCGAGCGCGCCACGGACGTGACGCGAGTGCTTTGGCACGCCGGCATCTGGGCGCAAGTCACCTATCAGATCCGTCGCGACGGCGAAACACTCACGGTGCCGCTGATCACCGAGCCACAGCAGAATTCGTCTTCGCTGCAGAACTATTTGCGGATCACGGCGCTGTTGTATCTCTTCATCGGCCTGTTTATTTTCGTGCGCCGCTGGAACGCCCCGCGCGCCATTCACTTTTACGTCTTCTGCCTGGTTTCCTTCATTCTGTACAGCTTCCATTACACCGGAAAGCTGAACTCGTTTGACTGGATCATTTACTGGAGCAACGTGGTGGCGCTGTTCTTGCAGCCGGCGCTGCTGGTGCATTTTGCACTGGTGTTCCCAGAGCGGCGCAGCGCTCTGTGGGCCAAGCTCGGCGCGGTTTACAGCGTTCCAGCCGTGTTGCTGGCCCTGCATGCAATGGTCGCCCGAGCGGTCCTGAACTTCATGCCGTCGATCGGCGCGCGAATCGTCCTGGACAAGATCGAAACGGCGTACGTGGGCGCGTATTTTCTGCTCGCGGCGACGATCTTCCTGGCAAGTTACTTGCGCGCGCCGAGCGGAGTGCTGCGGCAGCAGTTGAAATGGGTGACCGGCGGGACGTTCGCGGGAATTCTGCCGTTCCTCGCGCTGTACGCTTTTCCGGGCTTGCTGGTCGATACGCTGCCGCGCTGGACGGAGCTTTCGGTTTTCTCGCTGATTCTGATACCGCTCTGTTTCGGATACGCCATCGTCCGCTACCGCTTGATGGACGTGGACATCATCTTCAAGCGCGGACTGGCCTACACGTTCGCGACGGCCGGTGTGGTGGCCGTGTACTTCGCGGCGATCGCGGTGATCGGAGAGCTCTTCCATACCAGCGGGCCCACGGGGCCGGCCAGCGGAGTGATCGCCATCGTCGTCGCGGCGTTTCTGTTCCAGCCGCTGCGCGATTGGGTGCAGGCGCGGCTGGATCACTTTTTTTATCGAGACCGTCTTGATTATCGGCGGACGCTGATCGAGTTTGGCCGCGCGCTAACCAACGAAGTGCGCATCGAGCCGATGCTTGGCTCCGTGCTCGACCGCATTTCGCAAACGCTGCTAGTGGACCGATTGGCAGTGTTCCTGGAGGACACCGGCACGGAGGGAAAATTCGTGCTGGCGCGCGGAATCGGAATTCAGCCCGAAGGCGAGCTGGATTTGAGCTTTTTAGACGCCAACAGGCGTTCCGCACTGGAAAGCGGTTGCCTCTTTTTTGAATCGGGGCGCACGACGGGCGATGAGAGCGAAGAAGTGCGGCGCACGCTCGAACATCTCGACCTGAACTACTTCATTCCGTGTCGGTTCCGCGACCGTACCGTGGCCGTGCTGGGGCTCGGCAAGACCGTGGATGGCGACTACCTTTCGAGCGAGGACCTCGAACTGCTTTCGACCATCGCCGGATACGTCGCCATCGCCATCGAGAACGCCGGGCTCTATCAATCGCTCGAGCAAAAAGCGGCGCAGGTGGAGCGGCTGAAGGATTTCAGCGAAAATATCGTGGAGTCGCTGCGCATCGGAGTGGCCACCACCGGTCTCGACGGACGGATCGAGTCGTGGAACACGCAGCTCGAGGCGCTGCTGGACGTGCCCAAGAGCGAAGCGCTGCACCGCAAGGTGGACGAAGCGCTGCCGCTGGAACTGTCGCGCGAAGTCGCCGCGCACGCCGCGGGCAATCACGTCTCCGGAATTTACAAGCACCACGTGCACACGCGCGGCGGACGGCACATCGTGGTGAACGCGTCGGTGGCGCCGCTGCTGGGGAAAGACGGAGCGCAGCTGGGCCAGTTGGTGCTGCTGGACGACGTCACGCAGCGCGTGCGGCTGGAAGATCAGCTCGTGCAGACGGAAAAGCTCACCTCGCTCGGCTTGCTGGCCGCGGGCGTGGCGCACGAAGTGAATACGCCGCTGGCGGTGATTTCGAATTACATTCAGATGCTGGCGAAGCAGATTCCCTCGGACGACCCGCGGCAGAAGACCATCGAACGAATCGTGAAGCAGACCTTCCGCGCGAGCGAAATCGTCAACAATCTGCTGAATTTTTCGCGCACCGGCGGCGAGCAGGCCGTGCAATTGGATCTAAACGCGATCCTCGAGGAAACTCTGACGCTGGTGCAGCATCCATTCAAAACCGCGCACATCGCCGTGGCGAAAAAATACACCGAGCCGCTGCCTTTGATTCTGGGTTCCACCACGCGCCTGCAGCAGGTGTTCCTGAATCTTTTCATGAACGCGCGCGACGCCATGCCCGCCGGCGGAATGCTGGAAGTGCGCACGGCGGCGTTCAATGGCTCGGTGGAAATTGAAGTGACGGACACCGGCGCGGGAATTTCTCCCGAAAACCTTCATCGCATCTTCGACCCGTTTTTCACCACCAAGGCCACAGGGCGCGGAACGGGGCTGGGCCTCTCCGTCAGCTATGGCATCATCAAAGAACATGCGGGCAAGGTGGACGTCCGCTCCACGCCGGGCAAGGGCACATCGTTCCGGCTGGAATTCCCGGTCGCCAGGAAAGCGGTACATGCCTAAGGGTTCGATCCTCGTCGTGGACGACGAGCTGGAAATTCGCGAGGGCCTCGAAGCGCTCCTGAAGTCCGAAGGCTTCGACGTGACGCTCGCCGAAACGGGCGAAGCCGGGCTGCGCAAGCTGGAAGACAAGCCGTACGATCTGACGCTGCTCGACGTGAGCCTGCCGGATCGCAACGGCCTGGAAATGCTTCGCGAAATTCGCCGCCGTGATCCGAACCTTTCCGTCATTTTGATCACCGCGTTCGGCTCGATCGACATGGCGCGCGCGGCTTTCAAGAGCGGCGCGCAGGATTACATCACCAAGCCATGGTCCAACGACGAACTGGTGACGCAAGTCTCCCTGGCTATCGAAGGGCGGCGGCTGCGCGAGGAAAACGTCCAGCTGAAGCGCGCGCTGAAGCAGCGTTACAACTTCCCGAATATCGTCGGCAAGAGCGACAAGATGCGGGCGGTGCTGGACCTGGTCACGCAAGTGGCGCCGTCGCGCTCGACCGTGCTGATTTCCGGCGAAAGCGGCACGGGCAAAGAGCTGATCGCGAAAGCGATTCACGCCGCGTCCACGCGCGCGGATAAAGCGTTCATCCCCGTAAACACCGGCTCGATTCCGTCGGATTTGCTCGAATCGCAGCTTTTCGGCCACGTGAAAGGCGCGTTCACCAGCGCGATCGCTTCGAAAAAAGGCCTCTTCGAAGTGGCCGACCAGGGCACCATCTTTTTCGACGAAATTTCCACGGTCAGCCCGGAGACGCAGGCCAAGCTGCTGCGCGTAATCCAGGAGCGCGAGTTCATGCGCCTGGGCGCCACGGACACGATCAAAGTCGACGTGCGCATTTTGGCCGCCTCCAATGAAGACTTGCGCAAGCTGGTGCGCGAGGGCCGTTTCCGCGAAGACTTGTTCCACCGGCTCAACGTGATCGCCGTCAATCTGCCGCCGCTGCGCGATCGCAAGGAAGATATTCCGCTGCTCGTCGAGCGGTTTGTCGAGCGCTTTTGCCGCGAGAACAACAAGCCGTCGCGCCACTTAACCAACGCCGCCATGAAGCTGCTGATGGATTACGATTGGCCCGGAAACGTGCGCGAACTGGAGAACGCCGTGGAGCGCTCGGTGGTGCTTTCCACGGGCGAAACGATGGATTCCGACCTGCTGCCGGAAAGCGTCGGTACCTGCGAGGTAGTGAAGGGCGTGCGGCTGCAGCTCGCGGAATTTCTGCCGCCGCTGCCCGGCGAAACAGGGCCGCGCAACTCCGCTCCGGCGCCTTCGCTATTCGAGATTCTCGAAGAAGTGGAGCGCCGCATCATCGTGGACATGCTCGAGCGCACGCACTGGAATCAGACGGAGGCTGCGGAGCGGTTTCAGGTGCCTCTCTCGACGCTGAATCAAAAGATCAAGCGGCTGGGGATCGAAACGCGAAGACGCCCGGGCACGGGACGCGGCGTGGGAAACGGCGTCGAAGATACGGCGGAAACCGCGGCCGGAAAGTAGCAGCTCTGCCGGTTCAGGAAACCAGCGCCTGCCCGGCGATTTTTTCGAGGATGCGGTAGGGCGCGTTGTCCGGCGAAACGAGCGCGTCCGGCGGAATCAGCAGCGTTTGCTCAAGGGCGTACTGGCCGGACATGGCCGCGTGCGCCACTCCATCCGTAAACACCAGCCAGGTCGCCAGCGGCGGAAATTCCAGCCGGGCCTTCGCGTAGTTCGTCTGAAATTCCGAATTTTCCTTCAGATAATCGTGGAAGCGCAGCATGAACGCATCGTAGGGCGTCCGGTCCGCGCCGCGCATGCCCAGCTTTCCAGCTAATCCATGCACTGCTCGGGTCAACGCGGATTCTGACGCGAATTTTTTCAGCCCGGCGTCCTCCGCGTATTTGCGCGCCAGCTCGTCGAATGCGCCGGTGGTGTTCCACACGCGCACCTTCGACGGATTCAGATTCGTGAAGATGCGCAGGATGCGGCCGCCGCGCGTCGGGCGGCTCGGAAACGCGTCCACGTGCAGCAGATCGTTGCGCTTGTGCAGCGGCAGGTCGCGGCCCTGCTCCTCCAGCGGGCGGAAGCTCGAAAAATCCGTGATCCACTTTCCCGCGTACGGCGCCAGGAAATCGGCCGCGAAGTGCAGAACATGCGTGCTGTAGTTGCGAAGGATCGAGTGCACGCGATCCACGGTGGCGGAATCGCCGGCTACGCCGCGCAGAATATCCTCGCCCGGGCGATAGGAAACATTTTTGTGCAGGCGCAGCTCCGACCACGGCTGCAAAACCAAGAATTCGCGATCCTCGGCCGGCAGATCAAACGGAATCTCGCGGAAGAAAAGAATCCGTCCGCGTTCCAGCAGATCGCAGCAAGCGCGGGCGCGCGACAATTTCTGCTCCGGGTTCACCCAGCCCGCCGGTAGCTTGTAATCCTCGACCGAAACCAACGGCGGATCCGGCGCCGTTTCCGTCTTCACATTTTGTGTGCTGGCCACGTGCGTGCCGTCAGCCGTTGGGAACGGCCGCTTTGGCCCCGTAGCCGCGCGGCAGCAGAGCCGTGGAAAGATCGACGCCCGAGAGATCGACGCCGCTGAGATTGGTCTCGCGCAGAATCGCGGCCTTCATGTTGGCGCCTTCGAAGACGGCGCCGGCAACGTCCGCCTCGCGGAAATTCGTCACGCCGCAGTCGGCGCGCCGCAGAACCGCTCCGCTCAGGTTGGCGCGAAAAAGTTCCGCTCCGCCAATCTGCGCCTCGGTCAAGTCCGCGCCGCTGAAGTTGGCTTCCGTGCAGTCGGCCCGGCGCAAATCGGCGCCGCGCAATTGGCAGCCGCCGAAGTCCGCCGATGTCAACCTGGCATCGCGCAAGCTGGCGCCCTCGAGATTCGCGCCGTTGCAATCCGCCAAGCTGAGGTTCGCTCCGCCGAAATCGACCCGCGACAGGTCGGCGCCGGCAAAGTCGGCCCGTTTGCCGCTGCTGTCGCCACGCACGAATTTATCGTGCGCCACTAAAATCGCCGAAATTTTCGCGCCCTTGTGACGTACGCTGCCGGGCGAGCGCAGCTTGGACCCTCTGAGTGCGTTCAGTATCGCCATGTCCCGTTCACGCCATGAATTTGAAATCTCCGCATATTCTACTAGACGCGCAGCCGCTCTGCACCCGGATAGACGGGCCCCCTGCCGGGTATGGTAACTTGAGTCATGAGGCTGCTCGCGGATTTCCGCCTACGGTCGAGCCTCTGGCCACGATCTCTCCCACCGTCCGGCCATCCGTCTGCTGCGCGCCGCCAGTCAAAATCCCGAGTGCGCTCGATCGGCTTTACGCTCGCCTTATGCGCGGCGATTTCGGTGGCGCTGCCTCTCGCGGGTTTAGCGCAATCGAGCATTGGTAATCGGAACGGCGAAGTCGTCGCCGATCTCGCCGCCGGACGCGTAGTGATCGCGGTCGTAAAAGACGCGATCCTGGTCGGCACGCTCGAAAACCCCATCGAGGTACATACGCAGCCCCCGACGCCGGTCCTGCTATCCAGCGAACGCTTCGGCGTGTACCTCGGACCCGTGAACTGGTGGTCGCCTCCGGGGCAGGACGAAATCGCTGCGCTGAATCAGGAGCTTCCGCGCATGCGCACGTATGCGGTGGCCATGCCTCCGCATTTGGGCCAATCAAAGGGTGGCGATCAGCCGTCGGAAATCGAGATTATCGGCCAAAGCCTGCAGCAGCGGCTCAATCAGCTTGTAGAATCCTTGCATGGGCCGCTGAATCTGCCGGCCGGAGAGCCTTTCGCGCAGTTGATCGCAGTCGATTACTTTGCCGGCTACGGCCCGGAAGTTTGGCAGCTTTCCTACACAATCGCGCAGGAAGAGCAGAGTGACAACTTCTGGACGTCCGGAATCGAGCGGCCCACCTATCTTCAATTTTATCCGCCGGAAAAGGGGCAGCCTCGCACGCTCGTCGAGTTCGACTATCCGGCGCATAATCCGCCGCTTTCCGTGCTCGACCTGCTGCGCCAGCAGGATCCGCAAGTGCAGCGCGTCGTGGACTCCGACCCCGGCATGCGCGAAGTGGCGCAGCATTTTCTGGACGGATCAAGCAACAAGGTGCGCGCAGCGGACGCGACGCGGTTCCTTCGCGCCGTGCTGGACGCCATCGCACCGCCGCACGCGCGAGAAACCGTCGGAATCCTGCATCCTGACACCGGATTCAGCTGGATTTTAGCGCCGCCGCCCGAAAAGCCGATCCATCGCGGAAATCGTCCGCCCGGCGCGCCCACATTGGAGCCCCGGTAGAGCGCGGTTTTTGCTCAATCGGCAAGTTCCCGATCGCCCCTGCCCCTGGATTTATTTGCTTTCGGAGAGCTGCTTCTGAATGCGCGCGTTTTTTTCGGCCACGCCGCGCGCCATGTCTTCTTTGTGCGTTACGAGCTTCTTCGCGATTTCCGGATCGGACAGCGCCAAAATTTCCGCCGCGAAAATCGCGGCATTCACGGCGCCCGCTTTGTCGATCGCCATGGTCGCAACCGGAATGCCTCCGGGCATCTGCACAGTGGCAAGCAGCGCGTCCATTCCATTCAGGGCGCTGGCCCCGAGCGGCACGCCGATCACCGGCAGCGTGGTGCTCGCCGCCATCACACCGGCCAGATGGGCCGCCGCGCCCGCCGCCGCAATCACCACTTTCAAGCCGCGGCTTGCGGCCGTCTTTGAATATTCGTGCGCCCGCTCCGGCGTGCGGTGCGCCGAAAGCACTTCCATATCGTAAGCGATTCCAAACTTTGCGAGAGTTTTCCCCGATTCGATCATTACGGGAAAATCCGTATCGGAACCCATCACGATTCCAACCACTGCGCGTCCTTTTTCGGCCATCATCACCTCGTATCTATTTTGTGCTTGCCGAACGTCGCTCCGATGGCGCGACCGGCTGCGCTTGGATTATTCAGCCATTCGACGAGCCCGCCGTGGATTTACCGCTGGCGGATTGCGCGACGCCGGAGCTAAGCTCCAGCGCGCGCCGGCCGATATCGCGGCGATAAAAAGCGCCCTCGATTTTGATTTTTGCGGCTGCGTCGTATGCCGTTCGGCAGGCGCTGGCCAGATCGTCGCCGCGCGCGCTGACGATCAGCACCCGCCCGCCGCTGGTGCGAAAAAGCGAGCCATCCTTGCGCGTTCCCGCATGGAACACCACCGCACCCGCCACACGCGCCGCTTCTTCAAGCCCGTAAATCGGGACACCCGTCTTTGGGCTGTCCGGGTAGCCTTCCGACGCGATCACCACGCACACGCTCGCGCCCCGCAACCATTTCGCCATGAATCCCCCGAGCGTTCCGCGAGCCGTCAGCTCACACGCTCGCGCCAGATCGAAATCCGCGCGCGGCAGCACCGCCTCCGTTTCCGGATCGCCCAGCCGGCAATTGTATTCGAGCACCTTCGGCCCGTCGACTGTGAGCATCAGCCCAAAATACAGAAAACCTCGGTACGCAATCCCCTCGGCGCGAAGCCCGGCGAGCGTAGGCCGCACGACTTTGCGGACAATTTCAGCTTCCAGCGCCGCCGGCAGAATCGAATCGGTCGAATATGCGCCCATGCCTCCGGTGTTGGGGCCCTGGTCGTTGTCGTAGGCGCGTTTGTGATCGCGGGCTGGCGCCATCGGAATGAAATTTATGCCGTCGGTCAGGATAATGTACGAAAGCTCGTCGCCAGCCAGCCCTTCCTCAAGCAGCACCTGTTTCCCGGCGTCGCCAAATTCCTTTCCATCCATTAACCGATCAATAAATGACAGCGCTTCCGGCTCCGAGGTGGCCACTAGTACGCCTTTGCCGGCGCAGAGGCCGTCGGCTTTAATCACCAGCGGCCATTTCGCCGCGGCAACCGCCGCGCGCGCCTCCGCACGCGTAGCGCAAATCCCGTACGCAACCGCTGTGGGGATGGCGTGGCGCTGCAGAAATTGTTTCGCGAAAATTTTGCTGCCTTCCAGTTGTGCGGCTGTCCGCGTTGGCCCAAGCAATGCGAGCCCTCGCGACGCAAACTCGTCAGCGACGCCCAGCACCAGCGGCAGCTCGGGCCCCACGACCGTCAGATCGGCGCCCAGTTTCACGGCCAAGTCCGCCGACGCGCGCACGTCCTTCAGATCCAGCGGAACGCATTCCACGTCCCGCGCGATCCCCTGGTTGCCCGGGGCGCACCAGACCTTTTCCGCCGACGCGCTCTGCTTCAGCTTCCAAGCGAGCGCGTGTTCGCGCCCGCCGCCGCCAATCACCAGTATTTTCATGATGTGTAGATCATGCGAATGAAACCCACGAGAATTAAGAACGATACGGCGTCGCCTCGGGCGATGTCAACTGCGCTTCGGGCACGCGAGAAGTATCGGCGCCCGCAGGCCGTTGGTAAGCGATGCAAGCTATTGGCGGTTGCCGAACTTGTCCCGCAGCAGCAAACATGCTTTCATCGATCATGGCCCATTGGGACTTAGCGCTGATCCTCGCGTTTCTCGCCCTGGCGGTCCCATGGATGGGCCGGCGGCGCATTCAGCAGCTGATGCGCATTCCCCAGACGAACAAGACCGAGCGGCTCACGCTCTACGCCTCGACCACCGCGTTCCAGTGGCTGATCGCCGCCCTGATTTTCTGGCGCATTACCGCCGACGGCATCCCCCCCTGGCGCCTCGGATTGCAGATTTCGCGCCCCGTGCTTACCGGCGCGCTCAGCGTTGGCTTGGCCGTGGCGATCCTGGCAAATCAGTTGTACAGCCTGCGCCGCTTGGCGACGGGCCCCGTCGAGCCGCAAAACATGCTCACCCAGCTCGCCCTGAAGGTCTTCCCGCAGGATACCGCGGAGCGGCTGGCCTTTTTTGCCGTGGTCGTCACCGTAGCATTTTGCGAGGAATGGATTTATCGCGGGTTCGTGCAGCGCATGTTTCGGGATTGGGGCGGCAGCGTGATTGCCGGAATCGTCGGCTCGGCGGTTCTGTTCGCTGGGGCTCATCTCTACCAGGGTCGTCGAGGCCTACTTTCGACGTTCGCCGTAGGTCTTCTGTTCTCATCGGTACGATTCTGGACCGGCAGCCTGATTCCCTCGATCGCAGCGCATTTCGCAGCCGATTTGACGGCTGGGTACCTGTCACCGTCGCTGGTGCGAGCCGCGCTTAGGCGCCAATGTGGCGATTCCGCCGCAAAGGATCTCAACAAGTAGCGATTTATAAACTACTATTGTAGTATTATGCCTGTAAACATATCAAATCAAGTGATATCGGAGTGCTTGGACGCCTACGGTATCAGCGTCACCAAGGCGCAATGCGATCAGGTCAGGTCTTACATTTCCTTACTTTTGAAGTGGAATAGGTCCATTTCTCTAACAGCCGTTACGGACGAGAGGGAAATTCTTAAATTCCACTTCGGCGAGAGCGTTTTCGCCCTTTCGGCCGTCAAGGGCCTGCATGGTCGGCTCGCCGACGTTGGCGCTGGCGCTGGATTCCCGGGATTTCCTCTTCGGATCTTTCGTGAAGACATTGATCTCTGCCTGATTGAGTCCAATGCAAAGAAGTGCGCGTTTCTGTCGGAGGTGGTGCGCGAGCTGGGCCTTGATCGAGTGAGGATTTTGCGCGCCCGGTTCGAGGAGATCGGTGAATTTCGCGGACAGTTGAATGCAATCGTCTCCCGTGCCCTTGGAGGCTATGACGAGCTTCTGAAATGGTCCATCAATTCGCTCGCTCCTGGCGGGAAGCTAATCATCTGGCTCGGCCAGGACGAGGCACTGAGAATATCTGGCAACGCAGGCTGGGATTGGCAACCCCCTCTAGGGATCCCGGGATCTAGGCGGAGATTTCTCTTGTCTGGGTCGCCGCGAGAAGATAGATCCCGGTAAAAAGTGTTCCACGTGGAACAGAGCCGATAGCGATGTTCCACGTGGAACAAATAAACTCTGTCCTCTCGAAATTTCCCCCCGCAAAAAATTGTTCCACGTGAAACATCTTGCATCCACGGAATTTTCTCTGTTACATTCGCGCACAGTCCTGAGGGAGCGATTTGGCCCGGGTAATATCGATTTCCAATCAAAAAGGCGGCGTCGGCAAGACCACAACCGCCGTCAACCTCGGCGCCTCTCTGGCAGCTTCCGAGCAGAAGACGCTCATCATCGATTTCGACCCGCAGGCAAACGCCACAAGCTCTCTCGGATTTCAGCGCGATCCATCCCGCCGGACTGCCTACAGCTCCATCATCATGGGCGAGCCAATGGAACGCGCCGCCATCGATGCGCAGATAGAGGGCCTTGAGATCGTTCCATCCGACAAGAATCTCGTCGGAGCTGCCGTCGAAATGGTATCGATGGAGCGGCGCGAATACCGCCTGAAGGACGCCATTCAGTCGATCCGGGAGAAATACTCTTACATCCTGATCGACTGTCCACCGACCCTCGACCTGCTTACTCTGAACGCTCTAGCCGCCAGCGATTCCGTTCTAGTCCCGATCCAGTGCGAGTTCTTGGCAATCGAAGGCGTATCCGAGCTTCTTGATACCCTGATGCGCATCCGCCGGACCATCAATCCCTCGCTTGCGATTGAGGGCATTCTTCTGACGATGTACGATGACAGGACGTCGCTTTCAAGGCAGGTAGCGGCCGATCTGCGCAGCTTCTTCGGTAGCCAAGTTTTCGAGACTATAATTCCTAGAAATGTCCGTCTGGCAGAGGCGCCGAGCCACGGAATGCCTGTAATGTTCTACGACATACATAGTAAAGGTGCTGAAAGTTACATCCAACTTGCCAAGGAGGTGATCGTCAATGCCCAGAAACGCGTTGGGCAGGGGACTGAGCGCACTGATTCGGGAACCGGAGCCGCCGCCGCAGCCGCAGGCGGTGCCGGAGGCGATGCCGGGAACCCTAGCCCAGGCTCCAGCTCCGAATGAGGGCCTGCTGCAAGTCGACATCGACCTGATCGATCCGAGCCCCTACCAGCCGCGGACTCGCTTCCGCGAAGAGGCCCTGGAGGAACTAGCGCAATCGATTCGATCGAGCGGCATCGTCCAGCCGCTCGTAGTGCGCCGGTTCGGACACCGCTATCAGCTGATTGCCGGCGAACGCCGTTGGCGGGCCGCCCAGCGGGCGGCTCTGAGCCGCGTTCCGGTCGTGGTGCGCGATGTTCCTGAGGAACGCGCCGTCGAAATGACGCTGGTCGAAAATCTCCAGCGCGAGGACCTCAACCCAATCGAGCAGGGCCACGCCTTCGAGCGATTAATCCAGGAATTCGCGCTCACTCAGGAGGAAGTCGCCCAGCGCACCGGGAAAGACCGCGCCACCATCGCCAATGCCGTCCGCTTGCTCAAGCTTGAGCCGCCTATCCGCGACCTGATCGAAGAGGGCCGCATTTCCGCCGGCCATGGCCGCGCCTTGCTAGGCATCGCCGATCCGAAAATGCGGCTCGAAGTCGCTCGCCGCATCGCCCGCGGCGGCATGACCGTCCGCCAAGTGGAAAGGCTCGCCTCGCGCTCGGCTCGCCCGAAGACCGATCCACCAGCGCCAGCCATCGACCCTAACGAAAAAGCTGCCATTGAAGAGCTGCAGCAGCGTTTCGGAACGCGCGTGATCCTGCATCCGCTCCGGCCAGGGCATCCGGGACAGTTGGCGTTTGAGTACTACGACGCCGCCGATCTAGCGCGACTCTACGACCGCCTAGTGAGAGAATAGAAGCGCAACCGAGGCGGCGGCATGGGCTGGGCTTGGCTAGATCGAAAGCAAACTGAATCGTCGGAGTGGACCGGATTCCTCGAAAAGGGCGTGCGTCTCGAGGGCAAACTCGAGACCTCCGGTACTCTGCGGATTGATTCGGCGATGAAGGGTACGCTGGTCTCCGACGGCATGCTGATCCTGGGTGAGCATGCTCAGGTGGAAGGCGAGATCATCGGCAACCGCGTGATGATTTTGGGGCGTTTCACCGGAACGATCCGCGCCACCGGGCGCGTCGAAATTCACCCGAAAGCCATTGTCTCCGCGGAAGTCCACACGCCGTGCCTGGTGATCGAGCCGGGGTCTGTCTTCGACGGCGAATGCCACATGCCGAAATCGAGCGACGCCGCCACACCCATTGCAATTCCCATTCGCTCGATCGCGCAGGCTGCACCAGCCGCCAGCGAGCCGAAGACGGCATAGCTGCCGCGACTCAGTCGCCAGGCACTACTCCACGATAATTCGAAGGAATCTCTTCTTTCCGGCGCGCAGCAGGAATTCGCGCGGCTGCGAGAGATCAATTTCTTGTTTCACGTCCGTCACGCGCTCGCCATCAATCTCCACCGCCCCCTGCTTGATCAGCCGCTCCGCCTCAGACTTCGATGAAATATTCGCCAGCGGCACCATTAGTCCGGAAAGCCGTGCTTTTCCGGCTGGGCCTATGGGGTAGGAATTCACTATTTCAATCACGTCTCCAGCGCCAATTCTTATGTTCACGTATCCGTCGCCCATGTTACGGATACGGCACTCGGTCGGATTCTCCGGTGCCTGCCTGTCGCGGAACACTCGCTGAAACTCTTCGGAAGCTTTCTTCGCTGCATCCTCGCCATGAAATCCGGCGATAATCGCGTGCGCCAGCTGCATCTTCGCGTCCATGGGGTGCAGCGTGCCCGTGCGCACCTCTTCTTTCAGCCGCACCACCACCGGCCACGGAAAATCGGTAAGCAGCTCGTAGTACGACCACATCAGCTCGTCGGAAATCGACATCAGCTTCCCGAACATTTCCTGTGGCGCTTCCGTGATTCCCACGTAATTTCCCAGGCTTTTCGACATTTTCCGTTCGCCGTCGAGCCCCACCAGAATCGGCATGGTCAGCGCCACTTCGGAAGGCTGCCCGAATTCGCGCTGGATATCGCGGTGCACCAGCAGATTGAATTTCTGCTCGGTAGCACCGATCTCCACGTCCGACTCAAGCGCCACCGCGTCGTACGCCGTCAGCAGCGGATAGAGCAGCTCGTGCACGGAAATCGGCAAATTCTTGTCGAGCCGCGAACGAAAATCCTCGCGCTCCAGCATCCTCGCCAGGCGGTAATGCCCGCAGAGCCGCACCACGTCGAAGCTCGACATTTTGCCCAGCCACTCGCTGTTGTAGCGGACCTCTGTTTTCTTCGGATCCAGAATCTTGTACACCTGATCGAGGTAGGTTTTCGCGTTCGCGTCCACTTGCTCGCGCGTCAGCGGCGGACGCGTCTCCGATTGCCCGGTCGGATCGCCGATCATCGCCGAAAAATCGCCGATCAAAAATATCGCGGTGTGGCCCATGTCCTGAAAATGTTTCAGCTTCCGCAGCACCACCGTATGGCCCAAATGAATATCCGGCGCGGTGGGATCCACGCCCAAATAGACGCGCAGCGGCTTGCCGGTGCGCTCCGCGTTTTCGAGCTTGGCCTTCAGCTCCTCGTCGCGGATCACTTCCGCCACGCCTTTCTTCAAATGCGAAAGCTGCTCCAGAACCGGTGGAAATTTCGTGGAAGTCACGAGCCTGAGGAACGCCTTTCTCTAGTGTTTTTGCTCCGGATGATCGAGCAGCACGCGCCGCCCTTCGATGCGATAGCGCCCATCCAGCACGATGCGCACCGCTTCGCTGTAAGTACGATGCTCCTCGCGCAGGATGCGCGCGGCCAGCGTGTCTGGCGTGTCGCTATCTTCCACCGGCACCACGGCCTGCAAAATGATCGGTCCCGCGTCCAGCCGCTCGTCCACGAAATGCACCGTGCAGCCGGAAAATTTCACGCCGTGTTCCAGCGCCTGCCGCTGCGCTTCCAGTCCTGGAAACGCCGGCAGCAGCGACGGGTGAATGTTCAAAATGTGGTTGCGAAATTCGGACACAAAAAACGCCGAGACCATCCGCATGTATCCGGCCATGCAGATCCATTCGACCTGCTTTTCCCGCAGCGCCGCCACCACCAGCCGGTCGTACGCTTCCCGCTCCAGGCCGCTCGACGGAATCGCGCGCGCATCGATGCCGCGCGCCTGCGCCTTGGCGATTCCGGGCGCGCCGTCCCGATTGCTGATGACCATCGAAATTTCCGCATTCGGAATGCGCCCGGCGGCAACACTGTCCGCCAGCGCTTCGAAGTTGGAGCCGCGTCCGGAAAGCAGGACGCCGATGCGCCTTTTCATAATCGACCGAACTTAGCATAGTTCCGCGAGCGCGCAAAACGCCGCGGCGCAGCCGCCGCTCGTAAGCCGGCGCTTGACATCGCGAAACGGAAACGGCATCTTCTCAGCGCTTCGTTTTCCCCCAAAGGAGCTAAAGAATGATGCGCGCCCGCTCACTCACCACCCTGTTCGCCGTCATCGCAAGCGCTGCTATGTTCGGCGCGTGTTCGCAAGCGCCGGCGCTAAACGAGCAGAAAACCGCCGAGCAAAATGTCGCCGCCGCTTCCGCCGCAAAGGCCGCCATTAACGCTGCCAGCGATGACTGGAGCAAAGCCATCGCGGCCAAGGATCTCGATAAATGCGTTTCGTTTTACGTCGATGACGCGGTGCTCTTCGCGCCCAATGCTCCCGCAGCCGTCGGCAAAGACGCCATTCGCGCCGCCTGGAAGCAGCTTCTCTCCGCTCCCAGCGTGCAACTCACGTTTCCTTCCACGAAGATCGACGTGGCGCGCTCCGCCGATCTCGCCGTTGACAGCGGCTCGTTTCAGGCCGTCACCACGGAGGCGAAAGGCAAATCGACTACGGAAAATGGCCGCTTCGTGATCGTCTGGCAGAAGCAGGCGGACGGAACGTGGAAAGTGCTCGCCGATACGAACGCCCTTGTGAAGTAACCTGACGCTGCCGGCGGAGCAAAACAAAACGCTGAAATCGCCGCGAAATAGCTACAGCAGCAGCGCTCCGGAGTAAACGACGCGCGGCTTTCCGCGCGGCGCTTTTTCGACGCGTCCGATGGCGTAGAATTTTTCGCGCCGCCGCTTCAGCTCGGCTTGCACGCGCGAAACGTGCTTCTGCGGCACCACCAAAATCATTCCCACGCCCAGATTGAACGTCCGAAGCAATTCATCCTGCTCGATCTGCCCGACCCGAGCGAGATAGCGAAAAATCGGCAGCACCGGCCACGAGCCCAACTCGATCACCGCTTGCACGTTGTTCGGCAGCGCGCGCGGCAAATTGCCGGTGATTCCGCCGCCGGTGATATGAGCCATGGTGGTGACCCAGCCGCGCGCCAGCACATTCTTCAGCAGCGGCCAATACGCGCGATGCGGCTTCAGCAGTTCCGCTCCGATCGGGCCGCCGATTTCTTCAACGTAGCTATCGGGCTGCAGTTGTTCCACGCCGAACACCAGCTTGCGCGCCAGCGAATAGCCGTTGGTGTGCAGCCCGCTCGAAGGCAGCGCCAGCAGCACGTCGCCGGGCCGCACGTTTTTCGGGTCGAGGACTTTCTTGCGTTCCACGCCGCCGATGATGAATCCGGCCAGATCGTATTCACCCGGCGCGTAGATATCGGGCATTTCGGCCGTTTCGCCGCCAATCAGAGAGCAGCCCGCTTTTTTCGCCGCAGCGCTCATCCCGGCGATCACTTTCTCGATGACGCGCGGATCGAGTTTTCCCATGGCGATGTAATCGAGGAAGAAAAGCGGCTCGGCGCCCTGCGTGAGGATGTCGTCGATGCAGTGATTCAGGATGTCCGCGCCGACGCTGGAATGGTCGCCCGCCGCGCACGCCACTTTCAGCTTCGTGCCCACTCCGTCGCAGCTGGCCACCAGCACCGGATCGCGCCAGCGCTTGCGGTCAAGCTGGAAGAGTGCGCCAAAGCCGCCCACGGGCGCGAGCACGCCGGGGCGGAACGTCCCGCGCGCCATTGCGGCAATGCGCCGCTTGGCTGCGTCCGCCACCGAGATATTGACGCCGGCATCGGCGTAGCGCATCAGCGGGACTCGTTCGTCGTGCGGGAAGGATGAACGCGCATCGTCATCTGGGAAACGTGTGGAACAATCGGCGCCAACGCACTTCGCCCGGATCGACGAACACTTTCAGATACGTTTCGAACCGCAATCCGATATGCCCCGGGTCCCAAACTCGCTCCGGCGCTCTGATCGACATATAGATGAAAAGCGGCACGCCGATAACGTCCCTGCGCGGAACGAAGCCCCAGTAGCGGCTGTCATAAGAGTTGTCGCGGTTGTCGCCCATCATGAAGTACTCGCCTTTGGGCACCACCAGCTCGCCATTCACCACATGCTGCGGCAGCTGCGCGGCCCATTCGGGAGTCAGGCGCGTGTCCTGCGCTACGTCCTCGGTCGGGGGAAATCGCGCGAAGGGCGGGCCGATCGAAGGCGTGTAGAGCGCGTACGGCTCGTTCAGCAGCTTGTCGTTCACATACACTTTTTCGCCGACCATCTTGATGTGATCGCCCGGCACTCCGATACAGCGCTTGATGAAGTCGGGATTGCCTTCGTCCGGCAGCGGTGCGCGAAACACGACGATCTGCTGCCGCTCGGGGTTGCGCCACAGCGGCTCGTGAATGTCGGTGAACGGAATGCCCGCGTCGTAGCCGATGCGGCTGACGATGATGTGGTCCCCGATCAGCACCGTGTTTTCCATCGAGCCGCTGGGAATTACGCGCGCCTGCACCAGCGTGCCTTCAATGAAAATGAACGCCAGAATCACCCAAAGCCACGAAACCACTTCGCGCCACACGCGTTGCTGCGCCGTCGGCGGCGCGGCCGCCTTGTTTTTTCCACCGGGCACGCTTTGCTCCACGTCAGCCTTCACGATGCGCCTCCACCTCGAGTTGCACGAGCTCCGTGGGATAAACGCCCGTGTAGCATGCCGTACAGAATTTCCCTTCCGTATCGCCCACCGCCGTGCGCAGCGATTCCAGCGAAAGATATCCGAGCGAATCCGCTCCCAGGAATTTGCGAATTTCCTCGGGTGATTGTTGCGCGGCGATCAGCTCCTCGCGCCGCGGCGTATCGATTCCGTAGTAGCAGGGTGAAATCGTGGGCGGACAGCTGATGCGGACGTGAACTTCGGCCGCGCCCGCTTCGCGCACCAGGCGCACGATCTTGCGGCTGGTCGTTCCGCGGACCAGCGAATCGTCCACCAGCACCACGCGCTGGCCTTCTAAATCGCCGCGCACCGGATTCAATTTCAGCTTCACGCCGAAATCGCGGATCGACTGCTCCGGCTCGATGAACGTGCGGCCCACGTAATGGTTGCGGATCAGCGCCATACGAAATGGAATCCCGGATTCATCCGCATATCCGACCGCCGCGGGCACTCCGGAATCGGGCAGCGGCGTGACGATGTCCGCCTCCACCGGATGCTCGCGGGCGAGCAAACGGCCCAGCTGTTCGCGGCTGCGATTCACCGCGCGTCCGAAGACGATGCTATCCGGCCGCGCAAAATAAACCTGCTCGAAAATGCAGTATTGATGCGGCTTTTCGGGCGCGAAGTGGAACGACTCGATTCCGCTGCGCGAAATCCGGACCATTTCTCCGGGCTCGACTTCGCGGATGTAGTCGGCGTCGATCAGATCGAAAGCGCAGGTTTCCGAACCGGCGACCCACGCGCCGTCGATGCGTCCGAGAATCAGGGGACGGAATCCTCGCGGATCGCGAATGGCGTACATTTCATCGCGCGTAAGCACCAGCAGCGAATAAGCGCCTTCCACTTGATTAAGAGCGTCGGCCAGCGCGCCGGGCAAATTCCGTGCGGCGCTGCGCGCCACCAGGTGAACGATCACTTCGGTATCGCTGGTGGTCTGGAAGATCGACCCACGGTGTTCGAGGCGCCGTCGCAGTTCGATCGCGTTGGTCAGATTGCCGTTGTGGCCCAGCGCCAGCTTGCCCTTATTGCAGTCGATCATGATCGGCTGCGCGTTCAGCAAAGTGGAGTCGCCCGCCGTGGAATACCGCGTATGGCCGATGGCCGCCGAGCCCGACAAACTCGCCAGCGCTCCCGGCGTGAAAATTTCCTGCACGTGCCCCAGGCTGCGATGTAGGCGCAAGTCCGCGCCGTCGGTCGAAGCGATGCCCGCCGATTCCTGCCCGCGATGCTGCAGCGCATACAAGCCGAGATAGGTCAGCTTCGATGCTTCGGGATGGCCGAAGACACCGAACACGCCGCAATGATCGTGGAAATGGTCGTCATCGAGGATGTGAATTTTAGACATTCGCGCTATGCGCTTTCGAGTGCCTTGGCCAGGGGCTCGCTCCAGTTTCTGCGAAAGGAAGAGACTTCTCCGCGGATGGCGGTCGTCCCATTGTATTGGATGCGAAATTCGCCCCGACTGACTGTACCGATGCGCTGGACGTTAACACCATATTTTGCCGCAATTGCCGTAACCCGGGCAAGCGCGGCGGCCGCGAGCGAGACGATGGCGCGCGCGCCGCGTTCGCCGAAAAGCGCGAATTCGGCCGGTGCCTGTTGCTGCGAAAAATCGATATCAGCGGAAAGGCAC
The DNA here is from genome assembly GCA_963715555.1 of uncultured Acidobacteriota bacterium. Lineage (GTDB taxonomy): Bacteria > Acidobacteriota > Terriglobia > Acidiferrales > UBA7541 > Palsa-295. The sequence goes on from OY970253.1 coordinate 3,712,104, forward strand.
GCTCCGGAATCGTCGGCGCTATCGAAGCAGCATTCCGCCAGCGCCACGGCCAGGCCGCCATCGCTCAAGTCGTGCGCGGACACAACCGCTTTTTCCGCCGCCAGCGCCACCAGGCAATCGATCAGATTCTTCTCAGCCTTCAGGTCGATGGCCGGAGGCGCGCCGGCAACCACGCCATGAATCGTCTTCGAGTATTCGGACGAGGAAAACTCGCTCCGCTGCTGCTCGGAGGAAATCGCCGAAGAATTGCCGTCGAGCAGCACAATCAAATCGCCTTCGCTGCGAAAGCAGGATGCCAGCGCGCAATCGGCGTCTTCGATCAAGCCGAGAACGCCGAGTACCGGCGTGGGATAGATCGGATTGCCGAGCGTTTCGTTGTAGAAGCTGACGTTGCCGCCGGTGATCGGCGCTTCCAGCGCGTGGCAGGCCTCGGCTATGCCGTCAATCGCTTCGCTGAACTGCCACATCACTTCGGGTTTTTCCGGATTGCCAAAATTCAGGCAGTTCGTCGCTGCGATCGGGCGCGCGCCGGTGCAGGCCACGTTGCGCGCCGCTTCGGCCACCGCGTGCATCGCGCCCACGCGCGGCGAAAGAAAGCACCAGCGGCCGTTGCCGTCGGTTTTGATGGCCAGCGCGCGCTTCGACTCTTTCAGGCGCAGCACCGCGGCATCGCCGAAGCCGGGGCCGACGCGCGTGTTGGTGCGCACCATGGAGTCGTACTGCTCGGTGATCCAATTCTTGGACGCGATCGTCGGCGAATTCAGCACGCGGCAGAAATTCGGCGTCAGATCCGCGTGCGCGGGCGAAAATTCAACCAGCTTGCCGCGCGATGTGCTGCTGCGCTCCAAATCGGCGGCGGACGGCTTGGCAATCGGCCGTTCGTAGCGCGGGCCTTCTTCGGCCAGCGCGTGCGCGGGAATTTCCGCGGCCACAGTTCCATGATGCAAGAGGCGCAGCTTGCCGTCGCTCGTGACGCGCCCGATCTCGACGGCGTCGAGCCCCCACTTGTGGAACACATCGAACACTTCGCGCTCGCGCCCGCGTTCGGCCACCAGCAGCATGCGCTCCTGCGACTCGCTGAGCATCATTTCATACGGAGTCATGCCCGTTTCGCGCTGCGGCACGCGCGCCAGATCGATCTCGATGCCCATTTCGCCGCGCGACGCCATCTCCGAGCTCGAGCTGGCCAGTCCCGCCGCGCCCATGTCCTGAATCGCGACGATCGCTCCGGTGCGCATCGCTTCCAGGCACGCTTCCAGCAGCAGCTTTTCCATGAACGGATCGCCCACCTGCACGTTGGGCCGTTTCTGCTGCGATTCCTCGCTGAATTCCGCCGAAGCCAGCAGCGACGCGCCGTGGATGCCGTCGCGCCCCGTTTTCGCGCCCACGTAAATCACCGGGTTGCCTTCGCCGCGCGCGCTGGCGAAGAAAAGCTCTTCCTTGTGCGCGATGCCCAGCGCCAGCGCATTCACTAGCGGGTTATTCGAATAGCACGGCTCGAAAACCACTTCGCCGCCCACGGTCGGCACGCCGAAGCAGTTGCCGTAGAAACCGATGCCGCGCACCACGCCGTCCGCGATGCGCCGGTTGCGCGCGATTTCCTCGCGCGTCGCGTTGCCCGCGGCCGCGCCCGAGTTGATGGGACCGAAGCGCAGCGAATCGAGCACCGCAATCGGCCGCGCGCCCATGGTGAAAATGTCGCGCAGGATTCCGCCCACGCCGGTCGCCGCGCCCTGGTACGGTTCCACGAAGCTCGGATGGTTGTGCGATTCGATTTTGAAGACGGCCACCAGCCCGTCGCCGATATCGACGACGCCGGCGTTCTCTCCGGGGCCCTGCACCACGTGCGCGCCGCGCGTGGGCAGCCGCTTCAGATGCACGCGCGAGGATTTGTACGAGCAGTGCTCGCTCCACATCACGCTGAAAACGCCCAGCTCGGTGAAATTCGGATCGCGGCCCAGAATCTTCTGAATGCGCGCGAACTCGTCGGCGGTGAGGCCGTGTTCGGCGGCGATTTGCGGCGTGATTTTAATTTCGGCGTTTTGCGTTGCCATTTTCAGTTTTTCGAGCCGCGACGAATGTGTAGCGATCTGGCCGAGCGCCGCGCCTGTGTTTTCAACAACTTAGGCCCGTTTCTACTCGAACAGTGTATCGATCTGAGCGGCCTTTTTTCGCAGCGCCCAGCAGAAACGCTCCTCGCGGCAGTCAGACAACCTGCCCCAGGCGGATTGTGGCAGCAATCGCGGCCGGAGGCAAGCGACGCACATCGAATGGGAGAAAATTAGGCCCGAATTGGTGCTAGGTTGCAGCGAAAAACCGTAACTACTCTCCAGCCGCAGCGCCACGGCTGAGCTTTTCGTAGAGCTGGCGCGTCCCTTGAATGGCGGCAACCCATTCCTGAGGGAATTCAAGGTTGTCCTGCCTCCAAGCCTCCCACAAGCACATCCCTATGCTGGGAACGATCTGAAGGCAGCCGAGAGTGGTCGCCTCGGCGGCGTCCGGATCAATAGCAAACGCGAGCCGATCGTAATCTTCGCCTCGTAGTTCATATTCTGACCGCCGCAGCCTACCGGGGGTTGAGTGAGCCGCCATGTTCGAGAGCTGCCCGTGAAGCTTCTTGAGCGAGCTGCCGGCGGAGCCAATCGCGTCGCAGCACGCGCCGAATTTTAATTCTCTCAACCTCCGACTACTGATTTCCGAAATGGCAGTCTGGTATCTCTGCTTGAACACGGTATAAGAGAGCTGAGCACAGCTCTCGATGGCTCCCCGCAAGATTGAAAGGCTTTCGGAAACGGTGCCCCACAATCCAACGCGCGCCGCAATTACGACGTGAGAAAGCGAGTCGACCGTAAGTACCCGGATCGCCGTTTGCTTCTCCGCTGGAAATCGCGCGTTGCCAATAATATTCAGGGTTAGTGAAATTGCGCCATCAAGCGCGTCGAGCGCTTCGCGCAACTCGGCCGACTGGCCGAGGTTTTTGCGGAGGGCCTCGTCCTGCGACGCCCACAGATATTTGATTCCAGCACCCGCTGCCACTGGGGTTTCGGCCATGACTATGCGGGCACGCGCGCGGCGGGGCGCCGCGCGAAGCTGTCCACCATCGAGCGCAGGATCACTAGGCCGTCCGCGGAGCCAAGCGCGGATTCGACGGCGCGCTCCGGATGCGGCATCAGCCCGGCCACGTTGCGTTCACGATTGCACACGCCGGCGATAGCCGCCAGCGAGCCGTTGGGATTCGCCTCGCGGTCGTGTTCGTCAACCGTGCCATCCGGGCGCGCGTAGCGGAACAGGATTTGCCGGTTGCCTTCGAGTTCGGCCAGCGTCTCCGGATCGCAAAAATAGTTTCCTTCCATGTGCGCGATGGGAATTTTCAGCACCTGGCCGGGACGCGCGGCGCAGGTGAATGGCGTGTCCGTGTGTTCCACGCGCACGTGCACCTGGCGGCAGAGAAAACGCAGCCCCTGATTGCGCAGCATGGCGCCGGGAAGAAGTCCGGCCTCCAGAAGGATCTGGAAACCGTTGCACACGCCAAGAACCAACCCGCCCGATTTCGCGAAGCGGTCCAGCGCGCGCATCACCGGCGAAAAGCGGGCGATCGCCCCGGTGCGCAGATAGTCGCCGTAGGAAAAGCCGCCGGGAAGCAGGATGGCGTCGCAGCCGGAAAGATTTTCGGATTGGTGCCAGATGAAATCGACCGGCTCGCCAATCACCGAGCCGATGGCGTGGTAGGCGTCGTCATCGCAATTCGAGCCCGGAAATTGGATCACGCCGAATTTCATGGCGTTCATTTTAGCACATGTAAAACAAGCGATTTCGCCTCGCGCGCAGTGCGGCTTGGGGCACGATGGAGTATAGTCGCGGCCCAGAGGGAGGGCGGCATGTCGGATACAGCAGTCGTGCCCGCCGCAGAGACCACAGGACGCGACGATGCGGCGACGATCTGCGCCATCGCCTGGCTGGCGTGGATGCTGGCGGGCATGTCGCACGAAGGCATCGGGCACGCATTGACGGCTCTGCTGACCGGAACGCCATCGGGCGTGCTTTCGACGATGGCCTGGTCCAGTGCGTACAGTTCCCGGCTGGTGGCCGCCGACGGAACGCTGGTGAATCTGGCCGAGGCGCTGGTGTTTTGGCTGGCGCTGCGCGCGGCGCGAAACGTTTCTCCGCAGACGCGAGTGTTTCTTTTTGCCGCCTGCACCTTCAATTTGTTCACCGGCAGCGGCTATTTCTTTTTCTCGGGCGTGAGCAATTTCGGCGACTGGGCGCAAGTGGTTGCGGGGCTGCAGCCGCACTGGCTGTGGATGGTGCTGCTCACAGTTGCCGGAGCCACGGGCTACTACTTCTCGATGCGGGCGATGGGCGCGGCGCTCGTCCGGTACGTGGGCATACCGCGGGAAGAAAGACCACGCATGAAGCGGTTGACCTGGAATTTGTATTTTTCGGCTCTGGTGCTTTCGGTGGCGGCGGGATTGATGAACCCGCTGGGAATTAAAGTCGTCCTAGAATCGGCGGTGGCCGCCTCGGCTGGCGGAAACGCTGGCCTGCTGTGGCTGCGGTACTACGTTCCAAAAGGCACGGCACCGGAGCGCAGCGGCGACGGCGTCGCGCGAAGTTACGCGTGGATCGCGGCGGCCGCCGTGATTTTGGTGCCTTACATCTTTGTGCTGGGCCGCGGGATCACCCTGCATCGATAACTTTGGCGGCGCTCGCGCGCGCGACCGCGTTCCGAACCGGCAAACGCCTCCGGCGGTGCCCGGATTCCCGGCGTTCGCCGTCAGAACCGCGCCAATGCAGCGGAAATACTGTCAAAACACCACGTTCTGCCCGGTAAAATTGCTTTCAATTAGAGGGATTTCGTGTCCAAGATTCGAGGCTGCGTAGCGGCTGCGCTAACGCCGTTTCTTCGCCCGCTGCGAGCGTGCGACGGGTTTCCGCTTTCGGCCGCGCACCGGTCTGGGGCGTGACTTTGAGCGCGATTTACGCTTACCAGCCGCGGCTAATTCACGCCGGCGCTGGCGGGCCCAGCCGAGTTTGTTGGTCTGCCGGCCGCGGGCGATGGCCAGCGCGGCGGGCGGAACATTTTCAGTGATCACCGAGCCGGCGGCGATGTACGCGCCGTCGCCCACGCGCACCGGCGCGACGAGCGCCGTGTCGCTACCGATGAACACGCGGCTGCCGATCTCCGTGTGGTGCTTTGCCACGCCGTCGTAGTTGCAGGTGATCGTGCCGGCGCCGACGTTCGTTTCGCGGCCCACCGTTGTATCTCCGAGATAGGTGAGGTGCATGGCCTTGGCGCCTTCGCGAATCACCGAATTTTTCACTTCCACGAAATTGCCGATGTGCGCGCCTTCGCGAATTTCCGCTCCGGGGCGCATGCGCGCGAACGGCCCGGCCTGGGCGTGCGCATGGAGGCGGCTCGAAGCGAGATTGCAGTTGGGGAAAATTGTCACGTCGTCGTCGACGCGCATATCGTAAAGAATGCTGCCCGCACCGATGCGGCAGTTTTGCCCGATGCGCGTGCGGCGAAGCAGACGAACTCCCGGCTCGATGATGGTGTCCGCGCCGACGGTGACTTCGGGATCAACGGTCACGGTTTCCGGCAAGTAGATCGTCACGCCCGAATCCATCAGCGCGGCCGCCTTGCGCGTTCGGAAGATGCGGTCGATATCGGCCAAATGCGCCCTGGTGTTGCAGCCCAGCACTTCGTTGGCGTCCTGCGCGATGTAGGCAAGCACGCGCTCGTTGCGCTCGCGCAGCATGCCAATCGCGTCGGTGAGGTACAGCTCACGATGCGCGTTGTCCGGACGCAGCGCGGCGAGGCAGGGCCACAGCTTCGCGAGCGTGAAGCAATAGATGCTGGAATTTACTTCGAGAATGCCGCGCTGCGCGGGCGTGGCTTTTCCGTCCTCGACGATCGCTTGCACGCGGCCTTCGGAATCGCGGACGACGCGGCCGTACCCGGATGGATCGGCGATTTCGGCGGTCAGGATCGTGGCGGCGGCTTCGCCGCGGCGGTGCGTGTCGAGTAGCGCGGCGAGAGTTTCGGTGCGCAGCAGGGGCGCATCGCCGGGAATCACAATGGCCAGTTTGACGCTCTTGCGAATGGCGCGCCGCGCCACTTGCATGGCGTGGCCGGTGCCGCGCTGCGGCTGCTGGAGAATCGTTTGCGCCCGGAGCGAGTTGACCACGGCGGCGACTTCCTCGGCTTGATGTCCGACGATGGCTAGAAGCTGCGCGGGCTTGAGCGGCTGCACGGCGCGGATGACGTGCTCGACGAGCGTGCGGCCGCCGGCTTGATGAAGCACTTTCGCCAGGCGGGAACGCATACGCGTTCCCTTGCCGGCGGCGAGGATGATGATGGAAGTATCGGAAGCGGGCATCAAACCGCCATTTTCGCCTGCGCGTACCGCTTTGGCAATTAGGGATTTAACCCGGTTTTCTATGGGCACCGAGAAATCACTCAGGGCGAGACGGAGATGGGCTCGGACGCGCCAGCGCGATCGGCAGCGGAATCGCGGCCGGCAACGTCGGTGGTTTCCACCCATAAGGAGCGGTCTTCGAGCAGCCGGGTGACCAGCTGCGTGTGCAGCGCGTGGCCAGCACGGTGAGCGACGATGCTCGCTTGCAGCGGACGGCCGACGAGCGCGAGATCGCCGATCAGGTCGAGCGCCTTGTGGCGCCCGAATTCGTCCGGAAAGCGCAAGGGCCCGTTCAGGATTGACGTATCATCAAGCACGATGGCGTTGGCCAGCGACCCTCCGCGGATCAGGCCCATGGCTTGCAGGCCGACGAAATCTTTGAGGAATCCGAAGGTTCGCGCGGGGCCGAGTTCGCGGCAGAACGCGTCGCGATCGACGGCCATTTCGATATCCTGCGGGCCGATGGCCGGATGGCCGTAGTCAACGAAGCAGCGAATGCGGAACTCATCGGCGGGATAGATGCCGATGCGGCGATCGCCGTCGCAAAATTCGAGTGGCTTGGTGACTTTGATGTAGCGGCGGCGGCGGCGCAGGCGGCGGGTGCCAGCGGTTTCCAGCATCTCGATGAACGGCTTCGACGAGCCGTCCAGGATCGGCAGCTCGAGCGCGTCAATTTCAACGTAGACGTTATCGATGCCGCAGCTATAGAGCGCGGCGAGCAAATGCTCTGTGGTGGAGATCAGCACGCCCTGCTTCATCAGGCTGGTGGCGTAGCTGACGCGAGCCAGGTTGCAGATGTGCGCTTCGATCTCGAAATTATCGAGGTCGGTGCGGCGAAAGACGATGCCGGTATCGGCCGGCGCCGGTAGCAGACGCACGCGGCTGCGTACGGCGGTGTGAAGTCCTACACCCTCTACTTCAGCTGGGCGCTGAATCGTTAGTTGAGTTGGCATACGGAAATCGAAATTGATAGTAGAGCATTCCAGATTCCGCTGCGAGTATAATGTTCTTCTTTATTTACAATAAGATACGGAGGATACAAATTCGGCATTCTTGAAGGTGTGGTAAATATACAACATATTACTAGGTTCAAGCGTGGTTCATTTTGGACATATCCAAGCGCCAAGACGCCGAATATGCCCAAACGGGCTATGCGTTCACACTGAGCGCGTTGCCGGATGGTGCCGGGCCTGAGGAGCCATTGAGCTGCAACGGGCCTTGCTGAACCTCGATGGCCTGGAAGGCGATCTGGAGCTGTTCGATCTGAACCGTGAGCGGGCTAGCTTGCGCCGTCTGATTCGCCGCGCCGTGAGCGGGTTGCAGAGTCGCCTGCACCTCGGTGAAATTGATCTGCGCGGCGATCACGTCGATTTGCTCAGCGGTTTGGCCGGTTTGGGCTTGCGACGGAGGCTGCGTTTGCGCAGCAGGCTGCGTCTGAGCGGGTGCGACTGCGGGAGGGTGAGGCGCTGCTTGGCCCGGAGTGGCGGGAGTGGCGGCGGGCAGAAGCTCCTGAGCGGCGGCTTGATTCGCGTTGGCTGCAGCATTTGCGGTAGCTGTAGAGGCCTGGCCCGCACCCTGCTGCGTGGCCGCGGTCTGCAGAGTTTGCACCAACAGGCGCAGAGCAGCGGGATCGTTGGCATAGAGCAGCATGGCCATGCGGTTGAAGAGCGGAATCGACTGCGGATTGATGCCAAGCTGCTGCAAGCTCTGATCGAGTTGCTGCAATTGCTGCTGAGGAGTCGTGAAATTGCCGTTCGCGGCCGGAGCGGCGGCGCTCGCCGCGGTATTCGCAGTATTGGCCGCTGTGTTCGCGGCGTTGGCCGCCGCATTCGGGGCTGCCTTCGCTGCGTTATCGGCCGCGGCGGCGGGAGCGTCCTGAGGCTGTCCGTGAGCGAACAACTGCAGCGGCAGTTCTGGCGCCTGGCGATTGGGGCGAGCGGCGTTGGCGCCGAAATAAGCTCCAGCAGCGCCCAGAAAGGCGGCGTGGTCAAAATGGCCCCGGTTGGGATCTTGCCCCGTTTGCTGACCCTCGGCCGCCTGATTCGTGAGCGTGACAGTGTCCGCCGGAGCGGGCGCGCCCTGGGCTTGGTTGGCATTGACGGGCGTGGCATTGACCTGAGCCGGCTGCTGGGCGAACTCCGCCACTTGCACTACGTCCTGAACAACGGCAGTGAGCGAAAAGGATGCGGCTGCCATGGGTAACTCCTTAGTCGCATTTTGCGCGTGCGGCATACCGGCCGCAGGGAAGTCGCCCCTCAAATGTGCGTGCGGCTTCCCACCCGCGGCTTCCGAGGGCCGCGGAGCATGGGATACATCTACCCGTGGTATCGGCCAGGTGACGCTTTACTTTAGGCCGGCGAGAGCGGCAATTGTGCCGGGGCGCCCCGGCGCGTAAAATGAAGCTCAGGAATTCCAAGGAAAAGATCGAGCGAATGGCTTCTCCGTTCAACATTTTGCCGAACAACTCGCCGGAGCCGGCGCGGGCCGGCGCGCATGGGCGTCCCGCGTGGCTGCGGGTGAAATTCGGCGGCGGGCCGAACTACCAGGATCTGAATCGCATCATGCGCACGCTCGATCTGCACACGGTGTGCGAAAGCGCGCGCTGTCCCAACATGGGCGAGTGTTGGGATCATCGGACGGCGACGTTCATGATCCTCGGGAACATTTGCACGCGCTCGTGCGGATTTTGCGCCGTTCCGAGCGGGAAACCGATCGGGCCGCCGGAGGAAGACGAGCCCGAGCGCGTGGCCGAAGCGGCCGAACGCATGGGTTTGCGCTACGCCGTAGTGACTTCGGTGAACCGCGACGATCAGCCTGATGGCGGCGCACGCATTTTCGCGCACACGATCGAAGAGATCCGGCGGCGCTTGCCGGAATGCAAAATCGAGGTGCTGATTCCGGATTTTCGCGGGCACTGGCCGTCGCTGGAGCTTTTGATGGCCGCGCGGCCGGACGTGCTGAATCACAACATGGAAACCGTGCCGCGGCTTTACCGGCGCGTGCGCAAGGGCGCGGTGTACGAGCGCTCGCTTGAGTTGCTGCGTCGTGCGCGGGAAATCGCTCCGGACGTGCCCACGAAAACGGGAATGATGCTGGGCCTCGGGGAAACTCATGAAGAAGTGCTGCAAGCGATGCAGGATATCGCCGCGCAGGGCACGCACATTCTGACGCTGGGCCAGTATCTGCAGCCGACCACGGAGCATTTGCCGATGGTGCGGTACGTTCATCCGGATGAATTCGCGGAATTCAAGCGCGCCGGCGAAGCGATGGGATTCAAGCACGTGGAAGCAGGGCCGCTGGTGCGCTCTTCCTATCACGCGTTCGAACAGGAAGCAGCCGCGCGGGCGTAGGACAGTAGAAGCGGCAGTACACTCGTAAATTCCCACTGTTAATCAAGCGATTCATCTGCGCCACGAAGCTGCTGCGTCTAGCGCTATGCAATCCGCCGCTATTGCTGCGTCTTCGAGAGAAATGAATTGGCGATTGTGTCCACGCGAAGGGCGCAGGCGGTATCGGCCGATGGCGCATTGAGCGCGGCGCGGAAATAGGTTTCGGCGGCCTGATCGCGGTCGAGCTCGGCGTTGAGGTTGCCCACCAGCAACAGGAAAATGGGGTTGCGGGGGTAGCGTTTGGTGAGCGGCTCGGCGACGGCGAGAGCTTGTTCGTACTCGTGATCGTAGGTGCGGAGGTTCTTGGCCAGATAAAAACGCGCGACAACGGACAGCAACACTCCGTGATTCATTCCGTTTTCGAGCTGGCGAATGCCATCTTTCTTGCTGCCGCCGGGAATGCCCATGAAGAAGCGCAGAAACTTCAGCATGGGAGAAAGAGTGTCGACGTAATAGTTGTAGAGGCCGAGGCCGACTTCGGCGTCAGCCATGCTGGGATCGAGGCGCAGGGCGCTCAGGAATTGCTTGCGGGCTTCCACTCCGGCGTGCGCGGTTTTGCTGCGGTCGTTGCGGAGTCCGTAGAGGCGAGCTTGGAGGGCCCATCCCATTCCCGCATAGAGGTGCATCTCGGCGGTATCGGAATGGGCGAGGTGCTGGCTGGCAAGCTGGATGACTTTGCCCGCAAGCGTGAGATACGCGTCACCTTCGGGCCCCTTGCCACCCTTCCAGGCATCGACCATGCCCCACTGGATGTCGCAGGACTCGCAGTAAATTTTCCACCAGCGGGCCTCGGCTTCGATGGCGTAGCCGAGCGGACTCTGCGGCTGGGCGTGCTCGATGGCGTGGGCACTGGCGATACCGTCGTCCGGATTGCCGGCATAGATTTCGTCAAGCGCGTGTTCGGCCTGCGCCGGCAACGTGATCCCTGCGGCGCGCGCTGGTGCACTCGCAAGCGCGGCCAAAAGTGCGATCGAGGCGAACGACAGTGCGAGCTTGTGGAGGCGCATGCGGGTCATTTTACCCTCTTTACCCAGCCGGCCAGCCACGCCGCGGTGACGTACATGCAGAAACACTCAAGCGCGAAGGGCAGAAAGCCCAGAAAGCCGACCGCGGGCATTTCGAAAATCTTCTCATGCTGCATAAGCGGGAATGTGTAGTGCCATTTCGCCGCGGCCCAGTAATTCCAGAATTCCCACAGCCAGCCGCACGCCCAGCCGGCGAGGAAAAAGCCGTAGGCACGGCGGCGGAAGCCTTCAGAAAAATCGCCGAGGAACGATGGCAAGCCGAGCCGATGGTTGAGCGGATCGAGGAAGAACACGAAGCCCATCCATACCAGGCCGAACAAGTACGCGCCCGTGTGCCGCGGAAGCGCGACGGGCACGATCAAGCAGGCCGCGCCGAGAATCATGAACACGATTTCCGTTCGCCGCGAGACTTGCCACGGCTTTCCGGGCAGCGGCGGCATGATGGCCTGCACCAGATCGGAGGTCTCGAAAATCGCGGGGAAAATCGTCGCGAACGACCAGCAGTAGCCAAGCAGCGCAGCGGCCCACTGGTGTGGCACCCCGACGTAGGTCCAATTGCGGAGGCGAAAGTTGTAGGCCTCGAAAATCAGCCAGAGCGGGATCGAAAGCAGCGCGATGCGGGCGAGCACGAGCGGCGCGTCGTTGAGGCGCGAGCGGCCGGTGATCGCCAGCACGGCGGCGTCGGCGATCAGGACGTACGCGCTCCAGGCAATCGGCGTGAAATAGGTGTCCACCGGCTGGACGCGGCGGAACATCAGCACCTCGGCGCAAACCAGGGCGGCGAAGCCAAGCCATCCGTACATGGGAAACGGGCGGCGGCGCCGCACGCGGAAGTATCCGGCGACCAAAACGCCGGCTGTGAGAACCGTGATACCGATGCCAATGGCGATTCCGTGCGGCAGCATGCGCGGGGGCATTTCCCTCCGGAGTCATCGCGTATGGTATCGCATGTCGGCGCACTTTTCGGGCGGAGAGCGCTGCTTTCTTGCTATGCTCTGCGTTCCTTTGCCGCAGGCTGCGCGAAGGCGCACGAAAACCGCGCGGAAGCGGATGGCATCCGAAAGCTAAAATGAGCGAACCGCAAAAACTCGAACGCGGGCTGGGGCTGATCGAAGCCACTTCGCTGAACATGACGTTCATGGTCGGCATCGGCCCCTTCGTGGTGATTCCCTTCGTGATCCAAGAAATGCACGGCGGGACGCAAGCGCTGGTGGCGTGGGTCGCCGGGGCGGTGCTGGCCGCGTGCGACGGCTGCATCTGGGCGGAACTGGGCGCGGCGATGCCGGAGGCGGGCGGCAGCTACGTCTTCCTGCGCGAGGCGTATGGGCCGCGGCGATGGGGCCATATGATCGCCTTTCTGTACATCTGGCAGACGCTGTTTCAGGGCCCGTTGAGCGTGGCTTCGGGCGCGCTGGGATTTGCCGATTATTCCGCGTATCTGGTGAATCGCTCGACCTGGCTTTCGGGCACGATCGCCGCCATTGCCTCCGCGCTGCGGATGCACGCGGACAATATTATCGCCGCGGCGATTCTGGCGCTGGTAATCGCGCTGCTCTACCGGCGGATTACGCAAATCGGGAAAATCTCGGTGGTGTTCGCGGTGGCCGTGATCGGCACGATTTTGTGGATCATCTGGGGCGGCGCGGAGCATTTCAATGCGCACCGCGTGTTCGACTTTTCCAGCGGCGGCTGGAATCTTTCGTTTTTCTTTTTCGCGGCGCTGGGCCACGGAACGGTGCAGACGATCTACAGCTACCTGGGTTACTACAACGTCTGCAACCTGGGCAGCGAAATGAAAAATCCGGAGCGGAATATTCCGGCGGCGATTTTCATTTCGATTCTCGGCATCACCGGTCTGTACTTGGCGATGCAGATGAGCATCCTGAGCGTGATTCCGTGGCAGGAGGCCGAGAAATCGACGTTCATTGCCAGCACATTCATCGAACGCGCGTACGGCAGCCATTGGGCCACGCTGGCCACGGTGCTGATCCTGATCACCGCGCTGGGATCGGTTTTTTCGGCGATGCTCGGCTATTCGCGCGTGCCGTATGCCGCGGCGCTGGACGGCAATTTTCTTTCCGTGTTCGCGCGCGTGCATAAGAAAAAGCACTTTCCGCACGTTTCGCTAGTAGCGCTGGGATTGGCGGCGATTGCGTTCAGCATGGCGTTCAGCCTGATTTCCGTGATTAAGGCGATCCTGGCGATGCGCTGCCTCATCCAATTCGCCGGACAAGGGATCGGGCTGATTTCGCTGCACAAACGTTGTTCGAGCGGACGCTGGCCGGGCGGGCGATTTCCCTTTCGCATGTGGCTCTATCCGCTGCCGGTGGGAATCGCTATCATCGGCTGGATCGCGATTTTCTTTTCCACCGGGCGGGTGGCGATATTGGCCTCGCTGGGAGCCGCAATCGCGGGTATTCTTGTATATTTGACGCGCGCTCGATGGGCGCGCCAATGGCCGTTTGTGGCCGAGGAGGTTGCCTCGTGAACCGATTGCAATGGATTCGTCGCCGGCTGCAATGGACCAAGCCGCCGCTGCGGCGCTGGCTGCCGATTTCGGTGGCCGTGCTCTCTGCCGGACTGGCGGCTGCGGCGCCGATGGCGGCGCAATCGCTGCAGCAAACGGTTCAGGCGATCGACAAGTCGCGCGTCGATACGCGCATTCTCTACATCACCGCCCATCCCGACGATGAAACGGCGAGCATGCTTACCTATCTTTCGCGCGGACTCGATGCCGACGTCTCCATCCTGACTTTGACGCGCGGGCAAGGCGGGCAAAACGCCATCGGCCCGGAGCAGGATGGTGCGCTCGGCGTGATCCGCACCACCGAGCTTCTGGCCGCCGATTCGCATTACGGCGTGCATCAATATTTCACGCGCGCCGTGGACACGGGATTTTCGAAAAGCGCCGAGCGCACGATGAAAATCTGGGGACCGGTGATTCCGCTGGAAGACATGGTGCGCGTCATCCGCACCTACCGGCCTAACGTGGTGATCAACGGCTGGGGCGGAGTACATTGGGGGCACGGCCAGCATCAGGCCAGCGGCATTTATACGCCCATCGCCGTGGCGGACGCGGCCGATCCGACCAAGTTTCCGCAGCAGATCGCCGAAGGTTTGAAACCGTGGAAAGTGGAGCTGGAGCTGCGTCCGGCGGCCTTCTTCTTCGGTCCCTCGCCGCGGAATGTTCCTGTCGGCGCGGTGCAATTGCCGGTCAACGATGTTTCGCCGCTGTGGGGCAAGAGCTACGTGGAGATTGGCATGGTAGGCCACGAGCAGCATCGCTCGCAGGGGACGCCTGCGCTTTTCGGCAATCCGTTCTTTCGGGCGCCGGTGTACTTGATCACCGAGCACGGCCAGGAAGCCGGCGGCGGGTTCGATCCGAAGCTGCTGGCGCAGCCGATCACGTCGCTGGCCGAGCGCTTTCCGCAATTTCGCAAGCTGCTGGCCCCGGAACTGGCTTCGGCCGACCGGCTGCTTGGCGAAGCGGCCAAATCAGCGCTCAATTTGAAGCGCGCCGAGGCGGCGGATGACCTGGCCTCCGCGGCCAAGGATATCGCCGACCTTCGCGACAAAGTCTCAAACGCCGGCGGCAGCGAAAGCGCCGACGCGCTGAGCGAGCTGCTCGGCATTCAAGACCGCATCAACGCCGCGCTGGTCGACGACGTCGCGCTGCCGATCGACGTGCAGGCCGATCGCCACGAGCTCGTGGCCGGCGAGAGCTTCACCGTGAACGTGAGTTTCCTCGATAAGCCGGCCGTGCCGTTTCACTGGACGGTCGACCAATCGAGCTTGCTGGTGCCAAATGGATGGATGGCAACGCTCCAAGGCGGAGAAACCGACGGCAAAAGCTACCGTTTCCACGTGTCGATTCCCGCCGGCGCCACGCCTCCCAAAGCGCCGGTGGACGCGATCCTGCCGTTTCCGCCCCCGCTGGTACGCGTGGATGTCCGCGCCACGGTGGAAGGCTACAATTTCAGCATTCGCCAGCCCGTGGAAAATTCCGAAGCGAAAACGACCGATGTGGAGACATTTCCGCTGGAGCTGATTCCGGCCGTCACGCTTACCGTGGACCCAACGGAAGTAATGCTGCCGGAGAAGCGCACGTCCGAGCCGTTCGAACTGCTGGCGCGCGTTCGCTATCACGGCGACAAGCCCGCGAAAGTGGCCGTCGGACTCGGCGCTCCCGAAGGCTGGAGCGCGAAGCCGGTTGCTCCGCTGGATTTTTCCGCGCCGGGCAATCAGCTCATCAAGTACGTGGTGCAGCCGCCCGCGAAAGTGGCGCTCGGTCCCTATCCGCTGCATCCCTTTGCGCGGCTCGGCGGCGAGACGTTCCACACTTCGGTCGAGCCTTTGCCCAGCTTGCCGACACGCGATTGGAGCAAGCCGGACGACGCGACGGTGCACGTGCTCGATCTCAACATCCCGCGCGACCTACGCATCGGCTACATTGCCGGCGACAACGATCTCGTCCCCGATTCGCTGCGCAACATCGGCGTTCAGGTGGATATGCTCAACGAAGTGCAACTCGCGTTCGGCGATCTGAGCAAGTATGACGCGATCGTGGTGGGTATTCGCGCCTATGAACTGCGCCCAGACGTGATGGCCGCGAACGGCCGGCTGCTCGATTACGTGAAGAACGGCGGCACGCTGGTGGTCGAATACGAACGCGACTTCGCCTGGAACCGCTTCCAGCCGGCGCCGTTCAAGGCGATGATGGCGCGGCAGGCCGTGCGCGTGACCAATCCGGATTCGCCGGTGCGATTTCTGATTCCCGATAGCCCGCTGCTCAACACGCCCAACAAAATCACGCTCGCCGATTTCAACGGCTGGATTCAGGAGCGCGGCGTCTACTTCTGGAGCACGTGGGATCCGCGCTATCAAGCGCTGCTCGGCCTCACCGACCCGAACGAGCCGGAAGCCACCGGCGGACTGGTCTACGCGCATGACGGCAAGGGCCTCTACATCTACACGGGCCTGGATTTCTTCCGCGAGCTTCCGGCGGGAGTTCCAGGCGCGTACCGGCTGTTCGTCAATTTGATCAGCCAGACCGTTCACCCCAGCAATTTGCAATAGAGGGATTCGACAGCTCGCAGGAGCGAATCGCGCCTTTGCAGCCGCCGTCCTGGCGCCTCGCCGCGCGGTTCGCCTTGGAGCGCTACGTGAAGACCGAGCGCACGCGTTGCTGCACTATTGCACACATCCGGCTCGGCTTCCCGCGCTGCCGCATCTCCGCGTTGTGTCCTTCGTGTTATGCTGCAACCGCATCAGGAGGAAAACACGAATGAGGAGGAGTGTGGTTCGTTTTGCCTGGGCCCGCTGCGGAGCGGGAATTCTGGCCGCCGCGCTCGTGCTGACGCTGGCTTCCCCGGCTCTCGCGAAGCAGAAAAAGAAAAAGAAGAAAAATTCCGACAGTGCCAATCAGTCGAACCCCGTGCCGATGCCGCCGCTGCCCCTCTCCGACCAGATCAATCTCGACATCGGCCACATGCTCGGCGCCTTTCAGCTCGGCGACGTGGAAGCCATGCACAAATATTATTCGGACGATGCCACGTTCGTCAGCGGCACTTGGGAACCTCCGGTGGTCGGCTGGGCGAATTACGTGCCGCTTTACAAGCGCGAATGGTCCGCGTATCAGGGCATCCAGCTGATCCGCAAGAACACCTACGTGTTCACGCACGGCGACGTCGCCTGGGCCTCCTATCAATGGGAATTCGACGCGAGCTACCGCGGGCAGCCTTTCCAGGCTCGCGGACAAACCACGCTGATCTTCAACAAGGTGGGAGACAACTGGCTGATCGTGCACAACCACACTTCGGAAATTTGCCAAGCGTGCCCAGTCGCGCCCGCGCGCCAAGCCCCCGCTGCCAGGCCGCCGACGCCCACTGAACCATCGCGGCCCTAGCGCCAGCGCATCGCGCGGACAAGCTTCGGCCGTTCGCGAAAAGACGATTTCGCAACCGAACGGCGGCCGTTCAGAAGCTCTTGTATCCCTGCCAGAGCCATATTCCGGCGATGGCCAGCAGCAGCGCACCGGATACCACCAGCAGCGCCCTAATCGGCGTGCTGAGCTTTTCCAGGCGCGCTAGGATCGCGCGCTGCTCGTCCGCGATTGTGTTTTCGCTGGCATCGAGGAAGATCTGATCCCCCTCGCGCGTGGAAAGAGTGCTGCGATAGATCAGCACGCAGATCAACGCGGCGGTCACCACACCCCAAGATATAAACAGCAAATGCATTGTGTTCATGGCTGCGTTCTCCTGCCCGCAGGCCGTGTTCGCCGATCGGAACGAGGGTTGGGGTCCTGCGGGCCCTGCTCCTTGTGGCCGGAGTATACCACCGTTGGAGGCGCCCCTAGTGGGCGAGCACGCCGCCCGGGCGGCGCGCGAAGGAACGGGACGCTCAGGCCCGGTAACGCTCGTCCGGAAACTGCACGCCCCAGAAGTTCTGCGTGGGATGGTAGATTTCGATGCCCAGTTCGAAGACGCCCTTTTCCCTCGGGCTGCGCACGGAGATCACGCGGAATTCGCGCAGCTCCTCGGAGACGCCGTGGCGCACTTCGATGCGCGAGCCGAGCTCGGGTAGAAAGGGCGCGCGCAGCAACGCGCCGTAGCGGCTCACGGAAATGGCTTCGGCCGGGGTGTCCTGCACTTCGTGGTTGCTATCGCAGCAGTGAACTTTGACAGGGATGCGCATCGGAACTCGGCTGGAACGGCGCCGCTCCAGCATTGCGCGCGCGGATGCCATGGGAATACCCTCCTTGCAATCGCCCCCCACCGGCCCCTCCAAAACGTAGCCTTTGTTCCCCTGCGGGTCAATAGTACGTTTACCCGAAGTGCTTCGCTGGCAAAGTGTCGGCCGCCCGGCGGGATTGTCCAACCCGATGTCTCAGAATCGGCTGGATTTATGAACTCAGGGTTGCACTTCTGTGGTTTTTTCGTGAACTTCAAACATCGATCGGGTTCCGCGTGCTTCTTTCCCTCAAAGGCAGTCCGCTCCGTCGCTTGGGCACTTTTTAGCCCGCTCAAGTCTGACCGGGCTTTCGCAACACGCTGCGATTCAATCTCGGTCAATTTGAAGAGGGCGTGTTGTGCTGCTGGCTGGGGCGGGCTGGTTCGGGGCGATCGTCTTCAGTCTGGTCGAACGACTCGAACTCGCGGTCCGCAGTTTTGATCATCTCGCGAGCGGTGCGCGCGGAAATAAGCCCCACGTGCATCGCGTGCTCGATCGCGCTCCTCTCGGCTACCACGATCTGTTTGCGCGCTTCGCGCGTCTCGCGCAGAGTCCGCTCGTTGTGATCGGTATAGAGCGTGACGCTTTCCTTGCTCATCTCCTCGATGCGGTTCTGGATCTCGTCGCGAAGGCGGGCGTAGACGAGCGAGGAAACCAAATGGTCGCGGCTCAGCCGTTCGATTTCGGCCATGCCGGCCGATGCGGCGATCTGGCGCACGCGGATGCGCGCGAAATCATCGTCCTCCTGCTGCGCGATTCCCAGCACGTTGAGCAGCGGCCTGATGGAGAAGCCCTGAAACACGATTGTGAAGGCCACCACTCCGAAGATCATGGCCAGAAGCTGCGTTCGATAGGGAAACCCCACCGGCAGGCTCAAACCCAGTGCCAAAGCCAGCGCGCCGCGTATGCCGCCCGCCACCAGGACGTGCTGCCAGCGAAGCGAAATGCGTTCCGCGAAGCGGTTGGAAATGGGCACCAAGCCGTAGACCGAAAGCACCCGGCCGGCCAGCACCGCGCCGATCGTCAGCAGCGTCCCTTGCCAGGCATGCAGCAAATCATGGATGTGAACCTCCAGGCCGATCAGCAGAAAGACGATGGAGTTGATCACGAACGAGAAATATTCCCAGAACGACCAGAGCGCGATGCGCGTGTGCGGGCTCATGCCGATCCGCGCCGTGAAGTTGCCGGTCATCAGGCCGGCGGCGACCACGGCGATGACGCCGGAAAGATGCAGTCCATTGGCGGCCAGATAGGTGCCGTAGGCGAGCACCGTCGTCAGCGTGATTTCGATGCGCGGCTCGTCGATGCGCTGAATGACCTTGCTGGCCAGGTAGCCGAAAATCGCCCCGACGGCGACGCCGCCCAGGCTTTCGATGAAGAACTCGCGTATGCCCTCGCCGATTCCCAGATGTCCGGACCGGAAGCCGCTCAGCAGAATCAGGAAGAGCACGGCCGCGGTGCCGTCGTTGAGCAGGCTTTCGCCTTCCACGATCACCGACAGGCGTGAGGTGATGCCCGCTTCGCGAAAGATCGCCAGGACGGAGATCGGATCGGTGGCCGCGATGATGGCGCCGAATATCAGCGCCGTCCAAAGAGGAAGCGCCAGGACCCAGTGAACCAGGTAGCCGGTGGTCAAGGCAGCCACCAGCACGCCCAGCGTAGCCAAGAGGAGAATTGGGACAGCGTTGCGGCGCAGGCGGCTCGCCTGAATTTTCAGGCTACCCTCAAAGAGCAGCGGCGGCAGAAAAATCGGCAGAGCCACGTCCGGCGTCAGCCAGTCCGGCCGCTGGGCGATCAGGTGCGAAACGATGGGCCAGTTGTACGATCCCAGCGTCAGCCCGCCCAGCACCAGGACCACCGTGTAGGGAACGCGCAGGTGCGCCGCCACCACGGCAATGATCGAGGCGGCAATCAGAAGCGAAAGAAGAAATTCGACGGCGAGGCTGGGGGTCATCTCAGGCGCGTTCCGGACAGATTCGGGCGCAGGCGTTCCGCTACTAGTGTTATCTCATTTCGCGCCCGATTTCACCAGCAATCGAGAGATTCCAGCCACGGGAAACAGGCAGGGATCGAGGCATTGCGGCGTATGCGCGGCATGGGAATGCCTCCTTGCAATTGCCCCCACTCCGCTTCTTCTAGGTGGCTCCCGTTGAAGGGCATTGTGCCTTTGCCAGAAACCTACTGAACCTGGTTGAACTTTGGGGCTTTGGCGGATAGGATTTCAGACCTGTTCAGAGTTCTTGGCGACGGACAGGTGAACCATTGATCCCGGCGCGGCCGATCGTGAATGAGGCACGCCACTGGAGACTGCGATGAAGAGATGTTACACAACCGTGATAGCGGTAACCGCCGCGCTGCTGCTCGCGAGCGCCGCGCACGCGCAGGTGTCGTTGAACGCAGCGCGAGTCGGCGCGCAAGACCCTGCTGCGCTAGCGAAGTTCTACGAGGCTGCGTTCGGCATGCAGGAGGTCAATCGGATCAACGTCCCCGGAGGAGCGGAGATTTTCTTGAACTTCGGTGCGACGGTCGACGCCGCGAAGACCGACAAAAGCGTGCCGATCGTGATCATGCATCGCCCTTCCGATGACCTGAAAGACCCGGTTCCGCACCTGGTCCTGAACGTGAAGGACATGGCGGCGACAGTCAAAGCCATCAAGGCGGCTGGTGGCTCCATGGCCGGCGAGCCTCGTGCGTTCGGAAACACCGGCATCATGATCGGCATCGCCATCGATCCGGCTGGTAACCGCATCGAGATGATTCAACGCCCATAAATCAGCGCCAGTGTTCCTCTGCCGCCCGTGCCGCGCAAAAACTCCATGCGCGATCACTTTTGAAGGCGCGGCCAACGGTGGTGAGGATTTTGACAGAGTTGTTCGGGTATTTTTTCGATCCCGCGTTATACTCGGATCACGCGACATCTTGTCGACATCGGCATCCCTGCCGAGAAGGAGGTGATCCAGTGAGGTACGGTTTACGTTGAGGCAGTAGAGGAGGCGCTTGTGAGGTTACCGGGCGCCTCTCTCCTTTCGTCCCGCCTGTCCGAATTTCCCATGCCCCGGCGAAATGCTTCTTCTCCTCATCCCCGGGAGGTACGTGATTTACGGGCTAACCGGAAACTCGGTCACGACCTCTCTCCGGCAGCCGGCACTCGGCCGATAGAGGCGATTGCACTCGCGCAGCGCGCGGCGTGGTAAGATAGTTAGACACTTGGCCCAAGTGGCGGAATTGGCAGACGCGCTAGCTTCAGGAGCTAGTGGCCGCAAGGTCGTGGAGGTTCGAGTCCTCTCTTGGGCACCAACACTTTAGTCAACTCACGTGGTTCCGGCACCCCCCTGCGCTGATTTCATAAAAACGGCACAATCTCGTCAATCTGTTCATTGTTGAGATCGACCTTGGCCCCTTCGACACGATCAGAGGAAACCGGACTCACTTCCGCTGGAATCCACCCCGCACTCGTTCCGCGAGCCACCACTCACCGAATACCAATCACTGCTTTTGCTACCCGGAACTATTAATCGAGTAGACACGCACGTAAGTGCTAGAAAACAAACGACGGCGCACCGTTCTACCCGGAACTCCGCAGAACAGCCGCGTGCGCGTTTTGCTATACTCGAATTTCAGCATCCGCCTTGCATGAAACCATCCTCGAAAAAGCGTTCCGCGAACTCCGCGCCCGATGTTAACCCCGAGCGCCGTACCGAAAAGCCCGCGCCGGCAAAAGGCACATCCAGTCAGCCACGGAAACGGCTGTTTCTGGTCGACGCGATGGGCTACATCTTCCGCGCCTTTTACGCGCCCATGGACCGTCTGCAAACCTCTTCGGGCGTTCCAACCAAGGTGCCGTACCTCTTCGCCACGATGATGCGGCGATTATTCAATAGCAAGGACCTGCGTCCGGATTATCTCGGCGTGGTTTTCGACGTCTCCGCGCCCACGTTTCGCGACAAGCTGTTCGCGCAATACAAAGCGCAGCGCCCGCCGATGCCACAGGACCTTTCCGTGCAGGTGCCGTTCGTGCGCCGCTATTGCGAAGCGATGCAGCTGCCGATTCTCGAATGCCCAGGCTACGAGGCGGACGACGTGATCGCGTCGCTGGCGCGGCAGGCCGAAAACGAGAACCTCGAAATTATCATCGTCACCAGCGACAAGGACCTAATGCAACTCGTCGGCGGCAGCGTGCGGATTTTGAATCCTTCGAAAAACGACCTGCTGATCGACGAGAAAAAAGTGGAAGAGCTGATGGGCGTGCCGCCGGCGAAAGTGGCGGACGTGATGGCGCTGATGGGCGATGCCATCGACAACATTCCCGGCGCGCGCGATCCGCACGAAAAGCCCCCTCCCGGCGAACGCCGCAAGGCCGGCATCGGCGAAGTGGGCGCGCGGCAGTTGATTCAGCAGTACGGCAGCGCGGAGGAAGCCATCGCGCACGCCGCCGAAGTGAAGCGCGCCGCGTACCGCGAAGCGCTCGAGAAAAATGCCGAGTACGTGCGGCTGAGCAAGCAGCTGGCCACGATTCCCACCGACGCCCCGGTGTCGCTCGATCTGGAGGCGCTGCAGATCGATCCGCCGGATGTGCCCGCTCTGCGCGAACTGTACGCCGAGCTGGGATTCACGTCGCTGCTGAAAGATATCGCGCCGGTGGCCGATGCGAGCGCCACCGATTATGCGGCGCTCGATTCTCCGGCGGCGCTGCGCGCAATCTTGGACGCTCTGCCGGCCGGCCGCGAAACCGCGCTGTGGCTCTCGCTCGATGCCGAGGATCCGGACGAAGAAGGCTTCGGCACGCGCGTGCTGGGCGTGGAAATTTCGTCGAAGGCGCATTCGGCGCGCACCGCCGCAAATGAAGACAAAAGCGAGACGCTGGCCGCGATGCGCGATTGGCTCGCCGATTCCAAGCGCCCGAAAATCGTGCACGATCCGAAGCTCGTGGATCTGCTCGCTTCGCCGAATCCCAAAAGCAGAGTCGATGGCGTCGCCGGAGTTCGCCACGCAACGATGCTCTACTCCTACCTGCTGCGGCCCACTACGGCGAATCACGCGTTTCCGGAAGTGGTGCTGCGCTATCTGAATCGCACGCTTTCCGGCACGCCCGGCGAGCGCGCGGATTTTCTGCTGCGGCTCGCGCCGATTCTTCGCGAGGAAGTGGAAAAGCAAGGCCTCGCCGAGCTCTACGAAAAAATCGACCGGCCTCTCGCTCCCGTGCTGGCGCGCATGGAAGCGGCAGGCGTGCTGGTCGATAAAAAAGAGCTCGACCTGATTTCCGCGAAAACGCAGGACGAGATTGCGCGCCTCGAAAAAGAGATTTACGAGCTGGCCGGATTCGAATTCAAAATCAACTCGCCGCAACAGCTGGCCGAAGTGCTCTTCGACCGGCTGAACTTGCAGCCGCCGCGCCGCACGCGCGCCAAAGCGCGCTCCACCGCCGCGGAGGTGCTCGACGAACTGGCTCTGACGCACGACCTGCCCAAAAAAGTGCTTGAGTATCGCGAGCTGGCCAAGGTGAAATCGACTTACGCTGATGCCCTGCCGAGGTTAATTCATCCCGCCACCGGCCGGCTGCACACGCGTTTCAGCCAGACCGGCACGGCAACCGGACGACTGAGCTCGTCGAATCCCAATCTGCAAAACATTCCGGTGCGCACGGCGCTGGGCCGCGAAATTCGCGCCGCGTTCGTGGCGGCGCCGGGCCATTACCTGCTTTCCGCCGATTATTCGCAGATCGAGCTGCGCATTCTGGCGCATCTTTCCGAAGATCCCGTGCTGGTGGACGCGTTCCGCCGCGGCGAGGACATCCACTCGCGCACGGCGCAGGAAGTCTTTGGCGTGGGGCCGCTGGCGCAGACGCCCGAGCATCGCCGCGTCGCCAAGGTGATCAATTTCGGCGTGATTTACGGGCTTTCCGCGTTCGGCCTGGCGCAGCAGCTCGGCATCGACACGAAAGAAGCCGCGAAGTTCATCGCCGCGTATTTCGAGCGCTACAGCGGCGTAAAGAAGTTCCTGGACGCGCAAATCGCCGAGGTGCGCAAGACCGGCTACACGAAGACGCTCTTCGGCCGCGTCCGTCCCATCCCGGAAATCAATTCGCCGCAGCCCAATCTTCGCAATTTCGCCGAGCGCACGGCCATGAACACTCCGATGCAGGGCGCGGCCGCCGACCTGATCAAGCTGGCCATGATCGAGCTCGACCGGCGGCTGGCAAGCGACTTCGAAGCGCGCATGATTTTGCAGGTCCACGACGAGCTGCTTTTCGAAGCGCCCGATTCGGAACTCGAGCGGCTCACCAAAGTGGTGAAGGAAGCGATGGAAGGCGCGCACAAGCTGCGCGTTCCGCTGCTGGTGGAGACGAAAGCGGGGCCGAACTGGCGCGACATGAAATGATGGCGCTGCGCGCGTGTGGTAAAGTTTGCGCAAGCGCCCCGGACGAAACGGCGAGGTGAAGCATGGAGCATTCCCCAGGATTCCTGAAGCTGGTGAACGACGCGAAGAAAAACGTCCAAGAGGAAGATCACCACGCGACCAAGCGGCGTATCGACGCGCACGACCGTTTCGTCCTGATCGATACGCGCGAAGATTCCGAATGGGCGCGCGGCCATCTGCCCGGCGCGGTTCACATGTGCCGCGGACACATCGAGCGCGACATCGAGAAAACCGTTCCGGAAAAAGACGTCACGATCGTGCTCTACTGCGGCGGAGGGTATCGCTCCGCGCTGGCCGCCGAGAGCCTGCAGAAAATGGGCTACACCAACGTTGTGTCGATGGATGGCGGCTGGCGCGCGTGGACCGAATCCGGCTACCCGGTCATTCGCGACCAAACTCCCGTCCTGAATCCGAATTCCTGATTTGAAATGCGGCTAGGGAGAGTTGGCTGGGGCGGTTGGACTCGAACCAACACCGTCCTCATTAACAGTGAGGTGTCCTACCAATTGGACCACGCCCCAACTCTGCTGCAGCGGTACTCGCGCGAGTCTCTATAATTTACACGAAACCCGCCCGAACCGGAACGCGTGCCGCAAGATTTTTTGCATCGGTGAAAGACCCGATCAGCCGAGGGGAACATAAAAGGTGAGAAAACACACCCCCGCCGTGCATTCGAGAGGGGTAGGTGGGGTGTTGCGATCGGCGGAAGTGGCCGGGGGAAGGAAGCCGGCCCAGCCCTCAATCCCCTAAAGGGATCCTCGGCTTTCCTCCCCCTGACGCGGTAATACATCGCACGCGAAAAACCAAACGTAAGCCACTGGAATTCAACGCGCTGCGATTTTCGGCTGCGGTAAAAAGTCCCCATCGCCAGTAAAAATTCCGAAGTACTACGCGCGGATCGCGAAACTTCGCCCACAAAGAGCGATTCTCCCCTATGTGCGCCGGGGCCTGCTTGACCGCCGCGGACCGCTCCTGTATCGTCGAAGATTACGCTGGGGTACTCTTACCCAACGTACGGATTCCCTCCTGTAGAGGGTGCTTTCCAAATGGCACTGCAGAAAATCAGCATCCGCGGGGCGCGGCAGCACAACCTGAAAAATATCAGTCTGGAAATCCCCCGAAACACGCTTACGGTGATTACCGGATTGTCGGGCTCGGGTAAATCCTCGCTGGCGTTCGACACGCTGTATGCCGAAGGACAGCGGCGATACGTGGAATCGCTTTCCGCGTACGCCCGGCAGTTTCTGGATCAGATGGAGCGGCCAGAGGTGGATTCGGTGGAGGGCCTTTCGCCGGCGATTGCCATCGAGCAGAAGACAACCACGCGTTCTCCGCGATCGACGGTCGGCACCATCACCGAAATTTACGATTACCTGCGCGTGGTCTACAGCTCGATCGGGACGCCGCATTGCCCGAAGTGCGGGACACCGATCGCGCGGCAATCCACGGAGCAGATCGTGCAGGCCGTGCTGTCGCTCACGCCGGAGGACCGCATCATGGTGCTTGCGCCGGTGGTGCGCGGCCGAAAGGGCGAATACAAAAAAGAATTCGAGAAGTATGCGAAGGCGGGATACGTCCGCGCGCGCGTGGATGGCGAGCTGGTGAATCTGGACGAACCGCCGGCGCTCGACCGGCGAAAAAATCACACGATCGAAGTCGTAGTGGACCGGCTGCTGCTGAAAAGCGGCATCGCACAGCGGCTGGAACAAGCGATCGAGGCGGCGCTGCGACTCACGGGCGGGCTGGTGACGATCGCGGTAGTGGGCGGCGAAGAAAACGTCTACTCCGAAAAACTGGCGTGCCCCGATTGCGGCATCTCCGTGCCGCAGCTCGAGCCGCGATCGTTCAGCTTCAATTCTCCGTATGGCGCGTGCCCGGAATGCCACGGACTGGGCTCGAAATATGAATTCGATCCTGCGAAAGTGATCATCGATTGGACCAAGCCGCTTTTCGACGGCGGACTGGGGCCGGGCTCAGGGTCGACGTCGTTGCAGCGGACGCTGCGCATTGCAGCGACGGCGTACGGGATCGATCTGGACACGCCGTTTGAGAAGTTGTCGCGCAAGGCGCAGAACCTGCTTTTGTACGGGAACCCGTTAAATGGCGGCGGCAAGGATTCGGAGAAAGCGCTGAACTTTCAGGGAGTTTTGGGCCACCTGGAACGAACGCTCGAAGAAGCGAATTCCGACAACGTCCGCGAATGGCTGACGCAATATATGTCGCCCTCGCCGTGCCTGGCGTGCAAGGAGCGGCGGTTGCGGCCGGAAAGCCTGGCGGTGAAAATCGCCGGACTTTCGATCGCGGACTTCACGGCACAGCCGCTCAGCGAGGCGCACGAGAGCATGGACAAGATTCGCGGGCAACTAACGCTGCGACAGCAACAAATCGCCGGAAGACCGCTGGCGGAGATTGCCGAGCGCATCGAATTCCTGCTCGCGGTTGGATTGGGCTATCTCTCGCTCGACCGTTCGGCGGCGACTCTTTCAGGCGGCGAGGCGCAGCGCATCCGGCTGGCCACGCAGATCGGTTCGCGATTGCGCGGCGTGCTGTACGTGCTGGACGAGCCTTCGATCGGGCTGCACGCGCGCGACAACGACCGATTGCTCGGCACGCTCGAAACTTTGCGCGATCTGGGCAACACCGTGCTGGTGGTGGAGCACGATGAAGAAACGATTCGCCGCGCGAATTACGTGGTGGATCTGGGCCCGGGCGCGGGACGAGCGGGCGGGTACCTGGTGGGTTGCGGAACGGCGGAAGAAATCGCGGCGAATCCGGCGTCGCTGACCGGGCAGTATCTTTCCGGCAAGCTGCGCATCCCGGTGCCGGCCGTGCGCCGCAGCCCGAACGGAAAGTCGATCAACGTGCTGGGCGCGCACGGAAACAATTTGAAGAACATCGACGTGTCGATTCCGCTCGGATTACTGACGGTGGTTACGGGCGTCTCGGGATCGGGGAAATCGACGCTGGTGAACGACATTCTCTACCGCTCGCTGGCCGCGAAACTCTACCATTCGATGGAGCTGCCCGGCGCGCACCGCGGGATTTTGGGCATCGAGCATATCGACAAAGTGATTCAGATCGACCAGGCCCCGATCGGGCGCACGCCGCGCTCGAATCCGGCCACGTACACCGGAGTTTTCGCGCCGATTCGTGAGCTTTTCGCGATGCTGCCGGACTCGCGCGAGCGCGGTTACCGTCCCGGGCGCTTCAGCTTCAACGTGAAAGGTGGGCGCTGCGAGGCGTGCCAGGGCAACGGGCAGCGGCGGATCGAAATGAATTTTCTGCCGGATGTGTACGTGACGTGCGAAGTGTGCCGCGGCAAGCGCTACAACGCCGAAACACTCGCGGTGCGTTACAAAGGATGCTCGATTTCGGACCTGCTCGATCTGCCGATCGAAGAAGCACTGAAGGTGCTGGAAAATATTCCGGCGATTCAGCAGAAGCTGCAGACGCTGGTGGACGTCGGGCTGGGTTACGTGCAGCTGGGACAATCAGCGACGACGCTTTCGGGCGGCGAAGCGCAACGAACGAAGCTCGCCAAAGAGCTTTCGCGGCGGCAGACCGGCCGCACGCTCTACATCCTGGACGAGCCAACCACCGGCCTGCATTTCGACGACGTAAAAAAATTGCTGGATGTGCTGAACCGGCTGGTGTCGCTGGGAAATAGCGTGCTGATCATCGAGCACAACCTCGACGTAATCAAACAGGCGGACTGGATCATCGACCTGGGACCGGAAGGCGGCGAGGACGGCGGGCGCGTGGTGGCGCAGGGATCTCCCGAGCAGGTGGCCAAGGTGAAAAAATCGTACACCGGCCAAATCTTGGCGCGCGCGCTCGCGGCGTCCAAGGGAAGTCACATACAGTAGGCGCCGCGCTTGCACGAACCGCGAGAACCCCAGTAGAGTGGAAGTAGTGGAGAAGATGGTTCGTGAGACGCGATGGAGCGCGGGATGATGAAGCCCTACGATGAGCACCGACGATACTAGCTCGTTTCCGCCCGAACCACCGGACCCCTCCGAACCGGCGCCTCAATCTTCCGAACCGCCGCCCGGCGGCCTCTCCGAACCGGGCCCGGGCGCGCCCGAACCGGCAAGTTTCCATCTGCCGTCCAAGCGGTTCCCTCCCGAAAATTTCAACGTGCCATGGAGTTGGGTCGACGTGGCGATCATCGTTCCGTTTGCGTTTGGCGTGATTCTCATATTTGCGCTGATCATCATCGGATCCGAGATTGCGATTTTCCATGCGTCGGCTTCGTACATTCGCGCGCATTTGAGCTTCATGCTGATTTCCGCGCAGATCCTGATGGAAATTTCGCTGCTCGGATTTCTGGGGCTGCAGATTCGCCATCGCAGCCATTTACCGTTCTGGAGCACGGTCGGCTGGCGGCCGCTGCAGCCGCGAGCGGTTTCGCGAGGCGCGGCGTACGCGGGCTTTATCGTGGGAGGCGCCACGCTGGCGCTGTTCGTCTCACTCGCCAGCGCAGCGTTTCCGCCCAAGCGCCCGCTGCCCATCGAACGAATCTTCGAGACGCGCTCGCTCACCCTCTTATTTATGGTCACGGCGGTGGTGGTGGCGCCGGTGGTGGAAGAGACAGTGTTTCGCGGCTATTTGTATCCGGTGGCGTCGCGGAGCTTCGGAATCGTGGGCGGAATCATTTTCACCGGCGCGGTCTTCGGGTTGCTGCACGGCAGCCAGCTTTGGGGAGGCTGGTGGCAGATCGGGCTGCTGGTGATCGTGGGAGTTATTTTCACGTACGTGCGCGCGGTGACGCGGACGGTTTTTTCCAGTTTCATGCTGCACCTCAGCTACAACTCCGTGCAAGTAATCGGCGTGCTGTACACGATGTACGCTTCGCGGCATCTGGTGCACGTGCACTAAGGCCGCGCTATTCCGTTGGCGCGGGATCCATTAAAATGAATGGCCGCTTTTCATTTGGGCCAGACGAGGACAAGCTCATTGCACACAGTTGAACCGATCCGTTGGACGGACGAAGGCGTAGTGATGCTGGACCAGCGCAAGCTGCCGGCCGAGGTGATCTACCACACGTACACGGATTATTGCGCGGCGGCCAAGGCCATCAAGGACATGGTGATTCGCGGCGCCCCCGCGATCGGGGTGGCGGCGGCCATGGGAATCGCGCTCGGCGTGAAGCAGTCGAAGGCCAAAACGCTGCGGGAACTGCGCGCCGAATTCGCGGCGATTTGCGACACGTTTTCGCGCACCCGCCCCACGGCCGTCGATTTGTTCTGGGCCATCGAACGATTCAAGCGGCGATTCGAGGAACTGGCGAAAGCGCAGGAGGCGCACGGCGAGCCGGGGCTGGCCGCAATTCGCGCGGCGCTGGTGGAGGAAGCGCTGAAAGTGCATCAAGAGCGGCGTGAAGCCGACGAGCGCATCGGGCGATTCGGCGCGGAGCTGATGCCGAAAGCCGGGCGCGTGATGACGCAGTGCAACGCCGGCGCGCTGGCGACTGGCGGGATCGGCACGGCGCTGGGCGTGATTCGCATGGCCGTGCAGACGAAACACCAGCTGGAGGTGCTGGTTCCCGAGACGCGTCCGTATTTGCAGGGAGCGCGGCTGACGGCATGGGAGCTGCATCAGGACGGCATCCCGCTGACGCTGATCACCGACAACATGGTGGGACATTTTCTGAAAACGGGCGGAGTGGGCGCCGTGGTGGTGGGCGCGGACCGCATCGCGCGCAACGGCGACACAGCGAACAAGATCGGCACCTACGGAATCGCCGTGCTGGCGAAGGAGCATGCGATTCCGTTTTACGTGGCGGCGCCCATTTCCACGCTGGACCTTTCGATTGCGTCGGGCGAGCAGATTCCCATCGAGGAGCGCTCGGAAGAAGAGGTGACGCACTTCGGCGGGACGCGCATTTCGCCGCCGGTGCGGGCGGCGCATCCGGCGTTCGACGTGACGCCCGCGCGGTTCATTGCCGCAATCATCACGGAGCAGGGCGTGGCGCGAGCGCCGTACGAGGAATCGCTACCGGCGCTGGCTGCAAAAGCCTGATCGAGCCGGTTCGCGCCGGGGCCGCAAACGTGTGCGGCACGACGCACACAATACGCGCAACGCTCGGAATCAGATCATTCGTAGCGCAGAGCTTCGACCGGATTTAGCCGGGCGGCTTTCCACGCGGGATACACGCCAAAGAAAATTCCAATCATCGCCGCGACGGTGACACCTAGGATCACCAACGTTACGGTGACCGATGCGGGAAACGACGGGAACGCCAGCCGCACGATAAAGACGAGCGACCAGCCACAAAACACGCCGAGCGCGCCGCCGACTCCGGATAGCGTCACAGCTTCCAGCAAAAACTGAGTCAGGATGTTGGCGCGGCGCGCTCCAATGGCCTTGCGCACGCCGATCTCGCGCGTCCTCTCGGTGACGCTGACGAGCATGATGTTCATCACTCCCACACCGCCCACCAGCAGCGCCACCGAACCCACCGCGAGCATGACGATGAAGATGCCGTCCGAAATCTGATTCCAGGTCTGCACAAACGAGTCGGTGGTCATCAGCGCGAAATCGTCGTCCTTTTCCGAGGGCAGCTTGCGCATGCGGCGGATGTATTCGCGGACTTCGTCCACCGCGAGCGGGAGATTTTTCGTGGAATCGGCTTTGGCCAGCAAAATGATGTTCTTGTTCTCCGGATGCATTTTGCGGATCACGGAAAAGGGGACAACGGCATCGTTGTCCTGCGGATTTTCGCCTGTTCCGAGAGCCTGCTTCTGCGGCTGCAACACGCCAATGACCGTGAACTCCTGGCCTTCGATGGTGACGCCCTGGCCGATGGGATCTTCGCCTCTGGGGAAGAGCGTGTTGGCCGTGATGTGTCCGAGGACGGTGACCGGCAAGCGGCGGTCTTCGTCGGTATCGTTGAAGAAGCGGCCCTGCGCCAGATCGAGATTGCTGATTTTGGCGATGGAGGGCGTATCGCCTTCCAGGATCACGCTGGCCGCGCGCAGATTGCCGCGGCGGACCTCGCTCATTCCCCCGGCTGCATTCCCCACGTAGACGGCAATTTGCTGGGCCGCACCCGCCGCCACGATATGCGGCAGCGCGGTTAAACCATCCACCCAATTCGGATTCAGGTCTTTCCGCTGCAGCATGGCCGGCGTGGGCCGGCCGACGGTGGCCCAGTCGAGCTTGGAGATGATGATGGTGCTGGAGCCGAGCGTCTGAATACTGCCGAGCACGTTGGCGTTCAGCCCATTGATCACCGCGCCGATGGTGATGATGGTGGTTACGCCGATGACGATGCCGAGAACAGTGAGGAACGAGCGCAGGCGGTTGCGCTGCAGCATATCGAACGCCAGCAGGATCGATTCCTTCACCTGCCCGAATTTTTGCCTCGCGGCCATCTTCGCCATCACTCCGATCGCAGCGCGACCACCGGATCAAGCTTCGCTGCTTTCGTTGCCGGGTAAACGCCGAAAAACAGTCCGACGCTGATCGCCACCAGCAGACCCATCAGCACGGACCAGAGCGCCACGGAACTGGGCAGGGCGGTAGTCCAGGTGACGATCTTCGCCGCCAAAATGCCGAGGATTACGCCGATCGCTCCGCCAACCGCGGCAATGGTGGAAGACTCGATCAGGAACTGCTTTTGAATGTCGACGCGGCGCGCGCCCAGCGATTTGCGCAGGCCGATCTCGCGGGTGCGCTCAGTGACCGAGACGAGCATGATGTTCATGATCACGATGCCGCCGACGATCAGCGAGATCGAGGCGATGCCGATGGTCACGCCGAAAAACGTGCTGCTGATGCTGCTCCAAAGCTGGATGAACGACTGGTTCGTCTCCATCGCGAAATCGTCGTCCTTCAGGTACGGCACGTGCCGGCGCCCGCGCAGCAGCAGGCGGACTTCGTCCATGGTGGCGTCGATCGTTTTGGTACTGGTGGCCTTCACCCAGAGGCGCAGCGAGCTGTTGCCGCCGTAGATGGTCTGGTAGGTGGTCAGCGGCATGATGACCCAATCGTCCTGCGACTGGCCCATTACCGAGCCGCGCTTTTCGGCCACGCCGATGATTTCGCACTCGCCGGAGTCCACGCGGATTTCCTTGCCGATCGGATTGGTTCCGGGCATGAGCTTATCGAAGATGTCGTAGCCCACGTCGCAGACCGGCGCGGAGCGGAGCTCGTCCAGGCGCGTGAAATAGCGGCCCATCACCAGGTCGCGCTTATAGACTTCGGGCATCTGGTAGGTGAATCCGATGATGTCCGCGGCATCGAGCGACTGCGTGCCGTATTTCACCGAGCCCTGGGTGTTGAGGCTGGCGGCCACGGCTCGGCAACTGCGGCAGTTGTCCAGCAGGTATTTGTAGTCGTCGTAGCGAAATTTGCGGCGTTTTTGCGCTTCCTGCCACTGGTCGATGTTCGAGATGATCGAAGGCGCGCGGTTGACCAGGAACGTGTCCGCGCCCAGATTGTTGGAGATCATGCGCGCCACGTAGGTGTTGAGCCCGCCGACCAGGCTGACCACGGCGATGACCGCCGTCACGCCGATCACCACGCCCAGCAGCGTGAGCACCGTACGCATCTTGTGCGCCCACAGGCTGGCCGTGGCGATGCCCACGGCTTCGCCTAGCGACATCGAGGATTTGGGGCGCTTCCCTGGCAATGCGGGCATCAATGCATTCCTGTTCCGGAGTATCCGGACGGCTGTCGACTGTCTCTAGGCTACCTTAGCACGAGCGCGACGCCTCGCCACAGCGGCCGCTCAGATCTGTCGGCGCGTGCCCGCCCAGCGCGAGGCGAGCTCTCTTGCGCCGTCGCTCCTACGGCTCTAGGCGTGCCCATAGACGTGCCGTCCCTCTGGTTTATACGGATGGGCCGCGAGCAATGTTGCAGAAGGAACTTGGAATAGCGGCAAGGGCCGCCGCCAGCGCCCGAAGGCAAAACTGCCGCCCCGCAAATACAAAAAGGGCGCCTCGGCCGAAGCCGAGACGCCCTGGAAAAGCAAACGCTGCGCTGATTAGGCGCAGCGCGAGCTGGTTAGAAGGTGAACCTCAGCGCCATCCGGATATTTCGGCTGAGCTGCCACAGATACGGCTTCCCGTACTGGCTGTTGACCGTAATTCCGTCGGAATTCAGCGCAGACGCCAGGTTATAAGGGTGCTCGGCCGCCGAGTAGAAGGCAGGTCCGTCGAAAATGGAAGTGCCTCCCGGCATGAGCCACTGAGGGAAATAATAAGAGTCAATCTGGGGGTTGTAGGCGGTGACAGAGTGCTGGTTGAACAGGTTCGTGATGGTGACCTCAAAGCTGAGGGACTTGCCCTCGGACACCTTGAAATTCTGCCTGATGTTGACGTCCGATTGGATATACCACGGCGTGCGCTTCGTGTATGGAGTGCCGACCGCGATCGCACCGGTCGTGGGATCCTGCGTCACGTTGACAAACTTCCCGCGGCCCACCACGTACGTTGGAAACCCGCTAAAGCCAGCCGGGCCAGGAGCAAAGGAGTAACCGACATCGGCAATGGTGCTCACCGGAGAGCCCTGATAGAAATACTGGAACATCCCGAAATCAGTGGTGTACCGGTCGCCTTCTTTCAGCGAATAGTAGCCGTAACCCTTGAACGTATTGGGCCGGTCCGTATCGAGCAGGCCACTCGCGGACTGGCCGAAGGAGTCATAGGAGAAGAATGGCTCGTCGAAGGCACGGCTGTCGTTGGGGGCGTTACGGCCGCCGCCGCCATCTCCAATGTCAGAGCTGGTCAGACCGGAGTAGTTACCCCACAACCTGCTCCAAGTATAGGAGAACATACCGAACCAGTTGTGGCCGAAGTTCTTGTCCAAGCGAAACTCGACGCTGTCATAGTCGCGTTGCGCCGGGATGTTATTCGGGCAGGACGGGGTAGACGTTGCGGTGCAGCCACTCGAAACGCCGTAGAGGAAGTTGTAAAAGCTATCGAATGTTTTATTTACTCCCTGGCCGGGGTTCACAACCACGAAAGTCTCTCCGACGAGCGGATTGAAAATTGAAGCGTCTTCAATCACGTGATCCAAGCGCCTACGATCGTAACGCGCCGAAAAGACCAACGTCGGTGAGATTTGGTAATCGGCTCCGAGGTCGAACTCGTGCTGACGGTAGGGCTTCAAGTTCGGAGCGACGCCTTCCGCCGTTGGCGTGCAAGTAGCACACGTTGTCGGGAACGTACGGAAGTTCTGGTTCTCCAGAAACGTTAAGCCAGAAGGAGTCGTGCCGCCCGCGAAATTGGCTTGGCTTGATGAGTCGGGGCCAACGCAGTCGCGGCCAGCACTGTTAAACGCCAGGCCTATGGAGCTAAGGTTTGCGGTATCAAGGGCATAGGCGCAATTTTGCCAGTACTGGCCTCCAAAGGAGCTGATAGCGAGATTCAGCTTCATCGTGTCGTAAAAAACGCCGTAGTCGCCGAAGATCTTCAACTTTCCGTTTTGGAACACGTCCCAAGCGGCTCCGATGCGGGGCGCAATCTTATCGCCCCAACCGAAGCTAACGGGCTGGCTGATACCACCCTGCGGCTGGTTTTCGGCTGGAAGATTTTCCTTCTCCAAGCGCAAACCGGCGTCGATGGTGAGGCCCTTTCCAATGGTCCAGGCGTCTTGAGCGAACACGCCATGGTTGTAGCTAATCGCCTGCCCTCCAGAGCCGTAGTCAATGACGGTTGCATAACCGTAGATGCCCGAGCACTGACTGGTCCCGTCAGCCGCTTCGACGGCAGCGCAGTTCGCTGCCCCAACGGGCCCTTGCGGGGCGTAGGCTGCGCTGGGGTACACATACATGGTCGGCTGATTCCACGTCTGGAGGATGCTGTTGGAGGCGCGATAGAGTTGATAGCCAAACTTAAAATTGTGCGTTCCCCACCAGCCGCTCTTGATCCATGAGAGAGTCTCGTCAAGTTGAACGGTTTTATCCGCGTTGTGGAACGTGGTATTTTCGTTGTTGGCGGCGCTAGCATGGCCGGTGGTTTGCTGTAACGCGGCGGGCAGCGATCCCGTGCATGGCGACACGCAGTTCACGCCGACGCCATTAATCTGCCAAATGAAGGTGTTGCCATCTTGTGGCAAGCCGAAGTCATGATAATTCTCGAAGTAGTAACCGAAGCGGGTCTCTAGGAGCAGGCTCGGTGAGAGGGTAAAGTCCACGCCGGCAGTGGTCGCGCTAGCAGGAGCATAATAACCAAGATTATGGGCGAAGATCGCAGGATCATCCCCGGCGGAGGGGTTGATCATTGCCGGGTTTGGCGAATCCGCTCTAGGAAGATATTCGCCGTATTCCCTCTGAGGGGTGTAATACCAAGAGCCGAAGACACGGATGTTGTTCGTCACTGCGGCATCGAGCCGTGCGATCGTGTAATAGGTCTTTTGATCGCTGGTAAGCGTCTGCTTGCCATACGGGGCATCGAAATTCACGGTTCGGGCCGTGTGATTGATTTGCGGATTGAACCCTGCGAAGAAAAACAGGCGATTTTGCAGGATTGGACCGCCAATGGTAAAGCCGGGATTCAGCAAGTATCCGGAGTCTTTCTTGGGCTGATAAGCTGAATACGGAGGGTCAATTGCACCCCAGCTTGTGGTTGTGCCCGAGGCACCGATAAGATATTCCGACAAAGGCATAGGGGAGCCATTCATCGCGTCGTTTCCGAACTGAAAAATCCCCGACCCGTGCCAGCTATTCGTCCCGCTTTTGGTGACGGCATTGACGACGCCGCCCAACGCGCCGCCGTATTGTGCTTCGACGCCGGTCGTCTTTAGTGAAACTTCCTGAATAAAGTCGAAGGGAATATCTGTGTGGGAATAGCCACCGATCAGATTGGCGGTCTCCAACCCATCCACAAGATAGGAATTCTCCGAGTCAGCGGCGCCGCCAATCGAATAGCCGTAAGCAAGACCATTGGTCGTGCTGCCCGGCGACGAGCCTCCCGTTCCGTTGCTCTGCATGGTATTCCCCATCAAGGGCTCATTGCGGGCGCCGGGAGCAAACTGAATCACAGATTGATATGAAATTCCGTGCGGCACGTTTTGAATGACGCTCTGGGTGATGTTGGTTATGCTGTGCGTCGTCGTGACATCGATCATGGGCGCAGCGGATGTGACCTCGATAGTGGTCGAAGCCTCCCCTAGTTTCAGGACCAGGTCCACCGTCGGGAGGCTGCCGACTTGAATGGCCAATCCGGGACGCCTGATGGTCTGGAAGCCTTTGGCCGTGATGGTTAGATCGTATGTGCTGGGGGGCAGATTCTCAAAACGGTAGAAACCGGCTGAGTTGGTTTTCGTGGTTTGACCACCAACGAGCTTAGCCCCCGCAATGGCTACCTGGGCCCCCGGCACTACCGCGCCGGTTGTATCCTTAACGGTACCTTGAATTCCTCCCGTTGTCTCCTGGGCAAAAACTCTCGGAGCGGCAACCACAGCCAACGCAAGAATAACCAGAACTACTACGGAAATTCCACGCCCCATGAAGTTGCGGCGCATACACACCCCCGTATTTTTCCAGAAAGTTTAACAGCGATCGGGCACAGACCCTAAGCTCTAGACGGTCTTCCCTGTCGCACGATAGTAGCCAGATTCGTACGATAATAAGTCTTTTAGACTTAATGCATTGGATGAATTCTCTTTTCGGGATCAATGCTTGCATACCGTTTCTCGTATACATAAAACTGTATTTCATTTCCGCGTCATAGCGATTATCTTCGGGCGAATATCAGTGATGGTCTAGGGGGCTTTCCTTGCGGACCCCATCGGCTACCATCCTCGCGCACGGGATCAGCGCGCGAAGTCTGCTGAAATAGCGCTTGCCACCAAACTGGTCGCCATCAGCGTTGAGGGGAACGTCAACTCATGCAGCGCTGTCGACCACCCGGCGCTGTGCCGCTTGTAGCAAATCAAAGCTCCATGCGAAAAGGCGGCAATCAAGGCTCCCTCTTCGCATTTCCCTTTGGAATGGCCGCGGATGGATGCCGAACCCACCGAAACCGCGGCTGTCCACTGGCAAACCTCACCTGCGCATTCGCGCATCCAACCCGGCATAAGATCCGTTGCGCTAGGCTATCCGGGCAGCGCCCGCTGCTGCCTCTCGCAGCTCGGACAGCTGCTGCTCTCGCAGTCCGGCGCCGGAAGTCCCGTTGCTCCCAGGAGGAAGCTCATGTTGCGTAAACTAACGCTGCTTGCAGGGCTCGTGCTCGTATTTTCGCTTTCGGCACGGGCGCAGGACAAGGTCGAGGCGTTCGGCGGGTATTCCTATATGCATGTGGGCGATAATCCGTCGCTGAACACAAATGGGTGGGAGCTTTCCGGGCAGTATAAGTTCACCGACTGGCTCGGAGGCGTGGCGGACTTCGACGGGCACTATGGCACCTCCCAGGGATTTGATCGGACCACGCATGCGTTTCTTTTCGGCCCACAGATCTCCTGGCCAGCGCGCGTTTCGCCTTTTGCGCATTTGCTGATCGGCGGCGCGCATACGAATTGGGGCGGCGCCACCAGCACTTCGTTCGCGATGGCTCTCGGTATGGGGATCGACTCGCGCATCGTGTCCAACGTTCCGGGCATCGACTGGCGAATCATCCAATTCGATTACATTCCGACGTACTTCTTCGGCCATACGCAGAACAACGTCCGCATCTCCACGGGCTTCGTCTTGCGCTTCTGAAGCGCAGCGAACACGCTCCGTTCATTACATCAATTCAACACGAACGTGACGGTGATGCTCGTCTCGACTTCCACGGGCCGGCCATCGAGCCGCGTGGGCTCGTAGCGCCATTGCCGGACGGCCTCGACGGCGGCACGCGCCAGAACCGGGTTGCCGCTGAGCACTTCGAGCTGCTGCACGGTTCCGTCGGTTCCGATGATGGCCCGCAAGCGCACGGTTCCGGCGAGGTGCATCAGCTGGGCGATTCGCGGATAGTCTGGCTGGACCCGGCGGACCAGGCGCGCGGCCATCACGCCTTCGCTCTGCGCCAGCGGCTTCGCCGGAGCTGCGGCCTGCGGCGGTGCCACATTTATGACGGCGCCGCGATCGCCTCCTCCCAAAGCGCCCGGCCCGGGACCGCCGGGGCTTGCCCGATCACCGATCATCGGCGGCGCCTCGCCGATTTGCCGCCGGGTGCGCGGACCAGTCGGCGCGGGCGTGATCGTGTAGATGACCTGCTGCCTGGCGGGCGCGAGAGGACGAGATGGACGCGACCGCGCTGGAGACGTTTGCGGCAGGCCGCGAAACGGTGTCGCGGGGGTGAAGATGACCGCGGGCGGCAGAACGCCCGGCGCGAGCAGAAGAGCCGCCACCACCGCGGCTTCGATCGCGAGCGAAAGCGCCAAAGACTTGCCGCGCAGCCACTTCGCTCGCGTCCGGGACTCCGGATCGGTTTCCATCATGCAGCGCGAGAGGCTTCCCAAGTGGCTCATGGACACACCTCCAAGGGATGGGTCGAGGATATGGCCGACGCACGCTCTGGAGCCTTTGTGAAGCTTCACAGAGGGCAACCAGAGCGGGGCCTGGACGCCTGGAGTCCGCGCGTTCTCTCATTTGTACAGACACCGGCATCGCCAGCCGGTTCCCTGCCGCCGATAACATGAGCGTTTTTCGAAACTCCGAACAATTTCTAGCTCCAGCGAGTCGATTTTTGCGGCGGACTGCATCTACATTGGCGAGCCACGCGTCTAAGAGGATGTATGAGGATGGGAATGGGGTCACGAGAGGTGGCCAACATGGATCATTCGATGGAGACAGTGGGAGTACGCTACACGGGCTGGGCGGCGCTTAACCGCGATCCCCTTCAGGACATGGTCGAGTATACGTGTCCGCATTGCGGGACCAAGGGCGAGAAACGCGCGCGAAGGCCCAGGTCGGAATACCATTTCACCGATGGGTTCGTGCAGGATCTGCAAGGTGAGATGAGCGTTTGCCGTAACTGCAAGCAATCGCTGCGCGTTGCGCCGGTGGTGCTGGTGCACGACCGCGGAGAAGAACGTCGGTTCAACGCCGTGTTTTTCGCAAATCTCGAAGTTTCCAAAAACTGACAGATTGCGAAATCATGGGCGGTCCAGCCGGTAGCAAGGCTGGGCCGCCCCGGGAACGACACCGCGATCTCGTCGGCTTTTGTTTAGACGCGCTCTTCGCCGGGATCGAGTTCGAGGTGGTCCGATTCCATGCGCGTTCTGACCCGCTGAAAGGCTTCGTCCACTGTATCGGCGAACTGCAAGAGATCGTATTCTTTCTGGTCGATGGTCCCGCTATTCACCATGTGCCGCCAGTTCAACACTTTGTCCCAATACTTTCGTCCGTAAATCAAAATCAGGTGGCGCGAGGGAAGCTTGCGGGTTTGCAGCAGCGTGAGCATTTCCCAGAGCTCGTCCATGGTGCCGAAGCCGCCGGGAAAAACGATGAGCGCCTTGGCCATCTGCGCGAACCACAGCTTGCGCATGAAAAAGTAGTGGAAGCAGAAGTTCAGCTCCGAGGTGATATACGGATTTGGCTTCTGCTCGTGCGGAAGCTGAATGCTGAGGCCGATGGAAGTCCCCCCCGCTTCGGCGGCGCCGCGATTGGCCGCTTCCATGATGCCAGGACCGCCGCCGGAGCAGATCACGAAGCGGCGCGGATGCGGGCCGAGCGTCATGGCCCACAGCGTGATGCGCCGTGACAGCTCGCGCGCGTCTTCGTAATAGCGGGACATGTCCACCACGGACTTAGCCGCGCGGATTCTGGCGCGCCACTCGGCGGTTTTGCGGCCACGTGCGTCCCGCTGGACGGTTTGGAGGTGCGCGAGCGCCACGTCACGAGAGCGAATGCGCGCCGAGCCGAACATCACGATGGTGTCGCCCACGCCGGCGCGGCGCAGGCGATTGATGGGATCGATGTACTCGGCGAGAATCCGCAGAGGCCTGGCGACCTTGCTCTCCATGAACCGCGGATCCTGATAGGCAAGCGGAGCCTGCGGCAGATGGCCCGAACGCTTCATGTTGTTCCCCCTCGCGAGATGCGAATTCCAATTCTAGCGCGGGGCTCGCGCGATTCAGGCGCGGATTGCGGGAGCTCGTGCGAGGTTGTAACCTTCGCAGCGCGGATCGCGCAGGCCAACGCGCAGGAGCGCGTTGGGGACCCACAATTGGGGCGGACGCCCGCGCGCTCGCCGGGCGCAAAAAGGGGTCCGGAATAGCTTCCGTACGTCTTCTCAGCGCGGAGCCATGCGGCGATTCAGCCGGGGAAGTTTTGCGGGCTTTACGTGTTCTCGAGGAGTTCGCGGGCGGTGAAGACGGAGCGGTAGTTGTATTTGGCGCGCAGCATGTCGGAGCCGCCCTCTTGGCGATCAACGAGGCTGATGACGGCGACCACTTCGGCGCCGGCGCGCTCGACGGCGTCGATGGCTTCCTGGGTGGAACCGCCGGTGGTGCAGACTTCGTCGACGATGACCACTTTCTTGCCGCTAGGGTTCTCGATGCCTTCGATCTGCTTTTGTCGGCCGTGCTTTTTGGCTTCCTTGCGCACCAGGAATCCCGGCAGCGGGCGATTTTCGATGGCGCTGACGACAATGGCGGCGGAAACGACCGGATCGGCGCCCATGCTGAGGCCGCCGATGGCGTCGGGCTCGATCCGCATCTCGTCGAGCAGCTCCAGGAGGCAGTAACCGGTGAGCAGCGCGCCCTCGGCGTCGAGCGTGGTCAGCTTACAATCGAGGTAATAATTGCTTTTCTTGCCGGACGAGAGCGTAAATTCACCGCGCACCAGAGACTTTTTGCGCAAAACATCGGCGAGTTCGGCGCGATGATTGACCGGGTGAATGTTGAATTTACCGTCGTAGTTGTCCACGCGCACCTGACTTCCCACCTGGATTCCCAACTTTTCGGCGAGCCAACTGGGGATGGCCACTTTCAGGCATTCGCCTTCCACTTCGCCGATGCCGCGCGAGCATTCAACCAGCTGGCTGCCGCCCGCAGCCAGCGGAATTCGCAGGACCAGTCGGCCATCGACGGTTTCCACCGGCCCTTTGAGCGAAGTGATGTTCTTCATGGCGGAAAAAACTGCGAACGCGCTCCTTGCGAATGTAACACAGTTCTCAGCGGTCAATCGCCGGCGGGAAGAATTCCCGGCGAGCAATAGCGCTGCATAGGATGCGAGGATCATAATAGTGCAGAGCGGCGTTCCGTGCCCGATCCGCCCGCTGCAACTCGCGATCAGCGCGGGGAATCACAGTAAACAGGGGGGAGCCATGCGGCGAAAACTGACGCTCAGAGTCCTGAGGGTTCCGGCACTTCTTTTGTTTGCGCTCGGCATGGTGGCGGTGCTCGCTTTCGCGGCAGTGGCGCCGGCGGCGCTCGCGCAGGAAGCACCGCCGGGACCGATGCACGATCAGCAGGCGTCCACACAGGAAAATCCGCCGCCGGACGCGGTGCAGAGCATTCGCGTGCGCACCTCGGAAGTGACCGCTCCGGTGACGGTGCGCGACCGCTCCGGCAGACTCGTCCTCAACCTCACGGAAAAAGATTTCCGCCTCTACGACGACGGCGTGCAACAGAAGATCACCCACTTCGATCTGGGCGGGCAGCCCTTCGACATCGTGCTAGTGGTGGAGACGAGCTCGCGCGTCCAGGGACTGCTACCCGGGATCAGGAAGACCGGCATCGTATTCACGCAAGTGGTGATGGGGCAGACGTCGCGGGCAGCGGTGATCGGTTTTAACGACACGGTGGACTTGCTGCAGCCGTTCACGACGAACCCCGAGGCGGTTCAGAAGACGATCAACCATCTGCAGATGGGACCTTCGGGGGTGCATCTGTACGACGCGATGGCGCGAGGCGTCTCACTGCTGGAAGAGGAGCCGCGCGGCAGGCGGCGGATTTTGTTCGTGGTCAGCGAGGCGATCGACAGCGGCAGCGAGAGCAAATTGGGCGAGGTACTGCGGGCCGCGCACGTGGGAAACGTGACGATCTATTCGATCGGGCTGAGCAGCACCAAGGCGGCGCTGACGCAGCCGCCCGCTTACACGGGCCCGGCGCCGATCGGCCCTCCGGGAACGTTTCCGGTGCCGGTGCCACCGGGAATGCCGCAGAATCCGTCAATCGAAAGCCAGATGCAGCAACCGCCGGCGAATTTAGGGGCGCTGGCGGTGTGGCTGGTGCGGACGGGGAAAAACCTGGTGACGCCGACCTCGCTAGAAGTGGCGAGCAAGAGCACGGGCGGGCTGGAGCTGAGCCCGAAGAAAGACCGCGCGATTCAGGAAGCGGTGGACGAGATGGGCGGCGAGCTGCACGCGCAGTACACGTTGGGCTACCAGCCGCCGGGCGGCGAAA
This sequence comes from uncultured Acidobacteriota bacterium, assembly GCA_963715555.1. Lineage (GTDB taxonomy): Bacteria > Acidobacteriota > Terriglobia > Acidiferrales > UBA7541 > Palsa-295. The sequence continues at coordinate 3,754,365 of OY970253.1, forward strand.
AACCGGGCTACCACACGATCAAGGTGACGGTCGATCGGCCGAACGTGACGGTGCGCACGCGGCCGGGGTATTACATTGCTCCACCGGTGCATTAAGGGCGCGCGTAGCGCCGGAAACGATTCCCCGTGGGGGGCCGGCGCGGCGCTCGCCATTGCTCGGTCGGCGCAGGCAGGATATACGGCACGCGAATCACTAAAAGCGCGCATCGGGAGATAGGCGCTCATAGGGAAGCGAGCTTCTACTTCTTTTCGGGCGCCGGGGGCACGGGCGGAGCGACGGCGGCCACGGCTTCTTCCTCTTCGAGGAGGCCGGCGGCGGCGGCGATGCGGTCGCCTTCCTCAAGGCGCAGCAGGCGAACGCCCTGCGCGGAGCGGCTGGCTTCGCGAATTTCCGCGGAGTGCACGCGGATGACTTTGCCGTGGCCGGTGATGATCATCACGTCGGAATCCTCGCGGACCTGCAGAGCAGCGACGACGGGGCCGTTGCGATCGGTGGACTTGAGGTTGATGACGCCCTTGGCGCCTCGCGACGTGACGCGATATTCGGCGAGCGGGGTGCGCTTGCCGTAGCCTTTCTCGGAAACGGTGAGCATGAGCGAGGTGAGAGACTCGCGAATCTGATCGCTTTCGAGCTCGTCGAGGTTCTGCGTGTCCTTCTTGAATTCTTTCTGAATGATGCCGAAATCGGGCTGGGCCGCGTCCATGGAAACGACCACGTCGTCCTTGGCGAGATCCATGCCGTTGACGCCGGCGGCATTGCGGCCCATGGAGCGGACTTCGGTTTCGCGGAAGAGAATGGCCTGGCCGTCGCGGCTGGCCAGGAAGATCATCTGCTTGCCGTCGGTGAGCTTGGCGCCGATCAGCTCGTCGCCGGAATCGAGATTGATGGCGATGATGCCGGACGAGCGAGGGTTTGAAAATTCGGCGATGGCGGTCTTTTTCACCGTGCCGTTCCTGGTGGCCAGGAAGACGTAGCGGTCTTGCTCTTCGAGATTGCGGGTGGCCACGACGGCAGTGAGATTTTCGCCGTCCTGGAATCGCACCAGGCTGTTGATGGCCTTGCCGCGAGTGGCCGCGGCGCCTTCGGGAATCTCGTAGACCTTCAGCCAATAGACGCGGCCCTTGGAGGTGAACAGCAAAATGTAGCTGTGCGCCGAGGCGACGAAGAAATGCTCGACGAAATCGTCCTCGCGCGTCTTGGCGCCGATGCGGCCCTTGCCGCCGCGGGACTGATGGCGGTAGACGTCGACCGAAGTGCGCTTGATATAGCCGGCGTGGCTGACGGTGATGGCCATCTCTTCGTCTTTGATCAAATCTTCGAGCTTGATCTCTTCGACGCGATCGACGATCTGAGTGCGGCGTTCGTCGCCGTAAGCCTTCAGCACTTCGCGCAACTCGGCAATGATGACGGCTTTGAGTTTCTTTTCGCTCGCCAGGATTTCCTTCAGATCGGCGATGCGCTCGCGGATTTGGGCCAGCTCTTTCAGGATTTCGTCGACGGAGAGCTGCGTGAGGCGATGCAACTGGAGTTCGAGGATGGCGTCGATTTGAATATAGCTGAGGCCAAAGCCTTCGCCCGTGGCCATGACGCCGCTGCGGCCGGCGGTTTCGGCGAGGAGGTCGTATTTCTTGGGATCGAGCTTGACGCCCTTGATGGTGGTTTCCTTGCCGCCCACGAGCACGCGCACGGATTGATTGGAGAAGAATTGGTGCAAATTTTCGCGGGCGTTGGCGCGGCTGGACGATCCGCGAATAATTTTGATGACGTCGTCGATGTGATCGAGCGCGATGTGGTAGCCGAGCAGGATGTGCTCGCGCTCCTGGGCCTTGCGCAGATCGTACTGCGTGCGACGGCGGACCACGTCGATGCGGTGCTCAATAAACAGCTTCAGCAGCTGCAGCAGGCCGAGTTCGCGCGGCTGCCCGCCGACGATGGCCAGCAGGATCATGCCGAACGATTCCTGCATTTGCGTCATCTTGTAGAGCTTGTTCAGCACGATTTGCGGCTCTTCGTCGCGCTTTAGTTCGATGACGATGCGCATGCCGTCGCGGTCGGATTCGTCGCGGACGTCGCCGATGCCGTCGATTTTTTTGTTGTTGATCAGGTCGGCAATGTGCGAGATCAGGCGCGCTTTGTTCACCTGGTAGGGCAGCTCGGTGATGACGATGTCCTCGCGATCCTTGCCGCGCTGCTCGACGGCGGCCTTGGCGCGCACCTGAAAGGAGCCACGGCCGGTTTTGTAAGCCTGTTCGATGCCTTCGCGGCCGGAAATGAAGCCGCCGGTGGGGAAATCCGGGCCGGGCATGATTTTCATCACCTGCTTGAGCGTGGCCTCGGGATTCTCGATCAGCAGAATGGCGGCTTCGATCGTTTCGCGCAGATTGTGCGGCGGAATATTGGTGGCCATGCCGACGGCGATGCCGGAGGAGCCGTTGACCAGGAGATTGGGAATGCGCGTGGGCAGGACGACCGGCTCTTTTTCGCTTTCGTCGAAATTGGGCGTGAAATCGACGGTTTCTTTTTCGATGTCCGCCAGCATTTCCTCGGCGATTTTCGACAGGCGGGCCTCGGTGTAACGCATGGCCGCCGGCGGATCGCCGTCGACGGAGCCAAAGTTGCCCTGGCCGTCGACCAGCGGATACCGCATGTTGAAGTCCTGTGCCAGGCGGACGAGCGCGTCGTAGACAGGCGTATCGCCGTGCGGGTGGTATTTGCCGAGGACTTCGCCGACGATCTTGGCGCACTTGCGGTAGGCCTTCGTAGAGGTGAGGCCGAGCTCGTACATGCCGAAGAGAATGCGGCGGTGCACGGGCTTCAGGCCGTCGCGGACGTCCGGCAGCGCGCGGCCGATGATCACGCTCATCGCGTAATCGAGGTACGACTTTTTCATCTCCGATTCGATATCGACCGGAGTGAGGACGGAAAGATTTTGCTCGTCAGCCATTTAGACCCCTTGTGCTAAAAAATTCGTATGGCGTTTGCGATCCTGCACAAATTCAAAGTTGCGCCGATGGCGCGGCAGTGCGTTTGCGGGGCCTGAGCCCCAGCCAGGTCGCGATTCCGACCACCAGGACGACGATGATATCCGTCACGTCCATGCGAAAAGCCGTGCGCCAAAACTCCGCGGCCACGGGATCGCCGGGAAGCGCACCGCGCCATTCGCGGAAATTGTGAATCAACTCCGGCGCGACCCAGGCGACGTACACCAGCGCGAGCGCGAGGAAAATCCATCGAACGATATTGCGCAGGCGCTGCATGCCATGTTCCTTTCGTGGCAACCATTTGCGGCACGGCTCTAGCCGCGCCCTGGCGAAAAGTCCCCGTTACCACGGTCGTTTAAATATCGAGGTTGACGACGTCGAGGGCGTTGTCCTGGATGAATTTGCGGCGCTCTTCGACGTTTTCGCCCATGAGCGTGGCGAAGATTTCCTCGGCGGCGACGGCGTCCTCGAGCTTGACCTTGAGCAGCGTGCGCGTCTCGGCGTTCATGGTGGTGGCCCAGAGCTGCTCTGGATTCATTTCGCCAAGGCCCTTGAATCGCGTGATGGTGAAGTCTTTCTTGGCGTCTTCGAGCACGTAGTTGAGAAGCGCCTGGGCGCTCTCTTTGGTGGCCTTGTCGCCATTGTGGGCGATGGTGAAGGGCGGCTTATCGACGTCCGCGACGGCCTGATAGAGCGCGCGCAGGCGCTTGTACTCGGGCGAAGCGGCCAGCGCCCAATTGATGCGCATTTCCGAGCCATTTTTGAGGACGAGTTCGTTGAGGCTGTGCTCTTCGTCGAAGACGATTGTGGATTGCAGATCGAGCTTGGCTTTTTCGATGGCTTTGGCCAGATCTTGCAGCTTTTTCTTGTCCGCGAAATCGGTTTTCTTTTCAATATCGCTCTCAGCCAAGAGATCGATGAGCTTGGGTTCGCGCAGGCGGCGAGCGAGCTTGGCGGCAACCTGGTCGTATTCCTGAATGTTGAGCAGAAATTGCGTGAGAGGCCCGCCTTCGAGCGATTTGCCGTCTTTCGTTTTGACCACCTGGTCCTCGGTGGCGCGCTTCATCAGCTCGCGCGAAAAGTCGCGCTCGTCGCGGATGTAGCGGTCCATCTTGCCGCGCTTCACGCGATAGAGCGGCGGCTGGGCGATGTAGATGTGCCCCTTTTCGATCAGCTCGCGCATGTGGCGGAAGAAGAAGGTGAGCAGGAGCGTGCGGATGTGGCTGCCGTCGACGTCCGCATCGGTCATCAGGATGACTTTGTGGTAGCGGAGCTTGGAGGCGTCGAAATCGTCCTTGCCGATGCCGGTGCCCAGCGCGGTGATGATGGCGCGGATTTCCTCGTGGCCCAGCATCTTGTCGTAGCGGGCCTTTTCGACGTTGAGGATTTTGCCCTTCAGCGGAAGGATGGCCTGGTAGCGGCGGTCGCGTCCGCCCTTGGCCGAGCCGCCCGCCGATTCTCCCTCGACGATGAAGAGCTCGCAGCGCGCGGGATCGCGTTCCTGGCAATCGGCCAGCTTGCCGGGCAGGCCGCTGGAATCGAGCGCGGACTTGCGGCGCGTGAGCTCGCGGGCCTTGCGCGCGGCTTCGCGGGCGCGCGCCGCGTCAATGCACTTGCCGATGATTTTGCGCGCGATCGAGGAGTGCTTGTCGAAATATTCGCCGAGCTTTTCGTTGACGAGCGATTCGACGGGGCCTTTGATATCGCTATTGAGCTTGCCTTTGGTCTGGCCCTCGAACTGCGGCTGCGGAAGCTTCACGGAAACGACGGCGACGAGCCCTTCGCGAACGTCATCGCCATTGATGGAGACTTCGTCCTTCTGCTCCTTAATCATGCCGAAGGAGCTGGCGTAGTAATTGATGGTGCGGGTGAGCGCGGAGCGGAAGCCGGCCAGGTGCGTGCCGCCGTCGACAGTGTTGATGGTGTTGGCGAAGGCGAAGATGTTTTCGGCGTAGCTGTCGTTATATTGCAGCGCGATTTCGATTTCGACCTGGCCGCGCTTGCCTTCTATGTAAACGGGCGAATCGTGGAGCGTCTGCTTGCCGCGGTTGAGGTGCTTGATGAATTCGGAGATGCCGCCGGTGAAGCGGAATTCGGTCTTTTTCCCGGAGCGCTCGTCGTCGAGCGTGATCTTCAGGCCCTTATTCAGGAAGGCCAGCTCGCGGAGACGCTGCGAAAGCGTGTCGAAACTGTAGACGGTGGTCGAAAAGATCGAAGGATCGGCATGGAAGGTGATTTTCGTGCCGGTCTTGCGCGTCTTGCCCGAGGGCTTCAGCTTCGAGGTGGGGACGCCCTTTTCGTACGACTGCTCCCAGACTTCGCCATCGCGCCAGATTTCCAGATCGAGCCAATCGGAGAGCGCGTTGACGACCGAGACGCCAACGCCGTGCAGACCACCGGAAACTTTGTACGTATCGCTATCGAATTTTCCGCCGGCATGCAGAACGGTCATGACTACTTCGGCGGCCGGCCTTTTCTCAGTCGCATGAATATCGACTGGAATGCCGCGGCCATTGTCCACCACAGTGACGCTGTTATCGTCGTGCACGAGCACGTTGATTTCATCGCAGTAGCCGGCCATGGCTTCGTCGACGGAGTTGTCGACCACTTCCCAAACCAGATGGTGCAAGCCCATGTCGCCGGTCGAGCCGATATACATCGCCGGGCGCTTGCGGACGGCTTCCAGTCCGCCCAGGACCTTGATCGACGTAGCGTCGTACTTGTGCCCAGCGCCTTCGGCGGGCGTTTCTTTTTCAGCCATGAATCGTGCGTCTCCTCAGAAATTGCGTGCCACGAAAAACATGAAGTCGTGAGCGGGAAGGCGGTCGCGCGGATCGGCTCGACACTTGCCCGTTTTGGCGGGCAGCCTCGCCCATTGGCCCCTCTGGCGCGAACAGTCTCGCTCGAGCTGGGACTCGAAGGGTTTCTATTGTCTCCATCCCGCTCCATACCGACATTTCGGAGGAGCGCGGCGGAGCTTTCGTATTCACCCTGCGCAAAGCAGGGACGTCCGTGACCTGCCGAGCCGCGCCGAAAGGCTGCCTGCGCTGGCGCGCACAAGCAAAGCGCGGGATTCGGCTGGTGCGAACAACGTGTCGCTCAGGAGGAATCCGATACAACTCAAATTCTATCGGAAGTGGGCCGAATTCTCAAGATGAATCTCACACCGAGAAATAGGCTATCTTCTTTATGTGGAATTACTTACATAGAGGTCTAGAGGGGGCGTTGGGGGAAATCTAGCAGCCATCTCGGCCGACGAAAAAAAGTGATTTGAAGGCGGTTTGGACGGCCACTTTCGGTGGCCGAATCGTGGCGAATTCAGGCGCGGAACGCAAACGGTATCCGGCCATGCGTCCTCAGATGCGCATGGGCATTACGACGTAGCGGTAGCGGGTGCCGTCGTCGGCCAGAGGGCGAAGCTGGCCGGCGGACTGATCGTCCTTGAGCTCGAAGCTGATGGGACCATCAGGCGCTGCGGCGAGAAAATCGAGCAGATACTGCGCGTTGAAACCGATGGTGACCGGCTCTCCGTTGAATTCCTTCTCGATGGCTTCCTTGGCCTCGCCGTATTCAGGGCTGGATGCGGAAATTTCGAGGCCCTCTTTGGCGAGGATGAATTTCACGGCATGCGAGCGCTGATCGGCGAGCTGCGATACGCGGCGCAGCGCGTCTTGCAGTTCGCCGCGCTCGATGGCGACGGTTTTGTTCACGTCGCGCGGAAGCACAGCTTCATAATTCGGGAATTGCCCGGTTAGTTTGCGCGAGGTGAGCAAGCGGCGGCCGAACTGAAAGAAGAGATGGCTTTCGTCCTGGGCGAATTCGACCATATCTTCGTCGCCCACCTCGGCGGCGAGACGCTGTACTTCGTTCATGGCTTTCTTGGGGATCAGGACGCGCGTCTCAGATCGAGAAGCCTTCAAACTTGTGATCGACTTCCGCAAGCGCGAGGCGATGGCCGTCGGTAGCGACCATGGTGATGGAGTTCGGCTTCAGCACCAGCAAGGCGCCGTTCAGCGTGTAGCGGGATTCCTCGAGCGAAATCGCGAAGGTGGTGCGCGCGATCAGCCCGGCCAGCATTTTCGCGGGAATCTTCACCAGCGCGTGCGGGAACGCGGGCAGCTGCGGGAAATTATCTTTGGACATGCCAACGAGCTTGTAATTGCGGCGGTCGCAGGTGATCTGCACCCAGTGGTTTTCAAGAAGCTTGAAGCGAATTTCCTCGTCCGGCAGCAGACGGACCAATTCGAGCAGCTTTTTCGCCGGGATGGTGCCAGCGCCTTCTTTTTTGATCTTGGCTTCGCAGGAGGTGCGAATGCTGAGTTCGAGATCGGTAGCGGTGATCGTCAGGCGATTGCCGCTGGCTTCGCAGAGGAGATTGGACAGGATGGGAATCGTGGTTTTGCGCTCGACGACGCCTTGCGTCAGGGAAAGCTCTTCGAGTAAATCGAATTTCTTTACGCTGAATTCCATCTCGTATGCGGTCCTTGCGCTGGTTTCGGGGCTCATGGCCTTACTCTTCCTGCCTACTGACAGGCGGGGTTTACTCTACTGCTTTTCTTAATTTCTATAAAGATATGAAAACCGTAGCCGTCTCCGCAGTTGTGGATTTGAGGAAATCGCTAAAATCGCGCTTCCCTACTGCTTTTTCTCCGCTGCGTTGCTTGTGAATCTCCGCGCGGGCCAGCGGAAAAAGTTCACTTCTGCCGCATCGCGCCGTTTTTTTGCACCAGCTTCCACAGCGATCCACAGGCGATGCACACGCCATAGCGCGCGCTTTTCCGCAAGTCTAGCCGAACGAGTCGAGCAGCCTGTTGATCGTCTTGTTCAATTCTTTATCGACCTGGCGCAGCGCCTCGATCTTGTTGATCGAGTGCAGAACGGTGGTGTGATGTTTGCCGCCGAACTGCTTGCCGATCTCCGGCAGCGAAGCGGACGTGAGCTGCTTCACCAGGAACATGGCCACCTGTCGCGGGAAGGCGATCGTTTTCGAATTGCTGCGGACTTTCAAATCCTGCGCGCGCAAGCCGAAGTGCTCGCCCACGCGCTTTTGAATCTGCTCGATACTGATCTTCTTTTCCTGAATTTCGATGATGTTTTTCAGCACCTGCTGCGCGGTGGCGAGATTGAACGCAGCTCCAGTGAGCGAGGCATAGGCCATCAGACGGATCAGGGCGCCCTTCGAGCTCGCGAACGTTGGATTTGATGGAGCGGGCAATGAATTCGGCCACGTCTTCCGGCAGGCGGACCTGCTCGCTTTCCGCTTTTTTCTGCAGAATGGCGATTTTGGTTTCGAGATCCGGCATTTGAATGTCGGCGATCAGGCCCCACTCGAAGCGCGAGCGCAAACGCTCTTCAATCGCGGAAATCTCCTTGGGCGGACAGTCGGAGGAAATAACGATCTGCTTCTGCTGATCGTACAGCGCGTTGAAGGTATGGAAGAACTCTTCCTGGGTGCGCTCGGCGCGGGCGATGAACTGGATATCGTCGACCATCAGCACGTCCATGTTGCGGAAGCGGTCGCGAAAAGCGGACATGCGCTCGAAGCGGATCGAGGCGATCACTTCGTTGGTGAATTTCTCGGCGCTGATGTAGATGAGCCGCAGCGAAGGAGTGCGGCGCTTCAGCTCGTGGCCGATCGCCTGCATCAGATGCGTCTTGCCGAGGCCCACTCCGCCGTAGAGAAACAGCGGGTTGTAGGATTTCGAGGGCTGTTCAGCGACGGCGACGGCCGCGGCATGCGCGAACTGATTCGACGAGCCGACGATAAATTTGTCGAACGTGTAGCGCGGATTCAGCTGCGCGTCCGCAGCGTCGAAATCGAGCTTGCTTTGTGCCGGGGGAGCTGCTGGTTGAGCCGCCAGCGGCTCGGAATCGGCGCAAATGAACTCAAGGGCCATCTCCGGCTGGCCGATTTCGGCGAGCACGGCGCGCAAAAGCTCGCCGTAGGTTTCTTTAAGTCGTTTTGAGAAGAGTCGCGTGGGAACCCGGATGATCAGGCGGCCTTCTTCAGCGCCCTCCTGGCGAGTGGGACGAAACCAGGTGGCGAAACTGTGCGGGTTCACGCGGCGTTCAGTATGCTGGAGGACCTTGTCCCAAAGCGTCATAGGAAAAATGAGTCCCTACGCAATTTCCACTGATGTGGAAATGCTGTGGAAATCGCCCCTCACCACGCGAGGAGCTAAAAATGGTCTGGGCGATCAGGTCAGAGACGGCAGGGAGCACCCCACCCTCGCAACGCCTCGTGAAATCTAATCCTCAACCGCGACAGGATCAACTGCGCGAGCGGGATTCTGCCTAAATGAAGCGTCGGGAGCAAGAGAAAAGTGGCCGAAACACGAATTCATAGTCCACATAGTTTTCACAGCTTTTCCACAGCATCGCGACGCTTGTGAATCCGAGGCAAAATCGCTCGCCGTGCCCATGAAACTGTGCGGAAAATGCAAATTCATCGCGCAAAGCTCGGCAAGGTTTTCCACAGTTTCCATTTCAACAGCCTCTTCAAATTCTTGGAGGCAAGGCAATTTCTCCGGGACTGATGGGCCGCGGGAAACTGCCAGCGGCTGTGGAAATCACCAGTGCCAGTATCCATGGCAATCAATCGAGCCGGAAATTGGCGCGTTCGATGGAGCGAGCGCGACCGGTGGACTCGTCGACGTCGATCTGCACGCCATTCATTTGCACATCGCCCTCGGCGACACTGAACCGCGAAGGCATGGCATCGATAAAGTGCTCGATGATGGTGGTCTTTTCCATGCCGATCACGGAGTCGTGCGGTCCGGTCATGCCCACGTCGGTGATATACGCCGTTCCGCGGGGCAGCACGTGATTATCGGCGGTTGCGATATGCGTGTGCGTGCCGAGGACGGCGGAGACTTTGCCGTCCAGATACCAACCCATGGCCACTTTTTCGGAGGTCGCTTCGGCGTGCATGTCGACCACGATTACTTTCACGTCGAGAGGCACTTTTTTCAGCTCCGCCGTCGCAGTGCGAAATGGATCGTCGATTGGGGCCATGAACGTGCGGCCCTGCACATTGAGGACGGCGCAGCCGACGCCATTTTTCGCGTGGCCGATCCACAATCCGGCGCCGGGAGAGCCCTCGGGAAAATTCGCAGGGCGCAGCAGCCGCGGCTGCCTCGGGAAGTAGTCCATGATTTCCCTGCGCTTCCAGATGTGATTGCCGCTGGTAAGCACGTCGGCACCCTCGGCGAAAAACTCCTCGGCGATTTTCGGCGTGACGCCGAAGCCAGAGGCGGAGTTTTCGCAATTGATGATGCAGAAATCGATCTGCCGCTGGGCGAGGATGTCCGCCAGCCGTTCGTGAACGATCTTGCGGCCGGGCGAGCCGACCACGTCGCCAATAAAAAGTATCTTCATGCTAGTGGATTTCCGACGGCCAACTACAGTCCCGCAGGATATCAGAAAAGGAGCGGTCCACTTCGCCGTGCGTTACTAGGCCCTGAACCCCACGTGCCAAGTCGGGTGCCCAGCGCCTGCTTTAAGGCTTTCCCGGTCCGGCAAGCCGGGCGGGACTGCACAAGGGCAGGTCGACGCGGGCGCCCTGGGATCCAGTGTTGGTTCAAATAGGCTTTCGCAACGTCCACCTGCGTCGCAGACCATCTCCGCGGTTCATTGTAACAGGAATCCTCAGCGCAACGATTTCAGGTACGCGACAATTTGCCAGCGACGCTGCGGCGGAAGACCGGACCAGGAAGGCATTCCTTTGGTGAGATTGCCATTCCAAAGGAGCCACTCCAGTTCGCCAGGCGTGGCGCTCTGTACATCCGGCATGTGCAGGTTCGCGGCATGGCCACTGCCGCGGGCATCGTCGCCGTGGCATTCGGCGCAGTGCTGCAGGAAAAGCTTCTTGCCAGCGAGGACCGCCTGAGGATCGCCCGCATAGGGATTCTTCCAGCCGCGCGCCTTGATCGGGGCGCGGGCAATGGCCGCCAGCACGCCACGCGAGTCTTTCTTCCATTTGGCGGTAGCTCCGGACGCGGCCACGAGCGATCCAAGCAGCAACAGGGCGGGAATGCAATGGCGGCTCATCGGAAGAAACTCCTGACCGCGCGGCCGAAACCGGCGACTTCGTACGACACGCCCCAGCGCAGCAGAATCCGGTGGCTAGCGCCGGTAAGGCCAAAGCCGGGCGAGAACGACCAGGTGACCCCGTTCGGCAGCCGCCACGCGAAAATCGGCGCCAGGTAATGCGAAGTATGCGACAGGGTAAAAGTCGATGCAACGCCGAGCCCGCCGTACATTTCGGCGCCCACCACGAAATTTTCGCGGCAGAAGTTGCAGGCGTAGGGAGTCGCAGCGAGCCGCAATGGCCGCGCCGCGCCCAGCGCATAGCCGAACTCCCACGGCTCGTGGCCCAGGTTCTTTTCGCCGATGAAATTTTCGGAGAAGTTCCAGCCCTTGTAGTCGCTCGAAAGAATCAGTTTGGTTTCAAGTTCGTGGGTGTGCGATTGATTGGCCTCGGCGTTCGGCTCGGCGTCGTCGAGCTGATTATCGAAACCGACTACCTCCTTCAGCGTCTTGTCTGCGTCGGTGGTGTTTTCGAATTCGACGTACAACACCGGGTTGATCCAGTGCTCGCGCATCAGAGGGCGGAAGCGGTTCTCCCAGCGCGTTCCGGTAAACACGGCGCTATCGCCAAAAGTTCGCTGCGAATCTACGTAGAATTCCGTGGTCCACCAGCCGGTCACGCCATACTCGAATTCCGCCCAAGGCGCGATGAAATCGCCGGCCGATTTCTGGGTGCCGTAAATGGAGTAGAGCTCGATCTCCAGATTGCCCGGCTCCTCTAGGTGCGACGAATACGTAACGAAGTACGGCGTTTCTTGCGCCGGCGCCGGCGGGCAGATTCCAAGCGCTACGAACACGCCTGCCAACAAAAGCAGAGTACGAATTTGAACTTTCACTTGCTCTCCAGATGACAAACACTATCATCTACGAGTGAGACTCTATTTTACATGAGAACGTTTGTCAACTAGACTCTGCGGGTGGCTAGGCAGAACTCTTTGGTAGGGAATTCAACAGTTCTGCCTGCGGACTTTCGATGAATGGTAGGTCTGCCGAGGGTTCCACGTGCAACAGCTCAGCACCAGGCCAGGGGTAGGGCGGTTCGGGCTCTTGGCGAGCGCTCAGTTGGCACATCAGCCAGCGCTGTGGCCGTGCGTGCGAGAAGCGCGTCGAGCAGCCGCAATGAGGAGCGACCTTGAAATCGAGCTAGACCTGCAGCACGTCGCCGTCGCGCGCGACGGTGCGGTACAGCACCGGGTCAACAAATATGGCGATGCAGAGGCGAGAAATCAGGCCGGCGACGATCACGATGGCAAACGGCTTCTGCGTGTCCGAACCGATGCCAGTGGAAAGCGCCGCAGGCAGCAGACCGAGGCAGGCCACGAGCGCGGTCATCATGATCGGGCGCAGTCGCATCAGGGCAGCTTCGTGCGTGGCCGTGCGGATGTCTTTGCCTTCGCGCCGCAGCTTATTGATGAACGAGACGAGAATCACCGCCGTCTCCACCGAGACTCCCATCAGCGCCAGCAAGCCGAGCACGGATGAAACGCTGAAAGGCGTGTGCGTCAATTTCAGCGCGATCAGCGCGCCGACCGGCTCTGTGATCACCACGCCGAAGGCAATCGCCATCGGGAATTTGAAATTGCCGTAGAGCGCGAACAGAATCATGAAAATCAGGACCAGAGCAAGCGGGCCGATCACATCCAATTCGCGCCGCGCCGCCAAATATTCACTGTACTCGCCGCCCCAGGCGATCCGGTAACCCTGGGGAAGAGTTTTCTGGATATCGGCGATGGCGCTCTGGCCGGCCGCCACGGTGCTTTCCAGGTCGCGACCGTTGATGCTGTATTGCACGCCGATGTAGCGCGAATTGTTTTCGCGATAGATGAACGAGGCGCCGCTGGCTTCGCGAATGTCCGCGAGCTGGCGCAGCGGAATCTGCTGGCCGGAAGGCGTGCCGACGAGCAAGTCTCCGATCTGCTGGGCGCTTTCGCGGAACTGTGGTTCCATGCGCACAACGAGGTCGAAGAGCTTCTCGCCCTGAATCACCTGCGTGGCGGCTGCTCCGCCCACGGCCGACTCGACCACGGTCTCCACGTCGGATACGTTAATCCCGTATCGCGCGATCTTGTCGCGATCCGGCGTGATCAGCAGACTCGGCTGGCCGAGCTCGCGCACCACGGTCAGATCGGTGAATCCGGGAACCTGCGCGAGGCGCCGCTTGATCTTGAGCGCGGTGCTTTGCAGCACGTTCAAATTCGAGCCGTAGACTTTCACCGCCAGCGCGCTTTTCAGTCCGGTGAGGGCTTCGTCCACGGCGTCTTCGGCGGGCTGCGTGAAATTAAAGATCACGCCGGGAAACGCGCTGAGCTTCTTCTGCAGGTCGTCCACCAGTTCGGCTTTAGTGTGAATCGGCCCTTTTTCCCACGTGGCGTCGTCGTAGGGCCGCAGGCCCACGTAAAATTCATCGTTGAAGAAGCCGGTGGCGTCGGTGCCGTCGTCCGGGCGTCCCAGCTCCGACCCGACGTCCGTGACCATCGGATAGCTCATCAAAATTTTGCGCACCTGCGGGCTGAACTTTGCCGCTTCCTGCCAGGAAATTGTGTACGGCATCGTGGCGCGCACCCATAGCGCGCCTTCGTCCAGATGCGGCATGAATTCGCCGCCGATATAAGGAACCAGCAGTAGTGTGGCGCCGAAGATTCCGAGGGCGACGAGCACCGTGGTCTTGGGGTGGTCCAGGCAGCGATCGAGGATCGCGGCATATCGGCCCTTCACCCATTCGAAAGGCTTATTCACCGGCTCGTGCACGCCTTTGCGGAACCAATAGGAGCAAAGGACGGGCACCAGCGTGAGCGTCAGCACCAGCGCGCCGACGAGCGCGATCGACATCGTGTCCGCCATCGGATGGAAGAGCTTTCCGGCGGGTCCGGTGAGGGCGTAAATAGGAATGTATCCGGCGATGATCACCGCGACGGAGTAAAAGATCGGGCGGTCGACGTCTCTGGCCGCGGCAAGCAGCACTTCGTGCAGCTGATACTCCTGCCCTTCGCGCAGGCCCAGCTCGCGGAAGATGTTTTCGACCATCACCAGCGTGCCGTCGATGATGATTCCGAAGTCGATGGCGCCGATCGAAAGCAGATTGGCTTCGACGCCTTTGGCGTGCAGGACGATAAACGAGAAAAGCAGCGCCAGGGGAATCGTCAGCGCCACGATTACGGCCGCGCGGAAGCTCACCAGGAAGCAAATCAGCACGATCAGGACGAGGATCATGCCACGCACCAGGTTGCCTTCCACGGTGTCCGTGGTGAGCCGCACCAGATCGCTGCGGTCGTAGAACGGCACCACTTTGATGTCCGGCGGCAGGATGTGCTCGTTCAGCTCTTTGGTCTTGGCCTCGACGCCTCTCAGCACGTTCTGCGTTTGATCGCCGCGCAGCATCATGATGACGCCTTCCACGGCGTCATTCGTCTTGTTGAATCCGAACTCGCCGAGCCGCGGCGCGTGCCCGATCACCACCTTGCCGATGTCGCGCACGAAAATCGGCACGCCGTTCTGCGAGCCGACGATCACGTTTCCGATGTCCTTGGTGTCGCGCAGCAGGCCGATGCCGCGCACGTAGTAGAACTGCCCGCCGTGCGAATAAAATCCGCCGCCGGCGTTGGAATTGTTGGCGGAGAGCGCCTGCATTACCTGCGGAATGGTGACGTGGTAGCTGAAGAGGCGCGCGGGATCGAGCAGCACCTGGTACTGCATCGTCGTCCCGCCGAAGCCGGAATCGTCCGCCACGCCGCGGACCTGTTTGTATTCGCGCCCGATCACCCAGTCCTGCCAGGTTTTCAGTTCTTGCGGCGTGCGATCGGGGCTTTCGAGGACGTAGCGATAGACCAGTCCCGAAGGGCTGGAAAGCGGCGCGAGGCTGGGCGTCACACCGGAGGGAAAGGCGACGTCGCTCAGCCGTTGGAACACCACTTCGCGCGCGAAATAATCGTCGGTATTTTCTTCGAACGTCAGGATCACATCCGAGAGGCCGTAGAGCGAGATGGAGCGCTGCACGTTCAGCTTCGGCACGCCGTTCATTTCGATTTCGATGGGCAGCGTGATCAGGCGCTCGACTTCTTCGGCGGCGTGGCCCGGCCATTGGGTGATGATTTCCACCATGGGAGGCGACAAATCCGGATACGCATCCACGGGCATTTCTTTGAACGAGATCGCGCCGGCCACCGCGACGAAGGCGGTCAGAACCAAAATCAGGAATCTTTGGCGAAGCGCGAATTGGACGACGCGATGAATCATCTGAAACCAGCCTTATTGCTGGAATGAATTCGCAAACTGCAGGAACAAGCTGCCGGAGGCCACGATTTTGTCTCCGGCGGCAAGCCCGCTCAGCACCTGCGTTTGTCCGTTCTGGCTGTTGCCGATGGTGATCGAGCGGCGGCCGAACTCGTGCGTGCCGCTGAGCACGTACACGAACGGATTGTTCTGGTCGTCGCGGAGAACCGCGGCGTCCGGCACGGCGGTCGCGTTGCGAATCACTCCGGCGGTGATCAGCGCCGTGCAGTACATGTCCTTCTTCAGCTTTTCGCCGGGATTGTTGACCACGATGCGCGCCTGCAGCGTGCGCGTATTGGGGTCAAGCGCCGCCGAAATGTAGGAAATCGTTCCGTGGAAGCTCTCGGGGTACGCGTCCGTTTGAATCGCCACGTGATCGCCCACGTGCACGTGGGCCAGATCGCCCTGGTACACGTTCGCGAGCACCCAGACGGTGCGCATATTGGAAATCGTGAACGCTTGCGTCTGCCCCGCCTGCACGACCTGTCCGGGCGAGACCATTCTCTCGACCACTTCGCCGCTGATCGGAGCCAGCACCGGGATTTCAGCGGACGCCGAGGGATCCTTGGCCAGGCCATCCGGATTTTTCACCCCCAGAATCTTCAGACTTTGCTCCGAGGCGTTCAGGTCGGCCTGCGCCTGGTCGCGATCCGATTCCGCTTGCAGCAAATCCCGCTGCGCGATGGCGTTGTGCTGGTAGAGGTCTTGCGCGCGCGCGTAGTTCACGCTGGCCAGGTGGAAGGTGTCGCGCGCTTTCAGATAAGTGGCCAGCAGCTGCGAGTAATCGGGGCTGGAGACTTCAAGCATCGGCTGTCCGGCGACGACGTGCTGCCCGGGCACGGCCAAAATGCGGCTGACGGGGCCGCCGACCTGCGTGATCACCGGCGTGGTGTTGAACGCGTTGTAGCTGACCGTTCCGGTGAGCCGCAGCTGGCGCGTGAGCGTCGTCGGCTCGACGGTGACGACCTCGACGTGCGACATCTGGTCTTCGGGAATGGAGAAAAGTTGCGGCGTGAAGGCCTTGGACTGGCGCGCCGAAAACGAAGTCATCTCGTTCGCGGTGCGCATCTGGCCCGAATTGCAGCCGGCTGCGGCGAGCCCCAGCGCAATGAGTGCGGCTACTTCCGCTTTTCGCCAACTTGCTGCTGTCATTCTCATGGCAAACTCCTGGTTCCCACGGCTTCGCGAAGCTGCTCGAGTGCGGCTAGATACGACGCCAGCGCCTGCCGGTAGCCCAGCTCGGTGGAGCGATAGCTGCGCTCCGCGTCCAGAAAGTCGAGCAAGCTGGCCGCGCCGCGCCGGTAGGCGTACTGGCTGATGTCGAGGTCCTGCTTTGCTTCGTCGAGATAGCCCGATTGGTAGAGCTCAATCACTTGGTTGTTGGTCTGCACGCTTTCGTACGCGTCGCGAACATCGGTCAGCACCTGGTCGGCCGTGGCCTTTTCCTGCTGCTGCGCCTGGGTAATGGCGTATTGCGCGCGAGCGATTTCGCCCTGGTTGCGATCGAAAATTGGAATCTGGATCTGGCCGTACATCGACGCGCTATTGATGGCGGCGGTGTGCGTGTACATGATCTGCCCGGTCACGTCGTGCTTGCCTTGCGCTTTCGCGAGCTCGTATTGGCTCTGCGCCGCGGTGATGCCCTGCTGGGCGGCGCGCAGATCGGGCCGCGCGGCGAGCGCCTTGGCCTGGAGATCTTCTAGATTGCCGTGCAGCGGTAGGTATTCGAAAGAGCCGGCCACGTCGTAATCCGCGGGGACCGAGTCGTAGCCGAGCAGCTGCCGCAAATCGGAAAGCGCCTGGACTCTCGCCAGCTTCGCCTGCGAGGCGTCGGTCTGGAACTGCAGCATCTGCAGCTTGATTTTCAGAAAGTCGTCGTCGCTGATGTCGCCGGTGCGGTAGCGCTCTTCGCTGATGTTGATCGTGTTCTGGAAACTCTTCAGGTCCTGCTGCGCCAGGTCCAGCGCCGATTCGGCCAGCTGCACGGCGATGAACTGGCTGGCCACCTGGAACGTGAGGCTGCGCTCGTCGTCCGCCACTTGCGAGCGTGTGACGGCCGTCTGGTCCTTGGCCGCGCGCAAGCGGTGCTGGCGTTTTTTGCCGCGCTCGAAGAGGTAGCTGACGCCGAGGTCGAATTCTGCCGATTTGTCCAGGTAGTTCGAACTAAATTCGCCCGGCTGGAAAAATGGAATGTACAGCGCGTCACCCAGCAGCACCGGGTTCGGGCGGAGGTTCGCAGTGATTTCCTCGGCTTTGCTCTGGTCGATGGTCGTGCGCGCTGCCAGCAGGGAGTGGTTGTGCTGCAACGCGAGCTGGATGGCCTGGTCGAGCGTAATGCGCACGGGCCCTTGGATGTTGGCGAGATTTTGAGCGGTGGCGCACGGCGCGCCGGAGGCTGCGGCAACGCAGACTGCAAGCGTTAGGACTGCAAAACGCAGACGATTTACACGCATAGGCAATCAGCCCTCGAAAGATAGAAAACTACGGTCGGTGCGCCGCGGCAGATTTCACCACCGGCGCGGAATGGGCGGGAACTTACAGCGAGGGAGGAGCGCGAGCGGGAACGCGGCGAATCGAAGGAGCCGGCGCGTCGGCCGGTTCCTGGACTTCGGGCTGCCTGCCGAGCGGAGCCAGGTCCGGCGCGCTGTCCGCCAACAAAGTGGGCGCGATCGGCGAGTGGCTCATATGGCAGATCGGGCAGCTTGCTTCGTTGTTGGCGTTTGCGTGGTGATGCCAGAGCGAACCGGTGGTGGTGGCGATCACCAAGAGCGGCATCATCAGCAGCGCTATGGTTGCCAGCGAGAATCGAATTGGGCCGCGTTTACGCATTCGTCAGACAGCTGACAAAGTCGTCCGATCATATAGCAGATGTTGCCTGCTTCCAATGGGTTGTTCAAAACTTGGCTGCGGTGGAAGCACCTGCTCACCTGATGCAGCGTCTGCGCCGGGCTTGCTGAGGGTTCGCGCGGTTCGTAGGAGCGCGTTTTCGGCCGTTGCTAATTCGTTTGTTCGAGGGCGTGCTCGACCATGGCCACGCATTTTTCCACGCGCTCGCGCAGAGGGCCTTCGAGTTCCTGCTGGCGGCGGCGGAGAGTGAGCAGTTCGTCGGAGATATTGAGAGCGGCGAGCACGGCCACCTTCAGCGAATCGACCATGCGCGTCGCTTCGGCGACTTCGCGCATTTTGGCGTCCACGTACGCGGCCAATTCCTTGACGTACTCTTCGTTTTCGCCCGCGTTGATGCTGTAGCTCTGATCGTAGATATCGACTTTCACGTTCGGCCCCCGCCCGAGAATTGGCTGGTGTGCCGCCATTGTGTGCCATTCGCGGGCGACGCGCAATCGAGATTGTGGCGCAACGCGACGACTGGCGTGCCGCTGCGAAACGTTTGTTTTCGCGCCATTAGATGGTCCTGAGCACGGCGCCGAGCTTTTCTTCGAGCGCGGAGACGATGCGGGAGGAAAAGCCTGAGACTTGCGCGTCGGTGAGCGTGGCTTCCGGGCTCTGGAACGAGACGCGGATCATCAGCGAATATTTCCCCGCCGGAATTTGGCCGCCGCGGAAGAGGTCGGCGGGTTCGATGCGCTGCAGCTCGGGAATTTCGAGAGCGCGGATCGCGCCGGCGACTTGCGCGAATTGAACGTCGTCCGCGAGCACGAGAGAGAAGTCGCGCTCGACCGCCGGGAAACGCGGAATCGGCGAAAAATTCAAACTCGCCTGCACAAGCTCGATTCCCGCGAGCAACAGTTCGAGATTCATTTCCGCGAGGAAAATTTCCTGACGCAATTTCAGTTTGTCGGCCAGATTGCGCGCGAGCTGGCCTGCGGCGCCGAGCGTGCTGCCGTTCGTGTGTGAGCCGTTGCCCTGCGTGCCAAGGAAAATTTGAGCGGCGCGCGAAGCGGCGAGCCAGGTCGGTCCACCGGATTGCCAGGCGAATCCGCCTGCGAGGGCGCCGAGGGCGTCGAGATCGCCTTTCAAATCGGCGAAGGAAAATTCGCGCGCGGGCTCGTGGATGGTTTTTTCGCGGGCGAGGCCGGTGGCGGCGAGCGTCAGGACGCGGGTTTCGACCGGCTCGCCATTGCGCAGCTCATAAGCTTTTCCGATTTCGAAGAGGCGCAGGTTGCGCTGGCCGTGATTTAGGTTCCAGGAAACCGCATTCAACATGCTGACGATGCCATTGGAGCGAAGAATCGAGGCATCTTCCGCGAGAGGATTGCCGATTACGGCGGGTGCGACACCTTCGGGACGAAACAGCGCGTCGTGCTGCGAATTGACGAGCGGAATTTCCACGATTTCCTGGTAGCCGAGCGCGACCAACCGTTCGCGCAGGCGGCTTTCCACTTCGTCATGCGGCAAGCGTTGGGCGGGCAGCTTCGCAGGCGGGAGGCGCGGCGGGAATTTGTCGTAGCCGTAGTGGCGCGCGACTTCCTCGATCAGGTCGATGCCGCGCGAAACGTCCTGGCGCCAGGAGGGCCGGCGGCATTTCCATTGCGCGCGCGGACCTTCGCCTTCGCGCGCGGGCTCGAAGCCGAGCGCGCCGAGAATACCTTCGATGTCGCGGTCGGGAACGTCCGCGCCCATCACGCGCAGCAATTCGGTGCGCGTGAGAGTGATTTCGACGGGCGGCTCGCGGCGTGGATAGACGTCCACAACGCCGGCGAGAATTTCGCCACCGCCGAGTTCGGCGATCAATTGCGCGGCGCGGCGCGAGGCGAGTTCCGCCATTTCCGGATCGGCGCCGCGTTCGAAGCGATAGGAAGCCTCGGTGCGCAGGCCGAGAGATTTCGAGGTGCGCCGCACGGAGATCGGGTCGAACCAGGCGGATTCGAGCAGAATATTGCGGCTGCTGAAGCCGATTTCGCTTTCCGCGCCGCCCATCACGCCGGCGATAGCCACGGCGTGCGAGGCGTCCGCGATCACGCACATGTCTTTCGCGAGCGCGCGCTCGGCGCCGTCGAGAGTGCGGATTGTTTCGCCGGGACGAGCGCGGCGCACCACGATGCGGCGCTCGGCGAGCTTTTCGAGATCGAAGGCGTGCAGCGGGTGGCCCAGCTCGAACATGACGTAGTTGGTGACGTCGACGACGTTGTTGATCGAATTCTGACCAATGGCTTCGAGTCGCTTGCGCAACCAATCGGGCGAGGGCTGCACTTTCACGCCGCGCAGAATCCGAGCGGTGTAGCGCCCGCACAAATCCGGAGATTCGATTTCGACACGCGCGGCGTCGGCGGCCTTTTCGGCTGATTCCTTCAGCTTGATTTCCTGCGGCTTGACGGGCAGGCGATAGATCGCGGCGACTTCGCGGGCCACGCCGTAGTGGCCCAGGCAGTCGGGACGATTGGCTGTGACTTCCGCGTCCAGCACGGGCCCCGCGGCGGTTTCTTCAATGGAATCGATGGCCAGTCCGGAAAGCGCAAGGCGCGCGCGGAGATCGGACGCGGGCGCGGTGACGTCCACGAATTCGCGAAGCCAATCGTAGAGAAGTTTCATGGGCACGCCACCGTAGCGGGCCGGTGAAGACAAGGCGAATGCGAAAAGGAGCGTTTCGCATGCGCCGGGACGTTCCGGGTAAGGCTACCGCCGAGACTGTGTTTTCTATGACTTACGCCTGTCGCTACTCGATTGACTGTTCCGGGTAAGTTCTTCCACCCCAGAGCGCAGAGCGCGCCGGGGACCCCGGCTAAGTTGTGGAGGCTGAGGCCCGGAAATGGGAGGCCAGAGGACGCCGAAAGATGACCGTGATTGAAGTAACTGCGGGCGTTCCCATTTCGGGAATGGATGGCAGCGCGCAGGCGCGCAGTTCTGGCGCTTGGCTCCCGACTGCTTCCTAGTTGGCGCTCGACCGCAATCATAATCGAACTACGCTAGCGCAAATCGGGGCGGCTGCGCAACGAAAAGTCAGCCAACGGATTGAAGGGACGATTGGGCAGCCACGGACCAAAACTCGACGGAAGCATCACTTCCGGCGCGGACCCGCCGTCGCGGCGTTTTCGCGCCGGACGACGGGTGCAGTCAGTCCGCTGCAGCGGTGCGGGAGCCGTGGCGGCGGGCCATGGCTTTGGCGGTTTCGAGGAGCAGCGAGCGCTTGCGGTCGTCCATGCGGGAGAGCGCCTTGGCGAACTTGCGGAGTTCGCGGCGCTCGTTGCCATTTTCGCCCCACTCGTGGACGGCTTGCATTTTCGGAAGCGCGAGGGTCCTGGGCGGCTGGGCGCCGTCGTAGAAAAGCCGGTAGAGCGGCACGCCCAGCGCACGGGCATATTTTTCGAGTGTTTCGACGGAAGGAACGGTGTGGCCGTTTTCGATGCGCGATGTGTAGCAGCGAATCAAACCGGTGCTCTTCTGAATGTCGCCTTGGCTGAGCTTTTTCAGTTCGCGGAGCTCGCGGATTCTTTGTCCGATTAACATGGCGGTTCAGCGTACCACCGCCGAGCCG